>NZ_CP061169.1:0-2400000 GCF_011751765.2 Paramicrobacterium chengjingii
TCCAACCGGAATCCCGCGGAATTTTGCCTTGGCCTCTTCCTCAGACTAGCGTGATGTGATCTAGTTATCCACAGCCCACAATTTGCACGCGTGCATTCACGGGCGCTCGGGGGTTAAATCGGTGGATAACGCTGTGGATAAGTACGGGGGAAACTATGTCTGACGAGCAGCAGGATGTTGCCGGAACCTGGCAGGTTGTGCTGGATGCACTCGCTGATGATGAACGCATCACCCCTCCACTGCAGGGATTTCTCAGCCTCGTTGTTCCTAAGGGAATCATGGGCGGAACGTTCTACCTCGAAGTGCCGAACGAGTTCACCGCCGGTCAGCTCAACGCTCGAATGCGAGCCTCCATTCTGGAGGCCTTCGCTCGCACGATCGAAGAGTCTCACGGAGCATCCACTTTTGCCGTCGTCGTCAATCCCGAGATCATCGAGCAGGAGTACGACTTTTCTGCAGAGCCACGGCGTGAGGCAGTGCGCCCAACGCAGCAGGAAGAGAAGCCTTCTTACTCGACACCAGACTCAGTGCTCCCCGCGCGGCAGAACGACACCCGACTAAATCCCAAGTATTCGTTCGACAACTTTGTTATCGGTCAGTCGAACCGATTCGCTCACGCAGCGGCTGTCGCCGTATCGGAAGCTCCGGCGAAGGCCTACAACCCACTCTTCGTCTACGGGGACTCCGGTCTCGGCAAAACACATCTCCTGCACGCAATCGGCCATTACGCCATGAATCTCTACCCCGGGATTCGCGTGCGCTATGTCTCGAGCGAAGAATTCACGAACGACTTCATCAACTCCATCGCAAACAACCGTGGCCCAGAGTTTCAGGCGCGCTATCGCAACATCGACATTCTGCTGATCGACGACATTCAGTTTCTGCAGAACAAGGCGGAAACCCAGGAAGCCTTCTTCCATACGTTCAACACCCTGCACGACCACAATAAGCAGGTGGTGATCACCAGCGACCTTCCACCGAAACACCTGACAGGATTCGAAGACCGTATGCGTTCACGCTTCGAATGGGGCCTCATTACCGACGTTCAGGTGCCCGACCTGGAAACGCGCATCGCAATTCTGCGCAAGAAGGCGCAGAGCGAGCGGCTGCAAATTCCCGATGAAGTGCTTGAGTTCATTGCCTCGAAGGTCTCGAGCAACATCCGAGAACTCGAGGGCACGCTCATACGAGTCACCGCGTTCGCGAGTCTCAATCACACCCCCGTCGACATGGCTCTCGTGCAGACCGTGCTCAAAGACATCATCACGCTCGATGAAGACAACGTGATCTCACCCGTCGACATCATCAATACAACCGCCGCGTACTTCAAACTGACTGTCGACGATCTCTATGGATCCAGTCGCTCCCAAGCCGTCGCGACATCACGGCAGATCGCCATGTATCTCTGTCGCGAACTCACCAACCTTTCGCTTCCCAAGATCGGCCAGCTCTTCGGCAATCGCGACCACACGACAGTGATGTACGCGAACAAGAAGATTGGCGACCTGATGCAGGAGCGGCGGTCGATTTACAACCAGGTGACCGAGCTCACAAGTCGCATCAAACAGGGAAACCGCTGATCCACCTGGCCTTTTGTTATCCCTTGTGGATAACTTGTGGAGAAGATCCGGAAAACTCCTCTTAACTGGGGACAAGATCGCCCTGCCTGTGAGTTGAGACGCCGTGACGGCTCCGGCTCACAACCGTGTAATTACGCGGCTCCCACACCAGTTGAACAACTCACACGCGTGTAGTTCCCATATTTCATGAGGCGTGTCGGGACTTATCCACAGTTTCCACAGCGGTTAAGCCCGTTAAGAGAATTACTTAAACAATATTTATGCGGGAACCTTGACCCATTAGAGCTCGATTCTTCGAATGACAGATTTTCTGACCCCGATGTGGGGCTAGCATGGTGTGCGACTTGTCCATCGAGTTCGACAGGGGTACCACGTGCGTTTCAGCGTCAACCGCGATGTCTTGAGCGAAGCCGTCTCATTTGCCGTCAAACTGCTCCCGCAGCGAACAACGCTGCCCATCCTCAGCGGTGTGCTGATCGAAACAACGGAATCTGGGCTGCGTCTCTCGAGCTTCGACTACGAAGTCTCGTCGCAGACCGAGATTGACGCGTCCATCGAGGAGGAGGGAACCATTCTGGTCTCCGGTCGCCTTCTCGCCGACATCGCCAGTCGACTGCCGAACGCACCGGTCAACTTCGCAACCGACGAAAACAAGATTCTCGTCACCTGCGGCTCCGCGAACTTTACATTGCTGTCAATGCCTGTTGAGGAGTACCCAACTGTTCCTCAAGTCGAAGGGCAGACAGGTCTCGTTCCGGGAGAGGAATTCGCGACATCGGTTGCTCAGGTCGCGGTTGCGGCATCCCGTGATGATGTCACCCCTGTCATTACCGGAGTACAGCTCGAGGTCAATGACAACAGCCTCGGCATGGTTGCGACCGACCGCTACCGCGTAGCCGTGCGCGAGATCGACTGGGATGGAAGCGACATCACCGGTGACGACGCGCTCACAGCGCTTGTGCCGGCTCGCACACTCCAAGAAGTCGGCAAGACGTTTGGACACAGCGGGAACATTTCGATTTCGTTCGCGAATAAGGACGATCGGGAGCTTGTCTCGTTCTCCGTTGACCGCAAAACAGTGACGTCGCTGTTGATCAAAGGTTCGTTCCCTCCTGTGCGTCGTCTGTTCCCCGAGAATGTCGACAATTACGCAGTCATCAACACCTCGGAACTCATCGAAGCCGTGCGCCGTGTCTCCCTCGTTCTCGAGCGCGAAGCTGCACTTCGTTTCTCGTTCAGCATCGATGGACTCACCATGGAAGCCATCGGCTCCGAACAGGCACAGGCGTCTGAATTGGTGGATGCGCTGCTGACAGGCGACGACATCGTTCTGTCGCTCAAGCCCTCGTTCTTGATCGACGGCCTCAATGCCGTACGCAGTGAATTTGTTCGCTTCTCGTTCACGAAGTCAGAGAACACAAACAAGCCGGGCCCGATGCTCATCACGAGCCAGTCATCGAAAGACCAACCGGGCGCCGACAGCTACAAGTACTTGCTGCAGCCGAACCTGCTGCTGCGCTGATCACACCCCTCGCGGCTGACGAAAGGCGAATGCCATGCACATCGGATTAGTTGGACTCGGTCGCATGGGGGGCAACATGCGCACGCGTCTGCGCGCCGCGGGCATCGAGGTTACGGGGTACGATCCGAATCCCGATGTGAGCGATGTGGCGAGCCTCGACGAGATGGTCGCAGCGCTGCCGACACCTCGCACGGTGTGGGTCATGGTGCCGGCAGGGAAGGTCACAGATTCGGTGATTTCCGATCTGGAGAAACGACTCGACGCGGGTGACCTCGTGATCGACGGTGGCAACAGCAAGTTTTCAGATGACTTTCGCCACGACACGATGCTCGAGAAGAAGGGCATTGACTACATCGACGCCGGCGTCTCCGGCGGCGTCTGGGGACTTGACAACGGTTACGGCCTGATGGTCGGTGGGCCAGAAGAGCAAGTTCAGCGAGTCATGCCCGTCTTTGATGCACTGCGTCCGGACGGTCCGCGCGACGAAGGTTTCGTTCATGCAGGAGAGGTCGGCGCCGGCCACTACGCGAAAATGGTGCATAACGGAATCGAGTACGCGCTCATGCAGGCGTATGCCGAAGGCTTCGAGCTGTTGGAAAAGCGCAGCGACCTTCTCAAGGATGTTCCCGGCACGTTCAAGGCATGGCAGCGGGGAACGGTCGTGCGCTCATGGCTGCTCGAGCTGCTTGTTCGCGCGTTGGACGAAGACGATGATCTGTCTGAGATCGAGGGATACGTCGAGGATTCCGGTGAAGGACGCTGGACGATCGAAGAGGCAATCGTCAACGCCGTGCCTGTTCCCACGATCTCCGCGTCGATCTTCGCTCGTTTTGTGTCACGCCAAGAGGATTCGCCCGCGATGAAAGCCGTTGCCGCGTTACGGCATCAGTTTGGCGGACACGCCGTGAAGAAGTCCGACGACTGACAGCATCCGAAACCTTGGCAACGTGAGTAACGTCATGCGCACCGCCTACGATGGAACGCGTGATCGTCACGCACCTGAACCTCAGCGATTTTCGCAACTATGCGACAGCTGATGTGACGCTTCAGCCGGGAGCTAATCTCTTTATCGGCCGCAACGGGCAAGGTAAGACGAACCTTGTCGAGTCCCTCGGATACCTTTCGACGCTGGGCTCTCATCGAGTTTCGAGTGACAAGGCATTGATTCGGGCGGGTGAGGATGCCGCGATCGTTCGCGCGAAACTTCATCACGCCGGTCGCGACATGCTCGTCGAGGTGCAAATCAACATAGCTGGTCCGAACAAGGCACAAGTGAATCGCGGCGTTATCAAGCCCAGAGAACTGCCCCGCTACTTCTCAAGCGTGCTGTTCGCACCAGAAGACCTGGGGATCGTTCGTGGCGACCCCGGAGCACGCCGCCGCTTTCTCGACGAGCTTCTTGTACTGAGAACACCGCGTCTGGCTGGAGTGCTCTCTGACTACGAGCGAACTCTCAAGCAGCGCAACACTCTGATGAAGTCCGCCCGGGCGTCGGGGTTGCGGGGAGGTCAGCTGAACACGCTCGAGGTGTGGGATGACAAGCTCATTGCATTGGGAAGCGAGATCATCGACGAGCGTCGTGCCCTCGTGGATGCCCTCCGCGAACCTCTCGCCACGGCGTATGCGCAGGTCGTTGACGACGACCACAGTCCAGGACTCGAGCCGCTGCTCTCAATTGCGGGAAGGGACGCCGACGACGACGACGCTCAGAAGCAAGCGGATGCTGCGACAGCATCCGGGAACCTGACGACGCCCGAGCGGTTTCGTGCCGCTCTCGATTCGCGTCGCCAGCAGGAACTTGAGCGCGGACTGACACTCGTGGGTCCGCACAGAGACGACGTGCTGTTTTCTCTGAACAATCTTCCGGTGAAGGGGTATGCGAGCCACGGGGAGTCGTGGTCATTCGCGCTCGCCCTGAAACTCGCTTCTGCGCAGCTTCTGCGTCGCGACTCGTATTCGGGAGACCCGGTATTGATGCTTGACGACGTGTTCGCCGAGCTCGACAAGGGGCGACGGGCGCGTCTGGCCGAGGCTGTCGCCGATTTTGAGCAGGTGCTGATCACCGCAGCGGTGATCGAAGACATTCCCGAGCAGCTCACTGCACACACAGTGCACATCACTGGGGGAACGATCGTCGATGGCTGAGAACGAGAGCGAATCCACACGCGTCTACCTGCGTTTCAAGGAGATCTTCGGCGGTCGCAAGCGAGCTCGGGGTCGGGGGAAGCGCTCCGACGACGACAACGCGTCGAGCAGACCTTTCGGCTCGGGACGCGACCCGAAAGGCATCGGCGACGTCATGAATACGCTGACGAGCCGCCTCGGTTGGGACTCAACCCTCTCGCAAGCCGAGCTGATCAACCGGTGGGCCGAGGTCGCTGGTGACAGCACGGCTGCCCATTCGGAACCCGTCGGAATCGAGGGCGGATTACTCACGGTGAAGTGCGACTCAACAGCGTGGGCAACTCAGCTGCGGTTGATGCGTGTCGAGATTCTCGGGCGCATCGCCACACGGTTTCCCGAAGCGGGCATTGAGAGCATCCGTTTTCAAGGCCCCAACGTCCCATCATTCAAACGTGGCCCTAGATCGGTTCAGGGCCGTGGTGTGCGCGATACCTACGGTTAAGGTGACAAATCTGGTGGATCTTGGTAAGAAAGGCCCTCAAACGGGCGTTCAGCGCCTTTTTCCCAGTCTCATTTGGTAGACTGAAATGTCGAATTCGCGACGGTTTGGAGCCAACTTTTTATGTCATCAGAACCGAAGAGCGGCGAGAGCACAAACGATTATGGTGCTGACGATATTCAGGTTCTTGAGGGGCTCGAAGCAGTTCGCAAAAGGCCGGGGATGTACATCGGCTCGACGGGGCCGCGCGGTCTTCACCACCTGGTGTACGAGATCGTCGACAACTCCGTTGATGAAGCGCTTGCCGGCTATTGCGACGCTATCGATATCACCATCCTCCGAGACGGTGCCGTGCGATGCGTCGACAACGGTCGCGGCATCCCCGTCGCCATTCATGAGCGTGAAGGCATCTCTACCGTCCAGCTTGTCTTGACCGTTTTGCATGCTGGTGGAAAGTTCGGTGGCGGCGGCTACGCAGTTTCTGGTGGCCTGCATGGCGTCGGCAGCTCGGTAGTGAACGCGCTTTCTGAGCAGCTCGACGTTGAGGTGAGCCGCGAGGGCAACGTTTACCGCCAGCGTTACCACAACGGTGCTCCGGACGCCCCGCTTGAGAAGGGCGAGGCAACCGATGCCACGGGCACCACGATTACGTTCTGGCCAAGCGATGACATCTTCGAGACCACCAACTTCGATTACGACACGCTGCGCACACGCTTTCAGCAGATGGCCTTCCTCAACAAGGGCCTGCGTATCAGCTTGCGTGACGAGCGGCCGAGCAGAGAGCTCGAAGATCCGAATCTCGACACGGGCGTCTTCAGCATTGCAGACGACGAGGTCGAGGGAATCGATCCTGAGGCCGAGAGCTCGGCCGAGCGCAAGATTCCGCACGAGGTCTTCTACTACGAGCGAGGACTCGTCGACTACGTCGAATTTCTCAACCGCAGCAAGCGCGGAGACCTCGTCAATGACGAGATCATCTCGTTTGAAACCGAAGACACGGAGCGCAAGATCGCGCTCGAAGTCGCAATGCAGTGGACGACGGCGTACACCGAGAGCGTGCATACCTATGCGAACACCATTAACACGCACGAGGGTGGAACCCACGAAGAAGGCTTCCGCGCCGCGCTCACCACACTGGTTAATCGATACGCTCGCGACAAGAGCATCCTGAAAGAAAAGGACGAAAACCTCTCGGGCGACGACGTTCGCGAGGGGCTCACCGCCGTCATCTCCGTGAAGCTCGCCGAACCACAGTTCGAGGGTCAGACGAAGACTAAGCTCGGCAACACCGAGGCGAAGGCATTTGTGCAGAAGGTTGTCTGGGACGAGCTCGGCGATTGGTTCGACCGCAACCCGCTTTCTGCCAAAGAGATCATTCGCAAGGCGATTCAGGCGTCAACCGCTCGCATGGCCGCACGCAAGGCCCGCGAGACAGCCCGCCGAAAGGGTCTGCTCGAGGGTGGAGGCATGCCGGGCAAGCTCAAGGACTGCCAGTCGAAAGACCCGACGGTCAGCGAGATCTTCCTTGTCGAGGGTGACTCGGCCGGTGGGTCCGCGACCCAGGGACGCAATCCTGAAACGCAGGCGATCCTTGCTCTGCGCGGCAAGGTGCTCAACGTGGAAAAGGCGCGTCTCGATCGCGCGCTCGGCAACGCCGAGATTCAGGCGATGATCACGGCGTTCGGCACGGGCATCGGCGAGGACTTCGATGACTCAAAGGCCCGGTACCACAAGATCGTGCTCATGGCGGATGCCGACGTCGACGGTCAGCACATCACCACGCTCCTTCTCACACTGGTGTTCCGCTACATGCGCCCGCTCATCGAAATGGGATACGTCTACCTTGCGCAGCCGCCGCTTTTCAGACTGAAGTGGTCGAACGCACCGCACGACTACGTGTACTCCGATGAAGAGCGCGACGCTCTGCTCGTGCACGGCCAGGCAAACGGCAAGCGCATCCCCAAAGACAACGGTATTCAGCGATACAAGGGTCTTGGCGAGATGGACTACAAGGAACTGTGGGAAACCACAATGAACCCTGAGTCGCGAACGCTGCGCCAGGTGACACTCGATGACGCAGCGTCCGCTGACGAAATTTTCTCCATTCTGATGGGCGAGGACGTCGAGTCCCGCCGCAACTTCATCCAGAAGAACGCGAAGGACGTGCGCTTCCTTGACATCTAACGACGACGTGACCCCAGAGAACGAAGCAGGCGAAGGCGAATCCTTCGGCGTCCACGGTCGCATCGACCAGGTTGACCTGCAGCTCGAAATGCAGAGGTCGTACCTCGACTACGCCATGAGCGTGATCGTCGGCCGCGCGCTTCCCGAGGTGCGTGACGGCATGAAGCCGGTTCACCGCCGCGTGATCTACGCCATGTTCGATGGCGGGTACCGGCCGGACAAGGCATTCTCGAAGTGCGCTCGTGTTGTCGGTGACGTCATGGGTAACTTCCACCCACACGGCGACACGGCGATCTACGACGCTTTGGTTCGTCTGGTTCAGCCGTGGAGCCTTCGCTACCCGCTCGCACTCGGCCAGGGAAACTTCGGTTCACCTGGCAACGACGGCGCGGCGGCCCCTCGGTACACCGAGACGAAGATGGCTCCGCTCGCACTCGAGATGGTGCGTGACATTGACGAAGACACCGTCGACTTCCAAGACAACTACGACGGCCGCACGCGCGAGCCGACGATTCTGCCATCGCGGTTCCCGAACCTGCTTGTGAACGGTTCGGTGGGTATCGCCGTCGGTATGGCGACGAACATTCCGCCGCACAACCTCCGCGAGGTCTCGTCGGGCGCTCTGTGGCACCTCGAGAACCCGGATGCTTCGCGTGAAGAGCTACTCGAGGCTCTCATGCAGCGCATCAAGGGTCCTGACTTCCCGACCGGCGCGCAGATTCTGGGCGTCAAGGGCATTCACGACGCGTACAGAACGGGTCGTGGTTCCATCACGATGAGGGCCGTCGTCAACGTTGAGGAGATTCAGGGCCGCACCTGCCTCGTCGTGACCGAGCTTCCGTACCAGGTGAACCCCGACAACCTTGCGATCAAGATTGCGGAGATGATCAAGGAGGGCCGGCTCAGCGGCATCGCCGACCTACGCGACGAAACGTCGGGCCGTACGGGTCAGCGACTCGTCATCGTCCTTAAGCGGGATGCTGTCGCCAAGGTTGTTCTGAATAACCTGTACAAGCACACGCAGCTGCAGGAGAACTTCGGCGCCAACATGCTGGCGATCGTCGACGGCGTGCCACGCACTCTTGCCCTCGACGGATTCATCACAGCCTGGGTTGCGCACCAGATCGAAGTGATCGTGCGTCGCACGCAGTACCGACTCAAGAAGGCGGAAGCTGACGCGCACATCCAGCGTGGTTATGTGAAAGCTCTCGACGCGCTTGACGAGGTTATCGCGCTCATTCGTCGGTCTCCAACCGTCGACGAAGCGCGTGAGGGTCTGATCGAGCTTCTCGACATTGATCAGCTGCAGGCGGATGCCATCTTGGCGATGCAGCTTCGCCGACTTGCTGCGCTTGAGCGCCAGAAGATCATCGACCGGCTCGTCGAGATCGAGAAAGACATTGCCGAGTACAAGTCGATCCTCGCCGATGAAGTACGTCAGCGCACCATCGTCTCTGAGGAGCTCACCGAGATCGTCGACCGTTTCGGCGATGACCGGCGCACCGAGATTCTCTTCGGATACGACGGTGACATGTCGATCGAAGACCTCATTCCTGAGGAGGAGATGGTGGTCTCCGTGACGCGTGGCGGGTACGTCAAGCGCACGCGCAGTGACAACTACCGCTCACAGCACCGTGGCGGAAAAGGCGTTCGCGGTGCGCAGCTGCGTGCCGATGACGTTGTCGAGCACTTCTTCGTGACCACCACTCACCACTGGCTACTCTTCTTCACGAACAAGGGGCGCGTGTATCGGGCGAAGACGTATGAGCTGCAGGAGGCCAGTCGTGATGCGAAGGGTCAGCACGTGGCTAACTTCCTCGCGCTGCAGCCTGATGAGGAGATCGCTCAGATTCTCGACATTCGCGACTATGAAGCCGCGGAGTACCTCGCTCTCGCCACGCGCTCGGGCCTGGTGAAGAAGACGCGTCTCACCGATTACGACACCAACCGCACCGGTGGCATTATCGCGATCAATCTGCGTGAGGGTGACGAGCTCGTTTCTGCGCTGCTGGTGAATTCCGACACTGACATCATGCTTGTGTCGCGCCAGGGAATGTCGCTGCGTTTCACGGCGACCGACGAGGCACTTCGCCCCATGGGGCGTTCGACGTCTGGTGTGAAGGGCATGTCGTTCCGTGAGGGCGATGAGCTTCTCTCGGCATCCTGGGTTCCTGATGACGGCGGCTGGTACATGTTTGTAACTACCGAAGGTGGTTATGCCAAGCGCACGCATGTGGACCAGTACCGGCTGCAGAACCGCGGTGGGCTGGGCATTAAGGTGGCGAAACTTCACGAAGATCGAGGCAATCTCGCGGGTGCTTTGATCGTCGGAGATGACGACGAAGTTTTGGTGGTTCTTGCCAGCGGCAAGGTGGTACGCTCTGCCGTGGCCGAGGTTCCTGCAAAGGGACGAGACACAATGGGAGTGGTCTTCGCGCGGTTCGCGGAGAATGACCGCATTCTTGCGTTGGCCAAGAACAGCGATAGACAGCTTGAGAATGAGGAGTCGGAAGACGACGCGGAGACTGCACAAGCGGAAGCCGTCGAGTCTGAGGGAGCTAACGCACCTGAGCCTCCGAAACAGGAAGAGTAAGAATGACAAGCGTTGCCGACAAGCTGGCTAAGAAGTCAGCGCGAAAGCCGTCGAGTAAGCAGGTGCGCCTGAAGCTCGTATATATCGACTTCTGGTCGGCACTGAAACTGTCGTTCCTGATAGCAATCGCAGTGGCCATTATCACTGTCGTGTTCTTCTTCTTGGTGTTCACCGTTCTCGACGCAACAGGTGTCTTCGATCAGGTGTCGAGTCTCTACAAAGAGGTAACCGGATCGAAGGATGGCCTCGAGACCATCATCGGTCTGGGCCGAGTGATGGGCTTTGCTCTTGTCGTGGCGATTCTGAACCTGGTGATCGTCACTGTTCTCGGGGCTCTTGCCGCTGCGTTGTACAACTTGGCAGTCAAGATTACGGGCGGACTGCTCGTCGGTTTCACGAACAACTGATCTCGACACTCCCGGCGTGCCGGAGAGCGGTTTTCGATTGGGAAATCGCGACCATTTCGGGTAATCTCGAATCTGGTCAAAAACGGGGCTATAGCTCAGGCGGTTAGAGCGCTTCGCTGATAACGAAGAGGTCCCAGGTTCAAGTCCTGGTAGCCCCACTTTGGGAGTCACGTTAAACTGATCTCTCATTTTCGGGGGCCTTAGCTCAATTGGTAGAGCGCCTGCTTTGCAAGCAGGAGGTCAGGGGTTCGATTCCCCTAGGCTCCACAATTTCAGACGTCGTCGAGGCGGAGACGCGTGTGACACCTCCTTCGACGTTGACGAACTCTGTGCGTGTCCAACGTCTAACGGAGGACGCGGTAACGGTGGTGGGATTCGCTGGCGAAAGCTGAGGTCTCGATGCGTTCGAGTTCGATGCGCTGGCCAAGACCGGCGAATAGTGAAATACCTTTGCCGAGAAGGACCGGTGCGATGTCAAGGTGCAGCTCGTCGACGAGCCCGAGTAGGAGGCACTGCCGGGAGATGCTTCCCCCAAGGAGGCTGACCCACTTGTCACCGGCCGCCTGCTTCGACAACTCGACCGCTTGTGCGATGTCCTCGACGACGAAGGTGTACTTGATGCCGTCTCGCTCGATCGGGTCGTGAGCGCTGTGGGTCATGAGAAAGACCGGTGCCATTATGGTGCCGCCGTAGGGTATCTCGCCATCCTCAATAGTCTGCGTCTTGTTCGCTCCACCGACCACAGCGCCGATGCGATCCAGGACTTTCGCGACGACGGCGTCGTCGTCGGGGCTGGAGGGACGGCCGAACATCCAGTCGAGTCCGCCGTCGGGCTCGGCGAGGAATCCGTCAACGGTCACCGTCGCGTGCACGATCACACGAGTCATCAGATTCTTCTCCCTCTAAATATGCATGTGGTGGCGGGTACGCCTCTTCACTCGCGTGCCCCTAAGCGATCCCAAAATGCAATCAGTTAGATGAGTTTAGATTAAGCAGTGGTAGAGTGCAATCACTTGTAGGAGGTTCGATGCCGAGTGCACCACGGTCGGGCTGCGCGATTAACGCCGCTGTTGAAGTCTTGGGCGATCCTTGGGCAGTGTTGGTGCTCAGGGATATCATGTTCGGCAATAGGCGCCACTTTCGCGAGTTGCTTGCTGGGTCCGAAGAGGGCATCGCCAGCAACATCCTGAGCAGCAGACTCAAACGACTGACGGAGCAGGGCCTGCTCAGCCGAGCGACGGCGCGACGCGGTCAACGTGCCCTGTACTCGCTGACGGAGGCCGGAATCCAGGTACTTCCGATCATGGTCGCGCTCGGAAACTGGGGCCTAGATCATCGCGACGGTGACAAGCGCCTGCGCGTTCGTGCCGAACTTCTCCGAGATGGAGGTCCGGCACTTATTGAGGCGATGATGGATGAGCTCCGGGAGATTCATCAGGGCATCCCGCGACCCGACCCTGACGCGCCGCGTCCGAGCGAGCAGCTCCAGACGGCCTATGCCGCCGCCGTCCGCGATTAGCGACTGGTACGGAGAGGCACGTCTCGTCATTCCGTCTGTTGCGTGGGCCGATATCTCATTGCGACCGCGCCGGACCGGAAGTCGCGGCGATCCACAAGCTCAAGGCGGACCCGCTCACTCAGCCCTGCGAGCAGCGTCGGTCCGTGTCCGGCGAGAACGGGGTGCACGACGAACTCGTACTCGTCGATTAACCCGTGATCTGCCAAAGCCAGCGGCAGTGTTACACCACCGACCCACAGGCCCTCGCCTGGCTCCTGCTTGAGTTGCCGAACCGCCTGCTCCACATCGCCCCGCAGTAGCTCTGAGTTCCAGTCGGCCACGTCCAGAGTGCTGGATACGACGTACTTCTTCGCCCGGTCAATGGCTTCGGCGAAGGGGATCTCCCAATCACCCATCCAGCCTGGCCACGCTCCCGTGGCTGGCTTTCGCCACGCCGACTCCATCATCTGGTAGGTCACCCTGCCGTAGAGCAGGGCATCGGCTCGTTCCATCTCTGCAGTCCAGTACTGCATCGATTCCTCATCCGGGGCGAGGCCCGCTTCGTGATGGCAGCATCCGTCGAGGGTGACGTTGATCGAGTATCGAAGTGGTCTCATCGTGATGCCTTCTGTGTCGCCTCGCGGCTGGCGTCAAACGTCGCGCTCAGCGTGCCGTTCGATGCGTGACGTTTGTTCTGCGCTTGGCACGGCGTATCTGAGCAGCACACCTCCGGTGTCGATCGCACGCGCCTCGACGAGCTGGAGGGGGAGGGGGGAGGCGGCCGGCTTGAACAACGGCGTGCCTTCGCCGAGTATCACGGGCGCAATGCCGATGAGGAGTTCGTCGACGAGGCCGGCTTGGAGAAGAGAGTCGGTGAGCAGAGCACTGCCGAAGACATAGATCGGCCGTTCATCTACCCGCTTGCGTCGAGAGAGCTCGTCGACAATATCAGCAGCGACCTCAGTGTTGTGCCATGTTGCCGTGGTGAGTGTTCGTGAGGCGACGAGTTTCGGCGCGGCATTCATGTACTCGGCGATCTCGGACTCGTCATCGGCGTCAGGCCAGTGGGCGGCCATTCCCTCGTAGGTGACGCGACCGAACACCAGTAGACCGAGTTCTTCACCGAACCTCAGGCTGAGTTGCCTGAGGTCTTCGCCCCAGATGTGCTCGTGGAGACGGAGATCCCACTGTTGCGCGCCCTCGAAGTAGCCATCAACAGACGCGATGTTCCAGACAACCAGTTTCCCCATGATCACGCCCTTCTGCTTGCAGTCTGCAACCTGTATCGAAATAGCGTAAATCATCGAGTTGCGAATTGCAATCACTTGTGGCCAGTGTCTGGGTTCACGTCACTTTCGCGCCAATGTCGACGAAGCAGGCGACCTGCAAGAATCGATACATGTCATCTCCACAATCACTCAGCGAAGCAGAGCGGCGTCTCGTCGCAACATGGGCGGCAGACTGCGCCGAGCGGGTACTGCCGTTGTTCACCGTTGAGGCCCCGGATGATGACCGAGCGCGCGACGGCATCACGCGTGCTCGGTCCTTCGGGCACGGAGAACGTGACACCGCCGACGAGATTCGGAACCGATTTGTCGCTGGTCGCGCGGCCCAATCGGCACGATCACCAGAGGCAATCGCGGCCGCCCGCTCAGCTGGACAGGCGTCGGGGGTTGCGCACATGGCCGCCCACGCCCTGGGGGCAGCCGCATATGCGGCGAAGGCAGCGTCGCTTTCTGCGAATGTTCAGGATGCTGCGCGCAGGGAGGAGGTTCGTTGGCAACTGGCGCACATGTCGGACGACGTTCGTGGTGCCCTTGCACGTTTGCCGCTGCTCGGGGAAAATTCGTCCGGGCCGTTGGGGCACGGTCTCCTGACATCGGGCGCGCTCGCCACGACGATTCGAGAAATTCAGCAATACATCTCATCCGACGCTACTGCTACGTAGCTGACGGCGGGCCAGGCGACCTCGAGTCGCGAAGAGACGTGTTCGACGAGCGGCTCTGGAAGCGGTGGACGCCCGATGATTTATGGTCGACTCCGAGCTTTGGCACGAACTGGTCAGGCGGGGCTCGCGTCCAGACGCTCCCAGAATCGCGAGGACAGGGTTCGGCTCGCTGCCAGTTTGCTCACGGCCGGGAGTCACTCACGCGCGGGTGCGCAGACCGTTCAGGGTGACGTCAGCAGGCGTTCGGCCTGTTGCCGCTGGTCAGGGCGTGCAGAGGTCAGAGCGATGCCTTCCAATGCGGCTCCAATGTCGGTCGGGCGGATATCTGTGCGTATCGCTCCGGCTGATGCGCAGGCGCCCATCAGCGTGCTCAGTGCGTGCAGGGTTCCCCTCGTTACTAGATAGTGCTACTATCCAGGTATGCAGTCAACAGAATGGGAGGCTCGATATGAACTGGCTTGAAATCTGCGCTGTCGTGATCGTCGGATTCGTCGGCTGTGCCGAGTTCGGGTCTGCCGTTCTGGTGCACCCCGTCATTCGGACGCTCGCGCCGGACCACCAATTGACATTCGAGAAGGGTCTTCTGAAGACGTTTGGTCGAGTGATGCCTGTCGGGATGACGATCGCAACCGTTCTAGCCGTCATCGTTGCCGTTGACTCTGCGGGCATGTGGCTCATCACTGCCGCTGTGGCGCTTGGAATTGCGCTCGTGGTCACGATCGTGGGCAACGTGCCGATCAATACCCGTACCGGACGCATCAACCAGGAGACCGCGCCAGCCGGCTTTATTGCTCTTCGGCGCCGGTGGGACGTCTTCCAACTCACGCGAGCCTCGCTTCAGCTCTTAGGCTTTGTGCTCCTGACGATCGGCGTCGTGGGAACGTAAGGATGGTTGGAAGACGTGGAAGACGTGGACGACGTATCCACAGGTCGGACGCCGCGCTATGCATCCACGGGCAACTCCGACATGATGGGAAGTGTTGCAGCAAGAGCTTGGAGGCTTCATGGAATACGCCATAGCGGGCGGCGTCTTGGTACTGGTCGGGATCATCGCGGCGATTGTCATCGTCGTTCTGATAATCGCCCTGATTATCGCGAAGATGTGGATCAAAGTCGCTCGATCGGATGAGGCGCTCGTCGTCTCGGGGAAGTCGAAGAAGAACAAAGACGAGTCATCGCTCGCCGTCATTGTGAACGGCAAGGCGCTCGTCAACCCACTGACACAACGTCACGAGATCATCTCTCTGCGCTCGCGCCAGGTTTCAATGCAGGCAGAGGCCCAATCGTATGATGGCGTCACCCTCGAGGTCGAGGCCGTCGCGATGGTCAAGATCGGTTCGACCAAGCAACTCGTGCAAAGGGCGGCCGAGCGCTTTGCGTCGCAAGACAAGGCGATCGAGCAATTCACAACCGAGCAGCTTGAGGGCGCGCTCCGTGGCATCGTGGCGACCCTCGCGGTCGTCAGCCTGATGCGCGACCGCAAGAAGTTCTCGGACCAGATCGCTGCGGACGTCTCGGGCGAGCTCGCCGATCAGGGACTGATCCTCGACTCGTTCCAGATCAAGGGGATCACCGACGATCTCGGCTACATCGCCTCGCTTGGTGCACCTGAGGTGCAGTCGAAGCGTCAGGCGGCCGAGATCGCCGCGACGAACGCCGAGCGTGCGATCCGAAAGCAGCAGATCACCAACGACGAGGCAAACCTTGTCGAGCAAACGGCGTACGACAAGAACGAGGCGGACTCCAAGGCCGAGGTCGGTCAGGCGAACGCCAGAGCCGAGCAAGCCGAAGCGCTCGCACGCGTTGAGGCTCGGCAGGACGTTCTGCAGCAGGAAGCAGAGAACAAGCAGGCCCAGCTGGATGCAGACGTGAAGCGTGTCGCCGACGCCGCCCAATACGAGAAGGAGCGCGAGGCAGACGCGAAGGCGTACACCCAGGTCAAGGCAGCCGAGGCCGAAGTGAAGATCGCCGAGAGCGAAGCCGCGGCAATTCGAGAGCGCGCCTCTGCTGAAGCAGACTCGGTGCGGCTGGCCGGTGAGGCCAAGGGTGAGGCAATCCGAGCCGAGGCCGAGGCTCTGCACGAGAACCTTGAGGGCATCATCGCCCAGCACGCTCTCGACATTCTGCCCGACCTCATGGAGCGGTTCGCTCAGGGCTACTCGCGGATTGGGACGATCAGCGTCATCGGCTCGGGTTCTGACTCGTCACCCGCCGGCAGCCAGTTCTCGGGCGAGTCGGCATCGGCGATGCGAGGTGTCTTCGAGTCCGTCAAGGAAGCGACGGGCGTCGATCTCGCGGGCGTCATTCAGGGGCGAGTCACGGGCAGCGCAATCGGTGATGCACTGCGCGAGTCGTCGGCACCATCACCCGAGCCGGAGAAGCCACGGCACGTCTCATCGCCAAGCGAAATGGCACCGGATGCCGCGAATCTCTCCGATTCTGCAACGGACAACTCGGCGGATTCCGATGGTGAGCCGCCGGTCAGCGAGAGCTGATCTCACGACAGAAAGCTGTGGGCGGGCGCAATGCGCTCGCCCACAGCTTTCTGCCGTGAGTGCTTCGCGACGTCGAGCGTTACTCTCGGCGGCCATATCGGATGCCCCTGCGCGTCGCTCTGGTGATTCTCGCGGTCTGCGCGCTTGTTGTGATCATTGAAGTGATTTTGCCTGTCGGAGGCAGCCGGCTGATTTCCTCACGGGGCTACCCTGAACTCAGTGTGGCGTGGGTTGCCGTCGTCAGCGGCGTAGCATCCGGTTTTGTTCTGCTTGCCTTCGGACTGTGGGCATTCGCGCCAGACAGATCGCAGCCCTCCGCCTGACGGCAGAGGGCTGCGACTCGACGCTGATTCAGAACCCGGCGACGCCGGCCTCTGCGACCGTCTGGTCTTGATCGCCAGAGCCGCCGCTGACGCCGACTGCCCCGACGACAGTGCCATCCTGCGTCAGCGGTATGCCGCCGGCGAAGATCGCAACCTTTCCGTTGTTTGTGGCGTGGATGCCGAAGAACTGCTGCGTTGGCTGCGAGTTCTCACCGAGATCTTTCGTCGCAATGTCAAACGCTCTCGACGTCCAGGCCTTACTGATCGAGATGTCGACGCTGCCGATCCACGCTCCGTCTTGGCGCACATGGGCGACGAGATTTCCCCCGGCATCAACGACGGCAATGTTCATCGGCTGGCCGATCTCATCTGCACGACGCTCGGCGGCGGCGATGACTCGACGAGCATCCTCGAGAGTGACTGACATGGGCATTCTCCGTTCTCTTGTTTTTGTGAGATGGGTCAGGATGTTGTGATGTAGCCGTTGGGGTTGAGCACGTACTTCTGCGCGGCGCCCTGGTCGAACTCGGCATACCCTCGAGGGGCGTCTTCGAGCGAGATCGGTGTAGCTTTCACTGCCTTGGCGATCTGCACCTTGTCGTGAAGGATCGCCATCATGAGCTGTCGGTTGTACTTCATCACCGGGCATTGACCGGTCGTGAACGACAGTGACTTCGCCCAGCCGAGGCCAAGGCGCAGCGACAGTGACCCTTGCTGGGCCGCCTCGTCGACGCCGCCCGGGTCACCCGTGACGTAGAGCCCGGGGATGCCGAGGGCACCACCGGCCGCCGTGACGTCGAACAGCGAGTTGAGCACCGTGGCAGGGGCTTCATGCGCCGAATCGGCGCCATGCCCGCGCGCTTCGAATCCCACGGCGTCGACCGCGGCATCCACCTCGGGGAACCCGAGAATCTGCTCAATCTGATCTTTCGGGTCCCCCGTCGAAATATCAACTGTCTCGCACCCAAACGATCGCGCCTGAGCGAGACGGTCCTCGTTGAGATCGCCGACGATCACGGCTGCGGCTCCGAGCAACTGAGCTCCGACGGCCGCGGCAAGGCCAACGGGCCCCGCGCCGGCAATGTATACAGTCGAGCCTGGTCCAACTCCTGCCGTGTAGGCACCGTGGAAGCCGGTGGGGAAGATGTCGGACAGCATCGTCAGGTCAAGAATCTTGTCGAGAGCCTGGTCGCGGTCGGGAAACTTCAGCAGGTTCCAGTCGGCATAGGGCACGAGTACAAACTCGGCTTGCCCGCCGACCCATCCGCCCATGTCGACGTAGCCGTAAGCGCTGCCTGGCCGGTCGGGGTTGACGTTGAGGCAGATTCCGGTCTTGCCCTCCTTACAGTTGCGGCATCGGCCACAGGCAATATTGAAGGGAACGGACACGATGTCGCCGACCTTGATGAACTCGACGCCCGGGCCTACTTCGACCACTTCTCCGGTGATCTCGTGTCCGAGAATGAGTCCTTCGGGCGCCGTCGTGCGACCGCGGACCATGTGCTGGTCCGACCCGCAGATGTTCGTGGCCACCGTGCGCAGAATGGCGCCGTGGGGAACTTTGCGTCCTACGTTCGCCGGATTCACGCCGGGGCCGTCTTTGAGTTCAAATGTGGGGTAGGGGGTGTCGACGACTTCGACGACTCCTGTTCCCTTGTACGCTACCGCGCGATTCTCAGTCATCATTGACTCCTTGGCATTGCACTGGATCACCGTGGCGATCGCCACTCCTCTGAGCATCTCCCGCGCTTTCGTATAGTTCAATGACCCCATCGAGCGAGAACACCTACCCTTTCGAGTAGTGATTGCTACGCTGTGCAGTATGTCCACAGTGCAACCGAACGATTCGTTTCTGCGCGGGCTCGTTGATCTGATGAGCATGCCCACGCGCGACATTCCGCGTGGGCTCTCGGCACTGCTGACCCCACACCTTGCGCACTCGGCGCTGATCATCTTGACGGCAGACGGAGCAGGAGGGCATCGGCAGGAAGTCGGCGATCCAGCGTTTCTCGCTGGGGTCACGGCGCTGGAGCTGGATCAAATGCGAAGGGACGCTCCGAATGTCGAGTCGGTTAAGCGAACGACTCTGCAAATGCGGGATGGGCTGAGGCCCGCACTCCACGCTCACGCGCGAAATGGCGCACTGTTGCTCATCGCCGATCCGGGGTCTTCCGATGCCGATGATCTTGTGTTGGCTACGTGGAACATTGTCGCGCTTTACGTGCAGAAGCGTGCGGACGAAGGGTCACCGCACTACCTGCAGCACGCGCGCGCGGCAGCTGGCGTGCGAATGGAAGCGCTCACTGAGTTGTCTGACGAGTATTCGACGACGCTGGAGTCGGTGCTCTCGGCGCTGCGCTCCACGCTTCTCGATGATGCTTCAGCGCGCAATCGCGCAATTGCCCTAGCATCGGGAGGGCTCGTTCACCTGCGCACGGCGACAGATAAAGCACGCACCTTCACGGAAGAGCCGGTCACGACGGCGTTTGCGCGACTACAAGACGACCTGCGCCCGATTACCCGGTATCTTGACATTGACGTGCAGTTCGTCGAGCCTCCGGCCGATGGTCGGCCCCTGCCCGGTGAGGTTGCACACGGTGCTCGAGCCGTCGTGCGGGGAACGATTCTCGCGTTGACCGATCTTCCTGATGTTTCGAAGGTGCGGGTGCAGTGGGATTGCGACGGCACGAATCTGCTGGTGAATGTGCGAGACGATGGACCAGGCGATCATTCCGAGACCAGCACCCTGCTGCGCTTCGTTCGCGAACGCGTGCGTGCTCTCGACGGACACCTCGCCGTCGACGCGACACCGGGGTGGGGAACCGAGATGGCCATCGTTGTTCCGCTCGACCCGCCGAGTTCCGGCATCGTATCGTCGGCGATGGCCAACTTGAGACCGCGCGAGATTCAGGTGATCGATCTGCTCGCCGCCGGGCACCGCAATCGCTCCATTGCTGAGCGCCTGGGCATCAGCGAGAACACGGTGAAGTTTCACGTGTCGCGAATTCTTCGCAAACTCGGGGCGTCATCGCGATCCGAGGCGATCTCCATGCTTTACGCTGACCGTCGTGCTTGACGACCCTCACTCGGGCGGATGCTCAGAATGCAGCGCGTCTGTTTCGGGGAGCAGCGAGAACAATGCTCGGCTGAGTCGGCGCCCGGGTGCGGGCGTGTTCGCCCACCCGGAACGGCGGAGCTCGAGCTCCGCACGCTGCAGAGCCTGAGCGTAGATCGCGGCTTCATCGTCGGTGAGCCACAGCGTTGATTCGCTGATGCCGACGTAGCTGTCCCTCTCCTCCTCGCTTATGGTGCGACTGGCCTGGAGGCGCCCGCGGAGTTCTGAGACGGCGATGCTCGTGAGGGCATCCTGTGCCTCCCACACCCCCTCGGCTTCGCTGCCGTGAATGAAGATCGACGTTCCCGACGCACGCCATGGGCGCGTTCGCGAGTCGCCGGTCTGCGACTCTGTCCGTTCGACGAGGCCGGCCTTCTCGAGCGCTCGCAGGTGGTAGCTCATGGCACTGGGGGTGAGGCCGGTCAGCTCAGAGAGTTGTGTTGAGGTGTGCGGCAATTGGTCGGCGAACAGCAGGTTGACCACTCGCTGTCGCGCGGGGTGCGCGAGCACGCGAATCGCCTCGGCGTCTCGCAGATGAATCGGCAGGTTCGGTATGCCGCTCGCGGCAGCAAGTTCGGCATCGATCTCATTGGGCGGCATGCGGTCAGTCTATGCGAGATATGAAAATGTCCCTTGACATCTTCAATATGAAGCGTAGGCTTCATATATCTGAAACAGACCTTTCACAACTGGGCAGGGGGATTCATGGATCAGTTCAGCCTTTACGCCACCGAGCGTCACGGGGCATCAGCACTCCCGGGATCCACCGAACACGGCACGCCCGGCACGCGTGGCTACGAGAAATGGGCACAAGAAGAACGGATGCTGAGGGCCGCGCGCGAGCGTTCGGCGGCCCGACGTCTTGAGCGCAGACGGCGTCGCCTGGAGCATCGGCTCACCTCGCTGAACGAGCGGATCGAGGCGCATTCGTGCAGGGCTCCCGTCGTTGCGGGCAGCTGACCCGAGACCGCTGTGTTTACGCGCTCAGCGCTGCTGCGGCATCCGGATCGAACGTGCGGCGCACGGCCCGGGCGCTCCACCGCCCGTCATGCTTGCCCACCCGGATCGGGTGCGCGAATGCATGTGAGATGGTCTCTGATGTGATGACGTCGTCGGCGAGCCCCGACGCGACACTGGCTCCCTCGGCAATGACGAGAGCATGTGTCGTCGACACGGGGAGCTCCTCGAGGTGGTGGGTGACGAGCACTGTCGCGACGTTCGGCGCTGATACGGCGAGATCGTCGATGGTCTCGAGAAGCTGCTCACGAGCAGCCACGTCGAGTCCTGTTGTCGGCTCGTCGAGAAGAAGCAGCTTCGGCTGTGCGACCAGGGCACGCGCAATGAGCGCGCGGCCCCGTTCGCCCTGAGAGAGCGTTGGCCACAGTGCGTCACGCCGAGACGAGAGCCCTACCTGGTCGACCAACTCGATCGCCTGCGCCGTCTCGTCTTCCGACGCCTGCCACCTCATCGGCAGCTCGATGGTACCGGTGAGACCGGTGAGTACGACGTCAACGACAGAGAGCGGAGAACGAACCGGATGCCGCGGGTCGACGTGCCCGATGCCACGTCGCAGCTCCTGCATGTCGACACGACCGAGTCGCTCGCCGAGAATTTCGACGACACCGGACGTAGGGTGCGTCCGCGCGCCGCAGAACCCGAGCATCGTTGACTTGCCCGCTCCATTAGGGCCGAGCAGCGCCCAGTGCTCACCGGCCCGCACGTCGAACGATATATCGGAGAGAATGCGATTGCCATTGCGCGAGAACGAGACGTCCGACAGGTTGATTACCAGGCTGTTCATTCGAAACGCTCCTTCTAGCTGGTGAGGTGTTCTCGGGTGATGCCGGGCAGCATCTTACCCGGCACTAAATTCTGGAGTCTCTACACGGGGTGGCACTCGCTCAGGCGGGACGCAGTGCGGAGTCGATAAGCACCGCGGCCGCCGAACGCGCCTGCACGGCGACGGCGGGATCCGCCGAGATCGCCGCCGTCGTCTGCGCTCCCTCGGCGAGGATGGAGAGCTGTGCCGCAAGCTCATCGGGCGCGCCGAGGTCGCGCACGAGCGTTGAGACATACTGCTGAAACGCAGCCTTCTGGTCTCGCACGATTGTCGCAATTTGCGGGTGTGTTCCCCCGAGTTCGCCAAAGGCGTTGATGAATGCACAGCCGCGAAAGCCGTCGGATGCAAACCAGTCCTGAAGGTAGCTGTAGATGGCGAGAAGCCGTTCGCGTGGGTCCGCAGGCGCCGCCTCGACACGTTCGGTCAGGTTCGTCTCCCATTCACTTTGCTTGTCGTGCAGAACAGCGGTGATGATGTCGACCTTCGACGGGAAGAGTGCGTAGAGGCGACGCAACGACACTCCTGCCGCGGAACGCAACTCGTCCATGCCAACCGCGGAGTACCCCTTGTTGTAATACAACTCTTCCGCCGCGGCAAGGATGCGTTCACGAGCCTCTTCTACATTCATAAGCCCAGTGTACTTGACTTGAGAACGATCGTTCTCTAGTCTCGTAATCACGACCTGAGAACGATCGTTCTCACACTGAACAAAGGGATAGATATCATGGGTTACATCACCGTCGGATCCGAGAACAGCACCTCGATCGACCTGTACTACGAAGATCAGGGCACAGGGCAAGCCGTTGTTTTGATTCACGGCTACCCCCTCGACGGGCACAGCTGGGAGCGCCAGACGCGTGAGCTGCTTGCCGCAGGCTACCGCGTGATCACGTATGACCGTCGCGGCTTCGGACAGTCGAGCAAGGTTGGCACCGGCTACGACTACGACACTTTCGCGGCTGACCTCAACACGGTTCTCGAGACCCTTGACCTGCGCGACGTGATCCTCGTCGGCTTCTCCATGGGCACGGGCGAACTCGCTCGCTACGTCTCGCGCTACGGCCACGAGCGCGTGGCGAAGCTCGCGTTCCTCGCATCTCTCGAGCCGTTCCTTGTCGCTCGAGACGACAACGAAGGCGGAGTTCCGCAGGAGGTCTTCGACGGCATCGTCGCGCAGGCGAAGGGCGACAGGTACGCCTGGTACACCAACTTCTTCTCCGACTTCTATAACCTCGACGACAACCTCGGCTCGCGCATCAGCCAGGAGGTCGTCACGGGCAGCTGGAACACGGCAGCGGCCAGTGCGCCCGTTGCTGCATATGCAGTGGTCCCCGCATGGATCGAAGACTTCAGAGGCGACATCGAGGCTGTTCGATCCAGTGGTATACCAACGCTCATACTGCACGGCACCGCCGACAACATCCTGCCCATCGACGCCACGGCACGACGTTTCCGCCAGCTGCTTCCCGACGCGGAGTATGTCGAGGTCGAGGGCGCACCGCACGGTCTGCTCTGGACCCATGCGGACGACGTGAATGCGGCGCTCCTGCCCTTCGTCGGCAAATAGGCGGATGCTGGTTCGCGCCACGTTCACCAAACAGAGCACGCACAGCGCCCCGAAGACTTGTCGGCGGGGCGCTGTGCTGCGCCGGCAGCCTAAACCGCAACCACCTCGATCACGTGCTTGCCGCGGACACCGCCGGCCGCGAGCGCACGGTGAGCTTGAGCAACGTTCTCGAGCGAATGCACGGTGTCGACAACGGGCGTGATCGCCCCTGCATCCACGAGCTCAGCGAGGTGACGAAGCACCTCGGTGCTCGGCTTGCCGCGAAAGAACCGTATGCGACGAGACCCGTGCACCGTGGAGAGTGCAACGAACCAGATGCTCCGCAGCAGGTGTGTAAAGTCGAGCGCCACGGCGATCATGCGCCCACTCCGCGACAGCAAACGGCGAGAGCGGTGTAGGTCCGCGCCCACGGTATCGACGACGACGTCGAACGGCCCAGATGGAAGTGCGCCGTCGCGGGCATAGTCGTGCACGTGCTGAGCGCCGAGCCCTGCGACGAACTCACGATTGCGCGTGCTCGCGATGCCTGTGACGCGCGCACCCAGGTGTCGGCCGAGCTGCACGGCGACGCTGCCCACACCGCCGTTCGCTCCGCGCACGAGTAGGCGTTCGTCTGGTTTCAACTGCGCCTTCGAGGTGAGTGCAAGGAGCGCAGTCACACCGCCGACGAGCACGCTCGCCGCCTCGGTCAGTGAGACTGATTCCGGAGCGAGTGAGATGACATCGGGTGAGACGGCAACGTACTCGGAGGCTGCTCCGAACTTGTCATCAGCGAGAATCCCCCAGACGCGGTCACCGACGGCATGGTCGTCGACATTGGCTCCGACGTTCACGATCACGCCGGTGAAGTCGATGCCCATGCGCTGAGGAAACTTCGTGCCTGTTATGAGTGAGGCCCGGCCTTCGCGCGCGAAGAGCTCGCCGCCGTTAACCGTCGTCGCAAACACCCGAACGAGAACCTCATCGTCGGCGTTTGTCGGTCGCGGCAGGTCGATGATCTTCAGCACATCTGGCGAACCGAACGCGGTGAGCACAGCGGCGCGCATAGTTGGATCAGCGGTCATAAATGTGTCCTAACGTCAGTGCGACGCTCATCGCCGCTGAGGTCAAGAACGGCCGAAACGGACGAATGATTCCACTTACCCGTAAAGTGGGAGTCATGTCGGCAGTACGCTCTCACAACGCTGTTCCAGAACCTCGTGACGACTCTTCAGGCGGCAATGCTCAGCGGGCGCTTCGTGCAGACGCCGAGCACAATAGGGAACGCATCCTCGTCGCCGCCCGTGAGCTCGTCAGGCGCGACGGCATCGACGTGCCGCTCGCGACGATCGCCCGACGAGCTGGTGTCGGCGTGGCAACTCTCTATCGGCGCTTTCCGACACGAAACGACCTGATCGCCGCGGTGTATGCTGAGCAACGACAGCGGTGCATCGATGTGTTGCACGCGAGCATGAGGGATCCCGATGCCTGGCGAGGGTTGTGCTCGCTGATTTCGACGGTGTGCAGCATTCAGGCAGTGGATCAGGGCTTCAACGGCATCCTGGCCACCCAATTGCCCGATGCGATCGATGCCAAACACGATGATTACCTGTTCGCTCTCGACTCTCTTGATCAGCTGGTGTCGGCGGCACATGCGCAACGACGCTTGCGCCTTGGGGTGACCGGCACCGACGTCCTGCTCATTGTGCTGGCGAACAGCGCGGTCGTGGGCGGAGATCGGCGTCGTTCCCTCGCCGCGTCGCGGCGCCTCGTTGCCCATCTTCTGGCAGGCATCGGAGCACCCGAGACGCTCGTGTCGCTTCCCACGGAAGACATCGTGCTTGACGATCTCGTTCGTGAGCGACTGGGATGATGCAGGTCTGGATGCCGCTCGCGGGCAAAGTGCACATTCAGGCACGGAGCTTCGGACGCGAGCGAGCCCGTCGGGAGGGCGCCCGCGGCGTTGCATGACGCATACGCTGAGTACATGAACCCTGAGCGCAAGAGCCCCGCGCCGACGCCCGAACCACGGCGCATCAGTCTGACGCTTCATCGCCCGTGGTTTGGTTGGCACCCACGGCCGACTGTCGTGTTTGGCGGCCGCGGGCAGCCCGCTCAGTGGGGCACGGGGACATGGCAACTTCCCACCGGCGACACGACGATCAGGGTGTTCTTGTACAACCGTGCTTGGCGCTACGGCGAAGCCGAAATCGAGCTCAACGCCGATGCCGGCGTGGATGCTGTGGAGTACAGAGCGCCAGCTCTGCCGTTTCTGCGAGGCACGCTTCAGGAGAAGACGATGGACTGAGAAGCGCTCACACCGGGCGCAAGACGGGTGCGTGATGCACGCTTGGAATACCGAAATCATGCACATTAACGCCTGATAAGATCGCAAACTCTCTTGACTACAAATCAGGACAACTTGCCATTGTCGCAAGTGTGACGGTAGTGTCGCAGTCATGCCGTCTTCAACAGTCGACCCGCAGCAGCTCGCACAGCGCATCCGCGAGGCGATCCGCGACTCTGGGCTGAGCCAGCGCGAGGTGTCGAAACAGATCGAGCTCGACGAGACGAAGCTGTCGAAATCGCTCACAGGCGTGCGTCGGCTGAACTCCGATGAGCTTCTGAAGATGGCGCGCGTGACCGGTGTCACAACCAACTGGCTTCTCACCGGTCGCGACGATGGACTGGAGATGACCGGGCCGGTTCGCATTCCACCGAACAGATCCGTCGAAGAATCAGAGAAGGCTTTGCGACGTCGTCGCATCATCGAGGAGGCGTGGTGGCTGTTTGCGCAGCGGGGCTACGCAGACGTGCGAATCGCTGACATCGCGCGTCAGGCCGGGGTTTCGAGCCCAGCCGTGCACTACTACTTCGCCACCAAGAGGGCGATATTCGCTGAGACCCTGCGATACTCGGTCAAGCTCGCCTTTGACAGGCAGATCGCCTCACTCTTCACGATTGAGGGGCCGGTCGAGCGACTTATCGAGCTGTGCCGGCTGCAGCTGCCGATCACCGAGGAACGGCGGGCATCGTGGTCGATTTGGCTGCAGACCTGGGCCGACGTCGCCACCGTGGATGATGGCCGCAAGAATCATGCTGAGGGTTACCAGCGCTGGCAGCAGATGGTGCGCTCGATCATTGTGGAGGGGCAGGAGTTCGGTGTCTTCCGCCTCGCCGATCCTGATGCTCTCACGAGCGATCTCACCTCTCTCATTGATGGTTACGGCATCAAGGTCATGACCGGCCTCGTCTCGGGTGACCGGATGCTGAGGCACGTCGCCGGATACATCGAGTCCCATTTGGTCATCGGAAAGCCTCCCGGCTGACGCGGCCAGA
The DNA here is from genome assembly GCF_011751765.2 of Paramicrobacterium chengjingii. Lineage (GTDB taxonomy): Bacteria > Actinomycetota > Actinomycetes > Actinomycetales > Microbacteriaceae > Paramicrobacterium > Paramicrobacterium chengjingii. The sequence goes on from NZ_CP061169.1 coordinate 27,014, forward strand.
ATCTGCACCAGAAACCGACAGCCCACGGCAGTGACCTCACAAGGAAAGACACCGACGTGACACCCGAATTCCCTCATTCCTCTTCGCACCTTCGCCCGGCGCTTACGCGACGCAGCCTGCTTGGCGGTGGCGTCGCCCTCGGGCTGGGCGTGCTGCTCACGGCATGCACGTCGCCCGAGAGCACGATCGAGGCGCTTGCGACCGGGGATCCTGTGAGCGGCGGTCGGCTTCGAGTCGGACTCGCCGGAGGCGGAGCATCCGACACTCTCGATGCCCACGTCCCGGTGGGCACTCTCGACATCGCGCGCGTCGTCAACCTGTACGAGCCATTGTTCTACTGGGACGACGTATACAAGCTGCAGCCGCGTCTTGCGACGAAGGCGATGCCCAACGAGAGCGCGACATTGTGGACCGTGACCCTGCGTGACGGAGTACTGTTTCACAACGGGCGACCGCTGACGGCCGCCGATGTTGTGGCGACGTTCGAGCGAATCACCGACCCGGACGATCCGAAGGCCGGTGCCGCGGGCCTTGCCGAACTGGACCACGTCGAGGTCATCGACAATCTCACGGTGGCATTCCACCTCAGCACTCCGCTCGCGACATTCGACGACTCGCTTGCGCAGTACATGAACGGTATCGTGCCTGCCGACTACGATCCGGCCAGCCCGATCGGCACCGGTCCTTTCAAAGTTGACTCGTTCACGGCGGGACGTCGCAGCGTGTTCATGCGCAACGATGACTACTGGCAGGGAGGCGAGCCCTATCTCGACGAGCTTGAAATTCTCAACTTCAACGATGAAGATGCCCTCATTAACGCATTGCTGTCGACGCAGGTCGACGCTGTCGGGCAGGTGCCGCTTTCGCTTCTGGAGGTGATCGGGGCGGATCCGCGCATCGCTGTTCTCAATTCTGAGACAGGAACGTGGCTGCCTTTCACGATGCGCGTCGACAAGGCTCCGTTCGACGACGAGCGCGTTCGCCAGGCGTTCCGTCTTGCGGTCGACCGGCCGCAGATGGTCGAGCAGGTGCTCTCGGGCAACGGAACTGTCGGCAATGATCTCTACGCTCCGTTCGACCCCGGGTACAACACGTCGCTTCCACAGCGCAAGCAGGACGTCACCGAGGCGAAGAGACTGCTCGCTGACGCGGGCTACCCCGACGGCATCGACGTCGAGCTTGTGACGGCACCCATTCAGGCCGGCGTCGTCGAGGCCGCGCAGGTGTTCGCCCAGCAGGCCACGGCAGCGGGGATCCGCGTCAAGATCCGCAAGGTCGACGTCACGACGTTCTTCGGCGACAGCTATCTCGAGTGGCCGTTTGCTCAGGACTTCTGGTACACCCGAAACTTCATCTCGCAGTCCGGCCAGGGATCGCTGCCCAACTCGCCGTTCAATGAGACGCATTGGGACGATCCGGAGTTCCAGAGTCTCATCGAGCAGGCAAAAGAGACGGTGGATGCTGACAAGCGCAACGCTCTTGTCGCCGAGGCTCAGAAGATCGAGTACGAGAAGGGCGGCTACATCGTCTGGGGCTTCGCGAATCAGGCTGACGCGTACCAGAAGTACGTTGCAGGCCTCGTCGAGAATCGGACAGGCCTCCCGTTGTCTGGATTCGAATTTCGCCGCGTATGGATGGCGGTGGAGAAATGATCCTCAGAATGGTGCTCAAGCGCGTGGCCGTCAGCGCGCTCATTCTCTTCGTCGTGTCACTCATGGTGTTCGCTGCCACGCTTCTGTTGCCGGGCGATCCGGCGCAGGCTATCCTCGGTCAGCAGGCGACGCCGGAGCGCCTTGATGCACTACGTGAGCAGATGGGTCTCAACGACCCGCCGTGGGTTCGCTACCTCTCATGGCTCGGCGGACTAGTGACGGGAGATTTTGGCTATTCTGCCGCGTCGGGCGGCCCCGTTTCCGCGCTTTTGGGAGATCGGGTGTCGGCGTCGCTGGTCTTGATGCTCGTCGCCGCGATCATCGCGATTCCGCTCGGCATCCTCGTGGGAACCTATGCTGCCTTGCGTCGCGACCGCATGGGCGATCATGTCACGACAGTCGTGTCGCTTGTGCTCGCGGCTCTGCCCGAGTTCGTCGTGGGAATCCTGCTCATCACCCTTCTGGCGACGAGTGTGTTCCCGATTCTGCCGTCCGTGACGATGGCCCCGCCTGGCGAACAGGTGTGGCAGCATCCGTCTCAGCTGGTTCTGCCCGTGCTCACTCTCGTGCTCGTCGTGACCCCGTACATCGTGCGCATGATGCGCGCCACCATGGCGGAGGTTCTCGACTCGGGCTATGTAGAGATGGCGAGGCTCAAGGGCGTTCCTGAACGACAGGTCATCACACGCCACGCCATTCCGCACGCGATCGCACCTGTCGCTCAGGTCATCGCGATCCAGCTTGCGTGGATGGCCGGAGGTGTGGTCGTTGTCGAGTTCCTGTTCCGGTACCCGGGAATCGGGCAGGCACTCGTGGATGCTGTCGCGAACCGCGACGTGCAGGTCGTGCAGGCGCTCGCAATGCTCGTCGCTGTCATCTACGTCATCGTCAATCTGCTGGCCGACCTCGTCGGACTGCTCACAAATCCCAAGCTGCGAACGGAGGCATCAGCATGAGCGCAGACGCCCACGGTACAGATGCCACACAGGTGTACGACGAACCCGCAGAGACACTCTCGCCGCCGAAGCTCATGCGCAGATTCATCGCGCAACGTCAGGCGAAGGTGGGGCTCGTGCTGATGGCAATCGTCGTGATCATCGCCGTCTTCGGATCGCTCATGCTGCCGTGGCTCACCGGCTACTCGGCTACCGAGTTCGCCGGCAGGCCGTTCAAGCCGGATGGCCTGTTCGGCACAGACAATCTCGGGCGTGACGTGTTGTCTCGATTCCTCGCCGGAGGGCTGCAGCTTCTACTCTTCGCCGCACTCGCGACGCTTCTCGGCATGGTGTTCGGGGTGATCGCCGGCATGGTTGCTGCGTATGCCCGCGGCGCGACAGACGCAATCATCATGCGCGGCAATGATGTGCTGCTGGCGATCCCGCAGTTGGTGTTTGCGCTCCTTGCCGTGACGGTGCTGGGTCCGCAGGGCTGGGTGCTCGTCACGGTAATCGGCATCACTCACGCACCCCGCATCGCTCGCGTCACTCGCTCGGCCACGGTTTCGGTGATCAGCGAGGACTACGTGCGTGCGAGCGAAATGTACGCTGTGCCACGCTGGCGCATTCTCGCGAGCGATGTGCTGCCCAATATCACTGGGCCGCTCATGGTCGAGCTCGGGCTGCGCATGACGTACTCGATCGGCGCCATCGCCTCACTGTCGTTCCTCGGGCTGGGCCTGCAGCCGCCCACGGCCGACTGGGGTCTCATGATCAACGAGAACCGGATTGCGCTCGCCGTGCAGCCGTGGGGCGTGATCCTCCCCGTTCTCGCGATCGCCGTGCTCACGGTCGGCATCAACCTGCTCACCGACTCGCTCGCGCGAGCATCCGCCAACCTGAACCCGGGGGAGTGAGATGACGACTCCAACGCTCACTTCCCCGACTCTCGTCACCGACGACCTCCGCATCTCGGTCGTCGGTGGTGACGAGATTCTGCATGGCGTCTCTTTCTCCCTGCATCCGGGCCGAATTCTCGCACTCGTCGGCGAATCGGGTTCGGGCAAGACCACGGCCGGCCTCGCGTGCCTCGGGCACTTCCGCGCGGGACTCGAGAATACCGGCGGACGTGTGTGCATCACTCGTGAGCACGATGATGTCATCAGCTTGCTCGACCTGACGGAGGCGCAGCGCCGACGACTGCGGGGCGGAACCATCTCGTACGTGCCGCAAGATCCCGCGCTGTCTCTCAACCCGGCGATGCGCATCGGCGAGCAGATTCTCGAGACGTTGCGAGTGCACGATTTCGGCGCAAGCGAGGCTGCGCGGCGCGAGCGCGCGACGGAGGTGCTTGCCGAGGTGGGACTACAGAACGACGCGGCCCATCAGCGGCGGTACCCCCACCAACTGTCCGGAGGCCAGCAGCAGCGTGTCGGGATCGCCATGGCGTTCGCGTGTCGTCCCGCCGTGATGGTTCTCGATGAGCCGACGACGGGACTCGACGTGACAACCCAGGCGCTTGTGCTCCAGACCATCGACGAGCTGGCCGAGAGGCACCAGGTCGCCGGTCTGTACATCACGCATGACCTCGCGGTCGTTGCCACGGTGGCCGACGAGGTCGCGGTGATGTTACGCGGTGACATCGTGGAGTCTGGCGACGCGCCGACGGTCCTCTTCGACCCGCAGCATCCGTACACCCGCAAGCTGCTCGCCGCCGTTCCCGACCTGGCAGGAAAGCGCCGCGTGGGTCGTGTCGAAGCGATCACTGGTGAAGTTTCTGCCGTGACGGGAAGCACGCCAGTTCAGGTCAAGACAGAGATCGAGGATGCTGACGCGACACCGACCGTGTCCGAGCGCGTGAACGCGGCCGCACGGGTATACGGCCCCGTTGGCGTTGATGTGCCTTCACCTCACAGTGCCGGCACTGCGCCCGTGGCCGTCGATGAAGACGCCCCGGTGATCAGCGTGCGGAGTCTGCGACAGGCGTATGGCTCGACGGTGGTTCTGGACGGTATCGACCTCGATCTCGCTCGCGGGGAGTCGCTCATGCTCCTGGGCGAGTCCGGTTCGGGCAAGACGACGCTGTCGCGATGCATCGCGGGGCTGAACGCCGGGTACACGGGCAGCGTGACGCTCGACGGCGATGAGCTTGCCCCCGGAACCCGCGATCGGTCGACGGCACAGCGCCAGAGCATCCAGTACGTGTTCCAGTCGCCATTCTCGTCGCTGAACCCCAGGCGAACAATTGGTGAGTCCATTGAGGCTCCCATGCGCATGAGTGGCATCCTGACCAAGAAGCAGAGGCGCGCCACAGTTCTCGAGGCGCTCGACCACGTGCGTCTTGGTTCGGCGTATGTCGACAGGCGCCCCGGGGACCTCTCAGGCGGCGAAAGGCAGAGGGCTGCGATCGCCCGGGCGCTTGTCAACGCGCCATCAGTGCTGGTGTGCGATGAGGTGACGAGTGCGCTCGACGTTTCGGTGCAGGCGTCCATTCTCGATCTGCTGCGCACGTTGCAGCTCGAAACCGGCATGTCGATGCTGTTTGTGACCCACAACATCGCGCTGGCGCGACACATCTCGCAGCGCCTTGCCGTTCTGCAGAAGGGCTCAATCGTCGACCTCGGGCTCACGGACGACGTGCTTGAGAACCCGCAGCACGCCTACACGAAGGAGTTGCTGGCTAACGTTCCGACGTTTGAGGAGCAGCGCTGAGTTGCGTCGCGTCGCATTCCTGTGGCGGTCGTCGCCGTGCAGCACACGCAGCGTCCACTGCAATTCTGAACGGATGCTGTCCCGGTGGCGACGTCACACGGCATCCGCATTGCTAGGGTTTCGACATGGGCATGGACATGCGCGTCGCCGCGTACGGCGTCATCATCAATGACGGGCGGATGCTGCTGTCGCACTGGAACGAGGGCGGACGCCAGGCGTGGACGCTGCCCGGCGGCGGCCTCGAACCGGGGGAGCATCCGGCCGACGCTGCCGTCCGCGAGATTCGCGAAGAGACTGGATACGATGCCGACATTGACGGCGTGCTCGGCGTCGATTCGATCGTGATTCCGGCGGTGGCGCGCTTCGCCGCGGGGATCGACCGACCGCTGCAGGCGCTGCGCATTGTGTACCGTGCTCACATCACGGGCGGAACGCTCACTTACGAGCTCGACGGTTCGACAGACTATGCCGAGTGGCACGACCTCGACGCGGTGCAGTCGCTGCACCGGGTCGAGCTGGTGAACGTCGCCCTTGGCATGCTTGGCTGACGACGCTGCGTGAAACTGCCCTGGGCAGAACTCATGCGCGATTGCGCCGTGCGACAGATGAGGGGCACCGCCTCAGGCGATACCCCTCTTCAGCAAAAGCTCTCAGCTCAGTTGCCTGGCAGCGAATCGTCGTCGTCGGCAACCCACAGCTCGTCGTCGGCGCGGAACGTCTGCCACACGGCATACGCGACGCCCGCAGCGGCAACGAGGCCGGCAGTCAGTGCGATCGCCCGCCCGGCACCCGACTTCTTCTTGGGAGCGGGCTGGGCTACCTTGCCAAACGCCGCCTTGACGCGGCCGTCCCGCGCAGCATCTCCGAGCGCCATGACGGTGCCGAGGGCGCCGCCCATAGCGGGGAGCACCTTCTTGTCGAAGTTGTGCTTGGCGACCTGGCGAGCGTCGTACGTCGCGGCATCCACTCGGTGAACGACCGGCTGCAGCTTGTCTTCGTATGCGCGTGCGAGGCGCGGCGCGATCTCATCGCGGCTGTACGCAGAGAGCTGGCGACTCGCATCACGAGCCACGGAGTTCGCCTGATCCAGCAGATCTTGCTGCGCGGCCCACAGGGCGTTTGCGTCACCCTTGAGGCGTTTCAGCTGCTTCTTGCGCTTGCGTGTCATGCTCACTGGGGGACCTCCATTGATCTCGTGACAAACGATTCACCCTATCTTGTCATGAGAGGCTGGGAGCGTCACAAGAGGCACGGCATTCATTATGCAAGAATTGACATATGTCTATTCACACCGCTGTCGCCACGATCCACACCAACTACGGCGACATCAAGGTAAATCTCTTTGGCGATCATGCCCCCAAGACCGTCGAAAACTTTGTCGGGCTCGCCACCGGTTCGAAGGATTGGACCGACGAAACGACGGGCGAGACCAAGACGAACACCCCGCTGTACAACGGTGTTGTCTTTCACCGCATCATCCCCGGGTTCATGATTCAGGGCGGGGACCCGCTCGGCAACGGAACAGGTGGACCCGGCTACAAGTTCAACGACGAGATCCACCCGGAGCTCAACTTCACGCAGCCGTACATGTTCGCCATGGCGAACGCCGGAACCATTGCGGGCGAGGGCACCAACGGGTCGCAGTTCTTCATCACCGTCGGCGCGACCACGTGGCTTCAGGGCAAGCACACCATCTTCGGTGAGGTTGCCGACGACGCAGGACGCAAGATCGTTGACAAGCTCGCTACCGTGCCGACGGACGCTCGTGACCGGCCTCTCGACGACGTCGTCATCGAGAGCGTCGACGTCGAGAATGTCTGAACCTGAGGGTCAGTGAGCACCTTCCCGACGGGCCGCGAGAACTTCTGCTACCGGCATCCTGATCGGCAGAGCTTTGTGCTCTGCCAACGGTGCGGTCGCACAATCTGCGCCGAATGCCAGACGCAGGCGCCCGTCGGGGTGGTGTGTCCCGAGTGCATGCGTGAGCAGCGTGCCTCGGCACCCAAGGTCAAGTCGGCCGCGGCGACTCGATTCTCGAGTGTCATGCGCAAAGGATCGGGCCACCCGGCCGTCACCTATGTGATCATCGCGCTCACCCTCGCGGTCTTTGTGCTCCAGCTGCTTCCGCTGGGAGTCACCGACGCTCTTCTGTATGCCGGCGTCTACAGTGTTCCCGAGCTCGGTTTCTTTGAACCATGGCGGATGCTGACTGTCGCTCTCGTGCACTCGAAATCGTTCATTCTGCACGTCGCGCTCAACATGTACACGCTGTGGATTTTCGGCAGAATGCTTGAGCCGATGATCGGGCGCTGGCGATTTGCGACGCTCTACGTCATTACGGCCTTCGGTTCGTCGGTGGGCGTTCTGCTGCTGTCGAACCCTCTGCAGCCCGTGGTCGGAGCGTCCGGGGCGATCTTCGGCCTGATGGGCGCGACCCTCGTTATCGTGCACAAGCTGGGCGGAAACATGACGGGACTTCTGGTGCTTGTCGGCATCAACCTCGTCATCGGCTTCATTCCGGGCACCAACATAGCCTGGCAAGCGCATCTCGGCGGCCTCATCACCGGAGCCTTGCTTGGCCTAGTCTTTGTGAGCACGCGGCGTCGCAAGCAGCAGAAGATGCAGAAGCTCGGCGTTGCCGGAATCGTTGTGCTGCTGCTCGTGCTGACGGTTGTCGGAACCCGTCTTTACGTGTAAACGCCTCCGACGGTGTCATTGCGGTTCTCGCATCAAAACGCGGCGGGCATTCATACGTGTTCGTCCACACGTTTTCCACACGGAAGTGGGCATTTCACACAGATCGCCCACAAGCCGTCCCCAGAGTTATCCACAGGTTTGTCCACACTGTGGAGAATTACAGGCATGTAACTCGACACCGGCCGGGGAAGTTACTCACAGGAGTTATCAACACCTGGGGAGAACTACACTCGTGTAATTCGGTGCGACGCGGCATCCTTCGTTCGCGGCGATAACTGGTGCCGCCCGGCGTACGCTGGGGAGAGGCCGAGGAGAGGATGCTCGAATGGTGACACGTGAGCGCATACGCCACGAACTCGAGGTTCGGCGCACGACTGTTGAGCGCGTCGACTGGCTCAACGATGCCATGGTGCGCATCACCGTGACAGGCGAGAGCCTGAGAGGTTTTACGGCTCGGGGCCCGAACGACCACGTCAAGGTATTCTTTCCCGACCCCGACACGGGAACCCTCACGGCGCCGCACAGAACGGCCGAGGGCCTCACGCGCCCGACGGACGGCCTGATTCTTTCGCGAGACCTCACACCTCTCACATTTCGTGAGAACAACTCGGCGGGCGTTCCCGAACTCGACATCGACATTGTCGTTCACGGCGACGACGCACCCGCGACGTCGTTCGCAACGCATGCCCATCCCGGTCAGCCGCTCGGCATCGCCGGGCCGCGCGGATCACGCCTCGTCCCCGACGGCATCACGCGTGCAGTGCTCATCGCCGATGAGACGGCGCTGCCCGCCTTCACTCGCTGACTGCGGATGCTGTCGCCCGACGTAAAGATCACCTCCATTGTTCAGGTGAACACCGAAGAGGCCGATCAATACATCACACAGGAGCATCGCGACCGCTCGAACATTGAGCTTCTCTATCGTGAAGACGGCCCGGGACAGCTGATCGAGGCAGTGCGTTCTCTCGGATCGATCAGCGACGACACGTATGTGTGGGCCGCCGGCGAGGCGAACGAGCTCGTCGAGGTGCGCCGTCACCTTCGCCGTGACCTCGGTCTTTCCCCGGATCAGGTAGAGGTAGAGGGCTACTGGAAGCGCGGAATCGTCAACCTCGATCACCACGCCCCGCTCGACCCCAGTGATCCTGACTGATGGCACACGAGATCGTCGACGTCGATGCATCCGCGCTGGGTCGCACGGTGAAAGACAGGTACCGGATGCTGTCGGGCAGCGCAGCAAAGGGCGTTGCCGTTGTAACGACCGTCGCTGCCCGATACGACCACGCAACGACTGTCACCGATTACCTTTCGGTGTCATACGACCCGCCGACCATGCTCGTGAGTCTTTATGGGCTGTCGCGCACGGCTGAGGCCGCCACGGACTCGGGGCGGTGGGCGCTGAGTCTGCTCGCCAGCGATCAGCGCGCCATTGCCGATGAGCTCGGGGAACTTGGAGCGCCGCTCAGGGGTCTGCTCGCGCGCACGCCGCATTGGCGGCGCGAACCGGGTGCGCCGGCAATCATCGAGGGCAGTGTTGCATGGTTCGAATGTCGAACGACGGCGGTGCACACGGCGGCAACGCATCAGCTCGTCGTCGGCGAGGTCGTGGCGATGGGGCGCAGCGAAGATCACCGTGCGAAACCGCTCGTTTTCTACCGGTCGGAATTTGGCACCACGACATAGCAAAGGCCTCCGCCGAAACGGAGGCCTTGTGCGAGAAGTCTGTGCGCGGCTATCGCCAGCGTGTGGTCATGAGAAAGCCGATGAAGGCGATGCCGAAACCGACCAGAATGTTCCACGAGCCGAGGGCGGCAACGGGCAGAAGCCCCTGTGAGAGGTAGAACACGATGATCCAGGCGAGTCCGATCAGCATGAAGCCGAACATGACCGGCTTGAACCACACCGGGTTCGGTGCGTCGTCACCGCTGCGCTGAGCCTGCTGCTGCTGTTGAGCGCGAGCTGCTGCAGCTTTGTTCTTCGTGCGTGCCATGCCAGCCATTCTATCTATACATGAGCGATCAGTAGAATCAGCCCTATGGTACATGGTGACCCGGATGCCGCCGGCGGGGGTCGGGCACAGAGGCGACGATCTGCCGGGCGGCCTGCCGCACGGTCGCGTCCGCGCGTCACCGTGGTCGGAGTGTTGGGTGAGCTGCTCATCACGGCGGGTGTGCTCATTCTGCTGTTCCTCTTTTGGCAGCTGTGGCTCAACGACATCATTGTCAGAGCCGAGCAGAACGACGTCGCGCACGATCGAGCGCAAAGCTGGCTCTCTGATGCGGCCGAGGCTCCCGATCCGATTGTCGCCGACGATGGCACCGAGGTTTATGAGCCGATCATTCCCGAACCGGCTGCCGATACCGAGATCTTCGGAGTGATGACCATTCCGCGCTTCGGTGCCGACTATGCCGCTGATGTCGCGGGAGGCGTCACACGCCCCGGCACACTCGACCCGATCGGGCTCGGTCATTACCTGGGCACGCAGTCACCGGGTGAACCGGGCAACTTCGCTCTTGCCGGACACCGCACCACCTACGGCAAGCCCCTCAACCAGATCGCCGAGCTGCGTGTCGGCGACGCGATCGTGCTGCAGACCAAAGATGGCTGGTATACGTATCGTTTCCGCACGCTTGAGTACGTCACGCCGCAGTCGGTGGACGTGCTCAATCCGATTCCGCAGAGCGACGAGGCCGAGGTGACCGACAGCTTCATCACGCTCACGGCGTGCAGCCCCATGTTCTCGGCGGCCGAGCGCATCATCGCCTACGGAACGTTCGAATCGTTCACCCCCACGGCCGTCGGCCCGCCGGCATCCCTCACCGAGAACCTGGAGGACTGACCGTGTACGCAGCACTCTGGCGCATTCTGCCCGGCCCTGTCGTCGTCAAGCTTCTCATTCTGCTTGCGCTTATTGCGGCTGTGCTTTACGTGCTCTTCGCCTTCGCCTTTCCGTGGGTGCAGACGCTCATTCCCGTGCCTGACGCCACGCTCGATGAATAGACTCGGGTTATGACTCGTGTTCTCGTCGTCGACAATTACGACAGCTTCGTCTATACCCTCGACGGCTATCTGCAGCAGATCGGTGCCGAGACCGAAGTTGTGCGCAACGACGCATTCAGCGAAGCGGATGCCGCGGCATATGCCGCGACGTTCGATGCCGTGCTGTTGTCGCCTGGCCCGGGCAAACCAGCGGATGCCGGAGTGTCGATCTCTCTTGTGCACGTGGCAGTGGCGTCGGGGCAGCCATTGCTGGGAGTCTGCCTTGGCCATCAGGCGATCGCTGAGGCGTTTGGAGGCGTCGTCACGAACGCGGTGGAGCTCATGCACGGCAAAACTTCGCAGGTGGAACACGACGGAAGTCCGTTTTATGCGGGGGTTCCGCAGCCGTTCACGGCGACGCGGTATCACTCGCTCGCCGTCGTCGACGGCACTGTGCCCGACGAGATCGTGGTGAATAGTCGCACACAAGGCGGCGTCATTATGGGACTGCATCATCGCAGTCAACCGATCTTCGGAGTGCAGTTTCATCCCGAGAGTGTCTTGACCGAGGGTGGCTATCGCATGTTGGGCAACTGGCTCGAAACTGCGGGGCTCCACGACGCAGTGCGCACAGCCGCCGAGCTTCACCCGTTGATGGCGACGGATGTTGCGCCGGCGACCGCAACGAAGGCGACTCCCGCCTGACGCACGTGGTCGGCGTTCGGTTCATAGCAATCGCTCACTAGGCCAACTTGTGCGGGTGGCGCAACGCCGCAGGGCACGCCGTGCAGCGCATCGAGCGTTTCAGCTCGTTCAGTAACTGCCGGGCGCACTCTGCGTGGCGCGTCGAGTGGTGTGACTCGTGCGTGGTGTTCCCTCGGGGCCGCCGCGTACTCAGGTGCGCGGCCTGGTATCTCGTCCGGGGTCGGGTCCGGTGTCGTTGTCGTCTCCGGGTTTGCGCCGCCTGCCGAGATACCGTCGGTTCACGTACCAGTCTGGTGGAATCAGTCTCGGGTGCCCGGTGTTGTCGCGGGTGAGGGACCATTCGCCGCGTTCAACCAGACGGTGATGAAACCAACACAGCATGACACCGTTCGTGGTGTCGGTTTTGCCGTCTTTTGCCCACCCCTGCACATGGTGTGCTTCACACAGCCAGGCGGGAATGTCACAGTCGGCAGCAACACACGTGCCGCCATCGCGTGCGATCAGGGCGAGGCGTTGCTTCGGGGTGAACTCACGTCTGGCATACCCGAGGTTCAACACGTCACCGTGCTCATCGATACGCACCTGTCGGGTGTCGCCGTCGCATCGCATCTGCTTCACAAACGACATGGGTAACGGTGCCGGGGTTCCCGGCGACCACGCAGCACCCGTGCCTGCTTCGAGGTCATCGTTTTTCACGGTGACGAGCACGGTGGGTCCTCTGCCGTGGAGTTTCGGTGCAGACTTCTGTTTCCCGGTGCCGCCGATGATCGCTGTGAACACGTCAGCACGTTCCTGCTGCCTCGACCGCACTTCCGGTTCCTGGCCGTGGGCGGCTAACTCTTCGGTCTCCATGAACTTCGGGCTGGTGCGTTTGGACATGAATGCGTCAAACACGGGTGTCACCTGTGCTGCCTGTTCCGGGGAGAGAGTGCCGGTGATTTTCATGCTGCCATCATCCCGATGACGAAACAGCAGAGCGCGTGCTTGATGGAGTTCTTCCGCTGTGGGTTCCACACCATCCGGATCCAACGCAACACAAAACATGCGTGCCTGCTGCCGCAGAGCATCCGCCGACACCGGCACCTCACCGTATGCACCGGTGGCGTTACCCAACAGTGTGCTCTCGGCCCACTCTGCTTGTTCTGGTGCCACCCGCGACAGAACCGGCGCCAACGCCGACGTGATCACCTCGGCAACATCCAAACCGATCGTGCCCTCAGCAAGCGCCGCAGCCGTCTGGGTGAAGACCGGATCCAACGGCAACCCCGTGTCAGACACCCGCGGTGTCGCCTGTTCGGCAACCTTCGCGTACCGGTGCGCTGTGGAGTTCTTCACCCCCGTCACCTTCTCAAACAATGCCGTCGCAGACGACGATCCGTGACGGGCCGCAAGACCATCAAACCCCGCATCGGTATCGGAGCGCCGGGCAATATCACCAACATTGCCAATTTGGCGGCCCTCAAGGAATCGGGTCGCCGTTGCGAGCAACCCCATATAGTGCAGCAAACCCTCCGCGGTGAGAGTCTGCGGGTCAACACCAGAAAGATCCGTCAGCGTATCGAGCAACCGCTCAGCCGCAGCGCACGCGACAGCATCCCGACCCTCCATAGGCCCGAAATCTGATGCCGCCGCTGTGTTGTGCATGACCATAGTTTGCCAGGGGCCACTGACATTGCACCGACACAAACCCCCGATCAAACCACCATTGTGGATAACTCGCAAAACTTTCTACCTGTGGACGAAGAAGCACGGACGTGAGCCGTTTGATCGGGCGTTCACAGCGACATTTCGACGCACGGGCAACCCGAGACGTGCTCTACGAGCGGGTGAGCCGGTTCGGCTACGTCAGCGAGCAACGCCCCTGAACCACACGTCAGAGTAGTTCAGTCGTGCTCACGGACGGCGACGCTCTGAGTATCCGGGGTGCCCTGGCCGCCTTGGTTACCTTGGCCGCCCTTGTTTCCCTGGCCACCTTCGCCATCGTCTCCGCCGCCGTCGTCAGGGGCGCCCGTGCAGTAGGTCAGCTCGATTGTGGAATGTTGGGGAACTTCGCCTGGACCGATCGACTGGGAGGTCACGGGGTTACCCTCTTGGGCGACACAGGAGTCATCGGTGACCTCGATCACCGTGAGCGCATACTTCTCGCCCTCGAGCTCTTGCCTAGCGGTTTCCAGAGCTTTGCCTGACATATCGGGAATCGTCACCATGCCGTCTGAGATCACGATGTCGATCGTGGTTCCCTCAGGGACGTCCTCGCCAACGGCGGGCGATGTAGACAAAACGGTGTCTTTGGGTACTGACGCTGAATTTTCGGAGCTGATCGAACCCACTTCGAGCCCAGCATCCTCAATCGTGGCTTGTGCTTCGTCAAGAGTCATATTTGCCACGTCGGGGATCGTGTTGAGGTCGGCGCCCGTCGAAATGTACACCTTCACCTGGGTATTCGGAGCCACTCGAGTGCCCGCCTCAGGGTCGAGGGAGATCACTTCACCGGCGGGAACATCCGCACTAGCTTCCTCGTATTTGGTCGGCAGCAGGTCGAGGTCGGTAAGAGTCTTCTCTGCGCTGTCCCACGTTGTTCCGGTCAAACTGGGAATCGTGCGCGATGCTGAGGGCACCTGCGCAGCCTGAGGCAGAGTCATCACCCACCAGAGCACGGCCAGCATAATTACGGCCACAACGGTCACGCCGGCCCAGATCCACACGACGGGAGGGCGACGTTGTGTGCGGGTCACCGTGTCGTCGTTCGTGAGCTGCCGCAGCGCCTGCTCGGTGTCGTTGACAGGCGGTGGTGCGGCGCCGAAGAGCTCGGTCGCAACATCGTCGTCGTGCGCCATTGCCACCGTGTCGAGCGGAATGTGTCCATCGGCGGCCATACTGAGCGCTTCGCTGAAGTCGCTTGCCGTCTGATACCGCTGGTAACGGTCTTTTGCCAGCCCGGTGAGCACCACTTTGTCGATGGCAGCGGTCACGGCACTGTTGAGCGACGAAGGCTTGACCGGGGTTTCGCTGACGTGCTGGTAAGCGACCGAAACGGCAGTGTCACCGACGAACGGCGCGCGTCCCGTGAGCATCTCAAAGAGAACAACGGATGCCGAATAGATGTCGGTGCGGGCGTCGACGGTTTCGCCTTTCGCCTGCTCAGGCGAGAAGTATGAGGCAGTTCCGAGAATCTGCGTGGTCTGGGCAACCGTCGACGATGTGTCGCTCACCGCGCGCGCAATGCCGAAGTCCATCACCTTGACGGTGCCTTCGGGAGTGATCATGATGTTGCCCGGCTTGATATCCCGGTGCACGACGCCAGCGCGGTGTGAGTACTCGAGTGCAGTGAGAATGTCTTGCGTAATGCTCACTGCCTCGTCTACCTCGAGGGGCCCCTGAGCAATCAGGTCCTTGAGCTGGTGCCCTTGCACATACTCCATGACGATGAAGGGCTCGCGCTCCAGCTCGCCGTTGTCGCGCCGCACCGACTCTTCGCCGGCGTCGAAAACGCGCACAATGCCGGAGTGTGACATGCGCGATGCAGACTGTGCCTCTTGGCGAAAGCGTGTGCGAAATGCTGGGTCGCTAGCGAGTTCTGACTTGAGAATCTTGACGGCGACGTTGCGGCCGAGCTTGGTGTCTCGTCCTTTGTAGACGACAGCCATGCCCCCTCGTCCGATGACGGAACCGATGCGGTACCGCCCAGCGAGGATCCGCTCTTCGTCAACCACCCCATGAACTCCGAATCGTCGGACATCGCCCCGGTTGGGGCCTTGAACGCGTATAGCCTATCGGGCGGATGCTGGACAGTCGCCGGAATTGTGGAGTATTGCCCTGGATCGCGCTGTTCCGCTACCCGCGAGTGCCCACTTCTTCGCGTGACGGCTCCGAGGTGAGGCCGAGTCCGTCGCTTGTCGAGTTCGCGTTTCCCTCACCAGTCTCGCCACCACCGGTCTCGCCACCACCTTGGTCGTCCCATGTGATCGACGTCACAGTATTGGGCGAGGTCTGGGATTCGGCTTCACCGCACAGCACGCTCCATGACACCGTGAGCTGTGTTGCGCCTTCATCGATTGTGACGGTCACTGCCTGGTTTCCGCCCGGCTTGATGTCTGTGCTGTTGACCGAGCCGCCGCTGACTTGAATGCGGTAGCCGGTGACGCTCGTTCCGGCGGGACAATTCGTGTAAGTGTTCCACGTTGCCGTCACCGTGTTGTTCTCGGGGCTTGCCGTGAACTCACAGCCAGCGCCGCTGCAGTTATTGACGGACGGCGCTTCTGTTGGGGCATCCGGAGAGGCAAGCGAGCCGTAGACGGTGAGCGTGATGGTGTCGCCGGGGTTCACCTTGCCGTAGGGGTTGACGTCGGTGACCTTATCGACCTGGTCGCTCGAGGTAGCGGGGTCGCCAACCTGCTTCTCTGCGACGAGCCCGAGTCCGTCGAGCTTGCTCGCTGCTTCGTCGTACGAGAGACCGACGAAGTCGCTCTTGTCGATGGAAACGCGGGTGTTCTCTGGCGCCGGCTCGCTCGTTTCTTCTGCAGGCGTCGACGACATCGTGGTCGGAGGCGTCGTCGTGCTGCCGGCATCCGAGTCGCTGTTCATGTTGACGAGCGCAAAGATTGTTCCGCCGAGAACGAGCACGAGAACGGCGATCAGCACGATGAGCGGCCACGTCCACGGACTGCGCTTCTTCTTTGCGCCCTCTTCGCCCTCGCCGGCGACGGGTAGCGATGCGGTTCCCGTGTCTTCGTGTTCGCTGATCAGCTGTGTGGAGTCGGCATCCGACCCGGCGATGATGCTTGTTCCGCCGGTTCCCTCACCGACGGCGGGAACAGCGGCGGTTGCTGCCGCGACATCGCCGCGACGCAGAGCGTTCGCCGCACGCACGACGTGTGCCGTTGTCGCTGGTCGGTCGTCTGGGTTCTTCGCGATCATCGAGAACACCAGGTTGCGCACGGGCTCTGCCACCGTGGCGGGGAGCTCCGGCGGCGCTTCATTGATCTGCGCCATCGCGATCGCCACCTGCGATTCGCCCGTGAACGGGCGCTTTCCCGCCAGGGCCTCGTAGGCGACGATGCCGAGCGAGTAGATGTCGGTGGAGGGTGATGCCGGATGCCCGGACGCCTGCTCAGGCGATAGGTACTGCACGGTACCCATGACTTGGCCGGTTGCCGTGAGCGGAACCTGGTCGGCGATGCGGGCGATGCCGAAGTCGGTGATCTTCACGCGACGGTCTGGCGTGATCAGCAGGTTTCCCGGTTTGATGTCGCGGTGAACAAGTCCAGCCGTGTGGGCTGCCTGCAGTGCGGCGGCCGTCTGGGCGACAATATCAAGCGTTGCATCGGTCGACAGCACGTGTTCGCGCTCGAGCGTTGACGACAGAGCTTCGCCGGGGACGAGCTCCATGACGAGGAACGCCGAACCGTTCTCTTCGCCGTAGTCGAAGACGTTGGCGATGCCCTCGTGGTTGACGAGGGCAGCGTGGCGCGCCTCGGCACGGAACCGCTCGAGGAAGCCGGGGTCGCCCATGTACTCGTCTTTGAGGATCTTGATGGCGACTGTGCGTCCGATGACGTTGTCTGTCGCTTTCCAGACTTCGCCCATGCCTCCGATGGCGATTCGAGACTCCAACTCGTATCGCCCGCCGAAGGTCACCCCTGCCATGGGTCTCATTCGTTCAGCACCGCCTCAATAACCTTTTTGGCGACCGGAGCGGCAATCTCATTGCCACTGCCGGACTGGCCCTTTCCGCCACCATCTTCAATTACGACTGCTACTGCAACCTGAGGGTTGTCCGCGGGGGCGAAGCCGGTGAACCACAGGGAGTATGGCTCGTCGGACCCGTTTTCTGCCGTGCCCGTCTTTCCCGCCACACTGACTCCGTCTATTGTGGCATTACTCGCGGCTCCGCTTCGGACGCTGAGCTGCATAGCGGCAGACACATCCGCTGCCACATCGGGCGTCGTTGCTTCGTTGTACACCGAGGGAGTGAAGCTCTGAAGCACCTCGAGGTTGCGCCCGGTCACCCTGTCAACGAGCGTCGGTTGCATGACTGTTCCCTCGTTCGCAATGCCAGACGAGACCATCGCCATCTGAAGCGGCGTCGACTTGACGTCACCCTGCCCGAAGGCAGACAGCGCAGTCTCGGCATCGTTCAGGCCCTCTTGGGGGTAGTTGCTGGTGCCACACTGCAATGGAATCGTGATGTTCTCGTCGTTGAACCCAAACGACTCGGCCGTGTCCCGAATCGCCTCGTCGCCCAGCTTCACCCCGAGCTCCGCCATAGGGATGTTGCAGCTGAGGCGGATCGCGTCGGCGATCGACACGTCGTCACCCGGTCCGCAGGTGCCGCGGCTGGCGTTGTAGATCTTCGTCGATGTTCCCGGCAACGTGTACGAGGCTGGGTTGGGAAGCTTTGAATCGGGTGTGTAGTCGCCAGACGCAAAAGCCGCGGCGGCAACGACAACCTTGAATGTCGACCCTGGCGGGTTCTGGTCGCCGCTGATCGCGCGATTGTAAAACGGCTTGCTCGGTTCATCGAGCAGAGCGTTGTACCGCTCGAGAACCTTGGTGCTGTCATGCTCGGCGAGAGTATTCGGGTCGTAGGTTGGTGTCGTGACCATGGCAAGAATGCGCCCGGTCTTCGGCTCAACGGCGACGAGTCCGCCGGTGTAGCCCTTCATGGCGTTCCACGCGGCTTCCTGCACGGCAGGATTGATCGTCACCTCCACGGCGGCCCCCTTGGGGTCCTGACCGGCGATGATCTGGTTGAGACTGTCGAGAAACTGCGAATTCGACGTGCCCGAGAGGTACTGATTCATCGAATGCTCGAGGCCTGACGACCCTTGTGTCGGGTTGAAGTAACCCGTGACAGCTGCATACATTTCGCCCTGCGGGTACTCGCGCTGATACACGAACTGGTCACCGGTCGGCTTCGATGAGGCGAGAACCGTGTCGCCGGCGAGAATAGCGCCGCGTTCGGTCTGGTAGCTGTCGTACAGCGATCGCGTGTTGCGGGAGTCGGCCGCGAGGGAGTCTGCCTGGATGCCCTGAATGACCGTCGTCGAGACGAAGAGGGTGAGAAACATCGCCACCATCACGATGCTGACGCGTTTGAACTCTCTGTTCATGAGCTCACCTCCGCAGGCTTGCGCCTGACGCTGTCGCTCACGCGCAGCAGAATCGCGACGATCATCCAGTTGGCGACGAGCGACGAGCCTCCTGCCGCGAGGAACGGAGCGGTCAGACCGGTGAGCGGGATCACGCGAGTGACGCCGCCGACCATGATGAACACCTGCAAAGCAATGGTGAACGCGAGGCCGAGAGCCAGCAGCTTGCTGAAGTCGTCTTGGCCGACGAAGCCGATGCGGAACCCGCGTGAAACAAGCACGAGGTAGAGCACGAGAATGGCGAACATGCCGGCGAGACCGAGTTCCTCGCCGAGGCTCGCGATGATGTAGTCACTCTCTGCAAGCGGTGTGAGCTGCGGGCGGCCTTGGCCGAGGCCCGTCCCGATGAGACCGCCGTGCGCCAGCCCGAAGATTCCCTGCACAAGCTGGTAGCTATTGCCAGCATCCCCGCCGTTGTAAACGGTATCGCTGAACGCGTAGAGCCAGTTGTTGAAACGGTTCTGCACGTAGGTGAGCGACTGGCTCGCCACGAACGCGCCAGCGCCGAACAGGCCTCCGCCGATGAGCACCCAGCTCAGTCGCGCGGTGGCGACATAGAGCATGACAGTGAACATTCCGAAGTAGAGCAGGGCTGTGCCGAGATCGCGCTCGAAAATGATGATGAGCATTGCGAACACCCACACCACCATGATGGGTCCGAGGTCTCGCAGTCGGGGGAATCGCACCCCGAGCACTTTCTTGCCCACCATTGACAGGCTGTCTCGAGTGCGCACGAGGTAGCCCGCGAAGAAGATGGCGAGGGCAATCTTCGCAATCTCACCGGGCTGAAACGACAGCAGGTCGCCGATGCCGATCCACACCCTTGCGCCGCCAACGCTCTTGCCGAGCCCTGGAACAAGTGGCAGAAGCAGCAGCACGAAGGCGCCGAGGCCGAAGATGTACGTGTAGCGGAACAGCACTCGGTGGTTCTTGAGTATGAGGATCACCGCGATTGCGGCGATGATCGCAATCGCGCTCCAGGCGATTTGACGAGTGGATGCTGCGGCCCAGCCGACGTTTCCCTCGGCGATGTCGATGCGATAGATCTCGGCGATACCCAGTCCGTTGAGCACGGTGGCGATGGGAAGCAGAAGCGGGTCGGATTGGGCGGCGACGTAGCGCAGGCAGATGTGCAGTCCGAAGACGAGCACAGACAACGCTGCCCCGAAGTAGATCAGTGAGTAGTCGAGCTCGCCGATGGCCCCCAGCTGCACGAGCATGATCGAGACGGTGTTCACGAGGCAGGCGAAGATGAGCAGCATGAGCTCGCGGTTGCGCATCTTCTGCGGAACGTGGAGCTTGCGCATGATGCGAATCACCGCGGTGTCGGGGGTGACGCTGTCGGCGCTTTTCACGTCGGTCATCCGTCTCCCTCCGGTGTCGTAGTCGTAGTCGTAGTCGGGGCCGGCGTCGGCGTCTCGCTCGAGGTGCCCGAGTCGGCATCCTGCTCGTCATCTTGGTTGACGCGCAGGCGCGACACGATGTCTCGCGCGTCGTCGAGGCTTGCTGCGCTGATGGTGCGCTCAACCTCCTGCCTGTCGTAGAACGACAACTCACCGAGAAGGATGCCTGTGTCGTTGTACTCGTGCGAGAGCGAGAGGGGACCGACGTTCTGCTGGATGCCCTGGAAGATCACAACGCTGTCGCCGTCTGCACCGACGTAGTAGCGCGTCTGCGTCCACGAATACGCGGCGAGCAGACTCAGCACGAGGGCGAGCACCAGCACGAAGATGCCGAGGGTCCAGGTAAGACGCCGGCGGCGCACGCGTCGGGCATCCTCTTCGATCAGCTCTTCGAGGTAGTCATCCGATGCAGGCTCGAAGTGCGAGGGATCGAGCGGGGCGACGCGGCCCGTGTGCAGCCGGAGCGCGGGAATGAGCCCAGTGCGGCGTGATGGCTTGACTTCGAACGCGAGGGGGCGGGACGCCGAACCGACAACGACGGGCCCCTCGGCCGTGCTCTTTGCACCGACGTCGAGCACCACGACGGTGACGTTGTCGGGCGCCCCGTTGTCGAGGGTCTTCTTCACGAGCCGATCGGCGGTCTTCTGCGCGTTCTGCCCCGCGGCGACGATGCGCAGTGTGTCACGGTCGTCGACGTAGTCGCTCAGTCCGTCGGAACAGATGATCCAGCGGTCGCCGTCGTGCACCTGCATCGAGAGCGTGTCGACCTCGGGTGACGTATCGACGTCGCCAAGCACCCGCATGAGCACAGAGCGGCGCGGGTGAACACGTGCCTCAGCCGGTGTGATGCGGCCGGAGTCTACGAGCTTCTGCACGAATGTGTGGTCGGTGGTGATCTGCGTCAGTTCGCCGTCGCGGTAGAGGTAGATGCGGGAATCGCCGATGTGTGCGATCGCCACTTCGTCGCCCACCACCATGAGGGCGTCGACTGTCGTGCCCATTCCCGTGAGCTCCGGGTGCTCGAAGACCGTTTCGCTCAGCTGATCGTTCGCCGCCATAATGGCGTCTTGCATCGCGAACTGCGCGTCTTCGACCGTGGCGTACGGGGCATCCGCTTCGATGATGCGGTTGGCGGCGATGGCCGAGGCGACGTCGCCGCCCGCGTGCCCGCCCATGCCGTCGGCGATCATAAACAGGTGGGTGCCGGCATACCCGGAGTCCTGGTTGTTCGACCGGATCTTGCCGACGTCGGTAGCCGCCGCCGCGTTTGCCGAAAGGGGCATGGTCAGCCTCGCAGCTCAAACGTCGTCTGGCCGACCTTGATGGGGGCGCCGAGCTTGATCTGGGTCGGTGCGCCAACGCGCTTGCCGGCGAGAAACGTGCCGTTCGTCGAGTCGAGGTCCTGCAGCATCCAATCGTCGTTCCACAGCAGCAGTCGGGCGTGGTGTGTCGAGGTGTAGTCGTCGCGCAGCACAAGCGTCGAGTCGGCGGCGCGACCGATGGTGAGGGGGCCTTTGCCCAGGGGAATCTCGCTGCCCTGCTTGGTTCCCGAGGTGATCACAATGCGTGTGGCATTGTGCACTGTTGCGTTGCCGCTTCGCGCTGAACTGGGTGCGGCCATCGGCTTCGCCTGCGGGGGAGCGGATGCCGCTTTGACGGCCGGCTGCTTGACTGCATCGACCTTGCGGCCCTGCCCGAACAGGTCAGAGCGCAGAGCGTAGACCACCCCGAGCACGAAAAACCAAAGGAGAATGAGGAAGCCGAAGCGCAATACGAGAAGGGTGAGCTCACTCACGAGTTAGGCCCCCAGAATCCGCCCATGTCAGTGCGTCGTGTGGGAACATCCGCCCCAGACGCGGGCTGCCGAGACTGCGCGAGCACGCGGAAGGTGATGCGGGTGCGACCGATCTGAATTACCGAATCGGGCGCCAACGCTGCCTGGGAGATCTTTGCGCCGTTGAGGGTTGAGCCGTTCGTCGAGCCGAGGTCGCGCACCTGTGCGCGCTCGCCGTCCCAGAGAATCTCAACGTGCTTGCGGCTTGTGCCTGTGTCGTTGACCGTAATGTCGGCGTCGCTGCCGCGGCCGATGACAGTGCGCGACTGCCTGATGGGGTGACGTTTGCCGTCGATGTCGACGACGGGCTGCCAGGTGACATCGCCCTTGACGTTTTCCGAGTCCACTTGCAGCATCCCATCGCTGAGATTTGGGTCGGCGGTGAGAGTGATGTCGATTCCTCCGGCGAACTGGTAGCCCTGCTGCTTTGCGTGCTTCTGTACGACGCTCGTGAGTTCGTCGATGAGGGTGGGGCCAATGCGGTCCATACGCTCATGATCGTCGACGGACAGAGATACGGAAAATCGGTTGGGAACGAGAATGCGGTCGCGTGTGACGACGGCTGCTTTGGTATCGAGTTCGCGTTTGAGCGCACTGGAGATCTCCACGGGCTGCACGCCCGCGCGGAAGGTCTTGGCGAACGCGCCGTTGACGGCACGCTCCAGTCCCTTCTCAAAGTTATCGAGAATCCCCACGGCTCTCCCGTTTTCGTTCAGTGGCTACGCACATGCTAGTAGGAAGCGCTGGGAGAGGCATCTTGTGAAGCGCTCTCTGAGGCAATGTGATGCCGTCTCCCGGAAGCTTCCCGGAATAGGAAGCACGCGTCTTTTCATGCTAATCTCGCTGAGTTGACACAGTGCTGTCAGCACTCGCGCGAGTGGCGGAATTGGTAGACGCGCTGGCTTCAGGTGCCAGTGTTCGCAAGAACGTGGGGGTTCAAGTCCCCCCTCGCGCACAGTAGGGTGGATCCAATTTTGCGGATCAGTAATCGTTTATTCATTCGGGCCGTTTATTCCCGACCAAAAACAACCATCGCGCTTAAACGGTACTTAGCGCGTCGATCGCTTGCGGTAGTGGCCGGTGACCCATCGACCACTTCGCCACGTGCACGGCTACCAGAGGCCGCGTGAAACTGGCTTGCCCATCGCGGTCTGCCCGTTAAAACGCGGTATGGCTCTGGCGATCAGATTTTCACCTCGTGTCCGGCTATCCTGACGTGAAGTTCGTGAGAGGTCGACACCAGCGGGCAATCCGCCTCCCGGCGACATAGTGTCACGACGTGAAAGAGGTGGCAATGATACGGATCAATGGTGAAAAGTTTGGACGATGGAGCCTTCGTCTTGACGCCGCTTACTGCGCCGTGCTGGGTTGCGCTGTTGCGCTGTTCGCGGAGCAGATCGCTGAGGGGGTTGCGCTCTCGCCCTTCTTGATCGCGGTTGCCGGCATCGTCGTCGTGGTATGGGCAGGGTGGATCGTGCTGATGCTCGCTCGCTTGCCGCTGCAGCTTGTACTCCGGATTGTGATGGTTGCCAATGTGCTCGCGGCTCTCGCCGTGGGGTCTGCCTCATTGGCCGCAGCGACGGTTCTGATCGTTGCCGCCGTCGTCGCTGTAGCGATCGACATCGCACTCTTCGCCACGAGCCAGCTGATTGCGTTGCGCACACTTCCCGAACTCACCTGACCGCCGATTGTTCGGCACCGACGCCCTTAATCGAGAACCTTCGAATCGAGCGCAGCGACCGCGCTCAGCGGTCAGGCAGATGCCGCGTCTCGCTTCGGTAGCACCCATCCTGCGCGCGGGAAGTGACAGGTGTACCCGTTGGGGTACATCTCCAGGTAGTCCTGGTGCTCAGGCTCGGCCTCCCAGAACGCTCCGAGAGGCTCGATCGTCGTCACAGCCTTTCCGGGCCACAGCCCCGACGCGTCGACATCCGCGATCGTCTCACGGGCGACCGCCTCTTGCTCGGGCGTGACGGGGAAGATCGCCGATCGATAGCTTGTGCCCCTGTCGTTGCCCTGCTGATTGAGGGTTGACGGGTCGTGGATCTGGAAGAAAAAGGCGAGAACGTCGCGATACGTCGTCTGCGCGGGATCAAAGACGACCTCCAGCGCTTCGGCGTGCCCGGGGTGGTGGCGATACGTCGCGTGGTCGTTCTCCCCGCCTGTGTACCCGACGCGCGTTGCCAGCACTCCGGGCTGCCTGCGGACGAGATCTTCCATGCCCCAGAAGCATCCGCCCGCCAGAATGGCGGTCTCGGCACCTTCGCTACGGGTGATCTCTCCGGAATCCTGCACTCCGCTCGTCATGATGCATTCTCCTTCTCGTGACGCTGTCGGGCAGCTCAAATGAGGCTCGTCATTACCGTAACCCCGAGGTGTGCGCTCGTGGGCGCCGAAGACGAGCACGTTCACCGGCTTCACTCGGTATAACAACGCAGACGGTTGTTTTGATTCCGCACGCGCGAACGTTGCTCGTCAGCATCCTCGGGTCACTCACAGTTTGCGGTGTGCGATCGTGCGGGAAGATCGCGGCGCACCGAGGCGTTGCATCGAGCATGGCCACCACTCAGAGCACCGCGACAGTCGTCGTAATCGGTGCCGGGCAGGCGGGGCTTTCGGCCGCCTTCCACCTGCAGCGTCTCGGGTACGAGAGTGCGCTCGATGATGATGCCGGAGATCGGTCGTTTGTCGTGCTCGACGCCAACCCGGTGCCGGGCGGGGCATGGCAGCATCGTTGGGAGTCGCTCACGATGAATACGGTGAACGGCATCTTCGACCTGCCAGGCATGGAGAAGCCGCCCATCGACGACTCGGAACCGAGCAGGACGGCTGTGCCACACTATTTCGCCGACTACGAGAGCGCGTTCGACCTTCCGATCATGAGACCCGTGCGCGTGATATCTGTCGAACGGGCGGATGCTGCGCCCGACGGCGATCTCGTCGTCGAGACAAGCGCCGAGACCTGGCGCACGCGGGCGATCATCAATGCCACCGGCACCTGGGACAACCCGCGCCTTCCCACCTTCCCGGGGGCCGAGACCTTCCGGGGCCGCCAGCTGCACACGCGCGACTACGTCTCGCTCGACGAATTCGCGGGCCAGCGCGTGGCCATCGTCGGCGGCGGCATCTCGGCGATTCAGCACCTTGAAGAGGTTTCACGCGTTGCGACGACGCTTTGGTACACCCGACGCGAACCAGTCTGGCTCGACGGTTCGTTTAGACCGGAGACCGAAGGGCGTGCCACGATCACCGCTGTGAAAGCCGACGTCGAGGCAGGGCGCCCCTCAGGCAGCATCGTCTCGTACACGGGACTTCCCTGGACGTCGTACGCGCTCGAGGCGAAGGCGCGCGGTGTGCTCGATCGTCGGCCGATGTTCACAGCGCTCGAACCGCACGGCGTTCGCGAGGCGGATGGCTCTCTCACGACGGTCGACACCATTCTCCGGGCGACGGGCTTCGCGGCATCCCTCGCGCATCTGGAACCGCTGCGGCTTCGACACGAACTCGGCGGCATCGTGACACGCAGCACGCGCGTCGTGGTCGAACCACGTGTGCACCTCGTCGGTTTCGGCCCATCGCAGTCGACACTTGGAGCCAACCGCGACGGCAGGCACGCGGCGACAGAGATCGATCGGATGCTGGGACGCGACGAGGTTTCTCACCGCGCGCGCGACACGGCCGCATCCGGAGCCGTTGCCTGAGGCGAGGCAACCGTCGTCCACGAGTACGCGGGCAATTGCAGGACGCTCCTACGACACGTCGGCGACGCGATACAGTCGGCGCGCGTTCTCGACGAGCACGGCATCGGCACGGGCGTCGCCCACCGCTTCGCGCACCCGGTCGAGATCGGTGTCGGCGAACGGTACCGTCGCGCGGGTTGACGGCAGATCGCTGCCGAAGATGAGCGCATTCGGGTTCGCCCGATCGATCGTCGCCATGAGAGCATCCGGATCACTCACCGACATGCGCCCGAAACCGGTCGCCTTCACGACAAGGCCGGCCTCGACGAGCGAGAGCAGCGTGCCTGTGGCGTCGTCGCTCATGCCAAGGTGGTCGACGGAGGCTTGCGGGAGGCGCCGGAGCGTGCTTTTGAGGTCGGGCAGGTCGGCAGCATCCACATAGAGTTCGCTGTGCCAACCGGCGACATCGTGCACCCGGTTTGCGAACTGCTCCATGTCTGACAGTTCGATCGTCGCGCCGCGGTAGAGGTTGAAACGCACGGCGCGGACGCCGGCGGCATCCAGTCGCGTGATCTCGTCGTCCGTGACGTCGGCGGTCAGCTGCGTGACGCCCACGAAGCCGGGGCCCAGGCGTTCGAGCGCGGCGACGAGGTAGCTCTGGTCGGTGCCCTGGAATGAACCACTCACCACAGTGCCACCCGTGATGCCGAGATGACGCGTTCGCTGGAGGTAGTCGTCTGCCGTGAACGCGTCGGGCAGATACCCGTTGTTCGGAATGAGCGGAAATGCGGGGTCAACGATGTGGAAGTGAGCGTCGAAGACTGCGTTGTCGGTCGGTTGCATGGCACCACTTTACGAGCACGGGCGACCTGACATTGGTGAAACGGAGAGAATTGTGCGGCAAAGCGCCGAGTTGCCAAAGGGTTGGGGCGGTCACCAACCGCGGTCACGCCAGTCGGGGAGCGCGGGCCGCTCGGAACCGAGCGTCGTCGGCTCGCCATGGCCAGGGAACACTCGCGTGATGTCGGAGAAACGATCGAAGATCCGTGTCGTGACATCGGTGAACAGCTGCTCGAACCGCACAGGATCGTCGCCCGTGTTTCCGACGCCGCCGGGAAAAAGGCTGTCCCCGGTGAACAGCAGTGTGGGCTCCCCGGGTAGCGCAAGTGCGACCGATCCCGGTGTGTGACCCCGCAGCGCAATGACCTCGAGCGCGACACCGTCGACGCGCACCCGGTCGCCGTGGTCAAGCAGCACCTCGGCGTCAATGCCACGCTCGGCGGCGAGCTGCGCAGCATCCGCCCGCCCGATCGCCACCTGTGCCCCCGTTTGGCGCGCCACCTCGGCCGTCGCGCGTGTGTGATCCCAGTGGGCGTGTGTTGTCACGATCGTGGCGAGGCGCGCCTCGCGGTCGGCATCCTTCTCGCCGTGTCTCAGGAGCGACGAGATGGATGCCGCATCCGCCGCCGCATCGATGAGCAGTTGTTCGCCCGACTGCCGTGCCGTGACGAGATACACGGCGTTGTTCATCGTCGAGACGAAGCAGCGGCGCACGGTGAAGTCCGGCCGGTCGGCGAGTAGTTCAGTGGCCACGGTGACTCCAATCGAAAGAGACAGTGTGTCTCCACTCTGCCAGGCATGGCAATCGCTCGTGCCGCCACTGTTCTGATGTCGAGGGTTCCCGGCGCGCAACGTGTCGAGAAATCGAGCGCGTAGCTTCAGTTTGTCACCGGCGCTTCGTAGGATCACAGGATGAACGCGCTTTTGGTGACGACGGGCAGCCGCGGCGACGTCGAGCCGTTCGTGGCTCTGGCGCGCGGCCTTGTCGACGCCGGCCACTGCCCAACGCTTGCCGCTCCGGCACGGTTTCGCGCGCTCGCCGAGGGGCACGGCATCACATACATCGCGCTGGATGACAGCCTGTTTGAGCTGCAAGATGCGCTGGCTAACGCAGGCACGTTCGCTGCCCTGACGGGGGCCGTGCGGGCCAAGTCGGCGCTCAAGCTCTTTCTCAACGACGTCGCGGATCTCATCACTGTTGCCACAGACATCGTCGTTTACCACCCGAAGACACTGGCGGCTCCGCTCGTAGCCGAGCACCGCGGGGTACCGTCGATGGCCGTCCAGCTGATTCCTCTTTATCAGCCCACGACGGCATTCCCCTCGCCTCTGCTCAGCGTCCCCGTTCCGCGGGCGATGAATCGCGTGAGCTGGCGGCTCAGCTCCGCAATCGAGGCACCGTGGCGGGGGATGCTTCGCACGCTGCACCGCGACCGACTGGGGCTGTCGACGCCAGTCGTCGGAATCGCGGATCGCGTAGCGGCCGATGGGGCCCTCAACGCCTGGAGTCCTCACCTGCTGCCGGCACCCGCCGACTGGCCCGCGAGCGCCGCGCCGCTCGGGTTCTGGCGTCTGCCCGCCTCCTCGGAATCGCCCACGCCGAAGCTCGTCGAGTTTCTCAACGACGGTGAGCCGCCCGTGTATGTCGGATTCGGCAGCATGGTCTCGAAGCATCCGGATGCTGTGGGAGCTGCCATTCGCGATGCATTGCGTCGCATCGGCCGCCGCGGTGTCGTCGTGACGGGCGCTGGGGCCGTGGAGCTTGAGGGCGACGACAGCATCCTGGTTCTCGACCACGTCTCGCACGACTGGCTGTTGCCCCGAACGGCCGTCGCCGTTCATCATGGCGGCGTGGGCACGGTCGGAGCGGCATTGTCAGCCGGTGTTCCGCAGGTGATCAGACCGTTTCTGGGCGATCAGCAGTTCTGGGCGAAACGCGTCGTCGAGATCGGCGCGGGCGTCAGGCTGCGGCAGCTCACGGCGGAGTCGCTTGTGGAAGCGATCGTTGCGGCGGAATCGTGTGCGCCTCGTGCGCGAGCGCACGCCGACAGCATCCGGGGCAATACTGATGGTGTTGCACAGGCCGTTGGCCGCATCGAGCAGCGCCTCGCCGAGTGGAAGGAACAGCGATGATCGAGATCACCTGGCTTCCCGACACGATCCTCACCGAACTGATCTTGCTGTGCATCGCGTTCGGGCTCTCGGCGATTGTCGGGTTTGAACGCCAGCGGCAGTTGAAATCGGCTGGCATGCGCACGCACGCTGTCGTGGGTCTTGGCGCCGCCCTGTTCACGCTGGTTTCGGCGTATGGCTTCCAGAACGTGCTTGGCGCCGACATCGTTCTCGACCCGTCGCGCATCGCTGCGCAGATCGTCTCGGGGATCGGTTTTCTCGGCGCCGGCGTCATCTTCGTGCGCCAGAACATTGTCAACGGGCTCACCACTGCCGCATCCATCTGGGTGACCGCCGCGATCGGCATGGCGTGCGGCGCAGGAATGCCGGTCATCGCCGCCGCCGCGACAGCGCTGTACCTGATCGCCGTCATGGCGCTGAGCGTCGTCGCGTCACGCATCCCATCAGTCGAACGCGGTGCACGGCTCACGGTGACGTATCGCAACAACAAGGGTGCGCTTCGCCGCATTCTCGCGTGCGCTACGGAACTCGGCTACGAAACGTCGCTCTCCAACACCCGCAAGACCGAGGAGGGCAACACCGACATGATCGAGGCGAGCATGCGGTTCACGCGCGCCAAGACCGGACCGACAGATGACCTCGTTGAGGCGCTGTCCGATGTGAAAGACGTGCTCTCGATCTCGTCGCCCGACGACAATGATTGACGAGGGCTTTCACGCCACAGAAAGGAACTCAGGATGCTGCGACGAGTGACCGTCTTCACCGGATCCGCTGTCGGAAACGACCCCCTGTACGCCACCGCGGTGACATCGTTCGGGCACGCGCTCGCCGAGGCGGGCATCGGTGCCGTGTATGGCGGCGGGCACGTCGGGCTGATGGGCGCCGTCGCTGACGCGCTTCTCTCACGTGGCGGCGAGGTACGCGGAGTGATGCCGCAGGCGCTCGTCGATCGCGAGATCGCGCATAAGAGTCTCACTCACCTCGAGGTTGTGTCCGATATGCATCAGCGCAAGCAGCGCATGGCTGAGCTTGGCGACGGGTTCGTTGCGCTGCCGGGTGGTGCAGGCACGCTGGAGGAGCTCTTCGAAGCGTGGACGTGGCAGCAGTTGGGCATCCACGCCAAGCCGGTCGCGCTGCTCGACGTCGACGGATTCTGGCAGCCGCTCGTGAGCATGATCGCGTCAATGACAGAGAAGGGGTTCATCGCTCCGGCGTTCAGCGACGCCCTGATCGTCGAGGAGAATCCGAGTACGCTGCTTCGAGCGATGGCGGAGTGGACACCGCCCCCGCCCAAATGGGAGCGGTGACTAGTGCCGACCGTCAGTCGCTACGCGCACTCCAAGTGCCGCGGCGGTGGTGGCGAGCTTTTGATCGAACGTCGCGAGACTCGAACTGGTTTCGATGGCGGCATCGAGAACACAACAGTCGGGCAGTTTCAGTGATGATTCTGCGCGAAGGGTAGCGAGCCGGGCTGCGCTGCCCTCGCCAGGCGACCACTCTGAGATGCCGAGTCCGTCAATAGCCCGGAGCGCGACAGTCTCGCGGCGGGCGCGTACGGGACCAACGAGAATCTCAGCGAGCGTCAACGAGTGCGCGATGTAGCCTTCGCTGAACGTGGAGTGAAAGAAGGAAACGGCTCGATTGTGGTGGTCGTCGTCATTCGAGAGAAGTGCGATGACAATGCTCGCGTCGAGAACGATCACTCGGGCCAGTCCTGTCGAAGACTCTCGAGGTAATCGGGCTCGTACGCGGCGGTGAGAAGACCAGATGCGAAGTCGATTGCTTCTTGACGGCGCTCACGTTGAGATTCGTTCTCGTCAGCGATGGCTGCGGCGCCGGTAGTGAAGAGGCGCGCCACAAGCTCACTGCGCGTTGCCTCGGGCCAGCGCTCCCCGGCAACAGTAAGGGCCCACTTGACATCGTCGGTCTGGGTCACTTGGAATCGAGGCAATGCGGTGGGCACGATTCTCAGTGTACCACCTGACAATGTGGTGGTACACCGCAATTGAGGTGGCTGAGCTATCGCCGCTTTCGTGCGATCAGTGTGATCCATCGTTCTGCGGATCGCGGCATCTCGGAGCGTTTGAGGTGCAGCAGCTCGGCATTGGCGAGTGCGTCACGACCCGGACCGCTTCCTAGCTCAAGTACTTCGGCACCCGCAGGCACCAGCTCAAGGCGCCGATCGTAAGTTTAGACACCGAGGGTCGTGAGAGGCACCACGAAGACGCCGTCGATTCGTCGATGGGCGACTCCGGAGGGCACGACGATGACGACCGCCGCCGGCTGCCGTGCAATCTTCGACGTCACGCGCAGAAGGTTCGATGCAGCCGAATCGACGGCCTTGATTCCAAGCTTTACCTCGATGGCGACCCACGAGCCGTCGTCGTCCTCGATGACGATATCGATCTCGTCGCGGCCCTTAGAGTCTCGATAATGGAAGACTCCGCGGGCACCAAGGGCTTGTGCATACACGCGAAGATCGTGGACGACCTGAGATTCGAAGAGAAACCCCAGCGTCTCCGGTTCGAGAAGCAGTCGCTTCGTCCCAGCGCCGAGGAGCGCTGCGGCGAGGGACGGATCGGCGAGATGTCGCTTCGGCATCTGCAGGAGTGCGCTGCGCGAGCGGAGACGTGGGGCCCATGCCGGTTGATCTTCGACGAGAAACATCCTCTCGGCGAGGTCATGGAGTATCGGTACAGTACCAAGGCTTGCCGAGAGGCTGCTCTCTTCCTGCATTCGTCGTGTGATCGTGGTGTAGCCAGCTGGCTGTGCTGATAGCCCCGCGATTGCACGCATATAGGCCATGAACCGTCGGGGGTCTCGCCGCGTGCCTGCAACCTGGGGGAAGTCGTGCTGAGCAATGTCGGCGGCGTACGATGAACCGCGCGCGAGGGCATCAGTCTCGCTGCTGTCATGCCAACCCGGCCAACCGCCGGTCACAATGCGCGTCACGACGGTTTCAAAGTCAGACGGGGACTCAGCGTTCGGGATGGTGTCGCCGGCGAGCAGCGCACCGAGTGACACCGCGCCCGAAGACTCACCCGTTTCTGTCAAGGCCAGCGTTCGCATGGTGAGTTGCCGAAACCGACCGGCCCCGGAATGTCGAGTGGCATCGTCGTCTGGCGTCGCTGATCCCGAGAGGATGAACTGTGCGACGCGACGTCGGTCGTCGACCTCGTGGCGAACAGCATTCCAGAGTTCAGGGACCAGCTGCCACTCGTCCAGAAGTCGTGGTGTGGGTCCGTCCAAGGCTGAGGCAGGCTGTTCTCTCGCTAAGACGGCGCGGGCATCGGACGCATCAAGTCGCAACTCTGACGCGGCCACACGCCGGGCCGATTCAGTCTTTCCCACGGCTCGAGCGCCGTGAATGACGAGCGCTCCGCTCGAGTTCAGTCCTGCTGCGATTTCGGCGTCGACAATGCGGTCGATGTAACCAGTCATGGGTGCAGTTTAGCAAACTGGTGGATTACTCCAACTTAATGCAACGGATTACTCCGGTGTTTAGTGGTGGATTACTCCACCAGGTGGTACCCGATTATTCCACGACGCGCGCTGGTCTGGGGTTTTGCGTCAGCACCCGCGCTAGTGTCCCGTTGGCGGATACGTGACTGAGCGGTCAGCGTGAGTGACCGCGCCGGACATCAGGCTCGCAGCATCCGCTTTCGTCACACTCATGATGTGGTGAACGTCATCCCCATGAGAGATCAGGTGATCGGCGATGATGCGCCGGTGGCACCGCCACCACACGGCCTCCGAGCACATCACGGCCGTGCGGTGATGACTGCTCAGCTCACGTAACCGGGCGAGGCCGTGGCCGAATTCGGCGCCGAGCGCATAGTCGGCGTAGTTGTGGAAGCTGCGATTGTTCCAGAATGCGTTCACCTCAAACGGAACGTCCTTCGAAACGGGGCGCCTGCCCGTCAGCTCCTCAACGCGCAGGTACCCGATGCCGGCGGTACGCAGTGATTCAGCCAGGGAATCATCATTGAATTGTGGATGCGCACGCGAGCCCGGGAGTCTGCGCACGTCGACGATCTGACCGACGTCGTGCGCACGCAGCATCCCGATGAAATCGTCGATCGAACGATCGGAGTGCCCGATCGTGAAAACCGGAACAGACACGGATGCTACTTCGCGATGCGCTTCAGAGCCGAGCCCTTGTGCGCCGCGATGTGGTCTGTTTTGTCGCTCTTGATCTCATACTGCGGGTCATCGTCCGACGCGTGCCGTGTGTGCCCCTTGTACGCGAAGTCAGTCGTGTGCACCTTCGTGATCGTGCCCGAGACGCTCCCGGCTTCGGAATTCCAGCTCACGTGGTCGCCGACGCTGAACTTTGGCATCGCTACCGCCTTTCTCATGACCCCCCGCCATCGTACGGCCACAACGAAATCGCACACGACACCGACATTCGCGACGAAAGCGAGGCCGGGCACCCACAGCATCCGGTGCTTCGTAACATGCAAGCTGTGCCGACGCGGATGGCTCCGCGTAGCATGGCCGCACGCAACCTTTCTGGAATGAGGACGCATGTTCGCGAAGAAGCTTCTCGGTACGAGTGCACTCGTGACGGCCACCGCGCTCGTCGGTGCCGCGGCGACGCAAGACGTTAACGGTCGCTGGTACAAGAAACTGTATAAGCCCGATTTTCAGCCACCGGCAAAGACGTTTCCCCTTGTCTGGCCGGTATTGTATGCGAGCATCGCGCTGACCTCGGCGGCAGTACTCGTGCCGCGCGCCCGGGAGCGGGCCGCGCAGAAGCGCCGTGAGAGCCTCGGCGTGAAGTACGCGGGACCGCAGGCAGATGCAGCATCGGATCCAGCACACGGGTATCGGCGCGCACTGCTGCTGAATCTCGCGCTCAACGCGAGCTGGTCGTGGACCTTCTTTCGTCAGCACGATCTTGATCTGGCTCTCGGCACCGCGACGGGTCTCGCGGTCAGCAGCACCGATCTTGCCCGGAGGGCGGGCCGGGTGCATCGGGGACTCGGCTGGGCGCTCGCGCCATACGCTGCGTGGTGCTGGTTTGCGACCGCGCTCACCTCGCGCATCCGCACGCTGAACAACTGAGCAGCCTGATACAGGGTGCGTCCTGGCTCAGATCCGTGTGGGCTACTGATTCAATGGAGGGCGTGACCCACGCGCCGCTGCGTCACGCCCAAGAGCCACGAGGGAGCAGCCCATGCAGACACCCATTACCACGCGCAGCCTGTTCGGCCCGGGGCCGACGAACCCCTACGCCGAGGCGACAATGGCGCTCGGGTACCCGCTGCTCGGGCACCTCGACCCGCTCTTCATCGAGCGGATCGACCGCACGTGCGACGGTCTGCGCGAGGTATGGGGAACGCAGAATGCGCGCACGCTGCCGCTCAGTGCGACAGGATCGGCCGGCATGGAGGCCGCATTCGTCAACATGGTCGAGCCGGGCGACGTCGTCGTCATCGCCGTGAACGGCCTCTTCGGTGAGCGCATGTGCGACGTCGCAGGGCGGTGCGGGGCAGCGGTCGTTCGTGTCGACCACGAATACGGGCAGCCGATCGACCCGCAGCGCGTCGCCGACGCGCATCCGAACCCCAAAATCATCGCCGCCGTGCACGCCGAGACCTCAACGGGCGTGCTTTCTGACATCGCGGCGCTCGGCGCGTTGAAGGGCGACGCCCTGCTGCTCGTCGATGCAGTCACCTCCATCGGCGGCGTCGAGCTGCGCGCGGACGACTGGGGAATCGACATCGGCTACGCCGGAACGCAGAAGTGCCTCGGCGTCGCGCCGGGACTCGCACCGTTCACGGTGTCAGACCGTGCCTTCGACCGCCGGGTCGAGAATCCGCGCTCCTGGTATCTCGACCTCGGAATGCTGGGCGGCTATGTCGGCGCTGCATCGGGCGCCAAGCGCACCTACCACCACACGGCGCCCGTCGCCATGATCGCGAGCCTCGAGGCGGCGCTCGACCGCATCCTCGGTGAGGGTCTTGAGAACGTGTGGGCGCGCCACGCGGCGGCTGGCACAGCGCTGCGCGACGGGTTGCAGGAGCGGGGCTTCGAGCTGTTCGCAGCCGAGGGCCACCGGCTGCCGTCGTTGACGACGGTGAAGGTTCCCGGTGACGTCGACTCGGCAGCTGTGCGCAGCTTTCTGCTCGAGAAGTACAGCATGGAGATCGGCGCAGGAGTCGGCGTCTACGCGGATTCGGTGTGGCGCATTGGCCTCATGGGGCCGAATGCGACGGACGGCATCGCCGAATTCATTCTGTCGGCCCTTCAGGATGCTGTGACGGCGACGCGCTGACGACGCGACCGTGCTCGAGACGGACGATCCGGTCGGCCGCCCCGATCGCGTCGTCGTCATGGGTGACGCAGACGACCGCGGCACCCCGCGATGCCTCTTCCGCGAGGATGGCTTGGGTACGCGCACGGCTGTGGGCGTCGAGGCCGGCGGCCGGCTCGTCGAGCAGAAGTAATGCCGGGCGCCTGACGATGCCCTGAGCGACGAGCGCTCGCTGACGCTGACCGCCCGACAACGAGGTCAGCGGCCGGGACGCGAGTGCGGTGAGGCCGACGCGCTCGATCGCCTCGGCGACAGCTGCCCGGGTGGCAGCTCCGCGAAGGCGGTGCCCGCGCGCCCACGTGCCCATGGTGACGACGTCGCGCACGGTTACGGGCAGGGCTTCTGGAGCCTGCGGACGTTGCACGACAAGGGCGATGTTGCCGGAACGCTCGATGCTGCCCCGTCGCGGGGCCAGCACGCCGGCGAGAAGCTCGACGAGCGTTGATTTGCCCGAGCCGTTGGCCCCTGTCAGGGCCGTGACCTCGCCGCGCGCGAGCTCGACGGAGACGTCGTGCAGAACATCGCTCTGCTGGTAGGCGAAGCAGACAGACTCGGCACGGACAGCGTGGTGTGAGGGAAGCATCGATCCACTATAGCAATTGATAATCGTTCTCATTCTCGACTAGTGTCTGTTCTGTGTCCTGGCTCATTGATCCCCTCACCGCCGATTTCGTCGTGCGCGCCGCCGTCGGAGGCCTGCTCGTCGCGGCAATCTGCGGCGTTGTCGGAACCTGGGTCGTTATTCGGGGGATGGCGTTTCTTGGCGAGGCCATCGGGCACGGGATGCTGCCGGGCGTCGCTCTCGCAAGTCTGCTGGGCTTCCCTCTCGTCGCCGGCGCCGCGGTGAGCGCGATCGCGATGAGCACGGCCATCGGACTACTTCAGCGACGTGGCCGCTTGTCGTACGACACGAGCATCGGCCTGCTGTTCGTCGGGATGCTCTCGCTCGGCGTGATCATCGTCTCTCATTCGCGCACTTTCGCAACTGACGCGACGGCGATGCTGTTCGGTGACATTCTCGCCATCGGTGCCGGTGACATCGCGATCCTCGCTGTCGCCCTCGCCGCGACACTCGTCGTCGCTGGCGTGCTCCATCGGGCATTCGTCGTCGCCGCGTTCGACGGGCGGATTGCGACGACCCTCGGCCTCGCCCCTCAGGTCGCTCACGGTGCGCTCGTGGGCCTCGTGACGCTTGCCGTTGTAGCGTCGTACCAGGCAGTGGGATCGCTGCTCGTCGTCGGACTTCTGATCGCTCCCGCCGTCGCCGCCCGGGTCTGGGCCGATCGCATCCCCGCGATCATGGCGCTCGCCGCCGCAGTGGGTGCTGTCGCCGTGCTGACCGGCCTACTCCTGTCGTGGCACTTCGGCACCGCGGCCGGGGCATCCATCGCTCTGTCCGCCATCGTGCTCGCCGCGGCATCCTCGCTGGCCCGCACTGCCGCCGAGCGGCTGCGCCGAGAGGCGACTCCCCACGACAGCATCCGGCCCCAGACGCCGCCAGAGTCCACGTCACCTGCGGCCCCCTTCGCACAGACAACATCTCGTGCACCCGCATCGCCCGTTTCATCGATCCTCGAAAGGTCCTGATGTCGCTTCGCCGTCCACTCCTTCTCGCTTCGACCGTCGTGCTGCTTCTCGCCACGTCGGCATGCTCTGCCGCAACATCCGACGCGAAGGCCCCACCGGGGAAATCAGATGACGGCCACGGCGCTGTCGCCGGAGCCGTCGAAGCCGCCGAGCCCCCACTGCAGCTCGTGTCGATCGATGAGTCGGGAGCCGCTGGCGTGCTCGACCTCCTTGACGGGGAGACGACGATGCTCGGAGAGATCGGAGCACCGCACGAGACGGCGACAGACGGCCGGTACGTATTTGCCACGACAGATGCGGGCATTGAGGTAATCGACAGCGGCGTCTGGACGTGGGATCACGTCGACCACTTTCACTACTACCGGGGCACCCCGACGATAGTCGGCACGGTTAAGGGCAAAGGGCCCGTGACGGTTGCAACGGGGATGCTGTCAACGGCTGGTGGCACGGTTTTGCGGTTCGACGGGTCGAGCGAGGTGGTTCTGATCGACAATGACGCTCTTTCGAAGGGTGAAATCGAGGAGACGTTCCGTCTCGATACAGGGTCGACGAGCGGTATCGCCGCACCCGTGGGCTCCGGTGCGATCGTGTCAGACGGCGACACGCTTCGCTTCTACGAGGCTGACGGAACGGCGACCGACGTCGGTGCCCCGTGCATCGACCCTGTGGGCACGATCACGACGCGGGTGGGCCTTGCCATCGGGTGCGCCGATGGTGCCGTGATCGCCACAGCAGATGACGGCCAGCCGGAATTCGAACGGGCACCGTACCCCGAGGGCGTTGAAGCCGAGCGGGCCACGGCATTTGACGGCCGCAAGGGAAGACCGACGGTGGCTGCAATCGCCGGGAATACCGGGTTCTGGCTTCTCGACACTCGCGAAGCTTCGTGGAAGCTGGTCGAGACGGATGCTGCGCTCGTGCGCGTGACGGCAGTCGACGACGAGGAGGGCCACGTCATCGCCTTAGACGAGGGCGGTCGCGTGCTCGTTTACCAGGCCGAATCCGGTGAGCAGATCTCGGCAACCGAGCCGCTGCTCTCCGAGGCATTCGAGCGTGAGCAGTTCGCGACCGTGACGCTCGTCGTCGATGGGCAACGGGCGTACCTGAACGCTCCCGTCGACGGGGTAGTCCACGAGATTGCCTACGCCGACGGAGCTCGCATCGCTCGCACTCTCGAGACCCCGACACATCCCGTGCACATGGCAGAGGTGGGCCGATGAGGGCAGCCACAGGCCTCGGTGCCGCCGCTCTTCTGCTCACGACGCTGGGACTCACCTCGTGCGCTGAGACTGACGTGGCCGCGAGCGATGTGCAGATCGTCGTCACCACCAACATCCTGGGCGACGTCGTCGAAAATATCGCGGGCGATGAGGCACAGGTCACGACGCTCATGAAGCCGAACGCGGACCCGCACTCGTTCGAGATCTCCGCTCAAGAAGCGGCGCAGCTGAGGGACGCCGACCTCGTTGTGTCGAACGGCCTTGGGCTCGAGGAAGGGCTGCAGCGGCACCTCGACGCCGCGGTGTCATCTGGCACAGAGCTCGATGCCGCGGGCGACATGATCGACGTGCTTCCATATGATTCGGGTGACGCCGCCGGCGCACCGGATCCTCACTTCTGGACCGACCCCGCGCGCATGATCGACGTCGTCGACGCACTGACGGAGAAAATTGGTGCGGTGAGCGGCGTCGACGCTGCCGCGATCGCAGCGAATGCCAACGCATACCGGGAGCAGCTTGTCGAGCTCGACGCCGACATGGCCGCTGCGTTTGACTCCATCGAAAAGCATGACCGCGCGCTGGTGACTAACCACCACGTTTTCGGGTATCTCGCCGACCGCTTCGACTTCCGCATCGTCGGCGCGGTCATTCCCGGGGGCACGACGCTTGCCGCACCAAGTGCGTCCGACCTGCAGGAGCTCGCCGACGCGATAGCGGATGCCGGCGTACAGACGATCTTCGCCGAGTCCTCGCAACCCGACCGCCTCGTTCAGGCGCTCGCAAGCGAGGTCGGAGTTGATGTCGACGTGGTTGAGCTCTACACGGAATCCCTCACCGAGCCGGGCGAGGGAGCCGACACCTATCTCACGATGATGCGCGCGAACACCGAGCGCATCGCAGAGGGCCTCGCAGAGTGAGGCCACCATGGAAGGGAAACAGATGAAAAGACACAGGCGATTGATGACAGGAGCAGCCGCGCTCGCCGGATTCTCACTGCTGCTGACGGGTTGCGCGAACGGCAGCGAGGGCGCAGCGAATGCTGAGGGCGGCACCGAGGCCGAGGAGGGCAGGATCGCCGTCTCGTATGACGGCGGAATCGCCGTGCTTGACGGCGAGACGCTGGAGGTCATCGAGCAATTCGACACTGAGCAGTTCACGCGACTGAACGCCTTCGGCGATGGGCAGCACGTGGTCGTGACGACCTCGAAGGGCTTCCAAGTTCTCGACACCGCGGCCCCGGAACTCACTGACGTGGTGATCGAGGCGACTGCGGGCGGCCATGTCGTGCGTCACGACGGAAAGACAGTGCTGTTCGACGACGGCACAGGTACGACGACGATGCTCGACACCAAAGCGCTGCTCGAGAGCGACGGCGAATTGCCCGAGGTTGAAACGCACACAGCGGATTCACCGCACCATGGCGTGTCAATCGTGCTGGAGGATGGCACGCTTGTGACGACGGTGGGTACTGAGGAATCTCGCACGGGAGCTGTGGCACTTCACCCGCACGATGACCACTGGCACGAAGCCGCGTCGAGCGACGAATGCCCCGGAATCCACGGTGAGGGCACTGCGGCCGAAGAGGCAGTGATCTTTGGCTGCGAAAACGGTGCGCTCCTGTTCAAAGACGGCGAATTCACGAAGTTCACCGCGCCGGACGAATACGGCCGCATGGGAAATGCCTTTGTCTCCGAGACGAGCCCCATCGTCGTCGGCGACTACACGAGCGACCCTGACGCCGAGGGGTACCTGCTGAACGCCGTGACGCTCATCGACACGGCGGCCGGCACCTACGACGTCGTCGACCTCCCCGACGAGGTTCAGTACACGTTCCGCGATGTCGTGCGCGGGCCAGACGACAACGCATACATCCTGTCGTCCGACGGTTCGATCCACGTTCTCGATCCCGCATCTGGCGAGATCATCGATGCATTTCCCGTCGTCGAAACATGGGAGGGCCCCAGCGATTGGCAGGACGCACACCCCGCGATCGTGACCGACGGCGAAGTCGCCTATGTGACTGAGCCTGGGTCGAATGCGATTCATGTCGTCGACCTGGCGACCGGGGACGTGCAGACGTCGGCAGAGTTCGACTTCACGCCGAACGAGATTGCCGTCGCCGCAGTGTGACGCACGGCGCGGATGCTGTGACCGACGAGTGAGCGATGGTCACAGCATCCGCCCTATCAGGCGGAGCCGCGAAGCAGCTCCGGAAGTGCGCGGAGGAAGTCGTCGTCGTCGAAATTGTCGGTCAGGGTCGTCTGCATGACGTAACCGGGCACGAGCGCGAGCAAGGTCGGTGTCACGTGCTGTGCCCAAGCGGCAGGGTCGTCGATGGTCTGCTGGGTGTGCGCCCAGATCTCCAACTGCTGGCAGATGGTCGTGCGCACCCTCCCGATGACGTCGTTGAGCACGACGCGGAGCTCAGAGTCGACGGAGGCCTCAGACCACACCTGCAGCAGCGCGGAAATCGGGGCGTGTGCGCGAAGCCCGCGGATCAGCGTGATTGCAATCTCTGCCGGCTCCAGCACGTGATCTTCGCCCGCTGAATCAAGCTCGTGCTCCCGGCCCTCGAGTACTGAACCGGCGACGGAACGGATCAGCTCCTTCTTGCTGGCGAAGTAACTGTAGATCGCGCCGGCCGAGAGCTGGGACTCGGCGATGATGTCGGCCATCGACGTCCCCCGGTAGCCGTTTCTCGCGAAACAGCGCAGTGCCGCGGCCATAATCTCGGCGCGGCGAGCCTGGCGGCGCGCTTCGCTGATCTTCGGCATCGGTCCTCCTCGTCTTGACAACACTACCGACTCCACAAATAATAAAGAACGAACATTCGTTTTCTTTGGAGTCCCCATGAGCATACCCGCCGATCCGCCTGCCCCCACCACGTGGCCGAGGCTCGTCATCATTTCGTGTGCCCTCTCAGTAGTCGTGGGAGTAGTTCTTCTCGCCTTCTCTTGGCCAGCGATCACTGCCGCGCCGCGCGATCTTCCCGTCGGAATCGTGGGCTCGGAGAAGCAGGTCGACCAGCTTGCTGATGCGATTGAAGATGGCTCAGACGGCGCGATCGAGCTCACTCGCTTTGACGACAGGGATGCCGCCGTCGCGGCGATCACGCAGCGGAGTGTCTCTGGTGCAGTCGTTCTGGGGCAGACGCCCATGGATGCGCCCGAGGTGCTGTCGGCAACGGCAGCCAGCACCCAGGTCTCACAGATGATGGATGGGCTGAGCAGCACACTGCAAGCTCAGATCGATGCCCAGGTCAGGGCCACCGTTGAGCAGCAGGTTCAAGCGGCGATGTCGGGGCAAAAGGCTCCGCCAGCCTCGGGCGAGACGCCACAGAAGTTTGAGTTCCCCGTCGTCACGGTCGAGACGACTGACGTCGTTCCGCTCAGCGAAGACGACCCTCGCGGAGCGGGACTGAGCGCATCGATGTTCCCGCTCGTCATCGGCGGAATTCTCGGCGGAGTTGTGATCACCCTCGTGCTCAAGGGGTCCGGCGTGCGCCGGCTCATAGCGCTTCTGATCTATGCGGGAGCAGCGGGCCTTGTGCTGACCGGTGTTCTGCAGGGGCTGTACGGAGCGTTGCAGGGCGACTATTGGGCGAACGCGGGTGCGATGGCGCTGTCGATCGCTGCCATCTCGGGAACGATCACCGGACTCGCTGGGTTGGTCGGTGCTGCGGGCGCGGGGATCGGCGCGGCATTCACGATGCTCATTGCCAATCCTCTCTCGGGTGCCATGGTGCCAGCGGAGTTCATCGTGCAGCCGTGGGGTGCCGTCGGCCAATGGTTCCCGCCCGGAGCTGCAGGAACGCTGATTCGCGACCTGTCGTACTTTTCCGATGCCAACACAACATTTCCGTGGATGCTGTTGGCGATCTGGGTGTGCGTCGGAGCGGTGTTCACGGTAATCAACCTGCCAGGGCGCCAATCACCGAGGTCCGCGGATCACGCACAGCTCGGTGCGGGTAAGGAGGCTGCTGCGCCAGCACACGCTGCCCTCTGACGTCGAACCCGTTCTGACGCGCGGTGCGCAGCTATTGCCTCGAGTCGTGCAGGTAGGTCAGCACCGCCTTGACGCGGCGGTTCTCTTCGACAGGACCGAGTCCGAGCTTCGCGAAGATATTGCCGACATGCTTGCGCACTGAGGCATCGCTCACCACGAGGCTCGCGGCGATCTCCGAGTTCGACTTGCCGTCAGCCATGAGTTCAAGCACGTCGCGTTCGCGTGGGGTGAGCGTCGCGAGCGGCCCGCGATCGCGCGGCCGCAGCAGATGCTGCACAACGTCAGGGTCGATGACGGTGCCACCCTCCTGAACGGTCACAAGGGACCGCGCGAAATCGTTCACGCGGCTGATGCGGTCTTTGAGCAAGTAACCGATCGCGCCCCCGGGAAGCGTCAGCAGATCGCGCGCATACCGGTCGGCAATGTACTGCGAGAGCACGAGAACGGGCTGCGTCGGAGACTGGCGACGGATGCTGAGGGCCGCGGCCAAGCCATCGTCGCGGTTCTGCGGCGGCATCCTCACGTCGGTGACGATGAGATCCGGTCGGTCACAGCCGGCATCCATTCGCCCATAGACGCGACGAAGCTCATCTGCATCGTGCGCTGTCGCCACCACAGAATGACCGAGTCGCTCGACGAGAGCGGTGAGTGCCTCGCGCAAAAGCGTCGAATCTTCAGCCAGCAGAATCCGCACGCGCGGCCTCCCGTTCAGGCAGCGGCAGGTGCAGGCGCAGAGTTGTGGGGCCGCCGACCGGACTGTCGATCATGAACGTGCCGCCGAGGGTCTCCGCGCGTTCCGCGAGTCCGCGCAACCCGGTGCCCGCGTCTGGGTCTGCGCCGCCATTGCCGTTGTCGAGGATCATCATGTCGAAGCCGTGCTCACCCGATCGCGCCCGAACCGTCAGTCGTGTCGCCGTCGTGTGCTTCGCGGCATTCGTGATCGCCTCGGTCACGACGTAGTAGGCGGCGGTCTCGACGCCGGAGAGCATGCGGTCGTCGACATCGACGTCGAGCCGCAGCTCGACCGGCGCGCGTTCGGCGAGCTCATCAAGCGCCGCAGCGAGCCCGTGGTCGGTGAGCACAGCGGGGTGAATGCCGCGCACGGTGTTGCGCAGCGTCGCCATGGCGTGCTCGGCCTGATCCTGCGCCGTGGCGAGGGCTGCCCTCGCGGCATCCGTTTCTGCCCCCTTCTCGGCGAGCTGGTCAAGGTCGAGGCTT
This sequence comes from Paramicrobacterium chengjingii, assembly GCF_011751765.2. Lineage (GTDB taxonomy): Bacteria > Actinomycetota > Actinomycetes > Actinomycetales > Microbacteriaceae > Paramicrobacterium > Paramicrobacterium chengjingii. Next base: position 70,084 of record NZ_CP061169.1, read on the forward strand.
ACCATGCCCAGGCGCGTGGCGAGGGTAACGAGTTCTTGCTGCACGCCATCGTGAAGATCGCGCTCGATGCGCCGCCGCTCGGCCTCGAAGCCCGCGACCAGCGCGGCGCGCGACCGCGAGAGCCTCTCGACGTTGCGTTCGAGCTCCTCCTGCCGTGGGCCGCAGAGCAGCCGCAGAAGGTACGCGTGTCCCGAGGTGATCAGGGCATTGATGTAGCAAAACAACGCGAGCAAGACGGCGGCGACGGGTACGGCCGGCCACCAGTTTCCCGGCGTCACGGTGACGTAGACGTTGCCGAACAGATTGAGCTCGCGTGGCCCCTGGATCGCGGCAATGACGATCGCGACAGGAAGGGCAAGTGCCGCGAACTCGACGAAGAGCACGGCGAGCGACAGCATCCCGAGAACGATATCGACCAACAGTGCTGCCGTTTCACGCCACGTTGCCGTTTCGACGAGCCGGATGCTCAGCCAGTGTGGGCGTTGGTCGCGGCCGAGCCGAACGTGTCCCGTCGGCAGTCGGGCGAAGCCGAGAAGCCGCGTGCGCCGCCGCTCGAGTGCGCCGAGCGCGATTCCCCACAGCGGCAGCAGCACGAGGGTGAGAACGGTCACGGCGAGCAGCAGCACACCGAGCAGGGCACTGGTCAGCAGAAACAACAGCGAGCGACATGGCCACCAGCTGCCGAAAAACGACACGGGCGACCGCCGAAGCGCGCCCCACGCCGTGTTCGTCATGGTTCTACAGTACGGATGCCGCGAGGCGCGGTACCGCTGAGACGGCGAAAGGTAGAGCCAGGTCTACCGAAAGAGTAGAGGCGGGCCGATCGCGCGCACTGCGCATGCGCGGTGGACTCAAACGGTGAACATTCCACGTGTCAGCGCACACAATCTACAGAAATCCTTTCCCGGGGGCCGGAAGCAGCCTCCGGTACCCGTTCTTCGCGGCATCTCGATCGAGGTGGGTGACGGGGAGATGGTGAGCATTGTCGGCCCGAGTGGCTCGGGCAAGTCGACGCTGCTGTACTGCCTCTCGGGGCTCGAGCCATACAACTCGGGGTCTGTGCGGGTGGAGGGCCACGAGCTGGGAGAACTGGGTCGCTCCGCGCTGGCGAGCCTGCGGCGCGACCACGTGGGCTTTGTGTTTCAGTCGTACAACCTCATTCCGTCTCTGAGCGCTCGAGAAAATGTGGCGCTGCCCGCGCGACTCGCACGCCGCGGAGCTCGTCGCACAGACGTGACCGCAGCGCTCGCCGCCGTAGGGCTGGGCGATCGCGCACGGCATAAGCCGGGACAGTTGTCGGGAGGCCAGCAGCAACGTGTGGCGATTGCTCGCGCGCTCGCGATGAAGCCGCACATCGTCTTTGCGGACGAGCCGACCGGATCACTTGACACCGCGTCTGGCGATGGCGTGCTGCAGCGGCTTCGGCGGGTCACCCGTGAGGGCCGCTCGGTTGTGATGGTCACGCACGATCTCGAGGCTGCGGCACGCGCAGACAGGGTGCTTGTGCTGCGCGACGGTGTGATTCACTCAGAGCTTCGTGAACCGACGCCGGAGCAGGTGCTTGACGCCGTCAGTCTGGCAGGAGCGGCGGCATGATTCGCCTCGTCGTGAGTGATCTGGGTTGGCACGCACGCGAGTGGGTCGGAATTCTCGTGGTGACGATTGCAGCAGGTTTTGTCGGGGCCATCGCCGCTGGGCTCCTGGAAACCGGGGCATCGAACGGGGGCGATGTGCAGGTGGCCATGATCGGCGGCAGCGGGGTGGTGCTCACCTTCAGCTCAGTGACAGCGCTCATCGTACTCAGCTCAAGCGCCAATCTTACTGTCACGTTGCAGCAGCGCAGCTACGCACTGTGGCAGCTTGCGGGCATTCGACCACGGCAGGTCGGCCGCGTTGTTCTGGGCCAGCTGGTCGTCGTCGGTATTCTCGGCGCGGTGAGCGGCAGCATCCTCGCTCGTGCGCTTTTTCGCTCGGTCTTCGAGTTTGCCTTCGCTGACTGGCAGGGTATGAGCGGGCTGCCTTTGCACCTCGGCGCCGCGAGCGTGGGCTGTGTGGTTGTCGCCGTTGTCGGCACGATTGTGCTCGGCGGGCTCAGAGGGGTGCGCCGTGCGAGCAGGGTGGCTCCGATCGAGGCGCTTCGTGAACCTGAACCGCCGTCGGTGAGGCTCACCTGGTTTCGGATGCTGCTGGCTGCTGCGACCGCGACCGGCATTGTGTGGATGGCACTGGCGATGAACAGCGGCGACTTCGATCTCATTATGAACTCATCGATTTTTGTCACCCCCATGATCGCGGCGCTGATTGCCGCGCTCGGCCCCGTGCTCTTTTCACTTGTGCTGCGCGCATGGACAGCGTGCGTTCCGAGCAGGGCATCAGCGGCGTGGTATCTCGCACGGCACTCGGCCGCGCACCGTCTGAGCCGCAGCACCGCCGCGATCAGTCCCCTGATGGTTGCCGTCGCACTCACCGGTGGTCTCTACACCACAGTCGCGGTGCTGAAGCAATCGTTCATCGAGAGAACCGGTGACGCGTCGGGCTTCGGCATTGAGTTCGCGAGCGTTGTGCTGATGCTCGGTGGGCCGCTTCTGCTCTCGGGCATTGCGGCGGCGGCCACAGTCTTCATCTCGAGCCACGCCCGAGAACGAGAGTTTGCCCTTGTGCAGGCCGCAGGGTCGACGCGACGCACAATCGTCTGGATGTCCGTTTTCGAAGCGGTGATCTATGCGATCACGGCGACGATTCTGGGGCTCGTCGCCATTGTCTCCGGCGGCATCATCACGGTGTTGGCACTTGAGCTGAACACGCTGCCGATCTCATTCGCGAGTGTGAGCCTTGTGGCAGCAGGAGGCCTCGCCCTGTTGCTTGTTGCGACGCTGGTGCCAACGCTCGCCGCGTTGCGCACCGAGATTCCACGAACGCTCGCTGTCGAGTGACGCGGCTGTGGCTGCCGTACGTGATCAGTGCGTGGGCGCGGTCCGCGGCTCGGGAGCTTCGGCGACAGCATCCGTCTGATTTTTCTGCCTGCGGATGCAGAGAGTGATGCCCGCGCCGGCGAGAGCGGCCAGCGCTCCGATCGCGAAGCACGTCGTGAACGCCGATTCGGCAGGAACCGACGTCTCACCAACGGGCACTGTCTGGCTTGTGAGCACGATTGCCATCACAGCGCCGGCAACTGTCGTGCCCATCGAGCGCATGAGAGAGTTGACGCCCACCGCTGCGCCCGCTTCGTCGCGTGGTGAGTTCTGCATCACCAGAGTCGGCATTGCTGCATAGCCGATTCCCACACCGGCCGAAGCGATGCACGTTGCGATCATCAGCTGCCAGGGCGCCGCAGTGAGGAAGAACGCGAAGACGTACCCGCCGGCAAGTACTGTTGCGCCGATGGCGAGGGTGCTGCGGCCGCCGAGGCGAGTGAGCAGGCGACTCGAAATGGGAGTGAACGCCAGCATCATCACGCCGCCCGGAGCCATCCAGAGCCCGGCTTCCAGCATGGTCTGCCCCAGCCCGTAGTCGATGCTCGCGGGCATCTCAAGCAGCTGCGGCACAACGATCGACTGGGCCATCATGCCGAACCCGATCAGAAGCGCCGCAAGGTTTGTGAGCAGAACGGGGCGCCTCGCGGTCGCCCGCAGGTCGACGAGTGGATCTTTGTGCCGCAACTCATACAGGCCCCAGCCAATCAAAACGACGACGCCGCCACTGATGGCGATGAGAGTTTCCAACGATGACCAGCCCCACTCGTTGCCCTTCGATACGCCAACGAGCACGGAGACAACGCCGGCGGCGAGTCCAAGCGCCCCGACGACGTCAAGGCGTGCCGTGCGTTTTGGTGCACGGTAGGGAAGTAGCGTTGCAGAGAGAACGGTGACGATTACCGCGAGCACGCTCGAAAGAGCGAAGAGCGCCTGCCAGTTGAACTCCTCGGCGATCCACGCGGCGATCGGGAGGCCGAGCGCGCCTCCGACGCCGAGGGTTGCGCTGATTCCGGCGACAGCCGAGTTCTTCATCTTTGTCGGCACGAGCTCACCGACGTAGCTGATTGCGACGGGGATGTAGCCCATGGCGATGCCCTGCAGGACGCGGCCGATGAGCACCGGAAGCAGCGTTGTGGAGAGCGCGCAAATGAGCGAGCCGACGAGAAGAATGATGGCGGATACGACGAGCACGGGCTTCTTGCCCTTGATGTCGGCGATTCTTCCTGCGACGGGCATGGCAACGGCACCGCCGAGCAGTGTGGCCGTCACAACCCACGACGCGTTGCCCGGTGACGTCGAAAGAATTTCGGGGAGCACCGGCTGAATGGGAATGACCAGAGATTGCATGAGCGCGGCGCAGAGGCTCGCGAAGCCGAGCACCGCGACGGCGGCGAAGGGATGCTTCGCCGCCGGCTCTGGACTGAGCGCAGGAGGGGAGGAGGGGGATGCTGTCGTCACAGGCTGTGCCGGATTCCTTTGTGTGTGTACGTTACATATCGACGTCAATATGTAGAATACATACTGTTTCGTAATTCGACAAAATCGAACCGTGCGGAGGAATGATGGCGAGCGACGTGACCCGAGGGGATCGCGCGAGTGGTGCGCGGCGTCTTGCTGGAATTCTGACGAGACTTGACCTTCATCGTCGCCACCAAGAACATCAGGCCGAACTTGGTGTCGCCGACCTGCGCATTCTCTGGATGTTCACCGATCGCAAGCCGCGTACGCTTGCCGACATTGCGTCGGCACTTCGGCTTGAACAGTCAACAGTCAATCGGCAGGTGAACGCTGCGTTCGCTGATGGTCTGCTGACGCGCGAACGGTCGTCGGCGGGCGCGGCTTACGAGTTTTCGCCGACCTCCGAGGGGCTTGCGGCGTTCGAGCGCGACGTCACCGCGAGCCTCGGCGCGTACGAATCAGCACTCGCAGCACTCGGCGATGCCGAAGCATCCCAGTTTCTCGACCTGATGCAGAGATTTCTCGACGAATACGGCGCGGTCGTGGCGAGCACCGGTGCCAGTGCCTGCCACGACCGCGGATCACAGTAGCGCGGGGTCAGCGCCTCACCCTCGGTTCGGGAAGCGGAGGCGCCGTCGCGGCCGGCGTGCGCTCAAGACGCGTCAGAGCCTCGTCGATTGCGCGGTCAAGCTGTGGGTCGTCTGCCTCGAACAGCTGCGACGGAGTGTGCACCACCTCGATGTCGGGATCGACGCCATGGTTCTCGACGCTCCAATCCTTTCCCTCCAGCCAGGTTGCGTAGCGCGGCTGCGTGATGCCGGTGCCGTCGACCAGCTCGAAACGGCCGTCGATGCCGACGACGCCACCCCACGTGCGCACGCCGATGACCGGGCCGACGCCAAGGGCCTGCGCCCGAGCGTTGACGATGTCGCCGTCGGAACCGGAATTCTCGTTTGCGACAAGCACCACGGGGCCGCGCGGTGCCCGGTCTGGATCAGGAATCGGCTTTGCATACTGCCTCGCCCACGCCCATCCAACGACGCGGGACGCAAGTCTCTCGATAACGAGCTGGCTGGTGTGTCCACCGCGGTTGTACCGCACGTCGGCGATCACCGCCTCGGCCTCGGTCGCGACGCGCAAATCGCGATTCAGCTGTGCCCAGCCGCTGCTCACCATGTCGGGAACGTGAAGATACCCGATTCGACCTCCGCTTCGCTCTGCGACGTAATCACGGCGCGACCGCACCCAGTCCTGGTAGCGCAGAGTCTCTTCATCACCGAGAGGAATGACAACGACGCGGCGATCGTCACCGCCCGGCCTGCGGAGCGTGAGCTCAACGGGCTTGTCTGCCGCGCCGATCAGATGGGCTGCAGGTCCCACCACCGGGTCGACCGCTGCGCCGTTCACGGCGACAATGATGTCGCCCTCGCGAGCTCCGACGCCCGCCTGTCGCAACGGTGAGCGCGCGGCGGGCTCACTCGACTCGCCAGGCAGGATGCGGTCAATGCACCAGCCTTCCGCCGCGGCAGAGAGGTCCGCGCCGAGGAACCCGAGTTTGCGAGATGCATCGCCCAGTGGGTTCGTTGGTGTGACGTATGCGTGGGAGGTGTTGAGCTCGCCGACGGTCTCCCACAGCACATCGACGAGATCGTCATGGGTGCGCACGGCATCGACCACCGAGCGCCAGCGCTCTGTGACAGCATCCCAATCGACGCCGTTCATGTCTTCACGCCAATAGTGATCACGCATGATGCGGGAGTTCTCGTCGAACATCTGCCGCCACTCGGCGCTCGTGTCGAGCTGAAAACGCAGGCGACTCATATCGACGGAGATGCGAGCGCTGTCGTCGTCATCAGTCTTGCGCGTGGCGGGCAGCACTGTGACGTCGTCTTTGTGCTGCACGACGATGCGCTCGCCGTCGCCCGAAACGGCAAAATGGTCAGCCTCGTCGGCAACGGTGATGAGCGTGCGGTCGGGGAATGACCAGCGCTCCACCCGATCAGGAGTCTTGTCGCCCGCGACGCCGGCGCGCCGGGACCCGAGCTCGCCCTGCTCGTCAGAGGCAACGCGAATCCAGAGCACACCGTCTTTCGCCGCCACCACATCGCGGTAGTCAGCAGAGGGCACGGGAAACGGCGTAATGCGCTCTTCTGCACCCTCGGCATCGAGATCGGGGCATGTGAGTGCGGCAGCATCCTTCGCCTCTGGGTTGCTAGCCTCGGGGCCGCCCGCCGAGAGATGCCACCCTTCGGAGCTCGGCCCGAAGGGGGCGGGCTCTGTCGCCGAGAGGGGAATGAGCCACGGTCGTGTGGCCCCCGAGAACGCGAGGTCGAATGCGTGCTGGTTGTAATGCGGGTCGAACGTGCGGTCGGAGAGAAACACGATGTGCTTACCGTCGCGCGTGAACGCGGGGGAGTGGTCATGGTACTTGCCGGTTGTCAGCGCGGCCGAATCGTTGTTCGTCGTGGTGTCGAGCACGCGGATCTGATGCAGTTCCGACTCGCCGGCGGTCGGCTGCGACCACGCGAGATAGCGTCCGTCGGGAGAGAACGTCGGCGAGAGCGCCTCCCCGGCCAGCGATCTTCCCACGTCGCGCGCGGTGCCTTTCTCGACATCAATCAGGCGCACGGCGCCGTCGTGCGAGATTGCGGCAAGCCGCGTGCCTTCGGGATCTGCGGCAAGATGCAGCACTCGACCGAGAGTCCCCGTGAGCAGTCGCCTGCCCTCGGCAGACGCATCGGCGCGTCGTACCTCGATCGCGTCTTCGCCGTCGGCATCCGTCACGTACGCGACGGAACCCGTCTTTCCGAGCACGACGGGCTCGCGCGTTCTGACGCCGGATGCCGCAGCGATGGCGCGCGCCGGACCTTCACGGTGCGCGAGCCAGAAGGTCTTGCCGCGCCAGCAGACGAGGCTCGCGTCGCCACCGTGATCGGGGCTCAGCGCCGTGACGTTCTTCTTTGGGTCAAGACTCACGGGCCCCGATCCGGTTCCAGGCAGCCGCACCTCGACGGTGCGCGGCTCGGCGTCGATGTCATCGAGCATCCGAATCTGCCCTCGACTGTGCCAGATGACGCGCGTGCCGTCCGTTGCGGCGTCGCGCACGTAGCCGTCATCTTCGGTCTGGAAGGTCAGCTGGCGGGGTTCGCCGTCGCCCGGAGCATCCCAGACCCACAGGTTTGCCTGCTCGTGTGCGCGGTCCGGGAACCGCGCGGCGCGATCAGAGACAAAGAGCAGCTTGTCGTCCACCCACATCGGGTCGACGAGTCCTGCGTGCTCGTCGGGGAGCAGCTGAGTCCACGAGCCGGTGCCGCTGGCATCAAACCACAGCCGCGGAGCGGTGCCGCCACGGTAGCGCTTCCACCACGCCGGCGGGCGACTGCCTGGGGTGCTGAGGGCGAGCGCGCCGTCTGAGCGGATAGCAAGACCGGATGCGGTTCCGTAGCGCAGCCGCTCGAAGCTGCCGTCAAGCGACACTGCCTTCACGACGGCGTGGCGCATGTTTGCCTCGCCCGCGTTCGAGGCGACGAGGATGCTGTCGTTCGACGCCCACCCGAGAACAGTCGTCACGCTGCCACCCCACCAGGTGAGGCGTCGCACGGCACCCGTCGTGACGTCAGCGAGCATGAGCTCGGGGTGGCCGTCTCGGTGTGAGACGAAGGCGACGTGTGTGGCGTCGGGTGAGAGTCGGGGCTGACGCACGGGAGCGTGGTCGGCTGTCAGTCGCCACGCTCTGCCGCCGTCGGAGCCGACGAGCCAGACGTCGTCGTCTGCGACGAAGGCGATGAGGTCGTTCGAAATGTGTGGATAGCGAAGGTACGTCATTGTGCTCACCCGCCACAGCCTACGTCGCCAGCTCTATCAACGTGCAGCAATTTCGGAGAAATGAGGTGCCCTAGCGACTGGCTCAGCGGCAACATGCGGAACCGACTAATCGATGGTCGGAGGTCTCTGAAATTGTGCACGGATGCCCGGCGTACGCTGAGAAGACGACGAATGAGGAGAACACATGCGCGGAGTGATTATGCACGGCCCAGGCGACGTGCGCGTCGAGGAGCGCGAGAAGCCCACGATCACGGTGCCGACAGACGCCGTCATCAAGATTGCGGCGACATGCGTGTGCGGCTCGGACCTGTGGCCGTACCGTGGCATCGACACCTCAGACAAGCCGATGCCGATGGGGCACGAGTACGTGGGAGTGGTCGAAACGGTGGGGAGCGCCGTCACAACGGTGAAGCCCGGAGACTTCGTCGTCGGCTCGTTCATGGCAAGCGACAACACCTGCGAGATCTGCGCCGCCGGCTACCAGAGCCGTTGTGTGCACGTTGTGCCGATGGGCGGGATCGGCACACAGGCGGAATACGCGCGCATTCCGCTGGCCGACGGCACGCTCGTCGCGACGTCGCGCCAGCCCACGGCCGCCGAGATTCCCGGGCTGCTCGCGGCATCCGATGTTCTGGGCACCGGCTGGTTTGCTGCCGTCGCAGCGGAGGCAGGGCCGGGCAAGACCGTGGTTGTCGTCGGTGACGGCGCTGTCGGGTTGCTCGGCGTGCTCGCGGCACGTCGCCTGGGCGCGGAGCGCGTCATCGCCATGAGCAGGCATGCCGACCGTCAGGAGTTGGCGCGAAAGTTCGGTGCGACAGACATCGTTGACGAGCGAGGGGATGCCGGCGCTCGCCGGATTCGCGAGCTGACGGACGGACTCGGTGCGCACTCGACAATCGAGGCGGTGGGAACGCAGGAGTCGATGATGCAGGCGATCCGCTCTACGCGCGCCGGTGGCCACGTGGGCTTTGTCGGAGTGTCGCACGGTGTGGAGCTGCCCGGGCACAAGCTCTTTTTCTCTGCCGTGCACCTGCATGGCGGGCCGGCGCCGGTGCGGCGGTTTCTGCCCGAGCTCATCGAGCTGGTCATGAGCGGCGCCATCACTCCGGGAGACGTGTTCGACATGACACTGCCGCTCAACCGTGCTGCCGAGGGCTATGCGGCTATGGACGAGCGGCGTGCGACGAAGGTTCTGCTGACCGTGTGACGTCGCGCCGCTCGCCCCGTGCCGACCGCGCCGCCGCGTAGGCTTGTAGCATGACCGTGACGACGCGACGCATGCTGGATCTGACCGTTCACGAGCACACGCTCACCGTTCCGCTGGTGTGGGACGACACCGCCGATTCGCGCACGATCGACGTGTTCGCCGCCGTGGTGTCGCGTGACGGTGGTGAGCACCTGCCGTACCTGGTCTTCTTGCAAGGCGGTCCCGGCAGTGAGGCGCCGCGACCGTTCCGCGACCCCGTCGGGCCGTCGTGGCTCGACGATGCGCTGAAGGACTACCGTGTCGTCATGCTCGACCAGCGCGGAACGGGCCGCTCGACACCGATCGGCGATGGAGATCTGCAGCGCCCCGCAGCATCCCTCGCCGAGCACATCACGCACCTGCGGGCGGACTCCATCGTGCGCGACTGCGAAGCGGTGCGCGAACACCTGGGCGCCGAGACCTGGAGCGTGCTTGGGCAGTCGTTCGGCGGATTCACGACACTGACGTACCTCTCGACGCACGCGTCGTCGATCGAGCACGCATACTTCACGGGAGGCGTGAGCGCCGTCGGGCATCACCCAGACGAGCCCTATGCGCTCACATACGACACGGTGCGCGACGCGACGTTGCAGTACTATCGGCGATTCCCCGAGCATCGTGACGCGTTCCGGCGCCTGGCAGAGCGGGCGGATGCTGGTGAGATCGTGCTCCCGGACGGCGAAGTGGTGTCGGTCTCGCGACTGCGATCTCTCGGGATGCTGCTCGGCACCAACGAGGGGTGGCAGACGCTGTGGAGCCTGCTGGAGCGGGATCCGGCAACGAACGCGTTCCGCTATGATCTTGCGTCCGCGTTGCCGTTCTCGGGCCGCAATCCTCTCTACTACGTGTTCCACGAGTCCTGCTACGCGGACGGTGTGGTGACGAACTGGTCGGCCGAGCGCGCCATGCCGGAGGAGTTCCAGAGCGACGTGACGCTGCTCACGGGTGAGCACGTTCGGCGCGAGTGGGCAGATACGGTGCCGGCGTTGCAGCCGTGGCGGGAGGTCGTGGACATCCTCGCGCATGTGGAGTGGCCTCGCCTGTACGACGAGGCGGCGCTGACAGCATCCGGGGCCCGCGGCGCTGCGGCAGTGTACGCGAATGACATCTATGTTCCGATGGAGTACTCGCTCGAAACATTGCGGATGCTGCCAGGTGTGACGCCGTTCATCTCGAGCGAGAACGAGCACAACGGTCTGCGTTCGGGCGACGTGCTGCCGCATCTGATCGACCTCGCGCACGGCCGTCGCGTGCGCTGATCACGGAATGATTACCATGCGCTCGCCGGATGCAGTCGCCTGCGTCCACGCAGATTCGACCTGATCGAGGGGCATCGTGCGAGTCTCGAGCGTGAGGGTTCCGGCACTGAGCATGTCGAAGAGCGCCGGAAGAATCTCGGTCATGACGCGTCCGAACGCCTCGCGCGGAACGCTGCCGCCGCCCTGCCCCACGAGCTCGATCCCCGCGCTGCGCATCACAGACGCAGGCAGGGTCAGCGTCGGCCCAGCCGTCTCCCCGATCTGCACAAAACGAGTGCGATGGAAAGTCGCCGCGAGGTCGTCGTTTGCCAGCGCGCGCAGCGTCTGTTCGGCTGGAGACCCCCACAGATAGTCCAGAACGAGGTCGAAGGGATGCTCGGCATGGAGAGCCCTGACAGCATCTGCCAGCCCGGTGGCCTCATTGTCGATGCGAATGACGTTGTCAGCACCGCGTGTGCGCAGCTGTTCGAGTCGCGCTTCGTCGCGCCCGACGGCAACGACGTGGTCCGCGCCGAATTGCTGTGTAGCCAGCTGTACGGCGAGGCCACCGGTCACTCCCGTAGCGCCGAGAACGAGCACGGATTGCCCCGTCTGAATCTGTCCGGCGTACTCCAGAGCAAACCAGGCGGAGATTGCCGCGTTCGGCAACGCGGCTGCTACGGCATCATCAACGCTGGTGGGAACCTCGATGACCTGTGCAGGGTTCACGGCCATCCGTTCAGCCATCGCTCCGGCGGGCGGTGTCGCGCCAGTGTAGACACGGTGACCGTCCGGGAGCTCGACGACGGCATCGAGTCCAATCTGTGCGGGCAGAGCCATATGCCCACTTCCATAGTGTGTGCCCGCTGCCAGCATCCGTTCGATGTTCTTGATCGCCGCGGCGCGCACGCGACCGACAACCCAACCCTCGGGCGCCGAGGGTTCCTCGACCTCGCGGCATACGGGCGTGTGGCCGAGAGCATCGATGACTGCTGCCTTCATAGGACTGTCTCCTTGAACTTTTGGTTTCCAAAGAAACAATAAGTCACTGTGAGCGAGATGGCAAGATGGTTTTCATGAAAACCAAAGGCGAGTCGATCGAACAGATCGGAGAGCTCGTCGAGAAGCTCAGCGCTCGTTTCAGCGAAGAAGACATTGATGAGCAGAAGTGGATGCGCGACCAGTGCTCACCTGAGGCTCAGCAGGTTCTCGCCACGATCACCGTGCAGGCGCTGCATTTGATCGCCCGGATTCCTGACGACGCTGGCGAGTCGGTGAACATCGTCGGCATTTCCCGGGCGACCGGTGTTCCGAAGGGGACGGTGTCGAAGATCGTGCAGCGACTTGTCGACGGGGGAGCCGTCGTGCGCCATCGACGGGAAGGCAACCGCAAAGAAGTGCATCTGCGTTTGACCGAAGTGGGAGAGGAAATTCAGCGCGCGCACCGCAGTCTGCATGAGCAGATGGGTGACGGGCTGGCAACGCTGCTCATGCGCTACTCGGAGAGCGATCTGGCCGTGATCACGCGTGTACTCAGCGATCTGCTACGCATGCCCCGTGAGGGTGTGCGGTTTCGGCCGGACCTGCTCAACTGAGGCATGAGGCAAACGCCCTACTCGTCGAAGATTTTGCCGACAGGTTCGCGCTTCTCTGCCTGGAAGCCGTCTTCGGCGCGTCCGAGTGCCCAATATGCTGAGAGCGACAGCGCACGGCGATCGATGCCCCACTCGTTGTGCAGAAGTCGGCGCAGCTGCTTCATGGCAGCGCGCTCCCCGTGGGCGAAGACCTCGATCACAGCATCCGGGTCAGTGGTCGCCTCGGGCCGGGGAAGGGACTGGGCAGCCTCAATAAGCGGGATGCCGTGCTCGGCACCAGCGCGGTGAAGCCACGTCACCTCGACCCCCGCCGGATGCGTGAGCGCGATCTCGTCGCGCGCGTCGCCGACCTCGATGATTGCGCGCCCGACAGCATCCGCCGGCATGGCCTCGAGTGCTGCGGCGATCGCGGGAACCGCGGAGTCGTCGCCCAGAATGAGGCGCTGTACCGACGGATCTTGGCTCGGCAAGAACTGCCCGCCCGGGCTGGACAGCGACACGACGTCGCCCGGCATCGCCGCTGCGGCCCACGGGCCGGCGATGCCGTCGCTGCCGTGCACGACGAAGTCGATGGCGAGTGTCTTCGCGGCTTCATCGATCGAACGGATCGTGTAGGTGCGGCGGACAGGAAGATCTTCGAGGGGAAGCGTCTCGCGCAACTGCTCAAGATCGTACGGCGGTGTCAGCCCGAGCTCCGGCTTGGCGAAGAGCAGTTTCGAGTAGGTGTCGGTGGCGGCGAGTCGTGCCGGATCCGCGTCGGAAATGTAGGCGTCAAAACCGTCGCCGCCCAGGTGCACGCGCACGAGGTGCGGAGTGAGCTGCTCGGTGCGAACGACGGTGAGTGCGTGCTGAATTCCGCGACGACGCGCTGCGGGAGTCGTATCCGTGGCTGAATTGGGAGGAGTCGTCATGGTTCCATTCTTGTCTCTGTTGGTCAGTGGACACTGAGCACGCGTGCTTAAACCTCTGGTAAGGCCGGCGAGCAATGTGCCCCGTGTCGGTAGCATGATCGCATGGAGGCGCTGCGAAGGTATTGGGCCATCATGGTCATCGCGCTGCCGCTGGGCGCGGTACTTGGTGTGGTCACCTACCTTGCACTCTTCGCGTCGATCGGGGTGGCATTATTCGGAGCGGCTATGTACGGGACGATCGGTGCGGTTGTTGCACTTTCGGCGGTACTCGGAGCGCTGGTTTCGGGCTTCGCGTTAGAGCGGCACGTGAGAAAGTCAGAGACTGTGCGGATCGGGGTGGGCGCTCTCGGCGCGGCTGCCGGGGTCTTCGTGCTCGGAGTCGTGGTGACAATCGTCGACAAGCTCACGTCGTCTGGATCTACAGGGGGAGAGGCCTTTATTTTCGTCGGCACCGTCTTGGCGATTCCAGCTAGCATTGTGGCTGCCATCATGATCAGCTGTGTTGAAGCGAGACTGCGGTCGCGGTCGGAGAAGGCCACTGCCCGGAGTTGGCAGGACTTCAACGGCCTGTGAAGCGGCGGGCGACCGACAGCATCCGCTCGGCGAAGTCTGACGCCGAGCCGCGGTCGATCGCGGGGTAGGACTCAGGGTTGGCGCTGGCGAGATACAAACCGTCACTCATGAAGATCAGGGCGGATGCCGCATCGGCGTCGTTCACCTCCGGCATGAGTGCGGCGTGCCAGCGCGCCCGGGTCTCGGCGATCGCGGCAGTCGCCGACGAATCACCGCTTTGAGCCAGAGCCACCGTGGCGTTATACGCCGAATCGAACGCCGTTCCCGTCTCGGTTGACGTGCGAATGAAGAAGGCGACGGGGCCCTCGGGGTCGGCGGCCATTGCCGCGACGTCCTCGTCGACAAACCTGGCGAGGCGGTCGATGACCCCCCGCGCGAGAGCGTCTTTCGAGCCGAAGTGGTAGAGCAGCCCGCCTTTCGAGACCCCGGCACGCGCGGCGGCAGCATCCAGAGTCGCTGCTTTCTCGCCGCCCTCGATGAGCAGGGCGGAGTACGCGTCGAGCAGTCGGTCGGCTGTGTGAGCGCTGTCAGTCGAGGAGGACATATTGTCACTGTACCGTCCAGACGGTACAGTTGTCGATCGGAGGATGACATGATGACTGCAGAGCTGAACGTCGAGCCGCGGGCCGGGGCCCGCGAGTGGCTCGGTCTTGCCGTGCTCATGCTGCCCGTGCTGCTCATCTCTGTGGACAACACGATCCTCAATTTCGCGCTGCCGCAGATCTCCGAGGCGCTGCTGCCGACGGGCACGCAACTGCTGTGGATCATCGACGTCTATCCGCTCGTGCTCGCGGGACTGCTTGTCTCTATGGGGAGCCTCGGCGACCGCGTCGGCCGCCGCAAGCTGTTGCTCATCGGTGCCGCAGGATTCGGTCTCATGTCGATTCTGGCCGCCTATTCGCCCTCTGCTGAAGCGTTGATTGCCGCGCGGGCTGCGCTCGGCCTCTTCGGCGCGACGCTGATGCCGTCGACACTCTCTCTGCTGCGCAACCTCTTCGTCAACCGAGAACAGCGACGCCTCGCTGTAGCGATATGGGGAAGTGCGTTCGCGGGAGGCGGTGCCCTCGGCCCCATCGCTGGCGGGTTTTTGCTCGAACACTTCTGGTGGGGGTCGATCTTTCTGCTCTCGGTGCCCGTGCTGCTTCCGCTGTTCATTCTTCTTCCGATCATCGTGCGCGAATCAAAAGACCCCGTCGACACACCAATCGACCTGCTGAGCGCCCTCCTCGTGCTGCTCACGATGGTGCCGTTCGTGTGGTCGATCAAGCACGCGGCGGATGCTGGAATCGACGCGTTTGCGGTCGGCACCATCATCTGCGCGTCCGTGTTCGGATTGCTCTTCGTACGCCGCCAGCTGCGGCTCAAGCATCCGATGCTCGACGTCTCGCTGTTCAGAATCCCGGCGTTCAGTGGGGCAATCGTCATTAACCTGTTCAGCATCATCGCTTTCGTCGGCGGGCTGTTCTTCATCACCCAGCATCTGCAGCTCGTGCTGGGAATGTCGCCGATGAACGCGGGCCTCGTGCTTGTGCCCGGGCTCGCCGTCATGATCACGGCGGGGCTCCTTGTGGTGCCGATCGCGCGTCGCGTGCGCCCGAGCATCGTCATCGCGTGCGCACTCGTCTTCTCCGTGCTCTGCTACGGCAGCATCGCCGTGCAGGGCGGCAGCGTGAGCGCACTGGGCATTGCGCTCGCCGTCGTGGCGCTCGGCATCGGCGTCGGCGCGGCCGAGACGGTGTCGAACGACCTCATTCTCGCGAATGCGCCCGCGTCGAAGGCCGGCGCGGCATCGGGGTTGTCCGAGACGGCGTACGAGCTCGGCTCCGTGTTGGGCGTTGCAACGCTCGGCACAGTTCTCACGGCGTCGTACAGCAATCACATCGTCATTCCGGCGGGGGTGCCAGGGGCGGATGCCGCGGCAGCGACCGAGACCCTCGGTGGAGCCATGAAGGTGGCCGAACAGCTGCCCGCGAAACTGGGCGATGCCCTGAGCCAGGCCGCGATCACGGCGTTTAGCAGTGGTGCGTCGATCACGGCGTGGCTGGGTGCCGGGCTCGTTGTCGTGGCGATCATTGTTTCGCTCACGACGTTGCGCAACGCAAAATAGTCCGTCGCGCAGCCACCTGTCGCGCCGGAGTGCGTGTCGGCTACGCGGGCGGAACGTCCTTCGTCATGTCGTCGACGGTCGTGTTCTCGGCACCGAGCAGGCGCACAAGAGCGCTCTGCAGATCGGTGATGCGGTCGCTACCGACGAGCGCTTCCCACTCCGAGCGGAGTTCGTCGAACACCGCTTCGCCCTCGCTCATGAGCGAATTCCCGCGATCGGTCACGGTCAATCGTGCGCGTCTGCGATCTCGGGGATCGGGAGTGCGACGGACGTAGCCGCTCTCTTCCAGAAACGCTACGGTCTTGGCCGCGGCCTGTTTGGAAACCGATGTGCGTCGTCCCACCTCTGAGACGGACCCGGCACCCGCAGCAATGGCACGCAATGCGAAATCATGTGCGGGCCTCACGCCGGCGTGCCCTCGCTCGGCAAGTCGATCCGTAGCTGTATCTGCCATAAACCGAAAACCGCCGAGCAGCAGAAGAGCGAGATCAGCACCACCTCGAGACATGCATCCATCGTAGCGAGGGAAATAAATCGACAACCTCGTTGTTTACTTTCATGAAAGATGACAACCTAGTTGTCGTATTGAATGCGCTCTCGAAGGAGAAAATCATGAATTCTGACAAGGCATCCATCGCCGGTGTTCGACACGCAACGGCAGCCGTGAACGGCTCGCATCTGCACTACGTCACGGCCGGCGACGAGGGCACCCCGGTGCTACTCATTCACGGATTCCCCGAAACATGGTGGGCATTTCGCGCGCTCATCCCGCTTCTTGCGGCCACACACCGTGTTTTCGCTGTGGATCTACGAGGCTTCGGCGACTCAGATGTCGCAAACGACAGCTATTCGAGCGCGGTCGCCGCTGCCGATCTTCACGCCCTGATCGAGCATCTGTCTGTCGGTCCGATGCATGTCGTCGGGCAAGACCTCAGCGGCAGTACGGTGTTCCGGCTTGCCGCCACTCACCCCGAGAATGTCTCGAGTCTCACGGCAATCGAGGCGGGGCTTGCCGGCTTCGGCGCTGAGGGACTGGCAGACGTCACACACGGGGGTGCCTGGTATATCGGTGCCCTTGCGGCTCCCGGCATTGCCAGTCTGCTCTTCGAGCAGCACGCCGAAGCCTTTATCGGGGAGTATCTCTACC
Source organism: Paramicrobacterium chengjingii (assembly GCF_011751765.2). GTDB lineage: Bacteria > Actinomycetota > Actinomycetes > Actinomycetales > Microbacteriaceae > Paramicrobacterium > Paramicrobacterium chengjingii. The sequence continues at coordinate 87,159 of NZ_CP061169.1, forward strand.
CTTTCTACGGAGCTGCCGAAGCGGCGGTGACCTCCGATGACGCCGCAGAGTATGCCCGCAGTTATGGGCGCCCAGGCGGATTTTCTGGCGCGGCGGGCCTGTATCGCGGAATGCTCACCGAGGGCGACGAGCTGCGTACGCTCGCGCAGCACGCGCCGCTGCCGATGCCCGTGACGGCGATTGGCTCAGCTGGCGGTAGCTTTACGCATGGAGCGTTCAACAGCGTCGCCACAGGAGACGTTGCCTCCGTTCGGTTTGATGACGTCGGCCACTACGTCGCGCAACAGGCTCCGCACATGCTCGCCAAGGCCCTCGTCACGGCCTTCGCCGCGAGTGCCCCGTGACGCGTGACGTTATCTCCCGCTGACCTCCGGGTAGCGCGTGCCGACGCAGGTGGTCGGCGCTCAGCGTGATGGGGCCGCACCAACGGTGTCATCGATGACGAAAGCACGGATGCTTTCCGCCAGTGTGGCGTCATCGACCCCGTGCCACTCGCCGGGCAAGACAGCGCGCTGCGCGTGAGGAAGCGTGGCTTCCAATTCGCGGGCCCAGACGTGCATCTCGGGAACCGTCGCATCCGAGGCGATCAGCAGCGTTGGTTGGCTCACCGAGGCGAACCTCGTCGCCGGGGTGCCAGGGAGGAACGTGAGCTCGTGCAGCAGCGAGGGGGCGTCCTTGAGAACGGCCTCTGGGGCGGGGAGCATGTCGGCGAGGATGTCTTCGGGCACCCCGACCACGTCGGTTTGGAACCATCGATGGAGCTCGTCGTTTCCGGCAGCGAGCCGTCGTTCGCCTTCGGCCCTGAACTCGTGGTCGGGATCCGGTTCATCATAAAGCGGCGGTTCCAGCAGAGTGAGGCGCTCGATCGGGGCCCCTGCTTCAGCGGCAATGAGCGCGAGGGTAGCCCCTGACGAAAAGCCGTAGACGGCGGCGGGGCCGCTCGCTAGGCCGATGATCGCCGTGAGGTCTTCCACCTCGCGCTGCACGTCGTAGCTCGGGGCATTGCCGCTCTCGCCTTTGCCTCTGCGGTCATAGCTCCACACGGTGAAGTGCGTCGCGAGAGCATCGACGAGCGTGGGCTGGGGTGTCGTCTCCCGCGATACGCCCACACAGTGCACCATCACGAGGTCGGGCCCGGAGCCGAGTCTGCTCCAGGCGATGGGAGTGCCATCGGCCGAGTCGATGACACCGTGAGCGTGGTCAGAATCACGTGCTTGAGTCATTGAGCTTCCTTGCTTGTGAGCGGATCGGCAGTGATAGGCGAGGCCGTTGCCTTCTGCAGCTATGTTTATCATAGTTCGCACTTCGTTGTACATAGTGAAATGATGGAGTATGCCAACATCACGCACCTATGCGTCTCACGGAGATGCGTGTGCCACCTCGCACGCGATGGAACTGCTGGGAGATCGATGGACCTACCCTGTGCTGCGAGAACTGATGTTGTCGCCCAAGCGCTTCGCCGAGCTTCAGGGGGCAGTGCACGGCATCACTCCAGCTGTTCTGACGGCTAGGCTTCGGCACCTCGAAGCATCCGGACTGGTCAACCGTGAGACGTTGCCCGCACCGGCGAGTGCAACGGTGTATGAACTGACCGACTGGGCTAAAGAGCTGCAGCCTCTCTTCGAGCCACTGGGGCGATGGGCGCTGAGGTCACCGGTGCGCGACGTCTCCGGGTGCGGGCTCACGCCCGACGCGATCATCCAGTCCATGCTCACGATGGCGCCGAAGATTGCCATGGACCCGTCGCTGAACATCGAGCTCCGCCTTGTCGATGCGCGCACCCCCCGAGTGAGCGAGCCGTACGTTTACCGGCTTCACTGGGGGCGAGATCTCTCGATCGAGCGTGGCAACTCGAGTCAGGCGCAAGCCACGGTGTCGGGGGACTCGTCTGACCTGGCCAACGTGCTTTATCAGAACGCCGAGCTGCGCGGCATGGACATCGTCGGGAACCGGGCAGCACTCGAGCGGCTCATCACCGCGTTCGACGGAGTCATTGACGACGCGATGTCGCACGCCGAGACATCCTCGCACTCGGCATCGACGACCTGACACGCGAGGCGGGTACCGGAAAAGCGTTCCGGCGCCCGCCCGCAGGACTCTCGTCAGCTGCCGTCGCGCACCGACGTCACGAATCGCGTGACATTGCTGCGCAGAGCCTCAATGCGTTGAAGACGCGCGCCCTCGACGTCGAACCCCACGTACGCAGTTCGCGGCAGCCGGCGCACGTTCGCGTTGCACTCGAAGTTGGCGCACGACAGCGTTCCGATGGTGTCGCCCTTTCGCCCGGCGTCACCGGCGCGCTTCGCGACGAAGAATACGACGTCGTTGGGAAGGTGCACGTCTTCGCACCACGAACATTGCGGGCGGCTGAGCGTTCGTCCCTCGGCCAGTCGCAGCATGATGCCGATCGGTTCGTCGTCGATTAGCGCGACGACATAGCCAAGTTTGGGGAATTTGCGGTCGCGCCAGCCGAGAAAGTCGAGCGAATCCCAGTCGAGTGAGTCGACGTTCTCGGGCAGCGTCAGCGCCGTGCGTTCACGCTTTGACGCATTAATGAATGATGAGCGAATCTGCTTTTCCGTGATCGAGTGCATAAAAGAGCCCTACTGTGTATTGACGACGCCGACGGGCGCTCGCCTGTTTATCTGTCAATGGTGTACCCGGATGCCGCGGCAATCAGCCGCGCCCGGCGCGCTGTGCGTCGACGGGCCCAGTGTCACAACGTGCAGTGTCAACATCTGCACTGCCAGCATTACGCGATGGCAGTAAACACACTGGTGCCCCGACGCGAGGGCAGCACTATCTCGAACCGGCGGACAGAACGCCGGCAACCTCCAAACGCCCGACGGGCGGAGTGAACGAGAAACTTAACACGCGCCCGAGTATACGCCCCCGCGCGACACAGATTTCCCCTCGCGCTGGATAAAGGTTTAGGTTAGGCTCAGCTAACGTGGAAGCGATTGAACTTGCAGCCGAGCATCTCGAGCTGAGCTACGAGCGTGAGGCCGTTGTGCACGACGTGTCTCTGGAAATCACGCCGGGAGCCGTCACTGCGTTGATCGGCCCGAATGGCAGCGGTAAATCCACTGTGCTCCGTTCGATGGCACGGCTGCACCCGGTGACGTCAGGCACCGTGCGGCTCCGGGTGGGAGACGATCAGAGCGAAGTCCGCGCCGTGAGCGCACGAGAGTTCGCCCGTCGGGTCACGCTGCTTTCCCAATCGCGGCCTCATCCGTCTGGCCTCAGCGTGCGGGATGTCGTCGCCTACGGCCGTCACCCCCATCGTCGCCGCTTCGCCGCCCTGACCGAGGCCGATGGCGCCGCGATCGACAAAGCACTGCTGCTGACAGGCACCGAGCGCATGGCCGATCGCGCCGTTGATCAACTGTCCGGTGGCGAACTGCAGCGCGTCTGGCTTGCCACCTGTCTCGCGCAAGACACCGGTGTTCTGCTTCTTGACGAACCGACGAACCACCTCGATCTTCGCTACCAGGTCGAGATTCTCGACCTCATGCGTGAGCTCGCCGACGACCACGGCACCGCAGTGGGCGTGGTGCTGCACGATCTCAACCACGCTGCAGCGGTCGCCGACCACGTTGTGCTGCTGAGCGCGGGGCGCGTGCGTGCCACAGGCTCGCCTGCAGAGGTGTTCGGCGCCGGAGTGCTCTCTGAGGTGTACGGCATTCCGATCGTGTCGCGCCTCGATGACGATTCGGGGCTCATGCGCGTCGAGTCGCTGCCCCGTCGCTGCCTGGCTCGCGCGCTTTAAGTCACGCTGCCGCCGCAGCATCCGCCCCACACCCCTCCCATTTCACGGAAAGTAGATCCATGCCACGGCGAATCACCACAGCATCCGTCACCACCTTTGCGGCTCTCACCGCCCTCGCGCTCACCGGCTGCGGCACGACGACGGTCGAAGCGGACGGCGCCGACGCCGCACAGGATCCGGTCTCACAGTCGTGTGACAACGACACGACAGAAACGACGACGGATGCTGTGTCGCTGACCGACGATCTCGGTCGCACTGTTGAGCTCGACAAACCGGCTGAGCGCGTTGCCGTTCTCGAGTGGCAGCAGACCGAAGATTTGCTGAGCCTGTGCGTGACGCCCGTTGCTGTGGCCGATGCCGAGGGCTACTCCACGTGGGACACTGCCGAAGCCTTGCCCAAGGGTGTTGCCGACGTCGGCACGCGGCAAGAGCCCAACCTCGACGCCATCTTCGGCGCCGATCCCGACCTGGTGATCGTTGAGGTGTCGTCGCCGGATGACGAGATCGTCTCGCAGCTTGAGGCATACGACGTGCCGGTGCTTGCGACGGTGGGGGCGGATGCTGCTGACCCCATCCAGCACATGAAAGACACATTCTCGCTCATCGCAGATGCGACGGGCCGTAGTGAGCGCGCCGCCGCCGTGCTTGACGACTTCGACACGGCGCTCGCCGACGCGAAGGCCGCGGTCGGCGACGCCGACCTGGCGACGACGGACTTCGTCTACTTCGACGGTTGGGTTCAGGGTGGCAACGTCGCCATCAGACCGTTCGGCCAGGGTTCGCTCTTTGGCGAGCTGGGTGAGAAGCTCGGACTCACAAACGTCTGGGAGGGCGAGGTCGACCCGACCTACGGGCTCGGTCAGACCGACGTCGAGGGTCTCGTCGAGGTGGGCGACGCACTGATGTTCTACACCGGAACGGACGACGCCGAGTCAGACAGCATCGTCGATCTGCTCGCGGACAACGAGATCTGGACGTCGCTTCCCTCTGTTGAGAACGGCGACACCTATGCGTTCCCCGCGGGCATTTGGACATTTGGCGGACCGCGTTCTGCTGAGCAGGCAATCGACGCCTACGTCGAGCTGCTCACGGCATAGGCCCCCGTGCAGCGCACCGACACAGCACCGTCCGCCGCGCAGTCGCCGGGCAGTGCACGGCGTGCGGGTGCTCTGGCCCGCGGGTTCAGCGCCGCAGGAGCCCTCGTCGGCCTCGCTGTGCTCGTTGCGCTCGCCGCAGTGTGGCACATGACGCAGGGAACGTCTGCCGTCGGCTTTGCCGACATGATCCGGATGCTTTCGGGCGGCGTCGCCGACAGCAGCGTGAGCACAGCGGACGTGCTGCTCGGGTCTCGCCTGCCGCGCGTCGCAGCGGGCATCCTCGTGGGAATCGCCCTCGGAGTTGCCGGTGCGCTTTTCCAGTCGCTTGCGCGCAACGCGCTTGCCTCACCGGACACGCTCGCGGTCACGGCCGGGTCATACTTCGCGGTCACCGCCGTCGCCGCGTTCGGCATCGCCGTTCCGTTGTGGGCCTCCGGCGGCGTCGCCTTCGTCGGCGGTCTGCTCGCGGCGGCACTCGTGATGAGCCTCGCCGGCGGCGCCGGGGCATCGACAACTCGGCTCATCCTGGCCGGAACCGCCACAGCACTTGCCGTTCAGGCCGGCACGTCGACGTTGCTCATTCTCTTTGCCGAAGAGACGACGAGCCTGTTCGCGTGGGGCAGCGGGTCGCTCAGCCAACTCGGCCTCGATAACGCCGGGCGCTGCGCACCGGTCATCATTGTGGCAACGGGTCTCGCGATGCTGCTGGCGAGACGACTCGACCTGCTGGGGCTCGGCGACGACGCTGCCTCTGTGCTCGGCGTGCCGATTCGCACGACTCGGTCCGTCGGCATCCTGATCGCCGTCGTACTCACGGCCACCGCCGTCACACTCGCGGGCCCGATCGGTTTTGTCGGCCTATGTGCTCCCGTTGTGACACGGCTTATTGCCCGGGTCGTCCCTGTTCTGCACAGGCACGTCGTCATGATTCCCGCGTCCGGGCTCGTGGGCGCGCTCATTGTGATCGTCTCGGATGCTGTTTTGCGCGCGATCATCGGGGCGGATGCCGCAATCGCGGTGCCGACCGGAGTGACGACGACGCTGCTCGGCGCACTTGTGCTCGTGCTCCTAGCCCGGCGTGCCCGCGACTCCGGGCCGACGCGACAGCCCCGTGCAGCTCGCACAATCGTGCACGGATCTCGTCGAACCGCGGTCATTGCCATTACGCTCGCAGTGCTCGTCGTTGTCGCCGTCGTCCTCGCGCTGCTGGCGGGCGAACGGTGGCTGCTGACCGGCGACATCGCGCTCTGGCTGCAGAACAACGCGGCTCCCGTGATCGCCCACGCGCTCGATGGGCGCGCACCGCGGGTGACTGCAGCCCTTCTCGCAGGAGCGGCACTCGCGCTCGCCGGAACGTTCGTGCAGGCGAGCGCTCGCAACCCCCTCGCCGAGCCCGGCATTCTCGGCATCACGGGCGGTGCGGGGCTGGGCGCTGTCATCATCGTGACGTTGGTCTCGGGCGGCGGCGGCGTCGTCATGACGGCTGCGGCTATCGGCGGGGCCCTGCTGGCGTTCGCCCTCGTCTACACGCTCTCGTGGCGCGGTGGCATGAACACCGATCGGCTCGTGCTCATCGGAATCGGGCTCTGGTACGGATTCACCGCCCTCACCACGTTCATCCTGGTGCGCGCGAACCCGTGGGATACGCCGGCGATCTTCACGTGGCTGTCGGGTTCGACGTATGGGCGGGGCTGGGCAGAGGTTCTCCCGGTGGGCATTGCTCTTGTCGCTGCAATTCCGCTTGCCGTTGTGTGGCGGCGCGAACTCGACCTGCTCTCACTCGACGACGACACGCCACGCCTTGTCGGCGTCGCGCGGGAGCGTGTGCGATTCGGGGTGCTCATCACAGCTGCCGTGCTTGCTGCGCTGAGCGTGTCAGCGGTCGGCGTCGTCGGATTCGTCGGCCTCGTCGCACCGCATGCGGCTCGAGCCCTTGTGGGCAGCCGCCATGCGCGTGTTGCCCCTGTCGCCATGATGCTTGGCGCGCTGCTTCTCGTGGTGGCGGATGCGCTCGGGCGCACGATCATCGCGCCAGCGCAGATCCCCGCGGGACTCATTGTGGCGATCATCGGTGCGCCGTACTTCGTGTACCTCCTCGCGCGCTCGCGTGCGTGAGCGGCATCCGGGCGATCGTCCAGGCTGCGGGTCTTGATAGCGTCAGTGAACTATGGAGCGCACACGAACGCGTCGCCGCGGGCTGGTCACCGTATTGATGATTGTGGTGTGCGCACTACTACTTGTCTATGTGGGACGGGTCTTCTGGCTGTACGCGGGTGCCACCGAAGGGGATGTTCCCTCATCCTCTTCGATTCCGCTCCCTGGCGGCAGCCAAGTCGTCAACGTGATCACCGACTGCGGGTCGGGCGGATGCTGGTCGCTCATCGAAGTGCGCCCGCCGGACGGTTCGACGCCAGAGGATCTCGCTCGTGAGCTCGGAGCAGATCCTCAAGCGAAGATCGCCGGCAACCTGATTGATCCTCGAACCATCTGGTTGTGGGCGGAGCCGAAGGGCGACCTCCTCAGCATCCGGGCCGACTACTGGTCGTCAGAATGGGTCCCCTGAGCCTCGAGGTGCGTCGGGGGACCCAGCGCTCAAGTGCAGCGAATTGGGCGGGGCACAAAATCAAGTGACTCCAACTCTCGATCGAGATATGCTGATCGGTGAAGTCCCCGGCGTACGCCTCTGTCTAACTAGAATCGGCAAGCAGTCGGGGTTTTTCTTTGCCGAACCTGCTTCACCACTTCCAAGGTTGGAGTTAGATCGGCACCGAAGACCTTGTGCCGCTACAGCGTTCGAACGCCGAGCCGAATCGTCAGACGCGAATCACAGTAACGCCATGAGCGCCCTCAAGTGGATCGAAGTCGTCGTCTTGCGTCACGATGGGAACCCCGTTGGCGGCCGCTGTCGCCGCGATCCAGAGGTCATTGACGTTGACGCGGCGGCCGCTCTCGGCGAGATGTACTCTCAGGCGCGCCCAATGAGCTGCAACTTCGGCATCAATCGCGAGCAATTCGATGTCCATCGTGGACTCTAGCGTGGACAGCCGTCGCGCGCGAACGTCGACGTCGGCGATACTCAGCACACCGGCCTGCAACTCAGCGATCGTCACCGGACAGATAACACTCTGGTCTGGCAGCATCTCGGCATTCATTGGTCGACCTGACTCAAGGGCTATGAACACGCTCGTGTCGAGAAGGCCTTTCGCAGCAGGACGCATCAGCGGATCGGGCCGAGGTCGTCAGTGGTCTCGCCAGCCAACAACGCCAAATCTTCGCGAAGTCCAGAATCGGCCTGCGTTCGGCTCAGGCGCCGTGTGAGGTCTGCGCGTGAAATTGGCCTTCGACGCGCCGAACGCACCGGTGTGAGCTCTGCGACTGGACGACCGCGGGAGGTGATTGTCACGGGCTCACCTGCTTCTACTCGTCGCAGGACTTCGGCGGTGCTATTCCGGAGTTCTCGTGCTGCTATCTCAGCCATGCTACAAGTGTAGCATTTATGTAGCCGTTTACTGGGGTGTGCGGCGCTATCTGCACGCTCACGTGCTTCAGAAGCGTCCGTAATATTCTGCAGGTTTGCTTCAGAATATGAGTGAAAAAACATCGCTTTACTTCATGCTTGCGCGGGGCGAGACTGGCAGTCTGACGTCCGTAATCACCTGCGAGCATCGCCGCTCGCACGCTCGTGAAAGGCACATCGTGAGCTCCTCAAAAACTTCCGCATCGCACGAAGCGCAGGCCATGGCTCGCCCTCAAGATCTCGCCGACGAAGCGATCGCGCTTGTTCATCGGTGGTTGAAAGAGGCAGAGGAGATTCCCAAGGATGCCGCAGGCGAGAGGCTCGCCGGAGTGCTCAGTGACCCCAACGGCCTGGCGTTCACTGTCGGCTTCGTCGACGGCGTCATTCGTCCGGAAGATCGGCGTGCCGCTGCGAAAAAGCTCAGCGAGCTGACGCCGCTCACTCCGCAGTTTCTTCCGGCGGCGCTGCGCGGAGCGATCGGCCTCGGTGGCGTCTTTGCCAAGCCGCTGCCCGACATCGTCGTTCCCATTGCGCGTCGGGTGCTGCGCGAGATGGTCAGCCACCTCATCATCGACGCGACCGATTCAAAACTCGGCCCGGCCATCGCGAAGATTAAGAAACACGACGTCGGTCTCAACATCAATCTCTTGGGCGAGGCGATTCTCGGCGAACACGAGGCCGAGAGGCGCATCGCGGGCACAAAGGAGCTGCTCGCGCGACCCGACGTCAACTACGTATCGATCAAGGTGTCGTCCACCGTCGCGCCGCACAACCACTGGGCCTTCGACGAGGCCGTCGAGCGCATTCAGAATCACCTTTCTCCGCTACTCGAGCAGGCAAAGGCCGCGAGTCCTCAGAAATTCATCAACTTCGACATGGAGGAGTACAAAGACCTCGACCTCACCCTTGCCGTCTTCACGGGAATGCTCGACCGCCCCGAGTTTAAGCAGCTCGAAGCCGGAATCGTGCTGCAGGCATACCTACCGGATGCCCTTGACGCGATGATGCATCTGCAGGACTGGTCAGCGCGCCGCGTCGCCGACGGCGGAGCACCGATCAAGGTGCGCGTCGTGAAGGGCGCGAACCTGCCGATGGAGCACGTCGACGCAGCAATCCACGGCTGGCCGGCAGCCATCTGGGACTCGAAGCAGGGCTCAGACACCAGCTACAAGGCGGTGCTTGACTACGCGCTGCACGCCGACCGCGTGAAGAACGTGCACATCGGCGTTGCCGGTCACAACCTCTTCGACGTTGCGCTTGCCTGGCTGCTGGCGAAGAAGCGCGGCGCTGAGCAGGGCGTCGAGTTCGAGATGCTCCTCGGCATGGCCACGGGCCAAGCGGAGGTTGTGAAGCGCGACGTCGGATCGCTTCTGCTCTACACGCCGGTCGTGCATCCTCAGGAGTTCGATGTCGCCATCTCGTATCTGATTCGCCGACTCGAAGAAGGCGCAAGCCACGAGAACTTCATGTCTGCCGTCTTCGAGCTCAACGAAAGCGAGACGCTGTTCGAACGCGAGAAGCAGCGTTTCCTCGCCTCGCTCGCCGACCTTGAGGCAATCACCGGTGACGGCAACGTCGAATCATTCGATGTGCCGAAGCCCAATCGCCAGCAGGACCGCCGCTCGTACGACGCCGAGGGTGCCGAGACACGCATCGAGGCGCGTATCGCAGCCGGTCGGAAGGGCGAGTTCGACAACACTCCAGACACCGACCCCGACCTCGTCGGAAACCGCACGTGGGGGCGCGCGATTGCGAACCGCATGGTGGAGTCGACACTGGGAACGGATGCCGTTGAGGCGTCGCGCATCGGCGACGAAGCCGCGCTCAACGACGCGATCGAGCGCGGAGTTTCGGCGGCCGACGCCTGGCAGGAACTGGGGGCAGACGAGCGCGCGCGCATCCTCTACCGCGCGGCCGAGAAGCTCGAAGAACACAGGGCGGACCTTCTCGAGGTCGCCGGATCCGAGGCGGGTAAAACCCTCGACCAGGGCGACCCCGAGGTTTCGGAAGCAATTGACTTCGCCAACTACTATGCGATGCTCGGTCAGCAGCTGGAACAGGTGGATGGCGCGACCCACACGTCGAAGAAGCTCGTCGCCGTGATTCCGCCGTGGAACTTTCCGATTGCGATTCCCGCGGGCGGCACACTTGCGGCTCTCGCCTCCGGTGCATCCGTCATCATCAAGCCCGCGTCCAACTCCGCCCGAACTGGCGCGGTGATGGTGGAGGCGCTGTGGGAGGCGGGTGTTCCCCGCGATGTCTTGCAGCTCGCGCAGTTTACCGACCGTGAGCTGGGTTCGAAGCTCGTTGCAGACGAGCGCGTCGACCGGCTGATCCTGACCGGTTCGTACGAGACGGCAGAGACCTTCCGCGCGCTGCGACAGGATCTGCCGATCCTTGCCGAGACCAGCGGCAAGAACGCGATCATCGTTACACCGAACGCCGACCTCGACCTTGCAGCGAAAGACGTCGCGCAATCGGCCTTCGGGCACGCAGGGCAGAAGTGCTCCGCGGCATCCCTCGTGATTCTCGTCGGCTCTGTCGCGAAATCACGCCGATTCCGCAGCCAGCTGATCGATGCCGTGCAGTCCCTCACGGTCGGTACTCCCGAGCACCTCGACACGCAGATGGGACCCGTGATCACGGCGCCGTCCGGCAAGCTGCTGCGCGGGCTCACAACGCTCGGCCCCGGCGAGAGCTGGGCGATCAAGCCCGAGCCGCTCGCAAGCGACAGCCCTCTCGCTCTCGACAAGAACGGCGAGAACAAGCTGTGGAGCCCCGGGGTGCGTGACGGCGTGCGCCGCGGTTCCGAGTACCACCTCACGGAGTATTTCGGGCCGATCCTCGGCATCATGACCGCTGACACGCTCGACGAGGCGATCGATATCGTGAATGACATCGAGTACGGACTCACGACCGGGCTGCACTCGCTCGACAGCGACGAGCTCGCGACGTGGCTCGACCGCATCCAGGCAGGCAACCTCTACGCAAACCGGGGGATCACGGGAGCGATCGTGCGACGCCAGTCGTTCGGCGGCTGGAAGAAGTCCGCGATCGGCGCCGGCACCAAGGCAGGCGGCCCCAACTACCTACATGGCCTTGTTGACTGGTCGGATGCCGCGCCCGCGGACTCGTCGCATTCACCCCGTGTGCCGGCAGCCGCCCTGCTCGGTGCAGCGGAGCGTTCCGGAGTCACCGGTGACGACCTCAACTGGCTGACGGCGGCGCTCGGCACTGACGCGACAGCGTGGGCGAACGAGTTCGGCATCGCGCGCGACGCCTCTCAGCTCGGAGTCGAACGCAATATGCTGCGCTACTGCCCCGTCAACGTGACGATCCGCGTCGCCGCTGACGCCCCGCTGCACCACGTTGTGCGCGCGGTTGCGGCGGGTCTCGCCGCTGAGGCGACTCCGACGGTGAGCACCCCGATCGCGCTTCCCGAGCGGATCATGAATGCGATGCGCGCCAGCGGCGTGACCATCAACTTCGAAGACAATGCGGCGTGGCAGAAGCGCGTCGCCGACCTCGCTGCGAAGCAGGGACCCTCGGCAAGCGAGCGCATTCGCATCGTGGCCGGAGCATCACGTGAGTCAGAGGTAGCCGCCGTCTATGCCGCATCGAAGGGTAAGCCCGACGTCGCGGTCTACGGCGGTGAGGTCGTGTCGGCCGGCCGCGTCGAGATGCTTCCGCATCTGCACGAGCAGGCTGTGTCGATCACGGCGCACCGCTTCGGAACCCCGAACACGCTCTCAGACGGCGTTATCTAGATCCCGTTCCGGGGCGGTTCGCTCACGGTTCCACGTGCGACCTGATGTATACCCACACCGTGCCTTCGTCGTCATGACCGAAACTGATAATCGTGCCTGAACGTTGATCATCTTTGTCGGCAAAGCTGCGGTCCCGGGTGAGGTCGCGTGATTCGAAATACTCCCGTTCGTCGTCTGACAGGCAGGTTGTTGAGGGGTACAGGCACTGTGCGTATCCAGAACCTAGCTCGACGTCCGTGTCAGGCGGGAGCGTCACGAGTGCGGACATGCCGGTGCTGAAGAAGTCCTCCGAGGAGGCCGACTCGACAATCGTCGACCCTTCTGGCAACTGCAGGTTGGCCTTTTCCTCAATCCACGCCTCGGATCGAGACACGCACCACGTGGGCCACAGTACGAAGCATCGCCCCGAGTCGAACGGTGGAAAGGTCACGAATCGGAAGACGAAGCCTCCGCCCCACACGAGAATCACGATGGCAAGCACGGCACCACCCACGAGGGACAAACGAGCGGGAAGTGAACGCCGCCTTCTGTGGGGCTCTTCAGGCAAAGGCAGTCCCAGCTCGGACGCGCTGACAATCTCGTAACGTCGACGTGTCATCGGCGCTCATCCAAGATCACGGAACTCCCCCTCTAGGTTTCGTTCAACTGATGCCCGGGCGCTCTTGCCGCCGGAAGGATCTTTCCGGTGGTCGCCCAGTCACTCAGCCAATCGACGAGCAGCTTCTTCTCAGCGAGCTGGACTCTCCCGCGCAATGACGAAACATCATCGCTTGCGAGAACGTGGACAGGTACCTGCGCCAGAACCGGTCCCGCGTCATATTCTTCGGTCACAAGATGAACGGTCGCACCTGTAGTTGGTGCCCTGTCGTGTAGAACGGCTTCATGGACACGGTCGCCGTACATACCGGTTGAGCCGTAGGCGGGCAGCAGTGCCGGATGCGTGTTGACGATCCGATGCTCATACGCACGAAGAACGCGGGGGCCGATCTTCTTCATGTATCCGGCCAGCACGATCAGATCGACCTGTGCTTCACTCAACGCGTCGAGCATCGAAGAGTCCCGGAGGACAGGATCGGGATGGGTAACACCGCTGAGATGGACGTTTTGGATACCGTGCCGAGCCGCGACGTCGAAGATGCCTGATTTGCTGTTGTTGCCGATGATGATCGCTACTTCGGCTTCGATCGCTGTTGCGGTCGCGACAGCATCGGCAGTGGTGCCAGACCCTGAGCCGATCAGAGCCAGGCGTTTAATCGAGGGCATGAACACAGTCTAGATTTGCTCAGAATCATCGGTCGGGCTGAGACCTGGCAAAGACATTCAGAGAAGTCTTCGCTCGAAGACCACGTTGAGTGGCGCGAAGCCTTCTGACTCGAAGAACGTGTGAGCGTCGTGGTTGAAGGACCACGAATCGAGTCTCACAGCATCAACGTTCTCTGCGCGCCCGATAGTGACTGCAGCGTCCATTAGCTGCTTACCGATGCCCCGCCGCTGCATGGCAGGGTCAACCGCGATGTGGTGCACGTACAGGCTCTTGGACGCATGGCGGAACGGATTCGCGGGCCGCGCACTGATTTCTGCGAGTAGGTAGCCGGCGGCCGTGCCGTCGAGGTCCGCGATGAGGACTATCGCTCCGCTTGCCAGCTGATCGGCGAGGAACGTGCGCAGTGCCTCGCGATCAGGCGCTCTGAAAAGGTCGGGTCTTCCTTCCGCGTGCAGCTGTTGGATTCCAACGCTGAGGGCACTCAACCGATCGAGGTCTGACTCTGCTGCTCTTCGAACCGACATGACCGAAGCCTATCTACTAAGCACAGCCCGTCGGTCGGTCACTGATCGAGCCATTGCCTGCCGAAAACGATTGTTTACGGCAGGTGTCCGATGCGCTCGCGCAACTGGATGTTGCTCCAGCGTTACGCCTCCAGAGTCTCGATACGAGAGCGGTCACGACTCGCTGTCGCTACGATTATCAGATGCACACTGTGCGCGAGCCTTTTCGTCGGGGGATGCTCGCCAGGCCGCACGGCACGCAAGTATATTGGGAAATGTCAGGAAACCCGACCGTTACCTGGTTGTCGGACTCGATCAGCGAGGTTGTGGACGCAGCACACCGTGGCGATCGACGACCTCGACAACATCGATGAAAACAACACCGCTGCGGTTATCGCCGACATCGAGGCGCTGCGCGAGCATCTAGGAATCTCAGCGTGGCGGCCCGGGCAACTTCACGAAGATCCGCGAGCGCGGGAGAACTTCGCTCACCCACTATTGGGCCCATGACTGCTTCTTGACAGGCGACGATCGCATCCTCGAGTGCGCAAGTCAGCTCACGGGCATCCAGGGATACCTCATTCACGGACGACGGGACGTGAATTCTCCGTCCGTCACGCCGTGGCGACTGCACAAGACATGGCCGGGAAGCCGGCTACAGATCGTGGAGTCCGAAGGACACGGCGGAAAAATCGCCAAGCAGCTGGCTACCGAGGCAATCGAGTCGGCATTAGCGCGCTGACACACGGTGGCTCTGCCGAGTGCCGCGAAGAGAATCGAGAGCCTCGAAGTAGACATCCGCTCCTCGGCCGAAAACTCCTGCCGTATAACGATTGTGACGAGCGTTTGTGGCGGTCGTCCAGTGCGCTATGCAAGGACCGGGCTAGAAACGGTCCATTTCGAGGCTATTTAGGCATGTTTTGGGCCTAGATGAATGAGTCCTATTAGCGTTTGACTGCGTGGAGGCTGTTAAACCCTGTTTGTGAAGACAGATTTGAACACCCTCCTGACCACACTTTAGGTAGCCTGCTTGACTAGTACGCACCAGCCGACAGGATGAGCGAGAAGGGGGCAGTGATGCCACGCTCCGCGAGCACCGTGGGAGCCGTTGTGGCTCTCCTCAGCCTCATTGCCGTTACGGGATGCGGCGCTGGTTCTGCTGAACGCGCGGACGGAGCCGCATCTGCAGAGTCTGGCGCGCCAGTGGAAACGCCGACACCGACGCCCACGATCGAACCGGTCGAGACCATTGCCACAACGCCAATCTCTGTCGAGGATTATCTCAGTCTCACCGAGGAGCGCAGTGCCGACGGCGGAGTCAAACTCGAAGGCGTGCAAGACGATTATCGTGCGCTCGCAGCGGTATTTCCTCTTGCTCTGCCGAACGTGTACGCGTTCCCGGTTGAATCACGCGCCGCCAATAACCTCGATGACGAAAAGAAGGTACAGTTCAGTGCCACGTATGGCGAGAACGAAGTCTTCCACTTCTGGCTCGACTCAACGGCGACTGCTGCCTACGCCTCGCATCTTCGTGGCGACAGCACGGCAGCGAACCGGTACCTCGATGCCATCGAGGACGGATACGCAACACCTATCCGTCGCCACACCATCGAAGATCCCGAAAATGGATACATCGCAGATGTCGTCGACTCCGCGCGCCGAGGAATCTTCGGGCAGATGATTCTTCAGAACGTCAACCCGTTCCTCGAGATTGAACAGTACGAGGCGGTCGCAGCACAGGCGGGCGACGTCTTCTAGCCCCGCAGGTGGCGCGCCTAACGCAGTATTGAGCGACCTCGCACTGTACGGAGGCCGCGTCGAGATGCTGCCGCACCTGCGCGAGCAGGCGGTTTCGATCACCGCGCACCGGTTCGGAACGCCGAGCACACTGTCGGACGTCGCCATCTAGCGCGAGTCAGTTGAGGCGCTGCGCCTTGCCGCGCAGCACTTCGGCCTCGCGCTCGTTGCCCGTGAGTGCGGCGGCGGACTCGAACTCCGCCCGCGCCTCGTCGTGCCTGCCCAGCTGAGCGAGCAGCTCTCCGCGTACGCTCGGCAGCAGATGTGTGCCCGCAAGGGAGCCTGCCGCAGCAAGATCGTCGACGATCTGCAAAGCTGACGCCGGCCCTGTCGCCATCGAAACGGCGACTGCGCGATTGAGATCGACGATCGGGTTGGGTGCGAGGCGCCCGAGCGCTTCGTAGAGCACGACGACGCGATCCCAATCGGTGTCGTCGATGCTTGGCGCACGAGAATGGCACTCGGCGATCGCAGCTTGGAGCGCGTAGGCACCGCGCCCTCGACCGAGCGCATCAGCGCGCTTAAGAGCATCGCTGCCGCGGCGAATCTGCGCGTGATCCCACCGCGCCCGGTCTTGGTCGGCAAGTAAGACCGGCTGCCCGGCAGCATCCGTTCTGCTGGCGAATCGCGAGGACTGAAATTCCATGAGCGCGACAAGGGCGAACACCTCGGGCTCGCGAGGCATGAGCCCAGCCAGGGTGCGGCCGAGCCGTAGAGCCTCGCGGGCGAGATCACGGCGCATCCACGTGTCGCCGGTTGTTGCGGCGTAGCCCTCGGTGAAGATCAGGTAGACAACGCTCAGCACTCCGGCGAGCCGCTCCCGCAGCTCGGTGGGTTCGGGCGATTCGAACGGCACGTGCGCCTCGGCGAGCGTGCGCTTCGCCCGAGTGATTCGCGCCTGCACCGTCGCGACGGGGGCGAGCAGCATCCGCCCGATCTCCGTCGTGGTGAGCCCGGCAACAATGCGCAGCGTGAGTGCAACCTGCGATTCGCGCGAGAGCACCGGGTGGCAGGCGATGAACACCAGCCGCAGCACGTCGTCGTCGACTGCCTCCAGCGCGTCGGCAGGGTTATCCGGATGCTGGTCGTCGAGCTCTTGCGCCATTGCGGCGTACCGCTCGGCCAACCGGGCATCGCGCCGCCAGGAGTCGATCGCGCGGCGCTTGGCGACAGCGGTCAACCACGCCGCCGGGTTGCGTGGCACACCAGCATCCGGCCATGTCGCGAGCGCCTCGAGTGTCGCATCGCTCACCAGGTCTTCGGCGCGCCCGACGTCACCCGTGAATCGGGCGAGCGCCGCAATGATGCGTGCTCCCTCGATTCGCCAGGTGACGTCGAGCGTGCTCTGAGTGCTGGTCATCAGCCATCCCGGTTTTCGTCGGTCGGCCGCTATGACTGGGCTGCGCGCTCCTCCTGCTCCTTGCGCCAGCCCTTCTCTTTCTCGATGTACTCGTTGCCGGCGAAGTCGTCGAAGTCGCTCTCGTCGGTGACACGGCGCACTTCGAGCTTGCTTCCGCGGCCGAGCGGGGCACGGCGCGCCCACTCCACGGCTTCGTCTTTGCTCGCAACCTCGATGATCCAGAACCCGTTGAAGAGCTCGTGCGTTTCGCCGTAGGGGCCGTCGGTGACGATCGGGGTCTCAGAGTTGAAGTCGACGACGAAACCTTCGGAGGCGTCGCTGAGTCCTTCTCCGGCGAGCAGCACGCCAGCTTTCATCATCGATTCGTTATAGCGCCCCATGGCGTTGATGACCTCTTCGAAGTTTGTCTCCTCGTACTCGTGGATCGCTGCGTCGCTCGTGTTGCGCATGATCAGCATGTATTTCACGGTTTTCTCCTTCATTGTGAGGGTGCCGTTTGCTCCCTCTTACTATGACGTCGAACGGCAACCGTGTAAATCGACATCCTGCACGAAATTGTTGAGCGCTACGGACAACGTGCAGCGGCGTGCCCATGCACAATGTCCGCATCTACCTGTGTTGTCGGGCTGTGAGGGTGGCGCTGCCGACGTGGCGTGGACGTTGAGGCCCGGCCAAAATGAAACGCTACTCGCCGATTTCGCCGTCGATTGACTCGCGCAGCAGATCGGCGTGGCCGTTGTGGCGCGCGTATTCCTCGATCAGATGCACGAGGATCCAGCGCAGTGACACGTGCGAACCGTCGCGCAGTGCGCCCACGGCGGGCGTGTCGAGACCGTCGCGCTCGAGCGCCGTCGCCACGCACGCACGCGAGTGTGTGACAGCATCCGCCCACAACCGACGCAGGCGCTCGGGACTGTCATCGGCGGCCGAATGCCACTCCCAGTCCATATCGGTGTCCCAGTCGACGTCGGCCCACTCGTCCGCCGGGTCTCTGCCGAGAAGTCGTTCCGAGAACCAGGAGTCCTCGTTGAGGGCGAGGTGCTTCATCATGCCGCCGAGAGTCATCGACGACGATGCTGTCGTGGCGTTCAGCCCCGCGGAGTTGAGCCCGGCGCACTTCCACTCGAACGTGGCGCGCTGATACTCGAGGAAGCCCACAAGTGTGTCGAGTTCTGTCGCGGCGATCGGCGGTTCCGGGCGCCCCTGGTCATCGATGACGGTCATTCGTCGAGTGTACGCGGTCACCGACGGTTGAATCGCGTCGCCGCGCGCCGTCGTCCTGCATGGCGCGCGTCGTCGCCCTGGCAACCGCCAAAGAGGGCGGCCCCGCGCGTCGAGAACCTCGCCACTTTTGGCGGTTGGTCGATGGCCGTGGCGAGATGCCAGTTGCGGAGGTTTGCTGGCAGCACAGCACAGCACAGCTCAGCGCACCGAGCGGATGCGGTACACCGTGATGCCGCCCGCGACGATGATCACCGCCGTCACCGCGTAGAGCTCCGTGTACCCGGCGACGCCCAGCACCAGCCACCCCACGACCGGCGCGATCGGCAGGTACTGCGCCGAGTTGATGATGCCGAGGTCGCGGGCACGTGACTCCGGGCGAGGCAGCACGTCGGTGATCAGCGCCTGGTCGACGGCGAGGAACGTGCCGAATCCGAAGCCGAGCAGTACAGCGGCGACCATGGCGCTCTCCCACGTGGGCACGAACGCGAGGCACAGCGCGGCGGCGGCCTGCAGTGCAGCCGACGCGGCGACGAAGTGGCGGCGCATCTGCCACCGATCAGACAGGATGCCGCTCAGCCACGATGCGGCAGCGCATGCTCCGAGGTACACGAAGATCAGCGTCGTGAGCGCTTCGTCTGGATCGGGCACGTGCAGCACATCGGCGAGGAAATATAGCAGGTACGTCGTGCCCGTGAGGTTGCCGGCGTTGATCAGCACACGCGAAAGCATCGCCCACGAGAAGTCCCTGTACCCGTGCAGATCGCTGCGGCGCAGCATCCGAAATCGTGCTCGTGGCAGCAGCGGCCCGGGCTCGGTGTCGCGCAGCATGACCAGAAACGGGATGCTCGATGCCAGCGCGAGTGCGGCGATGACGAACCAGCTCTGCGCCACGTCTGTGACGAGCATCGTGACTATGACCATTCCGCCCGCGAGCGCAATCACCTGAGGAACGCCCATCGCGGCGGAGGCACGACCGCGCTGCTCCCGCGGCACCTGGTCGGCGATCACCGCAGAAAGCGCGACGAGCACTGCCGCCTGCCCGAGCGAGACCACGGCGAGCAGCAATGCGGCCAGGGGCCAGGATGCTTGCGCGCCGACAAACGCGAACGGCACCGTTGCGGTGACGAAGCCGCCGAGAATCCAGGCGCGGCGCCGGCCGAAGCGCGTGCGTGTGCGGTCGCACGCCACGCCGATGAACGGAACAGACACCACGATCACGACGGACATCTCGGCGATCATGAACGAGCTCGACGCCACTTTGCCCATCGGGTCGAGAACGCTCGCGAGCTTGAGCACCATGAACTGCCCAGGCAGCACGATGAGCAGCCAGAAGCCGAACCAGGCGAGGGCGAACGCGAGGAGCCACCCGATGCTGACGCGTTTCGTCGGCTCGGAGAGCTGCGCGCTCGCGGCATCCGGAATCATGATCTACCCGGGCATTCGCTCATGCTGCACCATGTCGCTCACGAAGCGCAGGTTGGAATGTGCACGCGTGCGGTGTGGCGTTGGCCGGGGTGGTGTCGAGTGGCATTGGGCTCCAAGCTGACGTCGTTGTCTGCTGCCTCAAGTATCGCCCTCGGCCCCGGTTTGCAGAGCACGACAGGCCACACGCTGTGGGCGCGGGCTCAGAGCATGGAGCGGCGGGCGCGAGCCACGCGCAGCGCATCCGTCGACACGCTCAGCACAAGGCCGACGGCGAAGAGGGCGATCGCCGCAAGAGGCAGCGCGGTCAGGTCGAAGCCGTCGAGAATGAGGCTGCCGAGCAGGGCTCCGCCGCCGATGCCGATGTTGAACGCTGTCGTCTGCAGCGCGGCGGCGAGGTCGCGCAGCCGAAACGATGCTGTATGCAGCATCCGGGTCTGCATCATTGCCGGGATGCCGCCGAAGGTAACGCCCCACACCACGAACGCCGCTGTCACGACGATCTGACTTTCAGTGAACAGGGCAAGTACGGTGATCGCTGCCATGAGAGCGAGCACGGCGATGGCAAAGCCCCGCTTGGGGAAGCGGTCGGTGGTGAAGCCGGCGATCACGAGGCCAATAGCGCCGGCGCCGCCGAAGAGGAACAACAGAAAGGCGACGCTGTCTCCGGGGAAACCCGCAACGTTGATGAGCCAGGGAGCGATGTAGGTGTAGAAGGTGTTGTGCGCGGTAAGTACGAGCAGAATCACGATGCACACGATGATGACGCCGGGCAGGCTGCGGTCTCGGCGCGCGGGAATCGGAATCTCTCCCGTGCGCAGCGGCACCTTGTGTTGCACCGCGGGCAGAAACCTGATGACGACGAGGGCAAGCACCACCACGATGCCGCCGATGATCAGGAAGGCGGCGCGCCAACTCAGAACGTGACCGAGGGCTGTGCCGACGGGTACGCCGAGAACGAATGCGGCAGAGCCGCCGCCCGACGTAATGGCAACGGCACGTCCGAGCTGGTGCGGGGGAACGAGGTGGGCCGAGTACGCGGCGACGACGGCCCAGAACAGCCCGTGGGCGAGCCCGCCGAGTATGCGTGCCCCGACAAGTAGCTCGTAGCTGGGCGCGATGGCAGCGAGCACGTTGGCGAGGGCAATCACGAGCAGAACGAAGACCACGAGCGCCTTGCGCGACACGTTGCGTGTCAGAGCGGCGAGCGGCGTTGTCGCAATGACGACCGTTCCCGCGAACACGGTCACGAGAAGTCCGGCTGTCGACAGGCTGACATCGAGGTCGCGAGCCATGTCGGGCAGCAGGCCGGTCGGCAGAAACTCGCTGGTCACCGAGACGAATATGGCACCGGCGAGAGTGAGAAGGCCGACCCAGGGAAAGCGTGTTTCGTCGGGCACCCAGACAACACTAGAGCACCCATGCCTATCCTTGGCGCATGATGCGAGCTCTCGAACGCGACCCGTGGCTGCGCATGGGGGTATCCATCGGCGTGATACCTCTTTTTCTCCTGCTCGCTCACGTGTTGGCCGGCATCGTCTACCGGGCGATGTCTGTCGAACTCGCACTCGGCGACCGCATTGCGTCCGCCGTTATCTGGGCTGTGGCCGGCGCAGTTATTGTGGGCGGGTTCGCCTGGCTTGTGACCTGGCGCACCGGCGAGGGCAAGCCGATGCTGCAGTGGTGGATATCCCCGATCGTCGGCGTTGTCACCCTCGTCGAGTTGATTGTCGTCGTGCTGGCTCTTGTGATTCCGCACGGAGAACAGGATGCCGCCTGGGGCGCCCTCCTTCTCGAGCAGCTCGCGTCGCCGCGGTTCTGGGCTGTGTCACTGTGGCTGCCCTTCACCACCTGGATCTGCATCACGGCGACCGTTCGCATTCGCTGGTTTCGGCCGCGCCGCATGGTGCTGATCGGCATCGTGCCATACGTCGTTGCTGGCGTCGTGTTCGTGGGGCTTCTGAGCGGCGGCGTGTATGGGGGTGCAGAAGTTTGACAGACGAAACCGGGAGTTGCTGTCACGTTATGTCTCGGTTTGGTTACGATTGCGTTATCAGCTGGACACGTTCTGAATAGGGCGGTTTCAGAGGGGCCGCGATCCCTGAGATGCCAACGATTTCCGGGCCTTATCACGGGGGTTGAGGCTTATCTGTGGGCTCTCCGGGTATTGCGCAAACAGGTTGAAGGAGTGTCAGAGCCTCGGTAACCTCGGAAGCCATATGTCTGCGACTCAAGCCATTACGAATGTCCAAGTCGAGAGTGACTCCACGGAGCGCATTGTCGCTCCCGGACCCGAACACGCTGCCGAGATGTGGCGCATTGCGCGCGACTCGGTCACGCTCGATCTCAACCCCTCCTACGCATACCTCGTGTACTGCCGCGACTTCAGCAACACCAGCCGTGTTGCCGTCGTCGACGGCAAAGTCGTCGGGTACATCATGGGTCATTTGAGACCCGAGAAGCCGCACCACCTTTTCGTCTGGCAGGTCGCTGTCGACGAGAGCTACCGCGGGCGAGGACTCGCCGGCCGGATGCTTGATGAGCTGTTCGGTGGTGTCGCGGCATCCGATGACGTTCACACCGTCGAGACGACGATCACCGATGACAATGAGGCGTCGCAGAAGCTGTTCGCCTCGTTCGCCAGGCGCTGGCAGAAGGCGCCGATGACCGTTGACCCGCTGTTCGAGGAGGCGCATTTCCCCGACGGCCACGACGCCGAAAAGCTCTACGAGATTGGCCCGATCTTCTTTCTCGACGACGAGCTTCTCGCCGAGGTCGAGGAAAAGCGCGAACGCGCGGAATCTCTCGGCTAACCACAATCGACGAGGGCGACCACCGTTGCCCTCCGCCGCGTGCAGGATCACCCGTGACGCCTGCGTTCGATGTCAATACAAAGATTCACGGCATCCTCATGAAGGAAGGAATCGTGATGTCCCCCATTTCAGACGCCATCATCGCTCTTGAGTCAGAGGTCCGGAGCTATTCACGCTCGTGGCCCGCTGAGTTCGATCGCGCCGTCGGCAGCCACATGTACGACGTGGACGGCCGCGAGTATATCGACTTCTTCGCCGGAGCCGGAGCGCTTAACTACGGCCACAACAACCCGATCCTCAAGAAGGTGCTGATCGACTACATCAGCGACGACCGGGTGATGCACTCCCTCGACATGTTCACGACGTCGCGCCAGGAGTTCATCGAGACGTTCAATGACGTGATCTTGAAGCCGCGCGGCTACGATTACAAGCTCGCGTTCCCCGGGCCCGGCGGAACGCAGGCCACTGAGGCAGCACTTAAGCTCGCCCGCAAGTACACGGGCCGTGAGTCGGTAATCAGCTTCACGAACGGCTTCCACGGCATGACGCTCGGCGCCCTGTCCGTGACCGGAAACTCGCTCAAGCGCGGCGGCGCCGGCATTCCGCTCGTGCACGCCACCCCGATGCCGTACGACGATTACTTCGACGGCGACTACCCGGACTTCTTCTACCTTGAGCGTCTGCTCACCGACAGCGGCAGCGGGCTGAACAAGCCCGGCGCCGTCATCGTCGAGACGGTGCAGGGTGAAGGTGGCATCAACCCCGCCCGCTATGAGTGGCTGCAGAACCTCTCGAAGCTCTGCAAGAAGCACGACATTCTGCTGATCATCGATGATGTTCAGATGGGATGCGGTCGCACCGGCACCTTCTTCAGCTTTGAAGAGGCCGGTATCGAGCCCGACATGGTCTGCCTGTCGAAGTCGATCTCGGGCTACGGCATCCCCATGGCCCTCACACTGCTCAAGCCAGAGCTCGATGTGTGGGAGCCAGGCGAACACAACGGCACGTTCCGCGGAATCAGCGCTGGTTTCGCCACAGCCACCGCGGCGATCCGCGAGTACTGGTCAGACGACACATTCACAACGTCCATCAAAGACAAGGGTGAGACAGTCGCCAAGCGCTTCCAGTCGATCGTCGACGTGACGCCGGGCATCACCGTTGCCGCAAAGGGCCGTGGGCTCGCGCGCGGCATCGAGATGGCCAGCGGAGAGCTTGCGGACGCGGTTTGCGAGGAAGCCTTCAAGAACGGGCTTCTCGTCGAGACCGCTGGCCCGAGCGGCGAGGTCGTCAAGTTGCTTGCCGCCCTCACCATTCCCGAGGATGTCCTCAACGCCGGTCTCGACATTCTGGAGAGCGCAGTCGCGACTGTCGCCTCCGGAGAGCTGGCGGATTCAGCATCCACCATTCCGAACAACGAGGAGAGCTACGCATGATCGTTCGTAGTGTAGAAGACGTCGAGGGCACAGACTCCGACATCAAGAGCGAGAACTGGCGCAGCAAGCGCATCATTCTTGCCAAGGAGGGCGTGGGCTTCTCCGTTCACGAGACCACGCTGTACGCCGGAACCGAGAGCGAGTTCTGGTACGCCAACCACATCGAGGCAGTGTTCATCACGCAGGGTGAGGGCACCATCACCGATAAGGCAACGGGCGAGACCCACGAGCTGAAGCCGGGAACGGTGTACCTGCTGAACGACCACGACAAGCACATCGTGCGCCCGCGCACCGAGATCAAGTGCGTGTGCGTTTTCAACCCGCCGGTAACAGGCCGCGAGGTGCACGACGAGAACGGCGTGTACCCGCTCGTTATCGAAGAACCAGCGGGCGCGTAAAGCTCCCAATCACAACAGCCGAGTCAGCGAAAGCTGACCCGGCTGTTGTCGTTTGGGTGATCCATGCAAGAACGAACAAAACCGTTAAGGAGGAGTACGTGACTGCAACCCAGACAGTCCAGGCCGATGTTTACCCGACGCGCACAGGTGGCGCCGAGAGGGTGCTCGACCGCGAGGATCCCACACTCTATGGCGCGGCCGACGACGGCCCCATGGATGCTGACACGCTCAGCGGTTACGACCGCAACGGGTATCTGGCGATCGACGAGCTGATCAGTTCCGACGAGGTCGCCGCGCTGACGGAAGAACTCGAGCGCCTGTCCGCCGATGAGAGCGTGCGGCGCGATGAGCGCACCGTGGTCGAAGCCGCGAGTGACGAGGTGCGCTCGATCTTCGAGATCCACAAAGTCAGCGACGTATTTGCGAAGATCGCACATGACCCGCGAGTTGTGGGCAGAGCCAAGCAGTTGCTCGGCTCAGACGTCTACATCCATCAGTCGCGCGTGAACTTCAAGCCAGGTTTCGAGGGCAAGGAGTTCATGTGGCACTCGGATTTCGAGACGTGGCACGCAGAAGATGGCCTGCCGCGCATGCGCACGGTAAGCATCTCGATCTCGTTGACCGACAACTACTCGTACAACGGGCCGCTCATGATCATGCCCGGCTCGCACAAGAAGTTCGTGTCGTGCGGGGGTGATACTCCGGAAGACAACTACAAGAAGTCCCTCATCATGCAGGGCGCGGGTACTCCTGAGAAGGAGACCCTCACGACGTTCGCCGACACCTACGGCATCGACGTGCTCGAGGGCGCGGCCGGAGGTGCGATCATGTTCGACTGCAACTGTATGCACGCATCGAACGGCAACGTGACGCCCTTCGCGCGGTCCAACGTGTTCATTGTGTTCAACAGTGTGGAGAACACCGCTGTCGAACCGTTCTCGACGAGCAGTCCTCGCCCCGAGTTTGCGGGAGCTCGCGACTTCACGCCTGCGGGCTGACCTCGCGGTCACACTTTCGGGAAATGCTGGCGGCGCGCCGATCTGGGCGTGCCGCCAGCGGCGTGTCGGGGAGAGTCTCCGGTTGGCCGAGCACTGTGTCGCCCTCTCTCCGGTCGCGCCCCGTCAGCCCTCGTCGTCTTCGTCGCGCATTCGGATGACAGCCAGGGCATAGCCGATGGCCACTCCCGCGCAGACAAGCGCAAGCCCTGCCACGATCCCGAGGGCGACGCGAGCGATGATGGGCAGGTCGCCGACCACGATGATCACGGCGAGCACGATCGTGATGAGTGTGAAGGCGATGCCGATAAGGGCGGAGCGCGCAGCGGAACGACCTGACTGTGTCATTGCGTACAGCGTAACCTTTCTTCCGGACCCGAAACCGAGCTCCAAATATCGTTGGCGCAAGCACCCGCGCGTCGCGTGAGCGACGATGCGGTAAAGGACATATATGCAGAACCACGACATCAAGAAGCAGCACCGAGCCCTCTACGCGCCGAAGCCGGGTGTGTTCGCTCTTGTCGAGGTGCCGACCATCTCGTACCTCATTGTCGATGGGCACGGCGACCCCAATACGTCAGATGACTACGCGGATGCTGTTGTCGCGCTCTTCTCGCTCTCGTACGGCATCCGGGCACTCGCCAAGCGGAATCTCGAGCGCGTGCACACCGTCGCGCCGCTCGAAGGCCTGTGGTCGGCCGACGAGATGGAAGCCTTCACAACGAGACGAAAATCTGACTGGGACTGGACGATGATGATCGCGCAGCCTGAGTGGATCGACGAGGACGTTGTGGCCGAAGCGACACGGACAGTGCGTCGAAAGAAAAATCCGGCGGCGCTCGAGCAGGTGCGCTTCGCGCAGCATCCTGGTCACCTGGCGGCGCAGGTGCTTCATGTTGGGTCATACGACGACGAGGGCCCCGTGATCGCAGAGATGCATGACACTTTCATTGCGAACGAAGGCTGCACACTCGCAGGCCACCACCACGAGATCTACCTGTCTGACGTGCGCAAGACGGTGCCCGAGAAGCTGCGCACCATCATTCGGCAGCCTGTCGAGCGTCTCTGACGGCTATCAGGCAGCCTGCCTGTCGCGGTCGGTAAACTGAACACACGCCCCGTTCTTCCACGTCTATCGACGTGCCCAAAATTCACTTACGACAACGCCGTCTGCTCACGAGGCAGAGCGGCAGAAGGAGCGCTAGCGCTGTGAACAGCACTGCAGAGGCCCACCGCACACACTGGATTGCCCGGGAGGAGCAGGCGGAGCGACTTATTCCGCTGGTGGGCGGTCTGTACCGCAACCACGGAGTGGTGACATCGATTCATGGTCGTCGGCTGATCGGGCTGTCGACGATCGACCTCATCAAGGCGCACAAGTTCGCGCGGCAGGTCGGTGCACAGACAATGTCGATGGATGCCTCGACGGCTGTGCTTGAAGCGCTCACGGCACTCAAACCGGCACCGGCATCTCTCGACATCGCCCGCCTGCACGCCGCCCACCGCGACCGCGGCGCAGACATGAGCCTTCTCGACTTTCTGCGGCAGGAGCTTGCCGACATTGTGGCCGATGACGCCGCAGAGTCCGAGCCACGAGACGTCGTGCTGTATGGGTTCGGCCGCATCGGACGACTCGTTGCCCGTCTGCTCATTGCTCACTCGGGCGGAGGCGCCGGGCTGAGGCTGCGCGCGATCGTCGTGCGCAAGGGCAGCGATGACGACATCATCAAGCGAGCGAGTCTTCTGCGCCGTGATTCCGTGCACGGGCCGTTCGCCGGAACTCTGACCGTTGACGACGAGAACAACACGATTCTCGCCAACGGAACCCTCATCCAGGTGATCTACTCACACGACCCGGCGACCATTGACTACACCGAATACGGGATTGAGAACGCGATCGTCGTTGACAACACCGGGCGCTGGCGCGACAGGGCCGGGCTCGAGCAGCACCTCCGCTCGACGGGGGTTTCGCGTGTGTTGCTCACGGCACCGGGCAAGGGCGATCTGAAGAACATCGTGTACGGCATCAATCACGACGACATTTCGGCTGGCGACAGCATCCTCTCTGCTGCCTCATGCACCACGAACGCCATCACTCCCGTGCTCGCCGCGATCGACGAGGCCTACGGCATTGTCCGGGGACACGTCGAGACCGTTCATTCTTACACGAACGATCAGAACCTGATCGACAACTTCCACAAGGGCGAGCGTCGAGGCCGGTCGGCTGCACTCAATATGGTGATCACCGAGACGGGCGCTGCCAAGGCCGTGGCGAAGGCATTGCCAGGGCTCGCGGGCAAACTGACGGGAAGCTCTATTCGTGTGCCGACGCCCGATGTCTCTCTCGCGATACTGAACCTGACGCTTGAGAACCACGCGGATCGAGACGAACTCAATGCGTACCTGCGTGCCGTGTCGCTGCACTCGAAGCTGCGGCAGCAGGTCGACTACATCGAATCGCCCGAGATCGTATCGACGGACTTCGTCGGCTCGCACCGAGCGGGAATCGTCGACGGGCTCGCGACCATCGCGGATGACGAGAACGTGGTTCTGTATGTCTGGTACGACAACGAGTTCGGGTACAGCTGCCAGGTTCTGCGGGTGATCGAGGAGATGGCGGGGACGCACCCCGCGGTCGTGCCGCCGCGTGAGAAGGTCACCCTCGAGTCGATGCGTGAGCTCGGTATCGGCGTCTGACCGTGCCGGTGTCGTGCCGAGCAGCGCGAAACTGAATCTGGTGTACAGGCGAGCAGTGACTCGCTTGTTTGTCCCGACGCCGACATCTTCGACCTCGCAGAACTCGTCAAGGAGCTCAAGAATCTGACAGGCATCCACGTGGATGTTGTTTCCGAGGGAGGCCTGCGCCTCGGAAACCCGATTTCCTCGGAAGCGGTGTCGATATGACGGATATGCCTGAGAGGACGCGGAGGGTGCTGCCTGACCTTCTTTCGTTCGCGGGTGCTGCCGAGAGGCTGGTGGCGAGAGGGCACGACGCATACGCAAACGACGAAGTGCTGAGGCTGGCTTCGGAAGCCCTTCTTCACAAGATCGGGGAGGCCGTGGGGAAACTGCCGGACGACTT
This sequence comes from Paramicrobacterium chengjingii, assembly GCF_011751765.2. GTDB lineage: Bacteria > Actinomycetota > Actinomycetes > Actinomycetales > Microbacteriaceae > Paramicrobacterium > Paramicrobacterium chengjingii. The sequence continues at coordinate 115,600 of NZ_CP061169.1, forward strand.
CGTGGATGCGCATCCAGACGTGCCGTGGCGGGCGATGAAGGCAACGCGCAATCTTGTCGCGCACGAGTATGAGCAGATCGATTATGCGATCATCTGGAACGCACTCGCGGTGAGGCTGCCGGCCAGCGCAGAGATCATCAGAGAGATTCTTAAGGTTCGCTGACGACTGAGGGTTGTCTCAGCTGAGGTTTTTCACGCGGCGATGCTCGAAAAGCGTGTGATCGGGGCGTTCATTGCGCTTGAGTGCACCATCGGCATGGAAGCCGTGACGTTCGTAGAAGAAGTCGGCGCGGTCGGCAATGGACAGACCATCCAGAATTTCCTGGTCGATCAGACCGAAGTACCCGGTCTGCCAGGAGCGCACGTGCACGCCGGCGATCTGCTCGGCATCCGCCAACTCGGCTGCGCGGACAGCAAGATCATTCATAGACGGAACGCTACACGTCTGGTCGCCGCCGATGACGCACGTCTACGTCGTGATCACAACCTTGCCATGGACGTGTCGACCGGCCTGGAGCTCTACTGCTTCACGGAAATTCTCGAGAGGGAAGCTCGCTGCGATCGGCACGGTGATGGTGCCCGCGAGGATCGCATCGGTGATCCGCTCAAGGGAGCCTGGCGCGGCATCGGTTCCTCCCGTCGCGCGCACGCCTCCCGGAGGGTTGGCGCCGACAGCGATTGTCGAGATGCGTTGCGCTGGCACACCGAGTTCGAGTGCGGCCTCGGCGGTCTCTGCGCCGAACAGGTCGGCGGCCGCGGTCACGCCTTCGGGGGCGAGCGCACGGACTCGGCCAACAAGGCCTGTGCCGTACTCGACCGGCTCGACTCCGAGTGAGCGCAAGAACTCGAAGGTGCCAGGAGAGGCAGTTCCGATCACCCGCGCGTCGGCGAGCTTCGCCAGCTGAACGGCGAGGACGCCGACGCCGCCAGCAGCTCCTCCGATAAGAACGGTGTCTCCTGAACGGACGCCGATCGTGTCAAGGGCCGCGGCAGCGGTGAGACCAGGAGTCGGCAGCGCCGCGCCTACTGCATCGCTGATGCCGTCCGGCAACGGAAGCAGCCGGTAGAAGGCGGACGGCCCCGTCTGCACAATGGCATAGTCAGCGACGGCCTGCGCGATCGCACCGCCGTACACGCGGTCGCCCTCTGCGTAGCCTTCGGCTCCTGCCCCGATCTCGTCGACGACGCCGACGAAGTCGCTGCCGAAACCCGCCGGCAGCGTGATGCCCCATTTGGCCGCACCTTCGGGCATGGAAGCGATGATCCAGTCCATGGGATTCAGTCCTGCAGCGGTGACGCGGACGCGAACCTCGCCCGGCCCGGCGTGGGGCTCCGGAACTTCTTTGAGCTCAAGTACTTCGGGGCCACCGAACTTCTCGTAGATGACTGCGCGACTCATACTAACCTCCAGGGTGAGTGGGTGATGGGACTAAGTGCCATCACTATACACTCAATGATGGGACCAAGTCCTATAAGGTTGGAACATGCCCCGTTGGAAGCCAGACGCATACGCGCGACTCGTGGTCGCAGCTGTCGATCTGTTCGCCGAGCACGGCTACGAGAACACGACAGTGATAGAGATCGCTGAACGCGCCGGGCTGACAAAGAGCACGTTCTTTCGGTACTTCTCAGACAAGCGTGAAGTTCTCTTCGGCGGGGGAGCCGTGGCCACGGTTCTAGCGGAGGCGATCGATGAGGTTGCGGCCGACCGCTCGCCGCGCGAGGTCATCGCCAGCGCGCTTGACGCGGTGGGGAGCCAGACGTTCACACCGGAGACGCGGGAGTTCTCTGCGCGTCGCCGCGCCGTCATTGCCGCCAGCCCAGAGTTGCAAGAGCGTGAGGCACTCAAGGGTCTAGCGCTCACCTCGGCGATGTGCGACGGTCTCGTGCGGCGAGGATTGCCCGAACTGACGGCGCGGATCGCTGCGGAGTTCGGCGCGCTCGCCATGGACATTGCCTATGAGCGATGGTCGGTTCCGACGTGTGACGAAGACTTCGGGCTCGTAGCGCGGCAAGCGCTGGACGACGTCTACGAGGCGAGCACAGGAAGCTGACGCCAAGCGTCTCCGCCGGCACCGCGTCGTCACCAGGGAACGTCACCCTCGTCGCTGGTGAATGTGCCGGTCGAGCCATTCGTGCCGCGCATGGCAACCTCCACAATGTGGGCAGCCCCCTGCTCGACGGACTTGGTGCCCTGGAAGTCGTTCAACGCCGTGGCCGTCATGCCGGGGTCGACGATATTCACCGGAATGCCGTCCGGCTCGAGAGCCGTCGCGAACGCAAGGGTCACGGCGTGGAGGGCTGATTTCGACGCGGAGTAAAGGCCGAACATGCGGCGATGCGGATTCGTCGTGTCGGCGTTGGCATTCAACGAACCGCCCCCGCTGCCGACGGTGACGATGCGTGAGCCATCAGTGGACCGAAGCAGCGGCAGCAGCGCCTGGGTCAGCGCGATGACGCCGAACACATTGATCTCGTACATCTGCCTGACGATGTCGAGCGGAGCGACGGTGAGAAGTCCGGAACTGGCGCGCACCTCAAGAGGGGTGTTCTGATCGCCGAGGAAGGAGACGCCGGCATTGTTGACCAGAATGTCTAGCCTCCCGAACTCGGACTGAATTCTCGAAGCAGCTGCCGCCACGGATTCGGCGTCCGAGACGTCCAGTTGAATGGCGACAGCATCCTTGCCGATCTCGGCGGCGGCCTCGCGGCCTCGCTCACGATTGCGTGAGCCGACAAGCACGGTGATTCCGCGAACGGCAAGATCGCTGGCGACCTGGAATCCGATTCCTCGGTTTGCGCCGCTGACGAGTGCGACGGGACGTGTGGCCGTGTGGTTCTGCGTGGTGTCTTTCTGAGTCATGTCACTCAGTATTGTGCAGCGGATTTGTATGAGGAATAACGAATCGTTCGTAATCTATGCTCTATAGTTCAAACATGAGTACCGATCGCCTGACCGAGATTCTGAACCTCATCGACGTTCGCGGCGTCGTGTCAGGCGGTGCAGCACTGACAGGGCGGTGGAGGGCACACGGGCACGTCGCCGAAGAGTTGAAGTTCTGCGCTGTCGCGCGCGGCGAAGCCCAGCTGATGACGGACGGCATCGACGAGCCGATCGAGCTCGTGGAGGGAGAGATCGTCGTGCTCAATGCGCGATCGTGGCTCGAACTGCGTGGCGGTTCCGGCGATGGTCCGATCGACGACGTGGAGCAGCCATCGAACGGAACGATTGTGAGGCGTGACGGGGTCGATCTCGAACGCGCCGACGTGTTCATCGGCGGGCGCATCGACCTGAATGTCGAGGGGAGAGAGGTGCTCGCGGGCGCCCTGCCGCCGGTCGCCCACGTGCGTGCCGCTTCGTCGTCGGCTGCACGAATTCGGGGGCATGTGAACCAGATCTTCGCAGAGATCGTCGGGGATGATGCCGGGGCCGAGTTTGCCGTGCGGCAATACAGCCAGCTGCTCATTCTCGATGTGCTTCGCGCCTTCTCGGGCGGCATGGACATGCCCCCGGGCTGGCTGAAGCTGCTCGGTGACGAGCGTCTGCGACCAGCGCTCGACCTCATGCATGAGCATCCTGAAGTGTCGTGGAGCCTTGGCGATCTTGCTCGCGCTGCCGCACTGTCGCGCACAGGGTTCGCCGTGCGATTTCGCGAGGTGGCGGGAATGCCGCCGCTCGCATATCTGGTGAGATGGCGGATGCTGTTGGCACAGCGTGAACTGCGGGCTCCTGAATCCCGACTGCGTCCCATCGCATTCAAACTCGGCTATTCGTCAGAGAGCGCGTTCAGCACAGCGTTCAAACGCCATCTGGGGGAGTCGCCGCAGAACTATCGCACGAGAGTGCTTCAGCACGCTTCGCCCGCGGGCGTATAGCGCGCGCTCTACCAGTATAGCGCGCGCTCTACCATGGGCGTCATGGCATTGACGATCTCTGTGCTCGCTGAGCGCCTTGACCTGCTGCATGAGTTTCTCGAGATGGAGAGTCCCTGGCCGACATTCATGCGGCAGGATCCGATCGGCGCGCTGTACTACAACGCGCCCACGCTGACTCGCTTCGCCGAGCACATCCTTGTCTGCCAGGACGACGAGGGGCGGATCGTGGCGAAGGCCTATTCCATTCCGTTCCGATGTGAGAGCGATGAGCTTCCCGACGACGGGTGGGACGGTGCGATTCGACGCGGAGTGCGAACGAGTCTTGATGGCGGGGTACCCAACACCGTGGCGGCACTCGAGATCGTCATCGCGCCGTTCATGCAGGGACACGGGCTCTCTGGCCAGATCGTCGAGGCTCTGCGCGACAACGCGAAACGGCACGGGTATCGTGAGCTCGTCGTTCCGGTGCGACCGAATGGTAAGAAGGATGCTCGTGAGCCGATGTCGTCCTATGCATTCCGCACGCGAGACGATGGGCTGCCCGTCGACCCGTGGCTCCGCGTCCATGTGCGGGCGGGTGGGCGCATTGACAGGCTGGCTCCACGGGCAATGGTGATTCCGGGCACGCTCGCCGAATGGCGCGACTGGACGAACCTGCCCTTTGACCAGTCGGGGCCCGTTGAGGTTCCGCAGGCGCTCACCTTGGTGCACTGTGACGTCGACAATGGTACGGCCGTCTACATAGAGCCGAATGTGTGGGTTCGTCACCGCACAGGTGCGTAGGTCACGCCGTCGTGGCGAGGCCTTGCCTGTAGTGTGAACAGCGACGAAGAGGCGGCGCAGTGATCATTCGGTTCGAGGAGCTTGACTGGCAGCCCACCGCGATGGGGGATCTCACCCTGCGGCGACGCACCGAGCCGTCGTCGGGTCAGGAGATCTTCGAGGTAAAACTTGGCGAGGAGTTCCTCATGTCGAGCCTCTTCACCGTTGCCGAGGAAGAGCTCGCGAGTCTTGGCCTCGCCGCCGTCGAGGGCGTCGAGCTGACTGTGTTGGTCGGCGGTCTCGGGCTCGGATACACAGCCGTCACGGCATTGCGAGACGAGCGGGTGCGCGGCCTCACAGTGGTCGACCGCCTGGCAACGGTGATCGACTGGCACGAGCGGAAGCTGCTGCCGGTGTCGGCGGAACTCGTCGACGACGCGCGCACGAATCTCGTCGAAGACGACTTCTTCGCACTGATGCGTTCGAAGCCCGTGGGAGACCACAGTGGCTACTCCGCCATTCTGCTTGACGTCGATCATTCGCCACGTCATCAGCTGGACCCGACCCACAGCGATCTCTACGCGGCTGACGGGCTGCGAGCGCTCGACAGGCATCTTGCGCCGCGAGGAGTCTTCGCGCTGTGGTCAGATGATCCGCCGGACGGCGACTTCATGGGAGAGCTGGATGCCGTTTTCGACGACGCAGCTGCACACATCGTCGACTTCGACAATCCGGTCACCGGAGGGGTGTCTTCGAACACCGTCTACGTCGCGCGCAGCCGCAGCTGATCCGCGTAACCCGGCGCTACAGCTCGTGCAGGCGCGCGAGGCGCTCGACGGCATCCGTCTCTGGCATCGGTGTGTAGACGACCACGTGGATTTCGGGGTGGTCAGAAAGCGCCAGCTGGTGGTGCTCCAGGTGCAGCAGGCCGACATCAGGATGCTGAAACTGCCGCTCTCGTGAGGCGAAACGCTGCACGTCGCGGCTGTCCCAGCCCTCGCGAAACTCCGCGCTCGCCTCTCGCAGCCGTTCGACGAGCATGCCGTGCGCGGGGTCGCCGAGCCGCGGCCCGGTCTCGGCTCGGAACTCGCTGAGAAAACGGCGGCTTGTGCGCTCCCAATCGGGAAGGAGTGCGCGCACGTACGGGTCGGTGAACACGAGCCAGAGGAGGTTGCGATCGGCGTCGTCGACTGTGGCGATGCCGGGGAAGAGCAGCCGATACGCGGTGTTCCATGCCAGCACACCCCAGTCGGGCGCGAGCGCGAACGCCGGGTCGGCCCACGAGTCGAGCAGTCGCTGCAGGTGCGCCGGTGCGGTCGGCACGGGGGAGGGGTGCGTGGGCAGCGGGCTCGAATAGCCCAGCAGCGCAAGAACATAGGAATGCGCCGAAGAGTCAAGGCGCAGCGTGCGAGCGACAGCATCCACCACCTGCCTCGACGGATTGATGTCGCGCCCCTGCTCCAGCCAGGTGTACCAGGTGCCGCTCACACCCGAGAGGTACGAGACCTCTTCGCGACGCAGCCCGGCATCGCCGCCGCGGGTACGCGGGGGCAGGCCCACCTCGCTGCGCGACAGCTGGTTGCGCCGGGCACGCAGAAACGCACCGAGTTCGCGACGTCTCTCAGCATCGTTGGTCATTGCTCAATACTAGTAGTGACAGTACTAGTGCCAGTGACAACTTCCGCGCACAGCATCCGTCGGCCATTCTGATGTCATGCCAGCATTGCGTTCACGAACTGTCACTAACGGACGAAACATGGCCGGGGCCCGCGCACTGCTGCGCGCCGCCGGCGTCAAGGGGAGCGATTTCGGCAAACCGATCATCGCCGTCGCCAACAGCTTCACAGAGTTCGTGCCTGGCCACACGCATCTGCAGCCGGTCGGGCGCATCGTCTCCCAGGCGATTCAGGATGCTGGCGGCATCGCGCGCGAGTTCAACAGCATCGCGGTCGACGACGGCATCGCTATGGGCCACTCCGGCATGCTCTACTCGCTGCCGAGCCGCGACCTGATCGCCGACTCAGTTGAGTACATGGTGAATGCTCACTGCGCCGACGCACTCGTGTGCATCTCGAACTGCGACAAGATCACCCCGGGCATGCTGATGGCCGCGCTGCGACTCAACGTGCCGACGGTGTTCGTCTCGGGCGGGCCCATGGAGTCGGGCCGTGCGACGCTCGTCGACGGCTCGGTGCGCTCACTCGATCTCGTCGATGCGATCTCGGATGCCGTGAACGAGAACATCTCGGATGCCGACATGCTGCGCATTGAAGAAAGCGCGTGCCCCACCTGCGGTTCGTGTTCCGGCATGTTCACCGCGAATTCCATGAACTGCCTCACCGAGGCGATGGGACTGTCGCTACCGGGCAACGGCTCGGTGCTTGCGACGCACACGGCCCGCAAGGCGTTGTATGAGAACGCCGGTAAGACCGTCGTCGACATTGCGACCCGCTACTACGACGGCGACGACGCCTCGGTTCTGCCGCGCGCAATCGCCAGCCCGGCGGCCTTCGAGAACGCCATGGCCCTCGACATCGCGATGGGCGGCTCGACGAACACGATTCTGCATCTGCTTGCCGCAGCGCACGAGGCGGGCATCAAATTCGGGCTCGACGAGATCGACGCTGTATCGCGCCGAGTGCCGTGCTTGGCGAAGGTGGCGCCCAACGTGGCGAATGGCCGCACCTACTACATGGAAGACGTGCATCGCGCTGGCGGCATCCCCGCGATTCTCGGTGAGCTCCATCGAGGAGGGATGCTCAACGAGAACGTGCACAGCGTGCACTCGCCCTCGCTCACAGAGTGGCTTGCCAAGTGGGACGTGCGTGGCGGCACCGCGTCTGACGAGGCTACCGATCTCTGGTTCGCGGCGCCCGGCGGCAAACGCTCGTCGACGGCGTTCAGCCAATCGGAGCGGTGGGCCGACCTCGACACCGATGCCGCCGAGGGCTGCATCCACGATGTTGCACACGCATATTCCGTCGACGGCGGCCTCGCCGTGCTGCGCGGCAATCTCGCTGTCGACGGTGCTGTTGTGAAAACAGCTGGTGTCGATGAGTCGATCTGGAGGTTCTCGGGCCCCGCCGTCGTATGTGAGTCGCAAGACGAGGCGGTGCAGAAGATCCTGGCAAAGGAGGTGGGGGAGGGGGACGTCGTCGTGATTCGCTACGAGGGGCCCAAGGGCGGCCCCGGCATGCAGGAGATGCTGTACCCCACGTCGTTCCTCAAGGGACGCGGCCTCGGCAAGAAGTGCGCGCTCATCACCGACGGACGCTTCTCGGGCGGAACCTCGGGTCTGTCGATCGGGCACGTCTCGCCCGAAGCGGCATCCGGTGGTGACATCGCGCTTGTGGAGGACGGCGACACCATCTCGATCGATATTCCCAACCGGGTGATGACGCTCGACGTGCCCGACGAGGTGCTCGATGAACGCCGGCGTGCGCTGCTTGCCTCCGGCGGTTTCGTTCCCCGCGAGCGCGAGCGCATTGTCTCGCCCGCGCTTCGGGCCTATGCCGCAATGGCGCTGTCTGCCGACAAGGGCGCTGTGCGCGACGTCGACAAGGTCGAGCGCGCGCTGCGCCTCATGGAAGCACAGGATGCTCTGGGAGCAGACGCCGCTGCGGTGCAGAGCTGAGCGGGACAGCTCTGGTGCGGAACTGAACTGAGAGCCGCGGCCTTCGCGCTCACACATTCGGAGCTGCCCCTGCGGTTTCGGCGTGGCGGGAGCCTCTCGACGGTGTGTCGTCACGGATCTCCGAATGCGTGAACAGCCCGTCACAATGAGCTGATCGTCTGCTCCGGGAGACTGTCGTGTCTGCGCTGCGCCTCCCGCGCTCAGCTGGGCCAGGCGACTGCGGCGAAGCGCTCGCCGATGAGGCGGTGCGTTGCGGCATCCGGGTGCAAATTGTCAGGGAGCGGATGCTCGTCGGCATCGCCGGGTCCGTACAGTTCGAGCCCGTCGAGGTAGTGCAGGTGTGGGTCGTCAGCGGCGCGCTCGGCGACGATGCGTGCCAGCTGCTCGCGAATCACGGTGAGCGTCAGCTTGCCCGCCGCCACGTCGGCGGGGTCGCCCAGCGCCGTGAATTTCAGCTCACCGTGCGCGAGAGCATCCGGATCGAACCCGCCAGGCCCGGGTGTGTGCTCTTGAATGGGGCACAGAATCGGAGAGATGACGAGCAGCGGCGTCTCAGGATGGCCGTCTCGAATGGTGTCGAGAAACCCGTGCACTGCCGGCCCGAAGGCGCGGAGCCGCATCAGGTCGCTGTTCACGAGGTTGATGCCCATCTTGACGCTGATGAGGTCGGCCGAGGCGTCCCTGATCGTTCGCGCCATGAACGGGTCGAGAAGCGCGCTGCCGCCGAACCCAAGGTTCACGAGGTTGAGGTCTCGAGATCGGGCGACCAGTGCCGGCCAGATCTGTGTCGGACGCGTCGCGTTCGAGCCGTGACTGATCGAACTGCCGTGATGCAGCCAGACGGGGCGGTCGTCGGCGACAGGGTGCACGGGAGCATTGGTGTGCAGCGCAACGAGAGTGATCGCCTCGTTGTGCGGAAGCCAGAGCTCGACGCACTTGTCGCCCGCTGGAAGACTCGTGAAGCGGATGCGGTCGGGCGGGCTCGCCTCGACGCTGCGCTCACCCGTCTGCATGTCGATCGTGACGACAGTTGCATTCTTCAGCGAAGCCTGCGCGGTCACGTCGCCGTCGATGACGAAGTCAAAGATGCCGTGCGGTCGCGCCGGAACGCCGCGGAACCCGAAGCGAACGGCGCCGGCCTCAAGCTCGATGCTAGTCGCCGCCGTTGTGAAGACGAGCCTCACGCCCGAGGGCTGAGACTCCGCCATGTCGATCTGCGGGTCGGCTGCCTGCCGCCGCGCCCATGCGGGCAGGCGATGCACCGTGAGGCCGTTGTCCGTTGACTCCAGGGAGTGTGCGCCGTGAACGAGCTGATCGGTGATGGTTGTGGTGAGTGAATCGTGAGTGGGCATATGCTCTTTTCCGTGGTTCCGAGTCTGCCACGGGTTGTCAGCCGCCGCCCACATACTTGAAGCATGTGGCGGCCCGTGCGAATCGTGACGATGACGCTCGGCGCGATCATCGGTGGAGCAGTGGCGGCGGGGCTGTACGTGCTTGTCGGAACGCTCATCGAGAGCGCGATGCTGCACGCCGAACTGGTGCCGGACATTGCGGTGATCTACGGATTGATCGGCGCTGTCGCCGGAGCGATAATCGGGCTTGTGTGCGGCGTCGCGGCAGCCGCCGTTGTTGTTTCGCTCCGCCGATCGCGTCGTTCTCGTGCGAGAATCTGGTGGGCGACGCTCGCCTCGGTAGTTGCCGGAACGAGCGTTTTGGCCTGGATGTTCGGAGCCCTGAGCTCCATCGAGCACAACCTGGCACTGATCGGAGCTGGAGCGATTCTCATCACTCTGCTCGCGTCCATCGGGCTGACATTGTGCGAGCGTCGGCAGCGGGCGCGGATCACGCGAGCACATGCGTCCCGGAGAGCCGCTCAAGCTGCTCCCAGACGCCCGCGCTGACGCCCGGCTCCGGTGCGGCGGTTCTCGGCAGGGGTGCGATCGAAACAGGAAGCCCGCGGATGCCTTCGCGTGGCGCGTAGTACTCGCCGCCCGTCGCGGAGGGGTCAGTGAGCGCGCGCACAGCAGACCACGCAGCCGCATCTTTCCCCTGTGCCCACGGCGTATAGGGGTTGCGCTGGTACGGGGTGGTCGCATCCCTGATGCCGGGTCGAAGCGGCGTCTTCGCGTCGACGCCGACACCGGGGTGCGTCACGAGTGACGAGACGGGGAGCCCGGCTGCGCGCAGTCGACGGTCGAGTTCGAACGCATAGACTTCCGTCGCTGTCTTCGCTTGGGTGTAGGCGGCGATCGACGGCCATGGCGTGTGCGTGAGGTTGTCGACAGACATGCGGAAACGGCGCACAAAACCTGTTGAGGTGTGCACAATGCGCGCGTAACTACCCTCTGACGCGTGAGCAAGCGCGGGCAAAAGGCGTGAGACGAGTGCAAAGTTTCCGATGGCATGGCTCGCCATCATCACTGGAAGCCCGTCGACGGTTTTTGCTCCACTCACGGCCGTCATCACTCCGGCGTTGAGCAGGATGCCCTCGAGGCGAGGTGTGGCGGCGAGGGCATCGCTCGCGCGCGCAATGGAGTCTAGGGACGTCATATCGATCACGACGGATTCCAGGGAGGCTCCGGGCACCTGCAAACGAAGTGTCGCCTGTGCCACCTCAAGTTTATCGGCAGAGCGAGAGGCGAGAACGACGTTCGCGCCAGCGCGCGCGAGCTGCTCCGCGGCGAAGTAGCCGATTCCGGCTGTCGCACCGGTCACGGCAATTGTGCGACCTGTCTGGTCGGGGATGCGGTCTGGATTCCAGGTCATGATGTCTCCTTGTGAAACGGATACGGTATCCAGTTAACGTAGCACGATGTGGATACTTCATCCGTTTGAGCTACGATGGAGTCATGTCCGCGCTCAGATCCGATGCCGCCCGCAGCAGGGCGCGCATTCTTGAGGTGGCCAAGCTCGAGAACCCAGACGACCTCCGCTTCAACCACATCGCGCGAGAGGCCGGCGTCGGTGTCGGCACCGTCTATCGGCACTTTCCCAGTGCGCATGCTCTGAAAGAAGCACTCACCGCCGAGACGCTGGCAGCGATGGTGCAGCTCAGCCGAGACGCGGCACAGGAGGTGGATGCCGCGGTAGCGCTGAGAGCGTTCGTGAGCGCCGCCCTTCAACTGCAGCTTGAAGACGGAGGCCTGCAGGCCGTGCTTCTGTCGCCCGATGACGAGGACTCGTCAGTGCGCGAGATGAAGCACGAGATCTTCGCCACGTTCACGAACGTGTTCAATCGCGCACGTGAGAGCGGCGCCGTGAGGCGCGACGTGACGGTGGAGCAGATTGAGCACCTGATCTGCGGCATCGAACATGCAGTGCGGCTCGGGGATGCCGAACACCGGGAGGTGTTTCTCGACATTCTGCTGACCGGCCTGCGTTCCTGAGTCGCGCAAGCCTCAGGCGATGCGGCTGCCCTTCGGAAGACGCTTCGCTGGAGTGCGGGTGCGAACGCACGCCCACCAGAGCGCGCCGGCTGCCAACAGAACATGGATGCCGAGGCCGACAAACCAGCTCGGCACTGCGGCATCGTGTGTCTCTTCCGGCGTCGGCTGATCGGCGAGGTACGTCATTCCGGGCTCACCGCCGTTGCAGTCGTCAATCACACGCTCGAGTTCCGGAGGCGACTGCAGTGAGCGCACACCGGACGACATCGTGCTGAAGAGGTTGGTGGGGCTCCCGTTCGAGTCGAACCCTCCGGGTGCGGCATCCGCAATCACCACATAGGGGTTCGCCGCGAGAATGCCCCAGTACAGATCGAATCGAGGCTGGTCGTATGTGCGAATCTCGGGGTCGAGACACACGGGGTCGATAGGCGCACCCGTCGCTTCGTCGTACTCATCGGCCTCGTACCCGATATACGTCTCTTTCACCGTCGACGTCGTCACGCTGCCGAGCAATCCGAACGCGATGAGCGTTCCGACGCTGAGCGCCGCGACAACAAGGTAGCTCAGCACGATGGAGAACAACGGGCGCGTCACAATCGCAGAGAGGGCGACGCCGAAGGCGGCAAACACCCCGAGTTCTGCGGCGAGCACAATGACGGAGACGGCGATGGTCACCGCGTTGAGATTGCCGAGCAACAGCGCAATGAGAATGAACGGGATGCTCGCAACGAGAAACGCGAGCGAGCTGATCCACGCCGCAACGAACTTGCCGAGCACGATCTGCGGTGTGGTCACAAGGGTGACCTGGGTGGTGGCGAGCGTGCCAGCATCCCTCTCGCCGTTGACGGCGTTGCCGCTGAATGCGGGGGTGGCGAGCGTGCCGAGCAGAAGCACGAAGTAGAGAATGAGCGAGAACAGCCAACCGCCCGCCCCGCTGTCGACGCCGCTCGCCCACGTGCGCGTTGTGAGCCACAGCAGAACAGTGACAATGGCGACGAGCGCCACGAAGATGCCGACGAGCACGTACCAGGCAACGCCGCGCACGCGCTGTCGCAGTTCGAGGCCGATAATGAGGCCGAGGCCGCGCAAGAACGTCATTGTGCGTCTCCGTCAGAGTCGAGGTTCGGATGCCGATGAGCTGTGCTGTTCTTGGTGAGATCGAGGAACGTGTGCTCGAACTCGCCCACGGCCGGCGCGAACGAGGTGACGGCGACGCCAGCCGCGACGAGAGCACTCAAGAGCTGTGCGGCATCTGCCTCGCCTGTGACGCGCACGAGGACTCCACGGTTGTCGGCGGCAATGTTCTCGGGCGCGACGCCGATGCTCGCGAGTGGCTCCGCAAGCGACGAGCCCTCGAGGGCACGGATGCGCCACTGGCGTGTGGACGTGGCTGCGTGCGTGAGTGCGTCGCGTGACGCTGTGACGCCGTCGGACATATAGACGGCAGCATCCGAGATCTCTTCGAGCTCTGCCAGTTCGTGACTGGAGATGAGCACCGTCGCACCGTCGTCGGCAATGCGTCGCAGGGTTGCGCGCAGTTCGGCCCGGGCAGACGGATCGAGCCCCGATGCCGGCTCGTCGAGCAGCAGAACGCGTGGGTTGTGAACGAGCGCTCGAGCAAGACTGAGTCGTTGCTTCTGGCCGCGCGAGAGCACTCTCGCCGGCCGGTCGGCGAGAGAGGCGAGCCCGACGGCGTCGAGCAGTTCGGCAGCACGATTCGCCGCTGCCTGTGCGTCGAGGTTGTACATGCGGCCGATCGTCGTGAGCGCTGTGCGCGGACTCAGAGACGACCAGGTGCCGAGGCTGTCGGGCATCCAGCCGATGAGGGAGCGAACGGCGGCGGGGTCTGCGCTCGGGTCGACTCCCGCGATTCGGATGCTGCCGGCATCAGGCTGCAGCAGGGTGGCGAGCATGAGCAGGAGAGTTGTCTTTCCCGCGCCGTTGGGGCCGACGAGTCCGGTGATGCTGCCTCGCGGGGCCGCGAATGTTGCGTCGGTCACGGCATGCACGCTGCCGAACGATCGGGCGACGCTGTCGACGACGATTCCGTCGGCAGGCGGCGAATCGGTCATCGACTCGGTCACGGTGGTCCTCCTCGGGGGCTGCGAAGGCTCAGCGCCCTTCAACTGTGAGTCAGCGTATCGCGGCGCTTGCGTCACGCTGGCCCTGCAGCATCCTGTCTCAGACGATTCCCTGCCTCGGACCGTGCTTTCGTCGGCAGCCTCACTCCCAGGTGGCCGTATCGGGGTCAACACCGTGCGCGCGGGCATTCGCATCGATAGCGTCGCGCAGCCAGGTGGCGAGCCCGGGCGCGACGCCATCGAAGTGCGCGCGGAAGCCCGGGTCATCGGCATACATGCGCCCGATGCAGACGTGCATCGAGATGGTGCAGTCGAAGTACCTGCACAGGGACTCTCGGTGCGCGTCAGCCAGCGCGTTTGCCTCGGAGCTGCCCGCACGAACGCCGCGAGCCAGTGCCGCGGCGAGCGTGGAGTTGAGCTCGTGGGTCTGCTCTGCGATCTGCTCCCAGTCGGCAGTCTCGCGGTCCACAGCACGCTCGGCGTATTGCGTCCACTGCGTGCTGTCTCCCCATTTCTCGCGAGCCTGACGCGTCCAGTCGGGATTCCAGTCATCACCGAAGATTCGCACCTGCTCGTCAGCGGTGAGCGGGAGGCCGGCGTCGACGGTGTCGATCATGCGGTCGAGCGCGTGGTGCATTCTCTGCAGCTCGTCGATGCGATCGGCCAACTGTTCGCGCTGGCCGCGTAGCGTATCGGCGGTCAGCTCCGCCCCCGAGTCGAGAACGGCACGAATTCTCTCGAGAGGCAGTCCAAGTTCTCGATAGAGCATCACTCGGTGTATTCGAGCGATGTCCGCAGTGGTGTACAGGCGGTAGTCGGCGGGGGAGCGCTCACTCGCCGTCACGAGGTCAACGGACTCCCAGTGGTGCAGGGTGCGCACGGTGATGCCGGTGCGCTGCGCGACAGCACCGACGGTGAGGCCCCCGTGCGAGGCGGCCTCACCGTTGGTGCCACCCCCTTCTCGGGAGGTGGCGTCTTCGTCGCGGGAGTGTGGACTCACAGCATCCAGTCTCACTCCTTCTCGGTCGCGTCGGGAACCAGGTACCCCTCGTTCCGGAGATTGTCGGCCTCGTCGCTTGACGGGTCGACCCCGCGTGCTGCCGAGAAGATCACGCGAGTGTTCTCTGGAGTGCGCACCTCGAGGTCGATCGTGGGCCACGGCATAGCGCGGGGCCCGATCGTGCAGCCAGGCGAGAGCTGTTCGCATGCCTGTGCGATCCCGTCGATCTCGCTCAGCACGCAGGAGAAGCTCACGGTCATCGCCGGCGTGTCGTGTGCGGGTTCACCGGCGACGAGGAGGGCGTCTTGAAAGGCCCAGCGTCGCATATGTGAGAGCTGCCCAGGCACGGAGAAGAGGTCGATGAAGCCGAGGCCGCGCGTCCAGAAATCGACGGATGCTGCCAAGTCAGCGGTTGGAATCGTGACGAACATGGGCATGCCGTAGATGCCGCGATACACCTCGGGAGGTGTTGCGTTTGGCCCCGGCTCGGGGACGGGGCTCATTTCGAAGGCGCTGTAGAACGGGGCAGAACCAGTGTCTGTGTTGTCAATGTCGTTGGTCATGGAGACCATCGTGAACCCTGACGTCGCGTGAGGGTCAAGCGGCGCGCCTCTTGCTGAGTTGGGCATAACATGGGCGAGTGTCGATTGATCGCCGCCGTATCCGGGTCAAGGCCATGCTCGTCGCGCCGAACACCGGGGGAACCGCGCACGCAGTCAGTCTCAATGCCCCGACGCTGGAAAACCCGCGAGGATACCATCGCCTCATCGGCGGCAGTGTCGAGTTTGGCGAGACGCATAGGGCTGCTGTCAAACGTGAGGTTAGTGAGGAACTTTCCGCGGCAATCTGTAATCTGCGATACCTCGGCGTGGTGGAGAATATTTTCCAGATAGACGGTGAGACCGGGCATGAGATCGTGTTCGTCTATACCGGTCATCTTGACCCCGAGCCGGCGGTCATGGACGCGACACTCACGGAGAGCGACGGATCGGTCGTTCCTGTCGTCTGGCGCCGTTTCGACGACAGCGACGAACAGCTGCCCATCTATCCCGCCGAGGTAATGCGCCTGCTGGAAACTTCAGCCGAATAAGGTGCAATGCCTCCGCATGCCCCGGTCGATTTTGCGGTCAAAAGTGCAGAGAAATCTTCGAAAAAGACTAGTACATACGTTCGAATATTGGTACACTTGAGGCATGGAAAACGAGGATGTCGCACCTGAGGGTCACCAGCCCGAAGAAGCCCCTCTTTTTCATGACCGAGCACGCTCTGCGGGGGCTGACCGCGTAAGTCTGTCGGGTCTTGCACTTGAAGAAGTCGCCCGCATCGATCGCGAGATCGCGCGAGCACAGGAGCGTCGTACGGCTGTGTTGCATGGTGCGCGAAAGCTCGCCGAGTCGGCAGCCGAGTTCGTCGTTCTCGATTCTCAATCCAAGACACCCGCACGGGTAGACGAGCTCGGCTTCCGGGCGTTCGTCGCAGAGGCGGCGGTCATGCTGCGCGTGCCTGAGGCGACGATGCGCACTCAGATCGAAGAAGCGACAACGCTGCAGCGGCATCTTCCTCAGACACGGGCGGCGCTCGCCTCCGGAGACATTTCGCACCAGCATGCGCGTCGGATCATCGACCAGTCGTGGTCATTGCCGCGTGACGCGGCCGCTGGTTTCGAGGCAGCCGTTGTGCCTCTTGCGCAAACGCAGACTGCGGCGCAGTTCTCCCGAGCCGCTCGCATCATGCGCGAGCGCATGCACCCCGAGTCGATTGTGGATCGCCGAAAGAAGGCAGAAGACGGTCGGTGCGTCAGCTATCAGCCACTGCACGATGGCATGGCCTCGGTCGAACTGATTCACACAGCCGACGTCGCGACGGCCATCTACAACGCCACTATGGAGACGGCGCGAGGGCTGCAGGCAGCTGATGAAACGCGCTCCCTCCCCCAACTCGCTGCAGACGTTTTCGCCGACGCGACAGTGTCGGGTTTCATCGACCCGCAGCCGGGCGCTGACACATCGCCGTTGCCGAGTACATCACATGCAGACGATGCAATCGGTTCCAGCACAGCCGGATTGAGCGTCGATGTTCTTCCTACGCGCGGCCGATATCTGTACACACGCCCACCTCGACGGCGACGAGAACTTTCCGCGTGGCTTCGTCAGCAGCAGAAGCGTGAGCGCAAGCGACTTCGCGCTGACGGCAAGCCCGTCTCTCTTGCCTCCGACCGCCCGGTGCCGCACCAGGGCGCAGCAGTCAATACGATGACGATGGATCGTGCTCTCAGGCTTGCTATTTCAGATCGACGACGCGACGACGTAGCCATCGAACTGGGTGCGAATGAGTCGCTTCCCGAGGCGCTCCTTGGCCAGGTCGTGACGTCAGCCCGCGCTCGGGTTCGTGCGTGTCGCATAGAAGCATCCGCTGGGCAAGGCGTTCGGTCTGCGCTTGGCGTCGGTGACCGTCGCCGCGCTATTCGTCCGACCGTGATGGTCACCGTGCCGGTGCTCAGCCTTCTCGGGCATGCAGAAGATGCTGCCGATCTCGACGGCTATGGCCCGATTGATTCCGAGACGGCGATGGCTCTCGCTGCAAACGCACCGTCGTTCTTGCGGCTGCTCACCCATCCAGAGACCGGAGCCGTCGTTTCGGTGGGGCGAGACAGCTACCGCGTCCCCGCCGATCTCGCACGTGCACTCCGGGTGCGCGACAGCACGTGCCGATTCCCCGGGTGCAATCGCAAGGCAGTGTGGTGCGACATCGATCACACGGAAGATTGGCAATGTGGCGGCAAGACCGATATGACGAACCTGGCACACCTCTGTCGAAAGCATCACACTCTCAAACACAGCACTCTGTGGAGAGTCGAGCAAGATGCCGAAGGGCGCATGACGTGGACGAGTCCCGCGGGCATCACCTACATCACTGAGCCCGACATCGCTGTCCCCGGAGCTGCACAAGCGGCCAATCGCCAGCCTGGTGTCGAGCCTCCCGACAGGACCGCCAGCGGGTACGGCGAATCGCCACCCTTTTAGAGAGGTCCCTCGCCTCAGGCTGTCGTGCGTGACCAATGAGTACCGAGCGGCTTGTGGAGCATCAGTGCAGGTTGACGAGGTTTTCAGCGCATGCCACGTTGGTGATCATGATCGCTTTGGCCGCTCCACGTCCGCGTCGTTTTGGGCACCTTCTGGAGCGTCGCCGGTCCACGCGAAACTTCACCACAACTGAGATCCAGCTTGAGCGCATCGCTGACGCACTATGGCATGCAGCGGGTGAGACTCACGAGGGCCGCCGGGTCAGTGCATCGGCCCGTGCGACATATCCGATCACCCTCACTCTCGTGGCGGGTGCGGTGACAGATCTGCCTATCGGCACGTACCGGTACGAGCCCAGAGAGCATGCCCTCGAGCTTGTCGCCGCCGGCGACGCCAGACAAGACGTGGCCGAGATGACACTCGACGCACGCGAATGGATCGGTGACTGCCCTGCGCTTCTCATCCCCAGTGCAAATACAACACGTGCGCCGTCGGCACTCGCCGACCAACCCGCCGAGCACGCCAGGCACTTCGCCTGGATGGAAGTTGGATTTCTCGCGCAGAACGTGTCGATCTGGGCTGCCGAGACAGGACTCGGCGCCGTCGTCATCGCGGGTTTCGACGATTCGAAAGCGAAAGCGGTGTCCGAGCTGCTTCTGCCCGCGGAAAACGAGCTGCTCGCTGTCATCGCGATCGGAGCGCGTGCTCGCTGACGGTCCGATATCCCCCTTAAGGCGGATAGAAAATGTCGGATGCTTCGGGTTATGCTCATACGCTCGCCACTTTCGCCAGGCGAGAATCACTACGTCAGGACGAAACTCTCGTGGCCCTCCTCCGCCTCTCGCTTCACTATGCCCGGCCCTACTGGCCGTGGATCATCGGCGTCGTCATTTTGCAGCTCGCATCAACGATCGCCACGCTGTACCTGCCCAGCCTCAATGCGCGCATCATCGACGAGGGCATCGCCAAGGGCGACACCGAGTTCATTTGGAACACCGGAATCGTCATGCTCATCGTCTGCTTTGCGCAGATCATCGCCGCCATCGCGGCGATCTATTGCGGCGCGCGCGTCGCAATGGCCGTCGGCCGCGACCTTCGTCGTGCCATCTATAGCAAGGTTGACAAGCTCACCGCTCTCGAGGTCGGCCGCTTCGGCACAGCAACGCTGATCACACGAAACACCAACGATGTGCAGCAAGTGCAGATGCTCGTGCTCATGACCCTCAACTTCATGGTCTCGACGCCCATCATGTGCATCGGCGGCATCATCATGGCACTGCGTGAAGACGTCGGCCTGTCCTGGCTTGTCTGGGTCTCTGTGCCCCTACTCTTCATCATCGTCGGATTTCTCGTCAGGCTGCTTCTGCCGCTTTTCCGAGAGATGCAGGATCGCATCGACACCATCAACGGCGTGCTGCGCGAACAGATTGTTGGCATCAGGGTCATCCGCGCCTTCGTGCGTGAGCCCCACGAGACCGAACGCTACCGCTCAGCAAACGAGTCGATCACTCGCGTCTCGGTACGCGTTGGCAACATCTTCGTTTTGATGTTCCCCGTCATCATGATGGTTCTCCATCTAGCAACATCCGCCGTGCTCTGGTTCGGCGGGCATCGAGTGGATGCTGGCGCAATGGAGGTCGGCTCGCTCACCGCCTTTCTGCAATACCTCCTGCAGATTCTCGTCGCCGTCATGATGGGCGTGTTCATGGTGATGATGATTCCCCGCGCAGTTGTGTGCGCTGAGCGCATCGACGACGTGTTTCGCGAGAGCGACCACGTTGCGCCGAAGGTTGAGAAGACGCCGACACCTCAGACCGGCACCGTCGTGTTCGACCACGTAACGTTCGGGTACCCCGGCGCTGAGCGCCCCGTTCTCGACGACGTCAGCTTCACCGCCGCTCCGGGACGAACGACAGCGATCGTCGGCTCGACCGGTGCCGGCAAGACCACGCTCGTCAACCTCATTCCCAACCTGTATGACGTGCAGTCAGGGGAAGTCACGATCGACGGCTCCTCCGTTGCCGACCTCACGCGGGCGCAACGGGCAAGCGTGATCGGCCTCGTACCGCAGAAGCCCTACCTCTTTTCTGGCACGATCGGCTCCAACCTGCGATTTGGAAGGCCGAACGCCACCGATGACGAGCTCTGGGAGGCATTGCGCATCGCCCAGGCCGACGACTTCGTCGCCGCGAAGCCGAAGGGGCTTGACGACCCGGTCGCCCAGGGCGGAACCAACGTTTCCGGCGGTCAGCGACAGCGGCTCTGCATTGCTCGCGCCCTCGTGTCGCAGCCCAAAGTGTTTCTGTTCGACGACTCGTTCTCGGCGCTCGACGTATCAACCGACGCTCGGCTGCGCGAAGCGCTCGCCGAGTCGATAACGGATGCCACCGTGATCGTCGTCGCCCAGAGAGTCTCGACAATTCGCGAGGCAGACGAGATCATCGTGCTCGACGCCGGCGTGATCGTCGGCCGTGGCACCCACGACGAGCTTCTGCAGACGAATGAGACGTACCAGGAGATCGTCGAATCTCAGCTCAGTGTGGAAGGGGTGCGCTGATGGCCCGCCGCGACAAGAAGAACGCTGCCTCCACAGCATCCGGGGCCGATTCGACCGGATCGAACATCGCCGAGGCCGAGGCAGCGAAGACCGACGATGCGCTGCTGGAGTTCACCCCGACTGAAGCAGACGGCGACATGTTCGGTGGCGCTCCGGCTAAGAAGGCACAGCACTTCTGGCCGTCGACCAAGCGTCTCGTCGGACTGCTGAAACCCGAGCGAGCGGGCATGATCTTCGTCGTGCTGCTTGTCGTCGGTTCCGTCGTGCTCACGGTAATTGCACCCAAGGTGCTTGGAGCAGCCATGGACGTGATCTTCAATGGCGTTATTGGCGCGCAGCTGCCTGAGGGAGTTCCACTCGAGACGATCATTGCTCAGGCGAAAGCAGCGGGCCAAGGGGACTTCGCCCAGATGCTCGCGACAGCCGATGTGGTTCCGGGGCAGGGGATCGACTTTGTCGAGTTGAGCCGCCTCATCTTCATCGTGCTCGGCATGTACGTCATCGCGTCCATGCTCATGTGGGCGCAGGGCTTCATTTTGAATGCCCTCGTGATGCGCGTGGTCTACCGACTGCGCGAAGAGATCGAGGTCAAGCTCAACCGCTTGCCGCTGAGCTACTTTGATACGCGCCAGCGCGGAGACCTCATGTCGCGCGTGACGAACGATGTCGACAACGTGCAGCAGGCACTTCAGCAGGCGTTCTCGCAGCTCGTGCAGTCTCTGCTCACGATCGTGGGCATCGCGGCTATGATGTTCATCGTCTCGTGGCAGCTTGCGCTGCTTGCGCTCATTGCCCTTCCACTCTCGGGCATCATCGCCGGCGTGATCGGCGTTCGTTCGCAGAAGCTGTTCACCGCACAGTGGAAAGAGACGGGAACGCTCAACGGGCACATCGAAGAGTCGTACTCAGGGCTGGAGCTCGTGCGCGCCTTCGGCCGTGATGAAGAGATGCTGCAGGAGTTCGACGACCGCAATGAGAAGCTCTTCCGGGCATCCTTCGGTGCGCAGTTCGTCTCGGGCATGATCATGCCCGCCATGCAGTTTGTCTCCTATCTTTCGTACGTTCTGATTGCCGTTGCTGGTGGCCTGCGCGTCGCGTCTGGGCAGATGACGCTCGGTGATGCAACGGCGTTCATTCAGTACTCTCGCGAATTCTCCCAGCCGATCAGCGAGATGGCCGGGGTCGCCAACATGGTTCAGTCGGGTGTCGCGTCGGCGGAGCGTACGTTCGAGCTGCTCGACGCAGACGAGCAAGAGCCAGACGACGTGCGCGCCGAACTGCCGGAGAAAACCGACGGACACGTGCAGTTCGATGGCGTCTCGTTCAGTTACGTGCCTGAATCGTCGCTCATCGAGGATGTCTCGTTCGAGGTGCAGCCTGGCGAAACCGTCGCGATTGTCGGGCCGACCGGCGCGGGCAAGACAACGCTTGTCAACCTCGTGATGCGGTTCTACGAGATCACCGGTGGGCGCATCCTGCTCGACGGCATCGACACGCGCGAGCTCTCACGTGCCCAGCTGCGCTCGCAGGTCGGCATGGTGCTGCAAGACACCTGGCTGTTCGAGGGCAGCATCCGTGACAACATCCGATACGGCCGTCTCGATGCCACAGACGACGAGGTCGTGGATGCCGCCACGGCAACCATGGTCGATCGCTTTGTGCGCCAGCTTCCTGACGGGTACGACACAGTGGTGGATGCCGAGGGCGGCAGCGTCTCTGCCGGCGAGCGTCAGCTCATCACGATCGCCCGGGCGTTCCTTGCCAACCCGTCGCTGCTTATTCTCGACGAGGCGACGAGTTCGGTTGACACGCGAACGGAACTGCTCGTGCAGAAGGCTATGGCGGCGCTGCGCACCGACCGCACATCGTTCGTCATCGCGCACCGCCTGTCGACGATTCGCGATGCGCACACGATCCTCGTGATGGAGAATGGCGCGATTGTGGAGCATGGCACCCACGACGCTCTGCTCGCCAGGCGCGGGGCATACTTCGACCTCTACATGACGCAGTTCCGAGGTGAAGACCGCGAAGAGCAGTTCGAGACCGAAGAGCACCTCGAGGTGGCGGCCGAGGCGCCCCTGACACAGGAAATACCGGCAGTAACCGGAACTGTGCCGACGGAGAGTGTCTCGAACGATTGACGTTGCGTGAGCGAGCCTCGGGTCAGCGGATCTGCGGCTCGCTGACGTTCTTCGGCTGCGAGAGAATGCGCGATCCAAGCGCACCGAAGAGCAGTCCGAATCCCACGGTCAGCGTCATGTGTCCCATTCCTGCAATGCCGGCAACAGCTGCACTGGTCTCGCCACCGGAGACCGTGATGATGCCGTTCGCCAGCATTCCTCCCGTCGAGACGAGAAGGCCGGCGCTGTAGACCCAGAAGAACCAGCTGAACAGGGGGCTCTGTGACAGGCTGAACGTCTTCTCGAGAACCAGCGCGATGAGAAAGACGAGAGTGCCGAGAGCGAGCATGTGCGTGTGCACGACACTGAGCTGCGAATCGACTGTCACTCCGAGATCTTTCGTGAATTCTCGATAGAACAGCCCGGCGGCCAGACCGAGAAGAGTGGATGCTGCGGCGGCCCAGAACAAGCGTTTCATGATGCTCCTTGAACGATGCGGTACCACCACTCTCGCAAGCAGCAGCGCCGCCGTCATCGAGCGAAAGTTTGACCTTCCGCGGGGTGGCGACGGCGCTGCAGTGAATCGCTGGCGCGGCTAGATCAAACGGCGGCCCTCGCGGCGGGCCTCACGCCATTCCCGAAAGAAGGCGCTCGCAATGTAATACAGAGTTCCGGCAACGATGAGCGGCCAGATCAGAACATAGACCGTCAGCAGAATGACATTCATGGATGCTCCTTAGCGTCGCGGCGAGTCCGCGGACTCGTCGTCGGAATCGGTGGCGGTATCGGTGGTGTCGACCGGGGTGACTGTGTCGAGCAAGGCATCGGCCGGGTCTTCCGTGTCGAAATCACCGGTGCGCTGTTTGATGAGGTCGAAGTCGAAGTTCATCGAGCTGCGGAACGAAATCGCGGTGCAAATGATCGTACTCACGGCATACGCGATGAGCGAGCCAGACAGCACGGCGTAGTCGTGAAGAAACCCGATGCCGAACGGAGCGGATGCCACGATGGAGACGCCTCCGACAATGAGCGCGACGCGTTTGCCGAAGAAGCCGAAGGCCATGAGCCCGAGCACGATGCCGATGCCGATGACGGCGAGGATGTCGAACAGGATTCCGGTGATGCCGGCCATCGAGATCCACTCGAAGCGAACAGGTATAAATACGAGGAGCGCTGCGAGCACTGACACAGAGAAAGCGAGGTTCGTCACCTTCTTCCAGTAGAAGCTGGCGATCACCGGGAACACGAGTGCACCCCACAGGGCACCGACGAACACGAGCAGGTCGAGAATGTTCATCTGGCCGCTGGCGAAGAACAGCGCGGCACCCGTTGCAACGATCATGGTGATGCGGCCGACGAGCAGCATCGTCTTGGGGTTTGCGTTCTTCTTTCCCGCAATGTTCTGACCGTAGACGTCGGCCATCATGATCGAAGACAGAGCGGCGAGGTCTGAATCGGCAGTCGAGGCGAGCGAACCGATGATCATGATGAAGAACAGGCAGAGCAGCACCGGTCCGAGGAACGTCGCGGCGATCTGCGGAATGAGGTTGTTGGGATCGCCGCCGAGGGGTTCGATGCCGAGATAGAGCGCCATCACGCCGAGCATCCCGATTCCGATGATTGTCGCTCCGTAGCCGATGGTCGCGGTCACGAACGTCTTCTTGATGAGGTCCTCGCGCACGGCGAAGAGGCGCTGCGCAATGGTCTGGTTGCCGATCGCATAGGCGAGCACCGCGGCGATGTATGGTGCGCCCTGGTTGAGGAAGGCGTCTGACGAGAAGAAGTCGCCCTGCTGCGGTGTCAGGTTCTGTGCTCCGTCGACGAACATCGAGGGGCCTCCCGCGAGAAAGAACACGGCGGGGATGATGACGACGACGGCGCCGAGCATCGCGAGCACCTGCGCGAAGTCGGTGAGCACTGAGGCGCGGAAGCCCGACCACAGGGTGTACAGGAGAACGCCTGCAGCGATGACCAGGATGCCCTGGCCGAAGCTGAAGGGCGAGAGCATTGAAACGAGCGCGCCTCCGGCGATGAAGTTTGACGTGAGGCTGATGAGGCTTCCGAGAACATTGGAGCCCGCGAGCATCAGCTGGCTCGACCGACCGTGCCTGGCGTGCATGACCTCGGCCATGGTGTGCGCGCGCGGCGCGACTTTGCGGATGCGGCGGCCAAACGGGTAGATCAGCAGAATCATCAGGGCTCCCCAGAGCCCATAGTGGATGGGACCGGAGATCCCGTACGTGTAGCCCGACGTTGCCGACGCGTACATCGACGATGCCCAAATCCACGTTGCGGTCATCGACGCGGCCGAGATGCCGAAGCCGATCTTGTTGCCCGCCGTCATGTAGCCGTCCGCGTTCTCCTTCTTACGGCTGATCGCGATCGACATCACAAGAGTGCCGCCGAAGAAGAGAACCAGCAGACCAATGGTCAGCGGCCCTCCCAATTGATTGAGCCCCGATACGTCCACGGAGAATGTCGTCCTTTCATCGGCGGAGCCGGACCCGCGCTGATTTCTGTGCGTACCTGTTGGCAGGCAGCATCGTGCATCCGCCGTCGACGGGGTGATTCGCGATCCGGCACCGCGAACAAGCGCGACCTGACACCCATGGTGAGATCACGCTGCGCGGCTCAGCAGACAAGCTCACGCCACCTGGAGAGTGGGAGCATCACGTCGCGAGCACACGCGCCGTGAGCCACCATAGCAAAGCTGGAAATCGGTTGCGAATTGGCAGAGATTTCCGTGGATTCTCAGGTTTTCGCTAGGGTGATGTGGTGCGCAAGGTGCTCGAAGCCGCCACGCAGTCTCTGATGACGACGCAATTTAGTCATCCTCGCGCGCTCACCCCATCAAGAAACTCGCGTCGATATTGCGTGGATGACACCCGTTTGAGGGCCCGAAATCGGGGAATCCTCTGGCATAGTGGAAGCATCCTCACATTGACGTGAGGAGAGAAAAACCCGAGGAGCAGTATGTCGGATCAGGTGTTCCAGACAATCGCCATCGTTCTCTATTTCGCGGGAATGCTCACCATTGGTTGGTTCGCGTATAGAAAAACCAAGAACAACCTCGACGAGTACATGCTCGCGGGGCGTGGTTTGAACCCGGGAGTAGCCGCCCTGAGCGCCGGTGCGTCCGACATGTCGGGCTGGTTGCTCATGGGTCTTCCCGGTGCCATCTACATCTCAGGTCTTGTCGAGGCCTGGATTGCGATCGGTCTCACGATCGGAGCGTGGCTCAACTGGAAGTTCGTCGCACCGCGGTTGCGTGCGTACACAGAGGTCGCGGGAAACTCCATTACGATTCCGAGCTTCCTCGAGCATCGGCTACGGGACAAGTCGCGCGCACTGCGCATCGTGTGCGGTGTCATCATTCTGGTGTTCTTCACGTTCTACGTTTCAAGTGGAATGGTGGCAGCAGGCAAGTTCTTCGAGTCCAGCTTCGGCGTCAACTACGTCTGGGGAATGCTTCTCGTCGCCGTGATCACCATGATCTACACGCTTTTCGGTGGATTCCTTGGTGCAACCCTCACCGACGTCGCTCAGGGCCTGCTGATGCTGGCAGCGCTGATCGCTGTTCCGATCGTCGCCGTGATCAACGCGGGCGGCCCCTCGACCGTTGTCAATACGATCGTCGACATCGACCCGAACCTGCTCAACCTTGTGTCGGGCGGAACCGCCCTGGGCATTATTTCCGCTGCAGCATGGGGTCTCGGGTACTTCGGTCAGCCGCACATCATCGTTCGGTTTATGGCACTGAAGAGCCCGCAGGATGCTAAGGCAGGGCGACGCATCGGCATCGGCTGGATGATTCTCACCGTGGTCGGATCGATTGCCACGGCGCTGATCGGCATCTCGTACTACCACAACACTGGCGGAGCTCCGACGGACGCGAAATCTGGCGAGACGGTGTTCCTCGATCTCGCGCAGGTGCTGTTCCATCCGTTCATCGCCGGTCTGGTGCTCGCTGCAGTTCTCGCGGCGATCATGTCGACGATCTCCTCTCAGCTTGTCGTCACGTCGTCCGCGCTCGTCGAGGACCTTTACAAAATGGTTGCCGAGAAGACGGGAGGGGTCGCTCGGATCAAGGAGAAGACCTACGTGACATTCGGACGCCTTGGCGTTCTGGTCGTCGCGATCATCGCCGTTCTTCTCGCGCTCAACCCCTCGAAGAGCATCCTCGACCTCGTCGGGTTCGCCTGGGCAGGGTTCGGTTCGGCGTTCGGCCCGGTTATCCTGCTGGCGTTGTTCTGGAAGAAGCTCAGCAACTGGGGTGCTCTCTCCGGTCTCATCTCGGGTGCCCTCGTGGCATACCTCTGGGGACAGTTCGGTGCAACCTGGTTCGGTGCCGAGTCGTGGGTCGCACAGACCTACGAGATCATCCCCGGCTTCATCGTGAACCTCCTCGTCGCGATCGTCGTCAGCCTGATGACCTTCAAGCCGAACGACGATGTCACACAGGAGTTCAGCCGCACGGCAGAGATCTCGATGCCGAACTACAAGGCACCGGCTGAGTCTGCGTCGACCGAGGCCTGAGCAGCGTCGACTCAGCAAACAGGATGCTGTGGGGCAGGATGTTCTCCTGCCCCACAGTTCTGTTCAGAGGCGTAGAAGACTCGACACAGGTACATTGTCGTCGGGGTTTCCCCGGCAAAGCGCGGTTCATCGCTATGCTCGCGACGTGACTTCTTCCCAGAAGCGTTCGCGCTTACATTTCCTCCGGCGCCAGCTTCTGCTCGGATGCGGCGTCGTTCTCGCACTCATCGCGCTTGTATCGAGCGCGAGCCCGTGGCCATCGACAATGCTGATTCGGTGGACGTTCGAAGACGATGGCGCGGCCACGGTGGCCGAAATGGAGCGCAACCAACCGAAGCTCGACATCGAATCAAAGCGGAACATCGCCTACGCACCCGACAGCGAAGACACGCGACTCGATGTCTTTCGCCCAGCATCGGCGACTGATCCGCTCCCCGTCGTCGTTTGGATCCACGGCGGCGCGTGGGTGTCGGGAAGCAAAGACAACGTTGCACCGTATCTTGAGATGGTTGCAAACGAAGGCTATGCAGCGATCGGCGTCGACTACACGCTGGGACCCGAAGCGACGTATCCCACCGCGTTTGAACAGCTCAACACAGCTCTTGAATACATCGACGATCACGCCGATGAGCTGGGTGTCGACCCCGACCGGATCATTCTTGCGGGGGACTCCGCGGGTTCGCAGCTGGCCAGCCAGCTCGCCGTTCTCGTTACCAATCCGCACTATGCGCATTTCACCGGCATCGAGCCAGCGCTGTCTCCCGACCAGCTTGACGCCGTGATTCTGTACTGTGGCATCTACGACCTCGACGCCATGGCTGAGCTTACCGGCATCGAATCCTGGGGTCTGAAAACAGCGTTGTGGGCCTACACAGGCACGAAAGAGTGGTCGCAGCTGGCCTCAGGCTCTCTGATGTCCACACAGAATTGGGTGACCGAGGACTTCCCAGAGACGTTCATTTCCGGAGGAAATGGTGACGCTCTCACCTGGATTCAATCATTGCCGATGTCGCAGACGCTGCGCGACGAAGGGGTTTCGGTCACGGAGTTGTTCTATCAGGCCGACCACCAGCCAGCGCTTCCACACGAGTACCAGTTTCATCTCGACCTCGCTGATGCCAGAAATGCGTTCGACAAGACGCTTGGTTTTCTGCAGCGGGTAACGGCAGAGTCGACGTAGTGCGCAATTTCGACACTGAGTGGCTGCGGTATCAACCGACTCGAACGGAGCTGCGCGCGTTCCGTCGGAACGCGCGCGACGGCGGCGTTCCCTCCGCCGATGGCGCCGCCCCCAGCGTCCGCGGCGGCTGCACCACCGCGCTGATGGTTCCGTTCAGCCTTGCTGTCGTCGTCTTCTCACTCGTGGGATTCAGCGAGGACGGCATCACCGGTCTCACCATTGGCCTTGCCGTTTTCGCGCTCTTCATGGTGCTTGGCACTGTGCTCATCGTCGGACGGGTACGGATTCCTCGATTCGGCCCACGCCTCTGGCGTGATCGGCTGAGGCTTGCTCGTCTCGCCGATGCAAACGACTGCACCTATACCCCCTTTGCCGAGTCCGCGCATGGAGCGGTCGGACTTCTACTCGAGTTGAGCGACCAGATTTACGACGTCGTGACGACGCGTGAGAGCCCGCGCATTTCACTCGGAAATCTCGCGTACAAGCAAGAGACCAGCCGTGGCGGTGTGATCGATCATCGCTGGGGCTTCGTCTCGGTGCAGCTCGAGCGCACGTTTCCGCACATGATTCTCGATTCACGCACGAACAACGGCCTCAATGGTGAGGTATTCCCCAACCCGTACCGGGGCGGCGCACTACAGCTCGAAGGCGATTTTCCTCGCCACTTCACGCTCTTCTGCCCAGCTGGCTACGGCGCAGACATTCGGTACGTGCTGACGCCGGACTTGATGACCGATCTCATTGACGATGGGGCGGGATTCGACGTGGAGGTCATCGACGACCGCATCATTTTCTACAAGCCGCTCGGGCTCGCCCTCGGGCGGGAGCGGGAGTGGCAGCTGGTCAACCGTCTTCTGCAGCGCGTCGCAGCAGACATGGCCCGGCGTGCGGGGCGATACTCAGACGCCCGCACGGTCGATGGCAGAGTCGCGCCCGGCGGCGTGCGCATGCAGAAGGTGAATGTGCTGCCCTGGATGATCGGAACGGCTCTCGTGCTGATCGTCGGCGCCGTGCTCACCCAGGTGTTCCATTGAACGAACCGGATGCGCTCGCCCTCACGCCCCGCCTTCGTGAGGCAGGATGTGTCTTCGCCGAGGAGGAGGCTGCACTGTTTCTCGACGCAGCGCACGATCCTCGCGAGCTGGAGCTGATGGTGCGGCGCCGCATTGCGGGTGAAGCGCCCGAGCACATTGTCGGGTGGGCCGAGTTCTGCGGATTGCGCATCGCAGTGGCGCCTGGCGTCTTCATTCCGCGCCAGCGCACTGCAGCGCTGGTCGATCAGACTGTGCGGCTGTGCCGGGCAGACAGTGTCGTAGTTGACATGTGCTGCGGTTCGGGCGCGCTCGCACGCGTCATCGCCGACCGCGTGCCGGGCGCTCGGCTTCACGCTGCTGACATCGACGTGTCGGCGGTTGCCTGCGCTCGCGAGAACCTCGCCGGTATTGGCGACGTGTATGAGGGAGACCTCGTCGATGCGCTCCCGCCCGGCTTGTGTGGACACGTCGACGTGATGGTCGCCAACGTGCCGTACGTTCCGCGCGACGAGCTGCGCCTCATGCCAGCGGAGGCGCGCGAGCACGAAGCGGCCGTCACACACGACGGCGGCGCTGACGGGCTCGACGTGTTTCGTCGCCTCGCCGATGCGGCCCCCGAGTGGCTGGCGCCGGGCGGCAGCATCCTCAGTGAA
This sequence comes from Paramicrobacterium chengjingii, assembly GCF_011751765.2. Classification (GTDB taxonomy): domain Bacteria; phylum Actinomycetota; class Actinomycetes; order Actinomycetales; family Microbacteriaceae; genus Paramicrobacterium; species Paramicrobacterium chengjingii. The sequence continues at coordinate 145,442 of NZ_CP061169.1, forward strand.
ATTGGTGCCGGTCAAGTGGATGCCGCGTGTGCGGCCCTCGGCTCGGCAGGCTTGCTCGGGGTCACACTTTATGACGATGAGCGCGAGACGACCGTGGTGATCGGTACATGGCCCCGGTAACGCCTCGAACGTTCTACGACTGCCGACCCGCTCAGGTCACCAGCGGTTGTGCACGTCTTCGGCCCAGCCTTCGATGCCGGTGAACTCTGTCGCCTCGCCGTCGGCGTCGCGAAACCACCCCGAGTACGTGCCGAAGCACTGGTCGGCACGGGCTGTCACAACGCCGAGGTTGGTACGCGAGGTCTTGTTGTAGAAGGGCTCGAACGTGAGGTCGATGTCATCGCCCGTGATGCGCCAGGGCTCACCGTAGTTCTGTGCGTCATATTGCCAACGCAGTTCTTGACTGATTTTGTGCAGTCGGCCGTCGAGCAGGAATGCGTTCTCTGTCGAGCCCGTGCCGATCGTCCATTGGCCGCCGATCTGAATGCCGATCGTGTGACCGTTGCTCTCGCCGGAGCCGGCGCCCCAGTTCCAGCGCACGTCGTAGGGCCAGCGCCCGCGCCCATGGTCGAGCACTGCCCACGAACGGCCGGCGGGAACGTCGTAGCGCACGTCATCGATGACGAGGGTTCCGGATGCTGGTCGAGCCACGTCTTTCACCGTGTACTGAAAGCGCGTATCGCTCCACGGTACGACCACGCCCAGGCACTCGTGCCCCGGAGGAGTCTCGGCAATGACGTCGAACCGCACGCGAGGTGCACGTGCTCTCAGCCGTGTGGCTGCGGCATCCGTGTCGGTGATCTCGATGGTGAGGGGCCCCGCCTCCGCGCTCGCCGGACCGTTGCCCAGGCTCGCGGGCAGAACGACGCCGCGGCCCAGAGGAACGGTGGCGCCGTGCCCGATCGATTCGTGCGTCTCACGGTCGAACACCCACACCTCGTGCACGCCGGCGTAGTCGATCGAAGACACAGTGGCCGCCATGATGTGCGTCGGTGTCATGACGCACCAGTACTCCCAGCGCTTGTTGCGACCCCAGGTGCGATGCCCGTCGATGCCGCTCGTGTCGAGCAGCGGACGGCGCATCCACCCGACAGCGTTGCGATTGAGCCGCCCGCGCGCGTCGGTGAGCGACGTGGGCTGGGTGATCTCGCATTCGTGGATGTCGCGATTGGGCGTTTCGGGTTCGGGGGTCATGGTTCTCCGAGAAGTCGGGCTGGGTGCTCGGGCGGACGACTGGACAGTGGCCAAAAATGGTCAGGTTTCGTGCGGATTCTTCGCCCCTTTTGGCGGTTGCCCCGGCCGGTGGGAAGAGGCGGCGCGGCCCGGCGAGGGCTGCACGGTATGGCCGGACGGCGGGGGCAGCGCGTTTCCCGCGGTCAGCTGCGCGTTGACGCGGCGCACGGAGGCTGCCGGGATCTTCACGACGCGGCGGTCATACGTCACCACACCGTTCACCTCGTCTTCGACGTCGCTCAGCTGGGTGTACACGGATGCCGCCAGGCCACGTTTCACGGCCGGCACGACTTGATCCGTGTGCAGCCTGACGAACGCCGCTTCGAGCCCAGCATCCGTCGCATACTTGCGATAGCCGAACTCGCGATCATTGAAGCAGTGCCCCTCGACGCGATGACTGTAGCCCCCGTACTCCGTGAGCGCGAGGGCACGGCCAGACCCGAGCCAGGCGTCCTTCACGCGGAACGCGCGGAAGTACACGTGAAGGCTCTTGAGGTCTCCGCCGCCCTGATCGTGCCAGCCGCTCGCATGGTCGATCGGCCGCGTGTCGTCGAGGGCGCGCAGCTCCTTCTCGATCTGCAGAGCATCGAATTGCCCCCATGCCTCGTTGAACGGCACCCACAGCGCGAGGCTCACAATGCTGCGCAGGTGCTCGACAGTGGCGCGCAGTTCGTCGCGGTAGCTGGCGCGTCCCGCAGCATCCGCTCGCCCAAATGCCTTGTAACGATGGTCGCTGACGGGCCCCGTGCCCACCGACGGCACCGTGATGATGAGCGGGTTGTAGCTTGTGCCGCCGTTCACCATGTCTTGCCACACGAGCATTCCGAGGCGGTCGCAGTGGTAGTACCAGCGCAGTGGCTCGATCTTGATGTGTTTGCGCAGCATGGTGAAGCCGAGGTCCTTTGCCAGCTGCACATCGTATTCGAGTGCTGCATCGCTCGGCGCGGTCAGCCAGCCGTCAGACCAGTAGCCTTGGTCGAGCAGCCCGGCGTGAAAATACGGGTTGCCGTTCAGCAGCAACCGCGGGGTGCCATGTGCGTCTGGTCCCACGCCGAACGAGCGCATGCCCACGTAGCTTGTGACGCGATCATCACCGAGAGTCACTTCGACGTCGTACAGAAACGGACGTTCGGGCGACCACGGCCGCATGTCGTGCTCGGGAGCGAGCGCGATGCGCGTCGTGGAATTGGCGGATACGGATGCTGTCGCGATAACGTCGTCGCCAGCGCGCACCGTGACTGTGGCGGCATCGCCTGCATTCGCGTTGTCGCAGCGCACCCGAACGTCGACGGCACGCTCATCGAGGCGCGGCGTCAGCTCGAGGCCGTCGACGGCCACGGTCGGCAGCGACTCGAGCCACACCGTCTGCCAGATGCCCGACTGCGGGGAGTACCAGATGCCGCCGCGCTTGCGCGCCTGCTTGCCGCGCGAGAGCCACGAGGTGTCTGTGACGTCGCGCACCGCAACGACGATCTCGTGCTCGGCGGCGCCAGCATCTGCCTGTCGCGCCGCCAGCGCCTCGGTGATGTCGAGTGCGAATGGAAGAAAGCCACCTGTGTGCCCTCCGACTCGCACGCCGTTGACGGCGACCTCGCACGCTTGGTCGACAGCGCCGAAGTGCAGCAGCACGCGCTCGCCGACAAAGCCGCTGGGCAGCGTGACCGTGCGGCGATACCAGAGCAGCTCGTCTGGCTGCAGCATCCGCTCCACCTCCGACAGCGGAGTCTCGGGCGAGAACGGCACGATGATCTCGCCGGCCCACTGCGACGGCGGTGTGCTCGGGTCGGCAACGGCAACCGGGTCGGATGCTGCGGCAGCATCCTGTGTTGCTGAGTGCCCAGGGGTGAACACATACTGCCACCGGCCGTTGAGATTCACGTAGCTGTCGCGCACCAGCTGTGGCCGCGGGTACTCGGCCAGCGGGTTGTCGGGGTCGAGCGTCTCGCCCCAAGGGGTGAGGAGGGTCATGCATCCACCTTGTCAGGGTTGCGTTCGCGGCGCGTCAGCAGCGCCACCGGAATCACGACGAACACCGCCACCGCGGCCGCCGCGACGAAGATCCAGGGAGTCGGCACCTGCTTGACGACGCCGAGGTCAACGTATGTCTCGTTGGCGCCGGTGATGACGGCGGCACCGATGAACGGCCCGGCGACCATCGGAATGAGCACCGCCGCAATCATGCGGAGCCCTTGCACCATGCCGACGCGGTCGGACGGCGTGTGATCGCGCACAGTTGCCGAGATAGCGGCGACCGTCACCATGAAGCCGCCCATCATCAACGTGCCGAAGACGATGATCAGCATCATGTCGCGCACGACGAACATGCCGACGAGCCCCACGACCATGAGCGCCGTTGCCGGAACGATCGCTCGGCGTTTGCCGACGCGGTCGATGACGCGGCCGCCAAGCACGCTGATCACCGCGGCGAGCGTCAGCACGCTGCCGAGAATGAGCGCGTAGCCGTCGATGCGCAGGTACCGCTGCAGGTAGATGATGAGGTACGGAATGAACACTTGCGTCGACGTGCCGATGATCGCCCACGCCACGAGCGTGAGGTAGAGCCGCGGGTTCGCGTGGATGGTGCTCTGTCGCAGGCCGTGCAGTGTGGCGGCGAAGTACCCGTCAGTTGTGGTCTGGATGCTGTCGGAATCACGCACGAGAAACCATGCGGCGACGCCGATCACGGCGGTGAGCAGGCCGATGATGCCGAAGAAGAGCGTCCACTCGCCGGCCTGCGTGAGCGGGTCGAGCGCGCCAAAGATCAGCAGCATCGCCATGAGCGGCATGATCGCGAGCACTCCGTCGACGCGGCCGCGGTTGGCCGGAACGGTGGCCTCCGTCACCCAGGCGTTGAACGCTGCATCGTTGGCGCCGGAGCCGAAGAACGACATGATGCAGTCGAGCACCACGATCGCGATGATGGCGAGCACTACCGCGTTCGCGGCAGGCTGGGCGCCGGGCGCGGCATTCGGCTGGACGAATCCGAAGGCGGCGGTGGAGAGCCCCCACAGCACGTAGCCGAAGGCGATGAACGGGCGCCTGCGGCGGGCACGATCGGATGCTGCTCCGATGAGCATTGTCGCCGCCGTCGCCGTGATGGCGCTCAACGCCACCAGCAGTGCGATGACGTTGGGGTCGTCGGTAATCGTGTTGTAGACGAACACGTTGAGGTACATGTTCTCGACGGTCCAGGCGAGCTGGCCGACGAGCCCGACGATGACGAGCGCTGTCCAGGTGCGTCCGCCGAGCGCGGGCGGCTTTTGCCGCGACGGGGGAGTGCGCGGGGTGGCGCGAGAGGGCGTGGACATCGACTCCTTGACGATTCGGGTACTTCGAATCGTAGCCTGACCCATTGCATCGTGGTAATCGCGGCGTCGCGTGTACCCTGAACCGTGCGTACCGACGTCAGCGTTTGCGGGTTTTGAGTACGTGTGAGGCTGAGCGTCAGTCCGCGAGGAAGTCGCGCAGAACCCGCGCGTGATTGACAGTGGTGTCTTTCGCCGCGTACACGAGCGTCACCGTCTTATGCTCGGCCACGATGTCGCGCAGCTTGGCGACCTCATCGTTCTCGTCGAGTTCACTGCGGTAGCGCTTCTCGAACTCATCCATTCGGTCGGCGTCATGGTTCCACCACGTGCGCAGATCCGGGCTCGGCGCAACGTTTTTCAGCCATTCGTCGAGTTCAGCGGCTTCCTTCTTGACACCGCGCGGCCACAGGCGATCCACAAGCACTCGAAAGCCGTCTGCCTTCGCGGCATCGTCGTACACACGCTTGATCTGCACTCCCATAATCCGGATTCTACGCCGCGGGTTCGTCGCCGAGAGAACACAAAAGCCCGGGCACCGATTGAACGGTGCCCGGGCCGTGTTGTGTGACGCAGCGCTACTCGGCTGGCGTCTCCTCGGATCCTGAGCCGCCTGATTGGGCTGCAGCATCCTGAATCGCCTTCGCTAGCGCCGAGGTGTCGTCGATTCCGCCTTGGTACTGAACCCCGTTTATGACAACTGTCGGCGTTCCCGTGACTGCTGCCGGGGTGTCGAGATATGAGTAGTCGCTGCCGCCCATGGCTCGATCCGTCGCTTCGGCAACCCAGTCAGAGTACGTCTCGTTGTCGATGGCCTTCTTGACGTTCTCATCGGTCACACCTGCCGACTGCAAAATTGACCAGATTTCGTCGTCGGTGAGGCCCTCGGAGTTTTCGGCGGGTTGGCTGGTGAACATCGCAGTGTTAGCGGCGAGAAAAACCTCGGGCTGATAGTTCGCGACGGCCGCCATCGCGTTTGCCGAACGTGTTGAATACTCGGTTCCCTGCGAAGCTCGATCGAGAAACGAGATCGGATGAAGCTCAAGTGCGATGTCTCCCGATGCCGCCAGCTGAATGAGCATCTCGCCATTCGCAGCCTCGAACTGACCGCAGATCGGGCACATGTAGTCCAGGTACATGACGACGCTCACCGAATCCTTGTATGACGAGAAGTCTGTCGGCGTTGGGCTTCCGCCCTCTTTCATCGCCGCGGTCTCGACGGGAACAGGCTGCCCGCCTTCCGAGGTGAACAGGATGCCGTCGCTGGCCATGTTCTTTGGTCCGGCCGCCGCCGTTGCGGGCTTCATCGACGTGACAATGACAACGACGACAACGGCCACAACCGCAAGGATGATGATGCCGATTCCGCCCTGCCATGCCCAGCGCACACGCCGTTCGCGCTTCTCGTGACGTTCGCGCTCCTGACGGGCGAGTTCGCGAATATGCTGTTGGCGCTGCTTCTTCGACGCTCCGGGTGATGGGGCATTGTTGGGCTTTTTGCTCACGGCTCATCCTGGTCGGGGGCGGGGAGGTTGTCAGTGCAACAATACGCCAGGTGGGTATGCGTCACATGTGTGGGCGCTGAAAGACGGGCGGATGCCGTGAGGCTACTTCGCCTTCTCACTCGACGTGCCGGTTGGCGTCGGTGTCGGTGTTCCGGTCGACTCCTTTGAGTCTTTCGCCTCTTTCTCGTTCGCGGCGATGACCTGCGAGATGAACGAGAGCAGGTCGGTTGACTCGTCGTTCTTGCCCGTGAACTTCTCGCCATGAACAAGCACGAGCGGCGAATGAGCCACATTCTTCACGTCGGTGCTCTGCAGCGGTCCGTTTGCCGCGGCTTCGCTCACGGTTGCCACCCAGTTGGCGTAGCGGTCATCGTTGATGCATGTTGTGACGTCGGTGTTCTCGCCGCCCAACGCTGTCGTTACGGCCTTCGAGACTCCGGCCTTGTCGATGGGGGTGTCGGTGACAGTGGGGTTTGCATCGAGCAGTGCCGTGTTGACAGCGAGAAAGTTCGTCGGCGCGAAGTTTGCGACGCACGCAGCTGCGTTTGCCGCGAGAGTTGAGTAGTTTTCTGTCGCGTCGTCGTATTGGTCGAGAGCGATCGGCTTCACCTCGAGCTGCACGAACCCGTAGGTCACCCACTGCTGAATCTGTTCGCCATTCGTCGCGAAGAACGCAGCGGCGTCCTTGCTGCCGTAGTCGACATAGATCGTGATCGGAACGATGCCCGTGTCGGGCGTAGGGGCGGATGCCGCGGGTTCAAGCCACCCGTGTGCTCCCGTGGGTGTCGCAGCGACTGCCTGCCCATCTCCCGTGAGTACGATTCCGTCGCTCGCCATGTTCTGCGGGCCCTCGTTTGCCAGTCGCAGCTGCGTCCACACGACGAGTCCGACGGCAGCGATGATCGCCACGATCAGCAGAATCAGGCCCGAGATGCCCAGTGCCTTGCGTCGTTTGCGTCGCTTGCGATCGGCCTCACGCTTGATGCGGGCCATCTCTCGCTGCAGCTCGCGCCGCTCCTTCTTCGTGAGAGAGGCGAGTTGCTTTTTGTCGATCGTCATGCGGCTGCGTCGTCCTTGTCGTGGCGGGAGTCTCCGCAGGAAGTGTAACCGGTTGGCGCCCTCAACTCAGATTCCGGGGTAAACCTGATGCCTATCCATAGTGCTCGACAAGCTTGCTCCCGAGTTCGGCGAGGGCACGCCGCACGTCGAGCGGGCCGAGAACGTCGATCGCTGTGGACCATCCCGCAAGCTGCTCGGCGAGTGCCTCGGTGCTTTGCGCGCGAGCCTCGACGCGTATGCGCCCATCACCTGAAGCATCCGTAACCGTGACTTGTGCGCCGAAACGACTGATGAATGCCGAAGCTGCGTACGTGGAGACCATGACGTCTGCAGTGGACGAGCCTCGCAGCGCCTCAACCTCAGCGACGGAATCGGCCCACGCACGGTGCAGATCGAACCCCGCAGGCGGCGATGCAGCGGTGTCGAGAACGTCGAGCTCGCGAATACGGTCCACCCGATACATTCGCGGTTTGTCGCCGGGGTCTGCGAGCAGGTACCAGCTTCCGCCTCGCGCAGCGACGCCAAGCGGCGTCGTCGTAACAGGGCGGCTCGTGCGGTACGAGATCGTGACGGCGCGCCCGCGGGCGATCGCTTGCTGAAGCACCACCACCTCGGGCGGAGTTGTGCTCGGCGCATCTCCCCAGGCGTCGCCGTTGTCGATAGTCGATCCAATGGCTCGCTCGGCGGAACTACGAAAGGTTGCGGGCAGTGCGGCAAGAAGTTTGCGTATGGCCGACGCGGCTTCCGTCGCGCCGCCATGCGTTTGCCCGAGCAGTGCGAAGAGCGCCGTCGTCTCAGGTTCGGTGAGCCCTGTGAGATTCGTGCGTGCACCACCGAGCAAACGCCACCCGCCCCCGCGCCCTGGCTGCGAGTAGACCGGAACGCCGGACATCGTGAGCGCGTCAAGATCGCGTCGTGCTGTCGCGACGGAGACCTCGAGTTCCTCTGCCAGCTGGGCAGCGGTCACCGACTCCCGGGCCTGCAGCACGAAGAGAACGCGGATCAGTCTGTCGGCTCTCATATGTCAAGGATGCCATTTTAAGTGCTCATAACATGAGCACTTTGGCCGAAAGACTGGATTGCGAAGCCGCGAAGGTATCGCGGGCAGAAAGGTCACAGATCATGTTCAGAGGAATCGCCAACGTCAATCTCGTCTCAGCGGATATGCCCGCGGCCATCGAATGGTACTCTCGCATATTCGACAGCGCACCGTACTTCGTGCGGCCGGAGGCTGGGGAGCCGCAGTACGCCGAATGGCGCTTCGGAGACGACGAAGACGAGTTCGCTCTCATGAGTGCCGCATTTCGACCCGCCCTTGACGCCCCGGGTGGCGCACTCGTCTATCTGCACGTCGACGACGCCGCTGCGTCACTCGACGAGCTCATCCGGGAAGGAGCTCGCGAGTTCGACCCGGTGGTGCAGAGAAGCGAGGAGTGGTGGACGGCATCCGTCGTTGACCCGTTCGGCAACCTGATCGGGCTGATCCAGAGTCCGCATTGGGCAGCGGCGCATAAATGACCGGATGCTGGCAACTCAGCGTCCGCGCATGAGAGGCGCTGTGCGGGGCCCCGCATCGTAGCGTGCAAGGTCGCCCGCGTCCTGCGCAAGGCGGGCTGTTCGCCTGGCGATGTCGACGGCCTCCACAGGGTCTGCCGCGGCGTCGGCGAGAGCCAGCTGCCGCTCTGCTTCGGCCAGGCGAGTTCGGGCATCGGCACCGACTCGTCCGCGATTCGCCGAAATAAACTCGCGCGTCGAATCGAGATGGCTGTGCGCCGAGAACAATGCCCCGCTCAAGGCCTCGCGGGCGTTGTCGATGCGCCGTTGGGCGCTGCGGGCTGACGCGAGCGCGTCGTCGAGTGTCGCCTGAGCCGAGCGCACGGTGTCGATGGTGTGAAGAGGAGCCTGCGGGCCGGCTGCCGACGTCACGGTGTCGAGCACGGCTCGCAGCTCGACCATGGCAGCAGCAATGCGTTCGGCCGCCTCGGGAATCCCGCTCGCGTCGCGCAGCTCGGCGGCTTCAGTGAGCCCGCGCTCCGCCTCGGCGATCGTCGACCTCAGTTCCGCGTCGGCCGCGGCCAGTCGCTCTTCTGCACGAGCCAGCGAATCGAGGGCCGAGGCCGCGGCGTTGCATGCGCTCTCTGCCTTCTCCAGCGACGGCACCGCGGGGTCAGCGGTGCTGGCCGCGGCATCCGCGCGCTTGATCTCGTCGGCCGCGACGGCAAGCTGCGCCCTCGCTGTCGACACGGCGTCGCGCTGATCGGCAAACGCCTGCGCGGCATACAGCTTTGTCAGGCGAGCGAGCCGTGCCTCGGCATCCGGAATTCGCTCGTTGATCTGCGCGCGAACGGTTCGCAGGGCGGCCAGGCGGTCGGGGGCGTTGCGCTCCTGGGAGCGCTTGTCGACGAACGTCGTCGTCTGCTGCTCAAGCGCAGCCTCGAGCTCGGTGCAGGCCTCAAGGATGCGCGCCGACCACGACCGCCGATCGGCGTCTGTGTCTGGAGTCACATCGCTGAGCCGCTGTCGAAGTTCGAACGCTTCGCTTAGCCGACCGCGAGCGTTGTCGAGCGCCGCAGTGAAAGCAGAGGTCGCCGCTGCACCGAACTGTGCGGCGGCGAATGCGTGCTCCTCGGTGCCGCGCCGCACGGCTTCGTCTGCGTGCACGAGCGCTTGGCCCGCGCGCACTTCGAGCTGCTCGATCGACTCGGGCCGCGGATCGGCGATGCGCCCCGACGCGATTGCCGTGCGTCGCCGCGCCCGGACAGCAACGACGATGCCCACAACGATCAGCGCTGTCGTGCCGAACACAACGAGAGAAGGCACCCACCAGAGCGAAGACATACTCGTCAGTCTAAAAAATGGATGCTGTGAGGGCACCGGTCTCGCAGGTGTCGCTCAGCCGAGCACGTGCGTTTCGAGCTCGGCGGCAGAGCTGACATGTGCAATGGCGCCCTGAGCTTCGGCCTCGGTACCGTAACCCCAGTCGACGATGATCACGGGAAGCCCGTGTGCTGTGGCGCCCTCGACGTCGTGGATGCGATCACCGACGTAGAGCGTCTTTGTCAGGTCGACCCCGCGGTGGTGCAGGCGGCGGAGCGCTTCGGCGATCACGTCGGCCTTTGCGCTGACCGTCTCGTCTGCAGACGCGCCGCAGATGATGTCGAAGTACTGCTCCAGATCGAAGTGCTCAATCACCTGAGCCACCTGGTACTCGGGCTTGCTGCTGGCGACGGCGAGCGGAATGCCTGCCGCCTTAATGTGCGCAAGCAGCTCGGGTACCCCGGCATACACCGATGATCCTGACCAGGGGCCTTCTGCTTCTGAGATGCCGCGGTAGACGTCGAGTGCTTCAATTGCCTCGTTGGGGGTGAAGCCGTACTGCTCAAATGACTCGAGCATGGGCGGGCCGACCCAGCTGAACAGGTCGCTCTTGTCGGCAATGGGGCGGCCCAGCTGTGTGAGTGCGCGGTCGATGCGGTCGACGATGCCCGGTGCCGAGTCGGTGAGCGTGCCGTCGAGGTCGAACAGCACGCAGGTCCACGTGCTCTGGGCCGATGCGCCGGCGTTGTCCGCGACAGCGGGCGTTTGCGTAGTCATTGTGCTTCCATCGTAGGCGAGCAGGTGTCGCGTAAACTGTGTAGTACAAATACTAGTTAGGGAGAGGGATGCTTTCATGGGAAGCGTGACGCGCACAGAATTGAACCAGCAGACAGCACGGGTGCTGGCGCGCGTTGCGGCCGGTGAACGCGTGACGATCACCGACCGTGGTCGCCCCATCGCCGAGCTCACGCCGGCGCGCGAGTCGGGGTGGGATGCCCTGATTGCGGCGGGAAAGGTTCGCACCGCGACGCGGTCGGGAAGCCTGACTTTCGAGCCGATCGACCTCGACGTTTCGTCGAGCGACATCATCGACGACATCAGGCGGGAGCGCGGGTGATCTACATCGACACCTCCGCGGTGGTGAAGACTCTGGTCTCCGAGAGAGGTAGTTCGTCTGTGCGGCGCCTCTTCGCTACCTCAGAGCGGCTGGTCTCGTCCCGCCTTCTTGCCGTTGAGCTGAACACTGCAGCACAACGCCGAGGCCTCCCGGCCGTCCACGTTGACGAGACGCTGAGTCGTGTGAACCTCGTCTCCGTTGATGACGACGTTCTCGACGGTGCCATTCGATTGCAGTCTGGTTTGCGCGGCCTCGACGCCCTGCACCTTGCCACGGCAATTCTCATTGGCGACGAACTGACGGTATTTCTCGCCTTTGACCCCGAGTTGAACGCGGCGGCGCGACGCTCCGGGCTCGCGCTCCACCCCGCATCAGCCGACGGCTGACTGCGGGCTCGTCAGGCGGGTGGAAGGCGGAGTACGTCAGGGCCGCCGTGCGTCTCGTCGCCCGCGATGCGGATGCTGCGGGCAAGGTCGTCGAGAGGCTGCTCCAGCGTGCCGAAGCGCTCGCGGTCTGGGCAGACCGCCGTCAGCGTGATCAGATGCGTTCCGGTGTCCCATGTGTATGTGGCGAAGGGCGAGGCTCCGGGGGTCGACGGCACCGCCATCACAAGCTTCTCTCCCACGCCGAGCGCGGTGGCGAAATTCTCGGTGTCGTCGTACTCCATGGGCATCGAGGCCCTGGCCATGCGCACCTGCGGCGTCAGCGTCTGGGTCGTGGCGATCGCAACGACGAGCTCGGGCTCGGCCTTCCACGTCCACGCAAGCACGCGCCCGTCTGCCTTGCGCATCGCGAACGGCGTAGCCTGGCTGGCGAGCCACGCACCAACGCCCGACCCGCGCCGCCCTGCTCCGTTCGGTGCACCAGTCTGGCGCGACATCAGCATCCGGATTGCTGCTTTGCGGTGACGGCGCCCCTTCCATCCCAGCGATCCCGTGATGGGAATCCAGAGTTCGGGATCGGCAGACGAGATCAGGCGCATTGTCAGAAGAGCCTGCCGTCGGCGATGTCCATGCCGCGCATCGCGTCGTAGTCGAGAACAAGGCACCGGATGCCGCGGTCCTCCGCGAGCGTTCGGGCCTGCGGCTTGATCTCCTGTGCCGCAAAGACGCCCGTGACGGGTGCCAGCAGCGGGTCACGGTTCATCAGCTCGAGGTAGCGGGTGAGCTGCTCGACGCCGTCGATATCTCCGCGGCGCTTCAGCTCGACGGCAACGGAGGCTCCACCGGCATCCCTCGCCAGAATGTCGACGGGCCCGATCGCCGTCATGTACTCGCGCCGCACGAGTGAATGGCCGTCGCCCAGCAAGTCGATCTGCTCGGCGAGGAGTTTCTGCAGGTGCGCTTCGACGCCGTCCTTCTGCAGACCGGGGTCGATGCCGAGCTCGTGCGTGCTGTCGTGCAGCACCTCGAAGATCGACACGATAATCTGGTCGCTCGTCTTTTTGTGCGTCACCTTCCACAGCTCGACGATGCCGGCCTCACGCTGCTCGTCGCTCGGTTCTTCGGTTTCGACGATGCACGGTGGACTCATCCAGTTGAGCGGCTTGTAGCTGCCGCCGTCGGAGTGAACGAGCAGGCTTCCATCGCTCTTCAGCATGAGCAGGCGTGTCGCCTCGGGAAGGTGGGAGGTCAGCCGTCCCGCATAGTCGACCGAGCACTTCGCAATCACCAAACGCACCCTGCGAGTGTACACAGCAATGGGGGACCAACTTTGACGACATCACAGAATCGTGCACCGCAAAAGTTGGTCCCCGATTGACAGCGAGGGCGAGACTGCCTCAGGCGTCGGGGGTGAAGATGCTCACGTGGTCACGCGCGAAGTCGTCGATGCTGCGGGCCGGGCGCCCGAGAATGTCTGCAACGCTCGTGCTCACCACCGAGGCTTCGCCCCTGTCGTAGTGCGCGTAGTCCTCGATGAGCCCGTCGAACTGCCACTGCGGCATGAATCCCTCGAGCGCGGCGGCGTAGTGCTCGGGCGTCACCGATGCGAACGCGATGTCACGCCCGCTCGCGGCTGAGATTGAAGCGGCAATCTCAGCATGGGTCACCGCGCGAGGGCCGGTCAGTGTGTATGTCGCTCCGGCGTGCCCGCTCTCTGTGAGCACGGCAGCCGCGACCTCGGCGATGTCTCTCGTGTCGATTGCGCTCACCCCGGCATGCCCGATTGGCGCAGCGAGCACGCCCGTGCGGGCAGCGTTCGCCGCGAACGGAAGGATGCCCTGCATGTAGAGGTTCGGGCGCAGCACTGTCACCTCCATGTCGAGCTCGCGCACGTGCTGCTCGACCTGGGCGTGCCAGCGCAGAAAGCGAACGGGTGAGTCCAGGCCGGCGGCGAACTGCGAGAGGAGCACGAGCCGGCGCACGCCCGCCGCCGCAGCAATGTCGGCGAAACGGCGTTGCAGTTCCGCGGCATCCGGTTCTGACGGACTGTTGAGAAACGCGGCGTCCACGCCGGCAACGGCCTGCTCGAGGGAGCCCGCATCGCTCAGATCGGCGACGACAGTTGATGCGCCGGCGATCTCACGGTGCTCTCGTGACAGTGCACGAACCTCTACTCCTTCGGTCTGTAGCGCAGGCACAATTGCCGAGCCGACGGTTCCGGTGGCTCCGGTGACGAGAATTGTTTCGGTCATAGTGACAGTCCTTTCGAGTGATGCCTCGTCAGCGCGAAAGGACGTCGACTGAGGGGGCGGAAGCTGCAATGGATCGGTCTGTGGGGATGAAAGACAGCGCGAACGCGGCGAACGCCAACACGGCAAGGCCGATGAATGCTGTCGTAAAGTCGAGCCCTCCGTCCGCTGCTCCGCTGATCGTCGCGAATCCGACGAGTGCGGCGAGCCCGATCGCTCCGCCGAGCTGCCGGGATGCGTTGATGAGCCCGCTGAGAAGGCCCGTGTCTCCGGCAACGGCATCGCGGACTGCCGTCGTCGTGGCATAGACAGAGGAGAGGCCGATGCCGATGCCGATGACCAGGAAAGCACCGAGAAGCGAGAGTGAGAATCCGTTCGTCGTCTGATCGAAGGCGAGCCAGAGAAGGCCTCCGACAAGAGTGAGCAAAGCGAGTGACATTGCTCGTGCCGAGCCGATGCGCTTTGCGATCGGAGGCGCGACAAGGCTCGCGACAATGATCATCACCGCGATGGGCAGTTGGCTGAGCCCGGTCAGCGCCGGGGTCATGCCCAGCTCACCTTGCTGAAACTGCGGCAAGAAGAAGAACATGCTCACCGTCGTGCCTCCGATAAGCAGCATCACAGAGTTGGCGACGACGACGTTGCTCTTGCGCAGATGCCCGAGGGGCACGAGAGGCTGCTTCGAGTTCTTCTCGATGACAACGAAGGCGACAAGCAGAATCACTCCAAGGGCGAGGCTGGCCAGGGTAAGAGGTGAGCCCCAGCCGTTCTCCGGAGCTGAGATCATGCCGAGAGCCAATGCCGAGACGCCGAGCGTGATCGTGAGTGCTCCTGGCGCGTCGAATCGGCCGGCGCGTGGCAGCGTGCGAGGCACGACGAGCAGCACGACAATGCCGACGGCTACAGTGATCGGCACAGGGATCCAGAAGACCGACTGCCATCCGAGAATCTGTGTGACAACTCCGCCGAGCACAACCCCCAGAAGGCTCCCCGCTCCCGCTACCGCTCCCCAGATGCCGAGCGCGCGTGCGCGCCCCTTGCTATCTGGGTACAGGCCGACAACGAGAGAGAGCGCAGACGGAGTGACGATCGCCGCACCAATTCCCTGAATGACGCGACCGGCGATCAGAACCTCACCTGATGGCGCCAGAGCGCACAAAACCGAGGCGGCGAGATAGACAAGCAGACCGGTGAGAAAGACGCGTCGTCCGCCGAGAACGTCGGCGATACGGCCGCCGAGAAGGAGAAGCCCGGCAAACGCGACCAGATAGCTGTCGACAACGATCGACAACTCGGTGCTCGAGAGCCCGAGACCCTCGCGAATCGTCGGGCCGGCGAGGTTCACCATCGACACGTCGAGGATCACCACGAACGTTGCGGCTGACAGACCGGCCATGGCCAGCCACCGCCTCGGGGGTGCGGCGGCGGTTTCACGAGTTGACATTGCTGAACCTTTCGATGGGCGACCCGTTGTCGCGAAGTTATAAGTTCTAACAAAAACGAGTATGCATTACGAAAGACGGATACGTCAAGCGTTTGTTTGAGGTGCTAGTGTTAGCGCATTCGAGTAAGCGTTGTCGAAAGGAGCACCCGATGGATGCCGAACCACGCCGCCCATCTATTCGCGAACGGTTTCGTGAGCAAGTGCGAGACGACGTGAAGGCCGTGGCGCTTGAGCAGCTCGCAGAAGGTGGTGCGCAGTCAATCTCGCTCAATGCAATTGCAAAAGAGCTCGGCGTCTCGGGTCCTGCGCTCTATCGCTATTACGCGAATCGCGACGAACTGCTGAGCAGCCTTGTCATCGATGCATATCATGACCTTCGCGATGCTCTCGCGGCAGCGAGAGGTGTGCATGGTGATCAGTGCGATGGCCGCATCAATGGCCTGGCGCGGGCATACAGGTCATGGGCGCGAGATCAGCCGTACCGTTATGAACTGCTCTTTAAACCGCCGTTGCCGGGCTACGACGCCCACTCGGCGCAGATCTCTGAGGCGGGTCGCTCGGTCATGGGTGTCGTGCTGGCGGTGATCAGCGGTCGCCTGAGCGCGGAGTCATCCGATGGCGATGACGGACAGGCTGTCGGCGTTCTCGACGGTGATGAAGTGCTGCGGGCACGCAGTGCATCGTCGCCTGAGTTTCAACTTGCCGTGCGCGTCTGGTCGCGGCTTCACGGTTTCGTGAGCCTTGAGCTTGGCGGCGCCTACGCCGCGATGACCGTGGATGCCGATGCTCTCTTCGACACGGAACTCACCGTCCTCGCCGACAGCGCCGAAGCGCAGAGCTAACTGCGCCGCCCTGTCAGGGCTACTCGGCCCACTGTCAGTCGGCGGGGTTGATGCGCACCGAACGCTCACGGGCGGCAGGTGAAGCCACCCCCGCGAAGACGATCAGGCCGAGCACGACGAAGAGAGCATTGAGCAGGCCGATGTGATCGGCGAGCAGTCCGATAAGCGGCGGCCCGACGAGGAACGCGCAGTAGCCGATGATCGCAACCGCGCTCACGCGCGCTGCAGCGTCCTTCGGGGAGTCGGCAGCGGCCGACATTCCGACAGGGAAGCCGAGCGAAGCTCCAAGACCCCAGAGGATGGCTCCGATCACAAGCAGCGGAAGGCTCGGGGCGATGATAAAGAGGAAGAGCCCGAGAACCGCGGACACCGAGCAGCCAACGAGCACCTTGACGCGGCCGAAGCGGTCGAGAAACGGTCCGCCGATGACACGTCCCACCGTCATGGCGGTGAGAAACACAGCCAGAATTCCGGCGCCGGCAGATTCCATCATTTCGTGCCCGTCGACGACGGCAAGCGCGACCCAGTCGTTCGCGCTGCCCTCGGCGAACGCCATGCCCAGAATGATGACGCCGATTGCGAGCAGCCGAAGATCTGCCCACACGGCGAGGCTCGCGCGCAGCTTCTGCCGCCAGCCGGTGTTCTTGCGTGCGAACTCCTGAGTATCGCTTGTCACCCGAGAGGGCACAAAGCGCACTGCGACGAACGCCGTGCCGGCGATGACGATCGCCATTACGAGCGCGTGCGCGATCAGCGAGATATGCAACAGTTCCGTGAGCGCTGCGATGCCCGCGCCGATGACGGTGCCGCCGCTGAAACAGGCGTGCATCAGAGGCATGACCGTGCGCTTCAGATGCTTCTCGACGTCGGCTGCCTCTACGTTCATGACCACGTCGCAGCTGCCATTGCCAAAGCCGAACAGCCCGAGGCCAATGCCGACGAGCGCCGGTGTGTAGAACACGGCAGCACCCAGGCCGATGACGACCAGCCCCACGGCGACGAACAGCAGCGAGACGAGCATGCTGCGGCGTGGACCGAGACGGGCGAACATCATCGGAGCGACGATGAGACCGACGACAGAGCATGCCGACATGCAGAGCACGAGAAGGCCGATCGACCCCGTCGTGATGTCAAGGTTCGCCTTGATCGTCGGAACGCGAGCGGCCCACGTCGCCATGCTGAGCCCCGACATCGTGAAGATGACGAAGATGGCGTTGCGCCACGCCACCAGCTCGGTGCGCGAATTTGTCACAGTCACGATGGTCTCTCGAAACGTCGAAGGAAAGTCTGGCGTGCGTTCTCGAATCGATTCGATTGCGGCACCCGCCTAAGCTAGCCGAGACACAAGTCGGTGGTCAAGCTATGGACCGAGCGCGAGAGGGGGCCAGGATGACGAAAGCGCAACGCGCCAGTTCGCGCCCGACACTTGCCCACGTCGCAGCCCGGGCAGGAGTCTCTCCGTCGACGGCATCCATCGCGTTCAGCGGTCAAGGTCCGGTGTCGGATGCGACAAAGACGAAGGTGCTCACCGCGGCATCCGAACTCGGCTACGTCGGCCCAGATCCGCGGGCGGCCGGACTCCGGCGAGGGAGAAGCGGGATCGTCGGAGCCGTTCTTGCCGCACGCATCGGAGTGTCGTTTCGGGACCCTGTGCTGATTCAGACGCTTGACGGACTTGCCGAGGAGCTCAGTTCGCTTGGCGCCGGCCTTCTGCTCATGAGCGAATCTGCGGAGGGCTCGAGCCAGGTCACCGTCGCCAACGCGCCCGTTGACGCCGTTGTGCTGCTCGGCTGCAACTTTGATCCCGGTCAATCGCTCGACGTGCTGACCCGCCGTGGCATTCCCATGGTGGCGATCGAGGCGGAGCCAACGGGCGCGAGTCCGGTGATCAGCGTTGACAATCGCGGCGGAACGCGTCTGCTCGCCGAGCACCTGCGCGACCTCGGGCATGAGCGGGTCAGCCTCATCACACTGGGGCTCGAGCGGCCGACAGAACCACGAGAGCTGACGCCGGAGTGCGAGCGCGAGAGCGTGCTTCCGGCACGCGAGCGGATGCGTGGAGCGCGCGACGTGTTTCCGGGAATCGGCGGCTGGGTCGCGGGTGCGAGCCGCGTCGAGGCAGGCAGGCGAGCGGCCCGCATGCTGCTCGACGTCGATCCGTCGAAACGACCGACGGCGATCATTGCGCAGAGCGACCTGATCGCAGCCGGTGCCATTGCGGCAGCCCGCGAACTCGGTCTGGATGTGCCGCGTGATCTGAGCGTCGTCGGCTTCGACGGCATCCGAGTCGACAACCTCGGGCTGCGATTGACGACGGTGCGGCAGCCAACGCACGAGAAGGGCGCCGCCGCCGGTCGGGCAGTGATCGCACTGCTGGAGGGCCGTGAGGCGGAATCGACGGCGTTTTCCGTTGAGTTTGTCGCGGGGGAAACCGTCGCTCCGCCGTCGGCACTCTGAACAAACGCGCAGATGCTCTCGGACACCTCCCGGGATACGCTTGGGGTACATGGATCGAAAGGCCACGACGTGACGACGGTGAGCTCAGACGCGCTGCACTCGGCCGCTGCGGTTGCCGAGCGACTGATGCCGGTCTATGAAGACCTGCACCAGCATCCTGAGCTGTCGTTTCAGGAGACGCGTACGGCCAGCATCGTCGCCGCACGGCTTGCCGAGCTGGGCTTTGACGTGCACGAGGGGATCGGTCGAACCGGCGTCGTCGGAGTTCTGCGATCGGGAGACGGCCCCGTCGTGATGCTCCGCGCCGACATGGATGCTCTTCCCGTGCGCGAGCAGACAGACCTGACCTACGCGTCCACGGTGCGCGGGACAGACCCTGACGGCAACGACGTGCCGGTGATGCACGCCTGTGGTCATGACATTCACGTGACGGCGCTGCTCGGGGCCGCCGAACTGCTCACCACAAGCCACGCTGACTGGACAGGAACTCTCGTCGCCGTCTTCCAGCCCGCCGAAGAGAATGGCGGCGGTGCACAGGTGATGGTCGACGACGGCCTCTACGACGTCGTTCCCGCACCGGATATCGTGCTGGGACAGCACGTCATGCCCTATCCGTCCGGCGTTATCGGCGTATCGTCAGGGCCCGCGTTCGCGGCGACGGATGAGCTCGAGGTACGTCTGTTTGGCAAGGGCGGCCACGGGTCGCAACCCGAATCGACCATCGACCCGGTCGTGATGGCCGCGGCCACGGTGATGCGGCTGCAGACGATCGTGTCGCGTGAGATCGCTGGCGGCGACACTGCGGTGCTCACTGTGGGAACGATGCAGGCCGGAACCAAGAGCAACGTGATCGCCGACGAGGCGCACCTTGGGCTCAACATTCGCAGCTACGACCCGGGCGTGCGCGACCGCATCATCGCGGCAGCACACCGCATCGTGAACGCTGAGGCTTCAGCATCCGGTGCCACTCGAGCCCCCGAGATCACGGGGCGCGACTCCTTCCCCGTGCTCATGAACGACCCCGCCGCGACAGCGCGCACCATCGCCGCGATGCGCGAGTCGCTCGACGGCGTCGACGTGCGCGAGGTGCAGCCGGTTATGGGAAGTGAAGACATCGGCAATCTCGCGGTACCGGTCGATGCCCCGATCGTCTATTGGCTGCTCGGCGGCGCCGACCCCGCGCTGTTCCCGCGCGATGAGCACCTCACATCACTTCCGGCGGGCGTGCCGTCGAACCACTCGCCGTTTTTCGCACCGGTGCCCGATCCGACGCTTCGCGTTGGCATCGCCGCACTCACCACTGCCGCGCGCGAATGGCTCGGCGCGGCTGATGCACACAAGGGGGAACGATGATCAAGGTGCTGTACTCCGACGATGGCGTCGTCATGCTGCGTCCGTTGACCATGCAGGATGCCGAGGAGCACCACGCCGGGCAGGACGACGAGTACGTCACGTGGCTCGACGACGCTGAGAGTTCAGAAGAGAGCGTGCGCAGCCACCTCGCCGACGTGGAGAAGGCGTGGGAGGCCGGCGGCCCGTTTTATTCGTTTGCGATCGTCGCCGATGGCAAACTCGCCGGCACGATCACCACTGAAGTGGGTCGCGAGGGTCTCGAGAACAACCAGGCAGACATTGTGTACGGCCTGTACCCGGCCACGCGTGGCCGCGGCATCGCCACGCGTGCGGTGATGCTCGTCGTGTCGTTCCTCGACCAGATTCCGGGCATCTCCGAGGCGATCACGCGCGTGAATCCCGAGAACCCGAAGTCACGATCCGTGGCCGAGCGCGCGGGCTTCGAGCCGATGACGACCGCCGAGGCCGAGGCCGACGAGAACGACTGGCTCAGCACCCGCGTGTCCCTCGTGCCCGCCGAGCAGCGGTAACGCTAATGGTCTGAACGTCCTCAGCATTCACCGACCGCTGCTGTCGCGATCGATGACGCCGAGATCGAGCGCCCGCAGCACAGCCTGTGTGCGATCAGACACCCCGAGCTTCTCGTAGGTGTGCAGCAGGTGCGTCTTCACCGTCGCCTCGCCGATGAAGAGCTCGCGTCCGATCTGTGGGTTGCTCTTGCCCGCGGCGACAAGCCTCAGCACGTCTGTCTCGCGCGGGCTCAGCGAGACTGCCGTCGGCTCGTCTGGCCGCTGCATCCGTTTTACCAGCGTCGCCGCGATCGACGGCGCCAGCACGGTATCGCCCTCAACAACCGCGCGTACGCCTGCAATGATCTCGTCTGACGGCGCAGCTTTGAGAAGATACCCGGATGCTCCCGCCTCAATCGCGCCGAGAATGTGGTCGTCGCTCTCATACGTCGTGAGAACAAGTACCCGGGTCTCGGGAAGTTCCGTGGTGATGGCGAGGGTAGCTTCGGTTCCATCGAGCTCGGGCATGCGCAGATCCATCAGCACAAGGTCAGGTCGCAGCGCCAAAGCCCGATCGACAGCCTCGGTGCCCGTTGCAGCCTCGCCCGCTACCTCGATGCCCGCGGCATCAGTGAGAAGCCCCACAATGCCAGAGCGGACGATGGGGTGATCGTCAGCGACGAGAACACGAATCATGTCAGGGACTCCTGTGTGAGGGCTTCGGGGTTCGGCACGGTGACGGCGAGCGTCACGCCGTCACCGCCAGCATCCGAAAGAGATAAGGTTCCGCCGACCAGCGCAACGCGTTCGCGCATGCCAGGCAGCCCGAAGCCGCGCTCGTCGTCGATCGTGGCCCCACCGAGTCCTCGGCCGTCGTCTGTGATCGTCAGCCGGATCTCCTGATCAACACGCTGCAACGCCATGGCAACATGGCCGGCACGCGCGTGCTTGCGCACATTCGCAAGCCCCTCCTGCACGCAGCGCAGCAGCATCACTTCGAGTTCGCGTGGCAGCTGCTGTGACAGTTCGACCGTCGTCGAGATCTGCACACCGGACTCGCGGGCGAAGCGCGTTCCCAGCCGTGTGAGGCTGGCTTCGAAAGGGGCGGATGCCGTCGCTGCGACCGTGGCGTTTGCGGCGACGAGACCGCGCGCGTCGCTCAGAGCATCGCGCGCGGTCTCTTCGACGACGGCGATCGTCTGCGCGGGATTCGATTCGCGCGAGGCACGCTGCGCGAGCATGACGATGCTCGTGAGGCTCTGCGCGATGGTGTCGTGAATGTCCCGGGCGATGCGCTCGCGTTCGCCGGCAGCTCCGGACTCGCGATGAGCTGCCTCAAGCTCGCTCTGAGCCTCGGTCAGTTCTTCGAGCAGCCGGGCGCGCTCGGATCCCCAGTTGGCGATGCCAGAAATCCAGAGTCCGAGCGCGATGCTGAACGCCGTTGAAATTCCTGCTATCGCGAAGGCGGTGATATTGCCCGACGTGGTCCAGCCCTGATTGAAGGCGAACGCCGTTCCGAGAGCGCTGGTCGCCACGACGTTCATCAAGACGGCTTGGCGGGTGCCAGACGATGACAACCAAATCAGCGGAAGAACGATGACCATCGTGTTCATCATGTCGGCGCTGAGCGACACGGTTGCAGCGGCGAGCGCGATCATTGCCATTTGGCCGATCATCGAATAAATAGCGGGAGTGTCGTGCTGGTCGAGCCCGATCTGCACGGGGACGAACCGTCGCAGCACTGCGCCGTACAGCGCGCCGAGGCTGAGCAGAAGGGCGACCAGAGCCCAGCGCTCGACGACGCTGTACTCAGAGTTCATCGCCGAGATGGCGCTGAGCACGATAATCACGAGCCCGACGGCGATGTCCCACCAGTGACGTGTGTTCACTGTTCTAGGCTCTCACGCGCTCCACACTGGATCAGCGATCCCTGTGAATCCAGCGGAAAGTCAGACGTGCGAGCACGAGGGCGATGACGATCCACACGGCGAGCATGAGGGCGACGATGCCGAGGTCCCAACTGCCGCTAGGCTCCTGAGCGGCCCAGGCGTCGGGAAGGAACGCCGCACGCAGCCCCTGTGCCATCCAGCGAACGGGGAAGACTCCGGATGCGCTCTGCAACCACTCGGGCAGGGCAGAGAACTGCAGGTAAACTCCCGAGACGAACTGCAGAACGAGCACGATCGGAATGACGACTGCCGCAGCCGTCTTGCCCGAGCGTGGCACGGCCGAGAGAGCAATGCCGGCAAATGCGCACGCGGCGATGCCGAGAACATACACCCAGGCGATGATTCCCCACGCTTCTGCCGAGGTAGGCAGCTGCGCTCCGAACGCGAACACGGCGACCGCAACGAGGAGCCCGATCTGCAGAAGGCTCGTCACGATGACCTGGCCGAGCTTGCCGACAAAGTACGAGACGGGCGACAGTGGCGACCCGCCAAGGCGCTTGAGCGTGCCGTCGCTCTTCTCAACCGCGATGTCGGTGGCGAGGTTCTGCACGCCAGAGAGCAGGATGGCACCGGCGATCATTCCCGGCAGATAGTACGTGGCCATTGTGAGTTCGCCCGGAAGGTCTTGGTCACTGAAGACGGTGGCGAAGAGCGAGTAGAGAAGGGTGGGGAAGAGAAATGTGAAGAACACTTGGTCGCCCGCACGAAAGTACATCTTGAGCTCGACCGGGATGCGTCGGATGCCGAGTCTGATCGTTCGCAGAGGCGAGAAACTCGGAATTACGCCGATGCGCGTCGAGGTGTTGGCTGACGTCGTCATGCTGCTTCCTCCTGACGAGGGGCGGCGTCACGTGACGAATCGCCGCCGTCGATTTTGATGAGCTCGAGGTACACGTCCTCCAACGTCGGACGCACGATCTCGACGTCGCGTGGTTCTCCAGCTGCATCGGCGACGAGTGCGGCAACGGTGCGGCCCGGCTCGTGTGTGCGTTCTTCGTGGCGCTGACCCACGGCATCCGTCCACCTGACGAGGGGAATGCGTGCTTCGCGCCCGCCGATCTCGTCGATCGCACCGATGTCGACGAGGCGTCCGCCGGCGATCACGGCAGCTCGGTCACCCAATTGGGCGGCCTCATCGAGGTAATGGGTGGTGAGCAGGATGCTGGTTCCCGACGACTTAAGCGAACGGATGAGCCCCCAGAACTGCCGCCGCGCTTCGGGGTCGAAACCCGTTGTCGGCTCGTCGAGGAAGAGCAGTTGCGGGTTGCCGATGATGCCGAGTGCAACGTCAACCCTGCGACGCTGGCCCCCCGAGAGCTTGTTGATGCGGGTCTTCTGCTTGTCGACCAGACCAACCGCCTCGATCACTTCGTCAACATCGCGTGGTGACGGGTAGTAGCCGGCAAACTCGATGAGCTGCTCACGCACGGTCACGTTTCCAGACTCGCCCGTTGACTGCAGCACGATGCCGAGCTGAGACTTCCACGGAAGCCGGCCATGTTCGGGATCGATGCCCAGCACGGCGACCTCACCTGATGTGCGTCTCCGGTATCCCTCGAGAATCTCGATGGCCGTTGATTTGCCGGCGCCGTTTGGGCCGAGTAGGGCGAACGTCTCGCCGCGATGAATGTCGAAGCTCACGCCGTCAAGCGCTGTGAATGTGCCGTAGGTCTTTCGTAAATTGCGTACTTCGACAATGTTGGCCGTGCTGCCCAGGGTGTCTGTGGTTGCCATGTTTCCAGCGTTGTCGCCGAGCTCGTCAGGCGACAGCATCCGCCTGGCTGATCTTGCATCCACCGATCGGTGGATGTCGTCAGTTGACGCGTCCGACGCCGGTCAGGAGCGTCGCGGTCAGGGTCGCAGCCGCGACAATCTGGTATCCCAGCCAGAGTTCGCCGCCGAATGGACTGCCCGCAGATGCAAGCAGCAGTGCGGCGACGGTGACGAGAACCCACAGGCCGTCATACAGCGCAAGCGAGACGAGGAAGGTGCGGGTCGTTCGGCGGGAGGCGAGTCGAGCCTCTGATGCTCCGACAAGTGCAACGGTGATGCCAGCGAGGATGATGACCCAGGTGGCGACCCCCAGTGTAGAGGCGAGCGGGACGCACGCAATGAGATATGCGGCCCCGAGCGCCAGCTTGAAGATGCCGTCAGCGACGATGCCCGCTCGCACGACTCCCCGAGGCTGTGATGTGTGTTTGAGCATCCCGGCTCCTTTTTGAT
Organism: Paramicrobacterium chengjingii; assembly: GCF_011751765.2. GTDB lineage: Bacteria > Actinomycetota > Actinomycetes > Actinomycetales > Microbacteriaceae > Paramicrobacterium > Paramicrobacterium chengjingii. The sequence goes on from NZ_CP061169.1 coordinate 169,887, forward strand.
AATGAGATTATTAGTATAATGAAACTATGCGAACATTGCGAGAAGAAGCGAAGAAGCGTAATCGGGAGGCGCTTATCGCAGCGGCTGGTGCACTCGTCGCTCGGGATGGCTCTGCCGTGCGTCTTGAGGACATCGTTGAGCGAGCTGGGCTAACAACGGGAGCCGTGTACTCGCTGTTCGGAAGCAAGAACGGTCTGCTCGTCGAGACCGTTGCCGACGCCCTCGCGCCCCATTACGACGGGATCGACGCGGCCGTCCCGCCCGATGCCGATCTGTCGGACGCCGTCGCCGAGATCGCCCGTCACATTCGTCGCACATGTGACGACTCGAACGCGCGGAGTTCTCTCTTGTTCCAGATGACCATTCACGATGTCGCGCTGCGTGACGAGGGACTTGGGCGGCGACTTGCGGCATCGGTCGCCGACCAGGAAGAACGTCTCGTCCGTCTGCTTTCCGGACGAGAGCTTTCGGGAAAGGGCGTGACCGACGAGGAAGCTCGTCGTCTCGTCCCTGCACTGCGCGCTGTGCTGCTCGGGCTGAGTCAGGGCGTGGTGTTCGGCATCACACCGCAGGTGACGGAGGAGTACATGGCCTCAGCAGCATGTGCGCTCGTCACACCAGACATTCTCGGCAGGTGATTCAACACGTCGGTATGCTGAGCGGCACAGCCGACTGGAAGGAAGAGCAATGGAGCATCAGCAGGGTGTCAGGCAGTGGGCACGCACCGTCGACCTGCCGGATCCGATCCGCTGGGGTGACCTCGAGTATCAGATTCTGGAGTTCCCTGTCAGTGAAGAAGAAGTCACAGAAGCCGAGGAGGCCCCGGGCGGCCCCGGCAGGTTGAACGTGGCGCTCGCCTATCTGCTGTGGGTCCCGTACCTCCTCGCCCCTGTTATCGGGCTTGTTTTGGTGATCATCGCCCTTGGCATCGATTATGAGCCAGATCGCGACGATCTGATCGGCGTCGCGCAGTTCTTCTTCGTTGCCGGACTTATTCTCGTCGCTGTGCAGGGGATGGTGTGGGCGAGCACTCGCGACCGGTCCTGGATGCAGATCGGAACGACCGTTCCCGTCGTCGTCGTCTCGCTCGTCGCATACCTGCTCGTGCGACCGCTCCCCGGTGCATCGTGGATGGCGCTGATCGCGCTCGCCGCGGCGGTTCTTGGCGTTGTCGTGCTTGCGCTCCTGTTTTTTGCGTCGAAGCCGACCGCGCCCGGGCCGCGTGTGAAATGGCGCACGCTGTCTGCTGAGCAGAAGGTTCAGTTGGGCAACCGTGCCATGGCGCTCGAAGAGCTGAAGAAGCGCGGCCTCATTACCGACAAAGGGACCGATATATCGGGGCTCGTCGAGATGCCTGTCGGCTCGTGGCACCGAATGGACGAACGTCTGCGTCGCTGAGAGTCAGGCGCCCGTGCGCATCCACGCGGTCGAACGCGAACGGATACCGAGGGTGAGCGCACGCGCCGCGATATAGCCGAAGCTGAATGCCGCCGTCAACCACGCGAGCCCCGCCGTGCCTGTCGGTGATGCGAAATACACCCAGAGAGCGAGCGGCAGGTAGCAGAGCAGATTCAGGATGCCGGTGAGCGCGAGGTAACGCGCATCGCCCGCACCGATCAGCACACCGTCGAGAACGAAGACGAACCCGCCGAGCGGCACGCTCGCGCCGAGAATGATCATCGCGGGCGTCATCATATGCGCCAGCTCGGCATCGCCCGTGAACGCATAGCCCAGCACGCCGCTCAGGCCCGCGACGACCGCGCCGATGACGACGCCAGAGCCAAGCCCCCACACGAGGCAGCGCACGAGCACCGAGCGCACGTCGGCGACATTGCCGGCGCCGAGTCCCTTCCCAATGAGTGCCTGCGCGGCGATTGCGAGGGCGTCGAGCGCGAACGCCGTTGTGCCATAGATCGTCATCATGATCTGAAAGCCCGCGAGCTCGCTCGTGCCGAGAGACGTGGCGACGAAGATCGAGAGCAGCATCGCCGCGCGCAGGCTTGCCGTGCGGATGAACAGCCAACCGCCCGACAACGCTGACCCACGCAATCCCGCGCGCGTCGGCCTGACCGTCGCGCGCGTACGGCGGGCATGCCTGAACACGACAGCGAGGTACGCCGCCACCATTCCCCACTGCGCCACAACCGTGCCGATTGCAGACCCGGCGATGCCGAAGTCGAGAACGTACATGAATACGTAGTTGAGGCAGATGTTCGCACCGAAACCAGCTACCGCAACGATGAGCGGCGTCTTCGTGTCTTGCAGGCCGCGCAGCAGCCCGGTCGCTGCGTAGACGATGAGCATTGCCGGGATGCCGATCATCGAGATGCCCAGATAGATGCCCGCCTGCTCGGCAACGGCTGGTGTCGCACCGAACGGCGCGACCAGCGCCGGCGTCACGAACCAGCCGGCGATGGCGAGCACGATGCCGAGACCAAGCGCAAGCCAGATGCCGTCGATGCCGACAGAGACTCCGCCGCGCTCGTCTCCCGCGCCAAGCAACCGCGCCACGGCGGGCGTTGTGGCATATGCGAGAAACACCATGAGCCCGATGATCGTCTGCAGCACGGCGCTCGCGATGCCGAGCCCCGCGAGCGGATCGATGCCGAGATGCCCGACCATCGCCGAATCGGCGAGCAGAAACATCGGTTCGGCTATCAGTGCGCCGAGGGCGGGTACCGCAAGACGCATGATCTCGCGGTCGATGGATTTCACGCGTACGACTCTAACTGCGGAACATGGCCTGCGCGTATTGCGCTTCTCTGAGCCGGATGATGTGTGCCTTCAGGCGCCCTGCCTCCGCAGCGCCATCGAGTGTTCTCTTGGGCTCGTGAAACTGACGCTCGAGGTTCAGGATTCGGAGGCGTACCGTGAAGTTATGACTGAGCTGACTGCTCGAGCGGTCGACGGCGTTCGCATCACGGCGCGCGACGAAGGCCGCGGACCGTCACTGTTGATCGTGCCGCCCGGTGGAACGGACGCGGCATCGTGGGATGCCGTCGCGCGGGAGCTCGACGGGTTTCGGGCCGTTCGGCTGCAGAGGCGGATCTATGCGTCAGGCGCTCCGGTCGTGCTGCCACACCGAATGTCCACAGAGGCGAGCGATATCCAGGTGATCGCAACACAACTTGCACCCCCGATCATCGGCGTCGGGCATTCGTCAGGTGCCGTTGCACTTCTGGAATCCGCACGTCTTCACTCGGCGTCCTTTGCGGGGCTCATCCTCTATGAGCCGCCTCTGCCGACAACGGAACTTGTCGCTGGCGCAGCGGGTGTGAAGGCGCGGGCGCGCATTGATGCGGGAGACCCGGTCGAGGCGATGCGGATTCACCTGCGCGACATCGTCGGCATGCCAGCACCGATCGTCGATATGATCCTGACCGCCCCCGACGCGCGCGATCAATTCGTCAAACACGCGGCCGCGCAAGTTGCAGACGATGAAGCAATCGATGCGCTCGGGCTTGGTATTGATCGCTATCGTTCGCTCACGATGCCCGTCGTCCTCATCGAGGGGTCAGAGAGCCCAGGACACGTGCGTGAACGATCGTCCGATCTCGCCAGCGTGCTGCCCATGGTTCTCAGGAAAGTGACGCTCGCGAACCAAGGGCACGTCGCACATTTGACGGCTCCAGGCATGCTCGGCTGTGTGATTCGTGAAGCGGCCCTTGAGATTCGCGGAAGCATGCGTGGGCGGGTGGGCTAGACAGGAGTCACTCTGCTCGTAGAACGCGCTCTCACTGAGCGTGTCCGCTCAAAGTACGTGCGCGATGCAGTGAGCATGCTCTCGCGCTGAGCGTCGTGGACGCCCACCCCGGAACGCTTAACAAACAGGCCGCGGCAGTGAGGCTCGGCCTCACCAAGGGCACGGTGAGCAGGCAGATCGAGAAGGCTGTCGATGCGGGATTGATGACGGCGACGGAGTCACCGCATTCCCGTCGAGAGAAAGTGCTTGCTCTGACTCCGGAGGGCTCGCAGGTCGTGCGGACGGGTGACTCGCTGCTCGATCAGACCCTCGTCGAGCAGATGCCTGACCTCTCGCGCGACGCACTGAGAACGACGATCGAGACGCTGAGTACGCTGAACGCTGCACTGGGAGGCAGCGCTCCTCCCGACCCTGTGTGACCCAGGGGCATCCGTTCTGCCTTGTGCTGTGAACCCGGGCGGGTCATAGCATCGCTCGATTAGGCTGGGTGCATGACTGATGGTGCTCTGAATTCCGGTATCGAAATCGACGGACTCAACCCCGACGCACGCCCCCAAGACGACCTGTTCACGCACGTCAATGGCCGGTGGATCGACGCCACGGAGATCCCCGGTGACAAGGCACGGTGGGGTACGTTCCACCAGCTTGCGGAGGCCGCAGAGAAAAACGTTCAGCAGATCATCCTCGACGCGCAGAAGGGCGTTTTCGACGGCACGGACGCTGAAGCAGAAGCCCGCAAAGTGGGAGAGCTGTATGCGAGCTTTATGAACACTGAGCGTATCGCCGACCTGGGAATCGAGCCGATCGCAGACCAGCTGCGGGCGGCATCCGCTGTCTCGTCGATCGCTGAGCTGCTTGAGACGATCGGCATGCTCGAGAACGACGGCCTCGGTGGGTTTGTGGGAATGGGGGTCGACAACGACCCGGGCAACCCGGAACGGTACGTCATGTTCATGGTGCAGGGCGGCATCAGCCTGCCAGATGAGAACTATTACCGCGAAGAAACGTTCGCCGAGATTCGTGAGGCATACCTCGCGCATCTGCAGCGCATGTTCGAACTCGCAGGGCTCGACGACGCCGAGGCGCGCGCGCGACGTGTTTTCGATCTCGAGACGGCACTGGCGTCGCATCACTGGGACAACGTCGCCACCCGCGATGCGCAGAAGACGTACAACCTGTACTCCGGCACCGATGCTCTCGCGCTCGTGGCAGGAGTCGACCTGACCCCGTGGAAGAACGCTCTTGACGTGCCCGAGAGCGCGCTCGCCGAGATCGTCGTCATGCAGCCGTCATACCTCGAGGGCCTCGCCGAGCTGCTCGTTGACGAGAAACTCGACGCCTGGAAGGACTGGCTGGCCTGGAAGGTTCTGCACGGCGCAGCTCCTTATCTCACCGACGAGATCGTCGCCGAGAATTTCGACTTTTACGGGCACACAATCACTGGAACGCCCGAGCAGCGTGAGCGTTGGAAGCGCGGTGTCTCGCTAGTGGAGGGCGCCATGGGCGAGGCCGTTGGTCGCGTCTACGTCGAACGGCACTTCCCGCCCGAGGCGAAGACCGCCATGGATGAACTCGTCGGCAACCTCGTCGAGGCATACAGGCAGTCGATCACGACCCTCGACTGGATGAGCCCTGCCACGCGCAAGCGGGCACTCGAGAAGCTCGACAAGTTCACACCGAAGATCGGGTTCCCCGTGAAATGGCGCGACTACACGCAGCTCTCGATCGACGCTGACGATCTGGTCGGCAACGTGCGTCGGGCCAACCGCTTCGAGCTGCACCGCGAAGTAGAGAAGATCGGCAAGCCGCTCGATCGCGACGAGTGGTTCATGACTCCTCAGACCGTCAACGCCTACTACAACCCAGGCTTCAACGAAATTGTGTTTCCGGCGGCGATCCTCCAGTTTCCGTTCTTCGACTCCTCACGCGATGCCGCGGCGAACTACGGGGCGATCGGGGCGGTCATCGGTCACGAGATCGGGCACGGCTTCGACGACCAGGGCTCGCGATTCGACGGTGATGGGCGGCTAATCGACTGGTGGACGGATGCCGACAGGGAAGCATTCGAGAAGCGCACAAGTTCGCTCATCGAGCAGTACAACGCGCTCGCACCCGAGCAGGTTCCCGACCACCACGTCAACGGTGCGCTCACGATCGGTGAGAACATCGGGGACCTCGGTGGCCTCGGAATCGCGTGGAAGGCCTACCTGCTTTCACTCGGCGACGACGAGTCCCCCGAGATCGATGGCCTCAACGGCTCCGAACGCTTCTTCCTCTCGTGGGCACAGGCCTGGCGACAGAAGGGACGGGATGCCGAGACGATCCGTCTGCTTGCCATCGACCCGCACTCGCCGAACGAATTTAGATGCAACCAGATTGTGAGGAATCTCAACGAGTTCTACACTACGTTTGGAGTCGAAGAAGGTGACGCACTCTGGCTTAACCCGGAAGAGCGCGTCACCATCTGGTAAAACCGTCTGTGCCGACGGTGCGAGAACGCGGGGGAACGCGACGTCGGAATGCCGGTATATAAGTTCCGGTCCGAAGGAGGACGTAGTCTGTGGCTTCCCCCACACGTGAACCCGGTCGCCGAGTGCGCCAGAGTGCCCGCCGAGCTCGCCATCGCTCAGAAGAAACGGCCGATACGTTCGCGTCTGGTTTTCGAGCGCTCGCGTTGCTTGCCCGCAATGGCGTTCAGGTCTCTGCTCGAGCAATTGATCTCGCGAGCGGCAGAGAGCTGTTCTCGATCGATGACTACATCGTGATGCCGACGGCGGGCATCGGCACGACGCTGCTGCTCGCCGACGTCGCCTCTCGGCTCGACGATCCCGCGTTCGAGTCGCTGATGATTCTCGACCGCGAGTCGCAGGATCAGGCGGCGGATGCTGGCCTCTGGCAGCATCTTCAGGCCCCGTCGTTTCCGATCGCCGATCTCGCAGCGTTCATCGGCTCGTCCAACGATCACCTCGCGATGAACGTGCTGCTGCGGCAGATCGGGCTCGACGCCGTGCGACTGCGTGCCGAGAACCTCGGGCTTCGGCGCACGGCTCTGCTCGACGTCGCTCGCGATCATCGGGGCCCAGACGACGCACCTCACCTGTCGGTTGGTTCCATGAAGGAGCTCACGTGGCTCTTCGCCGAGTTCGCCAGGGGAGAGGCGATGAGCCACACGGCGAGTCAACGCGTCGTCGACTGGCTGTCGCTCAACATGGATCTGTCGCTCGTCGCCTCGGCTTTCGGCCTCGACCCGCTGTCGCACCGCAGCGGAACGCACGGTCTCACGCTGTTCAACAAGACAGGTTCAGAGCCGGGCGTGCGCGCCGAGGCCGGCGTCTTGCGGGGGCCACGTGCCGGTGTTGCGTATGCCGTTGCGACGTCGTTTGCCGATACTGACCTCGTGACGAGGCTCTCGGTCATTGACGGACTGCGCCGGGTGGGCAGCGACCTGCTCGAGTACGTGCACTGAGCGCCCGATGACCCCACAACAGCGGCTCTAGACGTTCGCCGCTCAGACGGGGAGAATGGCGGCATGAGGATCTTGGTCGCTGGGGGGACCGGTGTGATCGGGTCGCGGGTCGTTCCGCTCCTGACCGCGGCGGGGCACGAGGTGATTGCGACGAGTCGCAGTGCCGACAGGCTGCTGCCGGCACAGGCGGCAGGGGCAGAGCGCGCTGTTATGGACGCCCGCGACGCGGCATCCGTCAACGCCGTCGTCACTGACGTCAGTCCCGACGCCATTGTGCACCTGCTGACCGACCTCGCCACCGAGGACTTCGCCGGAAACTCCCACCTGCGCATCGTGGGCACGCGCAACCTTGTGGCCGCCGCCGAGAACGCCGGCGTCACTCGCATGGTGGCCGAGAGCATCTCCTGGGTGGGGGAGCCGGAAACCGAGCCGGGCGACGAATCTGTCGCCATCGCACGCGATCCCGATACGGATGAGAGCCTCTTCCCCGCAGTTGAATCGCTTGAAGCGGGAGTGCTCAGCCTTGAGAATGGCGTCGTGCTGCGCATGGGGATGCTGTACGGCCGGGGCACCTGGTTCGGACGCGGAGGGAGAATTCACGATCGAGCGGAGGGGGGAGACGTCGTCGCGACAGTGCGGCATACGTCGTTCGTGCACGTCGACGATGCAGCACTCGCCGTCGTCAAGGCGCTCGACTGGCCGCGCGGGATCGTGAACATCGTGGACGACGATCCCGCAGACGCCGACGAGTGGGCGCCAGAACTCGTGTGGGCCGCGGGCGGCAATGAGACACAGCTGACGGTGCGTTCCACGGGCCGCGCGAGCACGAATGCTCGTGCCGCGGAGCTCGGTTGGGTGCCCGAGCACCCCACATGGCGCGACGGTCCGTTCGACCTGGTGTAGCGTTCAGCCGCGAGTTCATGTGTCGAAATCGGTGGTTTTTCGGCCCGCGTAAGAGCCATTTGTGACATCTGAACTGTGGTGGTCATCCAAGTGGTGCCGGGAGATGGTCGTTGCGGGGTGAACGCGCGTCATGTGGTCGGCGGAATACTGAGTGCGGAATATTGAGCGCCCCGAACTCGTTGCGCTTCATGACGTCGCGATTCGCGGCGGAGTCCCCTGCGCCCGATAATCGGAAGTGCCATGCCCGAATCCCCCTCTGCTTCACCAGACGAGCCCGCTTCGGCTCGCGCGCATCACGCTGTTTGGCGGGACGATCGCCGTCGCGCTGTTACGGCACCGACCGGCAACCTCGCCCTCGTCGAAACGCGATGGCTCCCCGTTGGCGAGCAGCCCGCACTGGCGAAGGAGCAGGCCGACGCACCGGCATCCGTCACCGTCACCGAGCTGAAGCGCAGTGACATCGACACCGGCGAGACGCAGTACGGTCTGCGCTTCTGGGACGCCGACGCTCCAGCGATGCACGCGTTCGATCGAATCGACGCATTCGACGATGATCCAGAGTGGGTCATTGAAGCTCAGTTCACGCCCATCGGGATCGACCGCACGGTGCCGTTCGAGCACATTCGCGACAACGGCGGAACACGCGATCTCGTCGTGCCGGGCGACATCACCTTCTCGCGTGACGGCACGCGCTATAACTTCGCGGCCTTCGACGACGGCGGGAGACTGCTGCTTGTTTTTGGCGACCCGACAAACGGCCGCGACGACGAGACAGGCACGTACGGTGCTGGCCGGTTTTTGTTTGTGCAGCGCGCGTCGTCCAGCGACGGCTTTGGCGAGGCCGGACCCGTCACGCTTGATTTCAACCGCGCGTTCGTGCCGCCGTGCGGATTCTCGTCGGCATACAACTGCCCGATGCCGCCAGTTCAGAATCGCTTTGCCGTGCCCGTGACCGCGGGTGAAAAGAACATCATCTGGAGAACGCAGTGAAACGTGAGCTTGCCCTTGTCGCAACCATTGCCGCCGCAGCCCTCGTGTTGACGGGCTGCTCGGCCGGCGGGTCAGGCGACGCGGGCGGCGACGACGCGACGATCAACATCGGCTCGCTGTATGAGCCGCAGAATCTCAGCAACACGGGCGGAGGCGGGCAGGGAGTCACCGAGGCCCTCAGCGGCAACGTCTACGAGGGGCTGTACAAGCTCACGGACGACGGAGAGGTAGAGCCGCTGCTGGCGGAGAGCGAAGAGGTGAGCGACGATGGTCTGACGTACACGTTCACGCTTCGCGAGGGCGTCACGTTCCACTCCGGCGACCCGCTGACCTCTGCAGACGTGAAGTCGAGCGTCGAGGCGGTCACGGCCGAAGACTCGCAATCGGCACGCAAGTCGAGTTTCGATGTTATCGAGTCGATCGAGACGCCTGACGAGAGCACCGTCGTCTTCACACTGAGTCAGCGCTCCATCTCGTTCACCTACAACCTCAGCTACGTTTCGATCGTGAACGACGAGGCGACAGACCTCAAGACCAGCGAAGACGGCACGGGGCCATACACGCTCGACGAATGGAAGCGCGGCAGCACGCTGAGCCTGGCGCGCTGGGACGACTATTGGGGCACGAAGGCGAAGAACGCCGAGGTTGTCTTTCACTACTACACCGATGCGACGTCGCAGAACAACGCATTGATCAGCGGCCAGATCGACATCATCACGAGTGTTCAGAGCCCTGATGCACTGAGCCAGTTCGACGGCAACGACGACTACGTAGTGAACGACGGGTCGTCGACGACGAAGGAGCTGCTCGCGTTCAACGACCGAGTCGAGCCGTTCGACAACGCTTTGGTGCGCAAGGCTGTGTATTCGGCGATCGACCGCAAGAAGCTGCTGAACTCCATCTGGGGCGACTATGGTCAGCTCATCGGATCGATGGTGCCGCCGACGGATCCCTGGTACGAAGACCTGACAGACGTCAACCCCTACGACCCGCAGTTGGCGAAGGATCAACTGGCCGAAGCGGGTTACGCCGACGGATTCTCGTTCACGCTCGACACTCCGAGCTACGACCCGCATCCGGCCGTCGCCGAGTTTCTCAAGTCGGAGCTCGCAAAGGTGGGCATCACCGTGACGATTAACACGATCACCGCAGACGAGTGGTACACGAAGGTCTTCCAAGACCGTGACTTCGAGGCGACGCTGCAGGAGCATGTGAACGATCGTGACGTCGTCTGGTACGGCGACCCTGACTTCTACTGGGGCTACGACAACGCCGATGTGCAGCAGTGGGTGGCAGACGCCGAGCAGGCGGAGACAACGGATGAGCAGACCGAGCTGCTGAAGAAGGTGAACAAAAAGATCGCCGAGGATGCTGCGAGCGTGTGGCTGTACCTCTACCCGCAGATCGTCGTCGCCGCGTCTGACGTGACGGGTTACCCGGTCAACGGGCTCAACTCACAATTCTACGCGTACGACATCGTCAAGGAGTAAGTTCGCAGGGCATGCCCTCTTACCTGATCCGCCGGTTCGCGTTCCTTGTGCTGTCGCTCGTCGTCGCCCTGGTCGTGATCTTTGTGCTGCTCAGGCTGCTGCCGGGCGACCCGGCGAACGCGCTGCTCTCGGTGAACGCGACGCCGGAGCAGATCGCCGCGGCGCGAGCGCAGGTGGGCAGCGACAGGCCACTTGCCGAACAGTTCGCCACGTGGGCGGGGCAGATGCTGCGCTTTGATCTGGGCGAGTCCTACATCAGCGGGCTCCCCGTGCTTCCCGAGGTGACGGCTCGCCTGCGGGTGACGATGCCGCTCACACTTCTGGCATTCGCGCTCGGGCTCGCGATCGCACTCGTCGCGGGCGTCGCCGCCGCTGTCGGTTCCGACCGCTGGTACGGCACACTGCTTTCGGGCTTCGCCCAGGTGGGCATTGCCATTCCGGTGTTCTGGATCGGCATCATTCTCGTCTGGATCTTCGCCCTCGCGCTCGGGGTGTTGCCGAGCGGCGGATTTCCCCGCGATGACTGGGAGAATCCGGGGGAGGCGCTCACGGCGCTTGCCCTCCCCATCATCACAATCGCCGTAGTGATGAGCGCCTCGCTCACTCGGTATGTGCGGGCTGCGACGCTTGACGTCGTGGGCAGCGGCTACCTGCGCACCGCGCGGGCAGGAGGAGCGAGCATGGCGCAGGCGCTGTGGCGGCATGGGCTGCGCAACGGCTCTGTTCCGGTGATCGCCATTCTCGGCATCGAGTTGTCGACGACGCTGCTCGGCGCCGTCGTCGTCGAGAGCGTGTTCACCCTGCCTGGGCTCGGCAACATGCTGCTCGACGCCATCGCCCAGCACGACTACCCCAACATTCAGGGCATTCTCGTGGTGAGCACACTCTTCGTGCTGCTCGTCGGCTTCGCCGCCGACATTGCCCAGCGCCTCGTCGACCCGCGTTTGCGCCAGAGCGTCTCGGGTAATCGATGAGCGACATCGCCACACAGGATGCCGCCGCAGCCGCGCCTCGCAAGGCACGGGCCCGCCGGGGACGCCGTGCCGTTCTGGTGATCGGCAGCGTGCTGGCGGCATCCATTGTTCTTCTTGCCCTTGTCTCGCTGTTCTGGCTGCCCTACGAGCAGGCGGACACGAGCGGAACGCGACTCGAGTCGCCGAACGCTACACACTGGCTCGGCACGGATAAGCTCGGGCGCGATCTTATGACCCAGCTCATGGTTGGTGCGCGCATTGCCCTCACCGTTGGAGCGGGCTCGGTGGCGATCGCCGCGGTGCTCGGCCTCGTGCTCGGCCTTGTCGCCGCGTTTGCGTGGCCGTGGCTCGACGACACCCTGTCGGCGGCGCTCGACGTGGTGATCGCCTTCCCCGTGCTGCTGCTCGCGATGCTCGTTGTCGCCGTGCAAGGAGCATCGCTGTGGTCGGCGATCCTTGCCATCGGGCTCGCCCAGTCGGCCGTCGTCGCGCGGCTTGTGCGCATTCTTGCGCGCCGCGTGCTCGGCGAGCAGTACATCACGGCGTCGCGCACAAGCGGAACTCGCTGGCCCGGCATCGTCGGTGCGCACATTCTGCCCAACATCGCGCCTATGCTCGGCGTCAACCTGGCTCTGCAGTTCGGAATCGCCGTGCTGGCCGAGGCAAGTCTCTCGTATCTCGGGCTCGGCGCACCGCCGCCCAACGCGTCGTGGGGACGCATGCTGCAGGAAGCACAGGGCACGGTGCTCACGGCCCCTGTCGGCGCGATCGCTCCCGGAATCGCGCTCGTCGTTCTGGTGCTCGGCGTCAACTTCATCGCCGACGGACTTCGCGACGTCGCCGACCCGACGAGGAGGCGACGATGAGCTGTCTCGAGGTAGCAGGGCTGAGCGTTCGCACGCGCGACGGCGACACCTTGGTGAGCGACCTCTCATTCACGGTGGATGCCGGCGAGCGCGTCGGCCTCATCGGAGAATCGGGGTCGGGCAAGTCGGTGACGTCTCTCGCTGTGACCGGGCTGCTTGACGCGGGTCTTACCGCGCACGGCTCTGTGCTGCTGGACGGCCAGCAGGTGATCGGAGCGTCAGACCGGATGCTGCGTCCGCTTCGTGGCCCAGCGGCATCCATTGTTTTTCAAGAGCCGCTCACGGCCCTTGACCCGCTCATGCGCGTGGGAAGGCAGATCGCCGAGCCCATCGCCAGGCACCGCGGGCTGCGCGGCCGGGAACTGTCCGCTGCGGTTCGCGACGCGCTCGTCGATGTCGCTCTGCCCGAGGAGCGCCTTGCGCGGGCGTACCCCCACGAGCTCTCGGGCGGCCAACGCCAGCGCGCCGCAATCGCCATCGCGCTTGCGGCGCATCCTCGTCTGCTGATTGCCGACGAACCGACGACCGCGCTCGACGTGACCGTGCAGAACGAGGTGCTCGACCTGCTCGATCGATGCGTTGCCGAACGCGACATGGCGCTGCTGTTCATCAGCCACGACCTCGCCGTCGTGTCGCGCATGGCGCAGCGCGTCACGGTTCTGCGCCGGGGCGTCGCCGTTGAATCCGGTCCCGTGCGCGACGTCATCGATACGCCACGGCACGAGTACACGCAGCGCCTCGTCGAGAGTGCTCGTGCTCTTGATCGCACGCTCGATGGGGGTGACGCATGAGCCTTCTCGAGCTTCGAGGCGCTTCGTTCGCCTATGGGCGAGGGCGGACTGTCGTCGACGACGTGTCGTTCTCGATCGACGCGGGTGAGAGCATCGGACTCGTGGGGGAGTCCGGGGCCGGCAAGTCGACGATCCTGTCGCTTCTGCTTGGACTCATCGCCCCGACGAGCGGTGCTGTGCTGTTCGACGGCGCGCCGCTCGCCCGGCGCGACCGCGGCCTCATGAGACGTTTCCGATCGTCGGTGCAGACGGTCTATCAAGATCCGTACTCGTCGCTCGACCCGAGGCAGCGCATCGACCGCATCGTTGCCGAGCCCCTGCGTTCGCTCGACATTGCAGCGGGCGACGCCGCGCGCGAGCGCGTGGGCGAGGCTCTGGCATCCGTCGGTCTGGATCGCGACGTGCTGCGGCGCTTTCCGCACGAGTTCTCGGGAGGGCAGCGCCAACGCATCGCAATCGCCCGGGCGATCGTGTGCCGGCCGAAGGTGCTGTTGGCCGACGAACCGGTGAGCGCACTCGACGTCACGACGCGCATTCAGGTGATCGACGTGCTGCGGAGGCTGCGCGACGAGACGGGCCTCGCTCTGCTCATGGTGTCGCACGACCTCACGAGCGTCGCGGCACTGTGCGAGCGCACCATCGTGCTGAAAGACGGCAGTGTCGTCGAAGAAGGCGACACTGGCGGCATCCTCACCTCTCCCGCCACCGCATACGCGCGCCAACTGGTGGCGGCAATCCCGCGTCTGCCCTGAAACAGCCTTCGCGCTCACGTACGATTGACAGCGACCGACCAGCGAAGGGCCCATCACGTGCAGTACATCTCCACACGCGGCGGTGTCATCGGGCACTACTGCGACATTCTTCTTGAGGGGCTCGCACCCAACGGCGGACTGGCGGTACCCGAGCGGATGCCGCAGATCGACTCAGTCGATCTCGAGCGGTGGCGCCACCTCGACTATGCAGACCTGGCGACCGAGGTCATCGGGCTCTTTGCGACAGACATTCCGCGTGACGACCTCGCCCGCCTGTGCCGGGCGGCATACGACCCCGCCAGGTACGCGTCGGCGGAGATGGTGCCGCTGCGTGACATCGGCGACGGCCTGACCCTCGTCGGGCTCTCTGAGGGACCGACGCTCGCGTTCAAAGACATGGCTATGCAGTTTCTCGGCGAAGCCCTTGACTACGTCTTGGAGAAGACCGACGGCGTGCTCAACGTGCTCGGTGCTACATCGGGCGACACCGGGTCGGCTGCCGAGCATGCCCTCCGCGGCCGCGACCGGGTCTCGGTGTTCATGCTTTCGCCCCAGGGGCGCATGAGCGCATTTCAGCGCGCGCAGATGTACTCGCTTCACGACGCGAACGTGCACAACATCGCCGTTGAGGGCGTTTTCGATGACTGCCAGAACCTCGTCAAACAGTTGGCGCAGGATCTCGATTTCAAGAAGGCTCACCGCATCGGCGCCGTCAACTCGATCAACTTCGGCCGCATCTCTGCCCAGATCGCGTACTACGTGTGGGCGTGGCTGCGCTATACCGACCGCCTGCCCGAAGCCGAGCGCGAGGGTGTCGAGGTGTCGTTTGCCGTGCCGTCGGGCAACTTCGGCAACATCCTGTCTGGTCTCTACGCCAAACTCATGGGGCTTCCCATTCGCAAGCTGGTGCTCGCGACAAACGAGAACAACGTTCTCGACGAGTTCTTCCGTACCGGCATCTACCGCCCGCGATCTGCGGCGGACACCGTCGCGACGTCGAGCCCGTCGATGGACGTGTCGCGCGCGTCGAACCTTGAGCGGTTCGTCTTCAATCTTCTCGGTCGCGATCCGCACCGCACGGCGGCGACGTGGGAGACGCTCGCCGATCACGACACGTTCGACCTGTCCGCCGAGCAGGGCCGGTTCGAGTCGGAGTTCGGTATCGTGAGCGGCACGAGCACGCATGAGGATCGACTGCGCACCATTCGTGCGTTCTTTGAGAGCCACGGTGTCACCCTCGACCCGCACACGGCAGATGGTGCGAAGGTGGCTCGAGAGCACGTGGAGCCGGGAGTGCCGATGCTGGTGCTCGAGACGGCGAAGCCGCAGAAATTTGCCGACACGATCACCGAGGCGCTGAGCACACCCATCGTTGCTGACGCGGAGACCCGTGCGCTTTTCGACGCACCGCAGCGGGTGACGATGCTGCCCGCCGATGCGGAGCAACTGCGTGCGCTGATTGAGAAGTCTGCGCTGCGCTGATCGCCCGAGATCGTGGCAGTGTGCGTGACCTTGTCGCGGGTTGCGGCACTCCCGCGCCTTCCCTGACCGGTTTGCATCACTCGCGGTTGAGGTTTCGCAGCAACGCGACGGCGGCCACAGAGCACAGCAGAAACACGAAGCCGCCCGCGAGCATAGGCAGCGCAATGTGAACGAGCGCGAGCGCTCCACCGAGGCCGGAGCCGAGTGCGAGACCGGCGAGACTCATGACTCGCGTCGCCGCGTTCACTCGGCCGCGAAGCTCATCAGGAACCAGACGCTGACGCAATGAGGTCGCGCAGATTCCCCACACGACAGCATGCAGAATGTAGACGGCGAGCAACACGGCAGCTAGCGCGCCACTCTCAGTGGTCGAAAGTGCGATCAGTGAAACCGAACCGGTGACGAGACTCGCGACGATCGTCCAGCGGTAGCCGAGATGAGAGCGAATGCGGGGCGTTGCCACAGAGCCGACAAGTCCTCCAAGCGCAGACACAGCGAGGATCACGCCGTATCCGGCGTCGTCGACACCGAGGCGCTGCTGCGCAAAGAGCACGAGAATCGAGAACGGCATCATGTAGCCGACGCTGGCCACGGCGCCAATCAGCGCAAGGCTTCCCACGATGCGATGCCGTGCAAGCCAACGAGTGCCGGCCACGGCCTCCTGCCATACCGTCGTCGTGCCTTTCGGGGGGAGTGCGTTCTCACTCGTCCCCGTCTTACGCATGGGAAGCGCCAGTGCGAGCAGCCCGGCGCCCGCCCACAAGCCACCCATTGCAAAGATGGGCGCCGAGGCCGCGAGGGCGAAGAGCACGCCGCCCAGCGGAGGGCCTACGAACTCATCGGCGACGAGCTGCGCCGCCGAGATACGCCCATTCGCCCGATCGAGGTCGTGGTCTCGAATGATGCTCGGCACAATCGAGACGGCAGCGTTGTCGGCTGCGGTTTCGAGTGTTCCGATCACAGCGATGGCGACGTACAGCAGAATCAGCCCGCCCGCGCCGACATGAACGCACAGGGCGAGGGCGAGAACGCTCGCCCCTCGCAGCAGGTTTGCCGTGACCAGGAGGGTGCGCCGATCGGTGCGGTCAACAAAGACACCGACGGGCAGCGCAACGAGAAGGCGCACCAGCGCATACACGGTAGCGACCCCGGCAACGAGGCGTGGATCGTCGGTGAGGGATGCCGCGAGGAGCGGCATTGATACGAACGCCAGTCCGTCAGCGAGGTTCGACGCGGCATTCGCGCCCCACAGAACAGTGAAGGCGCGACCGAGAGACATCCATATGAGGATACGGGCGATAAGTCCGCTCGGCGAGCGGCTCCGGGCCGATGCCAAGGCCGCGGACGACTTGCACGAGCGCTCACGGAGCTTGTTGGTGAGTGCTGTTCGTATCGGCGCGCAAGCCGGGATGACACAGCGGGAGATCGCCGCTGCAACAGGCCGAAGCCAGCCTGAAGTGTCGCGTCTTCTCCGGTTTCGCGGAACGACAGATCTGGGGCGACGGCTTGCCCGGAACCGAGGGAAGGTGCGTGACCTCGCGGCGACATACCGGGCCGGCAACGTCAGGGTATTTGGCAGCGTCGCTCGCGGGACGAACTCTGCGCAATCCGACATTGACCTTCTCGTCGATTGGCCAGAAGGACTCGGGCTCTTCGCACTCTCGCGGCTGGAGAGCGAACTTGCGAACCTCCTCGGCGCAACTGTCGACGTCGTTCCTCGCGGGAGCCTTCGAGGGCATCTGGCTGATCGCGTCCTCGATGAGGCAGTGCCATTATGACGAGGAACGATCACGAACTCGTCTGCGATGCACTGGACCATCTCGCGGTGCTTCACCAGCATCTCGAACGATCCGACCTCGATGATCAGACGGTTGCGGATGCTGTCAGTCTTCGTCTTGCATCAGCGATTGAGGCAATATCCGAGACATCTGAACGATTTCGTGATCGGACATTCGGCGACGACTGGAAGATCATCTGGGCCACGCGGAACCGAATCTCGCACGGTTACGCATATATTGACATGGGCCTCATCCGGGCCACCGTTATTCACGATCTACCCGATTTTGAGCGCGGGCTGCGCGAGTCACTCGCTGAGTGACGGAGCATCTGCCCCAGCCTCGCACCGGACCACATGTTTGAGCCATGCCCAGCTCTGTGGCTCATAGAAGAACGAGACCCGCCGTCAGCTTTGCCGATCCGCGATGCGCTCCACCTCGGCGAGCACCGAGTCCGCCGCCTCTTCCGAGGCGAGCGTCAGAAAGTGCCCGGCTCCCAGCAGCGGAATGTTGCGGGCACCGTCGAGGGCACTGCCGCCCGGAATGTGCGGGTCGAAAGACGGCGAGAGCGAAGTGATTCGCTCATTCACCGACGTTTCGCCGGCAAGCGCCGTGATGGTGCCGTTCGTCGGACCGAACTCACGCAGCGTCTTGCCCACGGTGTAGGTCGCGAGCTTCGATCCAGCGAATGGCGTGCACAGCGTCACCATGCCGCGCACACCGAGATCCGCCTCGCTCATCAGATGCTTGCCGATCAGCCCGCTCTTGCTGTGGGCAACGATGATGCGACCCGCCGACGGAACGTGCACGCGCTCAAGGGCGCGCTGCAGCATCCGTGACGTGTCGACGATGGGCCGGCGATTGTGTTTCATGCCGTACACGACGTTCACGCGATAGCCGGCCTTCGAGAGCCGGTCGGCGATCGGCGCCATGAACACCCACGTTTCGTAGACGCCGGGCAGCAGCACGATGACCGGCTTGTGGCGATCGCCCTTGAGGTAGCGCGCCGGCGGTCGGCGCCGCAGAAGCGACAGAACCTGGCGGGAGCCCGCGTAGAGGTAGTCGGCTGCCCAAATACGTGCACGCCCGATTAACGTCAGCGGGGGAGCGGCGACGATATCGTCTTCGTCGGGAAGCTCGGCGCCAGCATGCTCGGCGACGAGCTTCGCGATCTGCACTCCGCCGGTAATCATCGCTTCGTGGCCGTGCCCGTCAAGCTCGACGTAGCGGCCGTCAGGCACGAGCCGAGTGACCTCGCGTGCCCAATAATCGGGCACGATGGTGTCGGTGCGGCCGCGCATCACGAGCACGGGTGCCTTCACCTTCGGCAGTGTCTCTTCAACGTGGTGCTCGAGCATCGTGCCGAGCTTTTTGATGTACCAGCGCGGGCCGGCCTTGACGTAGTACATGACGCCGAGAACCATCACCTTGGGCTTCGACATCGACACATCCTGCAGCATCCGCAGTGCCTGCTTGGCCGCTGTGCGCTCACGCGGATTGACAGTCGGGGCGATGAGCACGACGCGATGAGCGCTCTCGGGGTGCCTCGCGGCCGCCTCGACCACGATCTCGGTGCCCATCGAGTGGCCGACGAGCACGGGATTGCGCAGCCCCTCACTCTCGACGATCTCGGCGATGAGATCACCGGATGCCGCCATGTCGAGCGGCTCCTCAGGCTCTGGCGCATCTCCGAACCCGGGCAGATCGAGGGCGAAGACCCGCCCGGTGCGCCCCAGCGCCTCGGCGAAGTCTGACCAGTAGCGGTGCCCCATGCCGATGCCATGCACGAGAACGTAGTCGATTCCGGTGTCGATGCCCGAGACGGTGATGATCGTGGTGCGCCCGGCGCTGACGAACTCGCGTTGCTGGCTCATGGCATCGAGTCTATTCAGCGGATGTTGTGCAAGTGCGCACAACGTACACATCTATACGGCTCTTTGATTCGCTTGGACTCGTACAACATGAGAAGCGGCACACGTGATCACAACGAGTACTCACACTGCAGGAGAAGAAACATTCGAATTTATGCCTGCAAAGACTAGCAAATGTATTCGAATTACGGTATTCTTGAGTCATGAATTCGCGGGAGTTGTGTTCGATGCTCCGTCGCCCCGTGCCGATGGGCGATGAAGGAGCTCGGCTGCCCGATCGGTATTGGATGATCCGCGATGTGATCGAGCTCGACAATGAATGCGAATCACCAGTGGCAGGGTATGACGAGGTGCTCGGCTCCGATTTTGACGAGCTGAGTCTCGCGCATGAGTCAGCACAGCGTGCCCAGTCCAACGTCATCGACAGTCTGCAGCGGGCGCATTCCAACTACAGGCGGTCACGTGATGCAGTAGTGGCGCATAGCTCATCCCGATCACACCTCGACCGCATCTCAGACGATGACGCGATGGAACGTTCCTTCGTCTCCGAAGTGGCAGCTCGCATGGGAATCAGTGATCGCGCGGCTGAAGCGATGGTGCGCGAAGCGGAGACGCTCGTGACCGATCTTCCTCAGACAATGGACGCACTCCGGCTGGGGTTCACCTCGTATCTTCACGCGCGTACCGCAGCACAGCAGGCATGGTCACTCCCTCAGGAGGCCCGCGCAGAATTCGACGAGCAGATCGTCGGCTTGGCCCGCACGCAATCACCGACACGATTCAAGCAGTCCGTGCGTAAACTCCGTGAACGGCTGCACCCAGAATCGATCCAGAAGCGCAAGAAGACGGCGTTCGAGAATCGGCAGATCGAAATGGTCCCCGATGAAGACGGCATGGCCTGGACCAACATCTACCACTCCGCAGATGCCGCTCTCGCGATCGCAGAGGAAGCACGCTCTCACGCTCTGCGAGTGAAAAAGGCGGGCGATGACCGCACGCTGCGGCAGATCGAAGCAGACTCCGTCACCGAAACCCTCGTCACCGGGCTGGCAGAACGCCGAGCATCAAAGAACACGACGGGCACATGCGACCACACGACTGAGACCGAAACTGAAACCGAGTCTGAGACCCAGGCCGAGATTGGGCCCGATGGCACGGTGACGTTGACACGGGCGCAGTTCGCCGCGTTGCGCCCTGGCGTTGTCGTTACAGTTCCCATCCTCAGTCTTCTCGGCCACAGCAGCGAACCAGCAGACCTCGCAGGCTACGGGCCCATTGACCCAGAAACCGCCGCAACAATCATCGGATCAGCGGCAAGTTTCACCCGCGTTCTCACCGACCCGATCACCGGTGCACATCGCATTGTCGATCCACACAAATACCGGCTCAGCGATCAGCTCAAGCGAGATATTCGCCTTCGAGATGTCACGTGTGGTTTCGTCAACTGCGATGCTCCGGCCTGGCGGTGCGATATCGATCACATTGTCGCGTGGGAAGACGGCGGCACGTCAACGTCTGACAATCTCACGTGCCTCTGCCGAAAACATCACGTGCTCAAGCACGCGACAAACTGGCAGGTATCCCGGCTTTCCGACGGTTCGCTCGAGTGGACGTCGCCCTCCGGTGCGCACTACATCGTTCGACGACGGTAGCCGGTGGGCGACGCTCTCGAACTCGCGATGATCACCACGCGCCCCACCGCCGCGCCTCAGAAGTGCGCGCCGGGCTCCGGACGGTGAATGCCTCGAGGGCGATAGCCGAGTGCGGGGGACACGTCGATCAGGTCTGCGAGATACCAAATCGTCGAGAGCCACATCTCCGTTCCTTGCAATCCCGGATTCGCGTCAGGCTGGCCGTTCACCGAACCCGGCGACGCACGAAACCCGATCCCGGAACCGTCCGTCCAACGAGCCAGTGCATCCCGGAGCAATCGGGTGGCGAGCTCCCGCACCTCTTCTGACCGATACCCCGTCGCCCTCGTGAGCCACAGCGGATGCGCCACGTCGAGGACGTTGCACGCGTTTTGCGCCGCCGGGCTGAAGAACCGGCTTTCGTGCGCGTGCCTGAGAACCGTGTCGACCACGGCATCCGGATGCTGGATTGGCACTCCGAACTGCGCGAACGTGCCACGCGAAGCCCGATAGAAGCCGTTAACGGGCTGCAGCAGTCCATCGTCAGGCGTCGGATCGCCCCACATCCCCGTGCGTGCATCGGAGTGCGTGGTGAGCCATCCGAACAATGTCTCCAGGAATCCATCCGGCACGACATCGCCGCGCCGTCGACTCCAATGGACCGCTGTGCCAATGGCATCGACGACGTGCCCTGCGCCCCAGGCATTCCGAGCCCAGGGAAGATTGTTGAGCCGACGGGCGAGTTCTTCCGCAGAGCCTTCCGTCACGACCCTTAGCGAATGAGGGAATGCCGACCCGAGCAGGTCGAGAGCGTACCCGACGCACTCGATGTGATAGGCGACGTCCCCGTTCTCGAACAACGCCGAGGTCGACTGGCGCCCGTGACCGTCGATCGACGCGACGAGTCCCGTCTGAGGGTCCTGCCAGCCTCGAAGCATCTCGCGCTGCCCACTCGCCGTGACATTCGGGGGCGGCGCTCCGGTGAGCAGCATCGACAACTCGATGGCGTCGCACTGGGCGCGCACGCTCACGGGAATCCCGGGGCGATCCGTGTACAGTTGCCGGCCAGCATCCCACGACCGATCAAGCACGTCGTGCACCTGGGATCGGGCACGCTCGGCAAACGCCGCTGCCTCGTCGCCGAGCGGGGAGTCGGCCTCGCCCGCAGACGTCGGTGGCACCCGCCAACGAACGAACCGAGCGGGATTGCCGACCACGACGGCTCCGGACGCCACGTTCTTTGTGACGACGGCGCCCGCGCCGATCACGGCGTGACTCCCGACGGTGACGCCATCGAGAATGACAACGTGGGAACCGATCCAGACATCGTCTCCGATGCTGATGCCGGAGGTCACGAGAGGTTGCCGGAAGACCTCGGTGCCCGGTTCCATCGAGTGATTGAAGCCGAGAATCGACGTGTGGGCTCCGATGCGGACGGCGTCACCCATCGAGACGTCGCCGCGGACGACGCAGAACGGGTTCACCGAGCAGTCAGAGCCAATCACGATCCGATCGGTAACGTAGGCGGATGCGGCGATGTAGCTGCGATCTCCAAGGGAGAACTGGGCAGGGTGCACGGAGGCGAGCTCAGAGATGACGCAGTCGTCGCCGATTCGCCACGAAGGATGCTCTCGCTTCAGCGTTGCCTGGTAGGCACGCTGGGCGTCGTGCTCGTCAGTGGAACCCTCTGCCCAGAACGACCACGGGGAATGCTCGAAGCGGCTGATCACGACGGCGTTCCCGGTGCAGCCGCCGACGCGCGCACATTGAGGGAGGGGCTGAGGAGCACCCGATGCGCGGCCCGGTCCGGGTCGGCGAGGCGACCGAGGAGCAGATCGTAGGCTGTGCGGCCGAGCTCGAAACGCGGTGGATGGACAGCCGTGAGAGCCGGGCTGCCGAGGCGAGCAATCTCATCGTCATACGCGATCACCGAGAGGTCGCCCGGAATCGACAGACCTCGAGCAAGAGCGAGATCCACAATGGCGAGAGCCACGGCATCCGGGTGAATGAGCACGCCCGTCACCCCCTCGTCTTTCAACCGATCGAGGATCCGCGCCGCTGACGTGCCGAACTCAGGAGTCCGATGGTCGGCGACGACGTGCTCAGTTGCCGTGACGTTCACTGACGCACACCCGGGTCGCCACCCGCTGATGATTTTGCGAGATGTCGGAGAATCCTGCGTCGTGATCAAACTGAGGCGCCGGTGCCCAAGCTCTGCCAAATGGTGTGCGGCCATGGCCGCGCCCAAAGCGTGGTCGGTCGTGACGGACTCGGCAGGCGTGCTGTCAACCGGCATGGTCGCATCGCGTTCTGCAAGCACGAACGGCAGCCCGGTATCGTGCAGCCACTCCACGACATCCCCCGCGTGTGGAGTATCGGTGTTGGGAGCGACGATGAACGCATCTGCTCCCTCACGTTCGACCATGCGCTGCAGAACCGGGCGCTCATCCTGAAGTTCATACGACGTTCCGCGCACCAGCACGCGCGCACCGTTGGAGCTCGCACGCTCTTCGATGCCGCGGACAACACCCGGCCAGTAGTAGCTGAGCGACGGCACGAGCACCCCGACAGTGCTAATCGTCGTTCGCCGTTCCACGGCGTCAGCGACGATGCCACCTTCGGGCGGTACGGCACCTCCGTGCACTCGAAGCAGCAGCCCCTCCGCCTCCATGAGCTTCAGGTCTCGGCGCAGAGTGACGGCAGTGACTCCGAGCTGGTCAGTGAGCGCGGTAATGCGCACGGAGCCGGCACTCGCGAGGGCACGCAGAATCGCTTTTCGCCTGGATGCCGCGAGCGGCGCATTGGGCTCGTTCATCGTTCTCCTCCTGAGCAATCTTGCCTTATCGTCACCGTCACCTCTGAAAGCGCGGACACATCGATGTCGAGTCTCGTGAGCCTCTCACCCCAAACGTCCGTCTGCAGTGGGTCGTCGAGGTGCCTGGCAGTGAGCCTCGCCGGTGCAGGGGGGTTCCATGTCAGTTCCACCGGCGTCGCGCCGTCGAGCGGGACGACTCGGGCCGTGCCCGAGAACAGCGTGACGTGGCCAGCGAGCAGAAGACGAACCTCGCTCAAACTCGCGTCGCGCAGCGCGTCATCGAGCCATGTCCAGCTGTCGTGAACGGTCGCCGAGCGTGCAGATCGGTCTAGCCGCGCCACTCGATTCCAGCTGA
Source organism: Paramicrobacterium chengjingii (assembly GCF_011751765.2). Lineage (GTDB taxonomy): Bacteria > Actinomycetota > Actinomycetes > Actinomycetales > Microbacteriaceae > Paramicrobacterium > Paramicrobacterium chengjingii. Next base: position 193,751 of record NZ_CP061169.1, read on the forward strand.
CCCGGTCGGCCAGACCATAGGCTGACGCGAGCTCGAACGAAAGCGCATCATTATCAACAGACACTGCGCTCGCGGCGTGGTCGGAGCCCGTCAGCTGCGTGTGGCCCGCAATGACAGGGGCACTGTGCCAGGAGCTCTGCATCATCCACAGGGCATAGCGGTTCTCGCTGAACGTCTGGGCCGTGTAGGTGGGACGCCCGGCATCGACGACGACGGGCACACCGTCGCTGGCAACAATGACTGAGCCGACGTCATTGTGATTGTGGCTCTCATCGTTGTGGCCACCCTTGGCGACCACGGTCAGGCCGCGTGAGGCGCCCGCTGTCTCGCGCACAATGAGCATCTGCGTCGATGGCAGCCACACCCGCTCAGGCAGTGGCGCACGACCGCTGTCGTCTGCGTGCTCATCGGTCAGCGACAGAAGCAGGCGCCCGAGGTTCATCGTCTCGTCCGCGTCGATAATCGGATGCTGGGAACGAGCGAACTCGATCGCCTGACGATCGCCTACACGGCGGCCGGCCCGAGCAAGCACATGCCACGGCTGCGGCTCACGAGAGCGTGCTCGCGCGTCGGCGACAGACACGAACCAATCGCCTCCGAGATGCATCCGATGGGGAAACGCGATCGTCTCGCGCACAGTGGGGATCGCGCTGAGTGGGTCGACGGCGTCGCCGGTTGCGAACGCGAGCAGATCGAGGGCCTCGAGAAGCCGGGCGGCACCGGCCCACCAATACTGGTAACCCTCGTCAACGGCGCCGTCTGTCGGCAGATCGGCAACATAACGGTCAAGGCCGACCATGACACGACCGACGATTTGTGCGCGCAGTGCTGCATCAGCCGGTGAATCGAGAAGGCGCAGCGCTGCCGTCAGGATGTTGCCGAGAATCCAGGGCGTCCAGTTGATGGTTGTGCGCTCGTCGCCCATCCACCACCAATCGCTTCGCGTGACAAAAGGATCGAACACACGCGAGCGAACCTCATGCCGAATGCGCTCCCGCACGCCCGGGTACAGCGCTTCGAGTTCGGCACCGAGAACGTGATCAAGCCACGCGAGATGGGCGGCAATCTCCCCGGCGCCGAGGTCGATCACCGGTGCAGTGACATCCGGAAGCACCCACTCCCGACGAACGTGTGCCTCGTCGTGGGCGGGCCAGCACCAGCTGCTCTGCTCGCACAGCAGGATCACGCCGTCGAGAACCTCAGGAAGCCAGGTTTCATCGCCGGTGAGAGTGGCAGCGATAACGGACCGGCTGCTGCGCTGCACGCGTGCAAAGGCGTGCTGCTCCCACGTGCCGCGGTCTCCGTCGTGATGGTATCGCGCGGCATCGTGCGCAAGTGGCTGGGGCCACGACGTGCCTGAGTCGGCGAGTGCTCGCCGGACCAGTTCGGGCGCCGCGGCGTTGCGCCAGGCGTCACGATCGTGTGCGGGCGGCGCAGGCAGCGATGCTGACGGACTGAGAAGTCGATTCTCAAGTGCCGTCGGAAGCTGGTGGACGGTGCACCCCAGCTGAGAAATCACGACGCTCAGCAGTGGCCCCGCATCCATTCGTTTCATCGTCATTGTTCCTGTCACCGTTTTGATGTGCGCGATGAAACGATCATAACCGAACATGATGATCATAAAAGTATTGAACGTTGCGCATCTGATTGCTAATCTCGCCTATGTTCGTAAAACAGACATCATTCACAGGAGAATTTGTGGCCAACGACTCATCGTCACAGGGCAGTGGCGAGTGGACGCGTGACGACTGGGTGTCGTTCGCCGATCGACTGCTGGCACCTGTTCGTCGTTTTGCCTCGCCGGGCAACGGGCTTGTCACGTTTCCTGGAGCCGAAGGTGGCTACGGTCGCGCTGTGGATGGACTCGAGGGCTTTGCCCGCACGTTTCTGATCGCGGGATTTCGTATAGCCGGCGCTCGAGGCGTCGGCGTTGACGACCTGATCAAATTCTATGCGCGGGGGATCACGACGGGTGTGGACCCGACTGCGGTCGACCGCTGGGTTCGCTGTGAGGAGCATCCCCAGGCAAAGGTCGAGGCGGCGTCGCTCGCGCTTGTGCTCGACCTCACCAGACCGTGGTTGTGGGACACCCTCGACGCGCTCACCCAGCAACGTGTCATCGACTACCTCGCCCCGGTTGTCGGCGACGAGACGTACCCGCGCAACAACTGGCTGTGGTTCCGCGTTGTTGTCCAGACTTTCTTGCGCTCCGTCGGCGGTCCGTGGTCGCAGAGCGACATCGACGATGATCTCGCCCGTCATGACTCATACCGACGGCAGGGAGGGTGGTTCTCTGATGGCGATGGTCGCGCCTTCGACCATTACGCTGGCTGGGCGATGCACCTGTATCCGGTGCTGTGGGCGAGAATGTCCGGTGCAGACGAACTCGCCGGTGACCATGCTGCGACCGACGTTCGTGAGCTCGACAGTTACCTCCAGGATGCTCGTCACCTCGTGGGTGCTGACGGCTCGCCGTTGATTCAGGGGCGAAGCCTGATCTACCGCTTCGCCGCGGCAGCGCCTTTCTGGGCCGGCGTCATCGCGGGTGTGCCGTCAACATCGGCCGGAGCGCTTCGGCACGCAGCCGAGAAGATCGTGCGGCACTTCGACGACAGGGGCGCCCCGAACAACGAGGGTGTTCTGACGATGGGCTGGCATGACGAGTGGCGCCAGCTGGCGCAGACGTACTCTGGCACGGGGTCGCCCTATTGGGCGGCGAAGGGTCTTCTGGGAATCGCGCTTCCCGCCGATCACCCGGTGTGGGTCACTCCGCCCGAGCCACTTCCCGTAGAAATGCGAGACTTCACGCGCATCATCAGCGCTTCGGGGTGGGCAGTATCGGGCACGGCCGACGATGGCATCGTGCGCGTCGCGAACCACGGAACGTCACGAGACGACGATGACGCACTTGTTGGCGATTCGCCTCTGTATGCGCGGCTCGGCTATTCGACGGCCGTCAGCCCATTGCTTGACGAACGCGGGTGGGCAGAACCGCTCGAGCAATCCATTTCGCTCGTCGACGCCGACGGGGCGGGCACCCATCGCTCTGCGCTCGTTCCGCTCGATGTGAGCACAGACGACGCAGCGATCGCCGTCGCGGCCGCGTCGCGATGGAGCGCACATCTCATGAGCTTCGCGTCTGACCAGCAGGGGCACGGATCGGGAATGACCGGCGATGCCGCAGTCGTAGCGAGTGTCACAGCGGTTTCGGTTCTGCGGGGCCCATGGGAAATTCGCCTGGCAAAGGTCAACGACGTCACGCATCCAGGGCGATGGGCGCTGCGCTGGGGCGGATGGCCCGTGCCCGCGAATGGCTCTCTCGTGAGCACCATCCGAGCACTCGGAGAGGATGCCGTCGACACGACGGATTCCCGAACGGGCGCGAGCCCGCTCGCTGCCGTGGTTGATGTGCCCACCGTCACCACGCCTGTCGCAGCTGGAACGTGGCATGCCGTGCACATCACGCTGGCAGGCCGAGTCGAGCGTGAAAACCCCGTGAGAATCACGATCGATGCCGGCCTCGCGAGCATCTCGTGGCCCGACAACACGTCAACCGTTCTTCGGCTGCCGAGCGCAGCATCCGAATCCAACCTGTCCCACCCTGAACTGTCCCACCCCAACCAGTCCCGGCATCAAGGGACGCCCCGGTGATCCGCCTCCGGAATCACCTTTCTTGCAGCAAAGGAGCAGCACGCATGAAACGCACAACACTTGCCATCGCCGGCGTCGCCGTCGCGGCCCTCGCACTCACAGGGTGCTCGGGCAGCGGCGGAACCGCCTCGGGCGGAGACGCCGACACTCTCACGGTCTCGGGCTGGAGCCTCAGCTCGACTCCCGAGTTTCAGCTTCTGGCCGATGGGTTCGAGGCGCAGCATGACGGTGTGACCGTCAAGCTCGTGGAATACGACCCGACCGACTACAACACCCTCGTCACTGCCGACCTCGCCGCGGGCAAAGGCCCCGACGTCATCACACAGAAAGAAGTCAAGTACCTCCCGACATTCCAAGAGGGCGGCCAGCTGCTTGATGTCTCAGACGTCAAGCTGCCTGACGGCATCAGCGGCACGGACTCCTACACCGTCGACGGCACTGTCTATGCGACGCCGTACCGCCAGGACTCCTGGGTGCTCTATTACAACAAGGACCTGTTCGAGCAAGCAGGAGTCGACCAGCCAGACGGTTCGTGGACGTGGGACGACTACGTGGCTGCGGCCGACGCGCTGAAGGCCGGGTTCGAGGATGCTGGTGTGGACGCCACGCCGATTTACCAGCATGGCTGGCAGTCCACCGTTCAGGGCTTCGCTGCAGCGCAGACCGACAGCAGCGTCCTTGACGGCGACTACGGGTACCTCACGGAGTACTACGAGCGAGTGCTCGAGCTGCAGTCGAATGGAGACCAGGTTCCGTTCAACACCGTGACGGCGAACAAGCTCACGTACCAGGGCGAGTTCGGCAAGCAGAGCGCAGCTCTCATGCCCATGGGCTCGTGGTTCACTGCCACTCTCGTTGCGCAGCAGGCATCGGGAGAGGCCGACGACTTTGAATGGGGCATCGCTCCGATTCCCCAGGCAGACGCATCAACGACCGGAACCGACGCGACACCCGTGACGTTCGGCGACCCGACCGGCTTCGGCGTCAACGCCAACGTGAGTGACGAGAAGGCCGATCTGGCTAAGGACTTTCTCGAGTACGCCGCGAGCGAGGACGCCGCGAAGGCTCTTGCAGGCATCGGCATTACGCCGGCATTGCTGACGGATGCCGTCACGAAGGCGTACTTCGACGTCGAAGGAACTCCGCAAGACGAGCTCTCGGAGTTCGCGTTCTCGACGCACGACACGTACCCGGAGAACCCGACGAGCCCCGACACGGCGGCCATTCAGAATATTCTGAATGACCTTCACTCCGCGGTTCTCTCAGGCTCTCAAGACATCGACAGTGCCATTGCCGACGCTGAGGATCGCGTCGCTAACGAGATCGGCTGACATCGCCTAGCCGCCGGTCGGAGAGGCGAGCCACTCCGACCGGCACCACACTTCACACTGGAGCACACATGACCACCACAGCTGAGCGGTCGGCATCATCTGCCGCTGCGCCGCCACCACGTCGCCGGTCGCGACTCCGGCTGCGCAATACCCTGCTCGGGTGGAGCTTTATTCTGCCGAACTTCATCGGGTTCGTGCTGTTGACGCTCATTCCCGTTGTGACAGTCTTCTACATGTCGCTGACGAACTGGAACATCTTCGGATCGTCGCAGTTTCTCGGGTTAGACAACTTCATCAAGCTCGCGGGCGATAAGAGCTTTCACACGGCGTTCCTCAATACGCTTTACTTCGCGGTGATGCACATTCCGCTGACGATCGTCGTATCACTTGGCCTGGCCATGCTCCTGAACTCGAAGCTGCGCGGTGTCGCATTCTTTCGCACAGCCGCCTTCTTTCCGTACATCACATCCATCGTTGCCATCGCTTTGGTGTGGAACCTGCTTTTCAGCCCTCAGTACGGCCCCGTCAACCAGGTGCTCGGATTTCTCGGCATCCAGAGCCCTCCGGGCTGGCTCACCAGCTCGGATTGGGCGATGCCGGCGGTTGTCGTCGTGGAGACCTGGCGCCGAATGGGCTACTACATGGTGCTCTTTCTCGCGGGTCTGCAGACCGTTCCGCGCGAATTGCACGAAGCCGCGCGCACGGACGGCGCAAACGTCGTGCAGCGGTTCTTCAACGTGACGCTTCCAGCCCTGCGCCCGACGATGTTCTTCGTCACCGTCATGCTCACGATCGAGTCGCTGAAGGTGCTCGACCTGATCATCGTGCTCACCGACGGCGGGCCGGGCCAATCGACGACGGTGATCGCGCAATTCATTTGGACGAAGGGCTTCGAAGAAAACCAGTTCGGCTATGCCTCTGCGGCATCCGTCGTGCTGTTCGCTTTGTGTCTTGTCGTGACCATCATTCAGTTCGCCTGGAACAAGCGGAGGGAGGACTGAGCCATGAGCGAGACGAAAGCACTGATCACTCCGCCGGGGGCAGACAAGGTTCTTGCGCGAAAGCGGCCGGCCGCGCCAGCGCGTTCAGCCCGTCAGCGAGTTGGTCGCGTTCTGCTGTATGTGATGTTGATTGCCGCGGCCATCGCCATGCTGATCCCGTTCTTCTGGATGGTGATGAGTTCACTCAAGGACGCGAACTCCGTGTTCTCGGTTCCGATCCGCTGGCTGCCCGACGTGTTCGTCTGGCAGAACTACGTCGAGATCTGGCAGGAGTCGGGGCTGCTCACCTGGATCAAGAACACGCTCATTCTCTCGGTTGGTGTGACGCTGCTTCAGGTGACGACCGGCTCGTTCGCGGCATACGGGTTCTCACGCATCCGGTTCCCCGGGCGAGACGCGTTGTTCCTTCTTTACATCGCAACTATCGCCGTTCCATGGCAGTCGTACATGATTCCGCAGTTCATCATGCTGTCGAACGCGGGCCTCGCAAACACCCTCTGGTCCATTCTGCTTCTGCAGGCGTTCGGCGCGTTCGGCGTCTTTCTCATGAAGCAGTTCTATGAGACCGTTCCCGAGGAGCTCAGCGAGGCGGCGCGTCTAGACGGCCTCAGCGAGTACGGCATCTGGGCGCGCATCATGCTGCCGCTCTCGGTTCCGGCCATCGCGAGCCTGTCGCTTTTGACGTTCGTCAATACGTGGAACGACTTTCTCGGCCCTCTCATCTATCTGCGTGACCCAAGCCTCTGGACGATGCAGCTTGGGCTCAACAACTTCGTGTCGAGCCTGTACGACGTCAACTTCGGCGTGCTCTTCGCCGGGCTGGTGATCTCGGTCGTGCCGATCGCCATCGTCTTCCTTCTCGGGCAGCGATATTTTGTTGAAGGCATCGCAACAAGCGGATTGAAGGGCTGACGGATGCTGAAGCGAATTCCGAACGGACTCTATGCAACGGTCTTTGGCACCGTGTTTCTTGCGATGGGGGTGAACGCTCTTCTCGTTGTCGCCTGCGTGCCGTTCCTTGCACTTCTCATGACGACGGATCCGTCGCTGTCGTGGCCGCTGCTCGCGGTGACGGGTGCGCTCTGCGCGCCGGGTCTCGCGGCATCGTTCTCGGTGTTTCGTCAGCACAAGTCCGGCGAGAACCGAGTCGTGAAGCCATTTGTCGACGCTTTGCGGGCGACATGGAGGGCAGCACTCGCCGTGGGCTTTTTGGTCGCAGGAGTCATTGTCGTTGCTGTCGTCGACCTGGTGATGCTTGTGTCGACGGAGGCGGGGATGCTCGTCGCCCCTGTGCTTGCGGTCGTCGCTGTGATCGCCCTCGCGACGGGTGTGGTCTCGCTCGTGGCAATCAGCGAAACAGCGAGTGCGCGTCTGCGTGACATCGTGCGGGTTGCCGCAGTGATGAGCGTTCGGCGCTGGTACCTCACGGCGGCGTCGCTTGTCGTGATCGGCATCCAAGCGGCAATCGTTGTTGCCGCGCCAGCCCTCGGCATCGGCATCACCTCGGCGGCGTGCCTGTATGTCGTGTGGGCCGGCGCCCGATTTGCCCTGCAGCCGGCCGTGGCTCCCGTGTCGCAGGGCGCCGCCGCATGATCGGGCCGCTTCGCGTGATCAACGCGGTGCTTCCCGGTACCCTCACTGCATCGTCGGAAACCTATCTCGCTCGATCGCTCTCAGACATCGCCGACGTCGTGACCGATGTCGAGAGCTTTGATTCGCCGAACGTGAGCGCGGCGCTCGCTGAATCGCAGGTCATTGTCACGGGGTGGGGCACGCAGCGCATCGACAGCAGTGTGCTCGCCCTCGCTCCGAAGCTGCGCTGCATTCTGCACGTGGGCGGCACGGTCAAAGACCTTCTCGCGCCAGAGGTGTGGAGCAAGGGGATCGCTGTGTCGTCTTCCGTCGACGCCAATGCCCTGCCCGTCGCAGAGTACACACTGGCCATGATCTTGATGGCGAACAAGCGCATTCTGCCCATCGCCCGCCGGTACCGCTCAGAGCGCGCCTTCATCGACCAAGCGCAGCTCGGAGTGACCGGCAACTATCGTCGCCGCATCGGGATCGTCGGGGCGTCGCGCATCGGGCGACGCGTTGTCGATCTGCTCGCCCCCTTCGATCTCGACGTCGTGCTCTACGATCCAACGCTCACGGCTGCCGAGATTCGCGACCTTGGGGCGGAGCCCTCGACCCTTGACGCCCTGTGTGCGACATGCGACGTCGTCTCGGTTCATGCCCCCGCGCTCGCGTCGACCGAAGGCATGATCTCACGAACGCTTATCGACTCGATTGCGGCAGACGCAACCCTCATCAATACGTCGCGAGGGTCGATTATCGATCAGGATGCTCTCGTGGATCGCGTTCTTCGCGGTGACCTTCACGCTGTGCTTGACGTGACGACGCCGTGGGTGCTCGCCTCGGATCATCCGTTTTACGAGCATCCCAACGTCCTCTTGACCCCGCACATCGCGGGTTCCGTCGGGAGCGAGGTTGATCGCATGATCGACGTGCAGCTTGCCGAGCTGAGGCGCTTTGCATCGGGGGAGCGTCTCGCTCACCCCGTGGCGCTCAGCAGCCTGGGCACGGCGGCCTGACGACGACGAACCGCACGGCCTCTGCGCGTCGGGTAGTTTTGTAGTGGTGCCCGCGCAGACCCCGCAGCGGAACTGTCATCCCAGAGATTGAGGAAGCGTACATCTATGGCGACCATCATCTATACACACACCGACGAAGCTCCCATGCTCGCGACGCACTCGTTCCTGCCGGTCGTGCAGGCATTTGCGAGCAAAGCAGGCGTCGAAGTGGAGACCCGCGACATCTCGCTTGCGGGACGCATCATCGCAGCGTTCTCCGACGTGCTGCCCGAAGAGCAGCGTGGGGCCGACGCGCTCGCCGAGCTCGGTGCGCTCGCCAAGACCCCCGAGGCGAACATCATCAAGCTGCCCAACATCTCGGCGTCCGTCCCTCAGCTGAAGGCCGTGGTCGCCGAGCTTCAGGCACAGGGCGTTGCGCTTCCTGACTTCCCAGACGAACCGTCGACAGCCGCCGAGCGCGACGCTCGCGCTCGTTATGACAGCGTCAAGGGCAGTGCCGTCAACCCGGTGCTTCGCGAGGGCAACTCCGACCGCCGCGCACCGCGTTCCGTCAAGGAATACGCGCGCAAGCACCCACACTCCATGGGCGCGTGGAAGTCCGACAGCAAGACAGACGTCGCCACAATGACCGCGGGTGACTTCTTTCACAACGAGAAGTCCGTCACGATGCCCGCCGACGACGTTCTGCAGATCCGCCTCGTCACAGACGACGGCGTCACTGTGCTGAAGGACGGTCTGAAGGTGCTTGCGGGCGAGATCGTCGACGGCACGTTCATGAGCGCGAAGGCGCTCGATGCCTTCCTTGCCGAGCAGGTCGCCCGGGCGAAGCACGAGGGCGTGCTGTTCTCGGCACACCTGAAGGCCACCATGATGAAGGTGTCCGATCCGATCATCTTCGGCCACGTCGTGCGCGCCGTTCTTCCCGAGGTCTTCTCGACGTACGGGGAGCAGCTCGCCGCGGCCGGTCTGACACCGGACAACGGCCTTGGCGGCATCCTCGCTGGTCTCGACACTCTGCCGGCAGACGTTGCCGATGGTGTTCGCGCCGCTGTGAAGGACGGCTTCGAGGCAGCCCCCCAGATCGCCATGGTCGATTCCGACAAGGGCATCACAAACCTGCACGTGCCCTCCGACGTGATCGTGGATGCGTCGATGCCGGCGATGATTCGCGGCGGCGGCATTATGTGGGACGCCGACGGCAACGCTGCTGAGACCCTCGCTGTCATTCCCGACAGCTCGTACGCCGGCGTCTACAAGACCGTCGTCGACGACTGCAAGGCGAACGGTGCCTTCGACCCGACGACGATGGGCTCCGTGCCGAACGTCGGGCTCATGGCTCAGAAGGCCGAGGAATACGGCAGCCACGACAAGACGTTCGTGATCCCCGCTGTCGGCTCGGTTGAGGTCGTCAACTCGGCAGGCAACGTGATCATTCAACACGACGTCGAGCCCGGCGACATCTGGCGTGCCTGCCAGGCGAAAGACATCCCCGTGCGCGATTGGGTGCGCCTCGCCGTTGAGCGGGCACGACTGTCGGACACCCCCGCCATCTTCTGGCTTGACGAGGCTCGCGCGCACGATGCCGAGCTCATCGCCAAGGTGAACGACGAATTGCCGAAGCATGACACCGACGGGCTCGACATTCGCATTCTGAGCCCAAATGACGCGACGAAAGTCTCGATCGATCGCATTCGCGAGGGACTCGACACGATCTCGGTGACCGGCAACGTGCTGCGTGACTACAACACCGATCTGTTCCCGATTCTCGAGCTGGGCACGAGCGCCAAGATGCTCTCGGTCGTGCCGCTTCTCGCGGGCGGCGGGCTCTTCGAGACCGGTGCCGGCGGCTCTGCTCCGAAGCACGTGCAGCAGCTCATCGAGCAGAATCACCTGCGCTGGGACTCGCTCGGCGAGTTCATGGCGCTTGCCGAATCGTTCCGTCACTTGGCGCGGGTCGCAGACAACCGTCGTGCGGCGGTGCTGGGAGAGACCCTGGATGCCGCGACAGCGACGTTCCTCGGCGAGAACAAGTCGCCGTCGCGCAAGGCCGGAGAGCGCGACAACCGCGGAAGCCACTACTGGCTCGCACGCTATTGGGCGGAAGAACTCGCTCAGCAGACGGACGATGCTCCGCTTGCCGCCGCGTTGAAGCCGATCGCCGAGAAGTTCGAGGCGCAGTCCGACCAGATCGAGAAGGAACTGCTCGAGGTTCAGGGAAGCTCGGTCGACCTCGGCGGCTACTACCGCCCGGACGAGGCGAAGGTCGACGCGGTGATGCGCCCGTCGGCGACGCTCAACAGCATCCTGAATACGCTGCACGACTGACCACACTCGGGTGGCCGTCCGCACCCGTTGAACAACCGCCAAAAGTGGCGACCTTTCCGCTCGAAAGGTCGCCACTTTTGGCTACTGGTCGTGTTGGTGCGCGCGGCGCGGCTCGTCAGCTCGACGATCGCCGCGCGGGCGGCCCAGCGTGCGCCACAGCACGACCATCGCGATGATGACGACGACAGTTCCGATGCCGACGATTGCCGCCTTGATGAAGAAGTCTGCGACAAGGTGCTCGAGAATGCTTGCGTGAATGATCATCGGGCATCGTTCTTGTCGTCAGTTCGCTCCAGCGCTGTCGCGAGCGTCGAGAGCCCTGCCGATATGAGGTCGCTGCGTCCGCGTCTGCTGCGCGAGCGGTACGCTGCGGCCGTGCGCGCCAGCGGGGCGGCACGTCGCGAGGCCTTGCCCAGTGTGCCTCGCCTGCGGAGCCACAGGGCAAGTGCGAACAGAGCGATCACGATCACAACGACGACTGCGGCGATGATCCCGAAGCGGAGGAGCAGAAGGTTCATGATCGTCTCTAGCGCATGGCCGTCTCTTGTTGGCAACATCATGCTAAATAAAATAGCATGAATGTGCTAAAAAAGATACATGCCCAAGATCGTGGATGCTGAGGCCAGGCGCGAGGCCATCGCTGACTCCGTACTCGCTGTCATTGCCCGAGAAGGGCTCCGCGCCGCGACGCTCTCATCGATCGCCGCTGAGTCGGGTCTCGCCGTCGGTTCAGTACGGCACTATTTTGCCGGACACGGCGAGCTTCTGACGTTTGCAGCGGAGGCTCTCGTCGATCGCACAACGGCTCGGCTCTACGCCCACCTCGCCTCGCTCGCCGCTGCGGGCTCGGCTGACGCGCGCCGTGCTGCGGCCGTCGACATGCTTTGCGAGGTTCTGCCGCTTGACGGAGTTCGCGAGATTGAAGCTGCAGTGTGGTTGGAATTCGCGGTAGCAGCTCGCCTCTCCACAGAACTCGCGCACCCGATCGACATACTTCACGATGGCCTGCGCGCCCTCGTGACGCGCATCATCACGGCGGGGGCGCAGTCGGGGCGCTTTCGCGTGGGAATCGACGTCGATGTCGAGATCGCCCGCCTGCACGCGCTGGTCGACGGACTTGTTCTGCACGGTGTGCTGGCATCGAAAACGGACGCCGTGGCGCTGAGCCGCCGAGTGATCGAGACGCACCTGGAGACCCTGCTCGCGCGGTGACGCGCCAGCTCAGTCGATGAGACCGGATGCCGCGAGGCGTCGCACCACTTCTGCACCCGCCGGTGGGCACCGGTGCAGCTCCGCGGAGCTGATCCAGTGCAGGGCGCTGACCTCCGCAGCCGGCCGAGGCTCGGCATCCGGGACTCCCGTGAACATCGTCATGCGCACCATTCGGCCTTCGGGCTCGCCGTGTGCCTGCGTTACGACGGTAAACGCCTCGCGGACGGTATGCGGCTCGAGACCGACAGAGATCTCCTCGCGTGACTCGCGCTGAGCTGCCTCGACGAGCGTCTCGCCGGCGTCGACCTTTCCGCCCGGCATGAACACGACGTCGCGGCCGCGCGCTGTGACCATCAGCACTCGGCGATCGCGAATGATCGCAACGGCGGCGACGATGATGTCGGGCAGCGTTGTGAGGCGAGTGGTGTCTGTGGGGGTCGCGTCAGAAGTCACCAGTCAAGTCTGCACCCCGCACACGATGTGAACACCCACCTGCCAATCGATAGACTGGCACTTGCCGCGCAATCCGGCAGTTCTCGCACTACAACTCACTCAGGAGCCATCGTGGCCGCTTCCAGCAGACTCGACGCCGTCATCGCCCTCGCCCGCCATCGCGGGTTCGTTTTTCAAGCGGGTGAGATCTACGGTGGGTCACGTTCTGCTTGGGATTACGGGCCACTCGGCGTGGAGCTGAAAGAGAACATCAAGCGCCAGTGGTGGCAGTACTTCGTCCGCGGCCGCGAAGACATGGTCGGTCTCGACTCGTCGGTGATTCTGCCGAAGGCCGTGTGGGAGGCTTCCGGGCACGTCGCTACGTTCACTGACCCGCTCGTCGAATGTCAGCAGTGCCACAAGCGGCACCGCCAGGATCACCTCATCGAGACGTTTGAAGACAAGAAGGGTCGCGCCCCCAAAGACGGGATGAGCGAGATTCCCTGCCCCGACTGCGGCACGAAGGGGCGCTGGACCGAGCCGCAGATGTTCTCGGGACTCGTCAAGACGTTTCTCGGCCCCGTCGATTCTGAAGCCGGCCTCACCTACCTGCGTCCCGAGACGGCACAGGGCATCTTCGTCAACTTCAACAACGTGATCACGGCTGCACGCAAGAAGCCGCCGTTCGGAATCGGCCAGATCGGCAAGGCGTTTCGCAACGAGATTACGCCGGGCAACTTCATCTTCCGTACCCGCGAGTTCGAGCAGATGGAGATTGAGTTCTTTACGGCACCGGAGGACGCAGACAGCTGGTACGCGGAGTGGGTTGACACCTGCTGGAACTGGTTCATCGACCTCGGAATAGACCCAGAGAACATGCGTCAGTTCGACGTGCCAGACGGTGAGCGAGCGCATTACTCGGCGGGAACGATCGACTTCGAGTATCGTTTCGGCTTCACCGGAAACGAGTGGGGCGAGCTCATGGGCGTCGCCAACCGAACCGACTTCGACCTCAGGGCGCACTCGCAAGGCTCCGGCACGGAGCTCAGCTACTTCAACCAGGCGTCAGGCGAACGATTCACCCCGTACGTGATCGAGCCGTCGTTCGGTCTCACCCGCTCGATGATGGCGTTCCTCGTCGATTCCTACACCGAAGACGAGGCACCCAACACCAAGGGTGGCGTCGACAAGCGCACGGTTCTCAAGCTCGACCCCCGCCTCGCCCCGGTCAAGGCAGCCGTTCTGCCGCTCAGCCGCAACGAGAAGCTCTCTCCACTCGCACGCGAGGTGGGCGATTCGCTGCGGCAGCAGTGGAACGTTGACTTCGACGACGCGGGTGCGATCGGCCGGAGGTATCGCAGGCAGGACGAGATCGGAACGCCGTTCTGCATCACCGTCGACTTTGACTCTCTCGACGACAAGGCAGTGACGGTGCGCGATCGCGACACGATGCAGCAGGAGCGCGTTGCGCTCGATCGCCTGTATGGTTACCTCGCAGAAAGACTTAAGGGCGCATAGTCACATTTCGACATGGGTAGTTCTTCCTGTTGACGCGCTTATAGCTTTTACGCCACTCTTTAACCACAAGACGCGCATGCCCGCGCAGTGCCAGTCGGTGCTGCAGCTCCATGCACGTGAGAAAGGAACCCACGAATGTCTCAGACACCTCCGCCTCCTGCACCGAATCCGTATCAGGGAGCGCCCGCGCCACAAGACAAGTGGAACGTGCTCTCGATCGTGTCGTTCGTCGGTTCGCTGATCGGGTTCTCGATCATCGCTGCTGTGCTCGGCTTCGTCTCGCTGTCGCAGATCAAGAAGACCGGTGAAAAGGGCCGTGGTCTCGCGCTCGCCGCTGTGATCATCGGTCTCATCGCCGTTGTGATTCAGATCATCGCCATCATCATCGCCATTACGGCGATCGGAGCGGCCAGCACGATCGAGTACTCGACGTACTGATTCTCAGCACGTCTAGTTCGGGCCCCGCTTCGGCGGGGCTCGTTCTCGTTAAGCGGACGTCTGCTCTGGCGCGGCATCCGATGGAATGTCGACGTCAAGGTCGAAGAGCACGCTGAGCGCATCGAGGTAGCGGTCGTGCTCGCCGCTGCGGGCGAATTCGCGCGCACGGGATGTGGGCTTGTGCAGCAGGCGCCCCATCATGTGACGCAGTGCAGCCGCCGCCGTTCCATCGGGATCGCCCCGCTGAACGCGCGCGATCTCCTCGTTGAGCACCACGTGGGCTCGGCGACGCAACGCGACGACCGCGGGGGAGAGCGATTCTTCGGCGGCGGCGCGTGTGAAGTTGCGAGCAGCTGCTCGCACGATGGTGCGCGCGGTGTCTGTTGCCTGCAGCTCTTCGAGGGGCGCGTGGATGCGAATGGTCTCGAGGTCAAGCAGCTCGACGCCGTACACGTCGCCGACATCCGGGTCGACGTTGCGCGGGAGACCGAGGTCGATCACGAGTTGGTACGCGTCGTGATTCACCGGGCAGCCTGGTGTCTCGTCTCGGTGAAGCGCTTCGTGAACGTGAGCCTGCGAGTGAGAGAGCGCGAACTCGATGCGGGCGCGCTGCAGAAGCTCGGCGTTGAGCACATAGTCTTCGGAGACCGTGCAGGTGATGATGACATCGCTCGACGCGATGGCCGTGTGAAGGCCGTCGGGGTCGACATGACGGATGCTGTGGCTTGCCGCGAACTCGGCACCTCTGCCTGACCCCGAGTAGACGCTGACATCGGTGACGCCGCGGTCACGGAGCGCGGCGAGGCTTGCGCCCGCATACGCTCCGGTGCCGACAAGCAGAACCCGGGCGGTCGACCAGTCGGTGACGCGGCTTGCAGCGAGTTCGAGCGACAGACGCACAATCGAGCGACCGGCTTGCCCAAGCGGAGTGCGGTTCTTGACCCCGCGCGATGTCGTCGACGCGTGCTGAAAGAGCCGCTCGAGATCTGACGTCGTCGTTCCTGCTCCTCGCGCGTGCTCCAGCGAACGGCGCACCTGACCGGCGATTTCGCCTTCCCCCACGACGACGGACTCAAGGCCAGACGCCACAGAGAACAGATGCTCCGCGGTGTCTTGCTTCGTTGTGACATGCCACGTCGACGAGAGTGCCTCGGCTGGCACTTCGCATTGCTCGGCGATCGCGTCGGTTGCCGCTTCCACGGCGTCGGCGAGAGCATCCGGATGCTGGTCGTCGACGTCGACATACAGTTCGAAGCGGTTGCAGGTGGAGACGAGGATGCCGCCTTTGACGGCGGCAGTCGCATCGGTGACGCGCGCGAGCATCGACGTGACATCGACCTGCGAAGACAATTGCTCCAGCAGATCGAAAGAAGCGTTTTTGTGACTCGCCGTCAGACTCATGAGCACGGTCTCCATGGTAGACCGCGAAAGCTGTGCAATTGTTCTATGCCGTGTAGAACAACCGGGAAGAGTAGCGTGACGCCATGGATGCGAATACATGGTTGGCAGGCAGCGGCGGATGGTTAGCGCTCGCGCTCGTCAACGCGGGTCTGGCCGAACAGAAGAACCGGTCTCGTTGGAACTGGTTTCTGCTCTCGATAATTCTCGGCCCCATTGCCACATTTCTGATCGTGGTGTGGGCGCCGCCCAGGTAACTCCGCGCGCCCGTGGGGAGGGGGAGCATGGTGATTCCAGGCATCGTCGGGGCGGTGCTCACCCCTCGAGTGTGGTGAGTACCTTCCTGGCGAGTTCGGTCTGTGCGCTGATCGTGGTGTGCAGTCCGTCGTCGCCGTACGCGTCCGCAACCAGAACGGAGGTGGAGGAGTCGATGACTGGGTCGTTCCGCTCGGTGAGGGCATGAGTGATCCTCTGCACATCGTGATTTGCCCATGCGATGCCGGCAAAGTATGGATATGCCGCCACTTTCTCTTCATCAACCGGCGTTGGGGTCAGCCAGAACCAGCGCACATCGCGCTCTGCAACCGCAAGACGTCGAATCAGCGTGAGGTTGCGCAATGTCTCCGCTTCACTGACGAGACGCGGGCCGTCAGCGTCACCAAAGCGCCGCGCATCGTTTCCACCGAGCATGCAGAAGATCCAGTCTGCCTGTGCTCGCGCGACCCTGGACACTGTGCCGAGCACCTGCGTCGATGTGGCACCGGAAATCGCGAGGTTCTGAAACTCCAGATTCAGATCGGCACGCTCGTGGGCAAAGAGCGTGCGAAGAATTTCAAACCACGACAGTGCGTCAGCAGTAGAACTTTCGCCAAGAGCGAGGATTCGCTGCGCGCGTGAGAACGGCGTGTTGACGAGGGCACGTTGAATCTCCTCCTGCCTCGCGAGCGATTGCGCGGCATCTTCTTTCAGCATCGTGAGTTGTTCGGTCTGTCGCCGGTATTCCTCGGTTGTTGCGTTGACGAGCGCAGCGCGGGTGTCATCTGTCAGTTCTCGTGCGTAGCCGAGCTGTTGTTCCGGGTTCTGAAATCGAACGAGCTTCTCCAGCATCGGATTCGTCACGAGACACGACCTGACACTGTCGTCCGGTTGGCCGGTGCTCTGTTCTTGGGAAGGCGGAATGCGACGACGATGAGAAAGGCGAGAAAGGGAAAACGCGCAAGCGGCAGAAGGACGCTGAGCAAAGGGACGATAAACGAAAGCGTCGAGAGCATGGCAACCGCGGCGACGATCAGCCCAGCCCACGAGAGCCACCTGGGCAGCAGCCCCGCGAGCAGGCCGGGTACGGCGATGCCAGCGGCGAGCAGGCCGCTGGGCACGACGACACCCGGACCGCCGGCGATAAAAGCTAGATCGTGCAGCAGGCGGACGATTTCGGCATGCTCGACGAGCTCGGGACGGGACAACGTCCACGTCAGCATTGCCGAGAACGACATGGCTGCCGACGCCAGTATTCCGCCGGTGAGAGCGATTGCCGCGCCCGGTGCACGGATTCCCAGCGTCTGAAGGCGCACGGATGCTGCCGCGGCGAAGATTGCGAGTGGAATCGATGCGGCGAACTGCAGAAGCGCAGTGATCAGGGCCGGGGCCGAATTCGACCGAAAATAATCGAGGATGACACTCTCGTCTGCGAAGGGGGAGGGGTAGGTCTGCCCTCCGCTCACGAGCAGGGGCAGGGAGAGTGACGCCATGGTCAGAGCGACAACTGCAATGGCGGTTGGTGGGAGTGGGAGCGCGCCCTGGCGTCGTCTTCCAGCGTTCGCGGTCGCGGGAGATGCCGCACCGGTTCGAGGATAATTATTCATTCTTTCCATGTAATCATTCATAGCACAGAATCATTTAGTCAGTGATATAGTTTTTATATGGAACCCGACCCGTCTTCGAACGTGGACGTGCGCGCATCCTCTCGGCGCGTTGCGTTTCTGCTCTCTCAAGTTGGCGGCCTCGCTGCCTCGAAATTCGCCGAACGTGTGAGCGATCTCGGCGTCACCCCGAGCGATGTCGGCCTGCTTCGCGTGATTGCGACGACTCCGGGGCTCAGTCAGCGCGGGTTGGCTGATGCACTCGGCGTCGGGCCCAGCCGGGTTGTCGCCCTCGTCGACGGCCTCGAGGACAGAGGGCTTGTCGAGCGCACTCGAAGCGAGACGGATAGGCGCAATCACGAATTGCGATTGACCGATGCCGGCCGCTCAGTGATGACGGCAATGCGCACCGTTGGTGCCGCGCACGAACGTGACCTCCTCGCGGCGCTCACGGATGAGGAGCGAATTTTCCTTGGCGAGATTCTCGCAAAGGTCGCCGAAGCCAATCAACTTCTACCCGACGTGCATCCCGGGTTCCACAGGACGACGAAGCGCTGAACAGAGATCTCTGTGCCGGCCCAGGTAACTCTGCGCGCCTTTGAGACAATGGGAGCGTGCATCTTGATTCCGGCCACCCCCTCGCGGCGGGCCTCACCCACGATTCCCGACTGATCCGCGCCTACCGGGGCGATCGCCCGGAGACGACGCCCGTTTGGTTTATGCGCCAGGCCGGGCGATCGCTGCCGGAATACCGGGAGCTGCGCGTCGGCACGGCGATGCTCGACGCGTGCCTCACCCCCGCGATGGCGAGCGAGATCACGCTGCAGCCGGTGCGCAGACACACGGTAGACGCCGCGGTATTCTTCTCAGACATCGTGGTTCCGTTGAAGCTCGTCGGCGTCGATGTGGAGATCGTGCCGGGGAAGGGGCCCGTCATGGGCGCCCCCGTGCGCAACAATGACGAGCTCGAGGCGCTGGTATCGCTCGACCCCGCTGTGCTCGATGACACGCTTTCTCCGGTGATCGAGGCTGTGCGCCTGACCGTTGCCGAGCTCGCGAACATTCCCGGAACGGCTGGCCCGACACCGCTTGTCGGATTCGCCGGAGCGCCCTTCACACTTGCCGCATATCTGATCGAGGGCGGCCCGTCAAAAGACCACATGCGAGCTCGTGCACTGATGCACAGCGATCCCGTTGCCTGGGCGCGGCTGATGGCGTGGTGCGCCGACGTCACCGGACGCTTTCTGCGTGCGCAGGTGCTGGCCGGAGCATCAGCTGCGCAGCTGTTCGACTCGTGGGCGGGAAGCCTCTCACTCACCGACTACAGCAACAGCGTCGCGCCGGCATCCGCTCGAACACTCGAATACGTGCATGACCTTGAGTACTCGCGCGATGGCCGCACACACGGCGTGCCGATCGTTCATTTCGGTGTCGGAACAGGCGAGCTGCTGAAGACGATGCATGAGGTGGGGGCAGACACTGTCGGTGTCGATTACCGTACACCGCTCGACGTGGCCTCTCGACGGCTCGGAGGCACGGTGCCTCTGCAGGGCAATGTCGACCCCGCGATGCTTTTTGCGCCGTGGGACGTTCTCGAAAAGCACGTGCTCGAGGTGCTTCGCCGCGGCGAGTCGGCACCGTCGCACGTGGTCAACCTCGGTCACGGTGTGCCACCGGACGCCGACCCCGAGGCTCTGACGCGCATCGTCGAGTTGGTGCACAGCCGATGAGCGGCGGTGTTCCGTCCGATCGCCACGTCGTCGTCGTGGGCGGTGGCATTGCGGGGCTCGTCGCCGCATACGAGTGCGCTCGCATCGGCGTGCGGGTGACGCTGCTTGAGGCCGATGATCGGGTCGGCGGGTGCGTGCGCACCGAGCAGATCGCAGGAGTTGACGTCGACACGGGCGCCGAGAGCTTTGCAACGCGCGGCGGCACCGTGCGCGAACTGATCGACGAGCTCGGTCTCTCTGACAGAGTCGTGGAGCCCTCGGCAGAGGGCGCGTGGCTCGCCTTCGGCAACTCGGCGGCGCCTCTGCCGAAGGCCGGCGTTCTCGGCATCCCGTCGAACCCGCTCGCTGACGATGTGCGGCGCATCATCGGCTGGAAGGGCGCGATTCGAGCATATGCCGATCGTGTCAAGCCAGTGCTCACCATCGGAACCGAGCGCAACCTCGGCGAGCTCGTCGAGAAGCGCATGGGCGTCGCGGTGCTCGAGAACCTTGTCGCCCCTGTGACAAACGGCGTCTACTCCGCTGACCCCTCTCAGCTCGATGTATCGCGGGCAGCTCCGGGGCTCAACAATGCGCTGACCGTCGCCGGCTCGCTCTCTGGCGCCGTCGCCACATTGCGAGACAACGCGCCAGCTGGGTCTGCTGTCGGCGGCTTCGCCGGAGGGATGCGCGTGCTCGTCGATGCTCTGCTCGACACGCTCGTCAATTACGAAGTGCGAGTGCTCACCGCAACGCCCGCGACGGAGATCGAGTATGCGGGCGACGAACAGTGGCGCGTGCACGCCGATGCAGGCGGAGACGAGCCCGAATCGCTTGTGCTCGCTGCCGACGCTGTGATCGTGGCCGCTCCCGAATCCGTCGCACTGGACCTTCTCGCGGAGCTCGTGCCGGCGTCAGACGCGCAGGCGGCGCCCGAGGCCCCCGTCGTCGACATCGTCACGCTCGCTGTCGACAGTGCTCTGCTCGACGCACACCCCCGTGGCACGGGGGTTCTCACGGCCGCATCCGCGCGGCGCACGGCGAAGGCGCTTACGCACAGCAGTGCCAAGTGGCCATGGTTGGCCGCGGCGCTCGACGCGCCCCACCGGCACATTGTCAGGGTCTCATTCGGGCGGGTGGGCGAGAACAGTCCGCTGGACGGGCTCGACGACCTGCAGATTGGCGAGCTTGCGCGCACGGAGGCGTCGGCGCTTCTCGGTGTCGACATCGCCGCACGTGACGTGGTCGAGACTTTGCGCACACGGTGGGTCTCGACGCTCCCACGCGCGTTCGCGGGCCAGACCGAGCGTGCGACGACCATTCGAGACGCGGTTACACGGCACCCCGGCCTCGATGTCACGGGCGCCTGGCTCAGTGGAACGGGTCTTGCATCCGTGATTCCGGATGCCGCTGCAGCGGCCGCTCGCGTGCGAAAGCGCATCGTCTCTGAGGTGCTCGACGGCGAGTGACGGCATCCGTTCATGCCGTTTTCGGAATAAGAATTGACGGCGCACTTCGTGCAAGTGCTCCGGGCGCGTTACGCTGGAAACATTCTGACGCGACGACAGGGAGGCGACATGAAGGGGAAAGTGCTGTTTGTAGCCGGTTTGGCTACCGGTTATGTACTGGGAACCCGAGCCGGACGCAAGCGTTATGAGCAGATCAAGTCTGGGTGGGAGAAGATCTGGAACACCGATACCGTGCAAAATCAGGTGGCGAAGGTCGAGGGATTTGCCAAGGCGCGCATCTCTGAAGTGCCGCAGGTTCTGGCCTCGGGCGCTAAAAAAGTCGTCTCGACTCTGGCGTCAGACGCGACTCCTGGCGAGAAGCTCGACTCTACGATCTCCACAGCGAAGAAGACTGCTGATGACCTTGACGACGTGAGTGAACGCGGCGCCTCGGGTTCGTCACGGTCGTCCGGGTCAAAGAAACAAAGCAAGTAAGCGGGGTCGACGATGACTGATCGCAGCAATGAATCCCTTATTTCCCTTGTGCGCTCGTTGCCCGGGCTCATCACCGACCTCATCAAGGCCGAGATCGAGCAGGCAAAGACCAAGGCCATTCACATGGGCAAGTACGCCGGAATCGGCGCTGGCCTCTTCGTGGGTGCGCTGATCTTCCTGTATTTTGCGATCGGCGTGCTCGTCGCCGTGGGAATTCTCGCGCTCGCGCTCGTGCTTCCCCCCTGGCTCGCAGCGCTGTGCGTGTTCGCAGCATTCGTGCTCATTGCCGTGATCCTGGCACTCATCGGGGTGTCGTTCTTCAAGAAGATCGGCAAGGATCCAGACCCTGTCGAGAGCGTGAAGCAAGACATCGACGCGCTGAAGGGAGTCGGCTCCTATGACCGATGAGAAGCTGCCAACGGCGGCCGAAGCTCGTGCACAGCTTGCGTCGACCCTCGACGCGCTGGAAGACAAGCTCAACGTGCCTAAGCAGGCGAAGGCGACGTATGCACGCCTGCGTGCACAGAACCCGACGGCACTTGTCGCAGGAGCCGCCGGAGTCGCTGCCGCGGTTGGACTCGGCGTCTGGGCAGTCGTGCGCAGGGTTATCAGATAAACACGGGTGCATTTTCGTCGTTCGCAGCATCCGTGGCGTTCGACGACGATCATCTCTGCCATTGCGCCTGACGCGTGATTGCGCACAGTCGTTTTGCTCTCCGCTGTGTCGTGAGAGATTATGGAGAGCATGACTGCACCTGCCTCTGCCGAGGCTCTGTCGAACCCTCACGACGCCTCCCCTTCAGCGCAGGAAGACCTCCCTCTCAGCGGTTTCACCCTCTGGGCCGTCTTCCGACGAAACCCTCGTTCACCCGTTGCCCCCACCGAACGATCGGCCTCCGAGCTCGATGACGCTGTGCGTGCTGCGGCCGATCTCGGAGTCACGCTCCGCGGCTTCTACGATGTTTCGGGCTTCAAAGCCGACGCCGACCTCATGGTCTGGCTGCACGGCGACCGGGCCCAAGACATTCAGGCGGCGTTGCGCATACTGCGACGCACCGGGCTTATCTCCCCGCTCCTACCGACATGGAACGCGATGGCCTGTCATCGCGACGCCGAGTTCAACAAGCGACACGTGCCCGGATTTCTCAAGGGACTCGCGCCAAAGGACTGGATCGTCGTCTACCCGTTCGTGCGCAGCTACGACTGGTACCTGCTTCCAGACGAGGAGCGTTCCCGCATGCTCGCCAACCACGGACGCAAGGGCGCGGCATTCAGCGGCGCCATTGCCAACACCGTCGCGGCTTTTGCCCTCGGCGACTACGAATGGGTGCTTCCCATCGAATCAGACGAGCTCACCGAACTCGTCGACATGATGCGCGATCTGCGTTACACCGATGCGCGTATGCATGTGCGTGAAGAGGTGCCGTTCTACACGGGACGTCGCATTCAGACGTCCGAGATCGCGGAGGTATTGTCGTGAGCTACGACGCAATTCTGCTTGCAAGCTTCGGCGGGCCCGAGGGCCAGGCCGATGTCATTCCGTTCCTCAAGAATGTTACGCGCGGCAAGGGCATCCCCGAGGAGCGCCTCGAAGAAGTCGCTGTGCATTACCGGCATCACGGTGGAGTGTCACCCATCAATGCTCAGAACCGCGATCTCAAGGCTGCGCTTGAGGCCGAGCTTGCGCGGCAGGGCATCGACCTACCGGTGTACTGGGGAAACCGCAACTGGAACCCCTACTTCACTGACGCGCTTCGTGAGCTGCACGCCGACGGAAAGCGCGACGTGCTTGTGATCGTGACGAGCGCCTACACGTCGTACTCCGGCGTCGGCCAGTATCGCGAAGACTTTGAGCGTGCGCTTGACGACACCGGACTGCGTGGCGAGGTGCGCATCAGCCGCATCCGTGAATTCTTTGATCACCCGGGTTTCATCACGCCATTCGTCGAGGGGGTGCGTGCGGCACTCGACGAGTTGGCGGATGCCGCGAATACGCACGTGATGTTCGTCACGCACTCCATTCCGACAGCTGCCGCGACGGAATCGGGGCCAGAGTACGGCGAAGGAGGCGCATACGAGGCGCAGCACCGTGCCGCTGCCGATGCGATCCTGCGTGCCGTCGGCACCGACGCGCCCCACAGCCTCGTGTATCAGTCGCGTTCGGGCAGCCCGTCAACACCCTGGCTTGAGCCTGACATCAACGATGCGATTGCGCAGCTCGACGGCGTGGACGGACTCGTGATCGTGCCGATTGGCTTCGTGAGCGATCACATGGAAGTGCTCTGGGATCTCGACAATGAGGCCATGGAGTCCGCCGGCGAGAACAGCATTCGCGCTGTGCGTGTGCCGACTCCCGGCATTCATCCCGCGTTTGTCTCGGGACTTGTGGACCTGCTGAGGGAGCGCATCGATGAGGTTCCTGCGGCTGAACGACCGCACGAGTCTCCGCTCGGCCCGTGGCCAGATCACCCAGCGCAGGGGGCCGCGCTCGATGCGGTGGTGACGAACTCACGATGACGGCACTGCTGGTCGGCACTCGCGGAAGCGCGCTGGCGACGGCTCAGGCTGGCGGCGTCGCCCGTCGGCTCGCTGCCGCGATCGGCGGCGAGGCAGAGCTCGTGCCCGTGACAACGCACGGCGACGTGTCGCGTGCGTCGCTCTCGAGCCTCGGCGGAACTGGCGTGTTCGCCGCTGCGCTGCGCGAATCGCTTCTCGACGGAGAATGCGACGTGGTCGTGCACTCGATGAAGGACCTGCCGACCGCCTCGTTCCCCGGGCTCGCTGTCGGTGCCGTGCCCGAGCGCGAAGACGCCCGTGACGCGCTGTGCGCCCGCGACGGGCTGACTCTTGCGCAACTGCCGGAGGGCGCTCGTGTCGGAACGGGTTCACCGCGCCGGGTGGCGCAGTTGAAGCATCGCCGTCCCGACCTCGTCGTCGTCGATATTCGGGGAAATGTGGGAACGCGCCTCGGATTCGTCGATACGGGCAAACTCGACGCCGTTGTGCTCGCCGCAGCGGGACTTGCTCGGCTGCAGCTCAGCGACCGTGTCACAGAGTACTTCGACCTTTCCGACTGGCCGACGGCGCCGGCGCAGGGAATTCTCGCCGTCGAAGTGCGCTCGGCCGATCTTGACGCCCTCGACGCTGATGCACCGCTTCGTCGAGCCCTTGCCGCCGTTCACGATGTCGAGGCATCTGCCGTTGCCAGTGCAGAGCGCGGCGTTCTCGCTCGCCTCGAGGCTGGCTGCGCGGCGCCCATCGGTGCGCACGCCGTGATGACGGGCGACGACCTCACCGTCACTGCGCGCGTTTACGCGCTTGACGGATCCGAAATGCGCACGCACACTGTGAACATCGCAATCGGTGATGTTCGGCCGAGTGCGCAAACCCCTGGCACAGCCGCTCCCTCTCACGATGATCGTGCGCTCAACGAGCGCGCGACGCGTGCGGGAGCAGACCTGGCTGACGCGCTCCTCGCTGCAGGAGCCGCTGACATTGCACCGTTGAGGGAATCATGACGACTCCACCGATCAAACCGTTGAAGGGCTGGCGTGTGCTGGTGCCGAGAGGCGGCCCCTGGGGAGACGACGTCGCAGCCGAGCTCCGCGAACGCGGGGCGACGCCCGTTATCGCTCCCATGATCAACTTCGCCGCCACCTCCGACCCCGAAACATTGAGCACAGCACTCGATGACCTTTCCGCCGGAGTCTTCGACTGGCTCACTGTGACGAGTGCGACGGCTGTCGATGTGCTCTACAGCCAGCGCGTGAAGGTGCCAGCATCCACAAAGATCGCTGCCGTCGGCGAAACCACTGCCGCCGCGCTGCAGGCCGTCGGCTATCACGTCGACCTTCTGCCCGAGAAGGACAATTCGGCGAAGGGGATGGTGGCGCAGCTCACCGCTCTGGAACACGACCCGAAGAAGTTTCTCGCCCTGCGCTCCGAGATCGCCAAGCCCGTGCTGTCGAAAGGGCTCACCGAGGCAGGGCATGACGTGCGATCCGTCATCGCGTATCGCACCGTCGGCGAGCCCGTGACGCCGAAGGTATTCGACGATGTCGCGAGTGGCCGTACGAATGCGATTCTCGTCACAAGCGGATCCGTCGCCGAGCAGGTCGTCGAGCAGTTCACGGACCTGCCACCGACAACGCTCATTGCTGCGATCGGGCCGAGAACGGCGAAGGATGCCGAGAAGGCTGGCCTGACCGTGCACATCGTCTCACCGCGTCAGACTGTCGAGGCGCTTCTCGACACTGTGGTGCGTGTCGTGGTGTCTGGTGGCCTCGACGAGGCAGTGCGTTCCTCGAAGCAAAGCGAGGTGATTACGTCGGCGATTCGCATCGTCGATGAACGCCGCAATGCGAAGTAGTTGCCGCTCAAGAATTGGAGAAGCATGACACCTCCCAGCATTCGCCCGCGTCGACTGCGCACAACACCGGCGATGCGGCGGCTGGTCGCCGAAACTCGGCTTCACCCCGCAGACCTCGTTCTGCCGCTGTTCGTGCGCGAAGACGCCGTAGCGTCCGTGCCCATCAGTTCGATGCCCGGGGTGTCGCAGCACTCGATGGACTCACTTGTCCGGGCTGCTGAAACCGCGGCTGAGGCCGGCGTCGGAGGCGTCATGCTCTTCGGCATCCCCACAGTGCGCGACGCGACGGGCACCCAGGCGACGGCTCCAGACGGAATCCTGAATCGTGCGACCGAGCTCCTCGCACGTGAGGTCGGCGATGCCCTCGTCGTGCAGACCGACCTGTGCCTTGACGAGTTCACCGATCACGGGCACTGCGGTGTTCTCGACTCGTCGGGGCGCGTCGACAACGATGCAACGCTCGAGCGGTATGCAGAGATGGCGGTTGCGCAGGCGTTCGCCGGCTCAAGCATCCTTGGGCTGAGCGGCATGATGGACGGTCAGGTGGCCGTGGTACTCGACGCCCTCGATGCCGCCGGCTACATCGACACCGCTGTGCTTGCGTACGCCGCCAAGTATTCGTCCGCGTTTTACGGTCCGTTCCGTGAAGCTGTCGACTCTCAACTGACGGGCGACCGGCGCACGTACCAGCAAGACCCGTCAAACCGGCGCGAAGGTCTTCGGGAGGCGACCCTCGACATCGCC
This sequence comes from Paramicrobacterium chengjingii, assembly GCF_011751765.2. Classification (GTDB taxonomy): domain Bacteria; phylum Actinomycetota; class Actinomycetes; order Actinomycetales; family Microbacteriaceae; genus Paramicrobacterium; species Paramicrobacterium chengjingii. Next base: position 220,272 of record NZ_CP061169.1, read on the forward strand.
GAGGGCGCTGACATCGTCATGGTGAAGCCGGCAATGAGCTACCTCGACGTGCTGAGCGACGTCGCCGAGATCTCGGACATTCCTGTGTGGGCATACCAGATCTCTGGCGAGTACGCGATGATCGAGGCGGCGGCCGCGCAGGGGTGGATCGACAGAAAAGCGGCAGTGCTCGAGTCGGTGCTCGGCATTCGCCGCGCCGGCGCAGACACCGTGCTCACCTACTGGGCAACCGAGATCGCGGAGTGGATCACGTGAACGACTCGCAGCATGTGAATGACGAACTCTTCGAGCGGGCGAAGCACGCGATTCCCGGCGGGGTGAACTCCCCCGTGCGTGCCTATGGTTCCGTCGGCGGAACACCGCGCTTCCTCGTTCGCGCCGAGGGGGCGCACGTCTACGACGCCGACGGCACTGACTACGTCGATCTCGTGGCGTCCTGGGGTCCGGCGATTCTCGGCCATGCCGAGCCGTCCGTCGTGAAGGCGGTTCAGGATGCCGCAGCACTCGGCCTCTCATTCGGAGCCTCGACTCCGAGCGAAACGGTGCTCGCCGAACTCGTGGAGCGCCGAGTCTCGGCCGTGGGGCCGAATGGCACTGATGTGCGGCCGATCGAGCGACTGCGGCTCGTGTCGACGGGAACCGAGGCGACAATGAGCGCCATTCGACTCGCGCGTGGTTTCACCGGCCGAGACCTTCTGATCAAGTTCGCCGGGCACTATCACGGCCACTCAGACGGACTACTCGCTGCCGCAGGCTCCGGCGTCGCGACAATGGCGCTCCCCGGTTCGGCCGGCGTGCCCGCGCCAGTCGCGGCTCAGACACTCGTGCTTCCCTACAACGACATCGAGGCTGTGAGCGCTGCCTTCGCCGAGCACGGCGATCGCATCGCCGGCATCATCGTCGAGGCGGCCGCGGCGAACATGGGTGTGCTCGCGCCGCAGCCGGGCTATAACGCGGCGCTCGCCACCATTGCCCACGAGCACGGAGCGCTTCTCATTCTCGACGAGGTGCTCACGGGGTTCCGCGTCTCATCTGGCGGCTACTGGAAGATCGAGGCGCTGGACGGCCCGGCCTACCAGCCCGACCTCTTCACATTCGGAAAAGTGATTGGCGGCGGCATGCCCGTCGCCGCACTGGGCGGACGCGCAGACGTGATGGAGTACCTCGCACCGACCGGACCGGTCTACCAGGCAGGGACCCTCTCGGGGAACCCCGTCGCCATGGCCGCAGGAATCGCGACGCTTCAGGGCGCCACCCCAGCCGTATACGCGCACCTCGACAGCACGGCAGACGTGCTCGCCGCAGAAGTATCACAGGCGTTCGAGCGAGAAGGCGTTGCCCACTCTGTTCAGCGAGCGGGCAACCTTTTCAGCTTCGCGTTCACGGATGCGACGCCGGTCGACTACGCCGACGTGCAGGCACAGGATGCCTGGCGGTATCCGCCCTTCTTTCACGCGATGCTCGACGCAGGGGTTGCCCTGCCGCCGAGCGTGTTTGAAGCTTGGTTCGTCACGGCGGCGCACGACGACGCAGCGGTGAACCGCATCATCGACGCCCTTCCCGCGGCGGCGCGCGCTGCAGCATCCGCGTCGGCCGCACGATGAGGGGAACGATCGTCGTTTTGGGAGGCGGCGGCTTCTCGATGTCAGACGACGGCTTCTCGCTGATTGACGATCACATCCTCGACCTCACGGGAAAGACGCGGCCGCGCGTATGCTTCGTGCCCACGGCGAGCGGCGACGCCGACGGGTACAGCAAGCGATTCGAGGACGCGTTTGCCGACAGAGCAGAGACGAGCGTGCTGTCGCTGTTCTGCCACGATCCATGGGGTTACACCGATCCCCGCATGATTCTCGAGCAGGACGTGATCTACGTCGGAGGCGGCTCGACCGCGAATCTGCTTGCGATCTGGCGTCTGCACGGGCTTCCTGACCTGCTCAGCGAAGCGGCTGAGAATGGCACGGTGCTGGCGGGCATCAGCGCGGGCATGAACTGCTGGTTCGAGAGCTCGTCGACAGACTCGTATGGGCCGCTCGCGCCGCTGCTCGATGGACTCGGCTTCGTCGGCGGCAGCGCCTGCCCGCATTACCTGGGGGAGCCAGGGCGACGCGAAAAGTATCAGCGTTGGGTGGCGTCGAGTGAACTGCCGGATGGATACGCCATCGATGATTATGCGTCCGTCGTGTTTCGCGACGGCGCGTTCGTCGAGGCGATCAGTGAGAAGCCCGATCGGTCGGTGTTCCGTGTCAGACGCGACGGAGACGGCGCTTGTGAAGACCCCGTCGCCGTGCGCCTGCTCGGTAGCACCACCTCGTGATCACCTGAGACCAAACTGGGCGTTACCTCTTTGTGAGGTTTCACCATCCCGATACCGGCATATAAGCGGCAGACTAGAAGCATGGCGTCAATCCTGCTGCACACCGATCGACTTGAGATCAAGCTGACCGCCGCAGAGAAGATGCTCGCCCGCCGCAAGGACTCCCTGGTGATCCCGCGCGACAGCATTCGGTCGGTCGCTCTGACGGACGACCCGTGGATCTGGGTGCGTGGCGTGCGCGCGCCGGGCACAGCGGTTCCGCTGACGCTCGCCGTCGGGCAGTGGAAGTTTCACGGCGGCAAGGACTTCCTTGTGCTCAAGGGGTCGCGGCCCGCTGTTGTGATCGATCTCGTCGATGAAGAATTTCGCCGAGTGCTTGTGTCGACCCGCAAGGGCATCGAGCTGATCGCCGCGCTGCGTCTGGAGGAGCGCAAGCCGCATAAGATCCGCGTGCATCACGCCAAGCCGCGCACGAAGGCCGTTGCGAGCATGACCGGAGAAGAGGGCGAATCGGGCAAGGCCCCGAAGAAGCCGGCGCCCAAGAAGCCAGCACCCAAGAAGCCTGCTCCGAAAAAGCAGGACGGCTCTGCGTCCGGGGACTGACGCGCTAGGCGGTTACGTCGATGACGCTCCGGCCGCGCACTGTCCCGGCCAGCACCTGCTCCGCGATCGACTGTGCATCGGCGAGAGCGTAGATTTCGGTCATGTCGTCGAGGAGCGCTGGGTCGAGCGTCTGCGCAAGGCGTGACCAGGCTTCTTCGCGCAGTGCGTGGGGAGCCTCGACCGAGTTGATGCCCGCGAGCGTGACTCCGCGCAGAATGAACGGCACCACGGATGCTGGCAGGTCAGCGCCTTGCGCCATGCCGCACGCGGTCACGATGCCGCCGTACCTCGTCTGGGCGAGCACGTTTGCAAGTGTCGTGCTGCCGACAGCGTCCGCTACCGCTGCCCAGCGCTGTGATTGCAGTGGCTTGCCTGACTCACTGAACTCGGCACGATCGACGACGTCTGTTGCGCCCAGCTTCGAGAGGTAGTCGCCCTCCGTTTCGGCACGACCCGTTGACGCAACGACCTCGTAGCCGAGGTGGGCAAGGGTGGCGATCGTGATCGACCCGACGCCCCCCGCGGAACCCGTAACGAGCACCGGGCCGTCTTCCGGCTTCACGCCGTGACGTTCGATCGCGAGAACGGCGAGCATGGCCGTGAAGCCCGCAGTGCCGATCGCCGCGGCCTGCGTCGGAGTGAACTTCTGGGGGACGCGCACCAGCTGCGAGCCGTCGACGAGTGCGCGTTCTGCAAGGCCGCCGTTCACCGACTCGCCGAGGCCCGCGCCGTTGAGCAGCACGTGGTCTCCCGGCACCCACCGACCCGAGTCTGACGACCGGACCGTGCCGACGACGTCGATCCCCGCAATCAAGGGCCAGGCCTTGATGATGCCCGGGCTCCCCGTGAGAGCCAGTGCGTCTTTGTAATTGACGCTCGACGCTGTCGTCTCGATCTCCGTGTCACCCGCGGTCAGAACATCAGCTTCGAGATCCGTGAGCCGAGCAACCTGCTGCTTGGCACCCTCGTTGTCTGTGGTTTTCTCGACCATCCATCCGCGAAATGTCATGGCGCCAGCCTACGGGCGATCGATACGCGACGATAGAGTTCTCAGGCACGGAGAGAGAGTTCTCAGCCACGCACTGTCGTGCTCAGTCGAAGATGTCGCCCATGTCGTCGAGTAGGCCGCCGACAACCATGCCGCCGAGGATGCCGGTGAGCATGTCACCGCCACCCATACCGCCACGGCCAAAGCCACCTCGCGCGTAACCGCCGCGCCCGTACATGCCACGCTGGTGGCCGTAACCCCCCATGGCGTACATTCCGCCCTGCTGAATGTCTCTGTCTGCGAGCCGTGCGGCTTCTGAGGCCAGATCTGCTGCACGGCGGGCACTGGTGACGGCGGTGGCTGTATCGTGCTCGACGCGTGCCGAGTCGAGAACACGTCGCGCTTCGGCGAGCCGGGTTCGCGCGTCGGGGCCGACGGGCGCCTGGTAGTTATCGACGATGTTCGTTGCCGCGGCAATCTGCCGCTCGGCGTCGTCAATCGCAGTGGGCAGCTGTGCGCGCAGCTTCTCGGCGTCGCGTGTGCGCTGCGTGATGCGATCCATAATCACATCAAGCGCGGTGTTCGCCTCACGCAGTCGTGACAGCGTCTCGAATGGATCGCGTTTGCCCGTCTGCTGCGCGACGGACTCGGTCGCACTGCGCAGCCGTTCGATCGCGGGATCGAGATCGCTCGGCCTCTCGGTGACGGCGCGGGCGACGATGATGTCACCGCGTGAGTCCTCGATCACGGCAGCAAGCGTTGACTCGGCAGACAGCGCCTCCATCTCGAAATCGGCGACGGCCTTCAGCAGACCGTCAGCACGCGACACGCTCTCGCGCGCAACTGTGAGTGCCTTCCCGGCCGGGATCGCGAGGTGCTCATCGTGCTTCTGTTCGGCGATCTGCAGGCTGCGCTCGCAGAACTCGATCAGCCGCTCTGCCTGATCCACGTTGGGGGCGACGGAACGCAGTGCCGATTCCGCATAGCGGTCGGATGCCGTGGCGAGAGCGCGGCGCGCAGGCTCAACGTGCTGGCGAACCCGCGCGATGTCGGCACGGGCCGCAGCGACAGCATCCGGGAGTCTACGCATGGTGTCGCGCAGCGTCGACACGGAATCGGCTTGCTCGTCCAGCGACTTCTCGACGTCGGAACAGTGCTGAATGATGCCCTGCGACATGTTTCGGCGCTCGTCTGGAGTGTCGGGCTTCTCGTCGTGCAGCAACTGGTTGAGGCGAAACGCCTCGGTGAGCGATCCGCGAGCACCGGCGATCGCCCTCGTGAATCGGGAGATCACCTCGTCGCCAAACTCCGCCGTGATGAACTCGAGCTCGTCTGCCGCGAGCCGAATGCGCTCATCGGCACGCACAAGTGCTTGCCCGGCGTAGACCTCGAGGGCGTCGACCTGAGCGAAGACCTGCTGCTGCGACGCGACCTCGCGTCTTTTGCGTCGAGTGGAGAGCACGAGGTACGTGATCGCACCGCCGATGAGCAGCACAGCGAGTATGACGACGATTTCCATGAATGAATTCTATGGGTGGCGCACAGGCGCCTCCTGTGAGTTGCACAGCGGCCAACGGCATCCTCTCGCGAAATCAGGTGACATCGTGCCGCCAGGTGATGAGCCATCCCAGAATCGTGACGATAAGCGCAATGCCGAGCAGAACCGCACCACCGGCCCACCAGTCGAGCTGGGTTCCGCCCGTGCCCATCACCGAATAGAAGCTCGAGCCGACCAGCGCGTCGCTTGCGGCGCCGGGCAGCCACTTGGTGACCTGGCCGATCCAGTCGGCGAGGGCGCCGACGGAGCGAAGGATCGGCTCGACGAACTGCGTGAATGCGAGCACGATGACGATTGCCGCCACCTGGTTGGGAATGATCGATCCGAGCCCGACACCGAGCACCGACCAGATGGCCATCGCGAGAATCGAACGAGCGATCATCGCCCAGGTGTCTGACGAGTCGAGGGCCGTGTCGATGCCGAACCCCGCAAGCCCCGCCGAACCCGCTCCGACGGCACAGGCAAGAGCCACGACGCCAAATGCCGCACCGAGCAGAAACAGCGCGATGGCCTTGGCCAACAGCACCACACCGCGCTTCGGCGTGGCGAGAAACGTGGGTGTCAGCGTCTGGTGGCGGAATTCGCCCGTCGTGGCGAGAGCACCGAGCAGGAAGGGAAACACATACCCGATGCTCGTCGCCGTGCTGTAGATCGTGGGGGCGAGCCCGTCTGTCGGCATCTGCTGTGCCCCGGCGGAAGCCCCAAGCAGCCCTTCGGATGTTGCGCCGAACAACAGCGCGAGACCACCAGAGAGCAGGGCGACGTAGGCACCGAGAATGAGCAGCAGGATCCACCAGATGCGCGTTGTGAATACCTTGGCGAATTCAGCTCGGGTTGCGGCGATGAGCAAGCTCACGACACATCACCCCCTCCGACGATCGACAAGAATCTCTCTTCGAGACCTGACGCCTTGCGCTGCAGAGCGTTGAGCTCGACGCCAGAGACGAACGCCGTGTGTCCGACAACCCCCGGCTCGACATCGCTGACGATGAAACCGGACCGGCTCGTTTCGAATGTGAAACCCGCTGACTCGAGCGCGGCCCCGAGGGCGGCGCGGTCGGGCGAGTCAACGTGAACGCGAAGCTGATCCCCTGTGTCGAGATCGGCGAGGGTCCCCTCGTGCACGATCTCGCCTTTGGAGATGATCACGACATCATCGACCGTCTGCTGAACCTCGCTCAAGAGGTGAGATGAGATCAGCACGGTGCGACCCTCAGCCGCGAGATTGCGCAGCAGCTCGCGCATCCACTTGATGCCCTCGGGGTCCAGGCCATTGACGGGCTCGTCCAACACGAGCACGCGGGGGTCGCCGAGCATGGCGTACGCCAGGCCCAGCCGTTGCCGCATGCCGAGGGAATAGCCGCCTACACGCTTGTCGACGAAAGAGTCGAGGCCGACGAGAGCGAGCACCTCGCGTGCGCGCTGCAGCGGCAGCCCTGCCGCCCTCGCGTAGATCTCCAGATGATGGCGCGCCGTTCGGCCCGGGTGAAAGCTCGCAGCCTCGAGAGCGGCGCCGACGGTGGTGAGGGGCGAGGCGAGCTCGCGGTAGCGTCTGCCGCCGAACGTCGCCGTTCCGCTTGTGGGGTTCACGAGTCCGAGCAACGTGCGAAGGCTCGTCGTCTTGCCAGCGCCGTTGGGGCCGAGAAACCCGGTGACACGCCCCGGTTTGACGGCGAACGATACGTCGTCCACGGCTGTGAAGCCGCCGAAGGTCTTGGTGAGGCCGGCAAACTCGATGGTCACTTCGGGATCACTCACGCGTGCTCCTTTCGCTGTGCTGCTTACAGTGTTGCGCATGCCGCGACGCGGCGCATCCGTCGGAGGTCGGAGATGGTGCGTTCGGTTTGCTCGCGTCAGTGGCCTCGTTAGAGTTATGTCGCGTTCACGGAGGTGTCAATGCCAAAGAAGTCGCACAAAGACCGCAGTGCACGAGATCCGCTCCGCGTTTCGCTGCTGGCAGCTGTTGGAATCGACGTATTGGTCGTATTTCTCGTATCACTTAGCTTTGCCGTCGGTGGAGCCGTGCTTTCGTTGTCTGCCCCATTGGCTGCACTGTTCGCCATAACTTTTTCCAGCCTGTCGGCACTCAGTGGCCTCATGCTAATTGTTCGGCGGCGCCGAATCGACCTTGCAACCAATGCACACTTGCGCCAGCTTGAGGCGCGGCGAGCTGACCAAGTGTCGATGTTGAGCCACGAAGTTCGCACACCGCTGGCTGTCATCCATGGATCGGTGGAGCTCCTGGCTGAGGAGCGTCCAGGAACACTAACACCGGGTCAGAGGCGATTCGTGCGACGCATCGCTGAGAACACGGAGCGCATGTCTCATCTCGCTGAGCAGCTGTTGACGCAGTCCCGCATCGAGGCAGGGGTATTCGAAGTGAAGCCAACCACGATCGACATGCGGGCGCTCCTGCGTGAGGTCGTTGGTGATCTCGCGCACGTCGCCGACGTGCCCATTGTGCTTGACGCGCCGGGAGCGCCGGTCAGGGCGCATGGGGATCCGGAGCTTATTCGTCAAGTCGTCACTAACCTCATTATGAATGCGGCACGAAGCGACCCGCATCATTCCTCCGTCGAGGTGCGTGTGACGTCGGGAGACGGCTACGCAATGGTCTCGGTGAGCGACGGCGGAACGGGAATGAGCGCCGCACAGCGTGACCGCCTGTTTCAAAGGTTCTCGAGCGGACGTCCGTTGGGAAACGGAACAGGAATCGGGCTGTTCATCTCGCAGCAAGTGATTGAGCTGCACGGCGGACGGATCTTCGTCGATACGATAACCGGGCGTGGAACGACGATGATGTTCACGCTTCCCATCAAGGAGTGATCGATTTGGCTGATGCCCTTCCCCTCGCGTTCGTCGTCGATGATGAGCCAGCGATGCTCGACATTGTGACGTTCGCCCTTGAGACGCAGGGGTTCCAGCAGCGCGCGTTCCGATCGGGCGAGGCCCTGTGGGCTGCGCTTCACACGACGATGCCTGACCTGATCGTGCTCGACGTCATGCTCCCCGGCGTCTCGGGAATCACGATGTGCCGACGTGTCAAGGCGACATATGAGATCCCCATCATCCTGCTCACTGCGAAAGGTGAATCAGCTGACCGCGTCGCCGGCCTCGAGGCCGACGCAGACGACTATGTCGTCAAGCCGTTCCACCCGAGAGAGCTCGCCCTCCGAGCGCAGCGTCTCGTCAGGCGTTATGACGACTCGTCTCGGTCGACAGCTGGCCCGTTCGAACTCGACCCCGCCGGGGACTCTGTGCTCGTCGACGGCGTGCGCGTCATGCTCACCCCAAGCGAGTTCAAGGTGCTGTCGGCGTTCATCTCCCGGCCGGACGAGACAGTGCCGTTCGACGAGCTGCTGCTTGCAGGCTGGCGGAGCGCCGGCCTACTCGGAGGCAGAGAGATGATCAAGACGACCGTGTACCGAATGCGGCACAAGATCGAGGACTCGCGTCCGGGACGCGGTCAGCTCATCGAGAGCGTCAGAGGAACGGGCTACCGTCTCATCACGCGATGACCACGGTCACAGGATTGTGACTGTTGACACTCGCGTTGTCACTCTGCGCTGCAGTGCCGCTCTCTAGCGTTGAAGACACACGCATCCGAGCGCCGAGACGTGCTCGAGTCCTGCAGATCTCACGAACGAAGGAGTTCACTATGCGCCGCAAAGTGCTGACCGTTGCCGCAGCTCTCGCCACGGGAGCGATCATGCTCTCGGGCTGCAGCGCCAGTTCCGGGTCGGGGAGCGACGAATCCCTGACATTCGTCTGCAGCCCCCAAGAGGACTGGTGCCAGCTCGTCGCCTCAGCCTTCACCGAGGAGACCGGAATCGAGGCAAACTATGTGCGTCTGAGCGGCGGCGAGGCCGTCGCTCGACTGTCGGCCTCCGGCGACACCCCCGAGTTCGACGCCTGGTTCGGCGCGGGAGCCGACGGCCACATCGCCGCACACGAAGCGGGGCTCATCGAGCACTTCGTTCCAGACGGCGCAGCGGCGATCCCCGACGAGTACAAAGATCCGGAGGGGTACTGGACGGGCATCTACGTCGGCGCGCTGAGCTTCTGCTCGAACACCGACGTTCTCGAGAAGCTCGGCATCGACCCGCCGACGTCATGGCAGGACCTGCTCGACCCGAAGCTCAAGTCAAACATCGCGATGGCGCATCCCGCGACGTCTGGAACGGCCTACCAGGCCGTGTGGAGCCAGGTCATCTTGAACGACGGCGACCAGGACGCGGCGATCGACTACTTCAAGCAGATGCACTCAAACGTTCTGCAGTACTCAAAGAGCGGAAGCGCACCAGGTCAGATGGCCGGCCGTGGTGAGGTCGGCGTCGGGGTGATCTTCGCCCAGGACTGCCAGAAGTTCGTCAACGAAGGGTTCACGCAGCTCGTCGCCACCTACCCAGAGGAGGGCGCCGACTACGAGGTCGGAGCGGTTTCGCTAATCAAGAATGCGAAGCATCCGGAGGCTGCAAAGAAGTTTATCGAGTGGTCCTTGACCGCCGAGGCCCAGGATCTTGCAGCGACTGTCGGAACCTACAGCATCCCGACGAACCCCGACGCGACGATCACCGACGACATGGTCGATCCGACAACGCTGAACCTGCTCGATGCCGACATCTCTGAGATGGGCAAGGCGCGCAATGAGCTGACCGCGCGATTCGACGCAGAAGTCGCACCGGCGCCGAAGAGCTGACGGGGCACGTCGAGAACGAGAGCGGAAGAACACAATGGCATTACCACTCGTCGACGAGCCGGTCGTCCGCACGCCGAGGCGCCCTGGCGGTCCCAAGCCGAAGGGAGCCCGGGACCTGAGCGTCACGATCCTGACGATCGCGGTCGCGGCCATCTTGCTGATGGTCATCGGGTTCCCCCTCGGTGGGCTCCTGTCGACGGCATTCAAGCCGGACGGCCTTGCTGTGCTCGGGCGGATCTTCACCGATACGGTCAATCACCGGGTTGTGGGCAACACCCTCGTTCTCGGCCTTGTCGTCGGGGTCGTTGGAACGGCGGTCGGATTCCTGTTTGCGTTCGCGCAGGCTCGGCTGCAGTTCCGTGGGAAGCGGCTGCTTCACCTGCTGGCGATGATCCCGATCGTCGCGCCCCCGTTCGCCGTCGCGACAGCTGTCATCACGCTATTTGGGCGCAACGGTGCGATTACGACGGGTATCTTCGGCTGGCAGTCGAACGTCTACGGCCTCCCGGGGCTGACGATCGTGCTCTCCCTTTCGTTCTTCCCCGTCGCCTACATGAACCTCCGAGGAATGCTCGAGAGTCTCGATCCGTCGCTTGACGAAGCAGCCGCTGGACTCGGCGCGACGAAGCTTCGAGCGTTCTTCACAGTGACGATCCCGATGCTTGTCCCCGGGATCGCAGGCTCGTTCCTTCTGCTCTTCGTCGAGGCGATAGCGGATCTGGCCAACCCTCTCGTGATCGGGGGCGACTACACGGTGCTGGCCAGCCGTGCCTACCTCGCTGTCACGGGGGAGTACAACACCCACGCGGGAGCCGCGTACTCCCTCGTCCTTCTACTTCCGGCGCTCCTTGTGTTCCTCGTGCAGCGGTACTGGGTGTCGCGCAAGAGCGTCGTGAGCATCACCGGGAAGCCGACGGGAACGACAGAGATGATCGCGGCGCCGAGCATCCGAGTTCCGATCCTCACGATCGTCTTCGCACTTGCCGCCCTCATTGCAACCATCTACGCGACTGTGCTGCTTGGCGGGTTCGTCAAGGTGCCGGGAGTCAACAACGAGTTCACGCTCGACCACTACCAATTCGTGCTCGCCGGCCTGGGGTCCAAGGCGATGGTCGACACAACGATTCTCGCCCTCATCGCTGCACCGATCGCGGGGCTGCTCGGCATGCTCATCGCCTGGCTCGTCGTGCGCAAGCTCAAGCGCGGTTCGGCACTGCTCGATTTCGTCGGGATGCTCGGGCTCGCCGTGCCGGGGACCGTCCTTGGCATCGGATACGCAATCAGCTACAACTCGCCGATCGAGATCTTCGGATTCGAGATCATTCCTGCCATAGCCGGAGGATCCGCTGTGCTCTCGGGGGCGATAGCGATCGTGATGGTGTACATCATCCGCTCGCTTCCTTCAGGGCAGAGGGCCGCCGTGTCAGCGCTTCAGCAGATCCACCCCGCCATCGAAGAGGCGTCGACATCGCTGGGGGCCGACTCCGCAGTCACGTTCCGCAAGGTCACGCTTCCGCTCATTCAGTCGGCGCTGCTGACCGGACTCACGTTCGCCTTCGCGCGGTCGATGACGACGCTGTCTCCGATCATCTTCCTGACGACCCCCGGCATCAAGATCATGACGTCGCAGATCCTTGCCGAGGTCGACTCAGGCAGGTTCGGCAATGCGTTCGCGTACTGCACAGTGCTGATCGGCATCGTGCTCGTCGTCATCCTTCTTCTCAACATTCTGATCCGAAAGGTGGTCTTCCGTGGCCGATCACACAACCGCTGAGCTCGCGCAGGTCGACACCGCAGAGTTCGCCTCCGCTCCCGCAGAGGGCCGCGTCAGTCTCAAGGACCTGACGAAACGGTACGGGTCGCAGTCGACGGATCCTGTCGCCGTTGACTCGGTGACCCTCGACATCAACGCGGGTGAGTTTGTCACTCTGCTCGGGCCGAGCGGATGCGGAAAGACATCGACGCTCCGCATGATCGCCGGGTTCGAGACGCCGACGGCAGGGAATGTCACCCTCGACGATCTCGACATGCTCCAGGTCGCGCCGAACAAGCGCCCGATGTCGATGGTCTTCCAATCGTATGCACTGTTTCCGCACCTTTCCGTGTACGACAACGTCGCATACGGCCTCAAGCTCAAGAAGCAGTCGATGAAGCGCGTGCGCGAGGAGGTTGAGACCGTCCTCACGATCATGAACCTCAATGGACTCGCCGATCGCGCCCCCCACCAGCTCTCGGGCGGCCAGCAGCAGCGTGTGGCACTTGCGCGAGCCCTCGTCATGCGGCCAAAGGTGCTGCTCTTCGACGAGCCGCTGTCAAACCTCGACGCCAAGCTCCGCGTGCAAATGAGAAACGAGATCCGCCGACTGCAGAAGCGGCTTGGCATCACGAGTATATTCGTCACCCATGATCAAGACGAGGCGATGACACTCTCGGATCGCATCGTCGTGATGAACAAGGGGCGCATCGAGCAGATTGACACTCCCGAGCGCGTGTATCGGCATCCGTCTTCTGTATTTGTCGCCGATTTCATCGGCCGCGCCAACTTTCTAGATGCTCGGCTTCTCAGAGTGCCAGAGTCTGGAAAGGCGGTCGTCATTGCACTTGGCCGGGAGCGTGAGGTCGCCGCACACGAGCAGGTTGTCGCCTACAACGACGTGCTGCTCATGGTGCGTCCCGAGGCAATCGACATCTCACGTACAGACGAGAATGCCGTTCATGGCGAAGTCGGCCGAGTGCTCTCGGCCGTGTTCCAAGGCCCATCAGTTGAATACGAGATTGAAACCGATTCTGGCACGATCGTCGCTTCGGTCGCTGATCCAACTGCGAGCGATATTTTTGATCCTCTCGATGCTGTCTCGGTCAGCGTGAAGCCGGGCCGAGGATGGCTGCTCCCGGTTCTTTCGGAGTGAACGTTGTCGGCGTTGCTTGCCCTGGGGCTTGTGCAGTCGTACTGTCGAAGCACACGAGAGGAGTGGATGATGAGCGACCCAGACTTCACCCCGAACTATGACGCCGCAGCGAGTATTTCTGCCGCGGAGGCCAATGAGGCCGACGTCATCGAGCAGAATCGAGACGACCTCAGCCAGACGCCCGAAGACGTCGACGAGGGAGGAACGCAGCGTGGCTACGGCGACGATGCAGAGACCGAGTTCGACGATGCGAACGACATCAACTCGGGCAGCGACTACGAGGAAGAGCCGACAGAGAGCGACTACGACGAGTGAGGCGCGTGCACCGAGCACAAGGGATCGGATGCCGCGTGCTCGGCGCACACGACGAGTTGCGTTCTGCAGGCGACATCCGCGCAATTCTGCATGTCGCTCGTTGACGTTCCGCACACGGCGCAGGCGCCGATAACGGCTGCGTGGTCTGAGAACTCAAGCTTCATGCGTTTGTCGAAGACATAGAGGGATCCCTCCCACAGCCCGTCGTCGCCGAACTGCTCGCCATAGCGAACGATGCCGCCGTCGAGTTGGTAGACCTCGTTGAAACCACGGGACTGCATGAGGCTCGAGAGCACCTCACAGCGAATGCCGCCCGTGCAGTAGGTGACGACGGGCTTTCCCCTGAGATGGTCGTACGCGCCGGAGTCGAGAACATCGACAAACTCGCGCGTGTTGTCGACATCGGGAACCACGGCGTTCTTGAAGCGCCCGATCTCAGCTTCGAACGCATTGCGGCCGTCGAAGAACACGACGTCGTCACCGCGTTCGGCGACAAGCCGGTTCACCTGTTCGGGGCTCAGATGTGAGCCTCCGCCGACAACGCCCGACTCGTTGACCTCAAGCTCGCCTGGCGCGCCGAACGACACAATCTCGTCGCGCACTTTGACGCTGAGCTTGGGAAAGTCGAGGCTCCTGCCTGCGTCGTCGAGCGACGTTCCCTCAGACCACTTGACATCCATGTTCTTAAACGCTGGATACTCGCGCGTTTTGCGCAGATAGCGTTTGACAGCGTTCAGTTCACCGCCGACGGTTCCATTGATGCCGTCCTTCGAGACGAGAATGCGTCCCCGCAGGTTGAGCGATTCGCACAGATCTCGTTGCCACAGCCGGATCGCGTCTGGGTCGGCGAGCGGTGTGAAGACGTAGTAGAGCAGAATCTTCGGAATGGCCACCGCTTGATTTTACGTTGCTGTGTCAGATCCCCACAGTCACGAGCCAAACGGCGGCCGCTCCGCAGGTGAGAGCGACCACTCCCGTGAGCGTTGCGATGATGACAAGGGGCCTCGATGCCTTCGTATTTTCGTTCACGATATAAGTTCATCGTGCCGGCGGCATCCGCGCATCACGCCAAAGGATGATTCGACTAGCCCGCGGGTATGAGAGCGGATGCTGTCAGCAGCACAAAGCCGACATTGACGAGCGCCACGCGGAGGTAGTGCCAGCGGTCCCACCTTCTCACCTGCTCACGCCAATCCTCGGGATGCTCGCCGTGCGACCAGCGGCCAACGCGGTTGTTGATCGGAACGAGCACAGTCACGGCGAGCACGATCGTTGCGGCGAAAAGGGCTGTCGCTATGCCGGCGAGAACTCCGGATGCGGTCGTCCACAGCAGTGCGGTGGCAGCCCCGGCGCTGACCACCGTAGCGACGTACCAGAATGGCATGATCCGTCCGAGGAGACGTGCTCCGTCGGCCCGGGCTGACAGGCCGCCGTTGTTCGGGAGCCGGTCGAGGATCGGGTTGATGAACACGGCAACGCAGAATTCGACGCCGACGAGGCCGCCTGACAGGACAATCGCTGCTCCAAGAAGAAAATTCGACACGTGTGCTCCTTTGTCTAGCGCTGCTAGAAGTCAATCTAGCACTGCTAGAATTCTGTTGTGAAGTACACAGACCACTCAGGGCGGCCGGCGCCGGCAGATCGTCAACGTGTCATCGTCGATCGAGCCAGATCGATCGCCGAAGAAGAAGGCTGGAATGCGGTAACCGTGCGGCGCCTCGCCGATGCGATCGGGTACAGCCAGCCGGTTCTCTACCAGCACTTTCCCGAGGGTCGCAGCGCCATTGTGGCGGCGGTGTCGCGCACCGGCTTCGCCGACCTCCGCGAGGCGCTGTCTGCGGTCCCCCGGCAGTCCGGAGCAGCGGCGCTCGCCGCAGCCGCTCACTCCTACGTGGGATACGCCGGGGAGCATCCGGCGCTGTATGAGGCGATGTTTGAGATGCGCTCTCACACGAGATTCGCGAGCGACGAGACTCCGCACGAACTCCAGATCGCGTTTTCTGCTCTCGCCGATCTTCTGCTTGACCGCAGCGAAACGCGCGTGCGCACGGAACTCTTCTGGAGTGCGCTGCACGGAATCGCCACGCTCGAGCGAGACGGTCGGCTGCCGCTCGCGCAGCGTGAGGCACGAATCGCCGAGTTGGCACGGCTGTTCAGCTGAGGCGATTCTCAGCACACCCCTGTGACGCGCTGCAGACGTCGATAGGCTGGAGGGAGTCCGACAGAACGGAGAGGTTCATGTTCGATTACGATCCCTACGCGCAGCTTGACGAGGTGCCGGAGTTCACAGTCGAGAGTGACGATCTCGACCCCGATCTGCCGCTCAAGGCGCCCCAGTATTCATCGGATGCCGGCGGCTCCGATGTATCTCCGCATCTCGACTGGTCTGAGTTTCCGCCCGAGACGAAGAGTTTCGCCGTCACAGCCTTCGATCCGGACGCACCGACAGGATCCGGCTTTTGGCACTGGGCGGTGTTCAACATTCCCGCAGAAGTGACGTCATTGCCGTCGGGCGCGGGCTCGCCTGATTCGGGGATGCTGCCATCGGGCGCCGTTACTTTGCCGAACGAGCTTCGCGAGCCGTCGTTCACGGGCGCGGCACCACCCGAGGGCACCGGCGTGCACCGCTATTACTTCGTCGTGCACGCCGTCGACGTGCCGTCGCTCGACGTCGACACCCAGTCAACGCCGGCAGTGCTCGGCTTCAATCTTCACTTCCATACGCTTGCACGCGGCATCCTCAAGGGAGTCGGCGAGTTCGGCGGCGCCGCGTAGGCTCTTGCCGCAGGCAATGTGCACACCTGCGGACATCGTGCATGCGTGTGCCAATGCACAATGTCCGCACGTATGCCCCCGTCGCTCCCGGCGTGCTTGGGGGGCAGAATGGGGACATGAGCGAGCAGTTTGCTTGGGTGTCTGACGTCTCACGGGGCGAATGGCTGCGCCCCATGGAAAACGAGCCCTTCGGCAGCGTCCCGTCGCTCGTTCCGCCCGGATTCGAAGCATATGCGCGCATTTTCCACCCGGCCACGCGCGACCGCCCGCGAGTCGAGGGCAGTTGGGAAGGGCTCGACCACGAGGAGTACTTCACCGGGACGCACGACATCGAGGCATCGCTCGAGATCCAGAGTGCCACCTGGTCGCAAGTTGCAGCATCGTTTGGCACAACCATGCACGCCGAGGCCCAGTATTCGAGGCTGATGCGCAGCGAAGACCGAGACGTCGACGGGTCGATCGCGCCAGACGGGTGGCGCTACTCGGGCGCGCACGAGGGCTCCATCGACGCGAACACGCTGGCGACAGCATCCGCCGTGCTTGCCCGACATACGAGCACCCCGGATGCCGGAATCGCTGCGATCTGGGAAGGGTGGGGCGGTCTCGTGAGCTCCGCGGGATACGCACGCTTTTTCGGGTGGGAGCTAAGCGGCAACCCCCTGCGCGACGGCTTGCTGACGGCGAGGCTCGCGGCGGCACGCTGGGGGCGCGCCATTAAGGCTTCGTTGCCTCCTCGAGAACCAGCGCCGGGCACGGGACTGCTGTCTCGCGAGGCTGCAGCTGGTCCGCGCTTCGGACTGCACGCGGACACCGGGCGCAGCTATGTGCTGTTTGAGGTGGGCGCGAACGATCTAGCGGATGCCGCGTGGACGACGCGTGCGCCGTGGATCGATGACTATCGCTTGGCGCAATCGCCCAGCATCCTCTGGCCCGACGACCACGCGTGGCTGCTTGCCACCGAGATCGACTTCGATTCGACCCTCGTCGCCGGGCCGACGGCGCTCATTCGTGAGCTCGTTCAGGCGCACGGCATCGAGGCGCTGCCGCTTCGCCCAGACGCGAATCTTTCGTGGGACGGCGACGACGTCAACCGTCCCTGATTAGAACAGGCCGATAGTTTCGCCGTCGTCGTTGATGTCGATGTGCGTGGCAGCCGGGTCAGACCCGAGCCCCGGCATCGTCTGCATCTGCCCGCAGATGGGATAGATGAAGCCGGCGCCGACCGAAGCGCGTACTTCGCGGACCGGCAGCGTCCATCCGCTTGGCGCACCACGCAATGTCGGATCGGCGGACAGCGACAGGTGCGTCTTAGCCATGCAGATCGGCAGATCGCCCCACCCGTTGCGCTCGTACTGGTCCAGTGAGCGCGACGCGGTAGGTGTGTACTCAACGCCGTCGGCACCGTAGATCTGAGTGGCGATGGTCTCAATCTTCTCCCTCAACCCTGCGTCGACGGGGTAGAGATGCCGGAACTCACTCGGTTCCTCGGCTGCCTCGGCGACCGCTTCGGCGAGTTCGACTGCACCGGCACCGCCATTGAAGAAGTGCGTTGACACGGCGCACCGCACACCGGCCTCGGCCGCCACCTGCTTGATCGCTTCGTGCTCGGACGGGTAGTCGCCACCAAAGGCGTTGATCGCGACAACCGGCGTGACTCCGTGCCGACGAATGTTGGAGATCTGCTTTCGCAGGTTGTCGGCGCCGGCAAGGACGTCGTCTGGGTTCTCGGCCAGCATTTCGAGGGGCAGTGGCCGCCCGGCGACAACGGTGTGACGACCGGAGTGCAGCTTCAGCGCTCGGACAGTGGCAACCACGACCGCGACGTCAGGGACGAGCCCGGAGACACGGCACTTGATGTTGAAGAAGCGTTCAGCGCCCATGTCCGCACCGAACCCGGCCTCGGTGACGAGGTAGTCTCCGGAACGGATCCCGATCAGATCGGCGACGACGGAGGAATTCCCGGTTGCAATGTTGCCGAACGGGCCCGTGTGTACAAGCGCAGGGGTGTTCTCAATCGTTTGCAGAAGATTCGGTTTCAGCGCCTCGCGCAGAAGCACCGTCGCCGCTCCGGCGGCGCGAACCTGTTCCGCGGTCACCGGTTCGCCGGAGCCGCGCGTGTAGCCAATCACGATCCTGCCGAGACGCTCGCGCAGGTCGCGTAACGAGGTGGCCATGGCCAGCGTCGCCATCAACTCCGAGGCGGCAGTGATGTCGAAGCCTGTTTGCCTGGGTGGGCCGTTCGTGCGCGGTCCGAGTCCGGTGACGATGTCGCGCAGGGCGCGGTCGTTGATGTCTACCACGCGCCGCCAGGTCACCGCATCCGGATCGATGCCGAGGGAGTTCCCACGGAACAGCTCGTTGTCGATCATCGCCGCGAGCTGGTTGTGCGCGGCCGTTACCGCATGCAGGTCCCCAGTGAGATGAACGTTCAACCGCTCCATCGGCACCACCTGGCTGTAGCCGCCGCCCGCTGCTCCACCTTTGATTCCCAGTGTGGGTCCCATCGACGCCTGTCGTACTGAGATCGTGGCCGGACGGCCGATGCGGGTGAGACCCTGGCCGAGTCCGACCGTGGTCGTCGTCTTCCCCTCGCCGAGCGGCGTCGGCGTGATCGCACTAACGACGACGTACTTCGCAGCGGGACGGCTCGACAGCTCATCGATTGCTGCGAGGTCGATCTTGGCGACACCGCGGCCGTAATGTTCGAGCAGATGAGGGCCCACTCCCATCCCCGCGGCGACATCTTCGATCGGCTTCAATACCGCGTCACGCGCGATCTCCAGGTTTCCCGGTGTTGCGTTTCTCTGTGTCATCGCCTCATTCCTCTGACGTAAGATCGGCCGGCCCACCCTCGACCACGTGGCCGGGGCGACGTCCGCCTTCTTCGTACCACCACTGGGCGGTCTGCGCCAGCGCATTGAAGGTGTAGATGTGTAGCCCGACAAGGCCGTAGCTGGGATCGGCGAACGCTGGCGCGAGGTCGTCCAGCAGTCGACCCGGAGTCCATGATCCGGAGACATGCTGAATCATGCCCCGGTGCTTGCGCAGCACCCGCAGCGAGTCTCCGACACCTACCCGTGCCCCGACGCGTAGCAGACGTGCCGTGCCAACTGGTCCGGCGATACCGATCCGCACGGGAAGGTTGATGCCGCGATGTCGCAGCTGATCCACCCACTCACGCACGACCCGGGCGTCGAATGACATCTGACTGACGATGTATGACGCGTAATCCTGTTTGTCTCGCAACGCCCGCACGATGGCGTCATCGCTGATCAGCGGGTGTGTCTCCGGGTAGCCCGCGATTCCCACGGTGAGCTCGTGCCCGATGCTCTGCATCGCCCGGAGCAATTGCAGCGCACTTCTGAACTCCCCGACAGGTTCCCGCAGGTCACCGCCGACCACGAACACCTCACGTACTCCGGCAGCATCGAGATCGTGCACGATACCTCTCAGCTCGGCTTGATCGGAGATGTACCGTGCGGCAAGGTGCGGCACAGTATGGATGCCGCGAGTCGCGAGCCGTGTAGCGAGTTCAACGGTCGGCGCGAGCCCGCGGCGCGGGGAGGCGGTCACCGTAACCGTCGAATCGGCGGGAAGGTACCGGTCAATCTCGTCCTCGATCCCGGGTAAGGGGATCACCTCGAACCGCGGCTCGCGCAGCGGCTGGAAGTCCTTACGTTTCAGTGGATCGCGGGGACGAGATGCGGTCATGTCACATCGGTCCGTGCGGGGGCGCCCCGGTCGACGTGCCTGTTCCGGCGAGGGCGTAAACATTCTGCTTCGGACGATCCTTTGTCGGGTCGATGAACGGCTTGGGCACGACGACGGCATCAGCCACCTCGCTCCCGGTGTCGACCTGGACGTGCACACCGAGCTCGGTGAGCTCAACCGGAAGCATCGCGTAACCGATGTTTTTCTCGAGTCGTGGCGAGTAGCACGCCGAGGTGACTTCGCCGACCTGCCGGCCGTCGTGCCTGACGCTGAACACGTCGATCATCGAGCCATCGTTGAAGCTGCCGAGGGGTGCGCCGCCGATCTCGACGCCGGCCAGCTTGCGCGTGGGACCCTCAGCGCGGATGCGAGTCAGTGCCTCCTTGCCGATGAAATCGCCTTCCTTGTCCAAGCTGACCATCCAGTCGTACCCCATGCCGACCTCGAACGGATTCGTATCGAAGGTGATGTCGGCACCATGGGCGAGAATTCCGCCCTCGATTCGTCGTATGTGACACGGCCCGATGACCTGGAGTCCATGCGGCTGTCCCGCCTGCCAGATCAGGTCCCATGCTCGTTCTGCGTTGAGGCTCGCGTCGCGAACGTAAATCTCGTACCCGACCTCGGCCGTGTAGCCGGTGCGGGAGACGATCACATCGATGCCATCGAGGGTGAACTCGTGCAGGTAGTAGTACCCGATGTCGAGCACGGCGTCGCCGAAGAGCTCTCGCATCACCTCGGCGGAGCGTGGTCCCTGCACCTGAACCGGAGCCACGTCGGCCTCGTGGATCTGCACGTCGTACCCGGATCGGTAGGCCACGCCGCGGGCCCAGAGCACGATGTCGCTGTCGGCAAGGGAGAGCCAGAAGTGATTCTCGCCCAACCGCAGAAGCACCGGGTCATTCAGGATGCCGCCGGATTCGTCGGTGAGGAATACATACTTGCATTGGCCCACCTTGCACTTAGACAGATCCCTGGTGACGAGCAGATTCGTGAAATCAAAGGCATCCGGGCCGGTGATCTCAACCTGCCGTTCGACACCCACATCCCACAGGGTGACGCCGTTCAGAAGTGCCCAGTATTCGGTGACCGGATCACCGTAGTGGCGTGGATGGTAGGTGTGATTGTAAACGCTGTACATCGCGACCCCGTGGCGCCGGGAGGCGTAGAAGAACGGGGATTTCCGAATGCGCGGGTAGAGGAGCATTTGTGGGTTGGTGTTCACAGACATCGTTGCCTCCGAATTAAGCCACGGCCACTATGTGGTCCCGTACTCCAGTGTCTCCCCATCGCCTCGCATTATGCAATACTTGCGTATAGCGCAACAGTTTTCATGGCTGGCATTGAGAGGGGCCCAGACGCATGCGAGATACGGGTTCGGTGCAGTCGGTCGACCGCGCAGTTCAGATCTTGGAGATGTTGGCGCGCGACGGTGAGGTTGGGGTTGCCGGAGTCGCGCGCGAGCTCGGTGTGCACAACTCCACAGCGTCCCGGTTGATCAGCGCGCTTTCTGCGCACGAGCTCGTTGAGCGGATGGCTGGGACCCGACGCGTCCGCCTCGGTGTCGGCGTGCTCAGGCTCGCCGGAGCGACGGCCTTCCGCCTCGACGTCTCCACCCAGGCGCAGCCGGTTTGCGACACCCTCTCCGACGACCTTGGCGAGACCGTAAACGTCGCGGTGCTCACTGGCGAGGAAGCGATCAATGTCTGCCAGGCACAGGGGTCGAGCGCTGTGGCCACGCAGAATTGGGTGGGTCAGCGCACCGTGCTGCACGCGACATCCAGCGGGAAGGTTCTTCTCGCGTATCTCGACGATGACGAACGAGAGACCCGACTCACGTTTCCTCTGGACCGATTCACGCAACGCACCCTCACGTCGGAGGCTGAATTGCGTGGAGAATTGGAGACGGTACGCAAAAACGGGTGGGCGGGCGCCATCGAAGAGTTGGAAACCGGCCTGAACGCCGTCGCAGCCCCGATCAGAAGGCACGACGGTTCTGTCATTGCAGCGATCAGCGTAGCCGGTCCAACGTATCGGCTCAGCCCCGAGCGCGTGCCTGATGTGGCCGTCGCGGTGGTTCGGGCGGGAGACGCCATCTCCCGCCGGATGGGCTACCGGGGAGCTGCCGAAGAGTTCTGAGCATGATTCCGCGGATGTGCTGCGTGGCCCGCTCGTTCTCTCGTCTTAGCCGGTCTCACGAGCATTGCTGCGGATGATGCCGTCGATCATCCTTTCGGCTGCGGCTGCCAGACATTCGGCTGCAGCGGCGTCGGCGTGAAGCCGTGGATTGCCCCGCTCGGCAAGCGTGGCGGCCAGTTCTCTGACGGCGACAGCCACGTCGGCAATTTCTCGCGGTATCGCGCTCGGGTCCGCAGGAGCTTCCGGCGTCGCGCTGAGCATCGCGCGGACCCCGCGAGCATCTTCCTCGGCCAGGGTGAGCGCTCGGTCCCTCAAGACGTCTGCCTTATTGGCGTACTCGCTCGCGACGTCAAGCTGCTGACTGGAGAGTCGGGCGGTCTTTGCCGCCAGAGCCGCGCCCAGTGCGGCGGCGGTGGCCGCGGCGGACCCAGCGGAGGGGCCCGGTGAGCCGGACGCCATTCGCTCCAGCAGCATCCGGACTGAATCGTCCATTTCCCTCATGCTCACGCTTTCACCCGGGTCATCTCGGGATCGAACGGTGCGGTGCGCCCCACGGTCAGCACCGTCACCGGGTACCTCTCGCCGAGGTACTCCACCAGAAGCTCCCGGCCCTCGACCGCCTGCTCCGGTGGCAGATACACCAGTAGAAGATACCTGCCAAGCGACGGTGCGGGTCCGGCAGAGGTGACGAAAGAACGGCGACCCTTGGCATCGATGATCGGCTCAGCGCTCCGAGTGAGGACGGGCTCGTGCCCGGTCATGAAACGGTCCACGCCGTCAGCGACGGCCAGCGTGCACAGTGTCGCCGCCGGCTCCTCCTCGCGGGCCGCGAGGTAGGCAGTCTTGCCGATGAAGTCCGCGCTCTTCACCCGTGGCAGCGCCAGGCCGGCCTCCACCGGGTCGTACTCGCCGGTCAACTCGGCACCCATCAGGCGATGTGCTTTCTCTAGACGCCCGGTTGTCCCGTACACCCCGATCCCGGCCGCAACCACTCCGAGGGTCTCGCCCGCTGCCCAGAGCAGATCCCAGAGAGGCAATCCATGCTCGGCAGGAGCATGGATCTCCCAACCCAGATCACCGACGTAGGAAATGCGGAGCATTTGGACCGGCAAGCCCCCCAGATCCATTTCTCGGGCTGTGCCGAAGGGGAAGGCGGCATCGCTGACGTCCTCCTCTGTGACCGCCGCGATAAGATCTCGTGCTCGCGGCCCCCAGACCCCGACTGAGCACACTGCCGAGGTCATATCGGCGAGGTGCACCGAGCCGTCGGACGGCAGGTGTGCCCGGAACCACGCGAGGTCTCGGCCGCCATCGGACCCGCCTGTGATGACCCGGAAGTCTTCTTCGCCGCGGCGCACGATCGTCAGGTCTGCCCGGAAGCCACCGCCCGGGTCGAGCAGCGGGGTGTAAATGGTGCGACCGACGGGGCGGTCGAGTTGGGCCATTGCCAGTCGCTGAAGGTAGTCGAGCGCGCCGGGCCCCGTCACATCGAACACGGCGAAGGCGCTCACGTCGACCATGGCCACGCGATCCCGCATGGCGAGGTGCTCCGCCTCGATGATCGGCGACCACCACCGTGCGTCCCACTCTGCTCTGCGCTGCGGGATCCGTCCGGCATACTCCTCGACCAGACCTGAGTTCGATTCGTACCACTGTGGGCGCTCCCATCCTCCGGCCTCGAAGTACACGGCACCGAGGCTGGTGGTGCGGGCATGGAATGGGCTCGTGCGTATGGGCCGATTGCTCTGCCACTGCTCCCGTGGGTGGGTAATGCCGTAAATCTTCGGGAACCCCTCCGCAGTCCGCGCTTTTACGTGGGCATCCGTGCGTGCGTACGGATAAAACCGAGAGATGTCTGCAGCGTGCAGGTCGATCTCGGTCGTGCCGTCTGTGAGCCATTGCGCGATCATGCGACCGACGCTCGGTGCTTCCTTGATCCAGACGGCTGCCGCCGACCACAGTCCGGCAACTTCGGGGGTCTCCCCGAGGAGTGGCCCGCCGTCGGGGGTGAGCGAGAGCAGCCCGTTCAGTGCCTTGTGCGGCTTCGGTGTTGACCCACCCAGCAGCCCGGGGAAGAGCTCCTGTGCGTGTCGCAGCTGGGGGGCAAAGTCGTCCGAGGTGAACGGGAAGCTTGTTGGGCTATCTTGACCGGGTGCCCCGACGGGAGGGATCTCCCCTGGGCTGTGCAGCATTGGACGGTGAGCGTATGAGCCGATCTCCAGGCTCGACCCGCGCTGGCGTTCGTACATCAGGCAGTCCATATCCCTGACAAGTGGGAAGCTAACCCATTCACCGCTCCGCTCCAGCTCCGGGATCGGTCCGACGTCGATCATCTGGTGCACCGCCGGGCTGAGCGGAATGCGCGCACCGGCGAGCGCGGCAACCTTCGGGCTCCACACACCGCAGGCCACCACGACGATCTCGGTTTCGATGCGCCCGCGATTCGTGACAACTCCGTTTACGCGGCCACCGGAAACCTCGAGATCGAGCACCTCAGTCTCGGCGCAGACGGTGAGCGCTCCACGCTGCTCGGCCTCCTCGCGCACGAGTGCGCCGGCCCGCACCGGATCCACGATCGCACCGGTCGGGGTGTGGAATCCGGAGATTAGCAGGTCGGTACTGCAGTAGGGCACCAAATCGCCGATCTGATCCGGGGTGAGCAGCTCGGCCTCGATGCCCCAGGAACGAGCCGACGTCATCCGACCGCGCAGCTCCTGGGCTCGTTCCTCAGAGCGGGCCACCTCGATACCCCCGCAGCGTGTGAGCACGCCAAGGTCGGAGTACTGACGCATGGAGTCCACCGTGAGGTCCGTGATCTCCTTGGAGTGATCCACGGGGAACACGAAGTTCGAGGCGTGCCCGGTAGACCCACCAGGGTCTGGCAACGGTCCTTTGTCGATCTGGGTGATGTTTCGCCATCCCAGATCGGCGAGATGGTGAACCACGAAGTTGCCGACCACTCCCGCTCCGATAACGACGACGTCCGCTCGGCCTGGCAGCTGTGCCATGGCGACCTCCTGACCTCCGCCTGATACTCTCAAGATATATCAGTGTGGAGGAATTGGCCATGGTTCGTGCGAGATCGAGGCCAGGGCCCGCCGAGCCAGGGATGGCGCTCACGGGGCCCTCGGCCAGGGTGGCGACCTCGAGACCACGGGTAGCGAACGTCTCGTTGGCCGACCTGACCGTGATGCCGCCACCAGACGCGCACGCAACGTCGCTCTCCGGTGTCGCGTATTACCTCATCCGCGACCTCATCGTCACCCTCCAGCTGAAGCCGGGTACGGCGCTGGAGGAACGAGAGCTGATGGCACAGCTGGCACTGGGCCGTACCCCTGTGCGAGAAGCGATTCGGCGCCTCGCTAGCGAGGGACTTATTGAGATCTACGCCCGGCGAGGAACGGTCGTCGCCCCGGTAGACGTGCGCGACCTGGCGCGCGTTTCAGAAGTGCGCGTCCAGCTCGAAGGCTTGGCGGCGCGGCTGGCCGTTGAGCGGGCCGATGTTGCCGACCGGGACGCAATAGTCCAGCTGCTCGCCGACCTCGAGACCGGTGCCGAGAGCCAGCGCGAGCTGATCCGGCTCGACCAGCGCGTGCACCATTGCGTTCACCATGCCACACACAATCGCTACCTCGAAGCAACGTTGGCCGAGTATCTCACCCTGAGCCTGCGGCTCTGGTTTCTCGGCCTGGAGCGGGTGCAGCGGCTCGACGAAGCCGTCGACGAGCACCGTGGGCTGCTCACTGCCGTTTTGGATCGAGATCCAGACGCGGCGGAGCAGGCAGCACGCGCCCACGTGACTGGCTTCTGGGACGAGATCCGGCAGGTTCTGGCGACCTGACAGACTTGCGCTCGTCATGCTGCATAGGCGGTGGCGACATGCCAACCCCTCGGTGAGAGGGAGCGGTGAACGCCCGCGGCTACGCGGTCTTCGGCGTCGCCCCCGCGGCATCCGTTCCGCCTGCCGGCTTGTCTGCGCCCATGAGCTTGCGCAGCACGACGCGCTCGCCGAGCGTCCACGACACCGTGACAAGCAGGTAGAGCGCTGCCGCGAGCGGCACAAAGGTGGCGATGATCGCCGTCATGAACGGCATGAAGCTGAGCACCTTGGTGATGTTCGTCATGTCGGGCATCTGCGGCATTCCGGGAGCGGGTTCCGGACGTTGGGCGGGTGCCGGCATCGGCGGCATGAGGATCTTGCGCGACGCCTGCGCGACAACCGCAATGATGACGACGATGATGGCGTACATGATGCCCGAGGTCACCGTCACTGAACCAGACTGAATCTGCAGCACAAGGCTGTCTCCGAGCTCGGTGCCGAAGAATGAGTTGGTCAACAGGTTGTTCGGCTCACCGCCGATTGTGGGCACAAGAAACAGTCCGTACACGGCCATGAGCACGGGCATCTGCGCCAGCATCGGCAGGCAGCCTGCCAGGGGCGATACCTTCTCTTTCTGGTACAGCTCCATGGTCTTGCGCTGCAGTACTTCTGGTTTCTTCTTGTACTTCTTCTGCAGCTCTTGAAGCTGCGGCGCAATGCGCTGCCTGTCGATCTGCGCCTTGACCTGCGAGCGGCCCACCGGTATCAGGCAGGCGCGCACGATCACGGTGAGCAGCATGACGGCGAGTGCGGCACTGGCTCCGCCGGCGATGGGAGCGAGCATGTCGCTCAAGAATGTGAGAACGGTATGGGCAATGTTGATGAGCCACGCAATGGGCGCGAATTCGTAGATGTTCATGTGTCACTTTCGACGAGTCTGGTAGAAGTCGTGTGACCATCGACGGATGCTGTCGGGCAGCCAGAGCTGGCGCGAGAATGCGCGCGGTGGCGGGGCAGCGACGTGTGTCAGGCGACGGTCGCGGTGACTAGGCCCGGAGCTCGGGGCCGCGGTTTTCCTGCGGCATCCGGAGCGCTCTGCGAGAGCATGCGCGACGTGTCGCGTGGAGGCAAGATGCGGCTCGTGCGCGGCGTCCCCGCTGTGACCGCGGGAGTGAAGCTCGTGCGGGTTGTGACCACGACGGCTGTGCCCGCGAGCCCGATGGCGGCGACGAGAGCAAGCTCCCACAGCGTGTGGTCCGTTGCCGACAGCTCGAATGCCGCGGCGAAGAACCGCGCGATGAATTCGATGTACTGCAGCACTGTGACCTCTCGCTGATGAACTCGGTCAGAGTACCACTCGCGTGTGGGCGTCGTCTGGCAAGCGTGAGCTACGGAGTGCGGCGACGCAGCGTCAGCGAGCCGACGACGATGGCGCCGACGATCCAGCACCCGATGAACAACACGCGCAGCCACACGTAGCCAGCGTCTTCGTCGCCCGTCGACACCGCCGTGAGTGCGTCGATCGCGTGCGACAGCGGCAGCCAGTCGCCGATCGTCTCAAGAACGTCGGGAAGCTGATCCCGTGGAAGGAAGATGCCGCCAAGCAGGATCTGCGGAAACACGAAAACCGGCATGAACTGCACAACCTGAAACTCTGTGCGCGCAAAAGCGCTGGCAAGAAGCCCGAGCGCCGTGCCGAGCAGGGCATCTGCTACGGCGACGGCAAACAGCATCCAAATCGATCCCTCGATCTCGAGACCGCACACCCAGGTGGCATACGCGACGGCGACGGCAGTCTGCAGCACCGCGAGCAGCCCGAACGCGAGTGTGTAGCCGAGAATGAAGTCGCCGCGGCCCAGCGGCATTGACAGCAAGCGTTCGAGGGTGCCGCTGCGGCGCTCGCGAAGTGTTCCGATGCTTGTCACGAGAAACATCACGATGAACGGGAACAGCGCGAGCATTGCGGGGCCGATGTCGGCGAAGACGGGCGTTTCGTCAAAGATCCACGCGACGAGTCCGATGAGCAGGCTCGGCACGACGAGCAGCAGCACGATGGTGCGGGGATCGTGGCGAATCTGCATCAGCACCCGCCCCGCGGTGGCGAGGGTGCGCATCGGGTTCATTGCGCGCCTCCCGCGTGGCGGCCATGGCGACGAAGAGTGGATGCCGCAGCACGCTGCGAGGCGGCATTCGCACCCTTCTCGCTAGCTTCGATGACGCGCAGGAAAGCGTTCTCGGCGGTGTCTGCGCCGGTGCTCGAGAGCAGCTCTGTCGGTGTGGTGTCGCCGATGATGGCACCTTCCCGCATGAGCAGCAGGCGGTCGCAGCGCGTCGCTTCGTCCATGACGTGACTCGAGACAAGCAACGTGGCGCCGTCGTCGGCGATGCGTCGGAAGATGCCCCACAGGTCCGCGCGCAGCACGGGGTCGAGTCCGACGGTCGGCTCGTCGAGCACGAGAAGGTCGGGGGAGCCCAGCATGGCGGCAGCGAGTGAGACGCGATTGGCCTGGCCTCCTGAGAGCGTGCGGGCGAGCTGGTCGCGCTGATCGCCGAGGTCGGTGCGTTCAATGACGCGATCGATATCGGATGCCGTGGCGCCCTGCACGCGCGCGAAGTACGTCAGATTCTGACGCACCGTGAGGTCGTCGTAGATGCTCGCCTGTTGTGTCATGTAGCCGACGCGACGTCGCAGCGATGCCGAGCCGGCGCGCTCGCCGAGCACGGTGATCTCGCCACCGTGCACGATCTGCACACCGACGATGGTGCGCATGAGCGTCGTCTTGCCGCTCCCGCTCGGGCCGAGCAGTCCGATGATCGCGCCGCGCGGCACCGTGAGGTCGAGGCCGTTGATGACGGTGGCGCGACCGCGACGGACAGTCAGCCCGCGTATCTCGATCGCATTATTCATCACACGATGAATTAAACGCTCCATTGCAGTCTCTGTCAAGCAAGCAGTGGCTACGCGGGGCCGTCGAGATGCAGCTGCACCGCGGGGGCCACGCGCGCGATCACCACGTCAACCGGAAGCGACGCGAGAGGATCGGCCCCCACGACATGTCGCATGATGAGGACCCCGGCGATTTGCGTGAGCACCAGTTCGGCGCGCACCGTGGCCTCAGGTTCAGGGATTCCGGATTCTTCGAGCTTCGTGGCAATGGCGCTCATCAGCTCGCGCACCAGAAACTGCCTGATCAGCCCGCCCGCTGCGGATCCGCTGACCGCGGAGCGCAGCACGGTGATTCCAATAGGTTTCACCTTCGAGTCTTCCCACGCTGTGAGCACCGTGTTCACGAGCGATTCGCCCAGGCGCTCGAGTGGGGCATCAAGCGCCCGCTTCACAATGCGGTCCGGGCGGACGGGCAGCTTCACGACGTCAGCGAACAGCGCTGCCTTCGTGTCGAAGT
This sequence comes from Paramicrobacterium chengjingii, assembly GCF_011751765.2. Lineage (GTDB taxonomy): Bacteria > Actinomycetota > Actinomycetes > Actinomycetales > Microbacteriaceae > Paramicrobacterium > Paramicrobacterium chengjingii. The sequence goes on from NZ_CP061169.1 coordinate 249,510, forward strand.
AGTGGTGCACCAGAGCGGAGTCGACACCGGCACGGCGCGCGATTGATCGGACGGATGCTGCCTCGTATCCCTTTTCAGAGAACTCTGCGGCTGCAGCATCCGCGATCTGCGCACGCGTGTCGCCGCGCAGATCCTTGCGCGGTCGCCCTCGCCGGCGGGGCTTCGACGGTGACTCTGCCACACTCAACAGCCTACGCGTCGACGCGCCCGACGCATCCGACGCGCGCACGCGCCGCGGACAGGTCCGAGCACCCGCATGTGACAGATTTGCGGGCCGGGCACGACGAACACACAGCGCAGTGAGTTGTAGGGCGTCGACAATGCGCGCGCCGTCAGGGCGGCAGCATCCGGTCATCTCGCGACAACGGGTGGAAGCACACAGCCGTGCGGCATAGGCTCGCACCGTAACCGGCCGCGACGCTTGGGAGGATGGCAATGACGCTTGACGGTACTTCGGCACTCGTAACGGGAGGGGCGTCTGGCCTGGGCAACGCGACGGCGCGTCGGCTGTCTGCACGGGGCATTCACGTGGTGATCGTCGACCTCGAATCGTCGAAGGGCGCTGAGGCGGCAGAAGCGATCGGCGGCGAGTTCGTCGCGGCCGACGTCACGAACCCCGAGCAGATTCAGAAGGCAGTGGATGCCGCGACGGCCCACGGCCCGCTGCGTACCGTTGTCAACTGCGCCGGCATCGCCCCGCCAGCCAAGGTGCTCGGCAAGAACGGGCCGCTTGAGCTCGATGCCTTCGCGAAGATCATTGGCGTCAACCTCATCGGCACGTTCAACGTGATTCGGCTCGCGGCCGCAGCAATGGCGCAGACGGAGGCAGACGACGACGGCTCGCGCGGCGTGATCGTGAGCACGGCGTCGGTCGCCGCGTTCGATGGGCAGATCGGACAGCCGGCATATGCCGCATCGAAGGGCGGAGTGCATTCGATGACGCTGCCGATTGCGCGTGAACTCGCCCGCTACGGCATCCGCGTGATGACGATTGCTCCGGGCATCATGGAAACCCCGATGCTCGCCGGACTGCCGCAGCCCGCGCAGGACTCGCTCGGCGAGCAAGTGCCGTTTCCGTCACGCCTCGGGCGGCCCGCCGAGTACGCGCGACTTGTCGAGCACATCGTCGACAACGGCTATCTCAACGGCGAGACCATTCGCCTTGACGGGGCCATTCGCATGGCCCCCAAATAAAGGAGACCGATGTCTGACAGCATCCTGTTTGAGGTGGACGGCGGCATCGCCCACGTCACTCTCAACCGACCAACGCGCCTCAACGCGATCAATGACGAGGCGGCGTATCGCTGGCGCGACGTGGCAACCGAGATCGCCGAACGCGATGACATCGTCGCCGTGCTGCTCGACGCTTCAGGCCCAGCATTCTGTGCGGGAGGAGACGTCGCGGCGATGGCTGGCTTTGCCGAGGGTGGCAGCATGATCGAGACGCTCGCCCACGCGATTCACGCCGGGCACCAGACGTTTGCCGCGATGCCGAAACCCATCGTCGCCGCCGTTCAGGGCGCAGTCGCGGGCGGCGGCCTCGGGTTCATGCTCACCGCCGACTACATCGTTGCCGGCACGGCAGCGAGCTTCGCCTCGAAGTACGCAGACATCGGCCTCACTCCTGATTGTGGAGTGAGCACATTGCTGCCCGAGGCTATTGGCACGCGCCGCGCCCTCGAGTTGACGCTCATGTCTCGCCGGCTCTCTGCGGACGAAGCGCTCGACTGGGGCCTCGTGAACGAGGTGATATCGGATGCCGCGCTGGCACCGCGCGCCCGAGAGATCGCCGAGTCGTGGGGGACGGGTGCGGCTGCAGCGTTCGGGCAGGCGAAGCGTCTTGTGCGCGCTGAGTCCGACTACGCGGCGGCGCTTGACGACGAGGCTCGCACGATCGGAGCTGCGTTCGACACACCGGACGCAGCAGCGCGCATCGCAGCGTTTGCCGCCCGTTCGTCGCGTCGAGCGACGGCATCCGCTTCCCCTGAATCACTCGAGAACTAACTCTGCCGCCCAGGAGGCACAATGACTGACACCCTTGCTGGCAAGACCGTTCTGATGTCGGGCGGCAGCCGCGGCATCGGCCTCGCGATTGCCCTGCGAGCTGCCCGCGATGGTGCGAACATCGCGCTGCTCGCGAAGACCGACACCCCGCACCCGAAGCTGGAGGGCACAGTGCATACGGCCGCCGAGCAGATTCGGGATGCCGGAGGGCAGGCGATCGCCGTTGTCGGTGATGTGCGCAACGACGACGACATCGTGCGTGCGGTCACCGAGACGGTGGGCGAGTTTGGGGGAGTCGACATTGTCGTCAACAACGCGAGCGTGCTCAACCTCGCCCGCACTCTCGACCTTCAGCCCAAGCACTACGACCTCATGCAAGATGTCAATGTGCGCGGCACGTTTATGCTCTCGCGCGCGGCGCTGCCCCATCTCAAGGAGGCGGCGAACCCGCATATTCTCTCGCTCAGCCCGCCCATCAACCTCGACCCGAAGTGGCTCGGAGCGCACACCGGGTACACCATGGCAAAGTACGGCATGAGCATGGCGACGCTCGGCATGGCCGCCGAGTTCGCGCGCGAGGGCGTCGCCGCCAACACGCTCTGGCCGCGCACCACCATCAAGACTGCGGCGGTCGGCAACATTCTCGGCGGCGAGAAGATGATCGCCCGCAGCCGAACACCGCAGATCTACGCGGATGCCGCATACGAGGTGCTGCTGAAGCCCGCGCGCGAGTACACGGCACAGTCACTGATCGTCGAGGAGGTGCTCGCAGAAGCCGGCGTCACCGACCTGTCGCAGTACTCTCCCGGCGTCGACGAATCAGAGCTGTTCCCCGACATCTTCCTCTGAGCCGCCGTGGTCCGCGGGGCTGAGATACCGTGGGCGTTGGAGGCAGCACATGGGCACAGTTGTAGTAGACGTTGTCGTTCTCGGCGCGATCACCGTGGTGTTCATGTTCGTGCTTTCGGCATTCGCCACCCGAATTCTCGATGTTCGCATCGGCATCATCAGGCTCGGCATCGCCGGCATACTGGGCCTCGGCGCACAGATCGGGTTCGAGTCGCAGTTCGTCTGGGGCAACGCGAATTACACGCCGGCGCTCATTCCTCTGCAAGTCGGCATCGTCTTTTTCGTCGCAATCGCGTTTCTGGTGATCGCCGAGCTGATCGTTCCCGCAGGCACGGTTCCGCGACCCGACCAATGGTGGCCCGCCATCGTGGGCGGCGCCCAGCGCAGCAGGCGCTACACCGAGATCTCACGCATCGCCCTGCGCAGCGGTCTTCTGCCGTTCAGGCCCAACCTCGACAGTTCGCTGACGGGACACAATGAGAGGATGCGGCAGGCAGCCGCCCTGCGCGTTGCCCTCGAAAGCGCCGGCGGCGCATTCGTCAAGTTCGGCCAGATGCTTTCCACACGCGGCGACCTGCTTCCCGCAGAGTTCCTTGATGAGCTCAGCGCCCTGCAGCAATCGGTTCTGCCCGCGGAGTGGGACGACGTTCGGCAGCTTCTCGAGGCGGAGTGGGGGGCGCCTCTTGAGCAGGTCGTCGAATCGTTCGAGGCCGAGCCGCTTGCCTCGGCATCCATTGGCCAGGTTCATCGCGCCCGGTTGAGAGACGGGCGCGATGTGGCTGTGAAGGTGCAGCGGCCGGGCGTCATGCCGCTTATCGAGCGCGACATCGACATCGCCGTCAGGCTGGCCACCAAGCTTGAACGCACGGCAGCCTGGGCACGTGACATGGGGATGCTGTCTGTCGCCCGGGACTTCTCGACGAGTCTGCAGAGCGAGCTGGACTATCGCATCGAGGCGAGCAACATGTCGGCGATGCGCATCACCCAACGGAAGCATCCCACAGACGAACGCGTTGGTGTGCCCGAGCACATGCCCGAACTCTGCACGGGCAAGGTGCTCGTGATGGAGCTCATCAATGGTGACACCCTCAGCACCCCGCAGGCGCGCGATGCGCGGTCTGACGTTCGGCGACAGCGGCTCGCCAGCAGGCTTTTGCGGTCGACGCTCGTGCAGATCATCGACGACGGTGTGTTTCACTCCGACCTTCACCCCGGCAACATCGTGCTCACTCCGAACGATGACATCGTGCTGCTCGACTACGGGCTTGTCGGGCGGCTCGACTCGTTCATGCGCGCGCAGATCGGTGCCGTGCTCTTCGCGTTCTACCGCGGTGACTCGCAGGCTTTCACCGACGCGCTTCTCGGCTTCGTTGATATGCCCGACGACATCGACGAACCTGCTCTTCGCCGCAAGATCGGTGCATTCGTTGCGACGCGCCTGGGCCCGGGAGCAACGCTCGACGTGGGTGTGTTCAACGAGATGGTTCAGCTGCTGACGGTGAGCCGCATCGCCGTTCCGCTGGAGCTGGCGTCGGCGTTTCGCGCTGTCGCCACCCTTGAGGGAACACTTCGGGTGCTCACTCCATCGTTTGATCTGCTCACCGAGGCGAGCGACTACGCGCGTGAACGCATCGACGCGGGGTTCTCTCCCCAGGCAGCGTTCACAAATGTCAAGAGCGAACTCGAATCGATGCTCCCTATGCTGCGCCGACTGCCCGCGCGCGTCGACAAGGTGAGCGGTGACCTCGCCGATGGACGGCTCACCGTCAACATCCGACTTTTCGCCGACAAGCGCGAACGCCGCCTTGTCACCAACCTCGTCAATCTCGCGGCAGTCACCTTCCTCGCAGGAGCCCTCGGCATGATGGCGGTCATTCTGCTCGTCACCGAGGCCGGGCCGCGCATCACCGAGACTCTCACCCTGTTTCAGATCTTCGGCTACCTGCTCGTCGTGCTCGCCGGACTGCTGACGCTGCGTGTGGTGTTCGACGCGTTTCGCATCAGGCGCCGTGAATAGGTGCGTGCTCGCCGTTCATCTGGCGATTATGGAGCTATAGCCGCCGGATAACCGCCGAAATCGACACATGAATCTGAACCGGACGACCGGGCGCGCGGTAGCGTGAGGGCATGAGCGATGAACCCCAGGTGCGTGCTCGCGTTCAGAACGGTGTCGGGCATCTCACCCTCAACAGGCCGCGCGCGATCAATGCATTGACACATCGCATGATTATCAGCATCCGCGACGCGCTTGGTCAGTGGCGAACAGACTCCCGTGTGCACTCGGTGCTGCTCGACGGGGCGGGAGACCGGGGTTTGTGCGCGGGCGGCGACATTCGCGGGCTGCGCGAGAACGTTCTCGACGATCGCCCCAACGACACGCGTGACTTCTGGCGCGACGAGTACACGCTGTGCGCTGTCATCGCGAACTACCCCAAGCCCTACACAGTCCTGATGGACGGTGTCACGATGGGCGGCGGTGTCGGCGTTGCGTCGCACGGCAGCATCCGGGTTGTGACGGAACGCTCGAAGATCGCGATGCCTGAGACGCGCATCGGCCTCGCACCGGACATCGGCGGAACATGGCTTCTGTCGCGTGCGCCGGGCGAGATCGGCACGTATCTCGGTCTGAACGCCGCGACCATGTCGGGCGCGGATGCCGTCTGGTGCGGCTTTGCGGATCACCTCGTGCCGAGTACCAGCCTGCCCATGCTGCGTGATGCGCTGCTTGCGGGCGAAGAACCGACTGCGGCAGTCGCGCGTCTCGAGGTAGACCCGGGGCCAGCGCCGTTGGCGGCAGAGCAGCGGTGGATCGACGCCTGTTACAGCGCTGAGACGGTTCCCGAGATCATCGATCGGCTGGTGGCCGCGGGCACGGATGCCGCCCGCGCGGCGTTGTCGGAGCTCGCCGAGCTGTGTCCAACGAGTCTCGTGGCAACTCTTATGGGGGTGCGTCGCTCGGGGCAGCGCGACCAACTAGGCGACGTACTCGATCAGGAGTACCGCACATCGTCGTGGTTGCTTGACCGCCCCGACCTCGTGGAGGGCATTCGTGCGCGGGTCGTCGACAAAGATAATGCGCCGCGGTGGAATCCAGCCACGCTTGCCGAGGTCGACGTCGCCGAGGTCGAGCGCGTGATCGCCTGATCACCGTGCGCACGATCCTCAACGGGTCATTTCAGCAGGCGCGACAGCACCCGATCGGCGAGCACTTTGCCGCCGGTCTGACACGTGGGGCAGTACTGGAATGTGGAGTCAGAGAAGATCACCTGCCGCACGGTGTCTCCGCAGACCGGGCAGGCCTCGCCAAACCGGCCATGCACCTGCAAATGCGCCTTCTTCTCGCGCTTGAGGTCTGCGGCCGCGAGGCCATCGGCTCGGGCAACGGCTTCGTTGAGTGTCAGCTGGAGCGCGTCATAGAGCCGCGCCGCGTCGTCGGCATCCATGTCTGCTGGTTTGAACGGCGACATGCGCGCAGCGTGCAGAATCTCATCGGAGTAGGCGTTTCCAATTCCTGCGATCAGCGATTGATTCCGCAGAACGCCTTTGATCTGCGACCGGCCGGCTGTCGCAAGAATCTTCTGGAATACATCGAGCGTGAACGCGGCGTCGAGAGGATCGGGGCCGAGGCGCGCGATGCCGGGAACATCGACCGGATCGGATACGGCGTAGATCGCGAGGCTCTTCTTCGTTCCCGCCTCGGTGATGTCGAGCCCCGATCCAGCCTGCACACCCTCGTCTCCCGAGAGCATGAGCCGCGCGGCAAGCGGGCCTCTGCCGGGGCGGGCTGAGGTTTTTGGGGCAGAATCGCGCCATCTGATCCATCCGGCGCGAGCGAGATGGAGGATCAGGTGATTTGGCCCAACGCTCAGATCGAGGAACTTCCCGTGCCGTGTGACGTCGTCGACAGTGCGACCGTCAAACGTTGACAGCGGGATGCTGACGGTTTTCAGTGCTGAGATGGCCGACACATCAAGCCGCTCGATAATGTGGCCGCCGATCCTCCGCTTGAGGTCGCCGGCGAGCGCGTGAACCTCGGGCAACTCGGGCACGACACCAGTATGCGTCAGCCCACCGACATCGCGCATCCCGTGTAGGCCGCGGAAAGGCTCACGTTCTGGTCTCGACAATCGCCGTGCTCGACGTCTACCGTAAAGACATGGATGGCGATTCCGATCTCACTCCATTGCCCGACGGCTGGCAGCGCGCACTCGTGATCATGGCGCATCCAGATGATCCCGAGTACGGCGTCGGTGCTGCCGTTGCGACGTGGACGGCCGCGGGCAAGGACGTGCGCTACGTTCTCGGCACGCGTGGCGAGGCGGGTATCGCAGGGATGCAGCCCGATGAGTCCGCGCGCGTTCGCGAGGCCGAGCAGCGCCGGGCGATCGCCCACGTCGGCGTGAGTGAACTCGAGTTTCTCGACCACCGCGACGGCACAATCGAGTACTCATCCATCCTCCGACGCGACATCGCCGAGACCATTCGACGGCACAGGCCGGAGTTCGTGGTCACCATGAATTTCCACGAGACGTGGTTCCCCGGCGCGTGGAACAGCGCCGATCACCGTGCATTCGGCCTCGCAGTCATGGATGCCGTTTCAGACGCCGCCAACGAGTGGATCTTTCCCGACCTTTCAGACGACGGTTTCGAACCGTGGGCAGGCGTGCATCACGTCGCGGTGAACAGCCCAACCGGAACTCACGCGGTCGAGGTCTCCGATGGGGTGGATGCCGCGATAGCGTCACTCGTCGAGCACGCACAGTACCTTGCCGCGCTCAGTGGCGACCCGATTCTCGATCAGGCGACCCGCCAGGTTCTCAGCGTTACGGGCGGCCCGGATGCTTCGAAGCGCTACGTGCGCTTCGATCTCTACAACATGTAGCACATGTAGCGGAGTGATGCTGATTACGCACTCGGCCAGCATGAACGTCACACTCATATTCTCTGCTTAAGCTGGCGGCCATGGCTTCCGGAGATACCCCGACCTACACGACTTCATCTGATCTCTCCCCGCAGGGTGCCGACGCGTCGCACAAGCGGTCGTTCTTTGGTCAGCCGCGAGCGCTCGCTCACATCTTCGGAGTGGAAATGTGGGAGCGTTTCTCGTTCTACGGGATGCAGGGCATCCTCATCTACTACCTGTACTTCTCCGTCGCTGACGGCGGCCTCGGGATGCCGCAGGCCGCTGCCGCCGGAATCGTGGGCGCTTACGGGGGCGGGGTCTATCTGTCGACCGTTCTCGGCGCCTGGCTCGCCGACCGAGTCTTCGGTTCGGAACGCGTCTTGTTCTCGAGCGCGATCATCATCGTGTGCGGTCACGTGGCGCTCGCGCTTCTGCCGGGGTTCGTCGGAGTGGGCATTGGACTGATTCTCGTTGCTCTCGGCAGCGGCGGCCTCAAGGCCAACGCGACAAGCGTGGTCGGCACGTTGTACTCTCAGGACGACACGCGTCGGGATGCCGGTTTCTCGCTTTTCTATCTCGGAATCAACCTCGGCTCGTTCGTCGGCCCGATCGTGACCGGGGCCCTGCAGTCGAGCGTCGGTTTCCACATCGGCTTCGGTGCGGCTGCCGTCGGCATGGTTCTCGGGCTCATCCAGTACTCGATCGGTCGTCGGGGCCTGCCAGCGAGCGCCCGCGAAGTGCCGAACCCGCTATCTGGCGCCGGGCGACTCACCTGGACCTTCATTGGTGTCGTCGCTGTCGCTGTCGTTGTCGGCCTATGCCTCACCGGTGTGATCCGCGCCGACAATCTGCCGGGAATCGTGATCGCGGTGACGGTGCTTGCAGCGATCGCGTATTTCATCGTGCTGCTTACGAGCCGAAAGTTGGATGCTACGGAGCGACACCGCGTCTTCGCCTTCATCCCGCTCTTCCTCGCCTCGAGCGCGTTCTGGTCGCTATACCAACAGCAGTTCACCGTGATCCCGATCTACGCCGAGCAGCGCCTGGACCTCAACCTCTTCGGCTGGGCGATCCCGCCGACCTGGGTGCAGTCGATCAACCCGATCTTCATCATTCTGCTGTCCGGTGCGTTCGCGGCGCTGTGGACGAAGTGGGGCGCACGTCAGCCGTCGACGCCCGTCAAATTCGGTCTCGGCACAGCCGGTGTCGGTGTGGCGTTCTTGATCTTCCTCATTTGGTCTGGGGGAGAGGGGGCGACTACTCCGTTCTTCGCCATTGTTCTCATTCTCTTCGTATTCACGATTGCGGAGCTTCTTATCTCACCCGTCGGCCTCTCGGTGTCGACAAAGCTTGCGCCGCGCTCGATGCGGGCGCAGATGGTGGCGCTGTTCTTCCTCTCGATCGCTCTCGGCTCTGCTGTGTCGGGGCAGCTTGCGAGTCTGTACGAGTCGTTGCCCGAGGGAACGTACTTCAGCATCATCGGCGGCATCGCCATTGTGCTTGGCATCATTGTTGCGGCGATCTCGCCGTGGGTGCGGGGGCTCATGCGTGGCGTGCGCTGACAGTGCACCGATCACGTTCTGTATGCCTGCGGACGTACTGGGCCGCCGCGGCGTGACAGTACGACCGCAGATGTCAAAACAAGAGGCGTGACCCCGACGCTTAGTCGCGTATCAGACCAAGTGAGCGCACCGCGTCGCGCTCCGAGATGAGCTCGGCGACCGATGCGTCGATGCGCTCTCGAGAGATTGCGTCGATCTCGATGTTCGGAACGATCTCCCACTCGCCGCCGCGGGAGATCACGGGGAACGACGAGACGAGCCCCTCGGGAACCCCGTACGACCCGTCGGACACGATGCCGGCCGACGTCCACGCACCGGGCACCATGCCCAGAACCCAGTCACGCACGTGGTCGATGGCGGCGTTCGCCGCGGATGCTGCTGACGATGCGCCTCGCACGTCGATGATCTCGGCACCGCGCTTCGCCACCCGCGGAATGAACTCGTCGCGCACCCACGTGTCCTCGACGAGCTCGGTCGCTGGACGCCCCGCGACCGTGGCATTGCTGAGGTCGGGATGCTGTGTCGCCGAGTGGTTGCCCCAGATCGTGATGCCATCGATGTCGTCGACGGTTGCGCCAGTCTTTTGAGCAAGTTGCGCCACAGCGCGGTTGTGGTCGAGGCGGGTCATGGCTGTGAAGCGCTCGGCGGGAATGCCATCGGCGTGCGCTGCGGCGATCAATGCGTTGGTGTTCGCGGGGTTTCCCACGACGACAGTGCGAATATCGGATGCTGCCCGCTCGCCGATCGCTGCACCCTGTGGTCCGAAGATGCCGCCGTTCGCCTCGAGCAGGTCGGCGCGCTCCATTCCGGCACCGCGCGGTCGCGCTCCGACGAGCATTGCTACGTTCGCGCCATCGAATGCGTGGTGCACGTTGTCGGTGACCTCAATGCTCTCGAGCAGCGGGAATGCACAGTCGTCGAGCTCCATCGCCGTGCCCTCGGCGGCGCGCACAGCCTGAGGAATCTCGAGCAGTCGAAGCTTCACGGGCACATCGTCGCCGAGCATCTGTCCGCTCGCGATGCGGAAGAGCAGCGCGTAGCCGATCTGCCCCGCAGCTCCGGTGACGGTGATTGTTGTCGCGTTCGTCGTCATGTGGTTCCTTTGCGCGTTGGGGGCAACGTGAAGTCGGGGTGCGCAACCAGCCTACGGGCATGATCCGACCTGTGCCAGGTGGCTCCTTTGGCGTGCGAAGACACTGGTCCCAGGAGTAGTGGTTCACATTTTCGGCAAAGGAGATCAGCACGATCGGGAGCGGACTCGCCAAAGTCGCTGCGGGCTGACCGAGCCGCAGCAGCGTCAGAAGCTTTCGCGCCAGTCTCTGATGACACGGACCGCGTCGTCGAGGTGGGACTCCAAGATGAAGTGCCCACTTTCAATCAGCTCGATGCGAGCATCGGGGGAGTCTCGGAGGAATGCCGTGGCTCCGGCTGCACCGAAGATTTCGTCATTCTTGCCCCAGATGGCGAGAACAGGAACCCCGGAGCTGCGTAGCCACTTCTGAACGTCAGCGTACATCGGGCGGTTTGTCGCATAGTCGCCGAACAGGGTCAGCTGAGCGCGATCGACTCCGGGGCGCTCCAGAAGTGCAATGTCGTGCTCCCACGCATCCGGGTCGACGGTGGATGCATCTGGCACTCCGTGCGTGTACTGCCACTCGACGGCCTCTCGTCCGAGAGCCGGACGGAGGGCCGCCTCGTTTTCTGCGGAGGCATCAGCGGCGTATGCCCAGATGGGTGCCCAGAACTCGGGCACGAACCCTTCTTCATACGCGTTGCCGTTCTGCGAGATCACTCCCTCGACGGATTCAGGGCTGGCCAGCGCGAGGCGCCAACCAATCGGAGCACCGTAGTCGTGCACGTACATCGTGTACGTGGAGACTTCAAGCTGCGACAACAATTTCTGCGTGACATCGGCGAGTGAATCGAATGAGTACTCGAAGTCATCGGCAGAGGGTGCTGACGAACACCCAAAACCGATGTGATCCGGCGCGATCACCCGGTAGCGGTCCGCAAGGGCAGGAATGAGGTGCCGGAACATGTGCGAGCTCGTGGGGTAGCCGTGCAGCAACAAAAGAACGGGTGCGTCGTGGGGCCCGGCTTCACGATAGAAGACCTGCAAACCATCGATGGACGCTGTGCGGTGGTGAACGACAGGCATTACTAACTCCTTAAACTAGATTAACTGGTTAGTCACACGTTAGCATAGAAGGGAAACGATGCCGAAGGGTGCACATGGTTCACGACGAAGATCTTTTGCTTGCTGTGCTGAACAGTGCCCCTGTCGTCGACGGCACTCAGACTGACGCCCTGCAGGGCGCGGGGGGCAGTGAGCTTGTCGAACGATTCGGCGGTACGGGTTCCGCAGAGGAGATGTTCTGTGTGCGGCAGGTTCGCGATCTCCTCCACGAAGTGATTCGCGATGGCGCGGACGTCACCGAGCTCACCTCCATCGTGAGCAGCGCAGCGCTCACACCCCAGGTGACCGCCACCGGAATTGCGTGGGAGCTGCAGGCGCCGCCCGATGAAAGGCTCGCCATTCGCGCCGCACTTGCGTGGTCAGACGTGATTCAGAAACTACCTGGCCGCCTACGTGCCTGCGCGAACACCGAATGCAACCTGTTCCTCATTGACCACAGTCGCCCCGGCTCCGCCCGGTGGTGCTCGATGGCCACCTGCGGAAACAGAATGAAGGCGCGTAGTCACGCACGGCGGCAGCGCACGGCATAGATGCTCTCTGTGCCGACGCACGCATCGACGAAAGTCGGGCCAGTGTATACACTGAAAGAAGTACGAGAGAGTTACCTGCGCTTTCACGCGACGAGTTTCTCAGCAATGTATACATTGAAGGATGTTGGGAGGGGGATATGCGCGCCAGCGACACGGTGTACCGGGCGCTCCGCGAGGAAATTCTCGACGGCACGATCCCACCGGGAACGACACTCACCGAGGTGGAGCAGTCCACACGACTCGGCTACTCGCGCACCCCGGTGCGGGAAGCCCTTGGAAGGCTGACTGCCGACGGACTCGTTGCGGCAGCATCCGCCCGCGCTCTAGTCGTGACCGACGTCGCAGACGACGACATCACAGCGCTCTACGAACTGCGTGAAGCACTCGAGGTGACCGCCGCGCAGCTTGCCGCGGCCCGGCGCGACGTGCGCGAATTCGCCGACCTGCACGAGCAATTCACGCATGCGGCCGAGCTCGTCGACGGCGGGGAACACGAACTGCAGCGCTACTACGACCTCGTGACCGAGCTGGATGCCGCGATCGACATCGCCGTGGGCAACAGCTATCTCGAGCAGGCTCTGCGCAGCGTGCGATTGCACTCCGCTCGAGTGCGCCGCAGCGCACGGAGAAACCCCGAGCGACTGCGTCAGGCGGCATCCGAACACCTCTTGATCTGCCAGGCGATTCGCGACGGCGACGCCGCGCTCGCCGGTCATGCCACTCACGTGCACCTCCGTCTCAGTCGCGCCAACGCGCTCGCCGCCCCGCCGAATGCGGTGCAGACAGCATCCTGATGAAAGGGAACCATCCCATGAAGACCCACAACCTGCGCACTCACAGAAGCGACGAGAACCTCGAGCGCACGAGCCAGCTTGCCTGGGCGATCGCCGAGGTCGCCGCAGACGATGTCGAGGTGAGCGACGACGTCAGCGAGATGGTGATCAACCGTGTGATCGACAACGCGGCAGTCGCCGCAGCATCCGTCACCCGTGCCCCCGTAGCCGCCGCTCGCGCCCAGGCGCTGACGCACCCGGTGTCGGTGAACGGTGATGGCTCGACGGTGTTCGGGCGTGAGCCGTCGCGCCGCGTCAGCCCCGAGTGGGCGGCGTGGGCGAACGGCGTTGCCGTGCGCGAACTGGACTTCCACGACACATTTCTCTCAGCCGAGTACTCTCACCCGGGGGACAACATTCCCGCGATGGTTGCCGTCGGCCAGCACGTGGGCAGCACGGGGCGCGACGTCGTGCGGGGTATCGCAACGGGCTACGAGATTCAGATCGACCTGGTGAAGGCGATCAGCCTGCACAAGCACAAGATCGACCATGTCGCGCACCTCGGTCCCTCGGCTGCAGCGGGGCTCGGCACGATGCTGCACCTCGACCCCGAGGTGATCTTTCAAGCGATCGGACAGGCGCTGCACACCACGACAGCCACCCGGCAGTCGCGCAAGGGGCAGATCTCAACGTGGAAGGCGCACGCCCCGGCTTTCGCGGGGAAGATGGCCGTTGAGTCCGTCGACCGGGCAATGCGCGGCCAGACGTCGCCCGAACCCATTTGGGAGGGTGAAGATGGCGTGATCGCCTGGCTGCTCGACGGGCCGGAAGCGTCATATGACGTGTCGCTGCCCGAGCGAGGCGAAGCCAAACGGGCGATTCTCGACAGTTACACGAAGGAGCACTCCGCGGAGTACCAGGCGCAGGCCTGGATCGACCTTGCCCGAAAGCTGCACAACGAGCACCCGGAGCTGCTGGCGCCCGGCGCGATTCGCAGCGTCGTCATCCACACATCGCACCACACGCACTTCGTGATCGGCTCGGGTGCCAATGACCCGCAGAAGTACGACCCGAGCGCATCGCGCGAGACCCTCGACCACTCGATTCCGTACATTTTCGCCGTCGCGCTGCAAGACGGTGAGTGGCACCACGTGCGCTCCTACGCCCCCGAGCGGGCAGGCCGCCCCGACACTGTCGAGCTCTGGAAACGGATCACCACCGAGGAAGATCCCGAATGGACGCGTCGCTACCACTCGCTCGACCCGAAAGAGAAGGCGTTCGGCGGACGCGTCACGATCACGCTCACAGACGGCAGCGTCATCACCGATGAGATCGCCGTCGCCGATGCCCACCCGCTCGGAGCGAGACCGTTTGCCCGGGCGAACTACATCGAGAAGTTCCGCTCGCTCGCGGAGCCCGTAGTCACGGTAGACGAGATCGAGCGCTTTCTCGACGTTGCGCAGCGTCTTCCCGAGCTCGAGCCGCACGAGCTGGCAGATCTCACGTTCACCGTCGAACCCGGCGTGCTCGCCTCGGTGCCGACAACGAAGGGACTCTTCTAATGCTCTACTCGCAAATGGATGCCGGTGCCAAGCGTCGCGCGTTTCGAAAGCGCCTCGCGACGGGGGAGCTGCTGCGCTTCCCCGGTGCGTTCAACCCGCTGAGCGCCCGACTGATCGAGCGCAAGGGCTTCGACGGAGTCTATATCTCGGGCGCAGTGCTGAGCGCCGACCTCGGTCTGCCGGACATCGGGCTGACGACGCTTACCGAGGTAGCGACCCGCGCAGGTCAGATCGCGCGCATGACCGAGCTGCCCGCGATCGTCGACGCCGACACCGGCTTCGGCGAGCCGATGAACGTCGCCCGCACCATTCAGGAGCTCGAGAATGCCGGCTTGTCGGGAACGCACATCGAAGATCAGGTCAACCCCAAGCGCTGCGGTCACCTCGACGGCAAGCAGGTCGTCGACGAGTCGACGGCGCTGAAGCGCATCCGGGCAGCGGTCGATGCCCGCCGTGACCCGAACTTCCTCATCATGGCGCGCACCGACATTCGGGCCGTTGGCGGGCTCGACGCCGCGAAAGACCGCGCGAAGAAGCTCGTGGATGCTGGCGCAGACGCGATCTTCCCCGAGGCAATGCGCTCGCTCGACGAGTTCGACGCCGTGCGCAGCGCCGTCGACGTGCCGGTGCTGGCGAACATGACCGAGTTCGGCAAGAGCGAGCTGTTCACAACCGAGCAGCTCGCGAGCGTTGGAATCAACATCGTGATCTGGCCCGTTTCGCTTCTGCGCATGGCCATGGGCGCAGCATCCCGTGCCCTTGACACGCTGAACGACGAGGGCTCGCTCACGACACAGCTCGATGCAATGCAGCACCGCGCCGATCTCTACGACCTCATCGACTACGAGTCGTATAACCACTTCGACAGCTCGGTGTTCAACTTCGCAGTCGAAAAGTAACCCCATCTCGACGTAGAGTGCACACGTCACACCTGACGCAAAGGAGCATGATGACCGACACCGACATCAAAAAGGGCCTCGCCGGGGTCGTCGCGGACTACACCGCGATTTCGAAGGTGAACCCTGAGACGAACTCGCTGCTCTATCGCGGATACCCCGTGCAAGAGCTCGCGGAGTCGTGCAGCTTCGAGCAGGTTGCGTACCTGTTGTGGAACGGAGAGCTCCCGAGTGACGACGAGCTTGCCGAGTTTGAGAAGGTGGAGCGCGACCAGCGGGCGCTCGAGAGCAACGTGAAGCAGGCGATCGACCTGCTGCCGACGACGTGCCACCCGATGGACGTGATCCGCACAGCTGTGAGCGTCATCGGCGCGAACGATGAGTCGGCCGAAGACAATTCCATTGAGGCCAACCGGCAGAAGGCGGTGCGGCTGTACGCCAAGCTGCCTGCGATTGTCGCGTACGATCAGCGACGTCGTCGAGGCGAAGATGCCGTTGAACCCCGCGATGACCTCGGATACTCGGCAAACTTTCTCTGGATGACGTTCGGCGAAGAGCCGGACCAGGTCGTCGAGCACGCGTTCACCGTGTCGATGATCCTCTACGCGGAGCACTCGTTCAACGCGTCGACGTTCACGGCGCGCGTTGTGACATCGACTCTCGCCGACCTGTATTCGGCCGTCACCGCTGCCGTGGGTGCGTTGAAGGGTGCCCTGCACGGCGGCGCGAACGAGGCCGTGATGCATGCGCTTGACGAGATCAAGACGGCGGATGCTGCCGAGCAGTGGCTCGACGACGCACTCGGCGAGAAGCGTAAGATCATGGGCTTTGGACACCGTGTGTATAAGAATGGCGACTCGCGCGTGCCGAGCATGAAGAAGGCACTCGACTCCCTCGCTGAACACTACGATCGGCAGGACATGCTCGATCTGTATGAGGCGCTCGAGAGAGCGATGGGTGACCGCAAGAACATCAAGCCGAACCTCGACTACCCGTCTGGCCCGGCCTATAACCTGATGGGATTCGACACGCAGACGTTCACACCGCTGTTTGTTGCAGCACGCATCACCGGGTGGACGGCGCACATCGCTGAGCAGCTGGCGAGCAATTCGCTCATCCGGCCGCTGTCTGAGTACAACGGTCCGGACGAGCGCCACGTCGGGTAGCGGCCAGCTCCAGGAGCGGCTGTCAGTTCGTCGTCAAACCGCCGGCTTGTAGAGCGCGAACGGAGTGCCCTGATCGTCGGTGCACTCGATCCAGCGGCCGTGGGCTGACGCATCGCCCCCTGGTTCGTCTGCCGTTCCACCCAGAGCCCGGATCCGCTCAATCGCAGCATCCACGTCGTCGGGTTGGAATGCGAGCAGATTGGGGGAGCGAGCCCCGGATTCTCCACGCGGCCCAATGCCGCCCATGGGATCTGACCCGAGAACGTGGTAACCGCCCGCGCTCCCGGGCTCACTGAACGTCCAGTCGAAAACGTCGCCATAGAACGCGGCGGCCTTTTCCAGGTCGACGACATTCAGCACCCAGTACGAGAGTTGTGACGCCATGATTCACCTCCGTGTGCGTATGCACACAGAATACTCCCGTGGCGTGGGTCTGCTTCAGCTCGGCCAGTGCACATGCGTGTCTCGACGTTGATGCGCGAGCCGTGCGCGTTCGACGAGGTCATGGAGCGGCACGCGACCTCGGTAGCCGGCAGCGACGTCGGTGACAGTCACGGTGCCATCAGCAATCTCGTCGTCCCCAATGACAGTAAACACAGAATCGCGGCGGTCGCGTGCATCGCGAATGCGCGCACCGAGAGAACCGTCATATGCGACGCGAGCGCGCAGGCCCGCTGATGCCGCCGAATCAGCGAGTGCTCGGGCCGCAAGGTCGTGACGATCAGATATCGGAATCACGGCGAGTTGCATCGGCGCAATCCAGAACGGCAGGCGCCCCTTGTGATGTTCGAGGAGCGCGGCGGTGACGCGTTCCATGGATCCGACGGTCCCTCGATGGATCATCACGACTCGGCTGTCTTCGCCACGGTCATCGACGAAGGTGAGGTCGAACCGTTCAGGCTGATTGAAGTCCAATTGCACGGTGGCGATGGTCTCTTCGTGGCCGGCGTCGTTCCGGAACTGCAGATCGAGTTTCGGGCCGTAAAACGCTGCCTCGCCCGGTGCTTCGACGAGAACAGCGCCGCGTGAGGCGAGCACCCGGGTGGCGCCCTCACGAAGAGCATTCTGGGCATCGTTCCACTGCTCGGCGGTGCCGAGCCAGGCATCCGAGTCATCTCGGAGTGAGAGGCGAATGTCATCCACGGGAAGCCCGAGAATCGCCTGCGCCTCAAGCGCGGCTCGAAGTGCGCGTGCCACTTCGTCCGCCACCTGATCCGGGCGGCAGAACACATGGGTGTCGTCCAAATGGATCTCACGCACCCGGGTGAGGCCTGAGACGACGCCGGAGCGTTCGGCACGGAACATCGATGCGAGCTCGTTGAGGCGAAGGGGAAGTTCACGGTACGAATGGCGTTCGGCGGCGTAGATGAGCGCATGATGTGGGCAGTTCGCCGGACGCAGCATCACGTCGTCGCCTCCCAGTCTCATCGGGGGGAACATGTCGTCGGCGAACTTGGCGAGATGCCCTGATCGTTCGAAGAGCTCTCGCTTCCCCAAGACCGGCGAGTGGACCCCGATGCAGCCATCGTTGCGCGCAAGATCCGCGGCCAGCTTTTGCAGTTCGGAGCGAATGGCGGAGCCCGCGGGTAGCCAGAGGGGAAGTCCCGAGCCCGCAAGGGGGCTCGTCGAGTAAAGCTTCATAGTGCGATTGAGATCGCGGTGATCGACGTCCATCTGTTGTACCTCCAGTAATGAGGGAGAACATCCGGGGTGCAACAAAAAGCCCCGGAGTTGAACTCCGGGGCGAATATGACTCTGCAGATGTCAGAGGCCAGCGGCGCCGGAGCACACCGGCGTCGTCGTGACCTGAATCTGAAACTGCTGCACGGGTAGAAGCATATACCCGCTTACGCTTCAGCGTCGAGAGCGGCTGCGGAGAACTGCTCGGCCTGTTGGCGCAAACGGTGAAGCAGTTCGGGTGGCCCGTCGACGGTATAGGGCAGATGAGATGGTATCCAGGTAAGTCCCGAAACGAGGGCATCGATGCTCTCGGCTTCGACAGGCAGAATCGTCACGTTCTCACCGGAGGCGACTGCGTCGCGCGCCCACCACCCCAGCTCACGGGAGACAATGTCAAGGGGTGCGGAGATGCGCAGTGTTGTCGAGAGCGACGTCGATCTGAAGCGCACCGAGTCGCGCACGAGCTGCTCCGACTCACGGTCGTCGAGCGGCCGCGGATCGAATCGAACGCGCGTCAGAAACAGATTGGCTATGCGGTCGACGCGGAAGGTGCGCCAGGCGTCGCGATCGCGATCCCAGGCGAGCAGATACCACCGCCGCGCGAGAGGGACGAGACGGTGAGGTTCGGCTGATCGGGCGGATGCACGGCCAGCGGCATCCGTGTACTCGAATCGAACGCGCTCGCTGTCACGGCAGCACAGGGCAAGCAGACCGAGAAGCTCGGCAGCGACAGGAGGACCCTGCTCTGGTGACGTCGTGGCGTGCGATTGCAGCGCCTCGACCCGTCGTCGCAGCGTGGCGGGAAGCACCTGCTCGATCTTTGCGAGTGCGCTCACCGTTGTGTGTTCGGCGCCCCGAAGCCCGGCGGTTGCCTGCGAACGAAGTCCGATAGCGATCGCCACGCCCTCATCGTCGCTCAGCAGCAGAGGCGGCAGTCCGGTTCCGGCCTCGAGACGGTAGCCGCCGACGGCCCCGCGCGTCGCGTCGATGCCGTACCCGAGTTCTCTGAGGCGCTCGACATCGCGACGAAGTGTGCGCCCGCTCACCTTGAGTCGTTCTGCGAGCTCGCGTGCAGACCAGTGGCGGTGACTCTGCAGCAGCGAGAGCAGATCGAGCGTTCGTGACGTTGTTTCGGCCATATCTCCATTGTCATATTAATAAGGACAGAAAGTGTCCTATATGAATTGCACGATGGGTTCATGAGCACAGAAACCATGATCACCGCACGTGGCCTCCGAAAGACATTCCCCGCGAAAGGTGGCCCCGTCGAGGCCGTTCGCGGCGTCAACCTCGACGTTGAAGCGGGTGAACTCGTCGCATTTCTCGGCCCGAACGGAGCAGGCAAGTCCACGACGCTTCGCATGCTGACGACTCTGCTTCCACCCAGCGCGGGTGAGGCTGAGGTCGCCGGCCACTCCATCGCACGAGAGCCGGGGGAGGTGCGTCGCCGAATCGGCTACATCGGTCAGCGCTCCTCGGCATCAAATAGTCAACGCGTGCGTGATGAGCTGCGCAGTCAGGGCGCGTTCTACGGGCTCGGCCGTCGCGAGACCCGTGCTCGTGCAGACGAACTGCTTGAATCGCTTGAGCTCGCGGCCGTCGCTACACGGCAGGTACAGTCGCTCTCCGGCGGTCAACGTCGACGGCTCGACATTGCCCTCGGGCTCATCCATGCACCTGCCCTGCTGTTCCTCGACGAGCCGTCAACTGGACTTGACCCGCACAGCAGGGCGAACCTCTGGCAACACATCCTTGAGCTGCGCGCCCGCACAGGCACCACCATCTTCTTGACGACCCACTACCTCGACGAAGCAGACCAACTTGCCGAGCGCGTCATGGTCATGGACCATGGCGAGATCATCGCCGATGGAACGGCAACCTCGCTCAAGCATGGTCTTGCTGGCGACACGGTGACCCTCGGGTTCGAAACCGACGAGGATGCTCACGCGGCTGCAGCTCAGATCGGCGGCGAGGCCTCGGGGCAGACCGTCACGCTCGCCAGCGACGCGGGAGAACGGGCGGTGCCTCAGGCCGTGAGGCAGCTGGATGCCGCGGGCCTGCGCGCCGTCAGCGCCGAGTACCGTCGCCCGACGCTCGACGACGTCTTTCTCGCACTCACCGGGCGGAGCCTGCGTGAAGAAGGAGCGTCTCACCACCCGATTCCGGATGCCGTCGAGCATCCGGTCGTAACGACCCCGTGAAACCACACAACGTTCTGTCCACCAGAGGAGACATCATGACCACCACCATTTCCACCACAGATGAGATCATCGTCCCGAGGCCGACGGGTTTCGTCAGAGACGTCGCAAGTGTTGTGACGCGTGAACTCCGCCCGACGCTGCGCGACCCGTTCAGCCTCATCTTCAGTCTCGTTCAGCCGCTCTTCTTTCTTGGGCTCTTTGGCCCGCTGCTGGTCGCGACAACCGATGCTCCTGTCGGAGCTACCCTGCAATGGTTCGTTCCCGGAATTCTCGTCATGGTCGCTTTGTTCGGCACCGGATCCACGGGATCGAATCTGCTCGACGACATCATGGTCGGGTCCCACGAGCGCACTCTCGTCGCTCCGCTCTCCCGCAGTGCGCTGCTCGTCGGGCGGGCGCTCAAGGAGGTGGTTCCGCTCATGGCGCAGGGACTCATTGTCGTCCTCGTCGCCGTGCCATTCGGATTCAGCATCAGCATTCCTGGCCTCGTCGTGGGCCTGCTCGTGCTGGCGCTCTTCGGCATCGGATTCGGAGCGCTGAGTTACAGTCTCGCGCTCGCCGTCGTGGGCCGCGAGTGGATGTTCTGGCTCGTGCACCAGACAGTGCTGTTTCCGCTGCTCATCCTCTCGGGCATGCTGCTGCCGATCGACGACGGTCCGGGGTGGATGAAGGTCGCCGCAGCAATCAACCCGATCGGCTACGTCGTCGAGGCAGAGCGCGCTCTCTTCGCTGGCGATCTTGCCTCATCTGCGGTTCTCGGCGGACTCATTGCAGCATCAGCGATCACCGTCGTCGGACTGGTCATCGGAACGAGGGGGATGCGTCGCGCTCGGTGATCTGCTGGGGTTGCGGTCCGGCGATCAGTCGCCGGACTTCTTCCCGGAACGCGAGACGACAACGATTGAGACGACGATGGCTGCAAGGCCGAGGATGGTCAGCAGAAGGCTGATGGCCCAGCTAAGGTGCGCGATCGGCGCTGATCCGAGCTGGCCGAACGCCGAGGCCGGAACGCTCGCGCCATTCGACCGCAATCTCCCAGATGATGCTCCGGATGCCGCGTGGTTACGCTCTGTTCGAGAGCACGCAGAACTCGTTGCCTTCCGGGTCGAGCAGCACAACCCACGGCTCGTCTCCCGTCTGCCCGACATCAGCGCGGCGGGCGCCCAACGACAGCAGCCGCTCTACTTCTGCCTGCTGATCGTCCGGGCGGAAGTCTGGGTGCACCCGGTTCTTCACCTGCTTTGCACCGCTGTCATTGCCGAACAGGATGCCGGGCAGCCTGTCTGCACTCGGGCGAATCTCGACGCCGTCTGCATCGTCGACGATAACCCAGCCGAGCGCTTCTGCCCACCAACGCCCGAGCGACTGCGGGTCTTGCGAATCCACAATGATCTGTTCCCATTCCAAGGCCATCTGCCCAGGATAGATGACGCGCGCGCTACAGATTAGGAACTGCGCTACAGAAACTTCTGTAGCGCACAACCGGAACTGTAGCGCGTCCATCGGGAGGGACAAAGGTGCGTGCGAGCGAGGGACATGACGAGCGTGTGAGTGACAGTGCTGAGATGAACAGGCGAATGGGGGCAGAGGGGAGCAGTGGCCCGTGTGCATTGTGGGCAGAGGCACGTCGGCGCGCGATGGCAGTGCGGCGTGTTGTCGAACGCCGACAGTCGGGCGACGGTGACACGAAGCATCCGGATAGCCTCACGTCATGCACATGATTCTGCGTACGATGCTCGTCCTGACGCGCGCACGCCGCGCGCTTCGACACCGTGGGCCCTCCGACCCTTATTCGGTCAGCCGCCTGAGCCTGAGGGTGCTGCCGACAGATCTCGACATTTTGAAACACGTCAACAACGGCGTCTACTTCTCGCTCTTCGACCTCGGACGGTTCGACCTTCTCATGCGCAGCGGTATGTGGACGACGTTTAGCGAGCGCGGCTGGTATCCCGTTGTCGCGAGCGAGACCATCACTTTCCGCAAGTCGCTGACGCTCTGGCAGCGGTTCACCGTCGAGACGCGCATTCTCGGCTTCGACGATCGTGCGTTCTACCTGGAACATCGTGCGGTCGTGAAGGGCGAGGTGTACACGCGGGCGTTCATTCGCGCGCGCTTCCTCAAGAAATCCGGGGGCACGGTATCGGTCGATGAACTCCTCGACGCGATCGGTCATGACAGCTCGCGGGATCTGACCGTGCCCGAGTGGCTCGTCCAGTGGGGCACGGATGCTGCACTGCCGTCAACGCGACAGTCAGCGCCGAGTACCTGGCATTGACCTCGCGCCTCGACCTCGAGAGATCACCGGATTCCCACGATGCGTCCCTCCGGGTTTACCCGCTCACGGATGGCGCTCAATCGAGCCGCGTCCTGTGGAGTCCACGCGCGAGTTGCAACGTCGTCGCGCGACACCTCGCCGAGGAAGTTCACCGGAGTCTGAGGCGCCATCCACGGTGAAGCCTCAGCGACGAACGGTGCAATTGAGTCAGAGAACACCGCATCCAGTGGCTCCGGTGAGATTCCGAGCACGCTGAAGAGAAACTCACCGTCGCGGCCGCCGGCCGCCGATTCCGGCACGTCGCGGTGAGTTCCCACGTGACGAAGTTCCACGATCGTAAGTGGTGTCTCGCCGTGGGCACCGAACGTTGAGATGAGCTTCTCGAGAAAGCCGTCGTCAAGCGTCGTCACCGAGTGTGCCATCGACCACGCATGCATGGGCGACGGGTCTTCTGGGTCGTTGTGGATGCGGCCCATTTCGGCGAGCGGCATAGGGCCGATCTCGTCGACCATCGCGGGAGCTGCCTGCCTCAGGGGTGCGACGATGCCCTCTGCGTCTGACGCCGGTGCTGGAACAGCGACACGGATGCTGAGAACCGTTGTTCCGCGCATCGGAGCGGGAATCTGCGGAACATCGGGAAAGCGCATGATCGCCGCAGAGCTCGTCACCGTGTCGGGAACGTCGCGGGCCCAGCGCGACCACGCGCGCAGTACCTCGTCAATATGCTCCGCTGCGAATGTCATGCTGCCGGCGTACAGCGCGGGGATCTTGGCAAGCTCGACAGTTATCTCGGTCACGACGCCAAAGCCGGATTTGCCGCCCCGAAGTGCCCAGAATAGGTCGGGATTTTCGGTTTCGGATGCTGTCACGAGCTCGCCCTCGCCCGTGACGATCCGAACACGTCGCACCCAGTCAGAGCCGAAGCCGTGGCTGCGGGCGAGTGGCCCGAGGCCGCCGCCGAGCAGAAAGCCGACAACGCCGACTCCGGGTGCGGACCCCGTGATGGGCGCGAGATTGTGTGGCGCTGCGGCATCGGCGACGGTACGCCAGCGCAAACCCGCGCCGATCGTCGCGGTGCGGGCCTCAGCATCGATGTGCAATGCATCGAGCCGCCGTGTGGTGATGAGCATGCCGCCGTCAATGACGTGGGGCGTGCCGTGCCCGGTCGCCTGAATGTGGATCGCGAGGTCGTGCTCGCGCGCGAAGCGCACGGCCTCGACAACGTCTGCTTCGGACGCCGCACCGACGATGATGTCGGGGGAATGGTCGAGATAGAGAAACTGACCGCGTGCTTCGTCGGCCAACTGTGGATCGTCGTTCAGCAGAACCGGCCCTGTGACGCGTTCGGCGAGCGCAGCGGCATCCTGAACAAAATGAGGAGTCGTCATGAGTGAGAGCGTAGGGGTGGGTACCGACATTGTCGTGGATGCTCAGGAAATCCGAAGAAGTGAATGGGGCCCCTCGCCTACTCCGGGCCACTGTCGGAGGCAGCACATAGGGTGCTTGCATGACGTTCGTACAGCAGGGAATCGGTAAGGCTCTCGAGATTCCTCCTGTCGCACTGCGCACCGTGGCCGAGGCGCTCGGTGACGCACCCGACAACGGCCGCGGTGACGAGCGTTGCGTGTCGACGGTGTATCGACCGCGGCATCCGCTCGATCTGCGGGAAGTTCTCTCACCGCTTGCGCGGGGCGGAGACGGGCCCGGTTTTCGCCGCATGTCGGACGGCGCATGGGCGACGTTCCGTGCGCCAGACGGGCCCGTGACACTACGCATCTCAGCTCACGGCGAGGAGGTGCACGCGACGGCGTGGGGCGCCGGTGCCGCCTGGGCCATCGACGGGTTGCCCGAGCTGCTCGGCGATTCTGACGACTGGAGCGATCTCGACGTGTCGGCGAGCCCGCTGCTCACCGAGGTTCTGCGTCGAAACCCGGGCATCCGGCTCAGCCGAAACAGACGTGTCTTCGAAATGCTCGTGCCCTCGATCATCGAGCAGAAGGTGACGTGCACCGAGGCATGGAGATCGTGGCGGCTGCTCGTGCGCCGCCATGGAACGCCCGCGCCCGGGCCGGCACCGGATGGCATGTGGGTGGCACCGGATGCTTCAGGCTGGCGCCACATCCCGAGCTGGGAATGGCACGCGGTCGGCGTGGGGCCGCAGCGTGCGCAAGCCGTCGTGCGCGCGAGTCGCGTCGCCGACGCTCTCGAGCGCACGATCGCAGAACCACCGGAGAGAGCATCCTCGCGCCTTCAGAGCCTGCCGGGCGTCGGTGCATGGACGGCCGCCGAAGTGACGGCACGCTCACACGGCGACCCGGATGCCGTCAGCGTCGGCGACTTCCACCTCGCCGCTTCGGTGGGCACCGCCATCGTCGGCGAGCCCGTCGACGACGACGCGATGCTCGAACTGCTTGAGCCGTGGTCGGGGCAGCGCCAGAGGGTGCTGCGGCTCGTCGCGCTCAGCGGCATCCGAAAACCTCGGCGTGGCCCGCGCATCACGCGCCAAGACCACCGCTGGCACTGAATGCCGGCACAGTTCTCAGCGTTCACGCAGGCGAACGAGGCGTTCGTGGCCGCTTTCTTCGAGCTCGGTCATGCTGTCGCGTGACTTCAGGAAGTCGTTGAACGACCGGTAGCCGAGCGCCTTCTCGCTGAACGAAGGGTCCATGCGGCGCATGTGAGTCTTCACCGCAGACGTGTGCAACCACTCGTCCGAACCGCTCTTGTCGTGCCCGAGTCGCAGCGCCCGCTCGAGCAGTGCGGTCGCGGCATCCTGATCGTCTGGGTCGCTCGACTCGTCAGAGCCGGTCTCAGGGTGGTCGTCGGGCTCCGCCGCCTTCGCCTTGCGGGCTGTCTTTGTCTTTGCCTGAACTGGCTCCACCCGGGCTACCCCGGAGAGCGACTCGTACGACTCGAACTCGTCGCACGCCGCCGCCAGCGACTTCGCGGTCGAACCGGCCACGCCCACGCCGACCACATAGCGCCCGAGTCGCTTGCACCGTTGCGCGAGAGGCACGTAGTCGGAATCGCCGCCCACGATCACGACGTGCGTGAGATCGGGCAGCCGGAACATGTCTTCAACGGCATCGACGGCAAGCCTGATGTCTGCACCGTTCTTAGCGTATGCGGCGGCAGGGAAGAGCTGCACGAGATCGACAGCACGCGCGACAAGCTGCGATCTGTATTCCGCGTTGACGCGCAGTGACCAGTCAGCGTAGGCGCGCGTCAGTACGAGCGTGCCAAAGGATGCCGCGAAGTCGATGATCGCGCCAACCTCGATCATCGCCTGGTTCAGCCGTTCGATGACGACCGGGTCGTCGGGGTTGTCGGTGATTTTCTGACGATCTTTCCCATAGGAGTTGCGGCCGTGCACGCGGTCGTACCAGGAGATGACGATGTTGTCGAAATCGAGATAGACGGCGACGCGGGGATCCTGAGCCTCAACCATGGTGCTCCTCTGCGGGTTAGTGCCTGCTGCCGTTCAGTCTCGCACGGTTCTCAGGGAGAGCGTCAGTAGTCGTTCGCAGCTACGGCCTCGGACTCGCCAGGGTGGAACCGTCGCAGGTGCACATGGCGGGCGAAGCGAATGAGCGGTCGGATCAGCATCTCGACGCTGCCGATGACGAAGAGCCAGGTCGCCGCGTAGCTCGTCGCCTCAGAGAAGAAGAGGAAACTGCCCACGATGAACCAGAGACCGATCAGGATGTCGTTGACGATGCTGAGCGTCTCGTATCGCTTGCGGATGACGAGTTCTTCCGGCCCCAGATGAATCACTAGGGCTCCCCGTGCGCCGCCTGCAGCCGTGGCGTCTGACATCGTGCTCCTTCCTCGCGCGGGACACGCGAGCCGCCGGGTGCGGCACGGGCGTGCGCCCTGCACGCTTCACATTCTTTCGCTCATGCGTCCCATATGCTCGCCGGGACTTCGTAGAGTGAGCGTTTGGGAGGCATGAACAGCAAACAGCGTCGACGTCTGGAATTGTTGAGAGTGTGAGTTCTGAATCGGTCGCCCCGCGCAAACCGCGCCTCGGACGCGACGTCTACGTTCTGGGCGTCGTTGCGTTCTTCGTGATGGTGGGCTTCGGCGTCGTCGTGCCCGTGCTTCCCGTGTTCGTGCGCAGTTTCGACGTCGGCTATCTCGAAGTGGGTGCCGTCGTATCGGCATTCGCATTCATGCGCTTGATCGCGAGTCCGTTCTGCGGGTGGCTGATCAAGCGCGGTGGCGAACGCACGATTCTCGCGATCGGCATCGGGATCGTCGCCGTGTCGAGTGCGCTCGTCGGCGTTGCCCAGACCTACGTCGAGGTGCTGGTGCTGCGCGGCGCGGGCGGCATCGGCTCTGCCATGTTCTCGGTATCGGCAATGACGCTGCTGCTTGGCTCGACGCCGCTGTCGCTCCGTGGTCGCGCCGTTGGCTTTTACCAGGGCGGCTTCTTGATTGGCGGAATGGCGGGCCCTGCGCTCGGTGGGCTGCTCGCTCTCGTCTCTCTGCGCGCCCCGTTCTTCTTCTATGCCGGAACGCTCGCGATCGCGGGACTGGTTGGGCTGTTCATGCTGCATCGCACCGAGACAACCGAAACCGGGGCGAACGCCATTGTGAAGCCCTTTCGTGAGGTCGTGCGCGACGTGCGCTATCAGGCAGCGTGCCTGGCTAACTTCACACAGGGTTGGGCGGGTCTCGGAGTGCGCAGCGCCCTCGTGCCCGTGCTTGTGGTGGAGGTGCTGCACCACGACCCGGCCTGGACAGGCATCGCCTTCGCCATTGCTGCCGTCGTGCAGACGCTGACTCTTGCACCGGCAGGCACATTCGTCGACAAAGTGGGGCGTCGCCCGGCGATCATCGGAGCATACGCGCTCGCGGCGGCGTCGCTCGTCGTGATGCCGTTCGTCGGCGATCTGTGGATGCTCGTCGTGCTGCTCGCGCTGTATGGCGTGGCGTCGGCGTTCACCGGCACCGCGCCCGCGGCATCCGTTGGTGATGCTGCGGGAGCTCGCAGCGGAACTCCCGTCGCCGTGTTCTCGATGTTCTCAGACCTCGGTGCGATCATCGGTCCGCTTGCCGCGGGGCTTCTCGTCGACACGATCTCATATGGCGCCGCGTTTGGTGTCGCGGCAGCTCTGCTGCTGGCAGCATCCATTTATGCGTTCAGGATGCCGCGAGGCTTCCGAGCGTCTCAGACGCCGTCCTGATCTCCGGGAGTCGTGCGCGTCGGTGGTCTATGCGACCATTCCGTTATGGCTATCGACGTGCTGCCAGCCACGAACTTCGACGACGTTGCCACGCTTGTCGGTCCCAAGAGGCCGGACGCCAACGTGTGCTTCTGTCTGAGCTATCGCCTTCAGGCGAAGGAGCACAACCAACTGCATGGCGCCGCTCGGGGCGAGCGTGTCAGACAGCTGTGTGCCGAGACACCGCCGCCCGGCGTGATCGCCTATGAGAACGACGAGCCAGTCGCGTGGGCAGGCGTCCACCCACGCGCGGACACGAGCTTTGCCCGCAACCGAAAGATTCCACACGTCGACGATCTCGACGTGTGGAGCATCTGGTGCATGAGGGTGCGGCCCGGGCACCGCAAGCAGGGCCTTGTACACCCGCTGCTCGCGGGTGCCGTCGCGTTCGCGCGCGAGAACGGAGCGCCCGCTGTTGAGGGGTACCCGGTCGACAACGGCGTGAAGAAGGTCGACCTGACCATGGCCTACGTCGGCACCCGCGCCACATTCGAGAAGGCGGGATTCGTGAAGGCCGCAGATACGACATCGGTGCTCAACGGTTTTCCCCGCGTTCTCATGAGGCTTGACCTTCGGTGATGCCGATGGCCGGCCGCTTGGTCAGATGAGACGGCCGACCACGTCGAAGAGGTCGAGCGCAAGCACGGCGTCGCGAGCCAGGAGAAAACCGACGATGCCGACGATCCACGCGGTGGAGCTCGCCGCGTGTTTGGTGACCCAGTCGTTGACGCGCTGCAGCAGCGGCTCGATGGCGCGGTGCGCGAAGATACGCGCGCCCAAGAGGATGAGCGCGGGAAGCACCATCACGAGACAGTAGCCCAAAATGAGCCCCGCCGAGCCCGGCCACCCCGCACCGGATGCTGAGATCAGACCGATGCCTGCGAGGTAGGGGAGCATCGACGCCACTTCGATGACGGCGGCGGTAAGCGCGAGCATCATGAGCGGCGCAACTGTACCGGTGCGTTCTGCGGTGACCGTGCCAGAACCTGCTCCTGATGATGGTGACGTCGCGTCGGCGGTCGTGGCCTCTGTCACACCCATCGCCCGGGCGCGCCAACGCGCAAGGCGACCCGGCTCGCTGGGCTCGGATTCAGCCGTCCCGTTCTTCTTTTTCGTTCCGGTATCCATGGTGAAGCTAAGAATGAGCATTCCCGCGCCCAGCAGAAGCTGCAGCCATCGCGCGAGGGGAGACGCCAGGGCGGCTGAGATTGCGTCGGTGAAGTAGGTTGCCCCGAGGGCGATCATGATGCCGACTGCCGCGTAGAAAGCCGTGATCGTCGCCAGGTAGATGAGCACGCGTCCGGGTCGAAGCCGCCCGGGGGCAAGCAGAAGCCAGACCGGAATGAGGAGAGTGCCGAAGCTCGTCGAATCGATGAGCGCGAGAATTGCGAGCACGCCGAGGAGAGCCGGGCCATGCAGCACGGCGCCGGTGACGAAATCGATGTCCATGGGTACCATCGTCGCGAGCAAGGGTGAGGTGCGTCGTCGGGCAAAGGAGTGATATTGCGCAGCACTCCCACATCCGCGTACATCCTTCGACCGACGTGCAGTAACGCTCGGTGTGCTGAAATAGGCGTCATGGCCACTATTACCCGCGTCGCGAGCCGGGCCGTCACATGGGCGCGCGCGCGGCCGGGCCTGATGCACTGGGGTGGAACCGCACTGTTCGCGGCGGCGTGCACCGTGCTCGTCGTGGCGGGCAACGTCGGCGTCGTCGTCGTCGATCGCGAGCTGGGTCGAGCGGTGTTCGCCGTGCCTGTCGCAATGGCTGTGCTTGGCAACGCGCTGAGGCGCAGGGCACCCGGAGTCGCCCTCGTTCTGAGTCTCATGGCGGTGGGCTTCGATCTGGCGTTGGGAGGGTCGAACGCCCTGATCCTATACGTCATGGACGGGCTCTACTCGGCATCGTGCTACGGGCGCCGCGGCGTTCGCCGTGCGACGTACGGTGTTGCCGTTGCCGGGGTGGCCATGGTGACAGTCGGCCCGATGGCGCAGGGACTGAATGCCGTGGTGCTCGGGGCCCTGCAAGGTATTGCGATCTTCGGAACGCCGATCTGGTGGGGTGCGAATGTGAGGCAGCGCAACGAGATCGCCGAACTCGGTGACGAGCGTCTCGCCCTCGAGCGCGAGCGCGGCGATGACCTTCGTCGCATTGCGGAGCTGCAGCGCGACGAGGCTGTGCGTGACGAGCGGTCGCGCATGGCAAGCGAACTGCACGACGTCGTCGCATCACGTCTCTCTGCCATCGCCCTCAATTCTGCGGCGGGTCTCACGGTGCCCACCACCGGCGACACCGATGCTGCATGGCGGGGCATCGCCGAACGCCAACGCGCCGTGCTCGAGACTGTTCGAGAGTCGAGCATTGGCGCACTTCACGACATGCGCTCGCTCATCACTGTGCTTCGGGCGGGCGATGAACCGCTCGCTGCTGCCTCCGTCGATACGTCGCTTGCAGGGCTTGAACGACTCGTGCGCGATGCCGAGTCGGCATCCGAGATCTCGGTTTCGCTGTCACTGCCTGACTCGGCCTCGTATGACGCCATCGGCGATCCGGTGCGCCAGGCCATTACGCGCATCTGCGGCGAGATCATCGCCAACGCGGTGAAACACGCACCCGGTAGTGTGCTCGACCTGCTCATCGACATTGGTGGCGTCGTACGTATTGTCGCGCGCAACACGATGCCGCATGCCGGCGCGGATGCTGCGGTGCCGAGTGCCGGAATCGGCATCCGCGTAATGCGCGAGCGGGCCGAGGCCTTCGGCGGTGAGCTGGAGTCGTCAGCAGACGACAGCGGATGCTGGCGCGTCGATGCGCGCATCCCGGTGCAGTCCTCCACAACGGGGGCGACACCATGAGGGGCATTCGCGTGCTGCTCGCCGACGATCACGCGGCGATTCGGCTGGGGTTGCGCACCATGCTCGAGAATGCCGGCATCGTCGTCGTCGGTGAAGCGAGCAACGGCGACGAGGCGGTGACGCTCGTCGCAGAGCTCGCGCCCGACGTCGTGCTTATGGACATTCGGATGCCGGGTCGAGACGGCATCAGCGCAACGCGCCAGATCACGCGCGAGGCGCTCGCCGATGTGCTCGTGCTGACGACATTCGACATCGATGAGTTTGTCTTCGAGGCCATGCGTGCCGGCGCTGCCGGCTTCTTGCTGAAGACTGTCGAGCCCGATGCGCTTGTCGCGGCCATCCGGCACGTGGCCGCGGGCGACGGGGTCATCGCCCCCCAGGTCACCCGCCGCCTCCTCGCGGCGTTCGCCGGGGAGGCCGGCCGCGGCACCGCGGGAGGGGCTTTGAGCGCTACCGAAACGCGTCACAACGCAGGGGTGCAGACGCCGTCAACTGTGCGCGATGACGCTGGGCGCGGAGTCCACGAGCTCACCGCGCGTGAACGTGACGTTCTCGCGGCGCTCGGTCGCGGACTGTCAAACCAGCAGATCGCCGCCGAGCTCTTCATCTCAGAAGCGACAGCGAAGACCCACGTCTCGCGTGTGCTGCGCAAGCTGGGCTGCACGTCGCGCATGCAAGCGGCGATCGTTGCACGCGAGAGCGGGCTCGCGTAGCGGACTAGCGCGCTCAGTCTTCGCCGCGCACCACGATCGACTCGGTGTCTACGGCAGCATCCGCCCGATAGACATCGGGCTCGAAGTAGAGCACGCGTGCGGCGGGGACTGCCTCGCGCACGCGGCCCTCGATCGCATCAATGCCTGACGCGACGGTCTCGAGCGTCGCCGATCGCCCGAAGCCCAGCTTCGCAGCGACGAGCAGTTCATCCGGCCCAAGGTAGAGAGTCTTGATGTGGATGAGCTTCTCGATCTCACCATCCGCTTCAACGGCAGACACGATGCGCGCGTAGTCCTCGGTTGTTGCACCCTCGCCGACAAGGAGGCTCTTCGTCTCAATTCCAAGCACGACCGCGACGAGAACGAGCAGGGTTCCAATAAAGAGAGTTCCGATCGCATCGAAGACCGGATTTCCGGTGATCGCTGTGAGTCCGACTCCGAACAGTGCAAACACGAGGCCCAGAAGCGCCGCGACGTCTTCGAGCAGCACAACCGGAAGCTCCGGCGCTTTCGCCCGACGCACGAACTGCACCCATGACCGGTCGCCGCGCACGGAGTTGGACTCTTTCACCGCGGTGCGCAGCGAATAGCTCTCGAGCGCGATCGCGACAACGAGCACCAGAATCGGAAGCCACCACATGGTGAGCTCGTGCGGATGCTGCAGCTTGTTGATTCCCTCGTAAATCGAGAACACGCCGCCGACGCTGAACAGAATGATGGCGACGACGAACGCGTACACGTATCGTTCGCGCCCATAGCCGAATGGATGCTCGCGGTCGGCGGCCTTGCGAGCCTGGTGGCCGCCGAGAAGCAGAAGCAGCTGGTTGCCGGAGTCCGCGAGCGAGTGCACGCCCTCGGCGAGCATGGAGGCCGAGCCTGAGAATGCCCACGCAACAAACTTGGTGACAGCAATCCCGAGGTTCGCCGAGAACGCCGCGATGATCGCTTTGTTTCCGCCTGATGCGCTCATGATGCTCCTCGTTTCGGTAGCACGATCTTACCGGCAGCGCGTGGTCAGGCGACGGCGATAGCGATCTGTTCACGAAGCGGATGCTGGCTGTCGACGTCGAGCAGTGCGGCGACGCCGTCGATCGGCTCAGCATGCAATGGCGGCTGCACGGCACCGCCGAGCCCTTTCTCATGCAGAGCCTCTTCGAGGTGCGTGCGGAAGAACTCTGACTTTGTGGGCAGTGAGCCCACCGCGCTGACGCGTGTGGGTTGGCCCTGCGTCCATCCCGCCCGAACGAGCGCGGACCGCGCGGAGTGCGCCAGTTCGGCTGCGGCGTCGCGCACAATGTGCGTTGCGACCCCGTCGCCCGCGCGGGCGGCGTCGACGGTCGTGCGGCAGAAGGACGCGATGCGCGAGACGCGACGTGGGTCGGACTGCAGCACCATGTAGAGCTCATCGAGACTGCCGAACGTCTGCTCTGCCTGCTCGGTCAGCACTGTCGTCGCGCCTCTGCCGTCAAAAGCGCGCATCACGGCGCTGAGGCCCTCGCGACCCACCCAGTACCCGCTGCCGGCGTCGCCGATGAGGTTCCCCCAGCCGTCGACTTTCGCAACGCCGACGTGCGTGACCGCGAGCACGACGACGCCCGTTCCGACGGCGAGCATGACGCCTGGCTCAGTGTTGTTGGCGGCGAGGTAGCCGCTGACCGAATCGTGCGCGACGGCAACGCGGTGAACGCCGAGATGCTGGATTGCGCTGATGAACCGTTCGGGTGTCGTCGCCGCGGGTGTGAGGCCAGACACTCCGACGGCGACCTCGGCACATGTGGCGTCGTGTGCTTCAGCGAAGGAGAGCACTTCGTCTGCCATCTGGTCGAGAACGGGTCTGTCGGTGAGAACGCCGGGGGCGGATGCTGTCAGTTCGCGCCCCGCATCTGTGATCCCGCGCAGGCGAACACCTGATTGTCCGCCATCGAGACTGAGTCGAGTGATGTGAGTCATGTGAGCTTTCGTGTCAGGCGAGCGTAATGGAGGCGAGAGAGCGGGGAGAGAGCGTGTCCTGAAGCACGAGTGTCGCGGCACCGAGAGCTGCCGCGTCGGTTCCGTTCACCGACATGCGCACGTCGACGCGTTGAACAGCGCGCGCAAAGGCCCGCTCATCGAAACGTCCACAACCGGTCAGGCCATCGCCTGTGAAGAGAATCGTCACCATGGCAGGCAGACTAGCGCAGGTGGGGCGTAGCTGTTCGCTCGTCAATCGATGGTGTGTCACGCGTGCTCACGGTAGAGGTCGGCAAGCAGTGCGACTGCGGCGTGGGTGCCCGGGTGCGGGTCACGCATGCGCCAGATGAGGTTCACCGCAACCGGGTCCGTTCCGCGTAACGGGCGGTAGACGATGCCATCGCGCCGGTACTGGGTTGCCGTCGCCTGCGTGGTGACTCCGACGCAGCGGCCTGTGACGATGGCGGCGAGCCAATCGTCGACGTCGTGAATGTATTCAGTCTGGGGACAATCGTCGTCCGGCCACAGATCGATGGTCGTCGTACCCGTGCGCGGATCGATGACGAGCGTGCGAGTCGTGATCTCTTCGAGGCGGATGCTGCGACGCGCAGCCCAGGCATCATCGGATGCGAGTGCAACATACCGAGGCTCATACCCGACGAGGGCGTGAGCAAAGCGGGTCGTGTCGACCGGCGTGCGCAGGATCGCGAGGTCGCAGAGGCCCTCCGCGAGTCCCGCCGTCGGCGTATTGTGGCGGATCAAGTGCAGCTCGATGTCGGGATACCGATCGTGCCAACGTCGTTGGAACTCGGAGGTGTGGCGACCGAGTGCCGACCAGGTGTGCCCGATCTGAAGCCGACTCTGCCCCGTGGCCGCCACGTGTACGATCTCGTCGGCCTCCGCCAGCATGTGGCGGGCATGCGCCAGGATCTGGATGCCTACGGCGGTCGGGGAGACCGTTCGACTCGTTCGGTGAAGTACCTTCGTCCCGAGCAGCTGTTCGAGCGCGATCAGCGTGCGCGAGACCGTGGCTTGCGATAGGCGCAACTCGATGGCGGCATCCGTAAAGCTCCCGCAATCGACGATAGCGACCAGGCACCGCAGGTGCCGGAGTTCGAGCTGGGAAGCGGCATCCATACGCTCAGTGTATAGACCCTCACGAGTATGCATTATGCGTATACAAGGCAGCGGCCCATAGTCAGAGCATGGCACTTGAGCGCGGCAACCGTGTGGGGCAGGCCGATCAGGCCGATGGTTCGGACCACGTACCCACCTCACGGCGGGCCGGCATTGCGCTGATGCTGGGCAGCGCGCTTTCGAACCAGTCCGGGGCGTCGCTCGCCGCGCTGGCGTTTCCTGTCATGGGGCCGACAGGCGTCGTGGCTGTGCGCCAGTGGGTAGCCGCCATCGTATTGCTCGTTGTCGGGCGGCCACGTCTGCGCGCGTTCACCGCAGCACAGTGGCGGCCGATTCTCGCACTCGCCATCGTGTTCGCCACGATGAATCTGTCACTGTACCTCGCGATCGACCGCATCGGGCTCGGTCTCGCCGTGACTCTCGAGTTTCTCGGTCCGCTTGCCGTGGCCATGGCATCCTCCCGGCGCCGACGCGATGTGCTGTGTGCGCTTGTGGCTGCAGCTGCGGTGGGCGTACTCACTCGACCACAGCCCAGCACTGACTACACCGGAATCGGATTCGCCTTGCTCGCGGCGGTGTGCTGGGCAAGCTACATCCTGCTCAATCGCAGCGTTGGGGCGCGCGTGCCCGGGCTGCAGGACACCGCTGCTGCGGCGGCAGTCTCGGGGCTGATCTATCTCCCTGTGGGATGTGTCGCCCTCTGGCTCAACCCGCCGACGCTCGGGATGATGATGTGTGCCCTGGCCGCGGGTGTATTGTCGTCCGCCGTTCCATTTCTCGCCGACCTTTTCGCTCTGCGACGTGTTCCTGCCCGGTTTTTCGGCATCTTCATGAGCATCAACCCGGTCTTCGCGTCTATGATCGGCATGCTGGTTCTCGATCAGCGGCTCGATGTGGCGTCGTGGCTGGCCATCATCACCATTGTCGCGGCGAACACGGTCTCGGCATCGGGGCCTTCACGGCCACATGTCCAGACAGTAAAGAAGTAGCGAGTTGGCCATGGGATGCGTGATCGGGTTTCGTTTTGGCGTTGAGAACTTTCTGTCTGTGGCGAAGCGATGCTTCGAGATGTAGCGTGGGCGTGTTTTTACGTGGCATCATCGCGATCTGGTTGATCGGATGCTTGTCGCGTACGCGAAGGTTGATGAGCTGATTCTCGTCACGGTGCTGTGAGGGAGAGCGGGTGCGCAAGGCGAGCGAGGAGACTTTTGGGCAGCGGTGGGTTCGTCGTTGGGTACGCGCGCAGTTTCGCGGCGGCGAGAGACCGGCTCCGACACCGGAGGTGCCAGGGCTGAACGTCAACACGCTGAACGATTATCTTGCGTCGGGTCCGTCTGCGCGCTGGGCCGAACGGTGGTTCTGGCTTGCCGCGTTCGTCATCGTTGTCGTCGCCAGCGTGCTCTCCATTGGGCTTGGGGTGTCTGACCCGGCGGAGTACTGGGGAGCCGCTGTCTTCGGCATTGCCCTCCTGCTCTGCGCGTTCAGGATTCTGGCGGGAGTGCGGTGTCTCTTTCGCAACCGGAAGCGTCAGCGGCGACAGTCGCGCCGCTGACGGCATCAGGCCTTCATTCTGAAGTCATAGCGCTCCGGCAGCGGCTCGCTGGGCACAACGCTCTCCCAGAGATCCGACACGGCTTCATCACCCTCGCGCAGGTTCGCCACGTCGATGCCCTCTCGCAGCATCCGTCCCGCCTCGTCGTCGCGTCCCAGCAGATGCAGCGCCTTCGCACGCAAGAACCGCACGCGGCCGAGCTCACGCACCTCGGGCCCTGCGGCCTTAATGACTCGAAGGGCGCTGGTCGGCAGGCCGGCATCGAGCAGAACGCTCGCTGCCTCGATCGTGAGCGCGCGTTGGGCGGCGGGCCGCGCGTTGGTCACCGCCGAGAGATAGTCGTTTGCCGCCCGCGCCGCCCTGCCCGTCTCAGCCCGAAGCCTCGCCCGACCGCGCAGCGCTGGCAAGCTCGGCGAAAGCGCGTACGAGGCAGCGTAGAACGCGCCGGCCCGCTCGACGTCGCCGCGCGCGTGTGCCATTGTTCCCAGATGCATCGTGGTCTGCCACGTGCGCGGCATCGCCTCGAGAAGCTTCTCCCAGCTCTCACCGCGCACGTATGACCCGACGATCTCGCGTGTGCTCGCCTCGGGCAACGCCCCCGTCTCCAACAACTTGAGCCACGGTCGGGTCTCGGCCGTTGTGACGATGAAGGGGGTGCCAGAATCGGCGAGCGGCGGTTCGCCACATCGTTCCCGTCGCGCCTGCTCGAGAGCTCCCCATCCGCTTCCCGAGGCAATCAGCTCACCCGGCTCCACGTCGGACAGCGCCCGGGCTGCGGCGAGAGCCTCGTCGGCATCGGCGGCAGGCCAGAGTTGCTCGACGCGCGCAGCTGCGGCAACAGCATCCGGATTGCCACGAACCGACCCCAGCGCAATATTGCCGTACGCCTCAACCCAGTCCCAGCTTTCGCCCGCGGGCATCACGAGGTGTTCAAACTGCGTACGCGCCAGCCCCGACTGTATCTCTGCGTAGCGCCTGCCATCGGGAGTCAGCCAGCGCTGCCACCGATGCCCGCCGGCACCCTCACCCCAGCAAAACAGCTTGCGCCCTTGCAGCCGATCGGTGGAGAGCATCGCCAGCCCATCGCCATGCTCGTCGGCCGCAGCGACCCACGGCCGCTTACCGGGCACCGGGTCGAAGAAATAGTCGGCGGCGTACGGGGCGCGCGCTGGCGCGAGAACGTCGTCTGTCACTTCGACGCTCGAGATCGCCCCGTCGTAGCCCGTGGCGACAGACGTCGAGCTTGGTGTGACGATGCGCGTCTGATCGGTCTGCGGCACTGCCGCGTTTGTCCACCAGTACATGGGCACGTCGCGGCCCGACGTATTGCGAATGCGCACGTAGGCCAACAGAACGGGGGACCCGGCGGGCAGCCGCAGGTCGACGTGGAACACTGTCTCGCGCAGCCTGTCGAATTCCCACATGCGCAGGATGCTGTCATCCGCCGTATCGACGATCGCGGCGTGCAGTGGGCTCGCCGTCGACGGCGAATGCCCGCGCGTGCCGATATTCCACTCGATCCCTCCGGCGAACCAGGCGTCGCGCAACGCCAGGTTCGCGTATTGCACTGCCGAATTCTCGTGCAGCAGCATGGCGTCGCGGTCCAGGTCGCGAATCGACCAGATACGGCCACCCAGCTGGGGCATCACACGAACGCGCAAGTGCTCGTTCTCGAGCACGACAGATCGAAACTCGGTGGGAACCCGGTCGCGCTCGTACGCATCCTGCATTGTGTAGGGAAAGAGATTGCGCACACCGCCGATCCCCATGCCCGCGGCAATTTCCTCGGGCAGCTCTCCGCTCACGGCATATGGCGGCTCGGACGCGTCCGACACCACGGCGAGCGGATTCGGCGAACCGAGGTCGGCGGCGGGGAGGGTGATCGTCTCGACACGAATGTCGGTCATGGCGGCATCCTCTCTGATGCATCGGCGTTCTCTCGATGGTAGCCGCAGACAGCGCTCGTAAGATGGACGCATGAGTGAGACGACACTTCCTGCCATTGCCATTCTCGGTGCCGGGTCGATGGGCGGCGCGATCCTCTCGGGTCTCGTGCAGCCAAGCGTGCACGTCGACGGAGGCATTCGGGTCACCAACCGAACGTCAGAGAAGGCCGACGCCCTCGCGGAGCTCGACGGGGTGACCTCCTACGCGCTTGAGAAGACTCCGGATGCTCAGGGGCGCGCGCTCGCGGGCGCCAAGGTGGTGATCATCGGCGTGAAGCCGCACATGGTTCCCGATCTGCTGCGTGACATCGCCGACGACCTCGAGCCAGGGAGCATCGTTGTCAGCGTGGCCGCTGGAGTGACCGTAGAGACATTCGAAAGCCTGCTGCCCGAGAGCGTGTCGGTGATCCGCGCAATGCCCAACACCCCGTCGCACGTGGGCAAGGGCGTCACGGGTCTCGCGCCGGGTACGCGATCGAGTGATGACGATCTTGCCCTCGCCCGCGCCGTCTTCGAGACCGTCGGCCAGGTGGTTGAGGTGCCCGAGAGTCAGATCGACGCGCTGTCCACCATTTCTGGTTCTGGTCCTGCTTACGTGTTCTATCTCATCGAGGAGCTCACGCGCGCGGCGGTCGACAAGGGATTCACCCCCGAGCAGGCGGCAACGCTCGTCAACGGCACCTTCGCCGGGGCGACCGAGCTGCTCATGCAGTCGGACAAGACGCCAGAGCAACTGCGCATAGCGGTGACGAGCCCCAAGGGCACAACCGAACAGGCGCTGAATGTACTGCAGCAGGCCGGGTTCGCCGACACATTCACTCGGGCGACGGATGCTGCACTCACGCGTTCGCATGAGCTTGCAGCTGGCTCGTGACGCGATTCGGTCCGCTCGAGGCGCGTGACGGACGTGTGGCGATCGGCGACGCGGGTGCGCACCATGTTCGGCTGACCGAGGCGGGCATTGTTGTGCGCCGACATGGCGAGGAGGCTCGTCACCTCGGGTGGGACGTGATCGAATCCGCGACCTTCGACGTGCGCACGACGAAGTTTCGCTGGCCCGGCACAGTCACGACCGTGCTGATGGGAGCGCTCGGCCTGATCTTTCACGACTGGGGTATCGGTGAACAGGACTACGATGCCACTCTCGATGTTCGACTCAGCGACGGCGATGACGTTCACATCGACATCACGCGGCACCACGTCGGTCGCTATTGGGTGAAACCGGTTCGCGCGACGCAGGCGCTTCTTCATCGCCTGAGCGACGACCCAGAATCCCGGATGCTGTTGCGCGAACCTGAGCGCCTCCTTCAGATGCTCCGCATGTGAACCGGCTGTTCGCTGTCCTCTTGTCGAGGCGCGAGCAGAACACTCCGCGGAGGTCAGCCCAGCGAAGAGAAACGCTCGATGTCCCCGGAAGACCCCGACACGATGATCAGATCGTGGTCTGTGACGACAGTGTCAGCCGTTGCGTAGGTGAACGGCTTGCCCGGAGACTTCACGCCGACGACAGTGACGTGATGCTTGGTGCGCACACCAGACTCCGTGAGGTTCTTTCCGCGGATCGGCTTCGGCGGGTACATCTTCACAAGAACGAAGTCGTCGTCGAACTGGATGAAATCCAGCATCCGCCCATTCACCAGGTGCGCGACACGTTCTCCCGCTTCGGCTTCGGGGTAGATCACGTGGTTCGCGCCAACGCGGGTGAGAATCTTGCCATGCGATTGAGACACTGCCTTGGCCCAGATCTGCGGAATCTTGAGGTCAACGAGGTTCGCCGTGATCAGCACAGATGCCTCGATCGATGAACCGACGGCGACGACGGCGACCGAGAAGTCGCCGGCACCGATCTGCTTGAGAGCCTCAATGTTGCGAGCATCCGCCTGAACAGTGTGGGTGATGCGATCGGACCACTTCTGCACGAGTCCCTCGTCGCCGTCGATCGCGAGAACCTCGCGGTCGAGCCGGTCGAGCTCGCCAGCGCAGGCGGCGCCGAAGCGGCCAAGCCCGATGATCAGGACCGGCGCGTCGTGTTTGATGCGGTCAACCAACGATGGGCCTCTCTTCTGGGTGGCGGTACAGGCGTCCGTTGCTTGTGGAGGCGACAGCTGCAGCCAAGGTCACTGTACCAACGCGACCCATAAACATCGTCAGGGCGAGCACGTATTTTCCTGCATCCGGAAGCTCGTCTGTGAGACCTGTCGAGAGCCCGACGGTGCCGAAGCCGGAGATCACGTCGAACAGCACACGGTCAAGCGGTTCGTGTGTGATCTGCATGAGCAGAATGCACGACACGGCGACGATCGTCGCTGCCCAGAAGAACACCGAGATAGCGACGCGGATCACGTCGCTTGGAACGCGGCGACCGAATGCCGAAATCTCCTGGCGTCCACGAGCTTCGGCGAATGCGGCGAGAACGAGAACGGCAAGTGTCGTCACCTTGATGCCGCCAGCTGTCGATGCGGAACCGCCTCCGACAAACATGAGCATGTCGAGCACGAGGTGGCTCGACCCGTTGAGTTCCGAAATGTCGATGGTGGAGAAGCCGCCTGACCGGGCCATCATTGAGAGAAAGAGCGACTGAAAAACAGTGTCTCCCGCGTTCATCGTGCCGAACGTCTTCGGGTTGTTGAACTCGAGAGCGACGATGCCGACTGCGCCGACGACAAGCAGAATTACCGTCGTTGCGAGAGTGAGCTTCACATGCAG
The DNA here is from genome assembly GCF_011751765.2 of Paramicrobacterium chengjingii. GTDB lineage: Bacteria > Actinomycetota > Actinomycetes > Actinomycetales > Microbacteriaceae > Paramicrobacterium > Paramicrobacterium chengjingii. The sequence continues at coordinate 290,196 of NZ_CP061169.1, forward strand.
CGACCACTGCCGCGGGCGGGTGAGGTGGCGTTTGAGGGCGAAGATGACGGGGAACCCGATGGAGCCGAGAAACACTCCGACGAGCAGGATGCCGAGAAACCACGTGTCGTTTCCGAAACGTTCAAGCCCGAGCTCGTTGGGTGTGAACCCGGTGTTCGTGAACGCCATAGCCGAGTAATAGATGCTGTGCAGTGCAGCTTCGCCCGCAGCAATGCCGTCGAGGAGCATGCGTGCGAAGAGCAGCACGGCGAGCCCCGCCTCAATGACGAGAAGACTGACGACAACGGTGAGCAGAAGGCTACCGATATCTCCGAGTCGCACGGCCTGGCCCTCGGCCACGGGGCCGTGATGCACGCGAAGCGGATTGCTGTCGGAAGCGGCAACGAGTTTGGCTCTCAGTCCAAGCCGCCTGGAGATCACCATTCCGAGGATCGACGCGAGAGTCAGTACCCCGACGGCTCCGATCTGTACGCCGAGCACCACGAGAATGTCGCCAAACAACGACCAGTGGGTTGCCATATTCACTGTGGACAGGCCCGTCACGCAAATCGTCGACATTGCGGTGAAGAACGCATCGGCCAGAGGAGTCCACGTGCGGCTCGCCGAAGCGGCGGGAAGGCTGAAAAGAAACGTGAAGAGCACGATGAGCGAACCGAACACCAGAATGGCAAATCGTGAGGGAGAGCGCGTGGTGAAGTCGTTCACTGTCTCTCGCAGGCGACCGAGCGCGGTGCGGGAAAGCGGTGACGCAGAAGCGCGGCGTCTGCGTGCCATGAAACCTCACTAGGACTCGGGTCTATACGCCTCGCAATGGTACTCCGCCGCGGGACTCACTAACCTTGATGCATGGCCGACATCTTTGACGTTATCGCAGACGGAACGAGACGTGACATCTTGCGCGTGCTTCTCGACCGTCATTCTCCCGACGACAGCGGCGTTGCGCGTGGTACGAGCGTTTCAGAAATTGTGGCGCAACTGGGTCTCAGCCAGCCGACCGTCTCGAAGCACCTGAAGGTGTTGCGCGAGGCCGGACTCGTCGAGGTGCGTGAAGAAGGCCAGCACCGCTACTACTCGCTGGACAGCGAGCCGCTCGAGGCAATCGAAGACTGGCTCATCCCGTTTCTCAGCGTCGACTTCACCGAACAGGATCTCAAACGGGAGATCGAGGCCCATCTGCCGGAGCAGGCACGACAGGTCGCCGACGCAATCGGTCATGTGGCTGCGGGCACCCGCAAACGCGTGTCCAGCGCCGTGACTGCCATGGGTAAGCGTTTCGGTCGATCCGGAGAGTAGCTGTCTCGTGGCGACCTGATCCGCCGAGTCGTTCTTTGCCGTGTTCACTTCGACGAGAAGATGTAGTATGAGTGCTACATTTTGTACGTGAACTCGGATGGAGTGACGGGTGGAATCATCACAGGCATCATCACGCACGCCGATCATCTCAGTATCTGATCTGCGGATGAGCTACGGGGAAAAGAGGGTGCTCGATGGCCTTCAGCTCGACATCTACGAAGAAGAGATCGTGGCCATGCTGGGGCCGAATGGGGCAGGCAAGAGCACGACAATTGAAATTCTTGAAGGATTCCGCACGCCTTCATCTGGTCGTGTTTCTGTCTTGGGCAGTGACCCCGTGCACGGTGACGATGGCTGGCGGTCCCAGATCGGCATGGTTCTGCAGGCTTCCACTGACCACGGTAAATGGCGTCCACGCCAGCTGTTGACGCATCTGTCTGATTTCTATCGACCGTACGTCGACCCGTGGTCTGTCGACGAGCTGCTCGACATGGTTGGCCTTGGGGAACAGCACAACCAGAAGCTGCAGACGCTTTCGGGTGGGCAGCGACGCCGTCTCGATGTGGCACTGGCGATCATCGGGAAACCATCCCTGCTGTTTCTTGACGAACCGACGACGGGGTTCGACCCGCGCGCTCGCCGAGACTTTCACGACCTTATCCATCGACTGAGCGACATGGAAGGCATTACGATCATGCTGACGACGCACGATCTTGCTGAAGCCGAGGCGTTGGCCAGCCGCATCGTCATTCTTGCCGGCGGTCGGATCATTGCAGATGGCACCCCATTTGAACTTACGAGCGCCGTGTCGCGAACCGCGGAGATCAGCTGGCGCGAGAACGGGCAGCAGCAACTTCATGTCGCAGAAGACTCAACACAGTTCGTGCGTGAGCTGCTGGCGCATGATGACGACGTGACCGATCTTCAGATTCGGCGCGCAACACTTGAAGACGCGTACTTGTCGCTCGTCGAGGAGTTCGAGGGCGGCGGCACGATCGAGGCGACGGCATTCGAGGAGGTCACGCGATGACGACAGTAATGAGGCGAACGCCTCGGTTCAATCCGACGGTCAACACCTACAGGGCCGGCCTGCGGCGCGGGCTCATATCGGCTCGCATTCAACTGACCACTCCGAGTGAGATCGTCGGCACTGTCGTGATGATGGGGCTGATGGTGGTGGCGCTGGTCTTTTTGTCACAGGGCACCTTCGCCAGCGCATCTGTTGACCTGGGGGCGATGGGTCTCCCCGGCGTCATCGCGATGGGCGTGTTGTTCAGCGGTGTGATGGGTATCGTCGGAGTTCTGTCCATGGATCGCACGAATGGCACTCTCCTTCGTTCCAAATCCGTCCCGGGTGGAACAACGGGCTATCTCGTCGGAGAGATCACGGCAAACCTCATCTCCACGGTGGTCTCCGCACTTCTCATGCTGATTGTGGGTCTGCTGCTCTTCGACGGCCTGGAATTCGCGTCGCCCCTGCGCTGGCTGCTGTTCGCATCAGTGCTCGTGCTTGGCTTGATCTCGACCCTCGCGATCGGCGCGGTTCTCGGAGCACTCGTCTCTAACCCGAAGTTCATGGGGTTTGTGATGATGCCCGTCATGGTGCTTGTGGGCATCTCTGGAATTTTCTACCCGATCGTGGCTCTGCCGGGCTGGCTGCAGGGAATCGCGCAGGCGTTCCCGCTGTACTGGTACGGCCTCGGGCTGCGGGCCTCGCTGCTGCCGGATGCGATGTCTGCCGTCGAGATTTCGGGGTCGTGGCGGCTGGAATGGGTGTTCATTGTTCTGGCAGTCTGGGCGGCGGTGTGTCTCTCGCTTGCACCGAAACTTCTGGGTCGCATGGCGCGCAGAGAGTCGGGATCGACACTTGCCGCACGGCGCCGGGACGTACAGCAACAGTGGGGGGTGTAGCCGAGCGTGGCCGATACGGTTCATAACCGCATCGCGATGCTTCGCGCCGAGCGTCGGGTCTCACGCCGAGCGCTTGCCGAGGCTCTGGGAGTTCACTACCAGACCATTGGCTACCTTGAGCGCGGCGAGTACAGCCCCAGCCTGTATCTCGCTTTGAAGATCGCCGCGTATTTTGAAGTTCCCGTCGAGGTTTTGTTCTCGCTTGAGGAGTTTGGCCGGATCGGGTGACGCAGCCCCACGGGTGACGATGCGGTGCCTGAACAGAGTGAAGAAGCCGCGACGGGCAGCTCTTTCTCGACATGGGCTCCTGTTTCACAGTAATGTTGGTGGGAAGCATGTGACTGACGTGACGAAAGGAGATCCGCGTGGCCAACGAATTTGAGGATGTGCGGTTCCTCACCGTCGCCGAAGTCGCCGACATGATGCGAGTCTCCAAAATGACCGTTTACCGCATGGTTCACGCGGGAGAACTGCCCGCGATTCGTTTCGGGCGCTCATTCCGCGTGCCCGAGTCGGCCATCGCCAGTGCGATCACTCAGAACGTCGCAGATTCGGCGTGACATCCGCGTGTCGTAAATTCGGGTAAACTAGTCCGAGGCCTTTTTATGCCGGCCGCGGCACGCGCGGCCAGACCCAATACTTTTGTGAGGTTTTCGTGGGTTCAGTTATCAAGAAGCGTCGCAAGCGCATGGCGAAGAAGAAGCACCGCAAACTACTTCGCAAGACGCGCCACCAGCGCCGCAACAAGAAGTAGCCTTCTCGGCTGCACAAAAACGCCAGGGTCCCGGCCCTGGCGTTTTTTGGCGTGCATGGATGCTGTCGCCATCGCACGGTCTGCCCGCAGTAGTCTGGGACTATGACACACACCGTCACGCTCATCGGCAAGCCGGGGTGCCACCTGTGCGATGACGCACGCGCCGCAATCGAGCGTGTGCTCGCACAGCTGCCGCAGACAGCATCCGTGACTCTTGACGAGGCGTCGATTCTCGACGATGACGTGCTCTATCAGCGGTACTGGGAGCAGATCCCTGTCGTTCTCGTCGACGGTGAACAGCACACGTTCTGGCGGGTCGACGAGCAACGACTCGCGATTGCGCTCACGGGACACGACGTCTGAAAGGACACCATGGCCATCAAGCACATTGTGATGTGGACGTTCGCCGGAGACGACGCCGTGGCGAGAGACGAAGCCGCGCGCGAGATCGCCACGCGACTCGAGGCGCTTGTCGATCGCATTCCCGGCATCCAGTCGATTGATGTGAAGCGCAATGCGGCGTTCGACGACGTCAACTACGACCTTGCACTCGTCTCAGTGCACGACGATGTCGCCGCGCTCAAGGCGTACCAGGTGCATCCAGAGCACGCCGCGATCGCGTCGTACATTCGTACGGTCGTCGCTCAGCGAGCATCCATCGACCTCGACGTGTAACGGCTACTCGGCGTCGCGTTCTTTGGGCTTCGCGTCGACGCCGGCATCTTTGCGCTGCTGCGCGGTGATGGGGGCCGGTGCCTGCGTGAGCGGGTCGAACCCGTTGCCTGTCTTGGGGAAGGCGATGACCTCGCGAATCGAGTCGGAGCCCGTGAGCAGGGCCACGATGCGGTCCCAGCCTAAGGCGATCCCACCGTGGGGAGGGGCGCCGAAGGCGAATGCGTCGAGCAGGAAGCCGAATTTCGTGCGCGCCTGCTCCTCGTCGAGGCCCATGAGTGCGAACACGCGCTCCTGAACGTCTCGCTGATGGATGCGGATGGACCCGCCGCCCAGCTCATTGCCGTTGCAGACGATGTCGTACGCGTACGACATCGCGTTCTCGGGGTCGGTGTCGAACGTGTCGAGAAACTCCGGCTTCGGCGACGTGAATGCGTGGTGCACTGCCGTCCAACGACCGCTTCCCACAGCAACATCTCCCGAGGCCACGGCATCCTCTGCCGGCTCGAACATGGGAGCGTCGACAACCCAGACGAACGCCCATTCGCTCTCGTCGATGAGGCCAGCGGCCTCGCCGACCTCAAGACGGGCAGCACCGAGAAGTGCACGTGAGTCACGAACGGAACCGGCCGCGAAGAAGATCGCGTCTCCGGGCTTCGCGCCGACAGCATCCGCGAGCCCGTCGCGCTCAGCGTCGCTGAGGTTCTTGGCGACGGGGCCGCCGAGCGTTCCGTCGTCTGCGATCGTGACATACGCGAGGCCCTTTGCCCCACGGCCGCGCGCCCACTCCTGCCAGGCATCGAAGCCACGGCGCGGAGTCGAGGCGCCGCCGGGGAAGACGATTGCGCCCACGTAGGGGTTTTGGAAGACGCGGAATGCCGTGTCGGCGAAGTACTCGCTGAGCTCCGTGATCTCGAGGCCGAAGCGAAGGTCGGGCTTGTCGCTGCCGTACTTCTCCATTGCCTCGGCATACGTCATGCGAGGGATCGGCGTGGGGATCGTGTGGCCGATGAGCGACCAGACCGCCGAGACGATTTTTTCGCCGATGGCGATGATGTCTTCCTGGTCGACGAAGCTCATCTCCACGTCAAGCTGGGTGAACTCCGGCTGGCGGTCGGCGCGAAAGTCTTCGTCACGGTAGCAGCGGGCGATCTGGTAGTAGCGTTCCATGCCCGCCACCATGAGCAGCTGCTTGAAGAGCTGCGGTGACTGGGGCAGGGCGTACCACGACCCGGGGTTCAGGCGAGCAGGCACGACGAAGTCTCGAGCGCCCTCGGGCGTTGAGCGCGTAAGCGTCGGCGTTTCGATCTCAACGAAGTCCAGTTCGTCGAGCACATCCCGCGCCGCCTTGTTTGCCTTGGAGCGCAGGCGAAGCGCGCGCGCCGGCTCGGGACGACGCAGGTCGAGGTAGCGGTGCTTCAGCCGGGCTTCCTCGCCGATCGTCTCGGTGCCGTCGAGCGCCGTCGACACCTGGAACGGCAGAGCCGCTGACTCGCCCAGCACGGTGACGGTTTCGGCGATCACCTCGATCTGGCCCGTCGAGAGGTTGTCGTTGGCGTTGCCCTCCGGTCGCTTCTGCACGATGCCCGTCACCTGCAGCACAAACTCCGAGCGGAGGGGATGAGCCACCTCCTCATCGCGGATGACCACCTGGGCAATGCCGGATGCATCGCGCAGATCGATGAAGGCAACTCCACCGTGATCGCGGCGACGATCGACCCAACCGGCAAGAGTGACGGACTCGTCGAGCTGCTCGAGTCCGAGGGTTCCGGCGTTGTGAGTGCGAAGCACAGAAAGGTCCTTTCCGCGTGTGAGGAGGGAGGATGCCGCGCAGAATCACAGCCCCTCCCGAGGCATTCGACAAGTCTACGTGCCCGCTCGCGCCGACGACGCCGCCAGCCCGTTCGGTTTCTCGGCAGATTCTTAGCTCTACAGAACGTAGACTAAGGGTCGTGGCTGCCTCCCAGATCCATCTCGTCCGCCATGGCGAGGTGCACAATCCCTCGCATGTTCTGTATGGACGCATCCCCGGATTCGGGTTGTCTGAACGCGGGCGGAGCATGGCGAAGGCCGCTGCAGACGAACTCGCAGAACACGAACGGCCCGTTTCTCGCGTCATCGCATCGCCGCTTCAGCGCACGCAGGAATCGGCGGCTCCCATCGCTTCGGCATTCGATATGCCGATCGAGAACGACGCACGCTTGATCGAGCCGAGCAACTACTTCGAGGGAATGCGCATGAGCAGTGCGCTTCGCAACCCGCGCAATTGGTATGCGGTGCGCAACCCGCGCAAGCCGAGCTGGGGAGAACCCTTCGCCGACATCGCTGCGCGCATGCGCGAGGCAATCGCTGAGGCGTGGGAGACGACCGAGTCGGGCGACGTCGTGCTGGTGAGTCATCAGCTTCCGATTTGGATGGCCCATTCCAGCATCCTTGGCATTCCTCTTCACCATGACCCGCGCAAACGCCGCTGTTCCCTATCGAGCATCACGACGATTGAATACACGGGGAAGCGCTTTGCCGAGATCGGCTACTCCGAGCCAGCCCTTCTGCTGACAGCAGGCGCCGTCGACGTGGGTGCCGTATGATCCGAAAACGACAGGCCGGGCGGATGCTGTCGGCAGCGGCCGCCGCGCTTGCCACGGTGCTTCTTGTCGCCGGCTGCTCCGAAGATCCCCTCGCCGAGCAGTACAAAGAAGGCAGCAGCAAAGGCTACATCGCGGGCGACGGCTCCGTGATGGAGATCGCTGAGTCCGATCGTGGCGAGCCCGTCGAGTTCGCGGGAACCACCGAGTCGGGCGACGAGATCTCGTCGAGTGACCTCGTCGGAGACGTCGTTGTCGTCAACTTCTGGTACGCATCGTGTGCCCCGTGCCGTGCAGAAGCCCCCATTCTTGACGAGGTGTACCAGAGCTTCGGCGATGATGGCGTTGCCTTCGTGGGCGTGAACCTGCGCGATCAGCCGGGCACTGCGGAGTCCTTCAACAAGACGTACGACATCGGCTACTCGTCGATCATCGACGTCAATACGGGAAGCGTGAAGCTCGCGTTCGCCGACACCGTTCCGCCGAACAGCGTTCCGACAACCATCGTTCTTGACAAGAAGGGTCGTGTCTCGGCCCGCATTCTCGGGGCTGTTCCCGACACGTCGATTCTGTCGACACTCGTCGAAGACGCCGTCGCGGAGAAGTGACGTGAATCCCGGAGACATCGTCATCGGCGGGCAGCTGCTGCTCGCTATTCCGATCGCCGCACTTGCCGGGCTCGTGTCGTTCGCTTCGCCCTGCGTGCTGCCCCTCGTTCCCGGATACCTCGCCTACGTTGGGGGCGCCACAACCGCACAGCAGGGTGCATCCGCCCCGAAGCGAGACCGCGCGCGACTGATGATCGGCGTTGTTCTCTTCGTTGCCGGGTTCTCTGCCATCTTCACCGCTTACGGCTTCGCGTTCGGGGGCCTTGGCCGCTGGCTCGTCGCCTATGGGCCGCTCATCACACAGATTCTCGGCGCCATCGTCATTGTCATGGGGCTCATCTTCATCGGCCAGGTCACGTTTATGCAGCGAACGTTCCGACCCTCGTGGCAGCCCAAGACCGGGCTGTGGGGTGCGCCGCTGCTCGGCATCGTGTTCGGCATCGGCTGGGCACCCTGCGTCGGCCCGACGCTCGTCGCAATCCAGTCGCTCAGCTTCGGTTCGGCATCACCGTGGCGTGGAGCGCTTCTCAGTTTCGTGTACTGCCTCGGCCTCGGCATCCCGTTCGTCATCATGGCCCTTGGCGCGACATGGGCGACAAAGAGCGTGACGTTCCTTCGCAGCCACATTCGCGCCATCAACATCGTGGGCGGCATTCTGCTCATCGTCATCGGACTGCTCATGGTCACCGGAATCTGGACGTCCCTGATCAGCATGCTCGCGGGGGTGATGCCAAACTTTGTCCCGGCCATCTGATTACACTGACGGGCACGACGCCCCCAACGTCGAGCAGCCCGTGTCGCAGCCCAAGCTCGGCCCTCTGGGGTGGGCGCGCTGGATCTGGCGTCAACTCACGAGCATGCGTACAGCGCTTCTTCTTCTTCTTCTGCTCGCGATCGCGGCGATTCCCGGGTCACTCGTTCCACAGCGGTCAAGCGATCCCAATGGCGTCACTCAGTACTTCACCGAGCATCCTGATCTGGCGCCGGTGCTCGACAACATCCAGATGTTTGACGTGTTCACATCGGCGTGGTTCTCGGCCATCTACATCCTGCTTTTCACATCGCTCGTCGGCTGCGTCATTCCACGTGTCAAGCACCACATCGGTGCACTGCGCGCCAAGCCACCGCGCACGCCTGCACGCCTCAATCGTCTGGGCGACTTCAGCGAGGCGACGTATGGCGCAGGCGACGGTGTGGACTCGGATGCCGCGGCTGCGGTGTCGTCGGCACGCGACCTGCTGAAGAAATCCGGGTATCGGGTTGCTCTGTACGAGTCGCAGGCAACGCGCACCAGCCCCGCGAGCATCTCGGTGTCGGCCGAACGCGGCTACCTGCGCGAGACCGGCAACCTCATCTTTCATTCGGCGCTGCTTCTGATTCTGCTCGTCGTCGGCATCGGCGGGGGCTTCGGATATTCCGGGCAGCGGGTCGTCGTCGAGGGGCAGACGTTCGTCAATGTGCTCGGCGACTATGACTCGTTCAGCCCAGGTCGGTTCTTCGACCCAGCGCAACTCGCCCCGTACTCGCTGACGCTCGACGAATTTAACGTCGACTACGAGACGGAGAATATCAACGCCTACGGCCAGGCGATCGACTTTGAGGCGAACGTCACCGCGCGCACTCCGTCGGGGAGCGAAGACGATACGCCGATCAAGGTGAATGACCCACTGCGGTTCGAGGGGACCGACGTCTATCTTCTGGGCAACGGCTACGCGCCGACTGTCACGGTGAAAGACCCCGAGGGCAACGTCGTCTTCACCGACTCGATTCCGTTTTTGCCGCAGGATCCGTCAACGCTCACGTCTGTTGGCGTCGTCAAGGTTCCCGACGGCCTCAAGAAGCAGCTCGGCATGGTCGGGTTCTTCTACCCCACCGCGTACCCTCTCGAGACCGGCGCCTACACCTCTACGTATCCCGGGCTCGAATACCCGCTGCTCACGCTCAACGTGTATTCGGGCGACCTCGGCATTGACGGAGGAGTTCCCAAATCGGTTTACGCACTCGATGTCGATGGAATGACTCCGCTCACCGGCGGCGATACCGGCGTCGAGTCCATCGAGCTTATGCCGGGCCAGAGCGCCGACCTGCCGAACGGCATGGGAACGATCGAATTTGTCAACGAGAATCCGACAGGCCAGGGTTTCGAAGGCTCGGTTCACCGCTTCGCCTCCTTCGACATTCACGACGACAAGACACAGCTCGGCGTTGCGATCGGGGCGGGGCTCGTACTGTTGGGCCTGCTCATCTCGCTCTTCGTGCCGCGCCGCCGCGTCTGGGTGAAGGCGTCAGACAACGATGACGGAACCGTGCGCATTGAGTACGCCGGGTTGGCGCGTGGCGAAGACCCAGGGCTTGCGGATGCTGTCGAGGCGATCGCCTACCGACATGGCACCGCGCTGGGAGTGGAGCGCGAATGATCATCGCCGCTCTCGCCCTCGACGTCGTTCTGACGCTCATCTTCGCTCTCTCAGGGCGATCGAGCCATGCCGAGGCGCTTGACCCCGCCGGCATCGCCGGAACGTGGTGGCCGTTCCTCGTCGCCCTCGTCGTCGGCTGGATCGTCACGCTCGCGTGGCGCCGCCCGACGAGCGTCGTACGCACCGGCATCCCGCTCTGGATCATCACTGTTGCCGGCGGAATGCTGCTGCGTGCAGCATCCGGTCAAGGCACAGCACTGCCGTTCATCATCGTCGCCACCATCGTGCTCGGCCTCGCACTGGTCGGGTGGCGTCTCATCGCCCTGCTTGTGCGCACCGTTCGCGCCCGGAACGCGCGAGAATCGAAGGAGTAGCCTTACACCGTGGATCTCAACTCGTTCTCCCTGCTGGCCCTGTGGTCGGCCACAGCACTGTATGCGCTCGCGCTCATCGCGTTTGCGCTCGATCTCGGCCGCCGAAGCGCCGAGGTGAGAGAAGCAGCGCATGCTGTCGACTCGGCCGCTGCGGCATCGGCGCAATCCGAGGCGACCGCGCAGGCGGGCGGCGGCGTCGCCGTCAAGACCCGGCCGGCGAAGCCGCGCAGCACGGAGCCCGCGGTGAGAGCACAGCGCTCGCCGTCGCTGCGATCCGCGATGGCGCTGATGGTGATGGGTTTCCTTCTGCATGTCGCCGCCGATGTGACGCGCGGCATTGCCGCGGAGCGTGTGCCGTGGGCAAACCTGTACGAGTTTGTCATGACGGGCACGATGCTTGTCGTCGCCGTGTTCCTCGTTGTGAACATCAAGGTCGATCTGCGCTATCTCGGCACGTTCATCTCGCTGCTCGTGGTGTCGCTGCTGTGCATGGGAACCATCAACTTCTATGTCGAGGTGGCTCCGCTCCCTCCGGCTCTGCAGTCGGCGTGGCTCGTGATTCACGTGTTCCTCGCGACGACGGCGATGGGCTTTCTTGCGCTCGGCTGTGCGCTGAGCGTGCTGCAGCTGATCCAGGCGCGCACCGAGGCGAGGCGTGCTTCGCTTGGTGAGCTGAAGCTCAAGTTCATGGCGACGTTCCCGTCGGCGCAGCGGCTTGAGAATCTCGCGTACCGCACGATCATCGTGGGCTTCGTCCTGTGGACGTTCACGCTCATCGCCGGCTCGATCTGGGCAGAGGCCGCGTGGGGCCGCTACTGGGGCTGGGACACCAAGGAAGTCTGGACCTTCATCGTCTGGGTGATCTATGCCGGGTTCGTGCATGCGCGAGCGACGAAGGGCTGGCGCGGTGGTCGTGCTGCTTGGTTGGCGATCATCGGCTTTGCGACGGTGATCTTCAACTTCACCGTGGTGAACATCTTCTTCAACGGCCTGCACAGCTACTCGGGGTTGTAAGCCGCGAGCCTACCGGCCGTGGACTGCCTCCGCTCTGTGAGCCGTCACGCACGCAAACCCTATGAATGAGCTGTGATAGCGTTGTGAAGATTTTGTGTCACAACGTGGGACACAGCGAAGATTCCGTGGGGGGAACCAGGGTTGAGTAGTGCAATTGCGCAGTCGCGTCATGACGGGGAAACGGGCGTTGCGAGGTGGAAGCGCGGAGTCATAGCGCTGATGGCGCTCACGGTGGCATTCATTCTCACCGCGTGTGGAGCCGTTGTTGACACCACACTTGTGATCAAAGCCGATGGCAGCGGATCCCGCGCGATATCCGCGACTGTCGAAGCAGACGACCTTGAGAAGGTCGATGGCGGAGCTGCTGCCATCGACAAGGCCATCACCGAGAACATCCCCGAAGGAATGGAGTACGGGGGTCAAAAAGCGGGCAGTGACGGTGCAGCCGTCTACTCGTTCACCATCGAATTCGATTCGCAAAGTGACTACGAAGAGAAGGTCATCGGCATTCTCGGGGCGGGTGGAGTCACAGACATTGAGACCGAGATCGAGATTGTCGTCGCCGACTCGGTGTTCCGCGAAGGCGTGAGCGTGAACGAAAACTTCACGTCTCAGGATCTTCTGCAATGGCTCGTCGAGGCCATGGTGAAGTCGGGAATCGTCGACGACGATGACAAGGACGATCTCACGGAGATCGGGAAGACCGTTGTCGAGGTCGACGGAGTCGGACACGACTCATCGGCGAAAATTGAGTACTCGGACATCGCCGATTACGGCATCCGGGATCTGAATGTCACGACTGACGGAATCGGCACAGGCGCCTACGAACGCACGATCTCATATGACCTGTCGCGTGAGACGTACTCCCGTGACACCGACGCCTACGACGAGTTCTTCACGAAGGCGACGCCAAAAGGCGGCACCTTGACCGAGCCGGACGAAGCGTCAACCGTCTGGACGATCTCTTTCTCAGCAAAAGACGAGAAGCAGCTGATCGACTACACGAACACGGCGCTGAACTCTGAATCGACGGACTTTGCCGTGTCGAGCGAGACCGACGCTGATGATCCGACGATGTTCCACACGTCAGTGATCGACTTTGTCGACTGTGGGCAGATCTGCAATGAGGACGCCGAAGTCTCGTCGAACCTGGTCCTGCCGAAGGGCTGGCAGGGTGACAACGGGGGCGCAGGAGAAGACGGTTGGTCGATGCCCATCAGCCATGACCCGGTTGTCTTCGACCACCGCGTGCAGTTCGAGTCGGTTGTTGCGGCAGCATCCGTAGCTCCTTCAGGGGAGAACACGCTCACCATCGACTACGTTCTGAGCGTCGAGAATGCGGACCTCGTCGGATCGGCGATGCAAGAATTCCTCGAGCCTGCATCAACGGTCGCGGACCTCAGTGTCGACGCGGGTAAGAAGGCAGTCACCTACACGATCACGGTTGTCGGTGAGGATGCCGCTGAGACAAACAGCCGACTGGACGAGTACCTGCCCGGGTCGCAGTACAGTGTCGTCGAGTCGGACTCGTCACTGTTTACGCGGTCGTATTCGGTGAACATGATCATCGCTTTGCCCCGTGACCTGCTGAGCGGTGGCGTCGCGGATGGGATCACGTACCGTGTTGACCTTCCCGGTGGTGCGAGCGTTGCCGATAGCTCCGAGCTGCCCAAGGGCGCCAAGATCGCCGGCAACGTCGTGGCTGTGTCTGAAGACTCCCCGAGCTCGCCTGAGTTCCGTGTTGACGCGAGTAGTCCGAACATCGGAGGCATCATCACGCTCGGTGTGATTGTGCTGTTCGTACTGCTGATCATTGCAGCCGTGGTTTTCTTGGTGATTCGGCAGAAGAAGAAGGCGGCTGCAGCAGGCCCGAACGGCGGACTCTTCAGCTACGACGGAGACCAGACGGGGAACCCCGACGCGTCTGCGGCAGGAACGCCGTCGCCCGATGCCGTGCCGCCTGCTTCGCCGACGTCGGCTGGCGAGCCGCTGGCGCAGACCGCGGTGCTCGACGAATCGGCGACGGAGCAGCTTCCAGAGCCGTCTTCTGAGTCGCCGACGGAGGTGCTGCCTCCGCGGCCACCGCTTCCGCCGAACTCGCAGCAGTAGAACGCGGCATCGGCCCGTAACCGCCGCTACAGCAGGGCGTAACAGCGGCGGATGCGGTCACGCCACCACTCGTCACGTTCGGGTGGCGCGGCGTAATCGCGCAGCATCCGCTCTGAGACGTCGACGCGGCGCACATCGATGGCGCCGTTGCGTGCCACAAGCGGCTTGTCAGTGACGTCGGCGGCGAGCAGAGAGGCTGTGCCGAGCCCGCAGTCGTAGGGCAATTCGGGCACGGCTGCGGCCAGGTGTGCGCCGAGCGCGAGACCGACCGATGTGTCGAGGGCACTCGAAACGGTGACCGGCAGTCCGGCAACGCGCACGATGTCGAGCGCACGGGTGATGCCGCCGAGTGGCTGTGCTTTGACGATGAGCAGGTCGGCGGCGTTCGCCGTGGCAACCTCGAGAGGATCGCTCGCTTTGCGCACGCTCTCGTCTGCGGCAATCGGAATGCCCATGTACTTCACGCGTTTGCGCACGTCGGCTAGCTCATCGACAGTGGCGCACGGCTGTTCGACGTACTCGATGTCGCACTCGGAAAGTGTGCGGATGGCGTGCTCGGCCTCGTCGACATTCCAGCCGCCGTTCGCGTCGAGGCGCACGCGGCCCTCTGGCCCCATCAGGCGGCGCACCTCGGCGACACGTGCGACGTCGTCATCGAGGCTCTGACCCTGTTCGGCGACCTTCACCTTCACGGTGCGGCAGCCGTCGTAGCGTGCCAGCACGGTCTCGACCTGCGCCACCTCGACAGCCGGCATCGTTGCATTCACACGGATGCTGTCGCGGAAGAGCTGTGGAAGCTCGCCCCAGCCGAACTCAATGCCTGCCCGCAGCCACGTCGCCGCCTCGGCATCCTGGTACTCAGTGAACGGCGAGAACTCGGTGGCGCCCTCGGGGCCGATGAAGATCACGGCCTCGCGCTGTGTGATTCCGCGGAACTGCGTTGTCAATGGCAGCGAGACAACGTGCGCCGTGGCAAGCAGTTCGTCGAGTGGCGGCAGCGAATCCATGCACCCATTCTGCTCTCTGCCCGCGAGAAGTACACGCATTCGGAGCCCGCGCTGCCGATGCGGCGTGTCGTCGCCCGACACGCCCCACATGAACTGGTCTCTCCGAATTACGGGGCACCCTGGCTGGTGGCTGACAACTACGATTGACGCATGACGGTGTCTGAGATCTTCGACGAAACGCAGTGGCAGACGGTTGAGGGCTTCGAGCAGCTCACCGACATCACCTATCACCACACGCACGACGGCCGCGTGGCACGCGTCGCGTTCGACCGCCCTGACGTGCGCAACGCTTTTCGTCCGCATACAGTCGACGAGCTGTACCGGGCGCTGGATCACGCGCGCACCACGTCGACGGTCGGCGTCGTGCTGCTCACAGGCAACGGCCCGAGCGCCAAAGACGGTGGCTGGGCGTTCTGCTCGGGCGGCGACCAACGCATCCGCGGCCGCGACGGCTACAAGTACTCCGACGCCGACACGTCAGCGGGCATCGATCCGGCGCGCTCGGGCCGCCTGCACATCCTCGAAGTTCAACGGCTCATCCGCTTCATGCCCAAGGTAGTCATCGCCGTCGTTCCCGGCTGGGCTGCCGGCGGCGGGCACTCGCTGCACGTTGTGTGCGATCTCACGCTCGCGAGCGACACAGCGAAATTCAAGCAGACGGATGCCGATGTCGGCTCCTTCGACGCCGGCTACGGTTCCGCCTACTTCGCGCGCCAGATCGGCCAGAAGTTTGCCCGTGAGGTGTTCTTTCTTGCCGGAACATACACGGCCCAGCGTGCTTACGAGATGGGCGCCGTCAACGCTGTCGTTCCGCACGCTGACCTCGAAACCGAGGCGCTGCGGTGGGCACGGCGCATTCTCACCAAGTCGCCGACGGCAATCCGGATGCTGAAGTTCGCGTTCAATGCAGTCGACGACGGTCTCGTGGGCCAGCAGGTCTTCGCGGGCGAGGCGACGCGCCTCGCCTATGGCACAGACGAGGCCGTCGAGGGGCGTGACTCGTTTCTCGAAAAGCGCGAACCCGACTGGTCGCCGTACCCCTGGCAGTACTGAGCGGCAGAACCGAGCGGCACGACGATCGCGGCGAATCGGGAACCAACTTTTGCGATAATCCGGCACTGTTGGAGAGCAAAAGTTGGTCCCCGATCGTGGTCGCTGGCCAGGCACGGGTCGTAGACTCGGGTCATGACGCGCAGTCTCGTCGCTGTTTCAGCATCCGACCCGCTTGAGGTTATGAGCGCGCTGCGTAGCGCACTCGATCGGTCGGGTCCGGCGCTTCTGCCGGTTGCGGCCGAATCCACGCACGACGACACACCGCTCGCTGCCCACCACGGCTCAGAGCTGCACGAAGCTCCGCACGCGACTGCCGCCGTCATTCGCACCTCAGGGTCGACCGGTCTGCCCAAGAACATTGTGCTCAGTGCCGATGCGCTGCTGGCGTCAGCATCCGCCTCTGAGTCGGTCATGGGCGGGTCAGGGCAGTGGCTTCTCGCGCTCCCCGCGCACTACGTGGCCGGGCTGCAGGTGCTCGTGCGGTCGATCGCCGCCGAGACGACGCCTGTCGTGCTTGCTCCGGGGCGCTTCGACACGGCGGCATTCGTCGAAGCGAGCAAGCAGCTCACGGGCGACCTGCGCTTCACCTCGCTCGTTCCGGCACAGCTGATGCGACTGCTCGAGACGCGTGCGGGGGTGACGGCATTGCGCCGCTTCGACGGCATCCTGATCGGCGGCCAGGCGCTTCCCGAACCGATTCGGGATCGCGCGCAGCTGCTCGGCCTCCCGGTGTATCGCACCTACGGATCAAGCGAGACGTCCGGCGGCTGCGTCTACAACGGGCGACCGCTGCCCGGCGTTGAGATGAACATCGTCGATGGTCAGGTGGAGCTGACGGGACCAACGCTGAGCGACGGCTACCTCGCCGATGACGGAACTTTCGACCACGCTCGCATGGAGGGAGTCTTCGTCGACCGCGACGGACGCCACTGGTATCGCACAGGCGACCTCGTCACCATCGACGACGGCGTGCTCACGGTGCTCGGCCGGGCGGACAACGTGATCGTCTCGGGCGGAGTTAACGTCAACCTCGACCGCGTTGAACGCATCGTGCACACCGTCGCCGGGCTTGAAGACGCCGTGGTCGTCGGTGCCGCAGACGACCGCTGGGGGCAGGTTCCCGTTGTCGTCACCGATGTTTCGGGCACCCGCCTCGACGAGGTTCAGGATGCTGTTTCGCAGCAGCTCGGCAAGCCCGCCCGCCCGAACCGAATCGTCACGATTGCCGCTGTTCCTCGACTCACTTCGGGCAAGCCCGACCGACAGGCCGTCGCGCGTGCAATCGCGGAGCGCACGCTGCCATAGCGATCTTTAGTAAAGTTGCCGCGGAGCAGGAGGTCATTCGTGGCAGCACAGCGTAAGAGCACGTCGAAGGCACGGCAGGGCACAACGATGCCCGTCGCCCGAAAGGGCGGAGGCAGAAGCGGCAACCCGGCGGCGCGACCGCTGCAGCACATCAAACCGGCAACGGCGGGTGATTGGATCCGCGCCGCGCGCATTCCGACCTTGCCAATGTCGATCGCACCGGTGCTCGTGGGAACGGGCGCCGCGCGCATTGCGGGGGAACCGGGGGAGTTCCACTGGGTGCGGGCACTGCTCTGCCTCGGGGTCGCCATCGCCCTGCAGATCGGCGTCAACTTCGCCAACGACTATTCCGACGGCATCCGGGGAACCGATCGGCGTCGTGTCGGCCCGGGGCGCCTTGTCGGCTCAGGTAAAGCCAGCCCCCGCAGCGTTCTGACGGCAGCGCTCGTGTTCTTCGGACTCGCAGCGGTTGCCGGAGTGCTCATCACCGTTGCCACACAGCAGTGGTGGCTGATCGCCGTGGGGGCAGCCTGCATTCTCGCCGCGTGGTTCTACACAGGTGGGAAGCGCCCCTACGGGTATTACGCCCTCGGTGAGATCGTCGTGTTCATCTTCTTTGGGCTCGTCGCCACGCTCGGCACCATGTGGGTGCAGGTGGGCCAACTCAACCAGGAGGCGTGGTACGGCGCCGTCGGGGTGGGCCTGATCTCAATGAGCGCGATCCTCGTCAACAACCTGCGCGACCGCGAGTCAGACAAACTCTCGCGCAAGCACACCCTCTCGGTGCTGATCGGCGGACTCGCATCGCGCATTCTCTTCGTCGTGTTGATGCTGGCACCTTTTGCGATCGCGGCGCTCGTCGCGCTGTTCTATTCGGGTATCTGGTACGCCGCAGCTGCGCTGCTCGCCGCACTTCCAGCGTGTCTCATCGTTGTCACGGCGCGCACGCCGAAAGAGCTGGTGCTCGCACTCAAGCTCGTGGGAGTCACGCAGCTGCTGTACGGCGTCGCGTTCTTCTTGGGCTACTCGTTCTAGAAGCAGCTTGCACGGCGCGGCCAGCGCGGCATCCGGGTCAGTCGAGGCGCTTGCCGAGCACGACGACGTCGGATCGGTCGTAACCGAGGCGGCCATAAAACGACAGAACGTCACTATTCTCGCTGCGCACCATGAGTTGAATTTTAGGGATGCCGCGGTCGCGGACCCAGTCTTCGCACGCGGACATCAGATGTGCGCCGAACCCGTGCCCCCGACTGCGCTCGGCGACGGCGAGAGAGTACACCCATCCGCGGTGGCCATCGTGACCCACCATGGCCGTCGCGACAATCCCGACGTCGTCGGTGACAGCGAGCACCGTTGAATCGGGCCCCCGCAGTGCGCGGCGGCAGTCCGCGATTGCGTCGTTCCAGGGGCGGGTGAGTCCCGCTTCGGTCCACAGTGAAACAGCATCCGGAATCTGCTTGTCAGTGAGAGGCGCGATGTTCATCGCTCAATGCTAACCAGCAGTCGCTGGGCGCGGTTCAGCGCACGTCGTCGTCGCTGTGATGCGCGTCGTCGTGATTCTCGTGCGCGTCGGTGTGCTGCGCACTCGCGCTGTGCTCGACGACGTCGTCTTCGGCCTCTTCGTCTGTCGGAGTCTCGTGTGGCTTGTCAGAATCCGCGCCCGTGCGCTTGTTATGAATCGCCACCGCAACCTGTTCGCGCGGGTGGCGAAGGAAGATCAGTGAGATCGCAAACCCGATGAGTGCCGCAACGATTGCCGAGAACCATTCGTTGAAGCCGAGCAACAGCAGAATCGCCAGGGGAACGATGAACGTCAGAAGGCGAAGAACCGTGTAAGTGACGGCAGCGGGAATGCGTTTCACAAGAGAATTCTAGGTTGTTGCGGCTGTCTGAGCGCTGGATGCTGTCATGCCCAGTGCATTAACCGTCTGGGCAGATACCATTAGGGCATGGCACGCCTGCTCTTCATTCTGATTCCGGTGATCGTGGCAATCACGATCTACTCGGTTGTTGACTGCGCCATCATCGACAATCGGCGCGTCAGGGGTCTGTCGAAGCCGGTTTGGATCGTCGTGATCCTCGTGCTTCCGGTGATCGGCCTCGCGTTGTGGTACTTCATCGGCCGAGGCGGCCCCGACCTTGCGCGCGATGTGGCGCCAGACGACGACCCGTCGTTCATCGGCGGTCTGCAGACCGATAGCGTGCAAGACGACCGCATTCGTCAGCTTGAGGAAGAGCTTGCGGCGCTCGATGCCGAAGAAGAGATCATTCGACCGCGCGACGAGAAGAAGAAGCGGCAGGATGCTGCTGAGGCAGACAAACGCAAGCGCGCCGAAGAGGCAGCAGACGGTGATCTGCCAGACGATGACGGACACCCCTCAGACCACGGCCACGGCACGGGGTCGAACAATACGGATGCCTGACGAGTCATCGTCGTCCGGCGAATCGTCGCGAGAATTCGGTGCTGATCCTGACGGCATCCGTCGTACCGATGCAGCGCCCGCAACGACGTACTCGACTGCGCTGCTGACCGGTCTCGCTGCCCGGGGTCTCAGTGACGTCGTCGTGTGCCCCGGCTCGAGGTCGCAGGCGCTTGCGCTCGCGGCCGCCGCTCTCGAGAAGGCGGGGCTGCTGCACGTGCATGTGCGCATCGACGAGCGTTCAGCGGCATTCTTCGCGCTCGGGCTCGGTGTGGAGACCGGTCGTGCGGCTGCCGTCGTGACGACGAGCGGTTCTGCCGTCGCTCATCTGCATCCGGCTGTACTCGAGGCGCATCACTCCGGGGTGCCACTGCTCGTGCTCACGGCCGACCGGCCCACAGAGCTGCAGGGAATCCGCAGCAATCAGACGACTGTGCAACCGGGAATCTTCGGCGGTGCTGTGAGGTTTGAGCGCACCGTCGCCGCCCCGACTGGTAACACCAGCGAGACGGATCGCGCCGCGACTCTTGCGGCTCAAGCGTTGCGGGCTGCGAACGGCCGTGGCATCGCCGGGCCGGGTCCCGTGCATCTGAACATCGCCTTCCGTGAGCCGCTGTCGTCGGCGGTGACGGTGCCGCCAGCCGCCAACTCGTCGGGTTCTGCCTCCCCGTCACCCTCCGCGACCCCCTCGGTCGCTGCCTCCCCGTTACCCCCGGGGACACTCGCCAAGAGTGGCGACGTTTTGTCCCCAAACCTCGCCCTTTTTGGCGGCGGTTCGGTTGCAGACGGAGCGGCTGACCGGGGTGGCGGCGCGGGTGAAGGCGACATTGCGGCACAGAGCACAGACGACACGGATGCCGTGGCGCAGCGACCGTATGTCAGCACCCGATTCGAGCGACCGAGCGCGGTGCTCGACCCAGGGCCGCGCACCGTCGTGGTCGCTGGGCACGCCTCGGGCGCTGTGGCCGAAGAGCTCGCTCATGCCGGCTCATGGCCGCTCATCGCCGAGGTGACGAGCGGTGCACGTTTCGGGCGCAACCTGGTTGTGCCGTACCGCGAGCTGCTGAGCGACCCGCAGTTTGGCGGTCGCATCGAGCGTGTCGTCGTGTTCGGGCATCCAACGCTCAGCCGCGAAGTTCCGGCGCTACTGCAACGCGCCGAGGTCGAAGTGGTTGTCGTCGCACCAACCGGCATCGAGGCGTACAACCCGGGGCGCCGAGCCCGCATCGTCGCCACAGCATCCGTTGCCGATGGCTCCGCCGATCGGCACTGGCTCGGTACGTGGGTCGTTGCCTCGCGCGCCCTCGTCGATGCGGCCGACCGTGACGCTGCCCCGTCGCTCGACGACGGCCACTCCCACGATCCGGCTGCGCGTGCTCGCTTCGCCCGAGCAGAGTTCGCCGCCGTGCGCGCGCCTATCGACCGGCGGATGCTGGTGGAGGAGCTCTGGCGCTCGACGTGGCCGCACGACCGCCTCGTGCTCGCAGCATCCCGCTTGATTCGCGTTGCCGACGCGTTTGTCGCCGGAAAGAAGATTCCTGTGCACGCGAATCGCGGCCTCGCGGGCATCGACGGCACCATTGCCACAGCCCACGGCA
The DNA here is from genome assembly GCF_011751765.2 of Paramicrobacterium chengjingii. GTDB lineage: Bacteria > Actinomycetota > Actinomycetes > Actinomycetales > Microbacteriaceae > Paramicrobacterium > Paramicrobacterium chengjingii. The sequence goes on from NZ_CP061169.1 coordinate 311,316, forward strand.
TCGCGAGTGCGCAGCAGCGCGAGGGGATGCCCGGGGTCACCCGGGTGCTCGTGGGAGATCTCGCTCTGCTGCACGACGCCGGCTCGCTGCTTGGCGGGCACGACGAGCTGTGGCCGCGCCTGCAGGTTGTGGTGGGCAACGACGGCGGCGGAACGATCTTCGACGGACTCGAAGTGGCGCAGTCATCGCAGCGCGACCTCTTTGATCGTGTGCAGTACACGCCGCACAACGTTGACCTGGCTGCGCTGTCGACGGCCTACGGCTGGCAGCACGTGCTCGCGACGAATCGTGCCGAGCTCGACAAAGCGCTCACAACCCCGCGCGAGTCGCCCGTGATCATCGAGGTGCTGCTCGAGCGCTGACGCGCGCCCGTGCCGACTCGTCAGCCTTCGAGAGCGTCGATCACCGGACGGAATTTGATGCGCGTTTCCATGAGCTCGTTCTCTGGCACTGATTCGCCAACGACGCCGCAGCCCGCGTACGCGGTGATGGCGCCGTCGTCGAGCTGTGCGCACCGCAGAGCGATCGCCCACTCTCCGTCACCGTCGGCGCCGACCCAGCCAACGGGCCCGGCATAGCGTCCTCGGTCAAACGGTTCGAGGTCGTCGATCATCGCGATGGCGTCGGGCGTCGGTGCGCCGGCGACTGCCGCGGTCGGGTGCAGCGCCGCGATCAAGTCAAGAGACGACGCACCATCGCTCAGTACGCCCTCAATATCGGTGGCGAGATGCCACAGGTTCGGCAGCTTGAGGGTGAATGGCACTTCGCTCGCGGCGAGATGGGAGGTGTGCATCTCGAGGGAGCGCACGACGCTCTGCACCGCGAACTCGTGCTCGTCGTTGTCTTTCTGCGACGTTGCAAGTGCCACGCTTGCGTGTTCGTCGGCTTCTGGGCCGTCGCCTCGTGCCGTCGTGCCCGCGAGAACCCGTGCGGTCACGGCGCCGTCGGTCACGCTCACAAGCGTCTCTGGGCTCGACCCGATGAGCCCGTCGACGGCGTAAGTCCAGCAGTCGGGGTAGCCCTGTGCTAAGTCGGTGACGAAACGTCGCACATCGCTGTCGGCCGGTACCGAGCCGACGAGGTCCCGCGCGAGCACGACCTTCTCGAGCTCGCCTGCGCGAATGCGACGCACTCCCTCAGCGACGTGCAGCTTGTATGAGTCAGCAGACTCCTGACCCTCCAGAAAATCAACACCGAAAGGCTCGCCGATGGGCGTCGTCTCTGCTGCAGCAGCTTCGGAGGCTTCAAGCATGCCGCCCCGTCCGGTATCGAGTTCGTCACCCTCGAAGCGAATGTGCGTGACCCAGTGGCGCCCGCTGCGGCGACCGACGACGGTCCGCGGAACGATCAGCACGCTTGTCGTCGTCGACAGCGACGAGAACGCGAATGCGCCGAATGCAATCAGGCCGGTGCCGGGAACGCCCACGCGATCAGAGACACGGGCGGATGCTGCCAGGCTCCGCCAGGCGGCGGCGGCATCGGTCAGACGTGTCTCGCCGGTGAACTCGAGGCGCAGGGCCTCGCCGATTCCGACAATGCCTGTGCCTTTGCGCAACCAGACGAGGGGTTCGGATTCGGAGGTATGAGGGATGAGGAGGGACACGTCGCCAACGGGGGTGGTGTCGACGACAAGCCTCGGTGTGTCGGGGTTGGTCACGCTTCAAGAATACGCCGCGCTACCTGGACGATTCGTTCAGCGATCAGTGTCGTCGTCGACGGGAGTAGAGGGTACGACGACGACCTCGACACCTGTCGCTTGGATCGACGCCAGGACGTCTTCGGGAGCGGAGTCATCTGTCACAAGCGTCCACGGCAGTGGCAGGCGAGCCCACCCGTGAACTGGGCTTTGACCGATTTTCTCGCCGTGTGCGAGAACATAGACGTTTCGAGCACGTCGGCAGACGAGCTCCTTGAATCTGAGCTGCTGCAGGTCGGCCTCGCTGATCTCGCCGTCAGGGCTGACGCCATCGGTTCCCAGAAATGCTGTGTCGAACGTCAGCCGCTCTACGGCAGCTTCAGCCAGTGGCCCGACGAAACCTTGGCTGAGAGGTCGATATTGTCCGCCAAGGCAGTACAGCTTTCCCGAGGGAAGGCCGGAGAGCGCGGTGATCACAGAGAGGTTCACTGTAGCTATCGACAAGTCTTCGATGTTTTTCAGCCGAGATGCCAGCGTGGCGACGGAAGAGCCGAGGTCTAGTAGAAGCGTGTCTCCGGGCAGAACCCGTTTGCGCGCCCACTCGGCAATGAGCACCTTCTGCTCGTGCGCCTCGCTCTGCCGTTCGCTGAGCGATGGCTCGGCATGGCCGACGAGGGCGATGGCGCCGCCGTAGGTGCGGGTGATCCGGCCCTCGCTCGTCAGCCGCGCAAGGTCCCGACGGATCGTCGACGACGTGACGTTGAAGTAGACGGCGAGCTCGTCGACATTCGTTGGCCCGCTTGAGATCGCCAACTGAACGATCTTGTCGCGGCGTTCGACTGTCGACGCATGGGTCATGCCTGCTCCCGGTTCGCTGCGAGTTCTATTGCCTGTCTCATGGCTTCGACCATGCTACGTGGATCGGCCTTGCCCGTGCCTGCAATGTCGAATGCTGTGCCGTGATCCACAGACGTGCGAATCACGGGCAACCCGACAGTGATGTTCACGCCGGCCTCGATGCCCAGTACTTTGATGGGACCGTGCCCTTGGTCGTGGTACTGCGCGACGACGAGATCGTAGTCACCGCGTCCGGCGAGAAAGAACAGTGTGTCCGCGGGCAGAGGGCCGGTCACATCGATGCCCTGGGTGCGCGCTGCCTCGACGCCCGGTGCGATCTTCTCCGCTTCTTCTCCGTATCCGAAGAGCCCGCCTTCTCCAGCGTGAGGGTTGATCGACGCCACGCCGATACGTGGATGCGGGTTGCCCGCTGCAACGAGTGCGTCATGACCGCGGCGGATCGTTCGCTCGACGAGCCCCGGCTCGATCTTCTCAACGGCGTCGATCAGACCGAGGTGAGTTGTGACGTGAATGACTTTCAACTTCGGCGTTGAGAGCATCATCGAGACCTCGTCGGTTCCCGTCAGCTTGGCGAGCATCTCCGTGTGCCCCGGGTAGATGTGGCCGCCGAGATGGAGTGCTTCTTTGTTCAGCGGCGCCGTGCAGATGGCGTCAATGCGGAGTTGCTGCGCGAACCGGCACGCTCGTGCAATGTAGCGATAAGCAGCATCTCCGGCGACAGCAGACAGTGCACCCCATGCAAGGTCGCCTGGAATGAGATTCTCATCGATGACATTCAGCGTCCCGGGTTCGCAGATGGCGTCTTCAGGGGCGTCGATGATGTTCATCTTCGGCGATGTGCCGAGAAGTCGTGCAGCCTGCCGCAGCCGATTCGCATCGCCGATGATTATGGGCGTGCACGCGTTGATTATCTCCGCCTCCAGGAGGGCGGAAACAACGATCTCCGGGCCGACGCCAGCGGCGTCTCCCATTGTGACTGCAATGCGCGGTCTTCTTGTCATTGAATGATCCCTCGTGTGAGCGCGCTGAGGCGCGATTGGTGTGGTCAGATGCTCGATTGCATGAACAAGGCTGTCTCGTGTGCCGAAACTTCCCGGTCGCGTGACGATTCGTTTGCGCGAACGAGCGGTGGTCTCGATGAGTCCGGGTTCGATCGTCGCGGCGTAGGTGAGCGTGGTGATACCCAGCTCGTCGAGGAGGTGCCGGGCGGTTTCGCCGCCGGTCAGAATGAGATTGCGTTGTTCAGCGAGCCCTCTCAGAGCGTGAGCCAGATCGCTCGCAAGCTGTGAGCCGGCTGCGGGTCTGGTCGTCTTCGCCAGCGAGACGAGGACGACGTTGTCTCCAGAGAAACGTGTTGAATCCAGCGCGTCGAGTTGGTGCGGGTCGAGCTCGACCACCCGAACCCCTCGGCTTCTCACCTCGGCAACCTGTTCCGTTGCGGATGGCGCGGTGGTCCCCACCACGACGAGCACGGGAGAGATGGATGCCGGGCCGGTCGGCGCGACCGGCTGCAGCGGGGTCGACACTCCTGCAGAGTGCCGACGGAGCGCTTCGGCCAGCGCCCTGCTTCCGGCAAGGATCGCGTGCGCCGGTGCTGTCGAGACAATTGCGTCGAGGTCCGAATCGGTCCGCGCATCACAGATCACGATTCCTCTGCGCATGGCATGGAACTCTCGCAGACCACCGGCGCGGATTTCATCCATGGACAGCTCGACAGCAGCATCTCGAGCGAACAGCTCTGAGATTCGCCGGGGAGGCGCAGAAAGCTCATTCGCCCACATTTGTGTTTCAGACAGTGGCTTGCGTGCAATGCGCAGAATCCCGTCTTCCACCGTGCGATCCGACTGGGGGAGAGCTGGCGCCAGAATGACCATGGACTGCTCACCGAGAGCCGTGAGCTCACACCCTGTATTTCCGCGCAACAGGCTGTCGACCTTCTTGAAGATCGTCACGAAGTTCGGCAGACCGCTGGTGATTCGCGCGACAGTCGTGGCCGCGTGTTCCGGCTTGATGTCGCGGGATCCGGTGTCGACGACAAGCACGGGACTTCCAGGGAGCCAGAGGTCATCGATGTCGTCACGGGTTGGCGAGTGCAATACGATCCGTGCGCCATTCACCTGATCGAAGGCAAGAGCAGAAGCGACCTCGGCGGCTCCCGTCAAGTCGTCGGCAATCGCAAGAATCGGCGATACAGCCATCACACCCCCTTTGATATTTCCTCGTCGATGCTCATCAAAACACGGCATCGTAGTTTATTGCGCATTTCACGCTAAAAGACTTGCGCGAAATATGCAAGCATGATTGCATTGCTAATCATCACGAACGTGATGCTTTTTCACCTGGTCGCTCTAAAAGCGTCTGACGATCGAGGAGGTCAAGGATGACCGCGAAATCTCAAGAAGTAGCTGCTTCACTCACTCCGGCTTCAACAGCGATGTTCTCACGGAGAGGACTACTACGTTTCGGCCTTGTCGCCGGCGCGGGCATCGCATTCGCCCCCAGCCTCTCAGCGTGTGCGGGGCCGGGTGGCGGCGGCGCAGCGAGTGCGGCGTCTGGCACGCTCACCCTCGGGCTCAACCGTTCGCTCGTGAGCATCGACAACAAAATGAACCAGTTTGATGCGGCAGTGACCGTGCAGCGCGCGGTCCGCCAGGCTCTCACACGGGTCAGCGGCGATCTCACGATCAAGAATGTTCTCGCTGAATCATTTGAAGCGGTATCGGACACCCAATGGAAGGTCGTCTTGCGGGACGATGCAGTCTATTCGGACGGCACGCCTGTCGTCGCAAAGGACGTGACAACGGCTCTCGACATGTACAAGCAGGTCGAGGGCGGCTTCCTGCAACCGCAGTTCTCAGAATGGCCCGTGGTCACGGAGGTGAGCGACAAGGAGCTCACGCTCGATACGCAGAAGCCAATTCCGACTCTCGACTTCCTGATGTCAAACGTCTTGATCACGCCAGCGGATGCCAATGAGCCCGCTGAACTTCATGATGGCGTTGGGTCGGGACCGTACCTTGTGGAATCGAGCGAGAGCGGTTCTGGATCGTATGAGTTTGCGATCAACGAAGAATATTGGGGAGAAGCGCCCAAGATTGCGAAGGTGAACATTCGATTCATTTCGGAAGAGTCAAGTCGTGTTTCCGCCATTCGTGCCGGTGAGGTCGACGTCATCGACTCGATCACTCCAGAATCAGCAGAGCAGTTGAAGTCTGTTGACGGAATCGAGATCGATTCGGTGACGGGCACTCGTTTCAATCACCTCTTCTTTAACTTCCGTAAACCGAAAGATCATCCCATTGCAAACCCCGAGGTGCGACGCGCCCTCAGTTACGCGGTGGACGGAAAGACGATCATCGATTCGATCTTCAGCGGGAACGCGGAGCAGGCTAACGGAGTGGTGCCCTTCACTCTGAACGGCTTCTCGGAGGTCGGCGAGTTCGCGTACGACCCGGACAAGGCGACGTCAGAGCTGAAGCGTCTCGGGGTGAAAGACCTTGCGCTGAACCTGATCTGGGAAGAAGGAGAGTACCCCGCTGACACGTTGGTGATGCAAGCTCTCGTAGAAATGTTCAGCGCTGTCGGAGTGACGCTTTCGCTTAAATCGTTCGAGGCAGGCGGCGACATCGGCAAATGGCGTCGCGGTGAAGGAGGTGACTGGGACATTCTCGGTAACGGCTATGGCAATCAGACAGGGCTCGCGCTGACGACAATGGAGGGAATGTACGCAGGAACCGCCGAGAAGGAGAAGACGCACGACTCGTATCACGGCTTCGTGTTCCCCGAGGTTGCCGATCTCATCCATCAGGCCACGTCGACGGGAGACGAGAGGGCGCGAAATGAGCTTCTCGCACAGGCCCAGCAGAAGACGTGGGATCTGACCCCGTCATTGTGGGCATTCGTGCCGAAGGTCTTGCTGGCACGTCGCACACGCGTGCAGAACCTCGAGCTCTCGCCCATCAACTCCTATGACCTCTCCGCGGTCAGCCTCAAGGACTAGTTACGTACGATGCTTCGGTACCTGATCTCGCGCCTCGGGCAGAGCCTGCTCACGGTTTTTCTCACAATCTCCGCGGTTTTCGTACTCGTTCGCATGGCACCGGGCGACCCGGCATACTCGCTTGCCGGTCCGCTCGCCAGCACGGCCGAACTGGACCGTGTGCGCGAGAGCATGGGGCTCAACGAACCGCTCGTCACCCAGTACGTGATCTTTCTCAAAGACCTTGTGCAGGGAAACATCGGAATGTCGTACTCCTTCCGCGCTCCCGCCCTTGAAGTGGTGTTCGACCGCCTTCCGAACACTATTACGCTCGCCGCCGCTGCGATTCTGCTCACAGCTGTAATCGCGATTCCGCTCGGGGTGTGGATGGCGAAGAGGGCAGACACCAAGAGAGAGCTGACGGCGAACATTGTCACTATCGTCGGGCAGTCAATGCCCGACTTCTGGATCGGCGTGATGCTCATCACATTCTTCGCCGTGGCCATCCCGATCTTTCCTGTGGCCGGGTTCGGCTCCTGGGCGGGAATCGTTTTGCCTGCGGCGACGATTGCCACGCTGCAAGTGGCATTGATCTCACGAATGGTGCGGAGAGAGATGGTGCAGAATCTCCAAGCTCCGTACTTTACGATCGCGCGTTCCCGAGGGGTGACGGGGCCGGCTCTCACCTGGGGATACGGATTCCGCAACTCTGCCGTTCCTGTCGTAACGGCGCTAGGCACACGATTCGCGAGCATGCTCAACGGCGTCGTCGTCGTGGAGGTCGTCTTCGGCTGGCCCGGAATTGGCTCCCTCGTGGTGCGAGCACTTGAAACTCGTGACTATCCACTGATCCAAGCGACAGTTGTCGTAACGGCAGTGCTGACGGTTGTCGTGCAACTGCTGATCGACCTCACATATCCGCTACTCGATTCCCGAGTGAAGTTAGGAAAGGTGCAGGCATGACGAGCGTCACGACCAAAGGCACGAGCGCTGTCACCTCCAAACTCCTGCGAAAAGCAGGCTTTGCGCGCAAGGCCCGTGCGAGCAGGGTCAAGATCTGGACAGGCGCGGCCCTGACACTCGTTGTCGTGCTGCCCATCGTCTTCGTGCGATCTCTGCCGATTCCCAGCGCCAGCGAACAGGGCCTCGCCGAGAGGATGCTGCCTCCGCTGACGGACGGGCACCTCTTTGGCACAGACCAGCTCGGGCGTGACCTGCTCGCACGAGTGATGTACGGAGGGCAGGTTTCGCTGCTCATTGGGGTGCTCGCTGTCGTCATTTCGGGAACCATCGGCATTATTCTGGGTTCGCTCGCCGGGTACTACGGTGGAAAGGTCGACGGGATCATCTCACGACTCATCGAAGCCCAGCTTTCGCTGCCACTTCTCATGATGCTACTTCTTGTCGTCGCGCTCTTCGGATCGAGCATCCCGGTCATTACCTTCGTGATCGCGATAGCAAACTGGCCGGAGCCGGCACGGCTCACGCGATCCCTCGTTATGGTCGAGCGGGAGAAGCCATACGTAGAGGCGGCTCGAGTGCTCGGCGTCAAGCGACTCGGAGTGCTCGTGAAGCACGTTCTTCCGAATGTGATCGCTCAGGCAATCGTGGTTGTTCTCCTGCTGCTCGCCCAGGCCGTGCTTCTCGAAAGTGCTCTGAGCTTTCTCGGTGCTGGCCCGCAGCGCCCGTTTCCTACGTGGGGCAGAATCATCTCAGATGGACAAGATGTGATCACCAGCGCGTGGTGGCTTGTCACGCTTCCCGGTGTTGTCATCGCCTCCCTGGTCGTTGGTGTCAACCTTCTCGGTGACGGACTCAGAGACTTCTCTCGGCGAAAGAAGGCGTCACAATGAGTGTTCTTCGTGTCGAAGATCTTCAGATTGAACTGATGACCGACGCCGGGGTGATCCGCGCAGTGGACCGTGTGTCTTTCACCCTCGAGAAGGGGGAAACGGTGACGATCATCGGCGAGTCCGGCTCAGGAAAATCGACCACGGCCATGGGGATTCTCGGCCTGCTTCCCGCGGATCTCGCCGTGACAACAGGGATCGTCGAGATTCAGGGAATCGATGTGCTGGGCAAACCGAGGCAGCTTGAGAAAATGCGCGGTCGTCAGGTTGCGCTCATTCCGCAGGATCCGATGACTGCCCTGAGCCCGACCCACACAATCGGCAAACAGCTCGGCGGTGCCGTGCACCGCGGCTCGACTGTTCGGCTCAGCACCGCGCAGACAACGCAGAGGAGCATCGAGCTTCTCAATCACGTGAGGATCCCTGATCCCCGTGAGCAGCTCGATAAATACCCTCATCAGCTATCGGGGGGAATGCTTCAACGCGTGCTCATCGCGTCGGCGCTCGCGGCTGATCCGGTGCTCATCGTCGCTGACGAGCCAACGAGCGCTCTTGATGTGACGGTGCAGGCAGGCATCCTGGATCTGCTTCTCACACTCCAAGAAGAATCGCAGTTGGCAATGCTTCTGATTACTCATGATCTTGGAGTCGCGCGCGTGGTCTCCGACCGCATCAAGGTGATGCGAAACGGCAGATTCGTCGACCGTGGGCCGGCTGATGAACTGGTCTCCCACCCGACAGTCGAGTACACGCGTCAACTCCTTGATGCGGTTCCTCAACTGGGTCCGTGGAACGGTGGTGCGCAATGAGCGAAGCGGCACTTCTCGACGTGAAAAGCCTGATCGTTGAATACCCCACGCGATCAGGTCCATTCAGAGCCGTCGATAACGTCAGCTTTTCTGTGAAGCGGGGCAAGACTCTCGGGATTGTTGGTGAGTCAGGATGCGGCAAGTCGACGATCGCGCGCTCGATTGTGCGTCTGTTGCGACCGACGTCGGGGCAGATCGCACTCAACGGCGTCGATCTCGTGCCGATGTCTGAGCGACAGTTTCGGCCTCTGCGTTCGCGGATCCAGATGGTATTCCAAGATCCGTACGGATCGCTCAACCCGCGAATGACGGCGCAAGATCTCATTGCAGAGCCAATTGGCATGCGTGTGCGCGAGCTTTCCCGCGAACAACGACGCGTCAAGGCCCGTGAGTATCTTGAACGCGTCGGACTGCCAAGTACCGCTGCCGAACGGCGTGCTCACGAATTCTCCGGTGGGCAACGACAGCGCATCGGGATAGCACGGGCGCTTGCCTGCGAACCCGATCTCATTGTGCTCGATGAGGCGACGAGTGCGCTTGATGTTTCTGTGCAGGCTCAGATTCTTCGGCTCCTGAAAGATCTTCAAGACGAGACCCACAGCACGTTCATCGTCATCTCGCACAATCTCGGAGTCGTACGAGAGATCAGCGAATCGGTTGTCGTGATGTCAAAGGGCCGAATCGTGGAACACGGCGACACGCAACGGGTGCTTGAGTCGCCGGTCGACCCGTACACGCGCACTCTGCGGGCTGCTGCTCTTGACCCGACGACCATGGTGGGCATCAAACCGCGTGAGGTGCTCAGCATGTTCCGGCAAGTGAGCACACCGACCGATGTCGTCCGCATGGCGACGACCGAATAGAGGAGAACACCCGATGCAGCAAGACATCGTCACGGGTTCCGTGGCTCTGGGCACGATGACGTTCGGTGACACGGTCGATGAGAGTGTGGCGTCTCGTATGGTCGGCACAGCCCTCGATCGAGGTGCCACGATGATCGACACAGCAAACGGCTATGCGGGTGGAGAAAGCGAAAGGATGCTGTCGCGCATTCTGCCTCACGATCGAAGCAGCTTCCGCATCGCGACGAAGGCTGGAATGCCAACGGCAGATGCAGCAGGAAGACCACCGCTCTCGCGTTCTGCACTGGTTGACAGTGTAAATAACAGCCTTAGACGGCTGAATCTTGACTACGTGGATGTGCTCTACCTGCATCAGCCCGACCGTGAGACACCACTCGATGAGACCGTGACCGCCATAGCTGACCTGCACACGGCCGGCAAGATACGGGCGATCGGCGTGTCGAATTTCTCTGCATGGCAGGTAGCGGACGTTATCGCAACGGCCGATGCTCTTGGTGCGCCGGCCCCGGTCGTCGGTCAGCAGCTCTACAATTTGGTTGCGCGCAACGTCGAGCGAGAGTACATGGAGTTCGCTCGTACGCGTGGTCTGTTGACGATGGTCTACAACCCGTTAGCCGGGGGACTGCTCACAGGTAAGCACGCGTTGACCCAGAACCCAAGCAGTGGGCGCTTTGCGACATCGGGGCTCTCTGCCATGTATCGCAAGAGGTACTGGACACCAGAGCTCTTTGACGCGGTAGCACGGCTGCACGATGTTGCTCGAGTCGCAGAGATCTCGCTCGTCGAGGCGTCGTTCAGGTGGCTCTTGTCGCGACAAGCGGTGGACGCAGTCCTTGTCGGGGGGTCAAGTCTTGAGCAGCTTCAGCAGAACTTCGACTATCTCGACAAGGGGCCGCTTGACGCGCAGATTGTCGATGAACTCGACGAGCAGACGGCTCCCCTCTTCGGAGCAATGCCCCCATATAACCGGTGACGAATCAATAACAGACGTAAGGGAGAGCACGAATGAGCGCGGCACACAATTTTGCAGCGAGGCTTCGGTCGAAGGAACGTCTTATCGGCTATTGGTCGATGATGGACGCTCACATCGTCGTTGAGCGCCTCGCTCGCGTCGGCTACGACTACATCTGCATCGATGGACAGCATGGGCTTCTCGACTACAAGGGTTGGCTCAACGCGCTCTTGGCAATTGACGCGGGTGCAGCGCTGGGAAACACGCCGACTGTGGGCATGGTGCGAGTGCCCGCAAACGATCCTGCGTGGATCGGGCAGGCGCTTGATGCGGGCGCTGTGGGAGTTATCGTTCCTCTGATCAATACCGAGGCGGACGCGGCGCGAGCGTCTGACGCTGCCCATTACCCGCCTATGGGTACGCGGTCCTACGGGCCTATGCGCGCCCAGCTGCGCATCTCGACTGATTTGGCCGAAGCCAACGAATCGGTCGTGTGCATTGCCATGATCGAGACGCCTCAGGGCTTGGAGAACGTCGCGGAGATTGCGGCGGTACCGGGCATCGATGCCCTGTACATCGGACCGAGCGATCTGCGGATCGCTGTTGGCGGTTCCAGTTCGACAGATGCTGCGGTCGACTCGGTATTCTTGGAGGCGCTTCGCCGGGTCAGAGAAGCGGCTGGGGATCTGCCCGTCGGCATTCACACTCCGTCAGGGGAGGTCGCACACGCGAGGCTTGCGGAAGGCTTCGACTTCGTGACGATCGCGTCTGACCTCGTGCATCTTGAGCAAATCGCGACGTCGCATCTCGCTGTCGCGGGATCGTAGTTCTCGCCCAGGTGCCGGCATCTAAACTGAGGGCATGAGCAAGAGCGCAGATCTCGAGAAGCAGCCCGAGCAGGTGTCGGCGATGTTCGATGAGGTCGCCGAACGCTACGATCTCACGAACGACGTGCTTTCGGTCGGGAACGACCGCTTGTGGCGGCTCGCACTGCGCCGTGCCGTCGATCCACTTCCCGGCGATCGCGTGCTCGACCTCGCCGCAGGCACCGGCACGTCGAGCGCTGCACTCGCCGCGACGGGAGCGACCGTTGTCGCCGCCGATTTCTCTGCGGGAATGATCGCGGAGGGCCGTCGTCGATTCGGGCACCTGCCGAACATCGATTTCATCGAGGCTGACGCCACGAATCTCCCTTTCGCAGACGACGAATTCGATGCCGTCACCATCTCGTTCGGCCTGCGCAACGTCGTTGACCCGAAGAAGGCGCTCGTCGAGATGCTGAGGGTGACCAAGCCCGGTGGACGCCTTGTGGTGTGCGAGTTCTCCACGCCGCCGACCGCCCTCGTGCGCAGCGCCTACAACCTCTACATAGCCAAGATCATGCCGCTTATTGTGCGCGTCGTCAGCTCCAACTCCGAGGCATACACGTACCTCAACGAGTCGATCCGCGCCTGGCCCGATCAGAAGGGTCTCGCACTGTGGCTGCGTGAGGCCGGGTGGGGCAACGTCGAGCATCGCAACCTCACTGCAGGGATCGCGGCAATGCACCGCGCGTTCAAGCCCGGCGGGTAACGGCATCCGGTATCGAAGCTGTGACGTCCGAGGACGGATAGGGTAGTGGGGTGGATGTGAGCACGACCCCTCGCGACACTCGACTGTCGCAGCAGCTGGGCCTAACCGAGCGCATGATGATGAGCCCGGCGATGCGTCGTGTCGTCAGCGAGATCGACGAAGGACTTGTTGAGATCGAACGTCAGCTGATCGGCGACCTCGAGTTCACGGATTCGGTGGCGGACGCGTCGGGACGCTACCTTCTCGAGGCGGGTGGCAAACGTGTGCGCCCCATGCTCATTCTTCTCGCTGCGCAGCTCGGCGACGGCAACACACAAGATGTCTACGATGCCGCGAAGGCGATCGAGATCACCCACCTCGCGTCGCTGTACCACGACGATGTCATGGACCACGCAGACCGCCGCCGTGGGGTGCCGAGCGCACACACCGTGTGGGGCAATTCGGTAGCGATTCTTACGGGAGACCTGCTGTTTGCTCGTGCGAGCCAGCTGATGGCGAACCTCGGCGAGAAGGCAATCAGGCTTCAGGCAGACACATTCGAGCGCCTCGTGCTCGGTCAGCTGCACGAGACAGTCGGCCCCGAGAACGGTGAAGACGAAGAGAAGCACTACATTCAGGTTCTTGCCGACAAGACCGGTTCTCTCATCTCGACAGCTGCACGCGCCGGAGCACTTTTCGCCAATGCACCAGGAGACGTGCAAGGCCCGCTGCGCGAGTACGGCGAGAAGATCGGTGTCGCTTTTCAGCTCGTCGACGACGTCATCGACCTTTCTCCGCAGCCCGAGCAGACGGGCAAAGTGCCGGGAACGGATCTGCGCCAGGGCGTCGCAACGCTGCCCATGATCTACCTCCGTCAAAGTGCACAGACGGATGCCGCCGACGCGGACCTCGTGCGACGGATCGATGCCGAGTCGGGCGACCTCGACACCGCGACATCCGAATCATTCGCCAACGCCGTTGGGGAGCTTTATGCGCACCCGGTGACGGAGCGCACCCGTGCCGAGGCGAAGAAGTGGGCGGCCGAGGCGATCGCCGCTCTTGACGGTTTGCCTGATGGGCCCGTGAGAGAAGCCCTCAATCGATTTGGCCGCAAGCTGGCCGACAGAGACAAATAAGCGCCCGCGTCACCCGCAGCGTACCCAACCAAAGGAATCATGTGACAAAGCTGAGACTCGCCGTTGTCGGTGCCGGCCCGGCAGGTATCTACGCCTCGGACATCCTCTTGAAGGCAGAGCGCAAGTTCGACGTGTCGATTGATCTGTTTGAGCAGCTCCCTGCACCGTACGGACTCGTTCGCTACGGTGTCGCTCCTGACCACCCGCGCATCAAGGGGATCATCAATGCTCTGCGTGATGTGCTCGATCGGGGCGACATTCGCATTTTCGGAAACGTCCGTTATGGAGAAGACGTCACGCTCGACGACCTCAAGAATCACTACAACGCAGTGATCTTCGCAACGGGTGCCATTCGCGACCACAGTCTCGACGTGCCTGGCGTCGAACTCGAGGGTTCCTACGGCGCGGCGAGCTTTGTCAACTGGTACGACGGGCACCCCGATGTGCCGCGCGAGTGGCCGCTCAACCACAAGTCTGTCGCTGTTGTCGGCAATGGAAACGTCGCCCTCGACGTGGCGCGTGTGCTCGCGAAGCATGCTGACGACTTGCTGCCAACCGAGATTCCCGACAATGTGTATGAGGGTCTTCAGGCGTCGCAGGTGACCGACGTGCATGTCTTCGGGCGTCGTGGTCCGGCTCAGGTGAAGTTCACCCCGCTCGAGCTGCGTGAGTTGGGCGAGCTGAACGACGTTGACATGGTGCTCTATGAGGAAGATTTCGATTATGACGAAGCCTCGAAGCAGGCGATCGCCAGCAACAAGCAGGTGATGGTCATCGACCGCATCATGACCAAGTGGCGTGAGCGCGAGACCGGCCAGGCGTCGCGTCGCCTTCACTTGCATTTCTACGCAAAACCACTCGAAGTTCTCGATGATGGTCAGGGGAATGTGGCCGCATTCCGATACGAGCGGACGCGCCCCGATGGTGAGGGCGGAGTAGAAGGAACGGGCGAGATTCGCGAGGTGGAGATCGGGCAGCTGTACCGTGCGATTGGTTATTTCGGCTCGCCGCTTGACGGCATCCCCTTCGATAAGAAACTCGGGATTGTGCCCAACCATGAGGGTCGGGTGATGGATCGCAAGACAAACGAGCAGGTGCATGGGGTCTATGCCACGGGCTGGATCAAGCGTGGCCCGATCGGTCTCATCGGCCATACCAAGTCGGATGCGATGGAGACGGTGTCGCACATCATCAACGATCAAGGCAATTGGTGGACGCCGGATTCGCCCGAGGAGCAGGCGATCGTAGATCTTCTTGACGAACGCGGTGTCGAGTACACGGACCTTGATGGCTGGCACAACCTGGATGCGCATGAGGTCGCCCTCGGCGAGCCGCACGAGCGTGCCCGCATTAAGGTCGTTCCGCGCGACGAGATGGTGAAGATCTCCCGCGGGAAGTAGCTCGGCGCTCAGAACCCGATGTCGCGACGTGTTCGCAGAGGGCGGGCGGTTAGGGTGCGGGATAGTAGAACGGGAGGCGCTCACTCCACTCACCGATAGTGAATGTCAGATACTCCCCGTTTCCAGGGTCGGACTTGCCAAACTCATCCTGGAACGTGAGGTGCAGGGATTCGTTGCCGTCGCCGGTGGTCTCAAACCAGCTCGCAAAGCTATTGGCCACCTCCACCGAGATTGAGTCGCTGTTCATCCCCGGTCCGCACTGCGGCTGGCCCAGGTCCAGGCTGCCGCTCAGATACCAGGACCCGTCGGCCTGCACCCAGTCGTATTCGACATTCGAGATTTCATACGTTTCGGGGTCTGCCTCTTCGATATCGACTTCCCACGATTTCGTGACCTGCTGTGGTGCGGCATCGGTCACAGACGCGAACCCGAAGATGTCCTCGATCCACGAAAAGATCGCAATCATCTTATTGACTTTGTTGCCGCCAGTGGGAACCGTGTCTTCCGCGTGCCCGACAATGACCCCGCCGAACTCCGTTTCGCTTTCCGACGGGTTTTCGGGGAGATCAAACTTGAGTGTTAACGTGCTTCCTTCGGGTATTTGTCGACCATCACTCGTGGTGATCGTAATCGCGGTATCCACATATTGTTCGCCCCCGCATACAACGAGCTTTGCCGAAAAATCTTGCAACACCAGAAGGTCTGCCGTGATGATGACGGGTGGTGTTGTGGATGCTGCAGCTGCAGGTGTAGCGGCGGCGACTGCGATGACAGGCACCGACCAGGCGCCCACCTTCATCAGCGTTCGGCGATCTGTTTGCGGCTCGATAGACATGGGTGCCCCTCAGCTTGTTGTGCCACGAATCGCAGTGGACGCTACTCCCGTGTGACGCTGATTGCGCCCCACGTTCGGGGGTCGCAGCGGGCGGTTAGTCCACGCTGTTCCGGCTGAATTGTTGGGAGACAGAAGGGTATACAGCGTACAGTCGCCGAATGTCACAGTGCGGTAACGAACGGGGACTGACGAGTGAAAACTGCCGTTTCGGGTGTCTTCTTGAAGTGATGATTGCGAAGACGGAATTGGTGCATGCGGCGATCGCTCTCGCCGACGAAGGTGGGCTTGATGGCGTGAGCATGCGCAAGCTTGCCAAGAGTCTCGACGTGTCACCCATGGGGATCTACCACCACGTGAATGATCGAGACGACCTTCTCGACGAGATGGCACGCACGATCACCGGAACGCAGGCCATCGTCACGGCAGAAGGCGAAGGAGCGCGTGAGTTGCTCGTGCACTACGCTTTCACGGTTCTCGGCTCGCTCTGCAGTCACCCCTGGCTGCTGCATATGGTCATGACACCAGGCCGCGTACACCAGCTGGTGGCGCCAAACGACATGCAGCGCCTGCTCGACGCGCTCGGCGCAGCGGGACTTGACGCCGACCAATGCCGCGACAGCGTTCTCGGAGTGAGCGCGCTCGCCGTCGGGTCGGCCAGCTTTGTGGTGGAGTCCGATCGATGCCGCGACGACGTTGTTCACGCTCTCGAGAGTGCGCTCAGGGCGATGACCGCTGGGCTGACCGATGAAGCACCGCGAGCACGGTTAGCCCAGGTCTGAGAGATCGATGACGAACCGATACCGCACGTCGTTGCGGGCAAGACGGTCGAGTGCCGTATTGACCTGTGAAGAGGGGAGCACTTCGACGTCCGCCACAATGTCGTTCTCGCCGCAGAAATCCAAGAGCTCCTGTGTATAAAGGCGACCCCCGCTGCCGGCGGAGGTCAGGCTTTTGCGACCGATGAGCACCGACAGAATGTCAAGTTTCACCTCGCCGAGATATCCGACCACGCACAGCGCCCCGTCGAGGGCGAGAGCATCCAAGTAAGGCTTAAGCGGATGCTCGACAGCAATCGTGTCGATGATGAGGTCATAGCGCCCGCGCGCTCTGCTCTGCGCGTCTTCGTCCGTGGAGACGATCACGTCATCGGCGCCGAGGGCTCGTGCGTCGTTGGCTTTGGACGGAGACGTGGTAAACACCGTCACCGACGCACCACGTGCTCGCGCAAGCTTGACGGCAAGGTGCCCGAGGCCGCCCAATCCCACCACGCCGACGGTGGTGCCAGGGCCGACGTTCCGTTGGCTCAGCGGCTCCCAGACCGTAATCCCTGCACACATTAATGGGGCAACGGCTGCCGAGTTAAGGTGTGCCGGGCGATGGTAGACGAATCTCTGGTCCGCTACATACTCATGGGCATAGGCGCCAAGCGTCGCAGAGCCATCGACGCGGTCCCGGCCGCCATAGGTTGTCGTAGGGAACTCTCGACAGAAGTTCTGCTGTTCGCTTCGGCACATGTCGCACACTCCGCAGGAGTCCACGATGTTGCCGACGGCAACGGGATCGCCTACAGCGAACCCGACGACCTCCGTGCCGATCGCGCTGACCGTGCCGACGAACTCGTGACCGGGGACAAGCAGCTCATCTGATCCACTGGCCTCATGATCGTGCAGAGCGTGGAGGTCAGAGTGGCAGACACCGCAATAGGTGACTTCGATGGCGACGTCAGACGGTCTGAGGTCACGACGTTCGATTCGCTGTGCGGTGACGGCTGATGATCCGCGTGCCCCATATGCCATCGTGTGACGCATACTGTGTCCTTCCAAGAAAACAAACTGGTTAGTTTGCAATGTAATGCATCACGGTCCATAGGTGCAAACTGACTAGTTGGTAATCTGGAGTTATGGCAGAAGCAACGCTGACGGCACGGGGGATTGCGACACGACGGCGAATTCTGGATGCCGCGACCGCGGAGTTCGCCGCGCACGGCATCGCCGGTGCGCGAGTGGATCGCATCGCGGCATCCGCTCGCACGAACAAGGCGCAGCTCTACGCCTACTTCGGCAGCAAGGATGCCTTGTTTGACGCGATCTTCGACGCGTCGATGCAGCACATGCTCGACGCTGTGCCGATTGATGCCGATGACCTTGCGGATTGGGCCGTTCGTCTCTACGACGAGTACCTTGAGCGCCCAGAGCTCATTCGCCTGGCGACGTGGGCGCGGCTTGAGCGGCGACCGGTCGGGCATCTTTCTGCCGATTCGCGGCGGGTCGACGAAGAGAAACTCGCGGCGATTGCAGATGCTCAAGCATCCGGAACGATCGTCGGTGACGTTGCTGCGTTTGACGTGATGGCCATGGTGATCGCGATGTCAATGGCGTGGTCGCCTGTGAGCAACGTCTATGCGGCAACGTCGGGGGAGCCCGATGATGTGCATAGCGCGCGACGCGAGTTTCTGCGTACTTCTGTTGCACGGGCCATCGCGGTTTGAAGGTGAAGCCATGGTCGCGACTGCACACATGAGGGGAAAGTGAGCCGCGACCATGACCCCTAAAACATGAATAATACTCATGTTTAAGGTTC
This sequence comes from Paramicrobacterium chengjingii, assembly GCF_011751765.2. Classification (GTDB taxonomy): domain Bacteria; phylum Actinomycetota; class Actinomycetes; order Actinomycetales; family Microbacteriaceae; genus Paramicrobacterium; species Paramicrobacterium chengjingii. Next base: position 329,765 of record NZ_CP061169.1, read on the forward strand.
CCCGGTGCCCCCAGTGAGGGGCTCGTTGCGGCAACGTCAGAAGAACGCTATCGCTTCCAGCGACTTCGATACGCTGACTGTATGGTCACGTGGGAGCCGGACATCCTCGGGGAGCGCTTCGAGCGCGCCACTCTGCCGCTCACGCCCGACCCTCAAGGCGAGGTTGTCGCAACATTGGTGCGCACTCGCCGTTCTGCACTGCAGCGACTCGCGGCATCCGTCACACCGCTTTCAGACGTTGACGTGCTCTACGTTCACGGGTGGGTCGACTACTTCTTTCAGCGTCATCTTGCAGAGGCCTGGGAAAGTGCGGGCGCCCGCTTTCACGCTGTTGACCTGAGAAAGTATGGTCGGAGCTTGCGCGAGCACCAGACTCCTGGCTATATCAGTGACCTCGACACGTACGACGAAGACATCGAGGTGGCTCTCTCGGCGATGGGGCATGGCGAGGCGCAGTCAACGAACCGGCGGCTGTTCATCATGGCGCACTCGACGGGCGGACTCACAATGAGCCTGTGGGTCAATCGGCATCCGGGGCGCGCGAGCGCACTTGTGCTCAACAGCCCGTGGCTCGAGTTTCAGATCGGCGGACTCGGGCGAGAGGCGTTGACGCCCTTGCTTGAGATCGGAGCGCGCATTACACCACTTCGTTCGCTTCCGCAGGTGGACTTCGGCTTTTATACGCGCACGATCTCCGATCAATTCGAAGGCGAGTGGCGCATCGACCCGCGGTGGCGCCCAGAGCGAGGATTCGCCACGCACACCGCCTGGCTCGCCGCCGTGTTCACCGCACAGCGAAAGGTGGCCACGGGTCTTTCCATCGACGTTCCCGTGCTCGCGCTTTTGTCGTCGAAATCCACGATCTCGCGCACCTGGTCGGAGGAGATGCGTACGTCAGACATTGTGCTCAACGTGGATGAGGTTGCCCAGCGGGTTCCGCGACTGGGACGAAACGTGACGCTGGTTCGCATCGACGGAGCGATGCATGACGTCACCTTGTCGGCGGCTCCTGTGCGCGAACGCGTGCGTTCCGAATTGCGGCGTTGGCTCAACGGGTACGGGCGTACACGGTGACAACTACCCATGGATGCCTGTGCGGCAAGAGGTTATCCTGACCGGCATGACAGAGCAGCAGCCATGGCAGCCTCAACAGCCGCCGCAGCCTCAACAATCGATGTCGCAGCCTCTGCACCAGGCTGGTCCCCCCGCGGTCTTGACCGCACTCATCGCATCGGCATTCATCGTCGTAATTGCGATCGTCGACACCGTTCTGGGGATTGTGAAACTGACCATCGCGTTCGGGCCGGACTTCAGCCCAATCCTCTACACGTTCATTCCGACCGTGCTCTTTGCGCTCGCAGCCTTCCTTTCGCTTGCGTTCATCAAACCGGTTCCGTTACGTCAACCTGTGGCGGCCGTTGCTGTGCCCCTGCTGATCGCCGGCGGCATCGGCTTCATCGTGCTCATCGTGATGCAAATCATCTTCGCCACATTTGACTCGATGTCGGGTCGCCCGTTCACGCTGAACCTGGGTAGTGTCATTGCGACAACGCTCATCTACACGCTCGTGCTCACGTGTGGCGCGCTTTTCGCACGGGCGAATTCCCAGGCGCAAGAACTTCGCGCTGGCGTGCCGGTGGGACAAAGTTCAATTCCGGCCGCGCTGTTCGTTGCAGGAGTGGCGACGGCTGAATCCGCCATTGTCACGTTGCTTTTTTCGCTTGGACTCATCGATTTTGCAATGGTATTGCCGTGGGTGGGCCTTGCATTGCTGCGCGGCGCATTCTTCGGCGTCGGCGTTTTCCTGACTGTCGCGTTCATTCGTCCGCTCGCGCGGAATCGAGGTACCGCGGACGTTGCCATCGGCGCCGTCATTTCCGGTGCCCTGGGCTACGCTGCGATGCTTCTTTTCGGTATCGCGGCATCTTTGTTCCAAGGTGGCCTTGGGCACTTCTTCGCGTTCACCGTCTTCGAAATGATGGTGAACGCGATCGACGGGATGGCTGTCGTCGCGCTTTCGATCCTCGCGCTCTTGGCCTGGCGCGGGCAGCGCGTGCTGACCCAACCCCAGTCACCTCAGGGCCGGTGGCCGCAGCATCCTGGCCCGCAGAATTCAGCGGCTGTGCAGCCACCCGCCAACCCGTACGTGCCACCGCAGCAGCCGGGCCAACAGGGGCAGCAGAATCCCCGTGGGCAGATGCCGCCGTGGCGGCCCGAGGCGTAGCACGGGCAGCGCGTTCTCACACACGGCGGATGAGCGGGAGCACAATATCGTCGACGAACTCGACGATGGCTGCGGCTGTCGGCGGCGCGAACGTCATCACGTACTCGTGACGGAAGAGCGTGAAGGGAAGGTCGACGATGCGAGGCGTGAGCTTGTCGGCATCCACTTCGCCTCGCTCGACGGCACGTGCCAGAATCGTCGTCACCGAGGTATCGCGTGAGCCGAGCATGTCGGCGCGCAGCTCCGCGGGCGTCAGCCCAACGTCTTCGAAGTGGCTTGACGCGAGCGCTGTCAGCATCGCCGCTACCGAGTTTTCAGGACCCGACGCGTTGCGCAGCGATTGAATGAGATCGTCACGCACGTTGCCCGTATTGGGGGTCTTCGGTACTACCGAGGCGCCGCGCTGCCGCACAGTCGCGCGCAACAGTTCTTCGCGACTGCTCCACCGGCGGTAAAGCACGGGTTTGCTCGTGCGTGCACGCGCGGCGACCGTGTCGACGGTGAATCGCGCATACCCTTCTGCGAGAAGCTGATCCCAGGCGGCCGCCAAGATGGCATCCTCAAGTTCTGCTCCGCGTCTGCGCGTCTTGGCGGCATCCACTTGCTTATCCCTTCGTCGCAGAAGCTTCATCGTCAAGGCTCTCACGGCGGAACGCGATCGCGGGAATGAGCGCGACGGCGGTGATGCCGATCAGCCACCAGAACGCCGTCTGATATCCGGCCGTCACGTCGGTGGCTGCGGAGTTTTGCAGCACGACCGCCACCACGGCGATGCCCAGAGATGCTCCGATTTGCTGCACGATTCGGGTCACCATTGTCGCGTGCGCCATCTCCTCGTGCTCGACATCGGCATAGGCCACCATCATGGGGGCCATGATCACGGCCCCGACTCCGAGACCGCGGACAAAGAGAGCGCAACCCAGCCACCATCCGCTCGCGTCGGGGTCGGCGACCGCAAACGGGATGGTTGCAAGCGCGGTGAGCAGAAAGGCGCCGATCGTAAGCGCCCGTGCTCCGAACCGGGCGGCAAGTCTGCCCGCCACGATGCGTGCAAGCAACGCGCCGACTCCCTGCGGAACGAGCACGAGGGCGGCGGACAGGATGCTGTCTCCGCGAACCTGCTGCCAATAGAGGGGGAGCAAGAACATTCCGGCGAACATCGTGGCACCCGCCGTAAACAGCGTGCCCGACGATGCGGCAAGCGATCGCAGCCGCAAGAGCGAGATATTGACAGCTGCACGAACGCCGCGGCGGACCGCCCACGTGATGAATGCGCCAATAAGTGCGAGACCGCCCGCGAGCGGTACGAGAACGTCTGCTTGCCCGAATCCGCCGTCTGACGCGACGTTTGAGAGGCCGAGCACGATGCAGACAAGTGACGGAATAAGGAGGGCGAGTCCGATCACATCGACCCGTGTGCTCTGTGGGCTCCGCGGAGCATCCGGGGCGATCAACCGCCAGGCCATCACGAGTCCCACGCCGATGAGGGGCACGTTGATCAGGAAGAGCCAGCGCCAGCCTGCGGCATTCAAGACGATGCCGCCGAGCACGGGCCCGATGACCGGGCCCAGCGCGAGGGGCACGCTGATCGCTGCGATTGTTGTTGCCATCACCTTCGTGCTTGCCTTGCCGATCGCCTGGACGGCGAGGGTCTGCATGAGTGGGAAGATCATGCCTGCCCCGAAGCCCTGCAATGCGCGAAAGACAATGAGGCTCGTGTCATTCCACGCGCATGCGCACGCTACCGAGAAGATCACGAAGATCGTGAGCGTCGCCATCCACGATCGTTTGCCGCCGAATGTGCTTTGCGCCCACCCGCTGAGAGGGATCGCCGCTACGAGTGCAAGAAGGTACGCAGTGACGACCCACTGAATTGTTGTGGGTGTCGAGTGCAGATCGGTGCTCACGTGATCGAGAGCGATCGTCACGATCGTCGAGTCGAGAATGGCAGCAGCCCCGCCGACGATGAGTGCCGCGAGCGTGCGCGTGGTCGCGGGGTGCAGGTGCTCGGTTGCGGATGTTGGGGTGGATGCCGTGCTCATAGCGCTCCTTATATTAGAAACCGATCGGTATCTAATATAGGCGCACTTTTGCATTTAAGAAACCACTAAGTATCCTATTTTCTCAATGTGGCTCCTGCCCGAGAGGATTCCTTGTGGCCGAGCGCGCCTGAGCGAGAGCATCGAGGGCGAGCGTGAGCTCAGCGCGCACCTTGGCAGACGTGAGATTCCGACTCAGCAGCTGTTCTACCTTCTGAATGTGCTTTCGCAGGGTGTGCCGGTGAATGCCGAGGCTCGCCGCTGCGGGGTGCAATGCGCCGTTGTGCTCCAGCCACACGCCGAGCGCTGTGACGAGCGCGGTTCCGTGCGCGGCATCGTGGTCGGCTACCGGACGCAGCATCGCGCGGGCGAGCGACCGAGCAGCGTCCGTGTCGAGAACGGCGTCGAAGCCGGCATCCGTCACCTGGTCGAAGCGAGCAACAACGCCTTCTGCTCGCGTCCGACCGAGTGCACGTTCGGCCTCCGTCACAGCGCGAGGTATGTCATCGAGAGTGGTGAACGACGACAGGCCAACGCGGATGCCGTGGCGCTTCGCGATCGCGTCGGCCAACGACTCGTCTGATGCTGTGGGGCCGGGGGTCTCTGCGGCGGGAAACAGCGCCGCGAGACACAGGCCGTCGCGCGCGATGAAGACGGTGCCGAGTTTCGGATCCGAGAGTACGGAATCAAGCGCGCTCGAGTGCGGAACGACGCGCGGTGCGACCTGGGAGCGTGGCTCTTGTTCGTGCGGTGCGGGGCTGCTCAGCAGTCCGACCACCACCGGATCTTTCGGAAGGGAACCGCCGGCGAGCTGTCGTGCCAACGCAACGTCTCCGGCGCGCAAACTCGACCACGCGCCGGTGCGCAACGCAAGAGATGCCTCGGCGAGGGAACGCCGCTGTTCAAGAGCCATAACCGCGAGGGCGACGACACTTGCAACGACGCTCTGTGCCGCATTGTCGAGAGGGCCCGCTACGGCGAGCACGCCACGCAGCTGCCCGCCGCGCCCGATGGTCTGGAGAAGTACGCCGTTGTCTGTCTCAATAGCGGTGGGGATGCCGCGATCGAGCAATCGCCGTGTGTCGGACTGAACCTCGAGCGGAGCGGGAACCGCGTGCAGCGCATCGCCCCGCGCGTCGAAGAGCGTAACGGGGCGGTCGAGCAGCCGCGAAAGTTCGACGATGCTCGAGTGCAGACCGTCGTTGCGCAGCGCAGCGAGCGAGATCGAGCGTTGCGCATCTGCCGCCCATGCACTGCGCCCCTGCGCCTCGGCCGTAACGAGGTCGGCGACATAACGCGTAACAGCGATGAAGGGTGTGCGATACGGAACGTCGAAAAGGGGCATCTGCTCGCGCTGGCACGCGGTGACCAGTTCAGCGGGGACATTGCTGATCACTCCCGTGGCGAAGCCGATGGCTCGAATTCCGAATGTCGCGAGACGCGTGACATAGTCGTCGACTGTGTCATTCGCAGTGTGGTCGAATTGTCGGCCCGTGGTGAGCACGACGTTGCCCTCGGCAAGAAAGGGCGTCGGGTCGTCCAGGTCGGTGCCCGCGACCCACGTAATGCTCTGATCGAGTGGGTGGACGGTGGGCGACGCCGTCTCGGGCAACCGCGAGAGAAGACGCAGCCCGAGGTCGTCGCGGGCAAGAAGCCGTCGGACAGTAATCGCCATGATGGTGCCATTATGTACTGATTTGTGTCCAAAAGGTGCCAAAAAGGCACACACGAGCACTGTGCGCGCTTCGTAGCATGGAAGCAGAACGGCACAGAGCCTTGGCGCAGAACCTGATGTGGAGAATGCGATGACCATTGCAGAACCGGTGTACACGGCAGGTGGGCCGGCCCTTCCGCAGGAGCGACGTCTCGTCACCAGCATCCCCGGGCCCCGATCGGCTGAACTTGCCGCGCGAAAGCGTAACGCTGTCGCGGCCGGTGTCGGCACGACGATGCCCGTTTACGCGACTGCGGCAGGCGGGGGAGTCGTTGTCGACGTTGACGGCAACTCGCTCATCGACCTCGGATCAGGCATTGCCGTCACGGGAGTGGGCAACGCGCACCCTGGCGTTGTAAAGGCCATCGCCGAGCAGGCAGAACGCGCGACGCACACGTGCTTCATGGTGACCCCATATGAGGGTTACGTTGCAGTGGCCGAGGCGCTCAACCGGCTCACCCCAGGCGAGCACGCCAAGCGCAGCGCACTGTTCAACTCGGGCGCAGAGGCCGTGGAGAACGCCGTCAAGATTGCCCGCGCCCACACCGGAAGGCAAGCCGTCGTCGCATTTGACCACGCTTATCACGGGCGTACGAATCTCACGATGGCTCTGACGGCGAAGTCGATGCCGTACAAGAAGGGCTTCGGGCCGTTCGCACCAGAGGTGTACCGCGCACCCGTCTCATACCCGTTTCGAGACGGAGGAATGAGCGGGCCGGATGCTGCTCGCGCAGCGATCAGCCGAATTGAAACGCAGGTCGGCGCCGACCAGCTTGCCGCGATCATCATCGAGCCGATTCTCGGCGAAGGCGGGTTCATTGTTCCCGCCGAAGGCTTTCTGACGACTCTCGCCCGTTGGGCACGAGAGAACGGCGTGGTGTTCATCGCTGACGAAGTGCAGACCGGCTTTGCCCGCACCGGCCGAATGTTCGCGAGCGAGCATGAGGCAATCGTGCCCGACCTCGTGACGACAGCGAAGGGAATCGCAGGCGGAATGCCACTCTCGGCCGTTACCGGACGTGCAGAGATGATGGATGCTGTGCACGGAGGTGGCCTCGGCGGAACGTACGGCGGCAACCCCGTTGCGTGCGCGGCAGCATTGGCGGCCATCGACGCGTTCGAAAACGACGGACTGTGCGAGGCCGCCGAACGCATCGGCGAAGTCATCACGCGCCGTTTTGGCGAAATCGCCGGGTCAGATCCCAGAGTCGGCGATGTGCGCGGCCGGGGCGCCATGATCGCCGTCGAATTCGTCAAACCGTCAACAGGCGAACCGGATGCCGCGTTAGCGGCCCGTGTTGCGGCATCCGCCCATACCCAGGGTGTGATCGTGCTGACCTGCGGAACGTTTGGAAACGTGATCCGTTTTCTGCCTCCGCTGACCATCCCCCTCGAGCTGCTCGTTGAGGGCATCGACATCGTGGCAACGGCATTGCGCGATGCGGCACACGACGCGGGCACGTGAACACGGTTTCTGCAGGCTGACAAACACTCTGCAGGCCAACACAGACTCTGCACGCCAACACAGGCTGGCGCGCGACAATTGCATCAGAAGGAGATGTCCCATGATTTCAGAGAAAGATCTGCTCGCGAAGGTTCCCACTGGGCTGTTCATCGGCGGTGAATGGAAGAACTCCGACTCCACGTTTTCCGTCACAGACCCCTCGTCCGGCGCGGCGCTTGTCGAGATCGCAAACGCGACAGTGGCCGAAGGCACTGCGGCTCTTGACGCCGCCGTCGCTGCCCAAAACGACTGGGCGGCAACGCCGGCACGCACGCGCTCGAACATTCTGCGCAACGCGTTTGACCTCATGCAGGAGCGGCGTGACGAGTTTGCGCTGTTGATGACGCTCGAGATGGGTAAGCCGCTTGCCGAGTCGAACGGCGAAGTCACCTACGGCGGCGAGTTTCTTCGCTGGTTCAGCGAAGAGGCAGTGCGCATAGCAGGCCGCTACGGCATGAACCCCGAGGGCACGGGACGCGCGATTGTGTCGCAGCATCCGGTCGGCCCCTGCTTTCTCATCACCCCGTGGAACTTTCCGCTCGCCATGGCGACCCGCAAGATCGCGCCGGCTCTCGCCGCTGGGTGCACCGTTGTCGTCAAGCCGGCCTCGCTCACACCGCTGACAACTCTGTACTTCGCGAAGCTGCTCGAAGACGTCGGGCTGCCGAAGGGCGTCGTGAACGTTGTCACGACGAAGCGCACGGGAGACGTGTCTGACGCGATCATCGCCGACCACAGGCTGCGCAAGCTCAGCTTCACCGGCTCGACGCCCGTGGGTCAGGATCTCATCGCCAAGTCTGCGCAGAACGTGCTGCGCACCTCAATGGAGCTTGGCGGAAATGCGCCGTTCCTCGTCTTCGACGACGCCGACCTCGACGCGGCAGTCGACGGTGCGATCGCTGCGAAGTTCCGCAACATCGGCCAGGCGTGCACGGCGGCAAACCGTTTCATTGTGCACGAGTCGATCGCCGACGAGTTTGCCAGCCGCGTGACAGAGCGTGTGAAGGCAATGCGCATCGGGCGCGGCACCGAAGACGGCATCACGATCGGCCCTCTCATCAATGACGGCGCTGTCGACAAGGCTGATCGGCTCGTTCAGGATGCCGTCGGTCACGGTGCCTCGCTGCTGCACGGCGGGTCGCGGGTTGAGGGTGACGGAAGCTTCTACGAGCCCACGGTGATCTCCGGGGTCTCGAGCGACTCCGAGATTCTTCGGGAGGAGATCTTCGGGCCGGTTCTCGCAATTGCACCATTCTCCACAGAAGACGAGGCAGTAGCCATGGCGAACGGCGTGGAATACGGGCTCATCGCCTACGCGTTCACGCAGGATCTTGCGCGCGGGCATCGGCTGATCGAGCGTCTCGAATCGGGCATGGTCGGGCTCAATGCCGGCGTCATCTCCAACGCGGCCGCACCCTTCGGCGGAGTCAAGCAGTCGGGTCTCGGCCGCGAAGGCGGACTCGAAGGCATCCACGAGTATCTCAACACCAAGTACACGATGATGCCGGCCTGACGGCACGTGGGGGCGGGGTCACAAGCCCTGCCCTCACACGGCATCCGATCATCGCAAGGGAGCGATCACCATGGCAGCACCACTGCAGAACGCGGCACCACTTCACAACTTTGTCGGCGGGCGTTTCGTACCGGCAGCAGGCACAGGAAAGATCGACGTCGTCAGCCCTGTCACCGAGAGTATCGTCGCGGTGTCGCCCATTTCGAACGCCGCAGATGTGGATGCTGCGTTCGACGCGGCGAAGACGGCAGCGACCTCGTGGGGTCGCACCACTCCCGGTGAACGACAGGCGGCATTGCTCGCTTTCGCAGACGCGCTGGAAGCTCGCGCAGACGAGATTGTTGAGGCGCAGCACCGCAACACGGGACAGCCGAAAGAGACGGTTCGTGTCGAAGAGGTGATCACCGGCTGCGATCAGATTCGCTACTTTGCCGGCGCAGCCCGCGTGCTCGAGGGGGCTGCGGCAAGCGAGTACTTCGAGGGGCACACCTCGTATGTGAGGCGTGAGCCCATCGGTGTTGTCGCTCAGGTGACGCCGTGGAACTACCCTTTCATGATGGCCGTGTGGAAGATTGCACCCGCTATTGCGGCAGGAAACACGACGGTGCTCAAACCGAGCGATACGACGCCGGAGTCGACTCTGGTGCTCGCGGATGCGAGCAGAGGTGTTCTGCCAGATGGCGTGCTGAACGTCGTGCTGGGTGACGCCTCCACGGGTGAACTGATGGCGGAGCATCCGGTGCCCGGCCTCGTCTCGATCACGGGGTCAGTGCGGGCGGGCCGCGAGGTCGCGGCGTCCGCGTCGAAATTGCTGCATCGTTCGCACCTTGAACTGGGCGGCAAAGCGCCAGCAGTGGTGTTCGATGACGTCGATCTCGCTTCGACGGCCGACGCACTCGCCGAGTCCGGGTACTTCAACGGAGGGCAGGACTGCACGGCGGTCACGCGCGTGCTCGTGCACGATTCGGTGCATGATGCACTGGTGACGGAGTTGGTTCGCGCCGCCGAGGCGACGAAGACGGGAATGGATGCTGATGCGCTCTATGGTCCGCTCAACAATGCGAGCCACTTTGCCAAAGTGCAGGCCGTGCTCGATGACCTGCCCGCGCACGCCACCGTGGCGACGGGCGGGCGCCGCGTGGGGGAGCAGGGCTTCTTTTTCGCTCCGACCGTTGTGACGGGAGTGCAGCAGAGCGACGCGTGCGTGCAGCAGGAGACGTTTGGCCCCGTGATCACCGTGCAGTCGTTCCATGATGAGGCCGAGGCGATTGAACTTGCGAACGGAGTCGACTACGGTCTGGCTGCGAGCGTCTGGACGACCGACCATGCACGGGCGATGCGGCTCACCCGAGATCTCGATTTCGGATGCGTCTGGGTGAACACGCACATTCTGCTGACCGCGGAGATGCCGCATGGCGGCTTCAAGATGTCGGGCTACGGCAAGGACCTCTCGATGTATGGTCTCGAAGATTACACCCGAGTGAAGCACGTGATGCACGCGCTCGACTGACAGCGCAGGGCACACCGGGCGCTCCCGTCGCATCGTTCTCGATGTGACTCGATTGTTTCTACGGTGCGGGCAGCACCTCAAGAAACGCCTTCATCCAGGTTCCATTGTCTGGCCATGCGCGGGCGCTCACGAGGTTGCCGTCTACAACGGCTCCGCCGTCCTCGAAGACACCGCCGGCTGTCTCGACGTCGACGGCGAGCTCGGGGTATGCAGACGTTGTTCTGCCTTTCAATACGCCGGCGGCAGCGAGAATCAGCGGGCCGTGGCATGTGACGGCCACGGGTGCGTTCTTCTCCATGAAGTGCCGAACGATGCGTTTCGCGTCAGGGTTGTTGCGTACATATTCCGGAGCGCGCCCGCCGGGAACGACGGCGGCGACGTAGTCGTCGGGGTTGACGTCGGCGAACGCGATGTCGGCGGGCCAATGATGCCCGGGGCCTTCGGTGTACGTGTCGAATCCGTCAATGAAGTTGTGCACGACGAACTGCAGCTTCTTCTTTTCTGGTGCGGCAATGTGCACCTCGAAGCCTGCCTCCTGCAGTCGGTGGTACGGGTAGAAGACCTCAAGGGTCTCTGCAGCATCCCCGGTAAGTATCACGATTTTCGACACGAGTACCTCCTTGTACATGAGCGGGTGCGCTCACCTTTATCTTCGACGATCTTCTGTGGTGAGACAAGGCTCCTCTGCTGATGGCCCCTGTCGGCGGCCGAGCACATGCACATTGATAACCAGGCATGTGTGATCGCCCCACGCCCCTGCCGGGTCGACGGGTTTGGGAGCATTATCGTGTCAGCGCAACGGTGCCTCAGGTTCGAGACTGCGTGACCAGATCGAGCGTCTCAGAACGGCGCGGCGACGGGGACTTCAGATCTCCGGTCACTGCCAGAGTCGCCAGGAGCTTCCGCCGCTTCGGCAAATTGCACGTTACTTGTGCGAGGGACCACGTATCGTTTGCCCAATGGTGACGTCCAGACGAGCTCGCCGTCGGCAGTGCGCTCGAGTTGCCATTTCGTGTGGTGCTTGAGCATGTGGTCTGGCTTGCACAGCGCTGCAACGTTCGTCAGTTTCGTCTCGCCACCGTATTGCCAGTCGTGTGTATGGTCCAGATCACAGGTGGTGGCGGGACGGTTGCAGCCGATGCCGCAACACATTTCGTCGCGAAGCTCCACTGCCCGCCTCAAATCTGACGGGACTGCGTAACTGTCGCGCCCTACTGAGAGCACGGCACCCGTTTCCGGATGAGTGAGCAGCCGGGTGAAGCTTGGTGCCTGAGCGGCGAGTCGTCGTGCGGTCTCTGGGCTGATGGGGCCATACCCGTCAAGGTTGCCCGGTGCATTTGTCGTACCGATGAGCGTCTCGACGGAAACCGTGACGTGCACGGTGGGTCGAATGCCGCCGAGCCGATCAGCACCGATGTCGGCCGGGCCGACGCCGGGGGCACTCTCTGGATCGACAAGGAACCCCTTCATCGTGGCGTCGATGAAGGCATCCGCCTGAATCTGAGCCTGGGTGCGTTGATCGCCAGCCGCTTTGAGCGCGCGACCCGTTGCACGCGCCGCGTGATGAATTGACTGTACGACCTCCGCACGGGCGAAGAGCGTGATCGACGCCATTCCGTCGTCCATGCACGTCACGTACACGCGCCGATCTTCGGCCGCTCGTTCTGTGCGTTCTGTGATCGTGTCGGGAAACATGTCTTCGCGAATGCGCTTCGCACGTGTGCGAAACTGCGTCGGCGTCATCGACGACGCTTTCGGCAACGCGCGCGCCTCGAACTCACGAGCATCCGGCTCTGAGAGCCCTGTGACTTGCCCCGCGATCGTCAGTGCATGAGAGAGCATGATCTCACCGGACTCCAGGGCCTTCACGGTGTCGGGCAGGCCACCCACGAGGTCCTCCGCATCGTCAAGCATTCCCCGAGCGGCACCCGGAGTGATGCGGAGCTCGCCCGCGACTTCGTGAGCGAGACTGCGTCGCACCCACATCTCGTCATCGGCAGTCAGGTTGCCCGACGCCCGCTTGGACATCGGAATGAAAATATCTGGATGCTGTAGTGCGCTCTGCAACATCGAATACAGACGCCGCAATCGAGATGCCTCAGCCGCGGCTATGGCCGCGGAATCAGAACGCATACCCCGCACATCGGCAACCAGCGATGCCCTCACGGAGCTCCTGGAAGGCGCAGCCTCAGTGCCCGATTCGGGCCTGGCGCCCGGCACAGGTTCTGACCCTCGCTCGGGCGCGGGTTGCGGCGCAGCGTAACCCGAAGGCTGCGGTTGATTCGACCTGTTCTTCTCCTCCGGCGGTTCATTGCCGCCCAGGTCTGGAGGACTATCTCGGAAATCATCCACGCATCAATGAGACCACACACGACCGACATTAATTCGAAACTAGGTTAATCTGTGGATAACTAATATTCGAAGATTAGTTCGAGAAGCTACGTGACGCAAAGTGCCAGTTCTGACCGCGAAATCTACCGCATGTTGATGAACTGCAGATCGATGTCGAGGTCACTGCCCTTGAGGAGTGCGATGGTCGACTGCAGGTCGTCACGACTCTTCGACTGCACGCGTAGCTCATCGCCTTGAATCTGGCTCTTCACGCTCTTTGGCGCCTCGTCGCGAATGATCTTCGAGATCTTCTTCGCCTGATCGCTCGCAATGCCATCCTTGAGCCCGACCTCGATACGGTATTCCTTGCCGCTGGGGTAGGGCTCGCCATCCTCGAGGCTCTTGAGAGAGATGCCGCGCTTGATGAACTTGGTCTGCACGACGTCGAGAATCGCCTTCACGCGCTCCTCGGTGTTCGCCTTGAGGAGGATGGATTCGCCCGACCACTCGACTGAAGGGTCTGTTCCCTTGAAGTCGTAGCGCTGCGTCACTTCCTTGCGCGCCTGGTTAACGGCGTTCTCCGCCTCCATCTTGTCGACCTTGCTGACGATGTCAAACGATGAATCTGCCATGCCCACATGCTAGCCGCAGTTGGATCGAAGTACTCATTCCACGCTCAGGCTTCGTCGACCGCTCGCACGATCCGCGCGGGTGAGCCCACGACGATCATGCCTGGCGGAACATCCTTTGTCACGACGGAGGCGGCGCCGACGACGGCATCCTCACCGATTGTGACCCCCGGAAGCACGGTGACGTTGGCACCGAGCCACACATTATTGCCGAGAGTGATGGGGCCCGGATGCATGTCGGCGCGGTGCAGCGGATCGATATCGTGATTGAGAGTGGCGAACACGGCATTGTGGCCGATCAAACAGTCGTCGCCGATCGTGACACCGGCCTGATCTTGAAACCGGCAGCCAGAGTTGATAAAGACGCGTTTGCCCAGTGTGATGTTCTTGCCAAAGTCGGAGGCGAACGGCGGAAACACCGTGACCGTCTCATCGACAGGGGCGCCGATCAGCTCGGCGAGCAGCTCTCGAACGCGCGCTGGCTCGTGGTAGCCGCCGTTGAGCTTGCCTGTGATGCGCAATGCTTCTTGGCTGGTGCGGTGCATCACCTCGTGCAGGGGTGAGTCTCCCGTGATGGTGCGACCGGAGTTGAGTACCTCAAGAAGATCGTTGAGCTGCATGCTTTGAGGCTACCGCCGATCGATCGGCATCAGTTGGCGAAGACCACGGGCAGAACTCGTGACGCGATCCAGTACGCCACGGCCAGGCCGATCACCACGATGAGCGTCCAGTTGACCCCACGGCGCAGCCGACGGCCCGGGGTTGCCACTCGATTGTCGGTGGATTCGCGGGCGCCGAGGGGCGCCGCGCCCGTCGTCACCGTGCGCTCATCGCGATAGAGTTTCGTGCGATTGGCAGCCTTGGCACCGACAACTGTGACGATCTGCAGCATCCGCCTCCAGACAGAAGCATCAAGTGCCTCGTACTTCTTTGTGGAGTAGAAGAACATCCAGTCGTCGACGATCTCGACGTCATAGAGGGCGACATTGTCGATCAGCAGTGCCATAAGGTCGGGCGTGAAGATGTAGAGAGCGTCTCGTTCGTACCCTGACGGGCAGTAGAGCGTAAACGAATCGTCGAAGTTGCCCTCAAGCGAAAGCACCTGATCGCCCGCGAGAGTATGCGGCAGGTTGGAGCCGAACACGCCGTTATTGGCGCGCGCATCGAGCACGATATTGGGAAGGCGCCGGTCAAGCTTGACGGCGATGTAGTGCCAGGTGTGGTTCCTGCTGCTCTTGCCGCTTCCGGTTGTGTATTGATAGTTGGCGATGTCGAAGATGTGGTCGTCGCCCCCGAACACGCGCTCCGACGCAAACCGCTTCTTGCCCAGAGAAAACAGCATTCCCGGGTAGGGCGGGCCGGCGACCCGCGGCTGCATCGCCCAACCGTTTGCCCGAGCGAAGTTCGCGAGCTGACACCATGTTGCCCACGATGTGTGCGCTTTCACGAGCATGACGACGACGGCGGCGGCCGCTGCGCCCATGATGACAAAGCCAGCGAACCACTCTGCGCCGTTGCCCCCGGTCACGAGCGGTATTGCACTGGCAAGAGCACCAACAACGATGAGTGCCGCGACAGAAATCAATATGCGCGAGATTGTGGTGGATGCTGCCGCCGAGGCGCCGTAACGTCCCGCTCTGACGTCGCTTCGAAACGCTGACACATCGCTCTTCGCCACAGGTGCCTTCAGTGGCTGGTAGTTGATGGTGCTCGTGGTCATGTCCTGAGCGTATGGAACGTGAGTCGGGTGCTCAACGGGGAGTGGTGCCCAGTCAGAGGTGCCCGGAAAGCGGGGCTCGGCAGCCTTACGGTGCGATCTCGGCGACCGCCTCCGCGAGTGCTGTGCGCACGGCAAGCACACCGGGACGTGACGCATTGGCGGGTCTGGCCGACGTGAACACCTCGCGCTGCGGATTGCCCGGTAACGAATGCAGACTCACGGACGGAGCCTCGCCGGCCCACACCAGGTCGGGGAGCAGACCCACGGCGTTGCCGCTGCGGATCAGGCGAATGTGCGCCATGAGATCGGCGGTTTCGAACCGCACATCTGGCTCGAATCCCGCGTGACGGCACAGTTGCTGTGCCCAGCTGCGCGACGCTGTTCCCTCTGGCTCCATCACCCAGGGGAGCGTGCGAACGGATGCCGCAAAGTCGGCGACGGCGGCGATCGACGCGTCTGCGGCATCCGGTTTCGGCGGCATCGCAAGTCGAATCGCGTCGTGCCCCAACGGCACACGGTCGAGGTCGGTGCGGAGCGCCCGAGTGTGCCCGGGGTACTGCTCGGCGATGACAAGGTCGAAGTCTCGGGCAGACACCTCAAAGAGCGCCTCGTCAGGCTCGCGCTCCACGGTGATCACGCGCAATTGCGGATGCTGCTCGGCGACGAGGCTGATCGCGCGTGGAATGATCGCGTGCGCCGCCGATTGAAAGACGGCGAGCCTCACGGTGCCCGATACCGATGCAAGTGTCTGGGACACTGCTGACTCTGCAGCCTCGAGTCCGTCGAGAAGAGTGGCAGCGTGTGCGGCGAGCACCTCGCCCTGCGGGGTCAATGCGACACGGCGTCCCACCTTCTTCACGAGAGGAACGCCGACCTCCCGCTCCAACTGGGCAAGCTGCTGCGACACGGCGGATGGGCTGTAGGCGAGGGCGTCTGCCACTGCAGAGAGGGTGCCGCGCAACTTCAGCTCGTGAAGCACGCGCAGTCGTCGCATGTCCAGCATCCGCAGTCTCCCCCATTGTGAAGCAGGTGTGTTGAATAGTCTCGCAGACTCAATGACTGTCGTGATGAATCGCGGAGTTTGGTGCATCGAGAGTCGTGGCACGAGACAGTAAACAGCACGGAACGAGGTCTCTGGTCAGAGACAGTATTGACGGAATCCCCTGAGCGCGCGTGTTCACATGGGAATCGCCTACGTGCGCGCTGTCGGTGTGAAGCGAAGCGCGTTTGTGTCCCGCCGCACGAATCCAACAGATTCATATAATCGCAGTGCGGACTTGCGAGCCGGTCTCGAGGTGAGATCGAGGGTGCGGAGTCCTCGATTGGTTGCGAGTTCCGTCATCCGCACAAGCAGCGCTCGGGCGATGCCCTTCCCGCGCATCGTCTCATCGACCACCACGTCTTCCACATGACCCCGCACGCCCGAAGGCAGCGGGAAGGTGACGAACGTTGCAGCACCGACGATTCGTCCGTTCTCGCGCACGACCAGCAATTCAGTTGCGTCATGGGTGACGATCGTCGTCAGACGGCTCTGGTCGAACGTCGCCGTTCGTGACAGCTGTGTGAGAAGGTGTGCGATGTCAGCTGCGTCGGCATCGGTGACGGACGATAGGACTTCGACTTTGGGCAGTAGCTCGCTCATCTCGACAACATAGCGTGCTCAGAGCCAAGAGCGGTCACAGTGATCCGATGAGGCGGTGATGGGTCAGCGCCCGCAGAAACTTCCGACATGCGATCCTCGATCAGCGTGCACGAGACAGCTAGTGACGTCGTGGCTGGTGGACACTGCGAACGTGATGAGGGAATACAGAAGTTCCGATAAATCGTACTGTTCGTATGTGGATCGACAAACGAGACAGCAACAGTCGTTATCTAGCGCGTCGCGATCAATCCGTCGTGGACGTTTCATTTACCGTGTCTGGCAGAGGGCGATCGTGAACCATGCCGATACGGGACAGGGCTCCAGCATCTGAAGTGGCTGAAAAGACTGCTGTGGCGCGCGAACCGCGGCGGTACTCAGCGCAACTCGCACGTTGGCGTAATAGTCTCGGGGGCATGGCACAGGCATCGATGCAGACTCTGCGGCACGAGCTCGCTCACGAAGCGGTGCAGTTGGCGCACACCTGGGTTCGCGAAAGCGCAGACTACCCGGTGGACCCCGCTGCTGAACGACTGGCCGGTGTGTTGAAAGACCCCAACGGATTGCCCTTCACCGTTGGCTTCGTTGATGGCGTGATGCGGCCAGAGGACCTCTTCGTCGCGGGATACGGCTTGCAGAAGGTGGCGAAGCTGACACCAAAGTTCCTGCCCTGGTACATGCGCGCAGCCATCGCGTGCGGAGGTGTTCTCGGGCCGGTGATTCCCGGCATTGTCATTCCGATCTCTCGTCGGGTGCTGCGCGAGATGGTCGGCCACCTTGTTGTTGACGCCACCCCGCAGAAGCTCGGCCCGGCGATCGCCCAACTGCGCGCAGACGGTTCTCGGCTCAACCTCAACCTGTTGGGCGAGGCGGTGCTGGGGGAGGAGGAGGCGCAACGGCGCTTCGACGGAACACTGCGACTGCTGGAGCGCGACGACGTCGACTACGTGTCGATCAAAGTATCGTCGATTGTCTCGCAGCTGTCGTTGTGGGCATTCGACGAGGCGGTCGAGCACGTCGTCGAGAAGCTCATTCCGCTCTACCGGGTGGCCGCTGACGCCGAGAGGCGTGGCTACCGCAAGTTCATCAACCTCGACATGGAGGAGTACCGCGACCTCGACCTCACGATCGCGGTGTTCACGCGCGTGCTCGAGCACGACGACCTGAAATACCTTGAGGCCGGCATCGTTCTGCAGTCCTACCTCCCCGACGCGCTCGCCGCCATGCAGCAGCTCACAGCGTGGGCGCGCCTACGTCGGACCAGCGGGGGTGCTCCCATCAAGGCACGCCTCGTGAAAGGCGCGAACATTCAGATGGAGAACGTCGACGCGCAAATCCACGGCTGGCCGAATGCACCGTACTCCGAAAAGCAGGATACCGACGCGAACTTCAAGCGCGTGCTCGAATGGTCGCTCACGCCAGAGAATACGGATGCCGTCAGAATCGGCGTCGCCGGTCACAATCTCTTCGACGTCGCATACGCGTGGCTTCTCGCGCAGCGACGGGGCGTTACGGATGCCGTTGAGTTCGAGATGCTTCTGGGCATGGCGACCGGCCAGGCACAGGCCGTGCGGCGCGTCGTGGGCAACCTGCTGCTGTATACGCCCGTCGTCAATCCGCATGAGTTCGACGTCGCCATCTCGTACCTCATCCGCAGACTGGAAGAGAACGCGTCGCCAGAAAACTACATGTCTGTTGTCTTCGAGCTGCACGAAGACAACGCGCTGCTTGAACGCGAGGCACAGCGCTTCCTCTCCTCAGTGGAGGAGCTGGGGCGCGATGGCGGTGCCCCTCCCGAGCCGAACCGAACGCAGAATCGCCAGACAGAGTGGACGCTCGCGGGCGATCTTCCCGCAGGGACGAGCGCCGATGGTCAGCGCGTCGACGACGAGAGCAGTGAGCCCACGGCATCCGTCACGGCCGACGTCACCGATGGGCGCGCGGATGAAGGCCTGACGCAGCAGGTGCTTCACCTGGGTCGCCCGGCCGCTGATGAACCAGGTCCATTCGACACAACGCGAGTCTTCACCGGACGATTCGATGCCGTTACGCGCAGTGACGCCGGCATGCCCGGGTTTCACAACACGCCAGACACCGATCCGGCCATTCCCGCGAACCGCGAGTGGGGCCGGGGAATTATCTCGCGCATGGAATCCTCGAGCCTCGGCATCGATGAGGTTCACGCGCACACGGTGACGGATGCTGTCGAACTGGAGCGCATTATCGAGACAGTGCGGAGCGCCGGCGCCGAGTGGGGTGCGAAATCGGGTGCCGATCGCAGCGCCGTGATCGAGCGCGCCGCCGACACGCTGTCTGCGCATCGAGACCGCCTTCTTGAGGTAATGGGCTCCGAGGCAGGGAAGACCATCGGTGAAGGTGACCCCGAAGTGAGCGAGGCGATCGACTTCGCCCACTATTACGCCGCGCAGGCACGCCAGCTCGACCGCGTCCAGGGTGCCGTGTTCGAGCCGTCGAAACTCATCGTGGTGACACCGCCGTGGAACTTCCCGCTCGCCATCCCGTCCGGGGGTGTGCTCGCGGGGCTCGCCTCGGGAGCCGGCGTGATCCTCAAACCCGCGCCGCAGGCCGAGCGAACCGCCGCCGTGATGGTGGAGGCGCTCTGGGAGGCCGGCGTGCCGCGTGAGCTGCTCGCGTACGTGTCGATTCAGGAGGGCGAGCTCGGCAAACAGCTCATCTCGCACGACGCGGTCGATCGCGTGATTCTGACCGGCGCGTGGGACACCGCCAAGCTGTTCCGCTCGTGGAGACCGACGTTGCCGCTGCTGGCCGAGACGAGCGGCAAGAACGCACTCGTGGTGATGCCGAGCGCAGACATGGACCTCGCGGCGGCCGATCTTGTGAAGAGCGCTTTCGGCCACGCGGGGCAGAAATGCTCGGCATCCAGTCTGGTTATTCTCGTCGGCTCGGCTGCCAAGTCAGAGCGGTTCCACCGCCAGCTCGTGGATGCCGCCATGTCGCTGCGCGTCGGGTACCCCTCAGACCCGAGCGCACAAATGGGACCGATCATCGAACCGGCCGAGGGCAAGCTGCTGCACGCGCTCACCGAACTCGGCGTCGGCGAGGAATGGCTCGTCGAGCCAAAGCGCCTCGACCGGTCGGGGCAGTTGTGGTCTCCCGGGATCCGCACCGGTGTGAAGGCGGGATCGTACTTTCATCTCACCGAGTTCTTCGGCCCCGTGCTCGGCGTCATGCATGCCCGTACGCTCGGTGATGCCATTCGATACGTCAATGCCATCGACTACGGCCTGACGTCGGGGCTGCACACGCAAGACTCGGGCGATCTCGCCGAATGGCTCGCTGGTGTGGAGGCCGGCAACCTCTACGTCAACCGCGGCATCACGGGCGCCATCGTGCAGCGCCAGCCGTTTGGCGGGTGGAAGCGCTCGTCTGTCGGTGCGGGAACGAAGGCGGGCGGGCCGAGCTATCTGTATGGTCTCGGATCGTGGCGCCCGGCGCGCGGCAGCTCCAGCTCAACACTTCACCTGCGTGGGCTTGACTCACGCATCACGCGGCTGATCGAGGCGGCGCAGCCGTCGATGGAGTATGAACAGTTCGACGTGCTGCGCCGAAGTGCACTCTCTGACGCCGTCGCGTGGGCAAACGAATACGGCGAGGTGACGGATGCTACGGGGCTCGACGTGGAGCGCAACCTCCTGCGTTACCGACCGGTGCCGGTCGCGGTGCGTGCCGCAGAGGACGCCGCACTTGGCGAGGTGCTGCGGGTTGTCGTCGCGGGTGTGCGCGCCAAGTCGCGGGTGACGGTGAGCACGGCGTCTGCCTTGCCGACGGCGGTGTTGCGGGTGCTCGACGGGCTCGGCATCTCGGTGACTGTCGAGTTCGACGCCGAGTGGGTGCAGCGCACAGCACACCCGCCGGCATTTGCGGGTGAAGCCACCGCGACGCGTGTTCCGCGAGTGCGGTTGGTGGGGTCGGATGCTGAGCGTCGCGCGGCTCTGCACCAGCAACTCGCCATCGCGGTAGATGGCGACCCCGACGTCGCTGTCTACGCCGGCCCCGTGACGCAGTCAGGTCGTATCGAGATGCTGCCGTTCTTGCGCGAGCAGGCGATCTCGATCACGGCGCACCGATTTGGCAACCTCGACCCGTGGAGCAACGACGTCATCTGACGCGCTTCGCCGTCAGCGCACGCCGTCCTGCCCACAGAGTGACCTTGCCACTCGTCGATTTCACAAGGGGAGCACGTGGGGCGAGGCGCGTAAGCCGCGCCCCGCTGTGATGAGGTCGAGAATTGTCGAGCCGTCCATGGCCGGGAACGGATCGAAGTGCGCGCCGAACAGGCTCTCGCCTTCCCACCGGCGCAACAGCTCGCGCGCCCCGTCGAGATAGGCCGGAACGCTCGATGTCGGGAACCGGGCGCCGAGTCGAACTCTGTCGCGATTTCCGCAGAGAAAGTCGCCGGTGAAAATCAAGCCATGGCTGTGATCGATCAGCCCGATAGAACCGGCCGTGTGACAGGGGAGGTGGGTGATCTCGATCGGGCGCTCGCCGATGTGATCGTAGTGGCTGTGCGAAGCGATCACGGTGACAGGGATGCCGCGAGGCACAATGTGCTCCACAATCGGGCGGATGTTGCGCTTCCCCGGCCCCGAGTAAGCGCGCTTGGTGCTGACGAGGACGTATTCGTTGTTCTGCTGAACGTACTTCGGCTCTGAGATCACAAAAGTCGTGTCGTCAACGGCGCCGACCGAATACCAGTCGTCGCCAGGGCCGACAAGCATCCGATGCCGACGATCACTCCGAAGGAGTGGGCTGAGCAGAAAGAGGATCTGCTGGACCGGCCGTCGCTCATGGAGATCCAATGAATCCGATGGACGAGCACGCGGTGCTCGTTGATGCAAACGTCGTACTGCACGCGTTGGGCAACGATGGGGGGAAGGCCGATCGTTGCCGGGTCTACCTTGAAAGCCTGTGGGAAGGACGAGGTCGAGCATACGCGAGCAGGGAGATGCTGCAGGAAATGGTGCATCATCGGATGCGGCGGGACTCACGTGAACTCGCCGTTGCCGCGGTTCGCCGTGTCGAGCCGATGTTTATCGTGCTGAACTTCGATCACGAGGTGCTCGAACTTGCTCGCGAGCTCATCGAGCGCACGAACGTCCGTGGGCGCGACGCCGTGCATGCCGCAACAGCCCTCGCCTACGGCATTGAGACCATCGCGTCGTCAGACCCGGCTTTCGACGGCATCCCGGGCCTTCTTCGCGTCGATCCGCTCGCGGCGTAGTTCGCTGAGCAACGGACGTGCCCGGTCTCGGAGTGCGCTGCACAGAGAGGCAGGCGCGGTCCGGCGGGATTGACGCGCGTTGCGTGGTGTTCGGCGGGACTGGCGCGCATTGTGCAGAGGCGGGGACATCGTGCATGGGTGTGCGGGTGCACGATGTCCCAAACTATGCACCTTGCACCAAACTCATCGTCGACGAATGATCGTCCGCGACGGATAATCAGAGGTATGGATTCTGTCGCGCCCGACGCTCGCGCCAAGAGGCTCGTACTCGTCGTGGCGATCCTCGCGTCGTTCGTGTCGTTTCTCGACGGCTCGATCGTCAACGTTGCGCTACCGGCAATCGAGAACGAGCTCGGAGGCGGCCTTGCCGTTCAGCAATGGGTTGTCGACTCGTACATGCTCACACTCGGCGCGTTCATTCTGCTCGCCGGGTCGTTGTCTGACTCGTTCGGCCGGGGTCGCGTGCTCACTGCGGGGCTCGTGTGGTTCGGCATCACGTCGCTGCTGTGCGCGATCGCGCCGACGGCAACCCTGCTGATCGTTGCTCGCGCCCTGCAGGGCATCGCGGCTGCGCTTCTCGTTCCGAGTTCGCTCGCCATCATCACGTCCACCTTCGACGACAACGAACGCGGCCGCGCGATCGGCACCTGGACGGCGTGGACCGGAACCGCCATGATCATCGGCCCGTTGCTCGGCGGCGGGCTCGTCGACCTCGTCAGTTGGCGGCTCATCTTCGGCATCAATGTTCTCCCCATCGCCTTCACCCTCGTGCTTATGGCGCGGATGCCGCGTCAGCCGCGCCCGACAGCGGCGGTGCGCGTCGATGTGCTCGGTGCTGTGCTCGGAGCCGCGGGTCTCGGCGGCCTCGTGTTCGCGCTCATCGAGCAACAGCGGTTTGGCTGGGCGAGCCCGATCGTCGCGATCCCGCTCCTGGTCGGTATTGCCGCATCCGCCGCATTTATCTTCTGGCAGGCGAAGTCGCGTGCTCCCATGCTTCCACTGAGTCTCTTTCGTGCACGAAACTTCTGGGTCGGCAACGTGGCGACGGTGTTTGTGTACGGCGCGCTGAGCTTCGGGACGTTCGTGATCGTCATCTATCTGCAGCAGGTCGCCGGTTTCGCCGCAACGCTCGCGGGGATCGCGCTCATGCCGCCGACGCTCGTGATGCTTGCGCTTTCCGGCCGAATGGGCGATTTGGCGAGCCGGCTTGGTCCGCGCTTCTTCATGAGCGTCGGCCCGATTGTCGCGGGGTTGGGGTTCGCTTTGATGCTCACGGTGACGCCGGAGATCAACTACTGGCTGCAGCTGCTTCCCGGTCTGCTGATTTTCGGCCTCGGCCTGTCGATCACCGTCGCCCCGCTGACGAGTGCCATTCTCGGGGCGATCGAACCGGCTCGTGCGGGCATCGCCTCGGCGGTGAACAACGCGGTATCGCGTGTTGCGGGGCTCGTGAGCGTTGCGTGCGCCGCCCTGATCATCGGCGGCACCCTCGATATCGACGGCTACAGACGAGCCATGGCGGCGACGGCGATCATGCTCGTAGCGGGCGGAATCATCTCGGGAATCGGCATTGTGAACAGGCGGCTCTCAGCAGATGCTGTGATTCTTCCAGACGGGGGCGGGTAGTGTTCCCCACCATGCCCAAACTCAGCGGAAGGATGCTGCCATGAGCAGTCGTCACACGAGCGAAGCGCCGGTGCGTCACGGCCGTCAGCCTCGCCGCAGCGGCCTGCGGACGACGCTGAAGGTGGCCATCGCATCGGTGGCAGTGCTGGCGTTAACCGTTGTCGGAGTTGCAGCGTGGGGCGTTGCCGACATCTTCGGCCGGCTCGATCGAGGAGGCGTGTCGCTTCCGGGAAACTCCGGCCAGGCCGTCCCCGACGTCAACGCGATCGAGGGCGGCTTCAACCTTCTCCTTGTCGGCAGCGACAGCCGTGAGGGGCAGGGCGACGGCTTCGGCGATCCGAAGCAATTGACGGGTCAGCTCAACGACGTCACCATCCTCGTGCACATCTCAGAAGACCACTCGAATGCCACGGCCATTTCGATTCCGCGCGACACGTTCGTCGACGTGCCGGCGTGCCCCTATCCACAAGACAAAGACGGCACTGTTCCCGAGGGCGAGCAGCCTCCAGCCGGCATCCAGAAAGTGAACACCACGCTCAAGCACGGCGGTCTCGGCTGTACCGCTGCGACAGTGCAGGAACTTACCGGGCTGACCGTGCACTATGCCGGTGCCATTCAGTTCAACGGTGTCACTGCCATGGCTAATGCGATCGGCGGCGTCGAGGTGTGCCTGAGTGAGCCGATTGTCGACCCGAAGACCAACCTCGATCTGCCGGCGGGCGACGTCACGCTGAAGGGCGAGACGGCGCTGCAGTTTCTGCGCACGCGCTACGGAGTCGGTGACGGGTCGGACCTCGGCCGCATCAGCAACCAGCAGGTGTACATGTCGGCGCTCATGCGCAAGATATTGTCGGGCGAGACTCTCTCCAACCCGGTCAAGCTCTACAACCTGGCAAACGTCGCTGCCGACAACATGACGCTGTCCAACGAGCTCAGCAACCCCAACACCATGGTGTCGATCGCGTTGGCGCTCAAGGGCATGCCCACCGAGAACATCACGTTCGTGAAATTTCCCACCGGGTCGGGAATGCTCAATGGTCAAGAGGGTGAGATCCCGGTGGAGCAAGACGCTGCGGCACTGCTTGACGCCGTCAAAGCCGATCGCAGTCTCTCCATTACGGGCGGAACGGGCGAATACGGTGCTGTGCCGAAGGATGGGGCCTCCACGGAACCGCCTGCGGATGATGGCGAGACGACGCCCCCCGAGGATGATGCGACCTCTCCGCCTTCCACGGACGGCCCCGTCGACCTGCCCGACAGCGTTAAGGGGCAGACGGCGGCAGATGAGACCTGCTCGAACGGAAACGGTTGACCTGTCACGTCTGAGGAGGCAAAACTTCGGCAAAACGGTCACTATTGTGGATTCATGACGAACCGTGAAGCGGAGGACGATGTCCAAGTGCGTGCCGCGGAGATCGCTCTGCTCTCACCGGAAACGAGGCGCGACAGTGCGCGGGTGCGTGAGCTGCTCCACGAGGACTTCACTGAGATCGGACGCTCGGGTCGGCGGTGGACGCGCGACGAGATTCTCGATCTGCTTGTGAACGAAGATCGAAGCGCGGCTCCGCAGACCGACGAGTGGGTCTTCACGGAGCTGGCCGCGGGAGTCGTTCTCGTGACCTACCGGATCGTCGAGGGCGCCGAAGAGAGTCGGCATTCATCGATCTGGGAGACTACGTCGGGCGTGCCACGGATGCGTTTTCACCAGGGGACTCGGAGCGATTGAGCGCGGTTTCCCGCGGTATTCCGAAGATCGGTGGTGAAGCGTAGCATCGGGCGCATGACCACCCACTACTACACGGCATCGAGCCTTGACGGGTTTATCGCGACTCCAGAGAATTCGCTGGACTGGCTGCTGAAACAAGACATCGACCTCGACGGGCCAATGGCGTACCCTGCGTTCATCCAGAGGATGGGTGCCATCGCCATGGGCGCGACCACCTATGAAGCCATCCATGCGGAAGAAGACGAAGACGGTTGGCCATACACGCGGCCGTCATGGGTGTTTACCCACCGCACGTTGTCCGCATCGGAGGGTGCTGACGTGCGCTTCGTGCAGGGGGAGGTTCGCGCCGTGCATGAGGAGATGACTGCAGCTGTTCCGGGGAAGGACCTCTGGGTCATGGGCGGGGGAGAACTCGCCGGCCAGTTTGCCGACGCCGGCCTTCTCGACGAGGTGTGGGTGCAGTATGCGCCCGTCATGCTCGGTGCCGGTGCGCCGCTCTTTCCTCGAGCACTCGATCTCGAGCTCATCGACACGGCCCGAAACAAGGCATTCCTTTGCGGCCGCTTCCGTGTGAAGGGTGCACTGTAAGTGCGCAAATCGGGCGGATGCCGCTGCCACAGCATCCGCCCGATATTGTAGGCTCCGCGAGCTAGTCTTCCTGACGCCCCGAACGGTGAGCGCCCTCGGTCACCTGTGCCTCGATCGAGATCGCCTCGCGCTCCCGCGTCGCGAGATCTTCGGCGGCCAGCCGCTGCTCCTCAGCCATCGGCCCGAGGATCATGTCGATCACCAGGGGCGCGACGGGGTAGCCGTATCGGCGCATGAAGAACCCGACGACTCCGAGCACGCGCTGACGACCACTCAGCCCGTCAGGTCTGCGCACCGCACCAGAACAACGCGCGCCGTGCTGCGCGGTGCTCTTGTGCACCCCGCAACGCGGGCGTACTGTGCAAAATGAGAGCCCCGTTTCACACGAGACCCTCGGAAGTAGAGACATCGATGTCGATACCCAGGAGGCTCATCATGAGTGACATCACACCTCTGCGCGGTGCGCTGCGGCACGGCAGCGGCCTGAAGCGCCTGAACGGCACGTGGGGGGAGGTGCTCGCGGAATTTCTCGGAACATTCGTTCTGATCGCCTTTGGGGACGGAGTCGTCGCCATGGCCGTCGCCGGGTTGCCGGGTTCTGGGCGCACCGAAGACCCGACATCGTTTTTTCTCGGAGCGGGTGACTGGCTGCTGATCGGCTGGGGATGGGCGTTCGCCGTGGCGTTCGGCGTCTATGTCGCTGGGGGAGTCAGCGGTGCCCACATCAACCCCGCGGTGACGCTGGCCTTCGCCGTCAGACGACGTTTCCCCTGGAAGAAGGTTGTGCCGTATATCGTCGCGCAGGTGGTGGGGGCATTTGTCGGTGCCGCCCTGGTGTACCTGTTGTACTTCGATGCGATCAATGCGTTCAACGAGGCGATGGGCGTCGCTCGAACGGATCCAGACGGGAACATCACGTTCTCGATCTTCGCGACGTTCCCTGCGCCGTATTTCGACGGCAACATGTGGATTCCCCTTGCCGACCAGATCACCGGCACGGCATTCCTCGTGATGTTCGTAGCGGCGATCATCGACATGCGAAACGCCGCTGTCAAGGCGGGACTTGGCCCGCTGCTGATCGGTCTCGCCGTTGCAGCGATCGGAATGTCGTTCGGTGCCAACGCGGGGTATGCAATTAACCCGGCGCGTGACTTCGGACCGCGGCTGTTCGCATGGATGGCCGGCTGGGGCGACGTCGCCCTGCCTGGCACTGTCGATGGTTCGTTCAGCGCCTACTTCTGGGTGCCGATCGTGGGGCCGCTCATCGGTGGAGTGATCGGCGTTCTGCTCTATGACCTGTTCATCGGCGACATCCTCCACTCGCGGCAGCTCGTTGGTGAGAGCGAACCGGCGGGGCGCACGAAGAACTGAGGACCAGCGCTGTGAAGTGATTGCCGGAGTCTGGCTGAGGTTGCGCCAGGCAACGGCCGGCGGAACCGGGACTCTGCAGGCGCGTCTCATGACGGCATCCGGTGGCATGATGGAGGACACCCGATGTCGCCGGCGACAGATCGGCGACGCTCGCACGACGATTCAAAGGAGAACTCTCGTGTTTCACAGCCCGTTTTCTGACGTGGAGATTCCCGACCTCAGCGTCTACGACTATCTGTTCGCAGACCTGAGTGATGCGGACGCCACTCGCATCGCTCTCATCGACCCGGCCACCGGCATCGAGACCACGTACGGCGCGCTCAAAGCTCAGATCGACGCGTTCGCCGGTGCGCTTGCTGTGCGCGGCGTCGACAGCGACACCGTCGTTGGACTTCTCTGCCCGAACGTCCCGGCCTTCGCCACGGTTTTCCACGGCATCCTCAGGCTTGGCGCCGCCGTGACGACGTTCAACTCCATGTACACGTCAGCCGAGATCGAAAAGCAGATCGAGGATGCTGGCGCCACCTGGATCATCACGGTCGGCCCGCTGCTGCCCCATGCTGCCGAAGCCGCTGAGACGTGCGGCATCCCCGCCGACCACGTCATTGTGCTCGACGGCGCCGAGGGGCACCCGAACCTGCGCGAACTGCTGAGCGAACAGCGGACGCCGCCCCAGGTGACTGTCGACTCGGCTACGCACCTTGCCGTGCTTCCGTACTCGTCGGGTACAACGGGAACGCCGAAGGGCGTCGAACTCAGCCACCGCAACCTCGTCGCCAACGTTGAGCAATCGCGGGTGAACATCGACCTGCACGACACCGACCGAGTGCTCGCTGTGCTGCCGTTTTTTCACATCTACGGCATGACCGTATTGCTCAACCTCGCCTTGCGCCAACGTGCGAGCCTCGTGACGATGCCTCGGTTCGACCTAGTCGAGTTTCTCACTAACATTCAGCACCACGGGTGCACGTACCTCTATATTGCGCCGCCGATCGCCGTCGCGCTGGCGAAGCATCCGGTCGTCGATGACTACGACATCTCGACGGTGCACTCGGTATTCTCGGGTGCTGCCCCGCTCGACGGCGCGACGGCAGAGCGCGCGGGCGAGCGCATCCATGCCCGGGTGATGCAGGGCTACGGGCTGACCGAGACGAGCCCCGTGACGCACGCCGTGCCGTACATGCGTGACGACATCCCGCTGAGCTCGGTTGGCGTGCTGTTGCCGAACACGCTGTGCAAGCTGGTTGATCCGGAGAGCGGTGCCGAGATCACCGAGTTTGGCGACGATGGCGATACCGCTGCTGGAGAACTCTGGATCAAGGGGCCTCAGGTGATGATGGGGTATCTGAACCGGCCGGAAGCCACAGCGGATGCGATTGACGACGACGGCTTCTTTCACACCGGCGATGTCGCAACGTGCAATGAGGGCGGCTGGTTCACGATCGTGGATCGCGTGAAGGAGCTCATCAAATACCACGGCTATCAGGTGCCGCCTGCCGAGTTGGAGGCGCTGCTGCTCGGGCACCCGAGTATCGCCGACGTCGCCGTGATCGGCGTGCTCGACGATGAGGGGCAGGAAATCCCGAAGGCATTCGTCGTGCCGGCGGCCGAGGGCGACGTGACGGCTGACGATGTGATGTCGTACGTCGCTGAGCGGGTGGCGCCGTATAAGAAGATCCGCAGCGTCGAATTCGTCGAATCGATTCCGAAGTCGAGTTCCGGAAAGATCTTGCGCAAAGACCTGCGAGCTCGCGAGGGTGCGGCATCGTAGAAGCTCAGTTAAACCGGCGACAACAGGTTGAGCACGTGCGCGCAGGTTCGAGCGACGGCGTCCCGGGCCGGGCTGATGTATTTTCGAGGGTCTGTTCCGTCATGAGTCCCGAGCCAATCTGAGACCGCATGGGTGTATGCGACGTTGAGAGCTGTTCCAATATTGATCTTTCTCATACCTGCAGAGACAGCTGTGGTGAGCTCGCTGTCGGGCACTCCCGACGATCCGTGCAAGACGAGTGGAACGTCGACGGATTGCGCGATCGCGTGAATAAGGTCCGTGTCGAGGTGCGCTGACCGGGTTGTCATCGCGTGAGAAGACCCAACGGCTACGGCGAGGGAATCCACTCCCGTGAGGTCGACGAAGTGGGCAGCGTCGTCAGGGCGAGTTCGCACTCCAGGTGTGTGAGCTCCTTCTTTTCCTCCGATCTCGCCCAACTCGGCTTCAACCCACACGCCAACGTCATGCCCCCACTCGGCAACACGGCGCGTCGAGACCACGTTGTCGGCAAAATCTTGAGCGGCAGCATCGAACATGACAGAGCTGAAACCCAGATCTCGTGCCGAGCGCGCAAGCTCAATGTCGGTGATGTGATCGAGGTGGAGCACGACAGTGGCGCTGGACTCCTCGGCCACCGCGATCATCGATTTCGCAATGGCGCGTGAACCCCGATGAAACGCGATGGCGTTCTGGGACAGCTGGAGAATGACCGGACGATTTACCTCTTCTGCCGCCTGCACGATCGCCTCGGCATGCTCGAGAGTGATCACGTTGAAGGCCGCGGCCGCCTCTGATGCCGACATGTCGCTAAAGAGCGTGTGCGCAGAAATGATCATGCTGTTGATCTTGACAAGAACCGCAAGCAAATGCAAGACTAACCAATCAATCCCAACCTCACTTGCAATATTCGCCAAGGAGAGTTCATGAATTCGACGTCGTTGATGGCCGCCGAACGTCAGCAGAGGCTTCTCGAGACGCTGCGCACATTCGGAAAGATCAGCGCGGCAGAAGCCGCGGCCGATCTGGAAACATCGACGGAGACGATTCGAAAAGATCTCATAATTCTTGAGCAACGTGGGCTGCTTCGCCGCGTCCACGGCGGAGCATTGCACCTTGAGTCGATGACATTTGAACCTGACGTCGCATCGCGCCAAGACAACCTCGATGAGAAGTCGCGCATTGCGGCGGCGGCAACGAGGTTTCTTCCGGAGGGCGGCGCAGTTCTCATCGATGCGGGCTCGACGGCGCGGGCAGTCGCAGACCATTTTCCCAACCGCTCGATGAGCGTGTTTACAAACGCTTTGGCGATCGCTGTCGCACTTCTGCCGCTTGAGAATGTCGCGGTGTCGACATTCGGCGGGCGAGTGCGTGCTGCCACGACGGCGGAGGTCGGGGCTGTCACAGTGGCCGCGATCAATCAGATGCACTTCGATGTCGCCATCGTCGGCACGAACGCCATTTCGGCGGAGCACGGCCTCGCAACTCCCGATCAGGAGGAAGCGGCCATCAAAGCCGCGATGATTCGCAACTCTGCAAAGGTCGTTCTGCTTGCAGATCACACGAAGTTCGCCCAGCGTTCGCTTGTTCGGTACGCGGATGTCTCCGACATCGATGTTGTCGTCACCGGCCAAGAGCTTGAGTCTCCCCATCGACGGTCTCTTGACGAGGTCGACGTCGAAGTGGTCTTTGCATGATCGTCACAGTGACGCCTTCTCCGGCCATCGACTGGACCATACATGTGGCGTCGTTCAGTCTCGATTCCGTCAACCACATCACGCAAGGAACGCGAGAGTCTTCCGGCAAGGGCTTGAACGTATCGTGGGCGCTTCATCGCGCGGGCATCAGCACGGTCGCCGTTTTCCCGGGTGGTGGCACCAACGGTGAGCTCATGCGTGAGGAGCTCTCACGGGCGGGTATGCCATTCGTTCGTGTAGAGACCCATACCAACGTGCGCACGAACATCACGTTGGTGTCCCCTGGACACTCAACGAAGATCAATGAAGCCGGGGTGGCGCTCTCCCCCATACAGCGGGAGCACCTCGTTGACCGAGCGGTAGCCGCAAGTGCATCGGCAGACACGGCGTTGATCTGCGGGAGCCTGCCCGCAGGAACTCCGAATGACTACGTTAGGCATCTCGTCGAGCGGCTCGCTGCCGTCGGTGTCGACGTTATTGTCGACAGTTCTGGCAGACCGCTCGAGCGAGCACTTGATGCGCGCCCGCATCTCATCAAACCGAACGTGCACGAACTGGCCACTCTCGTGAGCCGCGATCTTCGCAGTCACGGCGACGTCGTCGATGCAGCGCGCATTGCGATTAGTCGGGGAGCTGTCGCGGTACTTGCAAGCCTCGGGGCCGATGGCGCAATGTATGTCGACTCCGACACAGCACTCATCGCCACTGCTCGAGACGTGCCATTCGTCAACTCTGTCGGCGCCGGCGATGCACTTCTGGCCGGGTATGTTTCCGAGACTGCAGAGGCTGCTGCTCGCTTGAAGAACGCTGTGCTGTGGGCCTCCAGCGCCGTCGCCCACGAGAGCACGTTGTTTCCCGTTCGTCCGGAATTCGCGGAGCGCATCAGCGTGCACACCGTCGATGCGCCCGATGCAATTTTGTCAGAACCGTCAGTTCGCTTGTCGTAAACGACACGCAATGTGAAAGGAGAACTTCCCATGACCGGTGAGTTCATCGTCGCTGCAACCGGCTGCCCCACGGGCGTAGCGCACACATTCATGGCCGAGGCCGCTCTCAAGAAAGCTGCGGCCGCGCGAGGCATTGAGATCCGGGTCGAGACCCACGGCCAAATCGGGCTTGAGAACGGCCTGACTTCCGACGAGATCTCGCGGGCGGTCGGGGTGATTGTCGCCGCTGACAAAGACGTGGATTCCGGACGATTCTCGGGAAAGCACGTTGTAGAGGTGGGCGTCAAGGAGGGAATTCACAATCCGGACGCACTCATTGATCGGCTGTTGGCAGAGACATCATCTGCACAAGCAGCGTCGCAAACGCCGGCGTCTGGCGGAGCCGGCACGGGTCAGCCGCGCGACGAAAACGACTTTCTCAACGTAGCCGCAATTGATACTCACACAGGCGACGGGTGGCGCAAGCACGGGCGTGCGGTCTACAAGCACCTTATGAACGGCGTATCGCACATGCTTCCGTTCGTCGTGGGCGGGGGCGTGCTGCTGGCAGCATCCTTCCTCTTCGGCATCTATTCGGCGGATCCCACAAACGACCAATACAACCCCATCGCTGAGATGCTGAATACAGTCGGAAGTCTCGGGCTCGGGCTCATGGTTCCCGTACTCTCGGCATTTATCGCCTCGTCGATATCGTCTCGGCCAGGTCTCACTGTCGGGTTGATCACCGGGATGCTGGCGAGCACGATGGGCACAGGCTTTCTCGGAGGCATCATCACGGGCTTCCTGTCCGGCTACGGAATGCAGCTTCTCGGCCTGCTCCTTTCAAAGATGCCAGCGGCTCTTGCCGGGCTCAAGGCGATCTTCCTGTTCCCCGTGTTGGGCACGCTCATCTTTGGAGGCATCACCTATGTCATCAGCGCTCCAATGGCGCAGATCTCGACGGGGCTTGAAGACGTCCTGACCCGATTCCAGGGCGCAAACCCCCTCATTCTTGGTCTCGTGCTCGGAATCATGTGCGCTTTCGATATGGGAGGGCCTGTGAACAAGGCAGCCTATGTCACAGGAGTCGCATTGCTCGGTGACGGGAACATCACATTCATGGCCGCAGTCTCAGCTGCATGCATCGCCCCACCGATCGTTACCGCAATTGCGGTTTCTCTGTTCCCGCGAGGATTCGAACCGGGTGAGCGGCGGGCCGGGTACGTCAACTATGCGCTGGGCTCAACCCACATCACCGAGGGAGCGATTCCGTTTGCCGCGCGGAACCCCCTCGTCGTCATTCCGATTCTGATGCTTTCCAGCTCGATCGCCGCAGTGCTCTCATTGATCTGGGGAGCAGGTTCCCCCGCTCCCCACGGCGGCTTCCTCGTGTTGCCCGTCGTGACCAATCCGCTTCTCTGGGTGCTGGCCATCGTCATCGGGTCGGCCGTCGGCGGCATCCTGTTCGGCCTCTATCGGCTTCGCAATTCTCGGCGACCCGCTGCCGCGACAACGTCAACCGGCGTTCGCGCTACCGCATGACAAGGAGAAGGGACACGACCATGGAACTCTTGACGAGAGAAAACATTCAGCTCGACATCGAGGCCGCGACGAAGGAGCAGGCACTCGCGTTTGTTGCCGACCTCGTCGTGAAACGGGGATACAGCGCCGACGCGGCAGGCGTGCTTGACGGTCTCAAGGAGCGGGAATCTCAGCTCTCGACGTCACTCATGAGCGGCATCGCCATTCCTCACACAAGGCATGCGTCCGTTCAGAACCCTGCCGTTCTTGTCGTTCGCTTGGCGTCGTCTGTCGATTGGACGGATGACAATGTGCACGTGTTGATCGCGATGCTCGTGCCGGATGGAGGAGATAACACGACGCACTTGCAGCTGCTCGCGCAGGTGTCGCGTGCGCTCATCGAAGACGACGTTCAGCGCGCAGTCATCGAGGGCACTGCAGATGAGATCTTCAGTGAACTTGCCGGGCGGCTGAACTAGAACACCTGCATGCCGGCGGTGCCGAGGTCACGGACGGATGCCGAGGGCCGACCGGGTGTAGTCGAGTGCGCTCGCGGCATCCACCTTCAACTCACGCGCGAGCGCTGCGTAGTCGCTTGCTGCGCGCTGCAGCCGCTGTTGGGTGGCATCGCCCTGTGCCGAGACGAACGACCCGCTGCGGCCACGCGTCTCGATAAGACCGTCTTCTTCGAGTGCACGGTATGCCTTCGCCACAGTGTTCGCGGCGAGATGGAGCTCGGTGGCGAGCCCCCGCACGGTCGGCAGTTTGTCGCCCGCAGCTACGGCGCCATTTCTCACGGCATCGATCAGCTGAGAGCGAAGCTGCTCGAACGCCGGCTCACCCAGCTCCGCATCAATCGGTGAAAACGGCTTCGCCACCGGGCCTCCTGTCGTTGGTGTGACAAGTGTGGCAAGGGCACGCGGATGCCGCAAGCCGCACGCGAGCGTACGGTGGAGTCATGGACACCGACGTTATCGTGGTTGGCGCCGGCCCAACCGGTCTGATGCTGGCGGCGTGGCTGGCTGAGCTCGAAATCGACGCAGTGATCGTCGACGGCAAGCACGAGCCGACGCGCGAATCGCGGGCCATCGGTCTTCAGGCGCGATCAATCGAGATCTACGATCAGCTCGGCGTCGCCGATGTCGTCATGCAGAACGTGCGCGAGGCGCCGGCCGCGCGGCCAGGGTACGGGCGCACTATGTTCAACGCCGTCGAGTTCGGCTCCATCGGTGAGGGGCAGACACCGTACCCGCAACTCTACATTCTCGAGCAAAGTCGCAATGAGCGCATACTCGTCGACGCGATGAAGGTTCGGGGCCGAGACGTCGAGTGGGGAACCACGTTTGTGGCAATCGAGGAGGTCGACGGGGGAGTCTCCGTGCGACTCATCGACGACGCCGGAGTGGAGCGCGCGATCACGGCGCGCTACGTTGTGGCTGCTGACGGGGCCTCGTCACCCGTGCGCGAGTCACAGGGCATCGCATTCGAGGGCACGACGAACGACGAGATCTTCTGCGTGATCGACGCGGTCGGCATCGAGGGTCTCGACGACGACGCCATCAACATTCGCCCGTCCGAGAGCGACATGCTGCTGACGTTTCCCATGGAAGGCGAGAAACACGCCCGTGTCATCACACTGGTGAGCGATGGGGCAGACGATGATCAGGATGCTCTCGAGGCAGCCGTCCGCGAGCGGATCGGCACGGTGTTCGGCGTGACGTGGAAATCGCACACCTGGTTCGCCACCTATCGCGTGCACCATCGCGTAGCCGAGCGGTTTCGCGACGGCGCGGTGTTTCTCGCCGGAGACGCAGGGCATGTGCATTCTCCGGTCGGCGCTCAAGGAATGAACACGGGCTTACAAGATGCCCACAACCTCGCGTTCGCGTTTGCCGACGTGCTGAACAATGGCGCCGACGACAGCATCCTCGACCGATATGAGACCGAGCGGATGCCGGTGGCCCGCCACCTGATCGAGACGACGGACCGGCTGTTTTCGTTCGTCACCTCGCCCGACCCGGTCGCGAGAACGCTGCGACGCATTGGCCCGCGATTGCTCGCGCCGATTATCACGAGGGTCGTTCCGCGCACCTGGGTCGGCAACCGCGGTTTCGGCTATCTCGCGCAGCTGCGTGTGCGGTACCCCTTTTCGGGAAGCGTTCACGATGATGGCTCCCGTGACGACATTGTCGGTCGACGGCTGCCGTGGACGGGCCGCAACTTTGAGGCGCTGCGCTCTCTGCGGTGGCAGGTGCACGAGTACGGCACAGTGAACCCGAGCGTCGTGAGCGCGCTGGAGCGCGAACTGGGCTGCGAGGTTCACGTCTTTGCCGCGGCGCCCGACACACCGCTCGTTGCGGGCGAGTTCTATCTTGTGCGACCCGATGGGTACGTTGTTGCTCGAGCACATGCCTCCGAGGCTGCTTCGACGTTTGCCGCCGAGCTGCCCAATCGTCGTACCCTCGAAGGGTAGGCAACACGTTTCGGGAGGCGCTTCATGCTGGCGGTCAGCTACGACGAGTTCGGTGACAGTTCGGTGATGCGCGTTGGACAGCGCGACGAGCCGCACGCGCGCGAAGGTCGCGTGCGCATTCGGGTTCAGGCAGCGGGAGTGAACACGGCAGACGTCAAGAAGCGCAACGGGCAGATGGGCGAGGCGACGTTTCCCGCCACTCCGGGGTTTGACGCCGCTGGCATTGTCGACGAGGTCGGCGAGGGAATCGAGCATGTTGCCGTCGGCGATGAGGTGTTCGGCTGGGGGTTTCGCACCCACGCGGAGTTCGCCGTGCTGAAGCACGTGGTGCAGAAGCCCCCGATGCTTGGCTGGACGAACGCTGCGGCGCTGCCGCTTGTCACCGAGACGGCAGAGCGTTGTCTACGGCTGCTGAACGTGCGCGACGGGCAGACTCTCGTCATCGAAGGCGCGTCGGGCGGCGTCGGCGCGGCAGCTGTGCAGCTCGCGCGTGCCCGCGGCGCCCGGGTGATCGGCACGGCATCTGTGCGCAATCACGACTACCTTGCATCGCTCGGTGCCGAACCGGTGAGGTACGGTCGCGGCATCGGCGAACGCGTGCGGGGGATTGCCGACCATGTCGACGCCGTTCTCGACACCGCCGGCTCCGGGTCGATGCCCGAGCTGATCACGCTCGTTGACGACGCCGCCCAGGTGGTCTCGGTCGCAGATTTCAGCGCACCGGAGCTTGGGGCGCGTGCGACCGGTGGCGGCGCGGACGGCGCGTGGGACATTTTGGCCGAGGTGCCACGCCTCATCGCCACACACGGGTACGAAGTGCGTGTCGACTCCGTGTTTCCGCTCGTGGATGCTGCGGCAGCATTCGACCGCGTCGAGAAGGGCAGGCCGCAGGGCAAGGTCGTGCTCGACGTCTCGCTCTCGTAGCGGTCGCGTTCACGTGAGTGCAGTGGTTCGTCCCTCCCGGACACTCGTAGGTTCGGAGTTCCCACGCAGACCGCGGCGTGTCGGTCACCGACACGCCGCGCGGGGCACCACATCTCCGAATGTGAGAACAGCGACTCGACGCGCAAGCCACTGCTCACTGGTGCGGCTTTCGATGATCATGAACCTGCCATGGTCCGGAGGACACGCAAAGGTTGTTATTGCATGACGTCATGAGAATGACTGCCGACGAGCTGCTCTGCATCGTCGATGGATATGCTCGGAAGTTTCCTGATGGTGACACACCGTTACGCATCCTCGCGCGACTTACGGAGGAACTCGGCGAGGTGGTCTGGCTGCCGAGCTTTCCGCGCTGTCGGCAGCGGTGATCGCAAATCGTGCGACGGTGCTGATCGTGGCCCGCCGCGGCGTGGCACATTACTGGGCTGTGGCGTCTGGGGCGTGTTGTCTGCGCCGGCCTCTCCGCATGGCCTGCCCCGCTGCACGTCTGTTCATGTGGCTCACGGTGCCAGGTTTCCATGGCAGTTTTGACCAGTTGGGCCGCACGAACTGACGTTGACGGCGGACTACGCGGACAGCATCGCGCGTCACCGATCGGCGCGGTAGCCACTTGCGGGTTCGCGCGCGCGGTGGTGTGCTGGGCGAAGGGGTGCCTCATGGAAATGACGGGGCTGGTCGACGCGTTCGGCCTTCTCGACGCCCGCGACTACACAATCGCGCGCGAGGTGCTGCAGCGCGGCATCGCCGCCGTCTTCGTGATCGCGTTCGCGTCGGCGTTCGCCCAGTTTCCCGCGCTGCTCGGAGAACACGGCCTTCTGCCCGCGCCGGCGTTCATCGCCCGTACATCGGGGCGGCGATTGCCGAGCGTCTTCCGCCTGCGCGCCTTTCGCTACAGTGACCGAATGCTGCGCGGCGTCGCCGCGGTCGGCGTCGCCATTGCGGCATCCGTCGTTCTTGGTCTGCCCCAGCTGGGCCCGCCGTGGCTGCCGCTTGTCGCCTTCGCGCTGCTGTGGGTGCTGTACCTGTCGATCGCGAACATCGGGCAGGTGTTCTACGGGTTTGGGTGGGAGTCGCTGCTGCTCGAGGCCGGTGCCATTGCCGCGTTTCTCGGGTCACACGAGAGCGCGCCCCCGCTGCTGATTGTGGTGTTCTTCTGGTGGCTTGTCGTACGCATCGAGCTGGGCGCCGGACTCATCAAAATCCGCGGTGACAGCAGCTGGCGTGACCTCACCGCAATGACGTATCACCACGAGACGCAGCCGATGCCCGGGCCGCTCAGTCGCCTTGCGCATCTGCTGCCGACAGCGGTGCACCGCGCCGAAACGCTCGGCAACCACGTCGTGCAGTTGGGCATGCCGCTGCTGCTGTTCGCTCCTCAGCCGATCGCGGGGTGCGCGGCGACGCTGATCATCGTCACGCAGCTGTGGCTCGTTGTCACGGGCAACTTCGCGTGGCTCAACTGGATGACGATCATCGTCGCATTCTCGGGGGTGAGCGACTCGTTCCTCGCCTGGATCACCGGACACAGCACGTCAAGTGCGAGCTGGAGTTGGTTCGGGGTGCCGCTAGGCGGGCAGAGCGAGCCGGATGCTGTGGGCATCACAGCATCCACATCACCGATCTGGTGGCTCGCCCTCACGACAGCTGTATTTCTCGTCTTCGCGTGGCTCAGCGTACCTGCTGTGGCCAACCTGTTCTCGCGCGGGCAGCTGATGAATGCGGGGTTCAATCGCTTGGGCATCGGCAATGCGTACGGCGCGTTCGGCAGCGTGACGCGGGTGCGGCGCGAGGTGGTGATTGAGGGAACGCTCGCCGAGCATCCCGGCGACGACGACTGGCTGGCCTACGAGTTCAAGGGAAAACCGGGAGCCACCGCATATCGGCCGCGACAGTTCGCGCCCTACCACCTGCGCTTGGATTGGCAGATGTGGTTTCTCGCCCTCGGCGATTGGAACGCCACCTGGTTTGCACGGCTCGTGGAGAAGCTTCTTATCGCGGACAGGGCACTGCTCCGGCTGCTTCGCGTCGATCCGTTTGGCGGTGTGGCCCCGCGCGCGGTGCGTGCACGCGTGTTCTCGTATCGGTTTGCCACGCGCGCTGAAAAGCGGGAGACGGGCGACATCTGGATGCGGCGAGAGCTTGCCGTTCTGGTGCAGCCGACGAGCCGGGTTCCGCAATGAAAAACCGGAGCGTGTATGCCCCTCGTTTAGGGGTCAGAATCCGATACTCTGTACGTGGCGACATCGGCGGCACTGCCGCGATTGTCGTTTGAGGGAAATGCGGTCCGTGTGCAGTGGTTGGGGACCCACCCGTCTTCGGGTGGATAGCCGCGGGCGGCATGGAGGCAGGATGGGGGCATCCTGCCTCCTTTCTTGTGCGCTGTTCGCTACCGCGTTCGGCGCGCGCGCCGCAGCGAAATCTCAGCGGCGCGGTCGAGACCGAAGCTGCGTCGTGCGAGGTGCCCGCCGATCGTTGTGCCCGCCGCAAGGCCGATGCCGACGGCGAGGGCGACAAACAGTTCGCCGAGCGCGGCGACGATTCCCTGGGGGCCGTCCATGAGCGTGTACAGGCCGCGGTACACCGTGAGCCCAGGGATGAGTCCGATGATGCCGGCCATGGTGAGCGCGGCCTCCGGCACCATGATCCAGCGGTACACGAGATAGCTGAGCACGCCGGCAACAATGCCGGCGACGCCCGGCGCGAGTCCCGGGTCTGGCATCAGGGGGCTGACGATGAAGAAAACGGCGAACACGATGGCGGCCAGAATGGCCATAATCGGCGCGATGACCATGCGCACGTATGAGGTCAGCGTAAAGCCGATGCCGATGAGCGCTGCCCCGGCCATTCCGGCCCAGATATTGTCGGTGCGGCCGAGGCTTGTGCCGACGTCAATGGGAATGCCGACGCGCATCGCGAGGCCGATGGTGAGCGAGATTCCCACAGCCAGGCCAAGGGTCATCATGATGACCTCGAGGCCGCGAGACGAGGCAGTGATGTAGTACCCGTCGATGGCGTCTCGAGCAGCTGCAGTCAGGCCGATTCCCGACAGTAGCAGCATGATTCCCGAGATCACGATCACCGTCGGTTGCACTTCGCTGGTGAGCTCGAACCCCAATGTTCGCGTCCAATACAGAAGTCCGGCAATTCCGGTGATCACGAAGGCGGCGGCCATTTGAACGAAGAACGCTGAGATTCCCCATCTCTCCAGTCGTCGCGTGACAATGTCGGCGATGATCGCCGAGATTGCGGCAGCGACGATGACGATGAAACTGGCGTCGTACATAACGACGACCCCCGCGGCAAGAATCGCCTTTCCAGCCGACACGACCCAGCGCCGATACGGATGCGGCTGCTGCAGAATCTCGCTGAGATGCTGGCGTGCGAGGTCGGGGTCGACCGGATCCGTTGCCGAAGTGATCTCGTCCATGAGCCGGTAGACGTCACGAAGCCGCGTGTAGTCGGTCGTGCGCACCTTAACGACGCGCATGACCGAGATGGGGTCTTCATCGAGCCCGCGGTGCACCGAAACGGTGATGGAGCTGAAATGAATATCGACGTGCATGCCGGTGATGCCGAAGCTGGAGCTCAGTCGAAGCACCTGAGCGACCGTATCGGCAGCCGAGGCGCCCGTGGCGATCATTGTCTCGCCGACGCGAAGGCACAGCTCGATCACGGAGCGTGCGTGTCTCTGCGACACGGCATCGTCGCTGCCGGGGAGCGCGATGCGCTGTGTCGGCATGCCCATGCCGCGCACCATTCCCCCGGCGAGACCCTTGAGCGACTCGCTCAATCGTGCGCGGAGCTGGCGCTGCCTCTTGCTGCTCTGATCGCCCATGGTTCTAGCGTAAAACCTTAGTCAATCGGGCGGTCAATCAACCGCGAAAGCACGATTGACGACCGTGTGTGATCGACGTTGGGGGCAACACGCACGCGCTCGAGGGCGTCTTCGAGAGCGGGGATGCTGCGGGCGCGAATGTGCACCATGGCATCGGCGCTTCCCGACACCGTGCACGCCTCCACAACCTCGGGAACATGGCTCATCATGCGGCGAAGCTCATCGGGCGCGACGG
Organism: Paramicrobacterium chengjingii; assembly: GCF_011751765.2. GTDB lineage: Bacteria > Actinomycetota > Actinomycetes > Actinomycetales > Microbacteriaceae > Paramicrobacterium > Paramicrobacterium chengjingii. The sequence continues at coordinate 370,559 of NZ_CP061169.1, forward strand.
TGCCACGACAGAAGAGCTCGACGTAGGCTTCGGTGCGTCGGCCGTCGATTGCTGGATCGACCTGCACCGTGAATCCGCGAATCACTCCGTCGGAGACGAGACGATCGACGCGGCGTTTCACCGCTGATGCTGAGAGGCCGACGACGTGCCCGATATCGCCGTACCCGGCGCGCGCATTCTGCCGGAGCAGATCGATGATTCCACGGTCAATATTGTCCATGTATGTCATTCTAAACACAGAAACTTGCGTTCAGCCGTGACAGAACGCAGGAATCATGCACAGCTTCGGATGCTTTCGCGCGGCGTCGATGCAAGAATTAAGCACGGAGGCGTGCCCGAGCGAATCGCGGCCGGGCCAAGAGGACAGCGTCCGCCGCATCTGAGATATTCACTGGAGACGCTATGACCAGCACCGAATCCGTCACCGTACCCGCACGCGAGCGCACGCCCAACCCGCGTACGTACCTGATGTGCCGCCCCGAGCACTTCACGGTTTCCTACCGCATCAACCCGTGGATGGAGCCAGAGAACCCCACGGACACGGCCCGCGCGGTGGCGCAATGGCAGACCTTGTATGACACGTATGTGTCGCTGGGGCACACGATTGAGCTGATTGACCCGCTTGAGGGCCTGCCCGACATGGTCTACACCGCGAACGGCGGTTTCGTGATCGACGGCATCGCCTATGGCGCGCAGTTCACCTACCCCGAGCGTCAGCCCGAGGGCCCCGCGTTCATGGAATGGTTCGGCGCCAACGGATACCGGGTCGTCGAACCGAAGAACGTCAACGAGGGCGAGGGCGACCTGCTTCTTGTCGGGGACACCGTCCTTGCCGGCACGGGGTTTCGCACAAGCATCGAGAGTCACCGCGAAGTTGCCGAGACTTTCGACCGCGAAGTCATCTCACTGAACCTCGTCAATCCGAGCTTCTACCACCTCGACACGGCGATCTCGGTGCTCGACCCGCTCACGGGAGATGACGACGCGAACATCGCGTACCTGCCCAGCGCCTTTGACGATGCGTCACGAGCTCTTCTCGAGAAGCGGTACCCGAATGCCATTCACGTGAGTGAAGAGGACTCCCGCATTCTCGGGCTCAACTCGATTTCAGACGGTTACAACGTCGTGATTGCTCAGCGTGCGACTGGTTTCGAGGGCCAGCTGCGTGAGCGTGGCTATAACCCCATCGGCGTCGACCTCTCCGAGCTGCTGCTCGGCGGCGGCGGCGTCAAGTGCTGCACTTTGGAGCTGCGCCGCTGACACACCCTCGCGCGTGGCCTGACACCACGCGCCGGGACGGGGTGACGGTGATTCAACTGCGGATCGCCGTCACCCCATTTTCGTGCTGTGTTGTGGGATAGTGCCCGTCTCGCCGATCGTCGCCACTGCCTCAGCGAGTTCGTCTCCGCTTGGAAGTGAATTCGGGTCGAGCAACCAGAGGATGCCGAGGCTCTGTGTGAGCACGTAGTACAGGCGGGCAATGGAGGTCGCCTGTCGCTCTTCGAGCTCCGGGTGAGCGACGACGAGGTTCTCCGCCATCCCCCGATACCCCTCCGCGACGGCCTCGTGCAGTTTGTGACTTTCTCTCGGATCTCGCAGAACACGGACAACGTTCTCGAGACTCGCAAGGAGAGCCTCCTTATTGTCGGAGAACACCGATGGAAGCTCGTTCACGAGAGTTGAAAAGCCGTCGATCAGTGACGCGCCCGTGCCTTCGAGCACGAGGTTCTCGAGATCATCACCAATGCCGGTTCCGAGCGCCTCCACGAGTGCCTCGGTCACCAAACGATCCTTCGAGCCGAAATGGTAACCAATCGCGGCAAGGCTCACACCGGCCGCAGTGGCAATGTCCCGTGCTGTCGTCTTGGCAATGCCCTGCTCGGCGATGACCCTCCGTGCTCCCGCCAGCAAGTCTTCTCTGTTTCCCATGGCTCGATTCTAGTCAAGCGTCTCAGACATTTGTATTAGACAAACAAGGCCGATTCCTGTACAAATGTCTTAGACAAATGTACAAATTGAGGAAATGGGCTCGAATGACTACAGAAACTCCCCACGTTCTGATCTCAGGCGGTGGAATCGCTGGCACGGCGCTCGCTCTGCGTCTCGTGGAGCAGGGCATCCGCACAACCGTCGTCGAGAGAGCCGAAGCGCCCCGTGAGGGAGGGCAGGTCGTCGATCTTCGGGGAGCAAGCCGCGTTGTGGCCGAGCAGATGGGACTCATGCCTGGAATCCGCGAGTATCAACTCCATGAGAAGGGCATCGCCTACATCGGCTCTCGTGGTGCCGTGTACGCCCGAATGTCGATGGAGGACTACGACGGAAAAGGCGCAGTGGCTGAGATTGAGATCGCACGCGGTGACCTGCACCGCGTGCTTCTCAAACGTCTTGACGAGGCGAGCGGGGCTGCGCCGGGGCTTTTGAGCCTTCGCTATGGCGAGCACATCGCCGCTCTCGAACAAAACGACGACGGTGTGAACATTGCGTTCGCGTCGGGAGCGGCCGATCGATTCGACCTTGTCGTCGGCGGTGATGGAGTGCACTCGGCGACTAGGCGCATGGGCGTCGGACCCGAGGAAGACTTCTCGACGTATCTCGGCGGCTACACTGCATTCTTCAGTATGCCGACGCCAGCCGGAATCGAGCCCGGCTGGTTCACAATGCGAGCTGTGCCGGGAGTCGCGGTCGGCGTGAGGCCCGGCCCAGACCCCGACACCTCGATGGTCCTCGTGATGATTCGAATGGATCGTCACCCCGCATTGCGGCGTGACCGCGCTGCTCAACTGGCGTTGGTGCGTCGGATGGTTTCCGCCGCCGGCTGGCATGCCCCGGCGATGCTGGCAGCGCTCGAGCAATCGCAGGACTTCTATTTCGATGAGCTAGTTCGCATCGAGGTTCCTGACGTCTCGCACGGCCGCGTCACGTTGATCGGCGACGCCGCTTCGTCTGGTTCGCCGCTGTCGGGAATGGGAACGGCGACGGCGCTCATCGGTGCCTACCTCCTCGCCGCCGAGATCGCGGCGTCGCCCGATGACGTTGTTGCAGCGACGAGTCGCTATGCCACGGCGATTGCACCCTTTTCGGAGGCGGGGCAGGTGCTCCCCGGAGGTGGCATTCGCTTCATGGTTCCGAGAAGCACGGTCGGAAGCGTTATGTCGCAATGGGTCATGCGCGTCCTGGTCTCTCGCGCCCTGAGACCGACAATGAAGCGCATGGTCGGCGGAGGTCAGAACACTGCGCCGGCGCTGCCACAGAATGACCCAGTCGGGCACCATTAGGCTTGATGATCGCGTGCCGTTGATGTGCAGGTCGGAAGGGGGAGTCGTCGTGGTAGAAACGCTCGTCATCATCCCGACCTACAACGAGAGGGCAAACATCGCCGATGTCGTCGCGCGGGTTCGCAGCTCTGTCTCAGACGCGCACGTTCTCGTGGTCGACGATGCCTCGCCAGACGGCACCGGTGCGCTCGCCGACGAGCTCGCGGCATCCGATTCGCACATTCACGTTCTGCACAGGGTAGGTAAGCAGGGGCTCGGAGCCGCATACTCGGCGGCGTTCGAGTGGGGGCTTGAGCGTTCGTTCGAGCGGCTGATCGAAATGGATGCCGATGGGTCGCACCTTCCGGAGCAGTTGCCGCGTCTACTGGAAGCATCGCGCGGAGGCGCGGACCTTGTGTTGGGGTCGCGCTGGGTGGCAGGTGGCGGCATCGAAAACTGGCCGTGGCACAGGCGGATGCTGTCGCGCGGAGGCAGTGCGTATGCACGGTGGGTACTCCGCATGCCGTATCGCGACGTGACGGGTGGGTACCGAGTATTTACGGCCGATGCTCTGCGCAGTCTTGGCCGTGACGACGTGCACAGCCAGGGATACGGCTTTCAGGTCGACATGCTGTGGCACGCACACCGGGCGGGTCTGCGCATCGTCGAGGTTCCGATCACCTTCGTGGAACGCACGCGCGGTCGGTCGAAGATGACGACGGGCATCGTGATCGAGGCGATGTGGCGCGTGACCTTGTGGGGTCTTGCGTCGTTGCCGGGGAAATTCCGTTCCGCGCGGTGATGGAGATGGCTTCACAGCGCGCAGCCCTCGCCGGCATCCTGGTCAGCTGCTCGCAACGCACGAAGCAGAGTGGTGCCATTCTGGTACGGCTATCATCTGAGACTTCCCGAAGGGCCCGACCGGTTATGATCTCCGAAATTGATGCACGAAACGGCGTTCGGTCAAACGGCAACCGTTGTGGGAGCGTCGAAGTAGCGACGCATCGTGCGGCGCCACGCATTGCCGGGCAAGTGCGGGTACAACAGCGACGCGGCAACGCAGTACTTGCTCACCGAGTGGGGCCGCACACCGGCCGTAAGCAGCGCCCGGTCAAGCGGGCCCTTTCCGCCCGGCGATTTCGTCTCGACGAGAACGTCACTTGGCCCAAAGTGGCTCTCATTACCCGAGATGCATTCGAGATCGAGGTCGAGCGTGACACGCTGATCGTCGTGACAGAGCGTCGCTCGGCGGTACACGGTCTCGAGCACAGGGCGGAGCCTCGCGGCATTCTCCCCGATGATCCTCTCGATAAAGGCCGTGTCTGAGGCCGTCAGATCACTCGGAGTCAAAGGGTCGTGATCAATGCGTTCCTTGACCGTCTGGCCCCGGTAGCCCTTCGACTTCACCTCGAGCATGCAGTCGCCCGACTCGCAGTACGTGCGCGTGCGCACCTTATATCGATGACGGCGGCCCTGCACGTGCTGACGGTAGAACCGAAACTCCGGAGAATCGAAGTAGACGGTTCTGTAGCTGAAGAGACGCGCGCGATCGATCTCAAGCACACGGAACTCTCCGGGCATCTGACCGAGCATCGCGGCAAGCAGCGCACGCGGCACGAAGTATTTGCGGTCGACACGCGTCATGAGCCGCGCCTGCTCGTTGAGCTGGTCAAGCGAGATTGGCTCGAGGTCGCTGAGATGATCGAGCAGCGGGGTCGCAGACAACTCGGTGCCTGTGATGGTCATCGTGTCACTGCTGCGTGCTGCTTCGTGGAATCGGCGTGCTCGTCGCGCCATTCGGACTCAGGGCCGGCGACGTCGGGGGCCTGAAAGCGCTCAAGCGCGGGTGCGTGCTCGCCGTGCCCTGCCGCGGACGAGCCGTGCCGAAAGAAGGGCAAAGTGCCCAGAAGAGGACGGAATCGTGAGGATTGTCCGTGTTTCAGCACTGCGCCCTCTTCTCGGGCATCCGCCTGGACAACGCGCGCGCTGTAGCGAACGTCGACGAGTGTGGTGTCACGCACGAGGTCGACGTCGAGCACTTCTACGCGGGTGACGTGGGCGTCGAGAGTCTGTTCGAGGTGCGCGCTCAATTCAGCCTCGTTCGTGAATGCACGGTCGAGCGTGATGGTGTGCCGGCGACTGCCCGGTGCAACATGCGGGCTGTCGATGACCGCCATCACGAGAAGCATGAGCGCAGAGAGCGCTGGCGTCACCCAGAGTGGCGACGGCTGCAGCCCGGCGAGGAGCCCGAGCGCCAACGACACGAAGTAGTACGCGATCTCTTGTTGCGTAATCTGGTCGCTGCGCAGGCGAATGATCGAGAGGATGCCGAAGAGGCCGATGCCGAGCCCAATGCCCACCTCGACGGAACTCAACGCCATCGTCACCGCGAAGACACCGACGTTGAGCGCGATGTATGACAGCAGCAGGTCGCGACGACGGTGCCGCCGGAAGTACAGCACGTAGGCCAGAAGCGTGATGGCGATGAGGTCGGTCGAAATCGCGATGACGAGTGACATGTTCTTCTCCCTGATGATCTGTTGTCATCTAGCCTCTGGCGGTGAGTTAAGGGAGCAGTGAAACGCAGATGAGAGTTCTCACATCTCGTGCGATCGCGCGTTGTCGTCAGCGTGCGACGAGTCGGTACCCGGCACCGCGAACAGTTTCAAAGCGGTCGGTGCCGAGCTTGGAGCGCAGATAGCGAATGTACACGTCGACGACGTTGGAGCCAGGGTCGAAGTCGAAACCCCACACTTGGCTGAGAAGCTGCTGGCGGCTGAGCACCTCGTCTGGATGCCGCATGAATACCTCGAGCAGCGCGTATTCGCGAGTGGTGAGTTCGACAGTCTGTTCGCCGACAAGCGCACGACGGGTGCGGAGGTCGAGCGATACGTCGCCCGATTTGAGAATTGTCGCCTCTCCGGCCGAATCGGTGCGCAGTCGCAGTCGGACGCGAGCAAGCAGCTCCTCGAACGAAAACGGTTTGCGCATGTAGTCGTCGGCTCCGCCCGAAAGCCCGGCGACGGTGTCTTCGATGGCGTCGCGTGCGGTCAGAATAATGATCGGCATCTCGATTCGATCACCGCGAACCCTGCGCAGCACGCTGAAGCCGTCGAGCCCAGGCAACCCAATGTCGAGCACCATCAGGTCGAAGTCGCCCGACCGGGCGAACTCGACAGCCGAGTGGCCGTCGGTGACGGTCTCAGAGCGAAATCCGTTTGCCCGCAGACCCTTTTCGATGAACGACGAGATGCGCTCTTCGTCTTCGGCAATCAGGATACGTTTCACTGCTCCTCCTCTGGGCTCGTCCACGGCAGGTCGAGCATGAATGTCGCACCCTTGCCTGGGGTCGAGTCGATTGTGACGGATCCGCCGTGTGCTTCGGCGATGCGCGCGACGATCGCGAGCCCGAGACCCGTGCCATGGCGACGGGTCTCGGCACTGCCGCGCGCGAAGCGCTGGAAGATGCGCTGATGGTCTTCTTCGGCAATGCCGTCGCCGGTGTCAGTGACCCAGAGCTGCACGCGGTCGCCGGCCACGCGGCCCCCGAGCGTGATCACGTCGCCCTCGTCGGTATGGCTGACGGCATTGGATGCCAGTTGAAGCAGCGCCTGGGTGAGGCGCTGCTCGTCGGCGATGGCGAAGGCTTCGGGAGTCTCGTCGATGTTCCACCGTCGGTCGGCGAGAGCCGTGGCCTTGGCGAACGTCTCGATGACGAGATCGGTGAGATCGGTGGGCCCGACCAATAGAAAATCTGGTCGCTCGCTTCGCGCAAGCATGACCAGATCGTCAACGAGCCGTGTCATGCGTTCAAGCTCGTCGCTGACGAGCCGCATGGTCTGCTCTAGATCGTCGGGGTCGTCGCTCATCACATCGAGGTGTCCGCGAATCACCGTGATGGGAGTGCGCAGCTCGTGCCCAGCATCATCGAGAAACCGGCGTTGGCCAGTGAACGCTGTCTCGAGTCGATCGAGCATGCCGTTGAACGTGACGGCGAGCTGTGCAACATCGTCATTTCCGACGACGTCGATGCGTCGGCCGAGGTCGGTTTCGGTGATGCGCGCTGCGGTCAAGCGAACGTCGCGAATCGGAGCCAGCACACGTCCCGCGATGAACCAGCCGGTGACGCCGGCGAGCAGAAGCGAGACGATGGCCACGATCGACATGATCCAAATCGTCGCCAACGCGTCATCATGCTCCGGAGCGAGAAACTCGGCGATCACGAGCTGCCCCGTCGCGGGGTCGCCCTCGACCGAGACGGGTATGACGGCGTACTTCACCGGACCCGCATCGGTCGCGAGCGTCCCGGTTGTCGGAGTCGTGACGGTCGCGGCCTTTCGGACGAAGGCAGAATCCTGATCGAGACGTGCCGCCGGGTCGCCTCCGCTTCGGCGGTCGGCTACGCCGTCGACAATGCTGAAGAACATTTCGGAGTCTTCGGCGAGATTGTGCTGCAGATGGCTCGTGAGCAGCTCCCTCACAGTGAAGAACTCTGTTCCTGTGCTGGGGTCGGGCTTGCTGGCTGAGGCGCGAAACTTGTCTGCTTCGTGGCTGAGCTCCGCACCGACCTGAGCATCCGCACGTGAGAAGAGCGATCGACCGGTGACGGCAACGATCGCGACGACGGCGATTGTCACCAGCAGCAGAATCCAGGCGAGAATACGCGTGCGCGCTGTTACCCCGCGGCGACGTTCAGTCATCGTCGTCATCATCATCGTCGTCATCGTCATCGTCATCGTCGTCATCGTCACCGGCATCAGGCGGTGGCGCCGGCGGCACCGTCGATGCACCGTCTCCGGGCGGTGGCGTCGTCGATGGAGGCTTGGTGGGCGTCGGGGTACCCGAATCGGGATCGGGCGTGCCTGTCGGAGTGATGACAACTGCCGGCCCCAGCGAGGGTTCTTCGGGCTGAAGCAGCATCTCGGCGCTCCACCAGATTCCCGCTGCGATGACGAGCGCAGCAGGAATCGCCAGCCAGCGGAAACGTGCCATGGCTCAAGTGTGGCTGAGAACCATGCCGTGGCGGTGAGATCGTGATGAGAGAGTTCTCATGTTCGCCTCACGGGAACTCTGGTCACGCGGCAAGGGGCAGTGGGTCGAAGTCGATGGTGGCATCCGTCGCCAGCCGTGCATGCGTCTCAACGTCGAACCGTTCGGTTCCGTAACGGAGCCTCTCGCGTTCGACGCCTTCGACAATGAACCCGGCACGCGTGGCGACCCGGCAGGATGCAGGATTATCGACGCGGTGCCCGAGTTCGAGACGATGAATGCTCTGTTCCGTGAACGCCCACGTCGCAACAGTCGCGAGTGCGCGGGTCGCGATGCCCTGCCCGCGGGCGCCAGCAGCGAGCCAGTAATACGTCCAGCCGGTGCTGTGGCGGTATTCGATGCTGCTGATCCCGATGTTGCCCACGGGAACATCGTCGACGCACGAGGCAAAATTGACGGCGGATGCTTCGTTGGGCAGCGCATCGCGGATGAACGCGCGGCAGGCTTCGACCGACGACACATCGGCAGTGCCCACCTGGCGAGTGAGGTCGGGCGAGGTGGCAATGCACTCTCGCAGCGCAGAGGCATCGGAGAGTCTCCAGGGCCGCAGCGTGATCATGATGCGACCCTACAGGGCAGTCAGTCTGTTGTGCTCGCCGCCTCGACAGCATCCGATGAAAGTCGCATGAATCGCGAGAGCTGGGTGACATGACGCGGTTGCAGCTCCGCGAGCGAAGAGACACCGAGTAGCTTCATGGTGCGAACGATTTCGTCGCGCAGAATCGCGATTGTGCGGTTGACTCCCTCGCGGCCACCCGCCATGAGCCCGTAGAGATACGCGCGGCCAATGAGCGTGAAGTCGGCACCGAGGGCGACAGAGGCGACGATGTCCGCTCCGTTCATGATGCCGGTATCGACCATCACCGTGGCGTCGTCCCCGACCTCGCGACGCACACTCGGCAGCAGGTGAAACGGGATCGGGGCGCGGTCGAGCTGGCGCCCACCGTGGTTTGAGAGCACGATGCCATCGACGCCGAGATCTACGAGCTTGGCGGCGTCGGCGACGTTCTGCACGCCCTTCACCACAATCTTGCCCGGCCACATGCCTCGAATGACATCGAGATCGTCGAAGCTGATCGTCGGGTCCATTGCGGCATCGAGCAGTTCGCCGACCGTGCCGCCCGTTGACGATAGTGACGCGAATTCGAGTTTCGGCGTCGTCAGAAAGTCGATCCACCACCATGGTCGAGGAATTGCATTGATGATCGTGCCTGCCGTGAGTTGCGGTGGAATGGAGAATCCGTTGCGCTTATCGCGCAGGCGCGCACCGGCGACGGGTGTGTCGACGGTGAAGAAGAGGGTGTCGAACCCGGATGCTGCAGCACGACGCGTCAGCTCGTAAGAAACTTCGCGGTCGCGCATGACGTACAGCTGAAACCAGTTGCGCCCGTAAGGGTTCGCTGCCTTCACATCTTCGATCGACGTTGTGCCGAGTGTGGAGAGCGTGAAAGGAATTCCGGCATCGCGTGCAGCGCTCGCGCCCGCGATCTCGCCTTCCGTCTGCATGAGCCGCGTGAATCCGGTGGGCGCGATGCCAAATGGCAGGGCGCTGCTGTCACCGAGGATCGTCGTCGACGTGTCGACACTCGCGGCGGGTCGCAGCACGTCGGGGTGAAACTCGATGTCTTTGAACGCCTGGCGTGCGCGGTCGAGGGAGATCTCGCCCTCGGCCGCTCCGTCCGTGTAGTCGAAGGCTGCGGCGGGAGTGCGTTTCTTGGCGATCGTGCGCAGATCATCGATGGTGAGCGCAGCGTCGAGCCGACGTTTTCTGCCGTTGAACTCCGGCTTTTTGAATGACATGAGCTCAAAGATCTCAGCGGGCTTCGGGAGCTGGCGAGTGACCATTCTGCGATTCCTCTCGGTGCGATGGGTCGGTGATCTGGGCGTAGTAGCCCGTGATGTGGTCGTGGACACGTGTTCGTGCGGCATCCGGATCGCGATCGGTGATTGCGCTGAGCAGTCCGGCGTGCTCGGCGCGCAGCCGTGCGGCTGTAGGAGGCCAGTCCTCGATGCGCTCGCTGCCTTCGCGCACGTAGGACTCGATGGCATCGCGCAGTCCGGCCATCGTCGCCGCGATGACGGCGTTGCCCGAGGCCTCCGCGAGTGAGAGGTGAAAGCGAGCGTCGAGAGCCAAAAACTCATCAGGGGTGAGGCCATCGGCATTCATCGCGGTCAGCAGGGCCTCGGCGTCGCCGAGATCCGGATGCTGGTGAGCAAGCGTTTCGGCGACCGATGTCTCGAGAACCAGACGCGTAGCGACGATGTCGCGCAGAGCGAATCCCTGTGCTGCAACCTGAAGGCGCAGCAGCGCAGACATGCCACCTCGCGGGGTGGCGACGATAATTGCCCCAGCGCCGGGTCCCGAGCCGGCGGCTGTGCGGATGAGCCCAAGCACCTCGAGCACGCGCAAGGCTTCGCGCACGCTGGATCTGCCGACCCCGAGCTCAGCGGCGAGAGCGCGCTCCCCGGGAAGGCGGTCACCGGGAACGAGTGTGCCGTCGAGCAGATCCGACTCGACACGGGAGAGTACGGTCTGCCATGCGCGCTGCTCCTCAGTCACGGTGCCTCCAGCAGATCGATGTGGTCAGACCATAGTGGTCAGACCACACAATACCACTGACTGGCTCGGGTTGGCAGCTGTAAGCGGGCGTTAGACGCCGCCTCCGCCCCCTCCGCCGCCACCGCCGCCAGCCGAGCCTCCTCCGCTCGAGCCGCCCGTGCTCGACGACGACGCGACGGCGCTCGTCGACAACGTCGAGATGCCACTCGAGAACGCCGAGGCGTTGAACCCTCCAGTGCCGTAGTACCACTCGGGCGTTGTACTGCCGGTGTATTGGTAAAGCACGACGAGTTGATCGGCCCACTGCTTTTCCTGGCCAAAGATCACGGCGAAAGGCAGAAGTTTCTCGTAGAGATGCAGCACCTGGCGCGCGTCGGTGGGGTCGAAGCTTCGTCGCTCAGCCCCGGACGGCGATTGCAGCATCCTGATTCGGTCGGCCTCTGCCCACCGGATGAACTCCTCAAGGCCTTTGAGATGATCGCGCAACTCTGCGCCAGCGGAGGAAAGCGGTGTATATGCAACGAGCAGCAAGCAGACGACGAACGCCGCGATCGACGCCAGAAGCAACGCGATGGGCAGCCCCGGGTCAACGTGCAGAACGAGCGAGGCCGCTCCGAAACCGATCGACACCAGCATCACGAGAAAGCTGACCAGAAGGGTGCCTTTGCCTGCCTTGCTCAGATCAGTGCGGCGAACGCCGCGGCGTTTCAGAACATCCTTCGCCCAGGTGAGGGTGTCTTGAGCGACCTTCGAAAATCGCCGGTCGGTGCTGCCGAACTCGAAGATGGCACCGGCGGGGGCACCCCCGAACAGCCCGTACAACAGCATACGGCCATCGGCATCGGCTCTCGACGGATCAAGAAGCTGAGCCTGCAGCCGTGTGCCGCCGAACAGCTTTCGCTTTCCTTCGAGTATGCGGATGCTGCCCGTCACTGCCTGCTCAAGCACCTCGGCGGGAATTGCCTTCGCCTTCTTGCCGAGAAAGACCGCTGCCTGCAATGCATCGATGCCCTGTGGTGGCTCATACTCGGCGATGATCGTAGGGCGACCCGGAGCATCCTTGAGCGTACGAACGCGGGTGACGATCGCCGGAATGATCAGGGCGATGGCGGCGATCGTTGCCAGCAGCTGCAGCCAGCCCCACGGGCGGGCGAAGAACGAGGTGTCATACGGCGTGAACGTACCCTGTTCGAACCCGACCGAGATGCTCATCGTCTCGTAGGGGCTCAGGTCATACGCGGATGCCGTCACAATCGCCGCGCCGTCGGCATCCGTCGTTGCTGAAATCGTGCACTGTTCCGTTGCGCCTTGAGCGCCTTTGTAGCAGGACTGCTCATCCGTGAGGGCGTCGACGAGGTCGGCGGGGACGTGCAGGGTCGCGGCCACGGAGCCGAACGGCTGAACCCAGTCGACACCGTTGACGTCCCAATAGAATTCGTCAGCATCGGTGTCGTCGAATGACCACGTGACGTGGCGAAGCGTGTAGGTGAAGACGAACGTCTGCGTGCCGTGCAGGTAGTTATCCGAGCGAGCCGTCATCTGGAACGTTCCGTCTTCGGAGTCGGTCTCGGCTGGGAATTCGTTACCGTCGGCGTCGGTGATCGATACGAGCTCGGGCTCGAGAGGCTGCCCGTTGTAGGTGTCGGGGATGCTGCGTCGCATGCCGTGGTTCTGGTCGAAATCGGGGAAGTCTGCCGTGAACTCCTCGACGACCTCGAGCATGCTGCCGCCGTCATCATCACGACCGATCGTGTAGTCGACGTCGAGACTGCGAAAGTCGAAGTCGTCCACATCGCCTGCGACCGGGCCGATTGCTGCGAAGGCAGGTGCCGTTGTGGCGCCCGCAGCGACGGCTGCCGGCCCAGTCAGCATCGCCCCGACGCTCGCCGCCCCCGCGACGATAATGATGCGTGCGATTCTCTCCATGATCCGGAGTCTATCGACGCGAGTGGGCCCGTCCGCAATGGGGAGGGGTACCCTCGATGAGTGCCGATCTCCCCTCTTCCGCAGCGCCACGGGCTCGATGCCGCGTGGGTGCGAACCCCACGCGAACGCCGGTGGAAGACAATGCGGCAGTTTCTCGTCGAGCGACTCCCGAAACTGGCACCCGAGCGTATCGACGAGATGCTCGCGAACGGCGAATTCGCAGGCGACGCAGGGCTTCCGTTTTCCGCAAATGCCACCTACACACCGCATACCTTCGTCTGGTTTCACCGTGATCTGCGCGACGAGATCGAGGTGCCTTTCGAGCTTGACGTGCTGCATCGTGACGACCGCATCGTCGTGATCGACAAGCCGCACTTTCTCTCGACGATTCCCCGCGGAAGGCACGTGACGCAGAGTGTCGTGGTGAAGGCCCGCCGCATGCTCGACATGCCACAGCTCGTCCCCGCGCACAGGCTCGATCGCATCACTGCCGGAGTGCTGCTTCTGACGGCTTCTCGTGAGTGGCGGGGCGCGTACCAGACCATGTTTGACCGTCGTGAGGTCGAGAAGGAATATGAGGCGATCGCCGCGGCACCAGGTGATCGTGAGCTGCCGGCAACCGTGCGCAGTCACATCGTCAAGATCCACGGGGAGATGCGTGCCTACGACGTGGCGGATCGTGAGCCGAACTCAGAGACCCGAATCGAGCTGGTTGAGCAGAATGGCGCTCTCGGTCGCTATCGCGCGATTCCCCGCACGGGCAAGACGCACCAGATTCGCCTGCACATGAATGATCTCGGGCTGCCGATCGTGAATGATCCGTTCTACCCGGACGTCGTCGATGTCTCCATTGATGACTTCTCGGCACCGTTGCAACTACTGGCGAAGACTCTGCGTTTCATCGACCCTGTTGACGGCACGACGCGAGAGTTCCAGAGCGCGCGCACCCTTGAGGCGTGGGAGTCTTCCAGTCGATAACCGTGGAATCAGTCGTCGGAGGAACCGGGATGCTGCTCGGTGACAACACGGTGCAGAAACTCACGAAGACTCTGGGCTTCGTGGTCGTTCAGCGTAGAGAGGTACGCATCTTCCGCTTCGTGCTCGACGCGTGACGCCTCGTGAAAGAGGTGCTGTCCCTCATCGGTCAGCTCGACGACGTTGCGTCGTCGATCGTGAACGAGCGGATGCCGCGACACGATCTTCTTCGCTTCGAGCCCGTCGAGCAACGCGACCATCGTCGTGCGGTCCACTCCGAGAAGCTGCGAGACTTCCTGCTGGGATGTGGACTGTCGCGATGCCACGACACGCAGCACGCCCAGATCACGTGAATCGATGCCGAACGGCTCGAGGGCCTCGGTTGTGGCTGCGATCAGCTGCAGGGTGGCGTGTTTCAGCAGGTACCCCAGAACGCTCGTCACCTCGCGGCCAAGGTCATCAGGGCTCGACATGTGTCAATTGTAGCGCTACGCTGATCGTCAGTAATACTGATGATCAGTAATGCGACTGAAGGGATAATCATGATCTTGATCACGGGCGGAACCGGATTTATCGGTTCGCACACGGTACGGGCGCTCCACGAACTCGGGGAGACCTGCCTTCTGTTTCAGCGCAGCGCCACGAGCATCCCAGACCACCTCGCCGACGTTCCCGTTCTGGTGGAACAGGGCGACGTCACAGATCGGGATGCCGTGCTCGATGTCGGACGACGTCACCGAATCACGGGAATCGTGCATCTCGCGGGGTATGCCGAGTGGTTGTCGGGCCCCGACGCTGCTGCTCCCGCGGCACGCAGGGCACTGAGCCCCCTCTTCAACATCATTGATGCAGCACAGACGTGGGGAGTCGACCGGGTCAGCGTCGCGAGCACGATCGGTGTTTACGGTGGCGTTGACGCGGAAGGGCCCCTGCGTGAAGACATGCCTGTCTTGCTCTCGGCGCCGCACCCGATTCCACGGTCGAAGAAGATCAGCGAGCTGCTGACCGAGCAGCTTGCCGAAGCATCCGGAATTGAGATCATCAACCTCCGGATCTCTGGCACATGGGGGCCTCGAGGGCATGACGACCCGTTCTTCGCTGCGCCCGCGCTGGTTCACGCAGCCGCACGGGGGCGCGCCCCCGACTTCTCGGCGCAGATCGCCCAGCCTTACGCCGACGACGCTCTCGATCTCTGTTACGTCAAAGACACGGGGCGGGCCATCGCCATGCTCCAGCGTGCCGACACCCTCTCGCACCGCACCTACAACATCGGATCCGGACGTTCAACCTCCAATGCCGACATTATGACAGCGCTCTCTGACGTCGGCGCGCCCGTTGAATATGAGCTGCCGACTGGGGCGACATCGTCAATGCCTCCGATGGACATTGAACGTCTCGCCAAGGACACGGGATTCGCGCCCGAGTACGACACAGAGCGTGCGGTCGCTGACTATCTCGCGTGGCTGAAGGCGGGAAACGTCCGCTAGCAGACGCTCTCGCCTACGACTATTCGTCGAAAGGGCTGGAATTCGGCACCCAGGGGGCATCGTGCTCGTGATCCTCTGGATATGCCGTGGGCACGAGAATCTGGCCGGGATAAATCGTGCTGCGGCAGTCGAATGCGGGCTCCACATCGACGGTCTCGAGTTGCCACCACCGGCGGTCGAAGCGGTCGCAGATCACGCTGGCAACGTCACCTGACGTGACTTCGTAGTACCAGTAGCCGGCGTCGTCTTGCAGAGCTTCACCCGATGCGCCCTCGCGGGCGCCCAGGTCTTCGATGTCTGCCGGGTCGAACTCCCCGGCGGCATCCTCGTCTGAATCGCTCGTGTCCGCGTCGTCGCCTTCTGGTGCGGGCACCTGAGTAGGTTCCGCTATGACAGACGGCGTCGGCCGTGGTGCCGCAGAATCGTTTTCTGCGTCAGAATCACCTGACGAGCAGCCGACCACACCCAGTGCGAGCCCGAGCGAGAGGGCGCACGCCAGCATCCGTGTTCTGCTCGAGCGTTCCATGCGGGGGACTCTACCAGCCGTTTGCCGACGATCTCAGCTGTGAAACTCAGGCAGTATTGTGGCGGTAGTCGCCGCGGATTTTCGGAGGTGCGTGTGAGCGAGTCAAACAACGTGACGTGGATTATCGGTGCGAGCTCTGGCGTTGGGGCCTCCAGTGCTGTCGCGCTCGCGACATCTGGTCGCACGCTCGTGCTCAGCGGGCGACGCGTCGCGTCTCTCGAGAAGGTGCGTGCGCAGGTAGAGAAACGGGGCGGAACGGCACTTGCCCTTCCCATGGATGCCTCGGACGACGTCGCGACACGAGAAACTCTCGACCGCATCCACGCTGAGGCTGGATCTGTGTCCGAGGTGGTGTTTTGCGCTGGGCTCAATGTGCCGAAGCGCAACTGGGATCTTCTCGAGATCTCCGAGTTTCAGGCAGTTGTCGAGACGAACCTCACGTCGGTTGCACGAGGCATGGCCGCGGTACTGCCTGACATGCGGGCCAACGGCGGTGGCCGGGTTGTCGTTATCTCATCGTGGGCGGGCTGGTCGTTCGGGCGCGGAGCGGGCGTGGCGTACTCCGCGAGTAAGACGGGGCTCACCTCACTGACTGAATCGCTCAATGATCAAGAGAGTGCACATGGCATCAGTGCGACGGTGATTTGTCCGGGGGATATCGACACGGAGTTCGTAGACAAACGTCCGGCGGTCCCGGATGCTGAGGCGCGCACGCGCATGCTCAGTCCTGACGATGTGGCGCGTGCAGTCGCGTTTGTGCTCGACTCTCCGGCCGAGGTCTGTGTCAATGAGCTGGTCATTTCACCAGTGCACAGTCACTCGTACGGTAAGTAGCTGTCGGGAGTGGGAACGGAATCGCCGTAGCCGAAGCTATAGTCCTAGCCGCAGCCGTAGCTATAGCCCTAGTCGCACGGCCTCAAAGCGGCGCGGTCGCACAAGCCTCAGTGGCCACCGGCGCACTCCGCGTAGCGCTTCGAGTCTTGTACTCGTGCGTGGTGTTCCCGGGGCCGCCGCGTACGTCAGGTGCGCGGCCTGGTATCTCGGCCGGGGCCAGGTGGGTCGCGGCCGTCGTCTGACGAGCTGTCTCCTGGCTTGCGCCGCCTGCCGAGATACCGTCGGTTGACGTACCAGTCTGGTGGAACGAGTCTCGGGTGGCCTGTGTCGTCTCTGATGAGAGCCCATTCGCCTCGTTCAACCAGACGGTGATGAAACCAACACAACATGACACCGTTGGTGGCGTCGGTCTTCCCGTCTTTCGCCCACCCCTGCACATGGTGTGCTTCACACAGCCAGGCGGGGATGTCACAGTCGGCGGCAACACACGTGCCGCCATCACGGGCGATCAGGGCGAGGCGTTGCTTCGGGGTGAACTCACGTCTGGCATACCCGAGGTTCAGCACGTCACCGTCACTGCCGATAACAACCTGGCGGGTGTCTCCGTCGCATCGCATCTGCTTCACGAACGACATGGGAAGCGGTGCTGGTGTGCCCGGAGACCAGGCCGCACCCGTACCCGCATCAAGGTCAGTGTCTTTCACGGTGACCAGCACGGTGGGTCCTCTGCCGTGGAGTTTGGGCGCGGACTGTTGTTTCCCGGTGCCGCCGATGATCGCGGTGAACACGTCGGCACGTTCCTGCTGCTTCGACCGTGCTTCCGGTTCTTCACCGTGGGCTGCGAGTTCTTCGGTCTCCATGAACTTTGGTGACGTTCTCTTGGACATGAATGCGTCAAACACCGGTGTCACCTGTGCCGCCTGTTCCGGGGAGAGAGTGCCGGTGATTCTCATACTCCCGTCGTCCTGGTGACGAAACACCAGAGCACGTGCTTCATGGAGTTCTTCCGCTGTGGGTTCCACACCATCCGGATCAAGTGCGACACAGAACATGCGGGCCTGCTGACGCAGGGCATCCGCCGTGACGGGAACCTCACCGTATGCACCCGTCGCGTTGCCGAGCAGTGTGCTCTCGGCCCACTCTGCTTGTTCCGGTGCCACCCGAGACAGTACCGGCGCCAACGCCGACGTGATCACCTCAGCAACATCCAAACCGATCGTGCCCTCAGCAAGCGCCGCAGCCGTCTGGGTGAAGACCGGATCGAGAGGCAACCCCGTGTCGGACACCCGCGGTGTCGCCTGTTCGGCGACTTTCGTGTATCGGTGCGCTGTGGAGTTCTTCACCCCCGTCACCTTCTCAAACAAAGCTGTCGGGGACGAGGACCCGTGACGGGCAGCAAGACCATCAAATCCAGCATCGGTATTGGAGCGCCGGGCAATGTCCCCGACGTTGAAGATCTGGCGGCCCTCGACGAGGCGGGTGATGTTCCCCAGAACACCGACGTAGGTCAGCAGAGCATCGGCCGACAACGCCGCCGGATCGACCGAGGCAAGCTCAGCAGCGCTAGCAAGCGTGTTCTCCGCAACACGCACAGCCACAGCATCCGGACCCTCCACAGGCTCGAAATCGGAGACTGTCGCTGTGTTTCGCATGACCACAGTCTTCCAGCACCCACCGACATTCCTACCGACACAAACCCCCGATCACACCACCATTGTGGATTACTCGCAAAACTTTCTACCTGTGGACGACAAAGCTGCAAGCTGCACCCCGCGACAAATTGTTGTCGCGTCAGAACCTCATCTATTCGCGCGACGTGTCGCGGCTGCCGCGACTCTCGAGTAGATGCCCCACCTCTGCGAGTGTCGCGAACATGATCTCGTTCACGGCTTTCTGCGCAGCATCCGGGTCACGACGCGCAAGGGCCTCGGCTAGCTCGACGTGGCGCCCCGCTGACGCCGAGTCGAGGCTCTGCGCGGTTGAATACGAGCGCGACGCATTGCTGCCGCGAATATGCAACGCCGTCGAGACAGTGTCGGCGAACTGGCCGATAACCGCATTGCCGGTGCCCTCGAGCATGAGCCGATGAAGGGTGGCGTCAGCGGCGAAGAACGTGTGCGGATCACGGTCTTCGTAGGCACGCTGCATCGTGTATCCGGCTTCGACGACGGAGGCACGAGCATCGTCGCTCATACGCAGTGCGGCGAAATGAGCTGCGGCATGCTCGATGCCGAGACGCAGTTCAAGCAGCTCATACATCTGCTGAAGGTATTCAGGGCCCTCGCCGCGCCACTCGACGACGTGTGGATTGAGTAGATCCCACTGATCACGCGGCTGCACACGTGTGCCGCGCTGCGGGCGTGACTCGACGAGTCCCATCGAGCTGAGCGTGCGAATTCCTTCACGCACGACGGAGCGTGAAATGCCGAGTTGTTCACACACTTGTTCCGCATAGATGATCGATCCGATGGGGAGCTCTCCCGTGACGATCTGCTGCCCGATGACGTCAACGACGCGGTCGTACAGGCCGTGCCCGCGTCGCGTATTGAAGCGGGTGCGGGGCGGAGGCAGTGGCGGCACATCCGAGCGCCACATGATGGCGTCTCGTTGATCATCTTCTTTCATGCCGCACCCCTCCGCGATGTGCTTTCGCGCTTTAGTTCGCCTGATATGCCTCTGACGGAATTTGTGTAGCGAGTTTCCCGCCGCTGACGTCAATCAATGAGCCGGTGATGTACGAAGCCTGATCAGAAGCAAGAAAACAAACCAGGTTGGCGATGTCATCGGTGCTGCCCCAGCGCCGCAGTGTCAACGTATCGAGAAGTTCACGTTGTTCACCCTCGGGCAACTCTGTGAAGTGATTCATCTGCGTGGGGATCATTCCTGGCGCATATGCGTTAACCGTGATGTTCCACGGACCCAACTCGCCTGCGAGTCCGCGAGTGAAATGCACGACTGCCGCCTTAGACGTTGCGTAGGCAACGTTGCGTACCCGCGGCGAAATAGCTGCGAACGACGCCGCGTTGATGATACGCCCCGCGCCTTGCTTCTTCATGTACGGGGTCACCGCCTTGCACATCAGGAACGTGCCCTTCACGTTGACGTCCTGAATGAAATCCCAGGTGCGCTCGTCAAGTTCGTCAATGAGGGCATCACCCACCACTCCAGCGTTGTTGACGAGAATATCGATGCTGCCCAGCGCTGCGTGCGCGTCGTCGAGTACCTCGGCAATTCGCTCCGCATCGCGCACATCGCACGTGTAGCTACGTGACGCGGGATCGATTGCCGTGAGCTCGCTCGCCACAGAAGCGATGTCGTCACCGTTTACATCGCAGGCGACGACGTGCGCTCCTTCGCGGGCGAGAGAGAGTGCGATATTGCGGCCGATTCCGCGGCCCGCACCGGTGATGACGGCGACTTTGTCGCCCAGATCTATCTGCATGTCGGCTCCATTGCCCCGCGTCACGAACGCGGTCACGTTTTGATCACGTCATTGATACGTCATACTTATTGTATATACCCTAGAGATTGACGGCGCATCAGTGTCTGCCACAGTGCAACGAAGCACAGGAGGTCAAGCAATGAAGTTTGGATCGGCAAAGCGTGTCGTGGCCCTAGCCGCGGCAGCGCTGCTCAGCGCAGGCGTACTCACCGCCTGCAGCAGTGGCGGTGGTGGAGACGATGGGGGGTCGAAGACCCTCAACATCACCCTCGCCAATCACGTCTGGACCGACGTGATCACAAAGAAGATCCCGGAGTTCGAAAAGGAATCCGGTCTCAAGGTTGTCGTCAACCAGTTGAGCGAAGACCAACTCGTTGACAACTACAAGGTCAAGCTCAACGCCGGCTCCAGTGACGTCGACGTCATGATGTACCGCCCGCTGCAGGTGGGAAAGCTCTTTGGCCAGAGCGGCTACTTCGCCGATATCACCGACAAGGTGAGCGACGCGGGCGACTGGAACTGGGATGACTTTCAAGACGGACCCGTGGGTCTGACCACGTACGAAGACAAGGTTGTCGGCGTTCCGATGATCACTGAGAACGAGATGGTCTACTACCGCAAGGATCTTCTGGAGAAGTCGGGCCTTGAGGTTCCGACAACGATGGAAGAGCTGATGAACGCGGCGAAGACCATCAAGGAAGACAACGATGGTGTCGCTGGCATTGTCATGCGCAGCCAGGCATCCGCAGCGGTGACGCAGTTCTCTGGGTTTCTCTACAGCTTCGGCGGCGCGTGGGAAGACGATGACGGCAACTCGGCCATCGACAGCGATGAAGCCAAAGAAGCCTACGCGTACTACGGCAAGTTGCTGCACGATTACGGTCCCGACCAGATCAGCACAGACATGAGTTGGCCCGAAGCTGCGGCGATCTTCGCGCAGGGCAATGCCGGCTTCTGGATCGATGCGTCAAGCCTTTACGAGAACGTCGTGAGTCCCGACAAATCGAAGATCGGCGACCAGGTTGGCTTCACAGCGTTCCCTGAAGGGCCAGCGGGATCGAAGCCATACAACGTGGCGGCCTGGGCACTGGGTATCAACGCAGCATCGCAAAACCAGGACAACGCGTGGAAGTTCATCAAGTGGGCGACGAGCCCCGAGATGACTCTTGCGATTCAGCAGGAAGGCGTTCCGAGCGCTCGCACGTCGGTGTGGGATGACCCGGAAGGTACGTCCAGCTTCCCTGAGGAACTCGCGAAGGCCATTGCCGAGAACGGTAAGGCCGGAGTCGGAAACGACCGGCCCCTCGTTGTCGGAGTTGCAGAGGCACGTGAGATCGTCGGCGCTCCGATCGTCGAGGCGATCACGGGTGGTGACTCGGATGCCGCGGCCGATGCCGCGAGCACGAAGTTCCAGGACCTCCTGGATTCCGAGAAATAGTTGACACTGAAGTAGAAGGCGGATGCTGGCGCTCACCCTGAGCGCCAGCATCCGCTCTCCCCTCGCCGATATGAACGAGTGAGACGAATGACAACGACGTCGCTGAACCAGCTCTCGGGCAAAGAACGGTTCTCGCGCTGGGTGAACGCCCGCCGCAAATGGATCTTCGCCGCCCCCGCCATGATTTTCACCGCCATCTTGATCGGCTTTCCCATCGGATGGACCCTGTACCTGAGCGTCACGGACGCTAAGGGTTCTGTGCGTGCCCCGGCCGATTTCATCGGCTTCGAAAACTACCTCGACGTGCTGACGGACGTTGACCGGTTCTGGCCTGCTGCGCTGCGCACGGGCGTTTTCACGTTCGGTGCCCTCGCCATCGAGCTCATCGCTGGTATGTGCATCGCGCTTCTGCTGTGGCGGCCGTTCAAAGCGCAGAAATGGGTTCGCGTGGCGATCCTTCTGCCGTTCGTTGCCACCCCGGTGGCGATTGCGATGATGTGGCGCCTGATCTTCGACCCGAATATCGGCTTCGCGAACAGACTGCTCGGCTGGATCGGAATTGCACCGCAACCGTGGTTCTCCGAACCGGCGACGACGCTTCCGACGTTGATGTTCGTCGACATTTGGGAGTTCACCCCGATGATCGCGATCATTCTGCTTGCCGGCCTCACGTCGCTCTCTGACGAGCCAGACGAAGCGGCGCGCATCGACGGCGCAAGTGCGTGGCAGCGTTTTTGGTATGTGACGTTGCCGCTTCTGCGACCGGTTGTGCTCGTCGCTGTGCTGCTGCGCTCGATTGATGCCCTCAAGACATTCGACCTGCTCTATGTCGTGAAGGGGCAGGGCGGCGGGTCCTTCCATGAGGCCGAAACGTTGAACATCTACGTGTATGGGCTGAGCTTCAAGTACAACGACTTTGGAACGGCATCCGCCGTTTTGATCATCTTCTTCCTGATGATCCTGTTCGTGATGTGGTTACTGACTTTCCGTCGAAAGGGGGCAAAGCTATGAGCGCGACGATGACACCGAAGAATTCCGAGCGATCGGCCCCCGTCAAGCACAGGCGACCGGCACGGCTCAAGGCGTACAGCGCGTTCCGAGGCACAATGATCGTGCTCGTTGTGCTGGCGTTCCTCGTGCCGCTGGCCTGGATGGTCATGGCGTCGTTCAAGACGAACGTCGACATTCATGACACGTCGAAGTCGTTTCTCTTCACGCCGATTCTCGACAACTATTCGCATGTGCTCGGCAACGACAACTACCTCGGATTCGTGTGGAACAGCTTCTGGGTGGCGTTCTGTTCAACGGGCATCTCACTGCTCATCGGAGTGCCGGCGGCCTACTCGATGAGCCGGTTCAACATGCAGAAGTCGGCGCTGCTTGTGCTGCTCGCGCGCATCATCCCCGGTGTCAGCCTGCTTGTGCCGTGGTACTACGTGTTCGCGAACCTCGGCTGGGTCGGCGGGTACGGTGTGCTGATCGTTTCGCACATGTTCATTCTGATTCCGATCAGCGTGTACATCATGATGTCGTTCTTCGACTCGATGCCGATCGAGCTGGAGGAGGCGTCGCTTGTCGATGGGCTGACGCCGATCGGCGCGTTCCTGCGGATTCTGCTGCCGTTGTCCGTTCCGGGCATCGCGACCGCAGGCATCCTCTCGTTCATCTTCTCGTGGAACAACTTCATGTTCGCCCTCGTGCTCTCGGGTGCCAACACGAAGACGCTGCCTGTCGCGGTGTTCGATTTCGTATCGTACGCGAGCATCGACTGGGGTGCCATCATGGCGGCGGCATGCATCATGACTCTGCCGATCATCGTGATTGCGTTGTTTGCGCAGAAATACATCGTCTCCGGCCTGACCGCCGGCGCGACAAAGGGGTGATGGATGCTGTCGCGAATGAGCGCCGTCTTGAAGACGGCGCGCGGCGAGGCTGGTGTTGAGCTGGCAGAGGTCGACGTGCCCGAGCCCGTGCCCGGCTTCGCGCGCCTCCGAGTGATTGCGACGGGCGTCTGCGGCACCGACATTCACATTGCCCGCGATGAGTATGGCTACGACGCTCCCGTTGTGATGGGTCACGAGATTCTCGGCGACGTCGATGCCGTCGGGGACGACGCCGATCGGCACTGGGTGTCGCGACGCGTGGCGACCGAAACGTATTTCAGTACCTGCGGCCGTTGTGATTGGTGTCGTGACGGGCGGGTGAATCTGTGCCCGAACCGCCGTTCGATCGGCTCTTTCGAGAATGGCGGTTTTGCGCCGTACGTCGTCGTTCCGATCGGCAACCTTCACGGGGTGGCGGGTGAAAGCATCGGAGCGGTGCTTGCCGAGCCGCTCGCCTGTGTTGCGCAGTGCCTCTGCGACCCGGCGGTTGTAAACCCGGGCGACGAGGTGCTCGTCGTTGGCCCCGGCGCGATGGGGCAGCTGAGCGCTCAGGTTGCTCGTGCTCAGGGTGGCACCGTGACTCTTGCGGGACTGCCACATGACGACGGTCGGCTGCGGGTCGCCCGGGAACTCGGCTTCAGCACCACGACACAGACTCCGGATGCCGAGAGCTTCGACGTTGTGCTCGAGGCATCCGGAAGTGCTCCGGGCGCGGCACGTGCCCTCAGCGCGGTGAAGCGCGCCGGGCGCTACGTTCAAGTCGGCATTTTCGGACGTGACGTGGCGTTGCCCATCGACGCTGTGCTGTACAAAGAGCTCACGGTGACGAGCGGCTTCGCGTCGACGCCGGCGTCGTGGCGCCGAGCCTTGATGCTCATGGAGCAGGGCCTTGTCGAGCTCGACCCCCTTGTGACCGAGAGCGTGCCCCTCGCGGAGTGGGAGCGTGCATTCGAGAGCATTCGCGCCGGGAACGGCATCAAGACGGTCATCGATCCCCAGGCTGAGTGACGGCAAAGCCTGCCGCAACCGCGCCGGCGAGTGCAAATGCCGCGGCCCCGACAAACAGCCAGGAGAAGCCCGAGGTGAGTGCCTCAGGTGCGGCGATGCCAGCGTCCGTGAGCGCCGATGTGCGCGTTGCGGCGAGCGTCGAGAGCACGGCGAGTCCGAGTGCGCCGCCGATCTGTTGACTTGTGTTGACGAGCCCACCTGCAAGTCCGGCTTCACCGCCCTGTACGCCCTCGACGGCGAGTTGTGTTGTCGCGACGAAGGCGCCGCCGATGCCGATGCCGATCAGAACCGTCGGACCGAGAATCTGCGTCACGAACGCAGCATCCGATGGAGCGAACGCGAGCCACACGAGGCCCGCGGCAAGCACGACGAGGAAGCCGATGAGCGTGCTTTTCTCGCCGAAACGCGTGATCACGGCAGGTGCGATGCCCGCGAACACGACGAGCGCGGCGGCCAGAGGTAGTTGCGTGAGCCCGGCGGTAAGAGCGCTGTAGCCGAGCACCGCCTGCATGTAGATCGACAGAGCGAAGAACAGTGCGATCATTGCGGCTCCGACAAGCAGCATCACGATGTTGCCGACAGTCAAGCTGCGGTTGCGAAAGACGGCGAGCGGGATCAGGGGCTGTGACGTGCGCCGCTCGATCATCACGAGCGTGATGCCGAGAATGACGGCGGCTGCGGCGAGAGTCAGGGGCAGCGGATGCACGAATCCGACCTGCTCAACCGCGCTGAACGCACCGACGGCGGTCACGAGCGCACTTGTGACGGCGGCCGCGCCGAGGACATCCAGGCGGCCCCTCTGTACTGATGCGTCTGGGGCGACCAGGAGGGGGATCGCCACGATGACGGCGATGCCGATCGGCACGTTCACATAGAACACGGACTGCCAGCCCAGCGACGCGGTGAGCACACCGCCGAGCAGCACACCTGCTGCCGAGCCGATGCCTGCAACGCCGCCCCAGACGCCAAGCGCACGGGCGCGTTCTTGAGACTGGGTGAAGAGGTGGGTGAGCAGTGCGAGGGCGGCAGGTGCGAGCAGCGCTGCCGACACTCCCTGCATCACGCGTGCGGTGATGAGCATTCCGCTTGTGATCGAGAAGCCGGCAAGCGCGGATGCCACGACGAATCCCGCGGTGCCGACAAGAAAGAGCCGGCGATGCCCGTAGCGGTCGGCGAGACGTCCGCCGAGCAGCAGAAGGCCGCCGAAGGGAAGAACGTAGGCCGTAATGACCCACGCCAGTGCAGCGGTGTCCATATGGAGGTTGCCCCCGAGCACGGGCAGGGCGATGTTGACGATGGAGGCGTCGAGAACGACGAGAAACTGCGCCAACGCGAGGAACACCAGTGCGAGCCAGCGTCGAGGGCTTCGAACGGTCGCCGAACCAGCGACCTCGGTTGTAGACATTTTCATTGACCTTTCGGATCAGTGCGAGCAGCGCTCGCTGAGTTATTGGGGCGCTTCGTCACGGGCACGTGGCACCCGTGACGAAGCGCCGCGAATCAGTTCCAGAGCCCGAGCATCAGAATGATGCCAAGAGTGGTGGCACCGAAGACGATCCACCAGGCGGTCTTCTCGCCAGTCCACCGGGACGGAGCGGGGTCAGCGGTGTGACCGGTGGGCTCGATGTTGGTTGTCATTGCGTTCTCCTTTTCGATGTGTGATGTGCGTTACTGCCACTGCGTGAACATTGCGACAGCGAGCAGTGCGAGCGGGATCAGGGCGATCCAGCGCATTGTGATCTCGTTGGTCATGTTTCCTCCTTTACAAATAGAGTGTTCAGTCACTCACTCTTGTGGGCAACAAAAATCGGCGACGTCTGCGGTGTCGACGTTGAGGTCAGCGCGGGTGGCGGATGCCGTGGGAGAGGATGCCTGCCCAGGGCGCCCGCTGCTCGTCGATGCGAGCGGCGACGATCAAATGGCAGAGCTGCCCGTATGCCACGAAGCTCTGCACGGCGTCGTCGCTACCGCGGGACCGGCTTTTGGCGAACGACGTGATGCGCTCGAGTCCGGCGCGGAGCGCTTCGCCAACCTCGGAAATGTCGGCTACGGACTGCGCATGGGCCTGAAGCATGAGAAGGCGTCGATCGGCAATGAGCTCCGCATAGGCTCCGCCCATCTCGTGCAGAATGACCTGCGGCTCCTGCGGGGACGCCCCGTCTGCCCCCTGTTCAAGTGCTCCGAGTATCTCGGTAAAACACGACTCGAGTGCGGCAACGAAGAGGCCTTCCTTGCTGGGAAAGAGCTTGAAAACGTAGGCGGGGGAGATCTTCGCCGCACGGGCGACGTCGGCGACTGTCGTTCCGTGGAAGCCACCCCGCGAAAACTCGTCGAGCGCGGCGGCTGCGACGAGAGGTCGGCGCACTTCGGCCGTGGAGAGAGTAGAGCTTCGAGTGGACATATGAGTGACTGTACACTCACTCCCGGGGCGATGCAACTACGGGGCGTGGATGAAGCGTGATATTTTATGTCGCCGACGCGGCAAACGTGGAGAGCGCGATGTCTGCGATGGCGCGCACCTCCGTCGTGGATCCGCCATCGCGAGCACGTGTTGATAGTCCCTCGATGACGGCGATGATGAAGTCGGCCATGGCGCCGGGATCTGTCTCGGGTGCAACATCGCCCTCGCGGATGCCGCGTTGAATTCGCTCGGCAATGTGCCGACTCAGCTCTCGGCGCTCGCGGACTAAGCGTGGCTCGCTCAGGAGAAAGCATCCGGGTGGGTTGGCGTGATCTGTATATGCGGCAGCAGAGATTCGGACAAGCTCGCTGATGCCGGCGTGGGCGGTCGGCTGATCGAGGGCGCGATCCATCTGTGTGGCTACTCTGTCGAAATAATAGGCCGCCGCTTCGGAAAAGAGGGCGTCTTTATCGCCGAATGCGGCGTACAGGCTCGGCGCGGTGATCCCCATCGAGCGTGTGAGTTCAGCCACCGTCGTCTCGTCATAGCCGTTGCGCCAAAAGCGCTCCATCGCAACGAGGAGCGCTGCTTCGCGATCGAAGCCACGGGGACGTCCGGCCATTTCGTAATTCTATAGCAAGAGCTACGGAATGTGTTAGCCTCGTAAATCTATAGCAAATACTACAGAAAGGCTGGCATGCAGATTGAGGGAAAGGTCGTACTCGTCACCGGCGCGAATCGTGGAATCGGGGCCGAGTTCGTCACCCAGTTGAAGGCGCGGGGCGCGCGAAAGATCTATGCGGCCGCACGCGACGTCGCTACATTGCCTGACCACGGGATCGAACCAATCGAACTCGACGTAACCGACTCGGCGCGCATCGCGGCTCTTGCCGACGAACTCGCCGACGTTCAATTGATCATCAACAACGCGGGGATCGCAACGGGAGAGTCTCTTATCGGCGGTGACGTTGCACGCATTCGCCACGAACTCGATACGAACGCGTTCGGGCCGCTCCTTCTGGTTCGCACGCTAGCGGGTGCTTTGGCTGAGAACGGCGGCGGAGCGGTCATCAACGTTATCTCTGCGGCCTCGTGGTTCGCGGCGCCCGGGGCCACGAGCTATGCGCTGTCGAAGGCGGCAGCCTGGAGCGCGACGGACGGCATCAGGCTCGAGCTTGCCGGGCAGGGCACTCAGGTGCTCGCTGTGCACATGGCGCTTGTCGATACCGATATGACGGCCGCATTGGATGCACCGAAGACGAGTGCCGTCGATGTTGTTTCGGCCGCGCTCGACGGGCTGGAAGCGGGCGAGAGTGAAGTGCTGGCCGACGAGGCAACGCGTGGGCTCAAGCGCACGCTGAACCAGAGCCCAGAAGAGCGGTATGGGGCCCCTCTGGCGTGACAGTCATCGCCTGTGAGGCGGATGCCGAATGGCGAGGCAGCGCGCAGGGCGCTGCCTCGCAGCATCCGGTCATCTGAATCCGCCGTAGTACACGAGGGCGCGAGCGTTCGCGGCTTCGCGCTGCACGCGTGCACGCTCGTTCTGGTGCGCTGTGTGCGGGTCGATTTCGAACCGCGGGCGACGCAGCCGCGTGAGGAGCCGACTCAGCCATGACGTGCGCCGTGGCCTGCGCGTGCGCTGTGGCGGGTGACTTTCGGTTGGGGGCCGAGTACTCGGCGGATGCGAGGTCTCGACCGGCTGGACGGGGGACTGTACTGATGTGCTCACTGTGACTCTTTCGATGGTGTGTGAACTCGTGCGGGCGCGCTGAAGACCCCCGGCGCACAGGGCGTCGGGGCGCGACAAACGTCGCGATGGGTAAGCCGGTCAAAAGGCCCGCACGAAGGGGTGACCGACCGGCGTGAACGTGACCTATCGCCACGGAGGCGGGCAGGACGAATGGCGCCCTAAGTGGCGCTCAGAACAGGATGTTCAGAAAAGGGGAAGACCCCGAGCGGTTATGCGTTCCCGCAGGAGGCATTGCGCATGAGATCGCCGAGGACAAAGCCTGCAGCACCCTGTTCGTTCCGGGCAGTTGCGATGATCATTGTCGCCCCCTCTCTGCTTGTCGTTACGTCAGATGAACGACAGCTTTACAGACTATGGGTATGTGTGTGATGAGCGCAAGAGTTCTTGTGAAAAAAGTTCAGAAAGTTTAAGAGAAGCGTCGTCGCTGGCACTTGACGAAAGAAGATAGTGAGTGTTAACTTTCAAGGTGAGCACGCAGAGGAGAGCACGAATTCCGCTTGCGGTGCGACGGGAGCAGATTCTTGCTGCAGCGCTTGTTGAGTTCGGTCACAAGGGGCTGCATGGCGGGTCGACCGTTGCAATCGCCAGAGACATCGACATCTCTCACCCGAATCTTTTTCGGATCTACCCGACAAAGCACGAGCTCTTTGTCGCCGTGCTGAAGCATGTCTTCGAGAGAGTCGAGGCGAGGATGCTCTCGGTGGGTGAGAGTGCAGAAGAGAACCCGCTCGACGCGATGTCTGATGCATGGGGCGTTCTTATGCAGGAGCGTGATCTCATGTTCATGATCCTTCAAGGGTATGCGGCATCCGACGATGACAATATCCGCGACATTATGCGCGAGTGGACGCGCGAGGTCTTCGAACGAGTAGAGGTGCTTCCCGGCGTTGGCGAGGACGGCGCCCATGACTTTATCGCGCAGGGAATGTTCTACATGGCCGCCGCGGCAATGGATCTTCCTGCCCGCGGCGACGCGTGGGCGGCTCGTTTTCTCGCGTCGGGTGCCTGAGAGTCGAAACGTGACAGAGCATCAGAGTGCTGACGTCATCGTCGTTGGGAGCGGTTTTGGAGGTGCCGTCGCGGCTGCGCGACTTGCCCAGTCCGGATTCTCCGTCGTCGTTCTCGAACGCGGTCGCCGCTGGACACCCGGCAGTTTTCCGCGTCGCCCGCGCATCGACGACGGGTGGCTCTGGGGCGTGGACCGCGGCCTCTACAGCATCCGTTGGCTCGGGCGGATGCTGACGGTGCAGGCCGCGGGATGGGGTGGCGGATCGCTCGCGTACGCCAACGTCTTCGCGCGCCCGTTCGACCGGGCATTCGACGACCGCTGGCCGTCACGGCTACGACGTGGTCAACTCGACGCCTATTACGACCTCGCCGCACACATGCTGGGCGTCTCACCTGTCGGTATCGACCCGAGAATCGGACGCGTGCCCGCACGCACCGAATTGATCGAACGTCATATGCAGAACGGCAACCGCAGCGACGCGACCATGCGACCGAACCTCGCCGTGACTTTCGGTGACCCCGACATATGGAAGCCCAACAAACACGGAGTGCTTCAGCGCGGATGCGCCTTCGTCGGAGAATGCGTCATCGGGTGCAATCAGGGCGCAAAGAACAGCCTTGATCACACCTATCTCGCCGTCGCCGAGAATGCGGGAGCCATGGCCGTCACAGACGCCCAGGTGACGCGCATCGAGTCGCGCGACGGCGAGTACGTGGTGACGACGACCACGCCGTCTGACGCAGCATCCCCTCAGCGCACCTGGTCAGCGCCCCGCGTCATTCTCGCCGCCGGGGCCGTCGGGACGACCGAACTGCTTCTGCGTTCGCGCGACGTTCATGGCACGCTCCCACGATTGTCGTCGCAGTTAGGTGCCGGGTTTTCGGGGAACGGGGACTTTCTCACGCTTGCCGAGCTGAAGACGCCCCAGGGAGATATGAGCACCGGGCCGACGATCACCACAAGCACGATCGTCGATGTGCCTGAGGGCGGGCGTTCCGTCTGGTATCAGGTGCAGGACGGCGCTTTTCCACGTGCCGTCCACGACCTTCTCGACGCGGTCATGCCCGCCACGAGAGCGCGCGCATGGTGGCGTCGCCGCCGCAGTGCCATCCACGATCGGCGTCGCATCTTCACCGTTCTCGCCATGGGGCACGATTCGGGAAACGGCACGTTACGACTCAATCGCTTCGGAAGCGTGACGCTTGACTGGCGCAACCGGTGGCAGTCTCATCTCTACCGCTCGCAGCGGCGGATCGGCCCCCTGCTCGAGCGCCTGCTTCGCGCACGACTTTACAATCCGTTCACATGGTCCCTGCTCAGGAGGACGACGACGGTCCACCCGCTCGGTGGCGTCCGGTCGGGTGAGAACCCAGATGTGGCTGTCGTCGATGAGGCAGGAGAGGTTCACGGGTATCCGGGACTCTACGTGATGGACGGCGCCGTACTCCCCGCCTCGACGGGAGTGAACCCATCGGCGACAATTCTCGCCGTGGCCGAGAGATCGGTCGAGACCCTTATTCGGCGCGCGGGAAACCCCGAGTGGCGCGCCCCAGAGTGGAGTGACGTCATGCCATCGTCCGTACCCGAAGACCGCGCTGCGCTCTTTGCCGCAGACCTCCACGCGTCGACGCGTGGAGGAGGCGTTCACTTCGCCGAGAGGATGCTCACGGAGCCATCGGCACGCTCACAGGTCGCCCTGATGCTGACCGTCGAGGCTGCGAGTATCGACGGTTTTCTCACTGACCCCGCGCACACTCTCCAGGTCGTGGGCACCGTCGACGCGGAGAACATCGCGACGGGCGTCGCAGTGAGAGGAACTCTCTCGCTGTTTCCGGACGGTCGCGACGAAGCGATGATCTACGAGCTTCAGTTCACCGACGATAGCGGCCGTGAGCTGACTCTGTCGGGGACGAAATCGGTGTCGTCTCGCACCCCGCTTGGGCTGTTGAACGGACTCACACGACTGCGCGTCACCATCCAGCCAGCGGACGCCGTGGGCGACAGTCAGCCTGACCATGAGATGGTGATCGGGTGGCGGGACCTCGTCAGTCTCCTGACGTCGATCAGGGGGAGAGGTTTCACTCGATCGCGTCGGCTGCGCACGGTCACTCGCTTCGCGGCCTTCTTCGTGCGCTCCGCGGTGACAAGGCCGCCGGTGCGTGCACGCCGCTAGCGTGGCTCGGGGGCGATGACGACGTTTTCGAAGACTTCGCCCGCGAGCGCATGGTCGATCTGGCGGCGGAGCAGCTTCGCCATGCGCGGGAGCATTGCCGTTGAGGCGCCGCCCACGTGCGGGGCGATGAGCACGTTGGGTAGGGAAAAGAGCTCATGGCCCTCGGGAAGCGGCTCGGGCTCGGTCACGTCAAGGCCGAATCGGAGACGACCCGTGCGCGCTTCGACAAGCATGGCTTCCGTGTCGACGACCTTTCCCCGAGCGACATTGACGACGAGCGCGTCGTCAGAGAGCGCGGCGAGAAATGCAGCATCCACGAGGTGTGTTGTCTCGGCGTTGAGCGGAACGGAAAGAATGACGATCTCCGCTTCGGGAAGAAGCACGGGCAGCTCATCGAAACCGTGAACGTGGCCAGCAGTGACGTCGCGTGCGGTGCGGGCTACGCGAGTGACGGATGCCTCAAAGCCCTCGAGGCGCCTTTCGAGGGCGGCCCCGATGCCGCCGTAACCCACGATGAGCACGCGTCGATCCGCGAGGCTGGCGTAACGGGCAGGGGACCATGTGCCCTGGTCTGCGGCGCGCACGAAGTCGGGGATTCCTCGTTGCGACGCAAGAATAAGCGCCATCGCGAGTTCGGCCGTTGACGCCTCGTGAACGGATGCCGCATTGGCGAATGCTCTGCCTGAGGGAAGGTATTTCGTGACGCCGTCATAGCCGATGGACTGGCTCTGCACCAGCTGAGTCGTTACCGTCTCAAGATTCGCGAGTGGTCGAGGGCCGCCCATGTACGGGCCTACGGCAATGTCGATGTGATCGACCGGCGCAGGGCCGTCCATGTCCCAGCGGATCATTTCGACGCCGTCGGGCACGTCGCCGACCATGTTTCGCAGTGCATTACCCGGAGTGCTGACGACAAGGCGTTGTGACATGCTCCGAGCCTACCTGCGCAGCTTCACGTGAGTGCTGGCACCAGGTGCTGTTTCTGTGTGCCGAGCCCTTCAATTCCGATCTCCATCGTGTCGCCAGCGCGAAGATACGGGAATCGACCAGACAGAGCGACCCCTTGCGGCGTACCTGTGTTGATGAGGTCCCCTGGCTCGAGCACGAGGTACTGCGAGAGGTGGTGCACAATTGTGGCGACGGAGAAGATCATGTCGTTTGTGTTGGAATCCTGCCTCGGTTCCCCGTTGACGCGCGACCACAGGCGCAGAGATTGAGGATCCACATCGTCTGCCGGGATGAGTGCCGGCCCGAGCGGATTGAATGTCTCGCAGTTCTTCCCCTTCGACCACTGACCACCTGAGTGAGCCGATTGGTATTCGCGCTCCGAGACGTCGTTGCTTACGACATAACCAGCGATATGCTCCAGGGCCTCCTCGGGCGACGTGAGGTAGCGCGCACGCGTGCCGATCACCACGCCGAGCTCGACCTCCCAATCGACGCGCTGTGCGCCCGGAGGAATGGCGACGTCGTCGAATGGGCCGACAATTGTGTTGGGATGTTTGTGAAAAAGAATCGGCACTTCGGGAGGAGCATCGCCAGATTCGGCTGCATGCGCCGCGTAGTTTTGCCCGATGCAGAGAACAGCCATCGGATGAGCGATAGGTGCACCAATGCGCTCCCCCTCGGCATCCGTCACCTCGACCAGATCACCTGCCGACAGCGCTGCACGAGCGCGCTCAATACCGTCTTCCGCGAGGAATGTTCCGTCGATATCCGCGGTCAGCGAGTCGAGGGAAAACGTGCGCCCGTTGCGACGAACGACAGGGCGCTCGCTGCCAATCGGACCGAGTCTCATGAGTTCCATGTGCTTCTTCCTTCGTGTTGTCGCCTCAGTGCGTGTACGGGCGGTGCTTGTCGATCTCGGGATTCAGCTCGACGCCAAAACCAGGGGTCTCGGGAACCGTGAGTCGCCCGTTCACGGGAACGGGCTCGCCGAGCAGCATAGGCGAGAACATCGGGACTACCTCTTCGGCGGTTTCGTGCATCATCAGGAACTCCGCGAATGGGCTGTTCGTACGTGTGACGACGAAGTGGTATGAGTACACGGATGAGCCGTGCGGGATGACTAGTGCACCGTGGGCGTCTGCGAGCGCCGAGATTTTGATGAGCTCCGTGATACCACCGCACCAACCGACATCGGGCTGGATGATATCTGCGGCATCCATCTCGAGAAGGTGACGAAAGCCCCAGCGCGTCGCCTCATGCTCACCTGTCGTGACGAGCATTGTCGGCGGAACGTTCTTCTTGAGTTGCGCGTAGCCCCAATAGTCGTCGGGAATGAGTGCTTCCTCGATCCATTTGAGACCGTACTCCGCTGCCCCGTGGGCGAGGCGCGTCGCATATTCCACATCGAGCGACATCCAGCAGTCGAGCATGAGCCAGAAGTCATCGCCGACCTTCTCGCGCATATCGCGGATCATCTCGAGGTTCTTGCGCATCCCTTCTTCGCCCTCGGCCGGACCGTGGTGGAGGGGCATTTTTCCTCCGATGAAACCGAGCTCTTGCGCTTTGTCTGGCCGCGCGCCAGTTGCATAGAACTGCAGTTCGTCTCGCACGGGCCCGCCAAGAAGAGCGAATACTGGCTCCTGCCGGATTTTTCCCAGCAAGTCATAGAGGGCGAGGTCGACTCCCGAAATTGTGTTGAGAACAACGCCTCGACGTCCGTAGAACAACGTCGACTTATACATCTGATCCCAGATGCGTTCGATGTCGGTGACCGTAGCTCCCTCAAGGAAGCGTGCAAGGTGCTTCTCTACGATGAATGCGCCGATTTCGCCCGCCGTTGTGACAGAGAACCCGACGGTACCGTCATCAGCTTCGATCTCGACAACGAGGGTGCCGAGAACGTTCAGCCCGAAGCTCTGACGCGACTCCCGATACTCCGGATAGACAGACATCGGCGTAGCGATATGGTCGTCGATCCAATGCCCACGTTGCTGGTCGTGGTAGTCAGCGCCCCCGCCGCGCAGGGTATAGGCGCGTACCTGACGGATGATTCTTTCGTTGGCAGCCATGATCTCTACTTTCTCCGAGCGAAGCTCGACACGTGAATGCTGAACG
The DNA here is from genome assembly GCF_011751765.2 of Paramicrobacterium chengjingii. Classification (GTDB taxonomy): domain Bacteria; phylum Actinomycetota; class Actinomycetes; order Actinomycetales; family Microbacteriaceae; genus Paramicrobacterium; species Paramicrobacterium chengjingii. The sequence continues at coordinate 405,337 of NZ_CP061169.1, forward strand.
CTCAGCGGTCGAACCGTACGAGCACTTTTCCTGCGGTACCGTCGCCGGACGCGAGTGACCGAAATGCGGCATCGGCTTCATTCGGTGCAACCTGTCTGCTGATGAGCTCACCGAATCGCTCATCTCCGTGAGCGACGAACATAGCGGCATCGGTGAAGTCGATCGCCGAATAGGTGAAGCTGCCGACGATCGTACGCTCCTCGGTGCTAATGCGGAACGCGTCGAGTGACAGCTCTGGCGAGCCCATTCCGACAAGGCAGACGCTCCCGCCGAATTTGGTCGCGCTCACCGCATCGCGGAGGGTGGGACTGATACCGACGGCGTCGATTGCCACATCAACAAGACCGCCGAGACGCGTCACGTTCGATGTGACGTCGCCGAGTTTAGGATCAAGCACCGTTGCCCCGAGTCGTTCGCAGAGTGCGCGCCGGGCTGGATCGAGCTCGCTGACGTACACGGTCTTGACCCCGTGCATCGTGAGTGCGATGACGGCGGACTGACCAATAGGCCCCCCGCCGACGACGAGTGCACGTGATACGTCGGGCGTGAGAACTCTTCGCACGGCATGCACCGCGACAGCAAGAGGTTCGATCAGCGCGCCATACTCGATTGGCATGTCTTCGGGCAGCGAAACGATGTTGCGAGCGGGCACGGTCACGTAGTCCGCAAACGCTGCGTCAATTTCTGGTGCGACTCCGATTACGGTCTTGTCGGGCGAATGCTGCTCCCGACCTCGGTATTCGTGTGACTGGGACTCCGGGATGACGACAGGGTTGAACGTCGCTGGCGCTCCAATGTCGACCCCCGAGACTTTTGTGCCGACGGCATCCACGCGACCGACGGTCTCGTGCCCCATGACCTGACCAGGGAAGCGGCGGCCGTTCTCGCCCGTGAATCCGTGAATGTCTGAACCGCAAATTCCGGTAGCCACGACCCGGAGGCGAACTTCGTCGGGTGCGAGTGCTGCGGCCGCGCGCTCCTCGACGGCCAGCCGCCCGATTTCGGCCAATACAAGTGCACGCATCTAATCATTTCTCCTTGATCGCGGCGAATGCGCCGGTGGCGTCACGGCCGTCTGTTGCCTTGATGAGTGGACTGATGAGGGTGCTTGCCCAGATCATTGCCGCGCCGACAAAGGCAATGATCGCCAAAAGAATCAGTCCTGCGTCGGGGCCGAAGGCCCCCTCAGCCCATGTCTTAGCGACAGGGGCCACGAAACCTCCGAGACTCCCAATCGCGTTGATGAGTGCGATTCCAGATGCAGCGGCGGCGCCGAGCATGAACGAGGTCGGCAGCGTCCAGAAAACGGGTTGCACCGAGATGAACCCTGCAGCGCCAAGTGAAAGCGCCGCAAGCCCGAGGATCGGGTTGTCAAAGACGCTCGACAAGACAATTCCGAGCCCTGCAGCAGCGAGCGCGCACGTGGCGATGAGACGTCGCTGACCGGAACTGTCGGCAAGGCGGGAGAGCACGAATGTGGCGATCAGAGCGAAGCCCCAGGGAACCGCTGTGAGAAGCCCCACCTCGAGACCGACGTCGGTGCCGACAAGCGCTGCGATCTGGCTTGGGAGGTAGAAGGTGATGCCATAGACGCTCATCTGAATGGTGAAATAGATGGCCGCGAAGTAGAGAACTTTCGGATTCGTGAGTGCGCGAATCGACCCCTTGGGTGAATGGTCCTCCTTGGCCGAGTCTTCGATAGCAAGCTCGGCGAGCAGTGCGTCGCGCTCCCCGGTGGAGAGCCACTTGGCTTTATGAGGGCCATCGTCGAGATAGAAGAAGGCGATGATTCCGACGATGACTGTGATGACGCCTGTCACAGAGAACATCAGCTGCCACCCCGTGAGGCCGAAGAGTCCGTGCATATCGAGAAGGGCACCTGAGAGGGGTCCGCCGAAGATGAACGCCAGGGGAGCTCCGAAGTAGAAGAGGCCATTGACCCGTGCGCGGTAGTTGAGCGGAATCCAGTACGTGAGGAACAGAATTACGCCGGGGAAGAACCCCGCCTCGGCAACGCCGAGCAGCACTCGGAGTAGGTAGAAGATCCACTCGTTGTGTGCAAACACCATGAGGGTCGAGACGATGCCCCATGTCACCATGATGCGTGCCATCCAGATCTTGGCGCCGACCTTGCGCATGATGATGTTGCTCGGAACTTCGACGGCTGCATAGCCGAGGAAGAAGATTCCGGCCCCGAGCGCGTACGCGGCGTTGGATATGCCCGTGTCAGCCTGAAATGCCTCTTTGGCGAATCCAAGGTTGGAACGATCGAGGAACGCAAGGATGTACATGAGCAGCAGAATGGGAATCAGGCGCCAGGTGACCTTGCGAACGACTGCGCCGAGCGTTCGATCCTGCGTGGCGCGTACCCGTGGGGACTGAGAGGACATTGCTCATCTCCGTTGACTTCGTGTTCTCAAGACGATTCAGATTCACGTATGTGAACTGGCATTCAAGTGGATGAACGCGAGGCAGTATTGCACCACCGGCGTGGAAAGGCAAGCAAAGCCCTCGGAGCGTGGCTCAGCTCCGTGTAAGACCCATTCCTTCGCGAATCAGAGCGGCAGCTCTCGAAAGCGGAGCGTAGAGCGAGTGAGGCCATGCCTCATCGGTTCTATGGCTGGGCATCGTAATGCTCAACGCTGCGGCAATCCCCGTCTCGGACTCCGACGTCAGCGGAACCGCAACGCATCTGCAGTCATCGACGAACTCCTCATCATCGAGCGCGTATCCGGTATAGCGCGCCGTGTCGACAAGCGCGAGTAGCGCGTCGACGTCCGTGACAGTGCGCGGCGTCAGGCGAGGAAGCACGACTGCGGTCAGTCGACGCTCGACTTCGTCGTGGTCGAGGGTGCTGAGTAGGGCCTTGCCAATGCCTGTCGCATGAGCGTGTAATCGCATGCCCACCATTGAGGCGAGCCGCATGGGATTCGGCGACGGGCTGATGCCGATATAGACGTTCTCGACTCCGTCAAGCCGTGCAAGCTGAACAGTCTCACCAGTCTCGGCCGTCAGCTGGTTCATGATCGGCTGCGCCTGCTCGATCAGCAGACGATGACCGTCATACTGCTGCCCGATTTGCCAGGTTCGCAACCCAAGCGTGTATCGGCGATTATCGGGATGCTGTTCAAGCCAGCTGGACGACACCAAAGTGCGCAGCAACCCATGCGCACTTGAACGGGGGAGCGAGAGAGCCTCGAGAATCTCGGTGAATGTCGCGGACCCGGCACCCGCAATGAAGTCGATGATGTCGAGGGCGCGATTCGCCGATTTCACAGGCTGTGCTGTCTGCTGAGACATGGGTCGAGCCTACTGCCGCAGTGCTCAGGTCTCAGGCCATCGCCTTCTTGACCAGAGCGACGATCGTCTTCTCTGCCGCGGCGGTGAGCTCGGTGACCGCGTACGACGTCGGCCAGAGGCCGCTGGAATCGTCAAGAGCCGCCTCAGGGGAGAACCCGAATGTCGAGTACCGCTGCTTGTCGGTGTCGCCGCTGCGAAAGAAGCAGACAACTTTGCCGTCTCGCGCGTAGGCGGGTTGACCGTACCAGAGCTTCGGTGAGAGTTCCGGTGCCGTTGCCGTCACGATCGCGTGAAGACGTTCGGCCACGACGCGATCAGAATCAGACATCGACTGGATCTTGTCCAGAAGATCGAGCTCTTCAGAGGCCTTCTTGTTTCGTTTGCCACGGCTTGACTCGTTCTTGAGCTCTGAAGCCCGGGCCTTTATCGCTGCCCGTTCTTCGTCAGAAAAGCCACCGGTGCCGCTGTTTTTCGTGCTCATCGCCGCCACTCCCTCTCGGATTACGGGTGATGTGCTCTTCACACTAGTTGTGTCGAGTGCTCACGACTTCTCGATTTCTGATCAGTTTCCCCACGTGCCAGCACTCTTAATCGTCAGTTGTGAGTAGCTCACCGGTTTCGGCGTTGATCGTCACTTCGTAGTCTTCGCCCGAGTCCGCGTCGATGTCGAACTGCCACTGCGGGCCACTCTCTGTGCCTTCTAGCTTCCATTCATTGACGGTGCCATCCTGCGCGTCGAGAGCCGTGGCGAGCGCGTCATCCCACGAAACGATGTTGTTAAGATCGATCACCTCTGAGGTTTTTTCGGCAACGTCATCCGATTCGATCTTCTCTGTTCTCTCACCGAACTTCTCGCCCGTGGTGGCGTCGATACGCACCTCATACTCTTCGCTGTCTGAGACCAACTCGATCGAATATGCGTAGCGATCGCGGCTCCAATCAAGCTCGATCTCGGCGAGATCGCCGTCGAATGCGCTCTGCGCCGTCTCAACGGCATCCTCCCACTCGATCGCGAAGTCCGTGGTCGCCAGATCGGCACCGCGCTTGGTCGTGGACGCGTCGGACCCCTCCGCGTTGCCGCTGGAGTTCTCGCTGCTCTGAGACGAACCTGACGTGGAATCGCCGTCTGCGGCCGACGTCGACCCTGTGTCATCGGCGCAACCGGCCAGTGTCAATCCGAGTGCCAGTGCAGCTGCTGTGATTGCTGTAGTGCGGATGCTGTGAAGTCTCATACCGTCACCATAAGCATGTGCTGGACGATGCGGGCACTAAATGAGAGGAGTCTCATGTGTGCCTCATGCGACCGTATCGCGCACAAGGCGATGTCGCACCATCCCGGTTAGGGCGGTCCCTACCGGGTGCTCAGGGCACACGATCACGGGTCGAATCGGCGAGGTGAAGTCGTGCGAGCGACCAAATGCCGCAGGGCCTCGAGGCTGCCAGTCACCGCGCCGAGCGCCCGCGCCTGCACAAGCACGTTGCCGAGTGCAGTGGCTTCGACGGGTCCCGCGAATACGGGGAGCCCCGCGCGCTTCGCCGTCAACCGGCAGAGCAGATCGTTCTGTGATCCGCCGCCCACGATATGGATCGCCGACACCGTCTTTCCTGACAGCTCGGATGCCGCGAGCACGGCGTCCGCGAAAGCATCCGCGAGACTCTCGATGATGCAGCGCACCATTGCGGTGCGCGATTGCGGAACTGGCATTCCGCGTTCTGCCAGCCATGCGGAGATGCGCGACGGCATATCGCCTGGCGGAAGAAAACGGGGGTCATTCGCGTCGAAGACGGGCTGCTCATCGGAAACCGCGGCGGCTGCCCCCAGCAGCGCGACAAGATCGATCGCCTCGCCCGACTCCGCCTCCCACGTGCGCACCGATTCCGAGAGCAGCCATAGCCCCATGACGTTGTGCAGAAATCGCACGCGGCCGTCGACGCCGCCCTCGTTCGTGAAGTTAGCCTCGCGTGCGGCATCGGAGAGCACCGGATGCTCGAGCTCGACGCCGACAAGTCCCCACGTTCCACAGCTGATGTAGGCCGCGTCGGTGCCGGTCATTGGAACAGCGACGACAGCGGAAGCCGTGTCGTGCGATCCGACAGCCGTGACGGCGACACCCTCGAGGCCGGTCGCGCTCGCTGCCGTTCCGCTGATATGGCCGATTGTCTCACCGGGGCGCACAAGGGAAGGAAGGATGCTTCGAGGCAGCCGCAGCCGCTCGATGAGTTTGTCGTTCCACCCGCTTCCGTCGACGCGCAGTAGACCCGTCGTCGATGCGTTCGTCACCTCGGCTGACGCATTGCCCGTGAGCCAGTATGCGAGCAGATCGGGGATCAGCAATGCGCTGTCAGAGTAGTGGAGGTACCCGGCAGCACGGTCGGCGGCCAGCTGATAGAGCGTATTGAACGGCAGAAACTGCAGTCCGTTTTCGGCGTAGAGCTCGGCGAACGGCGTTGACGCGTGTACGTCGGCGACGGCGGCATCCGTTCTGCCGTCCCTATAGTGAAACGGCAGACCGAGCAACCGGCCATCGCGCATCAGACCGTAATCGACGGCCCACGCGTCAATGCCGATCGAGGCGATGTCGTCGACCGTGGATGCCGCGGTGCGCAGCCCCTCGGCGGCGGCGCGGTACAGCTCAACGACATTGACATGCAGTCCGTCGCGCAGCGCGACGGATCCGGTGGGGAAGCGCGCAACTGCGTTGAGCCTCAGCTCGTCTGGCCCGACGCGGCCAAGCATGACTCGGCCGCTCGACGCCCCCAGATCAACTGCGGCGACGGTCGTTGTGCTCATGCGGTCTCACCGCCGGAGTCGTGCATCGCTGTGGACATTGTGCACCGGCATAACTCAGTACATTGTCCGCAGCGGTGCACCATAACAAGCGCGCTCATCGCAAGAACGCCGCCGCGACTCCCGCGTCCACAGGAATGTGCAGCCCTGTCGTGTGGTCGAGGTCGCTCGTGCACAGCACGAACACGGCGTTTGCGACGTTCTCGGGCACGACCTCGCGTTTCAGAATGGTGCGCTGCGCGTAGAACTTGCCGAGGTCCTCCTCGGGAATTCCATACGTCTTGGCGCGGTTGGCGCCCCAGCCCGAGGCGAAGATCCCCGAGCCGCGCACGACGCCGTCTGGGTTGATGCCATTCACCTTGATGCCGTGCTCGCCGAGCTCGGCGGCCAAAAGCCGCACCTGGTGCGCCTGGTCGGCCTTCGTCGCAGAGTAGGCGATGTTGTTTGGCCCGGCGAACACCGAGTTCTTGCTCGAGATGTACACGATGTCGCCGCCCAGCTGTTGGTCGATGAGCACGCGCGCGGCGTGCTTCGATACCAGGAACGACCCCTTCGCCATCACATTGTGCTGCAGATCCCAGTCTTTCTCCGTCGTCTCGAACAATGACTTCGAAAGCGACAGCCCCGCGTTATTCACGACGAGATCGAGGCCGCCGAACGAAAGCACCGTCTCGTCGATGGCCGCCTTCACTGCCTTCTCATTCGACACGTCGGCGGCGATTCCGATGGCGACGTCCGTATTTCCCAGCTCAGACGCCGCTGCGCGTGCCTTCTCAGCGTCAAGGTCGGCGATCACGACGCACGCGCCTTCAGCAGCGAGACGCGTGGCGATGGCCTTGCCGATTCCGGATGCTGCGCCGGTGACGAGCGCTATGCGCGTCGCGAGCGGCTTGGGCTTCGGCATCCGCTGCAGTTTTGCCTCTTCGAGAGCCCAGTACTCAATGCGGAACTTTTCGCGCTCACTGATCGGGGCATAGCTCGACAACCCCTCGGCTCCGCGCATCACGTTGATCGCGTTCACGTAGAATTCGCCGGCAACGCGCGCGGTCTGCTTGTCTTTGCCGTAGCTGAACATACCGACGCCTGGCACGAGAATGATCAGCGGGTCGGCCCCGCGCATCGCGGGCGAGTCCGCGGCGGCGTTGCTCTCGTAGTATGCGGTGTAATCGGCACGGTATTGCTCGTGCAGCTCGGGCAGACGTTTGAGAATCTGATCGACGCTTGCCGTCGCAGGCAGGTCGATTACGAGAGGCTTCACCTTCGTGCGCAGAAAGTGGTCGGGGCAGCTTGTGCCGAGTTCGGCAAGTCGTGGGTGCTCTGCCGCACTCAGAAAGTCGAGCACAACATCAGAGTCGGTGACGTGACCGACAACGGGACGGTCAGTGGATGCGAGGGCGCGCAGCGCTGGTGCGAGTGCCGCCGCTTTGGCGCGGCGTTCCGCCTCGGGAAGCGGCTCGTAACCGGGCAATGTGGATCCAAACGGCTCCGCCCGTGAATGCTCCGCAATGTATTGGTCAGCGGTCTCGATGATCCAGAGCGAGTTCTTCTCGGCCTCGTCAGAGGTGTTACCCCAGGCGGTGATCCCGTGACCGCCGAGGATGCAGCCGACAGCATCCGGGTTCTTGCTCTTAATTTCGGCAATGTCGAGGCCCAGTTGAAAGCCGGGGCGACGCCAGGGAACCCAGACAACGCGGTCGCCGAAGATCTTCGCCGTGAGGTGCTCCCCGTCTTTCGCCGTCGCGATGGCGATACCGGCATCCGGATGCAGGTGATCGACGTGTGCGGCATCGACGAGTCCGTGCATCGCGGTGTCGATCGACGGCGCGGCGCCGCCCTTGCCGAAGAGCGTGTGGTCGAACGCGGCAACCATCTCGTCTTCGCGATCGATGCCCGGGTACACGTTCTGCAGGGCGCGCAGTCGATCGACGCGCAGCACAGCGAGGCCCTCCTCCGTCAATGTGCCCAGGTCGCCACCCGAACCCTTCACCCACATGAGCTCGACGTTCTCGCCCGTGACAGGGTCGGTCTCGAGTCCCTTCGCCGAGGTGTTGCCCCCGGCGAAATTGGTGTTCTTGGGATCGGCTCCGAGCCGGTTGCTGCGCGCGATGAGCTCGGCGGCGGTGGCGTTAGTCATTTTCTCTCCACAAGTTCGATGGTGTTGGGCACGCAGACGGGCCGGTCATGCTCCCCAGCCGGCTTGGGTTCCGCCGACACGCTCATTCTCGATACTCCGCTGGTAGCCGGATGCTGCATAGGCAGCCATCGGATCGGCAGGGAGTCCTCGTGATTCACGCCAGTCGGCGAGAGGGGCGCGCACGTCCGTGTAGAACGCGTCCATGACGATGCCGTTTGCGCCAAGCACATCGTGCTCGCTCTGCGCGGCGTTAAGAGCATCGCGGTCGAGCAGGAGCGCCCGCGCCGTCATCTCTTGAACGTTGAGCACAGAACGGATCTGGCCGGGGATCTTGTCTTCGACGTTGTGGCACTGGTCGAGCATGAACGCCACGTCGGGGTTGTTGAAACCGCCTCCGCGTACGACTTCCATGAGAATGCGGAACAGCTGGAATGGATCGGCCGCTCCGACGATCAGGTCGTCGTCTGCGTAGAAGCGTGAGTTGAAGTCGAACGAGCCGAGCTTGCCGAGACGCAGAAGCTGCGCAACGATGAACTCGATGTTGGTTCCGGGGGCGTGGTGACCGGTGTCGAGGCATACCTTCGCCTTGTCGCCGAGAGCGCTCACCTGTGCGTAAGAGGTTCCCCAGTCGGGAACATCCGTGTGGTAGAACGCCGGCTCGAAGAACTTGTACTCGAGCACCATTCGCTGGTCGTCGCCGAGACGCTCGTAGATGGTCGAAAGCGACTCGTGCAGCCAGTCTTGGCGTGAACGGATGTCGCCCTGACCCGGGTAATTGGTGCCGTCGGCGAGCCAGATCTTGAGGTCGCGCGAGCCCGTTGCATCCATGACATCGATGCACCGGAAGTGGTGGTCGATCGCCTTCTGACGCACGGAGGGGTCTGAATGCGTGAGTGAGCCGAACTTGTAGATATCGTCTTGGAACGTGTTCGAATTCACTGTGCCAAGCTGCACGCCGTGCTCGGCAGCGTAGCCGCGAAGCGCCGCGAAGTCATCGACGTGGTCCCACGGAATGTGCAGGGCGACGGCGGGAGCGAGACCGGTAAAGCGGTGAACTGTCGCAGCATCCGCAATCTTCTCTTCAACGGTGCGGGGCGTGCCCGGCGTGCCGAACACCTTGAAGCGGGTGCCGGAGTTGCCGAACGCCCACGACGGTAGTTCGATGGCCTGTTTGGCGAGCTCCGGGGCAATCGCATCGAAACGATCTGACATTGGTTCTGCTCCTTGTGTGACGAAAGTGTGGGGGGATGCGCCGGCGGTGCTGACCGCCGGCGCATCGGTGACGACTAGAAGTCGAAATCGTCGATGTTGTCTGCGGTGAAGACGAACGGATCGCCGAGGGTGATGACGCCGTCAGCGCCCACCGTGTACGAAGTCTCGTCTGTGCTCAGCCCTTCGACCGAGAAAGAGTCACCTTCTTCGCCGGTGATGTCGCCGTCGATCAGCGCCTTGGCCGCGAAGGCGGCGAGGATGCCGAGGTCTTCGGGGTTCCACAGAGCGAACGAGGTGACGGTGCCGTCTTCGACATACTCACGCATGTCGTTCGGGGTGCCGAGGCCGGTCAGTGCGACCTCGCCCTTGAAGTCCGATGTCGAGAGGTAGCGAGCGGCCGCCGCGATGCCGACCGTCGTGGGAGAGATGATGCCCTTGAGGTCGGGGTAGGTGGAGAGCAGCGCCTCTGTCTTGTCGAACGATGTCTGGTCGTCGTCGTTGCCGTACACGGTGTCGACGAGCTCGATGTCAGGGTAGTCCGAGTCGAGGTACGTCTTCATCTCTTCGATCCAGGCGTTCTGGTTCGTCGCGTTGGCGGCGGCAGACAGAATCGCGATCTGGCCCTCGCCGTCGATCTGCTCGGCGATCAGATCGACCTGCTTCTTCGCGATCAGTTCGGCGTTTGATGCCGAGACGTAGAGATCACGGCACTCGGGATCAACGTCGGAATCGAAGGTGACGACGGCGACGCCGGCATCCCGTGCCTCGCCAAGAGCATCGCAGAGCGCATTGGGATCGTTTGCCGAAAGCACGATGGCATCGACGCTCTGCTGTGTGAGCGTATTGATGTATGTCACCTGACCATCGGCCGTCGCTTCTGTCGGCCCGACCTCCTTGTACGTTCCGCCGAAGCCTTCGATGGCGGATTTGCCCGCGGCGTCAGACGCTTCGAAGTACGGGTTGCCGAGGCTCTTCGGCAAGAACGCGATGTCGTAGGAGTCACCTCCGCCGTCACCGCCGCCGTCGGACTCTCCGCCGCTGGCGGAACAGGCGGTCGCCGTGAGTGACACTCCGAGGGCAAGAGCGACAAGCGCCATTCCCGATCGGGAGCGTTTTCTGAACAACGTCATTGTTCGTCCTTCTTTCTGTGTTGTGCAGGGGTGGAGCAGGGTCAGGATGCCGCGGCAGCACGCCGTCGCTCGGCGAAGCGCTTTAAGGCGGTGATGATTGAGGGAACGATCACAGACACGACAAGAAGCAGACCCGTCGCGACGTTGATCACATCGGAGGAGACGTCGGCGAGGCGAAGTGCGCTGCGCAGTGCGCCGATCACGAGAACGCCGGCGATGACGCCGACGAGTGAACCTCGGCCGCCGAAAATAGAGACGCCTCCGACGAGCACTGCCGCAACGACGACGAGTTCGAGTCCCATGGCGTTGTCACCCCGCGCGGAGTCGTAGCGAAACGTCCAGAAGGCGCCGGCCAGTGCCGACACCGTGCCGCTCGCCACGAAGAACCAGAACTTGAGACGTCCGGCATCGATGCCGGAAAACGCGGATGCTTCCTTGTTGAGACCGATCGCGTAGGTACTGCGTCCGACCCCTGTTGCGTGCAGAATCACGATCGCGATGATCGCGAGCACGATGAACACGACAAGCACGGTCGGAATCGCGGTGCCGCGCCCGAAGAGACGTTCCTTCACCAGATCGGTGAAAACATCGGGGAACCCGGTTACGGCCGTTGTGCCGAGAATTCCGACGGCGATTCCCCGGTAGAGCGCGAGCGATCCGATCGTCACGGCGAGAGACGGGAGGCCCACCGTCGTCACGAGAAACCCGTTGAGTGCTCCGCCGATTACGCCGACGACCATCGCCGCGGCGATCGCGACGGGTACAGGAACTCCCGCCTGGTACAGGGCACCGATCGTCACGCTCGACAGGCCGACCATGCTTGCAACAGACAGGTCGATCTCACCGGTGATGATGACGAACGTCATCGGCAGCGCTATGAGAAGAACGGGGAAGACGTCGAGGATCAGAAAGTAGAGCGTGTTCGGGGTGTTGAAGTTGTCGACGCTGGCCGCGGCGATGATCCACACGATGATGAGCAGGGCGATGATCGCCGCTGACCGCCCGAAGAGGAGCGTGCGCAGGCGTGACGTCAGCGGAGGGGCTTCTGGCCCCGTCGTCGTCTTCTCGAGTGTGCGCGTCATGAGCTGACTCCTTCGCGATCGGCGGAGGGGGTTTGTCGTTCTCGTGCCAGTGCCCGCTGTGTGCGCTGATACAGCACGCGATCGAGAACGATGGCGCCGATGATGAGCGCGCCGACGACGGCCTGCTGCCAGAAGTCTTGAATGCCGACGGTGGGAAGCGCCCGGTTGATGGTGGACAGCAGCACGGCTCCGATGGCGGCTCCCAGCACCGTTCCGCTTCCGCCGAAGATCGCGACGCCGCCGATGACGGCCGCAGCAACGGAGTCGAGTTCCATACCCGTTCCTGCCGTTGCGCTCACCGTCGCGTAGCGTGCCGCATACATCACGCCCGCGATGCCCGACAGTGTTCCTGAGATGACGAACGTTCCAAAAACGCGGCGTGCAACGGGAAGACCGTAGAGCTCTGCGGCATCCGGATTCGACCCGATCGCGTACAGATCGCGGCCTGAGCGCGTGTAGCCGAGGTAATAGGCGAGCACGGCGAACGCGATGAGAGCGATGACGGTGAGCCACGGGATGCCGAAGAGCGATCCGGTGCCGATCGCCGTAAAGTCGCGTGGCAGGTCAGAGGCGTTGATGCGCGTGGAGCCGGCCCACGCGATGTCGATGCCGCGGTAGATGTAGAGCGTGCCCAGCGTGATGACGAGCGCGGGAACTTTCGCGACGCTCACGAGCAGACCATTGATGACGCCGAGCGCCGTGCCGAGCAGCACGCCGAGAACGATCACGAGAATTGTGGGTGCTCCGGGCCAGTCCGTGAACATGCGACCTGTTGCGTAGGCGGAGAGGCCGAGGACTGCGCTTACCGACAGGTCGATGTTTCGCGTAATGATCACGACGGCCTGCGCGATCGCAAGCAGAACGAGAATCGAGGGCGTCAGGAGGAGATTGCGGAATCCATCTGAGCCGAATGCGAAGTTCGAATTGAAGAGTGTGGCGATGACGACGACGACGATCACGGCGAGTGCGACGCTCGTCTCACGTCGTTTGATGAGTGCGCTCAGGCGTGACGCTGTGGCGTTCATGCGGCATCTCCCGTTCGGGTCGCTGCGGTCATGACGGTCTCTGATGTCGCCTCGTCGCGCGTGAGTTCAGCGGTGAGGCGCCCCTCGCGCACAACAAGCACGCGGTCGCTCATGCCAAGCACTTCGGGCAGTTCGGACGAGATCATGAGTATTGCCATTCCCTGCTGGGCAAGCTCGTCGAGAAGTCTGTGCACTTCAGCTTTCGTACCGACGTCGATTCCACGGGTCGGCTCATCGACAATGAGCAGTCGGGGGTTCGTTTCGAGCCATTTCGCGAGAACCACCTTCTGCTGGTTTCCTCCCGACATCGTGCGCGCCTCGCTGTCGAGGTCACCTGCTTTGACGCGCAGCTTTGCCGCGCCCTCACGAGCACTGTCGTATTCGCGCTTGCTCGACATCAGACCCCACTTGGCGAGGGTGCGTCTGATCACGAGCGTCATGTTTCGCGCAATCGACATATCGACGATAAGGCCCTGCTGGCGGCGGTCTTCGGGCACGAGGCCGATGCCTGCGCTGATCGCTTTGCGCGGGTTACCCTTCGCCAGCGACGTGCCATCGACGCGAATAGCGCCCTCGGTGTAACTGTCGATGCCGAAGATGGCACGTGCGATCTCGCTGCGACCGGCGCCGACGAGTCCTGCGAGCCCCACGATCTCGCGCTCGCGAACGGTGAAGCTCACATCGGAGAACACTCCGGGCGAGGTCAGGCCGTCGACTGAGAGCACAACGTCGCCTGCCTCGATGCCCTCCGTTTTCGGGAATAGTGTGTCGACGTCGCGCCCGACCATGCGGGTCACGATCTCGGCCGACGTGACCGAATCGATGCTGTGGGTCGAGACGTAGGTGCCGTCGCGCATCACCGTGACTGTGTCGCAAAGATCGAAGATCTCGTCGAATCGATGCGAGATGAACACGATGCCTCGGCCCTCGTCGCGCAGAGCGCGCGCGATGGTGAAGAGGCGAGTCACCTCGACACCGCTCAGTGCTGCTGTCGGCTCATCCATCACGAGAACTCGGGCGTCGAGCGAGATCGCCTTGGCGATCTCGAGCACTTGCTGGTCGGCGATGGAAAGCCCGAGTGCAGGTCGCGCGGGGTCAATGGAGACGCCGAGACGGTCAAACAGCTGTGCTGTCTCGTCGTTCATTGTGCGGCGATCGATGGCCCCCGCGGCTCGCACGGGGTGACGCCCCATAAACACGTTCTCGGCAACCGAGAGGTCGGGGAAGAGTGTCGGCTCTTGGTAGATGACGGCGATTCCCGCGTTCTTCGCCTCTGCCGTTGAGGCAAAATCGACGCTCTCGCCCGCCAACGTCATGGCCCCCGAGTCTCGGCGGTGCACGCCGGCGATCACCTTGACGAGTGTCGACTTGCCTGCGCCGTTCTCGCCGACGAGCGCGTGGATTGAGCCGGGGACGAGCGTCAAGCTGCCTGCATCGAGGGCGACGACCGACCCGAAGGTCTTTCGCACGTCGCGCAGCTCGAGAATTGCAGGGGTGTCAGGGATCGACATTGATCGGGCTCCGAAGGGTAGGCAATGAATCGTTTCAGGGGTGCAATTAGACTAGATACGCGTCTATGCAGATGTCAAGGCAGAATGGCACATGTTGTGGGTATGAGACGTTTCACTCACCCGTGTATGCTGGCGGCAGTCACAATGGGAGGCCCGAATGGCAGCGAGTGTTCGCGACGTCGCCGATAGGGCCGGCGTGTCCGTCGGCACGGTGTCTAATGTGCTGAATCGCCCCGAGCGGGTAGCGCCGACTACCGTCAAACGCGTCACAACGGCGATCGCCGACCTTGGCTTTGTGCGCAACGATGCCGCGCGCCAGCTGCGCGCGGGCCATAGCCGCAGTATTGGGCTCTCGGTTCTCGACATCGGGAATCCCTTCTTCACCGACATCGCTCGAGGTGCTGAAGATCGCGCTCGCGAAGCTGGGCTTTCTGTTCTGCTCGCCAACAGCGACGAGGACTCGAGCCGCGAATCGGAGCACCTCGACCTCTTCGCAGAGCAGCGCGTCTTCGGCATCCTGCTAACTCCCGTTGGAGCACGGCCCGAAAGACTCGAGTCGCTTCGTCGGCAAGGGACCCCGACGGTGCTCGTCGACCGGCAGACTGACAGCGATGACTTCTCGTCGGTTGCCGTCGACGACGTCGCGGGCGGATACATGGCCGTGAAGCATCTGCTCGACATCGGCAGACGACGCATCGTTTTCGTTGGGGGCCCGGCGCGAATTCGACAGGTTGCCGATCGCCTCGAGGGTGCGCAGAAAGCGGTCGCCGACGTGAGCGATGCCACGCTCGACGTGGTTCTGCAGGATTCTCTGTCTGTGCTGCAGGGGAGGGCCGCGGGCGAGAGACTGAGCTCTCGCCCCGCGTTGAATCGCCCGGATGCGGTCTTCGCGGCGAACGATCTGCTGGCGATGGGGCTGCTTCAAGCATTCGCAATGCTCGGCAGCATCCGGGTTCCTGATGACGTCGCACTGATCGGCTACGACGATATCGACTTCACGCGAGCCTCCGTTGTGCCGCTTTCGTCAATCAGGCAGCCGAGCCACGAAATCGGGCACTCCGCTGTCGACCTTTTGGTGCGCGAGAACGACGGGGCGTCTGATTTCGCGCATGAGCAGATCGTCTTTCAGCCGGAGCTTGTTGTGCGCGAATCGACGCACCGCGAGAGCTGATCTGGGCAGACGTGCGAATTGGCACGTTCGAGGGGATGGCGTCAGCTCGATCGCGCACGCATACCTATGATGGTTTGAGCGCATCGCGCGAGAAGGTGAGGGCAACGTGGTCCGTCCGGTCGGGATTCGAGAAGTGGCCGAACGGGCGATGGTGTCTGTCGGCACTGTGTCCAACGTGCTGAACAAGCCCGACGTCGTTTCGACAAAGACGCTGGAACGAGTGCTAGCGACAATGGACGAACTCGGCTTCGTGCGAAACGACCTGGCTCGCCAACTAAAAATGGGTGGCGGCACGACGCTTGGAATGATTGTGCTTAACGTGGCCAACCCCTTCTTTGGTGACCTGGCGCACGCATGCGAGAGCGCGGCAGAAGCACGCGGCCACACGGTGATTTTCGGTAGCAGTGACCAACTTGCTGGACGCGAGGATCGCTACATCGATCTTTTCGAGGAACAGCGCGTTCGTGGCATGATCATCGCTCCGCTCGACGGGTCAACCGAGCGGATTGAGCGATTGATTCGTCGCGGCATGCCGGTTGTTCTGTTCGATATTCATGCAGGCACAGGCGATTTTTGTTCTGTCGCGATGGATGGCTCTGAGGGTGGCTACCTTGCGACGCGACACCTCCTCGAGGCTGGACGACGACGAATCGCGTTCCTCGGTGGACCCCTCCACCAGGTCGCGGATCGATGGGACGGCGCGCTGAAGGCCGTCGACGAATTCGACGGAGCGGTACTGACACATATCGACACCGTCGACCAGACGATTGCTGATGGGCGGGCAATCGGCGACCGGCTGGCAGCCATGGATCCGGAGTCTCGACCGGACGCGGTGTTTGGGGCAAACGATCTGCTCGCGCTCGGCCTTATGCAGTCCCTCGTCATAGCGGATGGAATCGAAGTTCCGCGCGATATCGCCATCGTGGGTTACGACGATATCGACTACGCAGCATCAGCGATCGTGCCGCTGACAACCGTGCGTCAGCCGAAGGAAGCTCTGGCTCACGAGGCGGTTCGGCTGGTGCTTGACCATGCAGCATCCGGTACCTCGCATGTTCACGAGCACTCACTGCTCCCACCTGAGCTGGTGGTCAGAGCAAGTACTGTCTAAGCTGCACCTTTACTCTTCAGCGTGTTCACCAGGTTCGGCCAACTGTGCTGAAGCCTGTTTCTCCGAGCTGGAAGGCCAGCGGAACGTCATCGTCGGCCGCCCATGAGTATGCAGTTTCTGGCTGTTCTCGCACGCGCACGCCAACTTCTACTGAAGCGATCGTGGTGGACGCGGAAAGGCGAGTCACATCAACACTCACTCGATTCCACCCGGCGGGCCAGATGGTGCCGACTCCTCGAGCGATGCTCCCGTCGGCGCCGTTGACGATGATGAAGGACTCCATGGCGCGGGCAGGATTCTTGAGGCAGAGATCGAGCATTGCATAGACAAACCTCGCTTTTCGTCGATCTGCGCCGACGCCGACGACGACTGGGAATCGGGCAGATAATTGTGTTCCTGGCCCGACGGCAGTAGCTGGGGTGCGGCGAGTTCCTTGCACGAGAGCGACAGGGCCTTCGGGCTGTTCGTGCGGAACCGGCATGCAGTGCAGTCCGGCGGGCATTGTGGCGATGGGCAAAGCATCAATGGCGGTGAGTGAATCGGCGGCAAGAGCCCTCGACAGCCAGTCGCGTTCGCCGACAACATCCGGTGACGGGTCCGGTCGATAGGGAGAGTGCCACGACGACTCGTTCCGCAATGCCGAGCTCTGCGCTCTTCTCTTGATTGTGAATCGTCGGGTGTGCGTACCCGCTCGCAGAACTTCTTCGTTGCGACCAGCGAGTCGCAACACAGCTTCGGCCGAGACAGGAACAGTAAGCTCAATGGCTCCTTCGCGTCCATCGAGCCAGTAGCGCACATGAATCTTGCCTCGGACCGTGTGGGTTGTGAGCGACAGCGTGTCGATGCCTGTGACAAATTGTGGCTCGACAGCGAAACGCGACCACCCAGCTCGCACCGGGCGCACGCCCGCAAGCCACTGCCACGCCCAGCCCGCGACGGGGCCACCGAGACCGATATGGTCGAGCGACCCGGTTCCGGTGTTTCCCGGGTCGATCCACCAGCACTCCCAGAACGTGCCTGGTCCGTGATGGAGCATCGCTCCGATCCCTGGCTCGGCTGATTGATGGAGCGAGTCGAAAATCGACTGCGAATGATCCGTCCGAGCGAGCGCCCTCACTGTCGTGCGCGTCGTGGCAAAGCCCGAGGTCAGGCGGTCTCCTCGTGCAGAGACATCTTCAGCTATACGATCGGCCGCGCGGGATGCCGCGGCCCCTGAGAGCACGGCTGACTCGACGGCAATCGCATTCGCTGCCTGTGTGCCGTTTCCGAACACGTCACGATCAGCATCGTAAAACGCGGCGCGTGCCGCCCGGCGCAACCCATCGGCTTGTTCTCGCCTGATTGCCGCCGCAGCCGAATCTCCGGTGTCCTCTTCAAGCAGGGCGAGCGACTCGAGACAATCGATCACCGCGCCAGTGTGGTGCAGCGGCGGCGGAGTCTGTGTAAGTGCAAGCCAGTCGGATCCGTAACTGTGGGGAGCCATGTCGATGACCCCGTCGTCGCCACGCAGCATCCATTGATAGTCTGCCCAATCTCGCAGGGCAGGAAGGGTCTCGCGCACTACTCTCTCGTCGCCGTAATGCAGCCAATGATTGAGGAGCACCCGTTGGAGCGCGCCGCCCCAGACTGGATCCGGACTGATCCGGGGCCGTCTGATGTCGGGAGAGATCGCCGGGATGCTGCCGTCAGACTGTTGGCTCGTGCGCAGATCGGCGAGCCATTTCGTGAAGAAAGCCTGCATGTCAAAAGCAGAGAATGAGAACTCGGCCGCCGAAGCCGTATCTCCGGTCCACCCAGATTGCTCACGGGTGGGGCAGTCCTCAGGAATTCCGTGCAGATTGTTGAGCAGAGTCCGCTGTGCAGTGAGCGAGAGTGCGGCTACGCGTGAATCATCGGTCTTGAGCTCGCTGATGCTTTCAAGATCCGAGTGAAGACTCCATGCTTCAACTCGTAGCTGGGCGTCGGAGGGAAGGCCGAGAATCTCGACGTAACGAAAGCCGTGATAGGCGAACCATGGCTCACAAATGGCGTGCGGGAATGGTCCGGCGAGGTACTCGACAACCTGCCGCACACGACCATTGTCGAACGGCATCGTGAGGTTCGTCGTGTCGAGTCGGCCGTTTTCGTCGAGATGCTCGCCATGAATCACTCTCACGATGGCGTCCGGCGGAAGCGGCGACAAGAGAGTGATTCTCGTTCTGCCGGCGATATTCGTTCCGACGTCGTAGACGCGACTCGTGGCCGAGCGGGTGACTTCTGTCACAGCCTGCGGTGAGACGCGATGAACGGCAGGGGACGGATCAGGGGTAACGATTGCCGGTGGTGTGGTGAACGATGACGGGGCTGTGTTCGCCTCGCATACGCACAGCGCATCCGACGTATCGAAATCGATCTCCTCGACTGTCCTTTCGTGTCGCTCGAGGTAGAAAGGCTCATCGTGTGTGATTTCGCTGGCAGCGGCGGTCATCTCCGGGCCGGTGCCAGCGCGGATGATGGTGCCGTCAGCCGCGTGCGCGACGAGCTCTCCCAGCAGTCGTGGATCTTCGCCAGAGCGCGCCCATTCGCCCAAACCGAGCGCGAAGTCGATGGAATTCTCTCCGGCGATGACGAGGTCGGTAACGTCGTAGCTTCTATACAGTGCCCGACAGAGATCGGTTCGCGACGGATCTGCGCAGTCGGCGTTCACAGCAACTCCGTTGACGGATGCCCGTACAAGCCCCTGGGCAGTGAGGTGGAGTCGAGCCCGCTCGATTGTGCCGTCAAGGTGCATTCTGCGGCGCAGCACAGTGAGCGGCGGGTGAGATACCCAGCGCGCACTCCAATCGTCGAGCGTCCACGGGCCCGTCTCGAAGCGCGATGGTTCAGCCCACTCTGACCATTCGCCCGTTTCATCTCGCACCTGAACGGTCCAGGCATACAGCTCATGGGCGTCAAGCTCAGTGTCGAGTTCTACGAAAGGATCACTGGACTCGACGGCGCCGCTATCGAAGAGGTGTGGGCCGTCGTTGGATCGAGGATCGACGAGACCTGTGCTCGCGCGCACGACGAATGCGGTCTGCTGCTGATTGTGGCGGTCTAGGGGAGTCACCCACGAAAGTCGTGACCTTCTCTCGGATGCGAGCGCAATGAACCGGTCCACAGATCGACGCGACGATGTCGTGCCGGGACCGTGCGCATTGTCAGTGCGTCGTCCGTCGACTCTCAACGATGTTGGTACCGGACTGGTCACGATGGCCCCTTCGCCGCTGGTCACAAACAGTGACCCTCTGAGAATTCTCTCGGCCGCGAATGAATATTTCATCACGGTAGCCGAACGAACCTCGACTTCAACTTGACAAGTTTCTGCAACTCACACATCATAGCTGAAAGGTTTCAATTATGAGTATCTGCACCGATGATGCTGTCGGAACATGCGCTCGCACCGAAACAGTCCCGCTTTAAACACTCACGTTAGGAAAGCTGACAATGACGTCACACACAGCGAGGAATTCGCGCCGTGCGATTGCTGCACTTGCTGCAGCGATCATGATTCCAGCGCTCGCCGCGTGCGGAGGAAGCTCCGCATCCGGGAGTGGTGGAGCCGGCGAAGTCGAGGGCAGTTCCATCGTCCTCACGACAATTACCGGACTTGAACCGCAGTTTCAAAAGTACGCAGACGCGTATATGGAGGAATTCCCCGATCGCAAGGTCGAGGTTCGCAGCACGACAGACGATGCTGCCGAGTACGCGCAACAGCTTGCGACCGCGCGATTGAGCGGTGAGCTGCCCGATGTCTTCTTCAACGTGGACTTTCTGGCTGACACGCTCGCCGCTAATAAGGTCACTCTCGACTTGGCGCCAGGTCTGAAAGAGGGAAAGCTGGGAGATCTCAATGCTGACTCCTTTCTTCCGCAGTTCGTCGGCCAGTATCGCCCACTCGCCGATCAAGACAAGATCACGGGATTGCCGGTAAGCGCTGACTCGGTCGGGCTCTTCTACAACAAGTCGCTTTTCGACGAGCTCGGAGTAACGGAGTACCCGGAAGCGGACTGGACGTGGGACGACATGTATCGCGTCGCGGAAGAGATTAAGGACAAAAGCGGCGACACCGTGACGGGGCTTGCTGCGCCGCTTGGCGACGGATCTGACCAGATCGTGTTCGGTCCTGTCATCAACGCGTTCGGCGGGACGGTATTTGACCCGGAGACAGGGAAGTCTGGAATTGGGCAGCCCAAGGCCCTCAAGGCGTGGGAACTCCTTCTTGGCGCGTACGGAACGGCATCAGGCCCGTACACCACAACAACAGACGACCCATCGCTCAAGTTCGAATCCGGAAACGTGGCAATGGCCATCGCGTCTCGCGGAGCGGTGCCCGGACTTCAGACGACGCTCGTTGATGACGAGTGGGACGTTCAGAAGATGCCAACGATCAATGGCAACTCAACAGCGGGCGGTGGATCGTACGGGCTCTCGATCGCGCAGACAAGCGAGAGCCAGGATGCCGCATGGGCGTTCTTGGGCTGGTTTTACGACACGGATGCTGGAATGAAGGTAGCGCAGGACGTCGGTGGGGTCATCCCTCCCACGGACGATGGCATTGACAACGGAACGTGGAAAGACGGCGCTGCGCCGCCAGAGCACATTGCGATCTTCGGTGATTCTGCTCGTGAGGCCGTGCTCATCGCGCAGATGCCCGGCTCGTCGTCGACCACCCTGCAAGAGGCAACGAAGAAGGCGACCCAAGAAGTGGTGCTGAACGGTATGTCGATCGAAGAAGCGTTCGGTGTGGCAGAGAAGGCCGTCAACGAAGCCATCGAGAAGCAGAGCAAGTAAGGGGCACCCGGGCGGGGCGAGGCTGGTCCCGCCCGGACTCCTGATCATCGGAGATCGTATTGGCAAATTCAGTTCTTGACACACAAACGACACGAGCCCGCAAGAACAACATTCATCGCGCTCCTGACAAACCTCACGGTCGTCGCCGAGACAAACGAATTGATGCGCTCACAGCGGCAGTGTTTCTCGCGCCGGGGATGCTTGCATTCGCCGTCTTCGTGATTGTCCCCGCACTCGGCGGCCTTGTGCTGAGTTTCTTTCAATGGGACCTGTTCGGAGTTCCGACATGGGTCGGCCTCGAAAACCTCATCCGGCTCTTCAGCGATGCGCAGATGTGGCAAGCATTGTGGGTCACCGTACTGTTCGTGTTGCTCGGCGTCATCCCCACGATCATGGTCGGGTTCGTTCTCGCGGTTCTCATCAATACGAATCTGCCGGGTATCGGGGCGATCCGCGTTCTCTATTTCGCACCCATGATCGCTTCCGCCGCTGTCGCCTCGCTCATCTGGGCCAATTTGTACAGCTCGCGGGGACTTGTGAACCAGGTACTCAGCTGGATCGGCGTGCAAGGGCCAAACTGGCTCTCTGACCTGACCTGGGCTCGCCCGGCACTCGTCATCATGATGATCTGGAGCGCGCTCCCTATTGTCATCATCCTCTATCTGGCCGGCTTGCAACGGGTGTCTGACGACATCTATTCCGCGGCCTCACTCGATGGGGCAAGTAAATGGCGGCAAATCTGGTCAATGACCTGGCCGAATGTCTGGGGCACGACGCTGCTCATCGCCGTACTGCAGACGGTGGGCTTTGTGAGTGGATCGTTCGAGATCGCGCTCATCATGACGGACGGCGGTCCTCTGGGCACAACGCAATCAATCGCACTCTATTCGTACAAGGTCGCCTTTTTTGAACGAGACATCGGCTATGCAAGCGCGCTTTCGCTGTTCCAACTCGTGATCATGATCGCCATTGTCATCCTCGTGCGTGCGATCGTGCGATTCCGAAAGGAGCGTGTCTGATGCGAACCTCGCGCACAGGCATCATCGTCCGTTACGTCGCGATCGTTCTCGGCGGCCTCATCATGGCGATCCCGCTGCTCTTCATGGTCTCTGGTTCGCTCAAGTCGGCAGCAGAAGTGAAAGCCTTCCCTCCGGTGCTCGTACCAGAGACGCCGATCTGGCAGAACTTCGTTGACGCCTGGAATTTTTTGACACCGCAGGTTATCGGAAATACGTTTATCTTCAGTCTCGGCGTCGTCGGGCTGCAGCTACTCTTGTCGTTGCCCGCTGCTTTCGCGCTCGCGAAGATCCCGTTCAAATGGTCGGCAGCGATACTCGCGACACTCGTTGTCCCCATGATGATCCCGGGTAATCTCACGCTCATCCCACTCTTCGTCGTGACGTTCGAATTGGGGTGGCTCAATACCTACGCCGGGCTCATCATCCCGATGGCCGCCCAATGTGCATTCTCAATACTGCTCTTTCGACAGTTCTTCGCCACCTTGCCCTCGGGACTCATTGAAGCGGCACGCATCGACGGCGCAAGCTGGTGGAGAGTGCTGAGATCCATCGCGCTTCCTCTGGCCAAACCGGCTCTCGCCACGTTCTGCTCGATCAGTTTCCTGACCGCGTGGAACATGTATATCTGGCCGCAGGTCATTGCCCCAAACCCGGCCAACAGGGTGATCAACGTGGCTCTTGCTCCGTTGGCCGGCGGCGAGAATTCCGTGATCTCACCGGCTATCGGACTCGCCGGTGCGGTTATCGCGATGCTGCCGGTGCTCATCGTTTTCATCGTGTTTCAGAAGTGGTATCTCAAGGGCATCGCCGGAACGGGGCTCGAATGATGCCTCCGACAGGGGAGTCCGCTCTGGCTGAAGCGAATCCCCGGCCATCGGGCGTGCCGAGCGCTCGCGTCACGCGACCGCGCGCGGAGTACCTCGATGATGCGTTTGGGGTCGGCACGGCCAAGCCGCGGCTATCGTGGCGCATTGAATCCGCGTCGGCGGAGTGGCGCTCGGATCGATACAGTCTGCGCATCGAGAGAGACGACGGGACGACGGACGCCGTCGTTGTCGATTCCGACGAGCAATTGTACGTTCCGTGGCCGTTCGCCCCATTGGTGTCTCGCGAGCGAGTCTGGGTAAGCGTTCGTGTCCGAAGCGGTGACGGCGTCTGGACTAACGAGAGTGAGTCTCTCGCCATCGAGGCCGGACTATTGGAACCAGGCGACTGGGTGAAAAAGCTCATCAGCCCGACGTCGATCGCAGGGCTCAACGATGCTGCTCCGTTGATGTTCGGGAGCGCCGATCTCGACGCACCGCCGGCGTCGGCGCGGCTGTACCTCACAGCTCACGGCATCGTCGAATTCACTATCAATGGGCGCCAGGTCGGTGACGACGTGTTCGCTCCCGGATGGACTGCCTACGAGAAGCGTCTGCGTTATCGGAGCTACGACGTCACATCGCTCGTGCACAAAGGGGCGAATGATCTGCGCGCTCTCATCGGAAACGGCTGGTACCGCGGCCAGCTCGTGTGGCCGGGCAACCGATCGAGCTACGGAGATCGCCTGGGTGTGCTCGCGCAACTCGAGGTGAACTTCGCAGATGGTACGCGAAAAGTCTTCGGAACGGATGCTTCATGGGGCGCCGTGCCCAGTAGCATCCTCTTCGATGACTTCTATGACGGGCAACGTCGAGATTTGAGGATCGCAGATTCTCCGGAGGGCAAGGTCGTCGACACAGTCGATGAACTCGATGGAGACTTCGCACGACTCATTGCGCCATCCGGGCCCCCTGTGCGAGTGACCGAAACGCTCCAGGCTGTGCAGCTTCTCACGACGCCCTCGGGTAAGACAATCGTTGATTTTGGTCAGAATCTTGTGGGGTGGGTGCGTCTTCGCGTGAGTGGAGAGGCGGGTGCCCGCGTCAGCGTTCGACACGCAGAGGTTCTTGAACATGGGGAGCTTGGCATTCGTCCACTCCGCAGTGCTCTCGCGACGTGTGAATATATTCTCAATGGCACGCCCGGGGAGGTCTTGCAACCGACCTTCACCTTCAACGGGTTTCGGTATGCGGAGCTCTCGGGCGTCCCCGAGCTGGTGCTCGCCGACGTTGAAGCGCTCGTACTCGGCACAGATCTTGTGCGCACGGGGTGGTTTGAATCGTCTGATCCGCGGGTTAATCGTCTTCATGAGAACGTCGTGTGGAGCACTCGCGGCAACTTCCTTGATGTCCCCACCGACTGCCCTCAACGCGATGAGCGCCTGGGATGGACGGGAGACCTTCAGGTCTTCGCCCCCACCGCGACGTTCTTGTTCGACACAGCGGGGTTCCTGTCGGGCTGGCTCGGCGACCTCTCAGCGGAGCAGAAGCCGGACGGCGGGGTGCCATACGTGATTCCCGATGTTCTGCGTGAAGCTGACCCGGCAGCCGCTGCGTGGAGCGACGCCGCGACGATCGTCCCCGAGGCCGTGCACTCTGCATACGGCGATGTGGATGTGCTTCGGCGCCAGTACTCGTCTATGCGAGCGTGGGTTGAGAAGGTCCGCGGTATCGTCGGGCCGGACCTTCTGTGGAACACGGGTGCTCAGTTCGGGGATTGGCTCGATCCGACTGCCCCTCCAGACGACGCGTCCCGCGCGCAGGCGGATCCGGATGTTGTCGCTACGGCATATTTTGCTCGCTCGGTCGGCATTCTTGCGCGTACCGCGGCAACACTCGGTCTGCGGGCGGACGGTGAGGACTACGCGCAGCTTGAAAAACGTGCGCGCGCCGCGTTTATCGCAACGTACGTCAGCGACGACGGGCACGTTCGCAGCGACTGCCAGACCGTCTACGCGCTCAGCATCGTCGGCGATCTCTTCGAGAGTGAACGACAGCGCACTGGCGCAGGTCAGCGTCTCGCCGAGCTTGTGACCGCAGCCGGATTCCGCGTCAGCACGGGATTCGTTGGAACTCCTCTCATCTTGGATGCGCTTTCGATGGCGGGATACCCAGAGCTGGCATATCGGATGCTTCTCGAAGAGTCGTGCCCGTCGTGGCTATACGCGGTTTCAATGGGTGCCACGACCGTCTGGGAGCGTTGGGACTCAATGTTGTCGGACGGGTCGATCAATCCCGGCTCGATGACCTCGTTCAACCACTATGCCTACGGGGCCGTTGCCGACTGGCTGCATCGTTCCGTCGCCGGGCTGGCGCCGAGTTCTCCTGGCTATCAGACTGTTGACGTTCGGCCGCTCGTCACCGGTGATCTGTCGAGCGCGTCGGCTCGCCATCTCTCGCCATATGGCGAGATCGCGGTGGGCTGGAAGCTCGACCAGGGGCAGGTGGACCTCACGCTGACAATTCCCTACGGCGTGACCGCCAGGGTGTGGATGCCTGGTGCTGCAGACGCTGAGATAGTGGGCAACGGCAGCCACCGGTTCAGCTCGCTGTTTCAGCAGGTGTAAATGCGTGTGTGGCGAGACTCGTTTCGAGTGCCGCCACACAACGATGCAGCTCAAACGGGCTAGAGAGAACTCGCAGCCAATCGCACAGACTCTCCCTTCGCGTACGTCTCGTCAAATGACACGCCATCACCGGTTATCGTCACCGTGTCGTGGGTTGCCACGATGTTCAGTTTCTTCCCGCGCCAGCGAAGGTGTTTCACTCCGGCATCCGTTAGGCCCGATGGCAGATTCGGTGTGATCACGAGTGAATCAGGCTCTGCCTCGACACCGACGAACGCATAAAGGAAGCTGGCCGGGACAAGCCCGCTCTCGGGAAAAGGCACGTCTGTTCCTACCGACGAACCAGCTGTGGAGCCGTCGACAGTCGATTCTCCGCGGAACAGGGGAGCGCCGCCGCACAGATGATCGGGCTCTTTCCAACGATCCAGAATCGCGGTCATGCGCGCCCATGCATCATCGGCCGACTGGTACTTCGCGCGTGCTATCACGTCAAAGCCAGACGTGTACAGAATTGCTCCACCATCCTGCACTTCATCTCCCCACGGAGTGGTGAGGTGGGTGAGGAAGAACCAGTAGCTGTTTCGCCTGGTTGTCGATCGCGGAGCAAACACCCACTTCGAATAGATGTCTGCCGGCCCTTCGACGTGATCGTTGAGCGCCGCGATGAATCGGGTCGAAGCGTCTGTTGCAGGGTTCCCGTCCACGTAGGCAATTGCGCCGTCCACGGATGTTGCAGACGACCACCAGGCGAGAGACCCTGTCACGTCGGAGACCTCCAGGTAGTAGATTCCCGGCTCTTGAGGATCAACATCGATGTGTGCGACTCGCCCGTCGGACCAATCACTGAACTGCTGGTTGGCGACCGTGGTCTGGGAACCCCCGGGCAGACCCTTGTAGAGCGTCATCGTGAACGTCGAACCACGATGGCCGAAGGTAGGGAATCGGGCCGCGACGCTCGTGAAGGCAGCATCGGCGGTGAAGCTCTGGCCAAGGGAGTGACCAGGCTCAATCGTGGGCGCGAGTCCGCCGCTTTCGATGAGCACGACGGGTTCCTGAAGCTCGGTATGACCGTTGTCGAGCCAGTCGAAGATGCGCGTAGCCATGTCGTCGGTCGGCAGCCCGAAGGATGCCGCTTCGAGATTGACATACGTTGAGCCGTAGTCGTGCACGACACCGTCAACGTCGATGGTCTGGACATATCGGCCATCGGCATCGTTCCAGAACGTGGTGTTGTACCGCTTCTTGACGAGCTTTCGCAGCGCGCGCAGCCGCGCAGCCCTTCCTCTTTCTCCTGAGTGCTCCTCGAGTTGGGCAACAGCTTCGAGGGCGCCATAGAAATAGGCATTGAGATACGCATCCTTGTACCCAAACGACGTGACATCCCAGTAATTCGAGGGCAATGCTCCGTCTCTGCCGTCATGGTCGGGAGACGTGATCGTGATTACTCCCTTTTTGCCGTCGAGGGAGTCGATGTAAAAATCAATTGCTTGTCTGACGCGCGGCATCATTGTCGACAGAAAGTCGGAGTCTCCTGTCCATGAGTAATAGCGCCACGCACCGAGTACGTACAGTGCATTCGACGTGAAGTGTCGCGCATCGAAGAGTTCCGGGTCGGGAAACGGCCAACCTTGCGAGTCGGGCCACGACCATACGTAGCCATCGTCGTCGAGCGAGGTTCCGAGGAGCGAATCAGCCTGAGCGCCCGCCCCCGCCGTGCCAGTCCAGTCAAGGATGCGCCCTTCCCAGTCTGCCCATGCCATCGCGTGCCCGTCGAACCGGTAGCTCAGAGCGCGCTCCCAGTAGAACGTCGAGAGTTGCGCGGCCCTCGTAACATCCGACGCTGTAAACACAGGGAAGATCTCGGGCAGGGCATCCGAATGCGTCGTGACGTCGATAGCGATGGTGCGCGAGATGGTCTGTGCCGGCTCAGCGCTGCCGGAGTTGAGCGCAAGAGCCATTGTCTCGGCAGTCATCCCACCGTCGATGACCGGTGCGTCTCCGGTGAACCGCAAATCGTACGGGCCGCTGCCCGTGCCAGAGATGGAGTCTGAACCCGACACCGGTGTGGTCCACGCGTCGCGGCGTTTCAATTGCTCAGACGGCATGTAGTCTCCTGCATTGCCATAGAAGCGCTTGAAACGGATGCCGTCGGCATACTCGGTTGAATAGCCGTCCTTGACCCACGACGTGTTGAGAGTCAGCCCCGGGTCTGGTCGAGCATCCGTCTGCCACGTGATGTCGTACGTCGATGTTAGTGAGCCACCGTCGAGTTCCAGGTCCCATGTTGCGATCCCGTCAACATTGAAGCCGACGACGTCGAGTGTCATCGTGCGATCTGCCTGCACCTCCCGGTCGCCGTATGCTGCGCCGCCGAGGTCGACTGTTGTCTCGTCGAGGCTGCTCCACCACCCAGGAGTGCCCGTGCTGTCGGAAATCTCCATATAGTAGGTGCCGGCAGATTGGGCGGGAACTTCGAGGTAGGCCCATCCGTTGTCTTGAACCGGGTTGATCTCGCGCCGGGCGATCTCCGTGAGGGTGGTGTCCGGCGTTCCGGAGTACAGGGCTATCGTGACAGTGGAGTTCTGGCTGCTCCAGGTGGGGAGTTGGGCCCCGACCTTTGAGAAACGGTACATCGACGTTGTGAATGACTGACCTAGTGTGTGCCCGGAGCTCAGTGGCACGGGAGAGTCCACCTGGTCTTGCTTGACCTCCGATGCCGATGGCAGCTGGATGCCGCTGATGCTGAGCTTTTTGTCTGTCGCTGTGCACGTCACATCGGGGTTAAACCTGGCGTCGAAGAAGTCAGTTGCTCCAACGAACACAGAGGTGAATGTTGACGGCTCAAACGCACCCGCACCGCTTGGATCGCATGCGAATTGAGTGAGCTTGCCGTGTGCGCCGGAGATGCTGATGTATCCGTTCGTTAACTGATACGTTTCAGCTGCGGCAGCAGTGTGCTGTGGGCGCGCGAGTCCGGTCGCGGCGAAGAGGATGCCGCCGCCGGCTCCCTGGAGAAATTTCCTCCGATTGGTTCTGAAGCGCATAATGCCATTGCCCATGTGAACTCCGTTGTTCGAGTGTTGTGTAGGACACCAAGATTCGGGTGTCACTCTGTGCCAACTTCTGATTGCGTGTGGATGCCGCATCAAAATTGAAAGGTTTCAGAGAACTTTGTCAGAAGCCGGGCGGGCTGTCAAGCACCTCACGTGGTTTCGCTGCATGACCGCGCCCGCAGGTTGTCGTTCTGGCAGCAGCGCTGTGTAGCGTGCTTCTATGTGGTCTGAGTCGATGGTCGGGCCGCACGCAACAACGTCAGGGTCACGTTTTTGATGACATTGCGGACAACGGGGTCGCTAGCCAATCGGCGATTCGTTCTATGCTTCTCTGGGCATGGGGGCTGTGCGGTCGATCAAGATGGCCGTGCAGCGTCTCCGGCTCAAGGGCGAGGTGCACGTGTACACCAGCATCCCTGGCTTGCCTGGCGAATTCCTCACCCGACAGGCGATGCTCGTCGTACTCAGAATTGAGAATGAAGATGGGTGCCATCCCATGAAGCTGCGCATTGCCGGCAAAGGCATACGGGTCACCACGCGGTTGCTCGGGGCCAAGGTAGTTGGCAACGATCTGATTGACAAGGCTTTGGGGAAAACGCGCCTCGGAGGGAGCCAGGGTGAGAGTCTTCTGCAACTCGGCAGACGCTTCTGGGAGCACCTCGTGCACGAGCGGATAGACAAGCACGGCCGATGTGGGACGAGGGCCCTGGCCGTCGCGAAGTCTGACGGCAACCCCTGCCGCCAGGTTTGCGCCCGCACTTGCTCCGCCGATGTGCATGAGCTTCGAATCGATTCCGAGCTCGTCGATTGCCCAATTCCATGCGTCGAGAAGGTCGATTGACGGCACAGGGAAATGTGCACCGAACAGCGCCTTGGTGTACTCGACAGACAACACGGTGTACCCGCGCGCTGCGAGAGCGAGGGCCACCCAGTTGCTCTCGGGCATATCGAGGTTTCCGCCGACGAAGCTGCCGCCGTGCGCCCATACGAGAGCACCGCGCGGGGTGCTCGCCGGCGTATAGAGGCGAGCGGGTAGTTCGCCGCTCTGTGCGGGAATGAGCCGAGGCGTCACCGTCACCTGATTGAGCTCCGGATACCGTTCGATGAGCGATGCTGTGCCGACATCGGTACGCGGGTCAGGGTCAGATGTACCACTTTCCAAGCTGCGGATAGTTTCGGCGAATGAATCAGCGGCGTCGTCCATGCCATTCCTTGAATCGTTTCAGAAAAG
Organism: Paramicrobacterium chengjingii; assembly: GCF_011751765.2. Classification (GTDB taxonomy): domain Bacteria; phylum Actinomycetota; class Actinomycetes; order Actinomycetales; family Microbacteriaceae; genus Paramicrobacterium; species Paramicrobacterium chengjingii. The sequence continues at coordinate 435,346 of NZ_CP061169.1, forward strand.
TATCGTCTGAGCCTACGGTGCACCGTGTCAGTCGTCAACGACGGTGCACGAGGATCGATCGCGTGTCGCTCACGGCTCCAGAACGGTCAATGTGCGGGTGGGGTGAGTGAGAGTTGTCGGGTGAGACGACCTGACCTGAGATCTCAGACGCGGGCGTGCTCACGAACGGCCAGCGCCATGCGATTGATGGCCTGCTCGAGAATCGGCCGTGGTGTGGCGAAGATGAGCCGGGCGAATCCGGTGCCGTTAGAGCCACACGAGGCGCCATCCGTGAGCGCGACCCCTGCCTTCTCTCGAAAGAATGCGGCAGGGCTGCCCTCGATCCCGAGCGCACGGCAGTCGAGCCAGGCGACGAATGTTCCTTCCGGCGGCGTGTATGAGATTTCGGGGATTTTCTCCTCGAGAAGCTCGGCAAGGACGATGCGATTGCGAGCGTTGTAGGCGATCACCGAGTCCAGCCAGGAGCGCCCCGTTGCATAGGCAGCCGTATTCGCGATCACGCCGAGGGTGCTTGCCCCGTGACCTGCTTGATGCGCGATGCGCTCCCAGACGAGTGCATCAGCGTCATTGCTCGTGATGAACTGCGCACACTTCATTCCGGCGAGGTTCCACGCCTTCGCTGCCGACGTGCCGGTGACGGTATGCGATGCCGCATCGCTCGACACCGATGCGTAGGGAACATGCTGAAACTCGTCGTACACCATGGGAGCATGCACCTCGTCGGCGAACACGCGCCCTCCATTGCGGGCAACGACCTCGCTGATGGAGACCAGTTCTTCACGAGTGAACACACGACCGACCGGATTGAACGGGTTGCAGAGCAGCAGCAGGTGCGCTCCAGCTTGGAATGCCCGATCGAGTGCTTCCAGGTCCATCTCCTGGCGACCATTTTTCACGGCGAGAGGCACCTCGATGATGTCTCGTCCGAGAGCTTGCGAAACCGAGATGAAGTTCATGTACGTCGGTGTCGGGATGATGATGGGCGATCCCGGTCGCGAATAATTCTCGATCGCGATCTCAACCGTCTTCAGAACATCGGCGACGGGATGCACCTGCGACGCGTCGATCTCCCAGCCGTAGTTGGTTCCGTACCACGACGCTGTTGCCTGGGACATGCGATTTGCGACAGGTCCAGGAAGATATCCCAACATTCCGCGGTCCGTTGCTGCATGGATCGCCTGCTTCACCGTTGGTGCCGTTCCGAAGTCCATCTCGGCGACGAACGCACCAATCGAGTCAGGAAACGCCGACCACTTGGCGCCGCCTGTCTCGCGGAGGCACTCAATGCTGATCGCGTCGAACTCGCGTGTTCTGCTGGTCATTTCTCGTTCTTCTTCTTTCGTACGTCGTGTTCGCCTGTGGACTGGTCTCCGTCATCAGCAATTTCGTTGAGGTAGTTGTAGATCGTGAATCGGGTGACCGAGAGCTCATCCGCCACCATGTCGACGGCATCGCGGAGCAAAAACATCCCCCGTGACTTCAAGTCTCGAACGACCTCGATCTTGTGCCGCTTGTGCATGAGCTCAACGGGAACGCCAGCGGCACTGAGGGCAGTGTGGATCAGATGGGCAGCGAGCTCATCGACGTTATGGGCAAAAGTCTCGGTCTGGGGTTGCGATGCTGCAGCATCGGAGTCAGTGTGGAGCCCACGGAAGTTGTACGACGACCGATCGCCGTGCTCATGAATGCCGAGCATGGCATCGATCACCTGCTGGGCGGAGTTCCAGACCGTCAGATCAGAATTGATGCAGAGGGCGGCGACTGCTGTACCTGCCACATCGCGAATGACCATCGTTGAGGAGCGAATGCTTCGCCCGTCTGGGAGCGTCGTCTCGTAGCCGACCATGTTGTCGTCTGAGAAATTGGACACCTTCTCGAGCAGCAGATCCGTCGCGGGGTCGCCGACGCGCCTGCCTGTGACATCCCCGTAGATCGCAACGATGGAGTTTGGCAGAAGGCTCAGATCGTGAAGAACGACCTCGCTTGTGGTGGGAAGCGATCGGCCAATCGGCTCCACCATTCCGGCGAAGACGGCGATCAGACGCTCGCCGTCAATGCTTCGTCGATTGTGCAACCCCTCAACGTGTTGTTGATTGCGGCCTTCGTTGATGTCTCCTGTGGGCATCGGTCCTGCTCTCGCTCGTCGTGTGATCCCTGCAGCTGCACGGCAGATCCTCGTCCCTTCGAGGGTACGTCGCCACACTCTTACTTTGGGGGCGTCAGTGAGAAAAGTCAACAAACCGTGCCATCATGCAACGGTCTATTGACTTTAGCGAGCGGTTCTGGGTACATTTTACACGTCTAGTTGAATGCTTCAACTATTTTTCCCGACGTGCACAATGCAGTGCACCTGACACTTACGAGGCGATCATGACCAGAAGACCCGGCGCCGCGATCGCGGCACTCGGCGTTGCAGCAGCTCTTCTTTTAGGCGGCTGCACCGCAACAGCGTCCGGATCAACAAACGACAAGCCCGTGCGCGGAGGCGATCTTGTTTTCGCTCGGGCTACGGGCGTGACGTCGCTCGACACCACGACTGTTCACAACAACGTGTCGATCTTCACGGCTGAACAGCTCATGGAGACGCTGTTCACCGTCAGCGACGACGGCAAAGATATCGAGCCGTGGTTGGCCACGGGATACGAGATATCCGACGACGAGCTCACCTACTCAGTCACTCTGCGCGACGATGTGGAGTTCTCGAATGGGCAGAAGATGACGGCAGAGGATGTGAAGTTCTCGATCGATCAAGACACGAAGACGGCCGACACCGGATGGGGCTACATCAACGAGGCCATCAAAGAGGTGAGTGTTGTCGACGATCTCACAGTCGAGTTCGAGCTCAAATACGTGTCGACGCCGTTTCTCGCCGTACTCACGATGTTTAGCAATCAGATCGTCCCCAAGGATTACGCGGGCAAGAGTGCCGATGAGTTCTACGAGAACCCCATTGGAACGGGCCCGTTCGTGCTCGACGAGTGGAAGAAAGGACAGTATTTCAAGGTCGTCAGGAATGAGAACTACTGGCAGACGGACAAACCCTATCTCGACAGCGTCCAGTGGAACGTCGTCGCGGACGTCAACACGCGCAAGCTTCAGTTGCAGGGCGGGCAGGTTCAGATTGACGTGCAGCCCGATTGGTCGAGCTTCGATTCCCTGAGCGAGACACCGGGCATCGTTACGAAGGCCTTCGAATCCACACTGCTCTCCGACATTGCCTTCAACCAAGAGCGCGAGCCGTTCAACGATGTGCACGTTCGTCGAGCGATCGCGTACGCGATCGACAGAGAAGCCCTCGTCGATGCAGTTCTATTCGGGCACGGAACGCCGGCCAACTCGCTCATCGCACCGGGTACACCGTATTACGACAAAAACGTCGAAGGCCCGTCGTTCGACCTCGAGAAGGCGAAGAAAGAACTGGCGAAGTCTGAGTATCCGGATGGCTTCTCGACGACGCTTTTGATCTCATCGGGAAACACCGAGAAGTCCTCGACGGCTCAGATCATTCAGGCGGCACTGAAAAAGGTCGGAATCGATGTGGAAATCACGCCGCTCGGCCCGACGGCAGCGCATCAGGCGATGCTCTCGATGGACTACGACATGACCTTGAGTGGGTGGACGATGGATATTCCCGACCCCGACCAGTGGACGACATTCGCTGTCGACCCGGCCGGCGGCTCGAACTCCGACAACACGGGGTACAACAATCCCGAGGTCATTGCCATCAATGACAAAGCAAAGCAGGAAAGCGATCCGAAGAAGCGCGCCGAGCTCTATTCGGAGCTTCAACAGATCACCGGCGACGACGCATTCCTCGCGTACCTGTACTACTCCCCGTACGGGTTCGCCCTCTCGGAAAAAGTGAAGGGGTTCCACGTCACACCGCTGGGCAACTACCACCTCGAAGATGTCTACCTCTCCGAGTGACCGGAATCTCTGACCACTGACGTAGTGGCCGGAGCGACGCGCTCGTCTCGCTCCGGCCGCTCAGGAGGCACTGATGCTTCAACGACTGATGTTCATCCCTTCGCGGCTGCTCCAGGCGATCCCCGTCGTCTTCGGCGTGACTCTCATCGTCTTCTTCATGGCGCATCTGCTGCCAGGCGATCCGGCACAGGCGATCCTCGGCGATAAAGCGACCCCGGAAGGTGTTGCTGCTCTGCGCACGCAACTCGGGCTCGATAAGCCGATCTGGGCGCAGTACCTGCTGTTCCTCGCACATATCGGGCAAGGTGATCTTGGCACGAGCTTCACCTACCAGCGTCCAGTGACAGAAATCGTGCTGCAGGCAATTCCCGTCACAATGTCGCTTGTCGTCTTCGCCCTAATTCTCACCTTGGCTATCAGCATCCCGCTTGCTGCGATCGCTGCGACGGCACCGGACAAACCGCGGGACCTCGCGGTGCGAACGTTCACGCTCATTGGGCAGGGTATGCCTCAGTTCTGGGTCGGAATCATGCTCATTCTGCTGGTCGCTGTGCGATGGCGTCTTTTCCCCGTGGGTGGATTCGGAACAACGTTTCTCGACCACATCTACTACCTGTTCCTGCCGGCGCTCACCCTCGCGATCTCACTCTCGCCGACGGCAATCAGGAGCTTGCGCACGTCGACGATCACGGTGCTGGGATCCGATTACGTGGCCACGGCCCGTTCGAAAGGCGCTGCCGGAGTCCCGCTCTTCCGCCAGCATGTTCTGCGCAACGCCGCGATGCCAACGGTCTCCGTCATTGGCGTGCACCTGGGATATCTCGTCGGCGGCTCGATTGTGATCGAGAAGGTCTTCGCAATTCCCGGTCTCGGCTCGCTGATGCTCGATGCTATCTACGCTCGCGATTTTCCGACGATCCAGGCGGTCACTCTCTTCGTCGGCATCTTCGTGACGCTCGTCGGAATCTTCACAGACGTTGTCTACACACTCATGGACCCGAGGGTGAACCTCGGCGCGAAGGGACGAGCATGAGCACGCCGACCGGGATGCTCGCGGAGTTCCGCGCCCAGCGCAAAGCGTCAAAACCAGCATCCAGAACGCTCAAACCCTGGCACCAAAACACGCCTCTCGTGGCAGGTGTCGTCGTTGTCGGCGCACTCGTGCTCATAGCCGTTCTCGCACCAGTGATCGCACCGTACGACCCCATCGCCCAGAACCTTCAGGCGACGTTGCAGGGTCCGAGCCCAGAACACTGGCTCGGCACAGACAAATTCGGCCGCGACGTTTTTTCTCGGTTGATTTGGGGTGCGCGTGTCGACCTGCGTGTCGGCTTCATCGCCGTCATCATTCCCTTTACCTTCGGCACGATTATCGGCGCGCTCGCCGGTTACTTCGGAGGCTGGTTCGACGTGATCGTGATGCGTATCGTCGATGTGTTCTTCGCATTTCCTTTCTTTGTGATGATCATCGCGCTCGTCTTCATCTTCGGCGCGGGAGAGTCCAGCATCTACCTGGCAATCGCGATCGTGTCGTGGGTGGCTTACGCGAAGATCGTGCGGGGCGAGGTGATTGTCGCTAAAGAGCAGGACTACGTCGTCGGAGCACGTCTCGGCGGTATGTCGAACGCGCGGATTCTGTTTCGCCACATCGGCCCCAACGTTCTGTCGCAGGCCATCATCTACGGCATGAGCGACATCGTTATGGACATTATGGCGATCGTTGCTCTCGGCTACCTTGGCTTGGGCATCGCTCCACCCGTTGCCGAGTGGGGGAGCATGATTCTCGAGGGTCAGGAATTCATCACAACCCATTGGATGCAGGCAACGGTCCCCGGTCTGATCGTCGTGGTGACGAGTCTCGGGGTGTCGTGGCTGGGCGACGGCTTGTCCGACCTCCTCAATCCAGATCGGAGAAAGTGATCATGTCTCGAATGACTACACTGCAGCCGAGCACGATGCCCAGCGTGCCGTCAGACGACGAGCTGCTCGCCGTGACTGACGTCGCGCTGGGAGTTCGACGCGGCGCTGCCGAGACGCGAATCGTCGACCGTGTCTCATTCGACGTTGCTCCGACGCAGAGATTCGGTATCGTCGGCGAGTCCGGCTCGGGTAAGTCAATGACGCTTCGAGCGATCGCTGGTCTTCTGCCACGCGGCGTCGAGGTGCTCTCTGGCCAGATCTCGTATCGTGGTCGCGACCTTTCGGCTCTCGGCCCAGCCGAGCGTCGCGCCCTGATGGGTCCCGAGATCGCCATGATCTTTCAGGAGCCCATGACCGCATTGAACCCGGTGACGCGCGTCGGCGATCAGATCGCCGAAGGTCCTCGCAGACATCTGAAGCTGAACGGCAAAGAGGCACGCGAACTTGCCGTCGACATGATGGCGAAGACCGGCATTCCCGACCCAGCGCGACGGGCCCAGGCATACCCGCACGAGCTGTCAGGAGGGCTGCGGCAGCGCGTCATGATCGCCATGGCGCTCTCGTGCCGGCCCAAGCTTCTGCTATGCGACGAGCCAACGACTGCCCTCGATGTCACAGTGCAGCACCAAGTGCTGCGGCAGCTCGAAGCGCTGTGCGACGATTTCGGTGCCGCGCTTGTCTTCGTCACCCACGATCTCGCCGTCGTCAATCAGACGTGCAGCGACCTTGCCGTGATGTACGCCGGGCGTATCGTTGAATCTGGAGGAGTCAAGGACGTCTTCCGCGATCCGCGGCACCCCTATACCCGTGGTCTTCTCGATTCGGCTCCCGACTTTGACAGGCCCGATCGTGAGCTCGTCGCTATTCCCGGGTTTCCCGTGAACCTTGCAGACAGGCCGAAGGGATGCTCCTTCGCACCGCGCTGCTCGTTCGCGCAGAAGGCGTGTCTCGGCAGTTCGCCCGGACTGGCGGATGTCGCTCCGGGGCGCAAGGCAGCGTGCTTTCGTACAGACGAGCTCGTTCAGGAGGCATCGGCATGAGCGGCGAGAGTGCGGTCCTTATCAGCGACATCACCAAGCGCTACACCATGCCGACGCCGGTGTGGGAGAGAGTGACGAAGCGCTCTGAGTCGGGGCGCTCTCTCGCGGCACTCGATGGCATCGACCTGGATGTGCGCCGTGGGGAGACTCTTGCTCTTGTGGGGGAGTCAGGGTCGGGAAAGTCGACGCTCGCGAAGATTCTCGTCGGCAGCGTCGCCCCAAGCAGCGGCGAGCTGCGCTACGACGGCGAGCCGATGCCGGTGCCACGGGGGAAAGACCTGACGCGGCGCATTCAGATGGTGTTTCAAGACCCGTATTCGTCACTCAACCCGCGCATCAGCGTGCGTTCGCTGCTGTCAGAACTGCTTCTGCTTCATCGCATCGTGCCGCGCAGGCAGGTGCGCACCGAGTGCGTTCGCCTGCTGAATCTCGTCGGCCTCGATGACGACGCACTTGATGCCTATCCCAGCCAATTCTCGGGTGGTCAGCGTCAGCGCATCGCCATCGCGCGGGCACTCGCCGTGCGACCTGACGTGCTCATCGCCGACGAGCCGGTGTCTGCTCTCGACGTCTCCGTTCAGGCGACCATCCTCGATCTCTTCACATCGCTACAAGAAGAACTCGGCCTCACAATTCTGTTCATCGCGCACAACCTTGCCGTCGTGCAGCACCTGAGCCAACGCGTCGCCGTCATGTACCTGGGCCGGATTGTCGAAGTCGCAGACACAGATGAGATCTTCGCGAACCCGCAGCACCCGTATACACAGAGTCTGATCGCATCAATCCCCCCGCATGTCGGGTGACAGCGCCAACGAGGCGGCAATGCTCGAAGGGGAGCCGCCGAGCCCCATCGATATTCCCAGCGGATGCCGGTTTCACCCGCGTTGCCCCGTCGCCGTCGACGCGTGCCGCAGCACAGATCCGGAGCTCCGTGCGGTGTCGATCAGCGGGGTCGGTGAGGTGCATGAGAGTGCGTGCATTCTCGCGGATGCGCTGCCCTCGGCAGGCACACGCATCGCAGTTCAGCACAAGGAGGAGCAATGAAGGTCTGGATATCGTTCGACATGGAGGGCGTTGCCGGCATTGTCGACTGGGAGCAGTGCCGCGCGGGCAGCGGCGAACCGTATGCTCTCGGACAGAAGCTGCTGCAGAATGAAGTAAATGCGGCCATCGACGGCGCACTGGAAGCGGGGGCGACCGAGGTGGTGCTCAACGATTCACACGGGAAAATGTCGAATCTCGACCCCCGCGAAATAGCCGGTGGCGCCGCCTATATTTCCGGCAGGAACAAGCCGCTGCACATGATGCAGGGCCTCGACGCGAGCACTGACGCGATCTTCTTCGTGGCGTATCACGGGGCGATCTCTGGACCATCGTCGGTTCTGAGCCACTCATACAATCCCGACGTCTTTTCTGCGGCACGCATCAACGGCGTGCTCGTCGGCGAAAGCGGCATCAACGCACTCGTCGCGCAGCACTACGGTGTTCCGATCGCGTTGGTCACGGGCGACGCCATCACGCACGATGACACACGCCCGTTCGCACCGGATGCTGTCGGCGTCGTGACGAAGGAGTCAATCACCCGCTTCAGCGCGCGCAACCTGCATCCGGATGAGTCATGTCGGTTGATCAGAGCGGGGGCGGCAGAGGCGATCCGTCGAGTGTCTGAGGGGACTGTATCATCGCCGCAGATTGAGTCGCCCGTCATGCTCGATCTTGAGTTTCGCACGGCGGATCTCGCCGAAGTTGCAGCCTGGGCGAAGCACACGACTCGCACGGGTGAGCGGGCTGTACGGGTGCAGAATGAGAGTCTGCTCGAGATGTTCGAGACGTTCATGGCGATCAACGCGCTCTCACTGCAGTTCGGAGGGCGCTGATTCACTCAGAGCCGTGTCATTGTGAATGCCTGCGCGAGCCCGCGTGAGACCGGACCGCGGGCAAGACCGCGAATGGCGAGGTTCTTGACCGGCTGAAATGGGGCAGGTATCGGCGTGCCGACGCTCATGTTGAACGCCGCCTGGGCCATCGCCTGGCGCGCGCGTTGCTTTCGTTCACGCTGCCACACATCGAGCACGTCACTGCCGCCGTCGAGCGCGCTGAGCACCTGGGGGACGAGAGCCGCCGCATCCAGAATTCCCAAGTTCATGCCCTGCCCGCCGATGGGACTGATCTCGTGGGCGGCATCGCCAAGCAGCACGATGCGCCCGTGAATCCAACGGTCGGCGAGGTGTTGCGCGGCCCTGAAGGAACTCGTTGCCTCAGCGCTGGTGCGCGGCAATCTGACGCCTGTGCGCTCTCTAACCAGCTGCGCCAGATCGGTGCCGACAGCCGCCCGTGCGACCCAGCGTCGCCGTGACGAGGGAAGCGGAAATGACTCGACGACGCCGCGCTGAGCAAACCACAGCACCGCCGCGTCGCCGAGCTCAGAGTCATCGTCGACATCGGCCATGAGATACCGGCCACTCCCCGCACGGCGCCGCCAGACGGCATCCGTTTCAGCCCGTATGCTGCTGTCGACGCCATCTGCGGCGATGACGATGCGCGCGCTCACGGATTCACCGGGCACGTGCACACGGGCAGAGTGCGCGCCGTTGTCGACCCCGAGAACTGGTGTCCCGCGGCGGAGATGGCGAACGTGTGCGTCGAGTTCGGCTTGAAGGAGGTGCTGCGGGTGCATGAGCACGGGAGGGTCGAAATTCATTGCGCCGAGCACGCTCGCGTGATCGCGTGCTTCACCGCGCTTAATCGATCGTGCTCCAGGAAGGGCGAGACCGAGGTGCCTCAGCACAGTGACGGCCGGAGGATGGATGCCGACGGCGCGCGGTCGCCGAGAGATGGCGTCGCGACTCTCGTACACGCTCGTCTCGACGCCGCTGCGCTGAAGAAGTGCAGCGATCAGCACTCCGATGGGGCCTCCGCCCACGACGACAACGTCAGGCACGGGGCATCTCTCGGCGCAGGAGCACGCGGCTCGGCGATTGCGTGGTGACATGCCAGGGTGTGGGCACGACGACCCGAAGCTCGGAAGCCGTATAGCTGCGACGAATCGACAACAGACCGTCCTCGCGGATCAGATTGCCGCGAGTGAGCGGAAGAGCGAGTGCACTGAACGCCGCGTAGGCGAAGAGGGAGCGCTCGATGTCACTGTGCACGAGGAGGCCGCCGCTGGCGCAGCATCCGGCCGTCTCGTGAAGAAATGCCGGCAGGTCGTTGATGTGATGCAGCACATGATTCGAGACCACGATGTCGAACTCTTCGTCGATGTCGCCAGCGCGCACGCGCAGAAAACGGGCTCGAGAGCCGCTGTGCGATGCGGCGTTCGACGCCTCGCCGATGGCAACCGCATCGGGATCAACGCCCGTCACGGCGACCTGCAACCCGTCGCGCAACGCCCAGCGCTCGAGCGCACGCGTGACATCGCCTGCGCCGCACCCCACGTCGAGAAGGCGAGGCACACGCCCTCGCGATTGCGCCGCCTGCAGCCGCGGTCGCACGTGCACCCTGTAGGTTCGCTGCCACCCGGCGACCAGGCGATTGACGACATCGAAGCGCCGATACGTGCGGCGGAGGAGTTCGGTGTCGCAATCGGGGTCGTCCATGCGCTCGGTGAGAGCAGCGTCGCGACGGCGCAGGTCGACCATTACTCGACCGTCAGCAGTGCGGATTCGACAGTGAGCCCTGGCCCGAAGGCGAGAGCGCAGATGCTGTCGCCCGTTTTTGCATCGGCGAGGATGCGCTCGAGTACGAACAGGACGGTTGCGCTGCTCATGTTGCCGAACTCCCGCAGCACCGAGCGTGACGCTGCGAGCTGATCGGGCGCAAGGTCGAGGGCTGTTTCGACTCGGTCGACAATGCTGCGGCCGCCCGGATGCAGCGCCCAGTGAGTGATGTCGCGCGGTGTCGTGTCACCGATCAGTCCGTCGAGCGCGCCCGTGATGTGCTCGCCGATGATGTGCGGAACGTAGCTCGAGAGCACCATGAGGAACCCCTCGTCGCCAATCGTCCACGCCATCGCCTCTTCACCGGTCGGTGTCACTCGCGTGTCAAACGAGTCGAGGCTCGCCAAGCCAGGGCCCGTGTGCACGACAGCGGCACCGGCTCCATCGGCGAAGAGTGACGACGCGATGATCTGGTCAGGATCGCTCGATGACCGCACGTGCAGAGTGCACAGCTCGACGCTCACGACGAGCACCGCGGCGTCGGGGTCGGCGGCGCAGAGTTGCTGGGCGAGGCGAAGCGCGGGCATCGACGCGTAGCATCCCATGAACCCGAGGTTGTAGCGCTGCACGTTGGGCCGCAGGCCGAGCTCGCGAGCGATCAGAAAGTCGGGGCCCGGTGCGAAGAATCCTGTGCATGAGACGGTGATGACGTGCGTGATCGTCGCTGTGTCGATGTCTGCTGTCGCCTTGCGAGCGGCGTCGACATACAGTTTCCCTGCGGCCTCTGTGAACAGCTCGTTGCGCGCCTGTGTGCCTGGCGAGAGCAGCAGACCTGACTGGCTATCGTAGAACTCCGGATGCTCGACGGCAACGCTGCGATCGAACTCGACGATCGCGGATCGCCTCGTCTCGATGCCCGACTGATCGAAGCTCGTAGAGATGAGCCGCTGCGCGAGTCTGCTGAGCTCCGGCTGCGAGGCGAAGACATCGCGAACCTCCTGCTGGTGCAACACGGTATCGGGGGTGACGGTGGCCAGCGACGCGATCGATATGGACATAGTCGATGGTACGCAGCGGCGATCGGCCCTGGCTAGGGCACAGGCGAAGCTTCGTGTGCGTTGCAGCGCCCGCGGCGATGAACGTTACGGTCGCTATTGACTGCCGCGGCAGTGCAGATCGACCGTATTTGTCAGAAACGGCGGGACTCGCGTGTCAGTGGCGAGACTCTGCACGTCCGTCGTCTTCGTCGTCGAGGTACTTCACGCGAATCTGCCCCGTGAGGGTCTCGGGCTCAATGAGCGGCACCGCTTGCGGAGCCGACGCTGGCAGCGCGATGGATGCCGTCTCGAGGAACGTCTCTTCGGCGGGCGGCGTGGGGATCTCTTTCGTGTCGGCGCGCTCGCCGACAGCATCCGGAGTCGTGTCATTCGTGTCAGCGGCGAACGGTTTTCCATGCACATCGAGGTACTCGGCTCTGCCGTCATCGCCATGCACTACCTGAATCGGAGTGGTCAGGCCCATGCGCCCGAGGTTCGTTGTGGCCGCGCCTGGCATCGGCTTGCCGAAGTGCGTGACGACGAGCCTCCAGCGCGACGACGGATCGCGGTGCAGCCGCAGCTCTCGCGAGACGATCAGCCAGCCCAGACCGACAGCACACGCGGCGAAGCCGGCGAGAGCACCGACGCCGAGCGTCCATCGTGCGCCGAACGCGTTGGCAACCCAGCCGACGATCGGAGCGCCGACCGGTGTCGACCCCATGAGGATTGCGCCGTAGAGGGCCATCACCCGACCTCGGATGATGGGCGCTGTCGTCGTTTGGACGTAGCTGTTCGCCGTTGTCAGCAACGTCACGGTCGAGAAGCCGACGAGGATCAATGAGATCGCGAACGATATATACGTGGGCATCACGCCTGAAACCGTGGATGCTGCGCCGAACAGCCCTGCGGCCGTAATCACGATGCGCATCTGCGGTCTCGCGCGGCGCGCTGCGAGCAATGCGCCGGTGAGAGAGCCGATCGCCAAAATGGATGACAGCGCGCCATACTCACTCGCCCCTCGGCCGAACTCAACGGCCATCGTCGAGGCGACGATGGGGAAGTTCATGCCGAACGCTCCCATGATGAACACGATCACGAAGATCACGGTGAGGTCGGGCCGCGCCTTCACATAGAGGAAGCCCTCGACGATGTTCTTAATTGGGCTGCCTGTTGCGCGCGGGCTTGGATACAGTTCTTTTACGCGCAGGCTGACGAGCACCGTAAGTACTGCGATGAACGACACTGCATTGATCATGAATACCCAGCCGGAGCCGACGAGGGCGATCAGGATGCCGGCGACCGCTGGCCCGATGAGTCGCGCCGTGTTGAAAGATGCAGAGTTGAGCGACACGGCATTCGCCATGTTGTCCTGCCCGACGAGGTCGGAGACGAAGACCTGCCTGGCCGGGGTATCGATCGCGTTTACCACGCCGAGGGTGAACGCGAAGATGAACACATGCCAGAGTTCGGCGACGCCGGTAAGCAGCAGGATGCCAAGCCCAGCTGCCAGCAGTGCGAGCGCCGATTGCGTGCACATCAGGATCTTGCGCCTATCGAAGTGGTCGGCGATGTATCCCGAGATCGGCACCAGCAGCAGCTGCGGCCCGAACTGCAGCGCCATCGTTGTTCCTACCGCGAGAGCATCGTTGTCTGTCAGGTCGACGAGCACAACCCAGTCTTGCGTCGTAGCCTGCATCCACGCACCGATGTTCGACACAAGGGCGCCGATGAACCAAATGCGGTAGTTGAAGCTCGACAACGAGCGGAACATGGCTTTCACTGGGTGGCGAGACTCCTCATCAGTTCGCTTGCGGCCGCGAGTGTGGCGCGGTCTTCGGGGCTGAGCGTGCGCAGCTGCTGATGCAGCCAGCGATCCCGCTTCTTCACGGTGTTCATGACGGTTTCGTGTCCAGAGTCAGTGAGCGTCACGATCACTTTTCTCTTGTCGCTTTTGTCAGCAATGCGCTCGATGTAGCCCCACTCCTGCAGGCAATTCACTGTGCGGTTCATCGAGGGGGCGGTGACGCCCTCGCGTTCGGCAAGCGCGGTCAGTGTTTCCTGGCCATGCTTGTGCAGCCCGGCCAGCACCGAGAAGTGGGCATCGCTCAACTCTCCGTCTGCCTTTTCGGCCCGAAGTCTGCGCGCCAGTCGAAACGTCGCGATGCGCAGCTCTGTGCTCTGCTCACCAATAGTACTTGCCACAGCTAATTAGCGTAGCTTATTAGCCTCGCTAAGTAAATGGCGGAGCCTGAGATCTTGCTCAAGCATTGCGTACGCCGAACGTCTATGTGTACGGTGTGAACATACGTGACGGTGGAATCATTCTGAGGAGTAGGCATGGCGACTTTCGTCTTGATCCCTGGTGCGGGCGGTGCTGGGGAGGAGTACTGGAGAGAGGCTGCGGCTGAGCTGAGGGCACGCGGGCATATGGCGATCCCGGTCGAGATTGAGGGGGATGACCCAGCGCTGGGTCTTCCTGAGTACGCGGCGGTCACTGACGAAGCGATCGGCACGCACCGCGACGTTGTTGTGGTGGCGCAGTCATTTGGCGGGTTCACTGTGCCGATGATCACCAAACGTGACGTGATTTCGCGGATCGTATTCGTCAACGCGATGATTCCTCTCCCCGGCGAGACTCCAGGCCAGTGGTGGGAGGCTACCGGCTGGCAATCGGCACGTCATAACGCGAACGTGAAGGCGGGTCGCTCCGATGACTTTGATGTCGAGGAGGTTTTTCTGCACGATCTGCCTGATCATGTGAAAAGGGAGATGGTGGATTCCGACAGGGAGCCTGCAGAGACGCCGTTCAAGCAACCGTGCGCCTTTGAAGGCTGGCCCGACGTGCCGCTGCACGTGCTGGTGAGCGCCGATGACCGGTTCTTTCCCGCCGATTTTCAGGTGCGTGTTGCCCGCAAGCGACTCGGGATTACCGCCGACATTGTCCCCGGCGGTCATCTTGTCGCGAAGAGCCGACCCAGCGACGTGGCCGAACGGCTCATTCGCTACGTCGCCAATGACCCCGCGGAGGCCGACGGGCGACTGGTTCCCTTCGACCTCGTCGATGCCGCCGCAGAATTGCGCAGAGTGGCCGAGAATGTCGGAGACGACCAACTGGAATGCTCCACCCCGTGCACGGAATGGACGGTGCGTGACCTAGTCGAGCATGTCTGTGGATTGACCAAGGCTTTTACAATCGCAGCCCGACACGAAAAGGCTCCGGACGCTCCGATTGGCGAGGGCCTACCTCGACGTTGGCGAGACCAGCTGGACCATGACCTGGAAACGCTCGTCGCCGCCTGGCGCGAACCGTCGGCTTGGGACGGCGAGGCCGAGGCCGGCGGGGTTCGGATGCCGTCGGCGGAATTAGCGGCTGTCGTTCTCGACGAACTGGTACTGCACGGTTGGGATCTCGCTCGCGCCACCGGACAGAACTTTGCCGCCACCACCAGAGACGTTGAGATCTGCACGGGCTTCGCAGCTGCGATGTCCACGCCGGAGACGCTGGAGAGCCGAGGTGGCCTCTTCGGCCCTCTTGTCGACACCGCGCCGGAGGCTTCGCCACTCGACACATTGCTTGGATTCGCGGGCAGAGACCCTGCGTGGCGGTAAACCCACCCTATACAGGAGCCTCGGTACGCTGGGCTTATGGAGCCCGATAACACTCGCACTCTCGTCGATGGCGACAACGTGCACGTCACCTACTACGAGTGGACGGCAGCGCAGCCGCGGGCGGTTGTGCACATCGCCCACGGCGCTGGCGAGCACGCACGCCGTTACGCGCCGCTTGCCGTCGAACTTGTCGCGGCTGGCTACACGGTGGTGGCCGATGACCATCGCGGGCACGGTCAGACCGGGCTCGACTACCTCGGGCTGTCGCACCTCGGGCCGCGCGGGATGAGAGGCGCCATCAGCTCGCTGCAGTGCGTAGCTGAGACGGTGCGCGAGCAGCATCCTGATCTGCCGTTCTTCGGGCTCGGACACAGCTGGGGCGCGCTCCTGATGCAGAAGGTCGTCGCTCGCTCCGGTGTGTACGACGGGGTGATTCTCACCGGCACGTCGTTGGCGGTGCCCGGCGTGCTCAATGGCGGTGACCTGAACAAGCCGTGGCGCGGCCCAGGGTCGACGGGACTCGAGTGGCTCAGCCGTGATCCAGCAGTCGGGCCTGCGTTCACCGACGATCCGCTGTGCTTCGACATCGCCGAGAAGCCGGTGTGGAATCTCGCGCAGGCGCTGAGCTTCTTGGGTCGGCCGTCGCGGCGGATGCCTCGGGACATCCCGGTTCTGATCATGGTGGGCTCCGACGACACGGTCGGCGGGGAGCGGGGCGCCACGTTGCTTGCCGAGGCATACATCATTCGGTCCGGAGTGAGCGACGTCGACTTGGAGATTTTCCCCGACGCGCGTCACGAGGTGTACAACGAAACGAATCGCGACGAGGTGGTGGCAAGGCTCATCGACTGGCTTGACGAGCACAGACTGGATGAGGACTGGCACGATGAGCAAGCAATCGAGGGGCAATAGGCCATGTGCACAGTCATCATCCAGGTCCCTGACTCACCCGAAGGCATCGTGCGTATTCTGGCGGTGCGTGACGAAGACCCTGGCCGACCCTGGCAGCCGCTCGGGGCGTGGTGGCCTGAGACGTATCCTGGCGTTGTCGGTGTGCGCGATGTTCGCGCCGGTGGAGCGTGGATGGCTGCCGACCCCGTGCGCGGACAAGTCGCTGTGATGTTGAACCGACCCGATTCGCTAGACGTGGCCCCGCGGAGTCTCGAGTCGCGAGGCGGTCTTGTGCTGGAGTCCGTTGCGGGTCGTTCGCCTCGTGCTCCCCGCACGGCGGGCTTCAACCTCGTCGAGGTGACCGGGCCGTCAGTCACCGTCACGACGTGGGACGGCGACAGCGTCGGCATCGAAGAGCTCGTGCCGGGCACGCACATGCTTGAGCATCACGACGTTGATGACCCGGGGTCGGCGCGCATTACACGGTGGCTGCCAGAATTTCGGGATGCTGCGCCGCAGGGCGATGGATTGCACGACGCGTGGTGGGGCGACTGGGCTGCCGTGCTCGAGCGCAGCGGAAAGCTGTCGCCTGGCGACGATGCCGCGATCATTCGTGACAATCGAGCCCATGGCTACCCGACGCTGTCGCTCCTCGCCTGCGTCGCGAGCGTCTCGCGTGACGCCGCCGACGTGCGCTTTGCTCCGTTGCAGACGCCGGGCGAGTGGAACGCGCTCGATTTCGTGCCGCCGGTGCAGCCGGAATAGTTCGCCGTCGCCTACATGGTGTTACGGCCGCGTGCCCGTATAGATGTAGAACTCATTGTCGTCGACGAGGGTTCCTTCCTCATCGGTCAGCGGACTCAGTTCTTCACGAATTCGGGCATCGAAGTGGTCGATGCGGTCACCGAGCACAGCCGGAGAGGCGAACGATGTCGAATGCAGAAGGCCGATCATGCTATCGACAGTGTGGGTGCGTCTCGCGGGCACCGTTCGCGCGGTGATTCCTGTGAAACCGGCGTTGTCGAGATCGTCGATGAAGCTACCCGACTTCTGCCCATATGTACTGGGTCCCGCTCGACGAGCTTCCCCGAGAACTTCCTGAACCACATCACGTGCCGCGATCTTCCAATCTTGCCCTCCGGCCCAGATGCTCCGGTCCCCGAATACCGAGAGAGTTGCGCCGTCCACCATATAGCCAATGATGTTTGTGAGGAATGCCGGACGGTCGAACCAGTGAAATGCCCTGCACACGGTGACGAGGTGAGCGAGCCATCCCGGTTCGAGCGTGAGCGATTCTGCGGGCCCGTGAATGAATCTCGCACGCCGGTTCGCTATCTCGTCGCTCATATCGGCGCGGGCGACCGCTAAGAGTTCTTCGTCGACGTCGACTCCGATTGCTTCGTCAAAGTATGGGAGGAGGGCCTGCACCACGAATCCAGTTCCCGTACCGACATCGAGAAGACGGCGCGGCGATCCGTTCGGTGCGCTCTCGCTCAATACTCGAGATACGTCTTCCGGTATTCCCGAACGAAACCGACGATAGTAGTCGGCGGTCGAGGCAAAGAAGCTCACGGGTCCACGTTACTGCCCAGTACTCGCCGCGTATTCGGGCAGGGGTCGAAGCTTGAAGATCATGATACCGAGGTACTTGTTCATCCAATCTTGTTTGTGGGGGTAGCGGCGTCGGTCATCTTCGGAGAGCTGAGGTTCGATGGTGGTCTCAATCCGCAGGCCCGCCGCAGTGAACGTGTTGATCAGGCTGGAGATCGTGTGGGCGCGTTTGGGTGATCTCTCTCAGCATCCGGTCTTCTCTCTTGCCGCGAACGGAATCGCGGGCCGGCCGCCACGAGACGGATTCGCTCGTGTGTGCGGGCCAGGAGTCGCTCTGATCCAAAGCTGCTCCAACCTGGAATAAGATCTGTCTTATTCCAGGTTATCGCAATAACCTGGAATAGGGCTCGCGTTATTCCGGGTTACGAATGCACGCCTCGTTGGTTGATTCGTTCGTTGCGCCTGATCAGTGGGCGCGGTCAGAGCGCAGATCGAGCCACCGAACTTGCTCTTCGGTGAGTTCGATGTCGAGGCCGGCCATAGACGTACGGGTCTCCTCGATCGATCGCGGTCCAATGAGAGGGAACGTGGGGAACGACTGCGAGAGTACATAGGCAAGCGCGACGGCAGTCGGTGCAACACCGAGTTCAGCGCCGAGCGAGCGCGCGCGAGCGAGTCGCTCGAAGTTGTCATCGTCGTAGTAGCAGCGCACAAGGTCGGCGTCCGACGTGTTGACGCGGTCTGCCCGAGCAAAGAACCCGCGCGCCTGCGATGACCACGGGAGTAGCGCCGTCCCACTGCGCTCGAGCCACTCACGGTCCGCCGGTTCCGTGACGTGCTCGCAGCCAGCCCACGGCACGTCGAGGGCGTGAGCAAGCCCGAAGTGGTCGCTCAGCGCGGCAAATGCCTGCTTGTTGTTCGCTCGTGCGTAGGCCTGTGCTTCCTCGAACCGCGCGATGCTCCAGTTCGAACCACCGAACGCTCGGATGCGCCCCACGCGCACCTGCTCGTCAAGCACGTCCACGAATTCACCTACCGGAATGGCGGGGTTGTCGCGGTGCATGAGGTAGAGGTCCACATGGTCAGATTGGAGCCGATCGAGGCTCTCATCGAGCTGTCGCACGATCGACTCTGGGTCACAGTGCGGAGTGTGCGCGCCCTTTCCGATAATCATGATGTCGTCACGGATGCCGCGGTTCGCTACCCATTGGCCGACGAGACGTTCCATGAGGCCGCCGCCGTAGATGTACGCAGTATCAAAGGCGTTGCCACCTCGTTCGACGAAGTCGTCGAACATCGCGGAGGCATGCGACAGAGTCAGTTGGTTGTCACACCCGAGAATCAAGCGTGAAACAGGCTTGTCGATTCCAACGATGGTGCCGTACGGCATTGTCGAATCGTGGCGGCGTGCAAGTGTGCGGCCGCTCGCGGTTGGAATGGTTGCTGTCGGCGCCTCGAACGGGTACTCAAGATCGAGAGCGGCGCGCCAGCGATCGAGGGTGCTCGCATTTCCGAGGCTGTCTGCCCAGCTCATCGTCGGGCTCTGCCCTTGTTCGGCGAATTGAGCGAGCGCGTCCGCCTGAATCGCGTAGGAGAAGGCGGGTTCAAACTCGATGTGCTGTGCCGCTTCGCCTGGGCGCTGGACGTCAAAGAACGACGGCTCCTCGACACTTGGCAGCCAGGGGGACCGCACGGTGATGCGTCCTCGTGAACCGTAGACGACGAGGTTGCTCGGCTCGGCCAACCCGATGCCGCACGTGACGTGAGCGGTGATGCCCGACGCGAATTCGAGTGAGGCGCTCGCCCATTCATCGACTCCGCTGTCTCCGATTGTTCCCGCGGCTGTAAGCGATGAGGGGTCGGCGAAGGCTGCACCAACGGCGGTGCCCGCAACCAGTCGGGCTGCGGAAATCGGGTACCCGCCAACGTCCAGAATTCCTCCACCTGCCAGGTCGGGATTTTTCAAGCGATGCCCGTGGGGGAGGTCTGCGGCGAAGGAGAAGGAGGAATCAATGTGCTGCACCTCGCCGATCGCGCCGTCAGAGATGAGTTGCGTGAGGCGTTCCATCTGCGGATGGAAGCGATACATAAACCCCTCGGCAAGGTAGACACCGGCACGACGGGCGGCCTCCACAAGCGTCATAACACCTGCATGGTTAACAGCGAGTGGCTTTTCGCAGATGACATGTTTGCCGGCCTCAACTGCCTGAATAGCCAAGCGAACGTGCTCGGTATGGATCGTTGCGATGTAGATGGCATCGACATCAGAATCAGCGTAGAGCTCGTCGTATGACCCGTAGGTGCGAATCGGAGTATCAGCATTCGCGAACTCGGTAGCGAAATCTTGTGCGCGCTCAATCGTGCGGCTGCCGACTGCGACAAGTGTGCCGGTTCGGCTGTGCGTCAGCTGCTCAGCAAAGCGGTGCGCAATGTTGCCGGGCCCGACAATTCCCCAGCGTATGTGATCCATCAGCGAGTCCTCCCAGGTAACCGTGAACGTTCACGGCAAGCGTAGCAGGCTCGAAGAAGTGGGTAGCATGCAGTCACGGCCCTCGTGGCACGTAGGAGGGAGCGTGAACAAATTGAGCTCGTCAAAGCCGACAACGATCAATGATGTTGCGCGTGCGGCGGGCGTCTCTCGCCAGACGGTCACTCGTGCGCTCAACAACATGCCGGACGTAAGTGCGGTCACTCGCGAACGCGTGATCGCTGCCGCCAGCGCTCTCAACTACCGTCCCAATCGTGCGGCGCAGGGACTCGTGCGGGGCAGTAAGCCCACCATCGGCCTCGTCGTGAGCGACCTCCGAAACCCTTACTATCCCGAGCTCGCTTCCGAGCTCACGCGTAAAGCCGGGTTGCGAGGGTGGAGCGTTGTGCTCTGCGACCTCGGCGACGACCCGGACGACGCTCACCGTCGGCTCGAGACCGTCGCCCAACGAGTTGACGCGATGGTGGGTCACGTAGCGGCAGGCGAATGGAAGGGAGCGCTCGCCAACACTCCGACGGTCGTTCTCGACGGGCCGTCCGATTCCGCAAAACACGCAGTGATCGCGATCGATTATGAACCCGGCATTCGCGCTGCCATCGATCATCTGAAATCGGCAGGATGCTCACGCATCGCCATGGTCGATGCAGGCCGTGCCCCATCGATTCGGCGGCAGATCTATCGGCGCCTACTCAACGAGTATGGCCTCCAATGGTCTCCCGATTCCGAGCTTGTCGCGCCCGACACGCACGACGGGGGAGTGCGTGCTGCCGCGCGTTTGTGCAAGCAGAACCCGCAGACGGATGCAGTACTCGCCTTCAACGATGTGATGGCCGTCGGGATGCTGAAAGGGTTCGCGCGTGCAGACGTCAACGTTCCCAGCGACATTGCCGTCGTCGGCATCGACGGTCTCGATATCGGCACTCTCGTGACGCCCGAGCTCACAAGCATCGCCATTGACAAGGCGAAACTCGCTGATATCGCTATCGAACTTGTCGACGCACTGTTAGATGGCGTCACGCCGCCAGACGAGCGATTGCATCGAACCGCGACGCACACGCTCGCCGTCCGAGAGTCGGCGTGACTTCAGAAACGTGACCCGCCCAGAAGTTCCGACGGCTTGTGCCAGGTGAGGGCGTACCTCCACATGGCGAACTGCCGCCGGGGGCGGTGAGCTCCCTCAACCGGCCGAGCGCACTCTCAAGATCCTCGAAGTGATGCAATGCCGCGACCGACGCGACGACATCGAATGTTCGACCGAAGTCATGGGTCATCGCGTCAGCGAGCACCCAGTTGATGCCGGCGTGAGTTCTTTGCGCGGCGGCGAGAATCGGCGCGTCCACATCGATGGCAGTGACATCGGGGAGCCGCTCGCGGAGATCGCGAGCAAGCATGCCATTTCCCGTGCCCACGTCCAATGCAGATGTCGCGGAATGTGGAATCGCCTCAAGCACGACACGGTGAAAGTGGATGTTGTGATTCCACAGCGGCCCGTCTTTCAATCCCATCTCCCCATCATGCATGTCTATGGTTCAGCCCGTGCTGTTGTGCCCGATCGCGCGCAGTGAGCACTATGTGCGTTGCAGGCTACGACGCGCTGGCGAGGGGAACGTTGAAGCTCAGCAGAGACGCCTTGTCGTCTTCGAACGAGAGCGTCGTAAGCGCACAGTTGCCCACCTCGGGGAAGACGTCGCGGTAGAGGTTCGGGTCGATCGAGAACAGCGTGCACATGATGAGGCGCATCAGCGTGCCGTGGCCAACGACGAGCGCCGTTCCGCCGTCTGCATCGCGAATGATGCGCGCCAGCACCTTGAGAGCACGCGCAACGGCGATCGCACCAGGCTCGCCAGATGGCATGGGCGACCGCGCCGGTGCCGAGACGAATGCCGCGGCAGCATCCGGATATTGCTCGTAAAGCTCGTCGATCGTGAGCCCCTCGCCCTTGCCGAAGTCGACCTCGGCCAGATCTTGCTCCGTCCAATGCTCAAGCCCCGTGGCCTTAGCGACGGCATCGGCCGTGAGCCACGCACGAGACAACGCAGAGGAAACGAGCACGTCAGGCCGGTTGCGAGACGCCCACTCAGCAAGCTCTTCGGCCTGCTGCATCCCCCTCTCGGTCAGTGCAATGTCGCTGGATCCGGCGTACCGGTGTTCGCCGTGCCAGACGGTCTCGCCGTGTCTGACCATAATCAAAGTGGTGCTCATGACTCCATTGTGCCGCCCCTGAGCTTCGGCGCAACGGCGATAAGCTGAAACCATGCACGGTGAATACAAGGTTCCAGGCGGAAAGCTCGTGGTTGTCGACCTCGATGTCGTCGACGGCGTGATCTCGGAATTCGCTCTTGCCGGAGACTTCTTTCTCGAACCAGACGAGGCGCTCGGCGACATCAACCAGGCGCTGATCGGCATGCCGGCGGCCAGCGATACTGCGACGTTCGCCGCGGCGGTTCGCAGTGCGCTGCCTGACGATGCCGCGCTTCTGGGCTTTACCCCAGAGTCGGTAGGGGTTGCCACGCGTCGTGCGTTGTCGCAGGCGGCCAACTGGCGCGACTTCGAATGGCAGATCATCCACTCTGAGGCGGTGCCCCCGCGCATGCATCTCGCTCTTGATGAAGTGCTCACGAGCGAGGTCGGTGCCGGCCGGCGTGGGCCGACGCTGCGCATCTGGGAATGGAACGAGTCCGCCGTCGTGATCGGCAGCTTCCAATCGGTGAAGAACGAAGTCGACATGGATGCCGCGGCGGAGAACGGCTTCGACGTCGTGCGCCGCGTTTCAGGCGGCGGCGCCATGCTCATGAAGAAGGGCGAGGTTGTCACCTACTCGCTGTACGTTCCGGCCGAGCTGGTGCAGGGAATGTCGTTCGCCGACTCGTACGCCTACCTCGACGAATGGGTGATCGAAGCGTTGCGTTCACTCGGCATCGACGCCGAGTACAAGCCGCTCAACGACATCACGAGTCCTGGAGGCAAGATCGGCGGGGCGGCGCAGAAGCGACTCGGCAACGGCGGAGTGCTGCACCACGTCACCATGAGCTACGACATGGACGGCGACGTCATGACCGATGTGCTGCGCATCGGTCGCGAGAAGATGAGCGACAAGGGCACGACATCCGCGGCCAAGCGTGTCGACCCGCTGCGCAGCCAAACCGGCCTCAGCCGCGCCGAGATCATCGAACGCATGAAAGAGACGTTTGTGTCGCAGACCGGTGCGACCGTCGGCGAGATCACACCGCAGGAGTTTGCCGAGGCCGAGAAACTCGTCGAGTCGAAATTCTCGACCGCGGCCTGGCTCAATCGGGTGCCGTAGTGGCGCACGACGAGGCTGTTGCGGTCGGTGCCGCGACAGCATCCGGTGATTCAGCTTCGGCAGACGAACGTCGGCTGCCCGAATCGAGCGCGATTCTTGAGGGTGACAACCTGCAGGTTGTTTCCCAATTTCCGGATGCCGCGTTCACGCTGATCTACATCGACCCGCCATTCAACACCGGCCGCGAGCAGCGGCACACGAAGACGACGCACGTGCGATCGGCCGACGCGACGAGCGGAACCATCACCGGTTTCAAAGGGCAGACGTACGAGCGCATTCGCGGCCAGCTGCATCGTTACGATGACGCGTTTGATGACTACTGGGCGTTTCTCGAGCCACGACTGCTCGAGGCATGGCGGCTGCTTGCCGACGACGGCACGCTGTACCTGCATCTCGACTATCGCGAAGCTCACTATGCGAAGGTGCTGTGCGACGCGATCTTCGGGCGCGACTGCTTTCTCAACGAGATCATCTGGGCGTACGACTATGGCGGCAAATCAAAGTCACGGTGGCCGACAAAGCACGACACGATTCTGGTGTACGTGAAGAATCCGCGAACGTACGTTTTCGACTCCGATGCCATCGACCGCGAACCGTACATGGCTCCAGGGCTCGTGACGCCAGAGAAGGCAGCACGCGGAAAACTGCCGACCGATGTGTGGTGGCACACGATCGTGTCGCCAACCGGCAGAGAAAAGACCGGGTACCCAACGCAGAAGCCCATGGGAGTGCTGCGGCGCATCGTGCAGGCGTCAAGCCGCGAGGACGATTGGGTGCTCGACTTCTTCGCGGGCAGTGGCACGACCGGTGCCGTGGCGAAAGCGCTGGGCCGAAATTACGTGCTCGTCGATGCCAACCCCGAGGCGATAGCGATCATGCGCGAGCGCTTGAAGTAGCTTCTGCCCTCATGTGCGGTCGCTGCTTGGCTGAGTGGGTCGATGTTCATGTGGCAAAGTTGTACGTTATCCGCGCGAGTCAGAGCTTATTTTGACATATGAAAATTGGCTCTGAGGGCTGAGCCGTCAGGCGGGCGCCGGTCAGCGCAGCGGATCGAACGGCGCGATCGCGGGGTCGGTTCGGCCCGTGACGATGCGCTCGGCCAGCAGCTTGCCCGTCGCCGGGCCGAGCACGACTCCCCACATGCCGTGGCCGCCCGCGACGTACACATTGGGCGCACGCGTCTGCCCGACAAGCGGAAGCCCGTCTGGCGTGACGGGCCGCGAACCGACCCATTCGTCGTGCCTGTTGTCGAGGTCGACGCCCGTCATGAGCGTGCGCACCCGATTGACGATCGCCTGAATGCGCCGGTGCTGCAGCGCATCATCTGGCCCACGAAACTCCATTGTTCCCGCGATGCGAAACCGGCCCTGGTACGGCGTGCACGCGATGCGCTGCGTCGGCAGATATACCGGATGCTCGGCGGGTTCGTCCGTGTCGACCGTGAACGAGTACCCGCGCCCGGCCTGTACAGGCACGTTGACGCCGAGCACCCGGGCAAGCCGCGGCATCCACGCGCCGGTGGCGATCACAACGGAGTCGGCGGTGAGAGTCTCGCCGTTTGAGAGCATCACCGATGGTCTCGATGAGGAATCGACCGCCGACACCTCAAGGCCCATTCGCATCTCTGCGCCTCGCGCTGTGACGGACTCCGCGAGGGCGTGCATGAACGGGCCCGGCTCGATGAAGCGCTGGCCGTCCATGCGGTAGGCGGCACCGATCTGGGACGAGAGCTGAGGCGCGAGAGCGCGCGGGTCGTCGAGGCGCTCAACGTGAACGCTCTGGCCGTGCTGAATCACACCAGCAACGTCGCGCATGAAACCTCGTGCATGTCTTGCATGACCGAATCCGATGATGAACGGTCCTTCGTGGGTCGACGACTCCACGCCGCCATCGATCAGCTCGTCAAAGCTCTGCAGCGCCAGCCTGTCAATCGGGGTGAGCGCAGCCATGGCGCGATCCCAGGCGCGTTGCGTGCCGTGCGCAGCGAAACGCGCGAGAAATGACCAGAGGTTCACGTCGACGCGAACCGGAACGTGCAGCGCAGCATCCGGATCGATCAGTGCTTTGGGGCCATACGTCCACAGGCTCGGGTCGGCGAGTGGAATCGTCTTGGCTGGAGCGAGCCAACCTGCGTTGCCCCACGATGACCCGGCCGCGACGCCCTCGCGGTCGATGATCGTCACCTCGACGCCGCGCTCCTGCAGATGCCAGGCCGTCGCGAGCCCCACCATTCCCGCTCCGACAATGATCGACCGCGCCATGAAACCTCCCTACTACGCACCGTAGTTGAGACGCGATGCCGAAACCACCCGTCGACGGTGACTGTTGCGGGGCACCGAGAGAGTGCGCTCTCGAGCTACGGCAGCTGTGCGAGCGAGTCTTCGAGCGCCACCCAGGCGAGCATCGCGCACTTGACGCGGGCGATGTAGCGCGAGACTCCCTCAAGCACAGCGGCGTCGCCCAGTGGCTCGTCGTCGTCAACACCTGCGCCCTTCGACCGCATCAGCTCACGAAACAGCGCAATGCGCGGGGGAGCGTCGGCCAGCGGCATCCCGGCCGCAAGATCGCTCAAGAGAGACGCCGACGCCATCGAGATCGAGCAGCCCGCTCCCTCCCATGTGACCGCCTCAATCGTCTGTCCGTCGTCAGTGAGCTGCACCTGCAGCGTGAGTTCGTCGCCGCACGTCGGATTCAGCTGGTGCGAGGATGCCGCAGCCGCATCGCGCAGCCCGAAACCGTGCTTCTCGCGCGAATGATCGAGGATCACCTGCTGGTAGAGGCTCTCAAGGTCACTCATGATGCGGCTCCGAAGAACGAGCGAACGTCGGCAAGCGCGTCGAGAAACGCATCGACGTCTGACGTCGTGTTGTACAGGTAGGTGCTTGCGCGCGTGGATGCTGTGAGGTTGAACCGGCGGTGCAGCGGTTGCGCGCAGTGGTGGCCGACGCGAACGGCGATGCCGCGGTCGTCGAGGAACTGCCCGGCGTCATGGGCGTGGACGCCCTCGAGGTCGAAAGCGGCGAGGCCCGTGCGAGCTGCAGCATCCGTCGGTCCGAGCAGCCGCACGCCCTCGATGCGCTGCAGCCCGTCGACGAGGCGCGCGGCCAGCTCGTTCTCGTGCGCGGCGATGCGGTCGAGACCCACGATGCTCAGGTAATCACACGCCGCGGCAAGGGCGATCGCCTGCGAGATGCGCTGGGTTCCGGCTTCGAAGCGCTGCGGTGCGGGCAGGTACTCTGCCGATTCGAGAGTCACCGTTGTGATCATCGATCCGCCGGTCAAAAACGGCGGAAGCGCGTTCAGCAGCTCACGGCGGCCGTACAGCACGCCGATTCCCGTTGGCGCGAGCATCTTGTGGCCGGAGAACACGGCGAAGTCCACATCGAGAGCGCGAAAATCGACGGGCATGTGGGGAACGGACTGGCAGGCATCGAGCACGACGAGCGCCCCGGCCGCACGCGCGAGGCGCACCAGCTCGTCAACGGGCGCAAGTGCCGCTGTTACGTTCGACGCGTGGGCGAAGGCGACGATGCGTGTGCGCTCGCCGATGATCTCGGCGGCGGCGCCCGGCCGCAGCATCCCCTGCTCGTCGACGGGGATCGCTCGCACGACGGCGCCAGTGCGCGCGGCCAGTTCTTGCCACGGGATGAGGTTTGCATGGTGCTCTGCCTCGGTCACGACGATTTCGTCGCCCGCCTCGAGACGGAATCGAGCGGATGCCGCGCCGCCGCGCCCTGCCGTCGCATTGCCGATCGCGTACGCGACGAGGTTCACGGCTTCTGTGGCGTTCGACGTCCATACGATCTCGTCGGCCTCTGCCCCGACGAAGTCCGCCACCCGTACACGTGCCTGTTCGAACAACTCGGTCGCCTCTGCCGCGAGCGTGTGTGCCCCGCGGTGAACGGCCGCCGTGTAGTTCTCGGCGAACGATCGTTCGGCATCGAGTACGTTCGCGGGTTTGAGGCTCGTCGCCCCCGAATCGAGGTAGACGAGGGGTTTTCCGTTCACCTGCGCTCGGAGCTCGGCAAAATCTGAGCGGATGCGGGCAACCGCAGCATCGTCGAGGGGCAGAGTCTGAACAGTCACACCACCATTGTCTCGCGCACCGCTCACGCGTGGGGCGGTGTTACCGACACAGCGTCCGCTCGTTCAGGAGCGCGGCGCTGTCGATTCGCGCACCACCAGCTCGAGCGGCATCATCGTGGCGTTCGGAACGGACTCGTCTCCGTCGATGAGTCGCAGCAGAATGCCGGCCATGGCGTCGCCCATCTGCTCGGGTGACTGATCAACGGTGGTCAGGGGCGGGGATGCTGTCGCCGCATACCTGTCATTGTCGAAACCGACGATCGAGATGTCGTCTGGCACACGGAGCCCCGCGCTGCGCAGTGCGGAGTATGCGCCGACCGCCATCTGGTCGTTTGCCGCGAAGACCGCGTCGATGCGGGTCGAGTTCTCGAGCAGCGAGCGCATTGCCTCGGCACCGTCCGCGGGTGAAAAGTCGCCGTAGGCGACGAGCGAGTCGTCGAGCTTGGCGCGTGCGAGCGCGGCCCGCCAGCCGTCGAGCCGGTCGTGACCACCGGGCATATCGGTGCGCCCAGCGATCGTGGCGATGCGCGTGTGCCCCAAGTCGATCAGGTGCTGCGTTGCCATGCGTGCTCCATCGACGTTGTCGACATCGACGTAGTACCCCTCGATGGCTTCGGGAATCAGCGGCCGCCCTGCGAAGACCATGGGCACAGTCGCGCCCAGCTGCGTGTACGAGTGGTCGCTGACGTGGTGCGACACGATGAGCGCACCATCGACATTGCCACCGCGCAGGTAGCGCCGTGTCTTCGCCGACGAGGTCTCCGTTTCCATCAGCAGGCTGAGCGTGTATTCAGTGTCGGCGAGATGCAGGGCGACGCCTTGCACGATCGACGAGAAGAACGGGTCATCGAACACCTTCGACGCCGTCTCGGGAACGATCACCGCGATCGCCTGAGTCTTCTTGCTTGCCAGGGATCGGGCGACGCGATTGGGCACGTAACCCAACTCGTCGATCGCGGCATTGACGATCGCCACGACCTCGTCTGTCACCTTCGGCGAGTTGTTGACGACGCGTGACACCGTCGCCCGCGAGACTCCGGCTCGTGTGGCGACGGCCTCGAGGGTGGGCGCGCTTGGTCTCGCGATCGTGCGATCCGTCATCGCGCCCGTCCCCCCTTTGCAGCCGAAAAACTGCGTGTCAACAGCTTAATGCGCGGATGCCGTGTCGCGACGAACCTCGGAGCGAACCTGAGCGATCAGCTCGGAGTAGGCCCGGCCGGAGTCCTTCACAGTGCGCTCGAGCGTGTTGTAGTCGACCCGCACAATGCCGAACCGCTTGTCGTAGCCCCACGACCACTCGAAGTTGTCGAGCAGAGACCACACGAAGTAGCCGCGCACGTCAGCGCCGTCGGCGATGGCATCGGAAATCGCCTGCACGTGGTCGCGAATGTATGCCGTGCGTTCGGGGTCGTGCACGCGGCCATCCTCAGACACCACGTCGTCGTACGCGGAGCCGTTTTCGGTGACGTACAGCGGCGGCATGTTCGGGTACTCGCGCCCGAGTCGCGTGAGCAGCATCCGCAGTCCTGAGGGGTTGACCTCCCAGCCCATTGCCGTGCGGGGCAGTCCACGCGACGGGAACGCGAGGTGCTCGCTCCCGACCCAGGGGGAGCGGATGCTGCGGTCCGTCGCTCCGGAATGACCGTCGGAACCCTCAGCGGGGTGCCCAGAAACCTGGTCATCGTGGTAGTGGTTCACACCGAGGAAGTCGATGGGCGTGCCGATGATCTGCATGTCGCCCGGCTCGATCAGCTCGCGCAGCCCGAATTGCTCAAGATCGGCGATCGTGTCGGCGGCGTAGGCGCCCGTGACGATGGGCTCGAGAAACACGCGATTCTGCAGAACGTCGAACCGGCGAGCCGCTTCCACGTCAACCGGATCGTTGGCGTCGAGCGGAATCGAGTTCGACAGGTTCAGCGTGATGCCCAGGTTCTCGGCCCCCAGCTCACGGAGTCGGTTCACAGCGAGACCGTGGGCGAGATGCTGATGGTGGATCGCCGCGACTGCGGCATCCGGTTCTTGCCTTCCCGGCGCGTGAACGCCGGCCGCGTAACCGAGCAGTGATGAGCAGAAGGGCTCGTTGAACGTCGTCCAGTGCCTTACGCGGTCGCCGAGGGCGTCGTACATCACCTCCGCGTAGCGCACGAAACGCTCGGCGGTCTCGCGATTCGCCCAGCCGCCGCGCTCCTCGAGGGCTTGCGGGAGATCCCAGTGGTACAGAGTCATCCACGGAAGGATGCCGGCCTCAAGAAGTTCGTCGACCAGGCGGCTGTAGAAGTCGATGCCCTGTTGATTCACATCGCCGTCGTCGGGCAGCACGCGGGCCCAGCTCGTCGAGAACCGGTAGGTGTCGAGCCCGATGTCGCGCATGATCGCGACGTCTTCGCGGTAGCGGTGATAGTGGTCGACCGCTACCTCGAGGTTCTCGCCTCGGGCGACCGCACCGGGCACGCGAGCGAAAGCGTCCCACACGGAGTCGCGCTTTCCTTCCTCATGACCTGCACCCTCCACCTGAGCGGCGGCGGTGGCGGATCCCCACATGAATGTCGGCGGGAAATTAAGTGTCATCAGCCCTTCACGGCTCCTTGCATGATTCCAGAAATGAGTTGTTTGCCTGCCACTACGAAGAGTACAAGCAGCGGGATGGTTGAGAGTATCGCGCCAGCAAGCACGATGGAGTAGTCGACGTAGTGCGCGGACTGCAGCTGGCTGAGGGCCGTCTGCAGTGTCGGGTTCGTTGAGTCGAGTACGAGCAGCGGCCACAAGAAGTCTGTCCACGCCGTCATGAACGTAAACAGGGCGAGGATCGCCATAGCGGGGCGTGCCGCGGGAACGGCGACGTGGAAGAAGGTGCGAATCATATTCGCGCCGTCGACTCGGGCTGCCTCGATCAGCTCGTCTGGAATGACATCGACGAGATACTGGCGCATGAAGAACACGCCGAAAGCAGTGACAAGCAGCGGAATGATGACCGCGCCGATGCTTCCCGTCCAGCCCCAGGTGCGCATCAGCATGAACAGCGGAATGATGCCGAGCTGGGTGGGAACGGCGAGCGTCGCGATGACGAACACCATCAGCCCGTTGCGCCCGCGAAAGCGGAGCTTGGCGAACGCATAGCCCGCGAGGGTCGAGAAGGTCACCACCGAGAGCGTGACGACGCACGAGATGATGAGGCTGTTGCCGAGCGCCTTCCAGAATGGAATCGACTCGAAAACCACCTGTGCATTGATCCAGAACCGTCCGCCGGGAAGCAGCGGAGGCCAATCGAGCCCGAAGTCGGAGTTCGTGCGCGTCGACATGACGAACGACCACCAGAGCGGGTACGCAGAGCACACGAGAAACACCGTGAGCAGCCCGTACGTGAGAAAACCGGGGCGGCGATCGATGCCGAAGAAGCGGCGACGCTTCGCAGCATCCGGCGCTGTCTTTCTCTGCATTGCTGCCGTGCTCATCGCGAGACCTCCTTGTTGCGGTACGCGGCCAGTCGTCTCTGGCGTCTGGTCGTCGACACCTTCGTCTCTGCCGTCGCGATCGACTTCGAGAGCAAGAAGTTGATCAGCCCGATACCGACGATGATGAGGAACAGCAGCCACGCGATCGCCGACGCTTCGCCGAAGTTCTGGCGGAAGAACGCCATCTCCCACAGGTAAAGCACAGTCGTCTGAAACTGCCGTTGCGAGCCGCCCGCCGTCGCCGCGTCGAACATGCGCGGCTCGACAAAGATCTGAAGGCCCCCGATGGTCGCCGTGATGATGACGAACACCATTGTGGGGCGGATGCTGGGGAGAGTGATGCTGAAGAACCGACGCAGCATTCCGGCGCCATCGAGCGCCGCTGATTCGTGCACGTCACGGGGCACTGACTGCATGGCGGCCAGCAGGATGAGGGCGTTGTAGCCCGTCCAGCGCCAGTTCACCATTGTGGCGATGGCGATGTGGCTCGGCAGCGTGTCTGTCTTCCAGCCGATGGCGTCGAGCCCGAAGTTCTGCAGCATGTTGTTGATCAGCCCGTAGTTCTCGCTGAACATGTTCGAGAAGATCAGTGCAACGGCGGCCGGGGTGACGACGTAGGGAAGAAGGATGCTCATGCGCCAGAACGTCTTTGAGCGAATGTTCTGGTCGAGAATCGCGGCGATGAACGTCGCGGCGATGAGCTGCGGGATCGACGACAGAATGAAGATGCTGAACGTGTTGAACAACGAGTTCCAGAAGTACTCGTCGCTCAGTACGTTGACGAAGTTCTCTATGCCAACGAAGTCGCCTTGCCCCTTCAGCAAGTCCCAGTCGTACAGCGAGACGACGAATGTATAGATGAGGGGAAAGAGGCCGACGAGCCCGAAGACAATGAAGAATGGGGCGACGTAGGCGTAAGGGGATGCCTTGACGTCGAGGCGGCTGAGCCAATGGCGCCGACGCTCGGCGCGATCTGGCGTGCGTGGCGAGGTGGAGCGGGGAGGCGTGGTCTTGCCCGGGGTGAGTGTTGCAGTCATGAGAGCCCAATCGTGTGGGGTTCCCGGCTGGCGCCGGGAACCCCGTGACATCAGTTGTCGATGACGAGGTCCTGCAGAAGGTCGAGCGCCTTCTGCCAGGCTTCATCTGCTGTCGCTTCCTGCTGGTCGAGCAGGTTGAGCGCTGGCCCGAAGACGTTCTCCTGAATGACGGAGTCGTCAGGGCCCTTGAACTGCGCTTCCACGCCCTTGGCACGTTCGGCGAGGATCGCACCGGTGGGGGCGTCGTTGAACAGCTCGTTCGGTGTTGCTTCTTCGGCGAGCGTCTCTTCCGCTTTAATAGTGCTCGGGAAGTTGTTCGCTGCCTTGGACTGCTTCACCTGCTGCTCGGGATCGGTCAGCCATGCGGAGAGTTCGGCAGCTGCCTCAATGTGCTCTGACGTGGTGGGAACCGAGAGGAACGATCCGCCCCAGTTCACGGGTCCGCCAGGGAAGACGTCGGCGAAGTCCCAGCCTGTGCTGGCGTCGCCGCCGCCGGACTCAAGTGAGCCCTGAATCGTGCCGAGCATCCAGCCCGGGCAGACGAACGTTGCGAAGGAGCCGTCAACGAAGGCCTTGCCTCCGCCCCAGTCCCACGCGGTCTGTGCGGCGGACTGGCCGTTCAGCGTCGCCTCGGCGAGCTGGTTGAAGCGATCATGCATCTCGGTGTTGCCGTCGATGTTGAGCTCGCCGTCCTCGGTGTAGTAGCCCTCGTCCATCTGGTTGACCATGGAGTTCCAGACGAAGCCCGAGTGGTCGTACCACGCCTTGCCGGTCTTCTCTGTGTACTCGGCCCCCAGCTCGAAGTAGGTGTCCCAGCTTGCGTCGTCTCCGCCAAACAACTCGGCTACCTCGTCGCGATCGGTTGGGAGCCCTGCCTGCTCGAACAGCGGGCCGTTAAAACAGAGGCCGGTCGGGCCGATGTCTGTTCCGTAGCCGATGACGCGCCCGTCAGGGTCGGTGCCCTGCTCGAATTTCCAGTCGAGCCAGCGGTCCTTGATGTCTTGTGCGCCGTACTCGTTGAGATCGACGAAGCGGTCAGACACTTCCATGATGGCGCCGAGCCAGCCTTCTTCGACGGCGACGATGTCGCTCAGGCCGGAGCCGGCTGCGAGCTTCGTGAAGGCATCGGTGCGTGCGTTGCCGCCCGTGTCGATGTTTGTCGGCTTGATGGTGATGTTCGGGTGAAGTTCTTCGTACTCCTTGTAGAGGTCGTCGTAGCCGAAGGTGCCGAACGTCGTGATGGTGAGGGTGATGTCTTCATCACCGGATGCTGCTGAGCCGCCGTCTGCTGAACAGCCTGTGGCAAGCATTGCGAAGGCGGCAACACCGGCAACGGTTGCTGCTGCTTTGGTGCGTCGTGAGAGTTTCACGGTCACTCCTTTGTGGGTGGTGGGTTGGTGCGAGACGTGAGAGCGCTCTCATTTGGAGGCGTGAGAGCGCTCTCACGCAATCTGGAGAAGACTCTAAGCCGCGAAGCATCACTTTGTCAATGGGCACTCGGGTGCGCGTCATGGGTGATCATCAGGTTGCGCCGAATCGAGATCGCCTAAGATTGGGAAGATCCGGTCTCCCTGTTTTCCAAAGGTATCTATGCGTCGCACGTCCCGAACCGCTGTCATGACAGCGCTGTTCGCCGCTGCGGCGATGCTTCTTGCGGGCTGTGCTGTTGCACCAGCGGATGCCGCGGCACGGCAACACTCTGATCGCCCCGTTCCGTTGGTCACGGCCACACCGGTTGCGATTCCAACCGTCTCCGAGGTCTCACCGGCATCCGGATCGCTCTCGGGCGGCGACACAGTCACTCTCACAGGAGAATCGCTATCTCAGGTGACCTCGGTGACGTTCGGAGATCGGGCAGCGAGCGAGCTCGCCGTCGTCGACCAGAACACCATCACCGTCGTTGCTCCGCGCCAGGCCACGTACCAAACGGGCACCGTTGAGATTGCCGCGATGATCGGCGAACAAGCGGCTCCGGCATCCGGAGATCTCACGTACGAGTACACAGCAGTGACCGACGTCGACAGGCAGATGCAGTACGCGTTGACGTATTGGAAGGACTACAACGACGACGAGTGGGGCGACTACAATCCCCTCGGCGGGGACTGCGCAAACTTCGTGTCGCAGACCCTCGCAGCCCGGGGCTGGGAGCCGTCGAACACCTGGCATAACTACTCCGGATCGGCGACAACGGCGTGGGCTTTCGTGCCAGCTCTCGACAACTGGCTGCAGACCGTACCCGACGTCACGCGGCTCTCCAGCGACCAGCGGGACCAGATCGAGGTCGGCGATGTCGCCGTCTTCAGCTGGAGTGGCACCACCTACCGTGACCACGTGATGATCGTGTCTGACGTCGTCACCAACGACGACGGCAGCATCGACATCAAGCTCGTCGGGCATAACGTCGACAACGACTTCCGTGATTTCGACGAGACCGTCACCGAAGAGCACCCCGGTGGGGACGCCTGGTTCTACTCGATTCCGTAGCGGGGAGCTGGCAACCGCGTTATCGAACCGGGCCCCTCGAGGTGCGCCTCAGCGCCCCTGGTTGGCGTGAGGATGTTCAACCATTCGGATCTCTCGTGCGACACACCGCGATTTGGGCGGCGACACGCCGGTAACGGGGTCGGACCTCCGAATGAGTGAACGGTCGGGTGCGCGGCCGCGAAGGCCGGGATGCGTTGAGTGAGGGTGTGTGTCGAGACGGGTTCACGAGCACCGCGGGTCGGCGTCAGCAGCGAGCGCGCGACTCAGCATCACAGATCGACGAGGGGTGTCTCAGCCTTTGAGCGCCGCATCGACGATGCTTTTCGCCTCGGTGAGCACTTGTTCGAGGTGCTCCGCACCGCGGAACGACTCGGCATAGATCTTGTAAACGTCTTCTGTGCCGCTGGGGCGCGCAGCAAACCAGGCGTTCTCGGTGACGACCTTCACCCCGCCGATCGCGGCGTCGTTCCCCGGCGCGTGTGACAGCTTGGCAGTGATCTGCTCGCCAGCAAGCTCTGTGGCGCGAATGCTGTCGCCGTCGAGCTTCTTCAAAATGGCCTTTTGCTCAGTGCTCGCGGCTGCGTCGATGCGGCGGTATGCCGGTGCACCGAAGCGCTCGGTGAGTTGCGCGTACAGCTGCGACGGTGACGTGCCGGTGACGGCGCGAATCTCGGCGGCGAGAAGGCACAGCAGGATGCCATCTTTGTCGGTTGTCCAGACGGTGCCGTCCATGCGCAGGAAGCTGGCTCCCGCACTTTCCTCCCCGCCGAAGCCCACAGAGCCGTCGACGAGCCCGGGGACAAACCACTTGAAGCCGACCGGCACCTCCCACAGCGTGCGATCGAGGGATGCTGCGACACGGTCGATCATCGAGCTCGAGACGAGCGTCTTGCCGACCGCGGCATCCGGATTCCACCCCGTGCGGTGCTGGTAGAGATACTCAACAGCCACGGCGAGGAAGTGGTTGGGGTTCATCAGCCCCGCGTCGGGGGTGACGATGCCGTGCCGGTCAGCATCCGCGTCATTGCCCGTGAGAATGTCATAGTCGCCCTGATGCTGCAGAACCGATGCCATAGCGGAGGGGCTCGACGGGTCCATGCGGATCTTGCCATCCCAGTCAAGCGTCATGAACCGCCACGTGGGGTCAACGAGTGGGTTTACAACAGTGAGGTCGAGGTCGTAACGATCTGCGATCGCCTGCCAGTAGTGCACGCTTGCCCCACCAAGGGGATCGGCGCCGATGCGGATGCCGGAGTTCTTGATGGCATCCATGTCGATGATGTTCGCGAGATCATCGACGTAGCTGCCGCGAAAATCATAAGTGTCGACGGCGCTCGGCTCGGCGCGCTTCACCTCGGTGAGACCGCCCTCGATCAGCGCGTTGGCACGGTCGGCGATCCAGGTTGTCGCGTCGCTGTCGGCCGGACCACCGTGAGGTGGGTTGTACTTGAAGCCGCCGTCGCTCGGGGGATTGTGGCTCGGCGTGATGATGATTCCATCGGCGCGATCGTGGTGTGCCGGATCGTTGTTGTACAGCAGAATCGCGTGGCTCAGCGCCGGCGTCGGCACAAAATCATCGAATTCGTCCACGAGCACGTGCACTTTGTTGCCCACGAGCACGTCGAGCGCTGTGGTGCGCGCCGGAGCGCTCAGCGCGTGGGTATCCGCGCCGAGAAAGAGCGGCCCCTCGACCCCGATCGACGCTCGATACTCCACGATCGCCTGCGTCGTCGCGGCAATGTGGTTCTCGTTGAACGCCGTGTTCAGCGAGGAGCCTCTGTGCCCGCTTGTTCCGAATGCCACGCGCTGAGAGGCGACCTCGGGGTCGGGCTTGAGCTCGTAGTACGCGGCTATCAGTGAGTCGATGTCGACGAGGTCGTCGTCGGTGGCGAATGTTCCAGCACGCTCGGTCATACGACCATTCTCTCAGTGCCGGTTCGGCCGGTGCACATTGTCTCGGGCGACTAGGCTCGATGCTATGCCTCAGAACGACGCCTCCGCCCTCCGCACGTATAGCTATCTCGGGCCGCGCGGAACGTTTACCGAGGCGGCTCTTGCGCAGGTGTCAGAAGCCGAGGGGCAGATCTGGCGCAGCGTCAATAACGTCGGGGAGGCGTTCTCAGACGTCGCGAGCGGCGTCTCTCACGGGGCCGTCGTTGCTCTTGAGAACTCGATCGACGGCGGGGTTTCGGCGGCGCAGGATGCCCTGGCCACCACGGCGGGTCTGCGTATCGTGGGCGAGTACCTCGTGCCCGTCGACTTCAACATCGTCGCGCAGCGCGGAATGACGCTCGAGCAGGTGTCTCATCTGAACGGGCATCCAGTTGCCTATGCACAGTGCAGACGCTGGATCGAGAAGCACCTTCCCAGGCACACGCACATCCCCTCGACGAGCAACGTCGCGGCGGCGGCGAACCTGCTCGAAAGCGACGTCGCCGATGCCGCCATCGCACCGCCGAACATCACGGAGCACTACGACCTCGAGGTGCTCGCCGAGCACATTGGCGACAACATCAACGCCGTCACGCGTTTCGCGCTCGTGACGACGTCGCGCAGCATCCCCGAGCCGACGGGCGCCGACAAGACGAGCTTTGTCGCCGAGCTGCCGGTTGACCAGCCGGGCGCTCTGCTCGACATGCTCGAGCAACTCTCGACGCGCGGCGTCAATATGACGATGATTCAGTCGCGGCCCATCGGCGACGAACTGGGCCGGTACCGGTTCGTGATCGACATCGACGGGCACATTCGAGACGAGCGTGTCGCCGATGCGCTCATGGGCATCCATCGCTTCAGCCCGCGCGTCACGTTCCTTGGCTCCTATCCGAGGGCAGACAAGGCACCCGTGCGCTTCGACGCCCGGTACGACGACGACGTGTACATCGAGGCCCGCGACTGGCTGCGCGGCCTCATCTCGGGAGAGCCCAACCCGGAGGCGTAGGTACACACCGC
This sequence comes from Paramicrobacterium chengjingii, assembly GCF_011751765.2. Classification (GTDB taxonomy): domain Bacteria; phylum Actinomycetota; class Actinomycetes; order Actinomycetales; family Microbacteriaceae; genus Paramicrobacterium; species Paramicrobacterium chengjingii. The sequence continues at coordinate 472,780 of NZ_CP061169.1, forward strand.
GACCGCGATTCATCGAAGGAGCTGAACGTGCCCGACCCGACAGCAGATTTTGACCCGCGCTTTGACCCGCGCTTTCAGCCGGGGTTCGACCCAGAAGTGCACAGCGACCGAACCCGCGCGTCGCGTCAGTCGACGAACGAAGCCCGTGCGAGCACGGATGCTCATGACGAGGTGCCCATTGTGGATGCCGAAGACCTCGCACACGGAGGAGCGCTCGACGAGAACGACCCTCAGGATGCCGCGGCCGCGCCGCCGCGCGGCGGCGTCGCGCTGCTTCTGCGCAACCCCTTCATATGGGTCATCGTCGTGCTAGCTGCAGCGCTCATCGCCTGGTCGCTGACCTCGTACGCGTCAGCGATCGAGACGACGTCGGACATTTTCTCTGGGACTTTCGGAAGCGACGAGGAGACCAAGGCCGAATACGCGTCTGCACAGTTCGCGATCGGCATAGCGCCGTTCACACTCGCCGTCGGAATTCTCGCGCTCGCCGGTGTCGCCTTCTTCGCCGCAGCGACATGGTGGCGCAAGCGGGACGCGAGACGATGACATCGCGTCTCTCGCGACGCGCTCTCGTCACGACGTTCGTCGGCATCCTGCTGCTTGTCGGTGGCACGCTCGTGGTCGCCAACGGTCTGACGCACCGGTATGCATCGGCCCAGTCGGCGATTACGATTCATAGGCAGAAGCCTCCGGCCGATCTCAACGAGTACACGTACTACTCCTTCGAGGGCGACGGCAGCGGCGTTCTTGACGACAACCTTTCGTCCATCATCGACAGCATTTCGGATCTGTTGCTCTCTGACGCCGAGGCATCAGGGTCGTTTGAGATCCCGCGACTCGACGTCTATGTCGAAGACTCGAGTCTCGTCGCAGTGTCGGGCGCCGCTCCCGGATATCGGTCGTATGGCTACGGCACATTCTTTCAACCGTGGACTCCGCACGCGTACATGATCGCGCCGTTCATCGGAGGTCTGATCACGTTCGCCGGGCTCTTCTGGATGGCTGCACGCTGGCACGTGACAGCATCCGTTCCACACCGTGAGATTGACGAAACCCCGCTGTAACAGCGAAACTGTGTCTGGCCCCACGAAAGGTCACACCCCCTGTCTCGGTGCTTTGCGTGCCGCAATCCCGTATGCGCGTGCCCGCCAAGACGAGCTTCAGCCAGAGCAGCCTGATGCTTCGAAGTAACTCACAGAAAGACCGCATGTGACGAACTCCTCCGTCAATGACTACCTCAGCTCCGTCTATGAGACCGCCGTCGCGCGTAATGCGAACGAGCCCGAGTTTCACCAGGCTTTGCACGAAGTGCTCGAGTCGATCGCGCCGGCGCTGATCGAGCACCCGGAGTTCGTCGAGGCAGGCATTCTCGAACGATTGGTCGAGCCGGAACGCCAAGTGATGTTCCGCGTTCCGTGGACCGACGACGGCAACCGGGTTCACGTGAACCGTGGCTTCCGCGTTCAGTTCAACTCGGCACTCGGGCCGTACAAGGGCGGACTGCGCTTCCACTCGTCGGTGAACCTTTCGATCATCAAGTTTCTCGGTTTCGAGCAGATCTTCAAGAACGCACTCACTGGCCAGGGCATCGGCGGTGGCAAGGGCGGCAGCGACTTTGACCCGCATGGCAAGTCAGACTCCGAGATCATGCGCTTCTGCCAGTCGTTCATGGATGAGCTGTATCACCACATCGGCGAGTACACGGATGTTCCCGCGGGCGACATCGGCGTCGGCGGACGTGAGATCGGCTACATGTTCGGCCGATTCCGCAAGCTCACCAACCGCCACGAGTCGGGCGTGCTCACGGGCAAAGGCCTGGGCTGGGGCGGCGCCCAAGTGCGCACAGAAGCAACGGGCTACGGGGCAGTCTTCTTCGCCGAGGAGATGCTCGCCGTACGGGGTGAGGGCATCGACGGACGCACCGCAATCGTGTCGGGCGCTGGCAACGTCGCCACGTATGCGATCGAGAAGGTTCAGCAGCTCGGCGGCAAGGCCATCACAGCATCCGACTCGTCTGGCTACATCGTCGACGAAGACGGTGTCGACGTTGATTTGCTGAAGCAGATCAAAGAGGTTGAGCGCCTGCGCATCTCGGAGTATGCGGCACGCAAGACATCGGCGCGCTTCATCGAGGGCGGCTCTGTGTGGGACGTGAAGGGTGACATCGCCCTGCCGAGCGCCACGCAGAACGAGCTCGGGCTGAAGGATGCCGAGACGTTGATCAAGAATGGCGTCGTCGCTGTGTCTGAGGGCGCGAACATGCCAACGCAGCCCGATGCGGTTCACGCATTTCAGAAGGCCGGTGTGCTGTTCGGCCCAGGAAAGGCCGCGAACGCGGGTGGCGTTGCGACGAGCGCGCTCGAGATGACGCAGAACGCGTCGCGCGAGCGCTGGTCGTTCGATGACAGCGAGCGCCGTCTTCACGACATCATGCGCAACGTGCACCGTTCGGCGTACGAGGCAGCGGAACGCTACGGCCACCCCGGGGATTACGTGGTCGGCGCAAACACGTCGGCGTTCGTGCAGGTTGCGAGCGCGATGCAGTCGCAGGGAGTCATCTAGCCGCGTCACGTCGCGCCGCCCGGCCACGCCGTGCCGTCCGGCCCACACCGCAACCGCCAAAATGGGCGAGGTTCTGCAACGAATCCTCGCCCATTTTGGCGAGCGCCCGGGACGGGTGTGGCTGCGGTCCGGTCCGGGGCGTGGCGGCGGGTCAGGCGTTGTCGGCAGCGCGCTGCTTTGCCGCCGCGCGGGAGCGCGGGGCCGGCACTTTTACCGTCAGCGCGAGCGCGTCGACCGTAAAGCGCGTCGCCGTTGTCATGCCGATCTCATCGCCATCGAGCTCAAGCTGCTGCGGGTCGTCTGGCTTCACCGTCACCATGGGCGAGCGCAGGTACGTCACAGTGCGGTCGCGTCCCTCGGACGCTTTCAGAATGCGTCGTCCAATGCTGGAGCGACGCAGCACGCCGTTCTCCCAGCGCACCTTGCGCCACACCTGCAGCCACCCGAGGGCGCCCTTGGGCTGAAGCACAGCCAAGTCGAGCTTCCCGTCGTCGATCTTCGCATCGGGGAGCAGCTCGATGCCGGCCGGGAGCGTGCCGCAGTTGGCCACAAGAATGGTGCTGACGTGAGCACTGTGCGGCGCCGACTCCGCGAGCTGGTAGCGAATGCGAAATGGTTTGAGGTCTGCGAGTGAGCGCACGACAGCATCCGCGTATGCCAGCCACCCCACGGATTTCTTCAAATCGTCGTTGGTGTTCGCGATCATCTGTGCATCAATGCCCATGCCCGCCATCACGAGAAACACGTACTGCTGCGTGGGCACCTCTTCCGAACGAACTTCGGCGATGCCGATGTCGATCGCGCGGTCGCTGCCCGTATAGGCGACGGTCATCGACTGCTTGATATTGCTGAGCGGAAGATCGAGGTTGCGTGCGAGCAGGTTGCCCGTTCCTGCGGGAACAATGGCAATCGGCACACCGCTCGAGCGCAGTCCTTCGGCCACGCAGCGCACGGTACCATCGCCGCCCGCGGCGACAACGACAGACGCGCCCCTCTCGACGGCTTGTTTGGCCATGGAGACGCCAGGGTCATCGACAGTAGTTTCGACGAAGTGCGGTTCGCCCCACCCGTGTTCGGCGGCGCCCGCGGTGAAGATCCGCTTCAGCTTCTCGGCATCCGTCTTCACCGGGTTGAATACGATTGCCGCGAATTTCTCGCCTTCGACGCTCATAGAAGAAACCTACCCGCTTCCGCTTAGACTTGGCCTGTGATTGATCCCGTGATTCTGCGTGAAAACCCTGACCTCATCCGACGCTCGCAAGAAGCCCGCGGGTCCCGAGTCGAGAGCGTCGATGAGGCGATCGAGGCGGATGCTGCGCGGCGACGCGCGATCGGAGTCTACGAAGAGCTGCGCGCCGAGCAGAATGTCTTCAGCAAGAAGGTGGCGAAGGCACCGAAAGACGAGAAGAAGGCGCTCATCGCAGAGGTGCAGCAGCTGGCCGGGCGTGTGAAAGAGGCGCAGCGTGCCTCAAGCGAGGCCGAAGACGCTTTCACCGCCGTCGCCCGCACAATCGAGAACGTCATCATCGAGGGAATCCCGTCGGGCGGCGAAGACAACTTCGCACTTCTGCGCACCGAGGGGGAGCGGCCGACGTTCGACTTCGCACCGCGCGACCATCTGGAACTGGGGGAGAAGCTCGACGCGATCGACATGGCGCGAGGCACCAAGGTTTCTGGCGCGCGCTTCTACTATCTCAAGGGCATCGGCGCGCGCCTTGAGCTCGCGCTCATGACATTGGGCCTCGACAGGGCGCTCGAGGCTGGCTTCACCCCGCTCATCACGCCGACACTCGTGAAACCGGAGATCATGGCCGGAACAGGCTTTCTCGGCGAGCACTCTGATGAGGTGTACAAACTCGAAGCAGACGATCTCTACCTCACGGGCACGAGCGAGGTGGCGCTTGCCGGGTACCACGCCGACGAGATCGTCGACTTGTCGAACGGCCCGCTTCGCTATGCCGGATGGTCCACGTGCTACCGCCGAGAGGCCGGGTCGCACGGAAAAGACACACGCGGCATCATTCGCGTGCACCAGTTCAACAAACTCGAGATGTTCGTCTATACCGATCCCGCAGAGGCCGAGGCCGAGCACGATCGCCTGCTCGCGTGGCAGGAAGGGATGCTGCAGAGCCTCGGGCTGAGCTACCGCGTCATCGACACGGCGGCCGGCGACCTGGGATCGAGCGCTGCCCGCAAGTTTGACGTTGAGGCGTGGGTGCCGACGCAAGATGCCTATCGTGAGCTCACGTCGACGTCGAATTGCACAACCTTTCAGGCGCGCAGACTCGACACCCGTTACCGCACCGAATCGGGCAAGACGGCACCGGTTGCGACGCTCAACGGAACACTCGCGACAACGCGGTGGCTGGTTGCGCTGCTCGAGACGCATCAGCGCGCTGACGGCTCCGTCGTGATTCCCGAGGTGCTGCGCCCGTACGTCGGCGGACTCGAGGTCGCGGAGCCCGTGGCGTGACAGCCACGCCAAAGCTCATCGCGCTTGACATCGACGGAACCGTTCTTCACGAAGACGGCGAGGTGTCTGCCGCTGTGCGCGACGCTGTTGCGACAGCATCCGCCGATGGCCATGAAGTGATGCTCGCGACGGGGCGCAGCTGGGAATCAACCAAGCCGGTGCTCGAACAACTGGGCCTCGTGAGCGACTACGCGGTGTGTGCAAATGGTGCCGTGATCATGAAGCGCGTCGGTGAAGACTATGTGCGGCACCACGTCGAGACCTTCGACCCGACCGAGGTGCTGCGCCTCATTCACAACCACCTCGACGACGGCCGTTACCTCATCGAGTACCCGGACGGCAATCGCCGCTACACCGAGGGCATGACCGACTGGAACCTCGACCGCGCCGAGAAAGTTGAGTTCGAGAAGCTGCTCGAGAACCCTGTGTCGCGCGTTGTGGTTGTCTCGCCCGGTCATGACGAGCAGCAGTTCTTGCAGGCGGTCGAAGACATGGGGCTGCACAAGGTCACGTACGCGATCGGTTGGACAGCATGGCTCGACATCGCGCCGTTCGGGGTCAACAAATCGACGGCGCTCGAGCATGTGAGATCGTGGCTCGGCGTCGAACGAGAGTGCATCATTGCCGTTGGAGATGGGCGCAACGACATCGAGATGCTTCGCTGGGCGTCTCAATCAGGCCGTGGCGTTGCCATGGGGCAGGCGCCCGCTGAGGTGAAGGATGCCGCGAATTTCATCACCTCCGGTGTCGAGAGCGACGGCCTCGTTCCTGTGCTCGCGTCGCTCTGAGCTCACCCGAATCGTTCCCGCACCGTCGGTCAGGTAGAATCATTCGCGCCGTCTTTTCGACGGTGAGGAGGGCTGTCCGAGCGGCCGATGGAGCTGGTCTTGAAAACCAGTGGGCAGAAATGTCTCGTGGGTTCGAATCCCACGCCCTCCGCCATTTTTTCGCACGACGAGAGAGTCGCTTCAGTAAAGCTTCGGCAACTCTCGAGCATCCTTCAATCGGATTTTCAGCAGTGTATGCGTAAAATCGAACATCCGAAGCCGTTTGCCCCCTATTATCACGGGTCGAAGAACGGCATCGTGTGAATCTGTCCCCTGTGAGAGGAAACTTCAGTGGCGCGACGAGCCGAAGCCGTTGCACGTCACGGCAAGCTGCCGAGGCGCAGTCCGTGGACGAGTGTCGGCAAGTTCGTCGCAGCAAGCCTCGCAGTCGTGCTGGTGAGCACGTCTGCTGTTGTCGCGTGGGCGATCGCTGATGTAGTGCAGACGGCGCCTGAAGGCGTGACGCTCGCTGGGGAGACGCCGGGGCAGGTGATTCCCGACATCAACTCGATCGAGGGTGGCGCTAACGTTCTTGTGATCGGCAGCGACAGCCGCGAGGGCCAGGGTGACGGCTACGGCAAGCACGAAACAGCGAAGCTCAACGATGTGACGATGCTTTTGCACATCGCCGAAGACCACAGCAATGCCACAGTCGTGAGCTTTCCCCGCGACATGTACGTGCCGATTCCCTCCTGCCCGAAGGTCGACGAGAACGGCAAGCCGACGGGCGAGAACAGTTATGCGATGAGCTCGCAGAAGATCAACACGTCGCTCTCGTACGGCGGCATGGCGTGCACGGTGCTCACCGTTGAAGCGCTGACGGGGCTCGACATTCAGTACGCCGCCATGGTGCAGTTCAACGGCGTGATCGCGCTCTCGAACGCGATCGGCGGCGTTGAAGTGTGCCTGGCTGAGTCGATCAAAGACTCGAAGACCGATCTCGACCTGCCCGCAGGCCAAGTCTCACTCAAGGGCAAAGACGCGCTGCAGTTTCTGCGAACGCGGCACGGCGTCAGTGACGGGTCTGACTTGGGGCGTATCAGCAACCAGCAACTGTTCCTCTCTGCGTTGGTTCGCGATCTCAAATCGGCTGAGACTCTCACCGACCCGGTGAAGCTTTACAGCATCGCCAAGGTCGCGGCGACGAACATGACGTTCTCGACGAGTCTCAACAACATCAACACGATGGTGGGGCTGGCCAAGTCGCTGTCTGAGATTCCGACGGACAAGATCACGTTCGTGCAGTACCCCAACTATTACGAGGGCGACGGCGTTGCTCCGCTGACCAGTGACGCCGAGACGCTCATGGAGGCCATCAAGGCCGATAAGAACCTTTCGGTGACGGGTGGCACGGGCGGTTCGATTCCTGAAGATGGTGAGACGACAGCGCCCCCGGCAACGACCGACCCGAGTGCGACCGAGACACCCGATTCGACGGAGGCACCTGACGATGGAACGGTGGAGCTTCCCGATTCGATCCACGGCCAGAACGCCTCGCAGGTGACGTGCGCCGACGGAAACGGGTACTGATCTGGGCGTCGTCGGGTACGGCATCCGCATGATTCGCCGCTGAGGCTCTCACCCGTTATGATTGAACCCGCGCTCTTCGCGGAGCGCATGGAGACGTCGCATAGTCCGGCCGAGTGCACCACCCTGCTAAGGTGGAGTCCCCTCTAAGGGGACCGAGGGTTCAAATCCCTCCGTCTCCGCACTTGTGATGTCTCGGCGCATCGTGTACCAATGAGTCGAGCCTCGGGCTTTCTATTGCTTAGGGCCTGTGTAGATATGCGCGTCAGACTGGGTATTCCTGCGAACCGCTTGGCGCAGGCGACTTCGCGCCGTAAGGTGAAGTTACAACTCACAAAGGGGGTCTCATATGGGTTTCGGAGACAAGATCAGCAACGCTGCCGAAGACGCTAAAGGCAAGGCCAAGGAGAAGATTGGCGACGCTACGGACAACGAGAACCTCGAGAACGAGGGTCGCGCTGACCAGGCAAGCGCCACAGCCAAGAAAGTCGGCGAGAACGTCAAGGATGCCGCTGATAACGCCAAAGATGGCGCAAAGGATTTATTCAACAAATAGCGCGTTGCGCTACTGAGACGTGACGCCCTCGCGAGAAATCGCGAGGGCGTCACGATTTTTCGGAGATCGACAGCCTCGGAAGTTCGCCAACTTGACGCAGATGTGAGTTGCCTCTGCATCGCTCTAATTCGCGTGCACTCGCCGTATCGTCGCGATTAGTAGCATCATTCACAGAAAGAGGTGAGCCACAATGCCTGGACGCAAGAACTCAAGCCTCAAGAAGCCCGACATGTACGAGAAACTGCGTGGTGAGGGAGCGTCGAAAGAAAAGGCAGCGCGCATTTCGAACGCTGCTGCGAACCGCGGAAAGTCGAAGGTCGGCCGCAAGGGCGGTAAGGCTGGCGACTACGACGATTGGACCGTTGACGAATTGAAGTCCCGGGCCAGAGAACTCGGCATCAGCGGGTACTCCGGCAAGCGAAAATCGGAAATTATCGGGATGCTACGGAATCACTGACGGGCGCTCGCTCTCGTCACTGCACGAGGAGGACCCCGAGCGCTGCCGTCACGTAGAAGACGTTGACACCGAGAATGAAGACTCGCTCCGAGAGCCCGAACACTCGCGTGCGCAGCGGCTGAATGACGAGAGCTGCAACAAGAGCGATGAGCGCGATGAGCGTGATTGTCGACACCGCAGACAGAGTGACGTCCAGAGGGCTCGGCGTCAGAGGTGTGAGCAGGCGCGTGAGGTTGCCCATGCACGCGTAACTCAGTGCAAACCAAGCGATTGCGGCGAGCAGGTGAAACCGGCCGATCGTTGTCGTCTTCTGCCCCTCCAGGTCGGTCGGGAGAAACGGGAGGACGATGAAGATCACGGTGAGCACAAGAAAGCAGACAGTGACGCCTGTCAGGTCGCTCCACGACGGGAATCCGCTGATCAGGGTGCCTGCGAGGGCCAGCCACATTGCGCCGGTCGTCCACGTCATTGCCGAGCTCAGGGTTCGTGTTCGCCCGACGGCATAGTCGCTGACGGCGTGCCTGATGGGACTGTATTCATGAGAGACGATGTGAAGCGCAATGAACATCGCCAGGCGGGCGACTCCCAAAACGATGGTGGCAATGGCGAGGAAGGCGGTCATTTGTTCTCCTTGTGAGATTGACCATGGCGGTAGGTGAACGGTCAGTGGTAGGTGCGGACTTCGTCATGGAGAGCACGAATCGTCGCGGCGAGCCCTGTGGGATCGATCCCGACGGCCAGGGCATTGTCATCAAGCGACGTGCCGAGCTCGAGTGAGCAACGTCGCAGAACATCAGCTCCGTCGTCCGTCAGGCGTAGCCGGCGAATGTTGCCGCTGCCTGTTCCAGCGGCGTCATGGATCAGACCGCGCGTGAGCAGTGACCGCACGATTCCACTTCCCGCGGCCTCGGTGACGCCGAGAGCGCCCGAGAGGTCGCGCCCGGTGAGCCCGGCGTGCTCCGAGATGATGACGAGCGCCACGTAGCGATTGACGTTGAGTCCGTGCGGGCGCAAGATCTTCTCGGCCATGCGGTCGAGCGTGCGAACCAGGTCGTGCAGTTCGTATGCGAGATCCATACGACTAACTTAAGGCCTTAAGTTAGTCGAGCGCAAATTCTGTGACGATGTCGACTGCCGCGCGTGAAATTTGGCGACGGGCGGCGTCATCGCTGACCGTCGGTGTGCCGTCTCCCGATTGCGTGCCGTAGTCACCGAACTGAGCGTGCGAGGCGCCCTCGATCGCGACGAAGACAGTGTCGGCGGGGAGATTCTGGTGCGATGCCTCGATCTTCTCTGGCGTCGACAGGCCGTCACGAGTACCAGAGATGGATGCTGCAGAGATGTCTGCACCGCTGATGTCTGACGCGGGATACGACGCGAACAGGATCAGACCAGACGCGGTGCTTTCCGTCGAAGCAAGCTGAGCCGCGACAGTTCCGCCGAGGGAATGCCCACCGATCACCCACTCGGCGACGTCGGGATGCGCCGCGCGTGACGCGTCGAATGCGGTGAGAGAGAGGAAAGCGATCCCGAGGGGCTGCTTCGCAATCACGACGGTGTGCCCCAATTCCGCCACGGGGCGCAGAACTGCAGCATAGGCGCGAGCGTCGACGAGCGCACCGGGCTGGAAGAACAAGCCGACGCCCGCGTCCCCGACTGCCGGGGTAAACGTGATCGACGTCGCTGTCTCGGTCACCGTCACATCGGTGTCCGACATCATCGCCGTGAGCGACGGATCGGTCGCGGTGTGAGGTCGCAGCCAACCGACGATCGCGATTCCAGCGATGGCGAGAAGCGTGGTCGTGACTCTGCCGACCGTGCGCCATCGTCCGCGACCGCGCTCGCGCGTGCCCACGGAAACGAGCGCGCCGATTGCCAGCAGCGTGGTGACCCCCAGCACCACAGCATATGCCGGATGCCCATGCACAATGCCGCCCCACTCTGTTGCGCACGCCCAGACGACGACAGCGAGCGCAGCCAGCGCGCACAGCCTCGTGATTCGCGCCGCCGTACGCCGGGTCTCAGACGTGTGATGCGCGCGCATGAGCCCAATCTACGCCGAGGTCAGTTGGCGTGTTGCTCCGGATTCTGGACAAGCAGGCTCTGGTTGAAGAACGCCGTGAGCTCCTCTGTTGCAGCCAACGGCAGCACGTGTGCCACGTATTGGTCAGGTCGTACCACCACGACAGCTCCGTCGCGACTGATACAGCGCTGCTCAAAGATGTCGTCGCCGCTGAGCGTGCCATAGACCTTCTCGTAATCGACAAGCTGAAACGGGCCGCTCTTCGGACGGAAGAGTGGAGGCACCCGGCCGAAGTCCACGCCCTCCAGGCGCTGCTGGTAGATCACCTTGACGTCGAACAGGTTGTCGATGTCGGCGCCCTTCGGTGTAAATCGACGCACGGGGGAGTGCGGTGAGTCGTGCATCCACTCGGCCCACGCGGTGAGTGCCGACGGCTCGCCTGGCGCGGCGGCATCCGCAAAGGCATACACGCGCCAGCGTCCGTCTGCGCGCGCGTGATGGCCCAGGTGAATCGGGTTGGTGTCACCGATGCGAACGACGCGTGACGATTTAAAGCGCTTGCCAATGGGGAAGCCGGCAGCGAGCTCTTGATGCGACGCCTCGCCCGTGATGATCGACGGCTTGTACTGCGTCATGAAGCCGGCTGGAAACTCCGCTGTCGCTGTGTAGAAGTCGCTCAACTCTTTGGGGTTTGCAAACTCCTCGGGCTTCTTCGCCATCATCGTCGACCATTCCTTGTCGAAGTCGATGAGATTCTGCGCGATCTCTTGCCGTTCGCCCGAGTACGTGCACAGCAACTCGTCCGGGCTGGCGCCCGAGAGCACCTGGCCGAGCTTCCAGCCAATGTTGAAGCCGTCTTGCATCGAGACGTTCATGCCTTGCCCTGCCTTAGCGCTGTGGGTGTGGCATGCGTCGCCCGCAATGAACACGCGCGGCATTGTCGTCTCGGTCTGCTGCTCGGGCACGTTGTCGAATTTGTCAGTCACGCGATGGCCCACCTCGTAGACGCTCCACCAGGCAACGTTGCGCACCTCGAGCGAATACGGGGTGATGATGTCGTTGGCCTTTGCGATGATCGCTTCGATAGGCGTGTTGCGCACCTCGTGGTTGTCGTCGGTGCCCACAACACCGAGGTCGACGTACCAGCGGGCGAGGTAGCCACCCTCGCGGGGAATGAGCAGAATGCTGCCGGACTCCGACTGGATGGCGCACTTGGTGCGCACGTCGGGGAAGTCGGTTTCGGTGAGAACGTCCATGACACCCCACGCGTGAAATGCCTGGTCGCCGTCGAGGGTGCGGCCGATCGACTCGCGCACGGCGCTTCGGGCGCCGTCGCAGCCCACGACGTACTTCGCCGAGACCGTGCGGATTTCGCCCTGCCGCGCGCCTGCTGTGCTGCGCAGCCTGACGCTCACGGGGTACTCGCCCTCGTCGCGGACGGTGAGGTTTACGAACTCGTAGCCGTAATCAGGGCGGATGCGCCCGGGGCCGTTCTCGGCGCAGAATGCGAAGTAGTCGAGTACTCGAGCCTGGTTGACGATGAGGTGCGGAAACTCGCTGATGCCGTGCGGGTCGTCGTGCTCTCTCGCCGAGCGGATGATGTTCTGCGGGTTCCCCGGGTCGGGCGACCAGAAGTTCATCGAGGTGATCTCGTAGGCTTCGGCAATGATCGACTCAGCGAACCCGAACGCCTGAAACGTCTCGACGCTGCGGGCCTGGATGCCGTCGGCCTGGCCGACTTCGAGTCGCCCTGGTCGTCGCTCAACGAGCCGTGTTGTGACGCCGGGGTACTGCGAGAGCTGGGCGGCGAGGAGCATGCCCGCCGGCCCGGAGCCCACGATCAGAACGTCAGTCTCGTCGGGAAGTTCGGCCAGTCGGTCGAGGCCGGTGCCCGCAGCGGGTTGCACACGGGGATCGCCAGAGACGTAGCCGTGATGATGAAACTGCATTGTTCTCGATCCTTCCCTCAGACTGCGTCGTCGAGGTTTCTGCAAAGATGTCCCTGTGTTCTACTATTGAATACAACGTTCTACTATTAGATAATGCTAGGCGTGGGTGTACTGCCGTGCAAGTCACGCGCCAGGCAACGGCGCTGAAAGGGGGAGACATGAGCAACGGCGGTGCGCAGGGAACGCGGGCAGCGACGGGCGGAACAGCTGCCGCCTCGCAGACGCTGAGTCGCGGCATCCGCATTCTTGAAATTCTGGCCGATGCGTCATCGCCTCTGACGATCGATGAGGTTGCAGCGGAGCTCGGCGTGCATCGCTCGAACGCGTACCGGCTGTTGCGCACGCTGGAGGAACACGGGCTCGTCGGTCGCGACTCGTCGGGACGACTAGCGCTCGGCGCGCGCATGGCGTCCCTCGCCGCCGGCGTCGCTCATGATCTGCAGGCGGAGGCGCTGCCCGAGCTCACCACCGTGGCGAACGAGCTGGGAATGACGTGCTTTCTCGCGATTCGAGACCACGACATGTGCACAACGCTCGCGAGCATCGAACCGCGGCACGCGGTCGCCTCTGTCGCTCAGCGTCCGGGGGCCAGCCACCCGATCACGGTCGGGGCTCCGGGCAAAGCAATTGTTGCTCAGCTGCCCCGGAGTGAGTGGCCAGACGGCATGTCGCACGCACTGAGAGCTGAAGTTGAGAAGGTTGCGGCAGCGGGGTATGCCACGAGCCACAACGAGGTGATTCCCAGCGTGCAGTCTGTCGCCGTTCCGCTTGCCCTGCGTGGGCGGCAGCCAGCTGCGATTGCCGTTGTGCATGTCGCGCCCACCCTTGACGTGGAGCGGATCGTCGAACATCTCGGTCGGTCTGCCGCTGCGATCAAAGGTGCCCTCGGCGGGTGATTCGCGCTCATCGTCACAGCAGCGACATCAGCGCCCAGCCGAGCGCCGCAGCGGCGACGGCAAGCACAAGCATCCCGATGCCGTTGATCAGGCCGGCGAGCCAGCGGCCCTGCTGAGTGAGCCTGACGGTCTCGACACTCGCGGTGCTGAAGGTTGTGTATCCGCCGAGAAAGCCGGTGCCGACGATGAGTGCGACGCTTTCAGACACGAGCGCGCCCGCCGCCGCACCCATGAGCAGACCGAGCGCGAATGATCCGCTCACGTTAATCACCGCGGTTGCGTAGGGGAATGGTTTGCGCAGGCGTGCGGTGATGGCGCCATCAAGCCAGAAGCGCAGTGCGGCTCCGAGCCCACCGCACAGCGCGAGGGAGACGAAGACGAGCGGAGTCATGCGGTGCCCCCGTTCTGACTGCGGCGGCGATGAATGCCCGCACCAGCGACGACACCGAGCACCGTCGCGACAACGCCAATGACGACGGTCATCAGCGCGTAGCCGACGGCGATGCCGAGCGAACTGTCGACGAGGCGAGCCGTTTCGAGCGCGAACGTGCTGTAGGTCGTGAAGCCTCCGAAGAAACCCGTGCCGCCGGCAAGCCGAAGAACACGTCGTCGTCCCCTGTCGTCGCCGAACCGGCTGAGCGCTTCAAGAAGCACCCCGAGCCCAAACGCACCGAGAAGGTTGACCGTGAGTGTTGCGGCCGGGAACACCGTGTCGGGGAAGGCGAGAGCGATGGCGGCTCGGGCGGCGCTGCCGATTGCGCCGCCGGCTGCGACGAGGACGAGAAACCGCCACTGCCTATGCGGTGGCCGATGCGTGCTGTTCATCGTGGCGAGACGCTATGCGCGAGGCGACTCGATGATGGGCTCAAAGCTCGGCGGAGCGGCATCGGGAGGAGTCTCGACAGTCTCGACTTCGGCGTCCTTGCCGATCAGCCGGGAGACGGCGTCGTCGAACTGAACGCTGAGTGCTGCGACTGCCGCATCGACGTCGCCCGTGCGCATCGCGTCGAGAAGCGTCTCATAGGTGGGAGAGACGCTGCGGCGCACGACGTATCCGTTCGGGGAGCTGAAGCTGGCAATGCGCGTTTCGATGATGAGGGTGCTCATGTACTGCGAGAGACGACGGCTGCCCGCGGCATCCACGAGCGCTTGGTGGAACGCAATGTCTGCATTGCCGATCGCGCGGGCGTCCGTTCCCTCGCTCACCTCTATGAGTGCGGCATACGACTTTTCCAGTTGAGACAGCGCGACCGAGTCGCCACGTCGCATGACGCGGCGGAGTGACTCAGACTCGACGGCCATGCGTGCAGCATAAAGATCAGCGACATGCTCAGGCCCGATCTTGCTGACGCGGAGCCCGCGACCCGGCGTCGCCGTCAGCAGGCCCTCTTGCACGAGTCGCTGCATCGCCTCCCGGAGCGGGCTGCGGCTGACGCCGAGCTGGGACGAGATCTCGACCTCGCCGATTTGACCGCCGACGGGGAGCGCGCCCGAGAAGATGGCATTGCGCAGCTCAATCGCGATGAGATCAACCGTGGACGTGCGTGGAACTCGGAATACCGATACCGGCGCTCCCGAACGGCGTGTGCTCTGTGGCATGAGAGTTCCCTTGTGTCTGTGCGACTGAGCGGCGCACGATTGGCGGCTCATCGGCGAGCGAACCGGAAGGTCCCGGCGCGCTGGAACGAGCATAATCCGCGGTCAGCGAGCTAACCATAACAACTTTGTATACAAACAGACAATAAGCCTGTCGGAATGTGCGCGTGTCTGAGAATGGGCATAGGGTAGCCAAAGCCATCCCCAATTTCGGGCCGGGTCCCCGCTCACAATGAAGGGTGAGGGTTCGCCCCGTCACTACCGAAAGAGGAACACGATGACAAAGCGTCGAATGCTCGCCCGTACAGGCATTGCCGCGGTCGGAATCTTGGCACTCGGCCTCATGGCAGGGTGCAGCTCTGACTCAGGATCCGGTGGATCTGACGAATCAGGCAGCACTCTGCAGAAGGCCATTGATGCCGGCTCGATCACCATCGCCGTTGCCGACGAGCGTCCCTACTCGTGGGTTGACGACAACGGTGAAGCCCAGGGCGCCACAGTCGCCATGCACAAAGAGATCTTCAAGGCACTCGGTATCGACGAGGTCAAGGTCGTCGAGTCCGACTGGAACTCGCTGATTCCCGGCCTGAACGCCGGACGCTTCGATGTGATCAGCGCCGGAATGTCGATTCTTCCCGATCGCTGCGCGAAGGCAGCGTTCAGCGACCCGGAGATCATGTACACCACAACCCTGATGGTGCCCGAGGGCAATCCGGCAGGGCTGACCGACCTTGACTCGGTGAAGGCGACGAACGGTGACGTGAAGCTCGCCATCCTCGCCGGCGGCATTGAAGCCGGATACGCTGAATCGCTCGGGATCGAGAACACAGTCGAGGTCGACAACGCTCAGGACGGCATGGATCTCGTGTCCAACGGCCGCGCAGACGTCTTCGCAATGACCGCCATCTCGCTTAACTGGATGGCCGAGAACAACCCGGATGCCGGTGTCGAAACAACTGACGCGTTCGTTCAGGTCATTGATGGCGTCGAGCAGATCGGTGCCGGCTCGACAGTCTTCCGACAGGACGACACAGAGCTGCTTGATGCATACAACAAGGAACTCAAGAACATCACCGGTGATCCCGAGGAATACATGTCGCTCGTGGGCGATTATGGGTTCACCGAGGAGAACCTGCCGCCAGAGGACCTGACGACTGAGCAGCTTTGCGAAGGGGACCTGAGCTAGCTTGGGCGACAACATCGCGGCGCTCATCGGGGCGCTGCCGTTGGTGGGCGAAGGTGTATTGGTCACCATTCAGCTCACCATCGGCGGCGCTCTGCTGGCGCTTGTCATCTCTATTGGTCTCGGGCTCCTCGCGCGCTTCACGAACGTCGTTCTTCGAGGCACCGCGCGAGTCATCATCGAATTTTTCCGTGGTACGTCGCTCGTCGTCCAGCTCTTCTGGTTCTTCTACGTGATGCCACAGCTCGGCATCGAGCTGCCCGCAATGTTCGTCGGCATCCTCGCCCTGGGACTCAACTACGGGGCGTACGGTGCCGAGGTCGTTCGCGGATCGATCAACTCGGTGCCCTCCGGGCAGTGGGAAGCGACGACAGCGCTCAGCTTGAGCCGGTCTCAGCGCATGTGGCGCATTATCTTCCCGCAGGCGTGGGCGCTCATGATTCCGTCACTGACCAACCTACTCATTCAGCTTCTCAAGGGGACGGCGATCGTCAGCTTCATCACTTTGACCGATCTCACCTATGCGACAGATAAGCTGCGCAACTCGTCAGACACGTTCTTCGCCTACGGTGTGAGCCTCATCATCTACTTCCTCATTGCCTACGTGCTCACGCTCGTCATGAATGCACTTGAAGTGCAGGCCAAGCACAAGCTCGGTCGCGGTGAGTCGCTGAAGGAGGCCCTCAGCTTCCGCACTCCGCGGAGCGCCGACGGGAAGGCAGGCATCTCATGACCGGCCTTCAGTGGGATTGGACAATGGTCTGGGAGTCGCTCCCAGACCTGCTCATCAAATTCGTCGAAGTGACTTTGCTTGTCACCATCCTCGGAAGCATCATTGCGGCCGTTCTCGGCCTCATCATCGCGGTCGCGCGGCGTTCCGCACCGAGACCGATAGCCGCTGTGCTCACCTTTGTCGTGAACTTCATTCGAATGACGCCCATCGTCGTTCAGCTGCTGTTCGCGTACTACCTGTTTCTCGACCTGGACCCCGTGACGATCGGCGTGATCATCTTCGGCATCCATTACGCCACCTACATGGCGGAGGTGTACCGCGCCGGCATCGAGGCGGTTCCCGACGGCCAGTGGGAGGCAACGACCGCGTTATCCATGTCGCGCGGCCGAACATGGACGGCCGTTGTGATTCCACAGGCACTGAGATCGACGATTCCCGCGTTGGGAAACTACGTCATTTCGATGTTCAAGGACACCCCGTTCCTCATCGCGATCACTGTGACCGAGATGGTCAGAGCGGCTCTGGTCTTCGGCGGAAACCATTTCACCTACATCGAAGCAATAACGACGGCGGGCGTCATCTTCCTGATCGCCAGCTACCCCACGTCATTGCTCATCGGCCGATTGGAAAAGCGACTTGCCTTCTCAAACTGACACAGAGCCCGCAATCCGGTTCGACAACGTCGAAAAACGATTCGGCGACAACGTCGTGTTGCACGACTTGAACTTCAGCGTTGCGAAGGGTGACCGCGTCACGCTCATTGGGCCGAGTGGTTCGGGAAAGACGACGATTCTTCGCCTCGTCATGACGCTTGAAGAAGCGAACAACGGCTACATTTACGTTGATGGTGAGCCTCTGACTCATGAAGAGCGCGGCGGTAAGCGTGTCGAACTGAAAGAGAAGCACAAGAACGAGGTGCGCAAGCGCATCGGAATGGTGTTTCAGCAGTTCAACCTGTTTCCCAACATGACGGTCATGGAGAACCTCATTGAGGCGCCCGTGCACGTTCTGAAGATGTCGAAGGCCGACGCCATTGAAAAAGCGAAAGGTCTTCTCGAGAAGGTTGGTCTCTCGGACAAGGAGAACGCGCACCCTCTCGAGCTTTCGGGCGGGCAGCAGCAGCGCGTCGCTGTTGCTCGTGCGCTGGCGATGGACCCCGAGATTCTGCTGCTCGATGAAGTGACCTCGGCGCTCGACCCTGAGATCGTGGGTGAGGTGCTGAACATTCTGCGAGACGTGGCGAAAGAGACCGACATCACGATGCTGATCGTGACGCACGAGATGCAGTTCGCGCGCGACGTCTCAAACCGCGTGTTGATGTTCGATGGCGGAAAGATCGTTGAGGAGTCAGACCCAGAGACGATGTTCACGTCGCCGAAGGAGCAACGCACTCGAGACTTCCTCTCGGCGGTGCTCGGCAACAACTGACGCAACGCGTGTGTGCGCTGCCGTGACGTAACGGCGCACTCGTCAAAAAGGGCGAGGTTTCATCGCGAAACCTCGCCCTTTTTGACGAGTGTGTGGTGTGGGTGTGGTGTGGGTGCGCCGGTCAGCCCTTCGAAGCTGAGCGCTTCGCGGCATCCTGAGCCTTGACCCGGGCGTTTTCCTCGTGCACCTTGGCCTGGCGCGCTCGCTCGTGAACCAGCCATTCGGGCTTGGCGACGAGCAGTTCCTTGATCTGATCCGTTGTGAGCGGCTCAGTGATCTCTGCGCGGGCGAGGCCCGATGTCGAGACGCCGAGCTTACGCGCAACTTCCTGTCGCGGGTGCGGTCCATTGCGGCGCAGCTCTGCCAACCACTCGGGAGGATTCACCTGCAGCTCGTTCAGCTCTTCTCGGGTCACGGGCCCGTCGCGAAACTCGGGCGGAGCCGCAGAAAGCAGTATGCCGAGCTTCTTGGCGGCCGTTGCGGCTTTCATCGACTGAGATGTGGGTGCGCTCATAATGTTCCAGCGTACGTGAGTCGTGACGTAATACGCTTGCACAAGCGTGACGGGAGCGAAACATGGGCGAGAACACGACGGATGCTGTCGACGGGCGACGCCTGCGGGTGGCATTTGTGCCGGGCGTCACGCCGGACAAATGGTTTCGTACCTGGCGCGAACGCCTGCCCGACGTCGGGATCGCTGCGGTGCCGCTCGAGGATGAGCTCGAGCAGCGGCTGGTTCTGACAGACGGCCGTGCCGACATGTCGCTGGTGCGATTGCCGATCGACGACGAGGGGCTCCATGTGATTCCGCTCTACACCGAGAATCCCGTCGTGGTTGCGCCGAAGGGGCACCAGATCTCGGCGGTGGATGCCGTCGACATTGCCGAACTCGCAGATGAGCACCTGCTGCAGCATCCGGATGCTGTGCCAGAGTGGCGAGACGTCGCCCGCGAAGTCGCCGACGGAACACGTATCGACGTGCCGCCGATGACGCCGCGTGTCGCGATCGAGCTTGTCGGCGCCGGAGCCGGCATCGTGATTGTGCCGTTGTCGGTTGCGCGGCAGTTCGACCGCAAAGACGTGATTCGCAGACCCGTCAGCGGCGTGGCAGAGACCCGCGTGGCGCTCTGTTGGCCGGCCGATGCTGAGGGAGAACTCATCGAGCAGTTCATCGGCGTGGTGCGTGGGCGTTCGGCGAGAAGCACTCGATCGCAGGGGTCCGTTAAGGCGGAGCAAGAGGCGGCAAAGCAGCGTGCGGCAAAGAAGAAGGATGCCGCCCGGCGATCCGCAGAACAGGCGCGAGAACGCAAAAACGCAGACCGTGCTGCACGGCGCAAGGCGGGCGGGCGCAAGCGCGGGCGACGGTGACGGCCATCTGCGGCGTCGCCGATGCCGTCACGCCACGGAAGTGCCGAAAAGCAGTCCGAGCAGGTAGGTGACGAGTGCCGCCCCGTATCCGATGGCGAGCTGCCTCAACGCGCGCTTCACTGGGGAGGCCCCCGAGAGCACACCGACGATCGCACCGGTCACCAGAAGTGCGATGCCCACGAGCAGGGCCGCGATGATGATCGCGATCAATCCAGACGCGCCGAAGAGCAGCGGAATTACCGGGATAATCGCTCCAGACGAGAAGAAGCAGAAACTGGATGCTGCGGCACCCCACGCTGAGCCGATCGCCGAGTGGCTTTCGCTCTCGGTTTCAGACGGATGCTGCACAGCGTCGTCCCTGCCGTGTACGCACTCGAGACCGTAGAGGCGTTCGCGCGCGTGAGACTCAGCATCCTCTTCGGACATGCCGCGGGCGCGGTAAACCAGGGCGAGCTCATTCGCCTCGGCATCCAGGTTGGGCAGAATGTTCGTCGTGTCGGGGTTGGGGAGGGTGGAGCTGAGAAGTTCGCGTTGCGATCGCACTGAGACGAACTCCCCGGCGCCCATGGAGAGCGCGCCGGCGAGGAGGCCGGCGATGCCTGAGGCGAGAACGATCGCGCTTGAGACTCCCGTCGCCGCCATGCCGATCACGAGGGCGAGATTGGAGACGAGCCCGTCATTTGCGCCGAAGACAGCGGCTCGAAACGTTCCCGAGAGGCGCGTGCGTCCGCGGGCAGCGAGGCCACGCACCACTTCTTCGTGAATCTGCTCGTCTGCGGCCATGGCTTCGGTGGCGTCGGCGTCGGATCCATAGGGGGACCGGGCTTCTGCCTGTTGCATGAGGGCGAGCACGAAGATGGAGCCGAAGCGGCGGGCCAGAAACGCCAGCATTCTCGTGCGCATCTTCGTTCGGATGGGAAGCCCCACGTTCTCGCCGAGCAGGGCGACCCAGTGCGCTTCGTGGCGGCGCTCGGCATCGACAAGTCCGAGAAGGATCGCGCGTTCCTCACCGGAGCGCTTACTGGCGAGTTCTTCGTAGACGGCGGCCTCAGCGCGTTCGTCGGCGAGATACTGCCGCCAGCGTTTGACGTCTGCGGGGGTGGGGGTTCGGGGTGCGGCTGACTGAGCGTCGGTCACGGTTGTCTCCTGGTCGGCGGCCGGAGAAAACGACAAGACTCCGACCGTGTTCGGCCGAAGGTCTCGTTCGCCCGCGTACGGGTGGAGTGCCGGGCGCCTACCGTGGCACCAGTATGTCGACACTCCGCTTTGCCCGATGCTCCGGGCCGTGGGAACTACTCCCCTTCAAGCTCGGTAGTCTACCTGGAGGGTTCGGCGAAGACCAGGGCACGGATGCCGCAGGGCGGAACTGCCCGGCGTGTCGCCCGAACGTGGGCTATCAACGCGCCAACGAACGGTTAACATTAAGCCATGCTGCGGTATGGCAGAGAAGCGTTCATCGGCGTTGTTGCCGGAGCGATTCTCGGTGCCATTCTGTATATCGGATCGGCGACTCCGTCACTCGTCGCCGGGAGCTCGATCGCCGCGCAGCTGCTTCCCATTGGCCTCGCCGTGTCTGCGCTCGCCGGATCGCTCGTCGGCGTTGTCGTCGTGTTTGGCGCGCTTGTGGCGCTGGTGATTCGAGACCGAGAGCTCGATGCCACGCCGAAGACGCGCCAGAAGGCTGCAGCGTGTGGTGCAGCTGCCGGTGTGGTCGCGCTCACCGTCGGACTG
The DNA here is from genome assembly GCF_011751765.2 of Paramicrobacterium chengjingii. Classification (GTDB taxonomy): domain Bacteria; phylum Actinomycetota; class Actinomycetes; order Actinomycetales; family Microbacteriaceae; genus Paramicrobacterium; species Paramicrobacterium chengjingii. The sequence continues at coordinate 494,089 of NZ_CP061169.1, forward strand.
TGGCTTATTGAGGGAGCCCCGGGCCTCGTGCAGGTATCAAGCCTCGCGCTCGTGGCAGTGTGCGCAGCGCTTGGCTCGTGGGGAGCCTGGGTCGGCGTTCGTCATGCAGACGCGCGCATCGCGCATGCCTCTGAGAGGCAGACCTCGCGGGGCCGCGCGTCGGTGTGACGGTTGAAAACCGCGGCATCCGGCCCCTAGAGCTCGCTTGACTTCGCCCAGATGTTCACGCCGGCATCGCCCGCGAACTCATCGATGCGCCGCAACTCCGCATCGCTGAAATCACGGTTGTCGAGCGCCGCGATATTCTCATCGAGCTGCTCGACACGCGATGCTCCGATGAGCGCCGATGTCACGGTGCGAAGCACCCAGGCGAGTGCCATCTGCGCAAGCGTCTGGCCGCGTTCCTGAGCGATGCTATTGAGTCCCTCAAGCCGACGCAGGTTGTCGTCGCTGAGCATGTCGTCGCTGAACGACCGGCGGTTTGTAGCGTGCTCCTCGTGCTTGCCGCCGAGAAACTTGTCGGTGAGAAGTCCCTGGGCCAGGGGAGTAAAGCCAATGGAACCCATGCCGGCGTCCGCAAGCGTGTCGGTGAGGCCGTCTTCGATCCACCGATTCAGCATGGAGTACGACGGCTGGTGGATCACGAGCGGTGTGCCGAGCGACCGTGCTACCTCAACGGCTTCGAGCGTGCGCTCGGGTGAGTACGACGAGATTCCGGCATACAGGGCCTTGCCCTGGCGCACTGCGGTGTCGAGTGCGCCGATCGTCTCGGCGACCGGCGTATTGGGATCGAACCGGTGCGAATAGAAGATGTCGACGTAGTCAACTGACATGCGCTTCAGCGACTCCTCGAGGCTCGACAGGAGGTACTTGCGGGTGCCGAGAAACCCGTATGGCCCGGGCCACATGTCCCAGCCCGCCTTGCTCGAGAGTATGAGCTCATTGCGGTATGGCTTGAAATCGCCGCGCATCATGCGGCCGAAGTTCTCTTCGGCGCTGCCGTAGGGCGGGCCGTAGTTGTTCGCCAGGTCGAAGTGGGTGATTCCCTTATCGAAGGCATGCCGCAGCACCTCACGCTGCCCGTCAAACGGCTTGTTATCACCGAAGTTGTACCAGAGTCCGAGCGAGATCGGCGGCAGCAGCAGGCCGCTCTCTCCGACGCGCCGATACCCGAAATTGGTATACCGATCTGCAGCGGCGATGTATGGCTGATGTGTCTCGGGCACGGGCTGGTCGAAGCGCTCTTCGTTCACCGTTTACTCCTTTTGCTGAGGGATGCTGTGAGGCAACTCATTTGAGAGTATCGATTCTGCCGGGCCAATGAGTGCGCGGTCATTTCGATTGGCGCGGGCACGGTTCGGTGATGTATCCTCTACTACGGCCCGCCACGCAGTTCTGGGCCATGCGCCACTAGCTCAACGGATAGAGCATCTGACTACGGATCAGAAGGTTGGGGGTTCGAATCCCTCGTGGCGCACGCTGTGTTGAGACAGTTCGAATCGGCTCGCGAAAGCGGGCCGATTTCGTTTTCTCCGGATTGTGAACCATTTCTCCACTGTCTCACGCCTTCACCACCCGCACGAACCGCACAGTCAGATCGTCTGCACCGTCGCCGAGCGACACCCGAAATGTCGTGTCGTCGTCGCTGAACGCGTCGTCGGGAAGCGCGATCGTCGCCGTCTTCCATTGGCCGTCACCCGTGCGCTCGATGTCTGGTGAAGACCAGTCGCCGACATCCACGGTGAACGCTCCAGAACCCGAGTCGAGGTACGTCACTTTCACTACAGGGCTCGATGATTCTGAGGATGCCGCGGCGAACCGCGCATCGAGCTCGAAGACGAAGCCGGTGTCGCCGTTCGCGGCATCCGTCACTAGCCCTTCGTGCGCCGTTCCGTTGTCTGGCTCGAACACTTCAGTGTGTACGTCTGCGTCTGAGCGGTGGGCAACCGAACCGGGCTTGTCAACCTGCACAAGCCAGCGTTCGAGATTGCGCACCCAAGGCCGGGTCTGCCACTCGCCGTTGAACGGCCCGGTCTCATCGCCTGCCCAGTAGGTGTCTTCAGCATCGCGCAGTGCAGCCCATGCATCCGGTGAGTTCTGCGCTGTGTGTCCCATCGACAGGCGCACCCAGTCCCAGAGCTTCGGGTACTCGGCAAAATACGACGGTTCCGGAACCACATAGATCCAGTTCGTTTGCAGCTGCAGAGCCTTGAGATTCGATTGCCGCACCGCGTAGTACGGATCGTCGGTCTCGTACCCGCACTCGTTGTAGCACTCGTTCTCGGTGGCGACAATGCGGCTTCCATCGTGCACGGGAAGCGTATCGTCGAGCGACATGTGACCGTTGGGCAGAATGTGCGAGCCGTAGGCAGGAGCTTCGCTCAAATGAAAGTTCGAAAGCTCGGTAATGCCGGTGCGAATGCCGAGTCCGGCATCGACAGCCTGCTTCGCAAGAAGGTCGTCATCGGTGCCGAAGGGACCCCACGGGTAGTCTTCGCCGGTGAAGACAAGTTTGTTCGCGTTGTCGCCGAACATGTCGGCGAGGTCGGTCCAGGCGTGGCCGTACCACGACAAATACGTCTCAAGGTCGAGATCTCCCGCGTCGACGGCGGCGGTGATCATCTCATAGTCGAACTCGGCCCAGGTAAACGCACCCGGAACATAGACGAAGGTGAGACGCTCATCGTCGGCGAGGCCGCTGTCGATGAACAACGTCTGGTAGGTGTCCATCAGATGACCCCACACGCACTCATTCCAGATCGGCAGATGCCGCTGGCCGTCGTAGTCGGGGCCATATGTCGATACCCCGCAATCGTCGACGACCCACTGCGGGGCCCACTCCTCGCCGCTCGCGAACACGCGCATCCAGAAGGTGTCCGGGCCCTCGAGCTGTTCATCGAGCGGCTCGAAGCTCATGTCCTGAGCCGTGCCGCTCGACTCGCGGTCCAGGGCGCCCGGTTCCGGCTGAATCTGCCCCCACGACACATCGACGGAGCGCGTATACACGTGGTCAGACGGGGACGCCTCCTCAGAGAAGAACCCTGAGTTTGCCGCCACACCCGCATCCGCTGGAAGGCTCCAGTCGTCGCCGTCGCGAATCGCGACGCCGTCACCGGCATCCAGAAAAGGAAACGCCGGCCCGTCGTCTGACGCGTTGACCTGCTCGGATGCCGCCGGGCCCTGCCCGCACGCGGTGACACTCGCGACGGTCAGAGCAAGTCCGACAGCGATCGCGCTGCGGAGCCTTCGGTTTCGGCCGGCCTGCTGGGTGATGATCTTGGTCACAATCGCCTCCGTGAGATTCTCAGGCGATTCTCGCTGATGTTGCGCGATCTGGGCCCAGATGATCACTTGCGGTGACCGTTTCAGCTCGATCAGTGGTCAGCATTCTCGCTGGAAAGAAGCCCGTGACGCGCCGATCGATCGTTGCAGAAACAGTCAATGCAGTTCGCTAGGGTGAACCGGATGCTGCTGTGGCAGCCACTGACGGACGACCGCCGTTCTGAGTGCAACCTTCGAGGAGTACCGCTATTCGTCGCCACGCTTTCGCCACCGCACTTGCCGCACTCGCGCTTCTCGGACTCGTCGGCTGCGCACCCGCCGACTCCGAGGCCGGCCCGACGAAGACGCCGTCCGTTCCGCAGAGCCTCGCGCCATCGGCCACGGACGTCGCCGTCGGCGAGCAGAACGCAGAAGAGCTGTGTGCGGCCGAGAGCTCGTCTGGATCCGACGACGTCTGCGTGCTCGAGAACACCGAGATCGACGGCAACATCGTTTTCGCCACACAACGGGTTGTGAAGCTCATCGGGGCAACGGTCACCGGCGCAGCATCCATCACGGGCGCAGACAGCGTCGTTGTAACAGATAGCACGGTGGAGGGCGACCTCGAGATGGCAGGAAACGTTGATGCTGTCGTCACGCAGAACTCGGTTGGGGCGACCCTGACCGTTGATGGCAGCAAGCACGGAACCGTCGAGAACAATACAGTCGCAGGCGATCTCAACTGCACGGGCAACGGTGCAGTGGAAGGCACCGGCAACTCGGTTTCGGGCACAGCTGCCAGTCAGTGCGCGAACGTAGTCTGATCCGCCGACGTCACAGCTCGAAGCTGGGGTCGAAAGGGGCCATCCGGCTCGACTCCGCCCGCATTCACTGCTCGATACGAATGCAAATGATGAAGAAGCGTCCGCCACTACGCAACTACTTTCTGGTTGCCAGACTTATGCCCTCTCGTGGCCCCGAATTCCTTGATTTTCTGCCGCAGAATCCGAAGGATTATCGACTAGCAGTAATACGATTTCGGATAGTAGAAAAGAGGCTGCTTATGAGCACCGACTACGACGTAGTGGTTGTCGGAGGAGGAACAGCTGGGTCATTCGCAGCAATTGCTGCAGCGACGACGGGCGCAAAGACTCTGGTAATTGAAAAGCAGGGCTATCTGGGAGGCATACTGTCTCTCGGCATGCACATGCTGGGAACGCTAGATCACGAAGGCTACTGGGCTCTCGGGGGACTCGGTCGAAAACTCATCCTCGACCTCGTGAATGAGGGATTCGCGACTCCTCCAATTACGGACTCGCTGTTTGGGGCGTTCAACTCGCAAGACGCTGAGGTCGCAAAGATCTTTCTCTTGCAGATGGCCAGTGACGCTGGCGTCGAGTTCTTGTTCCACTCGACGGTTATCGATGCCGAAACAGAGGGAGACGACGTTACATCGGTTCTCGTTGCGAACAAGGCCGGCACTCGCACGATCCGAGCGAAGAGTTTTGTGGATTGTTCCGGCGATGCCGATCTCGTCGCGCTGGCCGGAGGCGATTTCGTCTTCGGAAGTGGAGAGGTCTCAGCGCCACCACAGCCGGTGAGCAACATCTACAAGGTGAGCGGCGTCGACATTGAGCGAGTCTGGGATTACCTCGAAGCACACCCCGAGGAGTATAGAACCCCGCCCGGCTGGTCTGGGGAAACCTATTCGATGGAGTTCATTCGGAATACCCCGGGAATTCATTTTCATGCCTTTGAGAATCTCATTAGTGAGGCGAGGGTAGCTGGAGAATTCACCATCACACGAAATGCCGTTGGTATCTACACGTACCCGTGGAACAACGAGGTCGGCATCAATGTCACCCGCGTCCACGGGGTAGACGGTACAGATCCGGACGAAGTCTCTCGTGCCGAGTTAGAAACTCGGCTCCAGGTCTTGGAGAGCTTTCGGTTTCTCCGCAAGTATGTGCCCGGCTTCGAAAATTGCTGGCTTTCGTCCGTGCCGTTCCAGGTGGGCATAAGGGAGTCTCGCCATATTGTGACGGATCGCACACTGACGAAGGAAGATGTGCTCTCTGGGCGAGATTTCAGCGACCAAGTTGGTCGGGGTGCTTATCCACTCGACATTCATGATGTCCAGCCAAATAGCACGGTGCTAGGGAACGAAGTGGACGGTGGCGGCATCTCCCTCATCCGCATCGCGAAATCTTATGGCATCCCCCGTCGCTCACTAGTTCCGAACGGACTCAGCAACGTTTCTGTCGGTGGTCGTTGTATTGGGGCCGACCAGGAAGCCGCGGGTTCCGCCAGAGGACAAGCGGTTTGTATGGTTACCGGCCATGCTGCAGGAGTGATCGCGGCGCACTCCGCACTCCGCGGCCAAGGGGTTCTGGATGTTCCGATCGACGTATTGCAGAAAACTCTTGTTGAGCAAGGGGCGGTTCTCGCTCGGAACGAAAAGCCGCAGAGCAATTAGAGATTGTGGCTGATACCGCTGGTCGCGGTATCAGCCACCTCTCCTCTCGGAGGAACCCGAGGCGACTGTGCCAGGCGACAAACACGTCTGTGAACAGCTGACTCGCTCACGCTCCATGATCCTCACCGGAAAGGACACAACGACGTGCAAGATAACGTTCAGCCTGAGAATGCAGGAATCCAAAAGGTCGGAATATCCGCTCTGATCGGCAGCGCGATCGAATGGTATGACTTCTATATATACGGAACGGCCGCAGCACTCGTTTTCGGCACCCAGTACTTTCCAAGTTTCTCTCCCGTGGCCGGGACGCTTGCCGCCTTCGCGACATTTGCTGTGGGCTTCATAGCACGGCCTATCGGCGCCATCATATTCGGGCACTTTGGAGATCGCGTCGGCCGAAAGAATACGCTCGTGCTCACGCTGCTGATCATGGGGTGCGCAACTGTTTTGATTGGGGCGGTTCCCAATTACTCCACGATCGGAGTGTGGGCACCAATTGCTCTCACGGCTATTCGTTTCATTCAAGGCTTCGCCGTGGGAGGAGAGTGGGGCGGCGCAACGACAATGGTGGTTGAACACTCACCTCGGAAGAAGCGCGGATTCTATGGCGGCCTGCCACAGATGGGCGTCCCCATTGGTCTCGTACTCTCAACCGCAGTCTTTTCAGCAGTATCTGCTTTGCCCGACGACGATTTCATGTCCTGGGGATGGCGTATTCCCTTCTTCCTCAGCGCCCTTCTGATTCTGGTTGGCTTGCTGATACGGGTCAAGATTGAAGAAACTCCGACCTTTGCAGAGATGGCCAAGGCCGGGGGTAAAGCCAAGATCCCGTTCAAGGAGGCTCTGGTCCACGGCTGGAAGGAGATTCTCCTGACCGCGGCGCTCTACCTCGGCCACGGTGTACTTTTCTACGTGATCACGGTGTTCGTCCTTTCTTATGGCACGAGCGAGCTGGGATTGCCGGAGAGCCTTCTGCTGACGTGTGTGATGATCGCCGCTGGTCTGGAAATTCTGTTGGTACCCGCATTCGGAGCGCTCTCTGACAAGCTCGGCAGGCGAACTGTGTATATCGCCGGTGCAGTCGGTGCAATAGTGATGGCTTTCCCCTTCTTTGCCGTGCTCGAAACTGGGTCCCCCATTCTGATCGGCGCGATCACAATTCTGGTAATCACCCTCTGCCACGCTGCGATGTACGGGCCGATTGCTGCCTGGTATGCGGAAATGTTCGGACCGAGCGTACGGTACACAGGAACATCGATCGGGTATCAGATTGGTGGCGCAATATCTGGGTTTGCGCCCATGATCGCTGGCGTTCTCGTCGGCACGACAGGTGGGGCTTCATGGCCTCTCGGCCTGATGTGGATGATTGCCGTTGGCATTGGAATTGCCGCCGCGCTGATTGCGAAGGAAACCAGAGGTGTGAGCCTGACAGCGAAAAGTCATCCTTCTGACTCTTCAGCCACTGAAGGAGTTGAAGTGGAGAATGTCGAAAGCCTTTAGACGCGATGTCATGAACGTGCAGATCGCTCAGGCTGTGAGTTTCGATACCGTGTAATCGAACACCGATTGGGTTTATGACAGAGAAGAAGGTGTACCGGCGACCAACGTACGCCATCACGTCGGTTGACCATGCGCTAAGACTCATCCAGATCATTCGAGACACGGGGGACTTGCGTGTTTCGGACGCGGCAGCAGAGCTGGGCATCGCGACGTCGACCGCTCATCGACTGCTTGCAATGCTCGTTTATCGTGGATTCGCCGTTCAGGATGACACACGAGCCTACGCGCCGGGTCCGGCGCTCGGAGTCGCTCCGTCAAAGGCACCATGGACGAGGGTGCTTCGAGACCTGCTTTATCCCCATGTTGAGCTGCTCGCCGATCGACTCAATGAGACCGTTAGCCTCATGTTTCGTGTTGGCGGCAAAGTCAGGCTCCTGACCAGTGTGGAGGCCGCCAACGTGCTGCGGGTCGGCGATCGCACCGGTGTAGTTCTCAATGCGCGTGATGCTTCTGGCGGGAAGGCCCTGCTCGCCGAAGTCGATCGCGCGAGCGTTGAGCGACTCTATCGCAGCCGTTCGGCCGAGCTGGCAGGAGAATATCTGGCCGATCGAGAGTTTGCCCGCATTCTCCGCGAGCTCGATGACGTGCGTACCCGTGGCTTTGCGCTCAACAACGAGGAGACAGAGCCTGGAGTCTGCGCAATCGGCGCGAGCCTGCGCGATGTACGTGGCCGTCCCGTCGCTGCGTTCAGCGTTGCAGTTCCAGCGACGCGCAGGGGCCTTCTCCGCGAGAGCAAAGTTATCGCGTTCGTGCGAGAGGCCCGGAGTGACATGGAAGTTGAGTTGCGGACTAATGACTTCGACGCCACGATTCGTTAGCGTGGCCCCAAAATTTGCGGCACCGTTGAGAGTATCGAGAAACGGACAGAACCTGACAGCGCGAAATGAGCTCAGTCTCTCGATCTAGCTTGTACCAACCCCATTGTCGGAGAGAACCTAGCCTCGCGCCTCGGCGACGAGGCGGTCGAAGACCGCGTCGAGGGCGGCATCCGCCTTCTGCTTCTCCGGGTGTGCGTCGAGCCACTCGATCTGCGCGCGGGCACCCTGCCAATAGGGCACAGTGGTGCCAAATTCTGGTACGAGCGCGCGCAGTTTGCTTGTGTCGAACACCATCGAATGCGACTTGTCACCGAGCAGGCCAGGGCCAAGCTCCGGGAGCGCAGAAGCGATGCGATCGCTCGTGACATGAACGATGTCGCAAGGTGCACCGGCAGCATCCGCGAGCCACTCGTAGATCTGGTTCCACGTCGGCGAGTGATCGCTGGTGATCGTGAACGCCTCTCCGATCGCCAGCGGATTGCCGAGCAGTCCGCTGAACCCGACAGCGAAGTCGGTATTATGCGTCAGCGTCCACAGGCTCGTCCCGTCGCCGTGCACAACGACGGGCTTTCCCTCGCGCATGCGGGCGACGTCGGTCCAGCCGCCGAGCGTTGGAAGCCCCGTGCGATCGTAGGTGTGCGACGGGCGAACGATCGTGATCGGAAACCCGCGCTCGCGGTACGCCGTGACAAGAAGGTCTTCGCCGGCGATCTTGTCGCGCGAATACTGCCAGAACGAATTGCGCAGCGGCGTCGACTCGGTGACGGGCAGTCGCGATGGCGGAGTCTGGTACGCGGACGCCGAGCTGATGAACACGTATTGCCCCGTGCGCCCCTCGAAGAACTCGACGTCGCGGCCCACCTGCTCGGGCGAGAACGCGACGAACTGCGCGACGGCGTCGAACTCGCGGTTGCCGATGGCGTCACGAATGGATGCTGGCGAGCCGGCGTCCGCAGTCAGCTGCTCCACGCCGTCGGGCAGCGGTCGGTCGGTGCTGCGCCCCCGATTGAGCACAGTCACCTCGTGACCGCGACCCAGAGAGGCGCGCACACACGCCGAGCTGATTACGCCGGAACCGCCGATGTAGAGCACTCGTGTCATGCGTCTCATCATGCCGGATGCTGGCGCACAGCGCTATGGCGAATGCGCCGCCACTCCTGCCGCCGATTATGCTGTGTGCATGCGAGCGACAATGCGTGATGTAGCGTCGCGGGCGGGGGTGTCGCCCAAAACGGTGTCGAATGTCATCAACGGCGTCGTCTTCGTACGCCCTGAAACACGCGAGCGCGTCGAGCAGGTGATGGCAGAGCTTGACTACGTGCCAAACCTCAGTGCACGTGGATTGCGCAACGGGCGGTCAGGCGTGCTGGCGCTCGCGCTGCCTCACTTGTCGACGCAGTACTCGGCAGAAACCGTCGGCGCTTTCGTCGAGGTCGCGCACTCGCGGGGGTGGGCAATTCAGGTCGAAGAAACGGGCGCCGAGCCGACGCGCGAGATCGAGCTGTTGTCACGGGCGCGCGCCCATCTGGTTGACGGGCTCATACTCAACCCGATCACTCTGGAAGACAGCGTTATCGCGCAGGCGCGAAACCTGCCACCTCTCGTGCTCATCGGGGAGGTCGAGCAGAGCCTTGTCGACCTCGTCGGTGTCGACAGTCGTGCATCCGCTTACGAGATGACGCGGCACCTCATCGAGCGGGGATGTCGTCGGATCGCCGTCGTCGGATCACCAGCCTCCGAGTTTCAGACCGCAACCTCGCGTCAGCGCACGGAAGGCTACCGAGATGCCCTCCGAGAAGAGGGGCTGCCGCTCGATGCAGAGCTGGAGATTGGCTGCGGCGATTGGACTGCGGCGGGAGCAGCATCCGCGTTCTCGGCATTTCTCGATGGTGGCGGTGCCGTTCCCGATGCGGTGTTCTGCTTCACCGACACCATGGCAATCGGCGTGCTGAATGTGCTGTGGAGACACGGCCTTCGAGTGCCCGAAAACGTGCGGGTAGCAGGCTTCGACAACACGGTGGACAGTCCGTACGCCGTTCCGCCGCTCACCACAGTTACCTTCGATCGTCGCGAGTTGGCGAAGCTCGCCATTGAGCGACTGGAGCAGCGCCTCGCCGACGAGTCACTCGAGCCTGTGAGAACGCGGGTGCCGTACCGCTTAGTGGTGCGTGAGAGTACAGGGCGGTAGCGTTCGCGCCCCGAGTTGCAATTGAGTCTCACATCGGGTCTTGCGCCATCCATTACATCGATGTAATGATGGGACATCCACGATGGTGTCCAGCACGAAGGAGTGATGTTCATGACACGATCTCGTCAGCCGGGCGGTGGTCCGGGCTTTTCGAGGCGCCGCATGCTGACCGGCGCGGCAGTGCTGTTGGGCGGAGCGTTCGCAGCGCCCGCCCTGAGCGGCTGCACGCAGGCTGCAGCATCCGGAGTCACCAACCTCAGCTACTGGCATCTGCTCAGCGGCGGCGACGGTATCACCATGGCGACACTCGTCGCCGATGTCGAGAAGGAACTCGGAGACGTCTCCGTCGACCAGACGGTGCTCGCCTGGGGCGCACCGTATTACACAAAGCTCGCCATGGCGGCCGCGGGCGGTCGTGCACCAGACATCGCGATCATGCACGCCAGCCGTGTCACCGGTTGGGCGCCCGGTGGACTGCTCGACCCCTGGGATCTCGATCTGCTCGCCGAGTTCGGTGTCAGCGAAGACACCTTCAAACCGCGCATCTGGGAGAAGGGCTTCACCGACGACACGCTCTATTCCGTCGCCCTCGACTCGCACCCGTTCATTACCTTCTTCAATACAGAGGTGGCCGACAAAGCCGGCGTGCTGAAGTCTGACGGCACGCTCATCGATACCTCGACACCAGACGAGTTCATCGACATGGCGCTCGAGATGCAAGCGGTCACGGGTCAGCACGGTCTCTCATGGGGCTATCTCAATGACGGAGCCCAGCTCTGGCGGCTGTTCTACACGTTCTACAAGCAGCACGGCGCAGACATGGTGCTCGAGACAGGCAAACCGGCGCAGTTCGACGAAGACGCTGCGATCGAATCGCTTGAATTCATGACGAAGCTCGTCGACGGCACTGTCGCAGCGACGAACAGCGACATCAACAACGGCATCGCGGAATTCGCCGGAGGAAAGAGCGGCATGCTCTTCTCTGGTGTCTGGGAACTTCGCACGCTACAAGACGCGGGAGTCCCGTTTGACGCGACGACGATTCCCACGCTGTTCGGCACACCCGCCGTGTACGCCGACTCGCACGCGTTCGTGCTGCCGCACCAGTCGAACCCAGACGAAACGAAGCGCCGTGCGGCATACGAGTTCATGTCGACGCTCTTGAAGGGATCGATCAAGTGGGCGGGCGCTGGGCACATTCCGGCCTATCTTCCGGTCATCGACGACCCGGCATACGCTGAGCTGCTGCCGCAGGCCCACTACGCTGACGCCGCGGACCTGATCAACTATGACCCACCCGCATGGTTCACAGGCTCAGGTTCTGACTTTCAAAACTATTTCCTCGACGCGATCCAAGGGGTCATGCTTGGTGGTACGACGCCCCAAGCGGGCTTCGCGTCGTTCATCTCACGAATCGACACGCTGCTCTCGAAGCCGAATCCGGTGACGGCATGAGCGCCCCCATCCGGCAGTGCAAGGCGCTGCGCGACGACGAAGGAGTCTCGCTGTGACGACGGAAACCGCCCAAAACGTCCTGACTGACACCGCCAGCACTGTGAAGGTGTCGCGGTCGAACAGGCCACGGGAAAATCTCACCGGGTGGGCGTTCATCGCCCCTCTCGGCATCCTCTTCATTCTGTTCATGCTCGTGCCGATCCTGTGGGGTCTGTATCTGAGTTTCACAAACCAGAGCCTCACGGGTGCCGGCGGTGACCTCGTCGGCTTCGACAACTACGCCGAGGCGCTCGCGGACCCCGACATGTGGAGGTCGATGCTCAACACCGTATGGTTCACGGTGCTCAGCACAATCCCTCTCGTCGTCATCTCGCTCGCCCTCGCACTTCTGGTCAATACCGGTCTACCGGGGCAGTGGCTGTGGCGGCTGTCGTTTTTCATGCCCTATCTGCTTGCCTCTACAGTGGTATCGCTCATCTGGGTATGGCTGTACAACCCGCAGCTGGGGCTCTTCAACGCCATCCTCGGATGGTTCGGCATCGATCCGGTCACGTGGCTGCAAGACCCCGACCTCGCGATGCTTTCGGTCGTCGTCACGACCGTGTGGTGGACAATCGGATTCAACTTTCTTCTCTACCTCGCGGCAATCCAGAACATTCCGGAGAGTCAGTATGAGGCAGCGTCGCTCGACGGGGCCGGCCGCTGGCGCACCCTTACCTCCATCACGATCCCGCAGTTGGGATCGACGACGATCATGGTTGTGATTCTGCAGCTGCTTGCGTCGCTCAAGGTATTCGACCAGATCTATCAGATGACCGGGGGAGGCCCAGCGGGTACGACGCGATCGGCCATTCAGTACATCTTCGAGTCGGGATTCACCGGGTTCCGTTTTGGGTATTCGTCGGCGATCTCATACATCTTCTTCGTGCTCATCATCATCGTCTCGGTAATCCAGTTCCGCATCACGGCGCGAAGGAGCGCATGACATGTCGACAGAGACCCAACACATGACCGTACCCGCGACTGCCCGCAACGCGGCATCCATCGCTCCGAAAAGGCGCACAAAGCTCGGCCCGGCCGGCATCGCCGCCCTCGTCGTTTTGATCGTGCTGGCGGTGGCGTGGCTGCTGCCGTTCGTCTGGGCGATCGTCACATCGCTTAAAAGCGAGACGGATGCCGCTTCGGCGTCGCTCTGGCCAGCGCACGGCTTCACATTGGATGCGTATGCCAAGGTTCTCGCCGAGGGCAATGTTCCCACCTGGGCGTGGAACAGCCTCTTCACGTCAGCGCTGATCACGCTCATCACCGTGCTCACGTCTGCGCTCGCCGCCTACGCGTTCTCGCGCATACGGTTCAGGGGCAACAAGGCCGTGTACATCGTCGTGATCGCGGCGATCGCGGTGCCGCCGCAGGTTCTCATCGTTCCTCTCTTCTACGAGATGCTCGCGATGGACCTCGTCGACACCTATTGGGGCCTCATGCTGCCGCAGGTGGTGCAACCGATCATCGTGCTGATTCTCAAGCAGTTCTTCGACCAGATTCCGGTTGAGCTGGAGGAAGCGGCACGGGTCGACGGCGCCAGCAGACTGCGCGTCTTCATCTCGATCGTGATGCCGCTGTCGCGACCCATTCTCGCGGCGGTGTCGATCTTCGTGTTCGTGTGGGCATGGAACAACTTCCTCTGGCCCTTCATCATTATCAACGACCCGCAGCTCATGACGCTGCCTGTCGGCCTGCAGACGGTGAAGAGTGCCTACGGCATTCAGTACGCGCAGAACATGGCCATGGCGATTCTCGCCGCACTGCCGCTCATCGTCGTCTTTCTCTTCTTCCAACGCCAGATCATCAAGGGCATCTCCACCACCGGCTTCGGTGGACAGTAGCCCACGTGACCCGACCGCACCACACAAGGAGACACATGACCACCGCTCGCATCACCATCGACCGCGACTTCCGTGTCGGCGATGTGCCTCGGCGCATCTTCGGCTCGTTCGTCGAGCACATGGGACGCTGCGTCTATTCCGGCATCTACGAGCCGGGGCATCCTCAGGCCGATGAGCGCGGGTTTCGCCGCGACGTTCTCGAGCTCGTGAAAGAGATGGGCCCGACGATTGTGCGTTACCCGGGAGGCAACTTCGTCTCGGGCTACAACTGGGAAGACGGCGTCGGCCCGGTTGAGCAGCGTCCCACGCGCATCGATGGCGCTTGGCACACGATCGAGACGAACGCCTTCGGTCTACACGAGTTCGTCGACTGGGCGCGCGAGGCCGACGTCGAGGTGATGGAGGCCATCAACCTCGGAACCAGGGGAGTGGATGCTGCTCGCGCACTTGTTGAGTACGCCAACCACCCCGGGGGCACCGCGTGGAGCGACATGCGACGCAAGAACGGCGCGGAGGAGCCCTTCGACATCAAACTCTGGTGCCTCGGCAATGAGCTTGACGGACCGTGGCAGATCGGCCACAAAACGCCGGACGAGTATGGGCGTCTCGCGCAAGAGGCGGGCAAGGCGATGAAGCTCGTTGACCCGTCGATCGAGCTCGTCGCAGTCGGCAGCTCCAACACGGGAATGCCCACGTTCGGTTCGTGGGAGCACGCCGTGTTGAATCACGCGTACGACGAGGTGGACTACATTTCACTTCACGCCTACTACCAGGAGCACGACGGCGACGCCAAGAGCTTCCTTGCCACGGCAGTCGACATGGACTACTTCATCGAGTCGGTGATCTCAACGGCGGATGCTGTCGGCGCCCAGCGCAAGACGAAGAAGCGCATCAACCTCTCGTTCGACGAGTGGAACGTCTGGTATCAGCGCGGACTCGACACCGACGACCAGCCGCACAACGTCGAAAAGAGCTGGCAAACGCACCCGCGCCTGATCGAAGACGAGTACAACGTCACGGATGCCGTCGTCGTCGGCACGTTCCTCAACTCGCTGCTGCGACACGGTGACCGCGTCACCGTCGCCAACCAGGCACAGCTTGTCAACGTGATCGCGCCGATCCGCAGCGAAGAGGGAGGGCCTGCGTGGCGGCAGAGCATCTTCTGGCCATTCGCGCGCATGTCGCAGCTCGCCCACGGCAGCATCCTGCGCACCGCCGTCGAGAGCGACAAGATCGACACCGCCAAATACGGGGATGCTGACGCCGTCGACGTGAGCGCGACGTGGGACGAAGAAGCGGGCACCGTGGCGTTCTTCCTCGCCAACCGCGGGCTCGACGAGCGATGCGACGTCTCGGTGAAGCTCGGCGGTTTCACGGCATCCGGAATCTCACGCGCCGAGGTGCTCTCAGTGCCCGAGGGGGGCGACCGGTTCACGTCGAATACGCAGGATGCTCAGCCGGTCGGCCTCACGCCGCTCGACGGTGTATCCGTCGACGGGTCTGCTCTCACGCTGCAGCTTCCTGCGCTCTCGTGGGCGGTCGTGGTTGTCGACGTCACGCGAGCGTAAGAGTCTGTTCAGTCATTCGGAGCCTTGCCGCCCGTCGCGGCGTGTCGGTGGGCGACGCGCCGCGGGGGCGGGTGGTCCTTCCGAATAGCTGAACGGTGTGCTGCCGTCAGATGGCGCGGATGCTCCAACTCGCCGTCGCCGAGGCATCGGGGTCGAGCGTGATCAGGTCCGTCCCTGAATTGAATGCGTCGGGCGGGCAGGTCATGGGCTCCACGGCGAGGCCGATGCGACTGATCTCGGGCGCATCATCGCGGTCTGCTGTGTGCACTTGCACCCAGGGACATGCGGCATCCCACGTGATCTCCACACCGGTGCTGGCCTGCGAGCGCACCTGCACTGCGGCGATTCCATCGGCGTCGCGTGCAAGCCGGGTGTACGCGTGGTCGATGAACGTGTCGCCGATGACCCGCGGCTCGCGAAAGTCGAAGTCCGTGCCGTCGACCGGCTTGATTCCGGTGGGAATCAACCGATCATCGGTCACCGTGAGTACGGAGTCGGCGCCAATTGTCGCGCTCCAGTCGTCGACGCGGCCTTCCCCTGCCACGAGGTAGGGGTGCGGGCCCGTACCGAACGGCGCCGCTGCGTCGCCGCGGTTGGTCGCCGTGACGGCGCAGTGCATTCCGTCGTCGTCAAGGCGAAAGTCGACGGCGATGTCGAGCGTGAATGGGTAGCCGTCTTGCGCGGGAATCGCCGTTCCGAGCGTGACGGCGGCTTCGGACTGCTCGACGATGCCGTAGTCGAGCCACGCACCGAGCCCGTGCAGCGCGTGACCTCGCGCCGGTTCGGTCAGCGCCAGCTGGTGCTCGGCGCCCTGCCATGAATAGCGCCCGTCGACAACGCGATTCGGCCATGGAACGAGTGTTGCTCCACGGTACGCGGGCCGCACATCGCTCTCGGCGAACGGCACAATCAGGTCGCGCCCGGCATACGTGAGTTCGCGCAGCGTTGCGCCGATCGTGGCGATGGATGCCGCGTATTCGCCGTGCCGCAGTGTGATGTTCCGTCCGGAAAGCGCTCGTGTCATAGCATCCATCCTGCCGCACGTGTTCTCTGACAACGAACCGATGCATGGCTGATTCATAGCTGAATCCAGGCCCGTGTCAGTGCCAAGTGATTAACTGAGCTTCCACCCGAGACCGGCGAGGAGCACCATGCCCACCTCTGATATCCAGACGCGTCTGTACCTTGATGTCGATGGAGCAATCAACGCAGACGAACCACCATTCTCCGAGGTGAAGTCAACGCGTGTGCAAATAGAGTACGGCGGCGGAATGATGAGCCGCATGCCCCTCACGTGGGCTCCCGAGGTGGTCGCAGAGCTCGACGCTCTGCGCGACGAATTCAACGTCGAGCTCGTGTGGCTGTCGACGTGGAACGAGATGCATGCGTCGATGACGCGACTCGCGCCGGCTCTCGGTGGGCTCTTCGGGGGTCGCGCCATCATGGATGTCGATGCGGTCAGCGTCGACCGAGGGCGGGGCTGGTGGAAGGCTCAGAGCATCATCGCCGACCAGGACATGACGCCGGCTCCGTTCATCTGGGTCGACGATGAAGCGGTGATGGCACATGGAGGAATGGTCGACGACGCCACCGTCGGCACTCCCTCGCTCAAGCTCACCACCGTGTATGAGCACGGCATCGAGCGATTGCATCTGGCACAGATGCGTTCGTTCCTTGCCGCGCAGACGCAGCGCCAGGTCGCCCTGCGCTGAACGGACGCGCTGGGGCGAGGCTTGCCACGGCGCGCAGATGCTCATAGCGTGACGGTATGGCAGAACACGCGGGGCGGGCGATGGTTCTTCCGACTGATCGGGAGAAGCGAACAGGCGAGATCGGGCCGTGGGTCCGGCAGCTCAACATTGATGAGCTGCGAGAAGACATCGACGACACGGTTGCAGCGATTCGCACGAAGGTCGTGCCTGTCGCCATCGGAGTGGGCGTCGCGGCGGTCGGCGCCGCCGTCTACATCGTTGCGTCTGCCCTGAGCGGTGATGACGATGAGTGAGTCGTCACGAGAGGCACACGCCCGGCCTACCCGGCTGCGCTTTCGCAGCATCCGGGTCGCCTATGTTCATGCAGTCCAGATGTTCGGCGTCAACAAGTCGGCTGATGTGGCGGCGACGCTTACCTACTTTCTCGTGCTGGCGCTCTTTCCCGGTCTGATCGCAATCGTCTCGATTCTGTCGCTTGTCAACGCCGATGGTTCGGTGAGCACCGGCCTGATTCAGATGCTCAACGACGTCGCGCCGAAAGAGACGGCGAAGACGCTCGAAGGGCCGATCACCACGGTCATGTCATCGCCGGGAGCCGGACTCGGACTCGTGCTTGGTCTTCTTGGTGCGATCTGGTCGGCGTCGAAGTATGTCGACGGGTTCACCCGGGCGGCGAATCGCGCGTTTGGTGTCACCGAGGGGCGCCCGGCGCTCAAATTGCGGGCGACGGTGCTTCTGCTCACCGCATCGAGCCTCGTGGCAATCACCGTCATGGCTATTCTGCTCATCGTCAGCGCGCCCGTCGCTCGGCTGATCGGGTCGGTGATCGGTCTTGGAGACGCGAGTGTTGCCGCGTGGAACATCGCGAAGTGGCCCGTTCTCGTTCTCGCGGCCATCGCGCTCATCGCCCTGCTGTACTACTTCTCACCGAACGTGAAACCGTCGAAGTTCCGGTTCGTCGGGCTCGGAGCCATCACAGCGCTTCTTGTCTGGGCGATCACGACAGTCGGTTTCGTACTCTACGTGTCGAATTCCGGGGGCTACAACGCGACGTACGGCTCGCTCGGCGGCATCATCGTCTTTCTCATTTGGCTGTATCTGAGCAACATGGCGCTCGTCTTCGGAATCGGCGTCGAAGCAGAGCTTGAGCGTGCACGTCAACTGCAGCAGGGTATACACGCTGAGTATTCATTACAGCTGCCTCTGCGTGACGTAACGATGATCGACAAGAAAATCGAAGCCGAGGCCAAGGCTGTGATTTCGGCGCGTAAGCTGCGCCGCTCATTCGATGGTTAGCAACCTTCGGTCGCTGTGCGCACCTTCGTCGTCAGTTCGGTGAGCTGTGTCAGCTCATCGTTGGAGAGGGCGGCCTGCATGACCCTGGCTATCGATTCCATGTGCTTGACGGCGACGGAGCGGAACTCACGGTATCCGGCATCTGTCATGCGCACGATCGTGCCGCGACCGTCTTTCTCGTCTTGAGTCTTCTCGACGTAACCGCGGGCGACGAGCCGGTCGACCATGCGGGAGACGCTCGGCTGGCTGAGCAACACGCGAGAGTTGAGCAGTCGTAGCCGTGCGGAGCGCTCTGGCTCGCGTGAGAGATTGAACAGAATGTCGTACTCGGTGATTGAGATCGAGTGAGTCGGGAACTCATCGCTGAGCACCCGCATCACCTGCACTTGGGCGCGAAAAAGCGATTCCCAGGCATGCACAGCCGTGGATCTCTGAGCCATTGGATTCCTCCCGTTGACTCAGGATAGTGGAGCGACAGCGGGCAGGGGATCCAGGAGTATGTCCTCAGTGCAAAGATTGAGGGCCGGTCGTAGAGGCTTACGACCGGCCCTCTCCCTTGCACCAAGAGTGTCCTGCAATCACATTCCGCGTCAGCCGCCACAGCAAAGCAACTGACGCACTTCGAATATATAACGGAAAGATAACAAGGTCTAGTTACCAAAGCGTTATTTTTCTGCCAATGTTCTGAACAACGGCTATCCACAGGCTTAGCCGTCTCGCGGAAGGCCAGAAGGCTCGAGCTAACCCCCGTGGATCGCGTCGTTGGGGTCGATCAACGCGGAGTGCTTCGCCCGAACGATCTGCCCGGCGGTTTTGAGCTAACAGTCGGCACGCTCGTTGCCGCTCTCTTGTCGGTGGTCATCCCTGTCTTGTTCGAACCCCTTGGAGTTGCCCTCTTCAGCATGTAGAGAACTTGAACGGGTCGTCTGCAACGACAGTAGACGAAAAAACGGTGAGTACGACGGTGGATATCGCCCTCATTGTTGTAATCGTCGGCTTCACGGTGTTTCGTCGACTAGCGGGGAACCGGCCGAGGGAGCAGACTGGCTAGATGCTGATTCGCGACGCTTCCACCGCCGATTGGCCTGCCATCTGGCCATTCCTGCACAAGATCGTGGTGGCGGGAGACACATTCACTTACGACCCGGAATTGCGCGAGGAGGAGGCCGAGGCGATGTGGATGGCGAGACCACCGGGTCGCGTGGTCGTAGCTGAAGCGGACGGTGGCAACGTGGTCGGCACGGCGAGTATGTATGCAAATCGAGCTGGCCCTGGCGCCCATATTGCCAGCGCGAGCTACATGGTAGATCCAAGCCACCAGGGCACAGGGGTCGGGCGGGCGCTTGTTTCGGACTCGCTCCGCTGGGCACGAGCTCGAGGCTTCCAGGGCATGCAGTTCAATGCCGTTGCCCAGACCAACTCCTATGCAATCAGACTCTACGAGTCGCTCGGCTTCACCGTAATCGGAACAATTCCAGGCGGCTTTCGCCACCCCGTGGCCGGCGATGTGGGGCTCCACATCATGTTCTGCCCGCTTTGATTGCGGCGGCTAACGGAAGCGCCCGCCGAGGCGGGCCGCCGAGCCGCATTCACGCATCGTCATCGATGCTGCGTGAGAGTCGCGCATCATGGCGTGACCCGTAGCTCGTGTGTGTGGGAGACACGGATTGGGCCGCGACCCAAGGTGACTCGGCTCAGAATCTTTCACGGTATTCAGTGTTGCTCAGTACCGGTACCTAGTGTTACTGTTTACCGGTAGTCAATGACACTGAGTAGCGCGAGGGATGGTTCATGGGTAATCAGATGACCGAGATGCTGAAGGGCACGCTCGAAGGCATCGTTCTCACGGTTCTCACCGCGCGTTCCGCGTATGGGTATGAAATCACGGCCCAGTTGCGCGAGCGCGGCTTCTCCGATCTCGTCGAGGGGACCGTGTACGCGCTTCTCGTGCGGGTGGAACAGAAGGGCCTCGTTGACGTTGAGAAGGTTCCGTCTGAAAAGGGCCCACCGCGGAAGGTGTATTCGCTCAACGCGCAGGGGCGACGGCAGCGCGATGAGTTTTGGGGAACGTGGAACGCTCTGTCCGAACGGATCGAGCGGCTCCACTCTGACGTTGACCTCACACATGACAAAGGAGAATAAGCATGGCCGCAAAGTGGATTGAAGCTCTGACGGGGTCACTCGAACAGAAGAAGCAGTACAGGCAAGCTCAAGCGCGCATCAAAGCACTGCCTGAGCCGTATTCCACAGCAGCGAACGCGTTCAACCGGTACTTCATGGTCTATGGAGGGGTTACTGACGGCGACACGATTGTGCAGATGGTCCTTGACTCGGCCGATCTGTGGGAACGCGCTGCTGTCGACCGCACTTCTGTCAGCGACATCGTCGGGGAGGATCCTGTCGATTTCGCCGAAACATTCGCCCAGGCATATGTCGGAAAGCAATGGATCGACAAGGAGCGTGCACGTCTGCTTGCTGCCGTCGACGAGGCGAAGCGGAGCGAGGGGCAATGACGACAGAGGATGCCCGCAATATTGCGATCCGGGTGCGGGGTGTGACAAAGGCTTTCGCCGAAGTGCAGGTCTTACGCGGGGTCGACTTCGACGTCGAGGCAGGTACGATCTTCGCTCTTCTCGGTTCCAACGGTGCAGGCAAAACGACGCTCGTGCGAATTCTCTCGACGCTGCTGAAGGCAGATGCCGGCACGGCAGTCATCAATAACTGGGATGTCGTTTCGGCACCGGGCGGCGTGCGCGAATCGATCAGCCTGACGGGACAATTCTCGGCTGTTGACGAGATGCTCTCGGGACGAGAAAACCTGGAGTTGATTGCACGACTTCGTCATCTGAAGAACCCCGGTGCGATCGCCGACACCATGCTTGCTCGCTTCTCGCTCACGGATGCTGGAAGTCGCAAGGCTGCCGTGTACTCGGGCGGCATGCGACGACGTCTCGACATTGCCATGAGCCTGATCGGCGATCCGCCCGTTGTCTTTCTTGATGAGCCCACAAGCGGACTCGACCCGCAGGCGCGAATCGACGTGTGGCAGACGGTGAGAGAACTTGCGAAGCACGGAACGACCGTGTTGCTCACGACCCAGTACCTCGATGAAGCAGAGAAGCTTGCAGACCGCATCGCAATCTTGCATCACGGCACGATCATTCAGAACGGCACTCTCGACGAACTCGAGAGACTCCTGCCGTCGACCACAGTCGAATACGTCGAGAAGCGACCATCCCTCGAAGATGTCTTCTTGGCTCTCGTCGACGACACCACGACGTCTGACGCCGGCACGGCCTCGGTGACGAAGGGATTCTGATGACAACGCATGTTCTGAGCGACACTCGTGTTCTTACCGGAAGATCGCTTCGCCACATCCTTCGCAGCCCCGACACGATTATCACCACAGCTGTCATCCCGATCGCGCTCATGCTCGTGTTTGTGTATGTGCTCGGTGGTGCGATCCACACAGGGGCCGATGTGTCGTACATCAACTACATGCTTCCGGGAATTCTGCTCATCACGATCGCGTCTGGCATCGCCTACACCTCATACCGGCTGTTCCTCGACATGCAAGGCGGCATCTTCGAACGTTTCCAGTCGATGCCTATCGCCCGATCGAGCGTGCTCTGGGCCCACGTACTCACCTCAGTCGCCGCGAACCTCATCTCGATCGTGCTTGTGATCGGCGTAGCGCTGCTTATGGGGTTTCGCAGTCAGGCGCCCGTGCAGGCATGGATCGCCATCGCCGGCATCCTGATTCTCTTCACACTCACGCTGACCTGGGTTGCCGTGATCGCCGGTCTCTCGGCAAAGAGCATCGATGGTGCAAGCGCGTTCAGCTATCCGCTCATCTTTCTGCCGTTCATCAGCTCTGCGTTCGTTCCGACGGAGTCCATGCCAGCGCCTATTGCTTGGTTCGCAGAAAACCAACCCGTGACGTCGATCGTGAACTCCATCCGGGCACTTTTTGCGCAGCAATCCCTCGGTTCAGATATCTGGGTTGCTCTCGCCTGGCTCGTCGGCGTATTCGTCATCGCATATGCGCTCGCCATTGTGCTGTACCGCAGGAAGAGCCGGTAGCGCGCTCGCAACTTAGACTGACGCAATGGAACATGCTCTCGACGCCGCCGAGCGTTGGATCTCTGACCGCGTTCGTGAGTGGTCGCCGACGCTGCGCGAGAGTCTCTCGAAGTGGCTTGAACCGCAGCTGGCGCTTGTGGGAGACGCCGAGTGGGGTGCGCAGATCAGGGACATGGTGAAGTTGCCCGTGGACGATCCGCGCGACTGGGCCAATCGCCGCATCGAGCTGGCTGATGGCGAGTGGGCGATCGCCGGGATCCGGTTTCGCGGTCGTGACATCGAGAAGCCGTTCGTCGACATCATCGCCACCTCGGTGCCGCCCAGCGTTGAGGGGTTTCAACGGCTCGCTGAGGTGCTGCCGCACTATGCGGACTTCGCGCCGCTGTGCCTTCGCGTGAACGCCCCCGAGCCAGACACCCTCATATCTGCGCTCGCGTCCGTAGGCTCCGCGGCAGGGCACGCAGACGTTGACATGTGGATCGTGGCCGGTCGCGTGCGTGAACTGTCAGCGAGAGAGCCGAATGTCGATGCGCGCGTGTCGCTCGAGAAAATGAACCCGGATGCTGCGGCCAAACGTGCGGCCGAGATCTACGACGAGCTCGCGTCGTCGCGCACGGGCATCGTGGAATGGGCGACTCCCGAGGATGAGGAGTCGCTGGCGGCGTGCGCAGCGCAGGGGCTGCTCTTCGAAGTCACGGTAGACGGGGTCTCGGCGGGAATCACCGCACTCGCGCGGGACGATTCCTTCGGCCTGCGCGGCTGGTGCGTGCAGGAGATCTGCCTTGATCGCGTGCATCGTGGTCGAGGCTTCGGCCCGGTTGTTCTTTGCGATCTGGCGAGACGGCTTCCGAACCCCGACGATGTTCTCTGGGGGCACATCCATCCGGGCAACACGGCGTCGCTGCGCAATGCGTTCGCGGCGGGCCGTGAAATCGTCGGCGGTCAGCTGTGGTTCACGCCAGACGGCTACCCCGGCATGCCCGGCTGACGGTCGGCGGTGGACGCGAGTGAGCGCGACTCGGGCACGTCTCGCGTGGAGGCGTGTGCGCCCCGCCGGAATTGCCACACGACGACTGCAGCATAGACGGCCATTGTCGCAATCGACACGACGAGGTCGATGGGGCCGAGTGACGTCACGTTGACGTCGCCGAGGCCGAGCGCGCCGAGACCGAACACAGCGAGATTGTTTACCACATGCAGCCCGATCGCAGCTTCGAGCCCACCGGTTCGTATCGTCAACCAGCCTGCCACGATGGCGAAAGCGGCGACGCTTGCCTGCCCGAGGGGATCATAGCCATGCGCGACGACGAAGACGGGCACGGGAAGAAGAACGGAGAAGAGAGGATGCCGAAGCCAGCCTCCAACTGTCTGCATCAGGAATCCGCGAAACACATACTCCTCAGCCGCAGCCTGGAACGGCACGAGCAGAACCGCAATGACCAGCGCAGGCAGGGCGGTCGAGGCATCCACATGCTGAGTGAGAGGTTCGCCCTGCGCGGCAGATATCGCGACAGTGATGCACTGCGCGATCGCGAAAACCGCGAACGCGACACGGAGGCTGCGCGTCAGCATCCGCCACCGCAGATGACCAGCGACAGACGAGAGCAACCCGACAGGCTTGGTGCCGACGAGCAGCTGTGCGATGAAGAGCGAGGGCAGCAGGGCGATCAGCGACAGCAGCGTGACGGCGAGAACCAGGGGGTCGCTCACGTCGTGGGCGCTCGTGGCAAATGCGTCGGCGGCTGCCGCGAAGCCGGGGCTCAGCAGGGCAGCGACGCCCGCCCAGAGTAATGCGCCCAGCATGAAGGTTCCGTAGAACCCCGCTCCGACTCCGGCGACGAGGAGCGGTCGCCACCATCGATAAGAGCGTGCAGAGCGCGCAAGGCGGTGGTATTGCAGAGGAGAGGCGCCGTCGACAGCAGAATGGGCGGGCAATGCGTCTCGACTCGTTGTCACCCCTCCAGTGTGGCTCTCGGGGCGCCCATTGTGCACCAGACGTGGGCGTTGTGTTTTTCGTCCCAAAGGATGACCCGAACGGTGCCATCGGCAGGACGCCGCGGCCGCAACGTCGCGGCTAGCATGAAGTCGATGACCATGGATGCTGCTTTCCCCCGACTGCGCCGCCTGTGGAGCGGAACATGGCGGCTGCTCCTCGCGGTGGTCATGGGACTGTTCGCGTTTCTCGTGACATACGGCTCGATCATCGAAATAAAGCCTACGGGCGAGCTGAATAATGGTGCTTTGGGAATGCGGATGCTTGCCGATGTCGCCCTCGGTGTCGTCGCGCTCGTGCTGTATCCGTTCCGCCATCGTGCTCCACTGCTCATCGCTCTCGTCATCTGTGCCTCCACTGTCGTCTCGGCTCTGGCACTCGGCGCGTCGACGCTCGTCATCGCCTCGATATCCACGCGTCGCCGCGTGCGGGAGATCGTGCCCGTTGCGGTGTTGTCACTCGTGGCCGGAGTCATCGCAGAGATCACGTTGCCGCAGACCGAGGAACTGCCGCTGTGGGCCGTTGCGCTCATGTCCACCCTCTCCATCGGAGTGGTGGTCGTCACCGGCCTGTATATCGGCGGCCGACGCCAGCTTCATCGCAGTCTGTTTGAGCAGGTGCAGAGCGAGCGGCGTGAGCGCGCCGCCCACATTGAGCAGGCTCGGGCGAGCGAGCGCACCCGCATCGCACGCGAGATGCACGACACCCTGGCGCACCGCCTGTCGCTGGTCTCACTGCACGCGGGAGCCTTGGAGTTTCGCACTGATCTGTCGCACGAACAGGTCGCTCAGGCCGCGGCGACGGTGCGAGAGAACGCTCAGCTGGCCGGTGATGAGTTGCGGGCCGTTCTCGGGGTGTTGCGCGACCCTGAGAACGGAACGCTCGAGTCAACGGGGATGCTGCAGCCCTCGCTGCGAAATCTCGACGAACTGCTCGCCGTGAGCGAGCGTGCGGGAAACCCGGTCGATCTGGTCGTCGACGCGGACGTCGATCCGCTCTGGCACGCGCCATCTGAGACGCTTAGCCGCACCGTTTTCCGGGTGATCCAGGAGGCCGTCACCAACGCCCGAAAACACGCTCCACACACGCGCGTGAACATCAGGGTGAGTGGCGAACCCGGCGAGTTCGTCACACTGACAATCAGAAACCCGATCGTGCGGGTCGGCTCCGACGCCGACGCTGTATGCGAGAACACCGCCGCAGAAATGCGTGCAGCGCCAGCATCCGGACTCGGTCTTGTGGGGCTGGCCGAGCGCGTGCGACTGGTCGGCGGCACACTCGAGCGGGATCCCGGTGCCTATGAGAATGTGTTCACTTTGAAAGTATGGTTTCCATGGAGCACATGACACGCGCGTATCGCGTAGCACTCGTCGATGATGAGCAGCTCGTCCGAGCCGGGCTGCGCCTCGTGCTCGAGGGCGACCCCGCCCTCACCGTCGTCGGCGAGGCATCTGACGGCAGGGAAGCACTTGACCTTGTGGCGCGCACCGATCCCGATGTCGTGCTCATGGACATTCGCATGCCCCACATGAACGGCATCGCCGCTACCGAGCGGCTTCTTGCGGCGAATGCCGAGCGCACGGTCATCATTTTGACCACATTCGACACCGACGAGTTCATGTATGAGGCGTTGAGGCGCGGAGCCCGCGGATTTCTGCTGAAAGACATGCCTCCGCGTGAACTCGTCGATGCGGTGCGTCGGGCTGCGGAGGGGGAGAGGATGCTGTCGCAGTCTGCGCTCTCATGGCTCATCGGCGAAGCAACCGGGCCGAACGCGCGGGGCGTGGTGGGGCCGCAGCTCGATTCGCTCACGGGGCGCGAGCGTGACATCGCCATCGGTGTGGCCAAGGGGCTGTCAAACGCCGAGATCGCCGCGGAGCTTTTTGTGAGCGTGACGACGGTGAAGACCCATGTGGGCCGCATTTTGGACAAGCTCGGCGCCGACAATCGTGTGCAGATCGCCAACGCGGTCAATGGCGCCCCGGGGCGTGGCTCGAGAGAGTAGCGAAGCGTGATGCCCTCAGCTTCGTCAAGCGACGAGCGCGCGGCTTAGAACAGGTCGGGTGACGGCGTCGATGCGTGACGGATCGAGACGTCTGCGTGACGGTCGAATCGGTAGCCGGCGCCCCGCACCGTGCGCACGATGTCTTCGTAGCGGCCGAGCTTCGAGCGCAGACGGCGCACATGAACGTCGATCGTACGCTCGTTGGGAACGTCACCATCGTTAGCCGACCACAGAGCGTTGATGAGTTCCGTGCGCTCGACGGTGCGGCCTTCGCGCAGCACAAGGTACTGCAGCAGCTCGAACTCCTTGTAGGTGAGCGTCGCCGTCGCGTTGTCGAGCACGACGCGCTTGCGAGAGATGTCGATGACGACTCCCGCGTGTGCGCGATCGAGTTCTTCGTCTTCTTCGACGGGCTCTGCACTGTTGCGGGCGACGGCAGTCGGCTCCTGCAGTGCGAGTCGCACGACGTCGACGTCGCGGCCGCCGACTCCGGCTGGGGCCAGGGCGACTGCGGCATATGACTGCGCGGCGGGAGCAAGCTCCCCGATGGACTTCTTGACGGCCTCGACGATGGCGCCGAGAGAGGTGCCGGCAGCCCGAGCCGCTTCTTCATCGAGTCCGACGTAGAGGGCGAAACCGCGAGGCTCGGGAGAAGCGGGCACGGCGCGGAGTGCACGTGTGCGGTTCTCGGTGGGGGCGGCCTGCGGAAAAGCGGTTGCGAGTGACATGAAAGATCCTTTGCGATGATGAGTATGACCCACCCCAGGCCACACCGACGCTCGTCGGGGCAGGGGTGAGAAGTGTGTGGTGTCGAGGTGGCGGATGCTGACAGCATCCGCGGTGCGTGCGGCGTGAGGTCAGGGTGTTAGCGACACATTCGACAACACATGACAGCGGCGACGCCGGTCATCATCGACCCGGCATTCCCAGGGAACTCGACAGAGCTCAGGGGGCGCGTGCTGTGTGTCATGACATCAATCTAAGTCGCACGCGAATCGGTGTGTCAAATCATTGCAGTAAATGACGTTTGATTGCGTAATAATCATGTTTCTTCGGTGATATCGCGATAACAACGCACGATCTTCTATGCTGACAGGGGACGGATGCTGTCGCTCACAGAAATTTCCACCTGACGGCGCGAACCGCAGGGCTGCCCGGCCATCGCTGCCGCCGTGTGGGCGGCGGCACGCTAGGCGGTCAGGCTGCCGAACAGAAGCGAGACCATCATGGCCACGATGACCGTGTTGAAGACGAAGGCGAACACGACGTTGAGGCGCAGAACCTGCCACGCTTTGCGTGTGTGGATGCGAGCTGACGACGTTGCGGCCATCGTTGAGACGAGAATCGCGAGTGTGAGGTAGTCGCTGAATCGCGCGGGGTCCTCCACCTCGAGGCTGATGTGGTTCTCTGTGCCGTCGGCGCTGGCGACGAGCCGAAGGTACTGCAGGGCGAACGAGTACACCATGAGGGCCCACGAGCTTGCGACGCTGAGCATGCCGAGGCCGATGTACAGCCACGAACTGTGGATGACAGGGGTTTGCGCGACGACGACGGTGAGGAAAACGGCGAAGACTGCTCCCGTGAGAGTCCAGCTCGATGCGCCGCCGTATCCGATCATCGGAGCCCACCATTTCTGCAGCGAGCGTGTCTCTCGCCGTGCCGAAGCCTCAAGCGTGCGTGGCCCTCGTCGCTCGTAGCTGACGTGCGTCCACGCCACGTAGATGATCACGAATGCTGGCCACATGCAGAGGTAGAAAGTGATCAGGAGCGTCTTGATGTCGGTGCTCGCTGCAGTTCCATCGGGCAGCAGCATCCCTGCAGTCGCACCCGCGCCGATGGCGGCAGAGACTAATGACGCGAGGTTCGCGCGTGCGGTGTCGCTGAGATAACGAGCGGCCATACGTTC
The DNA here is from genome assembly GCF_011751765.2 of Paramicrobacterium chengjingii. Taxonomy (GTDB): domain Bacteria; phylum Actinomycetota; class Actinomycetes; order Actinomycetales; family Microbacteriaceae; genus Paramicrobacterium; species Paramicrobacterium chengjingii. The sequence goes on from NZ_CP061169.1 coordinate 522,293, forward strand.
ATAGTTCCATAGCCGGTGCGCGAAAGCCGAGCAGGCCTGCTCAGACCAGGCCGTAGAGCCGATCGCCAGCGTCGCCGAGACCGGGCACGATATAGCCGTTCTCATCGAGTTTCTCGTCGAGCGCGCCGAGAACGATCGTCACGTCGAGGCCTTCGGTTTCGCGTTCAAGCCGTTCGAGGCCCTCGGGCGCGCCGAGAATGCAGACGGCAGTGACGTCGACGGCGCCGCGCTTGATGAGGAACTGGATTGCGGCTCCGAGTGATCCCCCGGTGGCGAGCATCGGGTCGAGCACGAAGCACTGTCTGTTCGACAGATCGTCGGGCAGACGCTCGGCGTAGGTCATCGGCTGCAGGGTCTCGTCGTCGCGCACCATGCCGAGAAAGCCCACTTCGGCTGTCGGAAGCAGCTTGACCATGCCGTCGAGCATTCCAAGCCCCGCACGAAGGATCGGCACAACAAGCGGGCGCGGGGAGCTGATCTCGAGCCCGGTCGTCGTTGTCACGGGGGTCTCGATTTGCACAGGCTGCGTGCGGACGCCCCGCGTTGCCTCATAGGCGAGCAGTGTGACGAGCTCTTCGGTGAGGGCCCGGAATGTGGGGGAAGAAGTCTTCTTGTTGCGCAGCACCGTGAGTTTGTGGGTGATGAGCGGATGATCGGCAACGTGCACTCGCATACTGTTTAACCTACAGCCCAAATGGGCACTTCGACGCAGCAGAGGGAGATGCCGGATGCCGCTTGCCGCAGACCCGCGATATGACGAGCTCATGGGGCTCGCTCTGGGCGAGGCGACGGCGGCGTTGCACACGGGCGATGTGCCGGTGGGCGCCGTCGTCGTTGACTCCGCGGGGCAGGTGATCGGCAGCGGACGCAACGCGCGTGAGGCCCGCGCCGATCCCACGGCGCACGCCGAGATTGAGGCGATCAGGCAGGCAACGGCAGCTCGAGGTGAGTGGCGTCTCGGCGATGCGGTGCTCGTCGTCACTCTCGAACCGTGTGTCATGTGCGCTGGCGCGATTCTGGCAGCACGCGTGCCCACCGTGGTCTTCGGCGCGTGGGATGAGAAGGCCGGTGCTGCGGGCAGCATCCATGATCTGCTTCGTGACCGCAGGCTTACCCATAGGGTTGAGGTCATTCCCGGTGTTCGCGCGGCCGAATGCGCCGACCTTCTCACGCGGTTCTTTCGCGAGAGCTGACCCGAGAACGTCGTATTCGAGAGAGGAACGGCACATGCCAGGGGAAGAGAGCGACCACGCGTCGTCGATTCACCGCGAAATCAGCGGGCTCGCCACCGAACGGGTAAATGACTCATACTCCTCGCTCGACGAGCTCAGCACCCCTGAGCTCGTGCGGGCGATGAATCGCGAAGACGCCTCTGTCGCCGCAGCCGTCGCCCATGCAGAAACGGCCATCGTCGCAGCCGTTGACGGGATCGCCGAGCGAATGCGCCGCGGGGGCCGGCTGCTGTACGTCGGCGCAGGCACACCGGGGCGGCTCGGCGTACTCGATGCGAGTGAGATTCCGCCGACGTTCGGTATGAGCCCCGACCGCGTGCTCGGCGTGATCGCCGGGGGAGACGGCGCCATTCGCACAGCCGTCGAAGGTGCCGAAGATGACGCAGCCCTCGGCGTGAGCGATATGGCTGCTCGTGGAGTGACGGCGCTCGACTCGGTCGTGGGCATCTCGGCATCCGGACGAACTCCCTACGTACTCGGGGCCATCGGAGAGGCTCGTACGCGAGGAGCGTTCACGGTCGGCTTCGCGTGCAACGCCGAGTCGCCGCTCGGAGCTGCCGCAGACGTGGCTCTTGAGGTGGTCGTCGGACCGGAGATCGTCTCCGGATCAACGCGGCTCAAATCGGGCACCGCGCAGAAGATGGTGCTCAACATGCTGAGCACCCTCACGATGGTGAAGCTGGGCAAGACATTCGGCACGCTCATGGTCGATGTGCAGATTACGAACGAGAAGCTCCGAGCTCGCGCCGAGCGCACGATCATGCGTGCAACCGCGTGCGACAGGCAGGCAGCGGCCGAGCTGCTGGATGCCGCAGACGGCTCAGTGAAGGTGGCAATCGTGGCGGCACTCGCCGGCATTCCGGCAGAAGCCGCCCGCTCCGCCCTCGAGAGGTCGGACGGGTTTATCAGACATGCTCTCGCAGACGAAGGGTCCTGACGCCTCAACGGTGCAGTACGCGAACACGGTGACAATGGTGACTCACAAGATCTCGATCATTCCGGCGCCGCGCGCGGTGAACGCGCTCCCCGGAACATACGAGCTGACCACAGAGACAACGGTCTCCGCTACGCCCGGGCTGGCAGACGAGGCGCGAAGCCTGCAGCGACAGTTGCGGCCGGCGACCGGATTCGCCATCGACATCGTCGAGATGGGAAACGGCACAATCGAGCTTGCACTCGACGCCGGGCTCGATGCCGAGCAGTACAGGCTTGCCGTTACCGAGAACGGCGTTGCACTTCGAGCGGGATCGCCCCGCGGCATCCAGTGGGCAATTTACAGCTTTCTGCAGCTTCTTCCTCCGGCGATACACCGAGAATCGTGCGTGGCCGACACCGCATGGATGCTGCCTCGGTGCGTCATTGATGACGCGCCGCGGTTCGCCTGGCGCGGCCTCATGCTCGATGTCGCGCGGCACTTTCTGCCGAAGCGCGACGTGATGCGGGTGATCGATCTGATGGCGCTGCACAAGCTCAACACCCTGCACCTTCACCTCACAGACGACCAGGGGTGGCGTCTGGAGATCAGGGCGTTCCCGCGGCTCACCACACGTGGCGGATGGCGCAGCGACAGCCAGCGCGGGCACGGGCCGAACGCAACGATGGCCGGCCGTCCGCACGGCGGTTGGTACACGCAGGACGATGCACGCGAGATCGTCGCGTATGCCGCCGAGCGAGGCATCGACGTTGTTCCTGAGATCGAGATGCCCGGGCACGTGCAGGCTGCGCTCGCCGCCTACCCGGAGTGGGGCATCGGCGATGCTCCGGACGAGCCGTGGACGCACTGGGGAGTCAGCACCCGGCTGCTCAATCTCGAGAGCTCCACGATTGCCGACGTCTGCCGTATTCTCGACGAGGTCGTAGAGATCTTCCCGTCGACGTTCATCGGAATCGGCGGTGACGAGGCGAAGAAGAGCGAATGGAATACGGATGCGCGCACGCGCGAACTTATGCGCGCGCGGACTGTGCGACGCAGAAGACGCGCAAAGCTGGTTCATCGCGCAGATCGACGCGCACCTGACGTCGCGCGGTCGGCGGGCCTTTGGCTGGGACGAGATTCTCGAAGGAGGCCTCGCGCCGGGAGCGACAGTTGCCTCGTGGCGGGGTCGCTTCGGTGCGATCGCCGCGGCGCGCGCAGGGCACGACGTCGTCGTATGCCCAGACGACGCGGTGTACCTCGACTATCGGCAGTCCGATCGCAATGACGAGCCGATTCCCGTCGGCTTTCCGCTTGGCGTCGACGAGATCTACGCGTTCGACCCGATGCCCGCAGAGCTCACGTCCGAGCAAGGGCACCATGTGCTCGGCGGGCAGGCGAACATGTGGACCGAGCACATCGATTCTTCGCGAGCACTCGACTACATGCTGTTCCCTCGGCTCTGCGCGCTCGCCGAGGCCGTGTGGTCGACCGAGAAGAACCTCGCCGACTTTCGGAGCAGGCTCGACAGTCACAGCAAACGGCTTAATGTGCTCGGCGTCGAGTATCGGCATCCGGAGGGGCCGGCGCCGTGGCAGAGTCGCCCCGACGCGCCGGGCAAGCCGATCACACGCGAGGAGCGGCTCGCGATTCAACGGGAACTCACCCGAAACATCAGCGACGCCGGACGCTGAGATCCGTGTCAGTCCTGTGGCCGTGACGTTGAGCCGCGCACCACGAGCTCGAACGGCAGCGTGAGTTCGGTTGGTTTCGCTATGCTCTCGCCCAGTTCGGCAAGAAGCAGGTCGACGGCCGTCTCCCCCTGGCGCTTGGGAAACTGGGCGACTGTCGTGAGATCGAAGAACGGAGCCTGCTGATTATCGTCAACCCCGACAACGGACACGTCGTTCGGCACAGACAACCCCAGGTCTCGTGCCGCGAGAATTGCGCCGATTGCCATATCGTCTGAGGCCGCGAAGATACCTGTTGGCCGGTTGGCGGGCGACCCGAGAAGTTGTTTGGCTGCGACGTAGCCTCCCTTCATCGTGAAGTCTGCCGTCCGTACGAGGGCATCGTCGATCGCGATCCCGGCATCCGCGAGCGCTGACTCGTAGCCGCGGCGTCTCGTTGTCGGCAGGTGAAAGTCCACGTCAAATTCCCGGCCGCCGCCGATGTGGGCGATGCGGCGGTGTTCGAGGCTCGTCAGGTGCGATGTTGCGAGCTTCGCTACCTGAAAGTCGTCGAGTTCGAGGGTGGGCACGTCGGGTATCGGCCCACCGATTCCGACAAGCGGTTTGCGCAGGTCGTGCAGCGCGCTCACCTCGTCTGCCGTGAGTTCGAGGTTGATGGCAATCACGGCATCCACTCGCTTGCGAAGCAGAAAATGGGTGAAAACGCTGCGACGTTCGGCCTCGCCGCCCGTGAGGTTGTACAGCGTGGTGTCGTAGCCGCGGCGAAGCAACGCGGTTTCTGCGCCTTCGACGACGTTGGCGAAGTACCAGTGACTGAGCAGCGGAACGACGACTCCGATGTTTCGCGTGCGACCAGAGGCAAGACCGGATGCCGTCGATGACACGACGTAACCGAGCTCAGACGCCGCACTCTGCACAATGTTCCGTGTGCGCTCTGACACATAGCCGCGGCCGGACAGCGCACGCGAGACGGTCGCCGTTGAGACGCCGGCCTTCTGGGCAACCTCTTCGATTCCGGCCATCGAGCTCCTCACGGTGTTGAGCACCAGCTTACGCAGCCGTGTACATTGACCGATATGCGCCCCTCGTCTGCCCCCGTCGCCGTGATCGGTGACGCGTTGATCGATGAACTTCGTGACCCCTCTGGAACCCGCGACTTCGTGGGTGGTGCGGCGCTCAACGTTGCAGTCGGTCTTGCTCGGCTCGGAGTGCAGACAACGCTCATCGCCATGATCGGCGACGATGCCGACGGCGCGCGAATTGCCGAGTTTCTCGACCAGCACGGTGTGGGCTTTGTGCGCACAATTGGGCCGAACGGCACCTCGCGGGCAATCAGCGACCGTCGGGCAGGGGAGCCGCGCTACGTATTCAACGATGCGGCGCAGAAGCGAGCCATCGACTTCGGCCCCGAGGCGCAGCAGGCCATCGACGAGGCGCCCTACACTCTCGTCAGCTGTTTTCCATTTGACGATCTCGACCAGGTTGATCAGCTGACAGCATCCGTTCCCCACGATCGACGACGCCTGATCGTCGACCCCAATCCACGATCGGGCATGCTGCACTCGCGTGAACGGTTCGTGCAGGGCTTTGAAGCGGTCACCGGGTTCTGCGAACTCATCAAGGTCGGCGACGATGATGCACGGATTCTGTATGGCGCTGGCCTTGATGAGCTCGTCTCGCGGCTTGCCGACGCTGGAGTGCCGCACGTCGTCGGAACTGCGGGTCGCGACGGTGCTTTCGTGCGTAGCCGCAGTGAAATCGTGAGGCGTCCGGTCGCTGACCTGCCCGGTGACGTGATCGACACGATGGGTGCGGGCGATGCCGTGCTCGCATCTGTGGTTGAGAGCCTGGTCGCGGCAGGCGAGCCTGATTCGGACGCTGCGTGGGGTGTCGTTCTCGATCGAGCCATGCGGGTGGCCGCGGCAACCTGTCGGCACGAGGGCGCGCTGCTTCGCGTGCCGTAAAACCCACGCTCGGGGCTCGATTTCGTCCCGGCCACGGGAAAGGCTAATATTTCTGTGGCGCCTTCGGTTGGCTGTACAAGTTTGGTCGAGCGCGCCCCTGGCGAGTTACCCAAGCGGCCAAAGGGATCTGACTGTAAATCAGCTGTCATCGACTTCGGGGGTTCGAATCCCTCACTCGCCACTTTGTCCTGAGTCGCCCGGCCGTTGGCCACCGTTTTCTGCTGGGTAGGGGTTCGCACATCGACGCTACGGAGAGACACAGCTTCTCCGCGTAGGGTCGGCGACATAACGGTTCGTGCACCATGCCACGACGTCCTCGTCGTGTTGGGCCTGCTCAACCGAGACGGTACCCGTCTCTCGGGACGTCTCAAACGCACATCGTCAGAATGTGTGATTGGCGGCAGGGCTTGGGGGTCCTGCCGCCTCAATATGCGCCACCGGAGGCCGAGTGCGTCGCGCATGAGTGGTCGTGGTGCCGAAGGTGGCCACAATCACGAGTGCAATGGCCGTCAGTCGAAGCGGGCCGGACGGTTGCTGCAACAGCATCCACCCGACGAAAGCCGCAGCGACGGGTTCCAGACTGAGCAGGATGCTGAAGACGTGACGCGGAAGCCGGCGTAGTGCCGAGAGCTCCAGCGAGTAGGGGAGCGCTGACGCAAGCACTGCCGTCGCGACCGCGAGGGCGACGACTCGTGCGTCAATTTCTGCCGATGCAATGCCGGGCACACCAAATGGCAGCACGATTACCGCGGAGATCGCCAGCGCCACAGCGAGGCCAGACGAGCCAGGGACGCTACTGCCGACGCGTGCGCTGGCAAGTATGTAGCCCATCCAGAAGACAGCGGCGATCAACGCGAACGCGACTCCGAGCGGATCGAGAGCAGCAACACCAGCCATGCTCTCAACTCCGATGGCGGCGAGGCCCAGAGATGCGATTGCAAGCCAGAGGGCGTCGAGTCGACGCCGTGAAAGAAGCGCCGAAAGTAGCAGCGGGCCCACGAACTCGATCGTCACAGCCGCACTCAGCGGAATGAGCCCAATAGATGCATAGAAGAAGCCGTTCATTCCAGCCATCGCGACTCCGAGAACGATCACTCCTCGCCATTGCCCGCCCCTCCATGAGCGAACGCGGGGCCGCGCCACGACGAGCATGACCAGGGAGGCGATGCCGAGGCGCAGCGCTGTGACTCCCCACGATCCGAGGTCGGGGAACAGCTGAGTAGCCAGTGCAGCGCCGAACTGCAGCGAGACGCAGGAGCCGAGGACGAGCGCGACGCCCGATGTTGAACGGCGGGCGTCAGTCATCGGACGCCGCACGGCGTGGAAACGTATGCATGCATCCAGCGTGACCCGCTCCAAAACTTAAGTCTAGCAATCGTTTGTTATCTATTAGCATTAGTTAAACTAATGAAATGGGGAGCGTTCATGTTGTCGCTTTCACGACTGCGGATGCTGCGCGAACTACACAGGCTTGGCACACTCGCCGAAGTTGCACGCGCACTTTCGTATACGCCTTCCGCTGTCTCGCAGCAGCTCTCGCAGCTGGAGCGTGAATGCAGGGTTCCGCTACTGGAGCGCGTCGGTCGTCGAGTGCGGCTCACAGACCAGGCTCTCTCGCTCGTCGCCCATACGGAAGAGGTACTCGCTCAGCTCGAGCGGGCAGAGGCAGAGCTGGCTGCAGCGAGTCCTCGCGTTAGTGGAACGCTAAAAGTCGCCTCGTTCCAGACCGTCGTGCTGTCGTTTGCCCCCACCGCACTCACGCTTATGGCAGGGCGCTGCCCGGAGGTTGACGTCGAGATCACACAACGGGAGGTCGGACCGGCATTTGAAGGGCTGCTCTCGCATGACTTCGACTTGATCCTCGGTGAGGAATATCCGGGAATGCCGGATCGCGTGCGCGACGGCATCGACCGGGCGGAGCTGCTCAGTGATCCGCTCCGTCTCGTGCTCCCTCCGACCGGGATCCTCAGCGCACGGCCGCAGTCGCTGGCTGACCTCGCGGACGCGCCATGGGCTTTTGACCCTTCGGGGACGATGACGGGTGCGTGGGCGCGCGCAGAATGCCGGAAGGCGGGCTTCGAACCTCGCGTGCGCTTCGACACCCCGGACCCGCTGATGCACGCGCACCTCGTGCGCACCGGACACGCTGTCGCTTTCAGCCCTGCGCTGATCGCGGCGCAGCATCTGGGCGGTACCCAGATCTTCGGGCTTCCCGATGACCCGCACAGGACACTGTTCACCGCGGTTCGCGCTGGACGCAGCGATCACCCAGCCGTGCGTGCCTTCCGCGAGTGCCTCGCTGAGGCAGCATTGACAGAAGAAGCACCCGCTCCCTCATTGGTGCTTGCGCCCGCAGACCGCAGGGCCTGAATCATTCTCGTGGGCGGTACCGGCTCAGGTGGTCTGACCGCGGTGCTGGCCTTCACCAATCTCTTCAACCAACGCGTCGTTGAACGCCGGAAGATCGTCGGGCGTTCGACTCGAGACGAGTCCGTTGTCGACGACGACTTCTTGGTCGACCCAGGTGGCTCCGGCGTTCGTGAGGTCAGTTCGGAGGCTCGGGTAACTCGTGAGCGTCCTCCCGCCGAGCACGTCGGCGTCTGCGAGGATCCACGCGCCGTGGCAGATGACGCCCACCGGCTTGTGTTCGACGAAGAAACCGCGAGCGAATGCGACAGCGTCGTGATCCATGCGGAGATCGTCAGCGTTGACGACGCCTCCGGGAAGCACAAGTGCGTCGAAATCCAGTGCTTTTGCCTCGCGAACCAACATGTCGACAGTCTGTGCGTGTCCGTTTTTACCGGTGATCACATCTGGATTCGGTGAGACCATCGTGGGGACGGCACCTGCCTGTACGAGCGCCTCCCAGGGGCTTATCAGCTCGCTGTCTTCAAAGCCATTCGTGGCGAGAACTGCGACCTTCTTAGCGTTGATGCTCATTGGTACTCCCTTCAGACTCTGCGCGGATACTCCACGCAACGGGTACCTCTTTGCGCTGGCACGCTCGCTATCGGACGCGCCAACTTCGAGTCTCCACCCCGCGCAGCATCATTTCAAGGTGCGGTCGTGCTCTTATCGGCGTCAGCCGTCGTGCACCTCGTACGGAGACTCGTCGTCGTTGTGCTCGTCCGTGTGGTCAGGGCGTCTCTGTTGGGCTGGCTGGTCTGAGAACTCTCCGCCTTCGCGGCCGCCAAATGGTCGCCCGTGATCTGCAAACTCTGCACGGGCGAAGACAAGCGTCCACGGTCCTGCCGTAAATCGCGCGCCCTGTCGCAGGATCTCCGTGCGTGTGCCCTCGGTCGCTGTCGCCTCGGGATTGGCGTTCATGAGACCGTCTTCGATGAGCGTCAGTACATACTCGTCGTTCTCATCATGATGCACCGTTGCGTGCAACGGCGCTGCCCCGTCGATTCTGAGCTCGTTCGACTCAGCTGACCCAATGTTGACTATGTCGGTCGTGATGTCGTAAACGAAGCGGTCCGACTCGCTGGAAACACGAAGTCGTGGATTCCCGGCGCCCCAGCCTGAGTGGGTGGTTGCAGCGGATTCGTCTGCTGGCCCTGCGTCGTTCGATTCCATTGTGTGTCCTTTCTCAACCACATTCTCGGTGTCGAAACAAGCACGTCAGTCCCCACCATAGACGCAGCGCTGCTTCACGGTGCAGGTTCATCAGCATTCGGATTCTTTGAAGCGGTACTTGAAGGTTTGAGCGCGGATCGAATTCTCGGTTGATCGACCGCCTCGCCCGTCATTGCAGGCGAGGCGAAGCAACGACTCGTGGTTCCCCATTTGGGGGACTCGAAAATTGGCATGTTGCTCTGGAAATATTCAGCCTTGCTTTGCTACTGTTTATCAATCCGTTACCAAACGGCGCCCCCATTGCCTACTGGTAGCAACAGCTGTGCCCCCTAGCGAAGAAAGTCCGTCTGCCTGTGTGGAGTTGTGCCTCTGAAGAGAACGAGTCTGTTCTCGACCCCTCAGGCACCGCATCGACCCCTCACTCGGGAACAGCGTTCGAATCGCGTCGTGCGCGCCGGGACCGCGAGGCTCGAGAGGCTCTAGAGAGCGCGCGCTCCGCCGGTGTCGCCGACCTCGGCGATGCACTAACGGCCGCTGCTCCGGCGAACACCGAGTTTCTCTCTCGTCGCGAGCGCCGCCGAGCCGCACAGCGCACGACGGATGATCATTCCGAGACGCTGCCGAGCGCTCAGGCTCAGCCCACTGACGTGCAATTGACCCGTCGCTCGCGTCGTCGTGCACCGTCGCCCACATCGTGGCCGGCCGCTGCAGACAACGACGACGCTGATACGAGTGATGCGCCCCGCACCGTCGCCGCGCATGACGTCGCAGCTGAGACAATGGCGGAAGCGCCCGTCGACGTCGCAAGGTCATCAGCTGCGGCAAGGTCATCGGCTGCGGAGCGTGCGGCAGACTCTGAGGCCGAGGTCGTCGAGCCAGCGAATGCTGAGTCGGCAGAGCCTGAGTCAGTTGAGTCCGAGCCAGTCGAGGTCGTCGCTGAGATTGCGCCAGACGGCGTGCCGACGACGACAGAATCCTTCGAAGAGATCATTGCGGGTGCCTTCCCGATCGACGAATCTTCGGTTCCTGACGACGCACACAGCGACCCGGACGAAGCGCCCGTCGCGACCGAGCCCGCAACGGCCGACGCCGCAGACGATGCTCCCGCACCGCTCCGTGGTCGGCATGGGGCCTCGGAATCAGCACCCGTCGACGGCCCGCGCCCGCCGCGGTCGATTCGACGCCTTGCCGCCAAGACAATGAGCATCAGCGCTCTTCTCGCTGTCGGCCTCATGACCGTTGCAACCTCGGTGCCGGCAAACGCATTGCTCAGCGCAGACGACGTTCAGGCGCAGAAGCGTCAGTCGATCCAGCAGGAAACGTACGCTCCAGGGCATGCACAGTCACTCGTCAACACCGCGTCTGCCGACCTTGCTCTGCAACGCGACACCTACGGAGCTCTCTCAGTGACGCAGGCGGCGACCGAGCTCGGGATCAACCCCGAGAACACGTTCACGAACGACCCGAACGGCACAGTGCAATGGCCGTTCTCCGTCGGCGTGCACATCGGCAGCGGTTACGGCGCACGTCCCGGCTGTTCACTCGGCTGCTCGACGAACCACCTCGGCCAGGACTTTAACCCGGGCTACGGTGCTCCGATTCAGTCCATCGCCGACGGGGTCGTCGTCGAGTCGACCGACTCCGGCGGGGGCTTCGGCGTCAAGATCGTCATCGAGCACGTCATCGACGGACAGATGATTCACAGCCTGTACGGCCACATGGTGCCGGGATCGCGCACCGTTCAGGTCGGAGACCACGTCTCGGTCGGACAGATCATCGGCAAGACGGGCAACACGGGAATCTCCACCGGACCTCACATGCACTTCGAGATTCTCATCAACGGAACCAAGCACGTCGACCCGCTCGCGTGGCTCTACGAGAACACCAACTAGTCTCTCGATCAGCTCAACTTCCCGGCACAGTGGCCGGGTTTTTTACTGTCTAGCACCGTTTCCGAGGCACACGACAACGGCACCGCGTCGCCGAATGCGACGCGGTGCCGTTCCGTGGTGAGGCCTGGGCGGCTGCTACGGCGTCAGGAACCAGACGGTTGAGTCAGCGGAAACGACGCCCTCACGGGAGGGCGAGCTTTCGAGCGTGCGCGTTGCCGTGAGAAGCGACGCCGGCACATCAGCATCCTGATCACCCGTATTCGCGATGACCGTGACCGGGCCATTGGTGAACCACAGAACATTGTCATCGCCGGCATCATGCCACTCGATCGCGCCGAGCCCCAGCTGATGCGTGTTGCGAAGCCAGAGTGCCCGACTGTAGAGCTCGAGAGTCGAACCGGCCACACCGAGCTGGCTCGACCGCGCATACTCCGCCCAATCATCGGGCTGCGGCAGCCACGAGGCGCCCGTCGCGCTGAACCCGTAAGCGGGGGCATCGGCTTCCCACGGAATCGGCACGCGACAGCCGTCGCGACCGTAGCGCTCGCGATTTGTGCGAAACCACGTCGGGTCTTGCCGGGCAGCGTCGGGCAGGTCGATCGCCTCGGGAAGACCAAGCTCTTCGCCCTGGTACAGGTAGGCGCCTCCGGGAAGGGCGAGCATAAGGGCGGATGCTGCTCGCGCGCGAGCCAGGCCGATATCGCGGTTCGGGCGGTCGACGGTGGCGGGGCCGATGCCGTGGCCCTGGGGGTTCTCGTGCGTCAAAGCGAGCCGCGACGCGTGACGCACAACGTCATGATTTGACAGCACCCAGGTGCTCGGCGCGCCAACGGCAGAGAACGCGGCGATGGATTCGTCAATGATGCCGCGCAGCTCCGGCCCGCTCCACGGCGTCTCGAGGTATGGAAAGTTGAAGGCCTGCTGCATCTCATCTGGGCGCACCCACAGCGCCATCTTCTGCAGCGGGTCGACCCAGGCCTCGGCACACAGCACGCGCTGGCCGGTGTACTCCGCAAGCACCTGATTCCATTCGCGATAGATGTCGTGCACGCCATCTTGCCCCCAGTACGGAGCAAGAACGGCGGCGGAATCCGTCGTCCCCTGGCCGCCCATGCTGCCCGCGCTGCCTGGCGGGGTGAAGTCGGGCAGTCCATCGGCCTTGACGAGACCGTGCGCGACGTCGACCCGAAAACCGTCGACCCCGCGGTCGAGCCAGAATCGCAGCACGTCGCGGAACATGGACCGTACGTCAGAATTGCTCCAGTCAAAATCGGGCTGGCTCGCGTCGAACAGGTGCAGGTACCACTGGCCAGGGTTGCCGTGTGCGTCGACCGTGCGGGTCCATGCGGGGCCGCCGAACATGGATTCCCAATTGTTGGGCGCCTCATCGCCGTGCGGCCCGCGGCCATCTCGAAACATGTAGCGATCGCGTACGGGGGAGCCTGGCTGCGCTGCGAGGGCCTTCTGAAACCAGTCATGCTGATCGGACGAGTGGTTGGGAACGAGATCGATGATCACTCGGATGCCGCGTGAATGCGCAGCATCCGTCATCTCGTCAAAGTCGGCGAGCGTACCGAAAAGCGGGTCGACATCGCAGTAATCAGAGACGTCGTATCCCGCGTCTTTCTGCGGAGAAGTGAAGAACGGCGACAGCCAGATGGCGTCGATGCCGAGCTGCTTGAGCGAGTCGATGCGAGACGTGATGCCAGCGAGATCGCCCACGCCATCGCCGTTCGCATCGGCGAACGATCGAGGGTAGATCTGATAAATCACGGCGGAGCGCCACCATTCAGCGCCGACAGGGGCGTCTGTGGTGGTGAACGGCTCGTCTCGGGCGGGAGAGCTGGCTTGGGTCATGCCCAATACTGTACGACAGACTTTCCAATTTATGGAAACGCTTACTATGTGGATCATCACGAGAAGGTCACAATGACCCCATTATCCCGGGATATCGAGTTGTGTTTGTGACAGCACTCATGTAAAAGTGGAAGCGCTTGCATAGTGATGCGCGAGAAACCTCGGGGCACAGACGCAAGGTTTGACGGCCACATCGGCACAGCTAATGAAAGGCACACCAATGAGGGTGAAGACCAATCCGATTCTCGCCATCGGAGCGATGACCGCGGTAGCCGCGCTCGCGCTCACCGGATGCTCTGCCGGAGGCGGCGACGAGGGTAGCAAGAAGGAAGGCTCGACCACGCTCACCGTGTGGGTCGACGCCGACCGCGCTCCTGTTCTGAAAGACGTCGCTGCGGCATTCACAAAAGAGTCCGGAATCGCCGTGAAGCTGGTGCAGAAGGACTTCGGCAAGATTCAAGAGGAGTTCGTTCAGCAGGTTCCGACAGGCAAGGGCCCCGACATCACGATCGGCGCTCACGACTGGCTCGGCAACTTCGTGACCAACGGCGTTGTGCAGCCCATTGAGCTCGGCGACATTGCCGGCGACTTTCAGGACGTTGCCGTCACGGCGATGAGTTACGAGGGCAAGACCTACGGTCTGCCGTACTCCACCGAGAACATCGCGCTCCTGCGAAACACCGAGCTTGCCCCCGAGGCGCCGTCAACGTACGACGAGATGGTGCAGATGGGGACGGATGCCGGAACGGAATTTCCGTTCCTCGTGCAGGTGGGTGAAGAGAGCGATCCGTACCACCTCTACCCCTTCCAGACCTCCTTCGGCGCCCCGGTCTTCGGCACAAAAGATGATGGGAGCTACGACTCTGAGCAGCTGCTGCTCGGAAACGATGGCGGAATCGACTTCGCGAACTGGCTCGCCGAGCAAGGCAAGGCAGGGCTCCTCAAGACCACCGTCGACGGTGACATCGCCAAAGAGAAGTTCGTGAGCGGCGACTCACCGTTCCTCATCACCGGACCGTGGAACGTCGCGCCAGCACAGGATGCCGGCATCGACGTCGCCGTCGACGCAATCCCGAGCGCCGGTGGCGAAGCAGCACAGCCGTTCGTCGGCGTTCAGGGCTTCTTCGTCTCAGCGAAGAGCAAGAACGCTCTTGCCGCCAACGAGTTCCTCACCAACTACATCGGCACGAAAGACGTGCAGGTTGAGCTGTACAACGTCGGCAAGCGTCCGCCGGCACTAACCGCCGCGTTTGAAGAGGTCAGCTCCGACCCGACCACCGCGGCCTTTGGCGAGGTCGGCGCTGCGGGCGTGCCGATGCCGAACATTCCCGAGATGGGTTCCGTGTGGCAGTTCTGGGGCGTGACCGAGGCCGACATCATCAACGGCAAGGGCGATCCGGCCGAGCTGTGGACGACAATGACCTCCGACATTCGGAGCGCAATCGAAGGTTGACGTCAGTGCTGGTCGGGCGAAAGCCCGCCAGCACCGTGTCGACGTCACACCATCGCGGGGAGACATGAGCAGCACTCAGACCGAGGACGCGCGCGAAACGCGCGTCGTCCACAAGCGCAGACGCCGCGCCGTTCGCATCGCCGAGCAGGCGTCAGGCGGCATCACCTCGTTGATCGTCAAGATCGCGCTGATCGCCGTGATCGACGCGCTATCGCTCTACGCTCTCTTCGTCTCGATGGCGCAGCAGCAGTGGACTGTCTTCGCTGTGATCCTCGTCATCGCAGCATCCATCAACATCATCTATTTCACGCGCGGCTGGCTCCCCGCCAAATACCTCGCACCAGGCCTCGTCTTTCTCCTCATCTTTCAGGTTTTCGTGATCGGGTACACCGCCTACATTGCGTTCACGAACTACGGAACAGGGCACAACAGCACTAAGCAGGATGCCGTGATCGCGCTCGTGCAGTCGGCACAGGATCGCGTGCCCGACTCTCCGGCGTACGATCTCACGGTGCTCGATCAGCTCGGCACCTACAGTTTTCTCGTCACGGCGCCAGATGGCACCGTGAGCATGGGAAACGATGCGACACCGCTGCACACCGTCGATGGCGCCGAGATGTCTGGCGGCAAGGCCGTGGGGCTCTCGGGCTACACGGCCCTCGATTTTGCAAGCATCCTTCAGCACCAAGACGAAATCGCGAAGATCGCCGTGCAGATTTCGGATGATCCGAACGACGGCGCTCTGCGCACCCCTGACGGCTCAAGCGCGTACCTCTACGTCTCAACCCTCGTCTATGACGAAGCCGCGGGAACGATGACAGACACGACAACGAACACCGTCTACACAGACACGGGTGTCGGTGCGTTCACCGCCGAAAACGGCGAACAGCTCATGCCAGGGTGGAGCATCGCCGTCGGCACCGAGAACTTCACGAAGGCCTTTACCGAGCAGAGCATCCGCGGCCCGCTCGTCAGCGTGACGATCTGGACGTTCGCGTTCGCGCTGCTGAGCGTGCTGACGACTTTTCTGCTCGGGCTGTTTCTGGCGATTGTCTTCAACGACATGCGCATGAAAGGGCGCAAGTTCTACCGCGTGCTGATGATTCTGCCCTACGCGTTCCCCGGTTTTCTCGGGGCGCTCGTGTGGGCCGGTCTGCTGAACCGCGACTTCGGGTTCGTGAACGACGTGATCTTCGGCGGCGCAGAGATTCCCTGGCTTACCAACGAATGGCTCGCCAAGATCAGCATTCTGTGGGTCAACCTCTGGCTCGGATTCCCCTACATGTTCCTCGTGTGCACCGGTGCTTTGCAGGCGATCCCCGAAGAACTCACCGAGGCGGCGACGGTTGACGGCGCGAAACCGTTCGCGATCTTCCGGCTCATCAAATTTCCGCTGCTTCTGGTCACCGTCGCTCCACTGTTGATCTCGTCATTCGCGTTCAACTTCAACAACTTCAACCTGATCTACATGCTCACGGAGGGCGGACCGCGCGATGCGGCTGCCGGCATCAATGTCGGGGGCACCGACATTCTCATCTCGATGGTCTACAAGGTGGCGTTCGTCGGAGCGAGCCGCGATTACGGCCTCGCGAGCGCATTCTCAATCATTATCTTCGTCGTTGTCGCCGTGATCTCGATCATCAGCTTTAAACAGACGAAGGCGCTGGAGGACCTGAACTGACATGAGTACGTCAACGATGATTCCGCGCACCGGCGTCTCCGCGATCCCCGCGAAGCGACCATTCCGCTTCGGCACCTGGTTTCGTGCCACCGGCTGGCGCCACCTCGTGGGGGTTATCACGGTGATCTACGCCGTGTTTCCGCTGCTGTACGTGCTGAGCGCCTCGTTGAACCCCAACGGCACGCTCCTGAGTTCCAACGGTCTCTTCGCGAAGATCGGGCTCGACAGCTATGTCACGCTCTTCACCTCGCCGCAGCAGCCCTACGCCTCGTGGTTCGGCAATACGTTGTTCATCGGTCTGTCGACGTCGGTGTGCACGGTCTTTCTCGGTGCCCTCGCCGCTTACTGCTTCAGCCGCATGCGCTTTGCCGGGCGGCGGTTCGGTCTGGTCTCTCTTCTGGTCGTGCAGATCTTTCCGCAGCTGCTCGCCGTTGTCGCGATCTTTCTGCTTCTCAATACGATCGGCGACATCTTTCCCGTGCTCGGAATCGACAACCAGATTGCGCTCATCGTTGTCTATCTCGGCGGCGCCCTCGGCGTGAACACGTACCTGATGTACGGGTTCTTCAACACAGTGCCCACAGCGCTCGACGAGGCAGCGAAGATCGACGGCGCGGGCCATGCGCGCATCTTCTTTACGATCATTCTGCGACTCGTCGCGCCGATTCTCGCCGTTGTGGGGCTGCTGTCGTTCATCGCATCGACAAACGACTTCGTCATTGCGAGCATCGTGCTGGTCACGCCAGAGAAGCAGACGCTCGCCGTCGGGCTCTATCAGTTTGTCTCGCAGGAGTTCACGAGCAACTGGAGCGTCTTCGCCGCCGGTGCCGTGCTCGCGGCGTTGCCCGTGATGGCGCTGTTTCTCTACCTGCAGAAGTACATTGTCGGCGGTCTTACCGCCGGCTCTGTTAAATAGGAGGACGTACGTTGGTCATGAACACCGCGCTCGAGCCGCACCACGATGGTTCGCCGCTCTACGTTTCGACACAGCATCCGCATCTGGGCGAAGCCGTCGTGATGCGCCTGCGGGTTCCTCGCGCACTCGGCAAGCTTCAGGGCGTGCGCGTGCGATCGAACCCCGACAGAGAGCCCGTCTTCGCCGTCGCTCAACTGGCAGCATCCGCCAGCGGCTGGGACTGGTGGCAGGCCGAGGTGACCGTCGCAAACCGCGTGCACGGCTACCGTTGGCTGCTGCGTCTCGACGACGGAACCGACATGTGGGTAAACGCCCGCGGGGTGTTCACCGTAGAGACGCTCGACAGCGACGATTTTCGGCTCGTCGCTGCAGACGGGCCACCCGAGTGGGTTGCATCGACAGTGATGTATCAGGTGTTTCCCGACCGATTCTGGCGATCGGATGCTGGTGAGTCACGCCCGGCTCCGGAGTGGGCTGTGCCCGCTGCCTGGTCAGACGAGCTGCGCCTCGACCCGCCGGCACGATCAACCCAGTTCTACGGCGGAGACCTCGACGGCATCGTGGAGCGCCTCGATCATCTCGAGCGCCTCGGCGTGACCATGATCTACCTCACCCCGGTGTTCCCCGCGCGGTCAAACCATCGGTACGACGCGACGAGCTTCGACATGGTCGACCCGCTGCTCGGCGGCGACGAAGCGCTGATTCGCCTGGTCGAGGCCGCCCACGCGCGCGGACTGAAAGTGATCGGCGATCTGACGAGCAACCACTCGGGCGACGCACACGAATGGTTTACGGCTGCGCGTGGCAACCCCGCTGCGCCGGAGAGCGATTTCTACTATTGGCGGGATGCCGAGCATGAGCAGTACGAGTCCTGGCTCGGAGTGCCCAGTCTTCCCAAATTCAACTGGAACTCTCGTGAGCTGCGCCGTCGGTTCATCGAGGGAGATGACTCCGTCGTGGCGACGTGGCTGAAAGCGCCATACTCTCTCGACGGCTGGCGCATCGATGTGGCGAACATGACGGGGCGGCACGGCGACGACGACCTCAACGCGGAGGTGCGGCAGACTATCCGCCGCACAATGGTCGACATCAACCCCGACACCATCCTGCTCGCCGAGTCGACAAACGACGCATCGAGTGATTTCCAGGGCGATGCGTGGCATGGCGCCATGACGTACGCCAACTTTACTCGCCCGCTGTGGGGCTGGCTGTCTGAGCCGCTCGGCGACGCCGGGGGAGGCCTCGGCATGGCGATGCAGACGATTCCGCGTTACGACGGCTGGCAGTTTTACGCCGCACATCGACAGTTCAGCGCGGGGTTCCCCTGGCGTGTGCGTCTGGGCAACATGAACGCCCTCGACACGCACGACACCCCGCGGTTCCTCACGAGGGCATTGCCTGGCACACTCCCGGTTGCCGTGGGCATGTCGGTAACGCTGCCGGGCATTCCCGTGGTGTGGGCGGGCGACGAGTTTGGGCTCACGGGCGAAGACGGCGAGGCGTCGCGCACGCCGATTCCGTGGCACGCCGCCGATGCGGCATCCGACACCATCGATCTGTATGCCGAGCTCATCGCTCTCAAACGCGAACATTCAGCGCTGAACGGCGGCGGAATCCGTTGGGTGCACGTGAGCGCCGATGTTCTCGCGTATGTGCGCGAAGATGCTTTGCAGTCGTTGTTGGTCGTTTCCGCGCGTGCGAATGTCGAGGTCGACCTGCCAATCGAGGCCATTCCAACACCGGATGCCGCGGAGCAGCTGTTCGGCAGCCTCGACCTCGCGGCGAGCGCTGACAGCATCCGAATTTCGGGCTCCGGGCCGGCCTTCGCGGTGTGGCGCACGGCCGGTGTCACCGCGGAATGATCTCGAGTTCACGATCCGCGGAAAGGTTTGATATTCTTTAGCGGTTGCCTTGTGAACGATGTGCAAGGCAGTGCCCCGATAGCTCAGTGGTAGAGCACTTCCATGGTAAGGAAGGGGTCGTCAGTTCAATCCTGACTCGGGGCTCGCGCGTTCTACGGAGCGTCGTGCGGCAGGGTAGCTCAGTTGGTGAGAGCGCACGACTCATAATCGTGAGGTCGCGGGTTCAAGCCCCGCTCCTGCTACAGCACAGAACCCCCGGCATCGCGACCGGGGGTTCTGTCGTTTCGCGTCGTTGTGTGCCAGCCGCCGATCAGAGGCTCACGATGAGCAGCACAGCCGCCATCACGACACCGGAGCCGAGCAGCGTGACGAACGTATAACCCAGAATGTCGCGCATCTTGAGCCCGGCGATCGCGAGCACCGGCAGCGCCCAGAACGGCTGAATCATGTTCGTCCACTGGTCGCCATAGGCAACGGCCATGATCGCGATCGACGGATCGACGCCCAGCTGGTGCGCCGCATCGATCATGATCGGACCCTGCACGGCGAACTGGCCGCCGCCAGATGGCACGAAGAAGTTGACGATGCCCGCTGATAGCAGCGCGAGAACGCCGAACGTTGTGGGCGTCGAAATCGACACGAACGCGTCAGAGAAGAGTTTGATGAGCCCCGACGACGACATGATTCCGAGAATTCCGGCATAGAGAGGGAACTGCAGCAGAATCTCACCGACGTTCGACGCCGCCCTCTTGGTGAGATGAATCAGCTCGAACGGATTCTTGACGAGCAGCAGAATCAATGCGAGGAACGACCAGTTGACGATGTCGAGCGTGAGGGTTCCGCCCTGGATGAAGTGCACGGCGAGATACCCGACGAGGCCGAGGCCGAGCAGCAGTGTGAGAATGCGCGACGCGTCGACGCGGTCAGCAGGCGTGACGACGGACTCGTCGGCCTCGTCATGCTTCTCCGAGCCGACAGCATCCGGCAGTTCATAGATGGGGTCGCCGCTCTTGGGCCGGATGAGGAAGAAGAGAAGCGCAACGACGACGATCACCGCGAGGGCGGCGAGCATATTCCACGATGCGAATATGGTCTCGGTGACGGGGATCACCTCGCCGCCGAGTGCGGGAGCGAGAAACGAGTCGGGAGTTGCGGCGGTGAGGGGGCCCGAGCCGGAATATCCCATGTGCCAGACGACGAAGCCTGAGTATCCGGCAGCGACGAGCAGCGGAAAGTGCACTTTGTACCCGCGCCTACGCGACTGCACAGCGATCTCTCGTGCGAGCAACGTGCCGACGATCAGACCGAGTCCCCAGGTGATGAGGCTCGCAATGGCCCCGATGACGAAGACGAACACGTACGCTGTTCCCGGGCCCGTGGGTACGCCAGCCAGCCAGCCGAGCAGCTTCTTGACCGGCCGGGTGTTGGCGAGCATGTATCCGAGCAGCAGAATCAGACACATTTGCGTCATGAACGCGAGAAGGCCCGAGAGGCCATCGCCCCAGCCAACGACGACGTCGACAGGGCTGGTCTGCGTGAGCGTCATCGCGAGGATCGCGACAATGATCGTCAGAACAATGGCGAAGGTGAGCGCCGAGGGAATCCAGCGCTCAAGAAACCGGTTGATTGGACGCATGACGCTCCGTCGGCCGGTCGGCTTCTCAGGTGCGGGTGCAGTCGACATTGACGAACTCCTTTGTTCTGACGTGGATCTCGACGAGTGAGACTCTACCGGGCGATGCGCGCGCGACGGGCGATGCCGATGAGCAGCTCTGCGGCCTCGTGCACGCTGCCGGGCAGCCACACTGCGCGCATGCATCGAGCGAACTCACTTTCCGTCGGCACAATGACGAGACCACCAGAGCGCACAGCATCGGCGACCGCAAGTTCGCTCAACACAGCAGGGCCTGCACCGGAGGCGACGCTGATGCGCACTGCGGCGTTGCTGTCGAGCTCAAGCGTCGGGGGGACAGGGTCGAGATGCGCGATCGCGGATTCGAGCGTCGTGCGGGTTCCAGAACCCGATTCACGAACAACGAGCGGGGTTCGCGCAAGCTCGGCATCGGTGATCGCGCGACGGCGGGTTGCCCATGGATGCTGTGGCGCGACCACGATCACGAGGCGGTCTCGCGCGACCTCGGCGCTGCGAAGCCCGCGGCGAACACCGGGTGACTCGACGAAGCCCACGTCGGCGCGACCTGCCGCGACAGCATCCTGCACCTCCTCTGAGTTCTGGGCGGCGAGATGCAGTTCGAGCTGTGGACGTTCGGCCCTGAGCGCGGCGAGCCACCGTGGCAAAAGTGCCTCGGCGACAGTCTTGCTCGCCGCGACAGTGAGATGCGATCGCTCCGAATCGCGCAACGCCTCGGCAGCCGACTGGAAGTTTCGTGATTCAGCCACGACGTCGGCTGCCCAGTCTGCAACCATCGCGCCGTGGTTGGTCAGTGTCGACCCACGCGGCCCCCTATCGATGAGCCTGAAGCCGAGATCGGCTTCAAGTCGCCGAAGCGTGCGTGACGCATTGGGTTGAGCCATGTCGAGGCTCTGCGCGGCAGCGCTCAGGCTTCCGTGCTCGGAGACGGCGCAAAGAAGAGCGAGCGCCGTCAGATCGGGAAGATGTGCCATATCACGATGATATGACGTAGGGATGAAGAAGGCATTCTCAAGCCGCCCGCGGACCGGCATTCTTGACACCATGTCGAACTCCACTGCTCCGGTACACGAACCTCAGACACGACGGCGAAACAGGATCGGTGCCCTCCTTCCCGGACTCGGGCTCTGTGCCGTCGCCGTCGTTGCGGCGCTCACGGTGAATCACCTGGTGCCTGCCGTGAGTGCGCTTCTGATTGCCATCGTGCTCGGAATGCTGTTGCGCAACCTCGTTCCCCTTCCCGCAGTGTTCGATGCGGGGTTGGCGTTCTCAGCAAAGAAGCTCCTGCGGCTCGGTGTCGTGCTGCTGGGGCTTCAGCTGGTGGTCGGAGACATCCTCGGGCTCGGCGCAGGGGTGATTGTTGTGGTGATTGCGATCGTCGTCGGCGGAATCGTCTCAACGCTGCTGATCGGCAAGCTTATGGGCATCAGTTTCACGCAGAGACTGCTCATCGCTTGTGGTTTCTCGATCTGCGGTGCCGCAGCCGTCGCAGCCGTCGACGGCGTCGTCGAGCCCGATGACGACGAAGAGGTGGTCACGGCAATCGCGCTCGTGGTGCTCTTCGGAACCCTGATGATCCCTCTCGTTCCCCTTGCAGCTGGGGCGCTCGGGCTCGGTTCTCATGACGCCGGGCTCTGGGCGGGCGGCTCGATCCACGAGGTCGCGCAGGTGGTTGCCGCGGGAGGGATCATCGGTGGAGGGGCGCTCGGGGTCGCCGTGATCGTCAAGCTGGCGCGCGTGCTGATGCTCGCCCCCGTCATGGCGGTGATCAGCGCCGTTCGCCGCCGTCAGAGCGCGGGGTCGGGCGGTAAGCGACCTCCGATCATGCCGCTGTTCGTCTTCGGATTCATCGTGATGGTCGCTCTGCGGTCGATTGGGCTTGTTCCCGCTGGCATCGTCGATGCGGCATCCGTGGTTCAGAATGCACTGCTCGCTTCGGCCATGTTCGCGCTTGGCGCCGGTGTGAAGATCCGCAACCTTGTGAAGGTCGGCCCGAAGCCGTTCGCGCTCGCCGCGTGCAGCACGATCGTGGTCGCCGGCATTGCGCTCGCCGGAGTCATGATCGTCGCCTGAGGCGGAGCGGGCCGTGCGTCAGACGTCGAGAAAGCGTCGGATGCCTGCGGTCAACGCCATTGAATCTTCGAGCATCGGCAGGTGCGCCGTCGGAAGAGACGCCGTCCACCTCGCGCCGATCCGAGCGGCAGACGCTGCTTGAGCCGACGCCGGCAGCTCGATGTCAGCCGACGTCGAGACGTAGCCGCACCGCGAAGGAAACGACGTATCGACTGTCTTGTCGAGGTAGAGGCCTCGTGGTTCCGGTTCGAAACCCTCGACGAGGCGATCCGTCGTGTTCTCGTCGAGGCCCGTACCGAGACTTGAACGAATTGCCGAATCCGGCGGGCGTGTGCCGGTGAGACGGAGTGCGATCGGCAGAACCCACCGTGCGGGAATGGGAAGGTTTGCCGCATAGGAGGTTCCCGGTTTCGGAAACAGGGCGGCGACGCCGAGAACCGCGTCGATGCGGTCGGCCGCGAGCGGCAGCATCCGTGTTGCTATCGTTCCGCCTAGCGAATGCGCGACGACGGTGAAGTGCGGCCACGGCGCGAACTCAAGTGCAGCGACTGCCGCGTCGGCGAGAGTCGCGCCCTCGTGTCGCGGAGTTTCTGCGACGGCGGACTCGGTGCCGAGACTCTGCCGTACGTCATCCCATACCCACGTCTGCAGGCCGGCACCGCTGATGAAGAGTACGGGAGACGTCATGGCGTCAGACTATCGGTGAGAGCCCGACGTGTCGCGGTCTCTGTGGTGAACGGCTTGTGTGGGGGCCGTAGGATCATGGTCGAAGCGGATGGGGAGGATGCCGTGTCGATACCAAGCGCGCCAGTCGCTGTTCCCCCGATCGTCGTGTCTCGTGCGCGCGGCGATCGCGTCGTGCCCGTGTGGCGCAACGAGCTCGGCGGGCTCACGTTTCGAGCCGAGCCGCTGGAGGGCGCGCCGCGGTACATCAAGTGGGGGCCCCTCCAGAACGAGACGTCGATGGCGGCCGAGGCCGAGCGGTTGGAGTGGGCCGTGCGCTACGCAGCCGTGCCGCGTGTCATTGAGCACGGTTCAGACGCGACGCACGAGTGGCTCGTCACTGCGGCGCTGACGGGGGAGAGCGCTGTCGCGCCACACTGGGTCGCCCGGCCCGCGGCAGCCGTCGTCGCCGTCGGCCGAGGGCTTCGCGCCCTGCACGAAACCCTTCCCGTCGGGGACTGCCCGTTTGAATGGGGAGTCGAGTCCCGCATCGCCAACGCGGCGGGTCGCGGCATCCACCTGCCTGAGTCGCTGAGAAAGGCGCCGGATGCCGACAAGCTCGTCGTCTGCCACGGCGACGCCTGCTGTCCCAATACGCTCATCGACGGCGCGGGCAAGTGGAGCGGCCACGTCGATCTCGGCGCCCTCGGTGTTGCAGACCGTTGGGCTGACATTGCCGTCGCGTCCATGAGCACAGAGTGGAACTACGGCCCCGGCTGGGAAGACGCGCTGATCGATGCATACGGGGTGAAACCGGACAGGGAGCGGATCGCCTACTACCGTGACCTCTGGAACGCGACCTGACCACATGGGTCGCATGAATGATCCGGCCCACGAAAGACTTCGCAAAAAAGTTGTCGCGGCAAGGAATATCCCAAAAGTACATACGGTTGCATGGATACATGACTGAAAACACACTCGTTCATCCCCAGTACATTGCCGGCACGTGGCTGCTCGACCCGCTGCACTCCAAGTTGGAGTTCTCGCTGAAGCACCTCATGATCAGCAAAGTTCACGGCACCTTCGACGTCGTCGAGGCCACGGTTATCACCGCCGAGAACCCGGCAGACAGCACAATTGAGGCAACGATCGACGTGTCGAGCGTCAACACGGGCCAGCCTGACCGCGACAACCACCTGCGCTCAGGCGACTTCTTTAAAATCGATGAATTTCCGACCATGACCTTCCGTTCGACGAAGGTCTCGAATGACGGCGACGACTTCACCGTCGACGGTGAGCTGACTCTGCGCGGCGTCACCAAGCCCGTCACGTTGGTCGGCGAGTTTGGTGGAGTTATTGATGCTCAGGGTCAGACAAAGGCCGGCCTCACAGCATCGACGACAATCAACCGCACCGACTTCGGCGTCAACTGGAACGCGGCAATCGAGGCCGGCGGCATGACGCTCGGTGACAAAGTGGCGATCACGCTCGACCTGCAGTTCGCCCTGCAGAAGTAACGTTTATCGCAGTTTTCGGGGTCGCGACGCAGAGTCGCGGCCCCGCCGTTCGTGAATCGCGCGGTGAGGGCCGCTGCAGTGTCTTCATATTTCTACGAGCTGTAGAACGTCGGCGGTAGGCTGGGGACGTGCCGAACCCCGTGCCTACCTCCCGAAGCACGCACGCCACGATGAACCGAGACGGCGTGCGCGCAGCCCGGCTTGCTTTCGTGTTGCCGGCGGGCGTTGCGCTGCTGATCGGCATGGCGGCGGGCCTCGCTCGCATGGGTGTATGGGGAGTGGATGCCGAGGCGCTCCGTGCCGCTCACGCCCCGGCGATGCTCTTCGGCTTCGTCGGCTCGCTTGTTGCGCTCGAACGCGCTGTCGCCATTCGTCGCGTTTGGGCATTCGCCGCGCCACTGCTGCTGAGTCTTGGCGCCCTTGCGCTCATCACGCCGCTCCCGACAGCGGTTGGCCGCACGGCGATCGCACTGGGGCTCGCGCTCATGCTCGTCATCTATCGAGTCATCTGGAAGCGGCAGACCGCTCTCGCGACGAGCGTGCAAGCGCTCGCCGCGGCATCCGGTCTCATCGCGGCGCTGCTCTGGGCAACTGGTGTCCCGTTTGAAAATGTCAGCATCGTTGCCGCCGTGTTTCTCGTGCTCACGATTGTGGGCGAGCGCATCGAACTGGGGCGCGTGGGCGGACTGACCGCACGCGGCGAGGCTGTCGGTCTCGGGCTCTCACTCGTCGTCGCGGCAGCATCCGTTGCTACGATCCTCTGGCCCGGCGCCGCGCATTCCGTGCTCGGCGCCGCGATTCTCTCACTCGTCGCGTGGCTGCTGATCGTCGACGTCGCCCGCGTCACGATCGCCTCGACGGGCGCCGCGCGGTACATGGCGGTGTGCCTGCTCCTCGGCTACGCCTGGCTCGCAGTGGCTGGCGGCGTACTGCTTGCCGCTGGCGCCCCGAGTGCCGCAGCCTATGACATCGTGACTCACGCCGTGCTGCTCGGGTTTGTCATGTCGATGATCATGGCGCACGCCTCCGTGATACTGCCCGCCGTGCTGCGCACCCCACTGCCGTATCGTCGCTGGTTTTACGCTCCCGTCGCTCTGCTGCAGCTGTCGCTCGTCGTGCGAGTGATCGGTGACGTGCGTGAGAGCAACATCACGATTCAGGCGGGCGGCATCGCAAACGTTGCAGCGATTCTGCTGTTTCTCGTGTGCGCGGCGGCCTCGGCTGCTGTGTCTGCACGCGTCGACCGTTCGAAAGGGGTAGCCCATGCGCAGCGTTGAGCGTCGCACCTGGTACATCATCACGAACTCGGTGCTCGGACTCTGGATGCTTGCAGCCATCGCCGCGGTCACGGCACACCGATTTCTGCCGCACAGCACGTGGCTCATGGTGCACGTGACGATGCTCGGTGCTGTGAGCACGGCGATCCTCATTTGGAGCCAGCACTTCGCCGACACGCTCACGCGCAGACAGGCTCCGGGCGGCCGGGTGAGCCTCGGCATCCGTCTCGGCCTGCATACGCTGGGTGCCGCGCTCGTCATCGCGGGAATTCTTTCAGACGTCATGTCGGTGATTCTTGCCGGTGCTGTGATCGTCGCCGCAGCAGCGCTCACCCATGCGACGACCATGATCCTGCAGCTGCGAGGTGCACTCGCGTCGCGGTTCGGACCGCTCGTGCAGTTCTACGCGGTGTCTGCGCTGTGGCTTGTCGTGGGCGTCGGGATCGGCTTCTGGATGTCACAGCTTTCTGCAGACGACCCCCTGCGCGGCCGACTTTTTGTCGCGCACGTCGCGGTGAATCTGCTCGGCTGGGTGGGGACGACGGTGCTGGGCACGGTGATCTTGTTCTGGCCCACCGTGCTGCACGCGCGCATGCGGCCAACGGACGGCAGCAGATCACCGCTGGTTCTCACGGTATCGATGTTTGGCATCGTTGTTGTGCTGGCTGGCGCTGCGGCAGATGCTCCGCCCCTCGTCGCGGCGGGTGCTGTGCTGTGGCTCGCCGCCCTCGGCCTCGTGCTCGTTGAGGGAGTACGACAGATCACGGATGCCGCTCGGCTGAGCTACGCCGGCCTGTCGATCGGGGCGGCACTGTGCTGGCTCGCCGTGTCTGTGGGGTTTCTCGCCGTCGGGGTGGGAACGTCCGACGGCTGGGCGACGGCTGTCGACAGACTCGCCTGGATCGTGCAGCCGTTCATCGCCGGGTTCGCCGTGCAGATCGTGCTTGGTGCACTCAGCTACCTTCTGCCGGTGATCATGGGCCGCCCGAATGCTCGCAAGAAGTGCGAAGCCGAGCTCGATCGCGCAGCGGTCTTTCGCGCGGCGACGATCAACATCGGCATCGTCGCCTATCTGCTGCCGGTGCCGAGCGTCGTGAAGGTGCTGCTGAGCATTGTCGTGCTCTGCGTGTTCATCGCGTTTCTCGTGCTTGCGGTGCGCGGTGTGGTCGTGGGGCTGCGCGAGCGCAAAGCAGAACCCGCGCCGGCGGCCGACGCGCAGGGCGTGCAGCTGGGCGTCGGAGCGCCGCCGCAGAAGGCGAAGCCGCGGCGTGCACTGAGCGGCCAGCTCGTCACGGCGGCATCCGTCATTCTTCTTGCCGTTGCGGGCGGAATTGCCATTGATCCGTCAGCGGCGGGCATCAACACGCTCGGCGGCACAGAGGTCGCCGAAACGGGACACACGACGACAATCGACGTGAGCGTCGACGGCATGCGCTTCGTGCCCGACGTGCTCGAGGTTCCCGCGGGAGATCGCCTCGTTGTCGAGCTCAGCAACACGGGCACCGACGTGCACGACATCACCTTCGCCAACGGCGTCAGCTCCGAGCGGCTTGCGCCCGGCGACAGCGAGACTGTCGATGTCGGTGTGATCTCCGAGGACATGCAGGGCTGGTGCTCGGTGACAGGCCACCGCGCCATGGGCATGGAGCTGAGCGTCGTCGCTGTGGGTGCTGCGGCAGAGGGCGCCCATGACCATGGTGACGCCCAGGACTCGGATGCCGGTGGCGCAGCCGCCGATCTCGACTTCACCCTGTCGACCGACGCGGGCTTCGTCCCCTACGACGCTGCGCTCGACCCCGCGCCCGCAGCCGACGTGCACGAGATCACGATGCCCGTCACCGAGACGGAGGTCGAGGTGGCTCCCGGCGTCACTCAGACGCTCTGGATGTTCGACGGCACAGCACCCGGCCCCGTGCTGCGTGGCTCGGTCGGTGACGTCTTCGACGTGACGCTCGTAAACAACGGCACCATGGGGCACTCCATCGATTTTCACGCGGGAACGCTCGCCCCCGACGATCCGATGCGCACCATCATGCCGGGCGAGAGTCTTGAGTATACGTTCACAGCAACGCGTGCCGGCATCTGGATGTACCACTGCTCGACCATGCCGATGTCGAGTCACATTGCGAACGGCATGTTCGGGGCGGTCATCATCGACCCACCCGACTTGGCACCCGTCGACCACGAGTTCGTGATGGTGCAGTCGGAGTTCTACCTGGGCGAGGAGGGCGGCCCTGTCGACCCGGATGCTGTCGCAACACAGCTCCCCGACATCGTCGCGTTCAACGGCTACGCCAACCAGTATCGCGACGTGCCCCTCGAGGTGAAGGCGGGCGACACCGTGCGGTTCTGGGTTTTGGACGCCGGGCCGAACGTCTCCACCTCGTTCCACGTTGTCGGTGGGCAGTTTCACACGGTGTGGAAAGAGGGCGACTATTCGCTGAAGGACGGCGGTTCTACGGGCGTCGGTGGCTCACAGGCGCTCGCTTTGGCGCCCGCGCAGGGAGGCTTCGTCGAGCTCACCTTCCCTGAGGCGGGCAACTACTCGTTTGTGTCGCACATCATGTCGGATGCTGAGAAGGGCGCGACTGGAATCGTCCACGTCACCGAGTGATTCCGTGTGTGCAGACGGTTTTCCAGGGCATGCGTGTGCAGTCGGCTCCCAGATCACGCGTGCACAGATTCGGAGATCTGGGCGACACGCCGCTTTGGAATGCGCTTCCCGCGGCGTGTCGCGAAAAATTTCCGAATCTGTGCGCAGGGCCAGCTATTCGCCCGAGTCGCTCACCGGCAGCAGCGTCGGCCGCTTCGCCACGCGGCCGTCACCTGACGACCGTCCGGTCAGGCGGCGACCAATCCACGGCAGAACGTACTCGCGGTAATACGCGAACGTGCGGCGCTCGCCCTCCGCGGCATCCGCAACGGCCTCGACTCCCCACTCGTGCGGAACAGCAACCCCCAGCGCCTCCAGAACGTTCGCCGCCACCCGCGCATGCCCGAGCGCGTTCAGATGCAGCTTGTCTGCCGACCAGTAGCGGGCCGCCTCCAGCTGCTCATCGTGCCAATTGTCGACGAACAGCACCCCCGTTCCACCCAGCGCATCGGCGACGGCGCCGGCAAGCGCGTCGCCTCGGCCGCGGATCACCCGGCCAAGCGGAAGCAACCGAGACGGGTTGGCACCCGCGAGAATAACCGGCCGCGTCTCCGTGGCCAGCGTGCGATCAACGACGTCCATTGTGCGCTCGACGACCCAATCGATCCTTACGCGGGGCCGCATAATGTCGTTTCCGCCCCCGTTGAAGGTGAGCATGTCGGCACCGAGCGCGAGCGCAGGTTCCAGCTGCTCGTCGATGATCGGGCTGAGTTTGCGCCCGCGAATCGCCAGATTTGCGTAGCCGATGGGGTCGGCGGATGCTGCCTGCAGCCCGATCGCCACGAAATCAGCCCAGCCGCGCACACTCCCGTCTGGCCTGCCGTCACCGACGCCCTCGGTGAAACTGTCGCCGAGGGCGACGTAGCTGCGGATCATGCGCCCTCCTGCAGAAACTCGATGGCCGCACGTCGAAAGGCGCCAGAGGTCGGTGCATTGAAGTGCGTGCGCCCCGGCAGATCGATGAACCGGGCATCCGGCGCTTCGTCAGCGAGTAAACGGGCTTCGTTCGCAATCGTGTCGTCGCTGCCCGCTGCGATCAGGAGCGGATGAGGGGGAGCTTTGTCGATCGACGCATGGGGGTCGCCGCGCAGACCCTCGACGAGGGCGACGAGGGCGAACAGATCGTTGTCGCCCCGTTCACTCGCCATCTCGATGTACGTGCGTGTCACAGCATCCGTCATGGGAATTCCCATCTCGGCGTAATTGCGCGCCTGCGTAATGTCGAGGCGGGCAAACGGATCGGCCTTGGGGATGCCGCCGAGCACCGCGCGTGTGACGCGATCATTTTCCGTGAGCGCCGAATACCAGGTGACGCGTGCTCCCATCGAATAGCCGACCCACGGCGCCGATGCGATCGCGTACGCGTCCATCACTCGGAACACATCGTCGCGCATGATCGACATGCTGTAGGCAGCACGATCGTGCGGCTTGTCGCTGCGCCCGTGGGCGCGGTGGTCGAGAGCGATGACGCGGTAGCCGTTGCGCGTCAGCTCGCGCGTCCACCCGGTGAGCACCCAGTTGGACTCAGCGCTCGAGGCGAAACCGTGCACGAGCATCACGGGTGGGGTGTCTGGATCGCCGATCTCGTATGTCGCGAGCTGAACGTCACCCGATCTGATGAAGCGAGGGTCTGGCGCTGACGGAAGCATGCTCCTATTCGACCACGACATGGGGCACGGCGCAGCCACGATAGTCTGTGTGGCGTTGGCAAAACGAAGGGCTACGCTGCATGAGACGACGCATCGACTGGGTTTGGTTCGTCGTTATCGGCCTTATCGCGGGATTCATGTCGGGGCTCTTCGGCGTCGGCGGCGGCATCCTTATCGTTCCGCTGCTCATCACACTCGCGGGCTTCGGGCAGAAGCGGGCGGCGGGAACATCGTTGGCCGCAATCGTGCCGACATCGATCGCTGGCGTCATCAGTTACGCGGTTAATGGCGATGTCGCGCTGATCGTCGCAGCCATTCTCTGTGTTGGATCGATCATCGGCGCGCAACTCGGAGCTGTGCTGCTGCACAGGCTGCCCAAGAGAGTTGTGCAGTGGGCATTCATCGGTTTTCTGCTGATCGTTGTCGTTTCGCTGTTCTTCGTCATTCCCTCGCGCGACGCTGTTATTCATCTGAACGCGCTCTCGATCATCGGGCTGTTGGCTCTCGGCCTGCTTGTCGGCGTGCTGTCGGGAATACTCGGCATCGGGGGAGGAGCCGTCATCGTTCCGATGCTCATTCTGCTCTTCGGCGCGAGCGATCTTGTGGCAAAGGGAACGTCGCTCGCCGTGATGATTCCCACAGCCATCTCGGGCACGATCGGCAACGCACGGCGCCGCAACGTCGATATTCCTGCGGCGCTCACTATCGGTTTGTGCGCCTGTCTCACCACGTCTCTCGGCGCCATCGTCGCCACCGCCCTCGATCCGGCAATCGGCAACCTTCTGTTCGCCGCGTTCCTCGTGGCGATCGCCGTGCAGCTGACGGTGCGAGCCCTTCGCACACGCTGACCTCACGCAGCGGCTCGCCGCCGCGTCTTCACAGTGTCAGTCGTTCGCGAGACACTGGAGGGATCATGACCGTTTTGCACAGCGTTGTCGATTCGCCCATCGGGCCGCTCACCGTCGTTGGCGATATTCGCGATGACGGGGTCGCCCTTCATGCCGTGTGGATGAACACTCCGCGCCATACGCACGGAGACGACGAGCTCGGAAAGCGTGACGATGCCGCGTTCAGCGAGGTCGCCCGCCAATTCGGCGAGTACTTCGCCGGCACGCGCACCGTCTTCGATCTCGAGCTCGACCCGGCAGGAACGGAGTTCGAGAAGCGCGTGTGGATGCTGCTTCGCGACATTCCGTACGGCACAACGCGCAGCTATGGGGAGCTCGCGGCAGACCTCGGAGACCCGAACCTGTCGCGCGCCGTCGGCACGGCGAACGGCCGCAATCCGCTGTCGATCATCGTGCCGTGTCATCGCGTGATCGGAGCCGATGGTTCGCTCACAGGCTACGCTGGCGGGCTTGAGCGCAAGAGGTTTCTTCTCACGCTCGAGCGCGACCCGGCGCCATCGGCAGATCAGCTCTTTTGACGCATGATCGCACTTGCGCATCGTCTCAACCTGCCGTTTACGCCGCCGTATGACGTCGCGGCGCTTCTCGCCGCGCAGCGCACCCATGCTGTCACCGGAATTGATGCGCCAGAATTTTCGGGGTCAACAGCTGGCGAGACGCGCGGCACAGTCGAGACTCCGGATGCCGTCATCACCCGCAGCATCCGCCACAACGGCCTGTTTGCTCTCGTCCGCGCCACGTTTCGAGACGCCCACGTCGAGCTGAGCAGTTCCGTCCCGGTCGATGACGGCCTCGCGCGACGCGTGCGGCGCTGGCTCGACCTTGATGCCATCCCCGCTGACACCGCACATCAGCTCGGAGACGACCCGGTGATCGGGCCGCTTGTCGCACGACGCCCGGGGCTTCGCATCTTCGGGCACATCGACGACGTCGAGGCGGCGTGCTTCGCTGTGCTGGGGCAGCAGGTGTCTCTCGCGTCTGCGCGCACGTTCCAACGTCGCTTTGTTGCGGCGTACGGCGTGCGCGACTTCGCCACCGGCTACAGCCTCCTTCCCGATGCCGCCGAGATCGCCGCCCGCGACCCGCTCGAGATCCGCGAGGCGGTCGGTCTCACGCGCTCGCGTGCCGCGACGCTGCACGCCGTTGCCGCGGAACTCGCGTCGGGGCTCACGCTCGACGGCGACCCCGACAGCATCCGCCACCGCCTGCTCGGGCTGAAGGGCATTGGGCCCTGGACGGCGGACTACCTCGCGGTGCGAGCCATCGGCGATCGCGATGCTTTTCCCACCGGCGACCTCGTGCTGCGCCGGGCGATGGGCGCTGACACCGCCCGCGACGCGATGCAGCGCGGTGATGCCTGGCGTCCGCTGCGCGCGTATGCGACGTTCCACCTGTGGACGGAGTACGCGTACTGCGCTGCGCGGTGACGGTGCGGCGCGGGTTTCGCGTTGCGCGCAGGTCGCCGCGACCCTCCTCTGAAGCTGCTGTGCGCGGCGACCTCTGGTGTGCCCGGGGGAGGGTACTGTGCTGAGAAGAGGACGTTTTGGGGGAAATCTCCTCGTGCCAGCACTTTGCCCTCTTCTCGGCACGCGTCAAGGGGCTGCCCGGTAAGCTTGCCCTCGTGTCAGTGAATCCCGAACTTCAGGGGCGCACGTTGCCCCCGACCGAGCCGTATCTCGTCGGTCGTGAGAAGGTGCGCGAGTTCTCTCGTGCCGTGCTCGCGACAAACGCCATTCACCTCGACGTCGACGCCGCGCGCGCTGCCGGCCATGCCGATGTCGTGGCGCCGACGACGTTTCCCGTCGTGGTGCAAGAGAAGACCCTCGCGCAGCTCCTCGCCGAGCCCGACGCCGGAATCGACTTCAGTCGCGTTGTTCATGGCAATCAGCGTTTCAGCTACAGCCGCGCGGTTGTCGCGGGAGACGAGCTGACTGCGCAGCTCACGGTGTCGAGCGTGAAGACCCTTGGCGCCCACGCGATGGTGACGGCAGACACCGTGGTCACGGATGCCGCAGGCGAGCACGTTGTGACGGCCATCTCCACACTTGTTGTGCGAGGAGACGAATGAGCGCCGCACCGCAGAAGATCCCCTCCCTGTCGCAGCTGACTGTCGGAGACGTCGTTGCCGAGAGAAGCGTCACGCTCACGCGCGATGCGCTCGTGCGCTACGCCGGCGCATCCGGCGATTTCAACCCCATTCACTACCGCGATGACGTCGCGGCATCCGTCGATCTGCCTGGAGTGATCGCGCACGGGATGCTGACGATGGGCGCCGCCGTGCAGCCCGTCGTCGACTGGGTCGGCGATCCGTCGCGTGTCACCGACTATCAAGTGAAGTTCACGCGCCCCGTCGTGGTTGACCCGACGAGCGGCGCTGATGTCGCGATTGTCGCGAAGGTTGGAGCGCTCGACGCCGATGCGGCTACGGCGCGCATCGACCTGACAGTCTCGTTCGACTCGGCCACAGTGCTGGGCAAGGCCCAGGTGGTGGTGACACTCGCGTGAGCGAGCTGGCAGAACCGACGCGCCTCGCTGAGCTTACGACGCTCGGCGTCGGCGGAGCGCCCGAGCGGATGCTTGTCGCCACAGACTCCGACGAGCTCGTCGCGCAGCTGACAGAACTGTGGCAGCACGACGAGCCGTGGATGGTGCTGGGCGGCGGCTCCAATACCTTTGCGACAGATCACGACATCGACGGCACCGTCGTGCTCGTGCGCACGCGCGGAATCGAGCGCATCACGACAGACGCCGGTGTTGTGCTGCGCGTACAGGCGGGTGAGACGTGGGACGATCTGGTCGCATACGCCGTTGACAACGGTCTCGCCGGCATCGAAGCGCTCTCGGGTATCCCCGGTTCCGTCGGTGCCGCGCCGATTCAGAACATCGGGGCCTATGGTCAGGAGCTGTCAAGCGTGCTTCTGGGCATTGAGCTGCTCGACCACGAGACGGGCGAACGTGCACATGTTCCGGCATCCGCCCTTGGGCTCGGCTATCGCACGTCGGTGCTGAAACGCCACGGTGGCTCTGATGCCGAGCGCGAGGCTGTCGTGCTTTCGGTCGATCTGCTGCTTACCGAGAGCTCTGACGGTAGGGGTCTTCCCGTTGCATATGAGCAGCTTGCGAAGGCGCTCGACGTGCAACTCGGCGACCGCGTTGAGTTGGCGCGGGTGCGGGATGCCGTGATTGCCCTGCGTCGCTCGAAAGGAATGGTTCTCGACCCCGCTGACCGCGATACGTTCAGCGCCGGTTCCTTCTTCACAAACCCGATCGTCACAGAGCAAGCGGCACGCACCCTTCCTCCAGATGCCCCACGCTGGCCGCAAGACGAGATTGCCGAGACGGCGACGGTGATTCCGCTCGACGGCTCGAGCGACATCGTTGCGCCGCCGCCGATTCAGACGACGACGCAGCGGGAGGTGAAGCTCAGTGCCGCGTGGCTGATCGAGCACTCGAGTATTCACCGCGGCTTCCACCTGCCTGGGTCGCGCGCCTCCATCTCGTCGAAGCACACGCTCGCCCTCACGAATCAGGGAAACGCGCGGTCAGACGACATCGCCGCGCTCGCCCGTTTCGTGCAGTCGCGCGTGCGGTCCGAGTTCGGCATCACTCTGCGCCCGGAACCCGTGCTCATCGACATCGAGCTCTGATCCGCAATGAGCTTCACGCCGCCGCCCGTTCCTCCCGTCGTCAATACATCAGACGACGAGAATCGTCCTGTTCCGCCGTCGAAGCGTCGGCGCGTCTGGGGTTGGATTATTGCGGGGCTCGGCATCACGGCGTTCTCGGCAATCGCCGTGATCGCGGTGACGAGCCTCATTGCGAGCACGCTGCCGAAGGCTCCGCCCGATGCCGCTCCGGTGCCGACAGCCGAGGCAAGTGCGCCGTGGGGTGCGACGCCGACGCCACAGCCGACGGAGACGGGCCTTGGTGATCCGCCGAGCTACGATCCGCCGCCGTATTCGACGGCCGTCGACGGCGTGTACCCGCTGTCGAGCTACGCATACTTCGCGCAAGACGTCACGTTCGAGCAGAACCTCGCCGACAATTGGTACAGCCAGAACGATAAGTTCGGTGAGTACTGGTTGAGCGACGATCCGGTGTGCAACCTCACTGCAGACACCAAGTGGATCTACCTCTT
This sequence comes from Paramicrobacterium chengjingii, assembly GCF_011751765.2. Taxonomy (GTDB): domain Bacteria; phylum Actinomycetota; class Actinomycetes; order Actinomycetales; family Microbacteriaceae; genus Paramicrobacterium; species Paramicrobacterium chengjingii. The sequence goes on from NZ_CP061169.1 coordinate 557,862, forward strand.
CGGCGATCCCGAACCCGACAAGAACGACGGGTACTACACAACGCGGGATCTTGAGCTCAGCGAGGCCAATCTGCTCGCGCAGTTCCCCGACCTCGACAGCCACGGTGATGATTTCGTCGTCGAGATGCCGGTTTCAGACGGCAACACGATCGAGTTCGCCGGTCGGCGACTAGATTACGCTGGAGGATTCTTCATGCAGCTCACCCGCGGCATGATGTGGCAAGACTCCTCGTACGGCATCACCATTTCATGCCTTGGCGCCGAATCATTCGATCACGAAGGCTTTGCGCAAGACATCGTCGACCAGTTCACCATGAAGCTCGGCTGACCGGTGCCACGCAAACAGCTGACTGTTCACCGCGCCCGTGCGTGCTCGTCAGACTCCTGAGTTAGGCTGAAAGCGGACTCTCCCGAAAGGAAGCCCATGAGCGACAAGAGGCCGAATCAGAAAGCTCCGGATGCTGCCCGGCAGAGTGAGCAGCCGGAGGCGGGGCATCGCCGAAGCGAGCCGTGGACGGGCCAAGGCCCCGTGGTTCGCAATCTCCCGACCTCGTCACGTCCCTACGGCGCATCGCCCGAACGTCGACCGGAGCCCACGCGGCGAACGATCTCACCGTGGACCGTCGTTGCGCTCATTGCGATTCTCATCGTCATCATTGCGGCAATCGTTCTCGCCCTCGTGCTCTAAGCATCTCTGCACGTCGGTGCTAATTTCTCGAAACCTCTTAACACCGGGAGTTTCTCGGAGTATTCTTCGAACTAACCAAGAGAATATGAGGGATTCTCATGAGGCGCTAGTGTCGACCCACCCAATCGCGAGCCGGCGAAGGGGAGGTTGTCATGAACGTCGCACAGACAACGGATGCGGTGCCACGGCACGTCGCCGGATGGCGCACAGTCATCGACCGCTTTTACCAGTGGATTGCGCTGCTTGGGCTCGTGCTCGCCCTACTCCAGGTTGCGTTTGCGGCGCTGGGCTTTTGGGGTGCCGAAGAAAAGCCGGGCGATCAGGCTTGGGGCATGGCAGCCTTTGAGCCGCACGCGATCAACGGCATGGTTCTTTACGTGATTGCCGTGGTGCTCTTCATTCTCGGTCTGCTCTCACGAGCGAATTGGAAGGTCTGGGCCGTTCCGCTTGTGCTGTTTATCTTGCTCTATGGAGCGCAGGGTCTGCTCGTCGGGCTTGGCTTTGGCGTGAGCAAATGGTTCGGGTTCGTGCACGCACTGAACGGCGTCGTGATCATCGCCGGGTTCGCCTGGATCTACCTCAACCGCGTGCGACGTCCGCTCACCGTGACGTAAGCGGCTTCGACACGACGCGCGCCCGACAACCGGACGGTTATCGGGCGCGTCGTCAGCGGGTGTTTCAGGCGAAGAGCTTCTGCAGTCGCTCTGCCCCTTCGCGCAACGCATCGTCGCCGAGCGCATAGCTGAATCGCAGGTACCCGCTCGGGCCGAATGCCTCCCCGGGAACCGCGGCGACCTGCGCCTTCTCGAGCATGAGGTCTGCCACCTCGAGCGACGAGCGCGGAGTGACACCATCGACCTCGCGACCGATGACTCCCGACACGTCCGCGTACACGTAGAACGCGCCCTTCGGAGTGGGAACGGAGAAACCGTTCACCAGGTTCAGCTGCTCGACGATCGCGTGGCGACGCCTGTCGAACGCCTGTCGCATCTGCTCAACGGGCTCCTGTGCACCGTTGAGCGCTGCGATTGCCGCGCGCTGTGCGATGTTGTTGACGTTGCCCGACAGGTGAGACTGCAGGTTGGTCATGGCCGTGATGGCATCCTTCGGCCCGACCGTCCAGCCCACACGCCACCCGGTCATGGCGTAGCTCTTCGCTACGCCGTTGACCAGCAGGGTCTGCTCGGCGAGCTCTGGAACCGCGGCGACGATCGATGTCGCCTCGACACCGTCATAGGTGAGGTTCTGGTAGATCTCGTCTGTGATAATCCAGATGCCGTGTTCGAGCGCCCACTCGCCGATCGCACGTGTCTCCTCGGGGGAATAGACGGCGCCGGTCGGGTTCGACGGCGAAACGAACAGCAGCACCTTCGTGCGCGTGGTGCGCGCGTCTTCGAGCTGCTCGAGCGTCACCTTATAGTCGTGGGCGGCGTCGGCGAAGACGTCGACAGCGACACCGTCTGCGAGGGCGATGACCTCCGGGTACGTCGTCCAGTACGGGGTCGGCACAATGACCTCGTCACCCGGGTTCAGCAGCACCTGGAACGATTCGTACACCGACTGCTTTCCGCCGTTGGTGACGAGCACGTTGTCGGCCGGTACCTCAAGCTTGGAGTCTCGCAGCGTCTTGGCAGCGACGGCCTCGCGCAGGTCGGGAAGACCCTTGGCCGGTGTGTATCGGTAGTTCTTGGGGTCGCGTGCGGCAACGAGGGCCGCCTCAACGATGTGTTCGGGCGTCGCGAAATCGGGCTCACCGGCGGCATAGCTGATGACGGGAGCGCCCTGCGCCTTCAATGCCTTGGCCTTGGAGTCGACCTTCAAGGTCGCTGACTCGGCAATTGCGGTGATCTTCTCTGAGAGTCTCGGTGTCGTAGCCACATAACGAGGGTAGCGCGTGGGCGTGCTCCAACCCCAGCAGCAGACGTGAAACGCCGGATGCTGTGGCCCGCAGCGGGCCACAGCATCCGGTTTGTCTCGATTGCGTTCTACGCGATCATCGCAGTGGCGGGTGTGCCGTGCGACTGCTCTGAACGTATTCGCCGCGGCGAACTAGTCCATCGGAACAGTGAGGTGGCAGAACGGGTCTTCGCTCCATGCCGCCGCAAGTTCCACAGCCGCGGGTGCTTGATCGGTGTCGCGCACAATAGATGTGCTCTTCATGATGTCCTCCTTCGCGGTTGTGTTGCGGGGTACTTACTACTGTGCGCCCGTGAGGCTGCACCATGCGAGCTTTTCTTGATGAAAATTGCCCCGACATTGCCGGAATACGAAAAACGGTGAGTCTTCTGACGTCTTCGCGACAGAAATGCTCGAATGGCGACGGTGCGTCTGGGTGCGGCAGAAAAACGACGCTATTTCTCTCACGGGGCACATTGGCGACGAGCACGGTGCCGTTGACGGCATCCATTATTCTTGAGGTTAGGCTGTGCTAAGTTTGCCAGCGGATGCGCGTGAGCGCAGTCGATACCGGTACGTGGAGGAGCGCAATGACCATCGCTCAGGAGACACTCGCCGGTCAGGGGCTGACACTCGGCTACAACGGTCGCGTGATCTCTTCTGAGCTTGACGTCTCGATTCCGACGGAGTCGTTCACGGCCATCATCGGACCGAATGCCTGCGGAAAGTCGACGCTGTTGCGCGCTCTGTCGCGGCTGCTCTCGCCCACGTCGGGGCAGGTGATTCTTGACGGCCGTGCAATCACCGAGTACGGCTCGAAAGAGGTGGCTCGACGGTTGGGACTTTTGCCACAATCATCCATTGCGCCCGATGGCATCACCGTGTTCGAGCTGGTTTCACGCGGCAGGTTTCCCCATCAGAGCATCCTGAAGCAATGGTCGGAGGCTGATGCGCATGCGGTTCACGACGCCATGGAGTCGACGAACGTTCTGCATCTTTCCGACGCGCAGGTCGATGAACTGTCTGGCGGGCAGCGTCAGCGCGTGTGGCTTGCCCTTGTGCTCGCCCAGCAGACGCCGATTCTGCTGCTCGACGAACCAACGACATTTCTCGACATCGCCCACCAAATCGATGTGCTCAACTTATGCCGCTCGCTCCACGCGCAGAGAAACTACACGCTCGTCGCCGTTCTGCACGATCTCAACATGGCATTCCGCTACGCGGACCACATCATTGCGATGCGCGACGGACGAATTGTCGCGCAAGGCGACCCGGCAGAGATCGTCTCCGCCGAGCTGGTGCACGAGGTTTTCGGGCTGCGTGCCGTCTGCGTCGACGATCCCGTGACGGGCAGGCCAATGGTCGTGCCGCTCGACGCGGTGCCCGAGACGCCAAGCGACATCCAGGCGGGCGACGGAACCTGGGAATAGCGCCGAGCCCTGCTAGAAAAAGCTTCGTCGCCGCACTGTCGCCCTGGGTGGCCAGGTGAACTGTTGTGTGGCAATGAGCACGACGATGAGAACCGCCGGCAGAATCCAGCCCGACCAGCCGAGAATCGTGGCATGCACGGTGTCGATGTCTTCTCCTGACTGAGCGAAGACGACAGCGAGCCCGATTGATGCGTTCAGAGCCCCGTGTGCGAGGGCGGCCGGCCACACGGAACGGGAACGAATGCGCAGCCACGCCAGCACTCCGCCCATGAGCGTGCACATTCCCGTCATCATCAACAGTCCGAGCCAGCCCGGCGCCGTGGGGTAGTTGTAGCCCAGCAGAATGAGCGGCGCATGCCATAGCCCCCACACGACGCCGCTGATAACGATGGCCGGAACCGTGCCGAATCGCAGCAGATGAGGCAGCAGCCAGCCGCGCCAGCCCAGCTCTTCGCCGAGGGCAGGAAGCAGGTTCAGGATGCTGCCGAGAATCACATTCACGAACTGCAGAGCGACGAGGGCGCCGATCGGCATCGAGAGGCCGCCGCCAGTCTGTGCCGTGAGCAGGTCGTGAAAGGCCGAGAACGTCACGAAGTCTGCCGGGTAGACGCCGAGGACGCTTCCCGCGATGAGTGCGGCGAAGATGAGGGTGACCGGCACGGCGAGCCCGAGCCCCAGATAGCCGAGAAAGCGACCTGCCGGCCGGAGCGGCACAAGGCCGAGTGCTTCTGCGGGGTGCTGCGGACGTTCGATCGCGAAGACAGTGACAAGTGCGGCGATCGCCGGGGTCAGCATCATGCACAGGGCAATCGCGCCGAATGCGGGGTGCTCAAGGCCGTCGCCACTGACCCCTAAAGGCAGTGCGATGAGCCACGACAGGCCGAATGCTAGGCCGAGGTAGACGGCGAGAGCGAGCCAGCTCCGGCCCGCAGACCGTGTCACGCGTTTCCGTTGTACCGTGCGAATGGATCCCATTCCGGGTCGGTATGGGGCTCGTACTCGATGCTGGCAGAGGCTTCTGCCGCGACATCCGGGCCGAGTTGATCGGCGATGAGGGCATGAGTCATGTCCATGCCGGCAGCGATTCCCGATGATGTCCAACGGTCGCGGTCGACAACCCAACGTGCGTGTCGCACCCACGTGACGTTCTCGCCGTGCTGTGTCGCCCAGTCGAATGCGCGCTTGTTTGACGTTGCCCGATAGCCCTCGAGAAGGCCGGCTGCCGCAAGCAGCGCTGAGCCTGTGCAGACGGAAGTGACGAGGCTGGCGGAAGTCGCCCATTCACTGAGCCATGTCAGGAAGCTCTGCTCGGCAACGAGGCCGCGCGTTCCCATGCCGCCCGGCACGAGAGCGATGTCGGGTGTCTCTGCGTCGGCGTAGCTTGTGTCGGCGGTGATGAGTGTGCCCTGGCGGCTGCGCACGGGCCCTGCGGTCGGGCCAACGAGTGTGATCGAGAATTCTTCGGGCACGCGACTGAGCAGCTGAATGGGGCCAAAGGCATCGAGCAGTTCGAAGTCGTCGAAGAGCACGACCCCGACGCGGCGTGGAATCTGCATGGTTCCATCTTTTCACGCCAGAGCGCTGCGTGGCCATTGCGAACGACAGTCTGGATGCCGACGTGCGCTGGGTAGCATTTGGGCGCATTCCATGTGGCGCTTCGAGTGGTGTGACTCGTGCGTGTCTGTTCCCCGGGGCCGCCGCGTACGTCAGGTGCGCGGCCTGGTATCTCGTCCGGGGTCGGGTCCGGTGTCGTTATCGTCTCCGGGTTTGCGCCGCCTGCCGAGATACCGTCGATTCACGTACCAGTCTGGTGGAACGAGTCTCGGTTGCCCTGTGTTGTCGCGGGTGAGTGACCATTCGCCGCGTTCGACAAGCCTGTGATGCCACCAGCAGAGCATGACACCGTTCGTGGTGTCGGTCTTCCCGTCCTTTGCCCACCCGTGTACGTGGTGTGCTTCACACAGCCAGGCGGGGATGTCACAGTCAGCAGCAACACACGTGCCGCCGTCGCGGGCGATGAGCGCGAGGCGTTGCTTCGGGGTGAACACGTCGGCGCGTTCCTGCTGCTTCGACCGTGCTTCCGGTTCTTCACCGTGGGCGGCGAGTTCTTCGGTTTCCATGAACTTTGGTGATGTTCTCTTGGACATGAATGCGTCAAACACGGGTGTCACCTGTGCTGCCTGTTCCGGGGAGAGAGTGCCGGTGATTCTCATACTCCCGTCGTCCTGGTGACGAAACAGCAGAGCACGTGCCTGATGGAGTTCTTCCGCTGTGGGTTCCACACCATCCGGATCCAACGCAACACAAAACATGCGGGCCTGCTGACGCAGAGCATCCGCCGTGACAGGAATCTCACCGTATGCGCCCGTGGCGTTGCCGAGCAGTGTGTTCTCGGCCCAATCTGCCTGTTCTGGTGCCACCCGCGACAGTACCGGAGCCAACGCCGATGTGATCACCTCGGCAACATCGAGACCGATCGTGCCCTCAGCAAGAGCATCCGCCGTCTGGGTGAACATTGGATCCAACGGCAGCCCCGTGTCAGACACCCGCGGAGTCGTCTGCTCGGCGACCTTCGAGTATCGGTGCGCTGTGGAGTTCTTCACCCCGGTGATCTTCTCAAACAGTCCTGTTGGAGACGATGACCCGTGACGGGCAGCGAGACCCTCAAACCCCGCATCCGTATCCGAACGCCGGGCAATGTCACCGACATTGCCGATCTGGCGGCCCTCGACCAGGCGGGCGATGTTCCCCAGAACACCAACGTAGGTCAGCAGCGCGTTCGCCGAAAGCTGCGCCGGATTGATAGAAGCGAGCTCGGCAACAGCCGACAGCGCATTCTCAGCAATGCGCGCGGCGACAGCATCCGGACCCTCTGGAGTCTCGACACCTGACGCCGCCGACGTGCTTTGCATGACCACAGTCTTCCAGCAGCCACCGACATTCCTACCGACACAAACCCCAGATCAAACCACCATTGTGGATAACTCGCAAAGCTTTCTATCTGTGGACGGGGAAGCAGACGAGACGTGAGTAGCGAGGCACGCTGCGCCCGGCGCAGGACACCAGCCGGCTCAGCTTGGAGATGACTCGCGCGTCGCGTACACTTATGCGAGGTAGTTGAAGTCTGCCAAGCTTTTCTGTGCCTAAATTCGCTTCGCGCAATGCGTTCACGGCTCGGTGGTGCTGTGCAGATTTCACCCCTAGAGTAGGTGCAACCCCACTCATAGGGCGGTGGCTCAATTGGTAGAGCAGCGGTCTCCAAAACCGCAGGTTGCAGGTTCGAGTCCTGTCCGCCCTGCGCGTCGGTGCGTGAGCACCGGCACACGAAAGGTGTAACACGTTGGCCCGTAAAGTAATCGACACCCCGAGCGAGGATGTCGTCGCTGCAGCGAAGAAAGACCGCGCCGCAAAGCGTGGACCCTTCGCCGGGATCATTTTGTTCCTGAAGCAGGTCATCAACGAACTCAAGAAGGTCGTCACCCCGACGAAGAAGGAGCTGTGGAGCTACACAGGCGTCGTGCTGGTCTTCGTGATCTTCATGATGGCGCTCGTGTTCGGGCTCGACCAGCTCTTCAGCTGGCTCGTCATCTTGACCTTCGGAAGCCCCGGGGTCTGATCGGGTCACCTCATACGGCGCCTGTTTCCGCACAGCGGGGCGACGCCGCACGAAAAGAAATGGAATGAATTCAGTGTCAGAGAGAAACCGAGACGACGTCGACTGGGCAACCGCGGCTGAGCAGTCGTCTGAGGTCGACGAGGCCCAAGAGGGCAACGTCCTCGCCGGTAACGAGCAAGCCGTAGAGCCTGCCGAGAACCGTGCGCTGCACGTCGAAGACGGAGACGTCGAGGGTTCACTCGACGCTGCACTCGACGCTCTCGGACAGACGCCGGAATCCGGCGATGAATCGGCGTCTGACGCCGAGGCGGCCGACGAAGAGACCGAGACAGAGGTCGACCCGTACCAGGAGTTTCGCACCGAACTGCGCATGATGCCGGGCAAGTGGTACGTCATTCACTCCTACGCCGGCTTCGAACGTCGCGTGAAGGCGAATATCGAGCAGCGCAAAGGCACGCTCGAGGTCGAGGACTACATCTACCAGGTCGAGGTCCCCATGGAAGACGTGGTGGAGATCAAGAACGGCCAGCGCAAGATGGTCACCCGCGTTCGCGTTCCCGGCTACGTGCTCGTTCGCATGGAGCTCAACGAAGACAGCTGGTCTGTCGTTCGCCACACACCTGGAGTCACAGGATTCGTCGGCAACGCACACAACCCGGTTCCGCTGCGGTTTGAAGAGTCATTCAACATGCTCAAAAGCCTCGTCGAGATCAAAGAGACTGCCCCGGCCAAGACCGGTGGAGGCTCCGGCGGAGGAAAGACGCCCTCGCGCTCGATTCCTGCAGAGATCGACTTCGAGGTCGGCGAGACCATCACCATCAAGGAAGGCTCGTTCGCGGGTCTGCCTGGCACGATCAGTGAGATCAAGCCTGAGAGCGGCAAGCTCACCGTGCTCGTCTCGCTCTTCGAGCGCGAGACTCCGGTCGAGCTCAGCTTCGACCAGGTGACAAAGCTTTAGTACCTCGGTCGCGCCGCAAGGCGTCGACCGGATTACCGCGGCCCGGCCAGGGCCGTCGGGAGAGCATTCGCCAGATCCGGCGAAGTTCGATTACCAGAAGAAGGAAGAAACATGGCACCGAAGAAGAAGGTTACTGGTCTGATCAAGCTTCAGATCAACGCCGGCGCCGCCAACCCCGCCCCGCCTATCGGCCCGGCGCTCGGTCAGCACGGCGTCAACATCATGGAGTTCTGCAAGGCGTACAACGCAGCGACTGAGTCGCAGCGCGGAAACGTCGTTCCGGTCGAGATCACCGTTTATGAGGACCGCTCGTTCACGTTCATCCTCAAGACCCCGCCGGCAGCTGAGCTCATCAAGAAGGCTGCGGGAGTCAAGAAGGGCTCCGGGGTTCCTCACACCACCAAGGTCGGCAAGCTGACTCAGGACCAGGTGAAAGAGATCGCCGAGCAGAAGATGGCCGACCTCAATGCGAACGACGTCGACGCCGCGAAGAAGATCATCGCCGGCACCGCTCGTTCCATGGGCATCACCGTCGAGTAACACTCGTTCCCCCAGACATCAGTGGCAGCGCCGGCCAGGCGCAGATGACCACATTCTCAACAGGAGAAAAAAATGGCACAGAAGTCAAAGGCCTACAGGGCCGCAGCCGACAAGATCGAGGCTGGAAAGCACTACACACCGGACGAGGCAGTTGCGCTCGCTAAGGAGACCGGCTCGTCGAAGTTCAACTCGACTGTCGAGGTGGCTCTGAAGCTCAGCGTCGACCCCCGCAAGGCCGACCAGATGGTTCGCGGTACCGTTATTCTTCCTCACGGTACGGGTAAGACTGCTCGCGTCATCGTGTTCGCAACCGGTGCAGCAGCTGAGGCTGCCATCGAGGCGGGCGCAGACGAGGTCGGCGGCGACGAGCTCATTGAGAAGGTAGCCGAGGGCTACACCGATTTCGACACCGCCGTGTCGACGCCGGAGCTCATGGGCAAGGTCGGCCGTCTCGGAAAGGTGCTTGGTCCTCGTGGCCTCATGCCGAACCCGAAGACCGGCACAGTAACGCCGAACGTTGCGCAGGCAGTCAACGACATCAAGGGCGGAAAGATCGCCTTCCGTGTCGACAAGCACGCCAACATCCATTTTGTTGTCGGAAAGGCCAGCTTCACAGCCGAGCAGCTTTCTGAGAACATCAACACCGCTCTTGAAGAGGTCGTGCGCCTCAAGCCAACGAGCTCAAAGGGTCGTTACATTCAGAAGGGAGCCGTCTCGACAACATTCGGCCCCGGAATCCCACTTGACGTGAACGTTTTCTGATCCCGTCTGACGAAAAAGTGCCCCTGCTGCGACGAGCGGCGGGGGCACTTTTCGTTGACGCACCATCATGGTCACCAGCGCCGACCACCGGTAGGCTTCGAAAGGTGACTGCAGTTCGACAGGCGACGGCCAGTGACGCGAATGCAGTTTCGGCACTCGCTGTCGAGACATTCGGTCTCGCGTGCCCGCCCGACATGCCGAGGGCCGATATCGAGAGCTTCGCGAACGAGAATCTCTCGCCCGAGCGGTTCACGGCGTACCTCACGGACCCGACGCACATGCTGCTTCTCGCCGAGGCCGATGATGTGCTCGATGGGTACACGCTGCTCATCGACCGATCGCCGAGTGATCCGCACGTCGACGAAGCTGTTACGGCCCGACCCGCAGTTGAACTCAACAAGGTCTATGTGCGCGCGAGCTCACACGGCACTGGAGCGGCGGGCTCCCTGATGCGTTACACGCTGGAGGCGGCGCTTGCGCACGGTGCTCGGGGCGTCTGGCTCGGCGTGAACCAGCTCAACACGCGCGCCGTGCGCTTCTACGAAAAGTCGGATTTCGCCGTTGTCGGAACGCGACGTTTCAGAGTCGGTGACCGCTGGTGTGACGATTTCGTCATGCAGTGCGTGCTGCGCGACTGACCTGACTAGACGGTGAGCACGACCTTGCCGCGCGTGTGGCCGGATTCCACGGCGGCGTGAGCCTCTGCAGCATCCACAAGGTCGAAGGTCTTGTCGATATGCACCCGCACGTCGCCCTGATCGATGAGACGGGTGATCTTCGTGAGCACATCACCGCTCGGTGTGAGGGTGAATCGTGTTGCGGTGACTCCGGCAGCATCCGCTTCGCTCTGCATGGCGGGGAACGAGCCGGTCGGCACACTCACGAAGAGCCCGCCCGGCTTGAGAGCCCGCAACGAGCGTGAACCGGTGTCATCTGTGACGTTGCCGATGAGATCGATCACGGTGTCGACGTCGGACACCTCGTCCTCAAAGCGTGTGGCCGTGTAGTCGATAACGGCCGATGCGCCGAGCTCTCGCACAAAGTCGACATTGCGTGCGGATGCTGTGGAGATGACCTCTGCGCCGAAAAAACGGGCGAACTGTACGGCGAACTGCCCCACCCCTCCCGCTCCGGCGTGAATGAGAATGCGCTGGCCATAGTGTGCGCGCGCGACGTCGACGACGGCGCCCCACGCGGTGAGCGCGGCGAGTGGCACGGACGCGGCCTCCACGTGCGAGAGCGTGTGAGGTTTGGGCGCGACACAGAGCGTTGGTGCGGACACGTACTCGGCGTGGCTCCCCGAGTACCGGGGGAGCCGCGTCATGCCGTACACTTCGGTGCCAGCCGAAAGCGGATGCGCCTCATAGGGAGACCGTGCGACGGTGCCGCTGAAGTCGTGGCCGAGGGTGGCGGGGTAGTTCAGGGCTTTGGCCGTCGGGCTCGCTCCCGACCGAATCTTCGTGTCGATGGGATTGATGCTGGCCGCAGCGACCTTGACGAGAATCTCGCCGATGTACGTGGGCGGAACGGGTACCGTCGCGGGGCGTAGAACGTCGACAGGTCCCGGTTCGTCGGCGATGATCGCGGTCATGGAGTCGGGGACGGATGCGCTCTCGGTCATACCCGAAGTCTGCCACAGACGCCGGGCGTCAGCCCGATCGCGACGTGCGGCGATGCAGCTCGTCAATGAGCTGATTGGCGAGCGTAATGAGGCGCGAGATCTGCGTTTCGTCGCGGTCAACCCACTGGCAGAGCGGCGCGTCGCCGATGGGAACAAAATTGTCGTGCTGCTCCCAGACGACGAGGGTGCGCTCTGCGCCGAGCACATACTGCTGCCACCACACCTGCCGCAGGTAGTTGCGGGGGATCGACCGCCAGGCTTTCGTCGTTGTCTTGATCTCAGCGAGAACGACGCGTTCGTCAGGTGTTGAGACGACGCCGTCTGGCGTGGCGAGATGGCGGTGCTCGACTTCGGCGCGAAACAGCGCAGATGAGGGCTCGATGCCGTGTGTCGCTGCCACCCACGCAGCGATCTCGGGCTCGCGGCGTCGGCCGTGATCTGTGTACACGTTGCCGGTGAATCCGGTGCCGTGCAGTTTCGCATCGGCGGCCACCTGAATGGAGTGCGGTGTCGAAAGCTTGGCGACATCGGTAGCGGTGATTCCGCGCGAACGTGCGCGAAGCCAGCCCGCGCGGTCGCTCGAATCGGCGATGATGCGGCTGGCGAGACGGGAATGCACCCGTCTATTGTCTCTCGGGCTCACGGTCTGCCGTGCACGCGCGCCGCGTTGCGGCATCCGTGTGATGAATTCAGCGGCTGAGCAGTTCGTCGACCGCATCGGGGGCGAGGGCCGAGTTGATCACCATGATCGCCGCGCCGAGCACTCCGGCCGATTCGCCGCCGCGCGACGTGACGATTGCAAGATCTTGGGTGGCGAGAGGTATCGAGCGCCTATAGACGACCTCGCGAACTCCGGCAATCAGATGCTCGCCCGCACGCGCAATGCTGCCCCCGACCACGATCACCGAGGGATTGAGCAGGTTGACGACGCCCGCGAGCACTTCGCCGACATCGCGCCCGGCTTGCCGCACGGCCTCGAACGCCTGGCCGTCGCCAGCGCGCACTGCATCGATAACATCGGAGCTCGTCGTGCCGCCAAGCTTCGCCGCGATGGCGGGACCGCCCGCGATATCTTCAAGGTCAGGGGAACCAGGAGGCTCAGTCTGGGGGAGGCGGAGATGGCCGAGATCACCGGCTGAACCGCGGGCACCACGCTGCAGCTCTCCGCCCATGATGATTCCGGCGCCAACGCCCGTGGCTACTTTGACGAAGATGAGCTCATCGGAGTCCGGCCACGACATGGCGTGCTCGCCCAGCGCGAGGATGTTCACGTCGTTGTCGACGAGCACAGAGACCGGAATTCGCCTCCGCACGAAACCGGGCACGTCGAAGCGATCCCAGCCGGGCATGATCGGCGGATTCACGGGCAATCCCGTCGAATGCTCGACAGGGCCGGGAAGACCGACGCCGACACCGATCAGATCGGCGATGTCACGGTCGATAGTGCGCAGCAGCGAGAGCGCCTCTGACGTCGCCCACTCGAGCACGGGTTCTGGTCCATCGGCGATTCGAAGGCGCGAGGAGCGCTCGGCGAGGATGCTGCCGGCGAGGTCGGCGACGGCGACAATGCCGTGGGTCGCGCCGATATCGATTCCGATCACGAGACGGGATGCCGGTGCGAAGGCGATGCGCGACGGCGGGCGTCCTCCCGACGATGCAGCTTCGCCCGCAGGTTCGACGAGGCCCCTCGTGAGCAGGGCGTCCACGCGAGCGGAGACCGTTGAACGCGACAGCCCGGTCAGGGCCGCGATCTCAGCTTTTGTGCGAGGAACGCGATCACGCAGTATGTGCAGCAAGTCGCCTGTTGAGGTGGCTCGTGGCGCCGTGTGTCCCGTGACGTTCACCATGTTTTGAGTAAACCATATGTCGCTACTGGCGATAGATATTCAACTTCTGCTTGACAGCGATCAAAAGTGGCATTTGAATGGGAGTCCAGGCATGACTACCCCACTCAGCGAGGAGAACCGTGACTACGTCCGCAATATCAGTGCAGCTCTATACCGTGCGAGAGGCAATCGCCGAGGATCTGCCCGGCACGCTCCGCCGCCTTGCTGACGCCGGTTTTAGCCGCGTCGAGCCGTTCGCCTTCACGAACTTTCCCGAACTCGCCGGTGCTCTCACATCGACAGGGCTCGCCACGCCGACAACGCACCAGGGATTCATCGCAGACGGCAACATTGCCGACGTCGCGTCAGCCGCGGCATCCATGGGCATTTCTACGGTCATCGACCCGTTCGTGGCGCCGGAGAAGTGGACGACAGCTGAAGACGTTTCCGAGACGGCGCGCCGTCTCAACGAGGCTGCGCAGATTGCGGCAGAGCACGGCATCACCGTTGGTTACCATAACCATGCTCACGAGATCGAGAACACCATCGATGGGGTCACGGCCCTCGAATACTTCGCCGGACTTCTGGATCCTGCCGTTGTGCTCGAGGTCGACACGTACTGGGTTGCCGTCGGCGGTGCCGACCCTGTCGAGCTTCTGGGCCGCCTCGGTGACCGCGTTGTCGCTATCCATGTGAAAGACGGCCCCGGAACTGCCGAGACGAAGGATCAGGTGGCGGTAGGCAGCGGTTCGCTCGACATTCCCGCGATTCTCGCAGCGGCTCCGAACGCATTGCGCGTGATCGAACTTGACGACTCGCGCGGCGACCGCTTTGAGGCCGTCGTCGACAGCCTCGCCTATCTGACCTCACTCGAGAACGGAGCCAGCGCGTGAGCCGCGTTGGAATCGGCGTCATCGGCGCCGGAACAATCAGCTCTCAGTACCTCGAGAACCTCACGACGTTCCCCGATCTTGACGTGCGGTTCATCGCCGACCTCGACACCGAGCGTGCTGCCTCACAGGCGCAGAAGTTCGGCGTCGCAGCATCCGGAACCGTCGACGAGCTGCTCGCCGACGACCAGATCGAGATCGTCGTGAATCTCACGATCCCCGCCGTGCACGTGGAGGTGGCGCTGCAGGTGCTTGCTGCGGGCAAACACGTCTGGAGCGAGAAGCCGTTTGCGCTCGATCGAGAGTCGGGCAAGAAGCTGCTCGACGCCGCTCATGCCGCAGGCAAGCGTGTGGCGACCGCACCCGACACATTTCTCGGTGCGGGAATCCAGTCGGCTCGCCGGCTGCTCGAATCCGGCGCGATCGGGGCGCCGCTTACTGCACTTACACTCATGCAGAGCCCAGGGCCGGAATCGTGGCATCCCAACCCCGACTTCCTCTTTCACGACGGCGCCGGCCCACTCTTCGACATCGGCCCGTACTACATCACGACGCTCGTGCAGCTGTTCGGCCCGGTCAAACGCGTCACGGCATCGGCATCGAAGGCGCGAGCAACGCGTACGATCGGCTCCGGACCCCGTGCGGGAGAGAGCTTCGATGTGACCGTGCCGACGCACGTCGCCGCGATGTACGAGTTTGAAAGCGGACAGACCGCGCAAAGCATCTTCAGCTTCGACTCGAAGCTCGGCCGCACCCAGTTTGAGGTTGCCGGCGTCGATGGCACGCTCGTCGTCCCCGACCCGAATACCTTCGAGGGCGACCTGGTCGTGCACCGTGGTGGAGACGATGTCGACACCATCGCGTCGACAGGCACGACGACATCGCGCGGCACGGGCGTCGCCGAACTCGCACAGGCGATTCGCGAGGGACGCACGGAGCGCGCGTCGGGCGAGCAGGCGTTCCACGTGCTCGACGTCATGGTATCGACGATCGAGGCTGCCGAGTCCGGCTCGCCCGTCGCGGTCGAGAGCACGGTCGAACGACAGCCCGCACTCCCCGAAGGATGGGACCCGCGTCGGGCAACGGTGTCGCAGTGACAGCCCCGCTGAGGGTAGGAATCGTCGGCGGAGGCTTCATGGCGGCCGTGCACTCACGCGCGGCACGAAGCACCGGTGCAGTTCTCGCCGGCGTCGTCGCATCTTCTCCCGAGCGCTCGCAGCAGGTGGCGGCGGAGCTGGGCATCGAGCGCGGATTCGATTCGCTCGACGCGCTCATCGACAACGTCGATGCAGTGCACGTCTGCACGCCGAACGCGCTGCACGCGCCGCAGGCGCTCGCTGTGCTCGAAGCCGGTCTGCACGTAGTGTGTGAGAAACCGCTCGCGACGACGGTTGCCGATGCCGAGCGACTCGTGCACACAGCATCCGGTGTGACCGCCGCTGTGCCTTTCGTCTACCGTTTCCACCCGCTCGTCCGCCACGCCCGCGATCGCATCGCCTCAGGCGAGTCTGGGCGCGTCCTGAGCATTCGCGGCTCATATCTGCAGGATTGGATGCTCGATGAGGCGGACGAC
This sequence comes from Paramicrobacterium chengjingii, assembly GCF_011751765.2. Classification (GTDB taxonomy): domain Bacteria; phylum Actinomycetota; class Actinomycetes; order Actinomycetales; family Microbacteriaceae; genus Paramicrobacterium; species Paramicrobacterium chengjingii. Next base: position 573,662 of record NZ_CP061169.1, read on the forward strand.
AATTGGCGTGTGGATGCCGCAGCGGGTGGCCGTTCTCGAGCATTCGCTGACATCGGCTCGCATCTCATCGATCTGATCGAGTTCGTCACCGGTGACCGTGTGACGCGTGTCGCCTCGACCGCGCGCACCTTCTTCGGAGACCGTGCAGAGCACCAGGCAATCACGACGGAGGACGCCGCCGCCGTCGTTTTTGAGACCACGGGCGGCGCGATCGGCACCTTGCTGGTGTCGCAGACCGCCCCCGGCCGTAAGAACGCGCTGACCATCGAGATTGCGGGCAGCGCGGAGAGCATCGGCTTCGAGCAGGAGCAACCGGAGACCCTGTGGGTCGGACGGCGCACGGGAAGCCTTATCGTTCCGCGCGACGCGGACCAATTGAGCCCGGATGCCGCGCGGCTCTGCACGGTGCCAGCCGGCCATCCGCAAGGTTACCAAGATGCTTTCAACGCGTTCGTCGGCGACGTCTACGCCGCTGTCGGCGGCGCCTCGCCCGACGGGCTGCCGCGCTTCGATGACGGGCTGCGCGCCGTGCGCTTGACGGACGCCGTCATGACGGCATCCGAAACTGCCGCGTGGGTCGACGTGCCCGCCGCAACCTGACCGCACAGCTGACAAGCACGAGGAGAGACACGATGACGAACGAATCGACGCACCCGGTCACGCTGTTCACCGGGCAATGGGCCGACATGCCGTTCGAGGAGGTGGCGCGGCATGCAGCCGAGTGGGGCTACGACGGACTCGAGATCGCCGCATCAGGCGACCACCTCGACCTGGAGCGCGCCGATCAGGACGACGCATACCTGAAGAGCCGCCTCGACATTCTCGATCGCTACGGCCTCAAGGTCTACGCGATCTCGAACCACCTCACCGGGCAGGCCGTGTGCGACGACCCGATCGATTTTCGCCACAAGGCGATCGTGCGTCCATCGACCTGGGGCGACGGCGACCCCGAGGGAGTGCGGCAGCGTGCTGCAGAAGACATGAAGCGGTCGGCTCGCGTTGCCCGAAAGCTCGGCGTTGATGTGGTCGTCGGGTTCACGGGCTCGAAGATCTGGCCCTACGTTGCGCAGTTTCCTCCCGTTCCCGCGAGCGTCATCGACGAAGGCTACGACGATTTCGCAGCCCGGTGGAATCCGATTCTCGACGTGTTCGACGCCGAGGGTGTTCGATTCGCACACGAGGTGCACCCGAGCGAGATCGCGTATGACTACTGGACGAGCGTGCGTACACTCGAGGCGATCGACCACCGCGAGGCATTTGGCTTCAACTGGGACCCGAGTCACATGATGTGGCAGCAGATCGACCCCGTCGGGTTCATCTGGGAGTTCCGCGACCGCATCTATCACGTTGACTGCAAAGACACGCGGATGCGCCCGGTGCAGGGCCGCGCGGGTGTTCTCGGTTCCCATCTTCCGTGGGGCGACCCTCGACGCGGCTGGGACTTCGTCTCGACGGGTCACGGCGACGTCCCGTGGGAAGATGCATTTCGGGCGCTGACCGCGATCGGCTACGACGGCCCCATCTCAATCGAGTGGGAGGATGCTGGCATGGATCGCCTTCACGGCGCACGGGAAGCCGTCGGGTACATTCGCTCATTGCTGTGGAAACAGCCCGAGACGTCATTCGACGCAGCATTCAGTAACCAGTAACTCGCGCAGCATTGCGGAGGCGGTAAGCCCCGTTCGGGGTCTACCGCGCGCCAGGCGGCCGTCGTAGCATGAGCCCATGCGTGCGCGCGAAGGTGCCGTTCGCGCGGCGATAGCGATCACTCTGGTGGTTGCGCTCGGCTTCGAGTTCGTGCGCACGGCGAGTCTGCTCGGTGTGAGTCCCCTCGATCACTTTGTCGACTATGCCAGCTATTTCACAACAATGGCGAACAGCTTGGCTGCGGTGACCTTCGGCATCGGAAGCGTCGTTGCCGTTCGCTCTGACAGCGATCCTGATTGGTATGCGCAACTTGTGATCGCGACGGTTGCGTACACGATGACAACCTGCGCCGTCTATAACGTCTCGCTTCGTGCCGTGTCGACAGCGCCAGACAGCTGGGCGAACGAGGTTCTCCACGTTGTCGGACCACTGAGCGTCGTGCTCGTCTGGGCCACGGGTCAGCAGCGACATGCCGTGCCCTGGCGCAGCATCCGGAATATTATGGGGGCCCCCGTCGCGTGGCTCAGTTACACGATGGTGCGCGGCGCGATTGTTGGTTGGTACCCCTACGATTTTCTCGACCCTGCCCAGCGCGGCGGGCTCACGTCGGTTGCCGGCTGTGTGTGCGTGGCGACCGCTCTGATCATCGCATTCGCTGTGTCGGCAGTCGCCGTCACACGCGCGCGACCGTCACGCGGCATCACGGTGCAGCGCCACGGCGGTGAGCAGCTGATCGGTGCGTGGCGCGCCTTCCGCCCGAAACACCTCGCGGCCGCTGGGCGAGAGAATCAGCAGCGTTGGCGTCGAGCTGATGCCGTCCGCTTCCGCATGCGTCTCGTGGGCGACGACGTCTCTCTCGATAGAGGTCACCCACGGCACGAGGTTTTGAACGTCGGCCACGGCCCGCCGAGCCGCCGCGCACGGCGCGCAGAATGCCGAGGTGTAGAGCACGAGCTTCATGCTCGAGTCAACGCTCGTCGCGGTGCTCGTGTTCCCGTTCAGCCATTGTCTCGTTGAGTTTGCCCAAGAGGTCGCCCAGACGCCGAATCTCGTCGATCTCCCAGAGCGACAGTCGGGATCGCAGCACTGACCGGTTATCTTCCGCGACGGAGTCGAGTGCGATGTGCGCCTTTTCGGTGAGGCGGACGAGCTGAGCGCGCCCGTCTGCAGGGTCGGGGATGCGGGTGATGAGCTCGAGATCTTCGAGCTGTCGCACAACGCGACTGACGGCACCTTTATCTGACAGGAGCCGGTCGGCGAGAACTCCCTGCTGCAGCGCCTCGTCACAATTCAGCTCGCGAAGCATCTTGTAGCCAAAGACCGTCAGCTCGGGATGCACTGCTTCTGCGCGTCGAATCATCACCCGGCGCATTTGCGTGTACATCGCGCCGAATTCCTGCTCAACATCGCTGATAGCGTCGTCGTGGTCGGATGCCGTGCTCTCGTGCTTGTCCGCCATGGCCAACATCCTAGCGATGGTCCTTTCGGTCTCCATCCTCGGGGTTCACGATGTCGAGCTGTCCGGTGCGGGGCTCAGCGGCGACTGTGGCCTCTGCGAGCTGAGCAATCTCTTCGCCCGCTCCGTCGACTGTCGTCTCACCGAGACGCTCGTGGTTCGTCTTGTCGCTGAGCGAGAGGTTGGGCAGTAGCGCCACGGTGATAATCGTCACGAATGCGAGCGGGGCCGCCACGAGGAAGATGTCGGCGACCGCGTGCCCGTAGACCGACTCGATGATCACCCGCACACTCTCGGGAAGGCTCTTCATCGCGGGAAGCTGACCACCCGAAAGCTGGTCGGCAACGGATGCTCCCTTCTCGCCGAGAGCCATGATGGCGGCCATCAAATCGTCCTTGCGATCAGCGAGGAGGCTGGTAGCTTGCGAGCCGAGAACGGCCCCGAGCGCCGAGATGCCGACCGTGCCGCCGAGACTGCGGAAGAAGGCCACACCTGAACTGGCGACACCGAGCTCCGACGGGTCGACGGCGTTCTGCACGACGAGCACCATATTCTGCATGATCATTCCGACGCCCGCGCCGAGAAGCACCATGAAGAGCGACACGAGCGCGAAGTTGGTGTCGTACCGAATCGTGCTCATGAGGAACATTCCGACGGTCAGAAGGATCGAACCGGCGACCATATAGCGTTTCCACTTGCCTGTGCGCGTGATGATCATGCCGACGACCGTTGACGAAACAAGCATCCCGCCGATCATCGGGATCGTCATGAGCCCGGACTCGGTTGCTGTCGCGCCGCGGGCAAGCTGCATGTACTGACTGAGAAAGACCGACGTGCCGAACATCGCAACACCGACGGAGATGCTGCCGATAACGGCGAGTGTGAACGTGCGGTTCTTGAAGAGCTTGAGGGGGATGATCGGGTTCGACGCCTTGAATTCGACGATCATGAAGAGTGCGATGGTCACGAGCGAACCGCCGACCATGAGAACGGTCTCGGTGCTCCACCAATCAAACTCGCTGCCCGCGAGGCTCACCCAGATGAGCAGAAGGGAGACGCCGGCGGCGAGAAGCACGGTGCCGAGGTAGTCGATTGTGACGCGCGTCTGCGGACGCTTGGGGAGATGGAGTGTCTTCTGCAGAAGAATGATCGCGACGACGGCGAAGGGGATGCCGACGAAGAAGTTCCAGCGCCAGTCGATAGCATCAGTCAGGAAGCCGCCGATGAGCGGGCCTCCGACCGTTCCCACTCCCATCACCGCGCCGAACAGCCCCATGTACTTGCCCCGCTCGCGCGGGCTGAGGATGTCGGCCATGATGATCTGGCTGAGGGATGTGAGCCCGCCGGCGCCGAGCCCCTGGAACACTCGACATGTGATGAGCATCGACGGGTCTTGTGAGAAACCGGCGGCAGCGGATGCCGAGACGAAGATCACGAGCGAGATCTGAATGAGCAGCTTGCGATTCAGAATGTCTGCGAGCTTGCCCCAGATGGGCGTCGACACCGTTGTGGCCAGCAGAGTCGCGGTGACGACCCAGGTGAAGGATGCCTGGGTGCCACCCAGATCGGCGATGATCACGGGCAGCGAACTGCTCACGACCGTTCCGGCAAGGATCGACACGAACATGCCCGTGAGCAGTCCGGAAAGTGCCTGCAGCACCTCGCGGTGCGACATTTTCGTCGGCGGGGCGGCAGGGGAGACGGCAGTTGAAGATGATGTCACGCGGGGAGGCTCCAGAGAAGGTAAAATCGTTGTATTCGTCAACAATAGATTTATAGTTGACTATCGGCAACTAATTTTCTGTTGGTGTGCCGTACTCACGGCGAGCTCACAGGAGGCAACGCCGAGGGCGGCTCGAGGTGCCCTCGGCGAGTGTGATGCTTGTTCATTGGAAACGCATAGGCAAGCGCGGATACTGGAAGCATGAGCATGTATCCCGCAGCATCCGAACCCGTGACGACGAAGCTGACCCGTGCCGATGGAACGCCGATCCGAGTGCTCGCCGTCGACGACGAAGCGAGTCTCACCGATCTGATCAAGATGGCCCTGCGTTATGAGGGCTGGGAGGTGCAGACGGCGGCGACCGGACACGAGGCTCTCTCTCAGGCCCGTGAATTTCGACCCGATGTGATCGTTCTCGACATCATGCTTCCCGATCTCGACGGAATGTCTGTTCTGCATCGGTTGCGTGCAGATGGCGACGACGTTCCCGTGCTCTTTCTCACGGCAAAGGATGCTCTCGATGACCGCATCGCTGGTTTGACGGCGGGCGGTGACGACTACGTGACGAAGCCGTTCAGCCTCGAGGAGGTTGTCGCTCGGTTGCGCAGCCTGATCAGACGGGCCGCGCAGTCGGCGCTTGCCTCGGACTCGATCATCACTGTGGGGGACCTGGTTATCGACGAAGACAGCTACGAGGTCACTCGTGGTGACGAGCCCATTGAGCTGACGGCAACAGAGTTTGAGCTGCTGCGCTACCTGATGCGCAACCCGCGACGGGTGCTGAGCAAGCCGCAGATTCTCGATCGTGTGTGGAGCTACGAGTTCGGAGGCAAAGCCAGCGTCGTCGAGCTGTATATCTCCTATCTACGCAAGAAGATCGATGCGGGACGTGAGCCGATGATCCACACCGTCCGAGGAGCCGGATACATGCTGAAGGCCGTCTGACGTGGGAAGCCGCCAGCCGCGCCCACTGCGCCGCACGCTTGTCGCGGCGACGGTGGCATTCATCACGCTCTCTGCACTTGTCATCGGACTGGTGAGCGTGTTTAGCCTGCAGTCCATTCTGCTGAATCGCATCGACAAGCAGCTAGTCGAAGCTGCCTCTCGATCGGCGGCGTCAATGGGCCAGAACACTCCGGGTTCCGATTCGAGCCCGGACTTCATCAGCTCGCTCGGGCAGTCGGTCGGAACTCTCGGGGCCGTGCGTTTTGATGACGTTATTGTGGCGGGCGCCTATCTCGACCAGAACCTCAACAGCCCGCTCCTTGATTCGAGGCAACTCGACGCGCTGCAATCAGAAAACGTCGGTGCGCGGCCCGAGAGCGTCTACCTCGGTGCAGAATTGGGCAACTACCGTGTGGTGTCCGTTCCGCTCTCTTCTCGAGTATCGATCATCGTCGGACTTCCCCTCTACGATATCGAGGCGACGATCTCGGAACTCGTTCTGGTCGTCGCGATCGTTGCGCTTGGTGCCCTTGTGCTCTCGGGTGCCGGTGCCTATGGGCTTGTGCGTTTGACGCTGCGTCCGCTCGAACGGGTTACGGCTGCAGCAACGACGGTGTCGATGATGACGCTCGATCGGGGTGATGTGGCGCTCGCCGTGAGGGTGCCCGAGGAAGACACCGACACTCACACCGAGGTCGGGCGCGTCGGAACGGCGATCAATCGCATGCTCGAGCACGTCTCGAACGCGCTTCAGGCGAGGCAGCACAGCGAGGACAAAGTGCGGCGTTTCGTTTCTGATGCCAGCCACGAGCTGCGTACCCCTCTGGCGTCGATCCGCGGCTATGCCGAGTTGACGCGCATGAGCGGTGAGACGATTCCGGACGACACGTCCTATGCGCTCGGACGGATTGAGTCGGAGTCGCGTCGAATGACCGATATTGTCGAAGACCTTCTGCTTCTCGCACGCCTCGATGAGGGGCGTCAGCTGGACGACGCCGATGTGGACCTGGCAGAGCTCGTTCAGGATGCGGTGTCAGATGCTCGTGCTGCCGCGGGTGACCATGAGTGGCAGGTCACCGTTCCGGAACACCCGGTGATTGTTCGAGGAGACCACGGTCGCCTGTTCCAAGTGGTGGCCAACCTGCTCGCGAACGCGCGCGTGCACACCCCGGCGGGCACAGTCGTCACAACGGACCTGTCGGTCGAGGGCGACAATCGTGCAGTTATTTCCGTTGCCGACGACGGCCCCGGCATTGATACCGGCGTCATCGACACCGTCTTCGAGCGATTCGTGCGCGGTGACTCCTCTCGAGCGCGAACGACGGGGAGTACAGGGCTTGGACTCGCAATCGTGCAGGGTGTCGTTGCCGCGCACGGTGGGCAGTCGAGCGTCGACAGTGAGCCGGGAAGCACGGTATTTCGCATCAGTCTGCCGATCGTGCCGTAATCTTCCAGTAGTGCGATGGTGGTCGGGTGCTTGACAGCCTGCCTTGACGCTGATTCACTCATCACTACCCACATGAAAAATAAATTTCATGTTATGGAATTTGGGAGAAATTGCGGACAAGGGAGTCAGTGCAATGAGTCGGTCTCGTTCACGAAATGTCGCGGCGGGCGCTCCCGCCCGTCCTGAAGACGAACGGTTGAAGGCGTGGCCGACGATCATGTACGGCATTCAGCACGTACTCACGATGTACGGCGGCATCATTGCGCCGCCGCTTGTGGTGGGGCAAGCCGCTGGGCTCTCCACGGCAGAAATCGGGGTGCTGATCGCGTGCTGCCTCTTCATCGGCGGTCTGGCCACGATCCTTCAGACGCTTGGCGTGCCGTTCTTCGGCTCGCAGCTTCCCTTGGTTCAGGGTGTCTCATTCTCTGGTGTCGCCACGATGATGGCGATCCTCGATGGTGGCGGCGGCCTCCCTCGCGTCTTCGGCGCCGTGATCGCGTCGTCGGTGATCGGGCTGATCATCGCACCGTTCTTCGCCATGATCGTCAAGTTCTTCCCTCCCGTCGTGACCGGCGTCGTCATCACGGCCATCGGCATGTCGCTTCTCCCCGTAGCAGCTGGGTGGGCGATGGGCAGCGATCCGGATGCCCCGGGCTACGGCTCTGCGGCGAACATCGGACTTGCTGCGCTGTCGCTTGGTCTCATTATCGTTTTGTCGAAATTCGGCACGCCCGCAATCTCACGCCTCTCGATTCTGCTGTCGCTGGTGCTGTCGACGATCATCGCGGCACTGATCGGGATGGCCGATTTTTCGGAGGTGCTGACCGGGCCGGTCTTCGCCATTCCCACTCCGTTCGCATTCGGCATGCCAACGTTCGACATCGCGGCAATCATCTCGATGCTGATCGTGATCCTTGTCACGTTTACGGAGACAACGGCCGACATCCTCGCCGTGGGCGAGGTCGTGCGCACCAAGGTCGATTCCAAGCGGATCGCCGCCGGATTGAGGGCGGACATGCTCTCGAGCGCGATTTCACCCGTCTTCAACTCCTTCACTCAGAGCGCCTTCGCGCAGAACGTGGGCCTTGTCGCCATTACCAAGGTGTCGAGCCGTTTCGTCGTCGCTACCGGTGGAGTCGTGCTCGTCGTGCTTGGTGTTCTTCCCGTGCTCGGTCGTGTGGTGGCGGCGGTGCCGACGCCGGTTCTCGGCGGCGTGGGGATTGCCTTGTTCGGAACGGTTGCGGCGAGCGGAATCAACACGCTGTCCAAGGTGGACTATCGCAATAACTTGAATCTGATCATCATTGCCATCTCGCTGTCGTTCGGAATGCTCCCTCTCGTGCAGCCCGACATCTACGATGATTTCCCCAGCTGGTTCCAGGTGATCTTCCAGTCGGGCATCAGCTCGGCGACCGTCATGGCCGTGTTGCTGAACGTCGTTTTCAACCACATTGGTCGACGGTCAACGAGTGAGGGCAGCGTGGTCGCCTCAACGCCGGCACGGTTTGTGTCGGAAGATGTTCTCGATCTACTCGAAGAGGGTGACCACGTCGTCGACGGCCGCCTGCTCAACACCCAGGGCATCGAGGTGCAGACCGTGCGCGCCCGAGCTGAGGATGACGAGCGCTCATCAGAATGAGCATGCACGCTCGCGACTCAGCGTGTGGCTGCACACGCTCAGCCGCCGATGTACGACATCTCGATCTTGCGTCGCGAGCCGGGGGTCAGGCTCGCTCGCCTCTCAGAATAGTTGTCTGTCCGGCGTGCCCAGATGCCGCGAAGCGCGCCGTCGAGCTCCACGTCTGTGCAGTCAGCACGCAGCAGACTCCTGAGGTCATATCCGGCATCGGCGAACAAACACGTGAAGAGCTGGCCCTCGGTTGAGATACGAGCTCGAGTGCACGTGGAGCAGAACGCCTGAGTCACCGATGCGATCACACCGATTTCATTCGTGCCGTCGCTGTAGCGCCAGCGCGAGGCCGTCTCGCCTGGCGACGTTGGGTCGAGCGACTCAAGCGGCATCTCAGATGAAATGCGTGACACGATCTCGTCTGCAGTGACGACGTCGTCGAGTCTCCAGCCGTTTGTCGAGCCGACATCCATGTATTCGATGAAGCGGAGCACGTAGGGAGTGTTCTTGAAATACCGGGCCATCGGCACGATGTCGTGATCGTTGAGGCCCTTCTTCACGACCATGTTCACCTTGATCGGGCCGAGTCCAGCGGTGTGCGCTGCCTCAAGGCCGTCGAGTACGCGCGCGAGGGGAAACTTGACGTCGTTCATGCTCTGAAAGGTCCGCTCGTCGAGCGAGTCGATCGAGACGGTGACGCGGTCAAGGCCCGCGGCTTTCAGCGCGTCGGCCTTGACGGCGAGTGCCGAGCCATTTGTGGTGAGTGCGATATCGAGCGGGGCGCCCTCAGGCGTTCTGATTTCGGCGAGCATCGCGACGAGGTTCTCAAGCCCACGGCGCAGCAGCGGCTCTCCCCCCGTGAGCCGAATCTTCTGCACGCCTCCTCGGGCGGCTGCGCGCGCGATGCGGGTGATCTCTTCGAACGACAGCAGCTCGTCGCGTTCGAGAAACGCGTAGTCGCGTCCGAAGATCTCTTTGGGCATGCAGTACACGCATCGAAAATTGCAGCGATCCGTTACCGAGATGCGCAGATCACGAAGCCGCCGGCCACGCTGATCAGCGTCAAATGGAGCGCCGGATTCGGCTGGGCGACGAAGTGTCGGCATCGGTAAAGATAGCGGGGTGGAGCGGGCGCCCGAGATGCTCTCGGTCTGAGATTTATCGGCCACATCCACCTCCGGTCTGGCTTTCCACAGTAACACCGGTAGAAGCCGAAGTTTCCACTATTCAAAATAAAGATTTCAAAAGGGCTCGACATTGACGACTGTTCCTGTTAGATTCATACCCGCCCGCAACACGCTCGTCGATGATGATTACCGTGACAAATGCGATTCAACGAAATTCACTGTTCCGGTCGATGTTGAGCCATTTTCACACCCTGCGTCGTCCGGTTTCCCTATAGGAAGGTGACGGACGACGATGACCGTTCAAACCAATACGCGCAGCGATGAGGTCTACCTCTCCCGCGCAATCGACATTGCTACGCAGAACGTGAGAGAGCAGGGTGGCCCGTTCGGTGCCCTGATCGTCACGGCAGATGGTCAGGAATTCGAGGGCGTCAACCGCGTCACAGCGAGTCTCGATCCGACTGCTCACGCCGAAGTCTCGGCAATCAGAGCCGCATGCTCGGCAACGGAATCGTTCGATCTCAGCGGCGCTGTGCTCTACACGAGTTGTGAGCCGTGCCCCATGTGTCTTGCATCGTCGCTATGGGCGCGTCTCGATCGCATCGTCTTCGCGGCGAACCGTGGCGATGCCGCAGACGCAGGCTTCGATGACGCGGCGTTTTATCGCTTCTTCGATGAACCCGATGTGCGCCAGAGCATGCTGCCCGTCTCGTTCATTCCGCTCGATGACCCGACGCGAACTGCTCCGTTCATCGAGTGGGGCAACACCGCCTCGCGCATCGAGTACTGAGGAGGCGACAATGACTCAGACTCGTGCGCACACACGAACCGACGACGAAGGCAATCGATCGAACCCGGCAGGCCGTTCGGCCCTCGATCGTTTCTTCCAGATCACCGAGCGAGGCTCAACACTCGCTCGCGAGTTTCGCGGCGGAATCGTCACATTCGTCACAATGGCGTACATCGTCATCTTGAACCCCCTGATTATCGGTGGATATTCAGCGGATGCCGCGGCGACTGACGCCGCCGGCGGATGGCTCCCCGCCGAGCAAGTCGGCGCGGTCACCGGCCTGACCGCCGGAGTGATCACGCTGCTGTTCGGGGTGGTGGCGAACCTTCCGTTCGGCCTTGCCGCCGGTCTCGGCATTAACTCATTTCTCGCTGTCTCCGTCATTCACGATGTGACTTGGCCCGAGGCCATGGGGCTCGTGATCATCAACGGTGTGATCATCGTTGTGCTCGGAGCCACCGGTGCACGAACAGCTATCTTCCGGGCCATCCCGAAGGAGCTCAAGGCAGCCATCACTGTCGGCATCGGCCTGTTCATCGCCTTCATCGGGTTCATCGATTCGGGGTTCGTCACTGCGGCTGATGGCGTGCCCGTGCAATTGGGTGAGAATGGAAGCCTCACAACCCTGCCGACCGCCATCTTCGTGATCGCGCTCATGCTCATCGGCATCCTTGTCGCTCGCAAGGTTCCAGGCGGCATCCTGATCGGCATGATCGCCTCGACGATTCTCGCGATCATTGCTCAGGCGATCTTCAAAATTCAGCCGGGAGCAGAGGGCGGCTGGCACCTCAACGTTCCCGCGCTGCCAACGCAGATCGTCTCTATTCCGGACTTCTCACTCGTTGGCGAGTTCGACCTCTTCGGATCGTTCGGGCGCATCGGCGCGCTTGCTGCGACGATGCTCGTATTCACCCTCGTGTTCACGAATTTCTTTGACGCGATGGGTTCGATGACCGGTCTCGCGAAGCAGGCAGGCCTCGCGCACAAGGACGGCACCTTTCCGCGTCTGCGCGCCGCGTTCATCGTCGAGGGCGCTGGAGCAGTCGCCGGTGGCATGACCTCTGGCTCGTCGAACACGGTGTTCGTTGACTCTGCCGCCGGTGTCGGCGAGGGCGCCCGCACGGGCTTTGCCAGTGTCATCACCGGACTGCTGTTCCTCGCGTCGATGTTTCTCACGCCGCTGACTGCCGTCGTGCCGATGGAAGTCGGTTCCGCGGCGTTGGTCGTCGTAGGAGCGATGATGATGTCGCAGATCAAGGCGATCAGCTTCAAGAAGTTCTCTGTCGCTCTTCCTGCGTTCCTGACGATCGTCACCATGCCGCTGACCTACTCGATCTCAAATGGAATCGGCATCGGGTTCATCAGCTGGGCGATTGTCAACGTCGCGGCCGGCCGGGCCCGCAAGGTGCACTGGCTGCTGTGGGTCGTGGCGTTCGGCTTTGTTCTCTACTTCGTCCGCGGGCCGATCACGGCGATGCTCGGCGGCTGACGCTAGAAGCTGCTCAGAAGACCGGCTGCGACGCTCACGGCGATCGCAGCCGGTTCTTTTGCGTGGATGCTCGGGGTGCCGATGGGCGTCTGGATGCTGTCAACGCGCACTGGCGCATTGCCCGCCTCGATGAGCCTCTTTCGAAAGCGCGCCCACTTGGCGCTCGAACCGATCAGCCCGATCGGGCCGATGCGGGGTGTGCGCAGCGCAAGGTCGCACAGTGCGAGGTCTTCCGCGTGGTCGTGCGTCATGATGAACACGTGCGTGCCTTCGGGCAGCAGGGGCAGAACAGACTCAGGCACGGGAGCGTGATGCACGCTGATCGTCGCCTGACCGTCGCGCACGACGGCGAGACCGTCGTCGGCGACGGCATCCTCTCGTGAATCGATGAGTGCGAGAGTGAGATCGTGCCGCGACAGAATGCGGGCGAGCTCGTGGCCAACGTGGCCCATGCCGAAGATCGCCACCGAGGGGACGGTGCGGACCGGTTCAAGAAGCATGGTGACTTCCCCTCCACAGCATTGAACGCCGTACTCGGCGGGTGCCTTGTCGCTCAGATTAAGCGTCATAAGTTCCGGTGCAGCTTCGCCAGACTCCAACATCGCACGGGCCCGGTTGATGGCCGTCGCTTCGAGGTTGCCCCCGCCGATGGTGCCCCAGGTGTCGTCCCGTGACACGACCATCTTTGCCCCGCCATCGCGCGGCGAATGCCCGCGCACGCGCGCGAGGGTCACGATGACGTGACCCTCGCGGCGTTCGCGCAGGGCCTGAACAGCCCTGAGCCAGTCCATCACGACCCCGCGAGACTCGGCTCGGGAGCTGTGGCGGCGTCGTTCGGCATGTCGACGCCACGTGCCGCAGCCTGCTGCAGTGCCCAGAACACGTTCTCGGGCGTCGCGGGCGACGCGAGTTCGCGCGTCGCTCCGGCGGGCCCGAACGAGGCAGCGGCCTGCCGAAGCGCTTCACGCGCGCTGAAAGCGAGCATGAGCGGCGGTTCGCCGACGGCTTTGGAACCGTAGACGACGCCGTCTTCGTGAGCGCGATCGTAGAGCGTGACGTTGAACTCCTCGGGCATCTCCGAGAAGCTCGGCAGCTTATACGTGCTGGCCGCCTGCGTCAGCAGTCGCCCTCGCCCAGGCCCGTCTGAGGAGTCCCAGCGCAGATCCTCGAGCGTGAGCCAGCCCATGCCCTGAACGAAGCCGCCTTCGACCTGGCCGATGTCGATGATCGGCGAGAGTGAGTCGCCGACGTCATGCACGATGTCGACACGGCGGATGCGGTAGGCCCCTGTGAAGCCGTCGACCTCAACCTCCGTGGCGGCGGCTCCATACGCAAAGTACTTGAACGGCGAGCCGAACCATGCCTCGGAATCCCAGTGCAGCCCTTCGGTGCGGTAATAGCCGGATGCCGAGAGCTGAACGCGCTGCAGGTACGCCTCCTTCGCCACGTCGTTGAACGTGACGGAGTCGTGCTGGCCCAGCGCTGTCACCTCGCCGTGCGAGAAGCGCACGTCGCTGGGACTGGTGCGCAGCATCGTGGCGGCCACGCCGGCCATGCGATCGCGAATCTGCTCGCACGCGTTCTTCACGGCACCGCCATTGAGATCCGCGCCGGTGCTTGCTGCGGTCGCCGAAGTGTTGGGCACCTTATCTGTGCGTGTCGGCGCGAGTCGCACGGCGGAACGCGGAACGCCAAGCGCCGTCGCGGCCACCTGAATCATCTTGGTGTGAAGGCCCTGGCCCATTTCGGTGCCACCGTGGTTGATGAGCACGGAGCCGTCTTTGTAGACGAGAACGAGGGCGCCAGCCTGGTTGAACGCGGCGACGTTGAACGAGATGCCGAACTTGATGGGTGTGACGGCAAGCGCGCGCTTCGCGTGAGGGTGCGCCGCATTGAACGCGGCGATCTCCGTGCTGCGCTCGGTGAAGTTCGCGTTCTCGAGCACCTGGTCCCAGATCTCGTGCATCCGTTCGGCGTGGCGCACCGGCTGCCCGTACGGGGTGTCTTGACCGGCGACGTAGAAGTTGTGCCTGCGCAACTCAGCTGGGTCGATCCCCAACTCGGGTGCGCATCGGCCCATGATGTCTTCGATCACGAAAACGCCCTGAGGGCCGCCGAAGCCACGGAACGCCGTCTGAGATGTCTTGTTCGTCTTCGAGATGCGCCCGAGCGCCTCGATGTCAGGAATCCAGTATGCGTTATCGAGGTGGCACAGCGCACGACCGAGCACGGCCTCAGAGAGGTCGAGGCTCCACCCGCCGTCCGCAGTGAGCGTCGCCTTGAGGCCGAGGATCTTTCCCTCGTCGGAGAAGCCAACGCTCCAGCTCACGTGAAAGCCGTGGCGCTTTCCCGTGATCGTCATGTCTTGCGTGCGGTTCAGCCGCAGCCTGACGGGGCGTCCCGTGAGCTTCGTGCCAATTGCAGCGATCGCCGCGAGACCATGCGGCTGCATTTCTTTGCCGCCGAACCCGCCGCCCATGCGGATGCACTGCACCGCTACTTCGTTGTTCGACAGCCCGAGAACGTGCGCGACGATCTCCTGGGTCTCGGATGGATGCTGCGTACCCGCCTGAACATAGAGCGTCCCGCCCTCGTCGTAATAGGCGAGCGAGGCCATCGTCTCGAGGTAGAAATGCTCCTGACCGCTGAACTCGGTGACGCCCTCAAAAACGTGCGGCGCACTGGCGAGGGCGGCGTCGGCATCCCCACGGCGGGTAAGCCTCTGCGGGCCCTGGAAGGACTCGGCCTCGATCGCATCACGAACGGTGACGAGGGAGGGACGAGGGTCGTAGTCGACCTCGACTACGGCGGCTCCCAACCGTGCGGCTTCCTGGCTTTCGCCGAGCACCCAGCACACGGGGTGACCGTAGTACATGACCTCGGTAGGAAAGAGCGGTTCGTCGTTCTTCACTCCCGCGTCGTTGATGCCGGGTACGTCGTCGGCTGTCAGCACGCGCACGACGCCAGGAACTTGCAGGGCCTTCTCGAAGCGCATTCCGGTGATGAGGGCATGAGCATGCGGCGCCTGCACGGGCCACGCGGAAAGCGCATCGCCGCGCGCCGCAATGTCGTCAGTGTAGAGGGCGGTTCCCGTGACATGTCCGACGGCGCTCTCGTGCGGTTCGGGAACTCCGACGACGGGGTTTTCTGGGCGTTCCGACAGGGCGCTCATGCTCCCACCTCCTCGCGTTCCGTGGTCTCGGCAAAGAACTTCAGCACAGCCTGCGAGAGCATGATGCTTCGGTACTCGCTGCTGGCACGATGGTCGCTCATTGGCGTTCCTTCACGGGCGAGAGATGCTGCGGCATCCCGAGCCGTTTCGGCAGTCCACGGCTTTCCCACGAGAAGAGCTTCGGTGTCGAGCCCGCGAATCGGGGTGGCGGCGACGCCGCCGAGCCCAACGCGTGCCCGAGTGATGATTCCGCCGTCGATGTCGACAGCGAATGCGATGGCCACGCTCGAGATGTCGTCGAAGCGACGCTTCGCGATCTTGTGGAACGCCGTCGTTGTAGCGAGGGGGAACGGAATGCGGATGGCGCGGATGAGCTCGTCGTCAGCACGAACCGTCTGACGGTAGCCGGTGAAATACTCGGCAAGTGCAACCTCCCGCTCGCCGCGTGCCGACGCGAGAACGACACTGGCGTCGAGAGCCAGCAGAGCTGGGGGAGTGTCGCCGATGGGTGAGCCCGTGCCGACGTTGCCGCCGATGGTTGCCCGGTTGCGGATCAGCCGTGATGCAAACTGCGGCAGAACCTGACCGAGCAGTGGCACGCGTCCCGCGAGAAAGCGCTCGATCTCAGAGAGTGTGACCGAGGCGCCGATCGTGACGGCGTCGTCGTCCATGGTCAGCGTGCGCAGCTCGGGCAGGCGGTCGATCGCTACCATGAGTGGAACACGTGTTCCCTTGATGTTGACGTCAACGCCCCAATCTGTTGATCCGGCGACGACGACAGCCCGGGGTTCCTGCGCGAGCAGTGCGAGGGCATCGGCGAGGCCGGCCGGTCGAACAAAGCGACCGTCGTCTGCTGAATAGTCGGTGGCTGCGGGCTCCGGCGCGGCGCTGTCGCGTCGCGCGGCAAGCGTGTCGTCGGTAGTGGGAGCGCCCAGGTTGTACGCGGCATCCCGGATTGGACGGTAACCCGTGCACCGGCAGAGATTTCCGCTGAGCGCGTGCAGGTCAAACCCGTTCTCGCCGTGTTCAGCATCGGCAGGATGCTCGCACGGAGCGCGATCTGCGCGGTAATACTCGGCGGCCATGCTGCAGGCGAACCCCGGCGTGCAGTAGCCGCACTGTGAGCCGCCGGCCTCTGCGAGCCCCGCCTGAACGGGGTGCAGCCCGTCGGCCGAGGCAAGGCCTTCTGACGTGACGACTTCTTGGCCGTCTAACGCAGCGGCCGGTATCAAGCACGAGTTCACGGAAGTCCAGGTGCTGCCCCCGTTGCCGTCCGGGTTGGCGACCATCACCGCACACGCACCGCACTCCCCTTCGGCGCAACCCTCTTTGCTTCCGGTCAGCCTGTTCGCACGCAGCCAGTCCAGGGCATTCTCATGTGCGCGGATGCCGGAAAGCGGGCGGTTCTGCCCATTAACGGTCACATCCATGTGTCACGCTCCTTGTCGATTCGAAGTGGCGTTCACCTCGAACCGCCGCACTTCGTCATACGGTGGGAATACGCGCCAATCGACGCCGCCCTGCGCTGTCAACGACAGCGTTCCGAAATTCTACCCCGCTTCGCGCAACGGCGCCACTCAATTCGGAATTGTATTTCCGTATCATGGATATTAGGTTGCGCTGGTTGTCCGCTTTCTGCGTCGACGACGGCCGAACCAACCTCGGTGCGATTCTTCGGGCAGAGAGAAGTCGGCATCAACGCCGTTCCAGACGGGCTGCTCGTGTTCCGGGGCAGGGGGCGCGCTGGCCGTCTCGTCGTTGAGCTGGGTCATAACGTCTCCTTCTAAAATTTCGTATAATGAAAGTATCCTCTTGTTATACGAGAAAGACTAGGTCGACCGAGGGCTATGGTCAAGGGGTGATGTCTGAATTTGCCAACGTCGTCGCCCCCACGTATTGTTATGAACACCAAAGACCGTAGGTCTGTGGTGCGCAGAAATGCGCACACACGAAGGTTCTCTCTCGAGAACGGCCCGCGCAGGTGGAATCGAAGTTCACGCAGAATCTCTGCACCAGCTCCGCGCCTCCTGTGCCGGAGCTTTTTTTATGAGCGGGCCGCCACGGTGTGAGGGGCGCGTCGCCTCCGCGACGCGCGAACACATACGTAAGGAGTGGCCATGGCGAACAAGGAAGCCGCGGTTGCCGAGCTCACGGACAAGTTCCAGAACTCGACTGCCGTTCTGCTGACCGAGTATCGCGGCCTCACTGTGGGTCAGCTCAAGGAGCTGCGCAAGTCCATCAGTGCGGACGCAACCTACGCCGTGGTGAAGAACACGCTGACCAAGATCGCTGCGAACAAGGCAGACATGTCGTCACTCAACGACGACCTGACCGGCCCCACAGCAATCGCTTTCGTGCACGGAGACCCCGTCGCTGTCGCGAAAGGCCTGCGCGCTTTCACCAAGGCAAACCCTCTCCTGGTGATCAAGGGTGGTTACTTTGACGGTAACCCGCTGACCGCCGAAGAGGTAGGCAAGCTCGCCGACCTCGAGTCCCGTGAAGTACTGCTGGCGAAGCTCGCCGGTACCTTCAAGGCCTCGCTGTTCGGAGCCGCATATCTGTTCAACGCACCGCTGTCGAAGGCCGTTCGCACGGTCGACGCGCTGCGTGAGAAGCAGGAGTCCGCAGCGTAGGCACGTGCCTGCCCGCGGTGAGTACACGATTCAACAAGGAGAAAATAATGGCAAAGCTGTCAACTGAGGAGCTCATCGAGGGCTTCAAGGAGCTCACGCTCATCGAGCTCAACGAGTTCGTCAAGGTGTTCGAGGAGACCTTCGAGGTCACCGCTGCCGCTCCCGTCGCCGTTGCTGGTGCAGCTCCGGTCGCTGGTGCTGCTGAAGAAGAGGCCGAAGAGCAGACCGAGTTCGACGTCATCCTCGAGGGTGCTGGCGACAAGAAGATCCAGGTCATCAAGGTCGTCCGCGAGCTCACCTCGCTCGGCCTCGGCGACGCGAAGGGCCTCGTCGACGGCGCTCCGAAGGCTGTGCTCGAGGGCGCAAACAAGGAGACCGCTGACAAGGCAAAGGCTGCTCTCGAAGAGGCCGGCGCCAGCGTCACACTCAAGTAGTCACGTCCCCTCACGGGACAATTGTGATTCCAGAAGGCTCTGCCCCTCCGGGGTGGGGCCTTCTGCTGTTAAATTCCACATCCCTCGCTTTGCTATATAGATAGGCTATATATATTATGGCAGATATGACCGGACGCTCGCGTGAAGAAAATGACCGCGAGACAGAAGTGCTGATCGGGGAACTCGTCTCATCGGCGCATCGGCTGACTCGACTTGCTGCTCAGGCTCTTGTTGATCCGCAGAACCCGGCTGTGTGGCGCACGATTTCCGCTCTGCGCTCTCTCGGCCCGACGCGGCTGGGGGAGCTTGCCCGGCAATCGCGAGTGACGCAGCCGACAATGACGAAGATCGTTCAGCACCTCGTCGAAATGGGCTGGGTGACCCGCGTCTCCGACCCCGACGATGCCCGCGCGCAGGTGCTCGACGTGACGGAGAGCGGTATTGAGGCTCTCGGCGAGTGGCGTTCAGCGCTCGCGCGTTCCCTCGCTCCCTACTTCGCCGGACTCAGCCGTGACGATGCCCAGGTCATTGCACGCACACTCGAGATCGTCAACGAGCGCACATCTGTCGATCGCGGCACAACCCCAAGATAAAGGAGATCAATTCCCGTGAAAGCATCCTCTGATGGTGGTATGCGTGACATCCTGAAGCAACCCAAGTCTGTCTGGGCCGTGGCATTCGCCGCGGTCATTGCGTTCATGGGCATCGGTCTCGTCGATCCGATTCTTCCGAGCATCGCCGAAGACCTTCAGGCAACGCCAACAGAGACAGAAATGCTCTTCACCAGCTATCTTGCGGTGACGGGAATCGCCATGTTCTTCACGAGTTGGCTCTCGAGTCGCCTCGGTGCGAAGCGCACGCTGATGTTCGGTCTCGTCCTCATCGTGGCGTTCGCGTTGTTCGCCGCGCTGTCGAACAACGTTGAGGCAGTCATCGGCTTCCGTGCGGGCTGGGGCCTCGGCAACGCGCTGTTCATCTCGACGGCACTGGCGACAATCGTCGGGTCAGCAGCCGGCGGCTCCAGCGCGGCGATCATTCTGTACGAGGCCGCTCTCGGCCTCGGTATCGCCGTCGGCCCGCTCCTCGGGGGCCTACTCGGCCACATCAGCTGGCGAGGGCCGTTCTTCGGCACTGCTGTTCTCATGGCGATCGGCTTTATCGCCATCGTCACTCTGCTGAAGTCCGACTCCGGGGCAAACGCTCGCGTCGAGCCGATTCCTGTCTCGGCACCATTCAAAGCGCTTGCCCGACCGGCACTCGGTCTGCTCGCCATTGCTGCACTCTTCTACAACATGGCATTCTTCGTTCTGCTTGCCTACTCACCGTTTCCACTGGGACTTCCGGCAATGGGTCTCGGATTGACGTTCTTCGGCTGGGGCGTGGGACTCGCCCTCACGAGTGTCTTCCTCGCGCCATTCCTGACAGCGCGACTTCAGCGAACGACGGTGCTGCGCATCGCCCTCGCGCTGTTGGCGCTCACGCTCATCATCGCGGGTCTCGTCATCGACAGCGTCCCCGGGCTCATTGCCTGCATCGTCTTCGGTGGGCTCGTGCTCGGCGTGCTGAACACCGTGCTCACCGAGTCGGTCATGGAATCAACCGATCTTCCACGCTCGGTCGCATCGTCCGCCTACTCTGGTGTCCGCTTCGTCGGTGGTGCTATCGCCCCGACCGCGGCGACGATCCTTGCCGATGCCTTTGGCGCGTCGGTGCCGTACTTCGTCGCTGCCGGTGCTGCGCTCATCTCGTTCCTCGTGGTCCTGATTGGGCACCGAGTGCTCCACAGGGTGAACGCGCCGATCGAAAGCGAGCTGGAAGAAGCTTCCGCGATCGCCGCCGGTGAGGCATCCTGAACGCTCAGCGACTGGGCGCTGCGCTCGTTGAATTGCGCACCTTGAGGCGCGTCGGGTGAAAGGTCACGCCCTCTGCAGGGTTCTCGTCCGCATCGATCGCTCGAAGAAGCGTGTCGACGACAAGGGTTCCCTGCTCGCGCGGTGACTGCTCGAATGTGGTCAGCGAGAACATCGCCGCGCATTCGTGGCCGTCGATGCCGATCACACTCAGTTGGCCTGGAACGTCGATGCCGAGTCGTCTGGCCGCGATGATGGCGCCGATCGCGAGTTCGTCGCACGCGGCAAAGATCGCGGTTGGCCGGTCTCGAGCATCGGTCAGCACATCGACAGCGGCTTCATATCCGTCAGGGATGCTCATATCTGCATCACGGATGCGATCGGTGAAGGCGAGTCCAGCGGCGGCCATTGCCTGTTCATATCCGAGACGGCGCTTGCGCGGAACCGAGAAATCGGTGCGTGGCCCGGAGTCTCCGCCGAGGTGCACGATGTTCGTGTGGCCGAGGCTGACCAAATGCTCTGTCGCCAGACGAGAGATGCCGACATCATCGACGGCGATGGACGCGATGCCGGGGACGTGTCCGCCGATGCCGACAAGCGGACGGCCGAGTGTGCGCAGGTGCACGATGTCAGATTCATCGGGCTCGACGGCAACAGCGATGATCCCATCAAAGCGCTTGCGTGCAAGGAAATAGTCGAAGACGTCGTCGCTGCGTTCGTTGGGGTGAACGTTATAGAGAGTCATGTCGTAGCCATGGGAGCGCAGCTCGGACTCGATGCCCTCGAGCACTTCGCCGAAGAACCAGCGAGAGATGAACGGGATCATCACGCCCACAGTCTTCGTGCGCCCGGTGACGAGGCTCGCGGCGTTGGGCGAGGCGACATACCCGAGTTTGTCGGCTGCCGAGCTGACCCTCAGTCGCGTTTCCTCCGAGACATAGCCGCCCCCGGACAGCGCTCTGCTCGCTGTTGACTTTGAAACGCCGGCGAGCTTCGCCACGTCGGCGAGAGCGCTCATGGTGGCCTCCGTAGCGGCAGTAGAAACACTCGAGTCCGCGAGCCGACGAAGATTCGTGGCTCTCACTCGAGGCGACAGTACCGCAGATTAGCTCATTGTGGAACCGGTTCCTTAGGTCGTGTTTCGCATGAGAGCGCTTCCACTCCGCGCAGATTGGTTCTCAAGGGGATATCTATTTGTGATCTTGGCGCCTTGTGGGTTTGCTGGGAGCCAAGTAGCTTGGCTACTGGAACCGGTTCCTGACGGTTTTCACGGGTGCCACCACCCGCCCTGCACCACTCAACGAGGAGGACAACGATGAGGTTCACACAGCGCAGCAGGCGCGTTCTCATCCCGTTAGCGTTTGCCGGTGTCGCCGGACTTGCGCTGACGGGCTGTACCGGAGATATCGCGGCCCAAGATAAGGGAGACACTGACTGCTCGCCGTACGAGGAATACGGCACGTTCGAGAACGAATCCGTTGACATCAGCGGCACCATCGTCGACACCGAAGCCGACCTCATGACGAAGACCTGGCAGGATTTCGCAGCGTGCACCGGGATTGACGTCAACTATCAGGGCACGCAGGAGTTTGAAACGCAGATCACCGTTCAGGCCAAGGCAGGCAATGCTCCGGACATCGGCATCGTTCCCCAGCCTGGCCTCTTTAACTCGCTCGCCGAAGGGGGCTACCTCAAGCCCGCCTCGCAGGCCGTCGAGGACCACGTCGACGAATTCTGGTCCGAAGACTGGAAGACATATGGAACCTATAACGACGAGTTTCTCGCAGCGCCGCTCATGGCCAGTGTTAAGGGCTACATCTGGTACTCGCCAAGTGAGTTCAAGGACAAGGGCTACGAAATTCCGAAGACACTCGATGAGCTGAAAGAACTCAGCGATACCATCGCGGCAGAGGGCGATCACAAGCCCTGGTGCGCCGGTATGGAATCTGGCGAGGCAAGCGGCTGGCCCGGCACCGACTGGATTGAGGACTTCGTTCTTCGCCAGGCCGGACCCGATGTCTACGACCAATGGGTCACACACGAGATCCCCTTCAACGATCCCGCGATTGTGAAGGCGTTTGATTCGGCCGCCGAATATCTGAAGGATCCCGAGATGGTGAACGGCGGTCTCGGTGACGTATCCACGGTCATCTCCACCGCATTCGGTGACGCAGGGCTTCCGATTCTCGATGGCGAGTGCTCACTGCACCACCAGGCATCCTTCTATGAAGGGTTCTGGCCGGAGGGCACAAAGGTCGCGGCTGACGGAGACGTCTATGCGTTCCTGATGCCTCCCACATCTGCCGATGCCGGACAGGCAGTGACCGGTGGTGGCGAACTCGTCGTCGCGTTCACAGAGAGCGATGCCGTCGAAGCAGTTCGCGCATATCTCTCAAGCGACACCTGGGCTAACAAGCGCGTCTCTCTCGGCGGTGTCATTAGCGCAAACTCCGGGCTCGATCCGGAGAACGCAGGCAGTGACATTCTGAAGGACAGCGTCAAGATTCTGCAGAACCCAGACACTGTGTTCCGATTCGACGGCTCCGACCTGATGCCGAGCGCTGTTGGAGCATCCTCCTTCTGGACGGGCATCATCGAGTGGCTGAACGGCAAGAGCTCACAGGATGTAGCCGACACCATCGAGTCAAGCTGGCCCAGCAGCTGACCGTATCTGTCGCAGGTGGGGCCGCTGAAGCGGCCCCACCATGCTCTTCTTTCCCTCGATGAAAGGCGTCACACAATGACGACTGCTGACCTCATCGGCAAGATCCTCCAGCTGGTTGGCGGCCTGGCGATCTTCGCTGCGGTGATCGGAATTCTTCTCTTTCTGCTGGACAAGACGCCCAGACGCGGCCGCAATCTCTGGCAGATCATCGGCTTTCTCGCACCCGCAATGATCCTGCTTATTGTGGGGCTGATCTACCCGGCAATTCGAACGACGCTGCTGTCGTTCACGGACCGCAACGGAAACTGGAACGGGCTCGACAACATCGTATGGATGTTCACACAGCCCACGATTTTGCTGACACTTCTCAACACCGTCATCTGGGTGATCCTCGTACCGACGATCTCCACTGCCGTCGGTCTCGCCTACGCGGTGTTCATCGACAAGTCGCGCGGCGAGAAGATCTATAAGGCACTCGTCTTCATGCCCATGGCGATTTCATTCGTCGGCGCGGGCATCATTTGGAAGTTCGTCTACGACTACCGTGCAGGCGGTCGAGATCAGATCGGCCTCCTCAACCAGATCGTCGTGTGGTTCGGCGGAGAACCAGTACAGTGGCTGCAATCCAGCCCGATCAACACGTTTCTGCTCATCGTCGTGATGATCTGGATTCAGACCGGATTCGCGATGGTCGTCCTGTCCGCCGCGATCAAGGCGATCCCCGCCGACCAGCTCGAGGCCGCGGAACTCGACGGCACCAACGCCTGGCAGCGGTTTCGGAACGTCACGCTCCCCGGCATCCGTGGCTCTCTTGTTGTTGTCGTGACGACAATCACGATCGCGACGCTCAAGGTGTTCGATATCGTGCGCACGATGACAGCGGGAAACTTCGGCTCGAGCGTTATCGCCAACGAGATGTACACCCAGGCCTTTCGCGCAAATGAACCGGGCCGCGGCTCGGCGCTTGCTCTCGTTCTGTTCATCATGGTGCTGCCCATCGTGATCTACAACGTGCGCGTGCTGAAGCAGCAGAGGGAGATCCGATGAGCCAGGCACCGACACACACCGCTGCGGTGACGACCAAGGACGGCGGGCAGAAGGCTGGCTTTGACCAGGGATCGAGCCGACGCGTCAAGCGACGCCTGACCTCGCGCCCTGCGTCAGCGATCGCGCTTCTCATCGCCGTCGTCTGGACGATCCCGACATTCGGACTCTTCGTCTCGTCATTCCGGCCACAAGAACTGTTGCAGTCCACCGGATGGTGGACGATCTTTCAGAACCCCGGCTTCACGCTCGACAATTATCAGGAAGTGCTGCTCTCAGCATCCGCCTCGTCACCTCAGCTTGGCGCGTACTTCGTCAACTCGCTTGCCATCGCGATTCCCGGCACGATCTTTCCGATCGTGCTCGGCGCCATGGCCGCGTACGTGTTCGCGTGGGTGAGGTTCAGAGGCTCGAACTGGCTGTTCATCTTCGTGTTCGCTCTGCAGATCGTGCCGCTGCAGATGGCGCTGCTGCCTCTGCTGCAGCTGACCGTTCAGCTGCTCAAGCCGGTTCAGGCAGTCATACACGACATCGTCCCGATGATTCCCGAGCAGAGCTATCTTTCGATCTGGGTAGCGCACACGATCTTCGGGCTTCCCCTCGTGATCTTTCTGCTGCACAATTTCATCTCCGAGATTCCCAAGGACGTCATCGAAGCCGCTCGCGTTGACGGCGCGAGCCACGCCCAGGTCTTCTTCCGGATCGTGATTCCTCTGGCGATGCCTGCACTCGCCTCCGTTGCGATCTTCCAGTTCCTGTGGGTGTGGAACGACCTGCTGGTCGCCCTGATCTTCTCGGGCGGAACACAAGACGTCGCACCGCTCACGCAGAGACTGGCAGAGCTCACCGGAACGCGCGGGCAAGACTGGCAGAGGTTGACAGCATCCGCTTTCGTGTCGCTGATCGTGCCGCTCATTGTGTTCTTCAGCCTGCAACGGTACTTCGTGCGTGGGCTCCTTGCCGGGTCGACGAAGGGCTGAGCACGCCGTTCGCCGAGAGCGTCGACGGCGCGCCCGACTCATGGACTCACCTGCGTAAGGTGAATCTATGAGTATGCGCGGCGGACGGCCTGTAGGCGGCGCCGCACGTGCCGATCGCGAGGCGCTGAAAGAGCAGAACGCCAGCGCCCCGCAGATTCCGCACTTGCTCCGGCGCACACTTGAGCTCTTTCGGCCGCACAAACTGGCAATCTCACTCACCGTCGCCGTCGTTTTAGTCACCGCGGCAATCTCTGTGATTCCGCCTCTGCTCGTGGAGAGTGCGTTCGACGTTGGCCTTTTCCCGCAGGGTGAAGGCCCGAACCTGTCAGCGCTCAGTGTGATCGTCGCCGTGATGATCGGCCTCTATATTCTGTCGGCCGCGCTCGGCGTCTGGCAGGCGTATCTCACGGCAACGGTAGGAAACAGCGTGATGGGCGAGCTTCGGGTGCTGCTTTTTCGGCGGTTGCAGTCCATGGAGCTGAGCTTCTTCACCCACACGAAGACCGGTGTCATTCAGTCGCGGCTGCAAAACGACGTCGGCGGGGTGGCAAATGCCCTGACCAACACAGTGTCGAGCGTGCTCGGAAACACGGTGAACGTGATCGCGGCGTTCGTGGCGATGGTGCTGATCAGCTGGCAGCTCACCGTTGTGGCGATTGTGCTGATGCCGCTGCTCGTGCTCGTGCAGCGCCGTGTCGGGCAAGTGCGTGCGCGCATTGCCGGGCAAGCACAGGAGTCGCTGTCGGACATGACGGCAATCACGCAAGAGACACTGAGCGTCTCGGGTGTGCTGCTGTCAAAGAGTTTCAACAGGCAGCAGTCAGAGATCGATCGCTATCGTGAAGCAAACCGCACTCAGATTGGCCTGCAGGTGCGGCAATCGATGAGCGGGCAGGGGTTTTTCGCTCTCGTCAACATCTTCATGTCATCGATCCCCGCGATCGTCTACCTGTGCGCCGGGCTGCTCATCACGGGCGGCACGGGAGACATCACGGCGGGAGCGATCGTGGCGTTCACGACAGTTCAGTCACGACTGCTGTTTCCACTCACAAGCCTCATGCGCGTCGCACTCGATCTGCAGACCTCTGGCGCGCTATTCGCGCGAATCTTCGAGTACCTCGACCTCAAGCCGGCCATCGTCGAGCGTCCTGATGCGATTGACGTCGCCGATGCGCCGGGGCCGCTGGGGAGCGTCAGCTTTGAGAACGTCAGCTTTCGCTATCCGGATGCTCCCGAGCAGTCACGCCCGACACTCGACGACGTGTCGTTCGCCATCGCGCCCGGCGAGTTCGCCGCGTTCGTCGGACCATCGGGTGCCGGAAAGACGACGATTTCATATCTGGCGGCGCGACTCTACGATGCCTCGAGTGGCACCGTGACTTTTGCGGGCGCCGATGTGCGGAAGCTGACGCAGGGCTCGGTGATCGACAGCATCGGCATCGTGAGTCAGGAGACATATCTGTTTCACGCGTCGATTGCTGAGAACCTTCGTTATGCGAGGCCCGAGGCGACGGATGCCGAACTCGAAGCGGCGGCGCGTGCAGCGAACATCCATGACACAATCGCTGCCTTCCCCGACGGCTACCAGACGCTGGCGGGTGAGCGCGGCTACCGCCTCTCTGGGGGCGAGAAGCAGCGACTCGCCATTGCGCGCGTGCTGCTGAAAGACCCGGCTGTGATGCTGCTTGATGAGGCAACGAGCGCCCTCGATTCACTGTCGGAGCGGGTGGTGCAGCACGCCCTCGACACGGCATCGAAGGGACGCACCACCATTGCCATCGCGCATCGACTTTCGACGATCGTCGGAGCCGACCGCATCCTCGTCATCGATGCGGGGAAGATCGTCGAGCAGGGTACGCATAGTGAACTCCTGGCCGCTGACGGTGTGTACGCGCGGATGTACCGGGAACAGGCGGGTGGGCACGGCCCGACGTAGCATCTGTCATAGTCGGCCGTCGCACACCGCCGCCGTATTAGGCTCGGTTCGACGCCAGAAACGGCAGACGACGAAACGGAAACCCCTGTGAAGTACGCCTCCTCCATCACTGATCTCATCGGCGACACCCCGCTGGTCAAGCTC
Source organism: Paramicrobacterium chengjingii (assembly GCF_011751765.2). Classification (GTDB taxonomy): domain Bacteria; phylum Actinomycetota; class Actinomycetes; order Actinomycetales; family Microbacteriaceae; genus Paramicrobacterium; species Paramicrobacterium chengjingii. The sequence continues at coordinate 600,774 of NZ_CP061169.1, forward strand.
AACAGCGTTACCGCCGGCATCGCCGCGACGGTGCTCGTGAAGCTGGAGTACCTCAACCCCGGGGGCTCGTCGAAGGACCGCATTGCAGAACGCATCATCGATGCTGCGGAGCAGGCAGGTGATCTGAAGCCGGGCGGCACCATCGTCGAGCCCACATCGGGCAACACCGGAGTCGGGCTCGCCCTCATCGCGCAGCAACGCGGCTACCGCTGCGTCTTTGTTCTTCCCGACAAGGTGGGAGTGGATAAGCGCAACGTGCTCACGGCGTACGGCGCAGAGATCGTCGTCACCCCCACGTCGGTGGCTCCCGATGACCCTGAATCGTATTATTCGGTCTCGGACCGCTTGGCGCGCGAGATTCCCGGAGCGTTCAAACCAAACCAGTACTTCAACCCGAACGGCCCGCGCAGCCACTACGAGACGACAGGGCCGGAGATCTGGCGCGACACAGACGGCGCTGTCACGCATTTCGTTGCTGGCGTCGGCACCGGCGGAACCATCACGGGGACGGGGCGCTACCTGCGGGAGGTCTCTGACGGCACCGTGCGGATCATCGGCTCGGATCCCGAGGGTTCCGTCTACTCGGGCGGCACCGGTCGGCCGTACCTGGTCGAGGGTGTGGGCGAAGACTTCTGGCCCGGCGCGTATGACCCGAGCGTCGTTCATGAGGTCATCCCCGTGAGCGATGCTGAGTCGTTCTCGATGACTCGTCGGCTCGCCCGAGAAGAGGGGCTGCTGGTCGGTGGGTCGAGCGGTATGGCCGTCGTCAGCGCGCTCAAAGCCGCCGCCGATTTGCCCGCCGACGCTGTCGTCGTCGTGCTGCTTCCAGACGGAGGTCGCGGCTACCTCGGCAAGATCTTCAACGATGACTGGATGCGCAGCTACGGCTTTCTCGATGACACAGAGGAACGCACGGTGTCCGACGTCGTCACGGCGAAGAGCGGAGGGCTTCCTGCGCTCGTGCACGTGCGACCGACAGACACTATTCGCGACGCCATCCAGCTCATGAGCGAGTACGGCGTTTCGCAGCTCCCTGTGCTTTCGGCAGAACCGCCCGTCGTCATGGGAGAGGTTGCCGGCGCGATTGCCGAGCGTGACCTGCTCGACACCGTGTCGTCGGGTGCCGTTTCAGCGCATGACGCTATGTCGACGGTCATCGGAGATCCGCTGCCCCTCATCGGCAGTGGAGCGTCGGTATCAGCCGCACGCGCGGCGCTGGCAGCATCCGATGCTCTGCTCGTCACTCACAAAGGCAAGCCCACCGCTGTGCTCACGCGGCAGGACCTGCTCACATTTTTCAGCAACTGATCGATCGACGGATGCTGCGGCGAGGCCGCAGCATCACGGAAGGTAGCCATGTCGAAAACTCCAGGATTCTCAACGCGGGCCATTCACGCCGGGCAGGCGGCTGACCCGACAACTGGCGCCGTGATCCCGCCGATTCACGTGACGTCGACGCACATGCAGGACGGCATCGGAAACCTGCGCGAGGGCTATGAGTACGGCCGTGCTGCCAATCCGACACGCTCGGCGCTTGAGTTGCAGCTTGCCGCGCTCGAGGGCGCGAAGCACGCCATTTCGTTCTCGTCTGGACTCGCCGCCGAGGATGCCCTGCTGCGCGGCATCCTGCGCCCCGGCGACCACGTGGTGATCGGCAATGACGTGTACGGCGGAACGTACCGGTTGCTCGCGAGCATCTTCGCGTCGTGGGGCATCGAGCACACGGTTGTCGATCTAGGCAACTTGCGCGACGTGCAGGCGGCAATTCGGGAGCAATCGAAGGTGTTGTGGGTCGAGACACCGTCAAACCCGCTCATGAAGATCACCGACATCGCTGAACTCACCGAGCTGGGTCATGCTTCAGGCCTCATCGTCGTCGTCGACAACACGTTTGCCACGCCTGCATTGCAGCAGCCGCTCTCGCTTGGAGCCGACGTAGTCGTGCATTCGACAACGAAATATCTCGGCGGTCACTCGGATGTCGTCGGGGGCGCCGTCGTGCTGAATGACGCAGCGCTGCACGAGAAAGTGCGCTTCATGCAGTTCGCGGCTGGCGCGGTGTCGAGCCCGTTCGACGCTTACCTGACGTCGCGTGGCATCAAGACTCTCGACGTGCGCATGGAACGGCACTCGGCGAACGCGCAGAAGATCGCTGAGTTTCTCGAGGGGCATGACGGCGTGGAGCGTGTCTACTACCCGGGTCTCGAATCGCACCCGGGCCATGCGCTGGCCGGCCAGCAGATGTCGAGATTCGGTGGGATGCTGTCGCTCGCCCTCACCGGAGGCGAGAAAGCTGCGCGCCGGTTCGCTGAGAGACTCTCTGTCTTTACGCTCGCCGAGTCGCTTGGCGGTGTCGAGTCGCTCGTCAACTACCCGAGCGAGATGACACACGCATCGGTAAAGGGAACGGCGCTCGCTGTGCCTGAGAACGTCGTTCGACTCTCGGTCGGCATCGAGAACGTCGACGATCTGCTCGCCGATGTCGACAGCGCTCTGGCGCGCGTGGCGAAAAAGCGCTGACCCGCCGCCGGTTGCCCGGCGGCACGTTACCACGTGGTCTTGCGGTCGGTGTCAGGCGTCAAGCCAGCGTCGTGGCCCCGTGCCTTCGTCGCCGAGCGAATCGTCTGGGTTCTGCAGTGAACATCGTTTGAGGCTCAAGCACCCGCAGCCGATGCAGCCGTCGAGGTCGTTGCGCAGATGCTCCAGCGCTGCGATGCGTTCGTCGAGCTGCTGGCGCCATCCCGCAGACAGTCGTGCCCAATCACGCTTCGTCGGGGTACGGCCATCGGGAAGCGAATCGAGTGCAGCCCTGATGTCCGCGAGTGACATTCCGACGCGCTGCGATGTGCGGATGAATGCGACGCGACGCAGAGTGTCCCGGCGATAGCGGCGCTGATTGCCGCCCGTTCGCTCCGCAACGATGAGCCCGTTGCGTTCGTAGAAGTGCAGGGCGGACGCTGCAACGCCGCTGCGTGCCGACAGCTCACCGATCGTCAGATCGTGGTGCTTGCCTCCGGGTATCTGTGGCATAAGTCGGCGCCTTTCTCTCACGCTTGACCTCAACCATAGTTGAGGTTCTACGGTGGGTGTTGTGACAGGTGAGAGAACGATCGCCGAGAACCGCGAAGCGGCCGGGATCCTGAATAGAAGATATCGCTGGGTGACGACGGGAACGGTCGCGCTCGTGTTCTTCTCGGCGTTCGAATCCCTCGCTGTCACAACGGTAATGCCCGTCGTGAGCGCCGACCTGAACGGCGAAGCGCTGTACGCGCTCGCCTTCGCCGGTCCGCTCGCGACGGGCATCATAGGCATGGTCGGCGCGGGAACATGGGCAGACCGGCGTGGACCTGTCGTACCCCTCTACGCGTCGGTCGCCGCGTTCGTGATTGGCCTGCTGATCGCCGGCGTGGCGTGGACGATGGACCTCTTCGTCGTCGGACGACTCGTGCAAGGGCTTGGCGGCGGAGGGCTCACCGTTGCCCTGTACGTCGTTGTTGCTCGCGTCTTCCCCGCAGAATTGCATCCCAAGGTCTTCGCCGCATTCGCTGCGGCGTGGGTGATCCCCTCGCTTGTCGGCCCGTTCATCTCGGGTATCGTCGCTGAGACACTCAGCTGGCATTGGGTGTTTCTCGGAGTCGTCGGGCTCGTCATTGTGGCGCTCGCCATGATCATCCCGTCGCTGCGCTCGATCGAACGCACCCACGGCGACGGTGCCCGGTTTCCCGCTCGGCGCCTCGTGCTCGCCACGCTGGCTGCGGGAGGTGTGCTCGGACTCAGCCTGCTCGGAAGGCTGCCGACCGTCGGATGGCCGCTCGCTCTCGGCTTCGGCGCTCTCGCGGTGATCGCCGTTGCCCGGCTTATGCCGCGAGGCGTTCTGCGTGCGACACACGGACTCCCGTCGGTCATCGCTCTGCGCGGACTTGCCGCCGCGGCATTCATCGGCGCTGAGGTGTATGTGCCGTACCTGTTGACGCGCGAGTACGCGTTTAGTCCGAGCGTCGCGGGCCTCGCTCTGACGTTCGCTGCCCTCAGCTGGTCTGGCGCATCCACTGTGCAGGGCCGCATTGGTCTGCGACTGGAAAGCGTCGTCTTCGTGCGCATCGGCGCTCTGCTCATTCTTGTGTCGACAGTCACCGCGGCCCTGACGGCGGCGCTGCACCTTTCGCCCGTTGTTCTGATCATCGGCTGGACCATTGCGGGAGCGGGAATGGGGCTCGTGTATCCGCGAACCTCGATCATGGTGCTCACGTATTCGACGACGGTCGACCAGGGCTTCAACAGCTCCGCCATGTCCATTGCCGATTCGCTCGGCGGGGCTCTCGCACTTGCCGTCACGGGCATTCTCTTTACGGTGGCGGGGTCTGGCCTGTGGGCATTTGCCGCAGTATTCGCGCTCGCCGTCGTTCTCTCGATCGGAGCATCCGCCGTGGCGCCTCGCGTCACAGCATCCGTCATGCGCGGTTAGGTGACGCGCGACGTCCATGATCGAGCGGCCACTACGAGATCCCGAGGGCTGTCGGGCCGCAGCCGAACCCGACTGACAATTTCTGTGCGCCCGGCCACGGCGATCTGCGTCGGCTCGCGAAGCGTCACCGTGACCGTCGTTTCGCTTCCGTGCGTCAGGCAGAGTGTGCGTTCGCCGTCGTTCTCGACAATCTGAACGTGCTTTCCCTTTTCGTAGGAACGCTGCTCGAGTGACACCGATTCGACACTGTGCCAGGGAACGTCCACGCGGGCGTTGAAGCCGTTTCTAATGTGGATGCCGGTGTCATCGAGGGTGTGCGGGTATACGGTCATGGCAGCACCGAGGCCGAACATCCAGATGAGTCCCCAGATGCCGACGATAAGAAATCCGATCTGCACGGGAGGCCACGGTGAGAGCAGAAAGTGAGCGACGGGCACCTCGATCGCCGATGCGACGATGAACCCGATCAGGGCCGGGGCGACGGAGGTGACGTACGAGAAGGGGATGCTGCTGGGTGTGCGTGTCGGTTGACGGCGCGCGATCCAGAAGTACAGGCTCTGGTAGATGCGCAGTTCGTAGAGCACTGCAAATCGAGTGCCCCGCCATGCCATGTACAGAAATCGGCTCATCGTTCTGCCTCGTGTGCGGCGATGAGCTTGGCAAGCGTCGCCGTGACCGTGGCGACGTCTGCCGCAAAGCGCTCGCGACGCTCGGGGGAGAGGTCGCGCAGCAGATCGTCGGCGAGTTGCTCGTGGTCGGCGTGCATGCGCGACATCGTGGTGGCACCTGTGCTCGTGAGCGTCACGAGCACAGCTCGACGGTCGCTCGGGTGCGTCTCGCGCGTGACGAAGCCTGTCTCGACGAGTGCGTCGACGAGCCCCGTGACGTTGCGCGGCGACACGCTCATTGCCTCGGCGAGTGAGCGTTGCGTCTGCGGGCCACCGGTCTGAAGCATCCACAATAGGTGCGTGCGTGACGGGGTCAATCCAAGCTCGTTGTCGCTGCGCGCCATGTCGGCGCTGAAGAGCGTCGTGAGCGCGAGAACCTGATCGAGGATCACGGTATTCGGGGTCGCAGTCATATTGTGAGTCTACAACATAATGAACCTACTTCACAAAAAACTCGAGCGTGAATTGACAGTGCATAGCCGTCGACGTACTATCGACAAGACAACGGGAATGCGCTTTCCGATTGAGCTCGATGGAGAGAATGAGGTACTTGCGATGACAGCACAGACCGCGCCTCCGGCGACGGAGATGATGGCCCTTTCGCAGACAGAGAAATCGCAAGGAAAGTTTGCGAGCTGGTGGGCGAAGAGTTGGCACCCCATCGTGTTTGTCATCGCTCTCGTGGTTGTGTGGTGGGCCGTCACCACGGCGGGATGGGTGAAGCCGTACATCATTCCCTCGCCCGTTGACACGTGGATAGCGATGTCTGACAATGCCGCATACCTGGCTCAACACACCTGGGTGACGGCGTATGAAACGATCGTCGGATTTATCATTGCCGTGATTGTCGGGCTCGCCGTAGCCGTTGTCATGGTGTACTCCGGCGGGCTGGAGAAGACTCTGTACCCGGTGATCCTCTTCGCTCAGGTGGTTCCGAAGATCGCGATCGCTCCGCTCTTTGTCGTGTGGCTTGGATTCGGTGCAAGCCCGAAGATTCTCGTTGCCGTGCTGATGGCTTTCTTCCCCGTCGTGATCTCGGGGCTCTCCGGACTGCGCTCGGTTGACCCTGACGTGCTCCAGCTCACCTCCACAATGGGTGCAGGGCGGTTCAAGACATTCGTCAAGGTGCGGCTTCCCGCTGCACTGCCCGAATTGCTGTCTGGGTTCAAAGTTGCCGCGACTCTCGCCGTTACCGGTGCGGTGGTCGGCGAATTCGTCGGAGCGAACGAAGGGCTCGGCTACGTGATCCTTCAGGCGAACGGAAACCTCGATACGGCGATGCTCTTCGCCGCTCTCATCATCATGTCGCTCATGGGCGTGCTGCTCTTCGGGATCATCCAAATCGCCGAGCGCTTTTTGATTCCGTGGCATTCCTCGAAGCGTGATCTTGGCGCATCCACCGTTCGACTCTGACAGATCAACCACAAGAAGAAGGGGTTTCGATGAAGAAGCCATCATCAGCACTCACAGCCATCGCGGCAATCGCCGCATCAGCACTCGCTCTCACAGGATGCAGCGGTTCCAGCTCTGACCAGTCATCGGGAGATGGCGAGGGAATGACGTCCGTGACGCTCATGCTCAACTGGTATCCGTACGGCGAGCACGCGCCTTTCTACTACGGCGTTGACGAGGGCATCTTTGAAGAGCACGGTATTGATCTCACGATCAAGGCCGGCCAGGGGTCGACAAAGACTGCACAGGCCGTAGGCCAGAAGCAGGTCGACTTTGGGTGGGCTGACACTCCAGCCGTTCTTGCAAACATCGACAAGGGCGTGTCGATCAAGAGTGTTGGCGTCTTCCTGCAGACGACTCCCTCGGCTGTTCAAGTCTTTGCGGATTCTGGAATCGACTCGCCTAAAGATTTGAAGGGCAAGACCATCGCGGTCTCGGCCGGAGATGCTCCCACAACCACGTTCCCCGCGTATCTCGAAGCCGTCGGGCTCTCTGAGGGCGACGTCAAGCAGCAGAACCTCGATGCAGCGGGAAAGATGGCAGCGATGCTTTCGGGTAAGGTCGATGGGCTCATCGGCTTTGCACACGACCAGGGGCCGACTATTGCAGAAGAGAGCGGCAAAGAGGTGAAGTATCTTCGTTACTCGGACGCGGGCCTGAACTTCTTCAGCAACGGGCTCATCGCTCCCGGTGACACCATTGAAAACGACCCTGACCTCGTCTCGGCGATGGTGGCAGCAACCTCGGAGGCGTTCGAAGCCGCCGCCGCTGACCCGGAAGCCGCAGTTGCCACGATGGACGGCAAAGACCCGCAGCTGCCGAGCCAGGACGTGCTGCTCAATCAGTGGAATGAGACCGTGAAGCTTCTGCATACCGACGCCACAGAGGGTAAGGCGCCCGGGGCCAATTCCGAAGAAGACTGGTCGGCGACGATCAGTGTGCTCTCTGAAGCTGGCCTCATCGAGGCCGGCGGCGATGTCGACAGCTACTACGACGCATCCTTCGCTCCTGAGAAGTAGCGATGAAAATCCTGACGGGCGAGAGGAAGCCAATGTCGCAGACCGAAGAGAAAACGCGGACCGTCGCGATCGACGATCTTTCGGTGACGTTCGCGTCCAAGAGGGGAAGGGTGAACGCGCTCGAGGGCATCGATCTTCATGTCGAGAAGGGCGAGTTCATCGCGATCGCCGGCCCGTCAGGATGCGGCAAATCAACGCTGCTCAAGGCCGTTGCCGGGTTGACGAAGCCAAGCCATGGTTCGATTCAGCTGAAGGGAAGCAACGTCGAGAAGCCGCGGCAGGACATCGGCTACGTCTTCCAGCGCGCGGCTTTGCTTGACTGGCGAAGCGTGCGCGGCAACATCCTGATTCAGGCGGAAATGCGCGGCATGGACATGCGCAGTGCAAACAAACGCACAGACGAGCTGATCGAGATGACGGGACTTAGTGGCTTCGAAAAGGCATTGCCACATGAGCTGTCTGGCGGAATGCAGCAACGCGTCTCGCTGTGTCGCGCGCTGCTGCACAAGCCAGATGTGCTGCTTATGGACGAGCCGTTCGGCGCGCTCGACGCGTTGACCCGCGAAAAGATGAACGTTGAGCTGAACCGAATTTGGCGTGAGACTGGCACGACAGTTCTTCTCGTCACGCACTCCGTTGCCGAGGCCGTTTACCTGGCAACGCGCGTTGTGGTGATGAGCCCACGGCCGGGCCGCATCATTGAAGAGCACACGGTCGATCTCGCTCCAGAGCGTGATTATGCGACCGTGCTTGAGACGCCGGAGTTCCATCGGGTGTCCAGCCGCGTACGTGAGCTGCTGGGCTCGACGGCGAAGGCTGACTGACGAAGCATCGCCGCGAGCGCCGTCAAAAGGGACCGATGCCGCATGTGACGTTGTCACATGCGGCATCCCTCGTCTAGATTTGAGTCGCGGAACGACAGCCGAGGGGGAGCATGTCCACGAGCGACGCACGGGGCCGGCTGCCGAACATGCGAGACGTTGCCAAGGCAGCAGGCGTCAGCCATCAGACTGTATCCCGAGTGATCAACGATCATCCGAGCCTGCGCGACGAGACGAAGCGGCGTGTGCTCGAAGTCATGGCCGAGCTGAACTACCGCCCCAATCGCGCGGCGCGCGCGCTCGTGACGAGCAAGTCCCACACCATCGGGGTGCTGGCTTCTCATCGGTCTGAGTACGGTCCGGCGACCATGATCGAGGGTGTCGAGAATGCGGCGAAGGATCGCGGCTACTTCGCCAGCACTGTCAATCTTTCCGGATCAGACGATTCGGCCATTCGCGCCGGACTCGACCACCTCATGAATCAGGCAGTCGACGGCATCGTGCTCGTTGCTCCGCAGGTGCGCGTTTTCGATGCCATGAGCCTGCTGCAGCTGGACGTGCCATTCGTCTCGGTGCACCAGCGTGACGTCGCCGACCGTCACGTCATCGCCGTCGACCAGGTGGCTGGAGCCCGACTCGCCACGCGACACCTCATCGCGCAGGGCCACCGGCGCATTGCCCATCTCGCTGGTCCGCAAGAGTGGATTGAAGCCGAGGCTCGAACGCGCGGCTACCTCGACGAAATGGCTCAGAACGGGCTCGTCGCCGAGAATCCGATCATCGGGGACTGGTCGTCGGATTTCGGGTATAGGTCCGGAAGTGAGCTCTTCGCCGAGGGGTCAGTGACCGCTGTCGTCTCTGGTAACGATCAGATGGCGCTGGGGCTGATCCACGCGCTTCGAGAGCGAGGGCTCGACGTGCCGGGTGACATCTCCATCGTCGGATTCGATGACATTCCAGAGGCGCGGCACTTCTGGCCACCGCTCACAACGGTTCGCCAAGACTTTACCGAGCTCGGCCGCCGCGCCGTCTCCCGACTTCTCGACAGTGTCGGCGAATTGATCACCGAGCCGATCGAGCCGCGGCTCATCATCCGTGCGTCGACAGCTCCGCTGGCCCATAACTGACGGTGCGCTGCGACACCAGCTGCTACTTGCCGGGTGAGAAAATAGAACGCTCACAATTACTGATGGATTGCGAAAAGCCGCGGCTTCTCTGGTGCAGCACGTTATATGTTCGTGATCATTTCGTCTTGAATATTGACAATTGTGAGCGCTAACATCTGGGAGAGGCACTCAGATTCCCACAGCAATGGTGCCGGGGCGGCCAATCGGTCGCGGCTGAACAAGGAGGTTTAGTGTGAAGAAACTAGTGACCGGGCTCGCGGCAACCGGCGCCCTGCTGCTTGCGCTCACGGGGTGCTCCGCCGGGGCATCGGGTGGCGACGGCGGCGACAAAGCGCCGGAGGACATCATCGTCGGCTTCGCGCAGGTGGGAGCTGAGAGCGGCTGGCGCACGGCGAACACCAAAGACGTCAAGCGGGCGTTCGAAGACGCCGGCATTGAACTGAAGTTCTCTGACGCGCAGCAGAAGCAGGAGAACCAGATCAAGGCGATTCGCTCATACATTCAGCAGGGTGTCGACGTCATCGCGTTCTCGCCCGTTGTCGAATCAGGGTGGGACGCCGTTCTTCAGGAGGCGAAGGATGCTGGCATCCCCGTCATTCTGACCGACCGCGCCGTTGACTCTGAAGACGAGTCCCTGTACGAGTCATTCCTCGGCAGCGACTTCGTCGAAGAGGGCAACAAGGCAGGCGAATGGCTCGTCGAAGAGTATGCGGACTCGGACGACCCGGTGAAGATCATTCAGCTCGAGGGCACGACAGGTGCGGCTCCTGCAATCGATCGTGCCGAGGGTTTCGCCGAGATCATCAAAGACGAATCGAAGTTTGAGATCGTTGCCTCGCAGACGGGTGACTTCACCCGTGCCGGAGGCAAGCAGGTGACAGAGGCGCTGCTCAAGTCAAACCCCGACGTCGACGTGATCTACTCGCACAACGACGACATGGGGCTCGGCGCTATCGAGGCGATCGAAGAAGCCGGACTCGTGCCGGGTGAAGACATTAAGATCATCACCGTCGACGCGGTGAAAGACGGCATGCAGGCACTCGCCGACGGCAAGATCAACTTCATCGTTGAGTGCAACCCGTTGCTCGGAGACCAGCTCGTCGACCTCGTCAAGAAGGTCGTCGCGGGTGAAGACATCGAGAAGCGCGTCGTCACAGAAGAGACGACGTTCACCCAGGAAGAGGCTAAGGAAGCCCTTCCCGACCGCCAGTACTGATCACACGGTGCCGGGTCCTGCGCAGCGGGGCCCGGCCCGTGCAGTTTCGCAGGGAGAGTACACGCGATGACAACGACGTCCCCCATCGTCGAGATGACCGACATCTCGATCACGTTCCCCGGAGTGAAGGCGCTCGATTCCGTGAGCTTTCGAATGTTCCCCGGTGAGGTTCACTCGCTCATGGGCGAGAACGGAGCAGGCAAGTCCACGCTCATCAAGGCGCTCACGGGCGTTTATCGGCCCGACTCCGGAACGACGCGTGTCGGCGGTCAATCCGTTTCGTTCGCCTCAACTGCGGCCGCTCAGGATGCCGGTATCTCTACGGTCTACCAGGAAGTGAACCTGCTTCCGAACCTCACGGTCGCCGAGAACATCATTCTGGGCCGTGAACCGCGCACGGCGGGCCGCATCGATTGGTCGGCGGTTCGCACCCGCGCGCGAGAAGTACTCGAACGCGTGGGAATAGCTATCGATCCGGGTTCGCTCCTCGGTTCGCATTCGCTCGCGGTACAGCAGCTCGTCGCCATTGCGCGGGCGACGAGCATCAACGCTCGCGTGCTGATTCTCGATGAGCCGACATCAAGCCTCGACGCCGATGAGGTAAAGGAGCTCTTCCGCATCATCCGTTCTCTCAAAGACGATGGCGTCGCCATTCTCTTTGTTTCGCACTTTCTCGACCAGGTGTACGAGATCTCCGACAGGCTCACGGTGCTGCGCAACGGGCGTTTCGAAGGGGAGTATCGCACAGAGGAGCTGCTGCGCATCGACCTTGTGCAGAAGATGATCGGCAAAGAGATCACTGTGCTCGACGCTCTTGATCAGAGGTCGGCAGAGGACGCCGACGACACCCAGAATGCAGACATTCCCGCGATCATCGAAGCAAGCGGGCTGGGACGGCGCGGCGCGGTACACCCCGCAGACATTCGTGTGCTCGAAGGCGAGGTCGTCGGTTTCGCCGGTCTTCTCGGCTCGGGCAGAAGTGAACTCGCGCGACTTCTTACGGGCATCGATCGCGCCGATTCCGGAACAATCCGCTTCGCCGGCACGCCCGTCAAGTTCCGCACTCCGCGCCGTGCTCTTGCGGACCGTGTGGTGTATGCGAGCGAAGACCGTCGTTCCGAGGGCATCCTCGGTGACCTCAGCATTCGCGACAACATCATTCTTGCCCTGCAGGCTGACCGCGGGTGGTTTCGGCCGCTCTCGGCCAAACGCCGCAACGAGCTGGTCGACAGCTATATCACAACGCTCGGCATTCGCCCGGCAAATCCGGATGCGCTCGTGCGCACTCTCTCGGGCGGAAACCAGCAGAAGGTACTGCTTGCTCGGTGGCTCGCCATCGCACCGCGACTGCTCGTGCTTGACGAGCCGACACGGGGAATCGACGTCGGGGCGAAGGCCGAGATTCAGAAGCTCGTCGTCAACCTCGCCGAGAACGGCATGGGCGTCGTCTACATCTCGGCAGAGCTCGACGAGGTGTTGCGCCTGAGTCACAGGGTGGCGATCATGCGCGACAGGCGACTTGTCGCCGTGCTCGACAACGACAACCTGACAACCGACGATGTGCTCGCCGTCATCGCTGACGGCGACAACCTGGAGGAGGCCTCGTGACGACGATCAGACGCATCACTTCGTCTCGGCTGTTCTGGCCGGTCGCCATGCTCGTCGCACTGGCGATCATCGACGTCATCGTTTTCCCTGGATTCTTCACGATCCAGATTCGCGAGGGCGCCCTGTACGGAAGCGTCATCGACATTCTGCGCAATGGCGCTCCAACGCTTATGATCGCGATTGGCATGACGCTCGTCATCGCCACAAAGGGCATCGACCTCTCGGTCGGATCAGTATGCGCTATCGCGGGTGCGGTTGCCGCGGCGATCATCCTCGGCTCGCCAAACCCCGACAGCGTCGCCACAACGGTGATCGCGATCGCGACGGCCATCGCCGTGTCGCTCGTGCTTGGCATCTGGAACGGCGCGCTCGTTGCCGTTCTCGGAATCCAGCCGATTGTCGCGACGCTCATCTTGATGACGGCGGGTCGTGGAATCGCGATGCTGATCACCAAGGGGCAGATCATCACGGTATCGAGCGACTCGTTCCGGTATCTCGGCTCGGGTGTCGTTTTCGGCATTCCGTTTGCCGTGATCGCCGCAATTATCACTGTCGCGATCGCCGGGGCTCTCACAAGGCGCACCGCGCTCGGACTGTTTATCGAGTCAACGGGAATCAACCCGCGTGCCAGTCGCATGGCTGGCATCCGCGCTCGCGGCCTGCTCATTCTGGTCTACGTGTTCTGCGCGCTCTGTTCCGCCGTTGCGGGGCTCATTCTCACAAGCAGCCAGACGGCTGCAGATGCAAACAACACAGGGCTTTTCATTGAACTCGATGCGATTCTCGCCGTGGTGATCGGTGGTACGTCGCTCATGGGCGGGCGGTATTCGCTCTGGGGAACGGTTGTCGGCGCCCTTGTCATCCAAACGCTCGTCACCACCGTCTACACGGTAGGCATCCCTCCCATCGTCACGATGGTGTTCAAAGCGGCAGTCGTGACGGCGGTATGCCTGCTGCAATCTCCGAAGACCGCCGAATACATGTCGGCTTGGCGACGACGCCGAGCGCTGAGCGCGGAGGTCGCCTCATCATGACTCTCACCCGCAAGAACAGCACACCGTTGCCGACAGACGTCGAGCGTTCACGGTGGGGGCTGCACAGCATCCGGGATGTCTTTACGAACCCCAAGTATGGGCCGGTCATCGTGACGGGACTGCTGCTCATTGGCATGTTCGTCTATGGAATGTCGCAGTACCGCGGATTCAACAACCCGCAGATCGTCGTCAATCTTCTCATCGACAACGCCCACCTTGTCGTGCTCGCTGTCGGCATGACATTTGTGATTCTGACGGCGGGCATCGATCTGTCGGTGGGGGCCGTTCTCGCTCTCGCGACGATGATGGCGGCGTCACTTGCGCAGTCTGGACTTCCCGCAGGGGTGATTATTCCGATCATCCTTGTGGCGACAACGGGGCTCGGGTTCCTCGTCGGAGTGATGGTGCACTATTTCGACATTCAGCCGTTCATCGCGACGCTCGCAGCGATGTTTCTCGCACGCGGGCTCTGCTACGTGATCAGCGCCAAGTCGATCTCGATCGATGCACCGTTCTTCACCGTGCTCGGGCAAACGCGACTGAAGTTTCTGGGATTGAGCGTGACGCCCAGCGTGATCATCGCGATTGTCGTTGTCATCATCGCTGTCGTCGTTCTGCGTTACACGCGATTCGGACGCACGGTGTACGCGATCGGCGGCTCGGAGCAGTCGGCCCAGTTAATGGGATTGCCTGTCGCACGCACCAAAGTGATCGTGTACGCGATCTCCGGCTTCTGCTCGGGCCTCGCCGGTGTGCTTTACACCTTCTACACGCTCTCCGGGTACGCGCTCACCGCTGTCGGAACAGAGCTCGACGCCATCGCCGCCGTCGTGATCGGCGGCACCCTGCTGACGGGAGGATACGGTTCGGTTCTCGGTTCTGTGCTCGGAGTGCTGGTGCTGGGGACCATCCAGACGCTCATCACCTTCGATGGGAATCTCACATCGTGGTGGACGAAGATCTTCATCGGCGCACTGCTGCTCATCTTCATCGTGCTGCAGAAGATCCTCACATTGCGTCGTGCCTGACGTCGAGGCTCGATGTCAGCGCCGTGCCGCGTGCGGTAAATGCGCACGGACGGGGCGATATTCTGAAAGTGCTCTCTCGCTCCTGACCGGGCCGAGCGCACGCAGCAGCTTCATCGACGAGGGGACGAGAAACGGGTGGTGATCGCGGACGACGGCAAGACTCGAGCGGCGACCATCTTCGACGTCGCCCGGCTCGCTGGTGTGTCGCACCAGACGGTGTCGCGGGTGCTCAACGATTTGCCCAATGTTCGCGCGTCGACTCGGGAACGCGTCGAGAAGGCGATCGCCCAGCTGCGTTACACGCCATCGCAGGCGGCGCGCGCTCTCGTCACCCGACGTTCGCGCACCATCGGTCTCATTCAGACGGGGGGCCCAGACTATGGTCCGGCCACAACCCTTCTGCATTTCAATGAGGCGGCGCGAGAGGCACGCTATGCGGTGAGCATCGCCAGCATGCTCGAGGCGGATGCCGCTGCGCTGCGCTCTGCAGCGGAGCTGCTGCTGCGTCAGAATGTCGAGGCGATCGTGCTGATCGCGGCGACGGTGAAGGACATCGCCTCTCTCGCGCACGAGGAGCTTGGCGTTCCGCTCGTCGTCGTGGCTCCGCACGAAGAAGGAAACGCGGCGACCGTTGCCATCGATCACTACGCGGGAGCGCGTGCCGCCGTCGCGCACCTTGCTGAACTCGGTCATACAGAGATCAGGCATGTCGCCGGCCCGGAAGAATCGCTCGACGCGCGCGAGCGGATGCGTGGCTGGCGCGACGAACTCTCGGCGCGCGGCCTCGTGGCGACTGCGGTGCTCTCCGGTGATTGGTCGCCGAGCAGCGGTTACGAGCACGGCCGAACGCTGGGGGCATCCACGGCGACCGCCGCATTTGTGGCAAACGATCAGATGTCGCTTGGCGTCTTTCACGGGCTTCGCGATATGGGACTCACCGTTCCGCATGACTTCTCCGTCGTCGGGTACGACGATATTCCCGAGGCTGCACACCTGTCGCCGCCGCTCACGACGATGCGGCAGGACTTCGTGCGTCTTGGCGGCGACGTCATGGCTGCGGTGCTGGCTCAGCTGTCGGACGACGCTGTTGCGCCGCAGAGTGCGATTGTTCCGCAACTCATTGTGCGTGATTCCGCGGCGAAAGCTCGCCGACCGTAGCCTCGCCCCCGGTCAGGCGTGAACCCAGACCTCTGTTCCTGTCTGTGCAAAGTAGTACATGTCTTTTGCCGCGGCGATCGTCATGTTCACGCATCCGTGGCTCATCATGGCACCCGGGCCGAAGTTGTTGTGCCAATAGGTGCCGTGGAAGCCCTGGTCGCCGTTGAAGTATGTGATCCACGGTACGTCTTTGGTGCAGTAGTCGTACCCGGGCACACAGCCCATGTCTTGCGTTGTGAGCTGTCCGTAGACGGTGAAGTGCCCTTCATCCGTAGGTGTCGACGGTTTTCCGATGGCGACGGCATAGGTGGCGACGACTTTCTTGTTCTCGTACATGATCACCTTGCCGGCGCTCTTGTCGACCTCGACGCTGCGGAAGAGCTCGATCGTCTCGGCAGCATCCGTCGTTACTGCAAGCTGATAGTTGCCATTGCCCGAGGCGAGCTGCTCGGCAAACGCCGCTGCGATGCCGTCGGTGCTCTCAAGAGTCCAGCCGTCAGCGCCCTCCTGGATCGTGCGGAGATGGGTGCCGGCGGAGTTCGTCACAACCTTCTCGTCCACGGCGGCGCGGTTCACTTTCTCGGGGAGGCCTTCCACAACCTTCTCGATCGCTGCTTCGTCTGCGTAGACGTGAACGGCGTCATCGACGTTCTCGACGGTGAGCCACGATGCGACGGTGGCAGGCTTGACCCCAACGACCTTCTCGTCGTCAATGTAGAAGCCAGCGGACGTGAGCATTGTATTGAGCGCGTCGGCCTCTGTCTGGGCGATCGCGGTCGTAATGGGTGGCTGCACATCATCGAACGTGGCGCTGACGGCGATGTCGTCGCCGTTCACGCCTTTGCTGAGCACAGAGGAGAGCTCTGAGGCGAATGCCGTGAAGTCGAGGCCGGTGCCGACGACGGCGTCGACCGCCGAGTAGGCGACAGCTTTCGGGTCGTAGCTGATCGATGCGTTCTCAGGAATCGTGAAGACATCGGGAGCGGCGGAGCGCAGGGCGTCGAGCGCTTTGTCTGCATCCACGTTGATGGTCACCGGAACTGGGCCTGAATTCCAGGTGGAGATGTTCCAGAGCGGGCGTGAGTCGTGCGCTGCGCTGGCGATTGTCGTGGCATCAACGGTGAGCCCGAGTTCGGCACCAGTCAATGTCACGCTGTCAGAGTTGCCCGTGATGGTAATTTTGCTTGCGGCCAGCTGGTCCGAGACTGCCTCGGCGGCGAGGTCGGCGGTGTGCCAGCCGACGGTGGCCCCTGCGGCGCTCACACCGGGTGCGATCAGCAGAACCGAGCTCACGGCGGCTGCAGCGACGATGACTCCGCCGGGAATGCCGATGCCGAGCCCCAGGCGCAGCCCGCGGCGCTTACGCCGCGTCTTCGTTGCGTCATTGATCGACAGGGCAGTCGTGCCCTTTCCCGCCGATGTGCTCATTTTCTCCCCCAGAGGCGCGCAAAACGTGCGCGCTGCCGCCTTCCTATGATATGTGGCCATTCCTGGGAACATGGCATTTCTCGGTTACGAAGTGAAAACAATCGGTGAAATCGCTGGATGGCCCTCAGCGTCCGCAGCGCGAAGCTAATCGCAACATTTGGCCAAATGTAAAGATGCTTCGGAAACACGGAGTCATCTCGCAGAAACATTGCGACACATACCGTCACGGCCCGGAAAACTGACGTAGCTTCGAGCCATCGGAGGGCACAGAATGACGGCACGCAGCTTCCCGAGGGCAACGATCCTCGGCTATCCGCGCATCGGCCGAAGGCGAGAGCTCACCAAGGCGCTCGATGAGCGCTGGGCCGGGCGGCTCACCGCGCGCGAGTTCGACGCGACAGCGACGGCGATTCGGTCGTCGATCCGCGAACGCCTCGTCGGGCTGGGGCTTGGGCGCGACGACTCGTCGATCCCTGAATCGTTCTCTCTCTATGACCACGTGCTCGACGCTGCCGTCACGGTGGGAGCGATTCCCCGGCGTTTCGATGATGTGGTGAATGCGCGGGAAGACGAGAGTGGCGCTGCCTTCGCGCTCGCCCGCGGGCACGGCGATGCCTCGCCGCTCGCCATGACAAAATGGTTTGACACCAACTATCACCACCTCGTACCCGAGATCGGTCCTGACACTCGGTTCCGAGCGTCGAGTAATCGCCTCATAAGGGACTTCATCGAGGCACGAGCCTCGGGCTTCATCACGCGCCCGACGATCGTCGGCCCGGTCACCCTGCTCCTGCTCAGCAAAGCGGAAATCGACGCACCTGAAGGCTTTCTGCCGTTCTCACGCCTTGCCGACCTTGTTCCCGCGTATGCGCGGCTGCTTTCAGATCTGAGTCATGCTGGTGCAGAGTGGGTGCAGCTCGATGAGCCGGCGCTCGTCAGCGATGCCGTCGCGGACGACGCGGATCGCCTGCTCGCCGCTGTCGAGGCGGCGTACCGCGAGTTGGGAGCCGCCACAGAGAGGCCGCGCCTGTTTGTTTCGACAGCATACGGTGACATCGGCGGCGCTCTCGCTTCGCTCGCTGCAACGCCCGTCGAGGCAATTGGGCTCGACCTCGTGCATGGAACGATTCCGAGTCGCATCGACAGCGGCACACGTGCTCGCCTGGCAGACAAAGCTCTTGTCGCCGGCGTGATTGACGGGCGCTCGGTTTGGCGCGGGGACCTCGAGGCTGCCCTCACGACGGCTGCGGACGTGCGTCGCCTGACACGATCCGTCGCGGTCTCGACGTCGACGAGCCTCGTCCACGTTCCACACGACGTCTCGCTCGAGCAGCACCTCGAGCCCCGCCTCAGCACCTGGCTCTCGTTTGCAGACCAGAAGGTGCAGCAGGTCGGCGTCGTCGGACGCGGCCTCGCGAGCGGATCCTCGAGCGTGCGCGGCGAGCTCGACGCAGCATCCGCCGCGTTCTCAGACCGTCTCAATGCGCCGGGCGTGCGCAATCAGGCGGTACGGGCACGCGTTTCCCTTCTCGGCGCGAGGGACCGTTACCGTGTTTCTTGGAACCAGAGACGCGAAGTGCAAAAGCGTGAGCTCGCACTTCCACTGCTGCCGACGACGACGATCGGGTCATTTCCTCAAACCGACCGAATTCGGCGGGCCCGCACTCGTTATCTCGGTGGTTTCGACAGCGCAGAGACCTACGTGACGTTCATCAAGAACGAGATCGCCGACGTGATCGCCCTGCAAGAAGAGCTTGGTCTTGATGTTCTGGTGCACGGCGAACCCGAGCGCAACGATATGGTGCAGTACTTTGCGGAGAACCTCGAGGGGTTCGAGGTGACACTGCACGGGTGGGTGCAGTCATACGGCAGCTTATGCACACGCCCGCCGATCCTCTGGGGAGACGTGTCACGACTCGCACCTATCACCGTTGGCTGGTCGCGCTACGCACAAAGCCTCACGAGCAAACCAGTGAAGGGGATGCTGACGGGGCCCGTCACGATTCTCGCGTGGTCGTTCGTGCGCGACGATCAACCACTCAGCGATACCGCCGTGCAGCTTGCGCTGGCTCTTCGCGACGAGATCGCAGACCTTGAGGCCGCGGGAATCGGCATTATTCAAATCGATGAGCCTGCTCTGCGTGAGATGCTGCCGCTGCGCGGCGTCGATCACGAGCACTACGTTGCGTGGTCCGTTGGGGCGTTTCGACTGGCGACGGCGGCGGCGAAGCCCGAAACCCAGATTCACACGCACCTCTGCGCGTCGCACTTCGGTGTGGTGCTCGACGCGATCAAGGGGCTCGATGCCGATGTGACGAGCATCGAGTCGGCGCACAGCCGCATGGAGATTGTCGACGACATCGCGGCATCCGGATTCGACCACGATATTGGGCCCGGCATCTACGACATCCATTCGCCGCGCGTGCCGAGCGTCGACGAGGTGACGAAGCTGCTGGTCCGCGCGGCCGAAGTCGTCGACATCGACCGGCTCTGGGTGAACCCGGATTGCGGACTCAAGACCCGCGGATACCAGGAAGCGACAGCATCGCTTCGCAACGTACTCGAGGCTGCAACTCGGGTTCGTCAACGCGTCGTCGAGCAGCGGGCAGCGTCAGCCTCGGCGGGGTGACCGATAGCGCAAGGTCACTGCGGCTGGGCCGCGGCGCTCTCACGCAGCCACGTTCGCAGGGTCTCCGCCTCGGCTGGCAGCAGCGAGGGGTCGTCGTTCGGAACAAACTCGAGCAGCGCGTCGGTGATGCGGGGGAGGGATGCCGCGTGAGCGAACACACGCTGCCAGAGGTTACTCCGCTCGTGAAGGCGCAGGCGCTCGGCGACGGGCCACCACGAGAAGACGTGCAGCGTCGACACCCACGGTGCCACGACGTCGAGTTCGGCGAGAGCCGCATCATCTGCCGCCCCCTGCGTGGGTTGCCAGTACGACGAAAGCTGCGGGCGATCGACGCTCTCAAGCAGAGTCCGCGCAGAGTCTGCGGTGTCGGTGAGCGTTCGTCCGTGGTACTCCAGTGCAAGCTCGATGCCCCGAGACGAAGCCTGATCCACGGCATCCTGCAGTCGCGCAATGACGCGGGCGCGTTCCGTCTCGTCAGCATCCGCTGAGCCCACGGCGCCGGCCCACACGCGCACACGCGGCGCGCCGACAGTGCCCGCGGCATCGAGCAACGGTTCGATCGTCTCGTTGTCACCGCATCGGTAGTAGCCACCGAGTGACGCGACGGCGAGTCCCGCAGCGCGCGTGCGCTCGCCGATGTGCGCAGCCGCGGCGTCGTCGCCCAGCGTCACGTGCTCACCGTCACCCGTGCCCCACTCGATCGAGTCAAGCTCCGCTGCGACGGCGGCCTCGATGACGGCGTCTGCACTGAGCTGCCGAAATGTCACGGAACACAGCCCCGCGCGAATATACGGCGTCATACAGCTCCTCTTATCTTTTGCGGATTGCAGCCCTCGTGCCCAGCGTATGCAGGTGCGGAACGGTCCGGTGAAATTAGGGGCCAACTTTTGCTATCGATTACCGGCCGGAGATAGCAAAAGTTGGTCCCCGATTCGGGGGCGGGCCTGCTCGGTGTGGAGCAGTGGGAGCCACGACATCAGAGCGGCGTCAGGGCAGCTGCGGCGCCACGGCGGCGTCAAACGCGGTCGCCGTGCGAGCGGCCGCCGTCGCGGCATCCGTGTCCCAGATCTGCTGATTGAAGATCTCCACCTCGATGTCGCCTGTGTAGCCCGCGTCGAGAACGGCGCGCGTCATCGGTGCGAAGTCGATGACGCCGTCGCCAGGGTAGTGACGCGAGAGCAGTACGTCGGCAGGCAGTGGCGTCGCCCAGTCGCACACCTGATAGCTGGCGATGCGCCCGCCCGCCCCGGCGCGCGCAATCTGCGTGAGCACGTCGGGATCCCACCAGATGTGGAACGTATCGACAACGACGCCGACCGCCTCAGCGGGAAACTGCTCGGAGATGTCGAGCGCCTGTCCCAACGTCGAGACGACAGCCCGATCTGACACGTACATCGGGTGCAGCGGTTCAATGGCGAGCTGCACCCCTGTAGCAAGCGCATGGTCAACGAGCTCGGCAATCGCGTGGCCCACGCGTTCACGCGCACCGATAAGATCGCGAGACGCATCGGGCAGCCCTCCGGCCACCAGAACGAGAACCGCGCGCGAGCCTTCTGCACCGGCATCCGCCATGGCGGCAGTCTCGTCGATCGCCGCTTTGTTGTCGTCGATCGCACGGCGTCGCTCCGGTCCCTCGAGCGGGGTGAAGAATCCGCCGCGGCACATGCTCGAGACCCGCAGGCCCGAGTCACGGACGAGAGCCGTCGCGGCATCCATTCCCGTGTGCTGCACGGGCTCGCGCCAGAGCCCGATTGAGCGGTAACCGGCATCGCTGGTGACGCGCAGGGCGGTCGCCAGATCGGCGTACTTGATCGTCGCCTGGTTGAGCGAGAGTAGCGGATGCGTCATGCGGTGACTCCATTCACGGCGAGAAGATCGTTCCAGCGGGCTGCCGCGAGCTCCGGACGCTCGAGAGCACCCGAGTCGTTTGCTCGGCGGACGATCTCAGACAGGTGCGGCAGGCTGCGCGCCGAGTGCAGGCCGGCGACCATCGAGAAGGCGGCCTGGTGTCCATTGAGCCACGACATGAAGGCGACGCCCGTCTTGTAAAAGAAGGTGGGCGAGGCGAAAATCTGCTGAGAGAGGGCCTCGGTCGGGGTCAGGATGCTGCGATACCTCTCAACCTTCCCGTCGTCCAACGCCTGAATCGCAGCGGATGCCGAGGGCGCGACAGCCGCAAATGCACCCAGAAGCGCATCGGAGTGCCCCTGGTCGTCTCCGTCGATGAGCCGGGCGTAGTTGAAGTCGTCTCCCGTGAACATTGTGGTGTGCACCGGAAGGCGCCGTCGCACCGCGATCTCGGCGTCGGCATCGAGCAGGCTCATCTTCACTCCGGAGACGCGTCCGTCGCTCGCCTCGATAATGCGCAGAAGAGTGTCGGATGCTGGTTCCCAGCCGTTTGCTCCGAAGTAGCCGGCCAGCTGGGGATCGAATGCTTCGCCGAGCCAGTGCAGCACGACGGGCGTCGATGCTGCGGCGAGCACTTCGGAGTAGACGCGCTCGTAGTCGCTCGCGGACGTGGCTGTGCGCGCGAGGTGACGGCTGCACATGAGCACGACTCCGGCGCCGGCATCCTCCGTGAAGTGAAGCTGTTCCTTATATGCGTCGATGATCTGCTCGAGAGTGATCATCTCATCGTCGACGTGGTCGGTGTTCACACCGGCGACGAGCGCGCCGCCCACAGAACGCGCTTCGGCAGCGCTGCGCGTGATGAGCTCGCGTGTCGCGGCGGCATCCAGACCCATGTTTCTCTGGGCGGTGTCCATGGCGTCAGCGACGCCGAGTCCCCACGACCACACGTGGTGGCGAAAGGCGAGTGTGGCATCCCAGTCGATTTCGGCCGGTTGCCCCGGCGTATTGTCTGCCCAAGCGTGTGGAATCACATGTGCTGCCGCGTATGCGGTGCGCGAGGTGAGGGCGTGCTTCGGCTTGCGGTAATCGGGGGCGTCGTTCACGGGCACAGACGTGGTCGCGCCGGTGGTGTCGAGAAGCGTGAAGTCGGTCATTGTCGCGTCACAGGCTCACGGTCGGAAGCGTGATGCGCCTGCCCTCGGCAGAGCTCTTTAGTCCCTCTTCGGCGAGCAGTACACCGCGGGCGCCAGAGAGGAAGTCGAACTCATTGGGGGCATCCTCGAGCACATGGCGCAGAAACTCCTCCCACTGCACCTTGAAGCCATTCTCGAATTCGTCGTTGGACGGCACTTCGATCCAGTCGTCGTCGTAGTCGTGCGCGTCGGGGATATCTGGATTCCAGACGGGCTTCGGTGTCGCGTTGCGCGGCTGAATCTTGCACCCGAACAGGCCGACGACGGCGCTGCCATGTGTTCCGTCGACCTGAAATTCAACCAGCTCGTCGCGGTTGACGCGCGTGGTCCAGCTGGAGTTCAACTGCGCCGTGATGCCGCCGTCAAGCTCAAACACCGCGTAGGCGGCGTCGTCTGCGGTGGCCGTGTACCGGTCGCCATTCTCGTCAATGCGCTCGGCGATCTCTGTTGTGGCGTGTGCATAGACGGACTTCACCGTGCCGAACAGGTTCTCGAGTACGTAGTTCCAGTGGGGGAACATATCGATGATGATGCCGCCGCCGTCTTCCGAGCGGTAGTTCCAGCTCGGTCGCTGCGCTGGCTGCCAATCGCCTTCGAAGACCCAGTAGCCGAACTCGCCGCGCACCGAGAGTATCGATCCGAAGAAGCCGGAGTCGATGAGCCGCTTGAGCTTGCGCAGACCCGGAAGATAAAGCTTGTCGTGCACGACACCATTCTTGATGCCGGCGGCGTTTGCCAGCTGGGCAAGCTCAAGCGCATCGGCAAATGATTCTGCCGTCGGCTTCTCGGTGTAGATCGCCTTGCCCGCGGCAATCGCCTTCTTCAGAGCGGGCACGCGTGCCTTGGTGACGAGAAAATCGGCATAGATCTGCCATTTGTCGTCGTCGAGGGCAGCGTCGAGGTCAGTCGTGTAGTCGGCAATGTCGTGGCGCGTGGCGAGTTCGGCGAGCTTTGCCTCGCTTCGGCCGACCAGCAGAGGCTTCACCTGAACCCGAGAGCCGTCAGAGAGCAGCACGCCTCCCTGGTCGCGAATTGCGAGAATCGAGCGCAGCAGGTGCTGGCGGTAACCCATGCGCCCGGAGGCGCCGTTCATGATAATGCCGATCGTCTCTGACACGTGTCGCTCTTTCTGTCGGAAGCAAGTACGGGAAAGCGTTTACCCGAGTGTAGAGCAGAACCATCGCCGAGGCAATCGAGTGCCCGTTGCTATCGCGCGTTGGACGGTGCTCGATGGTGGTAGGCGGCGCGTGGGGCCGGGCTTCTACTCCGCGATTGCGCGCGTCGGAGTGCTCTCTCTGACGAGAACCGTGCCCATGACGGGCGTGGGATCTGCACCAGGTTCATCGCGCAGTGCAAGTTCGACGGCGCTGTGGCCGATGTTCTCGAGCGGAATCGCAACTGTCGTGAGCGGCGGCGTCACGTCGCGTGCCGTCGAAATGTCGTCGAAGCCCGCGACTCCCAGATCCGCCCCCGGAGTGATGCCGGCCTGTCGCAGCGCAGACATCGCTCCGACTGCCATGATGTCGCTCGCAGCGAAGATGAGGTCGATGCCTGTCAGATCGGATGCCGCGAGCTGCTCTCCTGCGTCGAAACCGCCGTCTCTCGTGAAGTCTCCGCGTGCTGTTCGCACAACGTCGCCACCGCCAGCGCGGAAACCCCGGGTAAATCCGGTCACGCGATCCGTTGATGTAATGAGCGTTTCGGGACCGGCGATTACCGCCGCCGTGCGATAACCGAGTGTGGCAAGACGTTCGCCGA
Source organism: Paramicrobacterium chengjingii (assembly GCF_011751765.2). Lineage (GTDB taxonomy): Bacteria > Actinomycetota > Actinomycetes > Actinomycetales > Microbacteriaceae > Paramicrobacterium > Paramicrobacterium chengjingii. Next base: position 625,229 of record NZ_CP061169.1, read on the forward strand.
GTGCGTGCGCCGCTTCGTCGTTGCCCAGTTGAACCGTTGAGAATGGGAGGGCGTTCTGACTGATGAAGACAACGCGGCCGCCAGACGAGCGAAAGGCCTCAAGTTCGGCCGTGAGTTCCGCGTCGCGGGTGGCATCTGAAAATCGCGATCCGGCAAGAATGATTGCGCGGGGGCGCTGCCCGCGCAGAGCACGCACCGTCGTGAGCTCGCGGTCGGCGTCGCGGCCGGTGACCGCCACGGTAACCACGAGCCCTGCCTCGTCTGCGGCGGCCATCGCCCCGGACGTGATCGCCGAGAAATACGGGTCGGCAATCTCGCCGACGAGCAGGCCGACGATGTTCGCGCGCCCCTTTGCCATGGCCTGAGCAGACAGATTCGGTGCGTAGCCGAGATGGGCGGCAGCAGCCATCACACGTTGCCGATAGGACTCGGCTACCTTGCGAGCACTTCCATTGAGCACGCGCGATGCCGTCGCAAGCGACACTCCGGCTTCGTCGGCCACATCATTCAGGGTGACGGGCGTTGATGACTCCACGACGACTCCTCGCGCGTCGGCGCGCCCATTGCGGCGCGGTGTTGGAGATGAGTGTACGGGTCAGTCCCGGTATCCGCCGCGAGCCATCGCTATGCTCGCTGCGATCCCGAGCACGCCGCCGACCAGCCCGATCAGACCAAGAATCGACCACAGCACGAGTTCAATCGACATCGCAACACCCTTTCAATCGTATTCTTCCATTGTGGCAGAGAAGCGTTGCTGGCTGCGCCTCAGCGTTGTTGGGCAACCGTCGTCGTCACCGTATGGAATACGTCGCTTGTGATCTCGACCCCGAGCCTTCTCAGTGCCAGCACGGCCGATCCGACGGCGCCATCAGAGACGCGCACGATTTCCGGCGTGATGTCGTGCTCGGCGAGGTGAGCTGCAAAGGCGTCAGCGAGCCGGCCCGACTGTGCCAGCACGCTTCCGCCGATGACCAGAGGGCCGGGAGACGTGTGCGCTGTCACAACCGAACGCGCGAGAAGTGTTCCTGCCTCATCGAGGATGCCTCTCGCGACGTCGTCACGCGATTCAGCAAAAGCAAGCGGTGCAAACTGGGCTAGCTCCACGGGGCGCAGTCCGTACAACTCAGTGATCAGCCGGGGGAGGGTTGCGGGCCTGCCCTGCACGTATGGCCCGTCGCTGCTCACTTTCAGCATGTCGAGCAGGCGTGGGGTCAGGGTGGTCGCCGGTCCACGACCGTCAATCTCAGCCATGACGGCGAGAGCAACGTGGTGGCCGATCCAGAAGCCGCTTCCGAGATCGCCGAGCAGCCACCCCAGCCCGTCGGTTGTGCTCGCGATCCGGCCATTCTCAACTCGGATCACAGCCGCACCCGTTCCGGACACAACGGCGTAGCCGAATGATGAAAATACACCGGAAAAATACGTTGCAAGAAGGTCGGATTCCCAGGAGAGCGTTCCGCTGAAGCCATGCGAGAGGAGCGGATCGCTGAGCCACTCGCCTGATTCACCCGCGCTGCTTCCGGCCATCGCGAGGACGATCTTGCCGACGTCGGCGAGCGTCGAATCCGCGCGCTTGAGGGCAGTCTCTGCGGCGGATATGACGGCGGCAGATGCCTTCTGTTTTCCTGATGAGATCGGGTTTCCGCCAGAACCCTGCGCATACCCGACGCATTCGCCTGCTGTCGTGACAACCGTCGCTCGTGTCGACGTGCCGCCAGCGTCAATGCCGATGTGAAGCATGTTCGTTACCTATTCGTGACGGGTGTCGAGTTGACGTTCGCGCGGAATAAGAATAGTTTTCATACAAATCTCCCAACGGCGAGCGGATTTTCATGAAGGCAATGGTGTCACAGGTTCCACACGGCGAAAACGGTATGACCGTTTCGAGCCGCGTGCAGGCAAGCCTGCCAGACATGCCCGCGGCTATGGTCAAGATCGCCGAGGTTCTGCTCGAAACCCCTTCTGCCCCGATCGAATTGTCGATTACAGAGCTCGCCGAAAGGGCAGGCACGTCCGCGGCGACGGTCACTCGCTTCTGTCGCGTCATCGGGTACTCCGGGTACACGCAATTTCGCGTTGGGGTGGCATCAGACATCGGTCGAGGCGACGCGCACGAATCATGGCGCGCCGATATCGGACGCGAGTTTCACCCGGAAGACACACCTCGCGAGGTGGTCCGCACTCTTCTCAACGAGCATGTGCGCGCGATCGAGACGACGGCGAGGCTCGTCGATCTTGACGATGTTCAGAGCGTTTCGCGCGCGATCGCCACGTGCCGGCACCTTGATATCTACGGAATCGGCGGAAGCGGGGTGATGGCAGAGGAACTTCAGGCGCGCCTCTATCGGATCGGCGTGAGCGCGCACTACTGGCAAGAGGTTCATGGCGGGCTCACGAGTGCCGCCCTTCAGACGAAGAATTCGGTAGCGATCGGTATCTCCAATTCCGGACGAACGGATGAGACCATCCAGATGCTGTCGCAGGCAGCATCCGCTGGCGCATTCACGATCGCCATCACACACGAGTCCACGTCACCGCTCGCCGATGTCGCCGACGTGACGATCGGCACAGCCGCACCCGACCCGTACTTGCAGCCCGACGACCTGTCGGCAAAGCACTCTCAGCTCATGGTGCTCGACCTGCTGTACCTGCTGGTTGCACAAGAGACCTTCGCCGACACGGCAACGCGGCTTGCGGCATCCGCCATGGCCGTATCTGGGCATCGCCGACCGCAGCGACCCAAACGAAAGAACGACAGACCGACACTTCGCATCAAGGAGCCCACCGAATGACCGTGACACCCACCGATTTTCTCGCCGAGGCGACAACGCGTCTCACGCAGCTGGCAGCGGATGCCGAAGCGGGAGGCCTTGACGACGCCATCGCGCTGATGGTCGACGCCATCAACGCGGGCGGAGTGGTGCAGGCGTTTGGAACCGGGCACTCTGAGGCGTTCGCCATGGAGATCGCCGGTCGCGCAGGGGGTCTCATTCCGACGAACAAGATCGCTTTGCGCGACGTCGCGCTGTACGGAAGCCGCAGTCCACAAGAACTCGTCGGCTCCGCACTTGAGCGCGAGACCTCCGTTGTCGACGAACTCTTCGACGTGTCGCTCACCGGTCCGAATGATGTCTTCATCATCGCGTCGAACTCGGGCGTCAACGGCTCTATCGTCGGCGTTGCCCTCAAGGCGAAGGAGCTCGGGCACCCCGTGATCGCGGTGACGAGCTTGCAGCACACCGCTGCTGTCGAGCCGAAGCACGCGAGCGGCAGTCGTCTCAGCGAAATCGCCGATGTGGTCATCGACAATCTTGCGCCGTACGGCGACGCGACACTCACGCTCAGCGAAGGTGTCAGCGCGGGCGCGATCTCGTCAATCACTGCAGCGTTCATCGCCCAGTTGCTGACGCTCGGCGTCGCCCAGAAACTCTCACAGTTGGGGGACGTTCCTCCGATGTACATCTCGGCAAACATCCCTGGAGGTGACGAGCACAACCATGCACTGGAGGATCTGTACCGCGATCGGATCCGCCGCAGCGCCTGAGCGCGCACTGCCGAGTCACAGCATACGTATTCGGCACATCAGACCCCGAACCACCCGATAAATTGGAAGGCAGACACTACGATGAACATCGAGAATGTCTCTGTAAATCGCAGGAACATCCTGCGGGGAGCGGTTGCAGCAGCGGTGCTGATCCCGTTCTCCACAACACTCGCCTCATGTGCAGCTGGAGGCGGCGGAGGAGGCGGAGGCGGCGCGAAAGGCGAGGTCTCAGCCGACAACCCGTTCGGCCTTGCTACTGACACGAAGATCGACGCCGTTGTCTTTGACGGCGGCTACGGCACTGACTATGCAGAGTTTGCCGCGAAGATTCTCGAGAAGAATCACGAAGGCGTGACGGCAAAGGTCTCGGCATCGACGCAGATCGGCCAAGAACTGCAGCCCCGCTTCGTCGGTGGAAACCCACCGGACCTCGTTGACAACTCCGGTGCAGGCAACATCGGCTTCAACACGATCCTCGACCAGCTCGAAGACCTCACCGACGTCATTGACGCGAATAACCTCGAGGGCGACAAAATCCGTGACACGCTCTATGGCGGCGTTATGGAGCCGGGCACCTTCGGGGACAAGTTCGCGGCTCTCAACTACGTGATGACCATTTATGGCCTGTGGTACTCGAAGAGCCTGTTCGACGAGAACGGCTGGGAGGCACCGACGACGTGGGCAGACCTCAAGGATCTCGGCGCCAAGGCGAAGGAGCAGGACAAATACCTGTTTCTCTGGGGCAAGGAAGCAGCTACCTACTACCAGACGCTCGCCATCGGCTCCGCGATCAAGCAGGGCGGAGACGAGGTGCGTCTGGCTCTCGAGAATCTCGAGGATGGGTGCTGGTCGAAGCCCGCTGTGCAGGATGTCTTCAACGCCATGAAAGAAATCATTGACGCCGGCTACATCAAGCCCGGTGGTTCGGGAACCCAATTCACGCAGGCCCAGTCTCAGTGGAGCCTCGACCAGTCGGCGATCCTCTACCCCTCGGGTTCGTGGATTGAGAACGAGATGAAGGACCAGACGAAGGATGGCTTCGACATGGTCGGTATCCCGGAGCCCAGCGTCGACGGCAACGGAAAGATGCCGGCCGAAGCGATCCACTCCGAAGCCGGTGAGCCGTTCATCGTGCCATCGCAGGGCAAGAACGTTGCCGGCGGCAAGGAGCTTCTGCGCGTCATGCTCTCGAAGGAGTCGGCAACGAACTTCGCAAAGGAAAAGCTCGCTCCGCCAATCGTCAGTGGTGTCGTTCCAGAAGATGGATTCGGCTCGACGGCACTCGTGTCGCAGACGAATATGCTGGATGCTGCGGGAGAAAACGTCTTCACGTTCCGGTTCGTCAACCTGTACGGCATGAACCAGGATCAGCTACCTATCTGGAACTCGTTCCTCGACGGAAAGATGTCCGTTGGTGACCTGACGAAGAAGCTGCAGGGTCTCACCGACAACATTCGCAACGACGATTCCGTCGACAAGATTGAAGTCAAGTGACCGCGGCCGGTGCTGACCCAGGGCGCGCGCTAGCCGCGACCATGGGCCCTTCGGGGAGCCTCATTCAGAAGGCTCCCCGAAGGCGCCGGCGTAAGCTCACGTTCGATTACGTGAGCTTCATGGCCGTCTTTCTCGGACTGCCGCTGGCGATTTTCCTGATCTTCGTGATCTCTCCCTTCGCCCAGGCCGTCTACTATTCGCTGACCGACTGGACAGGCTTTTCACCCGAGATGAATTTCATCGGGATCGACAACTACGTCAAGTTGTTCCAGAACTCGACGTTCATCACGTCGATGGGCAACAACATCCTGCTCGCCATCATCGTGCCGCTCGTCACATTGTCGATCGCTCTGCTATTCGCAACGCTCATCACGGTTGGTGGCCCAAGCCACGGTCAGGTGAGGGGCCTTGGTGCGTCGAGCTTCTACCGCGTCGTCTCGTTCTTTCCCTACGTGATCCCCGCGATCGTCATCGGCATCCTCTGGGCCCAGATCTACACGCCTTCAGGCTTGCTCAACGGCATCCTGACCTCACTCGGGATCGACTCGGCAGAAGGCTTCGCGTGGCTCGGTGACGAGCGCACGGCCATCTGGGCGACGATCTTCGTGATCGTCTGGGGGTTCGTCGGCTTCTACATGGTGCTCTTCATTGCGGCGATTAAGGGCATTCCCGCCGAGACGTTCGAAGCAGTGCGCATCGACGGTGCCGGGCGCTTCCGCACGGCGATCTCGATCACGATCCCGTTGATTCGCGACAACATCCAGACGGCATACATTTACGTCGGCATTATGGCGCTCGACGCCTTCGTCTATATGGCGGCGCTCAACCCGTTTGGCGGCCCGAGCAACACGACGCTCGTTATGTCGCAGTACCTGTTCCGCACGGCATTCACCAAAGGTCAGTTCGGTCAGGCGAGCGCTATGGGAGTTGTGCTCGCCGTGATCACTCTGCTGTTCGCCGCTGCGGTCTTCACGGTGAACCGTTTGACCGGGGGCAAAGACGACGGAGGTCGCTCATGAGCAACGAGACAGTTCAAATGGTCGGAGTTGAACCTGAAATCGCGCAGCGTCCAACGCGCAGGGTGAAAACGTCGGGAAGCGACAAGACCGTCGGAAGCATCTCGCACGCGATGCTGATTCTGTGGTCGGCGGTCGTCGTCCTTCCGCTGTTGTGGACATTCATGTCGTCGTTCAAGACGACGAAGGAGATCTTCGCGTCGCCCTTCGGGCTGCCGGCGACATGGGATCTGACCAACTACCTCTCTGCATGGAACCAGTACAGCTTCGGCCGGATGTTTGTCAATACCGTGATTGTCGTGGGATTCGCACTCGTGCTCGTCATGGTGCTCGGTGCAATGTGCGCGTACGTGCTCGCGAGATTCGCGTTTCCCGGCAGCCGAGCCATCTACTATCTGATGCTCGCCGGTCTGATGTTTCCCGTGTTCCTCGCGATTGTTCCGCTGTTTTTCATCCTGCGCAATATGGGGCTGCTGAATACGCTGCCTGGATTGATCATTACGTACGTGGCGTTTGCTTTGCCTTTCACCGTCTTCTTCCTGTTCGCGTTCTTCAAGACGCTGCCGGATGAGATTCAAGAGGCCGCATACGTTGATGGTGCGAGCGAATGGCGCACATTCTTCCAGGTGATGCTGCCGATGGCGAAGCCAGGCATGGCGTCCGTGGCGATCTTCAACTTTCTCGGATTGTGGAATCAGTTCATTCTGCCGATCGCGTTGAACACTGACCAGAGCAACTACGTGCTCTCGCAAGGTATGGCTGCCTTCGCGTCGTCGGCCGGTTACGCCGTCAACTTCGGAGCGTTGTTCGCTGCGGTCATTATTACCGTCGTCCCCGTGCTGATCATCTACGTGATCTTCCAGCGTCAGCTGCAGGGGTCCGTATCGCAGGGCACGATGAAGTAACAACCAGTTCTCAACGGCGCATCCGGCTCGATTCCCGGGGCGGATGCGCCGTTCGTGCGAGGTAGAGGGCCGCGTCACTGAGAGACGGGCCCAGGTAGCGCCAGAGCACAGCGATGAACGATCTTGGCTTGTGCCGCGATTGTCAGGGCAACAACAATCAGTACCTCAGCGAACGTGAAACCACAGCTGACTCCGGAAACGACGGCACAGATGCCTGTCCCAATTTTGACGACTGTCACTCCGGGCGATTCCCATCTTCGGATAAGGCTGCAGACGACCCACGTAGATCATCGCGATCGTTGACGAGGTATTTGTGCCGCTCATCTTCGCCAGGTAGGCGCTGATACGCTAGGACGTCCGTGCCGGAATCAGAGGAGGTGTTACCCGTGAACAAATTGACGTTGGTGCTCCTCCGAGGAGTCACGGTCGGGCGATAGGTCGTCCGGGAGTGCCGCATATTTACAGCACTCCCGAAAGGTACGACCATGCACTTTATCTCTGAACAGTTTCTCGACGAGGGCATCACCGAGCGTGAGTTCACTCTCGGTGATTTTTCCGGTATCTTGTGGACGCCAGCGGCAGCGTCCTCGTCTACGCCAGTTCCACTCATTCTGATTGGCCAGCCCGGCGGATTTGGGATCAGGCGGATGTATCCCCGTCTGGTTGCACGAGCGCTCAGCGCCGCAGCGCACGGCTTCGCTGCGATCTCCATAGAGCTGCCCGGGGCGGGCACTCGCACCCCGCTGCCCGATGTGGAGCAGGCTCGAGCAGACCTCAGCCGCGCAGTCTCCGCCGGCGACCAGCCCGGAGCGGACGTTATCGACCGTTTGATCCTTTCGCTCGTCGATCAGGCGGTGCCCGAGTGGCAGATCACCCTCGACGAGGTCCTCGACCGCCCTGAGATCGGCGAGAAGGTCGGATACTCGGGCGGAGTGATCGCGATTGGCACACGCCTCGCCGCGATCGACTCACGTATCGCGGCAGCCGGACTCTTCGCTGGCAGTTACGTGCCGCGCGCCACAATCGAAGAGGCGCGCCAGATCACCATCCCGCTGCACGTTCTCCTCCAGTGGGATGACGAGGGGAATGACCGAGGAATGGCTCTCGATCTCTTCGATGCCTTCGCATCGACCGAGAAGACGCTCTGCGCCAACATGGGTGGCCACACGGGCGTCCCGCACTTTGCGGGTGAGGATGCCGCTCGCTTCTTCGCACGCCATCTGGGCTCAAGTGTTGGCTGAGAGGATGCCGGTTCGGTGAGGAATTGCTCTAACTCCGAACGTGACGTTCAGAGCAAGAGGGCGTCAACAACGTCGTGGTCTCCTACAGCTAGCTCTTCACCGATCCGCTCATGAGGCCGCCGATGAAGTACTTGCCGAGAATGATGTAGACGAGCAGGGTCGGGAACGATGCAATGAGCGCACCGGCCATCGCCGCGCCGTAGTTGGCAAGTTGAGCTCCCTGCGCGAGGTTGTTAAGTGCGAGTGACACAGGGCCGCCTTGAACGTCGGTCAGGAACAAGGCGAACAGGTAGTCGTTCCACGCGCTCGTGAACTGCCAGATGATTGTCACGACGAAGCCGGGCAGCGACAGCGGCAGAATGATCGAGGCGTAGCTGCGCAGCATCCCCGCCCCGTCCATGCGCGAGGCCTCCATGAGCTCGATCGGAACCCCCTCGTAATAGTTGCGGAAAATGAGCGTGCAGATCGGCAGGCCGTAGATGACGTGCACGATCAGCAGCGTCGAAATGTTGCTCGGCAGTCCGAGTTCTGTCTTCATCTGGACGAGGGGCGTCAGCACTGCTTGGTAGGGAATGAACATGCCGAACAGGATCAGCGTGAAGACAAGACTCGCGTGCGGAAAGCGCCAGCGCGACAACACAAAGCCGTTCATGGAGCCGAGCATTGCCGCGATTAGCGCGGCGGGTATCGCAAGGAGGAAGGTGCGCCCGAGCGCCGGGGCAAGAGCGTCCCACGCTGTCACCCAGTTGTCGAATCCGGTCGGCCCGCCGTTGACAGACTCCCAGGGCCAGTGGAGGGGGAGACCCCACGACGATTCCGGGTTGACGTCGGCGGGTGGCTTGAAGCTTGTGACAAGCAGCACGTAGACCGGCATGAGCACGATGATGACGAAGAACAGCAGAAGTGCGTACTTGGCCGTGCGGCCGAGAACAAACTTGGGCCCTTTGCCCGTCGGGGCTGCGCCCGTTGAGGACTTCTGTGCAACTCCGCTCGAGAGGTCGGTCTGGGTTACCTCGCTCATGACGACCTCTTCTCTTCTCGCATCGTATGAATCAGGTACGGAATGATGAACAGTGATGCGATGACCAGCAGCACCGTCGCGATAGCCGAGGCCTTCGCGTAATCGTTGGACGTCAACGCCACCCACATGTATGTGGCAGGAACCTCTGTCTGGTAGATCGCCTTCGTCACGGCCATGATGAGGTCGAAGACCTTCAATGACATGTGGCTGACGATGATGAGCGCCGACAGCGCAATGGGGCTGAGCTGCGGGAAGATCACGTGACGGTACAGCTTCCACTCGCTTGCGCCGTCCATGCGTGCTGCCTCGCGGAGCTCGTCAGGGATTCCGCGGAAGCCGGCGAGGAACAGAGCCATGATGTACCCAGACAGCTGCCAGATCGCGGGCATCGCGATCGCCGCCATGCCCCAGATCGGTTCGTTCCACCAGGAGTTCTGCAAGAAATCAAGACCGAAGGTCTGCAGCATCCTGTTGAGCCCAGACGCTCTATCGCCCTCCGCGCTGTTGAGCAGCCACCGCCAGACGACACCGGAGGCGACGAACGAGACGGCCATCGGGAAGAGATATACCGAGCGGAACACGCCCTCGGCCTTGACGCCTTTGTCGAGCAGCCAGGCCCAGATGAAGCCGAAGATCATCGTGCCAGCGATGAAGACGACGGTGAACACAACAAGGTTCAGGAGCGAGTGAAGAAACCGGCCCTCAGTGAGCAGTGTGATGTAGTTCTGGAAGCCGACGAACGCCCCTTCTGCTGCGAGGGAATGGCGGTCGGTCATTGACGTCTGGATGTTCGCGATGATCAGTCCGTAGACGAAGATCGCGACAAGAATGAGGCTTGGCGTCAGCAGCAGTACTGGCGGACCCCAATTGCGTATGCCTTTGCGCACGGTTGTTCGTTCTCCTCGCATTCCGCGGGCCCGGCTGCGTCACGCAACCGGGCCCCATGGATCAGATTGTCTAGGACAGAGCTGATTCAGCCGCTGCGACGAGCGCCTGGATCAGGGCATCCTGGTCTCGGTCGGAACCGAACTTTCCGACGGCTGACGAGATGTCGCTCGACCATGCGATCGGTGCAGCGGCACCGTGTGCGAGCGAGCTGACGATCGCGTCCTCCGCGAAGGACTTCATGGCGCTCTGCTGGTACTCGCCGTAGTCCGCGGGGTCAGCGTCCGTACGGGCTGGAATCGAGCCTTTCACCGTGTTGAATGCCTTCTGGCCCTCTGCGGAGCTGATCGTGGTCAGCCAGTCTTTCGCTGCCGTCTCATGCGGCGCTCCGACGGGGAGCGTGAACGAGTCGGCAAGGAAGTCGAAGACCCCGTCAGTGCCAGGCGTCGGCCACGTCGTGTACTCGGTTCCCCAGGTCTGGCCTGCCTGCGTGAACGCTGCTTCAGCCCAGTCGCCCATCACGTTGTAGGCCGCGTTTCCGTCGATCACGATCTGCGTTGCAGCATCCCAGTCAAGCCCTGCGTAGTCCTGGTTGACGAAGTCCATCAGCTGGTCGTACTGGTCGACTGCCTTCTTCACGCCGTCGCTGTCCCAGGCTGTCGATCCGTCCCAGAGGCCGGCGTAGCCATCGGGGCCGAGGTCGGCGATGAGCACGTTCTCGAGCAGCTGCATCTGCGTGAACTCGGTGCCGAGCGCGAGCGGTGTGTCGACGCCGGAGTCCTTGACCTTCTGCAGGTCGGAGATCCACGCATCGATCGATTCCGGAGCCTTTGTCGGGTCGAGGCCAGCATCCTTAAGCACTTGAGTGTTCACCCACGTGACGTTGGCACGGTGGATGTTGCTCGGCACCGAATAGATCTTGCCGTCGACAGTGAGGCGCTCAATGAGGTCTGCGGGGAAGACATCGTTGAGACCGAGGTCGTCGTAGAGCCCGCTCAGGTCTTGGATCTGCTCGGCTGCGATGTAGTCGGACAGTTCAGCTCCGGCGTGGGCCTGGAACGTGTCGGGTGGGTTGTTCGATTCGAGGCGCGAGGCTAGAGCAGCTTTGGCGTTCGAGCCCGCGCCGCCGGCGACAGCGGCGTTGATGAACTCGATGTCAGGGTACTGGGAGTTGAATTCCTTGACGAGCGAGTCAAGGCCGGCCTTCTCAGAGCCTGAGGCCCACCACGTGAAAACCTCGACCTGGTCAGGGTTTTCGGGGTCAGAGCCGTTGGAGCTCCCTGATGAGCACCCCGTGAGTGCGAGGCCGACGGCGAGCGCCCCGGCCAGAATGGACATCCTCTTGCGCATGGTGCTTCCTCCATTGGAACTGTGCAGTGCCGAATTCTCGGTTCTCATATTCAAGTCTGAAAACGTTGCCAAATGCAAGTCGAGTTGGTCGGTCCATACCGAATTGTGATGTCTGATCGGGGCCGCGGGCCGCGAAGTCAGCGCGGTGGACCCGTCTCGGCCGACCCGCGGGTGACGAGCGTCGCGGGGAGCATCGTGGTGCGGGCCGGGCCCCGGTAACCATCGATGCGCTGAAACAACTGCTCGGTAGCGATGCGACCCATGGCAAACGGGTCTTGCGCGATCACAGAAAGTCCCGGGGTGAGCGAGCCGGCGAGTTCGAGATCGTCAAAGCCAAGCAACGCAGGCTTCTCGTCTCGAAGGCTGAGGCCCTTCAAGACGCTGATCGTCGCCCGGTTATTGCACGTGAAGATTGCCGTCGGTGGAGCTGCCGAGTCAAGCATTCGCGCGAGCGCGACCCTGTGCTGGCCATCGTCGGGGACCGACGAATGCACCAGAACCGGGTCGTATGTGAGCCCCGCTGCCTCGATCGCATCGCGATACCCGGCGAGGCGTTCGAGCGTCGTGTACAGGTGTGCTCGGTCGGTGAGACATGCGATGCGCCGGTGACCTTGAGCAATGAGGTGTGCGACGCCGTCACGGCAGCTGGCGCGATTGTCCGTGATAACGGCATCCGCAATATGGCCCGGTGCCGGGCGATCGACGAACACCATCTGCAGCCCGGAGTTGAGCTCTGAGGCGTAGTAGCTCACATCGCCCCGCTCAGACGGCGTGACGACAATGCCTTCTAAGCGTCGGGCACTCAGCGAGTGGATGATCTGGCGAGCACGGTCATTCTCCCGCCGGTACGAGGCGACGAGAAGCATGGAGCCGCGGTCTCGCGCGACGTCTTCGACGGACTGCGACAGCTGAGAGAAGAACGGGTCGGTGACATCTTCAATCACCAGGCCGACTGTCTCGGTTGCACCTGTGCGAAACTGGCGCGCAGATTCGTTGCGACGATAGCCGAGCTCTTCAATCGCCCGCTGCACCGCTGCGCTCTTCGCCGTGCTCACGTGCGGGTCGCCGTTCACGACCCGAGACACTGTCGAAAGGCCGACGCCCGCACGTGCGGCAACATGATTCATCGTCGGTTGTGCTCGGCCGGGCCGGCCGCGTTCTTCGTCGGGCGCCATCGCTCTCCTCGGGACAATGCTTGAGGAAACGTTACCAAGCAACTCGTCCCGGCACGCAATCAGGCCCGTGCGACGTACTGCTCTCTGATGGACTGGCGGTAATCGGGAGTCGGAGTCGCGCTGATTGACAGGGGCCACACGGGGCGCACTCCGCTCAGCGCCCACGCCGCCTGGACGGCGGCGCCATCGGCAACGTATTCGCCCGGTTCGGGCACGACGACGGGAACATCGAAGACCTGTGCGGCAACGTGCTGCACCGCCGGGTTCTGGGCGGCCCCACCCACCATGAGGATGCGGTCAGAGCCGACGTCCTGGCGGCGAACGGCGTCGAGCCCGTCTGCGAGCCCGCACAGCATTCCTTCGACGGCGGCACGCGCGAGGTTCGGCCGCGTTGCAGAACTCAGAGTCATGCCGAAAAGCGTCGCCGTGGAGTCGGGACGGTTGGGGGTGCGCTCTCCCTCGAAGTACGGCTGAAGCACGAGCCCGTTCGCACCAGGGTCTGCCTCAAGCGCCAGTGCTCCGAGGGCGCCGTGGTCGACGTCGAGCAGGCGTGCGATGGCGTCGAGAATCCGCGCCGCATTGAGCGTTGCGATGAGGGGAAGGTACGTGCCGTCTGCCGACGCGAACCCGGCGACCGTTCCCGAGGAATCGTGGGTGGGCCTGTCTGTGACGGCGAAGACCGTTCCCGACGTGCCGATCGAGACAATGACATCACCGGGTGTTGCGCCGAGGCCGAGTGCTGCAGCCGCATTGTCGCCGGCACCCGCGCCGACAATGGCCCCGCCCGGAGTTGTTCCCGCACGATCACCGGGTTGGAGCACACGCGGAAGAATCGCGCCGTGTCCGAGCGCGAGCTCGAAGAGCTCGTCATCATAGGCATTGCGTTCGGCTGACCAATACGCCGTTCCTGAGGCATCGGATCGGTCGGTTGTCAGCTGGCGAAGATCAGGACCCAGCGTGGAGTCGTCGACGGGGCCGTAACCACGCAGTCGCCACGTGAGCCAGTCGTGTGGCAACGCGACGGCGGCAACGCGCGCAGCATTTTCTGGCTCCACGTCGCGCAGCCATCGCAGCTTCGACGCAGTAAATGAGGCAACGGGGACGATGCCGACTCGGCGCGCGTAGCCGTCGGCCCCGACCTCTGCAATGAGATCCCGGGCAGCGTCGGCACTGCGCGTGTCATTCCACAGCAGAGCGTCGCGAATGACAGCGCCATCGGCGTCGAGCGCCACCATGCCGTGCTGCTGGCCGGCAACCGAGATTGCCGACACATCGTCGATTCCGCCCGCGTCGGCAATCGCCATCTGCAGCGCGCTCCACCACGCCGCTGGCGCTACTTCGGTGCCTTCGGGGTGCGACGCGCGACCCCGGCGCACGACGGCGCCCGTCGCGGCATCCCGAATCACGATCTTGCAGCTTTGCGTTGACGAGTCGATGCCCGCGACCAGCGTCATCTGATGCCTCTCATGCCGAAATGGATGCCGCACATGACCGCCCTGGTTGCTCGCCTGGAAGCGGACATGCGCGACACGTGGATGCTGTTAGCCGCGAGCTCCCATGAGGTGCTCGACCATCAGCTGCTGAAGCCGGACGAAGCCGAAGCCTTTGCCGTTGAAGTAGGCGTCAGAGTCGAAGTCCTCGTACGACGCACGATCGGCGAGCAGAGCGTCGTAGCTCTCGCCATCGCCCAGCGTCGGCGTCGACAGCTCGTCGACGCGGGCAGCCGCAAATGCCTGCTGCACCTCGGGGTCAGCGCGGAATGCGGCGGCCCGCTCCTTGAGCAGCAGGTAGGTGCGCATGTTTGCCGCTGCCGAGTCCCAGACACCACTCTCATCTTCGGTACGGCTCGGTTTGTAATCGAAGTGGCGTGGGCCATCGTACGATGGGCCGCCGTTCGGGCCGCCGTTCTCGAGCAGGTCGACGAGAGAAAACGCGTTCTGCAGGTCCCCATGCCCGAACACGAGATCCTGGTCGTACTTGATGCCACGCTGCCCGTTGAGGTCGATGTGGAACAACTTGCCCTGGTAGAGCGCCTGGGCGATGCCCGCCGTCATGTTGAGGCCGGCCATCTGCTCGTGCCCCACCTCGGGGTTGATGCCGACGAGCTCTGGGCGTTCGAGCGTCTCGATGAAGGCGAGGGCATGGCCGAGCGTCGGCAGCAGAATGTCTCCGCGCGGCTCGTTCGGCTTCGGCTCAATCGCGAAGCGGATGTCGTAGCCCTTGTCTGTCACGTACTGGCCGAGCAGGTTTACGGCCTCCCGGTAGCGCTCGAGAGCGGCCTGAACATCTTTCGCCGAGTCGTATTCGGCGCCTTCGCGTCCGCCCCACATGACAAACGTCTGTGCGCCGAGCTCTGCGGCGAGGTCGATGTTGCGCAGCACCTTGCGCAGCGCGAACCGGCGAACCGAGCGGTCGTTCGACGTGAAGCCGCCGTCTTTGAAAACGGGGGCAGAGAAGAGGTTCGTCGTCACCATGGGAACGACGATTCCGGTGTCGGCAAGCACCTGCTTGAGACGGTCGATCTGCGTCTGGCGCTCAGCGTCTGTCGAGCCGAAGGCGAACAGGTCGTCGTCGTGGAATGTGAGGCCGTATGCGCCAAGCTCGCTCAACTTCTCGACCCCGTGCACAACGTCGAGGGGTGCGCGTGTCGGTCCGCCGAAGGGGTCGGTTCCGTTGTACCCGATCGTCCAGAGTCCGAACGAGAACTTGTCGTCGCGTGTGGGTGTGAGGCTCATGAAAACTCCGTCTGTGTCAGCACCGTCGATGATTTGTCGATCTGCACAACATATTAGATCACGGATGCTGTTCGCGAAAGCCCGGCAGGTGATTCAGGGCAGCTTTTGCGGCGTGCGTCGGTGATAAAACAACTCTCCCCGCTGGGCTCATCGATTCCTTTAGCGTGCCACGCAACGAATCAATTTTTTGTCGAAGAACGCGGGGATCACGGTGTGGTCAGCGGGTAACCCGCAAATCCCGTCGACAATGGTCTTTGTTTGCGGCGTAGACAAAGCACGATTTTTCGGTTATGTTTTCTCCGTCAACAAAGCCGCACAGCAGCGAACAACACCGCGACGAGGCGAAGGTGAACACGCAGTTCGCGCTTCGCAACACGGTACGGCTGACGACGTGATCGCATTTCAGAGAGGAAATCAGCACATGTCCATAACCAAAAAGGTCCTGGCTCTCGGAGCCGTTGGGCTCATGGCCGCGGGACTCGCAGCGTGCTCATCCGACGCAGAGGGCGCTACCGAGGGCGGCGATGTCGAATGCAACGTCGGAATTTCGATGCCGACCCGTTCGCTCGAGCGGTGGATCAACGATGGCGAGCAGCTTGAAGCGCTGCTCAAAGACGAAGGCTGCACCGTCGACCTGCAATACGCCGACAACAAGACGAGTGAGCAGATCAGCCAGATTCAGAACCAGATCGCCGGAGGCGCGAAGATTCTCGTCGTCGCTCCGATTGATGGCGAAGTGCTTTCTCCCGTGCTGAGCGAGGCCAAGAAGACGCAGGATGCTGTCGTGATCTCATACGACCGCCTCATCAACGGCACGGAAGACATCGACTACTACGCCACCTTCGACAACGCGAAAGTGGGAAAGATGCAGGGCGAGTTCATCGTCGACCAGCTCGGCCTCGACGACGGTGAGGGCCCTTTCAATCTCGAGCCGTTCGCCGGAAGCCCCGACGACAACAACGCGAAGTTCTTCTTCTCGGGCGCCTGGGACGTTCTGCTTCCCTACGTCGAAAACGGGCAGCTTGTGGTTCCGAGCGGCAAATCGCCGAAGTCGAACGACGAGTGGGCATCGATCGGCATCCAAGGGTGGGCCTCAGACAAGGCGCAAGCTGAGATGGACAACCGGCTGACCTCGTTCTATTCGGGCGACGAGAAGGTCGACGTCGTGCTGTCTCCCAACGACAGCCTGGCCATCGGCATCGAAGCGTCTCTCAAATCGGCAGGTTACGCGCCGGGTGAGGACTATCCGCTGATCACCGGTCAGGATGCAGACAAGGCAAACGTCAAGGCCATCCTCGACGGCGAGCAGGCGATGACAGTGCTCAAGGACACACGCAAGCTCGGCGAGGCAGTCTTTGAGATGATCAAGCAGATCGTCGCCGGTGACGAGGTCGAGACCAACGTCACGTATGACAACACGAAGTTCGACGTTCCGACGGCTCAGCTCGACCCGGTCGTTGTCACGAAGGACAACGTGCAAGAGGAGATCATCGACTCGGGCTTCATCGACGCCTCCGAGCTCGGACTGTGACCTCGTGCGGCCGGCGTTCTGCGCCGGCCGCACTCGGCATGTCATCGAAGACACGGAAAGAATTCCCTATGCAGCAGTCACCAAGCATCCTGACGATGTCTGACATCGCCATCAATTTTGGGCCGGTGAAGGCCCTCGACGGCGTCTCTCTCGAAGTGCACCGCGGTGAGATCCACGGAATCTGCGGTGAGAACGGCGCCGGCAAATCGACGCTCATGAAGGTGCTCAGCGGCGTCTATCCGGCAGGAACCTACACCGGCGACATCCAGTTCGACGGGCACGACGTCGGCTACAAATCGATCAACGACAGTGAGCGAGATGGAATCGTCATCATCCATCAGGAGCTTGCGCTTAGTCCCTACCTTTCGATCGCCGAGAACATCTTTCTCGGCAACGAGCAGCAGACGCGCGGCGTCATCGACTGGAACTCGACGAACGCAGAAGCGGCAAAGCTGTTGAAGCGCGTCGGTCTGCGTGAGAATCCGTCAACTCCCGTGCTTGAACTCGGCGTAGGAAAGCAGCAGCTCGTCGAGATTGCGAAAGCGTTGTCGAAGAACGTGAAGCTGCTCATCCTCGACGAGCCGACAGCGGCGCTCAATGACGAGGACTCGGCGCACCTGCTCGGACTGATCGAGCAACTGCGCGAGCAGGGCATCACGAGCATCATCATCTCTCACAAGCTCAAAGAGATTAAGCGCATCGCCGACAGCGTCACCATCATTCGTGATGGAAAGACGATCGAGTCGTTCTCGATGTCTGAAGAAACGGCTACCGAGAATCGGATCATCCGCTCGATGGTCGGTCGCGACCTCAACAATCTCTTCCCGCCCCGGGACCCCGACATCGGCGAAGAGGTGCTGCGTGTTGAGGACTGGACCGTCTACCACCCGGTCGATACCGCGCGAAAAGTCGTTGACGGAGCATCCTTCACTGTGCGTGCGGGGGAGATCGTCGGCTTCGCCGGGCTCATGGGCGCCGGAAGAACCGAGTTGGCCATGAGCGTCTTCGGACATTCGTACGGCACGAAGATCTCTGGCCGCATCTACAAGAACGGCACAGAGATCCAGGCGCGGTCGGTGGGAGAGGCGATCAGCCATGGTCTCGCCTATGCGACAGAAGACCGCAAGCGTTACGGGCTCAACCTGATCAAAGACATCGCCGAGAACATCTCATCAGCGGCGCTTCCGAAGCTCTCGCGCGCCGGAGTGGTCGACCGCTACCGTGAGCACAAGGTTGCCGATTCGTACCGCGAGAAGATGAACATCAAAGCGCCTTCCGTCTCGGCGATTACGGGCAAGCTGTCCGGCGGAAATCAGCAGAAGGTCGTGCTCTCGAAGTGGATTTTCACCGGCCCTGACGTGCTGTTTCTCGATGAACCGACCCGCGGGATTGACGTGGGAGCGAAATACGAGATCTACGGAATCATCAACGAGCTGGCGGCGCAGGGAAAAGCCGTCGTCGTCATCTCGTCAGAGCTGCCAGAGCTTCTCGGCCTCTCTGACCGGATCTATGCAATATCTGAAGGACGGCTCACGGGCGAAGTCGCCCGTGCCGACGCTACGCAGGAAGTGCTCATGGAGTACATGACAGCGGGAAAGGACTGAAGTCGTGAGCACTTCGACAATCACTGCCCCCACAACACCGGCACCGGAGAACAAGCCGCGCAAGCGGCCGACCATCTCGGTCAACCTCAGACAGTACGGAATTTTGGCCGCACTTGCGATCATCATCGTGCTGTTCGAGGTGATGACAGACGGGCGTCTGCTGCTGCCCGGTAACATCAACAACCTGATCCAGCAGAACGCCTACGTGCTCATTCTGGCCGTGGGCATGGTAATCGTGATCATCGGCGGGCACATCGACCTGTCTGTCGGCTCGGTCGTGGCGATGGTCGGGGCAATATCAGCGATTGCGATGCAGCACTGGGGGCTTCCCTGGTGGGCGGCAGTCATCGTCGCTCTTCTCGTCGGGGCCCTCGTGGGTGCCTGGCAGGGATTCTGGGTGGCCTTTATCGGCATCCCGGCCTTTATCGTCACACTCGCGGGAATGCTGCTCTTTCGCGGACTCACCCTCGTGCTGCTCACAGGTGGAACGATCAGTGGGCTCTCTGAAAGCTTTGTCGCGATCGGCGCCGGCTGGTTCCCCGGCTGGCTTGGCGAGCTCGGCGGACGAGATGTACTCACCATCGTCTTCGGGATCGTCGCCGTCGTTCTTCTCGTTTTTCAACAGTCACGGGCACGTGCTGTGCAGCGGCGTCTCGATCTGGTGCGCGAACCGCTCGTCTCGTTCTGGATCAAGCTGGGCATCGCGTCTGTGGCAATCCTCGCTCTCGCCTGGCTGCTCAGCGACTACGCGGGCACGCCGTTCATTCTCATTATTCTCGCTGTGCTGATTCTCACGTACACGTTCGTACTGCGAAACACGGTGTTTGGCCGTCACGTGTATGCGATCGGCGGAAACCGCTTTGCGGCGATGATGAGCGGTGTGAAGACCAAGTGGATCGACTTCTTCATTCTCACCAATATGGGGCTTCTCGCTGGTCTTGCCGGAGTGGTGTCGACAGCGCGCGCAGGTGGCGCCGTTGCCTCCGCCGGAACCAACTACGAGTTGGATGCCATTGCTGCGGTGTTCATCGGTGGTGCCGCTGTGACCGGTGGTGTGGGTACGGTTGTGGGTGCCGTCATCGGTGCGCTCGTGATGGGCGTGCTCAACATGGGGCTGTCGATTCTTTCGGTGGATGCTGCATGGCAGATGGCGATCAAGGGTCTCGTGCTGCTGCTTGCCGTTGCGTTCGATATCTTCAATAAGAAGCGCGGCAACGCCGGGTAACAAACAGTCCCTCAGGGGCTTGACCACAACGTGGAGCAGAGGGGAGTGACGCGATGACCCGTCGCGATGATGTCGTGTCGGAACGTGTTGCTCCCTCACCGGGCTCCCGCACGAGCAACGATCAGCTCAGACGTTTCAACCTCTCGATGCTCATGCAGATTCTGCACCGCAATGGCGGCTGCAGTCGTGCAGAGCTCACCCGCAGAACTGGGCTGAATCGCTCGACGATCGCTGTGCTGGTCGCCGAGCTTGTCGAGGCGGGGCTCGCCTACGAGGGTGAACCCGAGACCGTGGTCGGGCAGATTGGCCGCCCGAGCCTCCGCGTTCACCCCGAGCCGCGGATGTCGGCCATCACAGTGAATCCCGAGCACAACAGCGTTGCGATCGGCCTGATCGGGCTCGGGGGAGAGATCATTCGAAGCGTTCGCTTTGACAGCTCCCGCGTTCCCAGCCCGGCAGAAGCCGTTCGCGTTGCGCATTCAATCGTCGAGGGGATGCGCGGGGAGATTGAGCAGTCGTACGATCTTGTCGGGGTAGGAATCGCGGTACCGGGGCTCGTGAGCGCTGCGACAGGGCGCATCGTGAATGCTCCGCAGCTGCGGTGGAAAGACGTCGACCTTGCCACGCCTATGGCCCAAGCGTTTCAGCTTCCGGTCTTCATCGCGAACGACGCAACGGTCGGCGCGATTGCCGAGAATCTGTTCGGCGCGGCGAAGGGCGCGAAGGACCTCGTCTTCGTCGATGGGAGCGGATCCGGCATCGGCGGCGGTGTTATCATCGACGGACAGCCGCTGCGCGGAACCTCCGGCTTCGCCGGCGAACTCGGGCACATCATGGTGAACAGCACCGGCGCCCGCTGCCACTGCGGACGCATTGGATGTCTCGAGACCGAGGTGAACCTCGAGCGTCTCCTGTTGCTGCTCGGACTGACGCGAGCCGACGAGCATGAGCTCGACATCGAGCTTGGTGTTACGCGCGATCACGCGGTGCTCGAGGAGGTGCGCCGCCAGCTCGGGTTCCTCTCGATCGCGCTCACTAACCTGGTCAACATCTTTGACCCAGAGGTTGTGGTGCTCGGGGGCTTTCTCGGTGCACTGCTCACCGTGTCAGATGAACGCCTGGGGGGAGAACTCAAGCTTCGCTCCATGTCGGGGCATTCGCGTTCCGTGGTTCTTGCCCGCGCACGATTGCGATCGCGACGAGTGATGATCGGCGCAGCCGAGCTGGCGTTCGCGCCGTTGCTCGCCGACCCGTTGGCATTCAGACGCGTCTGATCACGACGCGTTGAGAGCTGCCTTTGCCCGCTCCTCGGGTGTGATCGTTCGCTTTGTCCAGACGATCTCGAACTTCGGGTCGAAACGTCTCGAGCATTCGCCGCACGAAACCCGCCTCGTCGGCGCGCGATAGCGATAGAGCCGGTGACCCTGCGGGCAGGCGCCGATCCACGGCGCTAACTCATCGGCGATCTTGCCGTGATGAAGACGCTGTCCTTCATAGCCGATGTCGCGCGCGACGCGCACCCATGCCGGGCTATGACCGGCCTTCGGGCCGGCCATAGCGTGGGCTACCTCGTGCAGCAGCACCTGGTGAATTTCATCGTCGTCGTAGCGTGACGCCAAGTATCGCGACACCGAAATGCGCTTCGTCGAGTAATTGCACAATCCCGCGCGCTTCTTCGCGTTATCGAACGCGAAAGTCCATGACGCGTCGAGATGCAGGGAGATGAGCGCGTGTGCCCATACTCTCACTCGAGCAAGATCTGCCATGGCTTAACGGTAAGACAGGTCACTGACGTTCGGGGTTCGCACTCGCGGTGACTACGCCGAAATGCGCGATTCAGTAACAGAGATGGCGACGAGCGAGGACTCGATCTGGCTCTCTGACGCCCCGACGGCACGGCGAATCTGAATTGCCGCACGGAAGTCGGCGAGTGCCAGCTCGTACTCCTCCTGATCGAAGTAGACCTTGCCCCGGTGTTGCAGGGCGAATGCCTCGTACAGCTGCCATTCGTGGGTGTGTGCCTCTTCGATGAGGGAGTTCAGCTCGTGAAGTGCTGGCTCGAATTCGGCGCGGAATTGCAGAACTTGCGCGCGCAGCATCCGGGGTCTCATGAGATCGCGACGGTTGCCGGTGAACCGCGCGAGCCTGATGGCGGCGTTTGCAGAGTCGAGGGCGTCGTCGAGCTGGCCGGCAACCTTCAGCAGCCAGGCCTTCTCACACAGGGCTTCGAGACTGCGCATGCTGCCGAGTTCGTCGAGGCGTGCTCCGACGGCCTTCAGATCCACCTTCTCGCGAAGAGTGGCGGCGTCATAGCCCAAGATGATTCCCAGGGTGCTCCCCCTCCTCGTATTTCATACAGCGCGTTGTGCACGTCGCGGCGTCTGATATCGAGGCTAACCCGCACCGCTCGCGTTGACGTGCAGGGTGATCAGCCTGTCGTCATCTGGGTCGGGGTTTCCCCGCCCATCTGTATTGTTCGTGATCAGCCAAAGCGATCCGGATGCCGTCGCCACGACGTCGCGAATGCGCCCAAGCTCTCCATTCAAATAGCTCGCGGCATGCGCTTCGCCTGCCGGGTCGGTGATCACCCAGAGTCGCTCGCCGCCGAGGCCGGCCATGTACAGCGTGTCGCCAATGGCGGTGAGCCCGCTCGGACTTGCCTCGTCTGTCGTCCACTGCAGCACAGGGTCTGTAAAGGCGTCGTCGTCGGCCATGCCCTCGACGATTGGCCACCCATAGTTTGCGCCGGGTTCAATGAGGTTCAACTCGTCCCACGTGTTCTGCCCGAATTCACTTGCCCACATTCGGCCGTCGTCCGTCCACGCGAGACCTTGTGGATTGCGGTGCCCGAGTGAATAGACACGCGATCCCTCGAACGGGTTGTCGTCTGGCACGCTGCCGTCGGGTGTTATTCGCAGAATCTTCCCCGCAAGGGAATCCACGTCCTGAGCGATATCACCGCCTGTTGCATCACCTGTCGTCGCATACAGCATCCCGTCTGGCCCGAATGCGAGGCGGCCGCCGTTGTGAATGGAGGCTTTGGGGATGCCGGTGAGCACGTCGTCAGCCGAGCCGAGCCGTGGGGAGTCCGGCAGCCCAGTCACGGGGTAGCGCAGTATGCGATTGTCGGTTGCCGTCGTCACGTACGCGTAGAGCCACGCGTCGTCATGGTCGCCGTGCAGGGCAAGGCCGAGAAGACCGCCCTCGCCTGCTGGAGCTGCCTCGTCGACGGTGCCGATCACGTCGCGGTCGCCGTTTTCGCTCACGTGCACGATCTGTGCGCTGTCTCGCAATGAGAGCAGCGCACCGTGCTCGATTGGGACGATTGACCACGGTGCCTCAAGTTGCGTCGCAAGAACGTCGTATTCCCCGCTGGGCATGCCGGGTGCTGCCGTGTCGGCGAGGCTATGTTCTGTCGTGGGCGGCGATGCCGTTGAGCAGGCGCTGAGCAGAAGAGCGGATGCTGTTGCGACGGCAGTGAGCCGCGGCATCCGTCGTGCATATGCGCGTGCCGGCATGATCAGACGTCGAAGACGTTTCGAGACGGCAAGGGGGAAGGCAACGCCTCGGCATCTGTAACCGGGCGTGCGCCGGCGATGAAGTCCCTCAGCTCCCGGCCGGCGACGAGCTTCGCCGGGTACGGGCCGCCAGCAAGCAATCGCGGAACCGCGTCGAGCGGCAGCATCGAGCGTGACGCGACGAGTACGACGTTGCCGAAGCGGCGCCCCTTGAGAATCTGCGTGTCCGCGAGAGCGGCAACCTCCCTGAACACCTCGCTCAGGGTCGCGGCCTGGCTGCGCGTGAACGCGAGACCCGGGCCATCGGCAACGTTGACGGCCAGCATTCCCTGTGGTGTGAGCAGCGCTGCGGTCAATTCGTAGAACTCGGTGCTGGTCACGTGCGCCGGCGTCTGCGAGCCGTTGAAGATATCGCTGACCACGAGGTCTACTGTGCCGTTCAGGCCTGCGGGAAGTCGGCCAAGCACGTCTCGGGCGTCGCCGTACCGCACTCGGATCTGTGCCTTCTTCGACCAGGGGAGGTGTTCACGTACGAAGTCGACGAGCTCGCGCTCCAACTCGATCACCTGTTGGCGCGAACCCGGTCGCGTCGCGTCGACGTAGCGCGGAAGGGTCAGGGCGCCCGCCCCGAGGTGCACAGCAGTAATGGGCGTTGCGGCAGGGCTCACGAGGTCGACGACGTGGCCGATGCGGCGCACGTACTCGAAGAACAACTCGCGTGGATCGCCCACGTTGACGTGCGATTGCGGTGTACCGTCGACGACGAGTTGAAAGGCGCCGTCCTGAAAGGTATCGGGTTCGATGCGCGCTGCCAGGCCGCTGCCCGACAGCACAATCGACGGATTCTCGCTCACATTCTGAGTCTACGGCCGAACCTGCCGCGCGACCGGCACTCGCGCTAG
This sequence comes from Paramicrobacterium chengjingii, assembly GCF_011751765.2. Classification (GTDB taxonomy): domain Bacteria; phylum Actinomycetota; class Actinomycetes; order Actinomycetales; family Microbacteriaceae; genus Paramicrobacterium; species Paramicrobacterium chengjingii. The sequence continues at coordinate 649,375 of NZ_CP061169.1, forward strand.
CCTTGAACCGTGCGCATCGATCTCAATTGCGATCTCGGTGAGACCGTCGACGAGCAGCCGACGGCTGACGATGCAGCGATGTTTGCGCAGATCTCCAGCGCCAACATCGCGTGCGGCTTCCACGCGGGCGACGCCGACAGCATGAAGGCGTCGTGCGATCTCGCCGTGCAGCACGGCGTAGCGATCGGAGCTCACGTCTCGTATCTCGACACCGCGAACTTCGGGCGCTCCGATGTCGACATCGACAGGGCGACGCTCATCGAGCACCTTGTCGAGCAGATTGAGACCCTGACACGCATCGCGGATGCCGCTGGCGCCGTCGTGCGCTATGTGAAACCGCACGGTGCTCTCTACAACCGCATAGCGCGAGACGCCGAAAGAGCGGATGCTGTCGCAGAGGCCGTCGCCTCGTGCGGGCCGCTGCCTCTCATGGGGTTGCCCGAATCACGCATCGCGGACGCAGCATCCGACCATGGCCTTTCCTTTTATCGCGAGGCGTTCGTCGACCGCGCATACACGGCACACGGCATGCTGGTTCCCCGCGGTGAGCCCGGGGCGCTCGTGTCGGCGGATGCTGTTGCAGAACGCGCAGTCGCCATCGTCGCGGAGCGAGCCGTCGTTGCCGTGACGGGGGAGCGGATTCGGCTCGACGTCGATTCACTGTGTGTGCACGGGGATACTCCGGGTGCCGTGCGCATGGCTACTGAGGTGAGGGCAGCGCTCGAGGCATCCGCCATCACGATTGCGTCGGTGGCCTCATGAGCGTGACCTCCACGCGCAGCATCCGTATCGTGGGCGACTCGGCGCTCCTTGTCGAGTGCGCGTCGCTCAGCGAGGTGATGGCTCTTCACCGCGGGCTCTCTGAGAGGCCCGAGTCCGTGATCGACGTCGTTCCCGCCGCCCGCACGATTCTGGTGACTGTTGCGCGGCACTCCGAGCTCGAGCCTGTTCGCCGGTGGCTCGCCGAGGCCGCGCTCGTCACCGAATCGCCGGGGGCCGCCGCCGAGACCGTGTTCATCGACGTTCATTACGACGGCGCCGATCTCGCCGATGTCGCGCGATACACAGGGCTCAGCGAGCGCGAGTTGATTGCCTGCCATACGCGGTCGACGTGGCGGGTGGCGTTCGGCGGCTTTGCGCCAGGATTCGCCTACCTTGTGACTGACCACGAGCGACTTTCTGTGCCGCGCCGAAATTCTCCGCGAACGGAGGTGCCCGCCGGTTCCGTCGCGCTCGCCGGAGGGTTCGCCGGCGTCTACCCGCGTGCGTCGCCCGGAGGATGGCAGCTCATTGGCCACACCGATGCCGATCTGTGGAACGTCGAGCGAGAGCATCCTGCCCTTCTGGAGCCTGGGGTGGTCGTGGCTTTTCGGGAGGCCTCATGACGCTGCTCACTATCGTCGAATCCGGTCCGCTCACCACGGTTCAAGATCTCGGTCGTCCGGGGTTCGCGCACATCGGCGTGCCGCGATCCGGTGCGCTCGATCGTAGTGCGCTGCGTCTCGCGAATCGCCTCGTCGGCAACAGTGAGGCCGATGCCGCTCTTGAGATCACGGTCGGCGGCTTCGAGGCTCGCACGAATGCCGATGTCTGGGTGGCTGTCACGGGAGCATGGTGCCCCATCTCCGTCGGGGGAGAGCAGATCGACCCGAATACTCCAGTGCGTGCTCGGGCGGGGCAGACAATACGAGTGGATGCCGCGGTGGGCGGCCTTCGGGCGTATCTCAGTGTGCGCGGGGGTATTGACGCGACTGCCGTGCTGGGGTCTCGCTCTCGCGACACGCTGTCGGGGCTCGGGCCTGAACCGTTGGCGCCGGGTGACGAGCTTGGCGTCGGCCGTGAACCGGATGCGCCGATACCCGCTCTGGAGATCTCACCGTGGAGTCCACCGTCGGACGAGCGCGTCGAGGTGCCCGTCGTGCTCGGGCCGCGGCAGGAGTGGTTCGAGGATGCCGAGATCGAGGCGTTTCTCGGCACCGTGTGGGCGCTCGATGCGGCGTCGAACCGGGTGGGCGCTCGCCTTGTCGGCGATCCCGTCACTCGACGAACCGATGCGGAGCTGCCGAGCGAGGGCATGGTGGCTGGAGCGATTCAGATTCCGCCGTCCGGACTGCCGACGGTGCTGCTCGCCGACCATCCGGTGACGGGAGGCTACCCGGTGATCGGCATCGTCTCGTCCGCTGCCATCGATGCCTTCGCTCAGTTGCGCCCAGGGCAGAAGCTGACGTTCCGTCACGCCTGACCTGCCCCTCCGTCACCTGCTCTTCCTGCCCCTCCCACCTGCCCAAGCTGCCCACACCCGCCCCGCCCAAGCTGCCCACACCCGCCCCGCCCAAGCTGCCCCCTCTCACCTGCCCCGCCCAAGCTGCCCCCTCCCACCTGCACTGCCCAAAGTGAGACGCAAGGAACTGTCGCTCGGGGCCGTCGCCCGAGCGACGTTTTACGGCGTGTCACTCTCATTGGGCACCGATTCGTCGTCCACAAGCTCGCTCCATCGCGCGTTGTGCACCGATCGCCGGCCACCCCGCGCGGGCAGACGCACCGTTCGACACAGTCGACGTATGCTCACTCCGCTTCCCGATCGCTTCGTCAACCGCGCCTTCACTGTCACCGAGGCTGCCGAGGCGGGGCTCAGTCCGAGACGGCTACGCGCCTCTGACCTCGCGATGCCCTTTCCGCATGTGCGGGTCCCGTCGAGCTGGCTCGCGCAGAGCGCCACGACAACGGTCGCCGAGAAGGTAACGGCAAAGCGTCGTCGCGTCGTCGCTTTCGCACAGGCTTATCTCACGCGGATGCCGAAGAACGGCGTGTGCTCGGGAATGACGGCGGCGTACCTCCACAGCATCCCGCTGCCCCTGCGCTTTCTCGACGACGACAGGCTCGACTTCAGCGTTCCTTACGGAGCCCGTGCCCCTCAGCATCGTGGCGTCGTCGGTCACTGCATTTCGGGCACGCGCGGTGACATCACGGACGTCGACGGAATTCCCGTGACGACCCTCGAGCGCACCTGGTGCGATCTCGCGGCGGTGCTCGATGTGCCAGACCTCGTCGCCGCGGGCGATGCGCTGATTCACCACAGCTCGCCGCGCTCAACAACGCGAGCTCTCGCCGAAGCCGCCGGCCAGTATCCGACGACACGGTGGCGTGCCCGCCGCTCCGAGGCTCTGACTCTCTTCAATGACCGCGCTGAGTCTCCGCGTGAGTCGAGGCTCCGTGTGCACCTCGTGCGCGCGGGACTCCCTATGCCTGCGGTCAATCCGACGGTCTTTTACAACGGCGCATTCATGGGCCGCGTCGACATGCTGTATCTCGAGTGGGCGCTCATCATCGAGTACGAGGGGGAGCAGCACCTCACCGACGTTCGACAGTGGCGCAAAGACATTGACCGCGTCAACGATTTTGCCGACATCGGTCTGCGGACGATCCGTGCGACAGCGGCCGACGATCGTGACCCGGCAGTATTGATCGAGAGGATTCGAGCACACATTGCCACGCGGGAGCGCGCCATTACGCATGACCCGAACCTCAGCCTTCGGTTTTGAACGAAACGTCGTTCTGCATGATCGCCGTCCCATGCGCTCGCATTGTCACCCGATGCGCGTTGCCCAGGGACGGTCAATGCCGGCCGCGGAACGGCTTGGGGTCGTCCTGCTAACGTTGACCACATGTGCTCCCTGTGATGACTGTCTTCGACTTTTCCGGCTTCATGCCGCACGTCTCACAGGATCGGACACAACTATGCAGCACTCACTTCCACTCTCAGGCAAGACCGCTTTGGTCACGGGCGTTTCTCGCCGCCGCGGCATTGGTTTCAGCGTCTCCCGCAAACTTGCGTCGCTCGGCGCCAGCATCGTGATTCATCATCACCAGCCACATGATGAACGATTGCCGTGGGGCGGAGACAATCTTGACGCCGTGCGTGACGGCATCCGCTGCCTCATGACCGATGATGCGCTATTCCGCGATGTCAGCTCCGATCTGACCGATGTGCCGACCATTTCGGTAGTGCTTGATGCAGCGTATGGCCTCACGGGCAACGTGGACATCGTCGTCTGCAACCATGCGCGCAGCGGAGACGACGGCAGCATTCTCGATATGACTCCCGATCGGCTTGATGCGTTCTGGAACACCAACACGCGGTCGACCATTCTGCTCACCGCCGAATATGCCCGGCGTGTCTCAGGGCTCGGGAGCGCTGAGCCGCTGCGGCCTGGAGACCCCGTCCCATTCCAGGGGCCTTTCGACGAACCGGTCGGACGTGTCTTCTGGATGACGTCGGGGCAGATTCACGGCGCGATGCCGGGCGAGGTCGCCTACGCGACAAGCAAGGCAGCGCTTGCCGGGGTGACGAAGACGGTTGCCGCGGAGCTGATGCGCGTCGGGATCACCCTCAACACGATCGACCCCGGTCCGGTGAACACGGGCTACCTTGATGCCGATAAGACAGACCGCGAACTCGCCGCGCTCCACGAATACATGGAGACGCTGCCATTCGGACGGTTCGGCGCTCCGTCTGATCCCGCCGAGCTTATTGGCTGGCTCGCCTCGCCTGGCGGCCAATGGGTCGTCGGGCAGATTCTGACCAGTGACGGCGGCTTCAGCCTGGGGTGAGAGAAAGGATGCCGGGGCGACCATCGTGTTTATACCTGAGAGAATGCCGATCGTCAAGAACCGCAGTGGACACGGCGCGTCAAACGACATACACTTGATCTTTGCGCTCCCTGACGTTCTACCATGCCTTCATATTGCGGTCGGCCCAGTGCTTCGTGTTTCGCATGACGCACGACTTCACATGGCGTGAGGCGAGTACTCCATTACTAACAGTAACTTGGCCCGACGGGGCCCACGGAGGTTATTACCCTTGGCTGCTGCGCGCAACGCAACCACCACCACATCCAAGAACGGCCGTAACGCATCTCGGCCTTCATTCGCCAAGATCAGTGACACGCTGACCGTCCCAGATCTTCTGGCACTGCAGACGGAGAGTTTCGACTGGCTTGTCGGCAACGACAACTGGAAGGACCGCGTCGAGAACGCGGCGGAATCTGACCGCAAGGACCTGCCGAACGATTCGGGTCTCGAGGAGATCTTCGAGGAGATCTCTCCGATCGAGGACCTCGGCGAGACGATGCAGCTGTCGTTCGCCAACCCGTACCTCGAGCCCGAGAAGTACTCGATCGAGGAGTGCACCGAGCGCGGTAAGACATATGCCGCTCCGCTGTACGTCGAGGCTGAGTTCATGAACCACCTCACGGGTGAGATCAAGACTCAGACGGTGTTCATGGGCGACTTCCCGCTTATGACGGAGAAGGGCACGTTCATCATCAACGGCACCGAGCGTGTCGTCGTGTCCCAGCTCGTTCGCAGCCCCGGCGTGTACTTCGATCGCACACCAGAGAAGACAAGCGACAAGGATGTCTTCTCTGCGCGCATCATTCCGAGCCGCGGTGCATGGCTTGAGTTTGAAATCGACAAGCGCGATCAGGTTGGCGTGCGCGTCGACCGCAAGCGCAAGCAGTCGGTGACGACGTTCCTCAAGGCCCTCGGCATGACGAGCGAAGAGATCCTCGCCGAGTTCGCTGGCTATGAGTCGATCGCGAGCACGCTCGAGAAGGATCCGATCCTCACGAAGGAAGACGCACTTCGCGACATCTACCGCAAGCTGCGTCCGGGTGAGCAGGTTGCCGCTGAGGCAGCTCGCGCGCTCCTCGACAACTTCTACTTCAACCCGAAGCGTTACGATCTCGCCAAGGTCGGCCGCTACAAGATCAACAAGAAGCTTGGTCTTGAAGCGCCGCTCAGCGATTCGGTGCTCACGGTTGAAGACGTCGTCGCGACGATCAAGTACCTTGTTCGCCTGCACGCAGGTGAGACGACGTTCGAGGGTGTCCGCAACGGCAAGAGCGCCGACATTCGTCTCGACATCGACGACATCGACAACTTCGGCAACCGCCGCATCCGCGCCGTCGGCGAGCTCATCCAGAACCAGGTTCGCACCGGACTGTCGCGCATGGAGCGCGTTGTGCGTGAGCGCATGACAACGCAGGACATCGAAGCGATTACACCGCAGACTCTGATCAACGTGCGCCCCGTCGTCGCCGCGATCAAGGAGTTCTTCGGAACAAGCCAGCTGTCGCAGTTCATGGACCAGAACAACCCGCTTGCCGGTCTGACGCACAAGCGTCGTCTCTCGGCTCTTGGGCCGGGCGGCCTGTCGCGTGAGCGCGCTGGCGTCGAGGTTCGTGACGTTCACCCGTCGCACTACGGCCGCATGTGCCCGATCGAGACCCCTGAAGGCCCGAACATCGGTCTGATCGGCTCGCTCGCCACGTTCGCCCGCATTAACGCGTTCGGCTTCATCGAGACGCCGTACCGTCGCATCGTGAAGGGCAAGGTCACCGAGAAGGTCGACTACCTCACCGCGATGGAAGAAGAGGACTACATCGTCGCTCAGGCCAACGCGGTTTTGAACGATGACAGCACCTTCCGCGACGACCGCGTCCTTGCCCGCAAGGAAGACGGCGAGGTCGACCTCGTTCCCGTTGACGAGATCGCGTACATGGACGTCTCTCCGCGCCAGATGGTATCGGTCGGTACGTCGCTGATTCCGTTCCTCGAGCACGACGATGCAAACCGCGCACTCATGGGCGCGAACATGCAGCGTCAGGCTGTGCCGCTGCTGCGCAGCGAGTCGCCGTACGTCGGAACGGGTATGGAAGGCTTCGCTGCTATCGACGCCGGCGAGGTCATCTCAGCTGAAAAGGCTGGCGTCGTCTCGCGAGTATCCGCAGACAGCGTGACGCTCCAGCTCGACGAGGGTGGCACCAAGACGTACTACCTCGACAAGTTCCTCCGTTCAAACCAGGGCAACAGCTACAACCACCGAGTCATCGTCAACGAGGGAGACCGCGTTGAGGCTGGCGAGGTCGTCGCTGACGGTCCCTCGACAGAGAATGGCGAGCTTGCACTCGGCAAGAACCTGCTCGTTGCATTCATGCCGTGGGAGGGCCTCAACTTCGAGGACGCCATTATCCTCAGCCAGAACGTGGTGAAAGACGACACCCTCAGCTCGATTCACATCGAGGAGTACGAGGTCGACGCTCGCGACACCAAGCTCGGCAAGGAAGAGATCACGCGTGATCTGCCCAACGTGAGCCCTGACCTGCTCAAGGATCTCGATGAGCGCGGAGTTATCCGCATCGGCGCCGAAGTTCACCCCGGTGACATTCTCGTCGGCAAGGTCACGCCGAAGGGCGAGACCGAGCTCAGCGCTGAAGAGCGACTGCTTCGCGCAATCTTCAACGAGAAGAGCCGCGAGGTGCGCGACACGAGCCTCAAGGTTCCTCACGGTGAGAACGGAACGGTCATTGCCGTCAAGGAGTTCGACGCAGAAGAAGGAGACGACGAGCTCGGCTCGGGCGTCAACCGCCGCGTCGTTGTCTACATCGCTCAGAAGCGCAAGATCACCGAGGGCGACAAGCTCGCCGGACGCCACGGAAACAAGGGCGTCATCTCGAAGATCCTGCCGGTGGAGGACATGCCGTTCCTCTCCGATGGAACTCCGGTCGACATCATCCTCAACCCGCTTGGCATTCCTGGCCGCATGAACTTCGGCCAGGTGCTTGAGACGCACCTCGGCTGGATCGCCAACCAGGGCTGGAAGGTTGAGGGCAACCCGGAGTGGGCACAGGGCCTACCGGCAGAAACCCGCGAGGGCGAGCCCGGTACCAAGGTTGCTACGCCGGTCTTCGACGGTGCTGAAGAGCACGAGATCGCTGGCCTGCTTGACGCGACCCTCCCGAACCGCGACGGTGAGCGCATGATCACCTCGACCGGAAAGACCCGTCTCTTCGACGGTCGTTCGGGCGAGCCGTTCCCCGAGCCGGTTTCGGTCGGCTTTATGTACATCCTGAAGCTGCACCACCTGGTCGACGACAAGATCCACGCACGTTCGACGGGACCGTACTCGATGATCACTCAGCAGCCTCTCGGCGGAAAGGCGCAGTTCGGTGGACAGCGCTTCGGCGAGATGGAGGTCTGGGCGCTCGAGGCATACGGTGCGGCCTACGCACTCCAGGAGCTTCTGACGATCAAGTCGGACGACATCCTCGGCCGTGTCAAGGTGTACGAGTCGATCGTCAAGGGCGAGAACATCCAGGAGCCGGGCATTCCCGAGAGCTTCAAGGTGCTCATGAAGGAAATGCAGTCGCTGTGCTTGAACGTCGAGGTACTCTCGGCCGATGGCACCGCGGTAAGCCTGCGCGACACCGACGACGACGCATTCCGCGCCGCCGAGGAGTTGGGCATCAACATTTCCTCCAGGTTCGAGTCCTCGTCGATTGACGAGATCTAAGCGCCTGGCCACTGTAGAAACTTCAGAGAATTTCAGGAGAGAAATTGCTCGACGTAACAACATTTGACGAGCTTCGCATTGGCCTGGCTACCGGCGACGACATCCGTCGTTGGTCGTACGGCGAGGTGAAGAAGCCTGAGACCATCAACTACCGCACACTGAAGCCTGAAAAGGACGGTCTGTTCGGTGAGCAGATCTTCGGACCCAGCCGCGACTGGGAGTGCTCGTGCGGCAAGTACAAGCGCGTGCGCTTCAAGGGCATCGTGTGTGAGCGCTGTGGAGTCGAGGTCACCAAGTCTTCAGTCCGCCGCGAGCGCATGGGCCACATCGAGCTCGCTGCGCCCGTCACGCACATCTGGTACTTCAAGGGCGTTCCTTCGCGACTCGGTTACCTGCTGGACATGGCTCCGAAGGACCTCGAGAAGGTCATCTACTTCGCTGCCTACATGGTGATCAGCGTTGACGAGGAAGCTCGTCACGCAGACATGCCTGGACTCGAGAACGAGCTTCGGCTCGAGCTCAAGACGCTCTCCGATCAGCGTGACGCGCAGATCGCCGATCGTCTGAAGAAGCTCGAAGACGCCCTCGCCGCTCTGGAAGAAGAGGGCGCGAAGGCCGACCAGAAGCGCCGCACAAAGGACGCCGCTGAGAAAGAAATGACTCAGCTCCGCAAGTCCTACGACGAGCAGATCAACCAACTTGAGCGTGTGTGGGAAGACTTCCGCAACCTCAAGGTGGGCGAGCTCAAGCCGGAAGACGCCGTGTTCCACGAGCTGCAGGACCGCTACGGCCTGTACTTCGAGGCGCACATGGGCGCCGAGGGTGTGCAGAAGCGTCTTGCGAGCTTCGACCTCGCGGCCGAAGCCGAGTCGCTTCACCTTCAGATCGCTGAGGGCAAGGGTCAGAAGAAGATCCGTGCCATTAAGCGACTCAAGGTCGTCAATGCATTCCTGCAGACGAGCGTCTCGCCTGCCGCAATGGTTCTTGACGTTGTGCCGGTCATTCCGCCAGAGCTGCGCCCGATGGTTCAGCTCGACGGTGGTCGCTTCGCAACGAGTGACTTGAACGACCTCTACCGTCGCGTGATCAACCGCAACAACCGTCTCCGTCGACTGCTTGACCTCGGTGCTCCCGAGATCATCGTCAACAACGAGAAGCGGATGCTGCAGGAGGCCGTTGACGCGCTCTTTGACAACGGACGTCGCGGCCGTCCCGTCACGGGAACCGGTAACCGCGCGCTCAAGTCGCTGAGCGACATGCTCAAGGGCAAGCAGGGCCGTTTCCGCCAGAACCTTCTCGGTAAGCGCGTTGACTACTCTGGCCGTTCGGTCATCGTCGTCGGGCCGCAGCTCAAACTGCACCAGTGTGGTCTGCCGAAGCAGATGGCGCTCGAGCTGTTCAAGCCGTTCGTCATCAAGCGCCTGATCGACCTGAGCCACGCTCAGAACATCAAGGCAGCGAAGCGCATGGTCGAGCGTGCCCGTCCCGAGGTCTGGGACGTTCTCGAGGAGATCATTCGCGAGCGTCCGGTTCTGCTGAACCGCGCGCCGACTCTGCACCGTCTGGGCATCCAGGCGTTCGAGCCGCAGCTCGTCGAGGGCAAGGCAATCCAGCTTCACCCGCTCGTCTGTGCAGCGTTCAACGCTGACTTCGACGGTGACCAGATGGCCGTGCACCTTCCGTTGTCGGTTGAGGCTCAGGCTGAGGCTCGTGTGCTCATGCTCGCGTCCAACAACATCCTGAAGCCGTCAGACGGCCGCCCGGTCACCCTGCCCAGCCAGGACATGATCATCGGTCTGCATCACCTCACGACGCTCACCGAGGGCGCTGTAGGCGAGGGCCGCGCGTTCTCGAGCATCGCCGAGGCGATCCTCGCGCATGACCAGCACTCGCTGCACCTCAACGCGAAGATCCGCATTCGCCTCAACGGGCTGCACTTCCGTGCGGGGGATGAGCCCGAGGGCTTCGTGCAGGGTGAGCCGTTCATCTTCGACACGACGCTTGGTCGCGCGATCTTCAACGAGGCCATGCCTGAGGACTACCCGTTCGTCAACGAGGTTGCCGACAAGGGCAAGCTCTCGTCGATCGTCAACGACCTCGCCGAGCGATACTCAAAGACCGACACCGCCACAACCCTTGATAACATCAAGGATGCTGGTTTCTACTGGGCGACTCGCTCAGGAGTGACTGTCGCACTCAGCGACATTCTCACTCCGGCGAGCAAGAAGGACATCGTCGCCAAGTACGAGAAGCAGGCGGCGAAGGTTCAGAGCCAGTTCGACAAGGGACTCACGACAGACGCCGAGCGTCGTCAAGAGCTCATCAAGATCTGGACCGAGGCGACAGACGAAGTTGCTCAGGCCATGCGCGACGCATTCCCTGCAGACAACACCATCAACCGCATGGTGTCATCTGGGGCACGTGGTAACTGGCTGCAGATTCGCAACATCGCCGGTATGCGTGGTCTGGTGAACGATCCCAAGGGTGGCATCATTCCGCGCCCGATCATCTCGAGCTACCGCGAGGGCCTCTCGGTTGCCGAGTACTTCATCGCAACTCACGGTGCCCGAAAGGGTCTTGCTGACACCGCTCTCCGTACCGCGGACTCCGGTTACCTGACGCGCCGACTCGTCGACGTCTCGCAGGATGTCATCGTTCGCGAGAAGGACTGTGGCACTTCGAAGGGTCTCGAGCTTCCGATCGCCGCGTTCGACTCGCAGGGCACGCTCGTTCGTGACCCGAACGTCGAGAACTCGGTGTTCGCTCGCTCGCTCGCAGCCGACGTTGTCGACAGCGAAGGTGGAGTCGTAGCATCCGCGGGCGACGACGTGGGCGACGTTCTGATCGAGCGTCTCGTCGAGGCCGGCATTGAGACGATCAAGGTTCGCTCCGTGCTCAGCTGTGAGTCGAGCATCGGCGTCTGCGCCGCATGCTACGGCCGTTCGCTGGCAACGGGCAAGCTCGTCGACATTGGTGAGGCAATCGGAACGATCGCCGCACAGTCGATTGGTGAGCCGGGAACCCAGCTCACGATGCGTACGTTCCACACGGGTGGTTCGGCATCGGCTGACGACATCACGCAGGGTCTTCCCCGTGTGCAGGAGCTGTTCGAGGCTCGTACTCCCAAGGGTGCGACTCCGATCGCCGAGGCAGCTGGTCGCGTGACGATTGAAGAGACGGACAAGAGCCGAAAGGTCATCTTGACCCCGGACAACGGCGACGAGCCGGTCATCTACCCGGTTCTGAAGCGTGTCACGCTTCTCATCGAGGATGGCGAGCACGTCGAGTTGGGGCAACCGCTTCACGTCGGTGCGACCGACCCCAAGGAGGTTCTGCGCGTGCAGGGCGTCCGCGAGGTTCAGCGGCACCTCGTTGGTGGAGTGCAGGGCGTCTACCGTTCGCAGGGTGTGCCGATTCACGACAAGCACATCGAAGTCATCGTGCGCCAGATGCTCCGCAAGGTCACCGTGGTCGACCACGGCGACACGGATCTTCTGCCTGGTGAGCTCGTTGACCGTTCGCGGTACAACGAGTTCAACCGTGCCGCGCTGGCCGAGGGCAAGCGCACCGCGTCTGCTCGTCAGGAAGTCATGGGTATCACCAAGGCTTCGCTTGCGACCGAGTCGTGGCTGTCCGCGGCATCCTTCCAGGAGACGACTCGCGTGCTGACGCAGGCCGCTATGGAGGGCAAGCGTGATCCGCTGATCGGTCTCAAGGAGAACGTCATCATCGGTAAGCTCATCCCGGCTGGTACGGGGCTTGCGAAGTACCGCAATGTCTCTGTCGAGGCGACGGAAGAGGCCAAGGCCGAGCGTTACCCGAACCGCATTTTCGCGGATGACGGTGCGTTCAGTGAGTCCGACCTGTCGTTCGTCGACTTCGACAGCTTCTCGAGCGACGACTTCAATCCGGGCACGTACAGCTAAAACATGCCGAACGACAGCGGAGGGTCTCCATACGGAGGCCCTCCGCTTCGTTGCGTCTGGCCTCGACGCGATGTTTGCGCCCGCCATGTGCACGTGCAGGAACAGTGGCTGTGCGGCGGGATAAGATCGGGTTGAACGAGGCGACAAGGAGACCGGGCATGACGGATGAGGGTGACAGCCGCACGGTTACGCGTCGATGGTTCATCATCTCCACCATCGTGATCGCCGTACTCGTTGTCGCAAGCGGCGCACTCGTCTCCACTCTGGTGTCAGGCAGCGCTGAAGACGCTGCTCCGGCTCCGAAGGAACAACCTGCCGCTCCGGAGCGACCGCTTCCCGACAACCAGCCGTCTGCCGTTCTCGCGGGACCGAACCCGACATCGTGCGAGCAGATCTATTCAGAGGGAATGTATAGCTACCTCACCGGTACGGGGATGCCGTTGAACGACCAGTCGGTCGACGACAATGTGGGTAGCCACGACGACGATTTGGCTGCCGTGATCAACGGTGCGGAGCACCTGGATTGCAGCTGGGGTTTCGCCGGTGACTACGGCCTCACGACGAGTATTACACGCCTGGATGCTGACACGATGCAAGCAGTGCGAGATCGCATGACCGAACTCGGCTATAACTGCGAAGACGAAGACGGCGGCACGCGTTGCCTCACATCGGGCACGGAAGGCGGAAATCGCTATGGCGAGTCGCACTTCTTGCGAGACGGGCTCTGGGTGGCGACGGCCTGGGTGAATTTCGCACCTAACAACTACACTCCCGATATCGTGCACATCCTCTGGCCCGACACGGCAGACGCTGCCTGAGCGTTGTCGACGAAACATCCGACACGCCCCGAGCACTGCCCGGGTGATTCTCCCGCGCAGTAGAGTGACCGCACGTGGACACGACCGCCGAGGAGGCTGCTATGAGCGACCCCGACTCGACTTCGAGCGATCCGAAGCCGGAGAATCGAACGGAAACAGGGCACACAGCGCCGGAGCCTCACGCGGACGATCAGACGTCGCCTGCTCATGGGGCGCCGCAGATGCCGCCGGAGGCGCAGGAGCAACCCCCGAGCACACCTGAGCCCTCTGAATCGGCGCCGCCCTCGAACCACTCCGATGGTGCAGAGCACGCGGCGCCAGCTCTCGGCTCCCAGGATGCCGCTGCAGCACCGCTCTCCAACACGTCGCCGCACGGATCGGAGCACGCCTCATCTGGCGTCAGCGGGTCCGAAGACGCGCCGACAGAAGCATATCCATACGAACGCCAGCAGGCATCGTGGCAGCATTCGCCAGACCACGCTGTCACAGACGCCTACTCTGACTCGACGCCGACGGAACACGTCTTGACAGGGCCCGAACCCACTCGTGCGCACGACACTCGAGAGCCCGCTGCGCCTGCGCCCACCGCGTGGGAAAGTTCCCCGCAGCACGTGGAAGTGGCCGAAGCACCGAAGCGCAGGGGCAACCGCTGGGCCGGAATCGGCATTGGAATTATTCAGGCTCTGATTTTCGCTGCAGCATTGTTCGGAGTGCTGGTCTTACTCGACCTCCTGGCAGGCGAGCAGATCGATCTTCTGGGCACTCTTCTTTCGCCTGCACTTCTCATCTCCGTTGGAATGTTCTTCCTCGCGCTGATCATTGTGGCGCTTCTTGTCAATCGTGCGGGGTGGTGGGCCTGGATTCTCGGCGGACTGCTTATCGCGGCGTTCGCCTACGCTGGCTGGATCGGCGGCCTTCTCGTCCAAGAGGCCATGGACGTGCCATCGAACCGCGTGCTCGAGTTTGTCTGGGACAACCTTCTGACGTGGCCGTCTGTCGCGGCGTTCATTCTTGGCCGAGAAGTGCCGATCTGGTTCGGAGCATGGACCTCCGCTCGCGGCCGCAAAGTAGCGGCACGCAATCGTGCGGCCCGAGACGAGTACGAGCGGCAGCTCGACGAGGGTGGTGCTGCATACCGCTGATCGTTGACTCGACTGGCGGGTGTAACGCCCGTCGGGAGTCGCGTGCCAGGCGTCGTCAAGACGGCATACATCGAGGGCTCCAACCGCGGCATTCCGGGCGACACGCCCGGGCTGCTTATCTGATTTGTGGCACGGGCCCGCTGTGCGTAAAGTATTCATCTGTCGCCACAAAGGTACTGAAGAGCCGAAGAGCTCCAGGCCTCAATCGGCGAAATCATCCCGAGTTCTGATTCAGAGCTTGTTGAGTCGTGTTTCACGACCTAGGATGGAAAACTCACCCCGAGACGCAATGGCCGCGCAGGGTTCGGTTTTACAACGAGTCTGTCAAGACTTTTTGTGGTTCCGGCGTGTGGCTTGAAGGGCAGCTCGGGTGTGGTAAGATTGCAAGGTTGCTCCAGAGTGATGTGCTTCCGGTTGGGGGTGTTGATTTTTGGGTGCGTCTGGTCCTTGAGAACTCAATAGCGTGCACATGTCAAATGCCAATTATTTGAACCTCGGCCTCGCGTTTTGTGGGGTTGGGATTCCTTTGAAATTGATTGATTGATAGCGAATGTCAGTTTTGATGTTTGTTTTGTCATGATTGAACTCGTGTTTCGCCTCTTTTTGGGGTGTTTCGCGTTGATGTTTTGCTGGCCTTTTTTGGTCAGTGTTTATGCATTTACGGAGAGTTTGATCCTGGCTCAGGACGAACGCTGGCGGCGTGCTTAACACATGCAAGTCGAACGATGATGCTGGAGCTTGCTCTGGTGGATTAGTGGCGAACGGGTGAGTAACACGTGAGTAACCTGCCCCTGACTCTGGGATAAGCGCTGGAAACGGTGTCTAATACTGGATATGACTCATGGCCGCATGGTCTGTGGGTGGAAAGGGTTTTACTGGTTGGGGATGGACTCGCGGCCTATCAGCTTGTTGGTGAGGTAATGGCTCACCAAGGCGACGACGGGTAGCCGGCCTGAGAGGGTGACCGGCCACACTGGGACTGAGACACGGCCCAGACTCCTACGGGAGGCAGCAGTGGGGAATATTGCACAATGGGCGAAAGCCTGATGCAGCAACGCCGCGTGGGGGATGACGGCCTTCGGGTTGTAAACCTCTTTTGTCGAGGAAGAAGCTTTTAGGAGTGACGGTACTCGGAGAAAAAGCACCGGCTAACTACGTGCCAGCAGCCGCGGTAATACGTAGGGTGCGAGCGTTGTCCGGAATTATTGGGCGTAAAGAGCTCGTAGGCGGTTTGTCACGTCTGCTGTGAAATCTGGAGGCTCAACCTCCAGCCTGCAGTGGGTACGGGCAGACTAGAGTGCGGTAGGGGAGATTGGAATTCCTGGTGTAGCGGTGGAATGCGCAGATATCAGGAGGAACACCGATGGCGAAGGCAGATCTCTGGGCCGCTACTGACGCTGAGGAGCGAAAGGGTGGGGAGCAAACAGGCTTAGATACCCTGGTAGTCCACCCCGTAAACGTTGGGAACTAGATGTGGGGGCCTTTCCACGGTCTCCGTGTCGCAGCTAACGCATTAAGTTCCCCGCCTGGGGAGTACGGCCGCAAGGCTAAAACTCAAAGGAATTGACGGGGGCCCGCACAAGCGGCGGAGCATGCGGATTAATTCGATGCAACGCGAAGAACCTTACCAAGGCTTGACATATACGAGAACGCTGCAGAAATGTAGTTCTCTTTGGACACTCGTATACAGGTGGTGCATGGTTGTCGTCAGCTCGTGTCGTGAGATGTTGGGTTAAGTCCCGCAACGAGCGCAACCCTCGTTCTATGTTGCCAGCACGTAATGGTGGGAACTCATGGGATACTGCCGGGGTCAACTCGGAGGAAGGTGGGGATGACGTCAAATCATCATGCCCCTTATGTCTTGGGCTTCACGCATGCTACAATGGCCAGTACAATGGGCGGCGATACCGTGAGGTGGAGCGAATCCCAAAAAGCTGGTCCCAGTTCGGATCGTAGTCTGCAACTCGACTACGTGAAGTCGGAGTCGCTAGTAATCGCAGATCAGCAACGCTGCGGTGAATACGTTCCCGGGCCTTGTACACACCGCCCGTCAAGTCATGAAAGTCGGTAACACCCGAAGCCGGTGGCCTAACCCCTTGTGGGAGGGAGCTGTCGAAGGTGGGACCGGTAATTAGGACTAAGTCGTAACAAGGTAGCCGTACCGGAAGGTGCGGCTGGATCACCTCCTTTCTAAGGAGCAACTGGCACCGTTTGGTGTCCAGCAGGCTGTTTCAGGACCGAATGTGTTCTGACGGCTGCTCATGGGTGGAACATTTGATATGGCCGGTCTGGTGGCTGGGTTGTTGGAGTACGCCTCTTTTGGGGGTGGGAAACAGTGGTCTGGTTGTTGGGTTGGCGTGCACGTTATTGGGTCCTGAGGGACCAGGCAGGCTCACCTTTTGGTGGGGTTGCGGGTTTCTCGGATCGTGGGTGGTTTCTTTTTTGGGGACTGCTTTCGGTACCGACCGTACGTTGAGAACTACACAGTGGACGCGAGCATCTTAGAAACACATTTTTGTGTTTCATAACATGGTCTAAATTTTTCTTATTTATAAGATTTATTTCGATTCATACTCATGTTGTATCAAGTTTCTAAGAGCAAACGGTGGATGCCTTGGCATCTGGAGCCGAAGAAGGACGTCGTAATCTGCGATAAGCCTCGGGGAGCTGATAAACGAGCTTTGATCCGAGGATTTCCGAATGGGGAAACCCGGCTGGGGCCCTTTGGGGTGCCTGGTCACTCCCGTCTGAATGTATAGGGCGGGGTGAGGGAACGTGGGGAAGTGAAACATCTCAGTACCCACAGGAAGAGAAAACAATAGTGATTCCGGTAGTAGTGGCGAGCGAACCCGGATCCGGCTAAACCGGTCATGTGTGATACCTGTCAGGGGTTGCATGGTCGGGGTTGTGGGACTTTTCTCATCATGCTGACATGTGGTGGGCGTTGAGAGTGGTATAGGCGAACGGTTTTGAACGGCCGGTCAGAGAGGGTGCGAACCCCGTAGCCGAAATGCCATGATCGCGTGAAGAGTATCCCAAGTAGCACGGGGCCCGAGAAATCCCGTGTGAATCTGTCAGGACCACCTGATAAGCCTAAATACTCCCAGATGACCGATAGCGGACAAGTACCGTGAGGGAAAGGTGAAAAGTACCCCGGGAGGGGAGTGAAATAGTACCTGAAACCGTTTGCTTACAATCCGTTGGAGCAGCCTTGTAGCTGTGACAGCGTGCCTTTTGAAGAATGAGCCTGCGAGTTAGCGATATGTGGCGAGGTTAACCCGTGTGGGGTAGCCGTAGCGAAAGCGAGTCTGAATAGGGCGATTCAGTCGCATGTCCTAGACCCGAAGCGAAGTGATCTATCCATGGCCAGGCTGAAGCGTGTGTAAGAGCACGTGGAGGGCCGAACCCACTTCAGTTGAAAATGGAGGGGATGAGCTGTGGATAGGGGTGAAAGGCCAATCAAACTTCGTGATAGCTGGTTCTCTCCGAAATGCATTTAGGTGCAGCGTTGCGTGTTTCTTTCCGGAGGTAGAGCTACTGGATGGCTAATGGGCCTCAACAGGTTACTGACGTCAGCCAAACTCCGAATGCCGGAAAGTGAGAGCGCAGCAGTGAGACGGTGGGGGATAAGCTTCATCGTCGAGAGGGAAACAACCCAGACCACCATCTAAGGTCCCTAAGCGCGTGCTAAGTGGGAAAGGATGTGGAGTTGCAGAGACAACCAGGAGGTTGGCTTAGAAGCAGCCACCCTTGAAAGAGTGCGTAATAGCTCACTGGTCAAGTGATTCCGCGCCGACAATGTAACGGGGCTCAAGCACGCCACCGAAGTTGTGGCATTGACATTAGTAACTCAGCCGCGGACTTGTTCCGTTGGTTCAGGTGTGTTGATGGGTAGGAGAGCGTCGTGTGGCCGGTGAAGCGGCGGTGTAAACCAGCCGTGGAGGCTACACGAGTGAGAATGCAGGCATGAGTAGCGAAAGACGGGTGAGAAACCCGTCCTCCGGAAGACCAAGGGTTCCAGGGCCAGGTTAATCCGCCCTGGGTAAGTCGGGACCTAAGGCGAGGCCGACAGGCGTAGTCGATGGACAACGGGTTGATATTCCCGTACCGGCGAAGAACCGCCCAAGCTAATCCAGTGGTGCTAAGAGTCCTAGCCGGGGCATTGAAGCTTCCCTTTTCGAAGGGGGTGGATGGTCTCGGTGAACGCTCGACCCCATGCTGGTGCGGTTAGCGTATTAACAGGTGTGACGCAGGAAGGTAGTCGGTCCTGGGCGATGGTTGTCCCAGGCCAAGGCTGTAGGCCGGGAGATAGGTAAATCCGTCTCCCATCAGGCTGAGAGTTGAAGGGGAACCCGTAAAGGGTATGATCCGATGATCCTATGCTGCCAAGAAAAGCATCGACGCGAGGTTCTAGCTGCCCGTACCCCAAACCGACACAGGTGGTCAGGTAGAGAATACTAAGGAGATCGAGAGAATCGTGGTTAAGGAACTCGGCAAAATGCCCCCGTAACTTCGGGAGAAGGGGGGCCACCCGCTTATACCGCTTGACGCGGGAAAGGGTGTGGTGGCCGCAGAGACCAGTGGGAAGCGACTGTTTACTAAAAACACAGGTCCGTGCCAAGTCGCAAGACGATGTATACGGACTGACGCCTGCCCGGTGCTGGAAGGTTAAGAGGAACGGTCAACCCTTTCGGGGGTGAAGCTGTGAATTTAAGCCCCAGTAAACGGCGGTGGTAACTATAACCATCCTAAGGTAGCGAAATTCCTTGTCGGGTAAGTTCCGACCTGCACGAATGGCGTAACGACTTCCCAGCTGTCTCAACCACGAACTCGGCGAAATTGCATTACGAGTAAAGATGCTCGTTACGCGCAGCAGGACGGAAAGACCCCGTGACCTTTACTACAGCTTGGTATTGGTGTTCGGTGTGGCTTGTGTAGGATAGGTGGGAGACTATGATGCGGGCACGCTAGTGTTCGTGGAGTCGTTGTTGAAATACCACTCTGGTCACTCTGGATATCTAACTTCGAACCGTGATCCGGTTCAGGGACAGTGCCTGGTGGGTAGTTTAACTGGGGCGGTTGCCTCCTAAAGAGTAACGGAGGCGCCCAAAGGTTCCCTCAACCTGGTTGGCAATCAGGTGGCGAGTGTAAGTGCACAAGGGAGCTTGACTGTGAGACTGACAGGTCGAGCAGGGACGAAAGTCGGGACTAGTGATCCGGCAGTGGCTTGTGGAAGCGCTGTCGCTCAACGGATAAAAGGTACCTCGGGGATAACAGGCTGATCTTGCCCAAGAGTCCATATCGACGGCATGGTTTGGCACCTCGATGTCGGCTCGTCGCATCCTGGGGCTGGAGTAGGTCCCAAGGGTTGGGCTGTTCGCCCATTAAAGCGGTACGCGAGCTGGGTTTAGAACGTCGTGAGACAGTTCGGTCCCTATCCGCTGCGCGCGCAGGAAATTTGAGAGGATCTGACCCTAGTACGAGAGGACCGGGTTGGACGAACCTCTGGTATGTCAGTTGTCACGCCAGTGGCATCGCTGATTAGCTACGTTCGGGATGGATAACCGCTGAAAGCATCTAAGCGGGAAGCCGGCCTCGAGATGAGATTTCCATCCCCACTTGTGGGGGAGAGGCTCCCAGTAGACGACTGGGTTGATAGGCCAGATGTGGAAGCACCGCAAGGTGTGGAGCTGACTGGTACTAATAAGCCGATAACTTGATAACACTCATACATGCTGTATGTATCGCGTCCACTTTGTGGTTCCTGACGCACGGTCAGAACCAAACAACACACCCACCACGGGTATGTTCATAACGTAAGCGTCAATGATTGTTACGGCGGTCATAGCGAGAGGGAAACGCCCGGTCACATTCCGAACCCGGAAGCTAAGGCTCTCAGCGCCGATGGTACTGCAGGGGGGACCCTGTGGGAGAGTAGGACACCGCCGGACTTAACCTAAACACAGCGAAGGCCACCCCACACCGGGTGGCCTTCCTGCATTAACCCACAACAACACACGCGACAACAGGCCGCCCTTCACGGGTGGCCTTGTGCGTTAACGGGCGGACGTGCGATGGGGAGGGCTCCCCATCGGCAGTGCAATGCAAGCTCGCTAGGCTTGTTCCTTATGGCGACCCGTACGACGTTCTCCCTTCCCCGATCCCGGGTCGATATCACTGTCACCGGAATGACAGACGTGGGCAGGCGCCGTCGTATCAATGAAGACTCGATCATCATGGCGTCGCCGATTTTCGCCGTCGCCGATGGAATGGGCGGGCACCAGCGTGGCGACGAGGCAAGTCGCGTCGTCGTAGAACAGTTGCAGTTGAGCGTGCGGCCGGGCGAGCCCACGAGTCCTGAGACCGTGTTTACCGGCATCACGGCGGCGAATGCCCGCATCCTCTCGTGGGCTGACGAAGGGGGTTTAGCAGGCAGTACAGTCGCGGGTGTTGCGCTCGTGTCGCTCTCGAGCCAGGCAGACAGCCACTGGATGGTTTTCAACATCGGGGACTCTCGTGTCTACGTACTCGATGGCCAGCGTCTACGTCAGGTGACCGTTGACCATTCGGCCGTCCAAGAACTCATCGATCACGGCCGCATCAGCCCGGCTGAGGCCGCAACGCACCCACAGCGGAACGTTGTCACCCGTGCGGTCGGGGTCGAGGCAGACGCCGATCCAGATGTGTGGCTTCTGCCGGCAGAGGGTCATCAGATGTTCATCATCTGTTCCGATGGGTTGAGCCGTGAAGTTTCCGATGAGGAGATTCGGAGCATTCTTCTGGACGCTCCGGCTGATCCCTCGAAGGCGCTTGTTGACCGCGCAGTCGAGGCGGGCGCGCGAGACAACGTCTCAGCAATCGTGGTCGATGCGCTCTCTGTCGATATGACTCCGCCCAGCCCGGGCTATCATGACACGAGAGGTTTGGGCGCGCTCGAAGAGACTCTGCCGCGCTTGAAGTGAGGATCACATGACGCAGTTCACCTATACCGCGGCGCTCCAGCGCGAATGGGTCGCCATCGCGGCATCCGGTCGGCTTCTGATCGTGCGCATCGACGATGACGCCGACCTTCTCATGCGCGTGAAGCAGCTGGACATTGGATCGCTGACCATTCAGGAGACCCTCGATGCGCTCACCGAGGGTGGGCTGGCGCACACTCCAGCGTTCGGGCTGTGCTTCTGGGTCGCCGGAACGCTGACCGCCGACGGTGTCGGTGTGATCGTGTACGGCGACACTGAGATCAGCGTCACGACGGACGACGAAACCATCACTGTTCGCGCGGCGGGTATCAGCGGCTGGGGCGAGCAGCTGGTCGAGAATGCGACGGGCATCGAGGTGCACGGCGGGGCAGACACCGCCGACGCACTTCCCCTGAGCCAGGGTGCCGCGTGGGTGTCAGGCCTCTCGCTGAACGCTGACGATCAGCATCCGGATGCTTCGCTGCCACCACAGGCAGCCGCCGTGCCCGAGGCCTCAGACGTGAGCGCGAGTGACGCTGATGATCAGAACGACACCGCCGGTGGCTCCGACGACTCAGCCCGTGAAACTCCCTCTCTTGCGCGTGAGCCGGCGAGTGAGCCCAAGCCGGACACCGTCGCCATCGATGAGCCGCTGAAGCATGCTTCCCCCGCGCCAAACGTCGCCCTCGACAACGTCGGCGTCGCACCGAAGCCGGACACTGCCGAGCAGCCGGTCTGGTCCGACGGCGCAGCGTCAGAGCCCGTCGGCGAAGACACGGAGGTGCCCGAGATGACGATCCTGCCCGCCGACGTCGCCGCTCCGATTCCGCTGCCGGAGCCCGACGAGCAGACGATAATGCGTGCACCGGGGCAGCCGATCGCGCCACCGCGCACCGAACCGTTGGGCGACCACGATGGAATGACAGTGCTTGCCGAAGATGTGCGTGCCGCGCGTGACGCTGCACATTTACCCGACGGTGCCAGTGCCCCTGCGCACGACATTCTCGAATACACATATGCGCTCGAGCTTCCGGGCGGCGCCAGGCAGCAGCTTGATGCCCCGGTTGTGCTGGGCCGGGCACCGAGCGTGTCGAACGTGCCGGCCTCTGTTCTGCCGCACCTCGTGACGCTGGCGGGTGACGACATTTCTCGCACTCACGTGCGCGTTGCCGTTGAGGGCGACGCGGTCGTCGTGACCGATCTGCACTCAAGCAACGGCACAGTTGTCGAGGTTCCCGGGCGTTCGCCGCAGCAACTGCGTGGAGGCGAGCCCGTGCCGGTGATCAGCGGAACGGTGATCGATCTCGGGTCAGGCGTAAAGCTGCGAGTGCTCGAGGCATAGGGTGGCACGGCAGGCATCTCAGCCACCGCGCATCCCCGGCCTTGAGGCCGAGCGGCTCCTCGGATCGGGTGGCTTCAGCGACGTCTTTCTCTATCGGCAGGACCTTCCGCGACGCCAGGTTGCCGTCAAGGTGCTCTCGCTTGACGAGGTGACAGAAAGCTCACGCGCTGCATTTGTGGCCGAGGCCAATCTGATGGCCCAGCTGTCTGCACATCCGTATATCGTCACGATCTACAATGCCGCCGTCGCAGACGATGGCCGCCCGTATTTTGTGATGGAGTACTGCCCGGGGCCGAGCCTGTCGCAACAGTATCGTTATCGGCAGTTCACCATTGCCGACGTGCTTCGCACCGGCATCCGCTTGACCAGTGCCGTCGCGACAGCGCACGCCGCCGGAATTCTGCATCGAGATATCAAGCCGGCGAACGTGCTCACAAACGCTTACGGCTGGCCGGCACTGGCCGACTTCGGCATATCGTCCGCCGTCGATGCCGATCATAACCCCGCTGGTGACTCGCAGTCGCTCGGAATGTCGATTCCGTGGTCTCCGCCCGAGATGTTCGCCGATCACCCGGTAGCCGACGTCAGAAGCGACGTGTTCTCGCTCGCAGCGACGGTCTGCACACTGCTGGCCGGGCGGTCGCCCTTTGAAGTGCCGGGGCAGCCGAACGGAGCGATCGACCTGATTGGGCGCATCGAGCGCGGCACAGTGACGCCCCTTGAGCGCACGGACGTTCCGCCATCGCTGCTCGCCGTATTGCGTCGCGGCATGGCATCGCGCCGAGACGATCGGTTTCCCAGCGCGATTGACTTCGGGCGATCGCTGCAGCGTGTCGAACTCGAGCTTTCATACTCGGCCACGCCGCTCGACGTGCCGAACCTCGCGTCGACCAAGCCCCAGAGCGACGAGACGGGCGAGGACGCAACCCGCATTCGCCCGATGACGACAGTGACCCCGAACCGGCAGAACCCATTGCCGCCAGAGCCGGACGGCGACGATGCGACTGTAGCCCGACCGATGAAGCCGGTGGTGGCGCAACCTTCAACTGGCGACGACACGCGCGCTCGCCCACGCCCCGTCACCCCTCAGATCCCCATTCCGGACGACTCCGGTGCGACGGCACGACGAGGCCCAGCGCCCGTGCAGCCGACACAAGCAGACACGGATGCTGCGGCGCAGAGCGACGTCGCTGCAAAGCCGCGTCGGCGCATTCTTCCGCTCGTGATCGGAGCGGTCGCCCTCGTCGTCGTGGGCGGCGGAGTGACGGCATCCCTCTTTCTGGGCGGCCAAGCAAGTACCGACGAGACACAGACTCCGACGGGGAAACCTCTCATCATCACCGAGGTACCGACTCCGGAGGAGCGCGGAATCACGGTGTCGGAGGATGGCTCGAGTGTGACCTTCGAATGGACCAACCCGGAGCCAGAAGACGGTGATGTTTTCGTCTGGTATCGCTCTGACGGTGCAGAGCCCGGAGAGAAGCACGTGATCGCCGAGCCGACGGTCACCATCGGCGGCGTGGCGGATGGCGATAAAGTGTGTGTCACGGTTGTGATCAGCAGATCGACCGGTAAGACGTCCACCGAACCTTTGGAGATGTGCAGCACGTGACGGCACCACGTATCGAATTCTGCGGGGAATGGTACGACGTGAGCCCCGACGAGTTCTTCTACATCGGACGCGAAGGCGACCTTGTCATCGACGACAACCCTTTTCTGCACCGCCAGTTTCTTGCCATTGGGCGTGAGAACGGCATGTACTGGCTCATCAACGTGGGGAATGCGCTCGCCGCAACGGTGACTGACAGTACCGGCCAGGTGCAGGCGTGGCTGGCCCCCGGTGCTCGGCTGCCCGTCGTATTTCGCGAATTGCAGGTTCTCTTCAGTGCCGGCTCGACAACCTATGACTTCACGATTCACATGGACTCGGAGTTCTTCGGAACATCGCCGCTGACATCGGTATCCGGTGGCGAGACGACGGTGGGGCCCATTCATCTGACGAGCAACCAGAGACTGCTGATCCTTGCGCTTGCCGAAGACGTGCTTCGCCAGAACTCTCCGGGACGCGGCGAGATTCCGGCATCCGCTCAGGCCGCGGAGCGGCTGGGCTGGACGCAGACCGCCTTCAACCGCAAGCTCGACAACGTGTGCGACAAGCTTGACCGCTTCGGGGTTCCGGGGCTCAGGGGCGGGCGGGGCAAGCTCGCGACGAACCGGCGGTCGAGGCTCGTCGAGTACGCCGTGTCGACGAGAATGGTCGACCCGAGCGATCTGGTGCTCCTCGACCAGGACACGTCGGCCGGGGGCAGTGGAACCGCAGATCATTAGAACTTTTGTTGGATTGAATAGCATGTTAGGTTAAGCTCCGGCTCAGTGCGCCTTGGGCGGTGCAAGGCGATTCATCAACGAGACGGAACATTTTTGTGGGGAGAATGAAGGGGTGGCTGCGTGGCCGCAAGGTCACGGCATCCGTCGTCGTCGCGTCTCTGATCGTCGCTGTGCCGGTGACGTTTGCCGTGCTGCATCCCGGTTACCCGGCCTCAGACGTCGACCTCGAAGCACGTGACGTGTGGGTGACGAACGGAAAAGAGCTGCTCGCCGGGCGCCTCAACAAGCAGATTGAAGAGCTCGATGCGTCGGTGGCAACGCTCGCCAACGACATTAACATCTTTCAAGACGGAGACCTTGCGCTATTGCACGACCGTGTCTCGTCGACGGTGCAGACGATCGATCCCGCTTACACGACGCTCGGCAACAGTGCCGATCTGCCGCCTGGTGCGGAGCTCGCCTACGGCGGAGGGCGGCTCGCGGTTCTCGAACCTGACAGCGGAAGCCTGTGGATCACGAACGTCTCCGGAGGTCTCGACTTCACGACGGTGAATAACGACCCGCTCCTGAAACTCGGGGCGGATGCCGCTATCGCTGTGTCGAAGGAGGGGGAGGTCTTCGCCGCATCCCCGTCTGACGGCGTTCTCTACTCGTACCCTCCGACCGGAGGCAAACCAAGCGAACAGCAGATTCCCTCAAGCGAGAGCTATCAGTTGACGGCGGCCGGTGAAACACCGGTGCTGTTCGACGGCGATGCGAACCGGGTGATCGTTGCCGGTTCGGACCCCATCGAGCTGCCGTCTCAGGGCATCAAACTACAGCAGTCGTCGGCCGACCCAGGCGAGGTTCTCGTTGCGGGCGGCGATTCGCTCATGGCTGTTCCGCTGAACGGCGACGAGGTGATCGAACTCGACGCAAAGATCACCTCGCCCGCACAGGATGCCGATGCTGTTGCAGCGCCCGTCAATCTCGAAGGATGCTGGCACGCCGCGTGGGCGTCGGGCAGCAGGTACCTGGCGAAGTGCGACGGGTCTGGTGTCTCGCACGAGGAAATCGAACCGTCGACGGCGGGCGCCGAGCTGGTGTTCCGCGTCAACAGGGACGTCATCGCTCTCAACAATCTGCAGACCGGAGACTCGTGGCTTGTCACCGAGAACATGCGTCTTGTGCACAACTGGGAAGACGTCACTCCGCCCGAAGAAGATGACGGCGAGGAGGGCGACGAGAAGTCGTCTGTGAAGTCCTTCGAAGACACCCTTGCCGAGCGCACCGATCAGAACCGGCCCCCGATCGCCAATGACGACGATCTCGGAGTTCGACCCGAGCGCACAACGGTGCTGCCGCTGCTGAGCAACGACACCGACCCCGACGGCGATGTGCTCACCATTACCGAAATCAAGGGCTTCTCAGACAAATGGGGGAAGCTGCAGCACATCGACGGTGGCCGCGCCCTTCAGTTCTCACCGAAGGAAGGGCTTGAGGCAGGAACATTCTCATTCCGCTACACGGTGAGCGACGGCCGCCCCGGCGGTATCGCGGAGGGGGCCGTCAATGTGACGATCCGCCCGCCGGAGGTGAACGAGCCTCCGGAATCCGCTCGAGTCGGCGCCACAGTCGTCGACGCAGGGCAGACGATCACGTATGACGCGCTCGCCGACTGGTCGGACCCTGACGGCGACGACATCTATCTGGAGTCGGCGGCTTCCGACGCGGGTGACCGTGTACGGTTCAACCCAGACGGTCGCGTCACAGTGACGCACACATCGGGTCAGCTGGGGCCTCGCGACATCGTGTTCACGGTGTCAGACGGCCAAGAATCCGTCACCGGAACATTCACTCTCGACGTCAAATCGGCCGGGTCGTCGAACCCCGTGGGAACCCCCGACTTCGCGCAGACGTTCGTGGGTGAAGCCGTCGACGTGCATCCACTCGACAACGACCTCTCGCCCTCAGGAGGGCAGCTCGAGCTGCTCGGCGCAGAAGCACTCAAGGGCGCCATCTCCGTTGCCGTCGACACCGATCGTGGAACCATCACAGCATCCGCCGGTAAAGCGGGAACGTACTACGTGAAGTACTCGCTCGGCGCGGGGGAACGAACGAGCATCGGGCTGCTGCGAATTGACGTGACTGAGAAGGCAGAGGCCGATCTTGCGCCAGTAGCGGTTCGCGACACGGGATACGTGCGTCCGGGTGAGCCAGCCATGATGCCGGTGCTCGTCAACGATGTGTCGCCGACCGGTGACGTGCTCGCCGTCAAATCGATCGAAGCGACGGGCGATGCAGCGCAGCTGTCCATTGAGCTGCTGTCGCAGAGCGTCATTCGTGTGACGGCGACCGCCGCAGTGACCGGGCAGGTTCAGTTTCGCTACACGGTGTCGGACGGTCACAAAGAATCGACGACAACGGCCACCGTTGTGATGGTTCCTCCGCTGTCGAAGCATCAAGCGCCGATCGCCGCGGACGATCAGGTGCGCGTGCGCGCGGGCGACATTGCGAGCGTTCCGGTTCTCGACAACGACACGCACCCGGATAACGCGGGAATGAAGGTGGAACAGGAGCTCGTTCAGGGCGCCGACAAGGGGCTCGCGTTCGTCACGGACGACAAGGTGAGGTACCAGGCTCCCGCCGAGGCCGGCGTCTACACGGCTGTGTACACCGTCGTTGACGACTTCGGGCAGAAGGCGACAGCATCCGTCACCTTCACCGTCGTGGCGATGGACGAAGACGCAAACCAGGCGCCGACCGCCAAGACTCTCACTACCCGTGTGTTTGCGGGCAGCTCCGTCGACATTGATATTCCTCTTGAAGGGCTCGACCCTGACGGTGATTCGGTTGTGTATGACGGCTTGGCGAGTGCGCCGATTCTGGGCGCTGTGCGCAATGAGAAGAGCAAGAGCTTCTCGTACGTTGCCGGGTCGATGGAGCTCGGCACCGACACGTTCACCTACAAGATCAAGGATGTGCTGGGGGCGACAGCCGTCGGCACAATCAAGATCGCGGTGATTCCACGGCCTGAGCAGGCTATGAACCCCGTGGCGGTTGACGACGCCATTGAGGTGAAGCCCGGGCGAGTCGCATCGGTGCCCGCGCTGAAGAACGACTCCGACCCGAACCAGTACTCGTTCTCGCTCGACAAGAAGCTCGAAGATGTTCCCGAAGATGTCGAGGCAACTGTCGACGGCGAGAGCATTGTGATCGAGGCGCCCGACGTCGAGATGACGTTCGCGTTGCGCTACACGATTCGCAACGAGAAAGGCGGGTTCGACTCCGCCTACGTCATGGTGCGGGTGAGCGAGGATGCCACGGTTCAACCGCCGGGCGTGGCCGACCAGACCGTTGAACAAGACGAGGTGATCGGCAAGGAAACCGTCGACATTGACATCTACGAGGGCGCGACGAACCCCGGAGGCCGGGTGTCCGATCTCGTAGCGTCTCTCGAGGGGCCGAACGCAGACCAGGCAGAGATTCTCGAGAACGGCAAGGTGCGTGTCACCCTGGGAGACACGCGCATGGCGATTACGTTCCGGCTCACGAATGAGGCAGACGAGCTGAGTTCTGCCGCGTTCATTGTCGTGCCGCCGTATTCCGACGGGCAGCCACCTCGGCTGCGCGAGGATCTTCCCGAGCAGATCGTCGATATGAATTCCACGCAGGAGTGGGACCTCGACGACATTGCGTATTCCCCGTCAGGTAAAGATATTGAAATCACTGGGGCCGACGGGGTGAGCGCGTCGCGCAGCGATGGCAAATCGTCGTTCGTCGACGAGAAGAAGCTGAGATACACGCCGGTCAAGGATTACCGCGGACCGGCATCGATCAGCTTCGAAGTGACAGACGGCACATCGACGGGAACGACGATGCTCGTGCTGCCGATCACTGTGGGAGACCCGAACTTCGAAGACATCCCTCCGACGTTCACGCCGCCGTCGATCACGATTGAGGCGGGGGAGGACCCTGTCTCGTTCGACCTGCGCAGCGCCGCATCGCACCCCAATCCCGACGTTGCCGACCAGATTACGTTCAGCGATCTGCGTGGTCAGGGCAACGGCATCCAAGGAAATCTGAGCGGTTCAGAGCTGTCGGTGCAGGCACCGTTCGGCACGACGCCGGGCACCTCTGTGACGCTCGGCGTCACCATGACGTTCAAGGACTTCGAGGTGGATGGGCAGATCACCGTGACGGTTGTGTCGTCGACGAGACCCATGCCCATCGCTGTCGACCATGTAAACAACGACGCCCGCAAGGGGAAGAGCTACACGATTGATGCTCTTGCGGGAGCGTTCAATCCCTTCCCCGGCGAAGATCTCACGATTCTCAAGGCTGAGTTGGATTCGGGAGATGCCGAGGTGAGCACCGACGGCACGACGGTGACTGTGAAGACGGGCCCGGCGAAGAGCCAAGAGATCAGCATCCTCTATACGATTCAGGATGCTACGCAAGACCAGAACAGGCGGTCGACGGCGCGCATCACCATTGTGGTGAAGGATGTTCCCGATGCTCCGCCTGCGCCGAGCGTCTCGGCAAGCGACAGTAATACGACAGTCGTCGTCGCGGGCTCGCCTGCAGACAACGGCTCGGCGATCAAGAGCTACACGGTGAAGCGCAGCGACGGTGACGAAAAGATCTGCCAGGCAGGCGTTGCGTGCTCGATGTCTGCGAAGAACGGGACCGCGTATTCGTTCCGAGTCAAGGCAACGAACGGCGTTGGCGACAGCTCGTGGTCTCCCGCATCGAAGAGTGTGACGCCCTATGGTGTTCCAGATGCTCCCCAGGGCCTACAGATTGGCAAAAAGGGTACGTGGGCGAGCACCCCAGTGACGATGAGCTGGTCAGCGCCAGCCGACAACGGCGGGAAAATTACGAAGTACAAGTGGACGGTTAGCGGAAGCGCAAGTGATTCCGGCTCAACGACGTCCACGTCTGCATCGAGCAAGAGCATGGGGGCTGGAACATACACGTACACAGTGAGTGCGTGCTCGCCCGCTGGTTGCGGGCCGACAGCCAAATCGGGAAGCGTTGTAATCAAGAATGAGCCACCGCCGGACCCCGTTATCACCAAAGTTTACGGAGTCGATGGCCCAGAGACGCGTTGCGATAACGGAAAGTGCGTGACTGATACATATCGTGTCGGGATCGCCTGGTCAGACTTCGCCAGTGGCACCTACGAGGTTCACGCTGAATATTGCAAGGACGGGAAATGGTCTGCAATTGCCGATGGCTGGTACGACATCAAGATGGGCAAGAGCGGTAAGGACGAGGATCACATTTCGGCGTGGATTCAGCCCAACCTGTCGCAATGCGGTGTTCGAGTAAAGGTTCGAGGCAACGGCGTGAATTACACAAGTCCTGGTTTCGACTTTCCGTAAACCAGCAACTGTCAAATTGGTAGGTCAAGGAGAAGCGTGGACATCACTCAGGAGCAGGCGGACTGGTTCAAGGGCGCCTTCACGAGCCTCGTCGACAACGTCGATAAGGCGATCGTCGGCAAGCAGGAGGTCATCAGGCTCGTCATCGCGTCGCTGCTGACCGGCGGACACGTACTGCTGGAGGACTACCCGGGCACGGGCAAGACTGTGCTGGCGAAATCTCTCGCGAACACGCTCGAGGGCGCCAGCTCCCGCATCCAGTTCACCCCTGACCTGCTGCCGAGCGACGTCACAGGCGTCACCATCTACAACCAGCAGACTCACGTGTTCGAGTTTCACAAGGGGCCGATCTTCGCGCAGATCGTGCTCGCTGACGAGATCAACCGCGCATCGCCGAAGACACAGAGCGCGTTGCTCGAGGTGATGGAAGAGGGCCTCGTCACGGTCGATGGCGAGACTCACCCGGTCGGCAGCCCATTCATGGTGATCGCGACGCAGAACCCTGTGGAGCAATCCGGCACGTACAAGCTACCCGAGGCACAGCTCGACCGCTTTCTCGTGAAGACCTCGTTGGGGTACCCCGATCGCGATACGAGCGTCGATCTGCTCATGGATGCGGCAAACCGTTCGCGATCATCTGGCGTCGATGCGATCATCAACGCGGAGTCCGTGAATGCCATGATCGCGCTCGCCGGTCAGGTGCACGTGGAGCGCTCGATTATGGAGTACATCACCGACATCATTCAGGCGACACGCACAGACAAGGATGCCGCGCTCGGCGTGAGCATGCGCGGTGGCCTTTCTCTCGCGCGCATCGTCAAGGTGTGGGCGCTCAGCCAGGGCCGCACGTACGCCACACCCGACGATGTGAACGCCCTCGCGGTGCCCGTACTCGCGCACCGCCTGCTGATGGATCCCGAGTCGGAATTTGCCGGCACCACAGCAGATCAGATCATCGACCGCATCCTTCTCTCGATCACCCCGCCGGCATACCGCGCAGCATGACAACGACCGTCGAGCACGAAAGCCCGCCGTCGACGACCAGGATGTCGCCGCTGCGGGTTCGTGCTGCGACGACAACTCAACGAGTCAGGCAAGGGCTCGCGACATTCGTCGTGCCGGTGACGAAGGCCGTGAACCCGTTCTTCTCCACCGTCAGTTCGACAGGGTGGCTCGTGGCAATCATGGGGATTGTGCTGCTTGCCGCCGGGCTCGTGCTCGGCTGGGCAGAAGTGGTGTTTGTCGGGGCGACGCTCGTCGCGGCATTCGTTATCGCGGCGCTGTTCACGATCGGCCGTTCCCGATTCGCGGTCTCGGTGCGGCTGAACCCGCGACGCGTCACGGTGGGCGAGCGCGCCGTCGGCGAGATGATCGTCACCAATACGGCGCAACGCAATTCGCTCGCGACGACCTTCGAGCTGCCCGTCGGGGACGGCCTCGCCGTCTTCGATATTCCCGGGCTCGCTCCGGATGACGGATCGGAAGAGCTCTTCGCCGTTCCGACGGCCCATCGCGCCGTGATCATCGCGGGGCCCGCCCGCTCGGTGCGCGGCGACCGCCTTGGATTATTTCGCCGCAGCGTTGACTGGACCGACCCCATCGAGCTCTTTGTGCACCCGCGCGTTGTGCGTCTGCACCCCACGGCTGCCGGGCTCGTGCGCGACCTCGAGGGCCAGATCACCAAGAAGATCACCAACAACGACCTCGCGTTTCACGCGCTGCGCGACTACGTGCGCGGCGACGACGTGCGATACGTGCACTGGCGCAGCTCCGCGCGCACGGGGCAGCTGATGGTGCGACAGTTCGAAGAGTCGCGCCGTTCGCAGCTCACCATCGTGCACAGCGCAAACAAGCGCTTTTACGCCAGCGAAGACGAGTTCGAGACCGCCGTGTCGGTGACCGCATCCATCGCCACCCAGGTGATCAGAGATGCGACGGAGATCAATGTCGTCAGCGAGGGGATGCGGCTGCGCACCCACACGATGCAGGCGATGCTCGACGATACATGTCGCCTCCAGGCTTTCGAATCTGACGAATCCGCGCGAGACTTCGCACGCGATGCGACAAAACGGCTTCCCGACCCCAGCGTCGTCGTGATCGTGGCGGGATCGTTGATGGATGCTTCTGACTACCGCAGCATCCAAAGGCTCTTTTCCGGAGAGGTGAACGTGATCGCCCTGCGCATCAGCGAGGGCGGCCAGCCGCGCGTTCAAGACATCGCGGGTCTGCAGGTGTACACGATCGGCACGCTTCGGGACCTTCCGCGCATTATGGAGAGGGCACAGTGAGCGAGCGGCGCGCTGCGCGAACTTCGGTGAAGCAACAGGCGGAGCCGGTGTGGAAACGTGCGCTTAACAGTGTTCTTATGCGCACGCCCCGCGTGCAGCGCTCTGCAGCGAAGCCCGGCGCGGTGAGTTCGCAGGCCTGGGTCGACGTCGCCGTGGTGTCGGGGTTGATTCTGGTGAGCGCGCTCGGCTGGATGCCGGTGTTCGACGGGCCAGCGCATCTGCTCGCCTCCGTTGGCGGCCTTGCCGTCGGGCTCGGAGTTGCGTGGTGCAGTCATCGTCTGCGGCTCAATGCCCTGACGACTATCCTCATGGTCTTCATCGCCTATTTCCTGTTCGGCAGCGCGTTCGCGCTTGCTGGTGACGCCCTCTGGTTTGTGCTGCCGAATCTGGACACGGTGCGTGACCTCGCGGTCGGTGCCGTTTTCGGATGGACCGATGTGGTGACGCTCGCCGCGCCGGTCGGTGCTCCACCGCACCTCGCTGTTCTTCCCTATGTGCTCTCGTGCGTGATGGGAGCCCTCAGCGGCATCCTGTTGCTGCGGTGGCTCCCGACCCGCTACCGCACGCTGTGGCGCTGCGCCGTTGTGCTGCTGATGCCACTTGTCGCCTTTGTTCTGCCCGTCGTGCTCGGCACGCGCGAGCCGTTCTTTCCGGCCGCCCGCGGCCTGGTCTTCGCGGTGGCCGCGCTCGTGTGGCTGGGCTGGCGCCGCCCCGAGGGCAAGAACATCAGCCTCTCGGAGAAGGCTGGGCTGCGTCGCGCCCGCGTCGTCGGCACCGCTGCCGTCGCACTCGCCTCCGTTGTGATCGGCGGGCTCGCGGCATCCATTCTTCTTCCGCCCGCCGAGAGCCGCCTCGTGGTGCGTGACGAGGTGCAGCCTCCGTTCGACCCCGAGCAGTTCGCCAGCCCGCTCTCTGGCTACCGCATCTACACGAAAACGCTCAACGAAACCGATCTGCTCTCGGTGACAGGGCTCATTCCAGGCGACCGCATTCGTCTTGCCGTGATGGACACCTACGACGGGCACCTGTGGAACGTCGCCGGCCCTGAACTCTCGACCGACGGCTCGGGTCTCTACGAACTCAGCGGGTCGACGCTTCCCCGGGCGCCGCTTGCCGACATTGTCGACCAGCGCAACATCAGCATCGACGTCGGCGGTTATTCGGGGCCCTGGTTGCCCACCATGGGCGTTCCCGAGGTCATCGATCTCGACGGGCTCGACCGTGAGCGATCATCGGGGTTTCGATACAACGCCGCCACGGGCTCGGCCGTGCTGATCGACGGTGTCACGTCGAAAGTCGAATACTCAATGCGCAGCGGGGTGCAGGCGGTTCCCGGTGACGAATCGCTCGTCGACACCCCTGTCGCGTCTGTCGCGATGCCCCCCGTCGAGAACGTTCCCGACATTGTGGTTGCTCAGGCGAAAGAGTACGCCGGCGCTGCCGAGTCTCCCATTGAACAGCTGCGAGCCATCGAGTCAGCACTCGTGACAAACGGGTACCTCAGTCATGGACGAGAGACGGATGCAGCGTCATCGCGCGCCGGCCACGGAGCCGACCGCATGGAAGAATTGTTCACGCGAACGCAGCTGATCGGAGATGAAGAGCAGTATGCATCGGCCATGGCGCTGATGGCGCGGAGCTTCGGCTACCCGGCCCGCGTGGTCATGGGGTTCGCGCCGAAGACGATTATTGAGGGCTCCCCGACGACGGTGACGGGTGACGACGTGACGGCGTGGGTTGAGGTGCCGTTCGAGGGCGTTGGCTGGATTCCGTTCTTCCCTACTCCTGATGAGACCGAGATTCCGCAGGAGCAGAATCCCAAGCCGCAGAGCGAGCCTCAGCCGCAGGTGAGGCAGCCGCCGCGCTCGGAGAAGCGCCCTGACGATCTGCTGACCGACAGCGAGATCGACGATAAGAAGGACGAAGACGACGAGAACGCGTTTGCCCTGCCGGGGTGGGCCATTGCCATTATTTCGACGGCGGGCGGGCTGCTGCTGCTGTACTTCGTGCCGTTCGTGGTCATCGCCCTGATCAAGCGTCGTCGTGTCAAGCGCCGACGTTTAGCGGGCCAGCCTCACGCCAGGGCATCGGGCGCCTGGGACGAATTTCTCGACCGCCACTCCGAACTCGGATACGAGGTGCCCACGCGAACTCGCGCGGGTGTCATCGACGCGCTTTCCGAGCAGAGAGGAACGGATGCCGCGGCAACAGCCACGCTCGACCGAATTGCGTTCGACACGGACGCCGCAGTCTTCGCCAACGGCGAAGCAGCAGACGAGACAATCGATGAGCTGTGGACGCACACAGATGAACAGTCTCGGCTGTCTGCCCGAGCGGTAAGCTGGTGGCGACGTCAGTTGAGCCGATTCCGCGTCAGTCGTGCGCGACGAGCGCGAAAGCGGCCGAAAGCGTCGAGGAGGAAAGATGAGCGCTGACGACACCTGGAATGGCGTGCCGCTTCCTCCCCGCCCGCCCTTGCCCCCGCGCCCCGACACGCAGGCAGACGCTCCGACGGAGCCAGCGTCGTCAGAGCAACAGAATCAGTCGGGCTCGCCGGATGCCGTCACGCGTCCTGGTTTCATTGGGTTGCCACCGGGCATACAAGCAGACATCGACACTGTTCCGGCATCTGCCGATCGTGTGTCGCCGGCTCCCCTCGGCAACCCGCCGTCCCCAGATGTCAGCACATCAGACATCGATATCGAGTTTGCCGATGGCACCCGCATCTCGATTGACGGAGTCGTGCTGGTCGGCCGGGACCCAAGCGCACAGTCCGCGTTCCCCGACGCCGATGTCGCGGCCGTTTCCGATGTCACACGCAGCGTCTCGAAGACCCATGCCGCCGTGCAGTGGTCGCGAGGAGCCGTGTGGGTGACCGACCTCCACTCAACAAACGGAACACGCATCGTTGATGCGTCGGGGCGCGAAACCGTGTGCGTTCCCGAAGCCCCCACTCCCGCGCCCCGCGACGGGGGGATCCTCTTCGGGCGCGCTCTCGCTTCGCTTCGGGCGAGGGGCAGCGATGGATCCGAATGAGGCGCGAGACCCTCGCCTGATAGCCCTCGCGCAGACAGCTTTCACCGTCGCGCTGTATCTCGCGCTCGTGATCGCCTGCTTCGGCATCCTGAGTCTTCTGACAGACACCGACGTCATTGACCTTGATGCAAGCCTGCTGCTTGGGCCGTCGATGATCGCGACATCGGTGGTTGTTGTCGCCCTGCGAATCGTCAACGTTGCTGTGCGACTCGTGCAGGAGCGTGAACGCGGCGATCTCGCTCTGCGAGTTCCCCTGCTCGGAGGCCTGCTCACGGGAACTCTCGCGCTGCTCGGCTATGTCGTCGTCGGCGGGATGCTGCAGGCCGTCGGTCTGCACGACCCCGACGTGCTTGTCAGCTTCGCGTTGCACGAGCTTCTGAGACCTTACAGCCTCGCGCTCGGCGTGCTGGCGATGCTCGTGCACATCGCATTCGTGGTGATGATCGCACTGGGCGGTGACGAGCCGAAACGGCCCCTCTGGCCGTGGGAGAAAGACTGACTGCGCGGTTGCGGAGTACGGTTGAGTTATGGAGCGGACCCTCGAGGCCAAGGTCGGCAGCGCCGTCGACACGTGGATCGCCTGGCTCCCTCGATGGAAGCCGGCGACCCATCGTGTGCGCACGCGCCTGTGCAGGCGGTGCCTCGGCTCGCCTTTTCTCAAGGCGATCGGGCTTGACGCCGATGTGCCGCACGGCGTTCAGCACGGACTCACCACGCGCATGAAGTCGCTCATTGACGACGTTGTCGACGAGTACACCGAAAAGAATCTGCCGCTTCTGTCGCGCGAACTCCGCGCGGCAGAGCGCCGCAAAGCCCGAGATTACCGCCCTGACGTCGGCCTCGATCCAGAGTTCGACGGTCTGCAGCTCGACCCGGATCCTGTGCCAGGAGAGCCGTTTCTCTTCACGCTCGGCGAACTGGCTGAGGGCGGGGACGTTCCGGAATCTGTGCGTCCCGTCGAGCTGAGCGATGAAGAGAAACAGGCGCTGCGCACGGAGATCCAGTTGGCGGATGAATGCGCCGATCACGCCGGACGCCTCATCTGCCAGTTTCTTCAGCCGCATCGTGTGCGGGCACGAGAAGCTGTCGCGGCGATCGTCGAACCGCAGGTGAATGCGCTGCTCGACGCGCTGTCAGAGAGTCTCGACGCACCTCCGACGCGTTGGTGACGTGGCACGTGGAGAGAAGTACCCCTGGACGGCGGGGCAAGTTGGCGACAAACTATAATCACCAACGCACGAGGGGGAGAGATGTCGTACCCACCCAACGACCCACAGCAGCCGTGGCAGCACGGAGACGCACAGAACAATAATCCGCAGCAGCCATATGGCCAGCCGCCTCAGCAGCCCGAGCCACCGCAGCAGGCACCCTACGGTCAGCCCTATCAGCAGCAGCCGCAGCAACCTCAGCAGCAACCTCAGCAGCCGTACGGGCAGCCTCAGCAGCCTGAGCAGCAGCCGTACGGGCAGCCTCAGCAGCAGCCACAGCAGCCTGCGGCAGCCCCGAACCCGTACCCGCAGACGCCAGGGGAGCAGCATCCGACTGGTCCGCAGCAGCCCTACCCGCAACAGCAGGAGTACGGCTCACAGCAGACTCAGGTGTATCCACCTCAGAACACTGGCGCCTACCCCGCGGGCGGGGGTGAACCGCCTCGAAAGAAGAAGTCGAAGGCGGGCTGGATTGCCGGAGGTTCTGTCGTTCTGCTCGTCATCATCGCCGGTGTCGTCGGAGTCTCTATCGGCAATTCGATGCACGCTCCGCAGAACCAGGTGACGGCATACCTCGACCTCCTCAAGGCGGGCAAAGCCGAGCAGGCGCTCAAGGACTCGGGCGTCAAGGTAGAGAAGGGCGACGTGCTGCTGACGGACGAGGCGTACAAGTCAGCAGACGATCGCATCTCGAAGTACTCCATCTCGTCGACGGAGGTGGAAGGCGACAGTGCCTCGGTCACGGCGTCCATCTCCCAAGGAGGGGAGACCTACGATCAGACGTTCTCGCTCAGCAAGGCGGGCAAGGACCTCGTGTTCTTCGACAAGTGGAAGCTCGACGCTCCTGAGCTCGGTGAGGTCGCATATGAACTCACGGGGCCGAAGAGCGCCCAGGTAGCCGTCAACGGCGTCACCGTGCCCGCAGACGGAGAGACGCTCCGAGCGCTGCCTGGTACGTACAAGATCGCGATGGCAGACGATCAGAAGGTATTCCAGGCTGAAGGAGTCTCGACGACAGTTCTCGGCTTCGGCAACGAGAGCGAAGAGACTCCCGAGCTGGCGATCACCCTTTCGGACGAGGGTGTCACTGCCGCTGAAGACGCCGTGACGAAGTTCCTCGACGACTGCGAGGCGAAGACAGAGATGGCTCCGGACGGCTGCCCGAACACGGCGAGCGATAGCGGAACGAAGAAGGTTGAAGATGTCGTCTGGACGATCGACCCGAAGCCTGACTTCACCGTAGGCGACTACGACGGTTCGGGATGGGCTGTAACCACGGACTCCGCAGGCGAAGCAGACCTCTCTGCAACGGTCACCTGGCCAGATGACAGCGTGCAGAAGGGTGTCAACCTGCAGCAGCCCGTTGACATCTACGTCGATGGCACTGTCACCTTCGGCAAAGAAGGCAAGGCGACATTCGAATGGGACGGACTCTAGTCCGCACTGTCTCCCACCACAGGCCCGGTTTCGACCGGGCCTGTGGTATTTGACCGTCACCCGTCATGCCCTTATCATTGATTGGGTGTGCGCATTTGCGTGCGCTGAACCGTGCCTTCGTGCGGTTTGGCCATGTCGAGGCATTCACATCCTGGGTCGGTTCAGCATGGAACGGCCCCCACGGCATATTCGCCACAAGCATCCTGCACATTCTGCCGGATGGGCGGATCGTGGCGGCACGTGAGAAATCGTGTGCCTCACCATCACATATTCGCTGTCACCGTGCAGCACATAGAGGAGAAGCAGTGCCAACTATTCAGCAGTTGGTCCGCAAGGGACGCAAGTCGAAGTCTGTCAAGACCAAGGCTCCTGCCCTGAAGGCCAACCCCCAGCAGCGAGGCGTGTGCACACGCGTCTACACGACTACCCCGAAGAAGCCGAACTCGGCGATGCGCAAGGTAGCACGTGTGAAGCTTTCGAACGGTACAGAGGTCACCGCGTACATTCCGGGTGAAGGTCACAACCTTCAGGAGCACTCGATGGTGCTTGTCCGTGGAGGACGTGTCAAGGACCTTCCTGGTGTTCGCTACCGCATCGTCCGCGGTGCGCTCGACACCCAGGCCGTGAAGAACCGCAAGCAGGGTCGCAGCCACTACGGCGCGAAGATGGAGAAGAAGTAATGCCACGTAAGGGACCCGCACCCAAGCGCCCGGTCGTTGCTGACCCCGTCTACGGCGCACCGATTGTCAGCCAGCTCGTCAACAAGATTCTCGTTGACGGCAAGAAGGCTCTTGCCGAGCGCATCGTCTACGACGCGCTCGAGGGAGTCGTTGCAAAGAACAGCCAGGATGCTGTCGTCACCCTCAAGAAGGCGCTCGACAACGTTCGTCCGTCCATCGAGGTCAAGAGTCGCCGTGTCGGCGGTTCGACGTACCAGGTTCCGGTCGAGGTCAAGCCTCACCGTGCCAATACCCTTGCACTGCGTTGGCTCGTGAGCTACGCCAAGGGTCGTCGCGAGAAGACGATGACGGAGCGCCTCACCAACGAGATCCTCGACGCATCTAACGGCCTCGGTGCCGCTGTGAAGCGTCGTGAAGACACTCACAAGATGGCGGAATCCAACCGCGCATTCGCCCACTACCGCTGGTAGCGGGCAGGGGGCGTCCTCCGCAGCAGCAGTGCTGTGGAGGACGCCACCACACACCACTTCACTTTCACTTTCCGGAGGAACCCCGTGGCACAAGACGTGCTCACTGACCTGAAGAAGGTTCGCAACATCGGCATCATGGCCCACATCGATGCCGGTAAGACCACAACCACTGAGCGCATCCTGTTCTACACGGGCGTCAACCACAAGCTCGGTGAAACCCACGACGGTGGAGCGACCACCGACTGGATGGAGCAGGAGCAGGAGCGTGGCATCACGATCACCTCGGCTGCTGTGACGAGTTTCTGGAACAACAACCAGATCAACATCATTGACACCCCGGGCCACGTTGATTTCACGGTCGAGGTTGAGCGTTCGCTTCGCGTGCTCGACGGTGCCGTTGCCGTCTTCGACGGCAAGGAGGGCGTTGAGCCCCAGTCTGAGACAGTGTGGCGTCAGGCCGACAAGTACGACGTCCCCCGCATCTGTTTCGTCAACAAGATGGACAAGCTCGGTGCCGACTTCTACTACACGGTCGACACCATCAAGAGCCGCCTCGGCGCGAAGCCCCTCGTGCTTCAGCTCCCGATCGGCTCTGAGAACGACTTCGTCGGCGTCGTCGACCTAATCGAGAAGCGGGCACTCGTGTGGCCAGGCGACTCCAAGGGCGACGTCACCATGGGCGCCAAGTTCGAGGTGCAGGAAATTCCCGCCGAGCTGCAGGACAAGTTCGACGAGTACCGCACTCTGCTGCTTGAGACAGTCGCCGAGACGGACGACGCTCTCATGGAGAAGTACTTCTCTGGCGAGGAGCTCACCGTCGACGAAATCAAGGCTGCCATTCGCAAGCTCACAGTCAACAGCGAGATCTACCCCGTTCTGTGTGGCTCGGCCTTCAAGAACCGCGGCGTGCAGCCGATGCTGGATGCCGTTGTCGACTTCCTCCCTTCGCCGCTGGATGTGCCCGCTATCGAGGCACACGACCCGCGCGATGAAGAGAAGATCATTCTGCGTCACCCCGACAGCGCCGAGCCGTTCTCGGCTCTTGCCTTCAAGGTTGCCGTTCACCCGTTCTTCGGGCGCCTCACGTACATTCGCGTGTACTCAGGGCACCTGGACAGCGGCGCACAGATCGCGAACTCCACAAAGCAGAAGAAGGAGCGCATCGGAAAGATCTTCCAGATGCACGCCAATAAGGAGAACCCCGTCGATTCCGTGACGGCTGGCCACATCTACGCGGTGATCGGTCTCAAAGACACGACGACGGGCGACACGCTCTGCGACCCGAAGGACCAGGTTGTCCTCGAGTCAATGACCTTCCCCGAGCCCGTCATCGAGGTCGCTATCGAGCCGAAGACGAAGGCCGACCAGGAGAAGCTGTCAACAGCGATCCAGAAGCTCGCCGAAGAAGACCCGACGTTCCGCGTCGAGCTCAACGTCGAGACCGGTCAGACGGTCATCAAGGGTATGGGCGAGCTGCACCTTGACATTCTGGTGGACCGCATGAAGCGCGAGTTCCGCGTCGAGGCAAACGTGGGCAAGCCCCAGGTGGCCTTCCGCGAGACCATCCGCAAGGCTGTCCCGCGTCACGACTACACCCACAAGAAGCAGACTGGTGGATCAGGTCAGTTCGCGAAGATCCAGTTCGCACTCGAGCCGCTTGAGGTCGAGGGCGACAAGATCTACGAGTTCGAGAACAAGGTGACTGGTGGTCGCGTTCCGCGCGAGTACATCCCGTCGGTCGACGCCGGGTTCCAGGACGCGATTCAGGTGGGAGTTCTCGCGGGTTACCCGATGGTCGGCGTCAAGGCGACGCTGCTTGACGGTGCTGCTCACGATGTCGACTCATCGGAGATGGCGTTCAAGATCGCCGGATCCATGGGTATGAAAGAAGCCCTCCCCAAGGCCAGCCCGGCTCTTCTCGAGCCGCTCATGGCTGTTGAGGTGCGTACTCCCGAGGAGTACATGGGTGATGTCATCGGCGATCTCAACTCTCGCCGTGGCATGATCCAGTCGATGGAGGATGCGTCGGGTGTCAAGGTGATTCGCGCCAACGTCCCCCTCTCGGAGATGTTCGGATACGTCGGTGACCTGCGGTCGAAGACCTCAGGCCGTGCCGTGTACTCGATGCAGTTCGAGACGTACGCCGAGGTCCCGAAGGCGGTTGCCGACGAGATCATCCAAAAGGCAAAGGGCGAATAACCCTTGCCGCTGGGCGCCTGCTGTGTACACGGTGCGGCGCCCGGTCGTCACCTAGTAACATAAATACACAAATCCCCGTAGAGAATCGGTCGCAATCCAGTGCCCGCTTTATCTACACGAGAGTCCTGAGGAGGACCACAGTGGCTAAGGCCAAGTTCGAGCGGACCAAGCCGCACGTAAACATCGGAACGATCGGTCACGTCGACCACGGTAAGACCACTCTTACCGCGGCGATCTCGCACGTTCTCTCAATCAAGTACCCGTCTGACGTCAACGTTCAGCAGGACTTCGCCAGCATCGACTCGGCTCCTGAAGAGCGTCAGCGCGGTATCACGATCAACATCTCGCACATTGAGTACGAGACCCCTAAGCGTCACTATGCACACGTTGACGCTCCGGGCCACGCCGACTATGTGAAGAACATGATCACCGGTGCCGCTCAGATGGATGGCGCGATCCTCGTGGTTGCTGCCACCGACGGTCCGATGGCCCAGACCCGCGAGCACGTCCTGCTCGCCAAGCAGGTCGGCGTTCCCTACCTCGTTGTGGCTCTGAACAAGTCCGACATGGTGGACGACGAAGAGATCATGGAGCTCGTTGAGCTCGAGGTTCGCGAGCTTCTTTCGAGCCAGAGCTTCGACGGCGACAACGCTCCGGTCATTCAGGTCTCGGCTCTCAAGGCACTTGAGGGTGACGCGAAGTGGGAGCAGGCCATTGTCGACCTCATGGAGGCCGTCGATGAGAACGTTCCTGACCCCGAGCGCGACAAGGACAAGCCGTTCCTCATGCCGATCGAGGACGTCTTCACGATCACCGGTCGTGGAACTGTCGTCACCGGCCGTGCCGAGCGCGGCACGCTCGCTATCAACTCCGAGGTCGAGATCGTCGGGATCCGCCCGACGCAGAAGACCACGGTCACGGGTATCGAGATGTTCCACAAGCAGCTCGACGAGGCATGGGCCGGCGAGAACTGTGGTCTTCTCCTCCGCGGAACCAAGCGCGAGGACGTTGAGCGCGGCCAGGTTGTCGTGAAGCCGGGTTCGGTCACGCCGCACACGAACTTCGAGGGCACCGCGTACATCCTCTCGAAGGACGAGGGTGGACGCCACAACCCGTTCTACACGAACTACCGTCCGCAGTTCTACTTCCGCACCACCGACGTCACCGGCGTCATCTCACTGCCCGAGGGCACCGAGATGGTCATGCCCGGCGACACGACGGACATGTCGGTCGAGCTGATTCAGCCGATCGCTATGGAAGAGGGCCTCGGCTTTGCTATCCGTGAGGGTGGCCGCACCGTTGGTGCCGGCACCGTCACCAAGATCAACAAGTAGTCTTCGCGACTTCAGATCTCTCTCGGGGTCGGGCCTTCGGGCCCGGCCCCGTTTGTTTGTCTCGAAACCCTTGTTACTGGTGCCCCGAATGGGCACAATGGAGGCAAAACTGTCCGTCGCTATTCAGGAGGAACCATGGGACTCTTCGACAAAGGCAAGGATCTGTTCGACCAGAACAAAGACAAGATTGACGAAGCAGTGCACTCGGAACAGGCCGAAGGCATCAGCGACAAGGGCCTCGATAAGGCGTCGGATGCCGCGGACTCGCTCACCGGGGGTAAGTTCTCCGACCAGATCGACGGCGGTCGCGATTCGCTCGATGAAAAGCTCGGTAATGAGTAACTGACGTCGCGATAAAAGACCATCTGAGGAGGGCCCGAATTCGGGCCCTCCTCAGTCATGTGCCGGGGCATTGCCGTGACAATCCTGGGAATCGCTGCCTCGGCCCCGTATCGCGACACGCCCGGGTTGCACAATGCTCGGATATCTGGCAAACTCAACTAGTTCAGTATTTCGGACGCGTCGTGTGGCGTGCCTTCCGGATCACTGCCAGGCAGTGCATAGACCGCAACGATGTCTAGGCCGCGGGCAGCAGAACACCGACTTAATCACTGATGCAATTTCGCCGCGTATTCGCGTGCCCGGAAACGGGTTCGAATTCGGTGAACAGTGGTGAGGCTTGACAGAAGAACAGTGGTACGCAGAGCAGTGCCAGCGCCGGAGGGAACTCCTGACGGCGCACAGTAAAGAGCGTCCAATGCGAACAATTCGTAAGACGCACGACAGAGAGTGAGTCACAGATGGCGGGACAGAAGATCCGCATTCGACTTAAGTCGTATGACCATGAGGTCATCGACACCTCGGCGCGCAAGATCGTCGACACAGTCACCCGCGCGGGTGCCCAGGTCGTCGGCCCCGTGCCGCTTCCGACCGAGAAGAACGTGGTGTGTGTTATTCGTTCACCCCACAAGTACAAGGACAGCCGCGAGCACTTCGAGATGCGTACCCACAAGCGGTTGATCGACATCGTCGACCCGACGCCCAAGGCCGTTGACTCGCTTATGCGTCTCGACCTGCCGGCCGACGTCAACATCGAGATCAAGCTCTAA
The DNA here is from genome assembly GCF_011751765.2 of Paramicrobacterium chengjingii. Taxonomy (GTDB): domain Bacteria; phylum Actinomycetota; class Actinomycetes; order Actinomycetales; family Microbacteriaceae; genus Paramicrobacterium; species Paramicrobacterium chengjingii. The sequence goes on from NZ_CP061169.1 coordinate 693,370, forward strand.
GGGAAGTCATGGCTACGCAGAACAAGACCAGCAAGGGTCTGCTCGGCAAGAAGCTGGGCATGACTCAGGTGTGGGACGACGAAGGCAAGGTCGTTCCCGTCACCGTCATCGAGATCGCTCCTAACGTGGTTACGCAGGTGCGCACCCCCGAGGTCGACGGCTACAACGCCGTGCAGATCGCCGCAGGCGAGATCGACCCCCGCAAGGTGAACCAGCCCTCCGCAGGACACTACAAGAACGCCGGCGTCACACCCCGCCGCCACCTCACCGAGGTGCGCACGGAAGATGCTGCTGACTACTCACTCGGTCAGGAGCTCACAATTGACGGCGTGTTCGAAGCCGGCCAGAAGGTCGACGTTGTCGGCACTTCCAAGGGCAAGGGCTTCGCCGGTGTCATGAAGCGGCACAACTTCCAGGGCGTCTCGGCATCACACGGTGCCCACCGCAACCACCGCAAGCCCGGTTCCATCGGCGCCTCGGCCACCCCCGGTCGCGTCTTCAAGGGACACCGCATGGCCGGCCGCATGGGCGGCGACCGCGTGACGGTGCTGAACCTCAAGGTTCACGCAATTGACGCGGACAAGGGCCTCATGCTCGTCAAGGGCGCGGTTCCCGGTCCTCGTGGCCGCATCGTTTTCGTTCGCAACGCAGTGAAGGGAGCGTAGTTCAATGGCTACCTCGCTCGACGTTATCGACGCCAAAGGCAAGAAGACCGGTTCGGTCGAACTGCCCGCTGAGGTGTTCGACGTTCAGGCCAACATTCCGCTGATCCACCAGGTTGTCGTGGCTCAGCAGGCTGCAGCCCGTCAGGGAACTCACAAGACCAAGGGTCGCGGTGAGGTCTCAGGCTCCGGCGCCAAGCCGTTCAAGCAGAAGGGCACAGGCCGCGCTCGTCAGGGCTCGATCCGTATGCCTCAGCACACCGGCGGTGGCATCGTCCACGGTCCCGTGCCTCGCGACTACGCTCAGCGCACCCCCAAGAAGATGATCCAGGCGGCCCTGCGCGGTTCGCTTTCCGACCGCGCTCGCGGCGGACGCATTCACGTTGTAGAGACCTTCGCGGTCTCTGACGAGCGTCCCACCAAGAATGCTGTCGAGTTCCTCGCCAAGATCGCCGAGTCGAAGCACATCCTCGCGGTCATCGAGCGCAGCGACGAGGCAAGCCGCCTCGCCGTTCGCAACATCCCGACTGTGCACGTTCTCACCTACGACCAGCTCAATGCGTACGACGTTCTCGTCTCTGACGACATCGTCTTCACATCGGCAGCACTCGATGGCTTTATCGCCGGTCCTGCTGCGGGCAAGTCGGTCACGGCGACAGCGAGCTCGGCTGAAGCAACTGAGGAGGTCTCGGCATGAGCCAGACAGTCAAGGACCCCCGCGAGATCATCATCGCGCCGGTCGTTTCGGAGAAGAGCTACGGCCTGATCGACGAGGGCAAGTACACCTTCATCGTCGACGACCGCGCGAACAAGACTGAGATCAAGTTCGCGATCGAGAAGATCTTCAGCGTCAAGGTTGCTTCGGTCAACACCCTGAATCGTCAGGGTAAGACCCGTCGCACTCGCTTCGGCATCGGCAAGCGCAAAGACACCAAGCGCGCCATTGTGTCGCTGAAGTCCGGTTCCATCGACATCTTCACGGCTGTCGGCTAGGAGTACAGGAATAAACAATGGCTATTCGTAAGTACAAGCCCACGACCCCGGGTCGCCGCGGTTCGAGCGTTTCCGACTTCGCCGAAATCACGCGCACGACGCCTGAGAAGTCGCTCCTTCGCCCGCTGTCGAAGACCGGTGGCCGCAACAACCAGGGACGCATCACTACCCGTCACATCGGTGGTGGCCACAAGCGCCAGTACCGCGTCATCGACTTCCGTCGCCATGACAAAGACGGCGTGAACGCCAAGGTTGCTCACATCGAGTACGACCCCAACCGCACAGCGCACATTGCACTGCTTCATTTCTTCGACGGCACGAAGCGCTACATCCTCGCGCCGCAGAAGCTCAAGCAGGGTGACGTCGTCGAGTCCGGTTCGGGTGCTGACATCAAGCCGGGAAACAACCTCCCCCTCCGCAACATCCCGACCGGTACCGTCGTGCACGCTATCGAGCTGAAGCCCGGTGGAGGAGCGAAGCTCGCTCGTTCGGCCGGTGCATCGGTTCGACTCGTCGCAAAGGACGGCCCCTACGCGCAGCTTCGCCTGCCGTCGGGTGAGATCCGCAACGTGGATGCTCGCTGCCGTGCAACGGTCGGCGAGGTCGGCAATGCCGAGCAGTCGAACATCAACTGGGGCAAGGCCGGACGCAGCCGCTGGAAGGGCGTTCGCCCGACAGTGCGCGGTGTCGTCATGAACCCGGTCGACCACCCGCACGGTGGCGGTGAGGGCAAGACCTCCGGTGGACGCCACCCGGTCAGCCCGTGGGGCCAGAAGGAAGGCCGCACGCGTCACCCCAACAAGGAAAGCGACAAGCTCATCGTTCGTCGTCGGCCCACCTCGAAGAAGCGCAAGTAGGAGTTGTAGAAGATGCCACGCAGTCTCAAGAAGGGCCCCTTCGTTGACGAACACCTGCTCCGCAAGGTGGTAGTCGCGAATGAGGCTAAGAACAAGAACGTCATCAAGACCTGGTCGCGCCGCTCGATGATCGTGCCGGCAATGCTCGGTCACACCATCGCGGTGCACGACGGTCGCAAGCACATCCCGGTGTTCGTCACCGAGAGCATGGTCGGTCACAAGCTCGGCGAGTTTGCTCCGACCCGCACCTTCCGTGGACACGTGAAGGACGACAAGAAGGGCCGTCGCCGCTAACGCGGGGACGTGAAGGAGGAATAGAAATGGTGGAGTCGATCGCACGCGTGCGACACATCCGCGTCACCCCCATGAAGGCCCGCCGCGTTGTCAACCTTGTCCGCGGCAAGCAGGCGCAGGAGGCACTTGCCATCCTGAAGTTTGCCCCGCAGGGTGCTTCAGAGCCCGTCTACAAGCTGGTCGCTTCGGCTATCGCCAACGCTCGCGTGAAGGCGGATGCCGAGAACAGCTTCCTCGACGAGCAGGACCTGTACATCACCAAGGCATATGTCGACGAGGGTGCGACCCTCAAGCGGTTCCAGCCGCGCGCCCAGGGCCGCGCATACCGCATCAACAAGCGCACAAGCCACATCACGATCGTCCTCTCGACGCCTGATGAGGTAAGCGCAGCCACGGAAACAAAGAAGGCGAGCAAGTAATGGGCCAGAAAGTAAACCCGTACGGCTTTCGTCTTGGTGTCACTACCGACCACGTTTCGCGCTGGTTCGCTGACAGCACCAAGCCGGGACAGCGTTACAGCGACTATGTCGCAGAAGACGTCAAGATCCGCAAGCTGCTGACAACATCGCTCGACCGCGCAGGCGTGTCGCGCATCGAGATCGAGCGCACCCGTGACCGTGTTCGTGTGGACATCCACACCGCACGCCCGGGTATCGTCATCGGTCGTCGCGGTGCGGAGGCCGAGCGCATCCGCGGTGAGCTCGAGAAGCTCACGAGCAAGCAGATCCAGCTCAACATCCTCGAGGTGAAGAACCCTGAGGCCGACGCGCAGCTCGTAGCACAGGGCATCGCCGAGCAGCTCTCCGCACGTGTGGCTTTCCGCCGCGCAATGCGCAAGGGTTTGCAGGGCGCTCAGCGTGCGGGCGCAAAGGGCGTTCGTATTCAGGTGTCCGGCCGTCTTGGCGGCGCCGAGATGAGCCGTTCCGAGTTCTACCGCGAAGGTCGCGTGCCGCTGCACACACTCCGCGCGAACATCGACTACGGCTTCTACGAGGCGCGCACGACTTTTGGTCGTATCGGCGTGAAGGTCTGGATTTACAAGGGCGACGTCACCAACAAGGAACTCGCTCGTGAGCAGGCGAACTCGAAGCCAAGCCGCGAGCGCAACGAGCGTCCTCGTCGCCAGCCGCGTGAGGCTCAGGCGCCGGTCGCAGAAGGAGCCAGTGCTTAATCATGTTGATTCCCCGCAGAGTTAAGTTCCGCAAGCAGCACAGGCCGGTTCGCACCGGTCAGGCTACCGGCGGCACCAAGGTCAGCTTCGGTGAGTACGGCATTCAGGCACTCACCCCCGCCTATGTGACCAACCGTCAGATCGAGGCTGCTCGTATCGCGATGACGCGTCACATCAAGCGTGGTGGAAAGGTGTGGATCAACATCTACCCCGACCGCCCGCTCACGAAGAAGCCGGCTGAGACCCGCATGGGTTCCGGTAAGGGCTCACCCGAGTGGTGGGTCGCTAACGTCAAGCCCGGTCGCGTGCTGTTCGAGGTTGCAGGTGTCGACGAGACACTTGCCCGCGAAGCACTCACCCGTGCAATTCACAAGCTGCCCCTCAAGGCACGCATCATCAAGCGCGAGGAGGGCGACGCGTAATGGCGATCGGATCCAAGGAGCTCACCCCCGCTGAGCTCGACACATTTGAAGACGAGCGTCTTACTGACGAGCTGCGCAAAGCGAAGGAAGAACTGTTCAACCTTCGCTTCCAGGCGGCGACAGGTCAGCTCGAGACGCACGGGCGACTGCGTGCTGTCAAGCGCGACATCGCTCGTATCTACACGGTCATCCGCGAGCGTGAGCTCGGCATCCGCGCCACACCGGTCGCTGTCGAGACTCCCGCAAAGGAGACCCGCAAGAGCAAGAAGGCCAAGGCCGCCGAAGAGGCAGCCGCGGCTGACGAGACGAAGGAGGCCTAGACATGGCTGAGACTGCAAAGGCAGCATCCGAGGCCGCGTCAGGCGCTCCTGCTCGCGGTTACCGCAAGACCCTTCGCGGCTACGTCGTCAGCGACAAGATGGAGAAGACCATCGTCGTTGAGGTCGAAGACCGCGTGAAGCACCCGCTGTACGGCAAGGTCATTCGCCGCAGCTCCAAGGTGAAGGCGCACGACGAGCAGGGGCAGGCCGGCATTGGCGACCTCGTCGTCATCGACGAGACCCGTCCGTTGAGCGCCACCAAGCGTTGGCGCCTGGTCGAGATCGTCGAAAAGGCCAAGTAAGCCCTCTGGCTTGCTGTGAGAAGGAGTAAGGAATGATTCAGCAGGAATCACGGCTCAAGGTCGCCGATAACAGCGGCGCCAAAGAGCTCCTCACGATTCGCGTGCTCGGCGGATCAGGCCGTCACTACGCTGGCCTCGGTGACACCATCGTCGCCACAGTGAAGGATGCCATCCCCGGCGGAAACGTGAAGCGCGGCGATATCGTCAAGGCCGTTATCGTGCGCACGAAGAAGCAGACCCGTCGTCAAGACGGTTCATACATCAAGTTCGACGAGAACGCCGCAGTGATCTTGAAGACCGACGGTGAGCCTCGCGGTACCCGTATCTTCGGGCCCGTCGGTCGCGAGCTTCGCGACAAGCGGTTCATGAAGATCGTCTCGCTGGCACCGGAGGTTATCTAGTCATGGGAGCAAAGATCAAGAAGGGTGACCTGGTTCAGGTCATCAGCGGCCCGACCGAAGAGCGCGGTGGATACCGTGGCAAACAGGGTCGCGTCATCGAGGTGCTCGTTGAGAAGGAGCGTGTGATCGTCGAGGGCGTCAACTACGTCACGAAGCACGTGCGCCAGGGCCAGACGCAGCGCGGTACCAAGACCGGTGGTCTTGAAACCCATGAAGCGTCGATCCACATCTCAAACGTTGCGCTTGTCGAGCCCGACAGCAAGAAGCCGGCGAAGGTCGGCTTCCGCAACGAAGAAGTCGTCAAGGACGGCGTTGCCAAGACGGTGCGCGTTCGCTACGACAAGAAGTCTGGTAAGGACCTGAAGTAATGACTGACACCGCAACTGCTGCGCCCGCTGGCAAAATCCAGCCGCGCCTGAAGCAGAAGTACAAGACGGAGATTGTCCCGCAGCTCAAAGAGCAGTTCGGGTTCTCGAACGTTCACCAGGTCCCTGGCCTGGTGAAGATCGTTGTGAACACCGGCGTCGGCGACGCAGCGCGCGACAGCAAGGTCATCGACGGCGCTATCGCCGACCTGACCAAGATCACCGGCCAGAAGCCGCAGGTCACGAAGGCCCGCAAGTCCATCGCGCAGTTCAAACTGCGTGAAGGTCAGGCAATCGGCGCGCACACCACGCTTCGCGGTGACCGCGCCTGGGAATTCCTCGATCGGCTCCTGTCACTTGCACTTCCGCGAATTCGCGACTTCCGCGGGCTCAACGACCGCCAGTTCGATGGAAACGGCAACTACACATTCGGTCTCACCGAGCAGTCCGTGTTCCACGAGATTGACCAGGACCGGATCGACCGCGTTCGGGGTTTCGACATCACGTTCGTCACCACGGCGAAGAACGACGACGAGGGTCGCGCGCTGCTCAAGGCGCTCGGCTTCCCGTTCGCTCAGAAGGACGCCGCCTAACCAGCGGCGCTGCGGGGTCGGCACATGCCGGCCCCGTTCACACCACAGGTCGGCATTCGTGTAACGGGTGTGCGAAACCTGGTGAACAAAGGAAATAACACATGACAATGACAGATCCGGTCGCAGACATGCTGACCAGACTGCGCAACGCCAACTCGGCGCACCACGAATCCGTGTCGATGCCGCACTCGAAGCTCAAGGGCCGCATCGCGGAGATTCTCGTGGGCGAGGGCTTCATCACCGGCTGGGACGTCGAGGACGCCCGCGTCGGACAGACGCTGACGCTGAACCTCAAGTTCGGGCCAGACCGTGAGCCGTCTATCGTCGGCATCAAGCGTGTCTCAAAGCCAGGCCTTCGCGTGTACGCCAAGTCAACGGAGCTCCCCAGCGTGCTCGGCGGACTCGGCGTCGCCATCCTGTCCACCTCCTCCGGTCTTCTGACAGACCGTGAGGCCGAGAAGAAGGGCGTTGGCGGGGAAGTCCTCGCTTACGTGTGGTAACGCGCAATGTCACGTATTGGAAAGCTTCCCATTGACATCCCCGCAGGGGTCGATGTCTCCATTAACGGTCAGTCCGTTGTCGTCAAGGGCCCGAAGGGCGAGTTGAGCCTCACCATTGCCGAGCCCATCGTGGCGAAGCTGGATGACGGCCAGGTCGTCGTCAGCCGTCCCGACGAAGAGCGCGAGTCGCGTTCGCTGCATGGCCTGACCCGCACGCTGATCAACAACAACATCATCGGCGTCACCACCGGCTACAGCAAGGGACTTGAGGTCGTCGGAACCGGTTACCGCGTGCAGCAGAAGGGCTCGAACATCGAGTTCGCGCTCGGCTTCTCGCACCCGGTGATTGTCGAGCCGCCCGCCGGAATCACGTTGACCGTCGAAGGCAACAACAAGGTGATGGTGTCGGGTATCGACAAGCAGGCCGTCGGCGAGACCGCTGCCAACATTCGCAAGATTCGTAAGCCTGAGCCATACAAGGGCAAGGGCGTGCGCTACGCAGGCGAGGTTATTCGCCGCAAGGCCGGAAAGGCTGGTAAGTAAGCATGGCTGTCAAGACCAAGTCGTCAGCCCGCGACCGTCGTCACGCGCGCCTTCGCAAGAAGGTCGTGGGGACCACGTCGCGTCCGCGCCTCGTTGTCACTCGCTCGGCGCGCCACGTGTTCGTTCAGGTCGTGGACGATTCTCAGGGCCGCACTCTCGTGTCGGCCTCCACTCTCGAAACCGATCTGCGCTCACTCTCCGCTGACAAGTCGGAGAAGGCAAAGAAGGTCGGCGAGCTTGTCGCTTCTCGCGCCAAGGACGCCGGTATCGAGTCCGTAGTATTTGACCGTGGTGGTAACCGTTACGCAGGACGCGTCGCGGCGATCGCTGAAGGTGCTCGAGAAGGTGGGCTGAACCTGTGAGCGAAGCAAAGAAGGAGCAGGACGTGGCTACAGACCAGACTGCTACAGACAAGACGGCTGCAGATCAGACTGTAGAACCGGTTGTTGAGAAGCCTGTGGAGACCGCTGCCGGTTCTGAACCGCGCACCGACGACCCCCGCAACAACCGTCGTGGCGGTGGACGTGGCGAGCGCAACCAGGGTCGTGGCGACCGTGGTGGACGTGACCGCGGCGGACGCGACGACAAGAACCAGTTCCTTGAGCGCGTTGTCACCATCAACCGCGTGTCGAAGGTCGTCAAGGGTGGTCGTCGCTTCAGCTTCACCGCTCTCGTCGTCGTCGGCGATGGAAACGGTGTTGTGGGCGTCGGATACGGCAAGGCGCGCGAGGTTCCTCTCGCGATCTCGAAGGGCGTCGAGGAAGCGAAGAAGAACTTCTTCCGCGTTCCTCGCATCGGCCAGTCGATTCCCCACCCCGTTCAGGGCGAGGAAGCGGCAGGTGTCGTTCTTCTGCGTCCGGCTGCAGCAGGTACCGGTGTTATCGCCGGTGGTCCGGTGCGCGCCGTTCTCGAGTGCGCAGGAATTCACGACGTGCTGAGCAAGTCGCTCGGTTCCTCGAACACCATCAATATCGTGCACGCAACGGTCACCGCGCTCAAGCAGCTGGAGGAGCCCCGCTCCGTGGCTGCTCGCCGCGGCAAGGAATACGACGAGGTCGCTCCCGCCAAGTTGCTGCAGATCGAGGCGCGCTTCGCTGAAGCCGCTGCCGCCGCAAAGGCAGGTGCATAATGGCCGCACAGCTGAAGGTCACGCAGATCAAGTCCAAAATTAGTGAGAAGCAGAACCAGCGCGACACGCTTCGCAGCCTGGGACTCAAGCACATCGGTGACGTCGTCGTTCGCGAGGACACGCGTCAGAACCGTGGCTACGTCAACACTGTTTCCCACCTCGTAAAGGTTGAGGAGATCGACTAATGGCTGACGAGAAGAAGGACGTCACCGATACGAAGGCCGCTCCTGCCGCCAAGGCGCCGGCAAAAAAGGCAACGGCCAAGAAGTCAGAAGCCAAGGCTGACGTTCCCAGCACTCCCGCGTTGAAGGTGCACCACCTTCGCCCGGCTCCCGGAGCCAAGACCGAACGTACACGCGTCGGTCGCGGTGAGGGATCGAAGGGTAAGACCGCTGGTCGTGGTACCAAGGGAACCAAGGCTCGTTACCAGGTTCGTCCCGGCTTCGAGGGTGGACAGCTCCCGGCACACATGCGTACCCCGAAGCTGCGCGGGTTCAAGAACCCGTTCCGCGTGGAGTACCAGGTTGTGAACCTTGAGCGCCTTGCCGAGCTTTACCCGAAGGGCGGCGACGTTACCGTTGACGACCTCGTGGCAAAGGGCGCCGTTCGCAAGAACGAGAAGGTCAAGGTTCTCGGGAATGGCGACATCTCGGTGAAGCTGAACGTCGAGGTCGACAAGGTCTCCGGCTCGGCTGAGCAGAAGATCGTCGCTGCCGGCGGCTCGATCAAGTAAGTTACGACCGGTCGTGCGACTCGCCAACTGAGTGAATCGCGCCTCTCGATTATTCGTCGGGCCCAGTAATCGGCTAGATTCGATTGCTGGGCCCTTCGATTTCGGAAGGCCCACTGTAGGCATGGCGAGCCGGAATGGCCGGCTCAACCCAGGAGGCCCTTGTTGTTTAGCGCTATTGCGCGGATCTTCCGCACCCCGGACCTGCGCCGGAAGATCGGCTTCACACTCGGCATCATCGCCCTGTATCGACTCGGCTCGTTCATTCCGACGCCCTTCGTCGATTTCGGCAACGTCCAGAAGTGTCTGGCTCAGAACCAGGGCACAAGCGGTCTCTACGAGCTCGTCAACCTGTTCTCGGGTGGCGCGCTTCTGCAGCTGTCGATTTTCGCCCTCGGCATCATGCCGTACATTACGGCGTCGATTATCACCCAGCTGCTTCGCGTGGTCATTCCGCACTTCGAGACCTTGCACAAGGAAGGCCAGGCAGGCCAGAGCAAGCTCACGCAGTACACGCGTTACCTCACCATCTTCCTCGGCATCCTGCAGTCGACGACGCTGATCACTGTCGCACGAAGCGGTGCGCTTTTCGGCACGAACTCGGGCCCTGAGTGCAGCTCACTGATCACGGACGACACCTGGTACGCGGTGTTGCTCATGGTGCTCACAATGACGGCGGGCACCGGTCTCATCATGTGGATGGGAGAGCTCATCACCGAGCGCGGCATCGGCAACGGAATGTCGCTGCTGATCTTCACGTCGATCGCCGCGACGTTCCCGAGCTCGCTGTGGGCAATCGCCGAGTCGCACGGATTCGAGATGTTCCTGCTCGTTCTCGCCATCGGCTGCGTCGTCGTCATCGCAGTCGTCTTCGTCGAGCAGTCTCAACGTCGAGTGCCTGTGCAATATGCGAAGAGAATGGTCGGACGTCGCACCTACGGCGGAAACAGCACGTATATTCCGATCAAGGTGAACATGGCCGGTGTTATCCCGATCATCTTCGCGTCGTCGTTGCTGTACCTGCCTGCCCTGATCGCGCAGTTCAATCAGCCGGCGGCTGGAGAGCAGCCCGCGGCATGGGTGACCTGGATCACGACCTACCTGACGAACGGTGATCACCCGCTGTACATGGCGCTGTACTTCCTGCTCATCATCGGATTCACGTACTTCTACGTCGCGATTACCTTCAACCCGGAGGAAGTCGCCGACAACATGAAGAAGTACGGCGGATTCATTCCCGGCATTCGCGCCGGACGTCCGACGGCCGAGTACCTGGACTACGTGCTCACCCGCGTGACGTTGCCCGGATCGCTGTACCTCGGATTGATCGCTCTGATTCCGCTTGTCGCCCTCGCGACAGTTGGCGCGAACCAGAACTTCCCGTTCGGCGGAGCATCCATCCTGATCATCGTCGGTGTTGGTCTTGAAACGGTCAAGCAGATCGATTCGCAACTCCAACAGCGCCACTACGAAGGGCTGCTTCGATGACGACGGAACATGTAAGTGATGGCGTTCGACTGTTGATCGTCGGCCCTCCCGGGGCGGGCAAAGGCACTCAGGCTGGCGTGATCGCGAAGACGTATGGTATTCCCGCAATCTCGACGGGCGACATCTTTCGTCAGAACATTGCCGAAGGAACAGAGCTCGGCAAGAAGGTGGACGCGATAGTCTCCAGCGGCGGATACGTCCCCGACACCCTCACAAACGAGATCGTCGCCGACCGGCTTCAGCAGGACGACGCGCGTGACGGCTTTCTGCTTGACGGCTACCCCCGCACGGAGGAGCAGGTGGCTGAGCTCGATCGCATTCTCGCGGCTTCCGGAAACACGCTCGACGCCGTCGTGCAGCTCACGGCGGATCGTGACGAGGTAGTGAAGCGCCTGCTGCTTCGTGCGGAGCAGCAGGGGCGCTCTGACGACACCGAAGACGTCATTCGCCACAGACAGGACGTCTATCACGAGCAGACCGAGCCGGTCATCGCCGCGTATCGGGAGCGAGGCGTCGTTGTGAGCATCGACGGACTTGGCGCGATCGATGAGGTCAGCGACCGCGTGCTGAGCGCACTCGCGCAGCACGGTCTGGCAGCATCCGCTTGATACGGCCGCTTCGCCGCTCGATCTACAAGTCGCCAGCACAGTTGCGCCTGATGATTGAGCCGGGTCTGCTGACGGCCCGTGCCCTCGAGGCTGCCTGCGCTGCTGTGCGCCCGGGCGTGACGACGGCGGAGATCGACAGCATCGCCGAGAGCGTGATCGTCGCCGGTGGCGGAAAGCCGAACTTCAAGATGGAACACGGCTACCATCACACGCTGTGTGTGTCGGTGAACGACGAAGTCGTGCATGGCATTCCCGGTGCACGCATCATCGAGGCCGGCGACATCGTCTCGATTGATTGTGGTGCCGACGTCGGCGGCTGGAACGGCGACTCGGCGGCCACCGTCGTGGTACCCGATGCGGAACGCCCCGACGTGCAGCGCGACAACGAGCGCCTGTCCCAAACGACGGCAGGCTCCATGTGGGCAGGGATCGCGCGTTTAGTCACGGCGACGCACCTGAACGAGGTCGGCGACGCTGTGCAGGGTTACATCGAAGCGAACCCGGATGCGTTCGGCGACGAATACGGCATCATCGAGGACTACATCGGGCACGGCATCGGGCGCTCGATGCACGAGGAACCTCCCGTTTTCAACTACCGCGTGCCGATGCAGGGGCCCGCCGTGAAGCCCGGCCTCGTCGTCGCGATTGAACCGATGATGGTCGGAGGGTCACCCGATACCGTCGTGCTCGACGACGAGTGGACAGTGGCGACGGTTGATGGCGATGTCGCTGCGCACTGGGAGCACAGCATCGCCGTGCATGCCGGCGGCATCTGGGTGCTCACCGCTGAAGACGGGGGAGCGGCCGGCCTGGCTCCATTCGGCGTCACACCGACGCCCATCGCCTGAACCCCGAACGCGGTATCGTCGGTTCATGACCGTCGTGTTTCTGATCACTCCGCAGGATCGTGCGGACGCCGGTCTCGACTTCGACGCTCTGCTTACGCCGGTCCATTCGGATGCTGCAGCACTGAGCGTCTTCGATGCCGGTGCAGCGCGAGGCGACGGGGTGTTCGAGACCATCGGCGTGAACGCCGGCAGCGCAAGAAAGCCGGGCCCGCACCTCGCCAGGCTGGCGGCATCCGCTCGAATCATGGATCTTCCTGAACCGCACACCGAGCAGTGGATGCACGCAATCAAACGGGTCGTCGGACTGATGGACCCGCACCGCGGGGGAGTGATCAGGCTGGTCATCACTCGCGGAACGCCGCAGTCGTCTCCCACATGCTGGATTACAGGACAGGAGTCCCCGGCCGACGTGCGTGAGCGCGAAGACGGCGTGAGCGTTGTGCTTCTCGACCGCGGCTGGCCGATCGACATCGCCGAGCGCGCCCCGTGGATGCTGGCCGGAGCGAAGACACTGTCGTACGCACCGAACATGGCCGCACTTCGGGAAGCCAATCGCCGCGGCGCCGATGACGTCGTGTTCACATCCCTCGAGGGCTATGCGCTCGAGGGCCCCACCTCGTCGCTGATCATTAGAATTGGAAGGCGGCTCGTCACTCCGACATCCGGCGACGGCAACCTGCCGGGCACAACGCAGCAAGAGCTCTTCGACTGGGCGGAGCACAACGGCTTCAGCACGCAGTCGCGCCGCGTGCGCGCCGACGAGGTGCGGCAGGCGGATGCTGCCTGGCTGGTGTCGAGCGTTCGCCTTGTCGTGCCGATCACGGCGGTCGATGGGCACCTCATGCAGCGCGACGCCGCTCTCTCGGCGCGCATGAACGATCATCTGCTCACATTGGGCTGACGCGGCTGTCAGCTGTCCATCGTGCGTACGAGCGCGTCGATGAACGCGCTGAATGTGCGGCCGCCGCGCACAATGCTCGCCACGTCTTCGCGCTCTGAGAACACCTCGACGAACTGGTCGAACACCTCCTGAAACTGTGCACGACCGTCTGCGCTGAACGCGATGAGGGCGACAACGTTCACGCGACCGTCGCCCCACGGCATGCTGCGCTCGTTGACGGCGATCGCTATCGACGTGCGGCTCGCCGTCATCTCCATCGCGTGCGGAACGGCAAGCGTGTCGGTGAACGCCGTCGACGACATGCGCTCGCGTTCGATCGCGGCTTCGATGTACCGGCCGTCGATGACCCCGAGCCGCTGCATTCGCTCACCGAGCAGCCGGATCAGCGCCTCTTCGCTTTCAGCCTCGACGTCGCGCAGAAAAAGCCGCTCGTCGAGATATCGCAGCAACTGGTCGCGAATCGATGCGCGCCTGGCGATGCGCCGCACGCGACTGAGGCTCGAGCGCACTCGATCGACATCGGCCGGGCTCAGGAACGGCTGAATGCGCACGATGTTCTCGGCGGGGGCCGGCGGCTCGAGCGTCGTGAGCACGAGATCGGCGTCGAGGTGCTCCCACGGCACATCGGTGCGCGTCACCACGCGAGTGACAGTGAGGGCATCACCGAGTGTCTGGATGATGCGGTCGGCAAGCATCGCCTGCAGGTCGTAGTAGTTGGGGCAGACGAGCACACACGTTGCCAGGTCGTCACGACGAGTCTGCTGCTGCAGGTGTGCACCGATGTGCATGGCAATGTATGCGATCTCGTCGTCATTCACGACGATTCCGCGCGCATCATGCAGGCCACTCGCAATGAAGACGGCGAGTTCGTAGATCATGGGGTACGCGGTCTTGAGGGATGTTGTCAGCGGGTTGCGGGAGTACGCCTGATCCTCCGCTCGCTCGAGCAGATTGCTGACGTGCACGGTGAGTCGGGTGAGAAAGTCGACGTCCGACAGATCGACGAGGTATTCCTCGCCCGCGCGTTCGGCAATGGAGCGCACAGTCGCGTACTCATCTGGCGTGAAGTACTCCGACGCGAGAGCAGCGTCTGCGTCTGGCCTCGGCGCGACGGCACGCGTGGAAAGCAGATAAGCGATATAGCCGATGTCTGCGTCACCGAGCGGGTCGGCGAAATGCGTGCGTGACAGCTCACGCACAACGCTGCGCAGCTCGGCATCCGTTCCTGTGTCGCGCTGCTGACTCTCGACGGGAGAGCTCTTGCCCGCGCGATCAGCGGCGATCGCGATGTGCAGAAGAACATTGTCCATGCCGTAGTCGTTGATGTAGTAGCCGCGATCCTGCAGGGCCTCGATGAGGTCGGTCTTGAACGAGCCGAGACTTTCAGACTCGAACTCCCGCTGAATCGCATCGAGCTGCGCCATACCGTGCGTGGTCTCGTCACGGAACAGTCGAGAGAGCAGCCGGCGTCTGGCAAGCTCAGACCCGCGAAGGGCCACCCGCCCGCCCGTGCGCGCCAGCGTCAGACCGGTGTCGGCGAGCAGAGCGCGAACGCGAGTCAGGTCGGTTTCGAGCGTCGAGTCGCTGATGAACAGCGCGCTCGCCGTCTCGTAGACGTCGAAGCCGTCCGCCTCATCGACGAGCAGCCGCACGATGCGGTGAAGCCGTTCGCGCGGAGTGCCGTCGTCGGCCGACGCGCTCGCCGTGCCGAGATAGGCGGCATAGGCATCGCGCCCGAGTCGATATCCGTCAGGTCCCGCTTCAATCACGGGCAGCGGATGCGCCTTTGCTTTGATCGCGGCGATATAGGTGCGGATGCTGCGAGCACTGACGCCGAGCGCATCGGCAAGGTCGCCGGCGGTCTGAGGCCCGTTCGAGCGCACGAGCTGCTCAAGCAGCTGGCTGTGTCGATCGGTGCTCACGGTTCTCCTTTGACGGGGCTTAGTTACGAGTCAACCAGGCTTCGCCGTGCTCGCGAAGCACATTCGACAATCGACAGACTTCCGCCCGGGCGGAAACGCCTCTGCTGGCCGCCGTCTGCGGGAGTAGGCAGACTCATTGGCATGCAGATCATCGTTGTATGCGGGGCAGGAGCGTCATCGACGTTCATTGCCCTGCGTGTGCGGCGTTCCGCGGCATCCCGCGGGCTTGACGTCACGGCGAAGGCAATTGCCCTCGACAACGTCGACGATGCGCTTGCCGACGCCGATGTTCTGCTGCTCGGCGCTCATCTGGCCGAGAGCGCGAGCGACCTGGAACGCACGGCGAAGAAGGCGGGCACAGCGCTTGCCGTGATGCCCGAGTCGGTGTTCACGGCGCCGAAGGGAGACGACGCCCTCGACCTCGCGCTCACGGCGGCAGGAGCGAACTCATGACACCGCAATCGTTGTGCCTGCGCACACACTCAGACTATGGTGACAATCACAGCCCACGGCGACGTAGGAGGACCACATGGTGGAACGGAACATCAGAATCGGATCGTCGCATGGGCTGCATGCTCGTCCGGCCAAGCTCTTCACTCAGGCTGCGGCGTCAAGCGGCGCGACAGTCACCCTCCGCAAGGGTGACAAGTCGGTCAACGCTGCGAGCATCCTCGGAGTCATCTCGCTCGGCGTCGACCATGGTGACGAAGTCACGCTCTCGGTCGAGGGCGATGATGCCGAGCGCATTTTCGGCGAGCTCGAGGAGCTGCTCGTCACTGATCAAGACGAGGCCTGACCGCACAATGCGTGCGGCCTCGCGAGCACGAGGAGGTCGCTGATGGAGTTCACGGGAACAGGTATCGGTCAAGGCGTCGCCGTCGGAACGACGGTGCGCATGCCCGATCCTCTGCCAGAGCCGCATACCGCGTCGAGCACGCGCACGCCTGCCGAGGAGGCAGAACGTGCGGGTACATCGATGTCTGCGGTGGCGCGTGATCTCGAAGAGCGCGGCGAGAAGGCCGGAGGTACCGCGAGCGATGTGCTCGAGGCGCAGGCGATGATGGCGGAAGATCCGTCGTTGATGCAGCTCGTCATGCAGGCGACGGATGCCGGTAAGACGGCGGAGCGGGCGGTCTACGAAGCGTTCGCGTCGTTTCGCGACCAGTTGGCGGCGATGGGAGGCTACCTCGGCGAGAGGGCTGCCGATCTCGACGACGTGTCGCAGAGGGTCATCGCGCACCTCAGCGGTGTCGCCGCCCCCGGTGTGCCGCAGCCGGACGAGCCCTTCGTGCTGCTGGCCCGCGACCTTGCGCCGGCCGATACGGCGTTACTCGATCTCGACAAAGTGCTCGCTCTCGTCACGAGCGACGGCGGACCGACGTCGCACACGGCCATCCTGGCCCGAGAGAAATCGATCGTCGCGATGGTCGGAACGGCTAACGCGCTCACGATTGACGACGGAACTGCAGTGATCGTCGATGCGGCCGCAGGAACGGTGACGACAGACCCGTCAGCGGATGCTGTCGCCGACGCACGTGCGCGTATCGCCGAACGCGAGCAGACCGCATCCGCCCCCGTGACTCCCGGCGCTCTCGCCGATGGCACTCCCATTCCGCTGCTCGCCAACCTCGGCTCGGGGGATGGCGCCGCTCACGCGGTTGAACTCGGCGCCGAGGGCGTTGGCCTCTTTCGCACGGAGTTTCTGTTTCTCGACGCGGGCGACACAGCACCAAGCGTCGACGAGCAGACTGAGCACTATGTGCGTGTTCTCTCGGCGTTCGCCGGCAAAAAGGTGACCGTGCGCGTGCTCGATGCGGGCGCCGATAAACCGCTTCCCTTTCTCAATGACGCTGATGAGCAGAACCCCGCGCTCGGGCTCCGCGGCTTGAGGGCGCTGCGCGCAAGGGAAGGCATTCTGCGGGATCAGCTCGCAGCCCTCGCCGCGGCCGACGCCCAGACTGAAGCAGACCTCTGGGTGATGGCCCCGATGGTGTCGACTGTTGAAGAGACCGAGTACTTCGTTGATCTCGCGCACGAGTTCGGCCTGAAGACCGCCGGAATCATGGTGGAGGTTCCCTCGATCGCACTGCTGGCCAAGCGTGCGTTCGCGGCAAGCGACTTCGCGTCGATCGGCACGAACGATCTCACTCAATACACGCTTGCGGCCGACCGGCTCCTCGGCACGGTGGCGAGCTTTCAAGACCCGTGGCACCCGGCAGTGCTTCAACTGATCGGCGCCGTCGGTCAGGCCGGTGCCGAAGCGGGAAAACCGGTGGGAATCTGCGGCGAAGCCGCGGCAGACCCGCTGCTCGCCGTTGTGCTCGTCGGACTCGGCGCGACAACCCTCTCGATGTCGCCGTCGGCGCTCGCCGATGTTCGACTCTCGCTCGCGCGGTTCGACGGCGATGCTGCGCAGCACCTGGCACAGATCGCGTGTGATGCGGCGGATGCGGCTTCGGCTCGAGCCGCCGTGACTGACGCGGCATCCTCTCTACAGAAAGACTGATCACAATGACAACGACGTCCGAATCCGCCAAGAAGGGCGGGGCCCGCGTTCACGTGCAGCGCTTCGGCACCTTCCTCTCGGGCATGGTCATGCCCAACATCGCAGCGTTCATCGCCTGGGGGCTGATCACAGCGTTCTTCATCGAGACTGGGTGGACGCCCGTTCCTCAGCTCGGTGGTTTCGGCGAGGATGCCGATGGCAACGCCTACGTCGGCATCGTCGGCCCGATGATCACGTACATGCTCCCGCTGCTGCTCGCCTATACGGGCGGCAAGATGGTCTATGAGGTGCGCGGTGGCGTGATCGGCGTCATCGCCACCATGGGTGTCATCGTCGGCAGCGACGTTCCCATGTTCATCGGCGCAATGATCATGGGCCCGCTCGCTGCCTGGCTGATGAAGCAGGTGGATTCGATCTGGGAAGACAAGATCAAAGCCGGCTTCGAGATGCTCGTCAACAACTTCTCGTCAGGCATTCTCGGCGGGCTGCTCGCGCTTGCAGGGTTCTTCGGAATCGCGCCGGCGGTCACCTGGCTCAGCAGCGTACTGGAAACTGCCGTTGGGTGGCTGGTCAACCTGCACCTGTTGCCCCTTGCCAGCATCCTTGTCGAGCCGGGCAAAGTGCTGTTTCTCAACAACGCCATCAACCACGGCGTATTCACGCCGCTCGGCGTGGAGCAGGTGACGGAACAGGGCAAATCGATTCTGTTCCTCATCGAGGCGAACCCCGGCCCGGGACTCGGAATTCTGCTGGCGTTCATGTTCTTCGGAGTCGGCATGTCGAAGGCGAGCGCGCCGGGTGCTGTGATCATCCAGTTCTTCGGCGGCATTCATGAGATCTACTTCCCGTACGTGCTGATGAAGCCGATGATCATCATCGCGGCCATCGCCGGCGGCATGACGGGAGTCGCGATCAATGCGGCGTTCCAGACAGGTCTGCGGGCACCGGCATCCCCCGGCAGCATCATCGCCGTGCTCATTCAGACGGCCCCGGACAGCTACGTCGGCGTGATCCTCTCGGTGATCGGTGCCGCCGCCGTGTCGTTCCTCATTTCGGCAATCATCCTGCGGGCGTCACGCAAGCGCGACCTCGCGAGTGAGAACGCAGGAGACCTCAGCGACGCCATCGCCAAGACCGAAGCCAACAAGGGCAAGAAGTCCAGTGTTCTCGGCACCATGGGAAGCGAGACGGATGCCGCGGCTCAGACCGACAGCGGAACCACGACGACCACGGGCCCGATCAACAACATCGTGTTCGCGTGCGACGCCGGAATGGGCTCGAGCGCCATGGGAGCATCCGTTCTTCGCAACAAATTGAAGAAGGCCGGTGTCACCGACGTGAAGGTGACGAATCAGGCGATCGCCAACCTGACGGGAGACGCCGACTTGATCGTGACGCAGAATGAACTCACGGACCGCGCGAAGCAGAAGTCGCCGAACTCCATTCACGTGTCTGTCGACAACTTCATGAACAGCCCGAGGTACGAAGAAGTCGTGCAGCGGGTTGCCGAGAGCAAGGGAACCGAAAGCACCGAGGGGGAGCAGCAATGAGCAGCGAGATTCTGACGGTCGGCAACGTGGTGGCAGACGGAAGCGCCACGACCCGCGATGATGCGATTGCCGAGGCGGGCCGCGTGCTCGTTGCCGCCGGAGCCGTCACCGACGCCTACGTCGATGCCATGCGCGAGCGTGAAGAGACCGTCTCGACCTACATGGGCAACTACCTGGCCATTCCGCATGGAACGAACGATGCGAAGAACGAGATCAAGGCCTCAGCGCTCTCGTTCATTCGGTACGCAAACCCCATTGACTGGGATGGCGAGGAGGTGCGTTTCGTCGTCGGCATCGCCGGTGTCGAGAACGAGCACCTCGAGATTCTGTCGAAAATCGCGATCGTGTTCTCCGAGGAAGACTCCGTGCAGCAGCTGATTGATGCGGCGGATGCCGATGCGCTCTACACATTGCTGGAGGAGGTCAACGACCAATGAAGGCAGTTCACTTCGGGGCGGGGAACATCGGCCGCGGCTTCATCGGACTTCTGTTGCACGATGCCGGGTACGACGTTGTCTTCTCCGACGTGAACCCCGAGCTGATCGACGCGCTGCAGCGTGCAGACAGCTACACCGTGCACGAGGTGGGTGACGGCGGGAACGACCTCGTCGTCACCGGCTTCAGCGCTGTTAACTCGGCGGAAGACGAGGAGCGTCTCGTCGCCGAGTTGGCGACAGCCGATGTCATCACGACGGCCGTCGGGCCGAACGTGCTTCGCTTCATCGCCCCAGCGATAGCCAAGGGGCTGGCGGCTCGCAGTGATGATCTCGCCCCCGCCGCGGTGATGGCCTGTGAGAACGCCATTGGCGCAACAGATACCCTTCGCGCGCACGTGGAGGAGAACGCGGGCGCCGATTGGAGAGCGATCGCACAGCGAGCTGTCTTCGCGAACACCGCGGTCGACCGCATCGTTCCGACGCAGGCCGCCGACGCAGGGATAGACGTTACCGTCGAGGCATTTCACGAGTGGGTCGTCGAACGCACGCCGTTCGACGACGCCGAGCCGACGCTGCCCGGTGCGCATTTCGTCGACGATCTCGCGCCGTACATCGAGCGCAAGCTGTTCACCGTGAACACGGGTCACGCGACGACCGCCTACTTCGGATTCCTCGCGGGTCACGAGAAGGTCGCGGATGCTGCCGCGGACCCACGCGTGCACGACAAGGTGCGTCGAGTGCTCGAAGAGACGTCGGAGTACCTCGTCGCGGTGCACGGGCTCAAGACAGACGAGCAGACGGCATATCGAGAGAAGATTCTGTCACGCTTCACGAACGAATATCTTCCGGATACCGTCCAGCGTGTTGGACGCGAGCCGCTACGCAAGCTGAGCCGCAACGAGCGCTTCATCGGGCCGGCCGCAGCAATTGCCGAGCGTGGGGACTCTCCGGATGCGCTCATCGACGCTATCGGCGCCGCGCTTCAGTTTCACGTCGCTGACGACGCGCAGAGCCAAGAAATGGCGGAACTGCTCGAATCGCTCGATGCCGCGGAGTTCACCGCTCAGGTCACCGGACTTGAGCCGGGGCATCCGCTCTTCGATCGCATTTGCGCCGAGGTCGCCGCCGTTACACGTGAGTGACGAGATCTCGACTGGCGAAGCCGGGCTTTATCACATAAGATAATTCGTTGGTGCATTGTGCACGCCGCTGGCGTGTTTCGTCCGCATCGAAATCCAACGCACGACCAGTGCGACGAACCTGAGCGACAGTGAGGCTATGGCCAAAAAAGACGGTGTCATCGAGATCGAAGGAGCCGTGATCGAAGCGCTGCCCAACGCGATGTTCCGCGTTGAGCTGAGCAACGGTCACAAGGTGCTTGCCCATATTTCGGGCAAGATGCGCCAGCACTACATCCGCATCCTCCCGGAGGACCGCGTGATCGTTGAGCTGACCCCTTACGACCTGACCCGCGGCCGGATCGTCTACCGCTACAAGTAAGTCGCGCTGTAAGTAACGGTTGAGCACTGCCACGCCTGACGGCGCGAATGGCTCTTCACGAGGACAGCGAATCGAAGGAAGAACATGAAGGTCCACCCCAGCGTCAAGAAGGTCTGCGATCACTGCAAGGTGATCCGTCGCCACGGACGCGTCATGGTGATCTGCAAGAGCAACCCGCGCCACAAGCAGCGCCAGGGCTAGCAGACGCGGCTACGCCGCGCCACGACAACACAATAAGAACAGGCAGTTTCGAGAACTCGGCACAGCGGAAACGCTCAGCGAGGGACACCCAGGGTCGGAGGCCCTGGCACCGAAACTGCTCCACACCTCCACATACTCCTAGGAGAAGCCACCATGGCACGTCTCGCCGGCGTAGACATTCCCCGCGATAAGCGCGTGGAAGTCGCACTGACGTACATCTATGGTGTCGGCCGCACTCGGGCGCTCAAAGCCCTCGCCGACACTGACATTGACGGAAACATTCGCGTCAAGGACCTCACTGACGACCAGCTGATTGCCCTTCGTGACTACGTCGAGAGCAATTTCCAGGTTGAGGGTGACCTTCGCCGTGAGGTGTCCGCTGACATCCGCCGCAAGGTCGAGATCGGCTCGTACCAGGGCATCCGCCACCGTCGCGGCCTCCCCGTGCACGGCCAGCGTACGAAGACCAACGCGCGCACCCGCAAGGGCCCGAAGCGCACCGTCGCCGGCAAGAAGAAGGCTCGCTAGGTCGAGCTTCGCCTTAAGGATTCAGGAGATTACCAATGGCAGCACCCAAGTCGGCCGTCCGCAAGCCGCGTAAGAAAGAAAAGAAAAACGTCGTACAGGGCCAGGCCCACATCAAGTCGACGTTCAACAACACGATCGTTTCCGTCACTGACGCGTCTGGCGCCGTCATCAGCTGGGCCTCGTCTGGTGGCGTGGGCTTCAAGGGCTCGCGCAAGTCGACGCCGTTCGCCGCTCAGATGGCAGCCGAGGCTGCCGCTCGCCAGGCGCAGGAGCACGGCATGAAGAAGGTTGACGTCTTCGTCAAGGGACCGGGATCCGGTCGTGAGACGGCGATCCGTTCACTTCAGGCCGCTGGCCTTGAGGTCGGTTCGATCAACGACGTCACGCCGCAGGCGCACAACGGATGCCGTCCGCCCAAGCGTCGCCGCGTCTAAGCACTTCACACCCGAGATCGGGCCGGTTCACCCCGGCTCGATTCTCGCCGGTTAACACAACTCAATATCCCGTCAACGCAAGTGTCATATAGCGGACACTTAGCCGAAAGGAATACATAGTGCTTATTGCACAGCGTCCATCGCTCACCGAGGAGAACATCTCGGAGTTCCGCAGCCGTTTCGTCATCGAGCCGCTTGAGCCCGGTTTCGGTTACACCCTCGGCAACTCGCTTCGTCGCACGCTTCTGTCGTCGATTCCCGGAGCCGCTGTCACCAGCGTCCGCATCGATGGTGTGCTGCACGAGTTCAGCACCATTCCTGGTGTGAAGGAAGACGTCACCGAGATCATCCTCAACGTCAAGGGTCTCGTTGTCTCGAGCGAGCACGACGAGCCGATCACCGCGTACCTGCGCAAGACGGGCTCCGGCCAGGTCACTGCCGCCGACATCTCGGCTCCGGCCGGCGTCGAGGTGCACAACCCCGAGCTCGTCATCGCCACGCTGAACGAAGAGGCGAAGTTCGAGCTCGAGCTCACGATCGAGCGTGGCCGCGGCTACGTCTCGGCGACGCAGAACCGCAACGAGTTCTCCGAGGCCGGCCAGATTCCGGTCGACTCGATCTACTCGCCCGTTCTCAAGGTCACCTACCGCGTCGAGGCGACGCGTGCAGGTGAGCGCACTGACTTCGACCGTCTCGTCGTCGACGTCGAGACCAAGCAGGCAATCACGCCGCGCGACGCGATCGCTTCCGCCGGAAGCACGCTGGTAGAGCTGTTCGGCCTCGCGAAGGAACTCAACAACCAGGCAGAGGGAATCGAGCTCGGGGCTGCGCCAGCCGAGACGGTGCTCTCGAGCGAGCTGTCGGTTCCGATCGAAGACCTCGACCTCTCGGTGCGTTCGTACAACTGCCTCAAGCGCGAGGGAATCAACACGGTTTCCGAGCTTGTCGCACTCAGCGAGACGCAGCTCATGAACATCCGCAACTTCGGTCAGAAGTCGGTGGACGAGGTTCGCGACAAGCTCGTCGAGATGGGGCTGTCGCTCAAGGACTCGGTTCCCGGGTTCGACGGCGCACACTTCTACTCGGGCTACGAAGACGAGAACAACTGACGGTCAGTCGTAAGACGGTCCGAGATCAATCTGGAGAAACACGACAATGCCTAAGCCCACCAAGGGACCCCGCCTCGGAGGCAGCGCAGCGCACCAGCGCCTGATGCTCGCCAACCTTTCGGCGGCCCTGTTCACTCACAAGAGCATCACGACGACCGAGACCAAGGCCAAGCGTCTTCGTCCGTTCGCCGAGCGTCTCGTCACATTCGCCAAGCGCGGTGACCTGCACTCGCGACGTCGCGTGCTGTCGACCATTGGCGACAAGAGCGTCGTGCACGAGCTGTTCACGCAGATCGCTCCGCTCGTCGCTGAGCGTGAAGGCGGCTACACCCGCATCACAAAGATCGGCAACCGCAAGGGCGACAATGCACCGATGGCCGTGATCGAACTCGTTCTCGAGCCCGTCACGCCGAAGGCGAAGCCTGCGAAGAAGGCTGACGCTTCGAAGGCTGCTGCTCCGACGGCTGAAGAGCCCGTCGAAGAGGCCGAGGTCGAGGAGGCTCCTGCAGAGGAGACCGCCGAGGCTCCGGTGGAGGACGCAGCTGAGGAGTCGACCGAGGCTGCAGCCGATGAGGCTCCCGCCGAGGACGCTGCTGACGACAATGCCGAGTCCGAGGACGACGCCAAGTAACACGCATCCTGCATTAAGGCCCCGAGAATCTCACGATTCGCGGGGCCTTTGCCTTTCGTCCGTGCTTACCTGGCCATGCGTACTAGCAACATTTGTTGCACATCTGCTTTGGTGGGGGCGCGGGAATGCGGTTTCACCAGTAGCATTCAAGAGGTCGTCAAAAATACGCTTCGCGCAATGGGGAGAGCCTAGCAATGACAGTTGAGACGCTGCTCGCTGACAATGGTCCGGACGAACCGGATGAGGCGCCACCTCCCAAGAAGCGGCGGAATCCCGCTCCATGGATCCTATCGATCGCTGTCGTGCTGCTCATCGTCTACTACATTCTGGTCAGCGTCAGCGGCGCCCTGAACCTCTCTGCAACTGTTCCTTTTTCCGGTTCGAACACAGCCACCAGCGCCAATTATCTGACTCTTCAGATGAAGGTTCAGGACATCGATCTCACGAATCGTCAATTACAGGCGAACGTTTTGCCCGTTCCGCACGGAACGCTTGTTGGCGACAAAGCGGGCGAGATGTCGAGGAGCCTACGTATTGAAGTGGCCAGCGGAGGCGTCACGACATCTGTCGTCACATATCCGGGTGAGTCCATCGTTGATCCGACGGCTCTCACTCTCTCGCTCGATCGTGGTGACAGCACGTACCCTCTCGATGAGCCATACGCGAACTTCCAGCTCAGTGTTCGCGATGAGCAGACGGGCGAGCCGATTCCTTTCGTTGTTGATCTGGAGAACTCCGCGCGCCCGTGGATATTGGCAGGAACCATCGGAGACGCAAATATCGACGCCGACGGCGTTCATTACCCGGTCTCTCTCGATGGGCATAGAGACGTCTTGAGCATTGCGCTTGTCGCGTTCTATCTGCTCGCGATACTGCTCACGACGCTCATGGCAGTCGTTACCATTGGAAGCGCGCTACTGCGGCACAAGCTTGAATTCTCAAATGTCATCTGGCTGTCGGCAACAATGCTCTCTTTTCCGGCTCTTCGCAGTGCAATGCCCGGAGCCCCGCCGATCGGCACTGCTCTCGATTTCATCGTCTTATTTCCCTGCATCGCGCTTGTCGCCGTCATGCTCGTGTGGACCGGAGGGTACATGCTTTGGAGGGAGTCGACGATACTTCGCCGGAGGGCGCTCGATGAAGAAGCCGACGCGTGAAGAGATCTGCCTTGTTCTTAGCTGCGGCCGTCTTCGCGACCGCAGCTGTGGTTGCCCCGGCGGCACCCGCTCGCGCAGACGTGTCATTTTCTGACCGTTTGGGTTGCGGCGTATCAGACGCGGCAGTGACACCGGTCTTCGGTTTCCAGGGCAGCGGTGCGGCAAGCAACGGCGCAAGCTATTCGCCAGCGACGGAAATCTCTGCCTACCCGGGAGTGACGGGCACGATTAATGGGGTGGCCGGCGGTGCGCAGTACACGACGTATTCACCCGACGGTTATGGCTCTCAATATCGAGGCACAGACGCCCTTGGCTTCCCAAGCGTCGTCGCTGGGAAGGCAATGACACTCACCATCGACCTTCCGCATAGCCAAGCTGTCGAGTTCACCGTTGGCGGAATACAGTCTCCGTCAGTTATTGACGTTGCGGGGAGCCTCGACGGCACAGCTGTCACTCCCGATACGACGGTACGTGGTGGGGGAAACACGAGCGCATCTGTCGTCGGCAACTCAGCGCATGTCGTGGGCGGTGCGATTTCTGGGCTACCAGATGAGCAAGACAAATATGCAGCTGATGTGTGGTTTAGTTCGCCTGTCGACCAGATCACGCTTCAGCTTTCTGCATCGGGGAGCGGATCAGACGCCGGCTTTCTTGTGACGCCGCCCGTTGCATGCCAGAGCGGCGACGTAGGTCTGTCGTCGTCGGGCGTCGGCGAGCCGACAGTGGCGGACTCGGGCGAGGTGTCGTATGAGGTGCCTCTGACGGCTACCGTCGATAACACGTCAGAGTCGACCGGCGCTGCGCTCTACCCCGCAGTCACGGGCGACCTTGCGCAAGCCTTCGACGAGCAGGGTGTCACCCTGAACAGCCTGACGCAGACATCGGCAAGCTCCCAGGCCTGTGCGCTTGCTGCCGGCGCAGACGGCTCGGGAGCGCTGATCTCTTCGCCGGGAGCGCTCGAACCCGGCGAGACGTGCGCACTCGAGATGCTGGCATCTGTGAGTATGTCCCAATCGGCCAATGACCGAACTGTCTCGCTATCGACGACTCTGGCGAGCTCCACTGACGCGAACCATCGCATGAAGAGCACGAGCGATCCTCTTCAGCTTGTCTTCCCCGGCATCCAATCGGACTTGAGTGTGTCAGCGGGTGCCTCGGCACGTGCTGAGCCGGGTGAGACGCTTGAACGATCGACGACAGTCACAAATGCTGGCCCGGGGGCGGCTCTAGACACGGTGGTGAGCATCGACTATCCGTCCGGTGCCACTCTGTCGGACTACCCATCGAGCTGCACGCTGAATGCGTCGTTGGAATGCGCTGTCGGCGACATCGCGCCAGGTGACGACGTCGAGATTGCGTATTCAATGACATTGTCCGAGTCTCTCGCAGACGGCAGCTCGCTCCCTGTGACCAGCACAGCGACGAGCGCCGGACAGCCGGAACCTGTCAGCGACGACTACACGGTGACGATTGCTGTGCCCCCCGTCCCTCCCGGCCCGGGCGCTCCTCCTCCGGGCTCATCGAACCCGGGTACGCCCCCCAATGCTTCAGCGCCTCCTGGTTCGGCACCGCCGAGGTCGACGACACCAAGCTCCCCAGACGACTCGAAGGAGGCTGATGAACCGCCGTCAGATGATGAAGCTCCTCCGCCAAGTATGGTTTCGCCTCTGGCTGACGTAACGGCATTGCCCGTTTCGCTTTCTCTCGGTGCCGCGAATATTCAGCCGGGAACCGTTGCAACGATGCGCGGCACGCTCGGGCCGAATGGGGCCGATGAGTCGGTGACCGTTCAACTGGGTAGCACGATCAACAAAGGGATGATCTACCGCGCTGCGACTCTGGAAACTGGCGGCGTGTGCATGGTGTCGACGCTTGCTTTCGCATGCACCATTGACCTTGAACCAGGGGAAAGCGCCGAGCTCACGGTACGTGTGTTTGCCGACGCCTTAAACGCACCAGATATCGCTCGTCAGCAGATCACAGTCGACTCGTCCCAGGAATCGCAGAACAATTCCATCACTGTCACGACGAATGTGCGTTCGCACAATGAAGCGGAGGAGTTCGCCGACTCGATCACAACATTCGACATCACAGAGTTTCCCGGTGCATTCCTGCCGCTTCTGGCGCTCATGCTCTATGCACTGGCCGCAACGGCAGTGGAGAGAAAGCGGCGACGTGTGAAGAGCTGACGGCACATCGTTGCGCCTCGAACCGCCGATGGTGCGGCTGTTGAGGCATCACAATTGAAAGGAATCATCGAATGGACCAGTCCGCAGAAGGCGTGACGCGACGGCTCACATTTGCGATTGCGCGTTCAGCAGTGAGTATCGGGATCGCCGCTGCGGTTGTCGGACAGCTGGCAACCAGCATCGGGTTCTGGCGGACGCGCGGAGACGAGCGGATCGATCTGGATGTTGCCAACTTTCTCAGTTTCTTCACGATTCAATCCAATGTTCTCGCGGCCGTGGTGCTCATGGTTGGGGCAGTATTCATCGTGCGGAACCGGCGTCCACGTTGGTTTCTGTATTTTCGGGCCTCTGCGGCCACATACATGGTCACGACGGGAATCGTCTACAATCTTCTCCTTCGAGGTATAGAACTGCCTCAGGGCTCGACGGTGGGGTGGTCGAACGAGATTCTGCACCTCATCGCGCCGTTGTATCTGCTTCTCGACTGGATCTTTGCGCCGGATGGCCGTGCCGTTCGGTGGAAAGGCGTCGGAATCATCGTTGTCTATCCGATCGTGTGGGCGGCGTACACATTGGTGCGCGGCCCCCTCATTCTCGATCAAGGGACCGGCGCGACGTTCTGGTACCCGTACCCGTTTCTGAACCCAAACGGCCCGGGCGGATATGGCACCGTGGCGATCTACGTTGTCGCGATCGCTGTCGCTATTCTGCTGGTGGCGAGCGGCGTGATCTGGTTTTCTCGACGGTTCTTCGATTCTGAGCCGCATCGTGAGAGCGACCGAGCTCCTGATGAGGTACGCCCTTCACGATGATTGCGATGTCTCGAACTATTCCGTGAGCGGCGAATTCGCGCTACGTTGTTGACTACGGATGGTGCCGTCGCTCCCACGCGCAGGCACCCCAAGGATGCGAAGAGGACCATTCGATGAAAGAACTTCGGCTCAAACGCGTCCCCGTCGTTCTGGGTGCGCTCATCGGTCTATCGGTTTTGCCACTTACTTCAGTGCCCGCGAGTGCGGCGCCTTCGGATGGCTACGCAACGTGGGGTGTCGAGGGGGCGAGTGGATCGTTCACCGGCACTGTCGGGTTTCCGGAGGGATTTCCCCAGGCGACGTTTGAGAGTGACTCGCTGGCTTCAGCGACGATGGTTCCGAGCGGTTCATCGACGTGGATTCCCGACAGCACGACATTCGGCGCGGAATTCGGCTCGAGTCGGGACAAGCCTTACATCAGCTTGCGTCCGGCGGCGAACCGTGCGGGTGCACCGTCGACAACGACATACTCGTTTGACACTCCGACCCCGGCTGAGGGTTGGGGCTTCAGCTTGGGTGACATCGATGCCGAGATTATTACCGTGACGGCGACCGATGCGACAGGAGCTCCGGTTTCGGCCGAGAACCTCAACCTGGTCGAGGCATTCAACTACTGCGGTCAGACGGGTAGCCCGTCGTGTGTGTCACCGCCGCCCGCATTTGGTGTGCCTGATATCTCTCAGACAGCGACGTCCTACACCATGCAGAACCTCGACTGCCCGCAGGCGCAAGACGAGTGTGACACGGCGGGTGCGTCTGCGTGGTTCATGCCGTCTGTTCCGCTCGCCTCACTGACAGTAACTGCCGAGTGGAAATCTGGTTTTCCTACCTACCAGACTTGGTTTGCGACAGTAACGCGCGCAGTCTCCGGTTCGGTTGTCGCTGACTGCGTTCAGAATGGCCCCGTCGACGTGCAACTTCTGGATGCAGAAGGCAGTGTCGTCGCGTCGACCGGCGTCGAAAGCGACGGAAGCTTCGGTTTCCCTCAGGTAGCCGCGCGTTCTGACTATGCGGTTCGTGTCGACCCTGACAGCCTTATACCGGGTTCAACGTCACCGCCCGTTCCCGTCGATGTCAGTGAGACGGACGTCACCGAGGCACTGCTGAACATCAGCAGTTCATTCACCGTCAGTGGCACGGTGGCGGGCGAACCCTCGGCTGAGGCTCTGAACGTAAGCCTGACCTCGGCGGAGGGAGATGAACCAGCCATCGAGACCGTGACAAATGCGTCGGGCCAGTTCAGCTTCGCCGACGTCGCAAGAGGCGATTACGAGCTTCGCGTAACGCCTCCGGCGAATGCTGCGGTTTCACCGGAGACCCAGCTGGTGACGGTCAACTGTGCAGCGCCGTCGCCGATCGCCTTCCATCTCACCGACACAACGCCAACTGACCCCACGGATCCGACCGATCCGCCCGGAGTCACAGATCCAACCGATGGCTCCTCCACGCCGAGGGAGCCGAACTCGTCCGATCAGGAAATACTCCCTGTGACGGGCGTGGAATCCACGACGGTGCACGGTCTTCTCACGGCCGCCGTGCTCTCGATCTGTCTTGGCGGTGTCGGTTCACTCGCTTCAGCCGTTCGCTCCCGTCGTCGCAGCCGATAGCTTTACGTACGATGCCCTCGCCAGCTGGGCTGGCAAGGGCATTGTAACGTCGAGGTCGGCGCTATTCGTCGCCGATCTTTTCATCTGCGGCGTTTCGTGCGTCATCGATCTTGGAGTCGAACTTCCCACCCGTGACCTTGTTTGCTGCATCGGCTACACCGTCGAGCAGCTTGTCGCTGATTCCTTCAGCCTGTTCGCTATTCAGAGCCTCTTTGACTTTATTGTCGTTGAGAAACTCTTTGGCCTTATTCGTAATGTCGTCTAGCCCCACAACATCCTCCTTGTTCGAGGGCGCCACGTGCGCCAAGCCATACGCTACTCGTGATCGCATTTTCGCACCATCATTGTGCTGCTGACCGTTTCTAGAACGATGGATTCACGACCTGCAGTCGTCTCGAGTGTTCAGTCGTCGAGGAGAAGATTCGGCGAGCAAAGGCAGAGACGCACGGCTCCGGCGAACGTGTCGAGGGGCGGTTAGACTCGGCCGGGTGACTACCAACGTGATTACCGAACTTCTCAACGCCACACGATTGAACGGGCTCACGGCCACACGCGGTGGCCGCCTCATTGGGGCGGTCTCCACTCTGGGCGCCCAGAGTAACGCCTACGTGTCGAGTCTTGTCGAACTCACCGATGCCGGGGCGGTGCCGCTCACGCGCGGTGAGGCGTCAGCATCCTCGCCAACGATCACCGACGACGGGCACGTGCTGTTCGTCTCGAAGCGCATCGGTGAGGACGGCTCCGAGGCTCGGGACGGCTCAGTGTGGAGCCTCCCGCTGCGCGGAGAAGCACGTCAGCTTGCGTCTCGGCCCGGAGGGTTCGGCGCGTTGCGTGCGGCAGGCCGAATCGTCGTCGCCGAGCTTGCCGTGCACTCGCAGGCGGCGACGGAGAAGGAACATGCCGACCTGTCGAAGAAGCGCAGCGAGGCGAAGGTCTCGGCAGCTCTGCACTCCGGGTTTCCGACGCGATACTGGGACAGTGATCTTGGTCCCACGCGAAGCGTGCTTGCCGTGTCCACGCTTCCCACGGATCTCGATGCGGCGACCGAACGCCCTGCCCCGAAGCCGGATTCCGACGACGAGCCTGTGCCGCAGCTACTCGAGTTCACGTATGCACGAATGCCTTACGGGCGCCTCACCGACTGGACGCTCGCCGAAGACGGGACGTTCGCACTTGCGACGATGCAGATCAGCGTCCCCTCGAAGCTCATGGCTGTGCAGGTGTGGCGCATCGATCTGCGTGGCGGCGAGCCGAGCCTTCTGATCGACGCAGACCCCGACGGTGTCGACGAGGCCGAGGCAGGACCCATTTCGCCCGATGGAACGCGCGCCGTGATCGGGCGCTTTACGAACTGGACGGCCAGGCAGAGCCTCAGTGCTCGCCTTCAGCTGCTCAACCTGACCACGGGAGATGTCTCGGAGCTCTGGCCGGAACACGACTTTTGGGCTGCCCCGGTGTGGCTCGACGATGCGACGATCGCAGCGGTGAGTGACGACACCGGTCGCGGGTCGGTGTGGATCGGCGGGCTGAACGATGCCCAGCCGCGCAGGCTGGCCGGCGGCCCTGCGCAGAAGCGCGCGTTCACCGGACTCGCGGTGCAGGGCGACCGCCTCGTCGCTGTTGCCTCAGCAGTCGACGTCGCCCCGCATCCCGTGGCCATTGACCCGGTAACAGGCGCGGTGACCGATCTGCCGAACCCGGCGCACGCGCTCGACGCTCCGGGAGAGCTGCGCGAGATCACCGCAACGGCGGAAGACGGAACGACAGTGCGCGCCTGGTTGCGCGTGCCGAGCGGCGAGGGGCCGCATCCGCTTGTCGTCTTCGCACACGGCGGTCCGTGGGGCTCGTGGAACGCCTGGACGTACCGTTGGAACCCCAACCCATTCGTCGCCGCCGGCTATGCCGTGCTGCTTCCCGACCCGGCGATCTCCACCGGGTACGGGCAGCACATGATCGACCGCGGCCAGCAGCAGCTCGGCGGAGTGCCCTTCACCGACATCATGGCGCTCACGGACGCTGCGATTGCACGTGACGACATCGATTGCGATCGCACGGCACTCGCGGGCGGAAGCTACGGCGGGTACATGGCGAACTGGGTGGCAGGACACACGGCGACGCGGTTTCGCTGCATCGTCACGCATGCGTCGCTCTGGAACACCGAATCGATGGGATCGACGACGGACAACGATGGCTGGGACGAGCCGATGCGGGTGCAGAACGAGCAGTATTCGCCGCACCGTTTTGTCGAGGACATCCAGGTGCCGATGCTCGTCATCCACGGTGACCGCGATTATCGCGTGCCGATCGCGCAGGGGCAGCAGCTCTGGTACGACTTGTTGAGCAGGTCGGCGACGCCGCGAGACGCCGACGGGCTCACGCAGCACCGTTACCTGTATTTCCACGACGAAGGGCATTGGATTCTCGGGCGAGGCAACGCACAGGTCTGGTACGAGACACTCCTCGGTTTTCTCGACACTCATGTTCGTTCGGGTGTGAGCGAGCGCCCAGCAACGTTGGGCTGATTCGTTAAACTGAAGGCATGACCGTCACCAGTACTGCTCTCCGTGACCGTGTCGCGTCGCCAGAGCTCGAGCTCCCGCAGCATCCCGATATCGCTCGGTGGAAGCCGGCGACCCTCGACGACCTCGACGCCATGATGGTGTTGATGGATGCCGCTGATCGCGTCGATCATCCGGCATCAACCACAACCCGCGCGCAGGTGGAGAACGCGTTGAAGTCGTCGGAGCTCATCATGGCCACAGACACGCTTGTGGGCGAGAGTGCCTCGGGCGTGCTCATCGCCGCGGGAGTCGTCGCCGAGGCGCAGGCGAAGTCGACGCGAGTGCAGGTGTACCTCGAGGGCACAGTTCACCCAACATGGCGAGGCCGCGGCATCGGGCGACAGCTGCTTGCGTGGCAGCGCGACCGTGCTCTGCAGCTGCTGTCGGCGTCGCCGCACGCTCTTCCCGGCTGGATCATGGTTGACCAGGAGCACGGCAACATAGCGGGCCAGCATCTCAGCGAGCGCGCTGGATTCACGCTCACGCGCTACTTCACCGAGATGGAGCGGCGACTGTCTGACGCCGTCGAGATTATCGAGCCGATGGCCGACGTGCGCATCGTCCCCCTTGACGACGAGCTCGTCGAATCGTCGCGACGTGCGCGCAACGACGCATTCCGCGATCACTGGGGCAGCCAGCCGACGACGCAAGAGCGCTGGGAGCACATGACGTCGTCACCGGAGTTTCGCAAAGACCTCAGCCGCGTTGCGGTCGAGAAGACGGATGCCGGGGAGCGTCGTGTCGTCGCGTTTGCCCTCGTCTCCGTGAACAAGCGTGACTGGGAGGCTGCGGGGTACTCCAAGGCATACATCGAGTACATCGGTGTGGTGCGCGACCATCGCGGCGAGAAGCTCGCCCCGGCGATCATCACCGCGGCGTTGCAGAGCCTGCGCGATGCCGGCATCGAGCGTGCAACCCTCGACGTGGACTCCGAGAGCCCAACCGGTGCCAATACGCTCTACGAGCGCATGGGCTTTGTCGCCGGCGACCGCGGGTACTCGTACGTTCTCGAGGTGTAGCCGGGCGGATGCTGCTCAGCGAACGACCGGAAGGTTGTAACCGTACTGCTCCGTCACGGCGGGAGGCAGGTCGGCGAGCACCTGCAGGGAGCGCATGATTGCCTCTGCATATACGGTTCCGCCCTCGTAGCCGGGGTGGATGCGGTCGGCGGCAAGCAGCTCCGTCGCGCGCGGGTCGATGGCGTCACTCCAATCGGCGATGACCGATGTGCGACGCGCCGCTGCGAAGGAATCGAGCTCAGCGTTGACGCCCTCGATCCAGTCCCGGGGCGCATAGGCATTGACGAGAATGAGGTGCCGTTCCGGGCCGATAATCTCGACAATCTCGTCGAGAGTCGACTCGTTGACGGGGCCGTTCGTGCCGAGACCGATGATGACGGTGCTGCGCAGTCGCCCCTGCTGTTCCAGATCTTCCAGAATGCCGGGCGCGGTATACATCGATCGCGATACCGACGCGTCAATGTCAATTCCAGGCAGTGAATCTTCGAGCGCCGGTGCGGCGGCAAGCATCACCGAATCGCCGACGGCAGTGATGTTCTCACCGGTGACCGTCGATTTCGCTGGCGTCTTCGGGGGTGCAGTCTTCGTCTGTGAGGACTTCTGCGCGTTGGCGATCAGCTGCTCCACAGACGACGATTGCGGGGAAACGGCCATGGCGGTGCCCGTAGAGCCGACGAGCACGAGGGCGACAGCGACGATCCCGATAGAGACCGCGGCGCGGGGAATGCTGGTGCGCACGGCTCGAGTGAGCGCGCGTGCGCAGTCGCGAAAGCCTCGGGTGCGCACGGGCGTCTCGACAAAGCGGAATGACAGTTCTGAGGCCGCAAGAGTGATGACGATGGCGACGAGCGATGCGGTGACGGGTGGCGCCTGCGTTGCTGTCGAGCCGCTCACCGCGAGCGTCAGGGTGAAGACGGGCCAATGCCAGAGGTAGACACCGTATGAGCGGCGCCCAAGCCAGCGCAGGGCACCGGCATCAAGCCGAGAGCCCAGCACCGAGCGGGGTCTGATCGCCGCGGCGATCACGATCACTGTCAGCAGCGACGCGAGCGCGAGACCACCGCGATACGTGAAGTCGTCGCCATCTCCGAGCGAGAACGCCAGCGCCCCCACGCCGACGAGCGCGATGGTGCCGGCCACGTCGAACGTGACACGCGTTGCCCGGCCGTTCGAGCGCGGCAGTCCAGCGCCGAGACGGCCTTCGAGCAGCACGGCGAGGGCGGCGCCGATCAGTAGGCCGAATGCATGCGTGTCTGTGCCGTAGTAGACGCGAGTCGCATCGGCCCCGGGCGCGAAGAGGTGGGCCATCCAGAGCGCGGAGCCAATGGATGCCGCGACAAGCACGCCAGCGCGCAGCCACCGTGACGGCAGAAGAAGGAGGGCGAGCAGAAGCAGGGGCCAGACGATGTAGAACTGCTCCTCGACGGCGAGCGACCATAGTGTGCGAAACATTTCGGGGGAGAGCGCGTCGAAGTACGAGCCGCCTGTCGTGATCTCTACCCAGTTGTAGCTGAACGTTGCCGCACCGAGAATCTGCCTCCCGATGCGAACGAGCACGTCGCCACCGATCACAAGCGCGATCGTTGTCGATGCGGTGACGACCAGAACGAGGGCAGGAATAATTCGACGAGCGCGCCGTGTCCAGAATCCGCTGAGGCTGATGCGGCCCTGCGTGTGATGCTCTCGCATGAGCAGGCTTGTGATGAGAAATCCCGAGATGACGAAGAACACGTCAACGCCGATGAAGCCGCCGGGAAGCGCGCCGGGGAACAGATGGTAGACAAGCACCCCGGCTACGGCGAGCGCGCGCAGCCCGTCCAAGCCCGCGTAGTGAATGCGGGCGGCGGGCTGAGGGAGGGAAGAAGCTGAAGTCACCATGGAACCGATCGAGGATAACGCGGCAGAGTGAATGGCGCATGAGAGCCGCAGCCGAGATGCTCTAGCCTGATGCGATGAGCACCTGGCATCGCGGACTTCTCGACAACGTCTCGTCTCACTTTGTCGAGCAGCACCCGGCGACCACCGCATTTCTCCCGCGATCGAGGCAGAGACTCGCAGCATCCTCTCGCTGTATCGTCCGATGCCGATCACTGTCGTACCGAC
The DNA here is from genome assembly GCF_011751765.2 of Paramicrobacterium chengjingii. GTDB lineage: Bacteria > Actinomycetota > Actinomycetes > Actinomycetales > Microbacteriaceae > Paramicrobacterium > Paramicrobacterium chengjingii. Next base: position 728,763 of record NZ_CP061169.1, read on the forward strand.
GCACGGCGACTGGCAGCCGCGCAACTGGCTGATCGACGACGAGTGGTTGCGCGTCATCGATTTCGGTCGCTTTGCGTTTCGTCCGCCCTCGACGGATCTGTGCCGCATCGCAATGAAGCAGTGGCGCGAGAATTCCGCTCTCGAGGCGGAGTTCGTGGCTGGCTATGGTGACGACCCGCGTGATGAGCGCATCTGGCCAATGGAGCTGCTGCGCGAAGCGATCGGAACAGCGTGCTGGGCGTTCCAGGTGGGCGATGACGAATTTGAGGCGCACGGCCACTGGCTGCTCACTGAGGCAATTGCCCGGTTCTGAGCTGACTCCTGCGGTGCATGCCCGCTGATCCCTCGTTGCTTTTATTTTATCGCAGATCGGCACGCCTCATGAGGCGCGGATTTTTGGTTCATAATCGATGATCTGTTGTTGTGGCGGATCGCGAGGGGGAGCACGATGGCCGAGATACTGAAGCTGGCGAATGTCGAACGCACAATGGTCGAAACTGTCGGTGGCAAGGGTGCTCACCTCGGTGAACTGATGAGAGTGGGCGAGGTGCACGTGCCCGATGGCTTCTGCGTGACGACCGAGGCCTACCAGCGCGTCGTCGCGGCGTCCCCTGTCGTTGCCGCGTCACTCGCCGTACTGTCGCGCTTGACCGCCGATGACCGCGGCGCGCTAGCCGAGGTCAGCGCGTCGCTGCGGCACGCGGTTGAGAGCATCGAGCTTCCGAGCGACCTCGTGACGTCGATCGCCGATGCGCACGTGGCGCTGGGCGAGGACGGAGCGTATGCCGTGCGATCCAGTGCGACGGCAGAGGATCTGCCGTCAGCATCCTTTGCCGGCCAGCAGGATTCATACCTGAACGTGATGGGGTTCGAGCGCATTCTCGATCACATCAGGCGCTGCTGGGCCTCCCTCTTCACGGAACGCGCCGTGTCATACCGGGTGGCGAACAATATCGACCACGGGACCGTCGACATGGCCGTCATCGTGCAGCGCATGGTGCCGGCGGATGCTGCAGGAGTTCTGTTCACCGCCGACCCGGTGACGTCGAATCGCACGATCGCCACAGTGGAGGCCGTCCGCGGCCTCGGAGACAGCTTCGTCTCCGGTCAAGTGCTGGCAGATTCCTACACCGTGCGTGACGGCGAGATCGTCTCGGCATCCAAGACGGCGACCGAACCCGTGCTGGCAGAGTCCCAGGTCGTTCGGCTTGTCGAGCTCGGGCGCCGAATCGAGAAGCACATGGGCGGGCCGCAAGACATCGAATGGTGCTGTGCAGATGGCACGTTCTTCATCGTTCAGAGCCGTCCGATCACGACCCTCTACCCGCTTCCGCCAGCTCCTGACGACGGCATCCACGTGTACGCGTCGGTCGGCCATCAGCAGATGATGACCGACGCGATGAAGCCGCTCGGGCTCTCAGTCTGGCAGCTGACGGCGCTGCGCACGATGGCGGAGGCAGGCAGCCGGCTGTTCGTCGACATTACGGCGATGCTCACCACTCCCGAGGGACGCACGGGTCTCACCCGTGGGCTCGGGGCATCGGAGCCGCTGATCGCCGACGCGCTGCAGACCGTGATCAATCGCGACATCGTGCCGCTGAAGCCTGGCTCCGACCCGGGACCCATGCCTCCGGGCGTCGGAGAAGCGACGGCCGAGCCGGAACCCGGAGCCGTCGAACAGCTAATCGCCACCGCAGAGCAGTCGATCGCGGCGTTTCGCCGCAACATCCGGCATGAATCGGGACCGGCCCTGTTCGACGCGATCCTGACAGACATCGGCGAGCTCCGACGCCTGGTGAGTGATCCGCAGAGCATGCAGGTGCTCATGGCGGGAATCGAAGCGTCGCGCACACTCAATGAGACGCTGAGCGATTGGCTGGGAGAGACGAACGCCGCCGATGTTCTTGCTCAGTCTGTGCCGCATAATGTGACTGCCGAGATGGGCCTCGCACTGCTGGACGTCGCCGATGCCATGCGCCCGCACGCGGATGTCGTCGCGCACCTGAACAATGTGGCCTCAGGATCCGTGACCGACGGGCGACTGCTCGACGACCTGCGAGCTCGTGCAGGGGGACCGGATGCTGCCGCTGCACTGAGCGCGTTTCTCGACGACTACGGCATGCGCTGTGTCGGCGAGATCGACGTCACGCGCGAGCGGTGGGATGAACGCCCGGAGCTTCTCGTTCCCGCGCTTGTGGCGAACATCGACAATGTCGCGCCTGGCGAAAGTGCGCGACGCTTTGAGCACGGACGGCTGCAGGCATTGGCGAAGCGCGATGAGGTGCTGATGCGGCTGAGAGAGCTTCCGGACGGCGAACGCAAAGTGGCCGAGACGGAGGATGCAATCAGGCGGCTCCGGGCGTACACGGGGTACCGCGAATATCCGAAGTACGTCATGATCAATAGATACTCCGAATACCGCAGGGCGCTGCTCGGCGAGGCGCAACGTCAGGTGCGTTCCGGACTTCTGCGACAGGCAGACGACATCTTCTTTCTGCGCTTTGACGAACTGCAGCAGGCCGTGCGCACGCAGCAGGTCGATCACGTGCTCATACACAGACGACGCGACGAGTTCGCCCGAGACGAGACGCTGACGCCGCCGCGGCTGCTCACTTCTGTGGGCGAGACGATCAGCGGTGCGTACCATCGCGATGACGTGCCGGCCGGCGCACTTCCTGGTCTCGCGGTCTCTGCGGGGACTGTTAAGGGCCGAGCTCGCGTCGTCAGTGATATTGGCGACGCTGACCTTGAGCCGGGTGACATCCTCGTGACAGCATTCACGGACCCGAGCTGGACGCCCGTGTTTCTCGGGATCGCGGGGCTGGTCACGGAGGTGGGCGGCGTGATGACTCACGGCGCGGTGATCGCTCGTGAATACGGGCTGCCTGCTGTCGTCGCGGTGGAGAATGCCACGAGGCTCATCCGTGATGGGCAGCGAATTCGGGTGAACGGCACCGATGGATTTGTCGAGCTGCTCGAGGGCACGGTGTCGATAGACTGAGCGCCGTGACCGATCAGCATCCGCTCGCCACACGATTCCGGCTCGACATCGCGTACGACGGCTCCGACTTCTCTGGGTGGGCGCGGCAACCCGGCCTGCGCACCGTGCAGGGCGTGCTGGAGGACGCCATCGCCCGACTTTTTGGTCGCCGGGGCGATGAACCCGGACTGACCGTCGCCGGGCGCACGGATGCAGGAGTTCACGCGACTGGGCAGGTAGCGCATGTGGATCTGCATGCGCGGCACGTCGAGGCACTGACGAGGCAGAAGCGTCGGGATGCTGGGACTCAGAGTTCCGGCGAGGTCTTCGCGCGCCGCATCAACGGTGTGCTCGGTCGGCGTTCTGACGTTGTGGTCACGAATGCCAGCGAGGTTCCCGATGGCTTCGACGCGCGGTTCTCGGCATCGTGGAGGCGATACTCCTATCGAATTGCCGACGCTGTGACGGGACGCAATCCGCTTGAGCGCAACACTGTGGTGTGGCATCCGGCGACCCTCGACGTTGAGGCGATGGATGCTGCCGCGCGCGAACTTGTCGGGCTCCACGACTTTGGCGCGTACTGCAAGCCGCGCGAGGGCGCTACGACGATTCGCACGCTGCAGGATTTTCGCTGGAGCCGGGACGACGCCGGCTATGTCGTCGCCGAGGTGAAGGCCGATGCCTTCTGTCACAGCATGGTTCGCTCGTTGACGGGGGCCTGCGTCTCAGTGGGCGAAGGTCGGCTCACTGCCGCTGATCTTGTGCGGTTCAGGGATGCCGGTGCACGCACGAGTGCGTTTGCTGTGATGCCGGCGCACGGCCTCATTCTTGTGCAGGTCGGCTACCCCGAAGACGATCTGCTGGCTGCGCGCGCCGAACTCACGCGCGCCAAACGCACGCTGAACTGAACTGATGTCGCTCGCTCGGGCAGCCCGGTCGTACGATTGGCGTGACTTTCCGCGCCGGGGCACGGTATCTGTGTGTTCTGTAGGCTGCGTCTCAGCTGCTGTCGGGCGGATCGGCACCGCCAGCTCGTGCGGTGCCGCGCCGGCGTCTTCTGGTGCGGCGTGTGCGGCTGACCTGGCGTGGTCGGTTGCGTCCGAGTCTGATTGGTTCGCCCGTGAGTCTCATGAACGCGGGTGGCGTCAGATACGGAATGCCGTCTTGCATGCTGATCACCCAGTTCTGGGCGTGCAGCATATGGTGGTGGGCGCTGCAGAGCAGCAGTCCATCGTCGATGTCTGTGGGCCCGCCCTGGCTCCAATGCTTCGCGTGGTGGACTTCGCACCAGTCTGCGGGCATGTCGCATTCGGGCCAGGCGCAGGTTTCGTCACGGGCGGCGATCGCCAGCTTCTGCTGCGGTGAGAAGGCACGTTGTGTGTGGCCGAGCCAGAGAGCCTCGCCGTTGTCGCCGAGAAGCATCCGCCGGTAGCCTTCGTCGCAGAGGATGCGTTCCGTGGTGATGGGACCGAGGGGCTCGTCAGCGCCGTTGGCCCAGCCCACACCGCTACCGTTTCGAAGTTCGTCAAGCGTGGTCGTCACGATCACCTCGGTCTGCGCCCGGCGGCTGCCAGCACCGGTGACCGAGGCGCGGTGGCCAGAGCCGATTAATCCGTCGACGATGTCGTGCAGCTTCTGACCTCGTGTTCGCGGGTCGAGATCGTGAGCGCCGACGCGGGCGGCATCGTTGTCGTTGATGTCGTGAGAGGCAGCCGTGTTGTCTCGTTCAGTAGCTGGCCTGAAGATGACACGGGCGCGCGGATTGGTGTGCGTGGAGACTGCTGCGTTGAGTCGTGCCGCTGCATCCGGGGTGAGGAGCCCACGAATCGGAGTCATCCCCTGATCATTGACCTGGCCGATGCGAAAGAACCGGGCCTGGCGCTGTGCCTTTTCTCTCGGCCTCGCGCCGTCGGGATCGAGTGCTTCTTTCCAGACGCGCATCTGCTGCGTGGAGTACTCCGGGGTCGACTGAGAGGCGATCCGCATCATGCCGTCCTCCGCGGCATCCAGCATCTCCGGATCGGCCGAAAGACGCACCTCTTCGAGACTCCGGATGATGGGAGTCGCGGCCTCGGCATCGATCGTTCCGGCAAACGCTGCTTCGGCAATGTGGCTCCAGCGGGGTGGCAGCGGCGCCCCGGAAACGCTCGAGTCGACGGAGATGGCGTCGCCGTAAGCAAGAGCGCGGCGGGCCGCACCGTGCGAGATGCGGGCGGTCGATTGCAGAAGCCCGATCGCATCACGTTGCCCGTTCCGGGACGCAAGCGTCTGCGCGCCATCCAACTTCACCGACCGCGTCGCGACCTCCGAAGCCACGAGAGCGAGAGCGGTCTGCTGGGCGCGCCCCAGCTCACCGAGCGCGGCGACAGTCTCGAGCAGCGCATCGTCGCTCGCTGCGGCAGCCGAGCGGGGCAGAGTTTCGAGCACCCGCGAAGCCGCCGCGGACGCGATGCCCGCTACCGCTTTGATGCTGTGCCCGATGGGTTTCTCCATGCCCGTAGTCTTCCAGGACCCACTGACATTGCATCGGCATAAACACCTGGTCACACCACTATTGTGGATAACTTGCAAAACTCTTTGCCTGTGGACGAAGAAGCAATTCGAGAGCTCGGCTCTGCTGGCAGAGCGGTCGGCCGAAAGAAGAAATGCGTCACCCACGTGGGATTGTCGGCCAGAGTGCCGATCGAGTACTCCGAGGTGAACGACGCGCGGGCATAGACGAGCAGGGGGGGGGACCCCATGCCGCCTCGACCGTGTGCATGAACGTCTGGAGTTCGGCGGCGACCTCGCGCTGCGGCGGACGCTTCTTGCAGGGCCCGATGAGTTCGAGATCGACGGCAGGAGCCAGTGCGAATTCGTCTGGACGGGCAGTGGCAAGAAAATTATCTGCCTGTTCGGAGTCCGAGGCGCACAACGTGAAGAAGTGATAGGCACCTCGCCTCAGGCCAGAGTCCGCCGCCGCATCCCAGTTCTGAGCAAAGCGAGGGTCGACGAAGCCCTTGCCCTCCGTTGCCTTGATCAGTGCCGCGCAGCCGAGAAGTACACGTTTCACGGTTGGGCGCCATCGGTCACGATCTGCAGGGTGGCGAGCTCTCGACGGCATGCTGTCACGCTAGAGGAGAGTCCAGTGCGTCTCGCTCTCGCAGCATCCGTCGACGCGAATTGACCGCGTGTCGCTGGTCACGTAATATAGCTCGTTGGTGCTGTGCCCGTTTTTTGGCACGCACCCGTAGTTGAGCCCTCCACCTGCGGAGTTCACGTCATGTGAACACCCAACGGAGCGGGATTCACGAACGTCCAACTAACGATTACGAAAGCAGCACAACTGTGACGCGCACATATTCCCCCAAGGCCAGTGAGATCCAGCGCGACTGGATCGTCATCGACGCCGAAGACGTCGTTCTCGGCCGTCTGGCAAGCCACGCAGCCGTTCTTCTTCGCGGTAAGCACAAGCCGACCTTCGTCAACCACCTCGACACGGGTGACTACGTCATCATCGTCAACGCCGCAAAGGTTTCGCTCAGCGGCGACAAGGCGCAGAAGAAGCGCGCTTACCGTCACTCGGGTTACCCGGGCGGCCTTTCATCCATGAGCTACGGCGAGCTCCTTGAGAAGAACCCCGTTCGCGCCGTCGAGAAGGCAGTTCGCGGGATGCTCCCGAAGAACTCCCTCGGTCGCGACCAGCTGGGCAAGCTCAAGGTGTACGCAGGCAGCGAGCACCCGCACGCCGCTCAGCAGCCGAAGCCGTACTCATTCGACCAGGTCGCGCAGTAAGCGCCCCACAAAGCTAAGGATTCATGACAGTGGCGAAGATCGAAGATTCCATCGAAACCCCCGAGAACTACAGCACCGAGAGCGAGCAGGCACCTGAGGCTGCTGCAGCTCCGCGGCCCGCACTCTCCGTTCCCGGCGCAGCAGTCGGACGCCGCAAGCAGGCAATTGCCCGCGTGCGTCTCGTTCCCGGCACGGGAAGCATCACGGTCAACGGCCGTGAGCTTTCCGACTACTTCCCGAACAAGCTCCACCAGCAGCTCATCAACGACCCGTTCACTGTGCTCGAGCTTTCGGGCAGCTACGACGTGATCGCCCGCATCTCGGGAGGTGGCCCCTCGGGTCAGGCCGGCGCACTGCGTCTCGGCATCGCTCGTGCGCTCAACCAGATCGACGTTGAGAACAACCGCGCAACCCTGAAGAAGTCCGGCTTCCTCTCGCGTGACGCACGCGTCAAGGAGCGCAAGAAGGCTGGACTCAAGAAGGCCCGCAAGGCACCTCAGTTCTCGAAGCGCTAACCACGGAGGGTTCGACTCTCCATGGCTCGTCTGTTTGGAACTGACGGCGTTCGCGGACTCGCGAACGGTGTTCTCACAGCCGACCTCGCTCTCGGCCTTGCTCAAGCTACCGCAGTGGTGCTTGGGCAAGGCCGAAGTGCTGAGGTCAGGCGTGAAGAGGGCAAGCGTCCTGTCGCCGTCGTCGCCCGCGATCCGCGCGTCTCCGGCGAGTTTCTCGCCGCTGCCGTCTCGGCTGGTCTGGCATCGAGCGGCGTCGACGTGCTCGACGCCGGCGTGATCACGACGCCCGCCGCTGCCTTCCTCGTGCAAGACATCGACGCCGATTTCGGCGTGATGATCTCGGCATCCCATAATCCCGCGCCAGACAACGGCATCAAGATCTTCGCGCACGGCGGAACGAAGCTGCCCGACATCGTCGAGGAGCGCATCGAAGAACACCTCGAGACTGAGCAGCTCATGCCGACCGGTGCCGACGTCGGTCGCATTCAGCGGTTTGCTGACGCCGAAGACCGTTACCTCATTCACCTGCTCGGCAGTCTTCCCCATTCGCTTGACGGCGTGCACGTGGTGATTGACTGCGCGAACGGCGCAGCGGCTGGGGTCTCACCGCAGGTATTCTCGGATGCCGGTGCCCGGGTGTCCGTGGTCGGAAACGATCCGGACGGCATCAACATCAACGACGGCGTCGGTTCGACGCACATCGACAGTCTGGCTCGCACCGTCGTCGAGCTCGGCGCCGACGTGGGAATCGCTCACGACGGTGACGCCGATCGCTGCCTCGCCGTTGATGCGAACGGCACAGTCATCGACGGCGACGTCATCATGGCGATCCTCGCCGTGTCGATGAAGGAGCGCGGGAAGCTCGTGGACGACACACTTGTCGCAACGGTGATGAGCAACCTCGGCCTGCGTCGCGCGATGGAGGAGAACGGCATCTCGATGCTTCAGACGAAGGTGGGCGACCGCTACGTTCTTGAGGCGATGAACGAGAAGGGCTATGCCCTCGGCGGCGAGCAGTCCGGCCACGTGATCATGAGTGAATTCGCCACGACGGGCGACGGCATCCTCACCGGGCTTCACCTTGTGAGCGAGATGGCGCGCACGGGCAAGACCCTCGCGGAGCTCGCATCGGTAATGACCGTGTACCCGCAGGTGATGATCAACGTGAAAGACGTTGATAAAACGCGTGCGCACTCAGACGAGAACGTGATGCTCGCCGTTGCTGAGGCCGAAGGTCTGCTCGGCGAGACCGGGCGCGTGCTGCTTCGGCCCAGCGGAACCGAGCAGCTTGTGCGTGTGATGGTCGAAGCCGCCGACCACGACACAGCTGATCGCATCGCCGACCAGCTGGCCGGTGTTGTGCGAACGCACCTCAGCATCGCCTGACGATAGCTCTCACAGCACGTGGGCCCGCATCCAGTCGGAGGCGGGCCCACGTGCTGTTCGTGAGAGTCGGCGCAGATTAGAGGTCGCGGCGGCTGGAGCCAACGACGTCGCCGGCCTTCCAGTCCTCCCAGCCTTCGCGTCCGGCCATGAACTCCTCAATCTCTTCCTTCGTCGCCTCGAGCTTCGGATCGTGCTTGAGGTAGTGCTTTGTCTCCCGGGCAACGAGGCCAGAAAGAATCAGCAGACCAAGCAGGTTCGGCAGCGCCATGAGCCCGTTCATGACGTCGGAGAACGCCCACACCACGCCGAGCTGCACAGTGCAGCCAACGAAGACGATCAGCGAGAACACGATGCGGAACGGCATCACGGCCTTGCGGCCGAAGAGTCGTTCGATGTTGCGCTCACCGTAGTACGACCAGCCGAGGATCGTCGAGAACGCGAACATCACGAGGGCTATCGTCACGACCCAGTGGCCCCATTCGCCGGGAAGCCCGTTCGTGAACGCCTCTCCCGTCATAAGCGCCGCAGAGATCTGCTCGCCTGTTTCGGGGTCGACGGCTTTCCACGCTCCGGTCGTGACGATGACGAGACCGGTCATGGTGACGACGATGATGGTGTCGATGAACGTCTGGGTCATCGATACGAGGCCCTGACGGACCGGGTGGCTCGTCTGGGCCGCCGCCGCAGCGATGGGAGCCGAACCAAGGCCGGATTCGTTGGAGAACAGCCCGCGGGCGGTTCCGTATTGAATCACGATGATGATCGCAGAACCGGCAAATCCCCCAGCCGCGCTCGTTCCCGTGAACGCCTGCGAGAAGACCTCGCCGAGGGCAGCGGGCAGCTGTCCGACGTTGACGATCAGAATGTAGAGAGCAGCGGCAACGTAGAAGATGATCATGATCGGAACAAATCCGGCGGTGACACGGCCGATTGATTTGATCCCGCCGACGAGCACGAGCAGCGCGAGCACAGTCAGCGTGACACCGGTCACCCACGTGGGCACGTTGAAGCTTGATTCCACGTTCGACGCGATGGAGTTTCCCTGCGTCATGTTGCCGATACCGAAGCAGGCGATTGTCGCGAAGATTGCGAACATCAGGCCGAGCGTCTTGCCCAGCGGGCCCTTGATGCCGCGCGCGAGATAGTATTGCGGCCCGCCCGACTTCTCGCCTGCGGCATCCGTTCCCCTGAATCGAACGCCGAGGTATGCCTCCGTGTATTTCGACGCCATGCCAACGAGGCCGGTGACCCACATCCAGAAAAGGGCGCCGGGCCCGCCGATGGCGATGGCCGTGGCAACACCGACGATGTTTCCCGTTCCCACGGTTGCCGCCAACGCGGTGGTCAGCGCCTGAAATTGCGAGATATCACCTTCACTGCCCGCATCTTTGCGTTTCAGGATGCCGAGGCGCAGCGCGGCACCGAGCTTGATGAACTGCAGCCCGCCGAGCCTGATTGTGAGATAGATTCCCGTTCCGATGAGGAGGGGGATGAGGACGAACGGTCCCCAGACGATTCCGCTGATGAATTTCAGGCCCTCTTCAAACCAAAGCAAGTCCATGCTTCTCCCATCTGTGCGTCAGTGCACGATGGCCCCCATCCTATGGGGCAATGAGAGCCCGCCGGAAGAGCTTTATGCGCGTGCCGCGCGACGTGATTTCTGCCACGCCCAGAACCGCGACAGCATCCGCTTCAGCCACCCGGAGAGGCGCCGGGCCCACCGAAACTCGGTGCCGAGAATCGCCAGACCGAGAAAGACAATGAGCCATCCCGGCCCGGGAAGCGGCACGAGAACGAGCCCGAGAAGGACGATAACAGTACCGAGCGTGCCGATCGTCACACGATAGGCGTGGTGAAGACGAGGATGCTTCACCAGCCACCCGCGGATGCGTCGCATCAGCCGCCGCGCCGGGCGGTCGGGATTCTCCGCGCGAACGATATCGCGAGAGATCTCGGTCTGGTACGTCATGTTCGCCAGAGTAGGGGCGGATGCTGGAGATGCCCCGAATGCTCGATCAGATCTTGCGCAGCAGAACCTTGCTCACCGTGTGGTCGCGCTCTTTGCGCAGGACGAGCTTGGCGCGGGCGCGAGTGGGGCGGATGTTCTCGCGAAGATTGGGTTCGTTGACTTCCGTCCAGAAATAGCGCGCCTTGTCGCGAGCCTCCTGCTCGCTCAACTCGGCGAACACGTTGAAATATGAGTTGGGGTTGCTGAATGCTCCCCGCTGCAGTGTCATAAAGCGCTCTTCGAACCAGTGCGCAATGTCATCAGTGCGCGCATCCACGTAAATGCTGAAGTCGAACAGATCGGCGATCGTGAGGTGACCGGCGAGTGCCGGCTGCAGCACGTTGAGCCCTTCGACGATGAGCACATCGGGGCGGCGCACCACAATGCTCGCGTCGGGAACGATGTTGTACTGCATGTGCGAGTAGAACGGCGCGCGCACCTCGTCGGCACCCGACTTCACTTCGGTGATGAAGCGCAGCAGCGATCGGCGGTCGTAGGCCTCGGGAAAGCCTTTGCGATGCATGATGCCGCGGCGCTCGAGCTCTTCGTTGGGATAGAGAAACCCGTCTGTCGTGATGAGCTCGACGCGGGGAGTGTCGGGCCAGCGCGCCATGAGTTCGCGCAGCAGTCTGGAGACCGTTGACTTTCCGGCAGCGACCGAGCCCGCGACGCCGATGACGAACGGCGTGCGTGCCGAGGACTCGCCGAGAAACGATTGGGTTGAGTCGTGCAGCTTCTTCGCATTCGCCACGTACAGGCTGAGCAGACGGCTGAGCGGCAGGTACACTTCGGCGACTTCTGCGATGTCCATGCGGTCGCCAAGGCCCCGGAGCTGCACGATCTCAGCATCCGTCAACGGGTTCTGCATGTTCGGTGCAAGACTCGCCCAGCGTGCGCGGTCGATCTCGACAAACGGCGTTGTGTGCACGGGGGTTGAACCGGTGGCTGTGCGACTGAGCGACATGTGACCACATTTTACGCAGGTTGCGCCGTGGATTCGTTCCGCCGGCACATCGCCCGTCTGTTGTATCGTGCTCTATTCACGTCGTGCTATCGGTGTTATTGTCCGAATTGACGGCGGCAACACAAGGGCCACGGCCGTGGTCGGAGGGGGAGCGGTCGTGCTTGACACGAACACCGACGGAGTCGATCAGCGCGTCTCGACAGGTGAACTGCCCAGTTGGGAACGCGTCGACGAACGTGTCTTCGAGGCGTACGAACGAAACATTGCCGATGACCGCGGGCACGTTGCCGACTACATTCCCGAGCTTGCCGCAGCCGATCCGGCTCAGTTTGGCATTTGCATCGCGGATGTCGACGGCGGCATCCACATGGCGGGAGATGCCGAGGTCGAATTCACCATACAGTCCATCTCGAAGGCATTCGTTTATGCGCTGGTCTGCAACGAGTTCGGGCACGCTGACGTTGGACGACTCGTCGGGGTGAACAATACGGGCATGTCCTTCAACTCGGTGATGGCCATTGAACTGAACGATGGGCATCCGATGAATCCCATGGTGAATGCGGGCGCGATAGCGACAACAGCGCTCATGCCGGGGGAGACTCACGCCGAGAAATGGGAGAACGTGCGTACCGGGCTCTCGGCATTTGCCGGCAGGCAGCTGGCGATGGACGGTGACGTCTACCGATCCGAGGCAGGGACCAACACCCGCAACGAGGCGATCGCGAAGCTGTTGAAGAGCTACGGTCGCGTCACTGGAGACTCGACGGGCATCGTCGACATTTACACCCGCCAGTGTTCTCTTCGCGTGAGCGCGAAGGATCTGGCGATTATGGGAGCCACTCTTGCCGACGGCGGGGTGAACCCTGTGACGAAGCAACGGGTTGTTTCACCGATCGTCTGCCGCGACACACTCGCCGTGCTGGCGGCGAGCGGAATGTACGAGCGCTCGGGGGAGTGGATGTTCGAGATCGGATTGCCCGGGAAGTCCGGTGTCTCGGGCGGCATCGTGACAGTTGCGCCAGGAAAAGGTGCACTCGGCACATTCTCGCCCCGGCTCGACTCGGCGGGGAACAGCGTGCGCGGGCAGAAGGCAACTGCCTTTCTTTCACGTTCACTCGGTTTGAATATTTTCGCTTCCGATAGTGAAGGAGAGAGGCATGACGTCTGAGCAGAAGGTTGCGACCGTGGAAAAGGCTTCATGGGCGCCGCTTGTCGGCTTGTTTCTCGCCCAGGTGCTCATGTCGTTCAACGTTGCCGTGCTGCCTGTCTCGCTCGGGGGCATGGTCGAGGACTTCGGAGTGCCGCCAACGGTCGTCAGCTCCACCATCGTCACCTACGGGGTCGCGGTTGCGGCCCTCGTCATGGTCGGGGCAAAGCTGGGACAGCGCGTCGGCTGGGTGCTCATTTTCCGTATTGTCGTCGTGATTTTTGCGTGTTCCTCCGTCATGATGCTCGTGTCACCGAGCGTCGGCTGGGCAATCACCGGTCAGGCTCTTGCTGGAGCGTCGGCAGCGATCATCGTTCCCGCACTTGTCGCGCTCATTGCTGAGAACTACAAAGGAACTCAGCAGGCGACGGCGATCGGATCACTCGGTTCGGCTCGTGCGATCTCCGGGGTGAGCGCGTTCCTGATCGGCGGCGCACTGGGAACGTTTATCGGATGGCGTCCGGTTTTCATCATCGTTTTTGCGCTCGCCGTCGCGGTGTTCTTCTTCAGTTTCCGCCTGCGCAGCGATCGGGGCAATGCCTCCGTGCGGATCGATGCCGTCGGGGCTGTATTCATTGGTGCTGCCATTATTCTGCTGACTGTCGGCTTCAACAATCTCAATGCATGGGGCGTTCTCACCGCCCGCCCGACTGCCCCATTGTCGGTGCTTGGACTCTCGCCCGCGATCGTGATGGTGGTGTTGGGGCTCATCCTCGGACAGTGCTTCTTTCTCTGGACACGGCGTCGCTCGAGGCGCGGCCTCGCACCGCTCGTGAGCCTCGCCGTTCTCGGTTCGAGCAAGGAGCGTGCGGCCGTATATGCAATGTTCATCGTCGTCGCCCTCGAAGCTGCATTGAACTTCACAGTGCCGCTGTACATTCAGATCGTGCAGGGACGCACACCGCTCGATACGTCGCTAGCGATGCTGCCGTTCAACCTCACCGTGTTCATCGTCGCTACGCTCGTGGTGCGGTTCTACAAGAAATACAGCCCGCGCGCCATCGGCGTGTTCTCCTTTTCGTTGACCACGATCGCGCTTGTGTGGCTCGCCTTCGTCGTGACCAACAACTGGGAGACCATTCCCACGATCGCGGGACTGATCGTGTTCGGCATCGGACAAGGTGCGTTGGTGACGCTTGTGTTCAACGTGCTGGTCACTGCTTCCCCGAAGGAAGCCGCGGGTGATGTGGGATCCGTGCGCGGAACGACTCAGAACCTCGCGTCCGCTGTGGGCACCGCTCTTGCGGGAGCGATGCTCGTGACCATTCTTGGCCTCAACATCGGTCAGGCTGTGGCGAACAACGTCGAGCTCCCGCAGAACCTCGTCGATCAGGTAGATCTTGACGACGTCAACTTCGTCAGCAACGATCAGCTGCGCGAGGTGCTGGGCGCAACCGACGCCACTGCGCAGGAGGTGGACCGCGCCGTCGAGATCAACGCCGAAGCCCGCCTGCGCGCGCTGAAGCTCGGCCTACTGCTCCTTGGTGGGATCAGCTCGATAGCGATCGTGCCAGCCACGAGGCTGCCAAAGTATCGGCCGGACGAGATCCCGGCCCCGGACAACGTCGAATCTCGGTAGCACCGAACCGCGTCGCGGGTCGGCACTCAGGAATCTGCCCATAAACTTGTCACCATGTGTGGAATCGTAGGATACGTCGGCAGCCGTGACAGCATCGACGTTTTGATGAGCGGGCTGAAACGGCTCGAGTACCGCGGGTATGACTCGGCCGGTGTCGCCGTTATCGGTGCAGACGGCACGCTGAAAACGCGCAAGCGCGCCGGCAAGCTCGCGGTGCTCGCCGACGACGTTGCTGAAACCGCGATTCCGGCCAGCACCACAGGCATCGGCCACACGCGCTGGGCAACGCACGGTGGTCCCACCGACGACAATGCGCATCCTCATCTGAGCGCCGACGGCAAGCTCGCCGTCATCCACAACGGCATCATCGAGAACTTCGCGGCGATTCGCGACGAGCTCGAAGGCCAGGGATTCACATTCTCAAGCGAGACCGACACTGAGGCGGCGGCGCTGCTGCTCGGACGCGAGTATGCCGAGACCGGTGACCTGCGCGAGGCATTCCAGCGCGTCGTCGGGCAGCTCGACGGTGCGTTTACGCTGCTCGCCGTCCACGAAGACGAGCCGGGACTCGTCGTGGGCGCCCGCCAGAATTCACCGCTCGTGATCGGCCTCGGTCAGGGAGAGAACTTTCTCGGCTCCGACGTCGCGGCGTTCGTCGAGTACACGCGCTTTGCGCTCGCCGTTGGTGAGGGAGAGATGGTCGCCATCACTCCCGACAACGTTGAGGTCACCGATTTCGTCGGCAATCCCGTGCAGTCGACGCCGTTCGAGGTGCAGTGGGATGCCGCCGCCGCCGAGAAGGGTGGCTGGACGAGTTTCATGGCGAAAGAGATCAGTGAGCAGCCGGATGCTGTCGCCAACACGATCCGCGCGCGCATCGGCGCTGACGGTCTCGTGCACGTTCCTGAGCTCGAGGGCCTCGACGAGCTCTTCCGCGACATCTCCCGCGTGGTGGTCGTCGCGTGCGGAACCGCTTCGTATGCCGGCATGGTCGGTAAATATGCAATCGAGGCGTGGACGCGGCTTCCTGTGGAGGTGGCTCTCAGCCATGAGTTCCGGTACAGCGACCCCGTCGTCGATTCCAGCACTCTCGTCGTCTCGATCAGTCAGTCGGGCGAGACGATGGACACGCTCATGGCCGTGAAGTACGCGGCCGAGCGCGGCGCGAAGACGCTCTCGATCTGCAACACGCAGGGTGCGACGATTCCTCGCGAATCTGACGCTGTCGTCTACACGCACGCCGGGCCCGAAGTTGCCGTCGCCTCGACCAAGGCATTTGTCGCGCAGATCACGGCGCTCTATCTTCTTGGTCTGCACGTCGCACATGTGCGCGGCAGCCTGACAAGCGAGCAGATCTCCGACAACACTGCTGAGCTCCAGGCGATCCCTGCCAAGATTGCGGAGGTGCTCACCCAGCACGACGAGGTGGCGCAGCTTGCTCGTTGGATGAGCGACACACGCTCCGTTCTCTTTCTCGGCCGCAACGTCGGCTACCCGATCTCGCTCGAAGGCGCGCTCAAGCTCAAGGAGCTTGCCTACATTCATGCTGAGGGCTTTGCCGCGGGCGAGCTCAAGCACGGCCCGATCGCGCTCATCGAGCCGGGGCAGCCTGTGTTCGTCGTCGTTCCAAGCCCGCGCGGCTCTCAGACAATGCACTCGAAGGTCGTCTCGAACATTCAGGAGATCCGCGCCCGCGGTGCTCGCGTCATCGCGATCGCCGAGGAGGGCGACGTCGCCGTTCTTCCGTACGCCGACACGGTTGTCCGTGTTCCGCTCGCTGCTCCGCTGTTCGAGCCGCTGCTCTGCGTTGTTCCGACGCAGATCTTCGCCATGGAGCTTGCGTCGGCGAAGGGCCTCGACGTCGACCAGCCGCGCAACCTCGCCAAGAGTGTGACCGTCGAGTAGCCATGCGCGAACCAGGTGGTTTCCGATGATCGTCGGAATCGGCGTCGACCTCGTCGACCTCGCTCGCTTCGAGAGAGCCGTCGATCGAACGCCCCGACTGCGTGAACGCCTGTTCGCTGAGAGCGAACGGATGCTGCCGCTGCGCTCGCTTGCCGGGCGCTACGCAGCGAAAGAAGCGCTCATCAAGGCACTCGGCGGCTCCGATGGCGTGCGCTGGCTCGACATCGTCGTCGACAAGACCGACGACGGCGGCCCGTTCTTCACGCTGTCAGGAACGACGGCTGAGGCCGTTGCCGCCCGCGGCATCACTGGGCTGCACGTCACAATGAGCCACGACGGGGGAGCGGCTATCGCCTTTGTTGTGGCAGAGAAAGTCGCGGATCAGACGGTGATACGGGGAGATCGAACGTGAACGCATGGCGCGAAGCACACGTGGACCTCGCGGCGATCACCGATAACCTGCGCTCGCTGCGTGCATCGACGCAGGCGAAGAACGTACTGGCCGTCGTGAAGGCGGATGCCTATGGGCACGGTGCCGTTCCCGTCGCTCAGGCGCTTGCCGACGCGGGCGCCGACATGCTCGGAACCGCCGATATTGAAGAAGCACTTGTTCTTCGCCGCGCCGGCATCGTCGCGCCGATCCTGTGCTGGCTTCACGGGCCCGACGCAGACTTCTCGGCGGCGATCGCCCAAAACGTCGAGGTGGCGGTGTCGAGCGTTGCCCAGCTGAACGCCGTCGCCGACGCCGCGCGGCTCGCCGCGGCATCCGACGTCTCTGTGCAGATCAAGCTCGACACAGGACTCAGCCGCAACGGAGTCGCCCCGGAGGGGTGCGGCGCCGTTTTCGCGCTGGCTGCAGAGCTCGAAGCCGAGCGGCTGATTCGCGTGCGCGGTCTCATGACGCACGTATCCAACACAAGCCCAGACGACGATCGCGCGCAGATCTCATTGTTCACGCGCCTTGTCGACGACGCGCGCGCAGCAGGCCTGCGTCCTGAGCTGCTCCACGCTGCGGCAACGGCGGCTGCGCTGCGCATTCCGGAGTCACGCTTCGACATGGTGCGTCTCGGCATCGGCCTCTATGGGCTCACGCCGTTCGACGACGAGACGAGCGAGCAGCTCGGCCTTCGCCCGGCCATGACGCTGCGCACGCAGGTCGCGGCCGTGCGCCAGGTGCCGGTCGGATCGGGAATCTCCTACGGCTTCACTCACCGCACGGCTGCGCCGACCACTCTCGCCCTCGTTCCGCTCGGCTATGGCGATGGCATTCCTCGCCAGGCATCGAATGCCGCAACCGTCGCGATCGGCGGGCGCGTCCATCGCAACGTGGGTCGTGTGGCGATGGATCAGTTCGTCGTCGACGTCGGCGACACTCCGGTTGCCGTGGGTGACGACGTCGTGCTGTTCGGCGATGCCTCGCGCGGCGTTCCGAGTGCGGATGACTGGGCGCACGCAGCATCCACGATCAACTACGACATCGTCACGGGCATCGGCGCCCGCGTCGCGCGCAGCTATAGGTCCACATGATCGAGGTGCCGTCGACGATCGTGTGCGAGACACCTGACGACATGTACGCGCTGGGTCTCGAGGTAGGCAGGATGCTGCACGCAGGCGATCTGCTGGTGCTCACCGGGCCGCTTGGCGCAGGCAAGACCACGCTCACCCGCGGAATCGGCGAGGGCCTTGGTGTGCGCGGCCCGATTACGAGCCCAACGTTCGTTCTCGCGCGCACGCACCCGAGCATCTCAGGTGGCGCACCGCTCGTGCACGTTGACGCCTACCGACTGCGCGATGCTCGTGAGCTCGACGATCTCGACATCGACTTCGAACGCAGCGTCGTCGTCGTCGAATGGGGGCGCGGCATGCTCGCCGGAATCGCCGCGTCGTGGCTCGATATCGAGATCGAGCGGCCTACCGGTGCTGCCCCCGCCCCGGCCGCGGGCGCAGAAAGTGACACGCCGCAAACTGTCGCCGGTTCCGGCGCCGAAAGCGACAAAAGTTGGGATCTCACTGATAGCGACGATGGTGACGATGGCGCCGGCAACGCAGGTGGGCCCGCCGATGACGCGGCCGACGACGTTGATGAACCGCGCATCGTGCGCATTGCTCGGGTAGCGGAATAGGCTTGTCGCGTGCTTCTCGCCATCGATTCATCTCTCGGAACCTCTGCCGCCGTCGTCGATCACGACCGCGGCATCATCGCCGAGCGCAGCCATCACGACACACGCAGCCATGCGGAGGTCGTCGGTTCCCTCATTCGTGACGTGCTCACCGAGTCGGGCGTCGCGCCGGCAGAGCTCTCGGGCGTTGTCGCCGGCATGGGGCCGGGGCCCTTCACCGGCCTGCGAATCGGAATCGCCGCTGCGCGCGCCTTCGCGTTCGGTGCGGAGAAGCATGTCGTTCCGATCGTGAGTCACGACGCGATCGCCCTCGAGTGGTACGTCGGCGGTGGAGAGGGCGAACTGCTCGTCGTCACCGATGCACGTCGACGCGAGATCTACTGCACGCGCTATTCAGGAACGGATGCCGCGGGACTGCCCGTGCGCGTCGACGAGCCGGCGCTCGCGAAGTCAGACAGCATCGTCGTGGGCGCGGCGACGCGGGTCGATAGCGACAGAGTGTCGGCGGGCCACCTCGGCATGGTCGCCGAACTCACGTGGGCCGCGGGACTGCCGTTTGCCGCTGACGAACCGCTGTACCTGCGCTCTCCCGACGTGTCACCCTCGCCGGGCAAGCGGGTGACGTCGTGATCGAGATTCGCGAAGCAACTCTGAGCGATCTCGACGCGATCATGGCACTCGAGCGGCTCTCGTTTGCGCCAGATGACTGGTCGAGCGAGAGCATGACGCGCGAGATCGAGAGCGAGCACACGATGTATCTCGTGGCGTTCGCCGGGGCCCAGCTCGCCGGGGCCCAGCTCGCCGGGTACGCGGGAGTTCTCGCGCCAAGCGGAAGCACGGATGCCGACATTCAGACGATCGCCGTCGCGCCCGACCATCGGCGCGCCGGACTCGGGCGAGAGCTCATGAGCAGGCTCATCGCTCATGCGGCATCCGCGAGAGCCAAAGCCGTCTTTCTCGAAGTTCGTGCCGATAATCCTGGGGCGCAGCAGCTCTACCGTTCGCTCGGCTTCGGCGAACTCGGGGTGAGGCCACGGTACTACCGCGGCGGCATCGACGCCGTCGTGATGAAGCTCGATCATCCCGGCGAATCAGGAGCAGCATGAATCGCGACAACCCTCTTGTTCTCGGTATCGAGTCGAGTTGCGACGAAACCGGCATCGGCATCGTGCGGGGCTCGACGCTGCTGTCAAACACCATTTCGTCGTCGATGGAGCAGCACGCCCGCTACGGCGGAGTCGTGCCCGAGGTCGCCGCTCGCGCCCACCTTGAAGCGCTCGGACCCGCGCTCAAGGCAGCCGTCGCCGAGGCGCAGATCGAGATCGCCGATATCGACGCCGTTGCCGTGACGAGCGGGCCGGGTCTCGCTGGCGCGCTCATGGTCGGCGTCGGCGCGGCGAAGGCTCTCGCTCTTGCACTTGACAAACCGATCTACGCCGTCAATCACCTGGTAGGTCACGTCGGTGCTGACATTCTCGACGACGGGGGTGAGCCATTCGAGTATCCGACTGTTGCGTTGCTCGTCTCTGGGGGCCACACGTCGCTTCTGCTGGTACGCGACCTTACCTCCGACGTTGAGCTGCTGGGCGAGACGATCGACGATGCAGCGGGCGAAGCATTCGACAAGGTTGCGCGCATTCTCGGTCTGCCGTACCCGGGCGGCCCGCAGATCGACAAGGCAGCGGCTGAGGGAAGCCCGACGGCAATTCGATTTCCGCGTGGTCTCAGCCGCCCGAAAGACATGGAGAAGCACCGTTATGACTTCTCGTTCTCTGGCCTCAAAACGGCTGTGGCGCGGTGGGTTGAGCAGAAACAGGATGCCGGTGAGCCAGTCCCCACTGCAGACGTGGCAGCGTCGTTTCGCGAAGCCGTTGCCGACGTTCTTCTGACCAAAGCCATGAATGCCTGCCGCGACTACGGTGTGCCCAGGCTGCTGCTCGGGGGCGGAGTCGTGGCGAACGCCCGAATCCGAGAGCTCGCCGTGCAGCGTTCCGCCGAAGCGGGCATCGCCCTGCGTATTCCGCCGCTCTCCCTGTGCACCGATAACGGCGCTATGATCGCCGCACTGGCCGCGCAACGCATTATGGCTGGATATGCGCCGTCAACACTGGAATTCGGAGCCGACTCAACACTTCCGGTCACCGATATTCAGGTAGCGTGAGACAACACCGCTGCAACTGCGAGGAGACGCCCGATGACAGAGCCCAACGATTCTGCTGCCCCGGCTACGCCGCCACGTCCGCCGCTACCGGGCACGACGCCTGAGAAGAAGTCTGACGAGAACGCTCGGGAACCGCAACAGGACGCACAAGCTCAGCAGCAGGCGCCGCAGCAGCAGAATGCGGCACCGTGGGCGCGTCCGGCGGGCGCGCCTCCGGCTCAGCAGCAGCCTGCACCTCAGCAACAGCCTGCTCAGAACCAGCCTGCACCTCAGCAGCAGCCTGCGCAGAACCAGCCTGCGCAGAACCAGCCGCCGCAGAACCAGCCTTCACAGGCGCGTCCGGCGCCGCAACAGCCGGCACCGCAGCAGCCGGCACCGCAGAACAGGCCGCCCGCGCAGTACGCGCCGCCCACGCAAAACCGGCCCGCACAGAACCCGCCGCCCGCACAGAACCCACCGGCTCCCCAGCGTCCCGGGCACTACCAGCCGGGCCCGCAGCAGCCTGCTCCGCAACAGCCAGGTCAGTATCGCCCTGCACCGCAACAGCCCGCACCCCAGAGACCGGGCCCGCAGCAGCCGGGATACACCCCGCAGGCTCCCCAGCAGTCAGGGCAGTACCGGCCGCAGCAGCCCGCTCCGCAGCAGCCTGGGCCCCAACAGCATCCTCAACCGTTCTCTCAGCCGGCTCCTCAGCAGAACCGTTTCGGTCAGCAGCCTCTTGTCGGCCCAGGCGGAACCATGCCAGCAGCGAAGCCGGTAGGAACGCCCAAGCCCCACAAGAGCCGCACGGGACTCATTGCTCTGATCTTCGGCATCCTCGGCGTCGTGGGCGGAGTATTCTTCGGCTGGGCGCTTCCGCTGGCCATCGTCGGGATTATTCTCGGCTTCAAGGCGCGGTCGAAGCCCGACGATGATCGCGCGTTTGCGCTGTGGGCAATCATCACAGGATTCGCCGGCACGCTGTTCTCGCTCGGCTGGTTTGCGTACAGCATCATCGTCTTGGTCATGAGATGATCGGTGTGAGGGGAGAAACACACACACTATGAGCGATCCAACGCAGCAGGGCCACGAGAACCAGCAGCCCGCATACGGACAGAACCCGCAGCCGACCTACGGTCAGCAGGCTCCGGCTCCCGCCTACGGCCAGCAGCCTCTCGGCCAGCAGCCCTACGGGCAGCAGCAGTCGCCTCCTCCCGGTTATGTGCAGCCGCCGTATGGCCAGCAGCCATACTCCGCCTACCCGCCCCAACCCGGTACGAATGTGCTGGCGATCGTGGCGATCATCTCTGCGTTCTTCATTCCGATCGCCGGCATCATCTGCGGTCACATCGCGCGCAAGCAGATTCGCGAAACCGGTGAGCAGGGCGACGGACTTGCGCTGACGGGTCTCATCGTCGGTTACGTGTTTACAGCGATCATCGTCGTCATCATCGTGATCTACATCATCTTCTTCGTCGTTCTTCTGGGCGCGGTGGGAATGTCGGGCGCCGCCTACGCCTGATCCGTCAGACGTTCTGTGACGAGCGCAGCGTGTCGGCCGCCGACACGCGTGAGAATGAGCGTGGCAGAACGTGAACCTCTAGGGTTCAGTCGTTTGCGGAACGCGGCTGGGTCAATATCGACGCCGCGCTTCTTGATCTCGAGCGTGCCGATATCGTTTCCCTTCACCCAGCGGCGCAACACCTTCTCATCGAGCGGAAGCTGCTCGATGATGCGGAAGCACGTGGCGAACGGCGTCGCGCTCTCAGAGTCGCCGGTGAGATAGGCGATGCCGTCGCTGATCGGCCCGGCTCCCACCGCGCGCGCGAGGTCACCGATAAGCCGAGCGCGAATCACGGCACCGTCGGGCTCGTAAAGAAACGCCCCGAGTTCGCGAACCGGCTCGTCTGGGCTGTCTTCTGAAGCGGTCATCTCGGGTGAGCCATCGTCGCTCAGCACGAGCGCTGCCCGCGTGATTCCGTCGCGCGCCAGAGCGCCCGACCACAGCATGAGCTCAACGACGCTTCCGTCAACGCTCACCCACTGCGCTTCCATGTCGGCGGGGATCAGGTCACGGTCGAAGCCGGGGCCCAACTTGATACCTGTCGGGTAGCGACGGGCCACGTCGAACACAGTGTCGAGCGCGGGGGAGTAATCATCGGGATTGCTGAGCCGTGTGGTCTCGGTATGCCCGGAGGTGCGACGCGCCGGATCGAAGAACACGGCGCTCACGTCGCTGAGGTCTGCGTCTTCCGCGCTCCCGTGAAGGACGTGAGCCGATTCGAACGGTGCGAGGTTGTGCGTGGCAATAGCGGCAGTCACCTCGTCGGCGTCCACTGCTGTCACCGAGATCTGCATCGCAGCCATCGCCATGGCGTCGCCGCCGATGCCGCAGCCGAGATCGGCAACCTTCGTCAGATCGTTGGCGAGATAGCGCCCAGCGTGCATGGCTGCGGCACGAATGCGCGTTGCCTGCTCGAGACCCGCCTGCGTGAACAGCATCCGGTCGGCGAACTCCCCGAATTTGCCTCGACCGCGCACGCGCAATCGCGATTGCGTGAGCGCAGCGGCGACGACGTCGGGATCGTGACCGGCTTTACGCAAGCGCGTAACCGTTGCGACGATATCTCCGGCCGAGCCCTGCTCGGCGAGTTCGTCGAGCAATGCCATGCCATCTGGCGTGAGCAGAGAGACCAGATCGGCGCGTTCCATCTGGCCAACATATCAACCAGACGCGATCTCGCCCTCAGCGAAACTGAGACGGAAGTTGGCACTCACGTTGCACGAGTGCCAACGCATCCGTAAACTTGCCATTAGCACTCGGATAGTGAGGGTGCTAACTAACGTCTTCTTATGAGAAAGAGGTCAACCGTGTCGGTCTCCATCAAGCCGCTCGAGGATCGCATCGTCATTCAGCAGGTCGAGGCAGAGCAGACCACCGCGTCTGGTCTGGTTATTCCTGACACCGCCAAGGAAAAGCCGCAGGAGGGCGAAGTCGTGGCTGTCGGCCCCGGTCGCATCGACGACAACGGCAATCGCGTTCCCGTCGACGTCACCGTCGGCGACCGCGTTCTGTACTCCAAGTACGGCGGCACTGAGGTGAAGTTCGGCGCTGACGAATACCTCGTGCTTTCGGCCCGCGACGTGCTCGCGGTCGTCGTTCGCTAAGCGACGCACAAGACAAAGAAGCCCGGGTGATCATCACCCGGGCTTCTTTGTCTGCACCGCAACGTACACTCGATGCATGGCTGCGTCACAGGTATTCGTCTTCGATATCGACGGGGTTATCCGTTCGTTCCGACCGGCACGCATGGCCGCTCGGCTCGATGCCGAACTCGGTGTGACCGTCGGCATCATCGAAGAGACGGCCTTTGCCGATCCGTTCGGTCGCGACCTCGTTGAGGGGCGCATGACACGCGCGGAATGGGTCGCCGAGCTCTCGGAACGCATTGCCCAGAACACTCGGGATGCTGACGCAGCCCGCTCCATCGTCAGCGAATGGGCGGCAGACATTGGGCAGCTGATTCCCGAGACCCTCGAACTCATCGATGAGCTGCGGCAACAGCATCCGGTATTCGCCTTTACAAACGGCACAGACTGCACCCTCCGTGAACTCACAGAGCACGGCATCGTCGACCGCTTTCACCGCGTACTCAATTCCTTTGAGTTGGGCATTGCAAAGCCCGAGCTCGACTCCTACTCACGGGCGCACGCACAGATCGAGCAGACGCTGGGGCGGGACGTGCCGGCGGCATCCGTTCATTTCACAGACGATCGAGCCGATAACATTCAGGCGGCGGCGCAGTTCGGGTGGCAGGCCGTTCAATTCACGGATGCCGCGACGCTGCGTGCCTCGCTCGCCTCAGCTGTCACCTCGTGACAGGCATGCCACGGGCCGGGTCTCGTTCCGGTTTTCTGTTCGCGGCTTCTGCGTACCTTCTCTGGGGCGCTCTCCCGCTGTACTTTGTCATTCTCGAACCGGCTGGACCGTTCGAGATCGTGGCCATGCGCATTCTGTTCTCGTTGGTTTTCTGCGGCATCCTGCTGAGTGTCTTGCGTGATTGGAAGGGTTTCTTTGCGCTGTTTCGCTCCAGGCGCACGATTCTGTTCATGGCGCTCGCTGCCGTGTTCATCTTCATCAACTGGCAGACCTACGTCATCGCAGCACTGACGGAACACGTCATCGAGGCGTCGCTCGGATACTTCATCAACCCCATCGTCACTGTTCTCTTCGGTGTCGTCTTTCTGCGCGAACGTCTGCGACGGCTTCAATGGGTTGCGGTCGGTGTGAGTTTGATTGCCGTCGTGGTGCTGTGGGTCGGATACGGCACCTTTCCGTTCATCGCGCTGATTCTGGCGTTCTCGTTCGGACTTTATGGGTTCATGAAGAACCGTGTGGGTAACAACGTTGGAGCGATCACGGGACTGACGCTCGAGACGCTTCTGCTCGCGCCCGTAGCGGCACTTGTGCTCGTGGGAGTCGCTGCCACGACAGGGCTTGTTTTCGGCACGGCGGGGGCAGGCAATACGACACTGCTCGTCGCTTCTGGCGTCGTCACCGCCGTTCCGCTTCTACTTTTCGCCTCAGCGGCCCGTCGCCTTCCGCTCGTGTATATGGGCCTCTTTCAATACGTCACGCCCCTCATGCAGTTTTTGGTCGGTGTCTT
Source organism: Paramicrobacterium chengjingii (assembly GCF_011751765.2). Classification (GTDB taxonomy): domain Bacteria; phylum Actinomycetota; class Actinomycetes; order Actinomycetales; family Microbacteriaceae; genus Paramicrobacterium; species Paramicrobacterium chengjingii. The sequence goes on from NZ_CP061169.1 coordinate 754,008, forward strand.
CATCTTGAGTGAGCCCATGCCAACCGAGCGTTGGATCGGGTTCTTCCTCGTGTGGGCGGCGCTCGTGTTGCTGACGATCGATATGGTCGGGCACGCGCGCACGGTCAGGCGCCGCAGTCTCAACCTCACCTGAGCGTCCCCGCGGCATAAAGTGCTCCCCGCGATGGTTACCATGGATTACCGGTGTCGACCAGCTCCGTTCCGCCGGGTCATCTCTCACACTCGATTCGCCTCGCGAAGGGACGTTATGGACACCTCGGATCCGTTCGGCTACATCGGTCTCACCTACGATGACGTGCTGCTGCTGCCGGCGCACACGAACGTCATTCCGAGTGAGGCAGACACGTCGTCTCGACTCACCAAGAGAATCTCTGTCGCCACTCCTCTGCTCTCCAGTGCAATGGACACCGTGACGGAGGCGCGCATGGCGATCGCGATGGCGCGTGAGGGCGGCATCGGCATCCTGCACCGCAATCTTTCGATCGTCGACCAGGCCGAAATGGTTGACCTCGTCAAGCGCAGTGAGTCGGGAATGATCACCAACCCGGTGACGACGACGGCCGACGCGAGTGTTGCCGACGTCGACGAGCTGTGTGGTCAGTTCCGAGTTTCGGGGCTGCCGGTCATCGACGAATCGGGAGTTCTCAAGGGCATCATCACGAATCGCGACATGCGTTTCGTCGACGACGACAAGAAGGCATCTACCCCGGTCTCCGCTGTCATGACAAGCGAGAAGCTGATTACTGCCCCGGTCGGCACGAGCCCGGAACAGGCGATCGAGCTGCTTGCCCAGCACCGCATAGAGAAGCTTCCGCTCGTTGACGACGCGGGGCTGCTCAAGGGTCTCATCACGGTGAAAGACTTTGACAAGAGCGAGAAGTACCCGCTCTCAACAAAGGACGACAGCGGTCGACTGCGTGTTGGCGCGGCGATCGGATTCTTCGGCGACGCGTGGGAGCGAGCGTGCGCGCTGCGCGATGCGGGCGTTGACGTGCTCGTCGTCGACACGGCGAATGGTGACTCGGAGGGCGTGCTCGAGATCATTCGGCGCATCAAGACCGACGCGAGTTTCGCGAATGTTGATGTGATCGGTGGCAATGTCGCGACGGGTGACGGCGCGCGTGCGATCGCGGAGGCAGGTGCGGATGCCGTCAAGGTCGGCGTCGGGCCCGGCTCCATCTGCACCACACGCGTTGTCGCGGGAGTGGGTGTGCCGCAGGTCTCTGCCGTTTACGAGGCGTGGAAGGCCGTTCGCGACCTCGACGTTCCGATCATCGCCGACGGCGGGCTGCAGTACTCCGGCGATATCGCAAAGGCCATCGTTGCTGGAGCCGAGACAGTCATGCTCGGTTCGCTGCTCGCCGGCTGCGACGAGTCGCCGGGAGAACTCGTGTTTGTGAACGGGAAGCAGTTCAAGACGTACCGGGGAATGGGTTCGCTCGGCGCACTGCAGACGCGCGGAAAGAAGACCTCGTACTCGAAGGACCGCTACTTTCAGGCAGACGTTCCGAACGACGACAAGCTGATCCCCGAGGGCATCGAGGGACAGGTTCCATATCGCGGGCCGCTCTCTGCTGTCTCCTACCAGCTGATCGGCGGCCTGCGGCAGTCGATGTTCTATGTCGGTGCCCGCACGATCCCCGAGCTCAAGAAGCGTGGCAAGTTCGTGCGCATTACGTCGGCGGGTCTCAAGGAATCGCACCCGCACGACGTGCAGATCGTGGTGGAGGCGCCCAACTACCGGCGCTAAGTTCCCATCTCACAGGTCGACCGCGAGCACTACTCGACGGGAAGCTTGGTGTCTGCCTGACGATATGTGAACTCACCGGGAACTCGCCCCGAGACAGCGGCGTGATGGCCAACGATCAGCTGAGAGACGAGACCCTCAAGAATGGAGCGGACGAACCCGTTCACGCCATCAGGCAGTCGGATGACCTCGAGGTTTTCGTGCGTGGGTCGTGGCAGGTCCGAGGTTGAGGCTGCCGTGATCAGGCACGTCTGAACTCCCGCGTCGAGAACCGAATCGACGAGTGTGAGTTCCCGCCCGTCTCCAAAGATGATCAGACCGCTTCCTGCCCTCAACGGCTCCATTGGACCGTGCAGGTATTGGTAAGTGTCGAACGCCGCCGTGGGAATGGCGAGCGCCTCCCGAAACATGAGTGCGCCCTCTGACGCTGCTGCAAGCGACATACCTTGCCCGACGAAGTCCACAGTGCGGGTATCGCGAAGCTTCTCGGCCATTCGGTGTGCGGGAGCATCAAACTCCTCGAGTCCCGCGGCGACGCGATTGGGCACTTCGGGCAGGCCCTCCGCTGACCTGTCGCAGGCCCGGCCACACAGCAACGCGTACGCAAGGAGCGTCGCGGAATAGCCGATCGTGTAGACCCCCGCGTCATCGAAATTGCCAAGTGACAGCACAACGTCCACGACCTCGGCCAGGGGACTGTCAGCGACGTTGGTGATTCCGATGCGGCGACCGCGAGTAAAATGGCGCGCCGCCTCGATCGGTTCGGGGCTGCGGCCCGATTCCGAGACGATGACGTAATGATCGGCGGGCTGTGAGCCGTGGGCGTAGAAGCTCGCATCGGAAGCGGTGAGGGGGAACGCTCGAATTCCGGCGGCGACGAGTGCGAATACCAGTGCATGGGCCGAATGAGAGGATGCTCCCATCGCGACCACCGCCACCGTGTCACCGGGTGCCCATGGCTCTATCGGTGCACTGTCGAGTGCCCGAAGTACGCTGCGATGAGCTCGCTCCAGGTTGATGGGCTGGTCTCGCACCGCGCGGTCGTAGTTGATTCTTTCCATACCTGTCTCCCTCGGATACTTCGATTGTTGGGCAGTAGAGCGTCCACGATGCCGCTATCCCTTGACCGATCCGACGCCCATGCCGCTGACGACATAGCGCTGGAAAGCAATTGCGATCACGATCGGTGGAAGTGCAGCAAGGATGCCGCCGGCGGCGACGAGCCCGAAGTCTGTGGTGTATCGCCCCGCAAACTCTGAGATTGCGACGGGCAGTGTCTTCGCAGCATCCGACGATGTAAAAATGAGGGCGTACATGAATTCATCCCACGCGAGCAGGAAAGAGAACATCATCGCCGCGAAGATTCCTGGTTTCGCGCTGGGGAGAATGATGCGGAAAAGCGCCCCAATGCGCGACGTTCCATCGATGCGCGCTGCTTCTTCCAACTCGTCAGGAATCGTCACGAAGTAGTTGCTCAGAATCCAGAGGGTGAACGGGATCACCAAAGACGAGTCAACAAGAATGAGCCCGAGTGTCGTGTCAAGCAGTCCGAGCGAGTTCACAATGAAGTACAGCGGAATCAGCAGCGCAATCTGCGGGAGCATATATGTGGAGAGGAAGATCATCAGGGTGACCTTCCGAAAGGGGAACCTCAGGCGTGCAAAGGCGTACGCGCCGAGTATGCCGACAACCATTGCGATCAGAACAACGGCAACGGCGACGACTGTGGAATTCACCATGGCCGCGCGGAATGTTGATCCGACGCTGCCTTCGCTTCCGTTAAAGATTTCGCCGTAGCGACTGAAATCAATGTGTGAAGGAATCCACCTCATTGGCCGGCCGACCAGATCGCGTTGCGGCGCGAAACTCGCTTCAACCATCCACGCGAACGGCAGCAGAATCACAATTGCGACAATGATGGCGCACACATGCAGAAGGACGGAATTTCGACGTTTGCGATTCATACCAGACTCGTCTCCGCTTGGCGCAGCATCTTCAAGTAGATCGCCGTCAAGATCAGGATGACGATGACAATGATGTACGAGAGGGCAGAGCCCATGCCGAAGTTTTGGTCGGAGAAGGCCCGTACATAGGTGTAATACGCAATCGTCTGAGTGCCGTCGGCCGGTCCGCCACGGGTCATTGCATAGATGATGTCGAAGGCTTTGAACGCTTCCACGGTGCGAAGCACCAGAACGATCGAGATGGAGGGTAGCAGCATCGGCAACGTGATTGATCGGAAGATTCGAGGCCACGATGCCCTGTCGAGTTTGGCGCTTTCATAGAGCTCAGGCGAGATCACGGTGAGCCCCGCGAGAAGAAAGAACGCGACGAGCGGTGTCGTCTTCCACGCATCGGCGACGATGACCATGTTCAACGCGAGAAACGGGTGGCCCAGCCAGGCAATGTACTCGTCCGTGATGCCCAGGCCGGTCAAAGCGGCATTGAGAGAGCCGTACTGTGCGTTGAATATTCCTTTCCACATTGCAGCGTTGACGATCGTGGGAACCGCCCATGGCAGAACCACGATCGCGCGGAAGAGCCATCGCATACGCAGCCGCGCGTTGAGGAGCAGCGCCAGCATCATGCCGAGCGTCAGCTCGATCGCGGTGGAGACCACTGTGAAATAGAGCGTGCGCCCGATTGCCGCCCAAAAACCGGAGCTTGAGAGGGCCTGCAGATAGTTGTCGATGCCGATGAAAGGCGTTTCTACCGCGAGCGCAGAATTGACCTCGAAGAACGAGATGATCAGCGTACGGATGATGGGGTAGACGATGACCCCGAACACCGCGATCGCGGCCGGAAGGAGCAGCCAGAATGCGAGTCGCCTCTGGCTCTCCTTACCGGCTCGCCTCCGCGGGGCCGCCACCGTGGAAATCCTCGTCATTGTGCAGCTCAGCCGTTCAGCACGTCATTGGCAGCCGCGACCGCGTCATCCATCGCCTGTTGCGGTGACTTTTTGCCCAGCAGCGCGTTCTGCAGCTCGACCTGAATGATCTGCGAGACCTGGCTGTAGTTGGGTACCTGAGGTCTCAGGATGCCGTCGGCGTAACCGACCTGCGCCGCAGAAAAGACGTCGGGGTTCGTCTTCGTGATCTCAGGGTCGTCATACGATGATTTCCAGCTGGGCAAGGTGCTTGTGACGAACTTCTCTTGCTCCGACTGGCTGCTGATGAAGGTGATGAAGTTCCACGCGGCATCCTTGTTCTTCGATTTCGAGGCTATGCCGAGCGCCATGGCCCCGTTGACACCGGGACGTTCGCCGTCCGGGCCGCTCGGAGTCGCGGATACCCCGACCTGCCCGACTACGTCAGAAATCGACTCATCGTTGAGATCGCGGAAGGTTGACTCCCAATTGAGAGAGAAGGCAGCTTGCCCTGATGCCATGGTCTTGTTCACATCATCTTCGAGGAATGTCGTTGAATTGGGGTTAGTCAGTCCGTCGTCGATGGAGTTCTTCATCCAGGTCAGGGCTTGCACTCCGGGTTCCTCATTGATGATGAGTTCACCGTCATCGTTGGTGAATTCACCGCCGAAAGCACCGAGAAGCTGAGCGTAGTCGCAGATCAGAGCCTCCGCCTGAGCCCAACTCCATGCGAGGGGGTAGTCGACGATGCCCTGGTCCTTCATCGCCTGTGCAACCTCGAGCACACCGTCCCACGTCTCGATGTCGGCCTCAGAATAACCCGCACGCTCAACCATGTCTTTGTTGTAGTAGAACAGTTTGGTTGACGGGTACCAGGGGACGCCGTAGAACTTGTCTTTGTACTCGGCAGTGATCAGCGCGCCGCCCAGCATCTCGTCATTCCACTTGTCCGAGAAACGATCGGTGACGTCGGTGACAATGCCCTTCTCCGCGAATTCCGCCGGCCAAATGACATCCATGAGCACGACGTCGTAGGTGCCGGATGGCGCAGCCGTCACGATCTTGTCGTGCAGCGCCTCGTATGCGACGAACGTGGGGTTGACGGTGATGTCTGGATACTTTTCATTGAAGTCGTCGATCATCTCCTTCACGTTGTCTTCGGTGTAACCTGCCTGCTTCATGAAGAGTGCATTGATCGTCCCGGAGTCTGCATCGCCGGCCCCTCCAGACGATGACGGCGCTCCCGTGACGCTGCAGGCGCTGAGGGCGAGCGCTGAGGCGGTCGCAATCGCGATCGCTGCGGTCATCCTTCTCAGATTGTGCTGTGCTTTTCTCATGACTTCCTCTACTTCCTTGTCGAGGTTCTTAGGTGAGTGGGTTGGGCTGCTTTGAGGCGCACGACTGCTCCTCTGACTCTGCCGCGTCGGCGAGGGCGAGTGCACCGAAAACGGGCGCTGCGCTGAGGAGTTCGATCGCTGCGTCAGGCCAGATATCGGCGATTTGGTCGCGTAGGGCCGAGTAGAGCCGTGGCTGATTCGTGATGACTCCGCCGGCGCAGACGATCGCGTTGCCGATGGCTCCGTGCTGATGGACGTTAATGACGTTCGCCGCCAGCCCGGCTGCAGCTTCCTCGATGACAGCGATTGCTGTCTCGGAACCGTCGGCTGCAGCCTCGAAGACCACGGGAGCCGCCGCTGCCCAGCTGTCGATCTTCGGAACGACGGAGAGAGCGTATATCAAGCCCGTGATGTCGCTGACTCCGAAATGTGCGATGAGTCGTCGCCCCAAGATGTCGACTTTCCTGCCTTCGTCCCGACGAGTCAGCAGTTTCTTCACCGCTTCGCGAACAACACCCGGGGCGCTGCCCGGATCGCCGAAGAGCCAGCCGTGCCCTCCGGCGACAATCATCGTGTCAGTGGGGGAGGCGCCGACGACGATCGAGCCTGTTCCCACGATGACGGCCACCCCTGCGCTCTGGCCCGCGGCGGGGACAAGAAGCTGCGCGTCGTTGACAACCGTGACGTTCTGCCCGTACACGGATCGGAGTTGATCCGCGAAGCGTTCGCACTGCTCTGGGGTATCGCAGCCGTGAGCGCCGACGACCACGTGCCCGCTGTCACTGCCACCGGTCAGCATATGAATTTCGGCGACCAGTCGATTGGCGTTCGCCGAATCGCCGAACAGCCCACCGCGCCGCCAGCTGTCGCTTGGGATCACGCGCTCACGGAGGTTGCCCTGAGCATCGCGCAACGCGATGTGAGTCTTTGTCCCACCGATATCAATGCCAACGACCACAAACGCCTCCTTGCGTTTCACTTCTTATTGATCACATCAAAAAGAAGTCGTGTTGAATATAGGCCTGGGCACAGACGCCTGTCAATGGAAAGCGGGGAAGTCAGCCCGCGACGTACGTGAAACCACGCACATCGAGAGCCGCGAGCTCGGCAATGCCGACCAAGACGCCGTCTTCGACGAACGTCGCCGGTTTCATATGTGGCACGCGGATGATGCGGCCAGCGAGGCGGTCCTCAATTGCAGGGATCACCATCTCTACGTGGGAGGCGAGTCCGCTGCCCAGAACGATGACCTCCGGATCGAGAATGATCGACATTGCACCGACTGCCATAGCGACCATATCGAGAATCTCGGAGGCCATACCGGCGGGGACGACCTCGCCTTGCGCAGCTCGGGCAAATATCTCATCGGCCATGAGCAGGTGCCCGTCGGGAATTTCAAGGCCGCGGGAGCGTGCTTTCCGAGTCAACGCGACCGATCCGACACGATCTTCCAGGTCTCCGAGAAGAGAGTACGACTTCTCCAGAGACGAGGGCTCCATGAGAAGGTAGCCGATCTCGCCAGCTTCCCATCGAAACCCATGATGGATCCGTCCATTGCTGATGATGCCCGCGCCGAGCCCGTTCTCCAAGTGCACGGCGATGAGGCTGCTCATTCCGCGACCAACGCCATGGTGCATCTCTCCGAGAGCGAGTGCGTTCGCATCGTTCTCGATCACGATAGGCAGCTCCGTGCGTGCGGCGATGAGCTCTTTCAGCGGGAACTCCGGCCAGCCCAACTCGGGAAGATGAGCGACGCGTCCGTCTGGCTGTGTCACCACTCCGGGCACCGAGACCCCGACGCTGACGCACGGCGTGCCCAACGCGCGTGCGGTTTCCAAGAGGGTGTCCAGAAGGTTGAGCGTGCGTGAAAGCCGCACATCGGTGTCAACAGTGGTGTGCGAATCGGCTGGGGGCAGATCATCGAATTGCGCATCGACGCGGTGCACAAAATGCGAGTCAAAATCGATCAGAGCTCCGCGTGCACGATCGGCTCGAACTTGAACGCACGCGACGAGCTGGGTGGCACCCGTGTAGCTCAGTAAAACGGAGGGGCGCCCGCCTGTCGAGGGGATCTGGCCCTGACGCGCAACCAATCCCTCGTCGATGAGGCTCGAAGTAAGCCGGTTGACCGTTGCCGGGCTGAGACCGGTTATTGCGCCGATCTGCTGGCGCGAGAGCGGTCCCTGTTCGCGAAGCGCCTGAACGATAGCGGTTCGGTTGACTCTCGAGACGGTGTTGCTCGTCGCCGTCGACGACCGGTTCGTTGCTTCTCGCATTCGCCCCTCCCGAGTCTCGGTTCTGAAGTATGCGCCGATTCAGCTCGGGCACTCAGCATGTTATCTCTCCATCCCCGGCGCAAGCGGCGCGATAGGGTGGAAGCCGTGAGTCAAGAAACCGAAATCGGCCGCGCCAAGCGGGCACGCACCACTTTCTCGTTCGACGACGTCGCGATCGTGCCCTCTCGGCGAACCCGCGACCCCGAAGACGTCTCGACGACGTGGACAATCGACGCCTATACGTTCGATACGCCCTTCATCGCCGCACCAATGGACTCGGTCGTATCGCCGCGCACCGCGATCATGATGGGCCAACTCGGCGGCCTCGGGGTACTCGACCTTGAAGGTCTCTGGACACGCTACGAGAACCCGGAGCCGATCCTCGAGGAGATCCGCAGCCTGCCTGCCGATGCGGTCGTTGCACGCATGCAAGAGCTCTACGCGGAGCCGATCAAGGCCGAGCTGATCACGGCGCGGCTCGAGGAAATCCGCGAGGCTGGCGTCACTGTTGCCGGATCGCTCTCGCCGCAGCGCACGCAGGAGTTCTACCAGACGGTTGTCGACGCAGGCGTCGACCTCTTCGTCATTCGCGGAACGACGGTTTCGGCTGAGCACGTGTCTCAGAACCAGGAGCCACTCAACCTCAAGAAGTTCATCTACGAACTCGACGTCCCCGTGATCGTCGGGGGAGCCGCAACCTACACAGCGGCACTGCACCTGATGCGCACGGGCGCGGCCGGCGTGCTCGTCGGCTTCGGCGGCGGTGCCGCATCGACAACGCGCAACACCCTCGGCATCCACGCGCCCATGGCGACGGCCGTCGCCGACGTGGCCGGTGCGCGCCGTGACTACCTTGACGAATCGGGCGGACGATACGTTCACGTGATCGCTGACGGCGGCCTGGGCACCTCGGGCGACATCGTCAAGGCGATCGCCTGCGGCGCTGACGCTGTGATGCTCGGCACGACGTTTGCTCGCGCGAGCGACGCGCCAGGCGGCGGCTTCCACTGGGGTGCCGAGGCGCACCACGCGAAGCTTCCCCGCGGCAACCGCGTGAAGGTGGGCACAACGGGGACTCTCGAGGAGATCATCTACGGCCCGGCGACAACGCCCGACGGCACCGCGAACCTTCTCGGAGCGCTCAAACGCTCGATGGCGACGACCGGATACAGCGACCTCAAAGAGTTTCAGAGGGTCGAAGTAGTTGTCGCGCCGTACCGACTGCGTTAGCGTCGAACCAAGGGCGTGAGCATTCGACAGGTTCACGCTGATGGAGGTTCTGAATGAGCGCCAAGAAGACCGTCGCGCGGTCGAAGAAGCTGGGACCACAGGAGCGAATCGAAGCGATCGAGGAGATGAGCTCGAAGGAGCTCGACGTTCTCGTGATCGGCGGCGGAATCGTGGGCACGGGAAGTGCCATGGATGCCGTCACTCGCGGTCTCTCCACCGGGCTGCTCGAGGCACGAGACTGGTCGAGCGGAACATCGAGCCGGTCATCGAAGCTCGTTCACGGCGGCATCCGGTATTTGGAGCAGCTTGACTTCGGTCTCGTGCGTGAGGCGCTCATTGAACGCGGCCTTCTGCTTCAGCGGATCGCGCCGCACCTCGTGAAGCCCGTGCGCTTTCTCTACCCGCTCACCAAGCCGGTGTGGGAGCGCATCTACATCGGTGCCGGCATGATGCTGTACGACATCTTCAGCTACACCGGACTTCGACCCCCGGGTGTTCCGCACCACAGGCACCTCACGAAGCGACAGATGCAGAAGTCGATTCCGTCGCTGCGCAGTAATGCGTTCGTCGGCGGGCTCACGTATTACGACGCGCAGGTCGACGATGCCCGCTACGTCGCAACGCTCGCTCGCACTGCCTCTGCATACGGCGCGCACGTGGCCAGCCGCGTGCGCGTTGAGGGGTTTCTCAAAGTGGGGCAGCGCGTCGTTGGTGTGAAAGCGCACGACCTCGAGACCGACACGTATTTTGACGTGAAGGCGAAGCAAGTGGTCAATGCCACGGGCGTCTGGACCGATGAGACACAGTCGATGGTGGGGGAGCGCGGCCAGTTCAAGGTGCGTGCTTCGAAGGGCATCCACCTCGTTGTTCCACGCGATCGCTTCCAGTCGACAATGGGCATGATCCTGCGCACCGAGAAGAGCGTGCTCTTCGTGATCCCGTGGGGCAGGCACTGGCTCATCGGCACGACCGACACCGACTGGTATCTCGACAAGGCGCACCCTGCAGCGACGGCAGCAGACATCGACTATCTGCTCGAGCACGTCAACAGCGTGCTCGCCGTGCCTCTCACGCGTGACGACGTCGAGGGAGTGTATGCCGGGCTGCGGCCGCTGCTCGCCGGCGAGAGCGACGAGACATCGAAGCTGTCGCGCGAGCACATCGTCGCTCACTCCGTTCCAGGACTCGTCGTCGTGGCGGGTGGAAAATGGACGACCTACCGCATCATGGCGAAAGACGCGATCGATGCGGCCGTCGACGCGCTCGATGGAAAGATTCCCGAGTCGGCGACCGACAACATCTCACTTCTGGGTGCGGAGGGCTACCAGGCTGCGTGGAACAAGCGTGGCAAGATCGCCCGCAAGTTCGACGTGCACAAGGTGCGCGTTGAGCACCTTCTGAACCGATACGGCGTGCTCACCGACGACATTCTCGACCTTGTGCGCGACAATCCAGAGCTGCAGGAGCCACTTCCCGGTGCCGACGACTACATCAGGGCCGAGGTCGTATATGCGGCAACGAGCGAGGGCGCACTGCACATTGAAGACGTGCTCGCCAGGCGCACGCGCATCTCGATCGAGGCCTGGGATCGCGGTGTCTCGGCTGCTCCCGTGGTCGCCGATCTCATGGGCGATGTACTTGGTTGGGATGCCGCGAAAAAGGAGTCTGAGGTGACGTACTACCTGCAGCGCGTCGCCGCCGAGAGGGCTTCGCAAGAGCAACCCGATGACGAATCTGCCGAGCGTGTGCGGTTGGAGGCGCCGGATATCTCGCAGGCCTGAGCAGCCTACGGTGCGCTGTGCACCACATGTCGTGCCCCTGTGCATCACAGCAGGCACAGGGCACGCACAGCGGGTGCACGGATAAACTGGGTTGTTTGCGGAACAACCCCGCGAGACGGAGGACACGTGGCTGGCAATGCGACAACACGATTCAGCAATGCGGCATTGCTTTCGGTCGCGAGCACACTACCCTCGCGCGTGACGACGTCTGCAGACATCGAACTGCGTCTCGCCTCCTCGCTCGAGCGCCTTCGCCTTCCGGGAAGCCTTCTCGAACGCGTGGCAGGGGTGACGGAGCGTCGCAACTGGGCGGCCGGCGAGAACTCCGATGACGCAACGGTTGCCGCGGGCCGGAGAGCCCTTGACGAAGCGGGCGTGTCAGCATCCGATATCGGCCTCATCGTGAACACCTCCGTCACGCGAAAGCACCTGGAGCCGTCTGTCGCTGTGCGCTTGCACCACGGCCTCGGTCTACCGAGCTCTGCGATCAACTTTGATCTGGCGAACGCCTGCCTCGGGTTCGTCAACGGTACAAGCCTGGCTGCCGGAATGATCGACGCCGGCCAGATACGGTATGCACTCATCGTGAATGGCGAGGATGCCGATGAGATTCAAGACAACACGGTGACTCGACTGCTGCGCAACGACGTTGGACGAGACGGCTTCATGAGTGAGTTTGCCTCGTTGACGCTCGGCTCGGGCGCGGCTGCCGCGGTCATCGGCCCCGTCGACGGGCACCCGGACGGGCACCGTATTCTCGGCGGGGTGACGCGCGCGGCAACCCAGTTTCATGAGCTGTGCGTCGGCAGCACAGACGGAATGTTCACCGATGCGAAGGCACTGCTGAAGGGCGGCCTCGATCTTGTGATCTCGGCGTGGAAAGAAGCAGCGAAGGAGTGGAACTGGGGCGCGATGGATCGCTACATCACCCACCAGGTCTCCGAGGTGCACACGAGCGCCATTGTGAAGGCAGCCAAGCTTGATCGTCGCCGTGTTCCCATCACGTTCCCCTGGCTGGGAAATGTGGGCCCCGCATCGATTCCGATCACCCTGGCCGAAGAGAAGGAACGCCTGACGAAGGGCGATCGCGTGCTGCTCATGGGTGTCGGCTCCGGCCTCAACACCGCGATGATGGAATTGGCGTGGTGAGTTCTCGAAACTCGCTCACCGTGCTGGCGGCATCAAAGCCCCCGGCCGGCCTCCCCGAACTCGACCCCGCATACAGCCGCCTTGTCACGGTGCCTGGCAACGGCATCGATGCCGGCAGCTCACGCACCTGGCACTTCCTCGACAACGCCGACGAGCTCGCTGCTCGCGGCGTGGCGCGAGCGGGCACCATCCTCGCTGTGCACGGCAACCCCACCTGGTCATACCTCTGGCGCCGGCTCGTGTCACAGACAAACGAGGACCGACCGTGGCGTGTGATCGCCGTCGACCAGCTTGAGATGGGATTCTCCGAGCGAACGGGGCTGCACCGCACGCTGGGTCAGCGCATCGATGATCTCTCGGCATTCACGGCAGAGCTGAATCTCACCGGCCCGATCGTCACGCTCGGCCACGACTGGGGTGGCGTCATCTCCCTGGGCTGGGCGTGCCGACACAGCGACGAGCTTGCCGGAGTTGCACTGCTGAACACCGCGGTGCACCAACCAGACGACGTGCCTGTGCCGGCACCGCTGCGCCTCGCCGGTGCTCGAGGCGTCTTGGCGACGGCAACGTCGAAAACGAGCGCCTTTCTCGACGTGACGCTGTCGCTCGCGCATCCGCCGCTGTCGCCACAGGTCGAAGCAGCCTACAGGGTTCCCTACCAGCAGGCCGTTCGCCGGCAGGGCATTGAGGGGTTCGTCGCGGACATCCCCGCTTCTGCACACCACGAAAGCCGTGCGGTGCTCGACGACGTCGCCGACGGTGTGACGCGGCTCGACGTTCCCGCGCTGCTTCTCTGGGGCCCTCGCGACCCGATCTTCAGCGACCGTTACCTCGGCGACCTCATCGAGCGCCTGCCTCACGCGCGCGTGCACCGTTTTGAGGGTGCCGGACATGTGCTCGCCGAAGACGCTCCCTATGCCGACGCGGTTCTCGATTGGCTCGCCGAGCACGTCGACGGCACTGCAACAGAGCTCGAAACAGTGGATGCCGCCAGCGGCTTCGCTCCGCTGTGGAGCCGGCTCGATGAGCACAGAGACGATCGCAGCCTCGCCGTCACCGATATGACGACGGGGGGCGAGCCGCTTCGTGTGAGCTGGACGCAACTCTCGACGCGTGTGCGTCAACTGGCATCCGGACTTCATCACATCGGCGTGCGCTCAGGTGACCGAGTCTCGCTGCTTGTTCAGCCCGGCCCGACGCTCACCGCTGCAATCTACGCATGCCTGCGCATCGGCGCCGTCGTTGTTGTGGCTGACGCCGGGCTCGGCGTGCGCGGCCTCAGTCGCGCGATTCGCGGGGCGCGCCCCGACGTCATCATCGGCGATGCTCGCGCACTGAGTGCTGCGAGAGTTCTCGGCTGGCCCGGCGTGCGCATCTCGACGGCGACGCTGCCGCGCCTCTCTGCCTTTGCACTTGGCGTGACGCATACGCTGCGCGAACTGCTCGCCCTCGGTGCCGACGAACGGCTTCCCGACGAGCCGACAGCCGGCGATATCGCAGCCGTACTGTTCACCTCGGGGTCGACGGGGCCGGCAAAGGGCGTCGTCTACACGCACGCGCAGTTGGCGGCCATGCGCGATGTCGTCGCCGCGCACTTCGATGTGACGCCCGAAACCGGCCTCGTCACGGGTTTCGCTCCGTTCGCACTGCTGGGCCCGGCCCTTGGCACGCGCTCGGTCACGCCCGACATGGACATCAGCTCTCCGCGCACCCTCACTGCGGTGGCCGTGGCTGCCGCCGTGCGCGCGTCGAATGCTCGCATCGTGTTTCTCTCACCGGCATCCATTCTCAATGTTGTCGCAACGGCAGATGACCTGACCGCAGACGACCGAGCAGCATTGGCGACGGTGCGCACGTTTCTCTCGACGGGCGCGCCCATCAGTGAACAGCTGCTCGCCTCGGCGGCCGACCTGATGCCGAATGCAACACCGCACACGCCGTACGGCATGACTGAGTGCCTGCTCGTCACCGACATCACGCTCGACGGAATTCGCGCGGTTCAGGATGCCGGTGACCGCGGCGTCTGCGTCGGCACTCCCCTCGCGGGCAACCGCGTGCTCGTCAGCAGCCTCGATGCTGACGGAAATGCGACGGGAGCGGCATCCGATGATCCCGGCGTGCTTGGTGAGATTGTGATCTCTGCGCCACACCTCAAGCAGCAGTACGACAGGCTCTGGCTGACGGATCGGGCTGCCGGGCGCGACGTTCCTGCAGGCGGCCGCTGGTATCGAACGGGCGACATCGGCCACCTCGATGCCGAGGGGCGGCTGTGGGTTGAGGGCCGACTGCAGCACACCATCGTCACCGGTGACGGGCCGGTTGCGCCCGTGGGCCCCGAACAGGATCTTGAGCGGAACGCTGAGGTGCGCCGAGCCGCTGTCGTCGGTATCGGACCCGAGGCGCTGCGACAGGCTGTCGCCGTCATCGAGACACGCAAAGGCACTCGAGCGCCTCGTTTCGTCAGTCTCGACCTCGCTCGGCGCCTGCGAGCGAGCACAACGCTGCCGCTCGTCGCCGTGCTTGAGGTGCCGCGGCTGCCCACCGACATTCGGCACAATTCGAAGATCGACCGTTCGCGCCTGTCGGTGTGGGCCGAGCGGATGCTGTCGGGCGAGCGGCTGGCAGCACCATGATCGTCGTCGTCACCGGAGCGAGCGGCCTGCTCGGGCGCACCGTTGCGACACAGCTGCGCGATGCTGGGCACGAGGTGCGCACGCTGCAACGCAGCCCGTCTGGCATCGAAGGGGTGCGCGACATGCAAGGCGCGATCACCGACGGCGACGTCGTCGGTGCAGCACTCGCTGGAGCTGACGGCGTGGTGCATCTCGCGGCCAAGGTTTCGCTCGCGGGCGATCGCGGCGACTTTCATCGTGTGAACGTCGACGGCACGCGAGTGCTTCTCGATGCAGCCCAGCGCAGCGGCGTGCGACGCTTCGTGCAGGTATCGTCTCCGTCCGTCGCGCACACGGGCTCGTCGCTTGCCGGCGTCGGCGCCGATCCGGCAGACCCGAAGCAGGTACGCGGCGAATATGCGCGCACGAAGGCGCAGGGCGAACTGCTCGCTCTCGCGCGAAACAGCGCAGAGCTGCGGGTCGTTGCCGTGCGTCCGCACCTCGTGTGGGGGCCCGGAGACACGCAGCTTGTCGGCCGCATCGTCGCACGTGCTCGGCGAGGGACGCTTCCTCTGCTCAACAACGGAACCGCGCTCATCGACAGCACATACGTCGACAACGCTGCGAGCGGCATCGTCGCAGGGTTCGACAGGGCTGAGCAGGTCGCCGGACACAGCTACGTGATCACGAACGGCGAGCCACGCCCCGTTGCAGAACTGATGGCCGGCATCTGCGCTGCAGCGGGAGTGCCCACCCCCCGATTCAGCATTCCGGCGGGCATCGCGACGGTGGCCGGCAGTCTCGTCGAGCGCCTCTGGAGCATCCGCCCCGGCCGAGACGAACCACCGATGACCCGATTCCTCGCCGAACAGCTCTCGACGTCTCACTGGTTCGACCAACGCGACACGCGGCGCGACCTCGCGTGGACTCCTGAGGTGTCCATCGACGAGGGCCTGAGACGCCTCGCTGCGCACTACGGTCGGCACAGCGTGCCCACAGCGACGAACGGCTAACATCGAAGATGCTCCCGCAGAGGAGCATCTGAGCCTGCGAAAGAGTGAGCACCATTTCCCGACGCGATCCGGATCAGCCCCGCACGCTGCTGGGCACAATGCTCATGCCGCGTTGGATCGCACTGCTTGTTCTGGCGCTCGTGATCGCCGCGGCCTTCGCTGCACTGGGAAAATGGCAGCTTGAACGCGCGTATCGTGCAGCCCCCACGCAGCAGTCGGCACCGACAGAGTCCGTCAAACCTCTCACCGAGACCGTCGAAACCGGCAGCCTTCTGCGCACCGAGCGCGTCGGGCAGATCGTGAGCGCCGAGGGCGAGTTCGTCCCCGGCGACTACCTCGTCGTTACCAACAGGATGAACGAGGGGACAAGCGGGTACTGGGTAGCAGGGCACCTCGTCACGAAGCAGGGCAACGCGCTCGCCGTCGGCCTGGGGTGGACGGAATCACGGCAGACGGCGGATGCTGTCGCCGAGCGCCTGAACGCAGAGCAGCGTTCCGGGGCATCCATCACCGGCCGTGTGCTCCCGGCACAGTTTCCCGAACTCGACGAAGACGCTCCCCACGACATCTCGACGATGGCGCCAGCATGGTTTGTCAACGAGTGGCAAGAGATGGATGGCGTCGACGTGTACGAGGCTTACGTGGTGGCCGATAGCGCGCCGACCGGACTCGAGACCATCAACGCTCCACCCCCTGAGCAAGAGGTGGAGATCAACTGGCTGAACATCTTCTACGCCATCGAATGGGTTGTGTTCGCCGGTTTCGCCGTGTTCCTCTGGTTCCGCATTGTGAAGGACGGGTGGGAACGCGATCTGGAAGAGCGTGAACTGGCCGAGGCCGACACCGGCGCACCGAGTGAGAAAGTAAACTAGACACATGGCACTTGAACCAAAAGCATCCGATCTGCCCAAAATTCCGGGTGCCCTCAAGCTTTATCAAGTGGCATCGATCATCACGGGTGTGCTGTTGCTCGCACTCTGCGTCGAGATGCTGCTCAAGTACGCGTTCGGCCTCGAACTCGAACTCGGCGGAGCCTATGGTTTTCTTGCCTTCGTGCCGAGCGGCAGCGTCGCGGCGATCAACCTGTCGATCGGCGTGCTCGTCGTGCACGGCTGGTTCTACGTCGTGTACCTGTTCGCCGACTTCAGGCTGTGGAGCCTGATGCGTTGGCCGCTAATGACGTTCGTGTTGATCGCCCTCGGCGGCGTCGTGCCGTTTCTCTCGTTCATCGTTGAAGCGAGAATGGCGAAGCGCGTGAGAGCGTACCTCGCCCAGCGCCAGGCGCGAGATGACCAGACCCGTGATGCCGAAGCTCAGGAGGCAACCCATTAGCGAGCAGACCACGGCCCAACGGCCGGTTCTCGTCATCGATTTCGGAGCCCAGTACGCGCAGCTGATCGCGCGTCGTGTGCGCGAGGCAGGTGTGTACTCCGAGATCGTCCCCCATACGATCACCGCAGCCGAGGTGCGTGCACAGCAGCCCGTTGGCATGATCCTCTCTGGGGGGCCGTCAAGCGTCTACGCTGACGGCGCGCCCGGCTTCGACGGCGAGATCTTCGAGCTCGGCATCCCGACGCTCGGCATCTGCTACGGCTTTCAGGTGATGGCGCTCGCCCTCGGCGGCGAGGTAGCGCACACGGGCAAGCGCGAATACGGATCGACGGATGCATCGCTCGGCGGCGATGGCGGCACGCTGCTCGCCGGCCAGCCTGCCGAGCAGACCGTCTGGATGAGCCACGGTGATTCAGTGGCGGAGGCTCCGCAGGGCTTCCAGGTGCTGGCGTCGACAGCATCCACGCCCGTTGCGGCGTTCGCCAACGACGAGCGTTGCCTGTACGGCGTGCAGTGGCACCCCGAGGTGAAGCACTCCGCGTTCGGGCAGAACGTTCTCGAAAACTTCCTTCACACGGCGGCAGGCATTCCCTCCGACTGGAACTCGGGCAATGTGATCGCCGAGCAGGTCGAGCGCATTCGTGCGCAGGTGGGCGACGCTCGCGTCATCTCCGCGCTTTCGGGCGGCGTCGACTCGGCGGTCTCCACGGCGCTCGTGCACGAGGCCATCGGCGATCAGCTCACCGCTGTGTTCGTCGATCACGGGCTGCTGAGGCAGGGCGAGCGAGAGCAGGTGGAGAAAGACTACGTTGAATCAACGGGCGTGCGCTTGATCACTGTGGATGCCGCCGACACGTTCATCGGCCACCTCGAAGGAGTCTCCGACCCCGAGCAGAAGCGCAAGATCATCGGCCGTGAGTTCATCCGCACCTTCGAGAAGGTGCAGCGCGATCTCGTCGACGAGGCGAGGGCCATCGGCGGTGCTCCAATCAAGTTTCTCGTGCAGGGCACGCTCTATCCCGACGTCGTTGAGTCGGGAGGCGGTACGGGAACCGCGAACATCAAGAGCCACCACAACGTAGGCGGACTGCCTGACGACCTCGATTTTGAGCTCATCGAGCCGCTTCGCGCGCTGTTCAAAGACGAGGTGCGGGCGATCGGCCGAGAACTCGGCATTCCCGACGCCATCGTTGGTCGTCAGCCGTTCCCCGGGCCCGGCCTCGGCATCCGGATCATCGGCGAAGTGACGGCAGAACGGCTCGACGTGCTTCGCCGCTCAGACGCCATCGTGCGCGATGAGCTCACGGCTGCAGGGCTC
Organism: Paramicrobacterium chengjingii; assembly: GCF_011751765.2. Lineage (GTDB taxonomy): Bacteria > Actinomycetota > Actinomycetes > Actinomycetales > Microbacteriaceae > Paramicrobacterium > Paramicrobacterium chengjingii. The sequence continues at coordinate 772,669 of NZ_CP061169.1, forward strand.
GACAGTGAGATCTGGCAGTGCCCCGTCGTGCTTCTCGCCGACGTTCGCTCGGTTGGCGTTCAAGGAGACGGGCGAACGTACGGGCACCCCATCGTGCTGCGACCGGTGTCGAGTGAAGACGCAATGACCGCCGACTGGACCCGCGTGCCCTATGACGTTCTCGCGCGCATCTCGAATCGCATTACGAACGAGGTTCACGAGGTGAACCGCGTTGTCGTTGATATCACTTCGAAGCCGCCGGGCACCATCGAGTGGGAGTGACTCTCTGAGCCCGCCGAACCAGGCTACAGAACAGAATGTGCGCTACAGAACTTTCTGTAGCGCACATTCCATTCTGTGGCTCACCGGTCTGGAGGACAGGCTGGCGGCGGATCACACGCCCATGAGAAAGAGCTGGGCGATCGAAGCCGCGATGCCGATCACGAGAAACCCGAGTGCCGAGAAGCCGAGGGCGCGCGCGTGCGAGCGCGGGCGCCCGAATCGGATCGTGCCCGGGCGGTTCACGCGGTAATACAGCTCGGTCTCGAGACGGTCGCCCAGATGCGCGATCTGTGCGTGACTGAGCTCGGCTTCGCCAGCGCTTGCTCCGGCATCGTGAAACCAGCGGACAAGTGTGCGCTCGCCGTCGACGATGACGTATGCGAGCGTATGCTGCCACCGAACGCTCGTCAGCCGCACGACGAGCGCTGCGACGGCGACAAGCACGCACATGCCGAAGGCGATCCACGACGCGAACTCGAGCGCGAGCATGATCTGTTCGTCACTGTCCACCGTGCTCCTGAACGTTCGAGCTCCCCGAGTTTTGGCTCGGCTGAGATGGATCCTACCGGCAGTGGGCCAAGCGACCGCTATTGCTATAGTCAGGACATGGCAGTTCGATGGCGAACACGCACAGCGGGGCTTCTCATGGTTGCTGGAGCACTGCTCGGACTCACTGGCTGTGGCTCGTCGAGTCCATTGCCTGTTTTCGATCACGAGCAGACTGCGAACGACATCTTTCTGAGCACGTCAGACGATCACGAGCTCGAGATCGAGAGTGGCTCGAGTCGATTTCTCGGCACCGACAGCAGGGGAATCGATTACTACACCTACCTCACACGGGACGAAGCCGGAGAAGGAGTCTGCCTCGTCGTCGTGGCTGACGGTGCCGAAGACTGGACATCGGGGTGCGGATCCCTGCCCGTGACTGTCGGGGTTCCAGAGGCTGGCGTTGATTCTGCGACCCTCGGTAATTTTCGTGACGTCGAGCAGTCGGGAGAGATGGTTGGCGACTATGTCGCAGTCGAGGGGCCCGAGTACTGAGCACTTGAACTATGACCAGTTCGGCGGCAGGATGCTGGAATGAGGCCGTTGACAGCCGACGACATCCGCTCGTCATTCGTGAATGCCACGCCAGAGCAGCTCGATCGGCTGCCGATTCCTGGGCTGCACGAGACAATCTGGCATGAGCGCGAATTCTTGGGCTGGCGAGATCCACAAGCTGCACGGCTCGGCTATATCGTGCACTGGGCGGGTGATCGGCCGGTGGGGGTCGTCGTGCGCGCGGCATCCGGAAGCCTCAGACACGGCATCGCCGCCATGTGCTCGTTCTGCCGCTCGTCGCAGCCAGCCACGCAGGTGCGCATGTTCAGCGCGCCACGGGCGGGGGAAGCCGGCCTCAACGGCAACACGATCGGCACCTACATCTGCGAAGACCTCGCCTGCCCCATGCTCATTCGCATCACGCCATCGCAGCCGCTACAGCCCGACCTCGTCGAGTTGCGATCGCAGCGTTTGCTTGAGCGGGTGCACGGCTTCACTGCTGACGTGCTGAAGACGGCGTGAGTGCGGCTCGGGTGAGATACCAAAAAGTGCCCCTGATCCACGAGGAATCAGGGGCACTTTTAGGTATCTCAGAGTGAGGCGCTAATCGCGGGCGATGGCGATCATGCGCAGAATCTCAAGGTAGAGCCAGACGACCGTCATGATGACGCCGAAGACACCGGTCCAGCCGTACTTGCGGGGAAGTCCGTTCTCAGAGCCGCGCTTGATGAAGTCGAAGTCGAGAACGAGCGAGTACGCGGCCATGATCACGACGAGAACGCCGAGGATCAGCCCGAACGGGATGCCCATGATCTCAGCGCCACGCATACCCCACGGGTCGTCGTTCACGCCCGTCCACATGAGAACGATGTTGACAAGCGAGAAAGCAGCGTAGCTGATCATCGCGATCATGAAGACCTTGGTCGCCTTCTTGGACGCGCGGATCTTGCCGCTGGCGAAGAGGGCGAAGGTGACGCCAAAGACCAATACTGTGCCGATAAGCGCCTGGCTGACGATGCCGGGGTAGATGGTCTCGAAAATGCCGGAGATGCCGCCGACGAACACGCCCTGCACACCCGAGTAGGCGAGCACCAGCGGAGCGGATGGCTCCTTCTTGAAGATGTTGACGAGGGCGAGCACGAAGCCGGCAATGGCCGCCGGAATCGCAAGAGCCGGAATGAACCAGCCGATTGCCGCGCCGACGAGCAGGATGCCGAAGGCGACGACTGACTTGCCGAGGGTGTCTTCGACGGTCATGCGGTCGGTCTGCGCGGCCGTTGCAGCGGGCTGCTCGTACATCTGCTGCAGCTGCTCAGCCGTCATGTTCGGCTGCGCTGTCGCGGCACCGCCGCCGCGCTGGAAGCCGGCGTTACGGAATGCCGGGTTGTTCATGGCCATGAGGCGTGATCCCTACTCTCTCGTCGGGGGTTGGAATACTGTGATTAACGCTATCGGACTCTCCTATGTTCCCGCAGTGACCCCCGGTGAATCCTCAGCTTGCACCAGCCCGAATGGATGCCGCGGCACGTAGCCTTGCCATATGTCAGCACTCGTCATCGGGCACCGCGGCGCCCCAGGCTACCGTCCCGAGCACTCGGCCGCGAGCTATCGGCTCGCTCTGGAGCTTGGAGCAGACGCCGTCGAGCCCGACATCGTTGCCACGCGCGACGGCGTGCTCGTCGTGCGTCACGAGAACGAGATCGGCGGCACCACCGATGTGGCGCAGCATCCGGAATTCGTCGACAGGCGAACCACCAAGACCATTGACGGCTCCGAGATCAGCGGCTGGTTCACCGAAGACTTCACCTGGGAAGAGCTGCAAACGCTGCGCGTGCGCGAGAGAATCGCCAAGCTGCGACCAGGCAGCGCCGAATATGACGGGACCGAGCGGATGCTGTGTCTCGCCGACGTGCTTGAGCTGCTGCGCGAGCACGAACGCACAACCGGGCACCATGCCGGCGTCGTCGTGGAGATCAAACACGCCACATACTTCGAATCGATTGGCCTTCCCCTGGACGACCTGCTTGAGCATGAGCTTCGCGGCACGGGCTGGGCAGCGGCGACCGGCCTCGTGATCGAGTGCTTCGAGCTCAGCGTGCTCGAACGACTGAGGGGCCGCGGCGTCGATGCGCGATACGTCTACCTGATCGAGAAGTCGGGTGCGCCCGCCGACCGGGTGGTGCGCGATGGCACGGCGGCCGCGACCTACGCTGACGATCTCGGCGATGCGGGGCTCGAGACGCTGGCCGCTGTTGTCGACGGCATCAGCGTCGACAAGGCATACCTGCTGCCGTGGACCACACTGGGGAGCGGTGTCGGAGACCTCGTCGCGCGGGCCCATCGGCGCGACCTCACGGTATACGCCTGGACGCTGCGCCCCGAGAACGCCTTTTTGAACGCGCGGCACCGGCGGGGCGACGACGCGGGCGCCTTCGGGGACTGGCAGGGCGAGTTCGACGAGATCTTCTCCACAGGTGTCGACGGGGTGTTCGCCGATCACACCGACCTCGCGCTGCGGGCGCGGGCTGTCAGAGACACAGCCTAGACTTGACGGGACATGACGAGTTCCACTACTTCTGATGCACAGGGCAGCAGCCAGGGCACGGGCGACTCCTCGGCTCCGGTGATCGTCGACTGGCCGACGGCTGCCGCTCCGCGTGGCGGTGCGACGGCATCCGATCACCTGCTCGACGGCCTCAACCCGCAGCAGCGCGAGGCCGTCGAATACCGAGGCAAAGCGCTGCTCATCGTTGCGGGTGCCGGGTCGGGCAAGACCCGTGTGCTCACGCACCGAATCGCGAGCCTCATTGAGAACCGCGAGGCGTGGCCGAGCCAGATTCTCGCCATCACGTTCACGAACAAGGCAGCGGCCGAGATGCGTGAGCGCGTCGAAGATCTGCTCGGTGGCCGCACAGAGGGCATGTGGATCTCCACATTCCACTCGGCGTGCGTGCGCATTCTGCGGCGCGAGGCAGAGAACGTCGGATTCAGCAAGAACTTCACCATCTACGACTCGTCAGACTCGCGCGTGCTACTCAAGCGCATCATCAAGCGCCACGACGCCGACATGTTCGGCTTCACCCCGGCAAATGCCTCTGCCAGAATCTCCAAGCTCAAGAATGAGCTGGCGGATGCCGATGGCTACGCGCGCAATGCGAACATGTCTGACCCGAACGAGGTGGCCTTCGTCGAGATCTTCCGCGATTATCAGCGGGAGCTGCAGCGTGCCAGCGCGTTCGACTTCGACGACCTCATTGCGCAGACCGTCTACCTGTTCAGAGCGTTTCCGCAGGTGGCGGCGCTGTACCAGAAGAAGTTTCGCTACGTTCTCGTCGACGAGTACCAAGACACCAACCACGCGCAGTACTCGCTCATTCGGGAGCTCACGCGGGAGCCCGAAGGCGACGGCTTTCTGCCGGGAACGCTCGAGGGCGCCTCGCTCACGGTTGTGGGTGACTCCGACCAGTCAATCTACGCGTTCCGCGGTGCCGACATTCGCAATATCGTCGAGTTCGAGCGCGACTTCACCGGAGCAAAGGTGATTCTGCTCGAGCAGAACTACCGATCGACCCAGAACATCCTCTCGGCGGCGAATGCCGTCATCTCAAACAACTTCGACCGCAAAGACAAGAAGCTCTGGACCGACATCGGCGATGGCGACAAGATCATCGGCTTCACAGGGTACTCGGGGCACGACGAGGCGCAGTTCGTGGCCGATGAGATCGAGCGACTGCACAGAAACGGCGTCGCATACGGAGATGTCGCTGTCTTCTACCGCACAAACGCGCAGACGCGAGCGCTGGAAGAAATCTTCGTGCGCTCGGCCCTTCCCTACAAGATCATGGGCGGCACCAAGTTCTACGAGCGCGCCGAGATCAAAGACGCGTTCGCCTACCTCACCGCTGTCATGAACCCCGCAGACGAGCTTGCCGTTCGTCGCATCATCAACACGCCCAAGCGCGGCCTCGGACCGGCGACGATCACCCAACTTGCCAGCTTTGCCGAGAACGCCGAGACCACCTTGCGAGAGTCGCTGCGCGAAGCATCCACCCTGGGTTTCGGTCCCAAGGTGACGCGTGCCATCAGCGACCTGTCTGCCGTGCTCGACGAGGCTGTGGCGCTCGCCGATGCGGGCAGGGTGAGCGAGGTGCTCACGACGCTCATGCAGAAGAGCGGTCTGATCGACTCACTGCGGATGAGCCGTGACCCGCAAGACGAGGCGCGTGCTGAGAACATCGATGAGCTAGTCGCCGTCACGAAGGAGTTCGAGCGCAACAACCCAGACGGCACGCTCCTTGACTTTCTCACGGAGGTGTCTCTCGTCGCCGCTGCCGATGATCTCGATGATGCGAGTGGAACGGTCTCGCTCATGACGCTGCACACGGCGAAGGGCCTCGAGTACGACAGCGTGTTTCTCACCGGCATCGAAGAAGACCTGTTGCCGCACCGCATGTCGGCGAACGAGCCGGGCGGTCCGTCTGAGGAGCGCCGGCTTTTCTATGTGGGCATCACGCGCGCGCGCAAGCGGCTGTTTCTGTCTCTCGCTATGACGCGCGCGCAGTACGGCGAGACGGCCGTTGCGATGCCGAGCCGGTATCTACAAGAGATTCCGGCCGAGCTCATCGAGTGGAGGCAATCGCCGGGCTCCGTCAATTCGCGCGGCGGCACCCAGTCGCGCGCGCTCAATGCCAACCGCTGGTCGCAGACACGGGGAACGGATGCTGCGGCTCTGCCGCGCGCCGAGAAGAAGGAGTGGCCCAACAAAGTCACGAATTCAGTGCGCGACAATGGCGACCTCGAGCTCGCGGCGGGCGACCGCATCCGTCATACCGACTTCGGCGAAGGCCGTGTTCAGAACGTGACGGGTGAAGGAACCAAGCGCGTGGCCCATGTGCAATTCGACAACGCGGGCGCGAAGAAGCTCCTGATCAAGATCGCTCCTATCGAGAAGTTGTAGCGTGGCTCGCCGCTTGGCGTACCGGCTGCACGCGCTCGATTTTGAGGTAGCAACGCGGGCTGGAATCGCTGTCGCTGTTCCGTTGGTCACTCTTACTCTGCTCGGAAGACTCGATCTGGCGCTCTACGCCTCGTTCGGGGCGTTCACGTCGCTGTACGGACGCAGTGAGGTGTATCGCACACGGCTGCGTACGGCGGGCTCTGCCGCTGCGATGCTGGTCGCATTGATCGCGGGCGGTGTGCTGATCTCGACGACGGGGTCGAACACAGGCTTTCTTGTCGTCGGGCTCGTTGCCGTGCTCGCAGCCGGGGTGCTGCTGTGCCGCACACTTTCGCTGCACCCGCCGACCCCTGTGTTCTTCACGTTCGCATTTCTCGTGTGCGCCCTGATTCCAGTGCGAGCGGATGAGGCTGGCCTTGCTGTGCTCATCGCCGTCGGGTCGGCGAGTTTCGCGCTTGTGGTCACCATGTCGGGGTGGCTGCTGCGGCTCGGCAGAGACGTGGATCGCGTCACGGCGAGTTTCAAGCTTCTGAAGCCACTGCCTCGGCGGGCGGTTTTGCGCCCTCGGGCGTGGCGTGACCCCGCAGTGTGGCTCAACATCGGGCAGCTTGTTGTTGGTGCGGTGATCGCCGGGGGAGCGGCCGAGCTTCTGGGGCTGGGGCACTCGTATTGGGCGGTCGTGAGCCTCGTAGCGGTCGTGCCGCCGGTGCGAGCGGCGCACTCCATCTCGCGCACGCTGCACCGCACTGTCGGCACGATTGCGGGGGTCGTTGTGACGGCGCTGGTGCTGTGGGGGCATCCGCCGGTCTGGCTATTGATCGCGATCGTCGTGGTGTGCCAGTTTGGGGCAGAGATCTTCGTCGGGCGCCATTACGGCACAGCCCTTGTCTTCATCACGCCACTTGCACTTCTGATGGTGCACCTGTCGAGTCCGGCGACCTCTGTTTCCGACATTCTCATCGATCGTGCTGTCGAGACGGCGCTCGGTGCCGCGGTCGGGGTGGCAATGGTGCTGCTTGCGCGGTTTGTGCGCGTCGGCCCGGAGCCGCAGTAGCCCGGTCTCGACGCGACGACCCGTGCGGGTCGCGGTCGAGCCGGGCCATTCCCGCTGCGATGAGTTCTCTCACAACAACGTGAATACGCTGTCGACCTGCATTCGTCAGGCCAGGAAGCTTGGGCTGATCGGCTCGTCATCGAGGTCCGATATGACCATCGATGCGCCCGGACTCAGATCGGGCCCTCAGCCTCGATGCGGTTGCGCATGTGTCCGTCTCAATCGATTCACGTTCTTGCTCAGCGTCGCGCCTGTGCGGCTTCGAGGCGCCACAAGGGTGTCGGTGAACTCTCTCGCAGTCTTCTGAGAGCGCCGAGAAATGCTGAAAACGATCACAAATGACTAGAACAAAACTTCGAATACTGCTACACTTGAGCTATGTTCGAGACGAAGACATGTCGGAGTCGGAAGGGGCCGATTCCCTTGGGTGACGAAGACCACGGGGAGATCGCTCTTCGTCCGTTCTTCATGCTTCACGACTATCTGTATCTCGACGACGAGATGCATGCGCCGATCATTGAAACTACTGATTCTGCGGCGCTCGCTCTTGAAGAGCTCGAGCGGGAGCATGAGAGGCTTCTGGCTCAGCAGGCTGTGGTTGCAGAGAAGGTCGAAGCTGCGCGCGTGACGTTTCGCAATCAGCGAGATGCGATCCTCGTGCACGGACTGTCCACGGCGCTCGAAGATGACGAAGCTTTGCGGCGAGCGTTCAGCGCTGAGGTCGCAACGCGTCTGCGTGTCTCTGATCGTACGGCGACAAACATGGTCGAAGAAGCAAAGACCGTCATCAACGATCTCCCCGGGCTGGCAGACGCATGGCGGCTTGGCTGGGTTTCGCAGCAGCACGTTCGCGCAGCCACTCATCAGGCGTGGAACGTACCGAAAGACGCTCGGCGCGCGTTCGATGACGCCATCACCCCGAAGGCTCGCACTCAGACGCCGTCACGGTTTCAATCGACAGCACGAAAGCTTCGCGAGAAGCTGCACCCCGAGTCGATCGAGGAGCGCAAGAAAGAAGCGTTCGCGTTGCGCCAGGCAGAGGTGTACGAAGATCCTGATGGCATGGCGAGCATTACCCTGCACCACTCGGCCGATGTGATTCTGTCCATTGAACATGGCATGCGCGTACTTGCGAAGCGGCGCAAGAATGAGACGCCAGGGGAACAACGCACTCTGGCACAGTTGGGCGCCGACATTCTGGCAGAAGGTCTGCTCTCGCAGCTCGGCGTTGAGACATTGCGCATTGGGGCCTTCGGGCAGACGCCCGAATCAGAGCCGACGATCTCTGATGCAGACACTGATGCAGAGTCTGAGCCAGAGGATGCTGAATCGTCAGGAGCTGAACCGTCGGACTTTGAATCCGGAGGCGTTGAATCCGGAGGCGTTGAATCCTCAGAACGGGCATCACTGCATTCGGCATTGACTCCCGCGCAGCTGGCGGCCATGCGGCCCGGTGTCGTGATCACCGTGCCCGCGGAAACACTCTTGGGCAAAGGTGACGAGCCAGCCGTGCTGGGCGGCTACGGCCCCATCGACATTGACACAGCGACCGACATCATCTCGCAGGCATCGAGCTTTCACCGGGTGCTCACCAGCCCCGTCGATGGGTCGACTGTCGCGATCGATCCAAACAAATACCGTCTGAGTGAACAGGTGAAGCGTCTGATTCGTACGCGAGACGTCACCTGCGGCTTTCCCTGCTGTGATGTTCCCGCCGAGCGTTGCGATATCGACCACGTGGTTGCGTGGGTGGATGGAGGCCGAAGTTCGCCAGAGGATCTGGTGTGTTTGTGTCGCCGACATCACACGTTGAAGCATTCGACGAGATGGCACTCCGAAGTGCAACCAGACGGCAGTCTGCTCTGGACATCGCCGACGGGCGCGAAGCACGTAACGCAAAGGGGCGGAGCTGACCGGGCATAATCATGCTCATGAGCTCGTGTTTTCGATCGACCATTGTGGTTGCTCTGATGTGCGTCGGCCTCATGGGGTGTTCGGCAAGCGTCAGTGGTGGTGACGCAGCGACGCCTGACGGCATTCCTGACGGAGCCGAACGTGCAACGGTGGCGCACGTTCACGACGGTGACACGCTGTTTCTGCAACCTGAGGGAACACACGATCGTGACGAGCAGATCAAGGTTCGGTTGCTGGGCATCGATACTCCTGAGCTCGACCCTGAGGAATGTTACGGCGTCGATGCGCGGGATGAGCTGCGCAGCATCCTCCCCGACGGGTCTGCCGTGTGGACTCTGGCGGATGCAGAACCCTTCGATCAGTACGGGCGGTCGTTGCTGTACCTCTGGACAGACGAGGGCGAATTCGTCAACGAAGCGCTTGTGGCGGAGGGATATGCCCGAGTGCTCATCTACGAGCCCAACACTCGGTTTGAGACGAAGCTGAGAATGTCCGAAGCGGATGCCGAGAACGCAGATTCGGGGCTGTGGTCGGCCTGTGCCTAAGACACCCGCGCGATCTCGGCGCGCACGCGCCTCAGGTAGCGAATGGCCGGCAGATGACGGATGCCTCGGGGCAGCCGCGGCCACAGCATCCGGGTCACGGTCATCACTGCGTCGAAGCGGCGCTGCCGTGCCCGCGACCACTGAAGCCCGTATGCCTCGCGGAGCCTCTCGTCGAGCAGACCCGCGGTAATGAGTCGGGCCAGTGGCATCGACAATGTAAGCCACGGCGGCGCGACGCGCGGGTGCAGGAGGTCACGGGCGACGTGCCGCGCTTCAGCGGTGACGTGCAGCGTGGAATGCGCCCGACTCCAGTACTCGTCGAAGGCAGCGCGATCAACGGGCCAAAGCTGCTTCGGCATGCCCAGGGCGGTGCCGAGAACCGCGTATTCGCGGTAAACGTGCTCCGCAGTGTCGAGCGGGAGGGGGCCGTGGATGCGCTCGTACAGACCGATCGCCGTGCGATACAGGGTGGCGGCGACCCAAAGTTGCAGCTGCGGATCGCTCGCCGAATACGCTGGGGACTGCTCACCCGCATCCGCCTGAACCGGACGATGCGCCACCCCGACCTTGCGGGCGCCGTAGCGACGCTCGGCATCTGTTCCGTATGCCTGCACATAGACGTAGGTGAGCGTTGCATGTAGCCGATCGAGGGGGCGTGACGCAAAGTCGCTGTGCCGCGCCACCCCGAGGCCGACCTGCTCGTCGGCGATCTGCAAAAGAATCGCCGCTCCGCCACCAGAGATCAGCACGGCCTCAGCCGCGATGTCTCTCAGCTCACGCACCTGCCGCATCGCTTCAGCGTACGCGCTGTCGAGGGACGCTACAGGCCGTCAGGCGTTCACATGCAGTTGCCCGAGTTCTTGTGTGCAACGCGTCAACGCGACGTAGAGACCGTTCCACCCTCGAGGCTCCGCGGCGATGCCTGCGGGGTCGATCAGTAATGTGGCATCCCACTCCAGTCCCTTGGCCTCGGCGGCAGTAAGCACGGGGACATCGGGCATCGCCTTCCGCAGATCCGAGACCCGGCTGACCGGCGCAACGACCCCGACGGTTCCGCCGCTCCACGACGCCGCCAACGTGGTGACAGCAGCTGTGGCAGACGCAGGAAGGTCGTCGGCGGACACCGTGCGTTCCCACGGCTCGATGCCGACGGACCTGACGGCGCGAGGAGGTTCATTGCGACTACCGGCACGCGCGAGCACCGGCCCGGTGAGAGCCATCACCTCAGACGGTGTTCGATAACAGATCGTCAACCGTGCCTCGGTCCAGCGCGTCGCGAGCGCAGCACCGACGGCGTGCTCCCACGTTGTGTGCTGGTGCGGAGCCTCGGTCTGGTCGATGTCTCCAACCGCTGTGATCGACCGTGATGGGCAGCGCCGCAAGACCATCTGCCAGTGCATTTCCGTCAGTTCCTGCGCCTCGTCAATGACAACGTGACCGTATACCCAGTCGCGCTGTGCCGCCGCGCGCTCAGCCAGAAACTCGCCCTGCTCGCCCCGCGCATCGAGAGATCCGATGAGGTCGTACAGTGCATCGAGCAGAGGAATATCGCTTGGCGCCCAGCCCGTTGGCTCACCGACGATCAGATTCACGTCGGAGTCGCTCAGCGACGGCATCCATAGGTGCAGCAACTCTCTGCTTGTCAGCAGGCGGCGCAGTTCCGACTCAACCTCCAGAGTCGGCCACCACTCGTCGAGCAGCTGAGTCAAGGCCCTATCCGTCGAGATTCTTTCGCGCAAACGCTCAACGTCTTCGTCTGAGAACGTACCGTCAATCTCGCTGCCTCGTGCTCCATCGGGCAGTGCGCGGTCATCTGAGCGCGCGAGACCAGCATCGATCTTCCCGAGAATGTCTTCGAAACCTTCCTCTGCCTGTGCAAGGAGAGCCTCGCTGTGTTCGACGACAGCATCGGCGAGCAGCTCGTGGATTCGTTCCGCGAACGCTGTGCGCGCAGCGTGGTAGGAACGACCAGACGTTGACGCAGCCAGCGCACGAGCAATGCTGGATGCTGGCAACACGACGCTTTCGCCCTCCCACAGCAGTTCGAGATCTTCTGCCTGCGGGACGCGTGCCGCGACATAATTCATGAGCGATTGTTGCCAGGACGCGCGTCCCTTGAGCTCTGCGATCGCACGTGATTCGGCTCGCTCAACTTCAATGCCCGGCACAAGACTGTCGACGGTCGACGACACAACGGCGGTCTCGCCGAGCGCGGGCAGCACCTGCGCGATGTAGTCGAGGAAGCGTGGAGACGGTCCGATAACGAGAACGCCCTGCGCGGCGAGTTGAGGGTACGTGAACAGAAGATAGGCCACACGGTGAAGCGCGACAACGGTCTTGCCAGTGCCCGGCCCACCTTGCACGATCAGCGGGCCACGCGCATCCGCTCGGACAACGTCGTCTTGCTCACGCTGCAGAGTCGCCGCCGCTGATCCCATCTGGCCGGTGCGGCGCTCCCCAAGAGCAGCGAGCAGCGCGCCCTCGCCCACCAGTTCGGTCTCTGCCGAGCCGTCTAACGGCTCATCGTCAACGCCGACCACCTCGCGTCCGAGAGTGCGCACGTGACGACGGCGGGCCTGACCCTGAGGATCAACGGGCGTTGCCGTGTAGAAAGCGCGTGCAGCAGGAGCACGCCAATCGATCACGAGTGGATCGTCGTCGTCAGTTGCACCGGGAATGCCGACACGTCCGAGGTGCCGGACTGTGCGATCGTGTGCGTCAAGACGCCCGAAGATCAAACCGTGGTCGGCGTTCTGCAATTCGGCACGTTGACGTCGCAGCAGTTGCATTCGAGCCATCTGCGTTGCATCGCGTGTCTGGGTGGCGAGCTGCGCATCGACGTGGGCCAAAATTCTGTCGCGCCCGGCAAAGGCTTCGTCGAGTTTCTCTTGTTCCTCAGACAGGGCGGTTGTATGAGCTGCTGAATCGATGGTGGACAAAGTAGCGGCGTCGCGTCGTTGCACCTGACCTCTTTCGAAGAATCACATAGGCGTAGGTCAATGCCCAACGCGCGTCCGGTGCTCAGTATTCCCGATCACGTCAACGGTTTTGCGCAGGCACTGTTCCGTCTGGCGAAAGGCCGCCCGGCAGCGGGGAGGACCCAGAGTAAAGTGGTGGTGGCGATTTTCTCTCGGCGTCGAGAATGCCGAGCACGTCGCGAATTTCGGACATCACAATGCAACGCCCCCTGAGAGCGGTTAGGAACCTACGTGGATCTTTACGAGTACCAGGCACGAGACCTGTTTGAGAAGCATGAGGTCCCGGTGCTTCCGGGCATCATCGCGGACACCCCAGAGGAGGTGCGTGCAGCAGCAGAGAAGCTCGGCGGTGTCGTCGTCGTGAAGGCTCAGGTGAAGATCGGAGGCCGCGGCAAGGCTGGCGGCGTCAAGGTAGCGAAGAACCCTGACGAGGCTGAAGATGCCGCACGCGCAATTCTCGGGCTCGACATCAAGGGCCACATCGTGAAGCGCGTTATGGTCGCCGGCGGAGCTCGCATTGCAGAGGAGTTCTACTTCTCTGTTCTGCTCGACAGGGCAAACCGCTCTTACCTCTCCCTGTGCAGCGTCGAGGGCGGCATGGAGATTGAGCAGCTCGCTGTGGAGAAGCCTGAGGCCCTCGCACGCATCGAGGTCACGCCAGGCACAGGCATCGACGAGGCAAAGGCCCGCGAGATCGCCGTGGCTGCTGGATTCTCCGCTGAGCTCGTCGAGAAGGTCGCTCCCGTCTTCGTGAAGCTCTACGACGTCTACACGGGCGAAGACGCGACCCTCGTCGAAGTCAACCCTCTCGTTCTCACTGAAGAGGGCGACATCATCGCTCTTGACGGCAAGGTCTCCATCGACGAGAACGCCGGCTTCCGCCACCCCGGCCATGCCGACCTCGAAGACAAGACAGCAGCTGACCCGCTCGAAGCGAAGGCGAAGGCACAAGACCTCAACTACGTGAAGCTCGACGGCGAGGTCGGAGTTATCGGAAACGGCGCAGGACTCGTCATGTCGACCCTCGACGTTGTCGCCTACGCTGGCGAGAACCACGGCAATGTGAAGCCCGCAAACTTCCTCGACATCGGCGGCGGAGCATCGGCCGAGGTCATGGCTGCTGGGCTCGACGTCATTCTCGGCGACGAGCAGGTCAAGTCGGTCTTCGTGAATGTGTTCGGCGGGATCACCGCGTGCGACGCCGTCGCGAAGGGCATTGTCGGAGCGCTTGCCGAGCTCGGAGACAGCGCGAACAAGCCTCTCGTCGTGCGGCTCGACGGCAACAAGGTCGACGAGGGTCGACGCATCCTCGCCGACGCCGACCACCCGCTTGTCACGCTTGCCGCGACGATGGACGAGGGCGCCGACAAGGCCGCCGAACTCGCCAACGCCCGCTGAGACCCACAGAGCTTTAGGAACAACTGATATGTCAATCTTTCTCAATAAGGATTCCAAGGTCATCGTCCAGGGCATCACGGGCGGTGAAGGCACGAAGCACACCGCTCTCATGCTGAAGGCCGGTACTAACGTCGTCGGCGGGGTGAACGCTCGCAAGGCAGGCACCACAGTCAAGCACGGCGACGTCGAACTGCCCGTCTTCGGCACCGTCGCTGAGGCGATCGAGAAGACCGGCGCAGACGTGTCGATCGCGTTCGTGCCCCCGGCATTCACAAAGGATGCCGTCGTCGAGGCCATCGATGCTGAGATTCCGCTGCTTGTCATCATCACCGAGGGTGTACCCGTTGGCGACTCCGCCGAGTTCTGGGCCTACGCTCAGGAGAAGGGCAACAAGACCCGCATCATCGGACCGAACTGCCCCGGCATCATCACGCCCGAAGAGTCGCTCGTCGGCATCACCCCGGCAAACATCACGGGCAAAGGCCCGATCGGTCTTGTGTCGAAGTCGGGCACCCTGACCTACCAGATGATGTACGAACTGCGTGAGATCGGCTTCTCCACCGCCATCGGCATTGGCGGAGACCCGATCATCGGCACGACACATATCGACGCACTCGCCGCGTTCGAAGCCGACCCCGAGACCAAGGCCATGGTGATGATCGGTGAGATCGGAGGCGACGCCGAAGAGCGCGCTGCCGAGTACATCAAGGCAAACGTGACGAAGCCGGTTGTCGGCTACGTCGCCGGCTTCACCGCCCCCGAGGGCAAGACGATGGGCCACGCCGGTGCGATCGTCTCCGGTTCGGCCGGAACCGCCCAGGCGAAGAAGGAAGCCCTCGAGGCAGCTGGCGTCAAGGTCGGCAAGACCCCGAGCGAAACCGCAGAACTCATGCGCGAGATCATCGCAAGCCTCTGAGTCGACGCTACGTCAGGCCTCGCCGTGAATCGGCGGGGCCTGACGCGTATCTCGGGAAGCCCAGGGTAGGCTTGGCCACCGGATGAACCGCCTCACTGCCTCACTTCTCGCCGCTCTCGAAGCGTTAATCGTCGTGGCCATCGGCGTGTTTCTTCCGCTCGTCCCGCTCACGCTTCTGTGGGCGATTCAATACGACTTCAGCGTCGACTGGTTTGTGTTCTGGCGCGCCGCAGCCGATATCTGGCTGCTCGGAAATGGCGTTGATCTCACGGTCACACTGAACGACGCGACGCTGCAGATCGTGGGCATCCGCGCCGCAGCCGAACCGTTCATCGTCTCGTTCGCGCCCCTCGCGTTTGCACTGTTCACCGTTCTCATGGGTGTACGCACCGGCCGACGTTCGGTGCGCAGCGGCTCGTGGCTCGCGGCGATCATCACCTCCTTCGCCGTCTTC
Organism: Paramicrobacterium chengjingii; assembly: GCF_011751765.2. Taxonomy (GTDB): domain Bacteria; phylum Actinomycetota; class Actinomycetes; order Actinomycetales; family Microbacteriaceae; genus Paramicrobacterium; species Paramicrobacterium chengjingii. The sequence goes on from NZ_CP061169.1 coordinate 788,187, forward strand.
GTCGTATTCGCTGGCATCGTCGGCATCACGGCGATCAACGCAATCGCATCGCCGTCTCCGTGGCAGGCGTTTGTTGTTCCCGCTCTCGTCTGGGGTCTCGGGCTCGTTGCCGGCGTGGGCATCGAGCTTGCTGTCGGAGACACGGACGACCCCGTGCTTGAGCGCATCGAAGACCTTCGAGACCGGATGCCGTCGCACATCGACTCGATCATCGTGTCTGCCCTGCGCGCGGCAACGGGTGCCGTCGCCCTGCTCATCGTCGGCGCAGGACTCGTCGTCACCGTGAGCATCGCGTTGGGATTCAGTTCTGTCGTCTCGCTCTACGAGGCGGCCCAGGTCGGTGTTGTGGGCGGCGTAGCCGTCACGATCGCCCAGATCGCGTTCATGCCGAACATCGTCATCTGGACGGCATCCTGGCTCGTCGGGCCGGGCTTCACGCTCGGCGAAGGATCTATTGTGTCGCCATCGGGCACCATCACCGGCCCTGTTCCGAGCGTTCCGTTGCTCGGAAGCCTTCCAAGCAACGATCTCGCTTTCGGGTTTCTTGGGCTGGCTGTGCCGCTGATCGCCGGCTTTATCGCGGCGCTCTCGGCGCGCGACCAGGTGATAGCCGCACTCGGCATCCGGTCTCGGGTGGGGTACCTCGCCCTGAGCGCCGTCGTCATCGGCGTGATTGCCGGAGGCGAAATGGCGCTGCTCGCCTGGTGGTCGGCCGGCGCGGCGGGGCCGTCGCGCTTTGAGAGCGTCGGTCCTCAGCCGCTGCTCGCTGGCGCGATGTGCGCAGCGCTCGTCACCGTCGGTGCTCTTGTCGGAATGGCCTCTGGCAGCTCAGAGAGAGTGGCATCTTCCGCTCGATCGGCTGCGCGAGGCATGCGGTCGCACGACGGGTAGGATAAACGGGTGCTCTCACTCGTCGTGCTGATCTCCGGCGGGGGCTCCAACCTCCGCGCCCTCCTCGACGCGGCATCGGACGCCGAGTTCCCCGCACGAATTCTTGCGGTGGGCGCGGACAGGGATGCCGCGGGGCTTGCGCACGCCGACGAGTTCGGTGTTCCCACCTTCACCGTTCCGTATACGTCGTTCGACAGTCGCGAAGAATGGGGTCGGGCACTCCTCGAGCAGATTCGGGTGTGGGACGCCGATGTCGTCGTTCTGTCCGGACTCATGCGGCTCCTGCCAGCATCCGTCGTGAGCGCTCTGTCGCCGAATCTCATCAACACCCACCCGGCCTATCTCCCCGAATTTCCCGGCGCCCACGCCGTGCGCGATGCGGTTGCCGCGGGCGCGACGGAATCTGGGGCATCCATCATCGTTGTCGACAACGGCGTCGACACGGGCTCGATCATCGTGCAGGAGCGTGTTCCGGTTGCTCCGGACGACACCGAGCAGTCCCTGCACGAGCGCATCAAACCCGTTGAGCGCCGGTTGCTCGTGCAGACCGTGCTCGATATCGCAAATGGCCTCGACCTGCGCACGGTCTAAACCCCAATCGAAGGAGCAGCAATGAGCGGACCCAGCCACGACAAGAGCCTGTATCGCGAACGCGACGTCGTTCGCATCAAGCGGGCGCTCATCTCCGTGAGCGACAAAACCGGACTCATCGACCTGGCCAGCGCGCTCGCGAACTCTGGTGTTGAGATTGTGTCGACCGGCTCGACGGCGCAGACCATCCGCGATGCCGGCTACCCCGTCACCGATGTCGCCACCATGACGGGCTCGCCAGAGATGCTCGACGGGCGCGTCAAGACGCTGCACCCCACGGTTCATGCGGGACTGCTCGCCGATCTGCGCCTCGAGACGCACGAGAAGCAGCTCGCCGACTTCAGCATCGAGCCCTTTGAGCTCGTGGTTGTCAACCTGTATCCGTTTGTTGAGACCGTCGCGTCCGGAGCCGAGGCCAACGACATCGTCGAGCAGATCGACATCGGCGGCCCGTCGATGGTTCGCGCGGCGGCAAAGAACCACCCCAACGTCGCCGTCGTCGTCTCACCTGCCTCGTACGCTGAGATCATCGATGCCGTGGCCGCTGGCGGCACGACTCTCGTTCAGCGCCGCGCCCTCGCCGCTCAGGCCTTTTCGCACACGGCATCATATGACACGGCTGTCGCCGGCTGGTTCACGGATGCCGCTGAAGGCTTCGGTTCGTCGCTGACAATTCAGGGCGAACTGTCGCACGTTCTGCGCTACGGCGAGAACTCGCACCAGGAGGCGGCGCTCTATCTGCGCGCCGGAGGCCAGGGCATCGCGCAGGCGACCCAGCTGCACGGCAAGGAGATGAGCTTCAACAACTTCACAGACGCGGATGCTGCTGTGCGCGCAGCCTACGATTTCGCCGAACCCGCTGTCGCCGTTGTCAAGCACGCGAACCCGTGCGGCATCGCCGTAGCCAAGCCCAAAGCAGGTGACCCGATCGCGTCGGCGCACCGCCGCGCTCACGACACCGATCCCGTGTCGGCATACGGGGGAGTGATCGCGGCGAACCGCACAGTGACTCTGGGTATGGCCGAAGCTGTCAAAGAGATCTTCACCGAGGTGATCGTCGCTCCGGGATTCGACGACGACGCACTCGCCCTGCTTCAGACGAAGAAGAACCTGCGTATTCTGCAGCTCCCCGACGGCTTCGCGCTCGAGGCGCTCGAGGCGAAGCAGATCTCTGGCGGCCTTCTCGTGCAGGAGTCTGATCGCTTCGATCCCGAAGCGAACGTCACCTCCGACTGGCAACTCGTGTCGGGGGAACCGTCAGATGAGGCGACGCTGGCCGACCTCGCCTTCGCATGGAAGGCCTGCCGCAGCGTCAAGTCGAACGCCATTCTGCTCGCCAAGTCGGGTGCGGCAGTCGGTGTCGGCATGGGCCAGGTGAACCGCGTCGACTCGTGCGAACTTGCCGTCAAGCGTGCGGGCGATCGCGCGGCGGGCTCTGTCGCGGCATCCGATGCCTTCTTCCCCTTTGCCGACGGCCTTGAAATTCTGCTGAAGGGCGGCGTGAAGGCGGTCGTGCAGCCGGGCGGATCGGTGCGCGATGAAGAGGTGATCGCCGCGGCGAAGGCTGCCGGCGTCACCATGTACTTCAGCGGAGAGCGGCACTTTTTTCATTGATCCCCGTGTGAATCCACCGATAGGGGTCGGGCGCGTGGAGTGCCCGGCCACTGACATCCCGTAGGCTCGTTGTCATGACTGTCACCTGGGCCCGCCGCGTTATCGCGTCGCTTGCATCTGCCGTTCTTGTCGCACTTATGGCCCATGTTGCCGCAGTGACAGCATTCTTTCTCGTCAATCAGATGCAGCCGACGATCATCGGGCCGGCAAGCTCATACTTCATTCTCGCCAGCCTCTTCACATTCTTGCTGCTCTTCATCGCCGGGATGCTTGGCGCCCTGACCACGTGGAAATGGGCGCTGCCAGCCGGCATCGTCATCGGCATCGTCGCGCCCGTCGTCGGCGTGCTGCTGACAACGGTGCAGCAGGGCGGCGAGATGTCGGGAGAAATCTTCGGACTGATCGTCGGTACGCTCACGAGCACGAACGCCATCTACGCGCTCACCGTGTTTATCGGCGTGCCCACCGTCGGCAGGGCCGTGTATTCGGCAACCGTCGGGTACCGAGAGGCACCGCGAGCCGCTGAGCGCCGCATCGCCCTCGTGAGGCTTCCCGCCACCGCACTGACCGACGATGGCGACGACGTCGAGACAGAGTTTGATTCGGACCTCGCCGACAAGCAGTGGGACGCCTACACGGCGGCGTTCGAAGACAACGGCTGGACGACACAGGAGGTCGCCTTCGCCAGCGAGCTCCCCGACTCCGTCTTCGTGCAAGACGGCGTCGTGCTGCTCGACGACCTCGCGATCATCACCCGCCCCGTCGACGAAACTCGGCGTCGCGAGCTCGATGGAATCGAAGACACCGTCAACGATCTCGGCTTCACCGTCGAGCGCATCATGGATCCAGGCACGTTCGAGGGAGGCGACGCACTGCTCGTCGGCGACACCCTGTACGTCGGACGCTCCGAGCGTACAAACGCCGAAGCAATTCGCCAGCTGCGCAGCATCGTCGCACCATACGGCTACTCGATTGTCGCGGCACCCATGAGCAAGGTGCACCATCTCAAGTCGGCGATCACCGCGCTTCCAGACGGAACGTTCATCGGAGACCCATCGTCAATCGACACTCTGAGCCTGTTTCCCGGGTTCATCGCTGCTCCGGAACCCGCAGGGGCCGCGGTCGTGGTGCTCACCGATGACACGGTGCTGGTCTCAGAATCCGCACCCCTCACGGCCGAGCTGCTTGACGACCTCGGGTATACGGTTGTCACCGTCGATATCTCTGAGTTCGAGAAGCTCGGCGGATCAGTGACATGCCTGTCAGTTCGGGTGCGCTGACCCCACTTGCGCTGGCGAGTGAAACTCGTTTAGTCTATAAGGCTGCGTACTGAGAGAACGGTCATGCAGCGCGATCCACGAGTACGCAGGGAGGTCGATATGCCGAATGCCATTTCCGGGTTGCCGGGCAGTCGTCGCTTCCGCACGCGCGCGGTCGTCGGATACTCCGGCCCCGTCAGCGCCATGTAGCGCAGACGCCCTCCCCGCAACCTGATCCCCTGGCCGGCACCGTCCGGCCTGTCGTCCGACAACGAACGCGCCCTGACGCTCGTCGTCTGCATTGACCGCCGAAACAACCTCAAGCGAGACGCACACTATGTCCGGCACTGAAGCCACGCGAAAATCCAACCTCACCACCGTTCAGGCAATCTGGCGCATCTATCCGTTCGTCAAGCATGCGCTGCCGCGCATTTCGCTCGGAATGGTCGCTGCCCTTCTCGGTTCGATCGTTGCGCTCGTCATTCCGATGGTGCTCGAAAAGCTCGTCAACGGTGCCCTCGCGCAGAGAGATCCCGCAGAGATCTGGCCCGCCGTCGGCGTGATCCTTGCGCTCGGCGTCGTCGAAGCGGCGATGATCGCCCTTCGCCGCTGGTTCGTGCTGCTGCCGGGCACGACGGTCGAGGCAAAGATGCGCAACGAGATCTACCGTCAGCTCCAAGACCTTCCTGTCGCCTTCCACGACCGCTGGCCCTCAGGGCAGCTGTTGTCGCGCATGATGCAGGATCTCAGCCTGATTCGTCGCTGGCTCTCGTTCGGCACCGTTCTGCTCGTCGTCAACGTGCTGACGATCATCATCGGCGCAGCGCTGCTCTTCTCCTGGCATTGGCTGCTCGGCCTGATCTTCCTGGTCTGCGCCATCCCTGTCTGGATTTATGGGTACACCTTTGAGAAGCGGTACTCCACGATTGCACGCCGCAGTCAGGATCAAGCGGGCGACCTCGCCACGAACGTCGAAGAGGCGGTTCACGGCATTCGAGTGCTCAAGGCATTCGGCCGGGGTAAGCACGCGCTCGCTGGCTTCTCCGTTCGTGCCGAGAGCCTTCGCGGTGTCGAGATTGAGAAGGCGAAGGCGATCGCCGGCATCTGGTACTGGCTGATTCTGCTGCCCGACATCGGGTTCGGGCTGTGCCTCGTCGCAGGCATCTGGCTCGCGTCGCTTGGGCAGATCAACGTGGGCGAGCTTTTCGCGTTCTTCGCCACAGCGACGGTGCTGCGCTTTCCGATCGAGTCCATCGGCTTTCTGCTCTCGATGACTTTCGATACGCGCACTGCCGTCGACCGCGTCTTCGAGGTGCTCGACGAGGTGAACACGATCACCGACCCCGAGCATCCGCAGACCATCGAGAACCCGCTCGGTCGCCTCGAATTCGCCGACGTGCACTTTCGCTTCGCGGACACGCCCGAGCATTACCCCGACCTCATCAATGGCGTGAACCTGACGATCGAGCCGGGGGAGACAATGGCGCTCGTCGGTTTGACCGGATGCGGCAAGACGACGCTCACCTCGCTCACGACCCGCATCTACGACCTCACGGGAGGGGCCGTACGTCTGGACGGCGTCGATGTACGTGACCTCACGAGAGGGGAGCTGCGTCGCCACGTCGCCATGGCGTTTGAAGACGCGACGCTGTTCTCGGCATCCGTGCGTGAAAACGTGCTTCTCGGGCGAGAGCATCTCGATCTCGACAGCGTCGAGGCACAGCAGATTCTCGACGAGGCAATTGGCATTGCGCAGGCCCAGTTCGTTCACGACCTGCCGAACGGTGTCGACACGACAGTGGGCGAAGAGGGAATGAGTCTCTCTGGCGGTCAGCGACAGCGGCTTGCGCTTGCACGTGCCGTGGCGGCCGCACCCTCTGTGCTGGTTCTCGACGACCCGCTCTCGGCGCTCGACGTCGACACGGAGGCGCTCGTCGAAGCAGCGCTGCGACGCGTGCTCGCGTCGACGACGGCGCTCATCGTTGCCCACCGTCCGTCAACCGTGGCGCTCGCGGATCGCGTCGCCCTCATGCAGAACGGCCGCATCGCCGATGTCGGCACGCACACAGAATTGCTCGCGCGCAACGAGCACTACCGGTTCGTGATCTCGTCGCTCGAAGACGAAGAGAAGCGCGAACGCGAGGAGGTTGCACAATGAGCACGGCTACCGTGCGAGGTGTGTCCGGCGAGGAGCGCGGAGACCTCACGAAAGAAGAGAGCAGGCAGATTCGCCAGCGGTCGTTGCGGCTTCTCGGCACGCTGCTGAAGCCGCTGCGTGCGCGGGTGGTCGGCGCGATGACGCTGGTGATCATCTCAACAGCATCCAGTGTTGCCGGTCCCGCGCTCATCGCATTCGGAATCGATACGGCACTGCCCGCCGTGATCGATCGGGCCGATTGGCTGCCGGCGCTCGGCGTCGGTGTCGTCTACCTTGTCACAGCGCTCGCCGCCGCCACCTTCATGGCGAGCTACGTTGTTGCGAGTGCACGTGTGAGCCAGGCCGTTCTGCTCGATCTGCGAATGCGGGTGTTTCAGCACACGCAGAAGCTCAGCCTCGAATTTCACGAGTCATACACATCTGGGCGCATCATCTCGCGTCAGACCAGTGATCTGGATGCCATCAAGCAGCTGCTCGATGAGGGCATCAGTCAGCTGGTCAACGGAATCCTCTACATGGGATTCATCTTCGGTGCGCTGTTTCTGCTCGACTGGACGAGCGGGCTCGTTGTCGTGTGCTCTGTCGTGCCGCTGTACTTCTTGACGCGCTGGTTCCAGAAGCGATCCCAGGTGATGTTCCGAAAGTCCCGTGTGCTGTCCGCTCGCGTGATCGTGCACTTCGTCGAGTCGATGACTGGCATTCGCGCCGTGAAGGCATTTCGCAAGGAGAAGCGCAACGAGAAGGAGTTCGGCCGACTCGTCGAGGACTATCGCGACATCAACGCTCGCACGATTCAGCTCTTCGGAATCTACGAGCCCGGAATCATCATGATCGGAAACCTCGCCGTCGCCGCCGTTCTGCTCGTCGGAGGCTACCGCGTCGTGGACGGCCACATGGAAATCGGGGCGCTGCTTGCGGCCGTGCTCTACGTGCGGCGGTTCTTCGATCCGATGGAAGAGATGGCGATGTTCTACAACGCCTACCAGTCGGCAGCAGCGGCACTCGAGAAGATTTCGGGTGTGCTCGAAGAGCGCCCGAGTGTTCCCGATCCGACATCGCCTATCGACCTGTGGTCGGCCAAAGGCCGCGTCACGTTCGACGACGTCACGTTTGCGTACAACGAGAACACAACTGTGCTGCCCAGCTTCACCCTCGACATTCCCGCGGGACAGACGATTGCGCTCGTTGGATCGACGGGCGCGGGCAAATCCACCCTCGCCAAGCTCATCTCCCGGTTCTACGATCCAACACGGGGCGCGGTGCTGCTAGATGACGTCGATCTGCGACAACTGCACCCGAAAGACCTGCGTCGGGCGATCGTGATGGTGACGCAGGAGGCCTACCTGTTTTCGGGCACCGTCGCCGACAACATTGCGCTCGGACGGCCCGATGCATCGCGCGACGAGATCGTCGCTGCCGCACACGCCGTTGGAGCGCACCAGTTCATCGATGATCTGCCGGACGGGTACGACACCGACGTGAACGAGCGCGGAGGCCGTGTCTCTGCGGGACAGCGGCAGCTGATCTCCTTTGCCAGGGCTTTCCTCGCCGACCCCGCTGTGCTGATTCTCGACGAAGCCACGGCGTCACTCGACATTCCGAGTGAGCGGCTTGTGCAGGAGGCCCTGCAGACGCTTCTTGCCGATCGCACTGCCGTGATCATCGCACACAGGCTGTCGACGGTTGCGATCGCCGACCGCGTGCTTGTCATGGAGCACGGTCGCATCGTTGAAGACGGAACGCCTACGGCGCTGATCGCTGGAACGGGGAGGTTCGCACAGCTCCACGCCGCGTGGCGGGACTCGCTCGTGTAAGTGCGGGTGCCGCTACGCTGGCTATGTGGAGTCGCCAGCTGAATCACGTGCCGCCGTCGCCGTGCAGAACCTTCCGCCCGGCTACTTCGCCCTCGTGATGGCAACGGGAATTATCTCGCTCGGTCTTCACCTTGAGAGCATCGACGTGCTCTCGATGGTGCTCTTTGTCGTCGCTGCGGCCGGGTACGTGGTTCTTCTCGTGCTCACGTTGTGGCGCGGCATCCGATATCCCACGCGCATCGTTGATGACTTCTCGGCGGCGCACAACGGGTTCTCGTTCTTCACATTCGTCGCGGGCACGAATGTACTCGGCGCGCGGATCGCGGCTGAGGGTGGAAACGTGATTCTGCCTTTCGTTCTGCTCAGTGTGAGCTTCGCGGCCTGGATCATTCTCGGCTATGTCATTCCCGGTCTCGTTATCGGCAGGCATCAAGGTGCCGACATCCTTTCAGGTATCAACGGCACGTGGTTCATCTGGTCCGTGGCCAGTCAGTCGGTCGCGGTGCTGGCTGCCTCGCTCGAGCCGAAAGCTCCGAAGGGAATCAGCGACGCACTGTCGATCGTCGCCGTGCTTTCGTGGGGGATCGGCCTGATTCTGTATGGGGTGATCGGATGCGCCGTGGTCATTCGTCTGCTCACCAGAGGTATCTCGGCGGCCGAGCTGGGACCGCCCTACTGGGTGACGATGGGTGCCGGTGCCATCACCGTGCTCGCGGGATCTCGCATCGTCGAAATGACCGACACCGCCATGCTGAGTGTTGTGCAGGCTCCCGTCGCCGCGGCCGCCGTTGTGTTCTGGGCGTTCGCCACGTGGCTGATTCCCGCGCTCTTCGGCATTGGTCTGTGGCGTCACGCGATCAAGAAGATTCCGCTGCGATACGAGGCATCGCTTTGGAGCATGGTCTTTCCCCTCGGCATGTATGCCGTTGCGGGCATTTATCTCGGTGATGCCGATGATCTGCCCATCGTCGGATGGATCGGCGGGCGCTTTCTTTGGGTCGCGCTCGTGGTCTGGGCCGTCATCTTCGTGTGGATGATCGCGAGTCTCGTTGTCGCGTCACGGGCACCTCGAGCGTCGTCAATCGCGAGATCCGACGAACGCTGAGCGCGTGAGCGCATACCCGGTGCGTGTTGTGCGCAGGGGAGTACCCTCGACGTCATAGTGGCGACGGGCTGACTCATCATGGCACTGCGGGGGCTTCCCCGATGCCTGCACGACTCGCCACCAGGGCACCTCGCTGCCGTAACGCGCCATCACCCAGCCGACGCCGCGTGCCGAGCGGGATCCGAACTGGGCCGCAACTTGCCCGTAGCTCATCACGCGGCCGGAAGGGATGGATTCGACGACAGAGAGTACTGCCTCGACGAAGTCTTCGTTCACGGTCGGTTGACGGCTACATGTTGAGCTGGCCGACGACCTCGCCATACTCGGTCTCGTCGACAGGGCTGAACCCGACGGCAAGGAAGAACTGCTCGGGGCCGCCCTCGCCTGGCTCGTACATGACGTTGATGTGCTTGAAGCCGCGTTCGCGCGCTTCGGCGGCAAGGGCGTCGACCGCAAACTTTCCGACACCCTGTCTCTGGGCGTCAGCGTCGACGTTGATGCGCCAGAGAACGCTCTGGAAGTACTCGTCCATGCCCTCGTGATCGAAGTTGCCCTGAACGAAGCCGACGACGTCATCACCATCGAGAACGACGCGCTGCCATGTGGTAGCGGGATTCGTGACGGCAGCGGCAACCGAGTACGACACCGGTGCCACAAACTGCTCTTGGCCCGGCCGTAACGACAAGGCGTTGACCGCCACGATTGTCGATGCCGATAATTCCACTACTCGCATCTCACCCATGATCCCAGGCTAGCCTCATGTGGCCCTCGACGGGAAGAGCGTCAGTTCGAATTGCACACGCGGGCCACATCGGACTCGGCAGTTTCGGCTGCCGACAGGCTCGTATTCAGGGCGGAGTTGTCGACGGAATCGGGGTTCGCCTCCGTCGCCTTTGCGGCATCCGCGAACTCGCTGTTAAAGTCCTTCAGCGCTGCCGTCATGGCGTCGACCGCTGTCTTGACGTCGCCGTTCGAGATCTTCGAGACGTCTTTCTCAAATGTGGTCACGGCCGCGTCGAGATCGTCGCGTGCGGTTGCCGGATCGTCAATGAGCGAGCCGCTTGAGTTGGTGATCGCGTCGACGAGAGCGAGGTCGGCGCTGCTGAAGATATCGCACGCCTCGCTCTTCGACTGGGCCGGAGCGCAGCCCGTGAGCGCAGCGCCAATGATCAGCACGAGAGCGAGCGGAGCGAAGCGTGACGTCATTGGTCCCCCTATGGTTCTCGACGGTAGTCGATTTTCGCCCGAAGGTCTTGCTGCGAGGGAATGTGTGATGCAGTCGGGCCGGAACAAGGTTGCAATTTGGTTGTTAGTAAGGTGTACTAACAAACATGAAAGCCACGGATGCGCGTCGACGGGGTGCCGCCCGTGCGCTGCGGCCGAGCAGCAAACTGCTGCCCGAGTACACGCGTGCGCACAACAGATCGCTTGTGCTGCAGACGCTGTATCGTGATGGGCCGCTGAGCCGTGCGGACATCTCGAGGTCGACGGAACTCACGCGCGTGACGGTGTCTGATCTCGTGGCCGAGCTCATCGACGAGAGCTTCATTGTCGAGCGAGGCCTCCGAGACGAATCGCGCCCGGGGAAGCGCGCGACGATGCTCGAGATCGATCGCACCGGGCACCAGATGATCGCTGTCGATCTGTCTGACGACACGGCCTTTCGGGCGGCAATCGTGAACCTCGGTGGTGAGTTCCTCGAACGATGCGAGGTGCCGATCGATGGCGCATTGGGTAACGAAGCTCTCGCGAAAGCGCTCGCCGTCATCGACATGGCACGGGCACTCGCTACGGCTCCTCTGCTCGGCATCGGCGTCGGGTCGCCCGGCGTGATCGACGACCTGGGTGTCGTGCGTGTTGCCGTGAGCCTCGGGTGGACAGACGTCAACCTGCGGTCGGCGATCGAGCAGCAGACTGGTCTTCCCGTCAGCGTCATGAACGACGTGAACGTCGCTGTGCTCGCTGAGCATGGCTTTGGCGACATCGACAGCGACGACATCATCCTTGTGCGCATTGGGCAGGGTGTCGGAGCGGGCGTGATCGTTGGCGGTGCCACGTTCCGCGGCAGTCGCTTCTGGGACGGTGAGATCGGTCACGTGACTGTTGGAACCGGAGGCGGGCCGCAGTGCCGCTGTGGCCGAACTGCATGCCTCGAGGCATGGGTCGGCGTGCCCCGGCTGACGGCAGAGCTCGATCGCCTCGCAGACGAACACGATCAAGAACGATTTCTCCGCGACGCGGGGGAGCACCTGGGAATCGCGCTCGCCCCCATCGTGCGCACTCTCGACCTGGCAGACGTCGTGCTGTCCGGGCCCGCAGATCTGTTGGGCGGAGCGTTTCTGCGCGCCGCTCACGACACGCTCCTGGAACGAACGATGATCGGCGACCCCGATGATCTTTCGCTCAGGATGACCACGCTCGGACGCGACAACGTTCTGTTCGGCGCCGTGGTTCTCGTCCTCACCGGACAACTCGGGGTCTCGTAAGAGCACCCTGCACACATTCGCACCACAACGACGTGGCGGCACTACGGTTCGCCCGCATTCCCTGAGAAAGGACCTCATGATGAGGAAAACCGGCATTGTGGCCCTCGGGGCCATTGCAGCACTGGCGTTAGCCGGATGCTCCGGATCGGCCGAAGGCGCGTCTGATGACGCCTCGGCAGAGATCCGGGTATGGCTCGTCGGAACGGACACCCCCGACGAAGCCCGCAGCTACCTGAAAGAGACGTTCGAGGAGGAGAACCCCGGATCAACGCTGGTCATCGAAGAGCAGCAGTGGAACGGACTCGTCGACAAATACACGACAGCGCTCTCGGGATCGGATTCCCCTGACGTCGTCGAGATCGGCAACACTCAAGCGGCGGCATTCACGTCGGCTGGCGCCTTCACCGACCTCACCGACAAGTACGACGAACTCGGAGGTGACAGCCTGCTTCAGGGCTTTGTCGAAGCCGGCACCTACGAAGACAAGATCTACGCCTACCCGTACTACTCGGGCGCACGCGTCGTGTTCTACACCCCGCAGATCTTCGGCGGCGAGGTTCCGACGACACTCGACGAGTACGTCGACGCCGGCATCGCCATGAAGGAGGCCGGAACAGCCTCGGGCATCTACGCACCAGGGAAGGACTGGTACAACGTGCTCCCGTTCGTCTGGGAGAACGGCGGCTACGTTGCCGAGCAGCAAGACGACGGAACCTGGAAGGCCGGCTTTTCGAGCGACGGCGGCGTCGCTGGGCTCGAGCAGATGCAATCGATCTACACCAGCGCCACATCGGCTCCCAAAGACGGAGACGAGACGAACGCTCAGGTTCCCTTCTGCGAGGGCGACGTCGGGTTTCTCTCGGCACCAAGCTGGTTCCAGTGGTCGCTCAAGGCCGAGGCGGATGCTGACACGCCAGGCTGCCCCGACACTTACGGTAAGGACGTCACAGCATTCGCGCTTCCCGGCAAGGACGGCGGCGCGGCCGCAGCATTCGCCGGTGGATCGAACATTGCGGTAGCCGCGACCTCAGCGCACCGGGATCTCGCGTACAAGGCACTGCAGATCATGCTGTCGCCCGATTACCAGGAGCTTCTCGCTGCCAAGGGTCTGATCCCCGCGACAAGCGAGGCTGCCGACGCGCTCCCGGACGACGAAGTGACCGCCGCCGCGGCCGCTGCGGCCGAGAACGCTCGACTGACTCCCGCTGCACCGAAGTGGGCTGACGTGGAGGCATCAGAGGTGATCAAGAACGCGCTGGTGAAGATCGCCCAGGGCGGTGACGTGACGACGATCGCCACGAACCTCGACGCCGAAATCGAAGAGATCCTCAACAGCTGACCCGCTACCCCCACGGGTCACGACGGGCGTTCTCGGGCCCCTCCCGAGAACGCCCGTCACACACACACGTAAGGAGCGCGCATGACCACGACGGTCAGCGAAGCCCGCGCGGAACAGCCGACGCCACACCGGCCCCGCACACGCTCGCGCCGAAAGCGCCTGACGCCCTGGATGATGCTGGCTCCGGCCACAGTCGTTCTGCTCGTCATGACGGGCTACCCGCTCGTCAAAATGGCCATCAACTCATTCCAGAAGTACGGAAAGGCCCAGATCTTCGGCGCACCACCCGAGTGGATCGGCCTCAAGAACTACCTGGGCACGCTTGCTGACCCCACCTTCTGGGCCGTTGCGGGACGCAGCTTCACCCTCATGGCCGTGCTCGTCATCGCGACGATGAGCCTCGGCATCCTGATCGCGCTCTTGATGATGCGGGTGAATGCGTTTTTTCGCCTGCTGATCTCGATCGGTCTGCTGCTTGCCTGGGCGATGCCTCCCGTGTCGTCTGTTGTGGTGTGGGGCTGGATCGTCGACACAAAGTACGGTCTGCTGAACTGGGTGCTCAACGCCGTCACGGGAACAACTGACTGGTCGGGGCACTCCTGGCTCATCGATCCGCTGTCGTTTTACGCGGTGCTCACGGTGATCATCACCTGGATGTCTGTTCCGTTCGTCGCGTTCACCGTGTATGCCGGACTCACCCAAGTGCCAGACGAAGTACTCGAGGCGGCGCAACTCGATGGCGCGGGCGCCGTGAAGCGCTTCGGCTTCATTGTGCTGCCGTATCTGCGCAGCATCCTGCTCATTACCGCCGTGCTGCAGATGATCTGGGATCTGCGCGTCTTCACCCAGGTGTACACGTTGCAGGGGCTCGGTGGAATCTCGAGCCAGACCGATGTGTTCGGCACGTACATCTTTCACCTGGGGTCGAGCAATCTCGGTGCAGCGGGTGCCGTGTCGTTCATTATGGTCGCCATGATGCTGCTGATCTCCATCTACTACGTGAGCAAGACAGTGAAGGACGAAGAAATATGAGCGTCGTAACGCGCGCCCGGCCCACCGGAACGTCAGCTGAGGCCTCCGGTGCCCGCCGCCCCGCATCTGTGAGGCGCCGTGGCACTGCTCGAGAGGCGAAACGGGCCTCGGCAAACGCTCTCTGGGGCGTCGTGTCGATCATCGTCTTCGTCTGCTCGGTGTTTCCCGTCTATTGGATGCTGAACACTTCGTTCAAGCCAAACGCCGACGTGATCAGCCCGACCCCGCAGTGGTGGCCAGAGAACTTCACTTTGCGCAACTACGTCACGGTGCTGTTCGAGCCCGCGCGGCCCGACCGCGCAAACTTCGGCTCGTCGTTCATGGTGTCGCTCGCGGTCACGGGACTGACGCTGCTGATCTGCCTCGTGTTCGCCTTCATCGGCGCCATCGCCGTTTCGCGCTTCAAATTCCGCGGGCGCAGGCAGTACATCATTGCGCTGCTTGTCATTCAGATGATTCCGGGCGAAGCGCTCATGTTCACCATCTTCGGCATGGTCGACTCTTGGCGGCTGCTGAACACGATCATCGGTCTGACGATCGTGTATCTGGCCGGCGTTCTGCCCTTCACCATCTGGATGCTCCGCGGATTCGTCGCCGGTGTTCCGGCCGACCTCGAGGAGGCGGCGATGATCGACGGATGCACCCGAACGCAGGCATTCTGGAAAGTGACGTTTCCGCTGCTCGCGCCCGGACTCATCTCGACGGGAGTCTTCGCGTTCATCCAAGCGTGGAATGAGTTCTTGATGGCGCTCATCATCATGCAGAGTCCCGGCTCGTACACGCTGCCCATCTGGCTGCGCGCGTTTCAGCAGGCGACGCAGGCGACAAACTGGGCGGCGATTATGGCCGGCTCGACGCTTCTCGCTTTGCCCGTCGTGATCTTCTTCCTTTTCGTTCAGGGTCGCATGACCGGAGGACTTGTATCGGGAGCGGTGAAAGGATGAGGGGTATGCCCTCGCTTTCCGCCACTGCAACACTGCTCCCTGGTTTCGAGGGCACGACGCTGCCCGGGTGGCTGGCCGCGCGGCTTCGCGCCGGGCTCGGCGGTGTCTGCATCTTCGGCCCGAATATCGAGGATGCCGCGGGGCTGCGTCGCCTCACGGATCAGATTCGTGAGGCCAACCCGCACGCGATCGTCGCGATCGACGAAGAGGGCGGAGACGTCACGCGGCTCCATTATTCGACGGGGTCGCCGTACCCGGGCAACGCCGTTCTCGGGCGGCTCGACGACACAGCCGTCACGGCGCGCGTCGCCGCCGAGGTTGCGGCTGAGCTTCGGTCAGCCGGGTGCACGCTGAACTTCGCACCGAGCATCGACGTCAACTCAAACCCGCTCAATCCCGTGATCGGGGTGCGCAGCTTCGGCGCTGACGAACAGCTCGTCGCCCGCCATGGCTCCGCCTGGATCACCGGGCTGCAGAGCGCCGGAGTCGCGGCGTGCGCCAAGCACTTTCCCGGGCACGGCGACGTCGATTCCGATTCGCACGTCGCGCTTCCCGTTCTCGATGTCGACAGCGAAACGTTGCTGGCGCGTGAGCTCACGCCCTTCGTCGCCGCGATCGACGTGGGCGTCACCGCGATCATGACGAGCCACATCATGCTTCCGCAGATCGACCCCGTCAACCCTGCGACGATGTCGAGTGTGGTGCTCGAGGGCCTGTTGCGCGAGCAGCTCGGCTTCGACGGGCTCATCGTCAGCGACGCCCTCGACATGGCGGGGGCCAGCGCCGAGATCGGCATTCCCGAGGCTGCGGTGCGAGCGCTCGCCGCAGGAGTGGATCTGCTGTGCATCGGAACGGCGAACACTGACGAGCAGCTGCGTGACATCGAGCAGGCGGTCTCGGATGCTGTCGCAACCGAGCGGCTTGCGGCATCCCGTGTCGCCCAGGCAACGGCCAGGGTGAGGGAGTTCGCCCGCACCCACATCGCTGTGAGCGGCGGTGCGGGCGCCGATGCCGGCGGTGCGATCGACGACAACGCCATTGCCGAGGCACGTGCCGCGATCTCTGTCACAGCGGATGCTGCAGCCCTCGACGCCGCGCGAACGCCCGCCGCCGTGCTGCGCCTCGACGCCGTGGCGAACATCGCTGTGGGAACGGCCCCGTGGGGGCCCTTCAGCCTCGACGATCCGTGGCACGGCGCGCCGGTCACTCGCATGAACCTCGCAGACGACGACCCCACCGCGCTCGCGCGCACGCTCGACGCCGACGCGAGCCCCGGAACGATCATCGTCATCGGCAAGGGCAACCACAGGCATCCGCCTGCGATCGCCGTGATCGACGCTCTTCGAGCCACCGGCCGATCCGTCTTGACGGTTGACATGGGCTGGCCCGCGGCCGACCGCGCCTACGCAGACGTCGCCACATTCGGCGCCTCACGGCTGATGGGGACGGCGCTCATTCGGCACCTCGCCTGCACCGCCCGGTGAGGGCAGTCTCCGGCTCCGATCAGAACCCGATACGCTCGGAGACGGCAGTCTGCGTACTCCATGCTCGACTCGCGCCCGCTGAAATCTCGAAGGAAAGTATTAATGGCTGAAGTCATCATCGTCCCGTCCGCGGAAGCCGCGGGGTCTCTTGTCGCAGACGAGATCGTCTCGCTGATTGCGGCACAGCCGAACGCCGTGCTCGGACTGGCAACCGGGTCCACCCCGCTGCCCGTGTATCGGGCGCTCTCCGAACGGCGCGATGAAATGGATCTGTCGAAGGTCTCGGGCTTTGCCCTCGACGAATACGTCGGCCTTCCGGCATCCCACCCCGAGAGCTACCGCTCGGTGATCACGCGCGAGGTTGTGGAGCCGCTCGGGCTCAACCCGGAGTTCGTGCACGTGCCCAACGGCGCGCTCGAGTCGATTTCGCACGCGGGTGACGATTATGAGGCGGCCATCGCCGACGCGGGAGGCATCGACCTGCAGATTCTCGGCATCGGCACCGACGGCCACATCGGCTTCAACGAGCCGGGATCGTCGTTTGCGTCGCGCACACGTGTGAAGACGCTCACCGAGCAGACGCGCCGCGATAACGCCCGCTTCTTCGACTCAGAAGACGACGTGCCGATGCACTGCATTACGCAGGGTCTCGGCACGATTCAGCGTGCACGGCACATTGTTCTGCTCGCGTTTGGGGCGGGCAAGGCGCGTGCCGTCGCGGGTGCGGTGGAAGGGCCCCTTACCGCATCCCTGCCCGGTTCGTCACTTCAGCTCCACGTGCGAGCAACGGTCATCGTCGACGAGGCTGCCGCGGCAGAACTGCGGAACGCTGACTACTACCGGCACGCGTATGCCAACAAGCCCTCGTGGCAGGGCCTCTAGAGCAGCACTCGCCGAAAAGGACGAGGTTTTGTAAAGAAACCTCGCCACTTTTGGCGGAGATCCGGTCGGGGCGGCCGACCTGACGGTTACGCCGTGTCGCTGCTGGGTGCTGTGGCTTCAGCGGTCGGTGCAGGAACGGGCGCTGACGTTGCAGCGGGCGCAGCGGTGGAATCTGCCGTCGCCGTGCTGCTGCCCGCGTCACCGTCGCTGGAAACCTCACGTACTTCCTTCTTGAAGATCTTCATCGACTCGCCGACGCTCTTGGCGAGGCCCGGCAGCTTTGGTGCGCCGAAGAGCAGAAGAACGATGAACAGAATGATGACGAAGTGCCATCCGGTGAGATTGGCGAGCATGGGGACCTCCACGTCGAAACGCTCAAGACTTAAGTCTTTCCAGCATAGGCGCTGAATTCGGTTCTTGCTGGGAATCCGTGCGTCAGAACACTTTGCCAGGGTTCAGGATGCCCAAGGGATCAAACACCTGCTTGATCTGTCGTTGCAATTCCAACTGATCTTCGCCGAGCTCGTCGCCGAGCCAGCGTTTCTTGAGAATGCCGATTCCATGCTCGCCCGTAAGCGTGCCGCCGAGTTTCAGCGCAGCCAGAAATAATTCGTCGGCCGCTGCCCACACCTGGTCGGGCACGATGGGACCGTCAAAGATGAAGTTCGGGTGAAGATTGCCGTCTCCCGCGTGGGCAAGCGTGGGAATCGTGATTCCGAACTTCTGCTCGATCGCGGCAATCGCATCGAACATATCGGGCAACGCTGTGCGCGGAACCGAGACATCTTCGATCAGCGTTGTTCCGAGCGCTGCGAGCGATGGATGTGCGGCACGCCGAATGGCGAGGAGCTTCTCTGCTTCGTCGCGGTCGGTTGTGAGGTCAGCGTCTCCGCCAAGCTCTGTGATGATCTCGAGTGCGCGATGGGCGTCTTCCGCCGCCCCGGGCCCATCGAACTGCACGGCGAGATGCGCGTTGCCCCGCCCGGCGAGCGAGCTGCCAGCGAACGCGTCGATCGCGCGCAGCACCGACGGGTCGATGAGCTCCATCACGGCGGGCTGCAGACCCGCGGCCGTGATCGCGGCGGATGCTGCGGCAGCATCCCGAACACCGGGGTAGAACGAAGCGATGGTCGCCAGCGTTCCGGGAACCTCCCGGCGAATGCGCACGGTTGCCTCAACGATGACCCCGAGCAGCCCTTCCGACCCGACCATCAATGCGGTGAGGTCGAGGCCCGTGACGCCCTTGACGCTGCGATGGCCAAGCGTGAGCAGTCGGCCGTCAGGCAACACCACCTTCAGGCCGAGAACAGCATCGCGCGTTACGCCATACTTGGCGCACAGCAGTCCGCCCGCGTTCGTCGCGATATTGCCGCCCACAGTCGAGATCGCCTTCGACGCCGGGTCGGGCGCGAACCAGAGGCCCTGTTCGCCGAGAATCTCATTGAACCGGCCGTTCAGGATGCCGGGTTCGACGACGGCGAGCAGATCGGACTCGTTGATCTCGAGCACACGGTCCATGGCGAGTGTCGAGAGTACGATTTCCCCCGAGGCAGCGATCGCGCCGCCCGCGAGGCCGGTGCCGGCGCCTCGCGTCACGACGGGTGTGTGCGTCGCTGTCGCGATGCGCATGGTGGCCTGAATGTCTTCGATGGAGCGCGCGTTCACGACAGCCAGCGGTGCCGAGCCCGAACGGTGCCCCGATTTGTCGGCCCGCGCGGCGTCAAGCTGTGCGGCATCCGTTGATACAGCATCTCCGAGCGCGTCGATGAGCTGGGCGACGATGTCTGTCATGTCAGTCGAGCTCTCGCCGCCCGTTGATGACGCCAGCGGTGACCGCAACGATGGCGAAGATCGCCGCAACGACAGGCTGTCCCATGTCCCACCACGCAAAGACCGCGGTACCCATGACGGCGATCTCGACGATGGCTTTGCCGAAGACATCCATCTGGAACACCGCCTTGGGGGAGCGGAACAGCGCCCAGAGCACAATGGCGATCACGGGTGCTCCGATTCCGACGACGACGTTCCAGGGCAGCTCGAAGCAGATGAAGCCCCACAGGCCAAGCGACACGAAGGCGAAGAGCTCGAGAACGAACCGAACGATGTCAATGACGCTGACGCGAACGGGCTCAGATGTTGAAGTCACAAGTCAAGTCTACGATGCCCCGTGGCATTGGCCGTTGCGATATCAGTCGTCAGTGCTCGCTCCCTGAACGCGCGACAGGAACGCTTGCGTCTCGGCCTGCTGTGGGTCATCGAAGATCTGCTCGGGCGGGCCGGCCTCAACGATGCGGCACTGCGAGAGAAAGATGACGCGGTCGGCGACCCGGCGTGCGAAAGACATCTCGTGCGTGGCCATGACCATCGTGCTCCCCGCCTGCTTCAGCTCACCGACGAGGTCGAGCACTTCGCCGACCAACTGAGGATCGAGTGCGCTCGTGATCTCGTCGAGCAGCAGAAGTTCGGGCTCCGTCGCGATGGCGCGCGCGATCGCGACACGCTGCTGCT
Organism: Paramicrobacterium chengjingii; assembly: GCF_011751765.2. Taxonomy (GTDB): domain Bacteria; phylum Actinomycetota; class Actinomycetes; order Actinomycetales; family Microbacteriaceae; genus Paramicrobacterium; species Paramicrobacterium chengjingii. Next base: position 808,294 of record NZ_CP061169.1, read on the forward strand.
GCCCTCCCGAGAGTCGGTCGGGGTACTCGCCAGCCTTCTCTTCGAGGCCGATGCGCCGCAGCAGTTCACGCGCACGTGATTCGGCCTCGGCCTTTCCAATGCCGAAGACATTGCGGCTCGCCAACGTGATGTTGTGCAGAACAGAGAGGTGGGGAAAGAGGTTGTAGTGCTGAAAGACGACGCCGATGCGTGCGCGCACACGATCGGCGTTCACCCTCGGATCGGTGATGTCGTCGCCCTGCAGGAAGATCTGGCCGTCATCGACGCGCTCGAGAAGATTGATGGTCTTCAGCAGCGTTGACTTTCCTGATCCGCTCGCGCCGATCAAAGCAACTACTTCGTGCTCGGCGACCTCGATGTCGATTCCTTGCAGCACGGCGGTGTCGTCAAACCATTTCTGTACACCGGTGACGCGCAGCACAGGCTTGGGCGTGGCAGGTTGCTCGCTCATACCTGTCCTCCCATCTGCTCGCGGCGTTGTGCGCGTGCTGTGTACCAGTCGGTCAGCCTGATCATCGGCCATGACAAGAGCACGAAGAGGATGCCCGCGACAACGTATGGCGTGAAGTTATAGATGCTCGCAACTTCGATCTGCGCGGCGCGGATCGCGTCGACAGCGCCGAGCACCGAGATCAGACCAACGTCTTTCTGCATCGAGACGAAGTCGTTCATGAGAGCAGGCGTCACCTTGCGCACAGCCTGGGGCAGAACGACGAGCCGCAGGGTCTTCGAATACCCGAGCCCCAGCGATCGCGCGGCCATGCGCTGCGACGGGTGAACTGCCTCGATTCCCGCGCGCAGAACTTCGGCAACGTACGACGAATACGTCAGCGTCAGAGCGACGGTTCCCCACACCTGCATGGGCAGGCGATCGGTGAACCCGAGAGCGGGAATGCCGAACCCGACGAGGTAGAGAACAAGCAGAAGAGGAATGCCTCGAAAGAAGTCGGTGTAGATCGCTGCGCCAAGGCGGATCGGCGCGAAGACAGCGCCACGAAGCGTTCGTGCAATGGCAAGAAGGGAGCCGAAGATTCCCACGAGAATGGCGGCGAAGAAGAGCACCTGAATGTTGAGCCAGAGACCGACGAGGATGCTGGGAAAGGAGGCGATTGCCGTCTCGACGTCGAAGAACGAACGGCGCACGTCGTCCCAGCCGGGACTGTTGACGAGAACAAACCACACGACCACAGCAAAGACGATGGTGCTCGCCACGCTAATGAGAAGCGAACGGACTGTCTGTCTGCGTCGATAGGATCGCCGCTCGCGCTCGACGCGGCTCGGCTCAAGCCGAGCTGGGCCCGAAGACGTACTGGTATCTGCGTCGTTTGTCACGAGGTGTGGGGATGCTCCTATGACAGGACTGTGGCGCCGGCGTTGTCAGCGAGCCACTTCTGGGCGAGATCATCGAGAGTGCCGTCCTCACGGAGTGCGTCGACAGCATCGGACACCGGGCCGGTGAGGGACGAGTCGTTCTCAAGCAGGAGAGCGAGCTTGTCTCCGCCGGCGGAGCTCTCGAACTGCCCGACGAGTACGCCGTCGTCGAGAACAGCATTGGCGTTGTAGAACGCCGTCGGCAAGTCGGTGACGAGCGCATCGATGTTGCCCGAGATGAGCGCCTGAACGGTGTCTTCGTTGCTGTTGAAGATAGCGGGATCCGTGCCGATCGCTTCTTTCACCGCGGCGATCGATGTCGACCCGGCTGCCACGCCGACTTTCACGCCAGCGAGGTCAGCGAGCGATGTGGCCTCGGCTGCGGGGCTTCCCTTGACACTCACGACGCCCTGCGTTGTCTCGTAGTAGGGCGACGAGAAATCGACTGCCTTCTCACGATCGTCGTTTGCCGAGAACTGTTGGATGTTGATGTCGAAGTCCTTTGGGCCGGGCGCAATCACCGTATCGAACGGTGTGCGGATCCAGACGACATCCGATTCGGCAAATCCCAGCTCGTCAGCGACGGCATAGGCGACAGCCGCCTCGAAGCCTTCGCCCGACTCGGGGTCGTCGTTCTCAACCCAGGGTGAATAGGCCGGCTCGCCTGTTGCGATCGTGAACTTCCCCGGCGTCACGGTCTCCAGGCCGGATTCGCTGCCGTCCGCGGCATCCTGAGGTGTCGACGCGGAGCAGGCGGACAGTGCGATCATTGTCGCGGCCGCGCTGGCAATGGCAAGTGATCGCAGAACGAATCGAGTTTTCACGGGGTTCCTCTTCAGAAGCTGGGCGCGCACAGGGAAACGGCGCCACTGAGTAAGAATATCGTCGTCTGTCCTCCCCGCGTGCAGGGATGACGAATTGTTGCTCTGTCAGTCGGCAAGGCGCCAGTCTGCAAAGTCGAAGCCGGGCGTCACGAGGCAGCTGACGAGCACATCGTCGTCGCCGGGAATCGTGCGCTGCCAGCATCCGGCGGGAACGAGAAACTGCTGGCGCGCATTGTCAGTACCGGGGGAGGCGAGGAGTGCTGTTTCGCCGGTCTCGCGCGGTGCATCGCCCGTGCCCCCGAGCTCCAGTCGCAGGGCACCGGGCCCGTGCCACATCCAGACTTCGTCTGACGTGACAACGTGCCAGCGCGAGTGTTCTCCTGCGGGCAGCCAGAAATGGATGAGCGTCGCAGCCGGGCGATCTCCGGCGGGCGTCGCGAGTGCATCGGGTGCCGTGAAGGTGCGACGGTACCAACCGCCTTCGGGATGCTGTTCAAGGTTCAGTTCACGGATGGCGTCGAAGGTCATGCTGAAGGTTCCTCTCTGCGGTAGACGGTCTCGCCCGCGACGATCGTTCGCCTGCAGGTGCCCGCTCCCGCCTCGACGAGTTGGCTGAGAGCCTCGCGCGGCGTCGTGTCGGTGACGTCGAAGAACGCCAGGTCGGCGAGAGCGCCGACGGCAAGCTGGCCGACGCGCTGCGTTCCGGTGCCGAGCCCGAGAGCATGAGCGCCACCCAGTGTGACCGCGTGGAACAGTCGTTGGTGCAGATCGCTCTCTGCGTACCCCTGCTCGCGTGCGATTCTATGCAGCTGCGCGACGTCGGCGAGCGGATCGAGGCTCGGCGATGACGACAGCGAGTCGGTGCCGACCCCGATGAGGTTTCCTTCGCGCAGGTAGGCGGCGACCGGCGGTGCGTCGAGCCCGATCACCTCGTTCGAGCGTGGGCAGAGGGCAACAGATGTTCCACGTGCGCGCAGCAGGGAGCGATCGCGCCCCGTCATGTAGATGCCGTGGGCAATGTGGCAGTCGGGCCCGAGCACGCCGAGCTGGTCGACGAATTGCGTTGAGCTCACGCCCACACCGCGGCTGCGCAGCGCCCGGAAGCTCTCGGCGTTCAAGCCCACCCAGGCATCGTCGCTTTCGACGTTCTCGTTCTCGAAGTGCGCTTCGGCCAGGTGGATGTGCAGGCGCATTCCCCGGTTGCGCACGACGTCGGGGATGTCGAGAAGCGGCTGCACCTCGAGAGAATACGGCGCGTGCGGTGAGACACCGACGCCGGGGGTTGCCGGCATGCTGTCGAGATCGGCGATCGCGGCGTCACGGCCGTGCGCCCGCCAGTCGGCGTTGCTCCACCCCATGACTTCCCAATACGCAATGCCGTGCAGTCCGGCGTCGTGCAGCGCCGACACCGCTTCGCGATCGGTGACGACGTCGGCGAGAGCTGTCGTGCCTGAGGCAACAGCGAGCCGCGCACCCTCGGCGGCGGCAGCGCTCCAGTCATGGGCGGCGCCGTCGCGGTCATACACCGTGTCGAACGCCGCGGCCCAGTCGTCGAACCCGTCATAGCGCCGAGTGGCCACGTCTGCCATGCGCGTGTATTGCAGGTGCGTGTGCGCGTTGACGAGCCCCGGTGTGATCACGCCATCCCAGTGCTCTTCGGCAAAGTCGATTCCGGCATCACGCAGCGACTGTAAAACCCACTGGCGCTCGCCGACGTGCAAAATCCTGTCTCCGCGCACGGCGATGGCTCCGTCGCGAATTCGCGGTGCGGTGACGGGGATGACCAGAGGGGCGCTGTACACCGTGACCGTCGCGTGAGTCGGGTCGTCCGCCGACGTGCTCGGTGCGCTGACAGCATCGCGTGAATAGCGGCTGCGCTCGGATGCAATCGGTGCTGTCGTCGGGGCATCAGAGGTTGTGGATGCTGCGACACCATGCCGCGCGCCGAGTGCGCGCAACGCGATCTCGTCCTCGCGCTTCGGCGCGAGCTCGTGCAGGCCCGGAGCCAGTGCCCGTGAGTCCGTGAGCGCTCCCGCAGCAACGAGCTGCTCGACGGCAGCGAGCTGGGCGGCGAACGACAGGTCCATAATCTCAATGGGATTGCCGCCGGCTGCCGTGTAGTTCACGCCATGGCCGTGCGCAAGCACGAGTACTCGGTGGTCTCCGAGAACCAGATCGCTGATCTGGGGACCGTGATCGTTCCACAACGCGTGCGGTGCATCGAGCTCGCCATCTGTCCCGCCCGCGACGGCGAACACGGTTTGGCGTGCCGCTGTGCTCAGCAGCTGTTCGTCGATCGTGCCGCGCACACCGGATGCTGACACCACGATGTTCGCACGGCGCACGCCCTCGGCTGCCGGCAACACCTCGAATCCATCGACCTCCGCAGCGAGCGCGCGCACGGGGTCGATCTCTGTCACGATCACCGGGGCTCCGAGCGCGCGTGCATGGCGGCACACGCCTTCGCCGACAGGGCCATACCCGAGCACGAGCCAGGTAGCGGTGAGCGGATCGCACTCGCTGACGCCCTCAGTGCGTGCTTCGTTAAGAAGGTCGACAATGGCGAAGACGCACGTCTGCCCCGTGCCATACCTGTTGTCGAACAACGTCTTCACGCGAGCGTCATTGACGGCAATCACGGGAACGGCCAACTTCCCGGCGTGATCCATGTCGCGGAGCGGGCGCACGCCGCTCGTCGTTTCTTCCGCAGCGCCGCGCAGGTGAGTGAGGGCTTCCGGATGCTCGTGCACGAGCCGAATGAGGTGGGCGCCGTCGTCGATCAGCAGTTGCGGGTGCCAGCGCACCAGATCCTGTGCCTGCTCGTCGTCTTCGTCGGCCGTCGCATCGGGCGAGCCCAGCACGACGATGCCTCGTGCGCGCAGCGCTGCCGCAGCTTCGGGGTCCACCTCGTTCGCGGGTGCGAACACGCGCACGTCAGCGCCTGCGCGAGCCAGTTCGATCGCCAGCACAGCGGTCTTGGGCTCGAGCACCAGAACGATGCCGATGCGCACCCCGCGCACGGCGCCGCTTCCCGCGAGGCGTGACGCCAGCGCGCGTGTGACCGGCATCGCTCCCGCCGCCCAATCGATGCGCGTCGAGCCGCGGTCGGCAAGAAAATTCTCGTGAACGGGCGTGCTGCTTCGAGGCGGTGCGTGAAGAACCTCGGTGTCGATGATGACAATCTCGCCCCGCGTGGCGTGGGCGGCACGCAGTCCGTGCGGAAGCATCCGATTGCTTGCTGTGACGTGCGCTGCGGCTCCCGATGCGCTGCCCAGCGCACCCGCATCGTCGACGATGATCGGCGAGTGCGATGCCGTTTCGCCGTGCGCTGCCGACGCGTCATCGAGCCATGTGTGCACTGTCGCATGCTCGGCATCGGTCAGCGCTTCGAGAAGAACGAGCACGTCGCACTCGTCGACGGCGACGTTGTGGCCGCCCATGCCCTGCACGATCGTCCGCAGCGCCGCGACGGCATCCTGCTGGCCCAGAATCGCGAACCGTGTTCCGGCGATCAGCCGGTTCGTCACTCGGTTAAATGCGGTCAGAGTCGAGGCAGCGTGCACCCGGTGCTCGGCTGAGGGCGAGGGGGCAGAATCGTCGGGGAGCGGCACTCGCTCATTGTATTGTGCGGGATTGTATTGTGCGGCAGTCGTTACGCTGCAACGAATCCCGGCACATACTGTGCACCGCAAGCCTCCGCCAGCGTCGATCCGAAAAGCGCTGCCGGCGTGAACGCACCCGGCCGTCCCGACCCATCGAGCAGACGGCGCGCGATCTCGGCCGGCACCGTGCCGGTGAATGTGGAGGCATCGTCGACGCGAAGCCAGCCGTCGCGCACGGAGCCGTCTGACCATTCGACGTGCGCGTGGCCCCACGAGTACTCGCGAGGGCGGGGCCGGGCCGACACCGTTACACGTGCAAGCAGTCGCTGGGCAACGGTGCGCAGCGGCGGAAGCGCCAGCAGTGCGGTTGCAAGCGGCAGCGCGAATCGAATGGGCCCCGTTGGCGCCATGCTTGAAGCGGCGATCACCGTTGGCGCTTGGCTGTCGTGCCGGGCGGCCGCCACATCGCCGAGCGGCATGCTGGCTGTTGAGACGACTGTGCCGTCCGGAAGGGCGAGCCGCATGGGGTGGCTCGCCAGGGCGCTGCCGTGACGGTCACGGTAGGCCAGCCCGCTGACAAGTGACGTCGCAAGCGACTCGCCCACCTTTCCGGCCTCACTTTCCATCGACGGAATCATGTCGACGCGAACGCGCGCGGGTGTCGAGCGACCTTCGAGAAGCTTCACGAGGATGCTTTCAGATGCGGTGACTCCGAATCCGGCGCCCGTCACCGCAGTCTGGCCCGCGGCGGCGAGCTCTGCGTCGCGATCGAGCAGAGTGTCGATCGCGCCCACGTCGTTGGCAATGTCGATGTAGTGAACGCCCGTTGCGACGAGCGCGGCTGCCGTGTCTACGAACGGTGCGATGGTATTGATCACGATGGCCGGATGCTGTCGCCGAACCTCAGCGACGATCGCGTCGATCGATGGGGCGACGACAGTTTTGGTGCCCTCAACCGCCGCTGCTGCCAGCGTTGCCGCGTTGCGACCGACGAGCACGGGCTCAATGCCTCGCTGTCGTAGCGCCGCTGTGATGTTCTGCCCGCTGCGGCCTGCGCCGCCCAGAACCCATACGTCATTGCTCATGGCTTGCTCCTTCTGTGATGACATCGCGTGTCATCACAGTAGCACCCTGATGGCATGCCGTGTCATCACGTAAGATGAGACCGTGAGCAGATGGGAGCCGGGTGCGCGCCGGAGGCTGGAGAAGGCGGCCTTCGAGCTCTTTGTCGAGCACGGATTCGCGGCGACGACAGTGCCTGAGATCACGGCGCGTGCCGGATTGAGCACGCGCACGTTCCATCGGTATTTCGCTGATAAGCGCGAGGTAGTCTTTGGCGGCGAAGATGTGCCAGCGGAGGCTGCCCAGGTATTGGCAGAGGCATCGCCGTCGGCCGAACCGCTTGACGTGATCATGGGCGCGTTGCGTTCGTTCGCCGAGACGCGCTTTGAGGGCCGCCGCGACGAGCTGCGAATCCGGCGCGAGATCGTCAGCTCAGACCCGGGCTTGCGTGAACGCGACCTGCAGAAGCGGGAGACTGTGGGAAAGATCGTGCATGACGCGCTGTGCGCCCGCGGCGTGCCCGAAACTCGAGCAGCTCTGCTGTCTGAGACCTGCGTCACGCTGCTCTACGTCGCGGTGCAGGAGTGGCTCGCCCGCGATGACGAAACGCCCCTCGTCGATATCATCGCCGACGCGCTCGACACCCTGCGTTCAGCGCTGGCGTAAATGGTGTCGCTTCGATAGACGATGATCTTGTCGCCGCGCTCGGCGTCGTCAAATAACGTCGAGACTTGCACTCTCGCAACCTCAATGGCGACCCTTCTCATGGTGCAACCATCGAACCCGTGCTAAAAATGCGCAACGAGTCGACGAGGCTTCCGTATTATGCCCGTGAAGCGTGAGTCGTGCTTCATGTAAAACTGCCTGTGAAATTCGGTGGTCGCGCGATGATGGGGCATGGGATGTAGCGGGGGTTCCTTCGCATGGTGTGGCACGTGTGCGAGGGTTAGGTATGGCTGATGATCGCGACCTAGAGTGCATCGTCACTCTCGCAGAAGAGCTGCATTTCGGCAGGGCGGCAGCCCGTTTGGGCACGGCGCAACCGGCCCTCACTAAACGCATTCAACGGTTGGAAGCAGAGTGGGGTGTTCAGTTGTTCACCCGAGGAAGGCACGCTGCCTCATTGACATCCGCGGGTGCTGACATTGTCCGTCATGCGAGACGTGTGCAGGGAGAGTATCGTGCCTTGCGTGTCACAGCTGCCAGTGTCGGCACGGGGCAGTCTGGGACTGTTCGGGTCGGTGCCGTCGGGTCAGCCTTCTTTGAAGCGCTGCCTAGAATATTGCGCCCAGTCCTTCAAAAGCTTCCCGGGCTCGTATTGAAGGTTGAGGAGTTGGAGACGCCCGAACTTGTAAACGGGTTAGAGTCCGGCGAGCTGCAGATCGGGTTCTTGCGGCCTCCCGTAGCGGGCAGAATCGAGTCGCGAACTGTCTGGGAAGAGAACCTTGTGATTGCGGTTTCAGATAGTGACGTGCTAGCGCATGAGCAAAGCATTAGTATCGCGCAACTGGCGGAACGTGAGGTCGCATTCTTTTCTCGCAGCGCTGGCACCGGATATTGGGATCATGTCGCTGCACTCTTCTATGCAGCTGGTGTTTCGTTCCAACCGTCTGAGAGAGCAGAGCATGTTTCCACTCTTCTGGGACTGGTATCTCTGGGTAATGAGGTCACGATTGTGCCTGAAAGTGCACGCAATCTTGCCATTCCAGGGGTGAGGTATGTGCCGATGCGCGAGGAGGCAAAGTTGCCTCTTGCTGTTGCGGCCAGTCCGGTCGCGGTGAATCCTGCTGCACACGAGTTGATGGCACTGATTCTGGACGAGTTACCCGAACGGACCGAGTGACTGGTGGGGCAGGCGGACGTCTGAATAACATTCCTTACAGGAATCACAGAGCCCTGAATCGATATTGGACGGGAATGGTCCACCCGGGTAGCGTCAGGGAAAATCTGATCTTCGAAAGGACTCTCAGGTGAGTACTTCCCAAGCGACGAAGTCAGAGTCGACCACTTTGCGTCGGGCAATTCTCTCAAGTTTCGCCGGAACCAGCATCGAATGGTACGACTTCTTCCTCTTCGGGTCTGCAGCAGCCCTCGTGTTTCCACGCGTATTCTTCCCAGAATCCGATCCAGCTACCGGGCTTCTATTTTCATTCATGACATACGGCGTCGCATTCGTCATGCGGCCATTCGGTGGAATCATATTTGGCCAGCTCGGAGACGTACTTGGTCGTAAGAACACGCTGATCGCCACATTGCTGATCATGGGTGTCGGAACCGTCCTCATAGGCTGCGTCCCTGGGTACGACACACTTGGGATCTGGTCTGCCGTGATACTTGTGCTCTTGCGAATTGTCCAAGGCCTCGGCCTCGGGGGCGAGTGGGGCGGGGCCGCGACACTATCTGCCGAGCACGCCGATGGGGCAGGCCGTGCCGCGAACCGCGGACTTCTCGCCTCATGGATGCAACTGGGCGTGCCAGCAGGGAACCTGCTCGCCGTCGCCGCACTTTACATCATGGAAACAGTACTTTCCCCCGACTCTTTCATCGCCTGGGGTTGGAGAATCCCCTTCATGGCAAGTGCTGTACTGATTGTGCTCGGGTTCTGGATACGTGCGGCTCTTGCCGAATCACCCCTGTTTCTCGCGACAGAGAAGGAAAAGTCCCCGTTGCGGACGATGCTACGGACGCACTGGCGGCAAGTACTTATCACGATCGGCATTCGCATCGCGTCCGATGTGTCTTATTACGTTTTCGCAGTATTCGCGCTGTCGTACATATCCAACGTGTTGGGCCTACCGGCAAGCGTCGGTCTCATCGGTGTAATTGTCGGTTGTTCCCTTCAATTCCTTGTGATTCCCATCAGCGCTCAAATCTCCGACTCTGTAGGTCGTCGACCTGTCTATATCTTTGGGGCAGCAGCCGTCGGCATCTGGGCATTCGTGGCGTGGCCATTGATTGCAACCGGCCAAGTGGCTCTCGCGATTGCGGCAATCTCCATCGGTATCGCCGCCCAAGGGATCATGTACGGGCCCATGACAGCGTTCATCACCGAAATGTTTGGCACAAAAGTTCGCGCGACCGGTGCCGGATTCGGATATCAAGTGGCCGGTATTCTCGGTGGTGCCCTCGCTCCCACCATCGCCCAGCTGCTAACCCAATGGTCACATAGCACGGTTACTGTCAGCATCTATGTCGCCATTACGGCAGCCATAGCGATCATCAGTTCGCTCCTTGCACGAGAAACAAGTGGAAAGGACCTGTCATGAGTCTTACTCAAGAAACTCTTGCACCTTCTTCAACGGCCGTCAGCCATATTCGTGAACAACTCCAGAAGAGAGGGCTTTCCGGTTATCTCGCGACCACGCCGTCAAACATTCAGTACGTGACGGGGTTCCGGAGTTATTTCGTTTCGGAATGGTGGCGGTTCCACGGAACTGTCCTCGCATACGTCCCGGCCGACGCAAGTGAACGCGTTGTCCTTATCGTAGGAGATTTCGAAGCCGAAACAGCCCGGAAGTCCGCCCCCGATGTCGATATCATCACGTACCGGTTGTGGGTCGATCTTTCCACGGCATCAGAGATGAAGAAACCTGCCGACCCCGCGGCAGTGGTACGCCCCGAACAGTGGGACCCGGACGAACTTGATCGTGCTGTACACACCTGCCTCCAGGCCAACAACGTCGTCGGTTCCGAGCTCGGCACCGACTTGCCCTACTTGACATATGACACGTGGCAGCGGCTACAAAGATCTGCCCCCCGAGCCTCGTGGGTTGACTTCAGTACCGACATGTACGACATCAGGCTGATCAAACAAGAGTGGGAAATTGATCACCTCCGCACCGCTGTGCAGCTCTCCGAACGTGGAATGATCGCAGCAATGTCGACCGCACGCGAAGGAATGACAGCTCAGGATATCCGCTGTGCCTACCAGGCCGGGGTCGCTCAGGCCGCACTTGGGAGTCCCCAGTTTGCGGGTTATACGGACAATTGGGTTTTGCCGACAATTGGCGGTTCGACGTCTGCAAGTTACGGCACAGCTGAGGGCGGCCTTCAGGACGGTGATCTGGTGAAGTTCGATTGTGGAACCACCGTGCACGGGTACCGAAGTGATGGCGGTAGGACGTTCGCATTTGGCGCTCCGTCGCAGGAAGCTGTATCTCTATACAAGGTTTTGCAGGAGGCTCAGAGTATTGCTCGTGATGCGCTTGTTCCCGGCGCTTTACTCAGCGATGCGTACACACGCTCGATGGCGTTCGTGCATGATGCTGGATACCCGGCTTATAACCGCGGGCACGTGGGGCATTCCGTAGGAATAGACAGTTTCCACGAGGAACCCCCGTTTATCGGCCCGCACTCGGATGCAACGGTCCGCGAAGGCATGGTGCTGGCAATCGAAGTCCCAACCTACACACCAGATGTCGGTGCGATCATGATCGAAGACCTTGTTGCAGTCAGGGCGGACGGGGCTGAGGTGTTGCACACGATGGCGCATGAACTTACATTCGTCGATCCCGAAACCGGGTCTGTCCTTTGAGTCCTGAAACATCCATATCTGCGTCATGGGACTCCTTGATGTGTACGCTTGGCGCTGACCGAGGTAATGGAGGATCTGCTGGAGCAATGCTCGCATGCGGTCAGAGAGTCAACCAAACCGACAGCGGGTCTAGGAGCGCAGGGAAGCATTCGGGTTGCCTCCCTGCGCTCAGTTTGTAATCGGGTCAGCCGATAGCAATCGTCCAGTCGCCGTCTGCTGTGACAGTGATGACCGAAAGGTCAGCGCTGACGGGAACGGTGCCGGAGTACGTGCCGATCTCATTGATGAGCAGACCGAATGAGAGGCTTTCGGCGGTGTCTTCCTGAACGATGAACTTGCCCGACCCGACATGGACGATAGTGGCGCTGGCCGCATCACCGTCATAAAGGTAGATGCCGTCATCTGTGCCCGATTCGGGAAGGGCCGGCGCTGCCGAAAGCGGCGAGGAATACACGCGACAGACCAGAAAGAGCGGCCTGTCGGCAAGGACGTCGACGAGGCGGCATCCGTTGCTCGTGAACTCTTGGCACAAGCTCGTGAATGCGTATCGGGCTACGACTGGAAGTCGGTGTACAAGGCAGGCGGCCCGAAGGCATACATCAATGCCGTCACGGGAGCCGTCGACTTTCTTCGTGACGTGACGAGTTCGCTCAATGCAGCGGAGCTGGGGGGAGAACACGTTGGCGGCGCGGTTCCGCAGCATCTTAAGTCGTCTCGCTCGAGTGTGGGCGCTCGCGTCTGGACGCGACAGCCTGGCCGATGTGCACTCTGAGATCAAGTTCTACGAAGAAGTGCGGGTATGGATGGCAAAGTACGATGCCATGGACCGGCAGAACCGTGGCGAGCCTGTTCCCGAGGACATTCAGCGACTGCTTGCCTCACTCATCGATTCGTCGACGGCGAACGGGGACGTGCTCGATATCTACGAAGCCGCGGGAATGCCGAAGCCGTCGCTCGAAGACTTAACCTCGGAGTTCGTCGAGAAGACGCAGAAGGCGCGCAACCCGCAGCTCGCGATCGAGGCGCTGCGCGCCATGCTCGTCGACGAGTCAACGGCGGTGACCCGGCACAACATTGTGCGTCAGCGCGCCTTCTCGGAGCGCATCGCTGAGCTCATGAACAAATACACGAACCAGCAGCTCACGTCGGCAGAGGTCATTGCCGAGCTCGTCGCGCTTGCCAAGGATGTCGCGAAAGAGGCACAGCGCGGCGAGACATTCGAGCCGCCACTTCGGTCAGACGAGCTCGCCGTCTATGACGCGATCGCTCACAACGAATCGGCTGTCAACGTGCAGGGCGAAGACACGCTCGCGCAGATCGCGCGCGAACTCGTGCAGGTGATGCGACGTGACGTGCGAACAGACTGGACGGTGCGCGACGATGTGCGAGCGAAGCTGCGCTCGTCGATCAAACGGCTGCTCGTGAAGTACAAGTATCCGCCAGACCAGCAGCCTGGTGCCATCAAACTCGTGATGGAGCAGATGGAGAGCCTTGCGCCAAAGTTCGCTGCCGAGCGTGCTGCATAGACACGTTGGCCGCATGTTGTGGGCTCGGGCATGATCAGCATGTTTGGCGTCATCGTGAGCGTTTGCATGTCGGACGCCAGGGGGAAGATAATTTCATGAATGAGTTGCAACTCTTTAAATCGAGAGACGGCACGGTTTCGGTCGAGATTGTTTCCGATGGTGAGACCGTTTGGGCTTCACAAGCCCAGATCAGCAACTTTTCGGCGTCGATCAATCTCGAATTTCCCGTCACGTTCAATCGGTGTTTCGTGAAGGCGAAGTGGACGGCGAAAGCAATATGCGGAAAGGGCATATTGCTTCTTCGGACCGACCGGTCACGTACTACAGCCTTGATGTAATTCTTGCAGTCGGGTATCGCACTCGCTCGGCGAGGGCAATCGAGTTTCGGCGCTGGGCTACCGATGTCTTACGCCGTTATCTGCTTGACGGCGCAGCTCTGAACGAGACTCGACTTGCCGAACTGGGACAGGTTGCTTCCATCCTCGCGCGTTCCGCTGACCAGCTGGCCTCCGGAATTGCTGAGGTCGTTGGCGCCTACTTGCCTGGCCCCGTGCTTCTACATGACTACGACGAAGGTTCGGTCACGGCCAACCCTATGACTGTTCCCGCGTGGACGCTGACCCTTGCGGAAGCTCGCAAGATAATTGCGGCTGTCGCAGCGGCGTTCCCCGACGACACCCTGGCTGGACGTGAACGAGGTGATGCGCTGGAGGGTGCGATCGCTGCTGTATATCAGGGATTTGGCGGCCGAGACGTGTACCCGACCGTTGAGGAGAAGGCAGCGCATCTTCTCTACTTCGTTGTGAAGGATCACCCGCTCTCCGATGGCAATAAACGCAGTGCCGCGGCACTGTTCGTGTCGTTCCTCGCGCGAAACGAATTGCTTTACGACGACTCCGGCAACACCCGCGTGACGAATAATGCTCTCGCTGCTATATCACGCTCCTCGTAGCCTCCAGCGACCCACGCGAAAAAGAGCTGATGGTGGCGCTGATTATCAAGATGCTCGAAACCGCGTAGCATCCGAAACCCATGAGCATTGGGCTGTGCGAGTGAGAACTACCGTCGGACGAGAAGCTCGACCTCTACGGACTGATGACGTTGGGCAAATGCCCGGTCAAGGGTTACAACTGAGAGGCCGCGAGCCTGAGCAAATGCTGCCAGGTAGTCGTCTGTCCACAGTTTGTGGCTTGTGTCGTCCCGTGCGGATAGCGTCCTCCACACGGATTCGAGGTTCGTAGGTTCCTCAAGGTGTATCACTCGGTCATCAGCTCGTAGACGATCGAGGACGGACCAGGTGGCGCCCCGCGTGAGGGCGTCCTCGCGCATGATGCTCGGATTCGACAGCAAACGGAGAAGGCCCATCTCGGTGACTCGACAAAAGGCGAGTTCGGAGTCTTGCTGATCGAACCACGTTCGTACGGATGGATGTGCGACGTGGCGGCCCCAAGTGGCAGCGAGCCACACGCCGACATCCAGCAGCTTCATCGAGCGTACTGTTCGTCATCGGACGCCAGGGCCGTGGCGATATCGTCCGGTGTGACATCAACTGTTGGCTCTGCCCCTGCGGCGATAAGCGGCAGAGAGACCCGCGTATGTGCGTTCGTGTTGCCAGCGACTTCGCGGGAAACTGCACGCATCAGCACAACCTTGAGTGTCTCGCCTCGCTGTGCGGCTCTCACTTTGAGAGCGCGAAGCAGATCATCGGGGAGATCAATCGTTGTGCGCATAAAACCATATTAGCATCAATTACGAGAGCCAGCGGTACTCGTACTCCGGACGGCCCGGCGTTCCATGGCGAGGCGACTTGGCCGCCTGCTTCATCTCGACAAGGTATTCGAGGTAGCGCCGCGCAGTGACACGAGACAGATCGAGACGGTCGCCGAGCTCCGTTGCCGAGAGCGACATCTTCGACTCACGCAGTGCAGCCGAGACAGACGTATAGGTCTCGTCGATCATGCCCTTCGGCAGCTTGCCCGGGGCGACGGTGCGCAGAGCGCTCAGCGCGTTGTCGATCGACGACTGGGTTGCCAGCGCTCCCGTGTCGCTGAGGTTCAGCTGAAACATGCGGTGGTTCTCGAGCTTCTCGCGAAAGGTAGGGAACGTGAACGGCTTGATCAGGTACTGGGCGACGCCCGTGGAGAGCGCTGCCTTGACGATCTGCAGATCACGAACCGCCGTGATCGCGAGGATGTCTGCCGAGTGTCCACGCTGCCGAATTCTATGGGCGACGTCGAGCCCATGAATATCAGTGAGATTCATATCGAGAAGGACAAGATCGACGGGGGAGCCATTTTGTGCCGCGGCATCCAGACGAGCGAGCGCGTCCGCGCCCGTGAGTACGACAGCATCCACCGTGTAACCCGGCACTCGACGAACGTAGTCGGCATGAGCCTCAGCGGTGACCGGCTCGTCGTCGACGACGAGAACGCGCAACTCGCGATCAGCGTTCATCAGGGGTCACCTCCGGCTCGACACCATTGTCGTCGGAGTGATCCGTCAGGGGAAGCGTCACGGTGAAGATCGCGCCGCCATCTGACTCGACGTCAAGCGTTCCGCCGAGTCGCTCGACGGCTTGGCGCACGAGGGCGAGGCCCAACCCGCGACCGCCGACATGGGATGCCGCATCTTTCGACGAGCGGCCCAGGCGAAAAAGCTCGTTCAAGGCGCCCGCGTCGACGCCGGGCCCCGAATCGGCGATCACAATAATCAACTCCGAATCGATCACCGAAAAATCTGCCCAGACGCGACGCTCATCCGAGGAAGCGGCAGCGTCGAATGCGTTGTCGAGGAGATTGCCCGTCACCGTGACAAGATCGCGGGCGTCGAGGCTGCCCGCAGGGAGTTCACCCGCTGCGGAGATCTGAAGTTTGAGCCCACGCTCATGGGCCTGTGCAGCCTTGCCGATCAAGAGCGCTGTAATGAACGGCTCGTCGAGCGATTGAACGAACTCGTCCGTGAGCCGCTGCGCGTCGCTCTGATCCTTCACGGCGAAGTCGAGTGCCTCGCGTTCGCGGCCCAACTCGATCAGCGTCGCGAGTGTATGCAGACGATTCGCATGCTCATGGGTCTGGGCCCGAAGCGCCTCGGACAGCGTCTTCATCGACTGAAGTTCGCCGGTCAACGCCTGAATCTCTGTGCGGTCGCGCAAGGTGGCCACCGTGCCCATGCTCGCGCGCGGAGGGCGCCGAATATCGGCATCCGGTTGCGTCGCCTGCTGCTGGCTGATCACGAGCACCCGGTCGTGTGTGAGATGAATCTCGTCAGTGGCGCTGCGCCCTGACGCGAAGAGCTGGGCGGCAGTCTCAGGGAGATCGAGCTGGGAGATGTGTGTCGGCGTGAACTCGCTTGCCGGGGGCAGACCGAGTAGATCTGCCGCCTGGTCGTTGTAGAGCACAAGGTTGCCCTGAGCGTCGACGAGCACGAGTCCTTCGCGCAGCGAATGGAGAGCGGAATCGTAGAAGGCAAACAGGCTGCGGAGCTGCTCGGGTCCGTAGCCGAGCGTGACACGGCGCAGGTAACGGCTGACCGCCCACGATCCGAGACCGCCAAGCGCGATCGCCGCGAGCGCAATGATGAGCAACTCAGGAATCGCCGCAGCCTGAGTGATCGAGAGGGTCTCGAGCGTGACACCGACGGAGACCATGGCGGTCACAGTGCCCGATTCATCAAAAATGGGGACAATCGCCCGCACCGATGGCCCGAGAGTTCCCTCGTACTGCTCAACCTGGCTTCTGCCCTCGAGCGCTTCGTCGATGCTGCCGATGTACGGTTTGCCCAGCTGCTCAGAGTTGGGGTGGGTGTATCGCGTGCGGTCGCGATCCATGATCGTGATGAAATCGACCTTCGCCGTGGCGATGACCGTGAGCGCGTAAGGCTGCAGCGCGCTCGTCGGGTCCGCCGTGCCGACGGCATTGGTCACGTAGGGATCGTTGGCGAGGGTCTCGGCAATGCTCAAAACTCGGGATGCTGTCGCCTGCCGCGCGTCGGCACGCGCGGTGACGTAACTGGTGATGCTCAGTGCGCCGCACACGATCACTACCAGAACCAGCTGCGCGAGAAACAACCGTGCAGCGAGTGATCGTGGGCGATGGGAGGCGGTAGCCGTTGGGGCGACGCTGCCATGGAATCTCACCTGCGACCTCCTGATGTTCTCGACGTGCACAAGCTTCGCACGTGCAGTTCGCCCTGCGTAGAAGTCTCTGCGAACGATATGAACGCAACCGCGACAGCATCCTGCCTGGCAATCAGTATGGTCACGCATCAATTCCCCAATCAGACCGAGGAGTCGGCATGGCAATGACGCCACAGAAACAGTCACCGCAATCAAACGCGGCCAGCCCGCGTGCACGGAAGAAAGACCGGACGCACTGGCTCTACATCTTCGTGATCGTCGCCGTCGTTCTTGGCGCCGCAGTCGGGTTGATCTTCCCTGAAGTGGGCCAAAGCCTCAAGCCGATCGGTACGGGGTTCGTCGCTCTGATCAAGATGATCATCGCGCCGATCATCTTCTGTACAATCGTGCTCGGCGTCGGCTCCGTCGCCCGCGCAGCCACCGTGGGCAAGGTCGGCGGCATCGCCATGCTGTACTTCCTCTTGATGGCGACGTTCGCACTCGCGATTGGCCTCGTCGTGGGAAACCTGGTGCATCCGGGCAGCGGCCTGCACCTCGAGCCGTACGAGGCGTCGAAGGGCGGCTCAGACGGCACAGTCGACTTCTTGATGAGCATGATCCCCGGCAGCATCCCCGTGCTGCCCACACTCGTGCTGGCGATTCTTGTTGGCTTCGCCCTGCAATCGATGGGCAAGGCCGGAGAGCCTGTGCTGAACGGCATCCGTCATATTCAGGCTGTGGTCTTCAAACTCATGATGATGATCATGTGGGCGGCCCCGATCGGCGCCTTCGGTGCGATCGCCGCTGTCGTCGGAGGCACCGGCTGGGCGGCGATCGGGTCGATGGCGATTCTCATGGGAACCTTCTACCTCACCTGTGCGCTGTTCATCGTGGTCGTGCTCGGCAGCATCCTGAAGCTCGTCACCGGACTGAACATCTTCCAGTTGATGCGCTACCTTGCCCGTGAGTACCTGCTGATCTTCTCGACGTCGTCGTCGGAGTCGGCATTGCCGCGGCTCATGGCGAAGATGGAGCATGCGGGAGTCTCGAAGACGGTTGTCGGCGTCACTGTGCCAACCGGCTACTCGTTCAACCTCGACGGCACGGCGATTTACCTCACGATGGCGTCGATCTTCGTTTCGACGGCGATGGGCATGCCCATGGGCGTCGGCGAGCAGATCTCACTTCTGGTGTTCATGATCATCGCGTCGAAGGGCGCCGCCGGTGTTACCGGGGCAGGCCTCGCGACACTCGCTGCGGGGCTGCAGTCGCATCGCCCCGAGCTGCTCGACGGCATGGGCGTGACCGTGGGAATCGACAAGTTCATGTCGGAATGCCGTGCGCTCACCAACTTCACGGGCAATGCTGTGGCGACAGTGCTGATTGGCAAGTGGACGAAGGAGCTCGACTTCGAGCAGGCACAAGCGGTGTTTGCCGGCAAGCGTCCCTTCGACGAGCTGAGCCTCGAACCCGATGCCCACGGGGACGAATCGGCGAACGACGCGGAGCCGGAGCGCGAGCTCGAGAACGTTCGCTGACGCTCGCAGAGTGCAGGACAGCGGGTCCGGTGATCACTCGGCGCGTCACCGGACCCGGTCGGCGCCGTGGGGGCGCTGAAGTTCCTGGGCGATTACCGTGCAGGGTCGAAAGAGTTCACCCCGGGGAACCGCGCAAATCCACGGTCGGAGGTCGCAATTCGCGCACCGTGGGCCACGGCCGCTGCCGCGATCAGAGCATCGGGGACGAGATTCCCTCGGATCCCGTCATCGTCGAGGACGAATGAGTTGAGAGTGGTCCACATATCCGATGAGCTGCGAAGCCAGCGGGCGGATTGAGAATTCACGAGAGCCGTCACGAACGAGAGCGCGACAGGTGTCGGTGCGGGGTGGGCGAAGATGCTCGGGTGAGTGACGATTCTCACAAACCCTGAAAGCACTGGGTCGAAGAGTGCAATATCTTCGGGGCTGATCACGGCGCGCTCGAGCCATCGTGCGTATTCGCTGTGGCGAGGCGACTCCTCGTCGAATGCGTAGATCAGGACGTTGACGTCGGGCAAAATCATCGGGCGTCATCCAAGACATCCCACACCGCGTTCTTGTCATCGACGTCGATGTGATAACCGCCGCTGCGCCACGTGGGCAGCGCACAGCGATGCTGTGGCAAACGTTCCGTCTCAAGGTGTCGTCTCAGTGATTCTTCGACAATGCTCGTGACCGTGCGATTCTCGTCAGCAGCACGCTTCTTGAGTTCTGCCATGAGCGCATCGGGCAGGTTCATCGTCGTCTTCATATTGCTGAGCATACCAGTGGATATGGCTATATGGTTCGCAGAGTGAGTGAGCTCATCACGCACGGCGAGCGACCGGATGCGAAGAGAGCAGCCTGATGCCGTTAGGCGAGGTCGTGATTACGCAAGGCCTGACCCATGCGCGTGATCGCGTCGCGCATGATAGGGCGCGGAGTCGCGAAGATGAAGCGGGCGCTGCCCACTCCGGCTGCACCGCATCCGCGGCCGTCTGTGACACCGACCCCAGCGTTCTCTGCGAAGAACGCGCCGGGGTTCTCGATGCCGAGAGCCGTGAAGTCGAGCCACCCGACATACGTTCCCTCCGGCCGGCTCATGGTGACGCCGGGCAGATGTTCTGAAACGAGATCGAGCAATTCGGCCCGGTTGCCGTCGAGGTAGTCAACAACATCGGCGAGCCACGGTTCTCCCTCGGTGTACGCGGCGATCGTCGCTGTCGCGCCCATCGTGGAGGCGCCGTGTGAAATCCAGTCTGCGTCGTCGAAGCGCTCCCGATCCGCGTCGCCAGCCACAATGAGCTGCGCGCACTTGAGGCCCGGAAGATTCCACCCCTTCGCGGCGGACGTTGCCGTGACGGTGTGCTGCGCGGCAGCATCCGTCACCGTGGCATATGACACGTGATCTGCACCCGGAAGAATGAGCGGCGCCCAAATCTCGTCGGCAAAAACATGCCCGCCCGCCTCCTCAACAACGGCGCTCACCTCGGCGAGCTCGTCAGCAGCGAACACGCGTCCCAGCGGGTTGAACGGCTGGCAGAGCAGAAGAATCTCGCCGCCCTCGGCAAACGCGGCGCGCAGCGCGTCAATGTCGAAGCGCCAGGTTCCGGCGTCGTCGATCATCGGTACTTCGATGACCTCACGACCGATGCGTGGTGGTACGAAGAGAAACGGCATGTACGACGGAGTCGGCACGATCACCTTGCCCGCGGGGCTGGTCAGTCGCGTGAGCGTCAACTCGAGCGCGCGAAGCACATCGGGAACAGCGATCACCCGGTCAGCGGGCACCGCGTAGCCCCGCGAGGCGAGAGCGGCCGCTGTCGCCTGCTGCACGTCGCGCAGCATGGATGCCGGGAGGTAGCCGAAGATTTGAGCGTCGACCGAGTCGCGCAGCGCCGACTGGATGGGCGCGGCAACCCCGAAGTCCATCTCGGCGATGAACGCGCCGATATCGATTCCGGGTGCGATCCACTTGGTGGCGCCCGTTCGCTTCAGATCGTCGATGGTCAGCGCGTCGATGCGCTCGGCGAAAGTCACGGAACCTCCGGAGTTACTTGAAGATGATGGTGCGTGCGCCGTCAAGAAGCACTCGTTTCTCGGCAAACCACTTCACAGCCTGTGTGAGAGTGCGGCTCTCTTCGTCTTGCCCGATGGCGACCAGCTGCTGTGGTGTCTGCGAATGGTCGACTCGAACGACGTTCTGCTCGATGATCGGCCCCTCGTCGAGGTCGCTCGTCACGAAGTGCGCCGTTGCTCCGATGAGCTTGACGCCTCGCGCGTGCGCCTGTCTGTATGGGTTGGCGCCCTTGAAACCGGGAAGGAACGAATGATGGATGTTGATGGCGCGACCTTCAAGAGCGGCACAGAGCTCGGGAGAGACGATCTGCATGTAGCGGGCGAGTACGACAAGCTCGATGTCGTGCTCGTCGACGGCATCGAGGACGCGCTTCTCGAACGCCGCCTTCGACGCTGCATCGACGATGGGGAGCGATTCGAACGGCACACCATAGAACTCCGCGAGCGAGCCCAGGTCGGGATGGTTCGCGAGAATGAGCGGAATGTCGATGGGCAGCTGCCCGGCCCGCTGTCGAAAGAGCAGATCGTTGACGCAGTGGCCCGCTTTGGTTGCGAGAACGAGTGTGCGTGCAGGCCGCCCGACATTGTCGAGGTTCCACGTCATGCCGAACTTCTCGGCAACAGGCTCAAGCGCCGCCTCGAAGTCGTCGCGCGACGCCGACGACTGCACCTGAAGGCGCATAAAAAATCGATCGGTGTCGACGCTCGCGAACTGCTGGCTTTCGCTGATGTTTCCATTGGCGGCGACGATTGCGCCACTGACATCGTGAACAATGCCGGGCTTATCGGCGCACACGAATGTGAGCACCCAGTGGTTGGGTGATTCGTCCCTCACGAGGGCAGTGGCATGGGTCACCCCACAAGACTAACCAGTCGCGCTCGCGGAATGGGTGAGCGACTGATCAGCGAGCTATCAGTTCGCCACCAGGTCGTCGTGCTCCGCACGTTTGAGAAACTCGCGCACGGTGTCGCGACTCTTCGACAGGGAGGAGATTCGGCACTCGAGGGCGCTGAGTTCGGCGGCAAGCAGCTCGGCAAGCTCCTGAGAACAGCTGACGTGGGCATCCGAGGCGCACGCCGCCTGTGTCTCGAGCACCACCTTCGCCAATCGTGTTGTGAGACCTGACTGTACGAGACCGCGAATCTGACGTGCGCGGCCGACGTCATCTTCAGAATACGAGCGGTAGCCGTTCTCTGAACGCACCGGGGTGATGAGCTCTTGCTGCTCGTAGTAGCGCAGCATGCGCGTGGGGATACCGGTGCGCTTGGAGAGTTCGCCGATTTTCACAGTGTTTCCATTTGTGATTGGGTCCCCATGCTTGACATTGACATTAGTGTCAGAGTTTACGTTCAGGGCATGTCAGAAACAAGAGCCGCGAAAATGGCCGAGTTGCCCGTCACGCGACCATCTTCATCAACCGGGGGTTTCCCCTTTGCCACGACCGGCATTCTGTCGCTCGTTCTCGCCGTCACGGTGACGGCCGAATCGTTACCCGCAGCGATCATGCCCCAGATGGCTGCTTCGCTCGGTGCCAACAATCTTCAGATCGGTCTGCTTCTCTCCGCATGGGCACTCACCGTGATTGTCGCCAGCATTCCGCTTGCGCGCTTCACACGGACTGTCGACAGGCGACTCGTGGTCGCCGGGTCGCTCGCTGTGTTTGCCCTCGGGAGCGCCGTTACTGCGATCGCTCCGACGTACGAGATCGCACTGCTCTCCCGGGTTGTCACGGCTGCCGCGCACGGGCTGCTGTGGTCCGTCGTCATCGTGTATGCGACGGCGATTCTCGACAGCCGCCACCTCGGGCGCGGACTGGCTTTCGTCACGGGCGGCGTCACTGTCGCTCTCGCCCTCGGGCTTCCGCTCGGCGCGGCTCTCGCCCTCGCCGGCGATTGGCGCATTGCATTCATCGGCGTCGCGCTGATCGTCGCTGCACTCGCGCTTATCGTCGCGAGGTTACTGCCGCGTGTCGTCCCCGAAGCATCCGTTCCCACACTCGACATGCAGGGTGCTCAGAAGCGGGAACAGCAGAGAGACCCGACGCGTGCTCCGGTGGCGGCGCTCCTGGCCGCGGCGCTGATCTTCGCGTTGGGGCACTTCGCGCTCTTCTCGTACATCACGCCGTACCTGGCCAACGCGGCGAACTTCGACGAGGCGTTGACCGGACCGATGCTCGCTCTCTTTGGTGCCGCAGGGTTCATCGGCATTATCGTGAGCGGCTTGACTGTCGATCGGTGGCCGACGATTGCCCTTCCACTGACATTCGCGGGAATGGCGCTTGCCGTGGCAACGCTTGCCTTCGCGTCCGCCGTCCCCTGGCTTGTGGTTGCCGGTGTCTTCGTGTGGGGCGTTGCCCTGGGCGCCCTGTCGCCGCTCATGCAGACCGCTGTGATGCGCACCGCATCGCCGCGGCTGCGCGCCACCGCAAGCGCGGCACTTGTCGTCGCGTTCAACGGTGGAATCGCCGCGGGGTCCTGGCTCGGAGGAGTGATCGAGAGTTCAGCGGGAACGACGATGAATGCCGGTGTTGCGGCAGTGACATCTGCGGCATCCGTTGTTCTCATTCTCATCGCGCAGAGACTGGCCGCACGCGCACCCAAACGGGAGTGACCGAAACGCGGGCGGGCGCTGCGCGGCTCATGCCGCGCAGCGCCCGCCCCGGTCGGCGCGATGTCACTCGTCGTCTTTTTCCTCCGGATGCCGCATCAGGTGAACGATTGAGACGACCATGCCGCCCCACACCGTCACAATCGCGACGAGCATCATGATGATTGCTGAAGCGTTCATGACTTGTCCTTTCTTCCCCCGCGAGGCGATCGCTTCGCAGGCGTCTCGGCCTCTTCGTGCGCGTTGGCGGCGGCGAACTCGCCGGTCTCGGTGTCGTGGCGTGCAATCTCGGCCGCATCGATCTCTGGATCGAGAATTGGCGGGGAGACTGGCTCGCCATCGATGTCGGGATCGTGCAACGCTGACTTCGACGACCACGGCAGCTTCGACAGCAGGTAGGCGATCACGACGAGTGCGATGGCCATTCCCCAACCGAAGACGCCAACAAACCACGTGGGCATGTCGCCGTAGCCTTCGGCAATGCGCGTCTGCAGCGAATCGATCAGGATGTAACCGAGGATGATCGGGGTGATGCCGCCCACGAACATCATCCACGTGCGGCCCATCTTCACTGACGACGTCTTGTTGAGATGATCGCGCAGTTTCGGCAGCGCCGTGAACCCGGCGGTGAGGAAGATCACCACGACAAGGGCGACAGCGACGATGCCGAAGCTGTTGACGAACGCGTCAGTGACATCAAGCAGGTTGAGACCCGTTGTCGTGGGGAACAGCAGAATCGAGATGATCGCCATCGGAATGCCAACACCAAGCGTCGCGCCCACACGCGAGAGGCCGAGCTTGTCTTTGACAGACGAGATGACGACTTCGAGGATGCTGACCATCGACGTGAAGCCGGCAAAAACCAGAGACGCGAAGAACAGCACGCCAAGAAGAGCCCCCGCCGGTGCCTGCGAGATGATCGCGGGGAAGCCGATGAAGGCGAGCCCGATTCCAGATGCCGCCACGTCGTCGACCGCTTGACCATTCTGCACGGCGATGAAGCCGAGCGCGGCGAAAACGCCGATGCCGGCAAGAATCTCGAACCCGCTGTTCGTGAAGCCGACGACGAAACCGCTTCCGGTGAGGTCAGTCTTCTTCTTAAGATACGACGAGTACGTGAGCATGATTCCGAACGCCACGGAGAGCGAGAAGAAGATCTGCCCGTAGGCGGCGATCCAGATGCCGCTATCGGCCATCCGGCTCCAGTCTGGAGTGAACAGCGCTTCGAGGCCGGTGAGGGCACCGGGGAGGAACAGCGACTGCACGACGAGAATGATGAACATCACGAACAGCAGCGGAATGAAGACCATCGCCGATCGAGCGATGCCCTTCTGAACTCCGAACGCAAGGATGGCGATCGCCGCGACCCAGACAAGAATAAGAGGAATGAGCACGCCGGGAACAAAGGAGAACTGCACGTTCACCTCATCGGACACCTGCAGGAACTCTCCCATGAGAAACCCGGCCGGGTCGTCTCCCCATGCCTTCGTGACAGAGAACCAGGTGTAGCAGGCGGCCCATGCGATGATCACCGCGTAGTACACGGCAATGACGAAGCAGATGAGCACCTGCCACCAGCCGAACATCTCCGCTTTCTTGTGCAGGCGCCGGAACGCCATGGGCGGCGAGCCACGGAACTTGTGCCCGATCGCATAATCGAGGAACAGCAGCGGAATTCCCGCCGTGACCAGTGCGATCAGGTACGGCACGATGAACGCGCCACCACCGTTCTCGTAAGCGACATACGGGAACCGCCAGATATTGCCCAATCCGACGGCGGATCCGATCGCCGCGAAGATGAAGGCATTACGGCCTGAGAAGGTCTCTCGGGTCCGAAGACCCAGGCCCGAAGATTTAGCTTTCACTTTCCACCTCGTTGTTCGAGTGATGCAGTGTCACCATAATGCCGTGGTTCTCGGCGAAATCACAGCTTTCTGCGCCCGAATGGCGAAAATTGTCGACGATCGGCTCGTGACGTAGAATATTCGACGGTTCACGTTCCCCGTCGAGCCCTGGGCGCGCACATCGGCGCGAAGTCGAACTCAGGGGCGCAAGCATCCCCGAGTGAACGCCGTTGTTGGATTCTTCCGATGACTACCTCTCCCATTCCCATAGCTCCGCCCTCTGCGAGCATCCACACTGATCACCGTCCGTTCCCGTGGCTCGGGCTCATCCTGCTCTCTGCCGGCGTTTTTCTCGCCGTCACGAGTGAGGTGACGCCGACGGGCCTTCTGCCTGAAATGAGCTCGGCACTCAGCGTCACCGAAGCGCAGATCGGCCTCCTTGTGTCGATCTTCGCCTTCACCGTCGTGATCACGAGCGCTCCACTGACGGCGCTCACCGTCCGTCTGCCGCGCAAACCGCTGATCGTCGCCGTGCTCATCGTGCTCGGTCTTGCCAACCTGTCCACCGGCCTTGCCCCCAGCTACACGCTCGTCGTTGTCGCACGGATCGCAGGTGGGCTCGCGCATGGTCTCTTCTGGTCGCTTGTTCCGGCGTATGCAGCGCGTCTTGTCTCGCGCGAGAACCTCAGCCGCGCGGTATCGCTGACGCTCGCGGGTGGCACACTCGCACTGGTGCTCGGCGTGCCCCTCTCAACAGCGCTCGGGCAGGCCGTCGGCTGGCGGTGGGCGTTCGTGGCTATTGCTGCCGGTCTGATTCTCGGTGCGCTCGCCGTACTGATCTGGCTCGCTCCCGTGTCACGTGACGTGCAGTCGAAACAGGATGCTGACGCGCCACGTCGCCGCGACGCCACAGTCATGCCTGTGCTGGTGATCTGCGTCACCGTTGCCATCATCATGATCGGCAACTACGCGTTCTACACATACGTCACGCCGTTCCTCATCGGACCCGTCGGAGTGCCGTCGTCGTTCATCAGCATCGCGCTCTTCGTGTATGGCGGTGCTGGCGCGATCGGCCTCGTGCTCACGGGAACGGTCTTCGCGCGACGCACGCGGCTCGGTCTCGTGATCGGGCTCGCCGTCGTCGCGGCATCCGTTCTGGCCCTGTCCTTCACCGTCGGAGGGTTCTGGGGTTCGATGGTGGCGCTTGCCCTCTGGGGACTGTCGTTCGGCATGGTGCCGCCGCTGCTGCAGACGCGGATGCTGCAGACTGCGAGTGAGCGTTTTCGCGACGCTGCGAGCGCCATCTACACGACGGCGTTCAACGTCGGCATCAGCGGGGGAGCGTTCCTCGGCGCGATGCTGCTGCCGTGGCTCGGGGTGCAGGCGCTTCCGCTGGTCAACGTGGTGCTCACGCTTGTGGGCCTCGTCATTGTGCTCGCCGTTGTGCTGCGCGGGCGACGCCAGAATCGTTCACACTGACGCGCGAAAGTTCATACGTCAAAGTTGGCTCTCACACGGCCTCATAGAGACACATTTTGACCGACGAACGTCCGGCCGTCAGGAGCTCTTCGGCCAATCCCACCAAGGGACCCAATCTCTCAGGTCGACGCATGTGCTCCCGTCACCAGCCGTGTCGGTCACGGTGATCGTTGTGCCATACCAGGACTTCAGCCCGAGATAGATGAACACACCCTCGGTGAACGCAAGTGCACCCTCGCTGACTTCACCGCTCACAGTGATCGTGTCGCCACCAGGCACGGCGATCTCGATCGTGATGTTGGTTCCCTCGGGAGCATTGACGGCTACTGAATCGAACTTCAAACAGCGCTCATGCCGCTGGTCCCTCCTGCACTGGTCATCGTCAACCCAATCTGCGTCGACGCCGGTTATGGCCAGGGGATCGCGAGGGCCCGAGACCGTTGCGGGAGCAGACGGAGCCGAGGTGCGGCCATTGATGCTCGCCGTAACCGTGACTGAGTACTCGACGGGCTCGAGGCCATCAAGCGTCAGCAGCCACTTTCCGTTACCGTCTGCCTCCGTTGTGAACGTCAAGGTAGACGCGCTCGGTTCAGCCGCGGTGAAAGGTGAAGCGAGGTTTGCTGGCACTGAACTCGGGGAAACACTTGATGTCGTCGACGGTGCGGTGCCCAACGACTGAGTTGATGACCCTGTCGATGACGTCGATGCTGTGTCCGCCGGCTCCGCGGTCGCCTCTATCGTGCTCCCGGGTGTGGCTATTCCGGATATCGCAGGGTCGGAGCCGCCGCTGCTTGGAGTGACGGAGATGTCTGTCGGTGCCGCGGGCGGCGCATCCGGTGCGATCGTCTCGTTATCGCCCTCGTTTGGCGGGGTGCTCTCGTCTGGGTCATCTGCAGGAGGTTCGTTCACCGGCGGGTTGTCAGCCGGCGGGTCATCCTCTGGCGGAACGACCGGAGAGTAATCCTCGGCTGGCGGCTCGTCTGCGGGCGGAGCATCCTCGGGTGCATCGTCGTTCGGCGCGGCATCCTCGTCTGGGTCATCGATCGCCGGCGGCTGGGATGCAGCCTGCGGCGGCGATGTGGGATTCGTCTCGTTGCCCGGGAGAAGCGCGGGAATGAAGATCACCGCGGCAGCAACCGCCGCTGCCAGCACACCGGCGACAACGGTGCCGCCCACAGCGATGGCTCCGCCAGAAAGCCCGGATGCTGACGAGCCCGCTCCCGCGCCGCCTCCGCCGCTCCCCGCACTGCCGCTTCCACCAGCTGCCGCTGCGCCTGCACCGGCCGCCGCGGGTGCGCCGACACCTGCAGCAACGCCCACTGGCATGGCCATGACTGCCGCGGTCTGACCGGACTGCAACCAGGCCAGATACGCGCTGGCCCCCGTCGCCCCGATCGTCAACGGCAGAAGCACAAGAGCGATGCGTGAGCCGACGGCCTTCGCCTCAGCGACGACGATGGTGCACTTGGCGCACTCGTCGAGATGGTTGTCAAACCGCATTGTGTCGCGCTTTCCCAGCGCAGAGCGCGCATACGAGCCCATGCGCTCGAGGGTCCAGCGGCACTCTGATCCCTCAGCTACGGAATTAATGTGCGCCTGAATCCACGCTTGACGCAGTCCCTCTCGCGCCCGATAGGTGAGCGCGGCGACACTGTTTGCCTTCATTCCGAGCAGCGGGCCGATCTCGGCCGGTGTCATCTGTTCGACTTCGGAGTACCAGAGCACTTCCTGCCATCGGGTGGGCAGACTGCGGTATGCCGTCGCCGTCAACCCGCGGTCGAGAGCAGCCTCAGTCGCAGCGTCGGTCGTTGACGGATCTTCGAACGACTCAAGAGTGTCAAGTGATGTCTCGCGCTTCTTGCGTCCCCACTCAGCCGCCGTATTGCGCAGGGTGGTGAAGAGGTACGGTCGAAACGCACCCTTCGGCCCCCCGCCCTTACGTACCGCCGTGAAGACGCGCACAAACGACTCCTGCACGAGGTCGTCGTGGTCGAGACTCGAGGTAATCGAGCGCGCAACGGTCAAGCCGGCCGCTGAATGTCGATGCCACAGCTCCGCATACGCCGACTCGTCGCCGTCGCGGGTGCGGGCAAGCAGGTTCGCGTCAGACGCGTCGCTTGCCTGGGCGCGAGACATTAGGCCGGCTGCTCCTCGGGTCGATTGTGAATGGTGGCTATTTAAGAGATGTCGACGACGTCAAATTATGACGCCGTCGGCCATTCTCGACGAATGCGGTGAGAAAAGCCACAAAAAGAATGTGGAAAGTCGCGTCATAATCTGCGTCGTTCGTCATCTCTCAGTGTGAAGGACATTGCAGTTGCTCTTCGGAACAGCTCAATGGACGCCATCGTCCCTAGCGGTGGCCCGGGTGTCTCGCCTAGCGAGCACAACGGATACCTGGTGGGAGACCCGAACCCCACCGGGGTCCGACTTCGGGAGCACGCCAGCGAGGTCGGATGCGGCGGGGCGCGGTACCAAATGGGGGTAGCCGCGCTCCGTCGCACTGGGCGGAACATCACTTTAACCACGCGGGCTTCGAAGATATTCCATATCGGGAATCTTCGCCGTGAGCGTCGTTTTTCACAGGAGTGGCCGGAGCGAACTCTATAGAATAAGGAGAAATCGCCCCCGACATTTCGGAGACGCGCATGGCTGTGCTGTTGACTGCATTCTTGGTGCTGTCAATTGTCACGCCAAAACTCACCCGCTGGCTTTCTACCCGGGTATTCTTCGTCATCGCGCTGGTTCCGCTCTCGGCATTCGTGGTGACGCTGACGCAGACACCGATGATCATTGCCGGGGATGAAGCGCTCGAGGCGTACCCGTGGATTCCCTCACTGGGCATTGAACTGTCGTTTCGCGTGGACGCTCTCGCCTGGCTTCTCTCGCTCGTCGTCACCGGCGTCGGAACGCTCGTTCTGGTGTACTGCGCCCACTATTTTCGCGCCGATGAGCCAGGCCTCGGGCGATTTGCCGCCATCATGCTGGCCTTTGCCGGCACGATGTACGGACTCGTGATCAGCGACGACATCGTCGTAATGTTCATGTTCTGGGAGATCACCAGCATCCTGTCGTACCTGCTGATCGGTCATTACACGGGGCGTAAGGAGTCCCGCGGCGCTGCGCTGCAGGCGCTTCTCGTCACCACGTTCGGCGGGCTCATCATGCTGATCGGCGTGGTGATGATGATTGTTGCGTCGGGAAGCACATCGATCGCCGCGATGGTGGCGCATCCGCCAGGCGGCGCGGCTGTCGCGACAGCTGTCATTCTGATCTTGATTGGTGCGCTGTCGAAATCCGCCATCGTTCCTTTTCACTTCTGGCTCCCCGCAGCAATGGCCGCACCAACGCCCGTGAGCGCATACCTGCACGCCGCGGCGATGGTGAAGGCGGGTATCTACCTCGTCGCACGATTCGCGCCAGGCTACGCGGACTCTCCGGGGTGGATGCCGACGCTCATCGTTCTAGGGCTGGCGGCAATGCTTGTCGGTGCGTGGAGATCTCTGCGGCAGTACGACCTCAAGCTCGTGCTTGCCTATGGCACGGTCAGCCAACTCGGATTCCTGATGGTGATTGCTGGCTTCGGAACGCACGACGCCGGGCTGGCCGCCGTTGTCCTTCTTCTCGCCCACGCTCTCTATAAGGCAACGCTGTTTCTCGTCGTCGGCATCATCGACCAGCGCACGGGCACACGAGACTGGCGCAAGCTGTCGGGTATCGGGCGCCGAGCGCCCGTACTCATGATCGTCTCGGCCATCGCGTGCCTTTCCATGGCGGGCGTTCCACCGCTTTTCGGATTCATCGCGAAAGAAGCAGTATTCACTGCGTTTTTCGACGCGGGTCTTGCGGGCAGTTCCTGGGGCTGGGTTGCTCTCATTGGAACAGCGGTCGGCTCGATTCTGACTGTTGCTTACACGGCACGATTCTTCTGGGGAGCGTTTGCTCGCCGAGAGAATTGCGAGCCGACGCCGCTGCGCATGGAGGGCAACGGACTGCTCGTCTCGCCAATTCTGCTCACGCTCGGAACTGTTGTGCTCGGTGTGGTGCCAGGAGTGCTTGGCGCCCCACTGGGCGTTTACGCGGAGAGTTTTGCTGATGGCGGCCACGCTTACCTCGCGCTCTGGCACGGGCTGCAGCCGGCGCTCGCGATTTCGGCAGGGGTGCTCGCCATCGGTCTCGCGCTGTTCGCCGTGCGCACGCTCGTCGCTCGCATTCAAGACATGGTGCCCGACTGGATCGAGACGTCGCGCGGATACTGGTCGATCGTCAGCGCCGTCGACCGGCTGGCTGCGCGAAGCACGATCTTCGCCCAGCGTGGCGGGCTCTCGCAGTACCTCTCAACGATTCTCGTGGTGTTCGTCGCCGGCATGGTGTTCACGCTGTCGATGAACGACACCTGGCCCGACGGCATTCGGTTCTTCGATTACCCAGCGCAGGCGGTCATCGGGCTCGTCATGGTCATTGCCGCGATCATGGCGGCCGTCGTCGAGAAGCGCATGACGGCCGTGCTGCTCGTCGGCATCACCGGGTATGGGCTCGTTGCTTTGTTCGCACTTCACGGGGCGCCGGATCTTGCGATCACTCAGGGGCTCGTCGAAATGGCGACGATTGTGATCTTCGTGCTGGTGCTCCGACGGCTTCCGGTGAAGATCGCGCAGCACAACAAACCAGAGCAGAAGAAACGTCGAATGCTGATCGGCGGTCTCGTCGGTGTGACGATGGGCGTCGTAGGCATTGTCGCTCTTGCCGCGCGCCAGGCAGAAAGCATCTCTGCGCAGCTGCCCGACCTCGCCGTGAACGAAGGACACGGACGCAACATCGTGAACGTGATGCTCGTCGATATTCGCGCGTGGGACACCATGGGGGAGATCTCAGTGCTCGTCGTCGTGGCGACCGGGATTGCGAGTCTGCTCTTCGTGTCCGGGCGCATGGGCGCGATGCCGCGTCTCGACGGCGCTCGTGCCATGCGCCGATCGTCGCGCCGTCGTCACGTTGTACACGACCCGCTCGCACCCGCGCACGGAGACAGCGAGACTCGGCACACATGGATCTTCGCCGGCCGAACGCTGTCGCTACACCACCGATCGATCCTGCTCGAAGTCGTCGTTCGACTGCTGTTCCACCCCGCCATCATCGTGTCGATCTACCTCCTCTTCGTCGGGCATAATGAGCCGGGCGGGGGCTTTGCCGGAGGGCTGCTCGCCGGACTCGCCCTCATTGCGCGCTACCTCGCCGGGGGCCGCTTCGAGCTCGCGGAAGCCGTCACCGTTGACGCGGGCAAGATTCTCGGCACCGGCATCCTGCTTGCCGTCGGTTCGGCTGTCGGCTCGCTTTTCTTCGGTGCCGACGCGCTCACCTCCGCATACCTCGAAACCGACGTCGCGGTTCTCGGGCATCTGTCCATCGGCACATCCACTATCTTCGACATCGGCGTCTACCTCGTCGTCGTCGGTCTCATTCTCGACATTCTGCGCAGCCTCGGCGGCGAGGTCGATCGCCAGCTCGACGACGCCGAGGTCACCGTCGGCACACGAGGAGGTGCGGCATGACAGCATCCCTCACCCTCGTCATCGTCATGGCGGTGATGTACGCGGCAGGTGTCTATGTGATGCTCGAGCGGAGCCTGACGCGTGTGCTCATCGGATTTCTGCTCGTGGGCAATGCCACAAACATTCTCATCTTCATCATGAGCGGGCCGAGCGGTTCAGCGCCCATCGTCGATGGGTCCACCACAGCGGATGCTCCCATGGTCGATCCGCTTCCACAGGTGCTCATGCTCACGGCGATCGTGATCAACTTCGGCATCACCGCGTTTTTGCTCGCGCTCATCTACCGCTCGTGGTGGCTGGCCCGACTCGGTGATCGCGGAGACACGGTTCCCGACGATCACGCGACAGACACCGAGGAGAGCACGGACGCCACGTTCGACGCCGTCGACGTCGATGACCAGGCGATCCAGGACATTCTCGACGCCAGCGATGAACACGTCGACGACACGCCAGACACGAAGAAGAAGGACAGATGATCGACTCCCTCCTTCCTCTCGTCGTCGCCATTCCGCTGCTTGGCGCGGCGGTCACGCTTGCGCTGGGCCGTCGCTCACGACTGCAGGTGATCGTCAGCACGGCAAGTCTCGTGCTGGTCACATTGCTGAGTCTCGCGCTCATGTTCGACATCGACACGAACGGCACGGCAGTTGTGCACGTTGGAGGGTGGGAAGCTCCCTGGGGAATCGTGCTCGTCGCCGACCGCCTCTCGGCGATCATGCTGCTGATCTCGGCGCTCATGCTTCTCGGGGTGCTCATCTTCTCGATCGGCCAGGGCATCGCAGACCAGAACGATGAAGAGACCCCGGTCTCGATCTTCCACCCCACGTACCTCGTGCTTGCGGCCGGAGTGTTCGATGCCTTCGTCGCCGGCGACCTCTTCAATCTCTACGTCGCATTCGAGATGCTTCTCTCGGCAAGCTACGTGCTGCTCACCCTCGGAGGAACGGGCGCGCGAATCCGGGCGGGCGTGACGTATATCGTCGTGAGCCTCGTCTCGTCGATCATCTTCCTCGCCGCGATCGCGCTGATCTACGGCGCGACGGGAACGGTGACCATCGCCCTCATCTCCGAGCGCATCCGGGATCTGCCGATGGACATTCAGATGATCCTCTGTGTGGCGCTGCTGATGGCGTTTTGCATCAAAGCCGCAGTGTTTCCGCTGTCGTTCTGGCTGCCAGATTCGTACCCGACAGCCCCCGCGCCCGTCACAGCTGTGTTCGCCGGTCTGCTGACGAAGGTGGGCGTCTACGCGATCATCCGCACAGACAACGTGCTGTTCGTCGATGTTCCGCTGCGTGTGCCGCTGATGGTCGTTGCGTTCTTCACGCTGCTCATCGGCATTCTTGGTGCGCTCGCGCAGGCCGACATCAAGAGGCTGCTGTCGTTCACGCTCGTGAGCCACATCGGGTACATGATCTTCGGCATCGCGATCGGCGGCGTGCACGCGCTCTCGGCGACGATCTACTACATCGTGCATCACATTGCCGTGCAGACGACGCTGTTTCTTGCGGCCGGCCTTGTGGAGCGCGTAGGCGGTTCAACGTCGATTTCGAGGCTTGGGGGAGTGCTGAAGGCGTCGCCCATGGTAGCCGTGCTGTTCTTTATCGGCGCCATGAACCTGGGCGGCATCCCCCCGTTCTCGGGCTTCCTCGGCAAGGTGAGCTTGTTCCAGGCCGGGCTCGAGCAGGCGGATTGGCTCATTTACGTGCTGGTCGGCGCGGGGGCCGCAACGTCGCTGCTCACCCTGTACGCCCTCGTGCGCGTGTGGAACATGGGTTTCTGGCGCAGCCGCAACGAGGTGACCGGGTATTCGTCGCCTCTGCTCGCATCGCTGCGCGAGAGCCCCGACGACTCCGGCTCTGTCATGACGAAGAGCATCTCGAAGCTCATGCTCGGAGCGACCACCGGTCTCGTGGCGGTGACCGTCGCCCTCACCCTGCTGGCCGGGCCGCTGTTCGGCTACACAGACCGGGCAGCCGAGAATCTCAGCAACCCGGACAACTACGTGAGCGCTGTCTTCGGGGAGGGGGAGCGATGAGCGACGCACCAGAGGTGAAACCCCCGGAAGAGACGTCGTCTGCCGGCGGACTCATCATTCTGAGCATCGGGCTCGTGGTGATCTGGATGCTGCTGTGGGGGCAGTTCACCTGGCTTTCGCTCATCACCGGAGTGTTGCTCTCCCTCGCCGTTTCGATCGTGTTCTATCTGCCTGCCGTCGACATGAGCATCCGGGTGAACCCCTGGTACACAGTCGTCTTCTTCGCCCGCCTGCTGTACGACATCGCACACGCGTCAATCGACATCGCGTGGCTCGTGCTGAAGCCACGATACGTGCCGTCGAATGCCATCACGGCGATCCCGCTGCGAACACGCTCGGACCTGATCATGACCTGGACTGCCGAGGCGATCTCCATCGTTCCGGGTTCGATCGTGCTCGACGTCGACCGCGAAGACTCCATTCTCTACGTGCACGTCATCAACGTGCGCACGCTGGCCGAGGTTGAGAAGTTCGAAGGCGAGGTGTTGCGCACAGAGAAGCGCATCGCCCTCGCGTTGGGCACGAAGGCCGATGTCGAGCGAGTTCGTGCGGGTGCTGCGGCATCCGTCACCATCGATCGCGGAGGTGAGGCGACGTGACAGTCATGAATACTCTCATCGGAATCGCCATCGTCTTGTTCACCGCTGGCGCGCTGGCTGCACTCTATCGGCTGATCACCGGACCGACGCTGCTCGACCGCGTCGTCGCGAGCGATGTACTGCTGGTCACAGTGATGTGCGGGCTCGGGGCCGAGATGGCGATCAACCATCACACGACGACGCTTCCTCTTCTGCTGGTTCTCGCGGCGTTCGCGTTTGTCGGTTCGGTGAGCGTTGCGAGGTTTATGGGGCGGAGGGATGACACATGAGCGGTGATGTGCGTGACTGGATCACGATAGTTCTTGTGCTTGTCGCAGCGGTGATGTGCCTCGCGGCCGGCGTCGGCCTGCTGCGCATGCCCGACGTGCTCTCGAGGCTGCACGCCGCGACGAAGCCACAGATTCTGGGCCTCATCGTCATGATGGTAGACATCTCGCTCAACACGCCCGCCGTTGTGACGATCACTCTCGCGATAGCGATCGTTTTCTTTCAGGGGATCACCGCGCCGATCTCCGCGCACATGGTGGGGAGATCGGGGTACCGTGCGGGCAGCGTGCACAGGGAATCGCTGATCCGCGACGATCTCGCGACGCGCATCGAACAGGCGGAGCGCAGCCAGGAGACCGAGACGTAGCGCGGTCGGCGCTGCTGTACACGTTGACTGACACCTGTGTCGGAGATTGGCGAGCCTGGTCAGCAGTGACCCGCGTGATTCCGAGGTTGCCGGTCATCGTGCAGGCCAGATCTCCGAAACACGTGTACATCGGCAGCCCGCGCAGGCGACATACTCACGAACCTTGACGACCTCCCCATTGAGCGGTGGTCATTCTTTGACGAGTTTCGGCGACGCGCACTCGACCTGCGAGACAAAGTCTCGACTCACGATGCCGCATACGTTGCACTGGTCGACGCTCTGGAATCTGTGTTGATCACGCGAGATGCGCGCCTCGCTCGCTTGGTTGGACACGATGTCAAGATCGTGGCGATATAGCGGCCAGGAGCTCGCCCTGCGACGATTGATCAAGGATTCGGAAGTCTGAGCCCGGATGCGGCGTGTCGCCGTTCGACACACCGGTGACGCGAGCGTGTCTCCGAATGCGTGAACGGTGCCACCGCCAGGATGCTGCTAACGCAGTTGCCGACCCTCGGCCCACACTCCGCGCACGTCGAACTCCGCGCCAAGCAGCACGGCATCTGCCGCGAAGCCTGGGCGCAGACTGCCGAGCGTTGCATCGAGGCCGAGTGCGCGGGCGGGAGCGCCCGTGACAGCATCCACAGCCTGTTCCATCGGCAGGCGCACATCGGTGACCGCTCGACGCAGAGCCTCGTCGAGCAGCAGCGTCGATCCGGCGATCGAGCCGCCCGTTGCACTGCCGTCATCGAGTCGCGCAACGCCAGACCTCACCATCACGTCGAGGCCGCCCAGTGTGTATGCGCCATCAGCGGCGCCCGCTGCAGCCATCGCGTCGGTGATCAGAGCGACCCGCCCCGGAGCCTGGCCACACAGCATCCGCACGACATCGGGGTGCACGTGAGTGCCATCGTTGATGACCTCGAGAGTGACGTCGTCGCGGCTCAGCGCAGCGATGACAGGGCCCGGCGCGCGGTGGTGGATGCCGTTCATGGCGTTGAAAGCGTGTGTGAGAAGCGTTGCGCCCGCGTCGAATGCGGCGTTGGTCTCGTCGTAGTCGGCAGACGTGTGCCCAACCGCAACGCGCGCGCCCGCATCGACGAAAGCGCGCACGGCCTCGAGCCCTCCGTCGAGCTCTGGCGCGAGAGTAATCTGCCGCAGGGTTCCGTTGGTGGCCGCAAGCAGCGTCTCGATATCAGGCGGCGTCGGGGCGATGAGCAGCTCTGCCGTGTGCGCACCCTTGCGCCCCACATCGAGAAACGGACCCTCAAGGTGCGAGCCCAGAATTAGCGGGTCGGATGCCGTCAGATCGGCGATCACGCGTGCCCGCTGCGCAAGATCGTCAATGGATGCTGTCACGAGCGACAGCACGGAACGTGTCGTTCCATGAGCCCTGTGCACAGCCACCGCCGTCGCAATCGCGTCGGCACCGTCATCGTACGCGGCGGCGCCTCCGCCGTGCCCGTGGATGTCGATGAAGCCGGGAGTCAGCCAATCGCCTGCCGCGTCGACGATCTCAGCGCCAGCCGCGCGTTCGCGCCACGCGTCGCCGGTGCCGGTCGCTGTCACGACAGCATCCGTCATCTGAACCCACGCATCATCGGTGACCGTGCCGTCGGTGACCAGTCGTGCTGAGTGAATGATGACTGTCATTCGGCGATCCTCACGTCGATGCCGCGCTCGGTGAACGCGGCGATTGCGTCGTTGTCTGCTCCGGCATCGGTAATCAGCATGTCGAAGGCGTCGAGCGGCGCGACCGAAGCAAATGCCCGGCGACCGATCTTTTGAGAGTCTGCCACGATCGCCGATCGCTTCGCGCGCTCGGCCATGAGCTGGTTGACGCGCGCTTCGCCTTCGTCGTGCACTGTCGCGCCTTGCTCGACGTCGATTCCGTTGACGCCGATGAATGCGATGTCGATGCTGAGCTTGCTGAGCATCTCGTCGGCGTAGGGCCCGGTGAGCTCATAGGAGCGCGCGTGTACAACACCGCCAGACACGACGACCTTGATGTGCGGGCGTAGCGCAAGTTGAGAGGCGATGTTGATGGCGTTTGTGACGACGGTGAGCCCGGCGTCGCCCTGCGAGTCGTGCAGGTCGCCGCGCGCGGCAAGCTCGCTCGCCACGGCAGTCGACGTTGTTCCGCCGCACAGCCCGACGACAGAGCCGGGTCGCACGAGTTCGCTTGCGGCGCGCGCGATTGCGGCCTTCTCATCGGCGCGCTGCCCACGCTTGTACCGCAGAGGAAGATCGTACGAGACGGAGTGCCCGACGGCGCCGCCTCGCGTGCGAGTGAGAAGGTTCTGCTCGGCGAGCGTGTCGAGGTCGCGTCGCACCGTGGCTGGCGAGACCTCGAGGGCTTCGACGACGTCGTCCACCTCGATCTGGCCGTTTTCGGCGAGTAGGTCGAGCACCGCCATGAGGCGCTCCGAGCGGTTCACGAGGTTGCTCTTTCGGGGGAGAGCGCGAAGAGCCGCTGCAGCCGCTCGGCCTCGGCAGACAGCGCGTCGCGTGCCGGTGCGAGGTACTTGCGCGAGTCGACGACAAAGGGATTGGCGGTGAGAAACTCGCGTACCGCGCCCGTGAACACCCCGTTGAGGTGCGTTGACACGTTGATCTTCGTCATGCCCGAGCGTACGGCGAGCGTGAGTACGTCGTCGGCGACGCCCGAGGAACCATGCAGCACGAGAGGAACATCGAGGGCGGCGTGCAGGCGAGTGATGAGGTCCAGATCGAGAGCGGCGACTCGCTCGGTCATGGCGTGCGATGAGCCGACGGCGACAGCGAGGGCATCGACACCGGTTTCGGTGACAAAGCTCACCGCCTCGGCTGGGTCGGTGCGAACACCCGGCGCGTGGGCGCCGTCTTTTCCTCCGACCTCGCCGAGCTCGGCCTCAACGAACACTCCGGTGGCGTGTGCGTACTCGACGGTGCGAGCGGTTGCCGCGACGTTCTCGCCGTAGGGCAGCTTCGCACCGTCGTACATCACCGATCCGAACCCCAGATCGACTGCCTCACGGGTGAGAGCTTCGCTCTCGGCATGGTCGAGGTGCAGCGCGACGCTCGCGCTCGACTGCTCGGCGAGGGCGAGGCAGGCGCGCGCGACCGGAGCGAGAGCACCGTGATAGCTGACGCAGTTCTGCGAGATCTGCAGAATGACGGGCAGCTGCGATCGTTCAGCGGCTGCGACGAGTCCCTCGGCCGTCTCGAGGTGGATCACGTTGAACGCGGCGACTCCGGTGCGTGAGTGTACGGCATCGTCGATGATGCTGCGCGTCGGGGTGAGGGTCATGGTTTCTCCAGGGTGCTGATCGTCACGTCACGGGCAAGATCGGAATGAGAGTGATGGATGCTGCCGGCAAGCGGCATGAGCACGGCGGCCGCCGACCAAGCGACGGCACGGCGCAGCAGCGTATCGACGTCGACCTCGCCCTCGGCGAGATGCGCTGCGAGAGAGGCGACGGCGGCGTCTCCTGCCCCCGTCGGATTTCCCTGCAGAACACGGTCGAGACGCGCGTG
Organism: Paramicrobacterium chengjingii; assembly: GCF_011751765.2. Taxonomy (GTDB): domain Bacteria; phylum Actinomycetota; class Actinomycetes; order Actinomycetales; family Microbacteriaceae; genus Paramicrobacterium; species Paramicrobacterium chengjingii. The sequence continues at coordinate 847,187 of NZ_CP061169.1, forward strand.
GCGAATGGGAGCGTCGTCGCTCGGCACCGCGAGCATGCCGTCTTCACCGAGCGACACGACGATGGTTCCGGCGCCCAGGTGCTGCAGCGCCCGCGCGCCCGCGACGGGCTCGGTTTCGCCCGTCGTGTCGCGCAACTCGTCGCGATTGGGCTTCAGCAGCTGTGCGCCCGCGCGTGCCGCTTCGATCAGCTGCACCCCCGTCGCGTCGGCGATCGTCGCTGTGCCGGCATTGCGCGCTTCGGCGATGAGCTCTGCCGTCAGCGTCTCGGGTGCCTCGGGTGGGCAGCTTCCCGACACCACGAGGCATCGTGCGTGGGGAAGCCGCGACGTGACGACATCGTGCAGCTCTGTCCACACCGTGAGCGGCTGCGGGTTTCCCGACTCGTTGAGGATGGTCGTGACGCCGCTCGAGGTCTCGACGATTGCCGTCGAACGCCTCAGCGGCCACGGCGTGCCGACAAGCGAGTGCGGCACATCGTGCAGATCGGCGCTGAACGCGGACTCCGTCGCGCTCACTGGAGCGATGGCGACGGCATGCTCACCCTGTTCGCAGAGCACGCGAGCAACGTTCACGCCCTTGCCGCCCGCACGAAGCTCCGCGGGGGCGACACGGTGAGTCGCTCCGGGTGTCAGTCGATCGAGCGTGATCGTCGAATCGAGCGCGGGATTGGGTGTGACCGTGATGATCATGGCGTCTCCAGAACCGTTCGTGCGCGCATCGCCGCTCCCACAAGGCCGGCGTCCTGCCCGATGCTCGCGTGCATCAGCTCGGGGCGCCGATGGAAGGTGAGGTGCGAGTACAGGCGTTCGCGCACCGGGCCGAACAGCGCATCGCCGGCCTGCGCGAGTCCTCCTCCGAGCACGATCACCTCGGGGGCGAGCAGTGCCGTCGCGTGCGATAGGCCGAGTCCCAGCGCGTCGAGCGCCGTGATCCAGATTGCCTCGGCATCCGCATCGCCTGCTCGTGCCCGCTCGAGCACCTCGCGTGCTCCGGGGACGGGCGCGGATGTGAGCTTGTTGTAGCGCCGGGTGATTGCCGCGGCTGACGCGATCGCTTCGAGGCAACCACGACCGCCACACGCACACGGCTCGCCGCCCGGCGCGATCACCGAGTGCCCGAGCTCGCCAGCGTAGCCCTCGCCTCCGTAGGGTTTGCCGTCGATGAAGATCGCGGCGGCGATGCCCGTACCGATAGTGACGACGAGCGCGTTGCGGTACCGGGACGCCGGGCCGAGGCGATACTCCGCTTCACCGGCGGCGCGGACGTCGTGCGTGAATGAGGCGGGCAGTCCGAACGCCCGCTCAGTGAGCTCTCTGAACGGCACGTCGTGCCAATTGAGATTTTCGGCGAACAGGCCGATGCCGCGTTCGTCATCGACGACGCCCGGTGCGATGAGTCCGACCGCTTCAGGGACGACAGCTGGATGCTGCTCGCGCAGCGCCTCGCCCAGTCGGGCGATCGTCTCGAGCACTGCCGTCTCCGTGTGCTCAGCGAGCACCGGCGTCGGTGTGCGCTGCACCCCGAGAAGCTCGCCGTTTGCGGCGACGAGGGCGGACTTCAAATCGGTGCCGCCCACATCGAACGCCAGCACGGGAGCCCCGGGGCCAAGCAGCGACGTCATGCGTCGAGTACCACCGAGCGCGTGAGGTTGCGTGGGGAGTCGGGGTCGAGCCCGGCGTTCAGTGCGCGCTGCAGTGCAACACGTTGGGCACGCACCAGATCGGCGACGGGGTCGACGCTCGCGTTCTCGAAGTGGGCACCGGCTGCGGCGACGCTGTCGGCGAGACCTGAGGGCGCGTCGCCGAACATCCAACTCACGCGACCGGGTGCGGCGATGGAGATCGGTCCGTGACGGTACTCCATTGCCGAATATGACTCGGTCCACGACTGCGAGGCCTCGCGCATCTTCAGTGCTGCCTCGTGGGCAAGGCCCGTCGTCCAGCCGCGGCCGAGAAATGAGAACTGCTCGGCGTCGATGAGCCCTGCGGGAAGCTCTTCGGTGAGAATCTTCTCGGCATCGGCGATCTGAGCCGTCACGTCGGCACCGGTCGACTGGCGAAGGAATGTGAGCGCCGTCGTGGCAAAGCGCGTCTGCACAACCGACTTCTCGTCGGCGTACGGGAAAGCGATGACGTCGTTGACCATGTCGACAATGGGCGTCTCGGTGTCACCGATGATGGCGACGGTACGCGCGCGATCGCCCACGTACTGCAGAAGCTCGAGCACTTCGGTCGTTGTTCCCGAGCGCGTCAAAGCGATGATGGCGTCGTAGTCGCGGTCGACAAAAGCTTCGCTCGCGGCAAAGGCGTCGGTGATGCCGAGACCCGCTGTTTCGCGCAGCGCTGCGTAGGACTGTGCCATAAACCATGAGGTTCCACACCCGACGACGGCGATGCGTTGTCCTGCTGTGGGCAGTTTTGCCAGGTCGTCCTTCTGCGTGATCGCTCGCGACCACATCTCGGGTTGGCTGGCGAGTTCTTGGGCCATGAAGGCACCGGCGTCAGGCATATCGCATCCTCTCAATTGTGCGTGAAGATGATTATTGCACAGTAACTTCAATCAGTATCGATCAAATCTCATCCTCGACGCGCAGTCTAGTCTGCCAGCAGCCGGGCCAGCCCAGAACGGGTTTGTCTTTGGTGCCGCTGACGCGCTCTGCCTGTTCCACGCTCACGTCGCGGTGGCGAACAGCGTCCGCCACCGCGACGACGCCCGCTTACTCTGCCGGGCTGGATGTGCCGGTGATGGTGTTGTCCGTAAGATCGACTTCGCTGACGGTGAGATCTTCGTTCAGCACCCACGCCGTCGACGAGTCGTCGGAGTACGTGATCGCCTGTCGAGGTCCTGTGAATCCCTCTATCGTCGCCGTCACGGTGTTGGTTGCGGTGTCGACGACGGTGACGGTGTTCGATTCGAGGTCGCCGGTGAGCAGTATGGAGTCGTCAGGTGAGAGGGCGGCGCCATAGGGTTTCTCGCCCACGGCGATGCGTTTGATTGTCTCGCTTGTGGCAGTGTCGACGACGGATATCGTGTTCTCTCCACTGTTCGCGGCGTACAACCGGGTGCCATCGCTGTTCACGCTCACCGCTCGCACCATGTTGAAGCCCTCGATCTGATGGCTGATGGTGTTGTCCTGCGTGTTCACGGCTGTGACTCTGTCGCCCTTGAAGTTGGTGACGTACAGCGTCGATTCATCGTCTGAAAGCACAACTCCTTGTCGAGGCTGCGCAAATCCGGGAATGATTGATGCTGCCTGCTGGTCGTCGAGATCGACAACGGTGACTGTTCCCGTCGCCTGATTGTTGACGTACAACGTGTCGCCCGCCTCGTTGAGCGCCGTTCCGAACGCCCCGGCGCCGAGCGGGAATCGATCCTCGACGTCGTGAGTGCTGAGCGACACCTGGTCGACGACCCCGAGCGTGCTGTCAGAGATGTAGAAACTGTCACCGTCGGGGGAGAACACGATGTTTCGAGGGGTGACATAGTCGGAGAGCTCCGCGGTTACCGACTGAGACTCCAGATCGACGATCTCGACCCTGCCGGACTCCGAGTTGGACACCACGGCGGTACTCTCGTCGGGGCTGACGGCCATGGTGTTGTTGTGGATATCCCCGTCGAACGGCTCGGCGGCCTTTTTCTCGGTGCCATACGCTCCGAAACTCCCATCGGGGGCCGTGGGCGTATCCTCGGCGGACATCGCGGGGCTGGAACACGCCGAGGTGGCGAGCATGGCGGCGAAGACGGAGGCTATGCTGAGGGATTTGATTTTATTTTTCACGGTTCCAGTCTTGGCTGGCCGATTGCGCGTCGGCTGAACGACGGGTAACCATTCTCGCCGGTCACATACAGATTCTGTTGCTATGGGGCGGCGTGCCGTACCGTCAGAATGTTCGGACGAGTCTCGCGTCGAGCACGTGGCCGTTGCGCCAAACGGAGTGGATGCTGAGACTCTCGTCGATCCTGCGGGTGGGGTCGCCGTCGACAAGCAGAAAGTCCGCACGCAGCCCCGCTGCGATCCGGCCACGGTCCTTCAGCCCGAAGGCGTCTGCCGGTGCTCCAGTCGCACAGCGCAGACTCTCGGTCGCTGTCAGCCCTGCCTGAGTGAGCAGCTGCATTTCATGGTGCACGCTTGCGCCGTGGGCGACTCCGCCGTGGCTTCGCACAGGGCGGCCAGCATCCGAGCCGGCCAGAATCGGGACACCGGCAGTGTGCAGCTCACGCACATTGCCTAGCACCGTCTCGAAATCGCCGTCCGGGTAGGTGCCGAAGCTTCCCTCTAGCGTCTCGCGCCAGACAGGTGGCAGCTTTCGCACGACACGTGGGTCGGCGGCCAGCTCAGAGCCGTCGGCACCCAGCAAGGATCGGGAGACGACCAGACACGGCGTGATGAAGAGCTCTGACTCTTGGATGGCGTCAATCATGCGAGCATCGATTGGGCGGTCGATGAACAGGTGCGCGAGTCCGTCCACGCCGATCGCGATCGCCTGCATCGTGGCGTCATAGGTGAGGGTGTGGGCGATCACCTTGCGTGCACGTTGGTGTGCTCGTTTCACGCCGGCGCGCAGCGCTTCCGGGTCGATCATCGGCAAACCAGGATGCCCCATTACCGAGCCCTCTTCGATCATGATCTTGATGTAGTCGGCGCCGGCGTCGATCATGGCGTCAACGTGTCGCACGGCATCCTCAGCGGTGGTCACCGATGGCATCCGCCAGGCCGAGCCGTCACTCCACTCCTTCTTCGCATCCTCATCGACGAACTCGTTCGGATGCCCGTCTTCGGCCATCAGCGCCAGCAGCGCGGAGCGAACATCGGCACTCGTGGAGTCCGCGGCCACGTGTGTGCGCTGCGCCTCGGTCCAATACCCCTGCATCTCTATCTCGGTCGTCACACCGAAGCGCAGAGCGAGGCGCAGCGCCTCTGGCGATGTGTGGACATGACTGTCGATGAGGCCGGGCAGCGCGGTCGCGCCTGCGCCGTCGACAATCTCGGCGCCATGCGGAGCGCTCTCGCCAATCGCGCTGATGATGCCGTTTGCGAGAGTGAGGCTTCGCTGGGGAAGCATGGTCTCTCCATCGAAAATGCGGATGTTGTCAATGTGTGTGTACATGGTGCTTCGCTTTCCTTCTGAGGTACGGTTCAGGCTGTGACTCGGGACGATTCAGGCCCGGCTGCGTCAGCGGCGGGGCCTCGTCGTAGCGGGATTTCTGTGATTGCGCATGCGGCCACGACACCCAGTGCGGAGATCGCGGCGGTGATTCCGAAGATCGTGGCAATCCCCTGCGCACTGCCTTCGGTGAGCGCCGCGGGAGCGGCATCGATCGTGTACGAGGTGTAGATCGACCCGAACACCGCGATACCGAGCGATCCGCCGATCGTTCGCAACAGCGTGACCGCGCCCGAGGCCGCTCCCATGTCCTTCTGCTGCACGCTGTTCTGCGCGATCGTTGTCGTCATCTGCTGAGTGAGGCCCGAGCCGATGCCCATCGGGATCATGAAGGCTGCCGTCAGAGCAATTGGCGTGCTGGCCGTCATCGTGGCAAGGAGTACGCCACCGACGGTCAAGGCGATCGAGCCGATTACCGGGAACACCTTGTACCGCCCAGTTCGGGTCATCACACGACCGGCGATCTGCGACACGATCACGACGGGGATCATCATCGGTAGCAGTAGCAGGCCAGAAGAGCTTGCCGAGGCACCCTGCACGGTCTGCTGGAAGATCGGCAGGTACAGCACGCTGGCAAAGACGACGATTCCGCTCGTGAACGCGAGGATGGACGCCATCGTGAAACTGCGCTCTCGAAAGATTGCGAGTGGCAATAGCGGCTCTGCCGCACGTCGCTCCCACCACACGAATGCGACCAAAGCGGCTGTGAACACGACCACGAAAGCGCCCGTCTGCCAGGAGAGCCACTCGAACGTTTCGCCTGCCCACGAGGTGAGGAAGATCAGCGCGCTGACGGCGATTCCCAGCAGGGCGGCGCCGAGCCAGTCGATCTGCGCTTTGCGTTGCACACGCGGTATCCGCAGCGTCCACGCGACCCACGCCATGGTGAGCGCTCCCAGGGGAAGGTTGATCAGGAATGCCGAGCGCCAGCCGAATGCATCGGTGAGGAAACCTCCCACCAGAGGGCCGCCGATCGTGCCCGTTGCCACGATAATCGCCACCATGCCCTGATACTTTCCGCGATCACGAGGCGGCACGAGGTCGCCGATGACAGCGAACGCGCCGACGGCGAGTCCTCCGGCGCCGATGCCCTGAACAGCGCGGGCGAGAATGAGCAGGATCATGCTTGGGGCCAGTGCGGCGAGGATGGAGCCGACGATAAAAGCAGCAACGGAGATCTGGAAGACGCGCTTGCGACCAAACAAATCGCCGAGCTTTCCCCAGATTGGGGTGGTCACCGCTGTCGTTAGCGCATAGGCGGTTACGACCCACGACAGCAGCGAGGCGTCGCCGAGATCGCGAACGATTGAGGGAGCCGCCGTGCCGACGATGAAGTTGTCGAGCATGGACAGCAGCAGCCCGAACATCACGCCCAGGAGCGTCATCCGGACGCGGAGAGGCGTCATCACGACTGGGGAAGGCGAAGAAGTGGTCATGGGGTCTCCAGGGGTACGTTCGATCACGTGAATTACGAACACGTTCGTTACCACGGTATGCGAAAACGAACATGTTCGCAACGAACGTGTTCACACCCTCGCTCGATATGCTTGGGACATGGCATCCGAAGCACCGACCCGTAGTCGCCGTGAGCGTCCATCCAAGCCGGCCCTTTCACGGCAGTGGATCATTCAGGCGACCGTCGACATCGTGCGACGAGAGGGACTGGACAAGGCGACGATGCGCCGTGTGGCGCAGGAGCTCGACACCGGACCCGCGTCACTGTACGTGTACATTGCCAATACTGCGGAGTTGCACGCCGCGGTGCTCGACGAGCTGCTCGGCACGCTTGAGGTCTCAACAGGCGGAGACTGGGCTGCGCGGACGCACCGGCTTCTCGCCGACTATCGCACGCTGTTGTTCTCATATCAGGGGCTCGCGCGGTCGGCCCTGATCATCCGCCCATCCGGGACGAACGCGACTATCCTCTACGACAACCTCTTAGGCCTGCTGCTCGAGGGCGGGATGGAATCCTCCCGCGCGTCCTGGGCGGTGGATCTTCTGCTTCTCTACGTCATCGCGAACGCGGCGGAGCACGCCTCACCGGAGCGTATCGGCACTGAACTGGCGAAGCGTTCCGACAGTGAGCGCGAACGCATCACCCATTCCATCCTCGATGCTGATCCCGCCGTGACCCCTCATGTCTCGCGCCACGCGGAGCAGATACTCGCGGGAACGCCAGCGCAGCGCTGGGATTGGGCGATCAACGCTCTGTTGGCAGGGTTCGCGGCGACGCCCGTACCGCCCACCTGAAGCCGCACCGTTTACTCAGTGCCCGCACCGCAGGTGCCAGACGAACGAGGAGCGTTATGCAGGGCCGTACTGGATGCCCGCAGCATCGAGGCGCGGCAGGAGGGCGTGCACCCGGGGCACGACGTCGCTGACGGCATCCGTCCACGCTAGATCGGCGACGGCGAGAACGCGCGGGAAGACCAGGGTGTCGATATCAGTTGCCGTTTCGATCGTCTCCGTCCACAGCGGTGCTTCGATTCCGAGGATGACGTTCTCGTCGACTCCGGGAAGGATCGTCGCTGGGTCCCAATCGGGGACAGCGGCGAGGGGCGTTGAACTCCCCGTCCAGTCAAGTCCGATTCTGAAGTTCGCCTCGGGCATGATGTCGAGGTACACGGCATTGGCGGGGGAGAGGACGAGCTGCCCGCCCTGCCGAACGATCGAGCGCGCCTGATCGGCGGATTCGCTTTCGGGCGTGACGTACCCCCAGTACTGGCCGATCGTGCCATCGGCGAGGTCGTCGCATGAACCGACCTCGTGCCAGCCGATCGGCAGCTTTCCGTGAGCCGCCGTAATGCGCGTCACGCGCGCGATGAACCGGCGGTAGTCGTCTGGCTGCGTCGAAAGTGACTCGTCTCCGCCAATGTGTAGATACGGCCCCGGCGTGATGGAGGCGAGGTGGCCGACAACATCGTCGATGAACTCAAAGACTTTCTCTGATCCGGTGTCGACGGTGGAAAATCCCACTTCGGTGCCGTGGTAGGGCGTGGCAGTCACCCCAGACGGAGCCAGCTCCGGGTAGGCGACGAGTGCGGCATTTGTGTGCCCGGGCAGATCGATCTCTGGCACGACGGTGATGAACCGGGATGCCGCGTAATGCACGATCTGCTCATAGTCAGCGGTCGTGAGAAAGCCGCCGTCGCCGCCGCCCACTTGCGAAGCTGCACCAGCGCGTGTGAGCTCTGGCCACCCCGGAATCTCGATACGCCAGCCTTGGTCGTCGCTGAGGTGCAGGTGCAGATGATTGAGCTTGAACGCGGCAATCTGGTCGATCAATCGCATGATCGTGTCGACGCCGAAGAAGTGCCGGGAGATGTCGAGCATCACGCCGCGATAGGCGAATCGTGGTGCATCGACAATCGTGACGGCTGACACCTCCCAATCGATATGCGCCGGTGTGCGGGATTCAAGCTCTGGGGGGAGGAGCTGCCGGAGCGTCTGAATTCCAGCGAAGACGCCGGCGTCGGCCGGTGCATCGATGACGATCGTGCGGCGGTCGACAGTAACGCGGTACGCCTCGGCCGCATGCCCCGCTTCGACTCCGTCGATGTTCGGATTGATCTCAAGCACGATGTCGCCTTCTGATGCCGCGCCCGATGACACAGTGAGCTCGTACCCGGTCGCCGGCTGCAGCACGCTCGCGAGATAGTCACCCAGCTCAGGACGGTCGGTGACGATGCGCGTGCCCTTCGTGATTGTGAATGAACCCTCGCTCTCGACGACGGAACGAGGCGCGGGCAGTAGCACAGATGACGACACGGATATTCTCCAGAGACAGCGGGGATGTTCGTCGAGAGTCTACCGAGATAGTGTGACCGAGTGACCATTCATGCACCCCGCTTTCAGCCTCCGTCTCTGCGCGATTTGCGGGAGTCAGACCTGAGTGATCTGCTGCCCGGCGACCTTCGCGACGGCGAGAGTTTTCATGGCGCATCGCTAGCCGATCGAGACCTCGCCGATCTCACCTTCTCTGAATGCTCGTTCACCGATCTCGCCCTCGGTGGACTCGTGTGCCGTGGTGTTCGGTTTACCGAATGCACGATCGTCTCGGCTGATGGCGCCACGATTTCTGCACCGTCGTCAACACTGCGCGACGTCGAAGTGAGCCACTCACGCGTCGGGTCGTTCGAGGGGCACGACAGCCGTTGGAACAGCGTGCGGTTCACCGGGTGCAAGCTCGGATACATCAACCTTCGCGGCAGCAGAATCGCCGACGTTGTGTTCGAGGACTGCCAGATCGACGAACTCGATCTGGGCGCAGCAACGGCCAAACGGGTGAGCTTTCACGGGTGCCGCGTCGGCACACTCGAGGTGCAGGGGGCCGCGCTCAAAGACGTGGATCTGCGTGGACTCGATCTTGCGCGCATCGTTGGCATCGACGGACTTTCTGGCGCGGTCATCGACGATGGTCAGCTTCTGCAGCTCGCGCCCTTGCTTGCGGCGCAGCTGGGAATCGAGGTGGTGTGACGTGCGCCCCCTCGATGTTGATAATCGCATGGACGTGTCCGCCCGATTTGCCGACTTCGCTCACCGCGAGGCCTACGGAAACTCCGAGCGCTATGACACGTGGTGCCGGGCGATTGCCGCCGACCACGACCTCTGTGCGCGGATCGCAGCACTGCCCTCACATAAGCAGCAGCCCAACCTCGTGCTCGCTGCGACGCGGTATCTCGGGGTTGTCGAAGTGCCGCCGGCGGAGTTTTTGGGGTGGCTTCGGAGTAATTGGGACGACATTTGCCGCGAGGTTCTCGCCCGGTCGACGCAGACGAACGAACCGGGGCGCACGGCGGCGATCCTGCCGCTGCTCGCGCAGATCGAAGGGCCGATCGCTCTCATCGAGGTGGGAGCATCCGCCGGCCTCTGCCTGTATCCCGATCGCTACAGTCACGTGTACGACGATAAGGTGCGCCTCGATCCGGCGGCCGGGCCGTCGACTGTCGTCACCCGCTGCACGACAACGGGAGATGTTCCGATTCCGACAGTGCTTCCTCAGATCGTGTCGCGGTCGGGTGTCGACCTGAACCCGCTCGACGTCGCCGACCTCGATCACATGCGCTGGCTGCATGCGCTCATCTGGCCGGGGCAGATCGAGAGGGATGAGCGATTGGATGCCGCGGCGGCGATCGCCCGCGCAGACCCGCCGATGCTCGTGCGCGGCGACCTCAACGAGCGGATTGAAGGTCTTGTCGATGCTGTGCCCGACGGCGTGACAGCTGTTGTGCAGCACACAGCGGTGCTCGCGTACCTCGACATGGCCGGGCGCGACCGCTTCTTTGGGCAGATGTCGCGCCTGAATGCACGGTGGATCTCGTTCGAGGGGCGTGGCGTGTTTCCGCAGATCGACAGGACGATTCCCGAGCGCACGCAACATCAGGAGAACCGGTTCGTGCTCGCCCTCGACGGGCGGGCACGAGCGTTCGCGACGGCGCACGGGCAGCGGCTTCACTGGTTGTGACGGAATGCACGTGCGCGACCTCTGTGCGAGCGCATCCGCTGTTATGCTGTACCCGTCGCGACTGGCGTATTGACGGACGATTCCGATGAGCTCGCAGCTCGCGGATGACCCGACTCAGATGGGTCACCATTGGGGAGCGACGCTGATCCTCAGCATGGGATTTCCACAACGGGACTTCTCGCAACTGGGGCGGATTCGGCCGCACGCCTGGGCCGATACGGGTTTCACCCATCCGTCTGTCACAAAGGAGCCAGCATGACCGATACGTTCAACGCGCCACTGTCGCAGGTCGACCCCGAGATCGCCGCCGTGCTCGACCACGAGCTGGGCCGCCAGCGCGACTACCTCGAGATGATCGCGAGCGAGAACTTCGTTCCCGTCTCGGTGCTGCAGTCGCAGGGTTCGGTGCTTACCAACAAGTACGCGGAAGGATACCCCGGCCGCCGATACTACGGAGGCTGCGAGTACGTCGACGTTGCCGAGTCGCTCGCAATCGAGCGTGCGAAGAAGCTCTTCGGCGCCGAGTACGCAAACGTACAGCCGCACTCTGGCGCTTCGGCAAATGCGGCAGTGCTCTCGGCGATCGCCACACCGGGCGACACGATTCTTGGGCTCGAGCTCGCTCATGGCGGCCACCTGACGCACGGCATGAAGCTCAACTTCTCGGGCAAGCTCTACAACGCCGTCTCGTATGGCGTCGACCCCGAGACCTGCCTCGTCGACATGAACGTTGTGCGCGACAAGGCACTCGAGCACAAGCCGAAGGTCATCATCGCCGGCTGGTCGGCATACCCGCGCCAGCTCGACTTCGCTGCGTTCCGCGAGATCGCCGACGAGGTGGGAGCCACACTCTGGGTCGATATGGCGCACTTCGCCGGGCTGGTCGCCGCCGGGCTGCACCCGTCACCCGTTCCATACGCCGACGTCGTCTCATCGACTGTGCACAAGACCATCGGCGGCCCGCGCTCGGGGTTCATCGTCTCCCGCGACACAGCCCTGGCCAAGAAGCTCAACTCAAACGTGTTCCCCGGCCAGCAGGGTGGACCGCTCATGCACGTGATCGCGGCGAAGGCGACGGCGTTCCTTCTGGCAGCATCCGAAGATTTCCGTGACCGCCAGGAGCGCACGATCTCTGGCGCGAAGCTGCTCGCCGAGGCGCTCACCTCCGACGAGTCGCGTGCCGCTGGCGTCAACGTGCTCACCGGAGGAACCGATGTGCACCTCGTGCTCGCCGACCTGCGCGAAAGTGAACTGTCGGGTCAGGATGCCGAGAACCGCCTGCACGAGGTGGGTATCACAGTGAACAAGAACTCTGTACCGTTCGATCCCCGCCCGCCGATGGTGACGAGCGGAATGCGCATCGGCACGCCCGCGCTCGCTACACGTGGGTTCGGCGATGCCGAGTTCGCCGAGGTGGCCGACATCATTGCACTCGCCGTACGGCCGGATGCTGACATCGCCGGACTGCGCTCGCGGGTATCGTCACTCACCCAGGCGTTCCCCCTGTACCCGGGCCTGCAGCAGTAGGGCCGCGGACGATGACCGCGAAGACTCTCGACGGCAAGGAAGCATCCGCCGACATCAAAGCAGAGCTCACCGAGCGTGTTGCTGCGCTCGCAGCCAAGGGCGTCGTTCCTGGCATTGCGACAGTGCTCGTCGGTGCCGACCCCGCGTCGCAGCTGTATGTGGGCATGAAGCACAGGCAGTCAACGGCGATCGGCATGAACTCGATCCAGCGCGAGCTGCCGGCCGACGCCACGCAGGAGCAGGTCGAGGCACTAGTCGACGAGCTCAACGCCGACCCCGACTGCCACGGGTATATCGTGCAGCTTCCATTGCCAAAGCACATCGACACCGACCGCATCCTTGAGCGGATCGACCCGGCCAAGGATGCTGACGGGCTACACCCTACAAATCTCGGACGGCTCGTGCTCAACGTCAACGGTCCGATCGACACACCTCTGCCGTGCACGCCGCGCGGCGTCATCGAACTGCTGTTGCGCAACGACTACGACCTGAAGGGCAAGCACGTTGTCGTCGTGGGTCGTGGTGTGACGATCGGGCGCTCGATCGGGCTGCTGCTGACGCGGCGCGAGCTCAACGCGACGGTCACGCTCACGCACACGGGCACCGTCGACCTGCCGCACTACTTGCGGCAGGCAGACGTGATCGTTGCCGCGGCGGGCGTGAAGCACTTGGTCAGGCCCGAGGTCGTCAAGCCGGGAGCTGCTGTGCTCGACGTGGGCGTCACGCGCGAGGAGAGCGCCGACGGCGGCAAGGCGAAGGTCTTCGGCGACGTCGCCCCGGGCGTTGCCGATGTGGCGGGCTACGTATCGCCGAACCCTGGCGGTGTTGGTCCGATGACTGTTGCGCTGCTTATGACAAACGTTGTTGAGGCGGCTGAGCGCGCCGCCGGCTGACGTTATTCTGTGGTCGTCTCTGCCAATGTGACACGCCGTAAAACGTCGCCATTGTCGGCGACCGACGCGACAGTCTTCGGCGTGTCACCCTGCCGCGGGTTGCCGCGCAGCATCCGGACATTGCGACGCGCTTGCGGCGTGTCGCACCCCGACACGCCGGGCTGCCACCGCTCGCTCCGAATGGTTGCACGAGGGCCGTCGTCTCTCGGTGTCGTTGTCCGTGGAGCCGTTTCTGCACCACGCCTGACTGCTAGCGTTGCCAAATGGACGATGCACGGTCAGGCTCACCTCCACCGAACGAGTTACGATTCTCGCCTGATCAGTCGATCGCGTTACGCAGCGTCCGCGAATACGGTCAGCATGGCCGCGCTGTCGGCTTCGCCGTCGCTAGCTATGTCATTGTCGACGGCAACATTGTTGCTGTAGCGACACCGCCAGGCTCTGACATGCGCACCCGTTCTGGTGTGGGGAGCGGGCCCGGCCGACGATTGGTGCTCCCCGAGGACTGGGACGGAACGCACGACCGACGCGCCTGGACGGGCCAAACGGTTGTGCGTGTGCATCGCGCTGGTGAGCCGTGGTCTGTATGGCGTTGGCACGACGGCGACACCTGGGTCGGCGAATGGTATGGCAACCTCGAGACGCCGTGGGTGAGAACGACAATGGGCTTCGACACGCAGGACTGGATTCTGGACGTGCTGTGTTCCGGGACTCCGGGAACGCGTTCGTGGGCTGTTCGCTACAAAGACGAAGACGAACTTGAGTGGTCGCTTGCCGTCGGAGCCGTTTCGTCGGAAGAGGTCGAAAGAACTCGAGAAGCTGGTGAGCAGCTCTCGGCGATCGCACGCAATGCGGAGTGGCCGTTCAACGCCGACTGGGACGCCTGGGCCCCGAGCAGTCCACTGCCGGTGGCGACGCTCCCTGCAGGGTGGAAACATCTCGACTGAGGGACGTCATCGAGATGCTGCGTGTGCGGCGAGGCCGCCTGTTGCTCGCTGTTCGTGTGCAGCCATTCGGACTTCTGCCTGTGCGTGCGGCGTGTCGCGCGCGACACGCCGCAGCGACCGCATCAGTTCCGAATATGTCAACGTCCCGTCGAACAATCCGCTGCCCCGATGGCGCACGTTCTTGGCAGATACGCACTGGTCGGTGTGGCGCTGGCCCTGTGACCCGGACGTACGTGGCCTGACGTCGGAGTTTCAGACGCCCACGAGAAGTGAGTTGCAGGAAGTGGCTATTGTGAGATGCTTCGAGGACAGCGACTTTCGGGAGTGCACTTCTCTATGGCTATGTGATCGGGCTGATGTTGGAACGCCGAGTGGACCTGGATCTCGTTCAGGCATTCGGACGTTTCGTGACATCCTCGGCATGGCGGGCTCGACACACCGAGGGCGTGCACGAAACTTCCGAATCTGTGCACGCCCTCGATGGTAAGGCAACGAAATCAGCCGGTGTTCTGCAGCCCGGCCGCGACGCCGTTCACCGAGAGCAGCAGAAGATTGCGTGCCTGGTCGATCGTCGTCTCGGTCTCCTGCGTCGCCGTGCCGCGCAGCGTGCGCAGGGCGCGCAGCTGCAGCAGCGACAGAGCATCGACATAGGGGCTGCGTAGGCGCACTGCACGCTGCAGCACCGCGCGGTTCTCGAGCAGTTCTGTGGTTCCCGTCGCGATGAGCGCCCACTTGCGGGTGAGCTCCATCTCGTCGAGCACGAGAGCCGAGAGATCGCCGCGGTCGCCGAGCTGCAGGTACCGAGTGGCGATGCGCTCGTCGGTCTTTGCGAGCGACATCTGCACGTTGTCGATCATCGTTGTGAACAGCGGCCATTCGCGGTAGGCCTGCTGCAATTCGTCGCTGTCTCCCACGGCCTTGAGTGCGGTGCCGAGCCCGAACCAGCCGGCGAGGTTGATGCGCGCCTGCGACCAGGAGAACACCCACGGGATCGCCCGCAGGTCTTCAAGGGACTCGACGGAGAGACCGCGGCGCGCGGGGCGCGAGCCCAGAGGAAGAAGGCCGACTTCTTCCTGTGGAGTGACCTCCGCGAACCACGGTGCGAAGCCGTCCGCATGAATGAGTTCATAGAAGCGCTCTCTGCTCGCGGCATCCATCACCTGGGCGATGTCGGCGAACGCCGTAGCCGCTGTGGCATTGAGCTCGCCGTTCGACGGGCTTGACGCCAGTAGAGTCGCCGACGCAATCTGCTCGAGGTGGCGAAGCGCGATGATCGGGTTGCCGTACTGGGCAAAAATGACCTCGCCCTGCTCGGTGAGCTTGAACCGCCCATCGACGGAGCCGGGAGGCTGCGAGAGAACTGCCTCGTTCGCCGGTCCGCCGCCTCGGCCCATGGCTCCGCCACGACCGTGAAAGAGGGTGAGGCGGATGCTGTTGCGTTCGGCCCAGCGCGCAATGGCATCCTGCGCCTCATAGAGCGTGAGCGTTGCCGAGACCGGGCCGACGTCCTTTGACGAGTCGGAGTACCCGAGCATCACTTCTAGGTGACGATCAGTGGCTTCGAGCCGCTGCTTCACCTCGGGCAGCTCGATCATCTTCTCGAGAATCTCCGGGGCATTTCGGAGGTCGTTGAACGTCTCGAACAGCGGAATCACATCGAGCACGGGAGTCTCGCCGTCCCCGAATGCGTAACGCGCGAGGCGATGAACGTTGGCGATGTCGTCGACGCTCTGCGTAAACGAGATGATGTACCGCCGTGCAGCATCCACCCCATAGCGCGTCTGCAGCGCGCCGATCGTGCGAAACACATCGAGCACTTCGTCGGTCATTTCGCTCGGCTGGGCACCGCGGTCGAGTTCGTCGAGCGCCTGGCGGTGCACCTTCGAGTGCTGACGCACCTCAAGCTCGGCCAAGTGGAAGCCGAAGGTCTCGACCTGCCAAATGAGGCCCTGAACTTCGCCGTAGGCGCTGCGTTTGTCGCCCGCGGCCACGAGAGAGCTCTGAACCGTGCGCAGGTCGGAGAGAAGCTCGTCTGGATGCGGGTAGGCGAGGTCGGCGTTGCGTCCACGCGTTGCGGCAATGCGCTCCGCGATCATCAGCATGACGCGGCGGTGCGGCTCGTTGGGTGAACGCGTGGCGATCTCGCTTGTGAGCTCGTCTGCGAGCGAACGCTGACGCTGCCAGAGTGAAAGCAGCTCAGCGCTCGCCGCGGTGTCGCCCGCGTCGAGCGTGAGCATGCGGCCAACGCGAGCGGCGGCACGCTCGAGCCCGAGCAGCACATGCTCCGACTGTATTGCCGCGGCCTGACGGGTGATCTTTGCCGTCACGTTGGGGTTGCCGTCGCGGTCGGCACCGATCCACGAGCCGAAGCGAACGAACGCGTGCGAGCGCGGTGGGAGCGTGCCTGCTGCCTTGCCCACGAGCCGGTCGTCGATGAGGCGGTAGATGCGCGGCATCGCCTCGAACAGTGTCTGGTCGAAGATGTTCATTGCCGTGCGCACCTCGTCGAGCGGCGTCGGCCGTGTCGAGCGCAGCGGTGCCGTGCGAAAGAGCACGTTCACCTCGGCGAGCAGCTCGCGCTTGTTCTCCGCCTGAACGTTCTCGCCCAATCGCGGGTCGTCGTTCTCGGCGACGAGTTCGCTGATGCGGCGTATCGACGAGGCGACAGCGCGGCGGCGCGCCTCAGTGGGGTGAGCGGTGAGCACCGGACGAAACTCGAGGCTATCGAGCATCCTCTGCGCACCTTCGTCGCCGAGCTCGCGCACGAGTGCGTCCATCGTCGAGGTGAAGGATGCTCCGACATCGTCGCTCGGTTCTGGATTGCGGCCCTGCAGCACGCGCACGCGATGCCGCTCCTCCGCAAGATTCACCAGGTGGAAGTAACACGTGAACGCGCGAGCAACCTCTTCTGCACGCTCGGAAGAGAACGATTCGACGAGGGCTTCGGCGTCTTCGAACGCCTTCACGTCTTCATTCTCGTAGGCATCGATCGTCAGACCGCGCAGCTTTTCGACGTCGTCGAGCAGGTCTGTGCCGCCGGTCTCGATCAGCACACGGCCGAGCAGTTCGCCGAGCAGACTCACGTCGGAACGGAGGGCGTCGGGAATCTCCATGTGGCGGGGAGCCTGGATGATCGAGATTGCTGATGTGGGGGGATAAGAATCAGTCATCGTCTACCGAGGCTAGCGAGAGTTCGGGATATCTCGTAATTGAGGTGCGGTGTGTGACGACGCCACGCAGCGTTAAATGCCTCGATGAGGCTGGCGAAGGTCAGAGTGCGCGACCGGCGCCGTCAGCAGGGTGCACAGTGAAGCACTCGGGTTCACGGAAGCCGGCATCGGCGAATGCGTGCGTGACAGCATCCGTCGTCTGGCCGACGCGATCACTCGAGATCAAAGCGACGGCAGCTCCACCGAAACCACCACCGGTCATGCGTGCGCCGACTGCGCCGTTCGCCTGCGCGGTCTCGACGGCGAGGTCGAGCTCGGGCACCGAGATCTCGAAGTCATCGCGCATCGAGAGGTGCGAGGCATTCACGAGGGCGCCAATCGCACCGGGTCCGTCGGTGCGCAGCGTTCGCACGGTGTCGAGAACACGTTGATTCTCGGTGATGATGTGGCGCACGCGGCGGAACGTCTCGTCGTCGAGCTCTCGTTCGGCGCGCGGGAGGTCGTCGCTGTCGATGTCGCGCAGACTTGCGACGCCCATCAGCCTCGCTCCCTTCTCACACGACGCCCGGCGAGCCGCATACCCTCCTGTTGCATGGGCATGGTCGACCCGCGTGTTCATGACGAGGATCTCGAGACCAGATTGCTCCAGCCCCAGGTCGATCACCTCGGAGTCGAGCGATCGGCAGTCGAGAAACACCGCGGCGTCGCGGCGCCCAAACAGCGAGGCGCTTTCGTCCATAATGCCGGTGGGCGCGCCAACTGCCTTGTTCTCGGCGAGCTGGCCGACCCGGGCGAGCGTCTGTGCATCGAAGCCGAGCTGCCATTCGTCGTTCAACGCGACGGCAATGGCGCACATGAGCGCGGCAGACGACGAAAGCCCCGCTCCGGTGGGCACGTCAGAGGCGACGTGAGCGTCGAATCCCGGTGCGGAAGCGAGATCGGCGCCGAAGTGCCGAAGTGCCCAGACGACTCCGAAGGGATACGCCGACCAGCCGCTCAGCGTGCCAGCGGCGAGCTGCGGGTCGTCGAGGTCGTCGAGCGACACCGTTGCGACGGCATCCGCGAAGTCGCTCGACACCCGCACCGTGCGGTCGTCGCGTGCGGCGACGGCGACCGCTGTGGTTCTGTCGATGGCGAAGGGCAGCACGAAACCGTCGTTGTAGTCGGTGTGCTCGCCAATCAGATTCACCCGGCCTGGGCCCTGCCACACGCCGTCGGGGGCGCGGTTGTAGCGGGCGGCGAAGGAGTCGGCTGTGGAACGCGGTGAGGTGGTCATCGGGACTCCTTGACAGAAGAGGGCACGGATGCCGCGGGCTCGACGGGATGCGCCAGGTCGGCGCGCGCGATCGCATCGCGCAGATTCTGTGCGGACTTCTCCGGCGGAATGTCGCCGATCCAGGCTCCCATCGCAGCCTCTGAGCCGGCAAGATACTTGAGTTTGTCTGCGGCACGACGCGGCGACGTGAGCTGCAGCATGAGCCTCACATCGTCGCGGGCCACGTTCGCGGGGGCCTGGTGCCATGCGGCGATGTACGGAGTGGCGGTGTCGTAGAGTGCGTCGACACCGCGCAGCAGGCGCAGGTAGAGACCGGCAAGCTCGTCGCGTTCGGCCGCAGACGTCTCGGCGAAGTCGGCGACGTGACGGTGCGGCAGCATGTGCACTTCGACCGGCCACCGGGCGGCAAACGGAACGAATGCGCTCCAATGATCGCCGCGCAGCAGCATCCGTTCGCCCGCTTGCTCGCTCGAGAGAATGTCGGCGAACAGCGTGGGACCGTACGAGTCGATGGAGTCGAGCAGGCTCTGGGTGCGTG
This sequence comes from Paramicrobacterium chengjingii, assembly GCF_011751765.2. GTDB lineage: Bacteria > Actinomycetota > Actinomycetes > Actinomycetales > Microbacteriaceae > Paramicrobacterium > Paramicrobacterium chengjingii. Next base: position 866,168 of record NZ_CP061169.1, read on the forward strand.
GGGTGATGTACGGGTAGGAGTAGATCTGGCCGTGAGGATGCTGCAAGGTCACGCCGATCTCCACGCCGCGGTTTTCGAACGGGAAAACCTGGCGCACGTTCGGCAGAGCGCTGAGCGCGCGCGTGCGCTCGGCCCAGGCCTCGATGACCGTGCGTGCCCGGGTGCGGGTGAGCGAGCCGAAGGAGCCCTCGCGTTCGGGGGAGAAGCACACGACCTCGCACCGACCGACCGATGTGCGCGTGCGCTCGATTCCGATGCGCGTGAGGTCGTAGAGTCCCCGCGGCTCGTCGGCATCGTGCACATGCGGCCCAAACGACGGCGATTTGTTCTCGAAGACGGCGACGTCGTAGTCGTTGGGTACCTCAGATGGATTCGTCGGGCTCTGCGGAGCGAGGGGATCGAGTTCGGCTGGGGGGAGAAAAGCACGATTCTGGCGCGCGGCGGCGATCGATACCCATTCACCTGTCAGTGGGTCTTGCCGCATCGACGCTGTTGCCGGGCGGGGCTCGGGGGTCCGAGAATCGGCGCGTCGCCCGGCGGGCAGTGTCGAATCGGGGTCGTCGAAGTAGATGATGTCGCGTCCGTCAGCGAGCTTGTGCGCCTGGCTGGTGATTCCGCCGGTGAGCTCTGCGATGTGGGGAGTATGGGGCATGAGAATTTCCGAGTCTGCGTCTGTCGCGGCAAAGTCCCGCGCATCCACGAATCTAGCTCTTGCGTATTGATAAGTAAAGATAAGTAAACGAAACTACATACATGACGGATGCCGATTCCCTCCCCGCTGAGCTTCGCCGTGACCGCATCCGGGCTCGGCTTGACAAGCGCGGCTACGTTCGCGTCGCCGACATCGCCCGGGATTTTGCTGTCTCGAGCGTCACGGCACGCACCGATCTCGACGCGCTTGTCGAGGTGGGGGTCGCGCGGCGCGTACACGGAGGAGCGGTTGCTGCAAGCGCGGCGCCTGAAGTGTCCGTCGAGCAGTCAGTGCAGACGGGCGTTGAGTCAAAGCGCGCGATCGCTCGACGGGCCGCGGGGCTTATTGATGCGGGGCAGAGCGTTTTTCTTGACGTCGGGTCGACTGCGCTGGCCGTCGCCGAGGCATTGGTCGAGCGCACGGAGCTGCACGACGTTGTCGTCGTGACCAATGGGCTGTCAACAGCGCTGACTCTCGAGTCCGCTGTTCCGCGGCTCTCTGTCTATGTGACGGGTGGCGCGCTTCGACCGCTGCAGCACTCGCTCGTTAACCCCATGGGTCAGCAGCTCATCGAAAGCGTGCACGCTGACGTCGCGATCCTCGGTTGCAACGGTGTCGATGTGGTGGCGGGCGTCACAAACGTGAATCTGCCGGAGGCCGAGATCAAGCGCGCGATGGTGGCAGCATCCGATCGCGTGGTGATCACGGCGGATGCGTCGAAGCTGGCACGCGTCACCGTGGGGCACGTGGCAGAGCTGTCGCAGGTCGACACGATAGTGACGGATGCTGCAGCTGACGCCGCGACTGTCGAGGAGCTGCGATCCGCTGGCGCGGCCGTACTGCTCGCGTAGCTTTCGCCCGCCACGCGTATGCGGCAATTTCTCGGTGCCGCACCCTGGTGAGAGACACCTGATGCGACCAATTTTTAACATTTAGTTGACATTTAGGCGAGTGTTCCCCACCCCAATGGCAGCTCTCTCCACAATTGATTGACGCAAATGGAGATGTGTCAACCATGTGTCGAGTAATTCAACATGAGGTTGACTTAACTTCAACACGTATTCATACTCGTCCTAATCCCTTCGCGCGTTCTTCCGCAGGGGCCACTTACGACGAGGTAGTGACATGGACGAATTCCTTCACACGTTTTTCGACGTGGACTCAATCCTGACAATCCTTCCGATCTTGCTGACCGAGGGGCTCACTAATACGCTCATCATCTCGGTGTCGGCGGTGATCGCCGGGCTCATTCTGGGCCTTGTGCTCGCGATGATGTTGATGTCGAGACTGTGGGTTCTCAAAGTCGCAGCACGAATCTACGTTGATGTGTTTCGCGGGCTTCCTGCGATCCTCACCATCAGTCTCGTTGGCCTTGGATTCCCGGCGGCTGGCATTCGCCCCTTCGGAACGTCACCGTTTGGCTACGCGATCTTGGCTGTGGGTCTCATTTCAGCGGCATACACCGCTGAGATCTTGCGGTCAGGCATTCAATCAATCGACAAGGGGCAGCTGCAGGCCGGTCGGTCGCTCGGTATGACCTACTTTCACGCGATGCGAAAGATCGTTGTTCCTCAGGGCGTGCGCAATGTGCTTCCGGCACTGACGAATCGGTTCATCATCGACATCAAAGAGAGCTCACTTGTCTACCTTCTGGGACTTTCCGTTGGGCAGCGTGAACTGTACTTCATCGCCTATCAGCAGCAGGCCGTCACCTACAATTCGTCGGCCCTTGTCGCGGCGGGAATCTGCTACCTCATGATGACGGTGCCGCTCACCTACATCGTCAATGCCTGGGACCGCCGACTGCGAAGCGGTCGAACGCGTCGCCGGGCCAACTCTGTTCCGAACGAATCAGCGATGGAGGTCGCCAAATGAGCGCAACGCTGCAGCCCACGAGTAATGAAACCGAGGCTGGCTACGCCGGCGTGCGGTTGCGGGACGTTCGAAAGTCATTCGGGCATACCGAGGTGCTCAAAGGCGTCGATCTTGACGTCGCGCCTCAAGAGGTCGTGTGCATCATCGGCCCGTCTGGGTCAGGCAAATCGACCCTTCTGAAGTGCATCAATCTTCTCGAGCGACCGAGTGCAGGGTCCATCTGGGTTGAAGGAGTTGAGCTGACCGACCCGTCGTCGGACGTGAATGCGGTACGAGCCACCGTCGGCATGGTGTTTCAGCATTTCAACCTCTTTCCACACATCACGATTCTCGAGAACGTCACGATGGCTCTTCGAGTCGTCAAACGGATTTCGGCGAAGGAGGCAGAGAAGATTGCGATGCGTCAGCTCACCCGACTCGGCGTCGACAGCTTGAGTCATATGCGGCCTGCGGATTGTTCTGGCGGACAGCAGCAACGCGTGGCGATCACGCGTGCCCTTGCCATGGAACCGAGAGTCATGCTCTTTGACGAAGCAACGTCGGCATTAGACCCGGAACTCGTCAAAGGGGTGCTTGACGAGATGAAATCCCTCGCGCTCGACGGAATGACGATGGTCGTCGTCACTCATGAGATGGCATTCGCCCGCGAGGTCGCCGATCGGGTTGTGTTCATGGATGACGGGCGCATCGTCGAGATCGGGCCGGCGAAGGAGCTGCTCGCGAATCCTCAGACCGACAGGCTCAGAGACTTTCTCTCGCAAGTTCTCTGAGGGATTCGGAACACCTCTTCACAAACATCACAAGGAAGGCACGAAAGATGATGCACGTACGAAGGATAGCGAGCACGCTTGCGCTCGCAGGGGCGATGGCGCTCGTCGTTACTGGATGCTCCGCAGCGAATTCCTCGGGAACAGGCGATGGCGATGACAACCCGTACGGGCTCATGACGCCTGGAGTGATTCTGTCTGCGACATCAGGAGATCAGCCGTATTTCACGACAGTCGAGAATGGAGGGGAGCCCGAAGGGTTTCTCATCGACCTCAACGCAGAGATCACGAAACGCCTCGGACTGACGATCGAATATAAGCAAACTCCGACGGCCGGGGAGATTCCCGGACTGACATCGGGTCAATTCGATATGGTGACCGGCGGGTTCGGTGTTACAGATAAACGAGAAGAAGCCGTGAACTTCTCGACGGCCATCTATTGGGACACGATTGCGCTGCTCGCGCCCAAAGACACGACAATGAGCGCGTTTGAGGATATGAAAGGGAAGCGAATCGGAGTGGTCACCGGATCAATCCAGGTGGAGTTTCTCAAGAACAACCACCCTGACGCCATTCCTGTTTTGTTTCAAGGGACGAATGCCGCGGTGTCTGCTTTGAACTCGGGCAGTGTCGACGGCTTTGTGTGGAGCGGCGTCAGCATGAAGCCGTACATCGACCAGTATGACTCACTTGATATTGCGTACTCAGAACCGGTTGACCACGCGACCTCCGTCATGTTTCAGAAGAGCAATCACGCGTTGACCAACGCATACAACGAGCAGCTCGAGACGATGGCAAAGGACGGGTCGTTTAAGGAGCTCTATGACAAGTACTTCGGCGACCTTCCGGTGCCTGAGCCGATGACAGAGATCTACCCCAACCTGGCTGACTGAACTGAGTGATCCCGTGCCAGCCAGCGCCATCGGCGTCGTCTCACCGCAGGCTCGAGTCAATCGCTGGCGTGGGAGGGCGCGGCGGTTCGGATGAACTCGAGCGCGAGATCATGAGTGTTCATGGCAGCGGGATCTCGTCCGCTGAGCACCCAGAAAAATGTCGGTCCGACAAGCGATGAGACAGCGCGCGACCGGGGGAGTGCCAGCACGTCATCAGGGAGAGCACGGGAGAGGACCGTTGCTGCGCTGTCGCCGATTGGGTCGCTGCTGAGAAGCAGTTCGCGCACGGCCGAGTCGTGCTGTGCTTCCCCGAGTAGTGCGCGATACGCCGCACCCGCATCTGAGTTCGTGAGAAACGTCCTGAGTGCATCGAGGTAGGCGGTGATTTCGGCGACGGGGCCATCCTGTGGAGCAATGTCGAGCTCCTGGCGCGCGTCGATAGCGCTTGCTTCCAAGAGGATTTCTGCCTTTGTGGACCACCAGCGGTAGATCGTCTGGCGCGACACCCCCGCGCGCTCGGCTATGCCTTTGAGCGTGACGGCGCCGTAGCCGACATCCACCAGCAGATCGTCGACGGCATGAAGGATCGCTGCCCGGGCCTGCTCGCTGCGCGGCCGGCCGGCTTTGCCGTGTTCGCTGACCATTGGCTCTCCTCCGCTGGACGTTTGTCTTGCTCATCGTATATTGCTAGACATCGTGCACCGTTACCTGTTACTATTTCGAGACACAATGACTCGTAATAGTCGGCGCTGCCGACACAGTACCTGCAAGGGTGAAAGGACGGTGCGCCATGCGCATTTTTGTGACAGGTTCCACGGGCTGGATCGGATCGGCGGCTGTCGCTGAACTTCTACGGTCCGGGCACGAGGTCGTTGGGCTCGCTCGTTCCGATGCGTCAGTCGCCAAGCTTGAGCGTGCCGGGGCGGAAGCTCTCACGGGCGACCTCGATGACCTGGTCTCGTTGCGCGACGGATCACGATCGTGCGACGGAGTGGTTCACCTCGCGAACAAGCACGATTGGGCTCATCCCGCTGAGAACAACCGCACCGAGCGTGCGGCGGTCGAGACGATTCTCGACGCTCTTGACGGTTCGACGAAGCCGTTCATCATCGCGAATGGCCTTTCTGGTCTCGTTGATTCGTGGCCCGCAACCGAGATGGATGCTTCGCCTGAAGTGGGCCCAGGGGCCGACCGTGGCGGCTCTGAGAACCTGGCGCTCAGCGCGACCACACGCGGCATCCGGTCAGTTGCCATGCGCTTCGCGCCGAGCGTTCACGGCCGCGGCGACTGGGGGTTCGTGAACTGGCTGGCCGCTGCGGCGCGCCGAACCGGTGTCTCGGGATACATTGGCGACGGCGGCAGCGCGTGGTCTGCCGTGCACGTCTCGGATGCGGGGCAACTCATTCGGTTGGCTCTCGAGAAGGCCCCCGCAGGGGTGCGGCTCCACGCCGTCGCCGAAGGGTCGATCTCAACGAGGGCCATCGCGCAGGCACTCGGCCGAGCAATGAACCTGCCGGTCACCTCAATTGACCCAGAGGATGCTCCTGATCATTTCGGAGTCGTCGCGCATTTCTTCGCTGAGACGATGACCGCGTCAAACGTGTTCACCCGGGAGACGCTCGGCTGGCAGCCAAGCGGCCCGACGCTCGTTGAGGACATTCTCGCTGGCGGATACTCCACTGACTGAAGCACCGCACATCTCAATCCAGGCAGTCTGCACAGTTCGTGCTCGTGCGTGGATGCTTGGTCGACGTCGGGCACTCGACATAGAGTGTCAGTCGTGCCAGAACCCGTCATTGAAGCCAGAAATCTTGTCAAGAAGTACAAGGACTTCGCCGCGGTCGACGGCATCTCGTTTGAGGTGGCGCCCGGGGAGTCCTTCGGTCTGCTCGGGCCCAACGGCGCGGGCAAGTCCACGACGATGCGCATGGTCGGCGCTGTGTCGACACGCACGGCAGGCGACCTGACCATCCTGGGGCTCGACCCCGACGAATACGGACCAGAGATCCGTTCTCAACTGGGCGTCGTCCCGCAGGCAGACAACCTCGACGAAGAACTGCGCGCTCGCGAGAATCTGCTTGTCTACGGACGCTACTTCGGGTTGCCTCGCAAACTTGTCGCCCAACGTGCAGACGAGCTCATGGCTTTCGCGCAGCTCGACGACAAGGTCAAAGCCAAAGTCGACGACCTCTCGGGCGGCATGAAGCGCCGACTCACTATCGCTCGTGCGCTCATCAACGATCCTCGCATTCTGCTTCTCGACGAGCCGACGACCGGACTGGACCCGCAGGCGAGACACGTTCTCTGGGACCGCCTCTTCCGACTCAAAGAGCAGGGCACCACGCTCGTGCTCACGACGCACTACATGGACGAGGCAGAGCAGCTGTGCGATCGCCTCGTTGTCGTGGACAACGGGCGCATCATGGCGGAGGGGTCTCCTTCTCAGCTCATCAGGCAGTATTCGTCACGCGAGGTGCTTGAGGTGCGATTTGGTTCGCAGAATAACGAGGTAGTCGCGCGCGAGCTTGACGGCGTCGGCGACCGCGCCGAGGTGCTTCCCGATCGCATCCTCATCTATTCGTCAAACGGAGAAGAAGCGTTGTCGGCCGTCACCGCACGCGGTCACAATCCGATGACCAGCCTCGTGCGCCGCTCAAGTCTCGAAGACGTCTTTCTGCGACTCACCGGGCGGAGCCTGATCGAATGAGCATCCGCGAGACCACACGCGAGGATGCTGCTCGCGCACTGTCTGCGGCGAGGGCGCCGCGCCGCTGGGGCGCCTGGTACATCGCTGAGCATCGCTTTCGCAACATGAAGGCGTATACGCAGACGGTCATCGCCACGGGCATCGGGTCTCCGCTGATGTACCTCTTCGCGATGGGTGTCGGGCTCGCGAGCCTCGTCGACGCCAACGTGGAGCAGAACGGACTCTCCGTCAGCTACCTCGTGTTCGTCGCCCCGGCCCTGCTTGCGATGGCGGCGTTTGAAGCAGCCGCAGAGGAGTTCAGTTACCCGATCATGCTCGGGTTCAAATGGAACCCCACGTTCACCGGAATGGGCGCGAGCCCAGTGACTCCGGGGCAGATCATCGACGGGCAGGTCATCGCCGTGACCGCTCGCATCGTTGTGACGACGGCGCTCTACTTCGTGTTCATGTTGCTGTTCGGCGCGGTCCCCGGCAATCTCGGCTGGATTTCGCTCTTCTCCGCAGTGCTCACAGGTCTTGCCTTCGGCACGCTGCTTATGGCCTATGTTTCGACGCTTGAAAACGACAGCGGCCAGATCGCCATGGTCATGCGCTTTCTCGTTCTGCCTCTTACCCTCTTCTCGGGCACGGTGTTTCCACTCACCCAGCTGCCGTGGTTTCTGCAGTGGATCGGCTGGCTCTCCCCGTTATGGCACGGCACGGAACTTGGCCGAGTGCTTTCGTACGGGTACGCGGAGCCGGTGTGGCTCAGCATGCTTCATATCGTCTACCTTCTGCTTCTGACGGCACTCGGGTGGATGCTTGCACGCCGCGTCGCTGCGAGGAGGCTCAACCGATGAGCGTTCAGACCGTTCCGACGCAACGCCGAGTCAATGGACCCTCCGCACTGTACGCGCGCAATGCGCGCTCGGTCATGCTGCGCGGGTGGCGGGCGACGGCGAGTACGAACTGGCTCGTCATGGTCTCAGGATTCTTCGAGCCGATCTTCTACCTGCTGTCGATGGGCATCGGCCTCGGCGCTCTCGTCGGCGATGTCGAGGGGCCAGGCGGCACCGAGATTCCGTATGCGGCGTTTATCGCCCCCGCGCTGCTCGCCGTCGCGGCTATGAACGGTGCCGTCTACGACTCCACGTGGAATGTGTTCTTCAAGATCAAGTTCTCGAAGATCTATGAGGGGATGCTGTCGACGTCGCTCGGCCCGTTCGACATCGCCCTCGGCGAGATCTCTCTCGCGCTCATTCGCGGCGCGTTGTATGCGTTTGGTTTTATGGTCGTGATGCAGGTGCTCGGGCTCAACCTGTCGTGGTGGGCATTGCTCGCCTTCCCTGCCGTGCTGCTCATCGCGAGTGGCTTTGCGAGCTTCGGCATGGCGGTAACCAGCTACATGAAGACCTTTCAGCACATGGACTGGATCAACTTCATACTCATGCCCATGTTTTTGTTCTCTGCCACGTTCTTCCCGCTGAGCGTGTACCCGCAGAGCGTCCAATACGTCATACAGGTGCTGCCGCTGTGGCATGGCGTCGAACTCGTGCGCGGTCTCACGACCGGTGCTGTCGAACTCGGGATGCTGTGGCACGTGCTCTATTTCGCCGTGATGTCGCTCGTCGGCATCGTGTTCACGACTCGGAGGCTCCGCGCGCTGTTCCTCGACTGAGCCTTTTTCTGCGATTGCTGCAGGGAGGTGGCTGACGCGGGCGCGATCAATGCTCTTATCGATATCGAGCGGGGAGTACTTTGTTCGTACCGGCACGTCATCGTGGGGTTTGCGGAGCGCAGACGCAGTCCACCTGGCGACAGCGAGTCGCATAATACGCGGGTACTGGCCGTCGACTCACTCGGGGGCGCCCGTGATTAGTCGTCCGGTTCGCTCAATGCTTCGATGCAGAGACTCAGCGCATCATGCAGTGCCTTCGCCTGCTCATGGTCGAGCAGACTGACCGTGCGCCTTTCGATCTGCTGGACTTTCTCGTCGGCGAGGTCGAGGAGCTGCTGGCCCGACACGGTGAGCTGCGTCGGAAGGGCTCGTCCCGCCACTGCCTGTTCGGCGCGCTCGATGAGTCCTCGACGCTGGAGTCCATGAAGAAGAGTGTTCATCGTCTGTCGCGTGACGAAGGCTCCACGGGCGAGATCGGAGTTGGATGCTCCGGGCTGCCGGCTGAGTAGCTCTAAGCAGATGTACTGGGGAGTCGACAGGCCGAGCCCGCGAAGCGTCTCATCCATGCGGGATCGCAACACCGACTGCGCTTCCTTGAGTCGATAGCCCACCAGTGCTCCGAGATCATCCTCTTGCAACATGTAAGCATTCTGACATACACTGTATGTCAGCATCCTGACATCAATGTTAACGGAGGAATATCATGACGGTGACTGGACCCAGCTTTCTTGCCCTGCAGGTGCGTGACACTGAGCGCGCGGCTGATTTCTACGAGACGCAGCTTGGTCTGCGACGCGCTCCGCAGGCCCCGCCTGGGGCCGTCGTCTTCATGACGGAGCCGATTGCGTTCGCGGTGCGCGAGCCCCTGCCGGGAGTCGATCTCGACTCGACTCCGCGGCCCGGGCTCGGCGTTGCACTGTGGATGAGCAGCGACGCGGTGCAGCAGCTGCATGACGGACTTGCCTCGCGGGGAACGCCGATTCTGCGCGCGCCCGAGCAGGGCCCCTTCGGGCTCAACTTCACGTTCGCCGACCCCGATGGGTATGCGGTGACCGTTCACGAACAGGCTCCTGCCCGCTGACCCGTCAGCTGCCGGCGACCGCGTGCGCCGTTGTCCGACGGGCCGCGTGGGAAAGGGGCACGAGGTTTCCGCGGCGGTGTGCAAGCACGAGCATGGGGATGGAAAGCAGAACGCTCACGGCAACCGGAACGATGGATGCCTCGAGCCCGAACGCTCCTCCCGTGAGCAGCGGCGATCCATGAGCGGTGACGGTGAAGAGGCCAGAGTACGCGTGGCCGGAGACGGGGATGCCGAGCAGACCCTCAGTCGTGTTCCAGGCGAAGTGCAGGCCGATCGCGAACCAGAGGCTGCGACGCCAGAGGAACGCAGAGCCAAGCAGCACACCCGCTTCGAGCGTGATGGCACAGGCACTCCACACCGTGGCGCCCGGGTTTGCCAGGTGCAGCAGCCCGAAGAGCAGCGATGTCGCGGCGAGGGCCACCCAGCTTCCGCCCAGCTTCTCGAGGGCCTGCAACGCCAGGCCGCGAAAGATGAGCTCTTCGATGACCGCGGCTCCGACATTGACGGCAACCACTGTCGTGATCACCGACAGGATGTCCCCCGACGCCCATTCGAACGTGTACCCGCCGAGCAGCGAGATCGTCGCGACGGTGAGAGCAACGAAGACGAGTCCGACTTCGATCCCGTACAGCGTCTCAAAGAGGGAGCGACGTCGAGTGAGCTCTGGCGTCGGGCGCCCCGCCATTGCGTGCATGACAAGTCGGTACAGCAGCAGACCAATCAGACTGCCGAGCAGTGGCAGCACGACGGTGCCGAATGGGCCGATAACGGGGGAAGGGGACGTGATGAGTGCATAGGCACCGCCAATGGCGATCGCGCCAGCTGCAAGCCAGATTATGGGGTGTTCAATGATGCGGCGAATCACTGCGGATAATGTCATGATCTGCTTTCAACGTGAGGATGCAGACGCTGGCGCGTCGTGCACCTTCACGCTACGGATCGCCGCGCCCGCGCGCGTCGCACCGGGGAGCCAACCTGTTCTCATACCGTGGGTTGATCCGGCTGGCTGGGAACGCTACTTCTCCATGTCGACGTCTTTCGTCTCTTTGCCGATCAGCAGGGCCACGAGTGTGATCAACGCCATCGCGGAGAGGTAAACGCCCACCCAGAACGGGCTTCCGCCGCCGGCGCTCCACAGGGCGACGGCGATGAACGGCGCAACCGCGGCTCCGAGAATCGACGAGACGTTGTACGAGACTCCAGAGCCTGTGTACCGCACATTGGTGGGGAACAGTTCGGGAAGCAGGGCGCCCATCGGGCCAAACGTCATGCCCATGAGCGAGAATCCGATGATCAGCAGAGCCATCACTCCGACAATGCCGCCGTCGAGCAGAGGAACGAACAGCAGACCGAAGACGACGATCGCGAGGGTCACCCACGTGAGGGTGCGTCGACGACCCCACTTGTCTGCCCAGGGGCCAGAGAGCAGGGTGAAGATGCCGAAGAACACGACGCCGATGATCGACATCAGGATGAACTGGGTTCGCTCATAGCCGAGTCCCGCCATTGCGGCATCCGTCGGTGTTGTCCCGTAGCTCAGAACGAACGTCGTCATCAGGTAGAAGAGCACGTAGGTGGCGAGCATAAAGAAGGTGCCGAGAATGAGCTCGCGCCAGTTGTTGCGCAACACGGTGCCGAGCGGCATCTTGCGCACGGTGCCTGCGGCGACCGTCGCTGCGAACGCCGTTGACTCCACGAGCCTCAGCCGAACGATTACTCCGACGATCACCATGAAGATGGAGAACCAGAAAGGAACGCGCCAGCCCCACGCGAGGAACTGCTCGTTGACCGTGCCATTTGCTGGTTGAAGCACCGAGATGATGATGAAGATGCCGTTTGCAATGATGTAACCGAGGGGCGCACCGAGCTGCGGGAAGGTGCCGTACCAGGCGCGCTTGCCCTTCGGTGCGTTTTCTGTGGCGACGAGCGCTGCGCCAGACCACTCGCCACCGAGCGCAAAGCCCTGAGCGAGTCGGAAGATTACGAGAAACAGCGGTGCCCACCAGCCGACCTGGTGGTATGTCGGTAGAAACCCGATGAGGAAGGTAGCGACGCCCATCGTCAGAAGCGAGGCGACGAGCGTGGCCTTGCGTCCCTTGCGATCACCCAGGTGTCCATAGAAGACAGCGCCGAGTGGGCGGGCAACCATGGCCGCGCCGAAGACCGCGAACGATGAGAGCAGCGCCACGGTCGGGTCGCCCTCGGGAAAGAAGAGGTGAGGAAAGACGAGCACCGCCGCTGTGGCATAGACGTAGAAATCATAAAACTCGATCGTCGTGCCGATCATGCTCGCGAAAATCACGCGTGAGCGCGGATTCGCGGGTGTCGGCACTTCTGCCGTTGCGTTGGGTGTCGAGATTGGTGCCTTGGACATGAGCCTTCGTTTGCGTGAGATACCGGGTGTCGCTGACCGGATCACGCGGGGTATGCGCGGTCGTGTCGCGGCATTGACGAGGCCTGCTTGTGGCGGGACGTGATTACTTTACGCCTGCTGTGAAAACGCTGCCAAACTTTTCGGATCTTCCACCCTCGCTGTTGCCCAGAACGCAACGCATATGGGCGGAACCCATCGAAAGGTTGATGCCCCGGATGCACGATCAGCATTAACCTGAAGGCATGGAAACTTTGTTCGCAGTGCTTCACGTCGTCGCGGCGGTCTTCATCGTCGGCCCCATGGCGATCATTCCGATGACGGCGATGCGCGCCGTGCGCGCAGGCAACGGCAGTCAGGTTGCCGTGCTCGCGAAATCCACGATGATCTTCAGCTGGCTTTCGCTGCTCGTCGTGATCTTCGGCTTCGGTGTCATGGGTATGTCCGAGTACGACATTTCACTGACGACGCCGTGGATTCTCTGGTCGTTGATTCTCTGGGTCGTGGCGACGGTGATCAATCTTGCTCTTGTGGTTCCCACCATGAACAAGGCTGCGAAGACGCTCGCCGACGGCCCGACTGACGACCGCGCCGGCTACCCGGCGATCGCCGCAGGGAGCGGCTTGGCCACCATCATGCTTATCGCCGTCGTTGTGCTCATGGTCTGGAAGCCATAGTCGCTGCTGACGACGAAGCGCCCGGGAACTGCCCGGGCGCTTCGTGCGTGTGCGCTGGCGTCAGCCTCGCACTGCGGCGAGGGCGCGTACTGTTGCGATAGCAGCTTCGGCAGCTTCGCGGCCCTTGTCTTCCTTCGAGCCGGGCAGTCCCGAACGATCGATGCCCTGCTGCTCGTCGTCTAGGGTGAGCACACCGAAACCCACTGGTTTGCCCGTGTCGATGGTGACCTGTGTGAGACCCGAGGTGGCGGCGTCCGATACGTACTCGAAGTGCGGTGTGCCACCGCGGATGATCACGCCGAGGGCGACAACGGCGTCCGCGCCGGCCTTCAGCGCTGCACGCGAGACGACGGGAAGCTCGAAGCTGCCGGGCACCCGCACGAGTGTGTGGTTGGCGCCGGCCTCGTCGAGAGTGCGCACGGCACTGTCGACGAGTGCGTTCGTGATGGTTTCGTGCCAGCTGGCCGCGACGATCACGATGTCGAGACCCGTGCCGTCGACGTTCAGTGTGGGGGAGCCTGTTCCGCTCATTTCTCTCCTTGGGTAGATGCCAGTTTTGTCGTTTCGGTTGCGAGCGGCTGCTCGAGTTGGTGCCCCATACGGTCACGCTTGGTGGCCAGGTACTGAGAATTGAACGGTCCAACCCCGACAACGAGCGGCACGCGCTCGGCGACCGTGATGCCGTGTGCCTCGAGCTGCTGCACCTTTGTCGGGTTGTTCGTCAGCACGCGCACGGTGTCGAGCCCGAGGTCGGTGAGAATGGCGGATGCCGCAGTGTAATCGCGGGCATCGGCCGGCAGCCCGAGGGCGAGGTTGGCGTCGAGCGTATCGAGCCCGTCTTCTTGTAGCTTGTAGGCCCGGAGTTTGTTCACGAGGCCGATGCCGCGGCCCTCGTGACCGCGCAGATAGATCACCACTCCGCCGTGGCGCTGCACGGTGTCGAGTGCGGCGTCGAGCTGCGGGCCACACTCGCACTTGAGCGAGCCAAATGCTTCACCGGTGAGGCACTCCGAGTGCACGCGCACGAGCGATCCGCTTTCGAGTTCACCCGAGATCACGGCGACGTGATCGGCGCCCGTTGCCCTGTCGCGGTACGCCCGCACACGGAAGGTGCCGTGCGTCGTGGGGATTGTCGTTTCGACCTCGAAGATCACTTCGGATGACTCCGGCACAGCCGACTCGGCCGTGCAGACTCGCGCGGCATCCGGTGTTGATTCGATGTACCGGATGAGCTCGGCAATCGTGATAACCGGCACGTCTGCCTGCACACCCAACTCGATGAGCCCCGGAAGCCGCATCATCTCACCGTCGTCGTGCACCACCTCGCAGATCGCTCCGACGGGAGGGAGCCCCGCGAGTTTCATCAGATCGACCGCTGCCTCGGTGTGCCCGTCGCGCTCGCGTACGCCTCCGTCGCGCGCGCGCAAGGGGAGAACGTGGCCTGGGCGGATGAGGCTCGCCGGTGTTGAGTCTGGAGAGCCGAGCGTGCGCAGAGTGTGTGAGCGGTCGGCGGCGCTGATGCCTGTCGAAATGCGGTCGGCAGCGTCGACGGAGATCGTGTACGCCGTTCCGCGAGGATCTTCGCTGTCGGGCACCATGAGGGGAAGATTCAGCGTGTCGGCGATCTCGTTGGTCATGGGCGCGCAGATGTACCCGCTGGTGTGCCGGATCGTCCACGCGAGCCATTCCTGTGTGGCGAGCGCGGCTGACATGATCACGTCACCCTCGTTCTCGCGAGATTCGTCGTCGGCGACTAGCACGGGCTTGCCCTGACGCAGTGCGTCGAGGGCCTCGGGGATAGAGGCGAGGCTCATCGGTTGCTCCCTTCTGCGGCGTCACGCGCCAGCATCCGTTCGACGTGTCGTGCAATGATGTCGGTTTCGATGTTCACGTGGTCGCCAACACTCAGCTTTCCCAGCGTCGTTGCCGTGAGCGTCTCGGGAATGAGTGATACCTCGAACCACTGCTCGGCACGTTCAGCTGCAGAAACGGCGCTCACGGTGAGCGATGTGCCATCGATGGCGATGGAGCCCTTGTCGACGACCAGCCGGGCGAGCTCAGCGGGCAGTGAGAACCGCAGCACGCGCCAGTCGCCATCGTCACGGGTGCTCTCGAGGCGAGATGTGCCGTCGATGTGCCCCTGCACGATGTGACCGCCGAGGCGATCGCCGACGTGGGCGGCGCGCTCGAGGTTGACGCTCCGGCCGACGTCCACTGTCGCGAGCGTCGACATGGCCAGCGTCTGGCCCATCACGTCTGCGGTGAATCCGTCATCCGATTGCTCGACGACGGTCAGACACACCCCTGAGACAGAGATGGAGTCTCCGTGGTTCGCATCAGAGACGGCGAGCGGACCGCGAACGCTGAGGCGCAGCGATGATCCGCTGCGCGCGACTGCCGTGACGGTGCCGATCTCTTCGATGATTCCGGTGAACATTGATTACTGTCCCTTCGGTGTCAGAGTGATCCTGACGTCGTCGCCCAGTCGGGCGACGTCGGTGATGGCGAGGCGAAGCGCACCGTCGATGGTGTCAACGCCGAGGTCAGTGAGTGCGACACGGTCGCCGCCGAGCAGGGTCGGTGCGAGGTAGGCGACGAAGCTGTCGACGAGACCGGCCCGCACGAACGCCGACGCGAGGGTCGGCCCGCCCTCGATAAAGAGCGACCGGATGCCGCTTTCGCGCAATTGCCGAAGAACGGCTGCGAGGTCGTGTCCGTCAACGTGCTGAAAGGGGCGTGGATGCTGCCGAAGCTTCGCACCTTCGGGGATCGAACGTGCCCCGAACACAACGGGAACGGGCTGATCGGGAAGGAGCGATCCATCGCTGGCGCGCGCGGTGAGCGACGGGTTGTCGGCGAGAACTGTTCCGCTGCCGACGGCAATGGCGTCATGCTGACTGCGCAGCAGATGCGTGTCGTTGCGTGACTCCGCTCCCGTGATCCACTGACTCGAACCGTCGGATGCCGCGGCGCGGCCATCGAGCGATGACGCCCATTTGAGCGTGACGAGCGGGCGTCCCAGCTTCGCTGTCGTCATCCAATCGCCGAGAAAGGCGTCGACGTCTGCGGCGAGGACTCCGGCCTCCACATCGACGCCCGCTGCGCGAAGCCGTGCGCCCCCTCCACTGGAGTCCGCGCCCGGGTCGGCCACGGCGTAGACGACGCGCGCAATTCCCGCGCCGAGCAGCGCGTCGACGCACGGGCCCGTGCGCCCCGTGTGATTGCACGGCTCGAGAGTGACGATCGCCGTTGCCCCGCGCACGGCATCCGCACCCGCCGCTGCCAGGGCGGCGATCTCGGCGTGCGCTGTTCCTGCACCCCTGTGCCATCCCTCGCCGAGGATCGTTCCATCGGGCGCGGCGATGACGCAACCGACGCGTGGGTTGATGCCGCGCTCGGGGCCGTTTGCCGCGAGTTCGAGAGCGCGGAGCATGAGCTGCTGCTCGCGTTGCGATGCCACCGGTGCTCCCTCTTGTCGAGGCTCCGGGGGTTCGCAAGGCTGCGATGGCGACGCCCAGAGGCGTCGCCACGTGCTTCCTCCCTTCCGGACTCGAATCGCCATATGGCGATCCATAACCGTCGGTGCCGGAATTTCACCGGCTCAACCTCCCGCAGGAGGGTCGCGGACTTTCACCGCCGGTTCGGACTCTCACCGACCCCGGAGCACGTTACGTATAACACCATGCTACGTCACGGGTATTCCCGACGCGGGCGTGTGTCTTTTCATGACGCCTACGCGCCGCTCCATCGCGGCGCTCTCTTCTCGAGGTAAGCGGAGAACCCTTCAGTGGCGTCAGCTGTTGCGAGGATCGTGTCGCGGAGAGCATTGCTTCGTTCCCAGGCATCCGTCTCGTTCAGAGAACGTCCGTCATCGTCGAGATTGCGCAGAAGCCGCTTTGTGTAGCGCACGCCGAGCGGCGAGCCCTGCGCGATAAGCTCGGCGACGCGATGAGCTTCGGCGAGGCACCGACCTGGTTCCGAGAGCGAACTTACGAGTCCGAATCGGTGTGCATCGACAGCCTGGATGGCATCTCCTGTCAGCAGCGTGTGCGCGGCTAGGACCTCTGGAACGCGCCGCGCGAGTCTGTGGACACCCCCAGCACCCGGGAAGATTCCCACTCGCACTTCGGGAAAGGCAAAACGCGCTCCCGGATCGGCGATGACAATGTCAGCAGCGAGAGCAATCTCGAACCCGCCTCCGAACGCCATCCCGCCCACCGCGGCAATGATCGGCTTAGAAATAGTCCGTTCGATACACCCCGCGAGTCCGTAGCTCCCGTACGGGGGGTCGGGGAGTACCGACTCATCGTTCTTGAGCGCAGCGATATCGGCACCTGCGCTGAAGAATCGGTCGCCGGCTCCCGTGATCACGACGACGGCGACGTCGGGGTCTGCATCGGCGTCGTCGATTGTGCGCGCGATGAGCGTGCTGACCTCACTGTTTATCGCGTTTCCTGCCCGCGGCCGGTTGATGGTCAGCGTGAGGGTGGAGCCGTTGTGCGCGACCTGAACTGCGGACTCGGGATCGACTGCTGAGTTGTCCATCATCGTTGGTTTCGAGAGCCTGATCTGCCAACGAGACTGTGCAGCTTGTGCTTCTGAATCTTGTTCGTCTGCGTGACGGGCATCGAATCGATGATCCTGATCTCGCTGGGGTGCATGTGCCGAGCGAGTGACGTCCGCATATACGTCATGAGCTCGGATGCACTGAGCTCTGACGTGTGAATGAGCTCGAGGAACAACACGATGTCGTCTTCCTCTCCCTGCGAACTCGGTATTCCGATGGCGGCCGCTTTCACGATCTCCGGGTGAACAAGAGCTCTCTGCTCGATGTCGAATGCAGAGATGTTCTCGCCCTTCACCCTGATTCGGTCTCCGATGCGCCCGCGAAAATAGAGGATGCCGTTTTCATCGCGTGTGGCCGTGTCTCCCGTGTGGAACCAGAGGTCGCGGAAGGCGTGAAGGCTGTAATCGGACTTGCCCAGATAAAGGGAGAATATTGCCGAAGCGATTCGCGGGCGAACGACAAGTTCACCCGTTGTGTTGTCGGCACACGGCCGCCCGTAAGCATCGTGAATCTCGATCTCAAGAAAGGGCGACGGCCAGCCCATGAAGCCGCGTTCGATGGGTCGGTCTCCACGAACAATGAGAGCGCCATCCTCCTTCGCACGCGAGCGCATGAGTTCCCGTGACAACCCGCGTTTCGCGTGCTCTGGCGTTCCGCCATCGTCATCGGGGAACTGATCGACGAGGCCGTAGATCGCTGATCCGCTCTCGGTCTGCCCGAAGCCGGCGGTGACGAAATCGATGCCGAATCGGGTGGCGAAATCATGGTGCGTCGCGGGGAGCGGCTGCATGTGAACGTGCCGCAGCGTGTTCTCGGCGGCCGCTGGGGACTCCGGCTGCTGCATCAGCCACGGGATCATCACATCGAGAAGCAGCGACGATGTCGCTCCAGCCTCGGCGATGCGTTCCCAGTACTGCGACGCGCTGAAGCGTTCCCATAGGGAGATGGATGCTCCGACCCACAGTGCTCTCACCACGTTGAAGAACGCCGCGCCGACGTGGTACATCGGCAGGTCGACGTGAATGACATCGTCTTCGTTCACCCAGCGCCTGTACTGCCAGGTGTACTGATTGACCCACCGGTGACTCAGCACAACGCCTTTAGCGGGCCCGGTGGTGCCCGACGTGTAGATGACCGATGCCGGGTCGTTGAACATGATCGTGCCATCGGGGCGGGTTCCCGCCCTCGTGAGGTCCGCGAGCGATTCGCCCCCGCTTTCCGCCCGACCGGGATCAAACGAGTCGATAACGACAGTGAGGTGTTCGATGATCGTGAGCCGCACCTCGTCGACGCGCTCAGCGGCTCGCGGAGACGCGATGACGATGCGTGCACCGCAGTCGTTCAGGTGGTACGTCAGAAACTCGCCGCTGTACTCCGGGTTGATCGGAGCGAAGACCGCACCAGCTTTCCAGACTCCATACATAGAGATCACTGACGTGAGTGGTGTTTCGCTGATGATCGCGACACGGTCGCCAGCGTTTACACCCCGCTCGCGCAAGGATGCCGCGAGCGCATCCGTTCGTCGGCCGATCTCGGAGTAGGTGAACGTTTCCCCGGTCTCGCCCACCGTCACTGCCACTTTGTCTCCGTTGCCGGCTACCTGGGCGTCGAGGGCCTCGACTGCGTTGGAGATGTCAGCGCTGACGAGCGACTCCAGCGTCTGTGCAGATCTCGCGATTGTCATGATCCGTTCCCTTTCCGAGTCGTGGGGCGAAGAATCAGCGACCGATGAACTGGGGCTCACGCTTCTCGAGGAAGGCGGCGGCCGCCTCAATCGCGTCTGCTGTGTTTCCGCTCAGTACGTGGTGCAGAGCTTCGCGATCGCACGCGACTGAGAACTCCGTCGTCGTGTCAGTGAGGTTCTTCTTGATGAGGTCAAGCGCGACGGGAGGCTTGGACGCGATGTCGTGCGCAAGCGACAGCGCCTGATCAAGGAACCCCTCTTCCGGGAAAACACGTGAGACGAGCCCGATTCGCAGTGCTTCCTGTGGTGAGACGCGATCGTTCAACATGTAGAACTCTTTCGCCTTCGCTTCGCCGAGCAATCGTGACAGCGACCACGTTCCACCGAAGTCGCCAGAGAGCCCGGCGTCGAGGAAGGCGGCCCTGAATACAGCGCGTTCCGACGAGACGCGAAGGTCACACGCCGCTGCAACTGACAAGCCTGCGCCGGCACATGCGCCGTTGACGGCAGCGATGGTGATGAGCCGCGATTCTCTGAGGTACTGCGACAGCTGCATGAAGCGTCGAAGTTTCGCGACGGACGTGCCGATCGGTACGTCGGCGGGCTGAAACTCGCCCGCGGCGAATTCGTCGAGGTCGCCTCCCACGCTGAAGTAGCGTCCGGCACCGGTCAGCACGAGGATGCGAACGTTCTCGTCGTCAACGAGCGCTTCGATGCGATCGAGTGAGTCGAAGAGCATCTTGTCTGTGAACGAATTGCGCTTCTCTGGCTGGTTGAACGTCATCGTCGCGACCGCGCCGTCAATCTCTACTGTGACAGCTTCGTCATTCTCATGGGTCATTCTTCTACTCCTTGGTTGAGCGCTGTGCGTTCCGGTTCTTGTATCGTCTCGGCGCGGGGTCGTAAGGGTCAATAAGAGTACGCATACGGGCAGCACGCGAGGTGAGGCGTGAACGTTCGTGCAGCATCGCTCAGGGGGAATCGAGCCGTCTGGTCGATTTTCGCGAGGGAAACATTGTGGTTATCGAGTGCGCCAGAACGTCATCGATGACAATGTCTGTGGCAATGCCTGCTCTGAGGGCCGCGAGCACGGGCAACGCCTTCGATGCTCCAAACGCGACGAGTAGGCGTCGCGGCACGTGCGCAAGTTCCCGACGGCTTGCACCGGATGTTCGATGATTGACGGCGATGTTGTGGCTGCTGCCGTCTGGCCTCATCATGACCGTGCAGACATCGCCCACGACGTGTTCGCGGCGCAGCTCATCGAGATCTTCATCGGAGAGAAGCCCCGATGTATAGGGCCACGAGCGGTCAGGGCCGCGAAAGGATCCGGCGCCGAAAAGCGCAATGTCGGCGTGCGACTGCATTGCGCGAACGCGCTGGATCGAACGCTCGTGCCACATCGAGCGGCGCGTCGTGGCAAAGTCGAAGAACGCAGGCACGGGGAACGGATGCTCCTCAGCGCCGAACGCTGCGGCCACAGTGCCAAGCACGGCTTGCGACGAACCGTGTGCGACATTGCGAAGCGGTCCGATAGATCCGTGCAATTGCACGACCGAGCTTCCCGGATAGTGCCGGCTCGGCAGGCTGTTCGCAACAGCCTGGATCGTGGACCCGGCAGAAACCGCAAGAACCGATCCGGGGCGCATCCAATTGGTGAGCAATCGCGCGGCCACACTCGCGATCTGCGTGCCGCGGTGAACGTCAGAAACGGCATCGCCCGTCACGATATGCGCGTCGACTCCAAAATGAGCGCTGAAGGCCCGCTCGAGCTTCGATGAATCCTCGTCTCTGCGTTCGAGCGTGATTTGAACAACCCCGGAGTCTCGTGCTTCGCTCAGCAGCCGGGAGATTGTCGATCGAGAGACGTCGAGTTGCTGCGCGATTGAATCCATCGTGGCGTTCTGCTCGTAGTACATGCGCGCGACCTCATAGACAAAGTCGTTTCGGCTGTGCTCCATACATCCCTTTCCGCGGTGGAGCTGCACGGGTGCCGCTGCAGAATGAGCGGGCTCGCCCCCTCGCTCTTCGTATCTTGGTCTCTTTCGCATGTGTTCGTGGATCGAATGTCCCGTCGTGCACATCTTTCCCAGGCTTCAGCGGGTGCGCGCACGAGTGTTCAATCTCTTGTCGCGCTGTCAGAGTCGGCCATACGTTCTGAGAGAGCCAGACCACGAGACGAGGAAGTCCATGATGAAATCACACTCGATTGCAGGCAAGACCGCGATAGTCGCGTTGGCATGCGTCGGTCTGATCGGAGCATCCGGATGCTCCGAAGGAATTGTCGACACGAGCAGCGGCGGTAACGTGACGCTGCAGTTCGCGAGCTTTCTGCCCAAGGGGCATCCGTATTCTCAGTGGTATCTCGACTGGGCAGACGAGATAACCGAGGCAACGGACGGACGCGTCACCTTCGACAACTACTTTTCGGGAAGCCTGTACAACGGCCCGGACATGACGTCAGCGGTCATCGACGGTCAAGTTGACCTCGCGCAGCCGAATACCAATTACACGCCCGAGAAGTTTCCGCTGTCAGAGCTTGTCTCTGTCCCATATGCCACGCCGAGTGTCGGCGCGGCGATGGAGGCGCTGACAGACCTCTACGCGAACTACGAACCATATACAGAGGAGTTTGACAAGAACGGCGTGATCCCGCTGCAGTTTCAGCCGACCGGCACGAACGTTCTAGGTTCGAGCATCCCTCTTCCCGACGCTGATTCGATCGACGGTGCGCGTGTGAGATCGGCATCGTATTTCGCCAAGGCATTGCAGAATCTCGGCGGAAACGCCATCAGCATGCCGCTGAGCGATGTTTATCAGTCAATGCAGACGGGCCTCATCGACGCGTGGATGACACCGATGGAGAATACAGACCAATACAACCTCGGGGAAGTGACGACGCATATTCAAGACCCGGGAATGGGGCCGACAAGCCTCTCGGCAATTCTCATGAACAAAGACACGTTCGAGTCGTTGACGGATGCTGATCAGAAGGCTCTTCTCGACATCAGTGCCCGATACAACGAGGGCTTCATCGACCTGCTGAACGAGATCGACGAAGACACCTGCGAAAGCATGGCTGACAGCGACATCATTCTTGACGCGTGGGATGACGCGACAATCGAGAAGTCACAGGAACGTCTTGCCGACTCGATGCTCGACGCGTACTCACAGGACGCCACGGCCGCAGGGGCCGAACCCGAGGGGTTCATCAAGAAGTGGCAGAGCTATCAGTCTGGCTACGACGGCAGCCACGGCGAATACGTGGGGAGCGTGGCAACATGTCTCGCCGCGAAATGAGCATGAGCGGCGACCCCGCAGAGAGCACGCCGCTTCGCATATTCCGCACGGGTGCAAACAGGGTGTCGTCTGCAAGCGGGTTTCTCAGTGCGGTTGCGATCGTGCTCATGACCCTGGGAATCGCGCTCGATGTGCTGCTGCGCACCGTGTCAGGGCACGGCATCCCCGGTGTCATCGAGGCTGCTGATCCCTTTCTCGTCTGCGTCGCGTTCTTTGCACTGTCTGCGACCGAGATGAAGGGCGAGCACATTTCGCTCGCGCTCGTTACCGACCGCCTGGGTGCTCGTATCCGCTACGCCCTCATCACATTCGGCACGTTCCTCTGCATCGTGTTCACCTGCTTGCTTGCGTATGCCGGCCTGCACGAGGCACTTGAATCACTGTCGAGTCATGAGGTGAGGGCCGGTGTGGTGCGAATTCCGATGTGGCCGGCCCGCGTCGCCGTTGTGCTCGGCTCTCTCGCGCTGCTCGTGCAGTTCATCGTCACCTGCATCGACGCGGCGCGCAGCGCTCGCGCCGGCACCGAGGTCGGAGTGTGGAAGGAGCGAGATGCAGATAACCAGCACACTTCAGTTGCTCCCTGACGCATCTTCAGATCAGAAAAGAGTCTCCTCATGCCGATGATCGTTGCTATTCTCATCGTCGTCCTGCTGTTGCTTGCTGCGCTGGCCATCCGTATTCCCGTTGCGTTCGCCTTGGGAATCTCTGGAACTGTCGGGCTCATCATGCTGCAGGGAACGACAAGCGCCATCGGCAGCATGGGCAGTGTTCCGTTCAACTCGACGGCCAGCCTGTCACTCGCCGTGATTCCGATGTTCGTCATGATGGGCATGCTCGCTCAGGTGGCGGGAATTCCCGAACAGCTCTTCCGAATTGCCAACATGCGGCTCAAACGGCTGCCTGGCGGACTCGCGGTGGCATCGGTCGTTGCATCAGCAGGGTTCGGCGCGGTTACCGGTTCGAGCGTTGCGGCTGCCGCGACGATGGGCCGCTTAGGCGTGACCCAGATGATCGAGCTGGGATATCGGCGTAGTTTCGCTGCGGGAGTTGTTGCGTCGGCGGGTACTCTCGGCGTTCTGATTCCTCCGAGCGTCATTCTCGTGCTGTACGGAGTCGTGACACAGGAGTCGATCGGGAAGCTGCTGCTCGCCGGCCTGATACCGGGGCTCATCTCTGCGCTCGGGTTCAGCATCTTCATTATCGGGCGTGCCTGGGCTCGGCCAGCGAGCGTTTACGTCGACGGCAAAGCCGGTCACGACCACACGACGCAGTTCTCGTCCCCCGACCGACCGAAATACCACCATCTGTTGTGGCTCGCGCTTGTCTTTGTCGTGATCATCGGAGGCATCTACGGCGGAGTGTTCACGGCCACGGAGTCCGGTGCTGTTGGCGTTCTGGTCTTGACGATGGTGGCGGCCTGGGAACTCAGAAAGGGTGGCATCCGCGGAATCGCGAAGGGTTTCGCCACGGGTGTGCGCGACACAGCATCCACGAGTGGAATGATGCTCGGTGTTGTCATTGGCGCCTCGCTCTTCTCGGCATTTCTCGTGCGATCGGGCGCAACAGCACAGCTGACGAACACGCTGCTGAGTACAGCGTTGCCGCCGACATTGCTCGCGCTCGCTCTCATTCTGTCGATTGTCGTGCTCGGAACGATCCTCGAGTCCTTCAGCCTGCTGATCATCATCGTCCCGTTGATTTACCCGGTGATCACGGGCCTGGGGTACGACGGAATCTGGCTGGGAATCGTCGTGGCCAAAGCTGTTGAGATCGGTCTGCTCACTCCACCCGTCGGAATGAATGCCTATGTCGTGGCCGGGTCTGTTCCCGGTTTGAAGGTGGAGGAGACATTCAGGGGAATCTGGGCGTTCCTCTGGGTTGAACTCGGCCTTCTGCTGCTGATGTTCTTCGTGCCGGAGATCGTTTTGTGGCTGCCGTCTCACGTCAGCTAGCGCGGAGGAAGGGACCACGGTGTGTGAGATCAGGCACATGAAGCGCGACGTTGCCGGCTACCGGCTACACGTTCGCAACGTTGCACCAGCGCAGGCGGTGCGCGCTCGAGTCATCATCGTTCACGGCTACGGGGAGCACTCGGGCCGTTACGACGATCTCGCACGCGGTCTCGCGCGCTGCGGAATAGCAAGCACGTCGTGCGATCTTCCTGGCCATGGCCAGAGCTCCGGGAACGCTGGCGTGCTTTCCGTTCACGATGTCATTCAGACGATCATCGAGGAGCTGAACGATGTGTCGCGTCAGCTGAATGGAGACGTCCCGAGCTATTTGTTCGGCCACTCCCTCGGGGCACTCCTGGTCGTCGGGCACTGCTCGGTCCAGGCCCGAACCTATGCCGGAATCATCCTCTCGTCGCCGGTCATCGGGGGATGGAGCGCGATCGATGCGTTTCTGCACGCCGATGAGATTCCACCGTCGCTCGTGCGTGCTCGGCACTTGTCTCGACGTGTCAGTTTCGCCACGTCGTACGACAGCGATCCACTCGTCTACCGAGGGGCCATGGCGCGACGCACGTTGCGCGAGGCGGCGGACGTGCTTGACGAGCTGTCGCACTCGACGAGCCCGCTGGCCGGCTATCGGGTGCAGTGGATTCACGGAAGCGCCGATCGCATCGTGCCGGTGGGGCAGGCAATGCGCGCTCTTGCCGATCTGGGTGTGACAGACCTCGACGCCTGTATCTACCCGGATGCGCGGCATGAGGTGCTAAACGACGACCCCGCAGACTCGGCATTTCGCCGCATCCGAGATTTTATTCACACACCGAGCCCGTCGACGGGCCATTGAAGAGGAGCACACATGAATCCCGTTTACGACGGAACCGATCTCTTTCATTTCGACGATGAGATCTCCGCCGAGGAACACGACATCGTTCGCCGCGTTCGCGCATTTGTGCGCGACGACCTGCTGCCGGTGATTAACGAGTACTGGGAACGGGCCGAGTTTCCGTTCGCACTGCTTCCTAAGCTGAGAGAGCTGGGAATCGTCGGCACGACGATCGACGGGTATGGATGCCCGGGGCTCTCGACCCTCGCCACGGGACTCGTGTCGATGGAAATGGCACGTGGCGATGGCTCGATCAACACGTTTCTCGGCGTGCAGTCTGCGCTTGCGATGCCGACGATTCATCGCTACGGCTCCGACGCTCAGAAGGAGCGCTGGCTGAGCCGGATGGCCCGTTTGGAACTGATCGGTGCGTTTGCAATGACCGAACCAGATCACGGGTCAGATTCAGCGCGAATGGAGACGAACGCTCGCAAGGTCGACGGCGGTTACGTGCTGAACGGTGCGAAACGATGGATCGGGAATGGAAGTTACGCTGACCTGGTCGTGATCTGGGCCCGAGACGTCAGCGATGCACAGGTGAAGGCGTTCGTCATGGAGAAGAACGCCGATGGAACGTACCCGCAGGGCTACAGTCCCACGGTGATCACGGGCAAGGTGGGGAAGCGGGCCATTTTGCAGCCGAATATCAACATTGACGAGCTCTTCGTGCCCGACGAGAACGTGCTTCCCGGCATCACGCGTTTTCGGGATGCAAGCAGGGTGCTTGAGGCAAGTCGCATCGGCACGGCGTGGGAAGCGCTCGGGCACTGCATCGCTGTGTACGAGATCGCGCGGAAGCATGCGCTTGAACGGCAGCAGTTCGGCCGGCCGCTCGCCGCGACGCAGCTCGTTCAAGAGAAACTCGCGACGATGATGGGCGGCATCGTCTCCCTGCAGAGCATGTGCTTCCGGATTGCACAGCTCACCGACCGCGGTCAGGCAACCGGAATGATGTCGGCATTGCTGAAGCGAGATGCAGTGCGCGTCGCCCGCAACACGGTGCGCGATGCTCGAGATCTGCTCGGTGGCAACGGTCTGCTGCTGGAGAATCACATTGCACGGCACCTCACAGATGTTGAGGTGATTTTCACCTATGAGGGCACGGATTCGGTGCTCACGCTGCTGGTGGGCCGCTCGCTGACAGGGATGCAGGCATTCACGGCTGAATGACCGCGAGAGTAGTCAGGATGCGAGAAGCAGTCGCGCTGTCGTGGCGTCGACGATCAGGTCAGTGATGAGGCCGGCCGCGAGCGCACCGCGCAGACTCTGCAGCTTGCTCTCGCCCGAGACGATGCACACCCGGCGGGCCACACGGCGCTGAACGTCAAGATCGGGCCCGGACGAACGGGTGTTGATCTCGATGCCGTCGGACGAGCCATCCTCCCGGTAAAACACAGTGGCAACGTCACCCACGACGTTCGCCTCCTGCATGGACGCGAGGTCATGCTCGTCGAGGTAGCCACCGACATACACATGACTGGGCACAACGGCGAACGGCGAGCCGAGCCCGAAGACCGTCATGTCCATGCTGCGCTGAATGTCGAGAACGCGGCGAACGCTGCGCTCGCGCCACATCGCCGCTTTGGTGGTGGGGTCGTCGAAGAGCGCGGGGACAGCAAACTGCTGAACGGCTGCGCCAAACGCCGTGCCGAACCGCTGCAGCAGCTCACTCGCGTAGACGAGCCCCGTCGTGCGAGGGTTTGCGGCCCCGTTCAGCTGCACGATGCGTGAGTTGTGGGTGTGCTTGGGCACAAGATGCCGGGAGACCGCCGTCATCGTTGCGCCCCAGGCGACTCCGATCATCATGTTCGACTCGACGAAACCACCGAGAATTCGTGCAGCGGTGAGTGCGACCCTGTCGAGTCTGTCGACGTCACTTGTCTGTTCGGGCACCGGAACGACGTGTGTGACGACGCCGAAGCGACGGCGGATATCGGACTCGAGCTGACGCGGAACGTCGAGCGGACTCGACACGTTGATCGTGACAAGACCGCTGTCGCGAGCATGGCTCAACAGGCGAGATACCGAGGATCTCGAGGTGTGAAGCTCGTCTGCGATGGCATCCATTGTGAGGTCTTGCAGGTAGTACAGCTGGGCAGCTGTCAGTGCGTCGCGGGACTTCGCCGACAGAGAGTTCGGCGGGTGTTTGGCCATTGTTCGCTCCTTGCACGTTTGTGCATCAAGTTTGAACGCCAGTGTAGCTTCTGACGAGGATGGAGAGAGATGGAAGGCCAGCGCACCGCGGCATCCGATGGGTACCCGATGAGGAGTGAACAATGACGAGCGAGAAGTCCGGCAACGTCAGCACGCGTGACACCGTGCGTGCAATCGCGGAACGACCGCACGCGAGCGTGCTCATCATCGGAGGAGGAATCAACGGCATCTCCACATTTCGCGACCTCGCGCTTCAAGGTGTCGACGTCACGATCGTCGAGCGCAACGACTGGTGCTCCGGAGCATCCGCTGCCTCATCTCACATGATCCACGGTGGCGTTCGATACCTCGAGAACGGCGAGTTCCGTCTCGTGCGTGAGTCTGTTCAGGAGCGCAATGGTCTTGTGAAGATCGCTCCACACTACGTGAAACCACTCGAGACAACGGTGCCGATCTTCTCGACGTTCTCGGGAATTCTGGCTGCTCCGCTGCGCTTCCTGACGCACAAGCAGGGAAAGCCGACCGAGCGGGGCGCATTCCTGATCAAAATCGGCCTGATGATGTACGACTCGTTCTCCCGTGACGGGGGAGCCGTGCCCAGACACTCGTTCCGCGGCCGCTCGGCGTCGCTGAAACAGCATCCCGCGCTGAATAAAGCTCTCAAATACACGGCGACGTACTTCGACGCGTCCGTGCACGACCCCGAGCGCCTCGCTCTCGACGTGCTGCGTGACGGCACGGCGACGGGCCCTCACGCCCGCGCAGCCAACTACGTGGAGGCTGTTGGATTCGACGACGGCGGCGTGACGCTTCGCGACAACGCGACGGGCGAGACGTTCGCAATGACGGCAGACGTGATCGTCAACGCCAGCGGGCCGTGGACGGACCTCACGAATGAGGCACTCGGAAACCGCACCACATACATGGGTGGAACAAAGGGCTCGCACATTGTTCTGGACAATCCGGAACTGCTCGAGGCGACCGGCGGAAACGAGATCTTCTTCGAGCACGAAGACGGCCGCATCGTACTCATCTACCCGCTCAAGGGCCGGGTCATGGTCGGCACCACAGACATCGAAGCAGACCCGGCGCAGCCCGCCGTGTGCACGGAAGAGGAGGTCGACTACTTCTTCGACCTCGTGAAGCACGTGTTTCCCGACGTGAACGTCGAGCGCTCGCAGATCGTCTACCGCTTCTCGGGCATCCGGCCTCTGCCCGGGCACGGCGACACGCAGCCTGGCTTTGTGTCGCGCGATTACCGTATTGTTCCGACGGAGCTCGACGGAACGCCGATGCTGAGCCTCGTTGGCGGAAAGCTGACGACGTTCAGGGCGCTCGGAGAACAACTCGGCGACGAGGTGCTCGCGCGTGTCGGAACAGAGCGCAGCGTATCAACGGCGGGCGTGCCGATCGGCGGAGGCAAGGGCTACCCGGCGACGGATGCTGCGCGCACGACGTGGCTTGTCGCTCACAGCGACTCCATCACACGCCACCGCGCCGATGTGCTGCTCGAGCGGTACGGCACACGGGCCGCATCCGTCATCGACGAACTCGATGCGACGGGAGACTCACGTCTCGAGCATGCTCCCGACTACTCTCGCGAAGAGATCGCGTATCTCGTTCGCACGGAACAGGTCGTTCATCTCATCGATGTGCTCAAGCGGCGCACCAGCCTTGCTTTCACCGGCGCGGTGACCGACGAACTGCTCGATGAGATCACTCCGATCGTCGCCGCTGAGCTCCACTGGAGTGAAGCGGAGGCGGCCGCGGAACGGGCAGAGGCAGCCCGTGTACTGCGCGATGCCCACGGTGTCGTGCTATCTGGACGAAGGGAGACCCCGACTCCCGCATAACCCGAAGTGCTCTCACTCTTGTTACAGCACCGAGACACGGTTAGATTCTGGAGTGGGAGACGAGTTACACCCACCTGCACCAGCGATCCGGGCACCCGGCCCGGACTCGCACTTATTTGGAAGGTCAAAGAAGACACATGGCACTTGGATCGATATTCATCTCCGAGGTTGTCGGCACTGCGTTGCTGCTCCTGCTCGGTGGCGGCGTCGTCGCCAACGTCGTTCTCGCAAAGACGAAGGGGTTCAACGGCGGATGGCTGCTGATCAACTTCGGTTGGGGCCTCGCGGTCTACGTCGGTGTCGTCGCCGCCGCAGTCTCGGGCGCACACCTCAACCCTGCTGTCACCCTGGGAATCGTCACGAGCGGCGCCACAGAGTTCGTTGAAGGGGTGCCGGTCAATCTCGGCACGACATTCCTCTACTTCGGCTCTGAGATGCTCGGAGCGTTCATCGGCGCCGTCCTGGTGTTCTTGGCATACAAGAAGCACTTCGACGAGTCGGACGACCCGGGCGCGAAGCTCGCCGTCTTCTCGACGGGACCCGAGATTCGCAGCTACGGCTGGAACCTCATCACAGAGATCCTCGGAACATTCGTTCTCGTCTTCCTCGTGATCGCCTTCGGGCAGCACGGGGATGCTGCAGGCCTCGCCGCACTGGGAGCCCTGCCCGTCGCACTCGTCGTTCTCGTGATCGGTATCTCGCTCGGTGGGCCGACCGGGTACGCGATCAACCCAGCACGTGACCTCGCACCGCGTATCGCACACGCGCTTTTGCCGATCAAGGGCAAGGGCTCGAGCGATTGGTCGTACGCCTGGGTTCCCGTCGTTGGTCCTCTCATCGGCGGAGCTCTCGGCGGATGGGCTGGCACGGCCGGCCTTCTGCCTGGACTCATCTGACGTTTCGGCGGGCCGCACAGCGGCCCGCCGCCCTCTACCCGAAGTCGCATAAACAAAGGAGTTCCCCATGGCGGACTACGTAATTGCCATCGACCAGGGCACGACAAGCTCGCGTGCCATCATCTTCGACAAGGCCGGCACGATCGTCTCGACCGGTCAGCTTGAGCACGAGCAGATTTTCCCCAAGGCCGGGTGGGTCGAGCACGATGCTGGCGAGATCTGGAAGAACACCCGAGAGGTCATCGGACAGGCGCTGTCGAAGGCGAACGTCACGCGTCACGACATTGCCGCCATCGGCATCACCAACCAGCGTGAGACCACGGTGGTGTGGGACAAGAACACGGGCGAGCCCGTCTACAACGCTATTGTCTGGCAGGACACCCGCACGCAGAACATCGTCGACGAGTTGGCGAAGGACGGCGGAGTCGAGCGATTCAAACCGATCGTCGGACTTCCGCTCGCAACGTACTTCGCCGGAACGAAGATCAAGTGGATTCTCGACAACGTCGACGGCGCACGCGAGAAGGCTGAAGCCGGAGACCTGATCTTCGGCACAACCGACACCTGGGTGCTGTGGAACCTCACGGGTGGCACCGACGGCGGCGTACACGTGACAGACGTCACGAACGCGAGCCGCACGATGTTCATGGATCTCGAGACGCTCGAATGGCGCGACGACATCCTCGAGGTATTCGGCGTTCCCAAGTCGATGCTTCCCGAGATCAAGTCATCGAGCGAGGTTTACGGCCACGCCCACACGTCGAGCCTTCTGCGCGAGACGCCGATTGCCGGCATCCTCGGTGATCAGCAGGCTGCCACGTTCGGCCAGGCAGCGTTTCAGGCCGGTGAGTCGAAGAACACCTACGGCACCGGCAACTTCCTCATCTTCAACACGGGTGAGGAAATCGTGCATTCCGAGAACGGTCTGCTGACGACACTCGGCTACAAGCTGGGCGACGCGAAGCCGCACTATGCGCTTGAGGGCTCGATCGCTGTCACGGGTTCGCTCATTCAGTGGCTGCGCGACAACCTCAACCTCATCTCATCGGCACCCGAGGTCGAGGAGCTCGCGCGCACCGTCGAAGACAACGGTGGCGTGTTCATCGTTCCCGCGTTCTCAGGCCTGTTCGCTCCGTACTGGCGTTCCGACGCCCGCGGTGCGATCGTGGGGCTCACTCGCTTCGCGAACAAGGGGCACATCGCGCGTGCCGCCCTCGAGGCGACGGCGTTCCAGACCCGGGAGGTGCTGGATGCCGTCAACGCGGACTCCGGCGTTGACCTCACCGAGCTGAAGGTCGACGGAGGCATGGTCGCTAACGACGCGCTCATGCAGTTCCAGGCAGACATGCTCGGCGTTCCGGTCATTCGTCCGAAGGTCGTCGAGACGACGGCGCTTGGCGCTGCATACGCCGCTGGTCTCGCCGTCGGCTTCTGGAGCGACCTTGACGAGCTCTCGGCGAACTGGGCTGAAGACAAGCGCTGGGAGCCGCAGATGGACGCCGACGAGCGCGAGCGTCAACTGCGCCTCTGGAAGAAGGCAGTAACGAAGACCTTCGACTGGATCGACGAAGACGTTCAGTAGTCGACGTAAAGCACAGCAGAATGGCCGGAGCATGTGCTCCGGCCATTCTGTTTAACGACAACGAGGTGTCAGCTCACATCAGCGCCCCAAGCTCTTCGAGCGACGACACCGTGATCACGCCGTTATCGGCGGCGAGGCTCTCGGGTGCAGCATCCGTTCCGCTTCCGTGTCCGATCGCGCCCTCGGGAAGGTCGTCTCCGAAGCGATTGAGCCACACGCCGGTGAGACCGGCGCGCGCAGCGCCGACGGCATCCGTCATCAGCCTGTCGCCCACATAGAGTGCCTCGGACGGTTGGACGCCGAAGCGTTCGCAGGCGAGACGGAAGATCGCGGGATCCGGTTTAGACACCCCAACGGCTCCCGAAGCGATGACATGCTCGAAACGGTCAGTCAGGCCCGTGCGCTCAAACTTCACCCGTTGAAAATCGGGGTCGCCGTTGGTGATCACGCCACGCTTCGCTCCCGCTGAGGTCACGGCATCGAGGCAGGGGAGCGCATCATCAAAAAGCCGCCAACTATCGCGATAGTGCACGAAATAACTGTCGAACCAGGCATCGGCGTCGTGGTCAGCCAGGGTGACACCGTGTGCCGCCGCGAACGCGAGAGCACGCGCGCGACGTTGCTCAGCGAACGTCAACTCACCGGTGAGGTACCGGTGGTAGTGGGCGTCTTCGAGGTCGTGCCAGAGCGATACGCCGTCAATGTCGGCGTCGGTGTATGGCGGGCCGAGTGAGTCCAGGTGCGACCGGATGCCGCGAACCACCGCTCCGCGATGGTCGAGGAGCGTGTCGTCGAGGTCGAAGAGCGCGAGAGCGTAACGCGTCATCGTCTGGCCAGAAACCCGACCTTCTCGTACACATCGGCAAGGGTCGCATCGGCCACCTCTGTGGCGCGGGCAGCATTGACGGCGAGCAACCGGTCGAGCTCGGCCGGGTCATCGAGCAGCTCGAGCGCGCGGGCGCGCACCGGCTCGAGCTCGGCGATGACGGCCTCAGCGACGGCCTTCTTGAAGTCGCCGTACCCGCGACCGTCGAACTCGGCGGTCACCTGCGTGGGCGTCGCGCCGGTGAGAGACGAGTAGATCGCCATGAGGTTGGAGACGCCGGGCTTGGCCTCGCGGTCGAAGGCGACGATGCCGTCATTGTCGGTGACGGCACGCATGATCTTCTTCTGCATGGCCTTCGGTTCGTCGAACAGCCACAGGATGCCCTGCGGAGATTCGCCCGATTTCGACATCTTCGACGTCGGCTCCTGCAGATCGTAGATGCGTGCGCTGTCGGCGGGGATCGTCGCCTCGGGAACGACGAATGTCTCGCCGAAACGTGAGTTGAAGCGCTCAGCGAGGGTGCGCGTGAGCTCGACGTGCTGACGCTGGTCGTCGCCGACGGGCACGGCGTCTGTCTGGTACAGCAGAATGTCCGACGCCATCAGGATCGGATACGTGAAGAGAGCGACGTTTGTGGCGTCGGAGCCGTAGCGCGATGACTTGTCTTTGAACTGCGTCATGCGGTTGGCTTCACCGAATCCCGTGATGCTTCCGAGCACCCACGCCAGCTGGGCGTGGGCCGGAACGTGCGACTGTACATACAGCGTCGACTTCTCTGGCTCGATGCCGGCCGCGATGTACTGCGCGGCGGTTCGACGCGTCTTCTCTCGTAGCTCCTTTGGGTCTTGCGGAACAGAGATAGCGTGCAGATCGACGACAGAGAAGAACGCGTCGTACTCCTCCTGCATTTTTCTCCACTGCACGAGAGCGCCGATGTAGTTACCGACGTGCAGAGAGTCGTTCGTGGGTTGCATGCCCGAATAGAGGCGTGGCTTTGTCATCGTGAGTCCTTAGCGAAACGAAGAATGGAAGCGATCAGATGGCGTAGTCGACGACAACGGCCGAGTGGTCGGACCATCGCGTGTCATACGAAGCTGCGCGATCGATCGCGTAATTCTTCACCGTGCTCGCGAGAGCGGGGGTTGCCGCGTGATAGTCGATGCGCCAGCCCGTGTCGTTGTCGAATGCCTGACCGCGCTGCGACCACCAGGTGTATGGTCCGTCGACGTCGCCGGCCCACTGGCGACCGACATCAACCCAGCCGAGTCCGGGCGCCTTCGTTCCGTCGACGCCTTCAACGATTTCGCCCTGTGGCCCGAAGAACCGGTCGAAGTACGCGCGCTCCTCGGGGAGGAACCCGGAATTCTTGCGGTTTCCCTTCCAGTTCTTAATGTCGAGTTCGCGGTGACCGACGTTGAGGTCGCCCACGACAAGCGCCAAGTCAGAGTGCTGCGACAGCTCGGCAAGCCGCGTCGTCATGGCGTCGAGAAACGTGTACTTCTCTACCTGTTTCGGCGAGCCGACCTCGCCGGAATGCACGTAGCACGAGACGATGGTGAGTGGTCGCCCGCCGACCTCGAAGTCGGCTTCAAGCCAGCGCCCTGCGCTGTCGAAGTCGTCGGCACCGAGTGCGGTGCGATGCGCCGTTGGTGCGAGTCTGCTGGCGATGGCAACTCCGGCGCGGCCCTTAGCGGTCGCCTCGTCGTGCAGAATGTGCCAGCCGTCGCCGAGCAGCTGTTCGACGTGCTCGTCTTGCGCGCGCACTTCCTGCAGTGCGAGAACATCGACGCCTCGGTCGGCGAGCCACTCGCCCATTCCCTTGCGATACGCGGCACGGATGCCGTTGACATTGACGGATGCGATGCGGAATGGGGTCTGATTCGCCATGTTCTCCATTCTAGGTTGAGCCGGTGACATCGTGGATTCCTGAGTTCCCGAACAGCGTTGAACGATGCGGGGTCACCGCCGCACAGTGTCGATGACCTTCTTCAGATGACGGCGTGCGCGTGCCCGTGCAAAGAACCCCCGTGCGTTGTCGAACCGTTCGCGTGCCTCGCGAACGTCGGCTGCGGCGACGATGCGCCGTGCATGCTCGACAGCTTCGCGGCGTTCGTCGTCTGTCGGCGTGTGCAGCGTGACGTCGTTGTCGGCCAGCTGAACGGAGATCCACGACGCCGACAGCAAAATCACCCTGCTCACGAGGTTGAACCAAAGCAGAAGCGCGACGAACACGGTGAATCCGACGAGTAGCGGGTTGCGGCTTGCGCTATCAAGAACGAGACCACTGGCGACGGAAAGCCCGGCGAGAATGGTGCTGCCAAGCAACACGCCTGTCGACAGCGCGCGCCAAGGGATCGGCAATCGCGACAGCACACGGAACAGCACGGTGAGTGACACGACATTGATGAGTAGCGAGATCAGGATGCCGAGAATGGAGCCGCCAGCTCCGACGAAGAACGAGTGGGGGCCAAGCCCGAGCAGGTCGCCGAGCCACACAAGAAGCTGCGTTCCGACGATGCTGACGGAGGCGGAGACGATAAGAAGCAGTCCGATGCCGAACGCCATGCCGAGATCCCAGAGCTTCTTGACGAAGAAGTTCCGCGAGTCTCGCGGCACCTGGAAGATGGCACGTACGGCTTGGCGGGTGTAGAACATCCATCCCGTCGCCGTCCACGACAGCCCGATCAGTAAGACGGCTCCCCACCATCCGTACAGGGTCGTGTTGAACAGTGCCTCGGGGCTGATCAGAGCATCGGAACTCTGTGGGCCGATGAGACCGGGAACCGTCGAATTGATGATCTCAATCAGCGAGGCGACGAGAGCATCGTTGCTCGACAGCCACACGCCGGTGATTGTGAACCCGACTGCCAGACCTGCGAAGACGGCGAAGACGGCGTAGAAGCTCATGCCCGCAGCCATGAGGTTGCCGTCCTCCCACAGGTAGTGCTGCACGACGCGGTAGACGCGATTGCGCGACAGTCGCGTTCCGATGCGATTTACCGTGTCGACGGGTCTCACGAGCCACGGGCTACCTGGTCTGCCAGCACCCCGCGTCTCACCCGGCGTATGAACGTCAGGTTCGCGGGAGGGAAACAGGGTTGCCACGTTGTCAGCGTAGCGGGGCTGCTGCTCGATGGGCGGCTGCCTCGTCGTGTTGCGAGATTGTGACGGCCGAGACTCGCGTCGGGGCCTCAACTGCGAAACAATGGGAGAAGCCTGGCGCGAGACGTCGGGACACTCGAGAGTAAAGGGGACTCTACGTGGCTGTCAGCCTGCGCTATGTGTCATCGGCATCCCCCGTTTCTCTCGTGATTGCCACAGACCGTACTCTCATCGCTCTTGACCCCGGTGCTGATCCGCGCCTTGTCGAACATCTGTGGCAACAGGTCAGCGATGGCGCGGATTTTGAATCGCTCGTGGGAATCATGCCCGCGGAGTCCGCAGGGCGCCCTCTCTCGTTCGTATTGATCGGCGACATCGTTGAGCGTGCGGATGGTGCCTCGCTCATGGCCCTAGTCAATGGACCCACCGGCTTCGACGTCGCTGCGGCTGGAGCGCCCCAGCACATTGCACCGAGCGGCAGCTCGCCCTGGCTGCGCACCAGTCTGCAGCACGTGACGCACGTGGCCATCGGTGCGCAAACGGACGCTGCCACACCGCAGCTGCCCCTCGCCGCGGGAGTTGTGGCGGTGTCACGCGTCGACGTGTCGATCGGGCACGCGGAGCGGGAGACAGCATCCGACGCTCCATCGAGCCACGAGAGCTCCTCATCTGTGCTGCTCGACGCGCACGCAGATGCACATGACGGTCAGACCGTTGCCCGAGTTCCCGGATCAGTCGTAGTGACGGGCCCCGTTCGACTGGCGAATGTTCCCCACACCCCGCCGACGAAGATGTTCGGGTACCGGGTCAATGGCGGTCAGGCGTTCGGGCTCGATCTGCCGCACCGGTTCGGGCGCAGCCCACGTGTCGCGTCGGGCGGAGATGCGCGACTTGTGCCACTGTTGTCCCCGACGAAGACGGTGTCTGCGACTCACCTCGACGTACGGCAGGTGGGCGACGCCGTCGTTGTCTCTGATCTGGGCTCGACAAATGGCACGTCGATCATCGAGCCTGGCGCCCAGTGGCGCCGCCTGGCTGCGGGGGAGTCTGTCGCCGTTCCCGCCGGCACCTTTATCGATCTCGGGGACGGCAACGTCATTGAGGTTATGCCTGGCGTTCCCCTCGCCTAGAGCGTAGAAAAGCTCGAGGGCCGCTGACGAATCAGCGGCCCTCGAGATTTTCTACGGTTCAGCGTGGAGCAGGCTATGCCTTGCCGCGCATGATCGCCTGCTTGACCTCGGCGATTGCCTTGGTCACCTGGATGCCACGGGGGCACGCCTCGGTGCAGTTGAAGGTCGTGCGGCAACGCCAGACTCCCTCTTTGTCGTTGAGGATGTCGAGGCGCACCTGCGCGTTGTCATCGCGAGAGTCGAAGATGAAACGGTGAGCGTTGACGATCGCCGCCGGGCCAAAGTACTGCCCGTCAGTCCAGAAGACGGGGCACGATGACGTGCATGCTGCACAGAGAATACACTTTGTCGTGTCGTCGAAGATCGCGCGGTCGGCAACGGACTGCGTGCGCTCCTTGCCTGCACCCGGCTTGCTGTTGGCGACGAGAAACGGCTGCACCTCGCGGTACGACTCGAAGAAGGGCTCCATGTCGACGACGAGGTCTTTCTCGAGCGGCAGGCCCTTAATCGCCTCAACGTAGATGGGCTTCGAAATGTCGAGGTCCTTGATGAGCGTCTTGCATGCGAGACGGTTGCGCCCGTTGATGCGCATGGCATCCGACCCGCAGATGCCGTGTGCGCACGAACGGCGGAACGTCAGCGAGCCGTCAGTCTCCCATTTGATCTTGTGCAGGGCGTCGAGCACGCGCTCCGTCGGGAGCATTTCGACGTCGAAGTCTTCCCAATGCGGTTCCGTGTCAGCATCCGGGTCGAAACGACGAATGATCAGCGTCACTGTAAAGGTCTGCGTCGGGTCGCTTGACACCGGTGCTTCTTCCACCACCTGCGCCATGACTAGTACTTCCTCTCCATCGGCTCGTAACGAGTGATCACGACGGGTTTCCAATCCAAACGGATGTGGTCGGAAGCATCCGCCGAGTGCGGGTCACCCGTGAGATATGCCATTGTGTGCTTCATATAGTTTTCGTCGTCGCGCTTGGGGTAATCGTCGCGCATGTGACCGCCGCGCGACTCCTTGCGGTTGCGGGCCGAATACACGACGACTTCGGCGAGGTCGAGCAGGAACCCCAGCTCAACGGCTTCGAGCAGGTCGGTGTTGAACCGCTTGCCGTGGTCTTGGATCGAGATGTTCATGTACCGGGTGCGCAGATCGTGGATCGTCCGCGTCACCTCATCGAGAGTCTCGTCTGTGCGGAACACCTGGGCGTTCTTGTCCATCTCGTCCTGCAGCGTCTTACGCAGGGCGCCGATGCGCTCGGGCCCGTCGCCGTTGCGAATGCGATCGAGTGTCTCGCGCACTTCTTTCGCCGGGTCCTCGGGCAGCGGAACGAACTCGGCAGTCTTGACGTACTCGACAGCGTTGTTTCCTGCGCGCTTTCCGAAGACGTTGATGTCGAGAAGCGAGTTTGTTCCGAGCCGGTTCGAGCCGTGCACAGACACGCAGGCACACTCGCCCGCCGCGTACATGCCGGGAACAACCGTGTCGTTGCTCGAGAGCACCTCAGCGTTGTTGTTCGTTGGAATGCCACCCATTGCATAATGCGCTGTGGGCATCACAGGAACGGGTTCGGTGACCGGGTCGACGCCGAGGTAGGTGCGCGCGAACTCTGTGATGTCGGGGAGCTTGGTCTCGAGTACCTCGGCCCCCAGGTGCGTGCAGTCAAGAAGCACGTAGTCCTTGTTGGGGCCGGCCCCGCGGCCTTCCTGCACCTCTTGAACCATGCTTCGCGCGACGATATCGCGCGGCGCAAGGTCCTTAATGGTGGGGGCGTAGCGCTCCATAAACCGTTCGCCCGATGCGTTGCGCAGGATTGCTCCCTCGCCTCGAGCTCCCTCGGTGAGAAGGATGCCGAGGCCGGCAAGGCCCGTCGGGTGGAACTGGAAGAACTCCATGTCCTCGAGGGGGAGTCCCTTGCGCCACACGATGCCGACGCCGTCGCCCGTGAGGGTGTGCGCATTCGATGTCGTCTTGAAGATCTTGCCAAATCCGCCCGTCGCGAAGATCATCGCCTTCGACTGGAACACGTGCAGCTCGCCGGTTGCGAGTTCATACGCGACAACTCCCGCAGGCTGCTGCTCGCCGTCGACCTCGGTCATGATGATGTCGAGAACGTAAAACTCGTTGAAGAAGTTGATGCCGAGCTTGACGCAGTTCTGAAACAGCGTCTGCAGAATCATGTGACCGGTGCGGTCTGCCGCATAGCAGGCACGGCGAACCGCCGACTTGCCGTGGTCGCGGGTGTGACCGCCGAAGCGGCGCTGGTCGATCTTCCCCTCGGGCGTGCGGTTGAACGGCAGGCCCATATTCTCGAGGTCGATGACGGCGTCGATTGCCTCTTTCGCGAGAATCTCAGCGGCATCCTGGTCGACGAGGTAGTCGCCGCCCTTTACCGTGTCGAAGGTGTGCCACTCCCAGGTGTCTTCTTCGACGTTCGCGAGAGCTGCAGCCATACCGCCCTGTGCCGCGCCCGTGTGCGAGCGGGTGGGGTAGAGCTTCGAGATGACCGCCGTCTTCGCGCCGGGACCCGCTTCAATAGCGGCGCGCATTCCGGCGCCGCCGGCGCCCACGATGACGACGTCGAACTGGTGGTAATGGATGCCGTCGATGATCGTCGAGTCGGCAGGTGCAGAGTTCGCAGCTGTGTTGGACATTTCTGAGTTAAATCCCCTTACAGATCGAGGGAAGCAGGTCGGCAGGAGCGCCGGCAGGGCACGGATTGAATGTGAAGATCACGAGCGTGCCGAGAACGATCAGCACGACGACGGCGATGAGAATCGCGATCTTGAGGGTGCCGCGCAGCCCGCGGCTGCGAGCGTAGTCGTTCACGAGCGTTCGCATGCCGTTGCCGCCATGAATGAGCGCGAGCCACAGCATGAGGCCGTCCCAGATCTGCCAGAACGGATCGGACCACTTTCCTCCGACGAAGGCGAAGTCGATGGCGTGAACTCCGTCGCCCACCATGAGGTTGACGAACAGGTGGCCGAAGATCAGCACGACGAGAAGCACGCCAGAGGCGCGCATGTAAATCCAGCCCCACTTCTCCCAGTTCGTGCCCTTCGAGCGGTTCGGATACGCCGGCGTGCGGGGAGCATCAATGGTTTGCGACATGTCGTTCCCCTTTCTCAGTGTCCGAAGACGTTCATCAGGTGCCTCGGCACGAAAGCGAGCATGGTGATGACCCACACGACAATGACGATGTAGAACATCGCCCGCTGATAGGTGGGTCCCTTCTTCCACAGATCAATCAAAATGATCCGGATGCCGTTGAAGGCGTGGTACGCGATGGCGCCAACGAGAGCGACCTCACCGAGCCCCATGATCGGGGTCTGGTATGTGCCGATGACGGCGTTGTAAGCCTCGGGCGAGACACGCACGAGGGCAGTGTCGAGAATGTGCACGAGGAGGAAGAAGAAGATGGCAACACCGGTGATACGGTGCAGAACCCACGACCACATGCCCTCGCGGCCACGGTAGAGAGTCCCTGCTGGACGCTTCGACGTGGTTGCTGACACTGGTGGAGTCCCTGCAGTCTTCGCTGACACGGAACGACCCTCCCTGACGGTTCGCATTGTGCGTCGGCCGGACGGCCGGCGAGCGCATGGCGCTGGTGTCCAGTCTATGCCGCTCTGAGGGCGCTCTGCCCCTAAGGGGACCCTAAGTGTCTCGACGTCGAGATAGTTGCCGAGGGGATGCCGATGACTGTGCAGATATCGTGGGAGCATGACAAGTCCTTCAGGACGCTTCTATAGCGTGATCCCCGCCGGCGGCATCGGCTCTCGACTGTGGCCGCTGTCGCGCGCAGACGCCCCGAAGTTTTTGCACGACCTCACGGGCTCTGGCGTGACGCTGCTGCGCGCCACGTGGGATCGTCTTGCGCCCGTCGCCGGCGACGATCGAATCATGGTGGTGACCGGTCGCGCTCATCGCGCTGCCGTGGAAGCCCAGCTTCCCGAGATCAGCGACGCAAACATCGTGCTCGAGGCAGACCCGCGGGACTCCACAGTTGCAATCTGCCTGGCCGCTGCGATTCTGCAGCATCGCGAGCCCGATGTCATCGTCGGATCGTTCGCGGCAGATCACGTCATTCGCGGCGACCGACTTTTCCGCTCTGCAGTACAGCAGGCGATTCTCTCGGCGGATGCCGGATACATCACCACCATCGGCATCCGTCCCACCGAGCCGGCAATCGGCTTCGGCTATATCAAGACGGGGGCACCGCTCTCAATCGATGAGACGGAGGGCGTGCTGACCGTCGACTCGTTCGTTGAGAAGCCCGACATCGAGCGAGCAAAGAGCTATGTCGACGACGGCGGCTATCTCTGGAACGCGGGAATGTTCATCTCGCGTGCCGACGTGCTGCTCGCAGAGTTGGCGAGCAACGAACCCGCACTGCACGACACGATCATCGAACTCGCTGCTGCCTGGGACGACCCGACGACGCGTGGCCCGGCTGTTGATCGCCTGTGGCCGACGCTGAAGAAGATCGCGATCGACTACTCGGTCGCCGAGCCGTCGGCGGCGAAAGGGCGCATGGCCGTTGTTCCCGGCCACTTCGGGTGGGACGATGTGGGGGACTTCGCCTCTCTCGCCAAGCTGAACTCCAACGGACGCGTCGGTGACCTCGCGATCCTCGGAGAGAATGCTCGCGTGCTTGCTGATGCCTCGAGCGGAATCGTCGTCGCGCACAGCGACCGCGTCGTCAGCCTCATCGGCGTGAAAGACATCGTCGTCGTCGATACTCCTGATGCTCTGCTCGTCACGACGAGCGAGAACGCGCAGCGGGTGAAGGGCGTCGTCGACGCCCTGAAGATCTCGGGTCGCGACGACGTTCTTTAGCAGCTCGAGTCAAAAGTGGCAGTTTCTGCCATTTTTTGGTAGAGTTGCCCTATGGCTGGCAAGGCGCTTGAGGCAACTCGATTACGTGTATCTGAGGCGTGTTGCGCAATTTACATCGCGCACAAGACCACAGATCTCACCGTTGCTGAGATCGCGCGGGAAGCCGAGGTTGCCGAGAGAAGTTTCTACCGCTACTTTCCGATCAAGGCTGAGAGCGTCGGTCCGGTTTTCGACTGGACAACGCGCACTTTCAATGAGGCGGTTGCCGCTGCCCCACGGGACGTTCCACTTCAATCCGTCTTGCGCGACGGATACCGTGCGATGCTCGGAGGAGACGTCGCCGATCGAACTCGCAATCTTTTTCCTCTCGTGTTCGCGGATGCCGAGATGTGGTCGGTCTTCCTTCGCAAGGTGCACGACGGCGAACGCTCGCTTGCGCCGATTCTGGCGTCTCGGCTCGGCATCGTGACGGATTCCGTCTTTGCCCGGACCGTGGCGGCCGCAGTTGCCAGTGCAACGCGCATCTCGCTTGAAGAGATGATCACGACGGGCGAGGATCCCGAGCAGATATTTCTTGAGTCCCTCGAAGCCTTTTCAACAGGAGACCTCATCGAGAGATGATGCATGCCGCCGACAGGCCGGCCCGCCGGACGGCGTACGCAAAACCGGGCCAGATAAGTGAGGAAACACATGACTGGGCTGTTAGAAAGAAAAGTTGCTATCGTCACCGGAGGCACCAGCGGGATCGGACTCGCGACAGTCGAGCGCTTCGTCGCTGAAGGCGCGAGTGTCGTTGTGGCTGACATCCAGGATGAGCTTGGTGAAGGAATCGCGCAGAGGCTCGGGGACGCCGTCTTTTATTGCCATACTGACGTCACAGACGAAGCGGCAATTGAAGCCGTTGTCGCGAAAACCGTCGAACACTTCGGCTCACTCGACGTGATGTACAACAATGCCGGTGCCGGGGGAGACCCGGCACCCATGACAGAGCTCGGGTCCGAGGGCTTCGACCGCACGGTCGCGCTTCTTGCTCGCTCGGTGCTGCTCGGTCACAAGTACGCCGCGAAGCAGTTTCAGGCACAAGGAACTGGCGGCTCGATTATCTCGACGGCGTCCGCTGCTGGGCTTCAAGGCGGCTGGTCGGCTGCTGGCTACACGATCGCCAAGCACGCAGTTGTCGGCATCGTTCGACAGGCCGTGGCAGAGCTCGCTCCTCATGGCATTCGTTCGAATGCAATCGCGCCGGGAATCATTATGACGCCGATCATGGCCCGTACGTTCGGCGTACCGGTGGAGGACGCCGAACCATTTGCAGAGTTTCTCGCTGAGAAGCTTGGTTCGACACAACCGATCGGTCGCGTCGGCCAGGCCGACGACATCGCCAAGGTTGCGACGTTCCTCGCCAGCGATCTCGCGGGTTTTGTGACAGGTGTCACGATTCCTGTCGATGGTGGCGCTACTGCCGTCACCCAGGGCAGCTTCTCAACGGACGTGGTTGACGCTGCGAAGGAGTACACGGAACGATAAGTAGCGAAACGGAGTGCCTTCGTGAATGCGGGGTACTCCGTTTCGACACAGACAGTGCAGCGGTTCGGTTCATCCAGAGGATTGTCCGTCGCCGTCGGACGCAACGCCGGGCACGATCATGAACCTGACCTCGTGCACGAAGCGTGGCCGCGATGGAGCCGGGTTCACTCCCGCCAGAGAGCGGCGGGCGCGCTCGCACATGGTCGGGCTCAACGGCGCACCAGGCCTGCTTTGAGCGTGGGAGACGTCGTTTTCTCGCCGTGACTCTCAAACTCGGCGACTGCGGTATCGAGCACCGCCCAGCAGCTCGACAATTCAGATACTGCGTCGGAGCGCAGTTCTTGACCTTCAGCCAGGGTGAGCGTTGATGATGGTTCCATGGAGCAGTTTCACGAGTCCGTCGATGTGCAGTTGAGAGCTAGCGGGCGTCGTTTGCAGACGATCAGCGCGTTCGCTCACTCGGTGGGACTCAGCGCCAGCGCGCTTCGACAGTATGGGGAGAACGGTCTGCTCCGTCCTGCCGCAGTCGATGACCGAACCGGCTATCGCTACTACCACCCTGAGCAGCAGCAGCGAGCGATTTGGATACGGCGTTTGAGGGACGCGGGCCTCAGCCTGGAGCGAATCAAAGCCGTGCTCGATGGCGATGCCGCGGACGCGGAGAACATACTGGATGAGTGGTTGGCGAATGCCCAGGAACGATCGACGGCCGCAGAAGAGTTGGTTGCGGATTTCACAGTCACTTCGAGGGCTCGCCTCGACCCAAACCCTGTGCGTCGCACCTGTGTTCAGTTCGATGCAGCGGTACTCGGGTCGGCAATCCGGCAGGTTCAGTCTGCGTCTGCCCATGGCGACCCCGATTTCGATGGTGTGCTGATTGACGCCGGTACCGACTCGGTGTCGGTGACCGCGACTGACCGGTATCTTTTGATGGGGCGAATGGACGTCGCAATGAGCATCGATGGTCCTCCTGCGAGAGTGCGGGTCGACTCCACGCCAGCGCTAAAGTGGCTTCGAGCGCGTCAACTCGTTGAGCTTGTCATTGAGGCTCCGACTGGTCGCGATCACCGCGGGAAAGATGCCTCTGTCTCACTCAGAGACTCGCGAGGTGAGGTGCTCGAGCTGGTTTCGAAACCAGACAGGTTCCCCAGCGTCCATCACCTTGGCCTCGAAGATGGAGAAGCGTGGAGCAGACTCGTCTTCGATCGAGCCGACACGCTCCATCTCGCTTCGTCAGCTGAGAGTCTGAGCGTGTTCCTGACCTCAACGGGCAGCGAGTGTCAGCTGGCCGTGGGAAACCGGACCCTCTCAGGGTTCGCCAGCGGTGCAGCCGTGTCTCTTGAACTTTCGGGCCTTGCTCTGGCGTCCATTGCCAATGCAGCAGTCGCGCGCGAACTCGTCTGTGATGTCCGTGAACCGGACGAAGCGATAGTGTGGCGTTCGCCCGGTCAACCGGACTTCATCTCACTGGTCATGCCCCGGCTCGCATGACTCGCTTCGCAGTTCCGCGGGGTTTCAACGCTTGGGTGGCTGCAACGGTCGGCTCAGAACTCGGTTCTGGGGTTCTCGCGTTTGCTCTGACGTGGGTGGCATCCGGACACGGCCCAGACGTCGCCTCGGCA
Organism: Paramicrobacterium chengjingii; assembly: GCF_011751765.2. Taxonomy (GTDB): domain Bacteria; phylum Actinomycetota; class Actinomycetes; order Actinomycetales; family Microbacteriaceae; genus Paramicrobacterium; species Paramicrobacterium chengjingii. The sequence continues at coordinate 910,802 of NZ_CP061169.1, forward strand.
GTGCTTACCGTGACGGTGGCTCCCTCTGTGTTCCTGGTGCTGCTCGGTGGCGCGGTCACTGACCGGTTCGGGCCTCGTCGAGTCATGATCAGCTGCACCATCGTACTGATGACGACCAGCGCGAGCCTCGCCCTCGCCGTCACGCTCTGGGCAACGCCACCACTACTGCTGCTGATCACGGCTGCGCTCATCGGCACCGTTGCCGCGTTTCTCCGTCCGGCCGCGGGTGTGTTCCCTCGCCTCTTCGTCGCGGACAACACACTCGGCGCGGCCATGGCGCGAGTCGGGATGGCCAGCCAGCTCGCGCGCACAATCGCCCCGCCCCTTGGCGGATTGCTCATCGGCGTCACTGCGCTGAGCGGAGTCGCCCTGCTCGACGTGCTCGGATGCGCTGCCATGCTGGTCACCCTTCTCATGATTCGTCCGCCTATCGAACACGCGACTGCGATTGAGGCTGTCACCGTCCGTGGCATCGCCGACGGCATGACAACCGCGCGAGCCACAAAGGGTGTGCCTGCGCTCCTGGTGTGTGTCGCAATCGTTGCTGGCGCAGTGATCCCCGCTGTCCTTCTCGGAATACCACTCGCCGCACGAGAACGTGGCTGGACCGCAACGGAGGCCGGTGTGATTGAAGCAGGCTGGATTGCGGGCGGCCTTGTGTGCGGAGCATGGTTCGCCTGGCGAGGTACCGCGTCACGAGTCTGGCTCCCCATGGCCGCTGGACCGCTTGTTGTCGCAGCGGGCCTCGGACTCCTCGCACTCGCACCAATCTGGGGAATCGCCGCGGCAAGCACCATCCTCGTGGGTGTCGGAGTCGTCATCTTTACCGCCCACGTCTTCCCGACCTACATTCTGCTCGCACCGGCATCAATGATCTCCCGGTTTCAGAGCCTGCTCATACTCGTACAACAAGCACCACAACTCATCGTCAATCCGCTCATCGGGCTGATCGTCGCCTCGACCGGAACCGCAACCATGCTGGCAGCGTCAGCAGGAATCGCAATACTGGCGTCCATCGTCGTCGTCACAGACAAAACGCTGCAAACCTTTACGACGGGCTCCGAGACCGCCTCATAGAACCGTCCGTCGTGGCTCCGGATTGAGGGTCACACCAATTGCCGTTTACTTTGTGGCATCCGTCGTCTATGCTCGACCATCGTGAAGATCTAACGCACCCTGTACAGTCCGCGTCTGAAGGCTCAGCCCGGCGGACACCGTCACAGGTGCGCGGGATTCACATCCGCTCATGCAGAGCAGCCGATGTTCGGCGCGTGCACCTGGTCGACCCCGAGGGACCAGATGCACACTCAATCACTCCATAAACACACGGCTGCGACGTTCGATCATCTTCGCCTCGATGGCATCTCGCGATCATTCGGCGATCGTCGCGTTCTGACGAACGTTGGCTTCAGCGTTCCCCGGGGAGCGCGAATCGGCCTGATCGGCGAAAACGGCGCGGGCAAGTCGACGCTGCTGCGCATCATCGCCGGCGTTGATGAACCCGATTCCGGCACGGTGGCGCGCTCGGCTCGAACGGGACTGCTCTGGCAGGAGGTTCCGCGCGATGCCGACGACACTGTCGACGATCTGATCGAGCGGGCTCTCGTCGAGTTTCGTCTCGCCGAGCATGAACTGACGGATGCCGCTGAGAAGCTCGGCTCCTCAGCGTCCGATTCCGAGCGTTACGCCGCTGCCCTCGAGAACGCTGAGCGCCTTGATGTGTGGGCCATCGACGCCCGCAGGGACCGCGTACTTGCGGGGTTGGGGCTCGACAGCATCCCGCGCCAGCGACGGCTTGATGCGGTGAGCGGTGGCCAGCGCAGTCGATTCGCGCTCGCCGCTTTGCTGCTCGAGCGACCGGATGCTCTGCTGCTCGACGAGCCGACAAACCACCTCGACGATTCGGCGGTGTCGTTTCTGCGCGATGAACTCACCGGGTGGAATGGCCCTGTGCTGTTCGCGAGCCACGACCGCGCGTTTCTCGATGAGGCTGCGACGGCGCTGATCGATCTCGACGCCGGCCGTTCCGGACGTGGGGAATCCCACGGTGTCACCGTCTTCGGCGGCAGCTTTACCGAGTATCTTGATGCAAAGCAGGCCGAACGGGAAAGGTGGGAGCAGCAGTTTGCCGCCGAGCAAGACGAACTGAAGCAATTGAAACTCACCGTCGACGTCACGGCACGGCACGTGAATCACGGGCGCGGACCGACAGACAACGACAAGTTCATTACCAAGTTCAAACGGGCTCGCACCGACGGCGCGATCAGCCGTCGTGTGAAGGATGCTCGCGGACGTCTGGATGACCTGCGTGAGAATCACGTTCGCAAGCCGCCGACGCTGCTGAGCTTCACCGGCATCCCGACCGGGTCACATGCACGTGGCGAGGGCACGGCGCTGCTCGCCGTGCGCGACGTGTGCATTCGGGGAAGGCTGCGCGCCGACCGGGTGACAATCGAGCCGCAGACGCAGCTACTCGTGACGGGGCCGAACGGAGCGGGCAAGTCGACACTGCTGCACGTCATGGCCGGAGATCTGCGGCCCGACAGGGGAAACGTTGCTCGAAGGCGAGGCCTGCGCGTGCAGCTGCTGGAGCAAGACGTGCGCTTCGCGAAACCGGATGCGTCTGCCCGTCAGCTGTACGAGAAGGCACTCGGCGAGAAACGTGCGGGGCAGGTGCCGCTGACTTCCCTCGGCCTCGTCGCCCCGCGTGATGCGGATCGCCCCGTGGGGTCGCTGTCAGTCGGGCAGCAGCGTCGCGTGGCACTCGCACTCATCATCGCGAAGCCGCCGCACCTGTTTCTTCTCGACGAACCGACGAATCACCTCTCGCTCTCGCTTGCCACAGAGCTGGAGCACGCGCTGGGCAGCTACCCGGGCGCTGTCGTAATCGCGAGCCACGATCGGTGGCTGCGCCGACGCTGGAACGAGGAAGAGTTCGCACTGACGGCAGAATAGGAGGATGCCGCGTTCGCTGACCCTCAATCGTCCGCTCGCGCTGCTTGTCGCCGCCGCGTTCTTCATGGAGAACCTCGACGGCACGATCATCCAGACTGCCGCACCGGCAATGGCCGCCGATTTCGGGGTACGCGCCGTCGACATCAACCTGGCGATGACGGCGTACCTGCTCACCCTCGCTGTCGGCGTTCCTGCCAGCGGCTGGCTCGCCGACCGTTTCGGAACCAAGCGCGTCTTCTGTGCGGCGATCGCGGTATTCACCGCAGCATCACTGCTGTGCGCGCTCAGCCCGAGCCTTCCGCTGCTCGTCGCCGCGCGGGTTCTGCAGGGTCTCGGCGGTGCAATGATGGTGCCCGTCGGGCGGCTCGCGGTTCTGCGTGCCGTCGACAAACGCGATCTGCTCGACGCCATGGCGTACCTCACGTGGCCCGCGCTCCTCGCGCCGGTGCTCGCTCCAGCGCTCGGAGGAATCATCGCCGACACGATTGGTTGGCACTGGATCTTTCTCATCAACATTCCCATCGGCATCGTCGCGATGGTTGCTGCGATCAAACTCGTGCCGTCGGGCGAGTTCGCCCAGCGGCATCCGCTCGATCTCATGGGCTTTGCCCTGCTGGGAGTGGCACTCGCAGCTCTCGTGCTCGGCATGGAAGAGATCGGAACGAATCTCGGTGTCGCCCTGCTTCTGCTCGCTCTTGCGGGTGCGACCGGAGCACTGGGACTGTGGCGGATGCTGCGCGCAGCCCATCCGCTGCTGCGTTTCGGGGCGCTGCGCATTGCCACGTTCCGCGTCGGCAACGTGGGCGGCGGGGTCTACCGGCTCCTCATCAGCGCTGCGCCCTTCGTCTTCACTCTGATGTTTCAGGAGGGATTCGGCTGGAGCGCATCGCTCGCCGGCATCCTCGTTGTCGCGGTCTTCGCCGGCAACATCATGATCAAACCTGCGACGAGTCCGCTCATTCGGCGTTTCGGATTTCGCACGGTGATCGTCGGCAGCAACCTTGCCGGCGCCGCCGTGTACGTGTGGTGTGCATTCCTGACGCAGACGACGCCGCTTGCCGTGATCGCCGTTGCACTGTTTCTCAGTGGCGTCTTCCGCTCGATCGGATTCAGCGGCTATAACTCGGTGCAATTCGCTGACATCGAGCCGGAGCAGACGAACGAGGCGAATACCCTTGCGTCGACGATGCAGCAGGTGGCGGCGGGGCTCGGCATCGCTGTTGCCGCGCTCATCGTGCGGCTCACGACGAGCATTGCTGACATCGCCTTTCCGTCAGACGGCGGGCTCGGCTACCGCTGGGCGTTTCTCGTGGTCGCCGCGCTGTTGCTGTTTCCTGCGATCGAGGCGTCGCGGTTACCCGCGCAGGCCGGTGCACACGTCGCCAGGCGGTGAGTCACTGTCCCGCGGTTCTCTGCAGATTGAGCGCATGAGCCTCCCGCTCGGTTTCGACGTTGGGTTCTGAACCCTTAAGGGGATGCCCCGCGCTCTCTCGCAGAAGCGTGATGGCGACGAGCCCGATGATGGACATGCCGATCAGGTAGAACGCGGCAGCGAACTGGTTTCCGGTTGCCCGGATGAGCGCGTCGATCACGAGCGGTGCTGTCCCGCCGAAGACCGCGATGGAGATGTTGTATGAAACGCCGAGGTTCGTTGTGCGGCTGCTCGTGGGAAAGAGTGCCGGATATGTCGACGCGAGAGTTCCCATATACAGTGCGACCGGAATGCCGATGAGCGCGAGTCCCAGAATCGTGCCGGCGAGGCTGTCGTTGCCGAGCAGCGCAAACGCCGGGACGCTCAGAACGATCACCCAGATTGATGCTCCAAAGAGCACAGGCTTGCGGCCAACTCGATCGGACAGCATTCCGACGAGTGGCATCGAGCAGGCCATGAGCAGCAGAAGCGGAAGCGAGATCAGGTTGCTCTGCACGGCGTCGTGCTCGAGAACCGTCGACAGGTAGGTCGGCATGTAGGAGGTGAATGCGTAGCCCGCTGAATTCGCGGCAGCAACGAGGACGATGACCATGAGCAGCGCTCGCCAGTTCTCGGCAAACGCGCGAATCGGGTTGAGCTTCAGCCGTTCCCGACGTGCACCGGTTTCGTGGCGCCGAGCCTCGAGAAGCGCGTTGAACTGCGGCGACTCCTCGACCCGCAGGCGCAGGTAGATTGCAATCAAACCGATCGGGCCTGCGACGAGAAACGGGACGCGCCAGAGTCCATCGAGCATCGCCTGCTGGCCAAAGAACACCTGCAGAGCGGTTACTAGGGCGGCTCCGAGGGCAAACCCCAGATAGCTGCCGGCATCAAGAAACGCTGCATAAAAGCCACGTTTCTTGTCTGGTGCCGATTCGCTGATGAAGGTGATGGCACCGGTGAACTCGCCTCCCGCCGAGAATCCCTGCAGCATCTTGAGCAGCACGAGGAGTACCGAACCCAGGATTCCAACCGTGGCATAGACGGGCAGCAGTCCGATGGCGAACGTCGCCGAGGCGACGAGCGCCAGCGTCATGAACAGGACGCGTTTGCGTCCGATCTTGTCACCGAGCCACCCGAAGAACAGGCCGCCAAGCGGGCGGAGAAGGTACGTGCTCGCGAACGTTCCCAACATGAAGACAACCTGAGCGGCGGTGTCGGCCTCGGGGAGGAACACCGGGCCGAGCGTCACGATGAGGTAGCCGAAGACTCCGACGTCATACCATTCCATGACGTTGCCGACGAATGTGCCGAGAACGGTTCGTCTCAACTGCCGTCGCTTCACGACGTTGATCGTGCCCGTGTCATAGGGGCCGGTGAAATCTGCGTGATTTGACGTGGTCACGATGAAAACTCCATTGTCTTTGTGAGGTTCGCGTCAGGCCCGCGCCGCGTGCTGCCCGAAAACTGAGAAGTAATAGCAGAGGTACGCGGCGAGGGTCGATGTCATATCGCGGTGGTCGGTCATCGGGTTGACCTCGGTTACGGCGAAGGAATCGCAGTGCGGTGCAAGCGCGCTGACGATATCGATTGCCTGGCGTGAGGTGATGCCCCCGGGTTCGGATGCGCCCGCCCCCGGCGCGTGTGCCGGGTCGATGGCGTCGATGTCGAAGCTCAGATGAACATGATCTGCCCCAGCGATTCTTTCGAGAACACGATCCACAACCCCCGTGCTGCCGATCTGGTCGACGGTGCGTGCGGTGATCTGAGCAGGACCGTCGTCGAGAACATAGGCACGTGACGACGGGAAGTTGAAATGGCGGAGCCCCACTTGCACGCTGTGATCGCGACTCGCGCGCTGTAACTCGAGCGAACGGCGCATACCGCTTGACTGGCTGTGCCGCCCCTGCTGCTCATTCTCGTCCATCACATCGAGGTGGGCATCAAAGTGGATCACCGCGACGGTACCTTCATCGGTTCCGTCATGCAGCCCACGTGTGCCGGCGTACAGAAAACAGTCGTCGCCGCCGAGCAGGAGAGGCACGTGCCCGGCACGGACGCTCTGGGCAATGCGACTACTCGTGTTGGCAAGCGTCGCCTCGAGATCGTGCGCCACAACATGTGCGTCACCGCCGTCGGCGATGTGCGGGGCATCGTGTAACTCGCCGGTCTCAAGGGAATACACAGCGCCGTCCTCGACCCGCATCGTGATCCACTCGAGTGCGCGGCGGATTGAATCCGGGGCATAACGTGAGCCGGGGATGCCGAGAGTCGAAGCTCCATCAAACGGAGCGCCGACGATCTCGAAAGAGCGGGAGTCTGCCATTCTGAATCCTTGATTGTCGTGGGATGGGACGCCCCCAGTCTGCGGTGCGTGTGAACGGGGGCCAATCACGGTTATTGTGAGTACAACACATTCTGTTCACGGTGTGCGTGATGACTGGAGGGCGAGATGAGTGTGACGGTCGCGGACCTTCTTGCGGAGGAGACTCTGCAGTTGAGCTGTGTCGTCGGGCATGAATGGACGGGACGGCCGATTCGGTGGGTTCACGTATCTGAGATCGGGGATCCCAGCCCCTGGCTCAGCGGCAACGAGCTTCTCCTCACGACGGGACTCATTGAGCGAAGCGAAGCTGACGTGCTCGCGCTGTTCGAATCGCTTGCAGGCAGGGGCATCGCGGCCGTCGGGTACGGCGTCGGCTTTGTCTCCGATGAGGTGCCGCAGATGTGGGCAGAAGCGGCCCGCACCTGCGGCATCCCCCTGCTCGCTGTTCCTTTGAGCACTCCGTATATTGCGATCGCCGAGTTTGTGTCGCGACGTATCGCGGCCGAAGAGCTGACTCAGGTCAATCGGATGCTGGATGTGCAACAACGGCTTGCACGGAACACGCAGACTGCGGCACTGGTGCATGACAGCCTTGTCAAAGTCGCTCGTGTCCTCGAGGCGACGGTTGTTCTTCGGCGGGCTGATGGAAGCGAGGATGTCGTCCAGGGTGGGGGCGATCTCGACGAGCAAGAGCTCAACAGCATCCGGAATGAGATTCGCATTCACGGCGACTCGGAACGGCAGAGTGCAACTGCGGGCGTGAGGGACCTCGTCATTTACACATCGCGGGCGGCGTCGTCATTTCTCGCTGTGGCGCGCAAACGACGGTATTCGGCTGTCGAGCAGAACATTATCGGGTCCGTTGCAACCGTGCTCCGAGAGGACTCGGAGAGCCTCAGCCCGCTGACAGTGCGCCAAGAGCTGGCCGAGCTCATTCTTGATGATGTCGTGCCCCCGGAGGATGCGCTGATGCGGATTCTCTTGCCCCGGTCGCGCGGGTGCCTCGTCGTTCAGATTGAGTGTGAGTGCAGCGATGGTTCCCTCGACGAAGCTGCTTCCCAGCTGTGTTCCACATACTCAGCACAGCGCATCGAGGGTCTCGTCCTGCGTCGTGCTCCCGGCATTGTCGCTGTCATGTCTGATGCCGCTATCGGTTCCCTTGAGCCAATCGTCACCCGAGTGATTCAACAGGCGATCGGCTCCGACGCGCGGTGGAGAGCAGGCATCAGCGGGGAACACTCACTGAGTGACTTACGGAACTGCGTTCACGAAGCATCAGCGGCTCGACGAATGGTGCCGCGTGACTCAGACGGCCCACGGGTGGTCGCATACGCGTCGGTCAGCGCCGACAACCTCGCCGGGTGGATCGCAGAGCAGGCGGCTGAACAACCACTCATGGCCGAGTGGCGTCACCGTCTCGAGGCAGCCGATGGTGACTCACAGCGACTCTCGGGTAGCCTTCGTGCATTCCTGCGCTGCAACGGCGCGCGGGAACGCGCGGCTGCGAGCATCGGCATCCATCGTCAGACGGTGAACGCGCGTCTCACCGAAGCAGAGCAGATCCTTGATGTCTCACTCGAGTCGCCGAGCGACCGCGTGCTCCTCTGGCTCGCTCTTGAATCAGGCGATCGGGGAATGATGTAGCCGCGTGACCGCTACGGTAGAACCACCCACCGTTGCTGTCTGTGAAAGGGCCGCCACATGATTCACCGCAATTTCGCATGCATCGCAGCGCTTGCCGCAGCATCCGCTCTTGTCCTGGCCGGCTGCGGTCAGGCACCCGAGTCCGATTCCGATGACGGTGCGACGGCAGACTACTGCGCCCGCATGGTCACCAACTCTGGCGGGCTCGAAGACCGCTCGTTTAACCAGTCGAGCTGGGAGGGTCTTGAGCAGGCTCAGGACGAGCTTGGCATCGACGCCCAGGCGATCGTGTCGAAGACGCCGAGCGACCTCGAGCCCAACGTCGAGCAGGCCGTTGACACTGGGTGCCGCCTGATCGTCACCGTCGGGTGGGAGCTCGCCGAGTACACGCAGACTGCCGCCGCTGAGAACCCTGATCGACACTTCGCCATCGTCGACGAGCAGCTCGACGGCGAGAACATCACTTCGGTCGTCTTCAATACGGCCGAGGCGGCATTTCTCGCCGGCTACGTTGCCGCCGGCGTCTCGAAGACCGGAACCGTCGGCACGTTCGGCGGCGGAAACCAGCCCCCCGTCACGCTGTTCATGGACGGCTTCGTCGACGGAGTGGAGCACTACAACGAGGTGAACGATGCCGACGTGACGGTGATCGGGTGGGATAAGGACGCACAAGACGGCCAGTTCACCGGCGACTTCGAAGATGTCAATAAGGGAAAGGCGACGGCGGAGTCGCTCATTCAGCAGGGTGCAGACGTGATCATGCCTGTCGCCGGCCAGGTGGGCGAGGGCGCGGCAGCTGCGGCAGCGGACGCCGGCGACGTCTCGATCGTCTGGGTCGACAATGACGGCTACGAGACACTACCGACGGAGTACCAACCACTTCTCCTGACGAGTGTGCTGAAGAAGACACAGGATGCCGTCACCGACATTGTGAAGCGCGATCTCGACGGAGAGCTCGACAACGAGCCGTTCATCGGAACCCTTGAGAACGGGGGAGTGGACATCGCCCCGTTTCATGACATGACGGATGCGGTCGGCGACGATCTCGCCGCCGAAATCGACGAGCTTCGCCAGCAGATCATCGACGGCGATGTGGACGTGACATCTCCCAGCTCCCCGACGGCCTGACAGCATCCGGCCCCCGTTGTGGGGTGCTCTGAAGTGCAGGTCCATGCTCATACGTTGGGGGTCGCGTGAGGGGCGTGCTCATATGAGCACAAACGTGCGCAGTGCGCGAAGAGCGGCTTACGATCGCTCCACAAGGTTTGAGTTATCGATGTGTAACACTTCGAGGTCGAAGTGCGACAGAGCGCAATTGGAGCGCGTCACGTTCGGTAACCTGAGCCTTAATCCCTGCGGCACCGCAGGCTGCGCAACCTGGAGGTCACCTTGACAATCACAACCCGAAAGGCCGTGATGAGCGGCCTTGCTGGCCTGGGCGTCGTCGCCCTGCTTGCCGGCTGTGGACAAGCCCCCGAGTCCGCTGGAGGCGGCGGTTCGGACGGCGAAGCCATCGACTATCTTCCCTGCATCGTCTCTGACTCCGGTGGATTCGACGACAAGTCGTTCAACCAGTCGAGCTACGAAGGACTCGTCAAGGCTGCAGACGACCTCGGCATCGAAGAGAAGCACGTCGAGTCGGCGTCAGAGGCCGACTTCGGCCCGAACATCACGAGTCTCGTCGACCAGGGCTGCGACCTGATCATCACCGTCGGATTCCTGCTCGCTGACGCGACAAAGGAAGCGGCAGAGAAGAACCCCGACGTCAACTTTCTGATCCTTGATGACAACTCCATTGAGGCCGACAACGTCAAGCCGATGATCTTCGACACTGCTCAGGCAGCGTTCCTTGCCGGGTACGCCGCGGCAGACACGTCGAAGACCGGCAAGGTCGGCACATTTGGCGGAATGCAGATTCCGACAGTGACGATCTTCATGGACGGCTTCGCTGACGGCGTCGCGTACTACAACGAACAGAAAGACGCCGATGTGCAGGTCGTCGGCTGGGACGTTGATGCACAGCAAGGGCAGTTCACCGGTGGCTTCGATGCAAACGAGACAGCGAAGCAGACGGCGACCAGCGTCATTAACCAGGGTGTTGACGTGCTTCTGCCCGTCGGCGGTCCGATCTTCCTCTCTGGCATTGAGGCGATCAAGGACTCAGGCGAGGAGATCGCAATGATCGGTGTCGACGCTGACCTCTTCAAGACGGCCGATTCAGACAACGACATGTTCCTGACGTCGATCATGAAGCAGATGAGCGACGGTGTCTACAACATCGTCACCGCGGCCGCTAAGGATGGCGACTTCGACGCTGAGCCGTACGTTGGAACGCTCGAGAACGAGGGCGTCGGCCTTGCCCCGTTCCACGACTGGGAAGACAAGGTGAGCGACAGCCTCCAGGGCGAGCTCGACACGATCAAGGCGGGCATCATCGACGGCTCGATCGAGGTCACGTCTCCGTCAAGCCCGAAGTAATCGCTTACTCGCAACTCACAGCACTGCGGGGGAGGCCAGCCACCCAGCTGGCCTCCTCTGTTGTGATGGACGTACTAACCGTAGGATCCCTAACATGAAGCTCGAACTTCGCGGCATCACCAAGCGATTCGGATCGCTGACGGCGAACGATCACATCGACCTTGTTGTCGAACCGGGCGAAATCCACTGTCTTCTCGGAGAGAACGGCGCCGGAAAATCAACGCTCATGAACGTGCTCTACGGCCTGTACCAGGCTGACGAGGGCGACATCCTTCTCGACGACGAGGTGCAGAGCTTCTCGGGGCCCGGTGACGCCATGCGCGCCGGCATCGGCATGGTGCACCAGCACTTCATGCTCATTCCCGTCTTCACCGTTGCTGAGAACGTCATGCTCGGCCACGAGTCGACACGATTTGGCGGTGCGCTTGACCTCGCGGCCGCCCGCAAGCAGGTTCTCGAGATTTCCGAGCGATTCGGGTTCAATGTCGACCCCGACGCGCTTGTCGAGGATCTCCCCGTCGGCGTGCAGCAGCGCGTTGAAATCATCAAGGCTTTGTCCCGCGACGCCAAGGTTCTGGTGTTCGATGAGCCCACTGCCGTACTGACCCCTCAAGAGACCGATGAGCTCATCGAGACGATGCGGCAGTTGAAAGAAGGCGGAACGTCGATCGTCTTTATTACGCACAAGCTCCGCGAGGTGCGTGAAGTCGCCGACCGCATCACCGTTGTGCGTCTCGGCAAGGTTGTCGGCGAAGCCGAACCGACGGCGAGCAACAGCGAACTGGCCACCTTGATGGTGGGCCGTGCTGTCGAACTCACCGTGCAGAAGGACGACCCGACCCTCGGAGATGTGTCGTTCTCGGTCAAGAATCTCAATGTGATCGATCCTCTCGGACTCAAGGTTGTCAACAATGTGAGCTTCGACGTTCATGCGGGCGAGATTCTCGCGATTGCCGGAGTGCAAGGCAACGGTCAGACGGAGCTCACCGAAGCGATCATGGGTTTGCAGCCGCGCGTCACGGGAACAGTTTCGTTGAATGGCGAAGATCTCTCGGGTCTCGACGTGAGAAAAGTGCTCGATGCCGGAGTCGGGTACGTTCCCGAGGACCGTTCCGAAGACGGCATCATCAAGAATTTCACCATCGCCGAGAACCTCATGCTCGATCGGGCAAACGGAGCTCCCTTTGTCAAGGCCGGGAGCCTGCAGCTCGGGTACCTCGATACGTTTGCTCACGAGACGAAGGACGAATTCGATATCAGGGCCCCCTCCGTCGAGACGAATGCGGGAAACCTCTCGGGGGGCAATCAGCAGAAAGTGGTGCTCGCTCGGGAGCTCAGCCGCGAACTCAAGCTGTTCATCGCCGCGCAGCCCACGCGAGGCATCGACGTGGGTTCGATTGAGTTCGTTCACAAACGCATGGTCGAGACGAGAGACGCAGGCATTCCCGTTGTCGTCGTATCGACGGAACTTGACGAAGTGGCTGCTCTCGCCGATCGCATTGCCGTGATGTATCGCGGGTCGATCGTGGGCATCGTGCCCGGAAACACATCGCGTGACGTGCTCGGTCTGATGATGGCCGGCGAAAAGCCGACGGGAGCTGCAGCATGACCGACGTCGAAACGGACAAGAAGAATTCTGAGGCGCCGCGAGCGAACCAGCTCGCGTCGCAGATCATGAACAGCAGCACCGTGATGACCGTGCTGGCCGTTGTGATCTCACTCGTCGTCGGTGCCGTGCTCATTGCCTTCACCGACAGCAAGGTTCAGGAGACCGCAGGGTACTTCTTCGCACGGCCGGCCGATATGCTGGCCGCAATCTGGGACGCCGTTTCCGGTGCGTATATCGCCCTCTTCAATGGAGCGATTTACAACACGAATCGCGACACATTCCTCGCGGGGATCAAGTCCATCACCGATACGCTGCATCACGCCACGCCGCTGATCGCCGGCGGACTCGGCGTGGCGCTGGCGTTCCGAGCGGGCCTGTTCAACATTGGTGGACGCGGTCAGATGCTCGTTGCTGCAGGAGCCGCGGGATGGGTCGGATTCTCGTTCCACCTGCCGATATGGATCCACCTTCCTCTCGCAGTGATCGCGGGTGTTGTCGCCGGTGCGCTGTGGGGCGGTCTCGTCGGCTACCTGAAGGCGCGAACCGGCGCTCACGAGGTGATCCTCACGATCATGCTCAACTACGTTGCCTTCTATTTGATTTCGTGGATGCTGCGCACGCCAGGGCTTCTTCAGGCTCCGGGCACAGTGAACCCCGAGTCTGCGCCGATGCTGCCCACGGCGATTCTGCCGCCCATCTTCGGAGAGCGCTACAACCTGCACGCCGGATTCATACTCGTGATTCTCGCCACGGTGTTTGTGTGGTGGCTGCTCAATCGATCGAACCTCGGGTTCAAATTCCGTGCAGTCGGGGAGAACCCCAACGCTGCACGCACTGCTGGCATCAACGTGAAGAGCATGTATATCTGGTCAATGCTCATCGCCGGTGGGCTCATGGGTCTCGCTGGCGTCTCGCAGGTGCTCGGCACGATCACGAGCGGATTCAGCTCGGGGATCGACGCCGGCATCGGGTTCGACGCCATTACCGTCGCGCTGCTCGGCCGCAGCACCCCGTGGGGCACGTTCGCGGCCGGCATCCTATTTGGTGCGTTCAAAGCTGGTGGCTACGCCATGCAGGCGGGTGAGGGAATCCCGATCGACATCGTGCTCGTGGTGCAGTCGGTCATCGTTCTCTTCATCGCCGCGCCGCCGCTTGTGCGCTCCATCTTCTTCATCCCCAAGCCCGGTGCCCGTGACAAGAAGCGCACCACCCCCAACGTGTCGAAGGAGGTGGCGGCCAAGTGAGCACCGTCAGCAATGCAGCGGACATTCCCGTCTCAGAGAGCCTTGAAGTTGCACAGGTGCGAAGCTGGAAGGCACCTATCGCGTTTGCGATTGTCACCATCGCCGCGCTGATCCTCTTCGTCTTCCTTGCGCGCGAGGGCGACACAACGTTCAAACTGTCAAACGACTCAGACGCCATCGTGCTGCCGCCCCTCGTGATGAACGCGGCAGTGACCGGCGTCGTCGTCACGATTCTGCTCGCTGCGATCACCGCGGTATCGGTGTGGCGCACCATCAACTACACGGCGACGTGGCTGTGGCTCACCTCGGTGTTCGCCGTGCTGTTTCTCATCGGCTTCTTCGCGTGGGCGGCAGCGGGCGGAAACGTTCCCCTTCCCGGCTTCCTGCTCGGAACCGTCGCGCTATCGGCACCTCTGATCTTCGGTGCCCTCGGCGGCGTGATCTCTGAGCGCTCCGGTGTCGTGAACATTGCGATCGAGGGGCAGCTGCTCGCCGGCGCGTTCAGCTCGGCCGTCGTGGCCTCGGTGACGCAGAACCCCTACCTCGGACTGCTCGCAGCGATGGTTGCCGGAATGCTCGTGAGCTTCATTCTCGCGGCGTTCTCAATCAAGTACTTCGTCGATCAGATCATCGTCGGTGTCGTCGTGAACGTGCTCGTGCTAGGCCTCACCTCGTTCTTCTATTCGCAGGTGCTCACCGAGAACACTCCACTGCTCAACAGCCCACCGCGGTTCGAACGCATCAGCATCCCGTTTCTCAGCGAGATTCCGCTGATCGGCCCCGTGTTCTTCCGTCAGACGATCATCATCTACGTGATGTACATCGCGATTGCGCTCGTGTACTGGGGCATGTTCCATACCAAGTGGGGGCTTCGCGTTCGCGCTGTCGGCGAGCACCCGCAGGCCGCTGACACCGTCGGTATCCGCGTGAACACGACTCGATTCTGGAACGTCTCTCTCGCGGGAGCCATCGCCGGTTTCGGCGGCGCCTACTTCACGCTCGGCTCCGTCGGCGGGTTTACCAAAGACATGACCGCCGGCATGGGCTTTATCGCGCTTGCCGCCGTGATCTTCGGTCAATGGAATCCCATCAAGGCGACGCTTGCGGCACTGCTGTTCGGCTTCGCCACGAACCTGCAGAATCTGTTGGGCGCTCTCGGCTCTCCCGTGGACAGCGAGTTTCTCCTCATGCTGCCGTATATCGTCACGATCCTCGCCGTCGCCGGATTCGTCGGCCAGTCTCGACCGCCGGCAGCAAGCGGCAGTCCATACATAAAATCGTAGGAGGAACCGTGACCGACGCTGGCACAATCGACTGGGATCGACTTCGCCACAGCGCGACAGAGGCGATGCGCAAGGCATACGCGCCCTACTCGACGTTTCCGGTCGGCGCCGCGGCATTCGTGACAGACGGCCGCATCGTCACGGGCTGCAACGTCGAGAACGCGAGCTATGGAGTCGGGCTGTGCGCCGAGTGCGGCCTTGTCTCGAACCTCGCGATGACCGGAGGGGGTCGACTCGTCGCGTTTGCCTGCGTCGACGGCAACGGGCAGACACTCATGCCATGCGGCCGCTGTCGTCAGCTGCTGTACGAGCACTCAGAGCCAGGGATGCTGCTCGACACCGTCTCGGGAATCCGAACAATCGACGAGGTGCTGCCCGACGCATTCGGGCCGCGTCAGCTCGAAGACTTCAGTCGCTGACCAGCGACGTGCAGGCGCGCAAGGCTCACCGGCATCCGCTCTGCAAGGAAAGGAACGCATGACCGACCGTATTGAGGCGTTCGACGCCGTCGACATCATCCGCACCAAGCGTGACAAGGGTGAACTGTCAACAGACGAGATCAACTGGCTCGTCGACGCCTACACGCGTGAGTACGTGGGCAACGAGCAGATGGCGGCCCTGGCGATGGCGATTTTGCTCAACGGCATGACGCGACGTGAGATTCGCGATCTGACGCTCGCGATGATCGCATCTGGGGAGCGCATGGACTTCTCACGGCTCAAAAAGCGCACAGTCGACAAGCACTCAACCGGTGGCGTCGGCGACAAGATCACGTTGCCCCTCATGCCGCTCGTCGCGTCGTTCGGTGTCGCGGTGCCGCAGCTGTCAGGGCGCGGCCTCGGCCACACGGGCGGAACGCTCGACAAACTCGAGTCGATTCCAGGCTGGCGCGCAAACCTCTCGAACGACGAGATGTTCGCCCAGCTGCGCGAGCTCGGAGGCGTCATCTGCGCGGCCGGCTCCGGACTCGCACCCGCGGACAAGCGGCTGTATGCGCTGCGCGACGTGACGGGAACCGTCGAGGCGATTCCGCTGATCGCATCGAGCATCATGTCGAAGAAGATCGCCGAGGGCACGGAGTCACTTGTGCTCGACGTCAAGTTCGGCTCCGGCGCGTTCATGACCGACTTCGCAAAGGCCGAAGAACTTGCTCGCACCATGGTGGAGCTCGGCACGGATGCCGGAGTCGCCACGTCTGCGCTGCTCACCGACATGAACGTGCCCATCGGCACCGCTATCGGCAATGCGAATGAAGTGCGCGAATCGCTCGAGGTGCTTGCGGGCGGGGGGCCCGCCGACACGGTTGAGCTCACGGTGGCGCTCGCGCGCGAGATGCTCACGCTTGCAGGACAGCCGGATGCCGATGTCGAGGCAGCGCTCTCGGACGGCCGCGCCATGGACATCTGGCGCCGCACGGTGCAAGCTCAGGGCGGAAACCCGGATGCCTCGATGCCGACAGCACACGAGTCGCACACAGTCACTGCGGACCGCGACGGCGTACTCGTGCGCCAGGAGGCTCTTCCCTTTGGACTCGCCGCGTGGCGTCTGGGCGCTGGGCGCGCCCGAGCACAAGATCCTGTTCTGCATGCGTCGGGCATCGACCTGCACGTGAAGCCGGGGGAGCCGGTCACGGCTGGTCAGCCGCTGTTCACGCTGTCGGCAGACGACGATGCCCGCTTCCCGCGAGCGCTCGATGCCCTTGAGGGGGCCTACGAGATCGATGCGAATGCTACCCCCTTCGCGCCGGCTCCGCGTGTGGCGGCGCGCATCGGCTGACCCTCGAAAGTGACACGCGGTAAACTGCCGCCCCCGGCAGCCTGGGCAAGCGCATTCCCCAGCGTCTCACTTGTGGCGCGACGTTTTAGGCAGAAGTGCTGCCACCTGCGGACGGATCCGAGGGAGGCTGCTGCCGCTCAGAGATGACCGGGTGCGGCGCGACGGTGTAGAGGTGCGCTGACGTGAGGGCGAGCCAGAGCCATCCGGCGAGAACAGCGATCCAGAGTGCTGCGACGCCGATCGGAAACTGTGCGAGTGCGGCGCCCGCAATGAAGCCCACGAGAATGGTTGAGCCGCACCAAGCGCCGAGCTGCACGTGGCGTGATTCACTGCGCGATGCTGCCCACCGTGCATAAGAGAATGCTGCTGCGGCCAGTGCGACGAATCCGAGCGCACCGAAAACAAGGTGAAGGATGCCCCCAGCAGACACGATCTCACCTGACTGCTCTGGGGGAAACTGTTCCGTCGGTGCCGGCAAGAACACGGCACTGAGGCCGAGGCAGATGCCGTAAACCGCCGTGAGCGATCCGATCGCGAGCCCGCGGCCCGAGCGGAGCGTTCGGAGAACTCCGTACGCGGCGGCGAGCACCATGAGTGCCGACAATGCGGCGTTGGTCTGCTGCATCCAGCCGTGTTCTCCGAGCATGAGCAGGCTCAGCGCATCTCGAGTGAGGTCGAAGCCCGGACGCGTTAGAGCGAGAATGAGTCCAACGACAACGTAGAAAGGGCCTGCCACGACACCCCAGCCCAGTAGGCTGCGTGTGACAGCAGCACCGCGGTCAAATCCTGCTTGATCAGGAGGCATGCGCAAAGTTTATGACACTGTGAACGAAATTGCCTAGCAGAATCACTCAAGGTGAAAGTACTCGGTCAGACGTTCGCTCGCGGCATCCGGATTCGACTCTGACACGAAGTACTCCGCCATTTTTTGCTGCCATCGCGCATTGATGTCGGTCGCTGCCATGTCGCGCTGCGCCTGCTCGTAGTCGTCGGTTTCGAGGTAGCCGATGACGAGGCCGTCATCTGCGCGCAGAAACAGCGAGTAATTGTGCCAACCCGTCGCGCGCAGAGCCGCGAGCATCTCGGGCCAGACGTGGTCGTGCACAGCGAGATAGTCATTGACGCGTTCGGGCTTCAGGTGCATCAAGAAGCAGACGCGCTCGTGAATTGCCATGGATAACTCCTTCATCCCGGTGCCGCGCGGTATGGCCGGCATCTACGATGATATGTTTCACAAACATGTCAGGCAGACGCGGCAGCCCACACACAACCCGTTGTGCCATTGTGACGGCGCGCACGAGTTCCGGCAGATATAACGGCCACCCCGAGTTCGTCGGGGTGCATGTGGCAGTCGGGGACCGAGTCAGATCCGTGTTGTGCCGCGACGCTGTTCACGTCTGGTCAATACGAAACGGGGAAACGTCGGGGCGCGGCCCCCAGCTCCGTTGATGAGACGCGTCTTTCCCGCAGCCGAAAGTATTGGGGTGCCTCAAGTGCCGTCGGAGACAGAAGCGGAAAAGGCGTCGTCTGCGTCGGTTGAATGGGCAAGAGCCCGCCCTGCTTCCAGAACTTCCAGGCGGTTGCGCAGGGCCGTGGTCGCCAGCGCGTAGGCATCAGAGCCGAGCGTCAAACGTAATGGCGCTTCGGTGCTTTCGGCGGATGCGATTATGGCTGCCGCGATCTTTGCGGGGTCTCCTGGAGCTGGAAGCGGGGGAAGTTCGCCGGAGAGCATGTCGCGGAGGTGCCCCGACGGGCCGTCGCTGTATTCAGGCAGCGGTGAGCCCAGGACCGAACTCGCGCCTCCGAAGTTCGTGCGCGCGACGCCCGGTTCGACAAGGGTCACACCGATGTTGAAAGGGGCGAGTTCGGCAGCGGCTGATTCCCAGAACCCCTCGACGCCCCACTTGGTGGCGTGATAAAGGCTCATGGCTGGGAAAGCGACTTGACCACCGATGCTGGCGATCTGGATGAAGCGACCATGCCCCTGCCGCCGTAGATGGGGAATGGCAGCGCGCGCCAGTTGAATGGATGCAGTGAGATTGGTGGCGATCTGTCGATCAATCTGCTCGTCAGAGAGTTCCTCGGCCGCGCCAAACAGTCCGTATCCGGCGTTGGAGACGATAATGTCGATCTGCCCGAGATCGGCGAATGCACGATCCATAACCTCACGCAGAGTTGTGGTATCGGTGACATCCAATTCGGCTCGCCAGAGCTGGTCGGGGTGGCGGACCGCCAGGTCGTCGAGGGTCTCCGGGCGGCGTGCGGTGGCGGCTACCCTTTCCTTCCGCGCAAGAAGCTGTTCGGTGAGATGGCGGCCGAAGCCAGAGGACGTGCCGGTGATGAACCACGTGCGAGTCATGCGTGCTCCTTAAATCCAGAATGGGCCCCACCATGACGGAGATTTGCGACGTCTATCCAAGGAGCTTTCGTGCTGAGATGTTCGACTCATTAACCCCTGATCTGCCTACGGACGGCTTCAGCGATATGATCCTGGCCCTGGGTAAGCTCGAGAATCTGGCGGTGGATTTGCGGTGTGTGGACAAGTTCGGCGAGTGCGGCAGCGACGTCGT
This sequence comes from Paramicrobacterium chengjingii, assembly GCF_011751765.2. Taxonomy (GTDB): domain Bacteria; phylum Actinomycetota; class Actinomycetes; order Actinomycetales; family Microbacteriaceae; genus Paramicrobacterium; species Paramicrobacterium chengjingii. The sequence continues at coordinate 930,098 of NZ_CP061169.1, forward strand.
CACGAGTGACCCTTGTGTGGACTAGAGCAGGAGAGAGGCTGATGCGCCCGGTGCCCGCGTCGTCAGTCAAGGCAGCTGGACGCAGTATGACCCAGTCGAGATCGGAGGCGGCAAGTTCGGCGTCTGCCTTCTTCTTGACCTCGATGTAATGCTCGAAGGTGTCGGATACGTCCAGCCCGCGCCAGGCTTCGGGAAAGACGGAGACGAGCACCAGACGCCGTACACCAGCGAGGCGGGCTGCTTCAAGGGTCGTCGTGACGGCGGCACCGTCAATGGCATCGATGGCAGTGGTTCCGCCTTTGCCGCCAGCTCCAGCGGCAAAGACCAACACATCGGTATCCTTCAGCAATTCCGCGAAGGAAGGGCCATCGAGGCGAGTCACGTCGCCCTGGGTAGCCCGGATGCTGTCGGCCGCGAGTCGTTCGCCCTGTTCGGAGCGTCGGTAGAGCCCGTCGACTCTGTCGCCGTCAACCGTAAGCAGATGGGCGAGGCGGCTCCCGATGGCGCCGGCGATACCCACGATGAAAACTCTTGTTACGTCACTGTCGCTCATCTCGTCACTCTCTCTCGTTGGTTACCGGCCAAGATGAACATTGCGTGTGGACAAAGGCCGGGCGGATATAGCGCGTGGATAGATGCAGCATCCGTCCCTCGCTGTTTTGACGTGCCAATTGCGCAGGGAGCTACGCGTGGGGATTGTTGAGCTCCTCAAGGAGGGCCTCAGCGGCAGAACTGGACGATGCGGGGTTCTGCCCGGTGATGAGCAGCCCGTCCTTGACAACATATGGTTGCCAGTCGCCGATTTTCGAGTACTCCGCACCGAGCCGCTTGAGTTCGTCCTCCACGAGGAATGGAACGACTTCAGTCAGACCGACGGCATCTTCTTCCCCGTTAGTGAATCCAGTGACCCGTCGGCCACCGACGAGGGGAGTGCCGTCAGGATTTGTCGCGTGACGCAACACTCCCGGGGCGTGGCAGACCAGGGCCAGGTGTTTGTTCGCGTTCAGCGTGGCTTCGATGAGTCGAACGGAGGCAGGATCTTCCGCCAGGTCCCACAGCGGGCCGTGGCCGCCAGCGTAGAAGACGGCGTCAAAGTCTTCGACAGCGACGGAGTCTAAGCGGGTGGTTCGCTCAAGGGCGGCGAGAGCCTCGGGGTCGGACTCGAAACGGCGAGTTTGGTCAGTCTGGAATTCCGGCTCATTGCTTTTGGGGTCGAGCGGCGGTTTGCCGCCGTGGGGAGAAGCGAGTACGAGGTCGGCTCCAGAGTCGGTGAAACGGTAATAGGGCGCGGCGAGCTCCTCAAGCCAGAACCCGGTATCACGACCGGTCGAGCCGAGTTTGTCGTGCGAGGTGAGGACGATGAGTATTTTCATGGCTTCTTTCCGTTCTCGTGCGCTGGTCGTCGTGAGCGAGGCGAACGGACAGAGAGGGGTGTCAGCGGTTAGTCGCTGGCGTCTCGTCGCGTCGCGTTGATATGTGCAGAAGGTGACGGGTTGCCTTCATCGTTGTGTCTAGCGGACCGATGTCGCGACGGATCTTTGCCATTACGCTCGCCCCGAGCCACATGTCGTACAGCAGCTCCGCGGTGTCGCGGGAGTCACCGGCTATGGAAATTGAACCGTCCTTCAAGCCCTCCGCAATCGTGTTCTCAATGCGGTCGATAATCTCGGAGGTGCCGTCTTTGAGTGCGAGTCGCATAGATTCAGAGAGGTCGGCGACTTCCGCCCCAAGCTTCACCGCGAGGCACTTACCTTGACAATCGTCGAGGCTCTGAGTTTCGTGCCAGTCTCGCCAATAGGCCATCAGGCGATCTGCTGCGGTCCGCTTCGGCTCGGCGAAGATGTGTTCCATTTCAGCGATGTAGTCAGCAAAATAGGCTTGCATCATTGCCTCCCCGAATGCGTCCTTTGAGCCGAAGTAATGGTAAAACGAGCCTTTCGGTACCCCAGCCGCGGTGAGGATTTCGCTGGTACCGGTTGCAGAAAACCCTTTTCGAGACATAATCCGTCGACCTGTATCGAGAATCTTGCGGCGGGCGTCGCCCTGTTTCGCTGGCATGGTTGCAATGATATTGCCGATGGGACCAGTCTTCTATTGAATGTCGCGCCATTGCTCGCTCACCGGTTTTACTGATCGAGGAAGTCGAGGAGAAGCTTATTGATTTCGGTACTGTGCGTAGTGAGCAATCCGTGGGGAGCGCCCTCGATCTCGACGTACTTAGCTTCGGGCAGGGCCGCGGCAAAGCGGCGCCCGGTAGCGTCGATCGGCAGAGTCCGGTCGGCGGTGCCGTGCACGATCAGGGTCGGCACGTCGATTCGGGGGACGTCCGCTCGGAAGTCCGTCGACCACGTGAGCGGCGCGGCGGCGGATGCGATCGGGCCGGCTGCAACCGCAACGTTCCAAGAATTGCGCACCGCTTCTTCGCTTACTCGAGTGCCCAGGTTCTCGTCTAGGTTGAAGAAGTCAGCGTAGAAGCCTGTGAAGAATGCATACCGATCCTTCGACGCGGCTCGGGAAATTTCTTCGAAGAACGAGGGCAGGGCGGCTCCGTCGGGGTTGTCGTCTGTGATGGCCAGATACGGTTCCAGGGACGCGAGGAAAACGGCTTTGGAGACGCGGTGGGATCCGTACGTAGACAAGTAGCGTGCGACTTCGCCGGTGCCCATCGAGAAGCCGACGAGGATCGCGTCGTGGAGGTTCAGGGTTTCCATGACCATGTTCAGGTCAGCGGCGAAGGTGTCGTAGTCATAGCCCGTTGAGGGTTGGGCAGACTTGCCGAAGCCGCGTCGATCGTAGGTGATAACTCGGTGGCCGGCACCGAGCAGTGCTGGGATCTGCGCCTCCCACGAGTTGCCGTCCAACGGGTACCCGTGGATGAGCACGACGGGCTGCCCGGTCCCTTTGTCTTCGTAGTGAAGATCGATGTCGGCGCTGTTTTCTTTGCCGACCGTGATACGTCCCATGATTCTCTCTCCCCCGAGCTGTTCATTGCTCGTCGTGTTGCGCCATCATGACTATATGACCGGTCTACTAGTTAAACAACCCCTCTCGCGACGAAATCCTCCATTGTTTTTCCATCGAGCAGTCACGTGGCGCTTCGGCCCCTTGTGCGCGGGACCGCTACACCGGCCACGCGCGGGCTGCGTATCGTGCGGCGGCCAACAGCTGGTCACGGTCGGCGCCATCCCGAGCTCCGGCAGCCATGCCCGACAGCACGGTGTCGATAAATGCGGCTACCTCGTCGGCTTCGGCGATTGAGGCGAGCTCACCTTCGGCTGCCGCTTGGCGCAGTCGCGCTCGGATGCGAATGCGGGTCTTTTCGCGTCTCTTGGCCAACCGTGGCTCGCCCATTATCAGGCAGCCAGGGGGCTGTCCAGGTGTCGTAAAGTGCTCGGCCGACGATCTGAGCAGCTGCTGGATTGCCTCTTGTGCCCTGGGCGCCGACAGATCGCGCTCCAGATCCTCGTCGAGGTGCTCGGTGTAGAGGGCACAGGCTTTGTCAAAGAGCGCCTCTTTGTCGCCGAACGCCGCGTAGAGGCTCGGCGCGGCGATGCCCGCTTCTGCGCACACGTGCGCGACGCTGACTCCGTCGTATCCGCGCTCCCAGAATGCGCGCATTGCAATTCGGAGTACTTCGTCCTTCTCGAAGGTCCTCGGTCTTCCCGCCATGGCCAAAGTGTATCGCACGTTAAAGAATGTGCTACGTTGTTTTATGTAATCGCTACTAAACAATCGTGAACGGTCGCTACGACGGTCGTGCATTAAGGAGCGCAGAAATGAGCTACAGCGAGTACGGAACCCTGCTGGTCCGTGCGGAGAGCCGGATCGCGTGGGTGACCATCGACAATCCGCCGGTTAACACACTCGACGCCGCACTTGCGGGTGACCTCAGAAGGTTTGCGGATGAAGCGGCATCCGACGACGGCCTCGATGTGATCGTTTTCCAATCGGCCAACCCTGAATTCTTCTCGGCTCACGCTGACTTTGAATGGTCGTTCGATCCGGGCTCGCTCACGGCGCTGGTTGATGCCGATGCAGACCCTGCCCTCAACCCACTTCAGCAGCTCAATGAGCGCCTGCGCACTTTGCCCCAGGTGACCATTGCGAAGCTGCGTGGCTATGCTCGTGCGGGCGGCGCAGAATTAGCGATGGCCGCAGACATGAGGTTCGCTGCCGCGGATCGGACGTGGCTTTCTCAACCCGAGTCGTTGATGGGAATCTTCCCCGGGGGCGGCGGCACCCAATACCTCAATCGACTGGTGGGGCGTGCTCGCGCGCTGGAGATCGTACTGGGTGCCGAGCTTTTCGACACCACTGTTGCCGAACGATACGGATGGATCAACCGCGCGATGCCGGATGAGAGCCTCGATGCATTCGTCGATGCGCTTGCGCGTCGAATCGCTGGGTTGCCGAAAGGTGTCACTGCCGCGGCGAAGGAAGCACTCGATGCGGCAGAAGCGAGCGGGTTTGTTCCGTATCTGGCGGAGGAAGCCGCGGCCCACGCGAAGGTCTATCCATCCCCGGATGACGTTGTCGAGCGGCTTCGTGTGGTGATGGATCACGGTGGCCAGACGCGCGATGGAGAACTGCGGCTCGAGCGCCTACTTGAATCCGTCCCCTGGGCCCATCGTTCGTGACGGGCGGGCAGGGCACAGAGTTTCAGAATGGAAGAAGGAGCAGCAATGGGCAGCCCGGACAACGAGGATCGGCTGCGTCGGCCAGCACGAATCCGCTCAGCGCGAGTTGGAGAGCTCAAGCTGAGCTATGTGCCAGACGGCGTCGTCAAGATGGTCCCGAGAAGTCTCTTTCCGACCACGTCGGATGAGACCTGGACTCAGAATAGCCAGTTCCTCGATCAATCCGGCTGGCTGACAATCAGTGCCGGCGGACTGCTCATCGAACACGGTGAGCGCGCTATGTTAATTGATGCTGGTTACGGACCGTTCACTGAGCAGATTTCCATGATGGAGCACGGCATGGCGTGCATGTACGGTGGCTCCTTTCTGGACAGCCTCGCGACGCTCGGGCGCAGCCCTCGCGAAATCGAGAAGATCGGGATCACCCACCTTCACATTGAGCACGTGGGCTGGGCTGCGCATCCAAGGCCAGGTGAAACTCGTCCCGTCTTCACACACGCCGCATACCTGCTGTCGCAACGTGAATGGGAGGCGCGCGAGACAACGTTTGGAATAACGGAACCGATCGCGAATACCCTCGCCACACAGGTGCACATCGTTTCGGACGGAGATGAGGTGTTCCCCGGGGTGCGCTGTGTGGCATTGCCTGGTCACACACCCGGGCAAATCGGGTTCGAGGTGGCATCTGGAGACGAGAAGCTGTTTGCCTTCGCCGACGTCCTGCATTCTCCGGTACAGGTTGCACATCCGGAGTGGCCGATTGTCGGTGAGTCGTCAGACAGCGAGTCGTCCACGCTCCGGCGCCGGGTGCTCAGCCAACTCGCCGACGAGAAAACCATCGGATTCGGAATTCACTTTGCCGACGTACCCTTTGGTCGGGTCCGGCGCGCCGGAGATTCGTTCAGCTGGGAGCCGCTGGCCTGAACGTATGTAATGCCCTTGGCTAAGGATTCCAGCGATGGGATCTCCGCAAGAACTGAGACATTGGAATCGTCACAGGGCGATTCCGGACAGAAACGATCAAGATTCATGTCGGAAAGGATTCGCTTTATGACGTCCCTGTTCTCCCGCATCATTGCTGGTGAGCTCCCTGCCCATTTTGTCTGGCAAGATCCCGACGTCGTCGCATTTCTGAGTATTGCTCCATTGCGCGTCGGTCATACTCTCGTCGTTCCTCGGCGCGAAGTGGACCGTTGGACGGACGCTGACGGGGAGACGCTATGGCGTTGCATGAAGGTGGCCAAGGCGATCGGTCGCGGTGTGGAGCGGGCATGGGATGCTCCGCGCGCCGGTCTTGTCATTGCCGGCTTTGAGGTACCGCACTTGCACATACATGTGGCCCCCGTCTGGGACATGTCGGATTTTGATTTCACCGAGGTCACACAGGAAGAAGACGAGTCAGCACTAGATGCCGCCGCAGAGAGACTCCGTGATGCCTTGCGTGAGCTCGGCTATAAACAGACTGCGGATGCTGGAGCGCCGTCTCGAGAGACACGACGTGTCCTGTGATGTGGCAAAGAAATAGACATTATGAGGCGCAAGTACGCCGAAGGAAAAGGTCACCATGAACACGCTTGCCGTCGTGGGCGCCGGGCCCCAGCTGGGAATGTCCATCGCCCGACGTTTCGCGCGCGAGGGTTTTTCAATTGCGCTGCTCGCGCGTCGTGAAGAACCGCTTGAAAGGCTCGCGGCAATGCTGCGAGACGACGGCCACGAGGCGGCAGCGTTTCCCGCGGACGTCAGCGACCCTGACAGCCTGCGTTCCGCACTGAGAGCGGCGGAGGAGAGGCTCGGTGGAATTGACGTCCTGGAATTCTCGCCCGCGCCCACAAAAGCCGACATGCTGGCACGACCTCTCATTGACGCGAGTGAGGTCACTGTTGAGTCGGTGCTGCCCGAGTTCGACATGTACATTCGCGGGGGCATCACTGCCGTTCGTTCGGTATTGCCAGGCATGCTGTCACGCGGCACAGGCACAATCATCTTTACTACCGGAGCAGGATCTGGCCCGATGATTGTCCCGCGAGTAGCGAACGTGCAGATTGCCACCGGAGGTCTGCGAAACTGGGCGCTGAACTTGCACGAATCTCTGAGAGAGCGAGGCGTCTACGTGGGCCATGTGGCTCTCGCTGCGGCGATTGGACACGGCGGTCCCGCTGCAGAGCCCGACACCATCGCGGATGCTTATTGGAAACTGCACACCGAGCGCATCGAACCGGAATTGGTCTACGACGCGCTCCCCGATGACTGGCAGGTGGATCAGGTCGCCGACAAATTCACTGTTGATGAGCGCGTGTAGCGGCAGCCGCGTTTGTGGCCGGAGAACCTCGCGTGCAACGTTAGTTAAGGAGACAATGACGATGAAGCGCAATTCCACGCCGGCTGACGGTGCGGCCGAGGTTTTCCCCAGTCAACACGGGATGGCTGACCGTATTGAGGACGGCCTTACGTTCGATTACATCGTGTGTGGTGCCGGTTCATCGGGTTCTGTCGTCGCAGGCAAGCTGGCGGCAGATTCAGCTGTCACGGTGCTGCTCGTTGAGAGTGGTGGCGACGACGATGACGTGCGAGTGCACGACCCTGACCTCTGGCCGGCCAACCTCGGAACCGAGCGAACATGGGACTACGTCACCGAGCAGAACCAGTACGCGAACGGCCGCCGGATCGCATACTCGACGGGTCGTGGACTCGGCGGGGGAGGCGCGATCAACGCGGGAGTCTGGGCCCGGGGCCATCGAAACGACTGGGACTCCTACGCCGAGGTCTCGGGCGACCCTGCGTGGGGATACACGCATGTGCTGGATCATTATCGAGACATCGAGGACTGGCAGGGCACCCCTGACCACGCACGCCGTGGCACGGGAGGGCCGATGAAGGTTCGCCCGGCACAGGACGTTCACCCGCTCTTCACGACGTTCCTCGATGGGGCTGAACAGATCGGGATCTCGCGATTCGACAGCTCGAACGGCATCCTCATGGAGTCGGAATCCGGCAGCGCTGTCAGAGAAGAGAACATCGACAACGGCGTCCGGCAGACTCCCTATCGTCGGTACGTCGCTCACCGTGTGGGACGGCCGAACCTCACTGTTCTCACCCACACGACAGTCTCTCGTGTTGTGCTTTCTGCGGGCCGTGCCCGCGGAGTCGAGCTCGTCTGTGATGGCAAGCCCCTGCGCGCATACGCGATGCAGGAGGTAGTGCTGTCTCTCGGAGCGTTGGGCACGCCGGCCGTGCTTATGCGGTCGGGGATCGGCGACGAAAACGAGCTGCGTGCCCACGGCATCCCGGTCGTTCAGCACCTTTCAGGCGTCGGACGTAACCTCGACGACCACATCCGCCTGCCCTGCATGTGGGAAGCGACAGATACGCCATTGCCCATGCCCACGCGAAGTCAGGCTGTGTGCTTTTGGGAGGACGAAACACGGCCGGGTTCGCCAGAATTCGTCATGTATGTTTCACCAGCGCCATCCGTCTCTCCGGAGAGCGCGGCGCAATACCCGCCGCCTGAACGATGCTTCACTCTGATGCCTGCAATGCGCCTGCGCCGCGGCAGTCGCGGTCGGGTTCGTCTGGCGAGCACAGATCCACTCGCCAAGCCACGTATCGAAACGAACTTTCTCGCTGACCCGGACGACCTGCGCTCGGCTCGAGCCGTCGTCGCGATGGCCCGAGAGGTTGGCAATTCCCGGGCGCTTCGCCCCTTCGTGAAACGGGAAGCAGCACCCGCGACGTCCGCGACGGATGAGGTCGAGGCGTTCGTGCGGAACGCCGTGGAGACCTATTGGCATCAGAGCGGAACCTGCCGGATAGGACGCGATGATGGAGCCGTCGTGGACGCCCAGCTCAAGGTGTATGGAATCGAGGGACTCCGCGTCGCCGACGCTTCGGTGCTTCCTCACGTGACGGTTGCGAATACGATGGCCCCGTCCATGGTGATTGGCGAACGCGCAGTCGAGATTCTTACGGGTGAATTGCGCTGACCCCATGAGCATCCGAGTCTCGTGAACGCGATTCTCCGGTAAGCAAGCTGGCGTGACGGTCGTGACCGGGCTCTGTCTGGCGCGTCAGGATGCTGTTGCATTGCGCGCGCTCTGCCGCGCCGCAGACACCGTGAGTACGCTCTGTTCACGGCTGGCTCCGCACGATAGCCTGAGGGCGTGACTGATCTCGATGAGGACTATTCGCTCGGCCGCGTTAACCTTCGCGACGTGCCCAAGGTGTCGCTTCACGACCACCTCGACGGCGGGCTGCGCCCCGCCACCATCCTCGACCTCGCTGACGACGAAGGTGTCAGCGTGCCCGAGACGGATGCCGATGACCTGGCCGACTGGTTTGTGTCACAGTGCAACGCAGGCAATCTCGTCGACTACCTCTCAACGTTCGACCTCACAACGTCTGTGATGCAGACCGAGAATGCCCTTGAGCGCATTGCCCGGGAGTTCGTGCACGACCTCGCCGACGACGGCGTCGTCTACGGAGAAGTGCGGTGGGCACCCGAGCAGCACCTCGAGCGGGGTCTCAGCCTCGATGCGGCAGTTGAAGCGGTGCAGGCGGGGCTTGAAGCGGGCGTTGCGGACATTGAGCGCGCCGGTCGCAGCATCCGAGTCGGTCAACTTGTCACCGCAATGCGGCACGCCGATCGCGGGCTCGAGATCGCCCAGCTCGCCGTGCGTCACCGCGACAACGGCGTTGTCGGATTCGACATCGCCGGCGCTGAAGCAGGTTTTCTTCCGAGCCGACACCGTCTCGCGTTCGATTACCTTGCGCAGAACTACCTGCCGGTCACCGTGCACGCGGGCGAGGCCGACGGGCTGCAGTCCATTGAGAGCGCCCTCGTCGACGGGCGCGCGCTGAGGCTGGGGCACGGCGTGCGCCTTGCCGAAGACATTTCGACGGTGCGCAGCGACGACGAGAACACCTTCGTCTCGCTTGGCCGACTGGCTGAGTGGGTGAAAGATCGCGAGGTCGCACTCGAGCTCAGCCCATCGTCGAACCTGCAGACCGGAGCGATCGACGCGTGGGGCACCGAGATCGCTGATCATCCGTTTGACGTGCTGTACCAGCTGGGCTTCTGCGTCACTGTGAACCCCGACAACCGTACGCAGTCAGGCACGACGCTGACGCGTGAACTCGCGCTGCTCGCCGACGCATTCTCGTACGACCTCGCCGACATCGAGACGTTCCAGCTCAATGCCGCGCAGTCTGCGTTTTTGCCCTTGGAAGACCGGGAAGACCTCGTCGACGTCATCAGTCAGGGCTTTGAAGACGCCGAGAGTTACGGCGCCTGACCCAGTCATCGAAGCGACTCGCCTAAAATGGAGGGCGTTGGGCGCGCTCATCCGATCTCCGGGTGCGAGCGTCACATGCCCACACTGAGCTTCTGAGAGTGCCGATGTCGTTGCCACCGCTTCCCGATTCCGCCCTGAACATTGGTGCGCGGGCGCGCGACTGGAAGCAGGCTGTGATGCTTGCAGGAAGGGCCCTCGAAGCCAGCGGCGCCGTCACCGCCGAGTACGCGAAGCGAATGGTGCGCGTCGTTGAGGAGTTCGGCGCATACATCGTGATCGCACCGGGGCTCGCACTCGCACACGCTCGTCCGGGCCCAGACGTGCACGCCGAGGGGCTCTCGGTCGTGACGCTCGCTGACCCGGTTCCGTTTGGGCATCCGCACAACGACCCGGTTTCTGTCGTGATCGGACTTGCCGTGTGCACGCCCGAGGAGCACGTCGCCGGTGTTGCAGCCCTCGCGAACGCCTTCAACGACGCGTCGACGATCGATGCGCTTGCTGCTGCGTCGACGCCAGACGAGGTGCGGCGCATTCTCGGCATCTCCGAGCAGGTGACGTCATGAAGCGCATCGTCACGTTGTGCGGCGTCGGCATCGGCACCGCCGGCATTCTGAAGGTGAACGCCGAGCGAGTGCTCACACGCCTCGGCATCGATGCGACCGTGACCGCGACCGACGTCGCCCACGTGCAAGAAGATGCCGCCGACGCCCAGGTGATCTTGACGTCACCGGAGCTTGTGAAGCATATTGGCCCCACGTTCGCCGACGTCGTCGAGGTCAACAGTTACGTCGACCTCGACGAAATCGAGCGCAAGCTCGACGCGGCGCTGGGCTAAGTTTTCCTCGCTGGCGTTCGACGACCAGCCGGGAAGACGTCAAACCGGTTGCAATGAGGTGTTCTCGGAGCGAACAGGCGGCGGAGGCGCACGTGAGGGGTCAGCTCGTTCGACGTGGAGAAACGGTCACAGCTTCACGCTGAGCCCCCGCCGGTCAGACACGTCAGACGACGAGTCACCTGGAGTTATCGTGCACTGTCGCGGTTTCGCGTGCGGAGGTCCTCCTCAATCTGCTCGAGTGTTAGTCCTTTGCTCTCTCGGACGAAGAAACGTACGAAGACGAACGCTGCAATTCCGATGATGGCGAAAACGAAGAACGGCAGTCCTGTCCCGCCCGCAAGGAGCATCGGAAAGACCGCGGAAAGAACGAACGTGGAAGCGAAATTGAACACCTCGGCAAGGCCCAATGCGGTGCCTCGGACAGTGAGCGGTAGGATCTCGGACTGCACGACACGAGTCACCGTTCCCCATGTCAGGGAGTACGTGGCTTTGAACACGACTAGGCAGAGAACGGCCAGGTACCCAGTGAGGCCGGCAGTGAGGCCGAAGGTGATTGAGATGATGGCCATGACGAGCATACTTCCGCCCATCACAAGGGACCCCCGTGTGAGCAGCTTCTTACGTCCGACAACGTCGACAATGCGAAAAGCAATGACGGTGAAGATGATCGACACGACACCGAATCCGATTGTGTTCAGCAATGCGACTTGATCACTGAATCCGATCGCACTGAGGATTGTCGGGGCATAGAAGACGATGGTGTTGATGCCGAGAAGCTGAGCGAAGATCGCAAGTAGAACTGCCACGATGACAGCGGGGCGGACCCACGGCTGGATGAGATCGCGCCAAGACCCCTTGCTGGCCGCAAGAGTGCGATGAATCTCCGCTACCGACGCATCGACCGAATCGGCAGGTATCCGCATCGCTAGGATCGTTCGAGCTTCATCTTCGCGCCCGTGTTTTACGAGCCAGCGGGGACTCTCGGGAAGGAAAACAACTCCAACAAGAAGTGCGAGAGCGGGAACTATGGCCACCCCGATCATCCAGCGCCAATCACCCGTTGGGGAGAAAAGATAGTTCACGATATACGCAAGCAGAATCCCAGAGGCAATCATCAACTGCGTGAGTGTTCCGACTCGACCCCTGATCGCGGCAGGTGCCAATTCCGCCAGGTAGATCGGTATTGAAACCGCGACAATTCCGATTCCAAGACCAAGCACAAGACGGGCGAGAATGAGAATTGCCGGGTTCGGAGCCAGCGAAGCCGCAACGATACCGAGGCTGAATACAACTGCGGCAAGGAGAATGAGTCGTTTGCGACCGAGCTTGTCTGCGAGCGCGCCGGAGAGCAGCGAGCCCGCGCCGGCGCCGAGTGTTATCGACGCGGTGACCAGCCCGACAAGGCCAGGATCGAGATCGAAGTCTTTCTTAATGAATAGCATGGCACCGGCAATGACGCCGTTGTCGTATCCCCAGAGGAGAGCGCCGAGGGCACCGAAAAAATACACTACGCCAGCGGAACGACGAGACTTTTTGATGGAGGTCATAAGACCAACTCCTTTGTTGGAAGGACGAGTGTTACCAGCAGGCGAGCCAGTAACGAGTGCAAAAGGGGGAGATAACTCTTATGGACCGATGAGTTCTGGGCGTGGCTGTGACGGGTGTGGAGCATCGCCCAGGAGGGCTTGTTCACGCCACATATCTGCCTTCAGCTGCTCTCGAATCTGGAAATATGCAGACTTGTCGTAGACGTTATTTGTCTCGTCTGGATCGGCTTCGAGGTCGTAGAGCTCCCATTCTGGGGGATACGTGTAGTGGCCGGTTCCTGGCAGTCCAAGGCCGTCATTGTAGAAGTAGATCAACTTGTACCGCGTTGTTCGATACCCGTAATGCGCTGGCGCACGATGGAAACCGTCCTCATTTTCGAAGTAGCGGTAGTACATGCCGTTGCGATCGGTCTCACCGGGTTCGCCGCAGAGTTGGTTCCAAAGACTGTGGCCCTGCATGCGCGGATGTGCTTCGACGCCGGCCGCCTCGAGAATCGTCTGGGCGAGATCGACGTTCGTTGCGATCTGCGAATGTCTCGTCTGTGCGGGTAGCTGGTGCGGGTAGCTCATCACGAGAGGCATGCGCAGAGACTCTTCGTACATGAAGCGTTTGTCGAACCAGCCATGCTCCCCGAGGAAGAACCCCTGATCTGAGGAATACATCAGGAGTGTGTCGTCGAATTCGCCACTGGAAGTGAGATGGTCGATGACACGGCCGACGTTGTCATCGACCGAGGCAACGCACGCGAGATAGTCCTCCATGTAGCGCTGGTACTTCCACGCGGCGAGATCCTCATAACTGAGGCCTTCGGGAGGGAGTTGTTTCAAATCCTCCTCGGCAAGGAAATCGGCGATTCGCATCGTCGCGCGACGAGTGGAGGTGGACCGAGTCGAGTAGTCGTCGGCGAATGTGCGGGGGAGTGGAATGGGTGCGGAATACATCCCACGGTGTTTTTCATCAGGGATCCATGGCCGGTGAGGGGCCTTGTGATAGATGAGAACGCACCACGGACGGTCGCTGTCATCTCCATCGATCCAGTTCAGAGCAAGGTCAGTGATGATGTCCGTGGCATACCCCGTTTCGCGACGAAGCCCCTCGGCCGACAAGAACTGTGGGTCGTTGTACTCGCCCTGGTCAATCACGACGTCCCAGTAGTCAAAACCTTGCGGGTCATGTCCTTCACCGTGGCCCATATGCCACTTACCGACTATTGCCGTTCTGTAACCTGCTTCGCGCAAAAGGCTGATGAATGTAGGTTGGCTCGCGTCGATGGGGGTGGAGAGTGTCGTTACTCCGTTGACGTGGCTGTACGTTCCGGTCAGGATTGAAGCTCGGCTCGGCGAGCATAATGAGTTCGTGGCAAAGCAATTCTCAACGGTGACTCCGCGACACGCAATTTCGTCGATTCGAGGTGTCTCGTTCACAATCGAGCCGTACGCCCCAATCGCGTGAGCGGCGTGATCATCTGTCAGAATCATCGCGATGTTGGGCCGACTATGCTTCATGATTGGCTCCATTTCTTCAGAGTGAAAACTCGATTTGTGCAATGAAGCTTGCGTCTCATTGCCCCTGCTTCACGACAGGACACCCCCATGTCCTGAGTGATTTCCGGTTCCCGACCGCTCGTCGGTGCTAAGAGTTCTTGATCGCAGGGTGTCTGGCGTACACGGTGACGTTGAGCAATCACTGCTCTCTTTTTCCTGGTCTGGACGCAGCGTCCGACCTGTCTCGACGCGACAGGTAGGGAGCTACATACGGTTGTGTATGGCATCGAGAGTTCACCATTCGGATGACGAGTCGAGTGCGGGCTCCAGACGAGGAGTATAGGCAAGGTGGGGCTCGATTTTTTCCCACGGAACGACTCCGTTAGCGTCGGCCCATTCCTGCCAGAGAGCAGCCATCTGGGCGACTTGTTCGGGAAAATCGCTGGCTCTATCGTGTTCTTCTGTTCGGTCTTTCCTCATGTCATAGAGTGCCCAATCACCGAAGCCGGACCGAATGAGCTTCCACGGTCCGACTCGCACCGCGCAGTTTCCAAGGTGCTCCCAGAACAAAGGAGCGTCGTGGCTGGTCGTCTCGGCTCGCCAGGAGCTGAGCATGCTCTGTCCTGGACCGTCGTGCGGCGGAAGTCCTGTTGCATCGATCAACGTAGGAACGATGTCGGTGAGTTGAAAAGGCTCGGCGACGATCCGTGGTGAGTTTCCCAATCCGGCGGGCCATGATGCTATCAACGGTGTCGAGATACCGCCCTCATGCACCCACTCCTTGTACAGCCGGAACGGGGCATTGGAGACGTTTGCCCAGGCTGTCCCGTACGTCGAATAGGTATCCTCGCCACCCGGGCTAACCTGAGGGGAATTGCCGATGCTGATCGGTTTGCCCGCCCGTGTTCGAGATGGTTGACGAGTGGCAAAGTTTGTTGCCCCGGGCGGCGGCATTGGCTCGGCCGACGCGCCGTTGTCGGAGAGGAAGAGGACCAGGGTATTCTCGGCATCATCGCCGAGCGCGTCGAGAACGGTGGCTATTCCGGCATCCATTCTGGTGACCTGGGCCGCGTAGGTGGCCATACGGCGGACGTTCCAGCCCTTATGGGGAGTCTCACTCCACCCTGGCTGGCTCGAATCGCGCCGGCTGAGGGGCATGTTCGACGGAAGCAGGCCCTCCTGAATGAGCCGATCGAGGCGCTGTTCTCTCAGGTCATCCCATCCCGACCGATATGTGTCTAGATATGCGTCTATCTCAGCTTCGGGCGCATGCAAAGGCCAATGCGGTGCGGTATACGCGAGGTACAGAAAAAAGGGGGAACGGCGTGCACGAGATCGGGAGACGAAGTCGGCAGCGTGGTCGCTTATCGCGTCTGTGAGGTAGAAGTCGGGATCAGTGACGCGTACGCGTTCTTCGTTGTGATGCAGGCCCTGTGGGTTGAAGTAGCTATCGGCGCCAGCAAGGATTCCGTAAAAGTCATCGAATCCGCGGCGCGTGGGCCACGTGATATTGGGTGTGCTGACGTCATGGGAAAGATGCCACTTCCCAGCAAGTGCCGTCTCGTATCCGCTCTGCTTGAACAGCTCGGCAATGGTCGCAACGTCAGTTCGAAGTGAACCGGGGTACCCGTGGGGCCGATCGTCGTCAGTGAGTATCCCGATCCCCGTGCGATGGGGATGCTGCCCGGTGAGAAGGCTTGCTCGCGACGGGCTGCATCGTGCCGTGTTGTAGAACGATGTCATCCGAACGCCCTGATGGGCGAGCTTATCTAAGGTCGGAGTGCGTATCTCCCCGCCGAAGCAGCCAAGATCCGAGTATCCCAAGTCGTCTGCAAGGATCACGATGACATTTGGGGAAGAGTCTGCTCTCGCACCGTGAGTGGGCTCCAAGCGTTCAGAAATCATCGGCACCAATCCTGTACTAATTAATTAGTCTAGTTAGGAAAATAACAAGGAAGCGAGTATCCGTCAATCCTGAGACGCGAGAGGATGGAGTATGAGCACTTTCGGATTTCCTGCACTCATGGCTAACGACCACCGGGTGCTGCGGTTGTTGCGCGACAACGGTCCGCAGTCGAGGGCGGCACTTTCTGTCGCTACAGGTTTGTCCCCGACAACGATCACAAAGATCGTGGCTCCTCTTCTTGACTTCGGTCTCCTGACCGAGGATTCAGCCGACACTCCTGCTCGAGTGGGCCGGCCAGCGACGAAACTCAGGCTTAATCCGAGCGCAATTGCGGTGGTTGGCGCGCATATCGGCGTCGGAGAGGTCACAGTGGGAATCGCTGATGGTGCAGCGAACATGAGGCTCCAAAGGTCGATTCGATTCGATGTTTCGTCTTCTCCTTCTGAGGTACTTGAACTGCTCGCCGATGCGATTGACGCCGAACTGCGTGTTTGGCATGGCCCAGCAGTAATCGGTGTGGGAGTCGCGGTGCCTGGTTCGGCCGATATTCGTCATCGAACCAATGTTCTTTCCATCAACCTTGATTGGCACGACGTGCCTATTGCCGACCACCTGGAATTGCGACTTCGATTGCCTGTCGTGGTTGAACACAACGTGCGTGCGATGGCTCTTGCTGACCAACGGTACGGTCGACCGAGTGAGCTCAACCTCGCGTACGTTTACGCGCAGACCGGGACTGGGCTGGGAATGGTTCTGAACGGCGAACCGTTTTATAGCGGAGCGCACGGAGTGAGCTCACTTGGTCATCTGCGAGTAGACCCGAGCGGAAGAACCTGCTCCTGTGGCTCGCGTGGATGCGTCGAGACTGTCGTCTCCGACGCCTTTTTGCAGGAGGCAGTGGGCGCTTCTGACGGACCAGACGTGGGATCGTCTCTACTGCACGTCCTCGAGGATCGCGCGCGCGACGGCGACCTGTCGGCAAGGTCAGCGTTGACCGAGCTCGTGGAGTACCTAGGTCTTGGCTTGGCGAGCGTCATCAACCTCATGGGACCGCGAACAATCGTCATGGGCGGATTCTTGGCTGAGGCGTCGTCGTCTTTCCTGTCTGAGCTAGCTGCCAATGTCGATAGTGAGATATTTCCTCTGCTCATTGACAGCTATACATTTGCGCTGCCGACGTTCAGAGACTCTGAAGGGGGGAGCGCCGGATCCGCGACTGCCTTGGAGTATCTCTTATTTACACCAAAGCGAGCAACGTGAGGCCGCGCGCTCACAGCGAAGTCAGCGCTCGGCGATTCGCTTCGAGAACGCGTCAAGATCGTCGCGGATGCTGGTGAGCACACCTCGTGCGTGCTCAGCCTGCTCGGCGGGGGCAGCGACGTCGATGTAGTACTTGAGCTTCGGTTCGGTTCCGCTCGGGCGTGCCATCACGCGCGAACCGTCGTCGAGGGAGAAGCGCAGCGCGTCGGTCGGAGGGAGATCGCCCGAGCAATCGAGCAGGTCGTCGACACTCGAAATCGAGACGCCACCGATCGTCGACGGTGCGTTCTCGCGCAGTTCGGACATGATCGCCGAGATGAGCGAGAGATCGGTGACGCGCACAGACAGCTGGTCGCTCGCGAAGAAGCCGAACGTCTCAGTGAAGCCATCGAGCATCTGCGCGACGCTCACATCCTCTGCCTTTCCTTCGGCAGCCATGGCGAGAAAAGCGACGCCGGCAGAGATGCCGTCTTTGTCTTTGACAGCATCCGGATTCACAAGGTACCCGATGGCCTCCTCATACCCGAACACGAGACCGGGAACGCGTGAAACCCACTTGAATCCCGTGAGCGTCTCGACGAAGTTCAGCCCGTATTTCTTTGCCACCGCACCCAACGCGGGCGACGACACGATCGTGCACGCGAGTGCAGCGTCGTCGAGGTTGGAGGCCGCCGCCTTGCGGGCAGCATCCCAGCCGAGAAGCCACCCCACCTCGTTGCCGGTGAGCTGACGGTACCCCTCAGCACTCTCTACGTCGGGAATCGCGATCGACAAGCGGTCGGCATCGGGATCGTTGGCAATGATGAGCTCTGCACCGACCTCGCGGGCGAGCGCAAACGAGAGGTCGAGTGCGCCGGGTTCCTCCGGGTTGGGGAACGACACCGTCGGAAAGTCAGCGTCGGGCTCCTGCTGCTCGGGAACCGACGCGATTCCGGAGTAGCCGGCCGCCTCGATGACGCTCGAGAACGTGCGCCAGCCTACGCCGTGCATCGCCGTATAGACGACGCTGAGCTTCTCTGCGCCGCGGGGGAGTAGGGCAGCCGTTGCCGCCACATACGCATCGACGACGGACTCGTCTGCCGTTTCGAACTCCGCGTTGCGGGGCAGCTCGAGAACGTTCTCTTCGCGGGCGACGCGTTCGATCTGCTCTGCGATCTCGCCATCCACGGGCGGCACGATCTGCGATCCGTCGTCGTCACCGCCGAGATACACCTTGTAGCCGTTGTCTTGAGGTGGGTTGTGACTCGCCGTCACCATCACGCCGGCGGATGCCCCGAGGTGGCGCACGGCGAAGGCGAGAACGGGCGTGGGCAGAAGCCGCGGCAGAAGAATGGCACGAACACCAGCGCCCGCCATGAGCTCCGCAGTATCGCGAGCGAAGACATCGGAGTTTGTGCGACCGTCGTAGCCGATCACAACGGTGGGGGATGCCTCGCGGGATCGCAGGAACGCTGCGAGTCCGACGGCGGCTTGTGAAACGAGAACGCGGTTCATGCGAGCCGATCCGGCCCCGATGCGGCCGCGAAGCCCTGCTGTGCCGAAGGAGAGCCGGGAATCGAAACGGGAGTGAAGCTCGTCGAGGGCGATCTCGCTTCCCGCGTCAGCATCCCGAACCAACGTGTCGAGTTCGACGCGCGTGATCTCGTCTGGATCTTGGGCAAGCCACGCCTTGGCCGTGTCGATGATGGGGTCGTGTGCGTTCTCAGCCATTACAGCTCCGTGACGATTCGTGCAAGAAGGGAGCTGATCGCAGCCTCTGCGGCGCGACCGGCTTCGATCACCTCTTCATGGCTCAAAGGCGTTGCCTGAATGCCGGCGGCGAGGTTCGTGATGAGCGACATGCCCAGCACTTCCATTCCAGCCTGGCGGGCGGCGATGGCCTCGAGGGCCGTCGACATTCCGAGGATGTGTCCGCCGAGCGTCTTCGCCATCTGCACCTCGGCCGGTGTCTCATAGTGCGGGCCGCGGAACTGGCAGTAAACGCCTTCGTCGAGTGACGGATCGACGCTGTGGGCGATGTCGCGCAGACGTTTCGCATAGAGGTCTGTCAGGTCGACGAAGGTCGCGCCCTCGAGCGGGGAGTCTGACGTGAGGTTGATGTGGTCGTTGATCAGCACGGGGGTCCCGGGCGTCCAATGCTTCTTGATGCCGCCTGCGCCATTGGTGAGGATCATCGTCTTGGCGCCCGCGGCGGCGGCCGTGCGCACCGAATGGACGACGCGGCGAACGCCGTGTCCTTCGTAATAGTGCGTGCGAGCACCGATCACCAGAGCTCGTTTGCCACTCAGCAGCAGAATGGAGCGGATCGTGCCCACGTGTCCGTCGAGCGCTGGCTTCGAGAATCCGGTGATCTCTGTCGCGGGCACCGTCGCCGTCGTCTCTCCGATGAGATCGGCGGCCTTGCCCCAGCCGGAGCCGAGCGTGAGCGCAATGTCGTGGTGATCGACGCCCGTGGTTCTGGCGATATCGTCCGCGGCGAGCTGTGCGACCTCGAACGGGTCAGCTGTGGCAGCATCCAGCGGGTTTGTGTGCATCTCTGGCATCCACCCAGTCTAAGCGGTGCAGATAGACTCGTGGATATGGCGTATGAGTTTGAACGCAAGCAGCGAATCGCTGTCGTTGGCGGAGGCCCCGGCGGGTATGAGGCGGCACTCTCGGGCGCTCAGCTCGGTGCCGAAGTCACCCTGATCGAGAGGGCTGGAGTCGGAGGATCCGCGGTGATCACCGACGTCGTGCCGTCGAAGGGACTGATCGCAACGGCCGAAGCCGCGAAGTCGATCAGCGGCGCTTCAGATCTGGGGGTTCAGTTCTTTGCGCGCCATGACACGACAGGCAAGCCGATCCGCCCCGAGGTCACGGTGAACCTGTCTGCGGTGAACAAGCGGCTGACGTCGCTGGCGCGGCAGCAGTCTGAAGATATGCGGGCGAATCTCGTGCATGCGGGAGTTCGCATCGTGCAGGGGGAGGGGCGGCTTGAGGGTGACAACTCAGTGATCATCTCAACCGGCCGCGGCGGCACAGATTTCGACCAGGTCGAAGCCGACACGATCGTGGTCTCTGTTGGCGCGTCGCCGCGAGAACTTCCCACTGCACGGCCCGACGGGGAGAGAATTCTCACGTGGACGCAGCTGTACGAACTCGACAGCATCCCCGAGCATTTGATCGTTGTGGGTTCCGGTGTAACCGGGGCGGAGTTTGCCTCTGCATACTGTGTGCTCGGCGCGAAGGTGACGCTGATCTCGAGCCGCGACCGAGTGCTGCCTGGCGAAGATATCGACGCGGCGAATGTGATCGAACGCGTGTTTAAGCGCGACGGTATGAACGTGCTGAACAAGTCGCGCGCCGAGAAGGTCGAGCGCACTGAGAATGGCGTCATCGCGACGCTCACAGACGGACGCACCGTTGAGGGCAGCCACTGTCTCGTCGCCGTCGGCTCGGTGCCCAACACCGAGAACATCGGCCTTAAAGAAGCGGGCGTGCAGCTGACCGAGTCGGGTCATATTCGCGTGAATCGGGTCTCGCGCACGTCGATTCCGAACATCTACGCAGTGGGGGACTGCACAGCAGAGATTCCGCTCGCTTCCGTCGCATCGATGTCGGGACGCACCGCCGTGTTCCACGCGATGGGCGACGTCGTGAATCCCATCGAAGTGCGCAACGTGACGTCGAACATTTTCACTCAGCCCGAGATTGCCACGGTGGGCTGGAGCCAGCGCGAGATTGAAGAGGGAATCGCGCAGGGGACGATCTACAAGCTGCCGTTGTCGGCGAACCCACGCGCCAAGATGATCGGCGTGCGTGACGGCTTCGTCAAGTTGTTCGCGCGTCAAGGGTCAGGAACGGTGATCGGTGGGGTCATCGTCGCACCACGAGCATCCGAGCTGATTTTCCCGCTCGCGCTCGCGGTTGAGCATCGGCTCACCGTCGACGAGGTAGCGAGCGCCTATACGGTCTACCCGTCGCTTACGGGTTCTATCTCGGATGCTGCGCGGGCAATGCACATCGTTCTCTGATTGTCGGCTCACATCTCGCGGTTCGTCTTGCTCTGTTCGTACGTCGAAGTGCAACGTGGAAAGGCCCGTTGTTTCGCGCATCTACAATGTGAGCATGGACGAGACCGCCAAGGACGAACGGCCGACGAACCGGCAACCGAGTATCAAGGACGTTGCCGCTAAAGCGGGGGTTTCGTGGCGCACGGTCTCGAATGTGATCCACGGTCACCGATATCTGCGACCGGAAACCAAAGAGAAGGTCGAATCGGCCATTGCTGAGCTCGGCTACCGCCCGCGTGTCGCCGCGCGCCAGCTGAGGGGCGGCAAGAGCAACCTGCTGACCCTGGCTGTTCCCTACATCTCGCACCCGTACTTCGCCAGGCTTGCTCACGCTGTCGTCGAGGCGGCAGGGCGCGAGAAATACGACGTTCTTATCGACGAGACGCACGGCCGGATCGAGCGGGAGAAACGCGTCGCACGAGGGTACGGGAGCATCCTGACTGACGGGATTATCTTCAGTCCGCTCTCTATGACCGTGGAAGAGATCGTGGAGAACCGGGACTCGACGCCTCTTGTCCTCTTGGGAGAGCACTTGCTCAATCCACATATCGATCACGTCATTCTCGACAACGTGACGTCCACTCAAGAGGCGACCGAGCACGTGATTTCCTCGGGCCGTCGGCGGATCGGGTTTCTCGGCTACCTCGCCCTCGGAACTCTCGGTACGGCCGATCTCAGATTTGAGGGTTACAAGAAGGCGCTGGATGCGGCGGGGATCCCGTTTGATCCGGGACTTGTCGTTGGGGCTGCGCACAGCGACCCGGAAGACGCGTCGTTTGGCCCGGAGGGCGATTATTCGCGAGAGGAAGGGTTCGCTCGGGCAGAGTCGCTCATCGGGCGAATCGGCGACTTCGACGCCATCATCTGCGCGAATGACCTCCTCGCCATTGGACTGCTTCATGCCTTCCGCCTTCACGACGTCCGTGTGCCGGAAGACGTCATGGTTCTCGGGTGGGATAACGCACCGGAAGGCGCTTTTACAGCGCCGAGTCTGACGACGGTTTCCCCTGACCTCGATTCGGTCGCCACCTATGCAGTGGAGGCTCTGCTTCGTCGCATTGACGACCCCGCCGCCGAGCCGAGTGGTCAGGTCGCTCCGCACGAACTCGTACTGAGGGAGTCGACAGAAGGAATCGAACACCGCTGACGCCGCTCGACCGTCAGTATCAACAAATCTCCTGGGCCCCGGCGTTGAGTTCGAATTATTGCCACGTTGCAATAGTTTTGTGTTGCAACGTTGCAATACCTGCAATTGTGTGGTTTAGTGCCTTTCAGATGACTCGCAGATCGGCACCACCCTCACAAGGGGAATCACCCGATCATGAGTCGCATTGCCTACCCCACGAGGGGAACTTTTCGAATCAATGATGAGGAGACGAGTCCCATGTCCCTAACACGCACCAGAGCAACCACGTTCAGGCGGGCAGCATCCGTCGTTGTTGTTGCCGCAGTAGGCGTTTCCGCGCTCACCGCATGCGGATCGAGCTCAGACGCCGCCGAGGATGGCGGTGGTCTTGGCACAGCTGATAAACACGTGAAGATCACGATGATGTCCAACGATGCGTTCGCCGAAACCTGGCAAGAACAACTTGTCCCAGAGTTCAACAAGGCCTACCCGTACATCGACGTCACGATCGATTCCACACCGTACGACAGTCTTCTGGCAAAGGGCATGCTCAACGGAACAAGCCCAGACCCCGAGTACGACCTGATCACTCTCGACGACCCGTGGACGCCGCAGCTCGCCGATGCTGGAGTTCTTCTCGACCTGAAGGACGAAGCCGCTGCAACGTGGACAGATGACGACTACGACTGGGACGACTTCAACTCTGCACCTCTCGCCGCAAGTGAATGGGACGGACACCAGTACGGCGTCCCATTGAGGTCAAACCTGCTGGTGATGATGTACAACAAGGACCTCTATTCGTCAGCGGGGGTCCCCGAACCGACACCCGAGCTCACGTGGGACGAATACATGAGCCAGGTTCCCGATCTAGTTCAGGATACGAATGGTGATGGGGAGACCGACTCATGGGCAGCCGGTCTGACATGGGTGCGCGGGGTTCTATCGCCTCCGTTCTGGCAGGCAGCGCTGAACTCGAATGGCGGCGCTCTCTTCGACGACGATATGAACCCCACGTTTGATACCGCCGACGGGGAGGCCGCTCTGCAGACGCAGGTTGACCTTCTCGAATACGCGCCGCCTGGGGCACTCACGTACAACTACAACGAGCCCCTTGACGCATTCCGTCAGGGAAAAATTGCCACGCTCTTCACCTGGGGGAGCGCCTTTAAGAGCGCGGCCGTAGATTCGTCGGTGACGACGCTGACGCCAGATCAAGTAGGCATACAGACCATGCCTGCAGGCAGCGAAGGGCCAAGCACGCACCGCGGCGTATGGAGCGGTTCTGTCTTCAAGAACAGTGACAACCCAGAGGCAGCGTGGACATTCCTTCAGTGGATGAGCTCCAAGAAGGGCGAGAAGTGGGCATCAGACAACCTCGGCTCATTCCCCGCGAGGAAATCGACGCTATCGAGTGACCCTGCCGAGGAATGGCTGAAGCCGGTCTACACGACGATTCAGAGTGGTTTTGATGTTGCAGCGGATGGTGAGATGTGGCGCCCGCGCTCCCCGCAATCCAACGCGATTCAAGAAATCCTCGCCAATGAGACCAGCGCGGCGATGCAAGGCAAGCGTTCCGCAGCCGATGCGCTCGCACGGGCATCAGCCGAGATCAAGGAACTGCTGGAGGACTAGCGCATGACGGCCGTGCACTCAGGGCTCAAACCGCACCGGTCGCGGCGACGCACCCAGCTGCGAGATGTTTTCAGCAGGTGGACCTTCGTCGCGCCGGCCGCCCTCCTTCTGATTGCGGTGCTCGCGTACCCGCTTTTGTACACGCTGCAGATCAGCTTCTCTGACTTCGACCTGGCGACCTTCGCACCGTCTGACTGGGTTGGGGCAAAGAACTACGAAGATGTGATGCACGATGAGAACTTCGCAAACTCTCTGACGGTGACCGGCGTCTACCTGGTGCTCGCTCTACCGCTTCAGATCGTCCTCGGATTTGGGATTGCCTTCCTTCTCAACGCCGAGTGGAGAGGACGAGGAATCATCCGAGCGCTCTTTCTCGTGCCGATGGTTGTCGCCCCGGTGGTCTCCGGCGGGATGTGGAAGATGTTGCTCGACCCCCTATGGGGCGTTGTGTCGTGGGTGTTGGGGCTCTTCGGCGTTGCACCGATCGACTGGTTCGGCGATGCCGGAATGGCCATGATCAGCATTGTCATCATCGATACCTGGCGATCTGTGCCTTTCGTCGTCCTCATCGCTGCCGCGGCGCTTCTCGCACTACCCCGCGATGTCTTCGAAGCTGCTGCCGTTGATGGTGCCAACTGGTGGCAGACGCTCAAATCGATCAGTCTACCGATGCTCGCACCGATCATCGCGGCGACGTTCGTCGTCAGATGGTTGGGGGCCGTGAAGATGTTCGACGTCATCGTTGCTACGACGAATGGCGGGCCGGGGCAAGCGACAAATGTCGTCAATCTCTACATCTACAGGCAGGCATTTCAACTTCTTGAGTTCAGCACTTCGTCGGCGATGGCCATCATCGTTCTGGTACTCACCATGGTCCTGACGTTCGTGTTTCTGTGGGGAAGTAAGAAGCTGGAGGACAGATTATGAGCGCCGTTGATACTCGCGCGGCTGTGGGCGCGGCACGCAGCACCACTCGTCGCCCTCGTCGACGGGCGGGCGGGCACGCCTTCCGGATCTGGTCTGGAGTCATCGCCTGCGCACTATTTCTGTTTCCTATCGCGTGGATGCTTCTGACTTCGTTCAAACAACAGCGGGATATCTTCACTATTCCGCCGACGATCTTCTTTGACCCGACAATTGCACAGTACATTGACGTTCTGACCCGCGGTGGCTTCGCCGGGCAGATGGTGAACACAGTAATCGTTGCCGTGGGATCATCGGCCCTCTCGCTCATCGCAGGCGCTATGGCTGGGTACGCGCTTGCCCGGCTCAAGCTTCGCGGAGCGGGGACGATCGGAGCACTTATTCTCGCCTCACGAGGCGTTCCGCCGATCGCCCTGGCAGTTCCGATGTTTCTCGTCGCGCGAAATCTCGGGATCACAGACACACATATCACCCTGATCCTTGCATACTGCTCGTTCGTGATCCCCTATGTGATGTGGCTGATGCGCGGCTTCTTTCTCGCACTGCCGAAAGAGCTTGAAGAGTCCGCAATGCTTGATGGATGCTCCCGGATGGGTGCCTTCTTCAGGATCATTCTGCCGATCTCCATTCCAGGTCTGCTCTCCACATTCATTTTCAGCATTGTTCTCGCCTGGGAAGAGCTTCTTTTTGCACTCGTGCTGACGAACCGGAACGCGACGACCTTCCCTGTTGCGATCGCCGGGATGGCCGGGGACACCGAGAACGGGGCGAACTGGGGTGCTCTCGCTGCAGCCGGGATGGTCACCGTCGTCCCCGTCGTCATCCTTGTGCTGCTTGTACAGAAATGGTTGATTCGCGGCCTTGCAGAAGGTGCGACGAAAGGATAAAAGTGAAACTGCCTATACGACGCTTGTCTCCCGGCGGCGAGACGATCATTGAGAACGAGATCACCGACCGAGTTGATCTCTGCCTTCCCTCGGGGGAGCTCAATCCCGCGGCTATCGGCTGGACGCGATCGGCTTTGCACAGCACGAACCTTCGTGGGTGGGGTCGCAACAAGAGATTCGAGTATTGGGCCGTCACCACTCCCGCGGGAATTCTCTCTCTCAACATCTCCCACCACGACTATCGCGCCAACGTATCCCTGTCGTACTGGGATCGGTCGACCGACGTGGAGATCCGGCAAGGTGGAAACATTTGGCTTCCTGGGCATGCGGGGATGCGGGATCCAGATAACCAAACTCCCATGCATGCGCAGAAGCGTGACGTGAGCGTGAGATTCATTCCTCGAGGCGTGGGGACCGAACTGGAGGCAACCTCACCTCGAATTCACGTCAGTCTCCGTGTCGGCCCTGGCCCCGATCACGAGTCGATGGGCGTCGTGGTGCCCTGGACGGACAAGCTCTTTCAATACACGAAGAAGGACAATGGGCTCCGGCCGGAAGGCACAATCAGAATCGACGGCGTGGAACACATCGTCACGGCCGATACGGCAACGGCTGTGCACGATCGTGGTCGGGGACGATGGCCGTACTTTACATTTTGGAACTGGGGCGCGGGTTCGGGTGAGACTGATGACGGAACACCGCTCGGGCTGCAGTTTGGGGGAAAATGGACGGATGGAACGCCGTCAACTGAGAACTGGGTTCGAATTGATGGGCATCTGCAAAAGGTCAGCGAGCACCTCGTGTGGAAATATGATCCGACCGATTGGGTGAAAGAATGGACGATCACGGGGCCTTCGGTCAAGCTGCGATTCACTCCATACCGTCACGCGCACAACATATTCAATCGCGTCGTGGTCTTGAGCCGAGGTGATACCTGCTTCGGACACTACTCGGGAGAGATTCGTCTGAAGGATGGCACGACGATCGCATTCTCCGATGTACAAGGCCACGCCGAGGAAGTCGAACGTCGCTGGTGAAACGGGAGAGTTCTACGCGTCGGCGATGGAGAGAAGGCAGCGACGTGACGAAATCCTCGTTTCGACAGGAGCGATCATGTCAGTGACAATGCCATCGTGCTGCGCGGCAAGGCACATCGTTCTCTGATTGTCGGCTCAGGCAGGCAGCATCCGACGCCCCTCACCCGGAAGACCGTTCGATGAAAGAATGCGGTGCAGCCGCCGAGGGTCGTCGAGGTCTCGCTTCTCCCAGCGCGAGAATGCGTCGACTCGACGGCGGATCGCGTCTTCACGGCGCTTCTCTGTCATGACGATCTCATTGGCTGAACGCCCATTCTGATACTCGGGTGAGAGATACTTGCCCTTGCCGTCGAACTCCGCCCAGTGACGATATCTTTTCCACCAGAAGTCTGCTCTGTATGTTCTGCCATCGCACGTCAGCGTGTACTGGAGTTCTGGCGGCGGGAAACCGAGCTCGTGAATGAGCACACGGCTGCGTGACTCCTGAACGGAGTCAGATAGATCCGTCGAAAATGCGAGGGCCTGCAGCGCTCTCCAGTAGCCGGGCCGTTTCGACTGCGACTCGAGAGAAGCCGTCAACTCGCCGAGTGTGAGCCTCGGATGACGCCGATTGCGAAGAGCATCGAACATTGCGACGCACTCTGTAAATGGAAGTATGAGGGCAAGATCCGTCGCTGTGCGGGCAAGTGACGTTACAGTGACACCGTCGATCGTGACAACGTCGTCGACGCTGAGCTCAGCCATCTTGCGCGTAACCGCCCCCGATGAACGACCGCCCTTTTTGCTGCCTGTCGGTGGAACTGTGACACACACGCGATCAGGCCAAGAGCCGAGAAGCTTGCTCTCGTGGACGGACGCGGCCGAGTGATGCGAGTAAACAACATCGCCGAGTCGAGGCAGTTGCGCGAAAACCCGCAGTTTGTGGCGCGCATCTGGGTAGGACGTCGTCCATGTCTCGGCCGGGATGTAGACGCCAGGGGCGATGCGCACGAGTTCGCCATCTCGCACCGCGCGCACGAGGTGGTTGTGCGAACGGCCGCTCGCGGTGAAATCGGCGTGGCGGATAAGTATCTCGTTGGCCTCGGCTCTGTTCATACCGCGATCATCGCTTGATTCGCGCACGGGAGCTGCCGACGGCGCTCGCATGTGAACGGCCTTCGACGCGAACACCGTGTGGACGGATATTGAGATGCTACAGAACGGAATCGGGGAGCCTCACGTTTGAGGCTCCCCGATTCCGTTCTGGCTCAACCGGCTACACGTCAGCGATAGAGAGGAGCCGGTGACCCGACGAGACCGTCGTTCCGACGGGCGCGTTGATGTCAGAAACCACGCCGTCACGCGGTGCCGCAATCGGCTGCTCCATCTTCATCGCCTCGAGCACCAGCAATAGATCGCCCTTGACGACCTTCTGCCCGTCTTCGGCGACGACCTTCACGATCGTCGCCTGCATCGGCGCCGCAACGTCATTGCCGCTCGACGTCGACGTGGCGCGT
This sequence comes from Paramicrobacterium chengjingii, assembly GCF_011751765.2. Classification (GTDB taxonomy): domain Bacteria; phylum Actinomycetota; class Actinomycetes; order Actinomycetales; family Microbacteriaceae; genus Paramicrobacterium; species Paramicrobacterium chengjingii. The sequence goes on from NZ_CP061169.1 coordinate 958,210, forward strand.
GCGTGGCCCCCGCGCTTCGGGGCCGCGGGAGCGACGCGGTGCGAACCGGCATCCGTCGGGAGAATGCGCGACGGCAGACTCACCTCAAGACGCTTGCCCGACACCTCGACGACGACGCTGTGCCGCTCATCAACGGGCTTTGGGTCGCCCAGCTCGCCATCCCACGGTTCGATGTCGTTGTTGAACTCCGTCTCGATCCAGCGTGTGTACACGCCGAACGTGCCGTCTTCGGCTGTGAAGGCGGGGTCGCTGACGATTTTGCGGTGGAACGGCAGCACCGTCGGCATGCCGGTCACCTCGAACTCCGCGAGAGCACGGCGTGAGCGCTCCAATGCCTCGGCACGGTTGTTGCCTGTGACGATCAGCTTGCCAAGCAGTGAGTCGAACGCACCGCAGATCTCATCGCCCGTTGTGACGCCGGAGTCGAGGCGGATGCCGGGGCCACCAAACGTGCGGAACTCATGGATGGGGCCCGGCTGCGGCAAGAAGTTTCTACCCGGGTCCTCCCCATTGATGCGGAACTCGAACGAGTGACCGGATGCCGCAGGGTCGGCGTAGTCGATCGTGCCGCCCTCGGCGATGCGAAACTGCTCGCGCACCAGGTCGATCCCCGTGACTTCTTCAGACACGGGATGCTCCACCTGGAGTCGCGTGTTCACCTCGAGAAACGACACGGTGCCGTCCGTGCCGATGAGGAACTCACAGGTTCCCGCGCCCACGTAGCCGACTTCGGCGAGGATAGCCTTCGACGACTCGTACAGCTTCGAGATCTGCGCGTCGGTGAGAAACGGTGCCGGAGCCTCCTCGACGAGCTTTTGGTGACGGCGTTGCAACGAGCAGTCGCGCGTTGAGATCACAACGACGTTGCCCTCGGCGTCAGCCAGGCACTGGGTCTCGACGTGACGCGGCTTGTCGAGATACTTCTCGACGAAACACTCCCCGCGGCCGAACGCGGCAACGGCCTCGCGCGTTGCCGACTCGAACTGCTCGGCGACCTCGTCGCGGGTGCGCGCAACTTTGAGACCGCGACCCCCACCGCCGAACGCCGCCTTGATTGCAACGGGCAGACCGTGTTCGTCGACGAACTCGAGCACCTCATCTGCATTCTCAACGGGGTTGAGCGTTCCGGGCGCGAGGGGAGCGCCCACCTTCTCGGCGACGTGGCGTGCCGTGACCTTGTCGCCCAACTGCTCAATCGCCTCGGGAGACGGCCCGATCCAGACGAGCCCGGCGTTCATGACGGCTCGAGCGAAGTCGGCGTTCTCGGCCAGGAAGCCGTAGCCGGGGTGCACGGCGTCAGCGCCGGACCGGCGGGCGACCGAGAGAAGCTTGTCAATCACGAGGTACGTGTCGGCGCTCGTTGTGCCGTCGAGGGCGTATGCCTCATCAGCGAGCTTGACGTGCAGTGCGTCGCGATCTTGGTCGGCGTAGACCGCGACCGAAGAACGCCCCGAGTCACGAGCAGCGCGAATGATGCGGACAGCGATCTCGCCGCGATTGGCGATCAGGACCTTCGTTATTCGTGGCACAGTTCCCTAGCCTAAACCGACATGAGCCTGCAAAATTGGGCGACCTCAACAAAAATGCGGCGGAAACGGTGGATATGCCACACAAACAGGCGACGAGCGGATGCTGTCGCGTGAACACCCGCGCGTGTCAGCCCGCCTGCGCAGGCGGCGTCTGCCACAGCTGCGTCCACTCGAAGCCGAGCTCGCGCACGAGACGACGCAGCGCCGGGATCGAGAGCCCAACGACCGTCGACGGGTCGCCGCTCACTGAGTCGATGAATGCCGACCCGAGGCTGTCGATCGTGAAGGCGCCGGCCACGCTCAGAGGCTCGCCGCTCGCGATGTACGCGTCGATCTCACCGTCGGTCATGTCGGCGGCGAACGAGACATCGGATGCCGAGACGCTGTGCGCGCCGGCATCCGTCGCCAGGTCGATCAGGCAGTGCCCCGAGAACAGCGTTCCGGTGCGGCCACGCTGCAGCAGCCAGCGTCGCCGCGCTTCGTCTGGCGTGTGCGGCTTGCCGTAGATCGTGCCATCGAGCACGAACACGGAGTCGCCGCCGAACACGAGGCCGCTCGTCTCGCCGCGCTGCCGCAGCAGGGTGGCACCGGCCTCCGCCTTCGCTCGCGCAAGAAGCTCAACGGTCTGCTCGGGTGCAAGGGGAGCGCCGGCCTCGCGCTCGGCGCTCTCGACGGCGGCATCCTCGTCCACATCGGGGGCGAACGCATGTGCGTCGATGCCCGCTTGCTTCAGCAGCATTCGGCGAGCGGGCGACGTCGAGGCCAGGTGAAAGACGGGCATGAGGTCCTCTCGGGCGGCGCACAGGGCGCGGGGTGTGACATGCTCGAAAGCATGCCAACGTCTGCGCCGGAACAGCCCATCGAGCTCGACATCACCAACGTAGCGCACGGAGGGATCTTCGTCGCCCGCCATGAGGGTCGCGTTGTCTTCGTGAGCGATGCGATTCCCGGTGAGAAGGTGCTCGCCCGTATCACGGATGCACGAAAGAAGTCGTTCTGGCGTGCAGAGACCATTGCCGTGCTCGAGCCGTCGGAACATCGACGCGACCACGTGTGGGCTGAGGCCTCCGTCGACCGCGACCCGATCGAGCGCCCGGGCGGCGCCGAGTTTGGCCACATGTCCCTTGAGCACCAGCGCGCACTCAAGAACCAGGTGCTGAGTGAGGCGTTTGAGAAGTTTGCCGGAGGGGCCGCCCCTGACTTTGATGTGGAGTCCGTTGCGGGGGATGACGAAGCGGGCGGCCTCGGCTGGCGCACGCGCGTGCGATTGCACGTTGATGAGAACGGTCGAATGGGCCCGTACGCGGCGCGTTCCCATCGAGTGGTTCCCGTCGCGTCGCTTCCGCTGGCGACGACGCGACTGTCGGAGCTGATCGAACTCGACGCGCTCGTCGAGGGTGCAGCATCCATTGATCTGATCGACCCCAGCGGTTCGGAGCCTCTGCTGTGCGTAGGCGCCGACGATCTCAAGGCCGCGGGCACTGTGACCGAGCGGGTGCGCGACCGAGGGTTCTCTGTTGACGCTGGCGGCTTCTGGCAGGTTCACCGCGGCGCGGCGTCGACGCTCACCGAGGCCGTGCAGCGCGCGATTGACGGCGCACTCTTTGAGCCGCGCGCTGACAACCTCGACCTATACGGCGGCGTCGGGCTGCTCGCCGCTGCGGTGCAGGATCGGTTTGGCGACACCGTGCGCATGACGAGCGTTGAGGCGGATGCCGGTGCAACACGCCACGCTCGACGCAACCTGATTGCGGGAAACATCGAGGCCGAGACGGCGCGCGTCGACCGCTACCTCACTCACCTGCACTCACGCTTGTCGGCTGTCGAGCGTCGCGCCTTTCGCGACGCCACAGTCGTACTCGACCCGCCGCGCGCGGGAGCAGGCACGCAGGTCACCGCCCAACTCGCCCAACTCGCACCGGCCCAGATCGTGTACGTCGCGTGCGATCCCGTTGCGCTCGCGCGGGACGCCGGTGCCTTTGCGGCATCCGGATATGAGCTCACGAGCCTGCGCGCCTTCGATCTTTTTCCGCATACCCATCACGTGGAGGCCGTCGCGTCGTTTGTGCGCGCCCGATGATCGCTGACCGTCGTCCGCGAGACGGCTGTGATTTGCCGATACGATGAGTCCCATGGTGAGTGTGGCGATCATCGATGATCACGAGTCTGTGCGGCTTGGCCTTCAGGCAGCGTGCACGGGTGCTGGGCACACCGTCGCTACGAGCGTGTCGAGCGTCGACGACTATCTTGCGGCCGTTCGCGACACTCCAGAGGACGAGTCTCCCGTCGACATCGTTGTTCTCGACCTGTCGCTCGGTGACGGCAGTGACGTGACAGCGAACGTCGCGCGCGTGCAGGCGACGGGTGCTGCTGTGCTCATTCACAGCATCGCCGATCGCGTTGCGCTGGTGCGGCAGGCGCTTGCCGCGGGCGCAGCAGGCGTCATTCCGAAGTCATCGCCCACCGACGTCGTCATCGGGTCGATCGAGCAGGTAGCCTCGGGCGGCGTGCTCAACAACCTCGAGTGGGCGAGTGCGATCGAAGCCGATTCGGAGTTCGCCTCGGTGCAGCTCGGCAGGCGCGAGCGCGACGTGCTTCACCTCTACGCGTCGGGGCTGCCGATGAAGCAGGTAGCCACAGAACTCGGTGTCGCGCCGTCCACAGTGAAACAGCACCTCGACCGCATCCGCAAGAAGTACATCGAGGTGGGGCGCCCAGCGCCGACAAAGGTCGACCTGCTGCGACGCGCCGTCGAAGACGGCATTCTCCCCGAGCTCAACCCGGGCGGAACGGATGCCGGCTAGCGACAGCGATCTGGCGGTGCTCGCGTCGTTTGAAGCCGGGCGCCGCCGCTCGCGGGTCTTCACCAGCACGCGTGTTGAGAACATGATCTCGCTTGTGCTGGTCATCGCCGTGCTCGTTTTCGGAGCGCAAGCACTCGTATTCGCGATGATGACACCCGATCTGCCCGCACCGCGGTCTGTGCAGCGGGCCGTCGGGGAGAGTCTCGACGCCGGCATCATTCTTCTCGTGCAGGTTTTCGTGCCGCTTGCCGCCGTTGTCGTAACGGGGCTTCTGCGACGTGGATTGCGTATTGCCGCCGGGATCTTCGCCGTGTTCTACATTGGAACCCTTGTCATCTGGCCCGCCTACACCAGCTTCCAGTTCGGTGGGCAGGCGGGCGAACCATGGATCTGGTACCTGCTCACCGTGGCGACGGCGTGTGCGGCCATTGCCTTTCCCGTCGTCTGGGCCGTTGCATACACGATCGGCGTTCCGATTCTGTTCGGGCTCGTGCGCTCCATTGGTCCGTTCGGCTTCAGAAACATCGACGTCGGCATTCTCGATGCCCTGTACGGGGCGATCTTCGGAATGGTGATTGTTGTGCTCGTCGCGATGTTTCGCCAGACCGCACGGCGAGTGGATGCTGCGCGAGACGCCGCGCTCGTGCGCTATGACCGAGCCGTTCGCGCCCACGCCATTGAGGCGGAACGCGTGGAGGTCGACGCCCTGGTGCACGACAACGTGCTCGCGGCGCTTCAGGCCGCGGAACGCGCAGCCGGTGCTGAAGCGGAACGCGCAGCTGTGCAGATTGCGCGGCACGCGCTGACGGAGCTGCGTGAGGCAGGTTTCGAGCCGGCAGACGACGAATCATCCGTGACGCTCAAGGAGATGGCGGGGCGCTTGCGCATCGCTGCCCAAATGATGGAGCACGATTTTCAGGTGGAGAGCAAGGCGTCTGCTGGCGCCGTTGTTCCGCAGGGGGTCGCCAACGCCATGGGGCTTGCCGCAGTGCAGGCGATGGTCAACAGCGCGGAGCACGCTGGGGGGCCGGTCGGGTCTCCCCGTTCTGTGAGTCGCCGTGTGGTCGTCTCCAACACGCGCACGATGGCGACCATCGAGGTGATTGACGACGGCATCGGGTTCGATCCCGATGCTGTTCCCACCGACCGTCTTGGTGTTCGGGTGTCGATCGTCGAGCGAATGGCTGCGGTCGGGGGTGCTTCCCAGGTGCGCTCGGCACCGGGCGACGGCACGATCGTTGTGCTGAGCTGGTCCGCAGAGGAGGCGTCAGCGTGAACAGCATTCCGCGGTCGAGTCTCGTCGCCCTTGCCGCCGTGTTCTCCGTGTATCACATCGCCCGAGGCGTGCTGACGATGGGCATGCCAACGCATCCGGCTCCGGTGATTGTCGCACTGTGCGTGTATGGCGTGATCACTGTGCTTGCGCTCTGGCCGTTTGGCGGCCGTGGCCTGCCCACGTGGGCCGCGGCGCTCGCGTTCTCATGCACCGTCGTCATCACCTTGCTCGTCACGAGCCAGCTCGACGCGTCGGCAGACAACGGCTACGCCACTTGGCACACCAATGCCGAGGGCACGCTTCTGACGATCCTCATGGTGCGAGGGCACAAGCTTATGGCCGCGGCGGGAACGCTGTTTCTGGTCATCTACTCCGTTGCCTGGTGCGGATTCGTGGGTTCGGCGCAGATCGGTGTGACAGGAGCAGTCGCATGGGTGGTGCTCGCCTACGTGATGACCGGCGCGCTGCAGAAGGCAGAGGCGGGCGCCACGCAGCTGATGGATGCCGAGCGTGAAGCGGTTCGCTGGGAGGCCGCGCAGCACGCTCACCGTTCAGAGCGACGTGAGCGCCTCGAGACGGCGAGCCGCATCGCCGGTCCGATGCTGCGCGATGTGGTGCTGGCTACCGGGCGACTGACGGATGCTGAGAGAGACCAGGCGCGCCTTCTCGAAGCGCGGCTGCGTGATGACATCCGCGGTCGCGCACTCGTGAACGATCGCGTTCGTGATGCGGCGCTCGCCGCCCGTCGCAGGGGCATCGTCGTGCAGCTGCTCGACGAGGGAACGATCGACGATCTGGATGCCGCAGAGCAGCACCGTGTGCTCGCGCGCGTCGCTGAGGCGATCGACGCTGCAGACACGGAGCGGCTCATCGTGCGCACAGCACCCGTGCGATCGGATGCCGCAGTGACGATCGTGGGCGTGAGTACTCCGCCGCCCGAGAGCGGTGACACTGAAGACGACGTCGACGTGTGGCTGGAGATTCCGCGGAGGGAGCGCAGCTGACAGCATCCACGGGCGTGGAAAAGGGGGACCGGCTCCCTAATTCCGGTCCCCCTCAAGCCCCGGATGACAACGACAACCCGAATATCGTTCTCATCCGCCCCCAAACCAGAAATCCATTCCCTAGGTGGATAACCGGCTCATGGTGAAACTCAAAGAGTGCCACCTAGCAATTCCTATTCTTGTGGGGATGGGCGACCGACGCTAGTCGGCATTTTGGGGGACAAGGTCCCCCGCTTTCCCAAGCCGTGGCTTGCGAAAGCGCACGGCACATTATGCCGTAAAGTTGCGCCACCGTCCGGGACCTGGCGTCAGCGTGTGTCGAATGGGCCGCTGTGACCGCGTCCATTCGCTCGGGGCCTGCTCTCCGTTGGCCAGACCAGACTCGCGCGCCTCAGCGACAGCGGAGGCGATCACCGCACTGACTGCGGCAATCTCTTCTTCCGTCGGGTTTCCTCGCACAAAGCGGAACGCGCCGTGGGGGTGCGCTTCTTCACCGTCTGTGACGGGTGCAGAGTGTCGTCCTGGGGTCATCACAGTGGAATGTTTCCGTGCTTCTTGGGCGGCACCTGCGCCCTCTTGCCCTTGAGCGACCGGAAGGCCTTAGCAATCGACACGCGGGTAGCCGCGGGCTCGATCACGCCGTCGAGCTCTCCACGCTCGGCAGCGAGGAACGGACTTGCGACGTTGTACGTGTATTCGTTCGCGAGGCGGGTGCGCACCGCTGCGACATCCTCACCGTTCTCTTCCGCCTTCTTGATTTCGTTGCGGTAGAGAATATTGACGGCGCCCTGCCCGCCCATCACGGCGATCTCTGCCGTCGGCCACGCCAGGTTGACATCGGCGCCAAGCTGCTTGGAGCCCATCACGATGTAGGCGCCCCCGTACGCCTTGCGCAGAATCACGGTGACGAGCGGCACCGTCGCTTCGGCGTAGGCGTACAGCAGTTTTGCGCCGCGGCGGATGACGCCGGTCCATTCCTGATCGGTTCCGGGAAGGTAACCGGGAACGTCAACGAGCGTGAGGATCGGAATAGAGAACGCGTCGCAGAAGCGCACGAAACGGGACGCCTTCTCGCCCGCCTCGATATTGAGGGTTCCCGCCATGGCGTTCGGCTGATTGGCGATGATGCCGACGGACGTTCCCTCGATGCGCGCGAAACCGATCACGATGTTCGGCGCGAACAGCGGCTGAACCTCGAGAAACTCCTCGTCGTCGACGAGGTGCTCGATCACCGAGATGATGTCGTACGGCTGGTTGGGGGAGTCAGGAATGACTGTGTTGAGCTTGCGGTCAGCATCCGTCGTTTCCAAATCGAAGTCAGACGAATACGACGGCGGGTCAGACAGGTTGTTGTCGGGCAGAAAACCGATGAGGGTGCGAGCGTAGTCGAGCGCGTCGTCTTCGTCACTTGCGAGGTAGTGCGCGACACCCGAGCGTGTGTTGTGCGTGAGGGCACCGCCGAGCTCCTCCATTCCGACGTCTTCGCCCGTCACCGTCTTGATGACGTCGGGGCCCGTGACGAACATCTGGCTTGTCTTGTCGACCATGATCACGAAGTCGGTGAGCGCCGGCGAATAGACGGCACCGCCGGCCGCCGGGCCCATCACGATGGAGATCTGTGGAATCACGCCGGATGCAGCCGTGTTGCGACGGAAGATCTCGCCGTACTTGCCGAGGGCGACGACGCCCTCTTGAATGCGCGCTCCGCCCGAGTCGAGGATGCCGATGAGTGGAACGCCGCACTTCATGGCGTGGTCCATCACCTTGATGATCTTTTCGCCCGCGACCTCGCCGAGGGAGCCGCCGAAGATCGTGAAGTCCTGGGCGAAGACAGCAACCTGGCGGCCGCCGATCGTGCCGGTGCCGGTGACCACCGAGTCACCGTACGGGCGCTTGGCGTCCATGCCGAAGGCGTAGGTGCGGTGGCGCACGAACTCGTCGAGCTCAACGAAGCTTCCGTGGTCGAGCAGTTTCTCGATGCGCTCGCGGGCCGTCATCTTGCCCTTGGCGTGCTGCTTGATGATCGCAGAATCGCCCGACGCCGTCACTGCCTCGTGATAGCGGAGCTTGAGATCGGCGAGCTTTCCGGCCGTCGTGGTGATATCGGGCTCGTTCGAGCTGTCGTCTGGAGTCACGACGTTCACTCTATCTTGGCAACCCACAGTGATGCCCTTGGAGGGTTCTGACAAGCCGTTCTGGAAGTCTTGGTGGTTATCGACACATACGGATGCTGCCCGGCGGCGCCGAGCGCCATATTCTGTACATATGACCGCCCCCGATCTCTCCTCAAGTCTCGACGTCGCACCGCACATCACCTGGCTCACTGAAGCTGGCTCGACAAACGCTGAACTTACTTCACGGGCAGCGGACCCGACGATGCCGGACTTCTCCGTGCTGGTCACGGACGCACAGACGTCTGGTCGAGGTCGACGTGATCGCGTGTGGACGACGCCGCCCGGTGCGAGCCTCGCCACGTCTGTGCTGCTGCGCCCCGCTGTGCCGGCGGACCGGCTCGGTTGGATTCCGCTCATGGCAGGTCTTGCCATGACACGTTCCGTGCAGATGCTGTTGGCCGGGGCGGGGATGCGTGCGGCGGATGCATCGCTGAAGTGGCCGAACGATGTTCTCGTTCGGGGACTGAAAGTCAGCGGCATCCTGAGTGAACTCATTCCGGGCGACGAGCTCGCCGTCGTGATCGGTGCGGGACTCAATACCTCGATGACTCGCGACCAGTTGCCTGTGGACTCCGCGACGTCTCTCGCCATCGAGTGCCGCCGCACGTACAGCGTTGACACTGTTCTCTCGCTGTACCTGAAGCAACTGCGCGAATTGTATGAGGCGTTCGTGGCCTCTGGCGGCGATGCGCGTGCGTGCGGTCTCGTGTCGCAGGTGAGTGCCGCCTGTGAAACACTCGGGCAGGCTGTGAAGGTGCAGCTTCCTGACGGCGACCTCGTGGGGGTGGCGCGCGGCCTCGACGCTGACGGACGTCTGCTCGTGCAACCGGAGGGAGAATCGGTTCTGCGGAGCATTTCGGCGGGCGATGTAACGCATCTGCGCCCGCTCCCGAACGGCTGACGCGATCACGTGGGTGTTGAATGAACAGCGTGCTCGTGCTCGTTCCCGCGGCGTTGAGCCGTCATCCGTTCGGAGATCCCGCTCGCTGTACGGCGTGTTGCGCAAGACACGCCGCACCAATTTGCGTGTCTCCGAATGCGTAACCGCTCGGTGCTCACCGGTGAACGTTACCCGTATGCGGTGCTGTGAGCGCGAGCAACCGGGTGAGTGCCACATACACGATGTCCCAATTGTTGAGCGCATGGGAATAGCCGGCCCTGACAGTGGGAATGCCCTGTTTCATCGAGATGAGACCTTTGGCGAGGTCGCGCTTGCGTTGCTCCGGTGTCGAGTGAAAACTGTCTCCGTCGAGATCGAGACCCACGCGGTCGTCGACGAGCAAGTCGAGATCGCTTGCACCAGGTAGAGGAACCTGCACATCGACTCCGTGCCCCAACCGCACAAGTCTCACCCTGATGCGACTCTCTAGTCCGGAGTCTGCCCGCGCATCGACCAGGTTTCGACACACACTGCGCGACGGCGGAAGGTCGTGCGCGATAGTGAGCCAATCTGTGAGGCTGATCGCGTCATGATGCAGTGCCGAGTCGACGCACGCTATGGCCTGCTCGATGTCTTGGCACTGCAGAACTTGGCGGATGGCCTCAACAGGTTCAACGATCCAGTCGAGCTCGTCATCAGCTGCGTGTGCAGACCAATGCCGAACTGGTGCGCCGAGCCGGGGGCGCGTGTCAACTGTGAGAGGCGAATGCGGATGCGGTACGGCCGCCGTCGCGCGAATCGGAACGGTGAAGCTGGGCAGACGTCGACCGTGCAGTGGCATCGCCAGATGCGGTCGCGTGTCGTCAGCGCCCCAGAGGCCCCAGCGCCGCAAGGCAGAGATGCAGCCGAGGCGGCCACCTGAGCGAACGGCGATGATCTGCTCTGCGTCGGCTTTTGGTGTGGCGACCCAGCCTGACATGACGCGGGTGATCTCGTCATGTTGCACGGCAGCGGCGATGTCGCGGCGAGACGCTCCGTGGCGAAGGAGTGTTGAACTCCTGGCGATCTCTCCGTGTCGGTGAAGAAAATCCGCAATGTCCATGTGAGTACCTTCGCGAGAGAGTTGCATCGTGTGGAGTGAGTTCGAAAAACAGGGGATATTGACGCGGCGTTGGTGCGTGTGGACGGAGAGTCGCGTGCAGCCATTCGGAGATCTTGAGCGTTGAACGGCGTGTTGGGTCCGACACGCCGACGTTCCGGGACGATCTCCGAACGGCTGAACGCAAGTGTTGAGCACGGAGGGGCGCGGCGTAGCGCTCACGGCGGGGCTCGGCGTGCTGACAGCGTTGTCGCGCGGGCATGCGGCACAATGGAGTGCATGGACAACCGCACGGGCGAGCACGCGTCGGAGCGCGTCGTTGCCCGCATGCATCGGCACGGCCGCATCCTGATTCTTCCCGTTGTTATTCTGCTTGGCGTTGTCGGTGTTGTCTCGTTCTACTTCGGGTCGTTCCGCGAGCAATGGATCAACCTCACGTTCCTGTTCGGGGGGCTCGCGGCGATCATTTTGTTGGTGCTGCTTCCGTACTTCACCTGGCTCAATCGTCGGTACACACTCACGACGCGTCGCGTGATCGTTCGGCAGGGCTTCTTTGTGCGCACGCGCAATGAGCTGCTGCATTCGCGCGGCTACACCGTTACCGTCAAGCGCGGCCCGCTGCAGGCCATGTCGCGCTCGGGAGACATCGTGCTCACGTCTGGTGTCGACAAGCCACTGGTGCTCAAGGATGTGCCGGGCGCCAACCAGGTGCAGAACGTGCTGCACGATCTCATCGAGCGCGCGCAGGGGCAACTCGGCTACGGCGGCTACGCGGCGGGTTCCGTGCTGCGCGACGAGACCTCGGTTCTCTGAGGCGCCGTGCCCTGAGCAGCGGCAACCGGATGCTGCGCGGCAGCGCGCGCCGGCGAGAACACCCACCAGCGATACAGCGCAAACCGAAACACGGCGCCGAGCGCGAGGCCGATCACGTTTGACGAGATGTTGTCGGCGAGCACGCTCGTGAATCCGAGTACGTAGTGCGACACCCACAGGCTGCCGAGGCCGAAACCCATGCCGGCAATGCTCACGACGAAGAACTCGCTCGCCTCGCGCACCGTGTTGGATTGCCGAGTGTCGGCGAACGTCCAGAAGCGATTGCCCACCCAGTTGGTGACGATCGCGAGCGTCGTCGAGATGAGCTTCGCAATGAGTGGCCCTGTCTCGATGCTCTCGGGGGAGAGCACGGTGAGTCGCAGCGCATTGAAGATGACGATGTCGACGGCGAACCCTGCCGCACCCACGAGTCCGAAGCGGAGCACCTGCATGCCGAGCTGCCGCAGCCGGGCGGCACGGTTGTTCGTCATGCATCCGTCCTTCATGCGAGAAGATAGAGGAGTGAGCAGTTTAGCGACACTGGTTCGCGATCGACTGAGAATACAAACAGCCTCACGGCGATAGGAGCGACGCATGCCCGTAGTCGGTGTCATTGGCGCAGGTCAGCTTGCCCGCATGATGATTCCCCCCGCAATCAATCTGGGGCTTGAGATCCGTGTGCTGGCGGAGCAGGAGAACATGGCGGCGTCGCTCGCCGCAACGCAGGTGGGCGACTATCGCGACGTCGACACGGTGCTCGAGTTTGCGAAGGATGTCGACGTCATCACGTTCGATCACGAGCACGTGCCGCAAAACGTGTTGCGTGCGCTCGTCGATGCCGGGGTCGCTGTGCGCCCGGGGCCCGACGCTCTGCTGTACGCGCAAGACAAGATCGCCATGCGCGAAAAGCTCACAGAGCTGGGACTGCCTGTTCCCGACTGGGGCGCGGTCACCACGGAAGCAGAGCTGCAGAGCTTCATCGACGAACACGGCGGCTCAGCTGTTGTGAAGACACCGCGTGGCGGCTACGACGGCAAGGGCGTGCGCGTGGTATCGGCGGCGCACGAGGTGACCGACTGGTTCACTGCGTTGAGCGAAGACGGCCGCGGGGGAGCGCTGCTCGCCGAGGAGCTCGTCGACTTTCGGCGAGAACTCGCGCAGCTCACCGCGAGGCGCCCGTCTGGCCCGCTCGCCGTCTGGCCCGTTGTCGAGACGGTGCAGAAGAACGGAGTGTGTGCTGAAGTCTTCGCTCCGGCGCCGGGATCGGCCGGGCGCATTGCCGAGGTCGCCGCGCAGATCGCCGTCGACGTTGCCGAGGGGCTGGGAGTCACCGGTGTGTTCGCTGTGGAGCTCTTCGAGACGACAGACGATCGCCTGCTCGTGAATGAACTCGCGATGCGCCCGCACAACTCGGGACACTGGACGCAAGACGGCTCGACAACGAGCCAGTTTGAGCAGCACCTTCGTGCGGTGCTCGACCTACCGCTCGGGGCAACGGGGCTGCGCGATGAGACGTGCGTCATGATCAACATCCTCGGCGGTCCCACCGAGGGCACCGTGGCTGACCGTTACGCGCAGGCGCTTGAGAAGCATCCCACCGTCAAGGTGCACAATTACGGCAAGCAGCCGCGCCCCGGGCGCAAGATCGGCCACATCAATGCGGTGGGCGACAACCTCGACGACGTTGTCTTTGACGCGCGAGAGGCGGCATCGCACTTCGAGTGACTCTCCGGATGCTGTCAGCGACAGCGATTGGGCAGATCAGGCGTGAGCGTGCCGCGGTTTCTCCTGCTCAAGCTCCTGCTCGCGGGGTGCGAGGGCGATGGCGAAGAGCGTCGTCACGGGCATCGCGAGAATGAGGCCGGCGGTTCCGACGAGCGTGCGTACGATCTCCTGGCTGACGCGCTCTGTCGTGAGCAGGTCAATGATGTTCTGCGGGTACGTGTAGACGAGCAGAAGCATCATCATCACCGACCCGGCATACGCGAACACGAGCGTGTAGATGCTCGACGCCACGTGGTCGCGACCGATGCGCATTGCGGCAGTGAAGATCTGGCGGCGGCTTGCGTTGGGACTCAGGGCGCGCATCTCCCACACCGCCGACACCTGAGTGATCGTAATGTCATTGAGCACACCGAGCCCGGCGATGACGATCGTTGCCGAGACAATCGCCGACATGTTCACCTCGGGAACGCTGGAGAACAGCATCCACCCTTCTTCGCTCCCGGTGCCGGTGAGGTGCGCCCAGTCTGTGGTGATCACGCCGGCGATGGCCGTGAAAACGATGCCGAACAGAGCACCGAATAACGCGGCAGTTGTACGCACAGAGACGCCGTGCGCCAAATATAGAACGATCAGCATGATGGCCGTCGCGCCGATGATCGCCACGAGAATGGGCGGTTTGCCCGTGAGCATTGCGGGAAAGATGAACACAGCAAGCACGCCGATCGCGATGGCGACGCCGACAAGTGCTCGAATGCCGCGCCAGGTGCCGACGAGCGCAACGATGATCACGAGCGCGATGACAATGACGACGAGCTGAAAGGTGCGCTGGTAATCGTAGAACGCGTAGTTGACGGGCTCGGCCTCTGTCGCCTCCAGTCGAATGAGTCGCACGTTGTCGCCCGATTCCATTCCCGTGCTGGCATAGGTTGACGGGTCGATCTCGAACGTCGCGCGCTTTCCGTCGCTCAGGTGCGAGATGACGCGGGCGCATGGCCCTTCGATTCCCGCCATCGCAGACCGTTCGCCTTGGTCGTCTTGGCAGTCGAACTCGGTGACGACGGCCACAGAAGCGTCAACGAGGCTCACACCGTCGCCCTCATACGGCCCCTCTTGCTGCGGAATGGCGCCGGGCTGCGGCCACAGGGCGAACATGCCGACGGCAACGGCGGCTGCGACCGCGAGCACGATGATCGTCAGAATTCTCGCCAGGCGGGGGCGAGGGCTATCGGAACGGACGGTGCCGTGAGAGTGACCCATTTGCTGAAACTTACCAGCAGATGGCGCAACGGATGCTGTCGCACACGCGCCGTGACGGCATCCGCGGGGTTAAATCCAGCCCTGCTGCCACGCGTGCTCGGCAGCCTCCTGACGGGAGTCGACGCCCAGCTTCGTCATGGCAGACGAGAGGTAGTTGCGCACGGTTCCCTGCGCGAGGTTGAGCCGCCCGGCGATCTGCTGAACGTTGAGCGTTGACCGGCTCAGGCGCACGGCGTCGAGCTCGCGGTCGGTGAGCGGGCAGCGTTCGGCGGCAAGCGCGGCCGCGGCGATCTCGGAGTCGATGTAGCGTCTGCCGGCGGCCACGTCGCGAATGACATCGGCGATCTGCTCGGCCGGGGTCGACTTCGGCACAAACCCCGAAATGCGGGCAGACAGCGCTCGCCGCAGCACTCCAGGTCGCGCATGGCGCGTGACGAGCACCACGCGCGTCGGCACGGCGCGGATAATGCGCTCCGCGGCCTCGAGCCCGTCGGCCTGCGGCATCTCCAGGTCGAGCAAACAGACGTCAGGTCGCGTTTCGGCGGCCCGTTCGATCGCCGCGAGTCCGTTGTCGACGCTCGCGACAACCTCGAGGTCGGGCTCGAGCGAAAGCAGCGCTACGAGCGCCGTGCGAATCATGTGCTCGTCATCGGCGATCAGCAAGCGGATGCTGCGCTGCGCCGTCTCGGAATCAGACATGTGGGCTCCCCTCACCGACTGCGCCGTCGGGAATCGTGGCGATAAGTTCGAATCGCCCGGCATCGAGCGTTGTGGCAAAAGTTCCACCGTGGTTCTCGACGCGCGTGCGGAGCCCATCGAGACCCGTGCCCGAGGTGTCGACAGCAGGTGTGGAACTGACGCCGTCGTTCGAAACGGTGAGGCGGCAGCATCCGCCGTCGGACTCCACGCTGATGGTCACCGCCCCGGCTGAGCTGTGGCGAATGATGTTTGTCGTCGCCTCGCGCACGACATAGGCGAGGGCGCGGCGGGCTGTCGCGCTGGCAGGCAGTGCTTCGATGCGCAGCTCACAGGCCGCACCGGCGGCAGAGAGCACCTCGCGAGCGTTCTCGAGCTCGTCGTCGAGCCCGACCTCGCGGTAACCGGCGACGAGCGATCGCGTCTCTTGCAGCGCCTCCGAAGCGATTAAGCGGGTTTCGCGCAGTTGCTCGCGGGCCGCTGCCGGGTCGCGCTGCAGCATCCGTTCTGCCAGCTCTGCCTTCAACGCGATCACCTGCAGGTGGTGCCCCTGAATATCATGCAGGTCAGCGGCGAAGCGCAGCCGCTCCTTGGCAATGGCGAGCTCTGCCGCTGAGCGCCGGTGCCTGTCGAGTTCGATGACGATGTTCCACCACCACAGGCTGAGAATCACAACGACCGGCATGAATGCTGCGAAGAGGAAAATCGCGATGTCGCGTTCACCAAGCGCCGTGTCGACCGTAAATGGCAGCGTCGCTTTCGCGAGCAGGTAGCTGCCGATCGTTATCGCGACGCCCGCACCGAGCACGTTCCAGCGGGTCCGCTCCGGTAGCAGACATGCGACAAGTACGACGGATAGCCAGAACGGAAGTGGCGCGACGCGCCACAGGTCTGGCGAGAACAGGCCGAGAACAAGGGCAGGGGCGGATGCTGCGAAGAGCGTCGCCGTCCAGGCGGTGTGCGGCAGGCCGCCGCCGAGTCCGTCGCGCAAGAACCAGCAGAAGCGTACCTGCACAATCGTCGACGCGAGCGTGAAGACGACGATCAGAATGTCGATGGACGAGTGCGACCGTGAGAGCGCGGAGAGGCCTCGGATGAGCAGGACGCCGTCAAGAACGAGGAAGAAGAAGACGATCGAACCGAGCGTGTATACCCAGGTGGCGTGAACGCTGCCTTCGGCGCTCGTTCGCGCCGCCGGCGCCGCTGCAGCTGGGGTGACGTCACCGACCATCAGCGTGCGCTTCGTGCGGAGGAATGGCGTGGCATGGCTCTGAGTGTAGATCAGTGACAAATGTCACGGATGCCGGTGCGAAACTTCATGCAAAACGGTGACGTCGTGATACTTACCGTGCCGTCAGAAGCTCGCGAGGATTGTGATGCACGGTCGAACTCGGCCGGCACAAAGACCGCGAACGTCGACAGAGAGGCCCCACCATGATCGAGACACTTCAGAACGCCGTGTCGTCATTACCTGAAGCGCTTACGTGGCTCGGAATCATGCTCGCCGCGGCGATTCCGCTTGTCGAGTCGTACTTCGGCTCAGTGATCGGCGTGCTGATCGGTCTGCATCCGGCTGTCGCGATCGGGCTGGCTGTGATCGGAAACATCGTGTCGATGCTGATCTTTGTGTTGAGCGCCCACGCGGTGCGCCAGAAGGTGACGTCGAGCGCGGTGCAGAAAGAAGAGACGCCGCGTCGGCGCAAACTGCGCGAGCGCTTTGACCGTTACGGTGTGGCGGGGGTGAGCCTGGCTGGTCAGGCGCTGCTGCCCAGCCAGATCACGTCGGCGGCGATGGTTTCGTTCGGGGCGTCGAAGAACGCGGTGATCTTCTGGCAGATCATCTCGATCATTCTCTGGGGTGTGGCGTTCGGAGTGCTGGCTACGCTCGGCGTCAGCTTTCTCTGACGGGGATCGCGCCGGAAATCAGTCACCTGTCGTGAGTGCAGTTGCGAAGGCAGCGACGTCCAATGCCGGTACGGGTAGAGCCAGTCGGTCGCGGGCGCGAAGCCCGTCGAGAATGAGTGCCAGGTACCGTCGCCAGAGATCGGGATGTTCATCACTGACGCGGTAAACGCTGTTGAGCATCGCGAAGATCGGGCCGATGTCTGTGACTGACACCCCGTCGCGCAGAAGCCCGGCCGCGTGTGCGCGGTCAAACAGGGGAGAGAGAACGGCGACGAGTTTCTCGGCGATGCGTTCGTGTGGCCCGAAGCCGTCGTTTCCGAGAAACGTCTCGCACAGACCGCGATCTCGTGCCTGATTCGCCGCCGTGATCTCGAAGAATGCAACGATGGCGAGCCACGGGTCTTCGATCTCCAACGCCGTTTGTGCCTCGGCCAGGGCAGAGTCGACTGCTGCGTCGTACAAAGTCTCGACGATCGCCTTCTTGCTGGAGAAATTTCTGTAGACGGTGCCGACGCCGATTCCCGCGTGCCGGGCGATGTCCTCGAGCGTCGCAGAGAGTCCCTGCTGCGCAAACACCTCACGCGCCGCTTGTACAAGACGCTCGTTGTTCAGTGCCGCATCTTTTCGCTTCGGCCGTGCGTTGTGTTCGTCGAGAGACATAGCATCATTATCGTGTCTGATCGGTCACCGGTCGTCGTCAGTGCGCATATCGGCTAACGGCGCCGCGCAAGGCCGTCCACCTGCTCGGCCAGCAGATTGAGCTCACCTAAGGCTGCGGGCGACGTGGTGCCAAGCGGTGCAGCAGCCGAGCTGCGCAGAAGCAATCGAAATAGGGCAATGAGCACACCGTGGGGAAGCACGCGCAATGCGCCGAAGGCACGTGGCACAGGCCGCATCGGCAGCGCTTCGAGATTCTGCCTGATGAGCCGGACCATGTCGCGAAGTGAGGCTCGATTGCCGGCCAGGGCATTGGGGTCGCCCGCCGTGTGCACAGCGTGCGCAAGTGGCACCTCGAACGCGGCATGCGTTTTGAGCCAGGCATCCATGCGGGGCTCGGCTTTGCCAGTGAATCCCGCGGAGCGGAACATTCGCACAATTCGTTCTACTCGCGGAGTTGTTTGGCCGTCGATTTCACCGATTGGCATATGGACGAGGCGTGTCAGCAGCGTTCTGCGTCCGTAGCGGACAATATCCCCGTCCATTGTGCCGCCTTGATTGCCGAAGCCTAGAAGAACTCGCTCCCGCCCGATCGCTTCGGCAAGCGGCTCGGGGCCGCCTGCCCAGTTCACAAGGAACAGCACGTCACCGTCGCTCTCGACAAGCTGCTCGAGCACGGAATCTACCTGGTGTGAGCGCACCAAAACGAGGATCAGATCGTACTTTCCGGCCGGACTCTCGACAGCGGAGACGGGAACCTGCCTGACTGACGTACTCTCGTTCTCGGCGAGAAGCACGCCCCGCTTTCGCAGAGATGCCAGTCGATCGCCCCGGGCGAGAAGAGAGACATCGTGCCCGGCGTCATGGAGACGGGCAGCGTACAAGCTCCCGAGCACGCCGGCGCCATAGACGAGAATTTTCATTGCAGGCTCGCTTCGTGCGTCGGAGCGGGCTGCACGTTCAGGATGGCCACGGGGCTCCTCTGGGTCGTTAAGCGGAACACATTGTTCCGGTACGACTTTACATCAAGCGGAACCGATCATTCCAGTTAGATTACGACACAAGATCGCCGAGGGCGACATCCTCATCCGTCAGGCGGCCAGGAGCGACATAGTGCCCGATCACCGCGCGCAGATCGTCGTTGACGTCCCAGGTGTTGACGTTCATCGCCGCGGTGACGCGGCCGTCGTTCGACCAGAAGGCGATGAACTCACCTGATCCGAGGTGGCCGCGAACGTGCACGTCGTCGTCAGAGCTGCCGTGCCCGACATACTCCATGCCAAAGTCGAACTGGTCTGTGAAGAAGTATGGCTGCCAGTCGTATACCGCGCCTGAACCGAGAATTGTCTGAGCTGCAAGCTGCCCCTGGCGCATCGCGTTGTCCCAGTGCTCGACCCGCAGCGGGGCGCCCGTCACGGTGTTCTGTGCGAGAGCGATGTCACCGACTGCGAGTACCGCGGGGTGAGATGTGCGCAGGTGCTCATCGACGATGACGCCGTTGTCGACGGCAAGACCAGCGGATGCCGCGAGCTCGGTGTTCGGTGCCGCACCGACGCCGATCACGACGGCATCCGCGTCGAAATGGCCTGCCGAGCTGTCGACCCCTGTCACACGCCCGTTATCGCCCTTGAGCGCTGTGACGCTGACGTTTGTGCGCAGGTCGACGCCGTTGTCAGTGTGCAGGTCGTACATGTAGGCCGCGAGTGTGTCGCCCAGCACACGCTGCAGGGGGAGTGGCGCGTATTCGAGCACCGTGACGTCGGTTCCCGCGAGCTTCGCCGCTGCCGCCACTTCGAGCCCGATCCATCCGGCACCAATGATGACGAGCTTCTTTCCATCGCCGAAGTGCGCCTTGATGGCCGGCGTGTCTGGCATGCGCCGCATCGTGTGAACGCCGTCGAGGTCAGAACCATCGAGCGGCAGCATCCGTGGGCTCGAACCTGTCGCGAGAACGACGTGCTCGTACCCGATGATGTCGCCGTTCTCGAGGCTCACCGTCGATTCGCTGAGGTTCAGTGCGTTGGCAGCCATGCCGAAGCGTGTGGTCACCGATTTCTTCTCATACCAATCGGCATCGTGTACGTAGAGACTCGATGCGTCGTCCGTGCCCAGCAGAACCTCCTTCGAGAGCCCAGGCCGCTCGTAGGGGCGCTCGGGCTCGTCGCCGATGAGCGTGATGGGGTCGGCGTAGCCGCCCTCGCGCAGCCCTTCAGCTACCTTTGCTCCGGCGAGGCCGGCCCCGACAATAACGGTTCCTTGAGTACTCATGACTGCTCCTCTTTCTCGACGATCGACAATCTCTGGCGGTTCGGCTCAGCTCACTGATGAGAGAAACTCGGAGCGTGCTGCGCTCTCGCGCAGGTCGCCCGTGAAGGCTGAGGTTCGCGTGCGGGCGCCGCCGGCGCGCACGCCACGAAGTGACATGCACGTGTGCTCCGCCTCGATCACCACACCGACGCCGCGTGCCATGAGAGCGGCATTGAGATGATCGGCGATCTGCTGCGTGAGGTTCTCTTGCGTCTGGGGCCCGCGCGCGTACATCTCGACGGTGCGTGCTAGCTTCGACAGCCCGACGAGCCGGTCGCCGGGCAGATACCCCACATGGGCCACGCCCGTGAAGGGAAGAAAGTGGTGCTCGCACAGAGACTGCACGGGGATGGCCGCGACGAGCACGAGCTCCGAATACCCCTCGTCGTTGTCGAACGTCGTCATCTCGAAAGGATCGCTCGACATCATCTCGAGGTACGCCTTGGCCATGCGCATGGCGCTTTCGTGTCGCGCCGGCCCACTCAGATCTACACCGAGAGCCTCAAGAAAGCCTCGCGCATGATGCGCCGCTCGATCGACATCGGGAAGTGTCTGCTTCACGGTGGTGGTCATCGAATGCGTGAGGGTCATGGCGAATCTGCTTTCTAACGGATAGTATTGCTTACGTTAGAACGTTGCGGCGAGAAGGTCAAGGATGGCGGTGCCGTGGTGAAAGAGGAGACGATGTTGAACGCTGCGCGGCAGACAGGCAGCTTCGCCGCGGTGAGCGTGCTCGCCGACGAGACGAGACGTTCCCTTTACCTGTATGTCTGCGCTCAGCCGCATCCGGTTTCACGCGATCAGGCGGCGGATGCCGCTCAGGTGCCGGTGCATACGGCGAAGTTTCATCTCGACAAGCTTGAGGCGGCTGGGCTGCTGCTCGCCTCGTATGCTCGCACGAGCGGCAAATCAGGGCCGGGAGCGGGGCGCAGCGCCAAGCTGTATGAGCGCTCCGACGTCGAGCTCGACATCTCGCTGCCCGCTCGCGAGTACGTGCTCGCTGGCGAACTGATGGCGCAGGCTATCGCACGGTCGTCACGAAACGGGGACGACATTGCGCGGGCGCTACGCGATGTGGCACGCGAGAAGGGCGTGAGCCTTGCGGCGAACCGCGAGAACACGGGGACGGATGCCGCCACGGCGTTCGGTATCGCCGTGTCGACGCTGCGTGACCTGGGCTACGAGCCGCGCGTCGAGGGCGACCGTGTCGTGATGGCCAATTGTCCGTTCCATCGGCTGGCCGGAGCTCACACGAAGCTGGTGTGCGGCATGAACCACGACATGCTGAGCGCTTTCACCGACAGCGTCGCCCCTGGCGTGCTTCAGGCCAACCTCGATCCAGCGCCGGGGCGCTGCTGCGTCACCCTCTGCGCCACGGACTGAATCTGCGAACACCGTAGAGTAAATCTCATGCCCGCGGAACCACTCACACTTCCCCACACATCATCCGACTGGAACCCCTTCATCGCCGACGGCGCCGATTCTGCCCTCGATGCCGCACGCGACGTCGTTGCGCTTCTCACAGACGGCACGTCGCGCACACCCCTCGCCGTGCTCGAACTGTGGAATGACGCGGACGCTCGTGTAGCGACAGCATCCGGGTTCACCTCACTCTTCGCCGAAGTACACCCCGACGCGAGCGTGCGCGAGCTCGCTGAGGTGAAAACCCAGGAGATCACCGCCTTTCTCACCGAGCGCGGGCAGAATCGCGAGCTGTACAACGTTTTCGCTGTGCTCGATGCCTCCGAGCTCGACGCCGAGGCCGCCCGTCTGCTCAATCACGTGTTGCGGGACTTTACACGCAGCGGCGTCGACCGCGACGACGCAACGCGCGCCCGGCTCACCGAGATCAGCGAGCGTTCGACGATTGTCGCGCAGGAGTTCTCACGAAACATCCGCGACGATGTGCGCACGCTGCGGCTCCGCCCCGAACAGCTTGACGGCCTGCCCGACGATTACCGTGACGAGCACGGCGTCGGTGATGACGGACTCGTCGCCATCACCACGGATTACCCCGACACCGTTCCCTTTCTCACCTTCGCCACCGATCGCGAGGCGCGGCACGCGGTGTCACGGCAATTCAACAATCGGGCGTGGCCGGCAAATGATCAGCTGCTGCACGAGCTTCTCGACCTTCGCGCCGAGCAGGCGACGCTGCTGGGGTACGACTCGTGGCCTGATTTCGACACCGAGGTGAAGATGATCGGCTCGGGCGACGCGATCGGTGAGTTCATCGAGCGCATCTCAGACCTGGCCGGCGAGAGCGGCAGAGCCGAGGTCCAGACGCTGCTGAAGCGCGCACAGCAGGACGACCCGACCATCACAGCGATCACCGTGGGCGACGGCGCCTACTACACCGAGCTGGTTCGGCGCGAGCAGTTCGGCGTCGATGCGGGGGCCGTGCGCCGTTTCTTCGACTTCGACCGCGTACGCGCCGGCCTTCTCGAGGTGACGGGGCGATTGTTCGGCATCAGCTATCGTGAGCGCCCCGACGTGCCGCGCTGGTCTGACGACGTCACCTGTTACGACGTTCTTCGTGGAGACGAACGCATCGGGCGCATCTATCTCGACCTGCATCCCCGCGAGGGAAAATACAAGCACGCGGCGCAGTTCGACCTCGCCACAGGGGTGAGCGGTATGCAACTGCCCGAAGGAACCCTCGTGTGCAACTTCCCGCGCGGGCTCATGGAGCACTCGCAGGTGGTCACCCTGTTTCACGAGTTCGGCCACCTTGTGCACCACGTTCTGGGCGGCAACCAGCGCTGGGTGCGATTCTCGGGCGTCGCAACGGAGTGGGACTTCGTCGAGGCGCCGTCGCAGATGCTCGAAGAGTGGGCGTGGGATGCCGACATTCTGCGTTCCTTCGCTGTCGACGCCGACGGTGTGCCGATTCCCGCCGACCTCGTGGCGCGGATGCGTACGGCAGAAGACTTCGGCCGGGCGCAGCGCGTGCGAACCCAGATGCACTACGCAGCGGTTTCCTACCGCCTGCACCGTGAGCGGCCAGTCGATCACGATGCGGCGGTCGCGGAGCTTGCCCGACGCTACTCGCTCATTACACCGTTGTCCGACACGCACTTCCAAGCGGCGTTCGGCCATCTTGAGGGGTACGGTTCTGGGTACTACACCTACATGTGGAGCCTGGTGATTGCGAAAGACCTGTTTTCTGCCTTCGATCCGCAGAACCTGTTTGACGCGGAGGTGGCGGCGCGCTATCGCGATGAGATTCTTGCGCGCGGCGGGTCCGCTGACGCAGCCGACCTCGTCGCAGCGTTCCTCGGCCGGCCGTACTCATTCGACGCCTTCGGACGCTGGCTCGAGGGCGATAACTGAACACACGGTCATCCTTGCGGCTGAATTGCGACAGCATCCGGTGGGCCGCACGGATGACAATCACGTTTTCGTCAGGCGTGCTCGGCTACGGTGAGGCACATGCTGATCGCCGCTTCCGACTCCACGCTCTCGGGAGTTGCCGCCTGGGCCGTCTCCCTCATGGAGACCCTCGGCGGCGTCGGAGCGGGAATCGCCATCGCGCTTGAGAACCTGTTTCCGCCCTTGCCGAGTGAGATCATTCTGCCGCTCGCCGGCTTCACGGCAAGCCAGGGAAACATGGGGCTTGCCGAGGCAATCATCTGGACGACGATCGGCTCGCTTGTCGGCGCATTCGCCCTCTACGGCCTTGGCGCATGGCTGGGTCGCGAGAGGCTGATCAAGATCGCCGACTGGATGCCGCTGGTCAAGGTGTCTGAGGTGGAGAGCGCCGAGAAGTGGTTCGGGAAGCACGGCAAGAAGGCGATCTTCTTTGGCCGCATGCTGCCGATCTTTCGCAGTCTCATCTCGATTCCGGCGGGCGTCGAACGCATGAGCATCGTCTGGTTCGGAGCGCTAACTCTCGCGGGCAGTCTCATCTGGAACACCGTGTTCATTCTCGCCGGGTTCTATCTTGGCGAGAATTGGCACATCGTCGAGGAGTACGCCGACATTCTGAAGTACATCGTCATCGCGGGAGTCGTGATCGCCCTCGCCGTGTGGATCGTCTACCGCGTGCGTGCTGCGCGGCGGGAAGGAACGGGCACCGACGGATGACGCTGCCGGGTCGTGTGCTACCTGTGTGATCGCGCAAAACGTGCTGCTCAGCGTGCCGTAGGCGAGAATTTCCAGCCAGCGCCCGTAGCATTATGCGCATGCCACACCACGATTCCGAGCGCCCGCTTGTCGGCGTCGTCATGGGAAGCGATTCTGACTGGCGCGTCATGAGTGACGCGAGCCAGGTGCTCAGCGACTTCGCCATCGACCACGAGGTTGAAGTCGTCAGTGCACATCGCACGCCCGAGAAGATGATTGCCTACGGCAAGGATGCTGCATCCCGCGGACTCAAGGTGATCATTGCGGGCGCTGGCGGCGCCGCCCATCTGCCCGGAATGCTGGCCGCCGTCACGACGCTTCCGGTCGTGGGCGTTCCCGTGCCGCTCGCCACCCTCGACGGGCTGGACTCGCTGTTGTCGATCGTGCAGATGCCCGCGGGAGTCCCCGTCGCCACCGTTTCGATCGGCGGCGCCAAGAACGCCGGGTTGATCGCCGCGAAGATACTCGGCACGTCAGATGCTCAGCTGCAGAGCAAACTCGAAGAATACGCCAACGATCTCGCCGCTCAGGTCGAGGTCAAGAACGAGAATCTCAAAAACTCTCTATGAGCTCACTGGTCGCAAATCCGATCAGGTACCCGGATACCGCGTCGTCGCCGATGATGACGCGGCGCGCGTGGTGGCTTCTCATTCTGGGGTTTCTCATTCCCGGTTCGGCTCAAGTTCTGGCGGGCAACCGCAAACTCGGGCGTTTCGGCCTTGGCGCGACTCTCGGCATGTGGGCCGCGGCGATCATCGCCGTGTTGCTTTACTCGTTCTTGCGCACGCCGTTCATCAGCGTCGTGACACAGGGTTGGTTTCTGCTGGTCGTGCAGGCGTTCCTTCTTGCCTATGGTGTGCTCTGGCTCGTACTCACCCTCAACACGTTCCGGTTGCTCAAGATCATCAAAGCGGCTCCAGGGGCTCGCTTTTGGATCGCCATCGCAACGGTGATTTTCCTCGTGCTTTCGGTTGGTGGCGCCGGTGGCGCTGCATACTACGCAGGCATCGCGCGGGGAGCGCTCGGTTCCATCTTCGGCAATTCCGCGCCGGTGGCCCCGGTTGACGGCCGCTACAACATTCTGCTGCTGGGGGGCGACGCGGGCGAGGACCGCGAGGGACTGCGGCCCGACAGCATCTCCGTTGTCAGCATCGATGCGAATACGGGCGCTGCGACCATTATTGGGCTGCCCCGAGATCTGCTCCATGTTCCGTTCTCAGACGGCCCATTCCACGACGCGTACCCCGATGGATATCAGAATTGCGACGTGAGCGCGTGCAAGCTCAACTCCGTGTATACGGAAGCCCAGCTGCGGCATCCTGACTGGTACCCGGATGCTGAAGGCAAAGGAAGCTCCCCAGGCATCGAGGCAACACGCGACGCCGCTGAGGGAATCACAGGACTGACCGTGCAGTTCTACGTTTTGATCGATATGGCCGGGTTCTCGCAGATGATCGACGCGCTTGGCGGTGTCGAAATCGACGTGAAGGAGCGTCTTCCCATCGGGGGAGATGAGCACCTCAATAACGTTGACGAGTGGATCGAAGTGGGAAAACAGAAGCTCGACGGGTACCACGCCGAGTGGTACGCGCGGTCGCGCCATTCCACGAGCGATTGGGATCGCATGCGCCGCCAGCACGAGCTTCAGGAGGCGATCTTGCACCAGTTCACGCCGGGAAACGTGCTCACAAAATTCCAGGCCATCGCCGATGCGGGCAGCCAGGTCGTCAAGACTGACGTTCCGCAGTCGATGCTCGGCTATTTCAGCGACCTCGCGTTGAAGACACGTGAGCACGAGATCACCAACCTCGAGCTCTCACCGCCGACAGTTCCCGATCAGGACAATCCCAATTTCGAGCACATACGCGAGCTCGTCATTGACGCCGTTGCCCCACCGGAGACCACGTCGAGCGACGGCCCGTAGCGGCGTCAGCCGACCGAGCACGATTCCGTTGAGACGGGAGACGTGAACGACTCAGCCTGTGCCAGCACGGGGGAGAGTTCCTCCATCGACAGAGCGAAGCCCACATTCGATTGGTTCTCGGCCTTGGCGAAGATCATGCCGATCACCGCGCCGTCGGCATCGAGGAGTGGGCCTCCGGAATTGCCGTGCTGAACGTTCGCCGCCAAGGTCGTGACGGATCGAGTGACGCCGGGCTCACCGTAGATGCTGCTGACGCTCATGTCGCCAGTGCTGACAACGGCTGCACTTCGCGATGCGAACGGTCCTCCAAAGGGGTAACCCTGGAAGAACACAGTGGCCCCGTTCTCTGGAGTCGCGTTGAACGGAAGCGCATCAGCGGCGAGCCCGTTCACATCAAGCACGGCAATATCGGCGTCCGCATCGAAATAGACAACGGATGCCCCACGCGGCAGTTCGCCTGGCGGTTCCACAACGACGTCAGATGCACCCGCGACGACGTGCGCATTTGTCATCACGAGGCCGTCGCCGATGACGAAGCCGCTGCCAGCGCTCCGGGTTCCGCAGGTCGGCGCGTTTGCTGTAATGCGGGTGACCGATTCGGCAGCGGTGCGAAGTGCGGGTGTCTGCGTGTCGGCATCGGGGACAGTGACACTGTCGGGCACACCTGCCGCATCGAGGATCGAAGGAATGCCATCGGTGACGACAAGGCCGCGAAACTGCGAGATAGCCCCGAGAACCGGTGACGGAGTGATGTCGTTCAGCGTCTTCATCAGGGTTGACGATGCCATCGCCTGCGTCAGGGTAGGAATACCGAGTGCACTCGTGCTCATTCCGAGGGTCATCACCACCAGTAGTGCGACAAGGCCGCTGACGATCGAGCCGAGGAATCGATCAACGATTCCCAGTTTGATCGTGCGGACGGGGCCGGCGATGAGCTTGCCGAGCCACGACCCGAGGCTGATGCCGAGTCCGACGACAATGATGCCGCAGGCGAGGGCGGCCGCGACGTTCCAGCCCGCCGCAGGAATGGCGCCCGAGACGATCGGCATGACGAGAAGGGCGACGACGCCACCCGCGATCATTCCTGCGATGGCACCAATCGTGTGAAGGAGTCCGCGGTTCCACCCGCCGATGAGCGCAACAATCAGAATGACGACGAACAGAACGTCGATGACGATGCCGGTGATCATTCGCTCACCTGCTCTCAGAGATCGGCATGCAGCGCCCAGACCGCTTCTGCAGCGGACGACCAGCTGAATGAATGGCCGCGATCCTGCGACAGAATCGTGAGTCGGTTGCGCAGATCGTCGTCGTCGACGACCTCGCTGATCGCCTCGGCAAGGCGCTCGGGGTACCCGGGGCCTTCTGCTTCGACGACCTGCCCGTAGCCGCCAGCGGTTTCAAGCAGGGCGTTGTCGTCGGCATGGATGACCGGTGTGCCGAACGTGAACGCCTCCACGACCGGCAGCCCGAATCCTTCGCCGACACTGGGAAACACGAATGCCGTGGCGCGCGAGAGTACGAGCGCGAGGTCTGCGTCTGACAGCTGACCGAGGCCGGCAACGCGTCCCTCGACGACGCCCGCTTCGTCGGCAACCGCTTCGATGGTGAGTTCGCCCCAGCTTTCGGGACCGATGATCAGAAGTGGAATGTCGGGGGACGACGGGAGCGCCATCGCTGAAATCAAATCGACGATGCCGTGCCGCGGATCCAGTGACCCTTTCGCGACGATGTATTGAGGCGGAAGGCCGAGTTCGCGAGCGCGCTGTTCGGGAACGACTGGCAGGCGAAGTGTGCTCGGTGCCGCTCCGGCGACGACCCGCACCCTGTCGCCGAAATCTGCAATATCGGCCAGCTGGTCGGCCACGGCGTGCGTCGGTACGACGATGGCGTCTGCATACTTTCGTGCCCGCTTGAGCAGGGCCTTCTGCAGCGCAACAGTAGCCGGGGTGAATGATTTGGGATGCGTCCAGGGGAGGGTGTCGTGAACAGTGACCGTCGTTTGAGAGCCTGACTCGAGGTCGTGCTTGACCAAGGGGGCGAGAAGCGTCGGTGAGTGAAGCAGTCCGGTGGCCAGCGACGAGCCGCCGACTCCCATCTGCCACGCTGCACTCAATTCACGCCTGCGCAACGTTGTCTGGTTGAGTCTGCTCAACCCGCCGAGGCGATTCCGGACCTTGTCAATCGCTTCGTCGTCATGCGCGGCTATGACGCCTTCGACGTCGCAACCGGACGGCGCGTGCCGAATAAGAGCCCGAGTGAGGTCTCGCGTATACGAACCAAGGTCCCCCCGAACTGGTGGCACCATCTCGTCGACAATCACGCGCATCGTGACCATGAAAACTCCGTTTCTGCCTCGTGCTGGCGGGCGAAAGACCGCAGAACAGTCTGCCTTAAACCTACGGGACGAACCTGGCTGAAGAGGAGTAGCCAGAAGTTAAGGGTGTGGTTTTTGTGAAAGTTGTGAATAGTATGTAGACCATGACCGGCCGCCTTAGTAGCGCATTTGTGCGCTCGCTCGTGCTTCTCACCGTTGGAGTTGTTGCCGCAGCGGTGCTCACAGCGATGCCCATTGAAGCTCAGAAGGCCGAAGCCGCAACCTTCGACGCCGGGCACATCATCGATGACGAGGTGTTCTACGACTCGACGACGATGACAGAGAGCCAGATCAGGTCATTTATCAACAGCAAGGTGCCGAAGTGTCGCGCCGGGTACACGTGCCTCGACGCGTATAAAGAGAACACCACCGCACGGTCTGCCGACAAGTACTGCAAGGCTATCGCCTCGGGTAAGAACGAGGATGCCGCTCGAATTATCTACAAGGTCTCGCGTGCGTGCGACATCAACCCGCAGGTGATTCTTGTCACACTGCAGAAGGAACAGGGGCTCCTCACCCATGAGTGGCCGTCGACCTGGCGCTACACGATCGCGATGGGCTTTGGCTGCCCCGACGGCGCAGACTGCAACAAGAAATACTTCGGATTCCAGAACCAGCTGTACCTCGGTGCACGGCAGTTCCAGATCTATCGCCTCTACCCAAACGATTTCGGCTACCGCGCCGGCCGCACGAACACGATTAAATGGCACCCCAATTCCTCCTGCGGGACGAGCCAGGTGTACATCCAGAACCAGGCCACCGCCGGTCTTTACAACTACACGCCGTACCGACCCAATTCAGCAGCGCTGAAGGCAGGTTATGGTGTCGGCGATAACTGCTCTTCGTATGGAAACCGCAACTTCTTCTTGTACTTCAACGACTGGTTCGGCAGCACCTATAAGGGCTATTCCGCAAACCCGCAGCTTGAAGCTCTGCAGAAGAAGTACTTCAGCCAGCTCGGTTACACCACGAGTGGCCTTGAGCACTACTCGGGCGGCGGAGTCGGTCAGGAATTTGAGAAGGGCTGGGCATACGGGAGCAAATCGACCGGTGCCTACTACACGAAGGCAGACATCGGGCGCTCATACATCGCCTTGCGGGGACCAGTGGGTGTGCTCGGCTACCCCACGTCGAACCCCAAGGGGGAGAGAGACGGCGGGTCGAGCCAGCAGTTCCAGAAGGGTGCTCTCTACTATTCGCCGAAATTCAGCATCCATCGTCTTGGCGGTGAGATCCGCAACTCGTATGTCGCGCTGAAGGGGCCGTCGGGCACGCTCGGGTTCCCCATTGACGCCCAGAAGTCTCTGGGCGGCGACAAGGTCATGCAGCCTTTTGAAAAGGGCGCGCTCTACTCGTCGAAGTCGCTGGGCACCCATCTCATGCAGAGTGTGATCGGGACCGCGTACAACAAGGCAGGCGGGGTCACGAGCTCGCTCGGGTTCCCCGTCGACAGCACAAAGAAGAACTCAGACGGCTCCGCCTACCAGGAGTTTCAGGGCGGCTGGCTCTCTGTATCAACGAGCGGACGGGCGACGATAACCGACCGCATCTACGGGAGCGACCGCTACTCCACGTCTGTACAGATCTCACGCTCAAGTGGATCGGGAACGGGCGGCACCGTATATATCGCCACAGGACAGAACTACCCCGATGCATTGAGCGCCGCCGCTGCGGCGGGTGCGAAAGACGCGCCCCTGCTTCTGGTCAAGGGCAGTAGCATCCCCTCGACCGTTGCCGCTGAACTCAAACGGCTGAAGCCACAGAAGATCGTCGTTGTCGGTGGCACGGGCGTCGTGACATCGGGTGTTGCCAAGCAGCTGGGTTCG
Organism: Paramicrobacterium chengjingii; assembly: GCF_011751765.2. GTDB lineage: Bacteria > Actinomycetota > Actinomycetes > Actinomycetales > Microbacteriaceae > Paramicrobacterium > Paramicrobacterium chengjingii. The sequence continues at coordinate 988,588 of NZ_CP061169.1, forward strand.
TACGGCTCGGTATCGCGCATCTCTGGTGCCGATCGCTACGAGACGTCACGAAACGCAGCGCTCACGTTCGGAAAGGCAAGCACGGCCTTCATCGCCACGGGCCGCAACTTCCCTGATGCGCTCTCTGCGGGTGCCGCTGCCGGATCGGTCGATGCTCCGGTCATTCTGGTTGACGGCATGCGAGAGCCCCTCACAGCCGCCACGAAGAGCACATTGACGAAGCTGGGTGTGAAGAACGTCGTGATCGCGGGAGGCACCGGGGTGGTCTCGACGACCATCGAGAAGCAGCTGAAGAGCGCTGGCTTTGGCGTGAAGCGACTGGCCGGAAAAGACCGCTATGCTACAGCGGCCGCCATCAATTCTGCCTACTTCTCGACATCGTCAGCTGCCTACGTCGCTACGGGCGCGAACTACGCGGATGCGCTCACAGGTGGTGCAGCTGCCGCCAGGTCAGGCTCGGCAATGTACATCACAACGCAGAAATGCATGCCAGCATCGATCAGAAATGCGGCGGTCAAGCAAGCACCGACGAGCGTGCACGTGATCGGCGGACCACTTGTCGTCTCGTCGCACTCTGCGCGCTTTGGCGGCTGCTGACCCGCGGGCATCGTTCGGCGAATACCGAGAAGATCGGGTTAGACTCCCGGAGCGTCAAAATACGTTCCAGGAAAGGGTGAAGGTGAGCGGTCCCTCACGTGTGACAGCGGTCATCGTCGCCTATAACCGCCGGGATCTGCTGACGGAGGTGCTTGACGCATTAGCACATCAAACACGAGCGGTCGACTCAATCGTCGTCGTGAACAACGCGTCGACAGACGACACCTCGCAGGTCGTCCGAGACAGCGGGCAGGACGTCACACTCATTGAGCTCACGCGCAATACCGGCGGCGCAGGCGGCTTTGCCGTGGGCATGGCGGCCGCGATGGTGAGACATAATCCGGACTGGATCTGGGTGATGGACGACGACACGGTTCCCGACAAGAACGCCCTGCTCGGGCTGATGAACACGGTGACGGGGTACCCGGGGACGGCGCTGACGGCGGTCGGCTCTCGTGTCGTGTGGACAGACGGTGACGAGCATCCCATGAACACCCCTCGCGAGAACCCATTTGCATCTGCACGCGAGAAGAGCGATGCGGATGCCGTCAGCGCGATGCCTGTGCGGTCGCTGTCGTTCGTGTCGTCGATGTACCGTGCTGACAGAGTCCGAGCCGTCGGGTATCCGATTGTCGACTATTTTCTCTGGAACGACGACTTCGAGTTCAGCACGCGTGTTCTTCACGGGCACCGAGGGCTCTCCACGCCGGCGAGCGTCGTTGTGCACAAAACTGCGCGACGAGGATCGACAGATGATGACCCGGGCGAGAGATTCCGTTTCGAGGTTCGCAACAAGATCTGGCTTTTCCGCCACTCCCGGGCTCTTCGACGGCGTGAGAAATTTGTGTATGGTGCGTCGAGTCTCGTGCGCTGGGGCCGGACCGTGGTGAAATCTGGCGACCGGCGAGTACTTCGAGACGGTTTCGTGCACGGCAGACGTGAAGCATTGCAACGACCGCCGCGTCCGAACGCCGAGGCACTGTACGATGCCGGAGTGCCCGGAGACGTCATTGCCGAACTAGGACGTGCTGAGTGAACAACGAGTCACCCGATCAGCAGTTCTCCTTGCTGCTTCCTGTGTATGGCAATGACGAGCCTTCTCAATTCGAGCGGGCATTCGCGAGTGCGACGACGGGCCAATCCCTTGTTCCCTCCGAGGTCGTCCTTGTGCAGGACGGACCGATTCCCGCTGAGCTTGAGCTCGCGGTTGCGCGTGCCACGAAGAGCTGCCCTGTGCCGCTGAACCACGTTGTCATCGACGAGCAGGGCGGTCTCGCACAGGCTCTGACGATCGGGCTTGAGCGTTGTTCGTACGACATCGTCGCCCGAATGGACGCCGACGACGTTGCGCTCTCCGAACGCTTTGCCCGGCAAATGGCGAAGATGGCCGAGGGGTACGACCTTGTCGGAACGGGCATGTACGAGTTCGCAGACGACACGAGTGAGGTTCTGGGGCGGCGTACACCTCCCGTCGGTGCGGCAGCCATCGCAAAGTACGCCCGGTTTCACGATCCTTTCAACCATCCGACGGTCATGTACCGAAAAGCTGTCGTTGCGAACGCGGGAAGCTATGAAGACATCGGCCTCATGGAGGATTACTGGCTCTTTGCTCGCATGATCCACTCCGGGGCTCGAGTCGAGAACCTGCCTGACCCGCTCGTGATGTATCGCGTTGGCGCCGGAGCATACGCTCGACGCGGGGGAAAGCGTCAGTTTGAGGCCGAGTGGAACCTCCAGAGAGCTCTTCGCCGAATCGGCTTCACCACACGTCTGCAGTTTGCGCGCAATATCGCCATGCGCGGCGTGTACCGCTTCGTTCCGGTCGGCGTGCGTCGAATCTTGTATCGACGCATGATCCAGCGTGGCTTCTCTGATGTCTCGTCTGAATCGGCGTCGTATGGCAAGGCATCCTCATGACGAACGATCGAGAGCGATCGGGAGAGAGCATTCGGCAATGACCTGGTTAGAAGCCACACCCGTGGCCGTGCTGGCGCTTCTGATCATTTTCGTTCCCGGTGGGCTCGTTGCGGCAGCTGCGGGAGCGCGTCGACTGCTCCTGGCAATCGCTGCACCGGCTGTGACGATTTCTGTGCTCGCCGTCGCTGCCATCGTGTTCGGTTTTCTCGCGGTGCCGTGGACGATCCCATTCGTTGCGACGGTCTTCCTCGGTCTTGCAGTGGTGACGTGGGTTGTGAGACGCCTGGTCACAGGCACGTGGATGCCGCGATCGGTCTCGCGCCTTGCGGGCTTCTCGCCGGCCTTCATCACAGGGCTCGTGATCGCCGTCGTGCTCATCGCCGTTCAGGTCTGCTTCGCGATCGGTGAACCGGGAAACGTTTCTCAAACCTACGACGCGCCTTTCCACCTCAACGGTGTGCGCTTCATCATCGATACAGCCAACGGATCGTCGTTCAATCTGACCGGTCTGATTCTGCCTCCCAGCCGTTCGACGTTCTATCCTGCGGCCTGGCACGATCTCGTCTCCGTTGTGGCGATGGCAGCTCCGTGGGCTGGCCTTATCACTGTTGCGAACGTGACCAACCTTGTGATCGCGGCCGTTGTCTGGCCGATCGGCGCACTCACTGTCGTACGGCTCGTCGCCCCGTCACGGCCGTCTGCCCTTGTGATTGCGGGAGTGGCTGCGGCAGCATTTCCCGCGTTCCCGCTGGGCATGCTCGACTATGGGGTTCTGTACTCGTACTTTCTGTCGCTGGCGTTCCTGCCCGCGGGACTCGCGCTTGGATTGAGTCTTTTCAGATTGGTGGACGGTCGGCGACTGGGACCGGTGACGTTGCAGATTCTGAGCCTCGCGTGTGCTGTCGTGGCCATGGGGCTCTCGCAGCCGTCCGTCGTCTTCGGGCTTGGCCTGTTCGGCATCATCGGCATCGTTGCGCTGTGCGTGTTGGCGGTTCGGTACGCACAGCGCACCTGGATCCGCGTTTCACTCATCGTCGGCATGATCGCCGTCGTCGCAGCTTTCGCGCTGGTATGGCGGCGCGTCGGCAGCTTCGGGTACACAGCACCGTGGAACCGGTACGGTTCTGTCCCCGAGGTGCTGCTCGACACATTTACCCTGTCACGAGGTGACAGGCCCTATGCCGTGGTCGTTGCTGTGCTGATCCTTGTCGGCATTGTCGCGACGATTCGCACAAAACGCTGGTGGCTCGTGCTGATGTGGGCAGCAGCCGCTGTGCTTTTCGTGCTGGGCGGGGCGCTGCCCAGCGGAGATCTGCGTAATCTCGCGCTGGGAATGTTCTATAAGGATGTTCCCCGTCTCGAGGCATTTCTGGTGCTGCCCGCGCTGCTGGTCGCCGTGCTGGGGGCGGATGCGCTCTGGCGCCTTGTTGCACGGCGAATCACACCGCGTTCACGGTCCGGCGCCGTCGCAGTGGCAGCGACAGCGATCGTCGTCGTGATCGCCTCAACGCAGCTGACGGCCATGACCTACGCCGTTGCGCACGCAGCGAACGCTTACCGCCTCGACGACAGGTCACGCATTCTCGACGATGACGAATATGCGCTGATTGAGCGACTGCGGGACGAAGTCGGTGACGATGCGGTGATCGTGGGAAACCCCTGGACGGGCACATCATGGGCAATGGCTCTCGCCGATCGTGAGGTGCTGAACCCGCATTTCAACACATCCCACGCTCCCGCCAACGATGTCGTGAACACCGAGTTGAACGACGCAGACGTCGACCCGAGTGTGTGCACGGCGATTCACGAAACGGGAGTGCGCTACGTGCTGGACTTCGGGGCGGACAGGTTCGCGGGGAGTCGCTTGGACGTCAAGACGTGGATCGGTTTCGAAGGGCTTCTCGATCTTGAAGACTCGGCAGTTGTCGAAGAAGTGGATCGCGAGGGCGACAAGGTGTTGTACCGCATTGTCGCCTGCGGGCTCTAACGGCGATCTGGGTCGTCGGGTTTCTCGACGTCGTCGATCGAGGCTTTCGCCAACGTGATCTGCCTTGCGAGCTGTGTGATGCGTCGGTTGATCTGCACATTTCGGCGGTAGGTCGTCGAGACGAACACAAGAAACGCCAGAACGAGCGCATACAGCAGCAGGTCGGCTCCACGCCCCACGCCGATGAGATTGGCGAACCAGGTGAGCCACGTCGGGAAGATGATCGACAGAATCGCGACGACGACGAATGCGCCGAGAAACAGGCGTCTCAATGCCAGATGGCTGTCGCTTCCGGTCGGGCGGGTGAAGAAGATGCCGACGGCGATGACACCGACGACGAGAATGATCTGAATAACCACGATGCGCCTAACGAACGATCAGGTCGACGAGGATGTTAATCGAGTTCAGCACTGATTGCCCCTTCGCCTTCGAGTAGTCGGTGTACAGCAGCTCAACCGGGTACTCCCGCCAGGGCAGCTTTGTGCGACCGAGCTTAAGCACGATCTCGGTTGCGTGAGCCATGCGATCCTGTACCAACCCGATGCGAGCCAGAGCATCCGTGCGGATGACGCGGAGACCGTTGTGTGCGTCGGTGAGCTTCAGACCCGTCGTCATGTTCGTCACCCACACGGCCGTCTTGAGAATGATCCGCTTTGCCGTTCCTGGATTCGTGCGCTTATCGAGAAACCGTGAGCCGAACACGATGGCGAGGTCGTCAGCACGCGCAAGGGCTACCATGTTCACTGCATCTTCGAGGCGGTGCTGCCCGTCGGCATCGAAAGTGACGACGTAACGCGCGCCCGGTTGCGTCAGAACATACTCGAATCCCGTCTGCAGCGACGCTCCCTGACCGAGATTAACCGGATGCGTCAGTACTTTCGCACCTGCACGGCGAGCAACCTCTGCAGAACCATCAGAGCTTCCGTCGTCGATGCAGACAACGTTGGTGAATTTTTGGTGAAGATCGCGAATCACCGTCTCGATGACGCTGACTTCGTTGTAGAGCGGAATGACAACCCATACGTCGTGTGCGCCAGGACGAGCGTCTTCAAGGGGTCCAGGTCGCGTCATGGCTCCATTCTGGCAGACCCGTTAGTCTGAGATGCGCCCACGCACCCGACAGAAGAGAGCAATCGGTGACAAGTCACGCGAACACACGCGTTGTCGACACGGCGGATGTTGCCGATAACGCCGACCTTGGTTCGGGAACATCAGTGTGGCACCTTGCCCAGATTCGCGAGCACGCGGTGCTCGGCGAAAATTGCGTCATCGGCCGCGGAGCCTATGTTGGCACGGGCGTTCGGATGGGGGATAACTGCAAAGTGCAGAATTATGCTCTCGTCTACGAACCCGCAGCACTCGCAGACGGCGTCTTCATCGGCCCCGCCGCCGTACTCACCAACGACACCTATCCGCGCGCGATCAACGCAGACGGAACACAGAAATCAGCAGACGACTGGGATGCCGTTGGAGTCACGCTGAAGCGTGGAGCATCCGTCGGCGCCCGCGCCGTATGCGTGGCTCCTGTGACGATCGGGGCATGGGCGACAATCGCGGCGGGTGCCGTGGTCACGAAGGACGTACCCGATTTCGCGCTGGTTGTCGGCGTGCCTGCTCGCCGCATCGGATGGGTCGGCAAGTCCGGGCATCCCCTCAGCGAAGATGCCGGATACTGGGTGTGTCCGGTCACGGGCGATCGGTATGCCGAGGTTGATGGCGAGTTGAAAGAGGTTGCGGAATAGTGGCAGATGCGTTTATTCCTCCGGCGAAGCCCATTATCGGGGACGACGAGCGGGCGGCCGTCGACCGGGTATTGCTGAGCGGGATGGTGGCTCAGGGCCCGGAGGTGGCGGCATTCGAGACGGAGTTCGCTGCTCATTTTGTGGCTGGGCGCACGGTTGTCGCCGTGAACTCGGGAACATCGGGTCTGCACGTTGGTTTGCTCGCGGCGGGCGTTGGCGTGGGCGATGAGGTTATTGTGCCGTCGTTTACGTTCGCGGCGACGGCTAACGCTGTGGCGTTGACGGGTGCAACGCCGGTGTTTGTCGATATCGAATCTGACCAGTTCACCGTAGATCCAGATGCTGTTGAGGCGGCTATCACGCCGCGCACGAAGGGCATCATGCCGGTGCATCTGTACGGACACCCGGCACGGATGCGTGAGCTGGGCGCGATTGCGCAGAAGCATGGTGTGCTGCTGTTCGAGGATGCTGCTCAGGCGCATGGTGCTGCTCTGGATGGGCGTGCTGTGGGGACGTTCGGTGCGTTTGGCATGTTCAGTCTGTATCCGACGAAGAACATGACCAGCGGCGAAGGCGGCATGGTCTCGTTCGATGACGTTGAGTTGGTGCGGCGTGCGAAGCTGTTGCGCAATCAGGGGATGGAGAAGCAGTACGAGAATGAGCTCGTGGGCTTCAATTACCGCATGACTGATATTCACGCGGCGATCGGGCGCGTGCAGTTGGCCAAGGTCGATGCGTGGACGGCCTCGCGTCAGGCGAATGCGGCGTATCTTGATGCGAACCTGGCAGGTGTGGTGACTCCGCCGGTGGCGGAGGGCGCTGTGCATGTGTACCACCAGTACACGGTGCGCGTTCCTGACGATCGTGACGGGTTCGTCGCTGCATTGAAGAACGAGCACAATGTCGGGGCAGGCGTTTACTATCCCGTGCCCAACCACCGGCTGCCGTCGCTGCAGGGCTTTGCGCAGAATCGTGAACTACCCGAGACAGAGCGCGCGGCATCTGAGGTTGTTTCTCTGCCGGTTCACCCGTCGCTGACCGACAACGATCTTGAGCGCATCGTCACCGCGGTGAACACCGTCACAGAGGCTGGAGCATAATGGCTGACAATCTTCGCGCCGGACTCCTGGGGATCGGCATGATGGGGCGCCACCACGCGCGCGTGCTGCGCGAGGTCGAGGGCATCGACCTTGTCGCTGTTGCCGATCCCGCCGGAGATCCCCATGGTGTTGCCGGTGAGCTCACGGTATTGCCCGATGTTGATGCGTTGATCGCGGCAGGCATCGATATGGCCGTTGTTGCGGTGCCGACGCGTTTTCATGAGGGTGCCGCGTTGACGCTCGCGGCCGCTGGCGTGCATACGTTCGTTGAAAAGCCGATCGCTGAAACCGTCGCCGCGGGGCGTCGCATGACCGAGGCGTTTGCGCAGGCTGGCTTGGTCGGGGCGGTCGGGCACATCGAGCGTTTCAACCCGGCGCTGCAAGAGCTGAGGCGTCGGCTCTCTGCCGGTGAGCTCGGCAGCGTCTACCAGGTGGCGACGCGTCGTCAGGGCCCGTTCCCTGCGCGGATCGCCGACGTCGGGGTCGGAAAAGACCTCGCAACGCACGATATCGATTTGACCGCGTGGGTGACGCAGAGCAATTACACACGCGTGTTTGCGCAGACGGCGTTCAAGAGTGGTCGTGAGCATGAAGACATGATCGCTGTGACGGGCCGGCTTGATTCGGGTGCCGTCGTGAGTCACCTCGTCAACTGGCTGAGCCCGATGAAAGAACGCGTCACTGTCGTCACGGGGGAGAAGGGCGCGTTCGTCGCTGACACCGCCACCGGCGACCTCACGTTCTACGCCAATGGCACGATCCCACTCGAATGGGAGTCTGTCAGTGCGTTCCGCGGTGTTTCCGAGGGCGACGTCACGCGGTACGCGTTTGCCAAGCGCGAGCCGCTCCGGGTTGAGCACGAGGCCTTTCGCGATGCGGTGCTCGGCAGGCCGAGCGACGTCGTCACGATGCAGCAGGGCCTGCGCGCGCTTGAGGTCGTTGAAGCCACGCTCGAATCAGCGCGCACGGGCGAGGCCGTCACTCCCTGACATATGCGGATCACTATTGTCTCGCGCATCTTCGCTCCTGAACCGGGAGCCGCGTCACTGAGGTTGAAGAGCCTCGTCGAAGCTCTTGGCCAGGCGGGTGCGCGCGTTGACGTTCTCACAACGGCACCACCGAAGACCGTCGGCGCGCCTGCGGATATTTCTGCTCGTGTCTCCCGCTGGCCTGTGCTGCGCGACAAGAGCGGTTACGTCAGGGGCTACCTGCAGTACATGAGCTTTGACATTCCCGCGTTCTTTCGCGTGCTGTTTCACACGAAGCTCGATGCTCTCGTTGTGGAACCGCCGCCGACAACCGGATTCTTCGTTCGACTTGCCGCCGCGCTGCGACGTGCCCCGTACATCTACTTCGCTGCAGATATCTGGTCGGATGCCGCCGGATCCACGGGCGCCGCATCGTGGATCGTCTCCGGAGTGCGCACACTCGAGAAGTTCGCGTTGTCTGGAGCGGCTCACGTCATCGCCGTGTCTGACGCCGTCGCCGACCGCGTCAAGGCTCTCGCTCCGTCCGCCGCCGTCACCGTCGTCGGTCATGGCGTAGACACGCGCCTCTTCACACCGAACGGCGAGGTTCCACCCGAGCCCGCTGACATCGTCTACGTTGGTACGGCCAGCGAATGGCATGGCGCACGCGTCGGGCTGGAGGCCGTCATCTCGGTTCTCAGCGCGAACCCTCAAGCAACCGCGGCGTTCATCGGCCAAGGGAGCGAATGGCCAGAACTGAGGCGTATCGCCGAACGCTCGAGCGTCGCCTCGCGCGTGCGCTTTCTCTCAACTGTGCCGCCAGAAGAAGCAGCAATGTGGCTCCGGGCGGCGCGGGCAAGCATCGCAACCCTGAAGCCCGGCCTCGGTTACGACTTTGCTGTTCCAACAAAGATCTATTCGTCGCTCGCCTCGGGCACTCCCGTCGCATACGCTGGCCCGGATCCCGTGCGCACGATGGTGAGTGAAAACGGACTGGGTGTAGCGACCGAGTACAACGCGTCGCTTCTCGCCGAGCAGCTGGCGCAGTTGATTGACGGTCGCCGAGAGTTCGACTCCGAGTCCCTGCGTGCGTGGACGCAAGATAATGTGTCTGCAACGGCGATAGCCGGTCGCGCAGCCGTGGCCATTGCGGAGTGTGTGCGCCATGACGACTAACGAACGTGTCACCCCTGAGCATCACCAGCATCCACGTGGAGAAGCATGAAAGTCATCGTCAATACGCTCAGGCGCATTTTGCCCTACCTTCCGTCGGGCGCTCGCCGGTTTCTCAGCTGGTATGCGGTTCTCACGTCTGTGCTGGCGATCATCGACGTCGTCGCACTCCTCGCCCTCGCCGCGACCCTCGCTGCGGCTGTCTCCGGGGCGAGTTTCAACCTGCCGATCATCGGAACGATTCCCGCGAGCGCCACGCTGTGGGTCATCGTCATTGCCAGCATCATCATCGTCACGAAGTCGGCGCTCAGCGTGTGGCTCCAGTGGCAGGCCACACGACGATTCGCGAAGTACGAACTCTCGATTGGCCAGCACCTGCTCGCCGCATATATTCGCGCGCCATGGATGGACCGACTGTCGCGCAACACCTCGCAGATTCTGCAGATGACAGATACGGGTATCGCGAACGTCGTCGCGGGATTCCTGCTCCCGTTGACCACAATGCCCGGGCTCATCGTGACATCTGTGGGGGTGCTGGCGGCGATTGTCGTGTCGCAGCCGGTCACTGCCCTCGTGACCGTCGTCTACCTGGGCGGCATCGCGGCCCTCCAGTACGTTGTGCTGGGTCGAAAGACCCGACAGGCCGCACGCGTGGCCCGCGACTCCGCATTGCGCGTCGCGTCGTTGGTGTCCGGCATGGTCGCGGCGCTCAAAGAGATCACGCTCCGCGACAAGGCGCGCGAAGTTGAGGATGCTGTCGGCGCCGTGCGGTCCCAGACGGCCCGCGCACGCGCAAACTCCAGTTTTCTCTCAACCGTTCCCCGGTTCATCTTCGACGCAGCGATTATCGGCGGCTTCGTTCTCGCCGGGGGCGTCGCCTTTGCCCTCGGCGGTATGGATCAGGCAATCTCGGCTGTTGCACTGTTCGGCATCGCGGGGTTTCGCCTCATCCCATCCCTGACGGGGTTTCAGAACATCGTGACGCGCGCGATCACGGCCGGTCCCTATGTCAGCGCGGTCGTGAACGACATCGAGGACTCCCGCGAGTACCTCGCGAATCATGAACAGCTGGGCAAAGACCCGCTGCCTGAGAACCCGAAGCTCCTGACCTTCCGGGGTGTGGAGTACACCTACCCCGGCGGAAACGCCCCGGTGCTCACCGACGTCAACCTGAACATTCCACTTGGTGCGACTGTCGGTATTGCGGGGTCGTCTGGCGCGGGCAAATCAACACTCATCGATCTTCTGCTCGGACTGCTGCTGCCGACCCGCGGGTCCATCGACATCGATGACGCCGAACTGTCAGGCGTGTTGTCTGATTGGCGACGCCAGGTCGGGTATGTTCCCCAAGAAGTCGCGCTCTTCGACGGCACGATCGCACAGAACATCGCGCTGACGTGGGGTGAGGAGTTCGACCTCGAGCGCGTGGAGAGAGCCGCGAAGAGGGCGCAGCTGTGGCAGGTTGTCGAAGATCGCGAGCACGGACTGAACACGCGAGTGGGTGAGCGTGGCCTCGCGCTCTCCGGTGGGCAGCGACAGCGCCTGGGCATTGCTCGCGCGCTGTACAACGACCCGCTCGTTCTCGTGCTCGACGAGGCGACGAGTGCCCTCGACACGCGAACCGAGGCCGACGTCACCGATGCAATCCACGCTCTTCACGGCGACATCACCGTCATCGCCGTTGCACACAGGCTGTCGACGATTCGCGGCTCGGACCTTCTCGTCTTTATGAAAGAAGGTCGAATTCAGGCTCAGGGCTCGTTCGCCGAGGTTGTGGCGAAAGACCCTGACTTCGCCATGCAGGCAAAGCTCGCGGGCCTCACGTAAGGAGGCGGCGATGTCGCGATTCGGCCGATACGCCGCACTCGGCGCGCGCGTGCTCCGCTCACGCGTTCCCGACAGGTTCGCAAATGTTTTTCTCCCCGCGGATCAGCGCATCCGTGCCTCTGAATTGCCGAAGCCACCGTCCCCACCAGGAGGAGGCGCCTGCTCGCTGTACATTGCCCCGGTCAACTTCGCCGGGCAGGGGAGAGCCTGGGCACGAGCGGCAGGGATGCTTGCGGGCGTCGAGGCGCGAAACATGCAGTACCGAGCCGAGAGCGACCTCGCATTCGACGCCGACTATTCTGTGTCGGAGCGTGTGTTCTGGAGCTCGCACGACTGGGCGGCGCGGCAAAAGCGGGCGGTTCGCAACGGTTTCTCTCACGTACTTGTCGAAGCCGAGCGGGCGATCTTCGGGTCGGCCTTCAGCGGCTACCCCGAGCGCGAAGTGGCATGGCTGCGCCGCGCCGGAGTGCATGTCGCAGCGGTGAGCCATGGCACAGACCTCAGGCTGCCCTCACGCCACGCGCAGCTCGACGAGTGGTCGCCGTTCAGGGACGCACCGTCGTCGTGGGTAGCGGGGCTGGAATCACGCGCCAGACGCAATCACGAGATTCTCGACGCCCTCGACATTCCGGTCTTCGTGTCGACTCCAGAACTGCTGCTCGACCGCCCCGGGTCGACGTGGCTCCCTGTTGTCGTTGACCCCGAGCGCTGGCGGGCCGATGCGCCGCCCCTGGAGCGTGCTCGCCCGCGCGTGCTGCACGCGCCGACGAATCCGCTCGTCAAGGGAACCGCACTCATCGAGCCGGTCTTGCAGAAACTCGACGCTGAAGGCGTCATCGACTACGTGCGCGTTCAGCGCGTTCCGGCCGCGCAGATGCCGCAGCTCTATCGTGATGCCGACATCGTGCTCGAGCAGTTTGCACTGGGAATGTATTCGGTGACCTCCGTCGAGGCGATGGCGGCCGGGCGACTCGTCTTCGCCCACATTCACGATCAGGTGCGTGACCACGTGGCGAGCGTCACTGGCAGGGACCTTCCCGTGCAGCCGGTGACTCCCGCGCAGCTTGAAGAACGGGTGCGCGACGTGGTGTCGCGACGAGAGCACTACCGGGCGCTCGCCGCGAACGGACCAGCATTCGTGAATGCTGTGCACGACGGGCGTTTCTCTGCCACCGTGCTCGCGCCCTTTCTCGGCGTCAGCGATTCAGCGAGAGAGAGCCTCAGCGAGAATTGACCGGGCAACCTGCGCCTCGGTTTCGAAGCTGAGCTCGCGAGCCGCGGCATCCGTTTTCGCCTTAAACGCCGTGACGGCGTCTGCCGTGAGAGAGCGCAGCGAATCGGCGCAGGATTCCGCCGTGAAGTCACGTGAAATCACGCCGAGGTCGTACTGCGTCACCACGTCGACCATCTCTTCTGACGGGCCGATGGCAACGGCAAGGCGCGCCTGCACGAAGTCAAACAGCTTGTTGGGCAGGGTGTATCTCGCGTTGGTGTGCACGGGCGGAATCCAGAACACACCGACATCGTAGGAGTTGAGCGTGCGAGGGAGATCGTTTGGCTTCACCGGATGCTTGAAGGCAATGCGAGCATCGCCCGCAGCACGCTCCCTCAGCTGGTTCAGGTAGGCGCCGCCGTCTGCAGCCGACACGAGGTACAGGTCGAGGGTGAAACGGTCATCGAGCAGCTTCATCGCGTCAATCATCAGCTCGAGATTGCGCCCGTGCACGGCGGCTCCACTGTGCACGAGCCGGATGCTGTCGTGGGCGACCGGCTGCGGTTCGAGTTCGGCGTACGGCGCTGCATTGCGCATGACGCGCGGGCGCACTCCGAAGACGGACGAGTAGAGGTCGGAGATTCTGCCTCCGACCGTTGTGACGGCAGCAGCGCGGGGAAGATACGTGCGACACAGGTGCGTCATGAAGGGTGCGACCAGCAGACGCCACGACAGAACGTGCGTGCGCTCTTCGGGCGCCCACTCGTGCATGTCTGCCCACACCGGTGCGGCACCCGCAACGCTGAAGGCGAGGTCGAGCACGCGCGCGTCGTTGGCGACGACGAGGTCGAAGCTCGCCCCGGCGAGTGCTTTCTTCGCAAAGCGGATTCCCGGTGCGCTCAACTCGGCGCGGCGAAATTGCCGGGTCGCCAGCTTGAGCACGCCGATCGGGTCTTGCGGAAGCGATGGCAGGTCGCTGGGAACGCTGATGTGCTCGGTCGCTCCCGCGGGGGTGTCACCGTAACCGACAGTGACCACGTCGCCGTACTCCGCCAAAACGGAGATCTGGCGGAGTACGCGGGCATCGCGCTCTATCGGCGACAGGGAGATGCAGAGAATGCGAGGTCGGCTCACTGGTGTTCCTCCGTGTAGATCGCTGACAGCTGGCGGCAGCTCTCATCGAGGCTTCGTGAACGCACCGCGAAGCTGCGTGCATCATCGCGCATGCGACGTCGAGTCGGCTCGGGCAGAGAAAGAAACTGCGCGACGGCGTCAGCGAGTTCGCCAACGTCGCCTTCGCGCGTCAGCGTGCCCGTGACACCGTCGTCGACCATTTCAGATGTACCTCCGCTGTCATATGCGATGACCGGCGTTCCGCATGCTTGAGCCTCCACGAGAACGAGGCCGGCCGCTTCGCGCGCACCGTTGTTGATGCGCGTCGGCAGCACGAGAGCATCCGCCTGCTGCATATACGTCTTCACCGCCGAACGAGGCTGTGAGCCGCGCACGTGAACGTGGGACGGTGCGATTGCGCGCAGTTCGTCGAGGAGGGGGCCTCCTCCGACAACATCCAGTTCGTGTGGCTGCTCCTTCACGATGGCCGTCGACGCCTCGATGAGGTCGCGTACGCCCTTTGTCTCCACGAGTCGCCCGACGAACAGAAGACGTGGAATTTGGCGGCTCTCGTGTTCGGCGGGGTGAAACCACTCGGTGTCGACGCCTTGGTAATGCACGCGCACCCGCCGCGCATCGGCTCCGCCTTGTACAGCGATTCCTGCGATGTAGTCGCTCACGGCGAGAATCGTGTCGGCGTGGCGGTAGGCGGCGCTCACGTGTCTCTGCATTCGTGCGAGAGCGGGGCGCCCGGCAAGCGAGCGGGACGACATGGTCTTGAGCATCGAGAACGCATCGCCGCCGTGAACCGTCACAAGCAGTCGAGCTCTGGAATCCTTCGCTGCATGCACGGCCGGGAGTGATGCGTAGCCGAAGTGCTGGTGAATGACGTCAGGGTGCCACTGTGCGATCTTTCGGCGCAGCACACGTGGCATGGCAGCCGACACGATCTCGCGATGCCTGGCCGAGAGCCGACGCGAGACGGGAAGCACATCGTCGAGTGCATCGACGATGCGCAGAGAGTGCCGTGCGCTGGCATCGGTGATTTCCGTCGTGCCGGCAAACACGGAGAAGTCGAATTCGTCGCTGAGGCGCTGCGCATGCTGAACAGCGAAGTACGTTGGGGGAATCAGCAGAGACCCCTTGGTAATGGCGATTCGCAACGCGCCTTCACTTCTCTTCATGCCGGAATAACGTCCTGTGTCGTGCGTGCTAATGTGACTGTCGTCCATCGCCGAGCGTGCTGTCTGATCGGAGAAGGCTGACGTGTCTCTCGAAAGACGACCACACCTACTCTATGTTGCTTGGGGCTACCCGCCCTCACGTAGCGGTGGGGCGTATCGACTTCTCGCGACAGCGAATGCCTTCGCGCGTTCGGGGTGGCACGTCACGGTTCTCACGTGTGAGCGTGAGGTGTTTCTGCGCAGCACGGGCATCGACCCGTCGATGGAAGAACGCATCGATCCCTCCATCGACGTTCGTCGGCTTCCCTTCCCCAACCGCGAGACAATTCTCGACCTCACGCAGTGGAGTCGATTTCGCGCGTGGGCGCCCGAGATCTGGAACATGTGGCAGGCAACGCAGACGGCTCGCACGTTCCCTGAACCTCGCTACGGACTGTGGCGCCCCGTGCTCGAGAATGCTGCAGAGCAGGTGCATCAGAAGCATCCGGTTGACCTCGTGATCGGGTCGGCGAACCCCAACGTCGTTCACCTGGCTGGGGCCTACCTGCACCAACAGCATGGCGTGCCGTACATCATGGACTACCGCGACACCTGGCAGCTCGACATGTACTCGGGCAAACGCACCTTGAGCGACAGGCATCCGGCTGCGAAGTGGGAGAGAAAGCTTGTCGGCGACGCGGCGGAGATCTGGTTTGTGAACGACCCCATTGCGCAGTGGCACGCAGAGCTCTACCCCGATGCCGCTGAGCGTATTCGCGTTGTTCCCAACGGGTTCGACCCGGGATTCGTCGGCGCTGCCGCCGTCAGCAAGCACTCGGCCCCAACGACAATTCGCGTGGCAAACATCGGAACGATGACGGGACAGACGCCGATCCGCCCGCTCGTTGAGGGGTGGACTCTTGCACGCCAGTCGGGCGATGCGCTTGCCGATGCGCAGCTCGACCTCTATGGCTACCTCGGGCATCAGGGCGACGATGAGGGTGGCGTGCTCACGGCGATTGCCGAGATCGGCGACGGCAGTGTCGCGTATCGGGGTCCCGTGGCCAAGGCAGAGATTTCTGCGATCTACAACGGGCTCGACGTGCTGATTCTCCCGCTGGGCACGAGCCGGTTCATGACCAGCGGCAAGGTTTTTGAGTACATGGCGACGGGTCTTCCCATCGTGTCGGTGCACGACCCTGTGAACGCCTCAAGCGGTGTGCTCAGCGGTTATCCCGGCTGGTTCCCCGTCGAGAGAATGGATGCCGCCAGCATCGCTGATGCGCTCAGCGCAGCCGTCACGTACGCACGGAGCCAGACGGATGCCGATCGCATTGCTGCGCGCGAACGAGCATCCGTATTCGAGAGATCGAACATACTCGAGCCGATCATCGAACGCTGGACCGAACGCATCGAGAAGGGCAGCTGACCATGTCGAAGGTTGTCTATGTTGCTACCCGTGTGAGCTCGGTTCCCCGCGACGACGCGATCGACGGGGTGAACGAGATCACGGTGGTCGGTCCGAGCTCGACGGAGGTTTCTGCCGCACAGAGGCTCATTGCTGTCGATGCCGCAGCACTCAATCCGACGGTGCACAAGCTCGTCGATGTTCTGTGGAAGTCCGTTGCGGGGCGCACGCTCGTGCGCATCACTCCAGTCGACCGCTCGCGACGCTTCTTCGCTGCGGTGCGGCGCACACGGGGCATCGTTGCAGCGATCCGCGATGCTGACGTCATCGTCGCCGCTGATCGTGACGCGCTGTGGGCCACGTGGAATCTTGCGCGGGCAGCACGCGGACCCCAGGCTGTTTACGGCATTTCCGCCGCAAAGTTCGCCTTGAACAATGGGTAACGCTCGCCGGCCAGACCGTGCTCGTGTGCTACGACACGTAGACTGATCGTCATGCAGATTGCGGTTGTTGCCCTGGGAAAAATCGGTCTTCCTCTTGCTGTTCAGTTCGCTGACGCAGGCCATGATGTGATCGGAGTCGACGTCAACCAGAAGGTTGTTGATCTGGTCAATGCGGGAGTCGAGCCGTTTCCGGGCGAGGCGCATCTTCAGCAGAAGCTGTCGGAGCTTGTTCCTGCGGGCAGGCTGCGGGCGACGACGGACTATGCTGACGCGATTCCGAATGCCGACGCTGTTGTTCTTGTGGTGCCGTTATTTGTGAATGATGAGACGTGGGATCCTGATTTCGCGTGGATGGATGCCGCGACGCAGTCGCTCTCGGAGCACCTCACCAAAGACACTCTGGTCTCCTACGAGACGACGCTCCCGGTTGGCACCACGCGCAACCGGTGGAAGCCGATGCTCGAGAAGGGTTCTGGTCTCGTCGAGGGCACCGATTTTCATCTGGTGTTCTCGCCGGAGCGTGTGCTGACGGGTCGGGTCTTTGAAGACCTCCGTAAGTACCCGAAGCTCATTGGCGGGCTCACCGATGAAGGTGCGCGTCGGGCCACGGACTTCTACGAGGCCGTGCTCACCTTTGATGAGCGCCCTGACCTGGCGCGTGCGAATGGTGTCTGGAATCTGGGAACGGCTGAGGCTGCCGAGATGGCGAAGCTTGCCGAGACGACGTATCGCGATGTCAACATCGGCTTGGCGAACCAGTTCGCCGTGTATGCCGACACCGTGGGCGTCGACGTGTACCAGGTGATTGAGGCGTGCAACTCGCAGCCATACAGTCACATCCATCGTCCGGGCATCGCGGTGGGCGGGCATTGCATTCCGGTGTACCCGCGCTTGTATCTCTCGACAGACCCCGACGCCGACATCGTGCGCCGCGCTCGTGTCTTCAACGCATCCATGCCCGGTCGAGTCGTCGCGAAGGCTCAGGAGGTTCTGGGGAGCCTTGACGGCCTTAACGCTGTGGTGCTCGGTGCTTCGTACCGCGGTGGCGTCAAAGAGACGGCGTTCTCGGGTGTGTTCGAGACGGTGAACGCTCTGCGTGAGCGCGGGGCGAACGTGACTGTGCACGACCCCATGTACTCCGACGATGAGCTCGCCGCGTTCGGCTGGGACGCCTATCACCTCGGCGGTGCTGCTGATCTCGGGATCATTCAGGCCGACCATGCCGAGTACAAGAACATCTCGGCGTCTGACCTGCCGGGACTCAAGCTTCTCATCGACGGCCGCAACACGACAGACCCCGCGATATGGGCGGGAACACCGCGCCTCGTCATCGGCGGCGGCCAGTAGGCGTCGGCATGAGCGTTCTTGTCACCGGAGGCGCTGGGTACATCGGCAGCCACATTGTGCGCATGCTCCGGCAGTCGGGCGATGTCGTCGTCGTCGATAATTTCAGCACCGGTGATGCGCGGCGACTCGCAGATACGCCTGTTCGCCGCATCGATCTCGCTTCCGAGCACGCTGTGCGGGAATTGTGCGCGGTGATGCGTGAATTCAACGTGGATGCTGTCATACACATGGCAGCGCTCAAGCAGGTCGGCGAATCTGTCGAGCAGCCGATCCGTTATTACCGCGAGAACATGAGCTCGCTGGCGACAGTGCTTGAGGCGATGACCGCCGAGAGCGTGCCCTCCCTCGTGTTCTCGTCCTCTGCCGCCGTCTATGGAAGCCCGCAGAGCAGCCTTGTGAGCGAAGACGAGCCGACAGCTCCCGTGAATCCCTATGGAGCGTCGAAGCTGGCGGGGGAGTGGCTCGTGAAAGATGTGGCTCAAGCATCCTCGATTCGGGCTGTGAGCCTGCGCTACTTCAACGTTGCGGGCGCCGGCGAACCCGCCCTCGCCGACACCATCCCGGCCAACCTTGTCACCCTGGCGATAGAGGCAGTCGTCTCCGGCCGTGAGCCGCAGATTTACGGAGATGACTATGACACACCGGACGGCACGGGTGTGAGGGACTACGTTCACGTCAACGATCTTGCGTCAGCGCACATCGCCGCGATTGATTTCACCAGACGCACGACAGACAGCCACACGGTCTTCAACGTGGGCACCGGAACGGGAGCGAGCGTTCGCGAAGTGCTCGCCTACCTGTCTGAGGTGAGCGGCAACACCGCCGTTCCGCGCGTTGTTTCACGGCGCGCCGGTGACCCAGCATCCGTTGTCGCCGACTCCCGCCGCATTACGGCACAGCTCGGCTGGTCGCCGCAGTACTCGATCAAAGAGATGGTTGAGTCAGCGTGGAACGCCCGGGTCAGCCCACCGGTCTGACAGCGTGGATCGTCTAAAGTCGGTACAAATGCCCGCATCCCCTACCCCTAGGAGCATGAGCACTCGTGAACTGTGATCTTCTCGTCGTCGGCTCAGGTTTTTTCGGCCTGACAATCGCAGAACGAGCCGCTGATAGCGGACTCAAGGTCGTGGTCATCGATCGTCGTCCGCACATCGGCGGCAATGCGTACAGCGAAGCTGACCCTGAGACCGGCATTGAGGTGCACCAGTACGGAGCGCACCTCTTCCATACTTCTAACCCCGCCGTGTGGGAATACGTCAACCGTTTCACGACATTCACGAACTACGTGCACAAGGTCTACACGACCCATAACGGCGTCGTGTACCCGATGCCGGTCAATCTGGGAACCATCAACCAGTTCTTCCAGGCCGCGTATTCTCCCGGCGAA
This sequence comes from Paramicrobacterium chengjingii, assembly GCF_011751765.2. Classification (GTDB taxonomy): domain Bacteria; phylum Actinomycetota; class Actinomycetes; order Actinomycetales; family Microbacteriaceae; genus Paramicrobacterium; species Paramicrobacterium chengjingii. The sequence continues at coordinate 1,007,973 of NZ_CP061169.1, forward strand.
GCCCGCGAGCTCATCGCGGAGCAAGCGGGGGAGTTCAACGTCAAAGACGCGAAGAACTTCGTTGAAAAGGGCATTGCTCTGGTGGGACGGCCCCTGTACGAAGCGTTCTTCCGGGACTACACGGCAAAGCAGTGGCAGACAGACCCAGAGGACCTCTCCGCGTCGATCGTCAGTCGTCTGCCAGTTCGCTACACGTACGACAACCGCTATTTCAATGACAAGTGGGAGGGCCTCCCCACCGACGGTTACACCGCGTGGATCGAGCGCATGGCCGACCATCCGAACATCGATGTGCAGCTGAACGTGGACTTCTTCGACGAGAGTCAGCCGTTCAACAAGAAGGCGGCTGTCGGTCAGGTTCCGATTGTCTACACGGGGCCCGTCGACCGGTACTTCGACTACTCCGAGGGTGAGCTCTCCTGGAGAACGCTTGACTTCGAGAAGGAGGTTCTCCCCATTGGAGACTTCCAGGGAACGCCGGTCATGAACTACCCGGATATGGACGTTCCCTTCACGCGCATCCATGAATTCCGGCATTTCCATCCCGAGCGGGAGTCGTATCCCGATGACAAGACCATCATCATGCGAGAGTTCTCGCGGTTCGCAGAGCGAGGAGACGAGCCCTACTACCCGGTGAATACCACGGCGGATCGTGATGGCCTTCTCAAGTATCGCGAGTTGCAGGCCGATGAGAAGGACGTCTACTTCGGCGGCCGCCTCGGAACCTACCAGTACCTCGACATGCACATGGCCATCGGCTCGGCGCTGTCGATGTGGAACAACAAGCTAGATCGCCGTTAACTACGCAGCGATAGGTAGGGCGGAGCCCTCAGCAGGAACGGTGGATCGAGGTGTTACGCTGTGGGGGCTGAGTGGGCTGCGCCTAATTCGGCAAATAGTCCAAGCGAACAACTTCTCTGAGATTTAAGCGTGACACTTTCGAACAACGGTAAAAGCGACGCAGCTCTACAAGCCTCTCCGAAAAAGAAGAGGGATTCATACCTCGATAACGCGAAGGTCATTCTTCTCATGTTCGTGGTGATGGGGCATGTGATTGCCGTCATCAACAGTTCTGGCTTCGCAGACACTGCATACAAGTGGATCTACTCATTCCACATGCCCGCATTTGTCGTCATTACTGGCTACTTGTCGAGAAGTTATCGCGGAGACCCTCGACAGGTGAAGGCACTCGTTACAGGTGTCCTTGTCCCGTATCTCGTATTCCAATTCATCGTTCGCGTGGAACCATGGCTGTTCTTCGGCGAGCCACTCCACCTGAACTTCTTTACGCCAGGCTGGTCGAGCTGGTTCCTTCTGGCGCTCTTCGCCTGGAGACTCCTCGTTCCGGTACTGAAGCAACTTCGCTTCCCCGTACTGTTTTCGATAATTATCGTATTTATGTCGGTGTTGTATGACGGCATCGGTCAGGGCCTCAGCGGTGCCCGCATTCTTTCGTACCTTCCCTTCTTCGCACTTGGGCTGGCCTGCACTCCTGAGAGGCTCGAAGCGTTCAAACGAATCGCTCGCAAGCCATTCGTCCGGATCGTCGCCCTCGGATACTTGGCTGCAGCTTTTGCAGTCATGTTCATTGCGAGCGAATGGGTCAAGAGTAGTTGGTTCATGATGTCAGTGCTGTCGAACATCGATGGCGACCTCAGCAATTCACAGCACCTACTCTTGCGAGCCTGCGTACTTGCATTCACCACGTCGATGCTCCTCGCCGTGCTCACCCTCGTTCCTCAGCGCAAGCTCTTCTTCACACACATGGGGGCTGTAACTCTCACGATGTATATGTTGCAAGGAGTCACCCTCATGATTCCGAGACATTTTATCGATCAGTGGGATGGGTGGACCTGGCCGACAGTGATGTTGCTTATGCTCGGTGGCGCTCTCTATGCGCTAGTTCTTGGCTCCAAACCAGTGCAAGTCATTACAAAGTGGCTTGTGGATCCAATTGGCACGTTTAACTGGCTGAGAAACCTTCTCTTCAAAAAAGACGATGTGCCGGAGACAGTTAACAAGTTGTCCTAAGGGTCGGGTGCGGAGGAAGAATCGACGATTCGCTCTGTCGCTGTGACTTGACCCGTGCTGGCTCGCATCCCCACATACGCTGTCTGGTGGTACGTGCCCAGGTCGCGACGGACCCGATTGTTAGACTCCGGGAGTGGACATTCGTGAAATGGCTATCTCGGTCTGCTGTGAGATCACCCCTCAACAATATGGAGACAATCGCGGGGTCTTCTTTGAGACCTATCGGTTCGATCGACTTGAAGAAATTTCAGGACGACGTATTGATCTCCGACAGGTAAATACCTCAGTGTCTAAGAGAGGCACCGGGCGAGGGGCACATTTCGCTGATATTTTTCAAGGGCAGGCAAAATATGTCTTCGCCAACCACGGGGCAATTGTGGACAATGCGATTGACATTCGAGTGGGCTCCCCAAGCTATGGAAATTGGGATTCTTCGGTTCTAGACGACGTCGATGGGGACGAATAATGCGAGGAATAATTCTGGCCGGAGGATCAGGGACTCGGTTGTGGCCGATTACCAAAGGCATCTCGAAGCAACTCATGCCGATCTTCGATAAACCGATGATTTACTATCCATTGTCGACGCTGATGATGGCAGGTATACGCGAGATCCTGATCATTACTACTCCAGAGCACCGGCAACAATTCGAGCGTTTGCTAGGTGACGGGTCGCAGCTTGGAATTGAGCTTGAGTACGCGGTTCAACCGAACCCGGACGGGCTTGCACAGGCGTTTATTATCGGTGAGGAATTTGTCGGCGACGGATCGGTTGCACTCGTCCTTGGCGACAACATCTTCCACGGCACTGGTTTGGGAACGGCACTGAGAGGGCATCAGCACCTTGATGGGGCAGTTGTTTTTGCTTACCCGGTTGCGAATCCGGGTGCGTATGGCGTCGTAGAGTTTGGCCCGAACGGTCGCGCACTCAGCATCGAAGAAAAGCCGCAGCACCCAAAGAGTAATTATGCGGTTCCGGGACTCTACTTCTATGACAACAATGTCGTGGACATCGCCAAATCCATCCGTCCCAGCGCACGTGGCGAACTGGAGATATCTTCAGTGAATGAGGAGTACCTTCGAGCTGGGATGCTTCGCGTGCAGAAACTCAATCGCGCAACTGCATGGCTGGACACTGGAACCATTTTGACGATGATGCAAGCTGCGGAGTACGTGCGTGTCATTGAGGAGCGACAGGGTTATAAGATCGGTTGCATTGAAGAGATCTCCTGGAGGCAGGGCTGGATCAACGATGATCAGCTTGATGATCTTGCACTAACGTACAAGAAGAGTGGCTACGGGAACTATCTCTATCGGCTCCTCGAAGTCGGACGAAGCGATCGTGGAGATAGTTCGGAGATCTAGACGAGCAACACGCGAGCGGTGGAGCCTACGGTAATGACGCCTTTGAAACGGTTCGTGACAATCAGCGCGATGGTGGTTGCGCTCATCGCTGGTTTGCTCATTTCGCCTGTGAATCTTGGCTTGTGGGGATCAGCACCATCTCACGCGGCTGACTTGTCAAAATTTGATGCGGGAGACATAATTTCCGACCAGGTTTTTTACGACTCTGCGACAATGACCGAGGGTGAGATCGCGGACTTTATCAAAAAGAAAGTTCCGACGTGTCGCTCGGGTTACACGTGTCTTGACGCATATAGAGAGAACACGACAGCTCGCGTGGCCGACTCGTATTGCAAGGCGCTCTCTGGTGGCTCGAACGAGAGCGCTGCACGGATCATCTACAAGGTGTCAACAGCTTGCGGCATCAACCCGCAAGTCCTCCTCGTGACTTTACAGAAAGAGCAGGGGCTCCTCACTCATGAGTGGCCGTCCACATGGCGATACACAATCGCTATGGGATTCGGATGCCCGGATGGCGCACCATGCAATGAGAAATACTACGGTTTCCAAAATCAGTTATATCTCGCCGCGCGCCAATTCCAGATTTATAAGGCGTGGCCCGGCTCCTTTAATTACAGAGCTGGCCAGAACAACAAAATTCAGTGGCATCCCAATGCATCGTGCGGTTCGAGCACTGTATACATCAGGAACCAAGCTACCGCGGGTCTTTATAACTACACGCCATATCGCCCAAACAGTGCTGCGCTGACGGCAGGTTACGGTCTCGGCGACTCCTGTTCGTCGTACGGGAACCGTAACTTCTACAACTATTTCACCGATTGGTTTGGGAGCACCCACAAAGTTGGCTGGGTAGTGAAATCACCAGATCGCCCAGAAGTTTACTTTGTGACTGGACAGACAAAACACCATATTCAAACGCAGTACGCGTACCGAGAGTATCGGCGTTCGTTCGGAGGATTAAGCGCGGTCAGCGAAGGCTATCTCAAAACACTCAGTACGGGTGCTCCTGCAATGGCGATCGTGAAGGATCCTTCGACCGGCGATATCATGCTGCTTCAGGATTCCACTCTTCATCGCTTTCCTTCGTGTGCGCTTGCTGAGACATGGGGGTATTCATGTGCCATGGATATCGATCTCACACAGGATCAACTCAGGGCGCTTAAACGCGGTCCCGATATGAGCAACTACGCGAGCGTGGCTTCAAGCACAACCGTTCACAAACTCAGCGGTGGAAAAATGTATCCGTACGCGTCAGCACAAGACGCGGCATACTACAACGGCGGTGCAATAGGCTTTGTTGCGATTTTGCGCGATGAGATCGCGTCAAAATATACCGTCGTGGGCAAGACTCTGTTTGCGCCCGCCACGCTTGCTAAAACCGGATCCGACAAGAACGTGTATTTCATGGGAGGCAAATCCTCAAAGTGGAGGTTACCTTCGTGGGCTATGGCACGAGATTTTGGGATATCGGGTGGGTACACCGAAACGTCAGCAATGGCGCTTTCTGCTTACACAACTTCTGGTGATCTCTCGATGTTCGTCAATTGCGGGGGCAGCCTCTATCTAACGAATAGCGGAAAGCTAACGCTTGTGAAGAGCGGGTCCTCATCAGGCATGCGGACGACGAATCTCGATCCCCTGACCTGTGACAGATTGCCCAAAGTCGGCGCTTTCTCTCAGTCTGTGTTTGTGCGAGCTCACGGGCACCCTGAAGTTTACCTACTTGAGGACGGTGATTTGAGGCACGTTGTCTCGAGGAAGGCCCTGATCGCTCTGAATGGTGGCACGCAGCCGACGATCGGCCTAATCGAAACGGGGTCCTTGGCGAGCTTTGCAACGGGAGCGCCTATCCTCGGGCCAGCCACGCTCGTCAAGGCGAATGGTAGTCCTGATGTCTACTTTGTGGATGGGAGTTCGGAGCGTCACCGCTTGCCGAGTTGGGTACTCGCTCGAGAGTTTGGTCTGCCCGACGGTTATGATGCGGTAGGGCAAATAGCGCTCTCGCCGTATAAAGACACGGGCAAACTTTCACAATTCGTGCGGTGCGAATCACGTCTGTACCTCGCCGGCAGTGGACAACTGACGCGTATTGAATCTGGCGATTCAGCAGGCTTCGACGTAACTGAACTTCAGGCGAGCACGTGTGCGGCATTGGACAAAGGCGGAACGATTTCTGGTCGAGTTTTTGTGCGAGTTGCGGGTGCTCCTGAGGTCTATCTCCTCGAGGCTGGCCACGTGAGACATGTGGTATCTACGTCCGCTTTGCTTGCGCTGAACGGCGGGAAGATGCCCACGCTAGTAAATGTATCGTCCGCGACGCTCAACAGCTATGAGCTCGGGTTCCCCGTTCTCGGGCCTGGGACTCTTGTCAAGGAAACCTCGAAATCGGAGGTGTTTCTGATTATTGGCGACCAGAAAATTCGAGTACCTACCTGGGGTGTTGCTATAGATTTGGGACTTGGAACGACCTACACCTCGGTGCCAGACGAAAGTACTCAAGGTTATGAACGCTCGAGTACGGACCTGTCACCGATGGTGATGTGTTCTGGCGAACTGTACATCGGTGCCGGGGGAACCTTTTCGTCGATCAACAGTTCGCACGGCATGAAGTACACGCAGCTTGATCCCGGCATGTGCGGATCATTGGACTACTCTGGGCCGACGATTGCCAACCGACTGATCGTCGAAGACGGGGCGAGTGGAGATCTATATCTCGTCGAGAACGGCGAATTCAATCTCGTCAAAGACAATGAGAAGGTCAAAGACATGAAGGGTCACGATGACCTCGTGATCTTGACCTTGGACTCGAGAACCATTTCTGCATACGCGGGCTAGCTTGAAGCATGGGCATCTCCGTTCGGAGATTCCTCAAGGAACGTTACGTAGACTAACGGCGGGTAAACGTTAGGGGAACTGTGCCGACAACTCTGTCAGTGAACAAATCGCGGGTGAGATTTGACGCCGCGTCAAGCAGCGGTTCCGCCGTCGACTTCAGATTCGATGGCCACAGAGTTTGGTCGACCGTCCTCCCTGAGGTCGCTGACGGCGAACTTGCAAAGGTATTTTGGCCGCGAGCTTTAAAGCCGTACCTCGCTGGCAAGACAAATCTCAGCATTGTTGATTCCGCGAGCGGGGAATCGATCGCTACTCAAGAAGTTCGCTTTTCACAGAGCAAAGAACGCGTTGCCGTTTGCGACTCACGTGGGCGTTGGCTCGCGATCAACAAATGGAATCGCCTTGGATCAAGTTTTGAAGGCGACGATACTGGCGTGCAAGAGCGGTTGCTTGAAAGTGCTGTGCGGCTCGTAGATACCTTGAATGAATACGGCTATCCCGTCTACATAGTCGGGGGAACGCTGCTTGGCGCAATGCGAGATGGCCATTTAATGCCACATGACGACGATATTGATCTAGCGTTTCTCTGCGACGAGAAGAGCCCTATCGATATCGGTCTTGAAAGCATGAGGATGCAGCGAGAGCTTGAACGCGAGGGGTACTATCCCGTCAGGCACAGTCATACGCACCTGCAAGTCACGTTCTTTCGAGACGATGGATCTACCGACCATTACATCGACATCTTCACGGGATTCCTTGAAGAGGACATCGATGGTACTCCGCTCTATTCGCAACCTTTTGCGCTGAGAGGCCCTGAAGTCAAACGCGAAGACCTCTTGCCCGTGCGGAAGATGGAGATCGATGGACACGTTCTTCCGGCTCCGGCAAATCCCGAGGCCTGGCTCGCATACGCATATGGTGAAAACTGGAGAATTCCGGATCCGTCATTCGTCTTTGAGACTCCAAGCAGCACTGGCCGTCGCTTTAATAACTGGTTCGGGGTCTTCAACAAGAAGCGAGTGTATTGGGAGAAGAACTTTGAGAAACAGTCCCGACGAAAGGTTTCGCTCAAGCGGGAGCCCTCGGCGGTTAAATTCCTCGGGTTGATACCGCCGTCGTCGAATGTTGTCGATTTGGGCTGCGGAGATGGATCGGTTACTCAGCAGATCGCGAATGCCGGGCACAAAGTGATCGGCATCGATTACAGCTATGAGGCGCTCCGGCTTGCTCGAGCTGAGTCGTCCAATGACATTGAATACCGGTACGTGAACATGAATGATCGGAGGGCGCTTCTTGAGTTCGCGGTTGATCTCATCAAGACGCGCGAGGTCTGGTATTTCTACTTGGGGGATTCGATCCAAGGAATCACGCGCGCTGATCGACGAAACGTCTATCTATTCATACGCGAAGTGTTGCGGGGCCCGGCGTTTGCGTTCATGACATTCGACACAAATTTGCCCGAAGCATACACACATGCCGATCCGACAACGTGGCATTATCCGGTTCCTGCGGCAAAGCGAGAAGCGAAGCGATTCGGCTTGAAGGCACGTGTCGTGTCCGAGGGCGGAACGCGAGAAAGCGAGTGGGGCACGAGGACTCGAGCTGCCGTGACCGTTCGCAAGAAGAAGACGAGAATTGATCTCCGATCGACGAGGGAGTACTGAGCACTATGAAGGAGTACCTAGCTAAGTTCGTACGGCGACTAGCGCCGAGGACGATGCGCAACTTGACGTTGCTGACGGAACTTGATGAAGGAAGCGAGACTGTTGCGGAATTGCTGGTGAAGTACGAACTTCAGGTTCGGGACCTTCGGGCAGAGCTTAATGAAATGCGGCGTGACAATAGACGCATGGCGGAGCTCTATGATCTTGTGTTCGAACGGCTCCGGGATGAGAACCCTCTTACCTGATTGGTCGGTTACTGAAGTTCGGCTCTCCCGAATTTGTGAATCACTAACTGAGCGCCCGTTTCGTGCAGGTTTTGCGTAGTCGATCCGACTTTGATGGAATATCGTCCGGGAGTTGAAGCGATCGTGGCGTAGAGACAATTGCCTCGCCCACGATTCTCGATTACAGCGGGGACGGTCGCTTGATCTCCAAGCTGCAAGGAACAGGCGAGGCGAGTTCGTCTCAAAGTGAGCTTCTTGAGTGGGATTCTGACATTCAACTCTTTCCACCCTGAAAACTTCGCTTGTACTGCCCGATTACGATTAGGGCGTGCAATGGTCCGGATGCGCTGATCCATATCGAGGCTCAGCATCCCATTCTTATTGACATACGCTTCGAGAGCGCGCCCGTGAATTACGGCAGGCGTCACAACTTTCTCGCTTCTCAAACCTCGATGATTGACCACGCCGAAAAGCTCATTCTTTGCGTTGAAATCCCAGATGCCTGCCTTGAGCGGTGCCCCAAATGCGGCGTCGTCAATATTGAGTGTTGCGGTACTGCGCACCGTTACCTCGGCTCGTCCGCCATGAGATCCCAAGACCTCAACTCGATGAGTCGTCGGAATCAGCCATGTGATCTTGCTCGCCCTGGACTTGATACCGATAGTTGTGCATGCGGCATAGACATCATCTGTCACATCGAGAAGGTCAACACCGAGCGCTTCGGCGAGCTCCAATGGTAGGGAACGGAGGATCCGGCCGTCATCAGTCAATTTCAGAGCGAGTGGTCTTCCTGCCGACGTTCGCCACGTAGCGGTGCTCCTAATCTCAAGCTCGCCATTGTGCCACGCTGCGTCATTGCAGACGGCCAGACCGTACATGCCTGGGTCAACCCGGACAAGCTTCTTGAGTGAGCTGAAGTCGCCAGCGCGAATGAGGTGCGCGCGGGCCTTCCCATACGCAGAAAGATCATCGTCGAATGTCTCGGGGAGATACTCATTGATGAGATCACGGGCGGTGACGAGCGCAAACTCGATGTCAGATTTGTCGTTCTCCCATAAGGATGGTCCTAACGCTGGGAGGAGACGCGTGGAGTATTGATACGCAAGCATGAGCGTTTTCTGCTGAGCGAGGCTTGGCCCGGCGAGACACGTCGCTGTCGCTTCAAAAATTCGTCTGAGTCCAGTCCAATAATCACGAAGATCCTGCGTGAACGACCTCGACGTGTTATTCCCATGTTGCACCCAGTGATAAAAAGGAGTGGATGTCATCGTCGAGATTATTTTTGCATTCTTCGCAACGTCCAAATTAAAAAATACGTCTTCCCAGAGAACCCGGCTGCCCTCGGGGAATCGGATGCGATTATCAAGCAGAAATTGCCGTCGATACAACTTGTGGGGGTTCGTTGGAACCAATGGATGTACGTCGGTTCGACCGATTGCGTTGTCAAAATCAGCGATGTAAGTGTCCAATGCCCATTTGGGCTGATCAGTTCGGGCTTCTTTCCCATTCAGAACGTCCGCGGAGTTTCTCGACGCAAACGCATAACCTTGGCTGAGTGAATCTGGATAGAGCTCATCATCATGATCCATGAAAAGGATGTACTCGCCGCGGGCTTTCTCTATGCCGTAGTTTCTCGAGGTGCTGGGCCATCCGGAGTGTTCCAACTCGAATACGCGAACATTTGGCCGCGCGGAAGCAATACGATTCAGGACGGAGACTGTGTCATCGGCGGAACCGTCATCAATAAAAAGAACTTCAAATTCCGCTTTGGGCAGTTTCTGTGAGTCCAGCGACCGTACAACGTCATTTATGCGCTCACCGGAACAATAGGTGGGAATGACAACTGAAACTTTTGGTGAAGACGTCACTTGCGCATTCCAACCCGTCGTAGCGTGGGGCCAGCCGCACCCAAATGTAGCTCAAGCCTATCCACTCTCTTTCCTGAGCGTAGGTGGACACTTTCATTTCCAGTCTGCGGAAGTATTTCGAGCAGGTACGTTCCGCGTCGACGAGGTCGAGCGATCTCAAGAACTGCGCGGCCTTGGCGAGAAAGCAACCTTCCGGAGCGAACCTGAATGAATCGCGACAGCAATGGGAAGAGCGCCAAGCGGTAATTGAGCTTGTAGCTGTGGACAATTCGCGACATCAGCGACTTGTTCCGGCGAAGAACGTAACGAAACCGAAAATCGACAGGTGTGCCAAAAACATGAATCTGCGGCAGGTCGGCCTCGATGGTTCCAGGAAGTGAAGTCACATCACCAAAACTCAGATTTGGCCATATCGGTTTCGTCGTCGCGCCTATATCAAGGCTCAGCGCTCCGTCACGATTACAGTACGCGAGCACGCTCCGACCATCAATAAATCCGACTGTGTCAGCGATGCCGGTGTGCTTAAGCGCAGTCTGCTGGCGAATTGGGCCAAACTCCGTTCGACCGTTCACATCCCACGCACCATTGCTCAGTGGCGAGCCGCTTGCAGCATCACGTACGTCGAGTTGGGAACGAACCGTGAGAGACGCAATAGTACCGGTTGAGTTCAGCACCAATTCTGACGTTCCTTCAGTCGGAATCATCCAGACAATTCGATCCTTCCGCGATCGGATCCCTATTCTGGCCGATGTTTCGCGAATCTCACCTTCGAGGACGCGGGAGGATGTTGAAACGGTCTGTCGCAGTGACGGTTCAATTGCGAGCAGACGCTGGCCATCGTTCGTAACTTCCACCCAAGCCTCGCCATCTGGGCGCGACCATTCTGCTTTTGCCTCCAGGACGAGCTGAGGGCCACTCCACGCGATTGACGTCGTGAAAGTGGTCCCGGCGAGTGCCATGTCAGACGCTGAGAAGGACTCCAGCTCCGCGATAGACCCCGAACGAAGCAACTCAGCGCGAACACGTGAGCGAGCGTCGAGCTCGCGGTCGAGCTCTTGAGGAACAAAATCAGCGACCAGACTCGCGCAGAATTCATTCGCCATTTGACGTTCGGATTCTGGGCGGCGAGAAAACGCCCGATTGTAAGTACTGAGTACACGCGTTCTCAATTGGTGGAGTAGTAACTGGTTTCGCTCGAGATCGAAATCAGAGCTTTCGAGGTCACGATAGATGGCGTCAAAGATCTTCCGTAATGAATTCCACCATTCTTCATTACTACGGCGAAAGGTGGTCGATCCGCTTCCCGCGGTCTGAACCCAGTGATAGTAAGGCGTGCTCGTCATGACGCTAATGACCTCGGCCTTTGATAGCACTTGGATATTGAAGAAGATGTCTTCCCAGAGCACTCTCTGGCCCTCTGGAAATCGGATATTGTGATCGTTCAGGAAATGCCGACGATAGACCTTGTGCGGATTCATGGGGATCAGCGAGTTGATGTCCTTGCGATGCAGGGCGTTCCCGATATCTTCGGTATACGTCGCTATTCCCCATGAAGCATCATTGGTTCTTGCTTCTTTCCCGCTCAGAACATCTGAATGATTTTGCTGTGCAAACTCGTAGGCAGCTCGCAAAGCATCTGGATAAAGGCAGTCATCATGATCAACGAACGCAATGTACTCGCCAGACGCCTCGGAAATCCCTACGTTCCGTGGGGCTGAGGCCCATCCTGAATTGGGTATTTGGAGCACACGAAAATTTGCGTGAGTTCTTTCCAACTCGCGCAGGCGAGGGAAGGTGTCATCGGGCGATCCATCGTCCACAAATATGACCTCGAATTCCTGGCTTTCGAGTGTTTGCGCCTCGAGAGAGCCCACGAGGCGATTTAGACCTTTACCAGGCTTATACGTTGGGACGACTACAGTGATCTTGGTCATTGTGATCGAAAGCGATTAGTGTTGCGTGCGACTGCCGGTGTTTGTGCGCTCAACATCGATCAAACGTGCCAACTCAAGATCCTGAGGAGTCGTGATCTTGATGTTGTCGACGTGGCCATGGATAATCTTCACTGACGTTCCGCAGTACTCTGCTACGAGATCAGCGTCATCACTGACGAGGCTGTACTTGTCTGCGATCGCTTTCTCGTATGCCGTCTCAAGGAGTTCCCTCTTGAACGCTTGAGGTGTCTGACCCAGCCAACTGTGCGAGCGTTCCAACGAGCCGGTGATGAACTGTTTATCGTTGACAAGCTTCACCTGGACCGTGCTTGGGAGTCCGAGCATCGCCGCGTCATTCTCAATGGCTGCATCAAGCACTGAAGCAACGAGATCCGGTGTCGTAAATGGTCGAACTCCATCGTGCACCACGACGAAATTACCGGAGGTTGCATTGAGCCCGTTCATCGCTGACAGATGCCGCTCTTCAGCGCCAACTACGAGGCGGACATTGAGGCCCGCGTCGTCAATCAGAATCCTGTGGTAAATGTCGTGATTCTCCGCGCTCACTGTGACAATGACTTCATCAATGAAGTCGAGAAGAAAGCAACGGACAGTTTTCTCAAGTACTGTTTGATTTCCGACATCGACAAGCAACTTGTTGCTGCCAAATCTGATGCCCTTTCCCGCGCAGTTGACGATCGCCGAGACGGTGAAATTCTTCCTCATAGTGTGCCTTTCATCTTGACTGTGAAGTCACAAAGTCTGAAATCATGGCGAATTCGGCTGATTGCGACATGATGTACGGGCCTTCTGCGCCCCAGAGGTCTGCGAACGCTGTCCTCATATCTCTCGTGTACATCTTGGAGAACTCAGACTCTGGGCTGTCCGGGGTCTGTTGCGTGATGTCAATGTCGAAGCACACTTGGGCCACATCTGCGCTCGTCAAAGGCGGCGTAGCGATGTTTAACGCATCAAGATCACTGGACCGTGCGAGAGATACGTCGCTCCAGAGGTCCCGAATGTCGTAGTACTGAAAGCGGCCATGTGGATTTATGAACTCAACACGATAGTTGTTCGAGAGGTCATAGATGATTCCCTTTTTTAACCCGTTGCCTAACAGCTGAGGGAGACGAATTGAACGAGTCTTGAATGCGGAACTCAGCCGCTTCTCCTGATGAAGACGGTTCTGGCCGTACGGTGTCAGACCTGTCGGCGAGAGTGGAGTGTTTTCGTCGGGTGAGGTGTCTCCCGGGTACACACAGACAGTAGACATTAATACGAGTTCAGCGATCGAGGCCCTTTCGAGGTGATCGGCCAGTTGATCAACCTCTCGCAAATCATCTGACTGATTGTTGTTGATCCTGAAGGAATCAGCGCGGTTGCCTGCTGATACGACGAGGTCGTAGCTCCTCCCTCGAATGTCTGAGATGTTCTTAGAGTTGTAGAAATCGTCGAACTCAAACTGCGTGGCGACGTTGGAACCCACGAAACCCGTGAAACCGATGAGGGCTGTTCGCATACCTTAGATCAGTCCGTTTCCTGTGTGAAGCTCGTGTACAAAGCTCAGCTAATTGAGCGTCAGTCTATCTGGCCTGAGCTCACTTCCTGCTGAAGCGGTGCGAGTTCGACAATCTGCTCGAGCAAATGGATGCATCGCAAATTGCTCATTCGAAATCGCTTCAGGTTCGTTACAGCCACGCGAGTAGTTAGTTGCCGAAAGTGCTGTTCCAGGAGTCCACCGACGTGATGTCTGGCAGGGCACTCTGGTACGACTTAGAGAGCGTACTCCAACCATCACGGAGCTGGCGATGGAGTGAGAAGCTTTCCGCCAGAAGATGACGGAAGGTGTTTCGATCACGTTTGAACCACGACTTGCCGGATCCATCAGCAGTAGATATGAGCGCGCTGTCAAAGTGCGGTGTACGGAACCATGTGGCATCGCGCTTGGCCAACTCAACTTGCGGTCGCTTGCGATTCGCTACTGTTGGGCTCGTGAACCAATGCCGCAGGGTCATCTTGGTTGTAAAAAGTGCAAGGCTGAGTCCTCGCGGGCCAGGGGCAGAGGAGTACGGCGGCGGTACCGGAAACACCTGTTTGCCGTGATTTGTCGGTGGGATCTCATCGTCGGTACGAAGCACCGTCATCTCGGAGAACGACGCCGCTGCGTTGCGCAGAACTGAGAGTTGCGTCGACAACTGGCGGTGCATGTGGTCAGGGCCGCTCAGGACGTCTCGCAGTGCCATATGGCGCAACGTCACCGCGTAATACTGCATCGAGAGCAGATGCTTGAGATCGAGCCGGAAACTGTCGAGTAGGAGGCCTCCACCCTTGGCAAACCGGGAGTGCAGGAGCCCAGCGACAAGTCGATTGCGTGCATGAAAATATGCCTGCCAATCGATCGAGTCGTCTTTGTCGAGCCAGGAGACATGCCAAAGTGCAACTCCGGGAAGCGAGATAGTCGGGAACCCCTTACTGCGCGCTCGAAGACTGTATTCGGAATCGTCCCACTTGATGAATGCTGGGAGTGAGAGCCCAACTTCTTGAATCACCTTCTTAGGGATCAGGCAGAACCACCAGCCGTTGTAATCGGCATCCATGCGCGAGTGCATCCAACGCGTCTGGCGAAGATTCGTGTTGCGGAAGTCGTGAGGGAAGAGCTCCCGATGTTGCGGCCTCCAGATAAATGGTTTCTCGTCGACGATTTCAGCAAAAGCATGTAGTACGGGTCGGTTGAGTAGGTCGAACATGTGACCGCCGACAATGCTCGGTCGTTTGCTGTGGCGCGCAAATGCGACAGCGCGGAGAATGCTCTCTGGCTCAATCTTCACGTCGTCATCAAGCAGGATGAGAAAATCGCTGTCGTCGCGTTTGAGGGTCTCGGCCATGGAGCGGGAGAAGCCTCCGGAGCCGCCGAGGTTGGGCTGCGTAATGATCTCAAGTTGGTCGCCAAGCTTGTCGGAAACGGTCGAGAAGCCGTCTTCATCCGCAACTTTCTGCGTTCCCTGGTCGATGATGAAGATCTTGTCTATGACCTCAAGCACCTCGGGGCTTTGCGCGAGAGCATCTAATGTGTTCACGCAATAATCGGGCTTGTTAAACGTCGTCGTCCCTAACGATGCTTTGCCTGAACTCTTCTGCTTGGCATCGGTGAGCCATGTTCCCCGCTCAAGAATGAGATCGTCTTTGTCTGCCTCGAGTTCGAACCAGTACCAGCCGCCGTCGCCGAATGACTTGAGTGTGAGATCGAACCTGGATATTTCGGAGCCACTCACACGTCGAGACTCCACGCGCTGCTGCGCGCCCTGGGAGTTCGACCGGTATATAAGCACCGTCCCAGAACCTGACGTAGACAGCTCCAGTCGCACGCGCTTAACGTTCGTCCAATGCTGCCAATATGACGCGGGAAAGGCATTGAAATAGCTCGCGAAGGAAACGCGTCGCCCTGCGGTTACCTGTGCTCTCGTACGCGACAGCACGTTGTCAATGTGAGCATTATTGCTCACTTTGACATTCTGGCCATCGATTGTCGTCCACGTCTCCGGATCCGAGTACAAAGGAAGGACATCCGGGTCGCGGTCAAGCGGGAATACAACGTTCTGCAGTGCGGTCCACATGCGCGGCGTGTGACTCCTCTTCATCTAGGCGAGCGGCGCGAAAGCCACTCTGAGCCTAGCTTCCATGTTTCATGAAATGCTGGCAGGACTCTGCAACCGGCACGATTTCAGGTAGACAGCGCTATGATTCCAGTTGGCCCCAGAGCTTAACCCGAGAGCACGACGACATTGGTAGATGCATTGACGAACGCTGACTTGAGCGATTTCAGAACCCCTGGGCGGGGTCATGGAGTGCTCGACATCTTCACTCGACGCTATCTCTTGAAGGTGCTTGTCAAGAAAGATGTGACCACTCGGTACCGAAACTCTATCTTCGGCTGGCTGTGGTCATACGCCAAGCCCGCTGCGCAGTTTCTTGTCTACTACCTCGTCATGGGTCGCATTATCGGGCTCGACAGGGGCATTGATAACTTTCCGGTGTACCTCTTCTCTGGAATTGTCGTCGTCAACCTCTTTAACGAGTCATTTAGCAACGCGACAACCTCAATTGTCAGCAATAAAGCTCTCGTCAAAAAGATCTATCTCCCGCGAGAGCTGTTTCCCGTGGCCACGGTGATCGTTGCATTCGTCCATTTTCTTCCTCAGGTAGCGATCCTGATCGCTGTCGCTCTCTTGACCGGCTGGATTCCCTCCATGTTGGGGCTGGTCCTGGCCGTTCTGGGGATGCTTCTGATCGTGCTGTTCTCGACGGGACTCGGCCTCTTTTTCGGGGCACTAAATGTCGCGTTCCGTGACGCTCAGAATTTTGTGGAGATCATTCGAACCTTCGCTACGTGGACGGCTCCGGTGCTGTATTCATGGACGATGCTGGCTGACAAGGCGCCTGCCTGGCTGCTCAACATTTATATGAGTAATCCGCTGACGGTCGCTGTGGAGTTCTTCCATCAAGGATTTTGGTTCTCCACATCGACGGGGGCGCAGGCGAATCCACCTACAGACGCCCTGCTACCGCCGCCACTTCTCCCGATCTACGCGGTTGTGGCATTTGCGATTGCGATCGGCACGATAATTATCGGTCAGCTCGTCTTCCGACGCTTCGAGCGCAACTTCGCACAGGACCTATAAGCGCATGAGCACACTCACATCTCGTCCCAGAATCATCGTCGAGAACGTCCGCAAGACGTTCCTCATCAGGCACAGCCACTCAATGAAAGAGGCTGTAATCGGTAAAATCCGCGGCCGCAAGGTGGGTTCGAGCCCGTTCCAAGCACTCGACGAAGTTTCATTCACCATCGACGAAGGTGAATCGGTCGCGATTCTTGGGCACAATGGATCGGGCAAATCGACGATGCTCAAGCTCATCTCTGGAGTGCTTGAGCCCAACGCCGGACATGTGCTCGTTCGCGGACGTCTTGCCGGGCTCATCGAGGTGGGTGCTGGGTTCCACCCCGACCTCTCCGGCCGTGAGAATGTGTATCTGAATGCGGCGATTCTCGGAATGACGGAACACGAGACCGATGAACGTTTCGACGACATCGTGGAGTTTTCGGGAATCCGTGAGTTCATCGACCAAGAGGTCAAGCATTACTCATCGGGAATGTTCATGCGCTTGGCCTTTTCGGTCGCCATCCACACTGAACTCGATGTGCTTCTCGTCGACGAGATCCTCTCCGTCGGAGACGCTCCATTCCGTGAAAAGTGCAATAAGAAGATTCAAGAGCTCATCGACGCAGGTAAGACAATGGTTGTAGTGAGCCATGACACAGGAACGGTGAAGAGGCTGTGCGAACGTGGCATCGTGTTGCGTAAGGGAAAGGTGATCTTCGACGGGCCTGTCGAAGAGGCACTCGAGGTGCACAAAGCGAAGAACAAGTAGTTAGTTACTCAGTTCATGCGATCCGGGTGATTCAACGGCATCGCAGGCCCTGCCGGATGTCTGTCGATTTTCTGCCGCCAGCTCTGGGACTGCGAAGCCTTTGCAGCGCAGACTACGAGCAGGAACCAGCCTGTTCCGGTCAAGATGTGGCTCTCGGCCGCAGACCCTGCCAGTAGCGTCACGAGCACGAGAGCCGGCCACGTGTAGATGAGGCTGCGGCGGTTCGACGCGAGGTTCCACGACCGCAGGAACGCAAAGATGCATAGGGTCAAGAACAGGAAGATGCCGACAAGACCCACTTGCATGTAGACGTCGAGGTAGGCGTTGAGCGCGGACCCGTGGACGCGATCGACTTGGATATTGACGAAGAAGTAGGGAAACGTATCGTTGCGCCACGCGCCGATCCAGCCCCAGCCCTCGAGAAAGTTGTCTTTCACAAGGTCCCAGGTGGCGCGCCACAAGTGATAGCGCACGCCGAACTCGCTGCCAGCATCGAGTAAACGGATGATCAGGTTGCGTGCCAGATAGACGGCGACAACGCCCAACACCGACATCGTCAGCAAAAAGGCCTGAATGACCGTGCGTCGTTCAGGCGATGACTTGCGCAGCCAATACAGGGCGAGCGTCGCCACGAGCACCACCAGAATCAAAAGCTGGTTGACGGGCGATTGTGTCAGCAACAGACACAGCAGTGCGAGGGCAATTGACCCGAAAGCGATCGGTCGGTCGACAGAGTGTGTGCGCCACTCGATCACGAACGTGATGAGAGCGATGACCGTCATCAGTCCGAGCATATTGCGTGTGACGAAGATGCCCTGGATCGGGCCTCCCAGGGCGATGTTGCCCTCAATGCTCAAGAACGGAATCGGAATGTCGAAGAAGATGCCACTGAGCATCTCAAGAATGAGCGACGTAGCAAGAAGTGCGCGGAGCACACCGCCGACCGCGCGCACGATCTGGATCATGTCACGTGACAGCGCAATGGTGAGCGCGACGATCGCCACCGCAATCTGGTAACCGAGGCCCACGAAGCCAGCGGCCGTGTAGTCACTCCAGAAGGAGCTGAGCGCACACCAGACCATGAAGGCGAAGATCGACAGCGGCCACCAACCTCGCCACTCGATGTAATGGCGTCGCCCGATGAGAACGACGCCCGCGAGCAGAACGAGCGTGCACAACGCCCCCACGACGCCGGGCCACCCGAGAAGATTGCGGATCAGCGGAATCGCGAAAATCGTTCCGACTGAACACACCGTGAACGCCTGCGCGAACGGTGCAGAGCTGACAACGTCGTCTAAGCCGTGAGGTGCGCGACCGTTGCTTCCACCCGGCCCCGTCACGGTGCCTCGTCTTCGATGATCGTTCGCTCTTGCTTCGTCTTGAGCACGAGCAGCACGACAAGCACCCAGCCAGACTCAATGAGGATGCGGCTCTCGGCGAGGCTCTGCACCAGAAGAACGACAGCGATCAGCAGAGGAAGAAGCGACAGTGCCGAGTACGGACGATCCGTGCGCAGGTCGAAGCGGGGGCGGTCGATGGCCGTGAACCATGATCGCCACAGGAGGGATGCAACGATGGCGGCGAAGATGACGACGCCCAGAATTCCGAGCTGCAGCCAGACGTCGAGCCAGGCGTTGTGAGCATGAAGCTGCACGACGTCGTGGCGAATAAGGGGGTCGTCAAGGGGGAGTTGCCCGGGTATCCACGGACTTGAGTATCCCCAGCCGAACCAGGGGCGCTCTGACGCGCGGTGAATGACACGGGACCAAAACTCCGTGCGTCCGGTGAGATCTTCGCTCTTACCCAAGATTGCGAGCAATTGATCGGTGAAAAGAAGCACGGATGCAATCACACCAGCGACGATCACGGCAGCGGATGCATAGAGCGTCGTGCGTCCTCGTGCGCTCGCTCGTCGCGCGATGACAACGGCGAGCAGCGCCAGTGCCGCGATAATCGCCGCAACGATGATGGTGCTCGATCGTGTCAGGAGGAACGCGGCGATCGATAGAGCCATCCAGAGCCAGCCCCAGCGCCCGCGCACCGAACCGATTGCGAGTTGGATTCCGACGACGATGATCGCGAATAGAGCGCAGATCGACAGCAGATTCGAATTGCCGAGGATGCCCTGAATTTTGCCGCCCTCGAAGAGCAGGTTTCGCGACCAGTAGGCGAGGAGCGGCGGCTCTTCTCCCACATAAACGCCCCCGGAAAGCGGAAGCACCATGTCTCGTATGAACAGCGAAACCCATAGCTCGAACGCGAGGGAAAGCCCGATGATCCATTTGAGCGCATTTGCCAGGCGGGTGAGCACCTGTTGCCATGTGAACATCAGCGCGACGTAGAGGCCAACGACCGTGCACATGAACGTGCCGAGGTATGTGAGCAGGGTCGCGCCCTGGTAGTTCGACCACGCCACGGACACGAGTGCGAGAACGAGGTATGCGATAAGCGCCTTCGGAAGCTCACGGCGCGACACTTTCGGGCGCGCCATCGCCAGCACAACGAGAGTCGCCAGCGTGTAGGCACTCACGATGGTGACGTACGCGGGCCATCCGGCGAGATTGCGAACTCCCTCGCCTCCGAAAGCTACAAAGAGCCCGAAAGTGCCGTGTGCCGCGATCACCCGTTGTCGAGTGGACAGGGTCGCGGGTGGGGCAACGACGGGCGAGCTCATTTACCCAATCTATCGCGTGGGTGCTGTGATCGCCGTGTCTTCACGTCCCGATTGCTCGAGCGCGTTATGGCTTGTGAGTAAGCGCGGACATTGCCTTCTCCAAATCCAACCGTCAGCGATGCCCGCGTGACGATATTCCGCGTTATGTGTACTTCTGTTCAATCGCGGCAGGCCCATCCTGCGCAGATCGGATGCGAGCGATGTCGAATTTGTCGCTGCGGTCGAAGTTGTACAGTCCGTTTTGCTCCTGGAAGACATCCGTCAATTGTGTGTAGCAGTAGCCAAACATGTCTGCATGGCCCTTGAGCACGGTGACCTGCCCTTCAAATCGTTCGTAGAACTCGTCGATGCTGCGAACTCGCTCGCCATAGCCCCATCCGCTCGCCTCTGCGTGCTCCGCCTCGGCGGCGTTCCACCAGATCCCGCCGAACTCACTCACAAAGAATGGTTGTCCAGCGTAGGGTATAGACCAAGATTCACCGGTCGTCGGCGACGGGTTAACAAACGGGTCGCCTTCGCTCAGCCGCGCGAAATGATCCGCGAGAGATTGAGGGTCCTGCTCGTATTGATGGCTGTCGAACACGTCGGATTCACGGACCCGGTGAGCGTATCCAGACGTGTCTAAGACCGGGCGGGACGTATCAAAGGCCTTTGTAGCCAAGAACATCCCGCGCATGATGTCATCGAGCGCCGTGATGTGATCACCGTACGCCTGCCAGGTCTCGTTCATCGGGCACCAGCCGATGATCGAGGGGTGCGAGTAATCTCTCTCGACGACCTCGAGCCATTCCTGAATGAACGACCCGTCGGGCTGCTGATTGCTCACCTCGCCCTCTTCCGAATTGCAGCCCCAGTCGCCGAATTCACCCCACACGAGGTATCCGAGCCGGTCAGCATGGTAAAGAAAGCGCTCTTCGAAGACCTTCTGGTGCAGGCGCGCACCGTTGAAACCGGCAGCAAGTGAGAGCTCGATGTCGTGAATCAAATCTTCGTCGCTCGGTGCCGTCATGAGACCTTCCGGGTAATACCCCTGGTCAAGCACGAGCTTCTGAAACACAACGTCGCCGTTCAGACGGATGGCTCGGCCTGTTATAGATACACTTCGCAGTCCCGCATACGAGTCAACGACATCGAGCCGAGTCCCATCCGACCCGCGCAATTCGAAGCGCACGTCGTAGAGGAAGGGATCGACGGTGGACCACAGGCGTTGTCGTCCTTCGGCGATTGGAAGAGTCAGTCGAGGAGCGAGATCAAGGTCTGCGCGCACCTCTGCGCGTGAGACTTCACCATCATCGTCCGATACCACCGCGATTACACGTGAATTTCGGGCGGTGCCCGATAGAGGCACCTCGACGTCGAACGACCCTGCTGCGACGTTGGGCGTGATGCGCGGGCGGCGAATCGCGATTTCTGGAACCGGCTCCATCCACACGGTCTGCCAGATGCCCGTTGTGCGCCAGTAGCGGGCGCCCGTCGGCGCATATGTTCGCGACTGTTTTCCGCGCGCTTGCGGCGCGTGGGGTTCGTCCCGTGCACGCACCACGATGGGAACCTCTGATCCAAAGTGAACGGCGTCGGTTATATCGAAGGAGAAGCTCGAGAACCCGCCACGATGCCGACCGACCTCAATGCCATTCACCCACACGGTCGCGTCGTGGTCGACAGCGCCGAAGTGGATCACCACGCGATTGCCATCCCAACTCGCAGGCACGTGGAGCGATCGGCGGTACCACACAGCATTGTGGAAATCGAGGTCGCCGATGCCGGAGAGTGTGCTCTCCGGGGCAAACGGCACAAGGATTTCTTCAGAGAGTTCCGCGTCGCGGAGCCCGCGCTCAAGCCCTGAGTCGCTGCGGTCGCTCTCGAACCCCCAGACTCCGTTGAGATTCATCCAGTTCTCACGTCGGAACTGAGGACGCGGGTAATCGGGCCGGGGAATGTACATCGGCTCTTCGGTCATGATGGTCGTCCTTATCGGTTCAGGGAGGCGAAACGGAGAGTTACGAGTTCGAATGGGCGCAAGCATAGATCGACGGAGGTTCCGTCGATCACAGAGCGCAGCGCGACGGCCGGTGCTGAGTCTTCCAGAAGGTCGGTCGTCTGAACGCTGCTCCATGCGTAGTTCGTGCGCAGCGTGGCGGAAGATCGATTGCCATGGGCTTCATACACTCGCACGATGAGATCACCCGATCGATCTTCTGCCAGCTTGACGCTCTCGACCACGATCGACGGATCGCTCACTTCGAGAAGCGGCGCCACGGCGGTGCCCCGCACCTCACGCAGGGGGAGATGTTGGGCATAGCCGTCGGCAATCGCCTCGGGGATGCCGCCGGGGCGTAGTGCCACACTGAACGAATGATGGCCCTGGTCTGCACGCGGATCCGGGTAGCGCGGCGCGCGCACGAGTGAAAGCCGGGCTGTCGTCATGGGTTTGCCGCTCGGCGATTGTCCGTTTCGGATGTCGTGTCCGTAGACCGTATCGTTGGATATGGCTACCCCGTAGGAGGGCTCGCCGACATGGACCCAACGGTGGGCGACTGTTTCGAACCGTGCAGCGTCCCACGATGTGTTCTGGTGTATCGGCCGGTGAAGGTGACCGAACTGGATTTCTGAGGTGGCATGATCTGCTCGGATATCGAGCGGGAAGGCGAGTTTCAACAGTTTCTGAGACTCGTGCCAGTCAATGTCGAACGTGTACTTTACGTGCCCATCGACGAGGCTGAGACGTACATCTATCGTGGTGTCGCCCACGACGTGTCGAGCGAAAACGGCATCTTCGTCAAGATGGATTCTGACAGGCTCGAGTAAATCCTTCCGCGAGCGCTTGTCTTCGTCATTGATATCCCATGCGTCCCATTCCCGTGGAGTATCGCGGAAGAGCTGTAGCACACCGCCCGCGGTTCCCTCCGGTAGGAGCTCACGATTCACGGCGAGATCCACGACAGAGAGCAACGCGCCGCGACGGTCGATCTCGACGCGGAGAGAATCGTCGATGAGCACGAAGCTATCGCCGTTGTCGCGTGCATCGACTGCAATACCGGTGCATTCTGGGCCAACGCCCATCGCTGGAACTCCTCGTCGAGCGAGCGGACCGGCATTCGCCTTGAGTATTTGACCTCCGTCTCCAGAGAGCTGCCTGAGTGAGCGCTCGATGACAGACGTGAGCTCTGACTCCACCTTTGCGTATTGTTGCTCTGCCTCTTGATGGACCCACGCGATTGAGGTTCCAGGGAGTATGTCGTGGAATTGCAGCAGAAGAACGGTCTCCCACGCTTTCTCCAAGGTCTCATACGGGTAGTCCACTCCGAAACGCATGGTCGCTGTTGCGGCCCAGAGCTCGGCCTGCCGAAGCAACGCTTCGGAATGGCGGTTTCCACGTTTGCTGCGCGCTTGCGAGATCAACGTGCCCCGGTGCAGCTCGAGGTACATTTCGCCGACCCAGACGGGTGGTTCTCTGAGTTCGGCGGATGCTGTTTCGAAGAACGACTCGGGATCGCTGAGACGTACACGCGGTGAACCATCGAGATTACGTTTACGCGCAGCAGCTCCGAGCATCTCGCGTGTGGGACCACCGCCGCCGTCCCCCCAACCAAAGAGTCCGATGACATTGCGCGCAGCGCCCTTCTGGCGGAACTTTCGCTCGCTTCGCGCTAAATCGGCAGCACCGAGATCGGAGTTGTACGTCTCGGCAGGGGGAAAGTGAGTAAACAGGCGAGAACCATCGATGCCTTCCCAGAGGAAGCTTGAATTCGGCATTGGATTCGTCTCGTTCCAGGAAGGCTTCTGAGTCAGGAAGTGTGAGATTCCCGCAGACCGAATGATCTGGGGCAGAGCGCCGCTGTAACCGAAGGAATCGGGGAGCCAGCCCACGTTGCTTGTGACTCCGAATTCTTCACGAAAGAACCTCGTGCCGAGCACGAACTGGCGAACGAGCGCCTCGCCGCCAGGCATATTTGTGTCTGACTCCACCCACATTCCGCCGACAGGTCGAATACGGCCGGCTTTGACTGCCTTTCGAATGCGTTCGAAGAGTTCGGGCTGGGTGTCCCTGACCCAGGCATACTGCTGTGCGGACGACGCAGCGAAGACGAAATCAGGATCGCGGTCAATCAGGTCGAGAACATTCGAAAACGTTCGCGCGACCTTGCGGATCGTCTCACGTGTTGGCCACAGCCATGCGCAGTCTATGTGCGCATGCCCGACCGCAGAGACGATCAGGGCGCTTTCTGGCGCAGTACCGGAGAGCACGCTGGCGAGGGCTTCTCGGCCAGCAGCGGCTGTCTCAGCGATATGGTCAGGGTCCATCACATCGACCATGCGAGCAAGCGCATGAATGATGTCAGCTCGCCGTGAGCCGTCAACGGGGAGAACGTCGACGAGGCCATCGAGGGCCGTTATGTCTTGGAGGAGTTCCCATACGACGAGGTCTCGACGTGAGATCGAGAGTTCGCGGAGCGTATAGATCGGCTCGCTGCCAGCCGTCGACTTATCACCGACGTGCGTAGGCTCGTACTCATATGGAACCTGCACGACAGGATTCGCGGCCGCCTCGATGAAGATTCGAAACGGCCCAACATCCGGTAGTGGCACCCATGCGTTCAAAGGTTCGAGTGCCTTGATTATTGACCCGTTCTCGTCGTAAACCGTTCCCTCGGCCTGGAATCCCGGTTGGTCGGAGGTGAACCCGAGATCGACGACGAGCTCCGTCTCCGACGGATCCCAGTCTGACGGCACTTCGCCCTCAACTTCAAACCACACGGTGTCCCACGGGCGACCCCAGCACGCGCCAAGTTCAAACGGCTCGAAGGTCTGTGCCGTCGCATGCGAGAACGGCACTGGTTCGCCGTTCACTTCCCAGGCACGAACCTGCACGGGACGTGCTTCGCAGTAAATGGCCGGCTCGATGCGGAATCGTGTGAAGCGGCGCACTCGAAGCATTGCGAGGGCGGCCTCGTCGAGCTGAGTTCGTCCGTGCGGGTTGACATCGACTACCAATGAATCGTTCCTTTTCCATGTTGAAGAGCGGTGCCCCGTAGGGCAGATAAAGGCGGAAGATTGCACGTGTGAAGACGTGCTATAGAGCGGTTATCCCTTGATGGCGCCGCCCATACTTGATCGGAGCAAGTGCTTGCGAAGCACCATGTAGAGGATCGCGGGTGGAATCATGTAGATCATCGCGCTCGCCGCCAGTAGACCCCAGTCGACTTGGTTGAAGGCGCTGAACGCGCGGAACAACCCGATTGATAGTGGGTACAGGTCTGGGGACTGCAGGAGTACGAGAGGCGTGAGGAAGTCACCCCAGACCGCCATGAATGTCAGCATTGCTGTGGCCCCAAGCCCCGGCATCACGAGGGGGGCGACGACGCGGATAATTCCCTGAAACCGGCTGTTCCCGTCAAGCCACGCGGCTTCCTCGAGCTCGACAGGGACCGCATCGATTGCCCCCTTAAGCATCCACAGTGTGATCGGGAGAGCAGCTGCCGCTTCGACGAGGATCAACCCGAAAAGCGAATTATCTAGATTCACCTTCACCATCAGCAGATACAGAGCGACGATCGTGGCTGGCGCAGGGATCACTCGGATCAGCAGAATGGCGAACATAAACGTCGCACGCCCACGAAAGCGGAACCTCGACAGTGCGTAGGCACCGAGCACACCGACCGCAAGGTTCAGCGCGGTAGCAATGACGGAGATGATGAGGCTATTTGCCAGCAGTCGAGGAGTGTTGGCTTCAGTGAAGAATCGCACGAAGTTGTTGGCCGTGAGATCGGGCAGTTGAACGGTTGAACCCGCATCTGCATCAAACGCGCTGAGCACGAGCCATGCGAACGGAATAAGGCAGAATAACGCAAGCAGCGTGATTAAGACGTACTGCAGTGTGCGTTGCACTGATCGAAACGTACTAGGTCGCCGTCGGCGCAGCGGGGCGCTGGTTCTCATTGCAGTGCTGCTGTAAGTCATCAGACCTCAACTTTCGAAAGGCGCACATAGGTGAGGCCGAAGATCAGCAGCAGTATGAGCAGGATCACGGACGCTGCGCTCCCCAAGCCGATTTGCGAGTACTGAAACGCCCGTTGGTAGATAAAGATGGCCGTCAACTCGGTCGCGTTACCTGGACCGCCTTGGGTGAGAAAGTACACAAGGCCAAAAACGCCGACCGTTGTGATCGTTGTCAACAGCAAGTACAGAAACACCGCTCCGCGGATCAGGGGAAGGATGACATGGCGGAACACTTGCCACGGTCCGGCACCGTCGATGCGGGCGGCTTCGATGAGCTCGTCGGGAACGTCCTCCAGCGCCGCTTGGAACATGATCATGGCAAAGGCGATACCCCGCCAAATGTTGACGACGATGATGCAGACCATTGGGGCGCCTTGAAGAGCAGCAACCGGTCCGGCCCCGAAGACATCGAGAAACCGGTTCAACGTGCCGTCCCCGCTTGGCGACAGGACACTCGCCCATGTCAAAGACGCGACAACCTCTGGCACGACCATTGGAAGCAGCACCGCAGCACCGAACGCGCCCTTACCTCGGAGCCATTTTCGGCTCAAGATGAGTGCAGCGATCATTCCCAGCACGGTCTGGCCGATGATTGCCGAGAAGAACACGAACTGTGCGGTATTCCACACGGAGCCGAGGAAGTCCTCGGAGGTGAGCAAGTGGGCATAGTTATCGAGACCCACGAACTTCGGGTTGCGTGCCGCCGATCCGGTCAGCTGAGTGTTGGTGAAACTGAGGTAGATGCCGTACACGGCAGGAATCAACACGAATGCCGTTATAAGTACCACTGATGGACCCAACAGCAGCGGCACGAGGCCGCGCTGCTGAAGGCCGCGGCGCCGGCGCGTTGGGGTGAGGGTTGTGGACGTCATTCGGCGATGAAGCTTGGATCGAGGAATTCGCGCACTTCGTTCGCGAATTCCTTCGCGGCCTGCTTGCCGTTCGCGTCACCCGTGAGAATTTGAGCAGTCGCGTGCTGAACCGCTTGCGAGACTTGGTCGCTGCCTTCGCCAGTCGGCGGTGCGATAGCGTTCGTGAGTTTCGATTCCGCGTCAAGCAGAGTCGGCTCGCTTGCATATGGTTCGATATCAGAGATTCCTTCACGCGGAGAGGCCGCGCCGACGACAGCGAGCTGCTTGGC
Source organism: Paramicrobacterium chengjingii (assembly GCF_011751765.2). GTDB lineage: Bacteria > Actinomycetota > Actinomycetes > Actinomycetales > Microbacteriaceae > Paramicrobacterium > Paramicrobacterium chengjingii. Next base: position 1,035,136 of record NZ_CP061169.1, read on the forward strand.
GAGTGCTTCGTCTGACGATAACCATTTGATGAACTCGACTGCAGCGTCCGCATGCTCGCTCTCCGCGTTGACTGCGTAGTTGTAGCCGCCACCACTGACGGAGTACGGCTTCGTTCCGTCGACAAGCGCGGGGTAGTCCCACGTGATCACTTTGTCTTGCACATCATCGATCGGGGCCGACCCATCGGGGCCCCAATCGTAGCGCCAGCCCCATGTTCCCTGTGCAGCGACGGGCATTGTCCCGGCTGGGAAAGCCTCGTACTTCGTAGGCTCCCATGGGTTCGGATTGAGCAGGTCCTTGACAGGCAATAGTTGTTGTTTCACGAGCTCGTCGTACAACTCAAATGTTGCCGTCAACCCCTTGCTCTCGACGGTCCAGGTACCGTCATCGGAGTTGTACAGGGGACTTCCGGTGCCGGCCACAATGGGCAGGAATCCCTCTGTGAAGGTGCCGTCACCCCATGCGGTTCCTGCTGGAATTACGATCGGTGCCTTGTCGGTCTGTGCTTTGACGGCATTTAAGCGGTCAATGAGATCGTCCCAGGTTTCGGGCTGCGAAGTATCTATGCCGAGGTCATCGAGCACGTCGGCGCGCACGAAAAGATGTTGCAAGCTCGCCTCGTGGGGGATGGAGTAATAGTGGCCGTCAGACTGTCGAGCTCGGTCGCGGGACACGTCATAGAACGTGTCCCAGCCGTCCCAATCCTTCAAGTAATCGTCGAGTTCGAGCAGATAACCGGCTGCGGCCCATCCCGTGATATTCGAGCCACCCGTGTCAATGACGTCGGGTGCCGTTCCGGCGTGCAGCTGCTGGGTAAGTTTCGTATTGACGTCGCCATCGGGCAGGATGTCGGAATTCAGTTCAACCGTGATTTCCTTGCCCTTGGCTTCCATCGCCTTTTCGAAATCAGGGATGAGCTTTTCGAGTACATCTGCACGTGACTGCTGGTACTCGAGGATTGTGATTTTCGCTGGGCCGTCTGCGGCGTCGCTGTCCGCAGAGCACGACGTAAGACCAGCAGCCGTGAGCATGGCCGCGGTCGTCAAAGCGACAAGGTGTCGGCGCTTCATTGCGTTCCCTTCTTGCGCCAGCCACCCTGGCAATAATCAAATTGATTGAATAGCGCGAAATTAGTTTAGGTAGTGGCACCAAGCAGAGTCAATAGCCTATTTCGCCATGTTTGATTGGGTGGGTGGTCTTTTCAACTGGTGAGATAGAGGCGGCCCGGTGTGTCGAATGTCGTTGACCACATTGCAAGGGAAGCCGCTCCGACTGCACCGACAGGATCGCCGATTGACGTGCCCCGCACGTCAACGTGATGAAGATCGCGTCCCATAAACAGGCGCTCAACGATCGCGGGAACTACACGCAGGAAGCTCGGGCGGAAGGTCTCCCATTGGGGTCCACCGAACACAATTGCGTCGAGATCCAGCATGTTCACGAGTTGGCCGGCGACGCGCCCGAAGCCGTGCGCGGCCCGATCAAGAATGCCGATGGCAGTCGGGTGCCCGGCTGTGGCTATCCGCCCGAGTTCAGCCAGGGCGACCTCGACAGCATGCGCATCTGAGACATCGACGGAGTGCAGTACGCCTTGCGCAACTGCGGAGGCTACGAGTGTTGCTGGCATGGCAGTGGCGGAGAGGCAGCCCCGGCCTCCGCAATAGCATATTGGGCCGTCGGGATCGGCACTGAGATGACCGATGTCGCCAATGTTGGCGCTGGCGCCGCGCATGATCTCGCCGTCGAGGACGATGCCCGCTGCCACTCCGGTGCCCAGATAGATAAATGCCAAATTATCGGGCTTTTCGTCGGCATTCCAGATCTCACCTTGAGCGGCGGCTGTGGAGTCCTTTTCAATGATTACTGGCAGTCCCATGCGGGCGCTGAGCTCGCTGCGCAGCTGTACGATCTCCCAACCAGGAAGATTTGGCGCGCCGATCACCGCACCCTGTGTCAGATCGATCGGGCCTGGAGTCGCAACTCCGATTCCGGCAATACGCGACCGGTCCGCTCCGGACTCCGTGATCAATCGTCCGATGGATGCTTCAATGGCGTTCAGTACGTCGGCCGGATCGGGCGTCGCGGGGGTGGATTCAACCGTGGTGGCAACGACATCGCCGGCCAGATTCATCAATATGCAGGTCAGGCGTGCTGGGTCGATGTGCAGTCCGACCGCGTAGCGTCCGTTCTCTTCGACTTCGAAAATCGTTCGCGGAGCGCCGGCCCCCGAGTGCACACGGCCGGACTGGCGGATCAGATGCGCGTCGACAAGGCGACGGGCGATGTTCGAGAGTGTCTGTGCGCTGAGTCCGGTGCGCTGTACAAGCTCTACTCTGCTGATCCCTTCAGAACGGCGAATCAAATCGAGCACGAGCATTTGGTTGTAGTCGGCCACGCGAGGCAGATTGGTGCCCCGCCGCTCGTTTCGGACCCTGTGCTGGGTTTTCTCCCCGAGGTCCGCGTCAGTGCGCGTCATCCTTAGATCGTAGGACATCTGGGGTGCTGGCTCCACTTATCAATTTGATGGAGTAACGTCAGAGAACGCCATCGTCGAAAGGAAGCCAGTGTCCGACAAGACAGAAAGCCCCAATGTCGTGATTCTTTACAGCGATGACCTGGGCTGGGGAGACCTCCCTTCTTTTGGCGCCCACGAGCTTGAAACTCCATCTCTGGACGGTCTGTGCAATGCGGGCGTTCGGCTGCCGCAGTGGTATTCCAACTCGCCAGTCTGCTCGCCTTCGCGTGCCGCGCTGCTCACCGGTCGTTACCCTGCTCACGCTGGCGTTGAATCGATACTTGGCGGGGAGCGCGGTACCCCCGGCCTTCCAGCGCAGGAGACACTTGCATCTCGATTGCGCGAGCGCGGGTACCGCACTGGAATCTTCGGGAAGTGGCACCTTGGCGCCGGGCATGACCACAGTCCGCTGAATTTCGGGTTCGACGAAAGCTTCGGATTTCGAGCTGGGTGCGTCGACTACTACTCGCACATTTACTACTGGGGCGAACGCAACCCTGTCCATGACCTTTGGGACGGCGACGAAGAGGTTTGGGATAACGGGGAATATCTCACGTTGACCCTGGGGGATAGGGCCGCCGACTTCATATCGCGCAATGCAGAAGATCCCTTCTTTCTCTATGTCCCGTTCAACGCCCCCCACTATCCGTTGCATGCACCGCAGCGCTATGTCGAGCGGTTCGCCCATCTGCCGGACGACCGGCGAATGGTGGCGGCGATGATCACCGCCATGGACGATGCCATCGGCGTCATCTTGGATGCGCTCGAAGCGCAGGGGGTGCGTGACAATACGTTGGTCTTCTTTTCTTCGGACAACGGGCCGTCGGCGGAGAGTCGCAACTGGTTGAACGGTGAAGAAACCTCATACGCTGGTGGATCAGCGGGGGGCCTCCGTGGAACGAAGGGATCCCTCTTCGAGGGAGGCATCCGGGTGCCGGCGATCGTCTCGTGGCTCGACGGAGGCATTCCGAGCGGGCAGGAATATCGCGGCGTTGGTGCGATGATGGACGTGCTTCCGACGATCGTGCATGCTGTCGATGAACACCCTCCGGCGGACCCAGACATCGACGGATGTTCTCTCCTCGACCGTCTTCGAGAGCCTGACCGCGACCATTCGAACGAACGCGCGCTCTTTTGGTCTCACGACGGACAATGGGCCGTTCGAAAGGGCGACCTGAAACTTGTCGTCAGTGCGCAGGAGGGAATGACCCCGCCACATTCGGTCGACGAGGCAGTGTTCGACCTCTCCACCGATGTCGCTGAAAAGTGTGATGTATCCAGAGACCATCCGCATGCGACCGTGGAGCTGAAGCAGCACCTCGAAGCGTTCCGCGCCAAGAACCGCGAGTGGCACCTTGCTCGCGCAGAATCCACATAGCAAATGGCTACGGGAGGCGCTCGGACGCGGGGGCGATTCTTCTCAGCGGCTATTCGTGGAAGCGCTGAGCAGAAATGTCTATCGCCTCATGCAGCAGGCGAACCACCTGAATGACTGGACCGACCTGCCGGGAAACCACGAAGTGGCGAGGATGAGGGCTTGATAGCCGTCTCTGACGGACTCGCCGAAGCTGAACACCGACCACTCGGAACATCATCAATGTCTGTCTCAGCGTCTTCAGCAAGATCGAGTTGGTACGTCACGCGTTTTTGGCAGCTGCTCGCTCAGTCGCCAGGCGACCGCGTTCGCGCAGGTAGTCGCTGAGGTCGTCAACGGAGAGTCGAGTAGTACTGCCAGCGTCAAGCACTTCTGCGAGCTTCGGAGTCATGCCGTCAGCGTCGGCAAAGAGGAGCTCAGACGAACCCCTGAACCATACTCCTCTTCGGCACCGTTGTCGGATACTCACAAGCCCGGCATCGAACGACGTTTTTCACAGCTCATCTGATTGAACGAACGGCAGCAACGTTTCTCGCAAGCGTAGACTGATGTCGAAGCCTCAGAAATCGCGCGATGTTGCTCGGTTCCTTCGCTCGCGAGGGTGCCAGATCCTCCGGAGAAGTGGAGATGAGCCTTATGCCTCACGTATTCGATGTGGTCTCTTACCACGACGGCAATTGGTGGACATTTGAGATTCCTGGGCTGACATCGACGGCCAGTGAGGGGCGCCGAATCGTGGCAATGGGGCAAGCACGGAAGTCCTCCGAGGTCGCACGCGAAGCAAAGGGCGTCGCAGCGTTGTGGCTTGACCTCCCTGATGCAGACGATGTCGACGTGAACGTGGAGTTCCGGCAAAACAGTCAGATCGCGTAGTCGGGTGTCACAGCTTCATCGCTGAGCGCAGCTGCTCGTCGACGTGTCTGATTAGCTCTTGGGCTGGCTGAATTCGTTTCCTGAGAGCAGACGAGTTGTGTTCCAGCGAAGGCGGTCGACCGCGGACCGCGCGAATGACGGCGGCGAGATCATTAGGTTTGCGCGCGCTGAGCGACCGCATGGGATGCTCCATTTTTGAGTACCTCCCCACTCCACGCCGTAGCATTGCCGCGCCATTCGCCTTTCTGGAGAACCCGCCAGGGAGTGATTAGACGAAGGCGTTGTGGCCCGTGATCGAACGACCGACGATGAGCGAGTTCATTTCGTGCGTTCCCTCGTAGGAGTAGAGCGCTTCAGCGTCGGCAAAGAAGCGAGCAGCCTCGTAGTCGAGAACAATGCCGTTGCCGCCCATGGACTCGCGCGCCCAGGCCACGGTCTCCCGCATACGAGCCGTGCAGAAGCCCTTTGCAAGGGCCGAGTGCTCATCGCGCTGCGTGCCTTCGTCGAGCATCTGCGATACCCGCACGCACATGGAGATCGACGCGGTGATGTTGCCGAGGCAGCGGGCCAGGTGGTCTTGAATGAGCTGGTGCTGAGCAATGGGCTTGCCGAACTGTTCACGCTCTTTCGCGTAGGCGACGGCAGCATCATAGGCACCGACGGCGACTCCAATGGACGACCACGCAACCTGAGCACGAGTGAGGCGCAGCACTCGTGCCGTGTCGCGGAACGAGTTGGCGTTCTGCAGTCGAAGGCTCTCGGGAACACGCACATTTTCGAGCGTGATGTCAGCGTTCTCCACGGAGCGCAGGCTGATCTTGCGTTCGATCTTGGTTGCCGTATAGCCCGGAGTGGTCGTAGGTACGATAAAGCCCTTCACCTGGCCGTCGGCTTCATCCTTTGCCCAGATGATGGTGATGTCGCTGAACGTTGCATTGCCGATCCAGCGCTTTGAGCCGTTGATCACCCACTCGTCACCCTCGCGCCGCGCCGTCGTACGAAGGCCCTTGGCGCTGTCGCTGCCCGAGAGAGGCTCCGTGAGCCCAAACGCACCAATCGCCTCGCCCGAGGCGAGCTTCGGCAGCCATTCAGCGCGCTGCTCATCCGAACCCGTGACGCCGATCGACCCCATCGCGAGTCCCTCCTGCACACCGATGAACGTCGCCATTGAGGCATCCACTCGAGACATCTCGAGGGCGGCGAAGCCGCGAAAGACGGCGGAGTTCTCGAATGGCGACGTCTCGGCGAACGCATAACGGGCGACGTCTGTTGCCAGGAAACCGGGGACGAGATGACTGGGGAACTCTGCCTTCTCCCAGTACTCGTTGATCACCGGGCGAACATTGCTCTCCATGTAATCGCGAATGCGCTGAAGTGCCTCTTGCTCGTTGTCGCTCAGCAGGCTGGAGAACCCGTAGAAATCGGCGGAGAGTTGTTCGAACGTCATTGGCAGTCTCCCACGTGAGGTGTCATTGAGGGCAGCAGCCGTCGCTGCGTCTGTGTTCGCGAGCATATTGCGTTGTATCGCGACAGTGAGAAACGGTTGGTAGGTTGATGCAAGTGCCCCGCGCCGGACTTCGGCGTGATTGTGGGGACACAACAAGCCCGGGCGTCGTCGACAATGAATTCGCACGCCTGCGTCGACAGTGAGGTGCAGAATTGTTCGTTGCCATTGAGAACACACCGCGTCCATACGCGTGGGGTTCGACGACCGCGATCGCCGAGCTGCAAGGAAGAACCCCGTCGGGCGAGCCCGAGGCCGAACTGTGGCTCGGCGCTCACCCTGGATCGCCCTCTCGAATCTTCGCGGGATCGGGCGTGGGATATGCCGATCTTGCCGAATGGATCGCACACGAGCCGGACTCCGCCGGGTTGACGAGTGGGCGCCTGCCGTTTCTGCTCAAGCTGCTGGCTGCAGAGACTCCGCTATCGCTTCAGGCGCACCCATCGCCCGAGCAGGCGGAGGCCGGGTTCGCCCGCGAGAACGCGGCAAATATTCCCCTCGATGCGCCACACCGCAATTACAAGGACGCCTTCCACAAGCCGGAGCTCGTGGTGGCGCTCAGCGAGACGTACGACGCTCTGTGTGGGTTTCGGCCCGTCACGGATGCCGCGGCCGACATCGATGCGCTGATCACGGTTGCCGATGACAACGGGCAGGGTCTTGCGGCCGCAGAGCTGCGCGGACTTCGTGAACGGTTAGACGGAGACGACGCCGATGTGCTGCACTCTGTGATTCAGTACCTTCTCGGATCGGAGGTGTCGGCGCTAGTGTCGGCCGTCACAGATGTGGCGGCATCCGCTCCTCTGACGCCTGCCGTCGACACCGTGCGGCTACTCGCGCAGCATTACGCCGGTGACCCCGGGATCGTTGTGTCGCTTTTCGTGAATCGTGTGACGCTGCGGCGTGGCGAAGCGCTCTATCTGCCCTCGGGGAACATCCACGCGTACCTCCACGGTTTCGGAGTTGAGCTGATGGCTGCGAGCGATAACGTTCTGCGCGGGGGACTGACTCCGAAGCACGTCGATGTGCCCGAGCTGCTCACCGTTCTGAACTTCGAGCCGGTTCCGGTGCCGTATCTCGAGCCGGAGCGTGTGAGTGACGGCGTAGACGTGTTTGCCCCCGACGTTCCTGACTTCGAGTTGTACCGCATGAGCGTTCACGACGACGATGCGACGATGGATCTGCAGAAGGCGGCGATTGCCGTTGTGACGCGCGGAGAGGTCGATCTCACGGGAGCTCAGGGGGCCGCGACACTGACGGCGGGTCAGGCCATGTACATCACCCCGGATGAGACGGCGTTGTCGGTGTCGGGCGACGGCGACGTGTTCGTTGCGACGTCGCAGGTGTAGCGGTGCCGCCCATCGACACCATCGGTGTTACATGCAATCATGAAATTTGGACGTGAGAGACCAGGTGGGGGCACGCCGTGAGCGGATGCGGGCACTGGGCTTTCGTCTGATTCAGATGTGGGTTCCAGACGTGAGATCAGAGGAATTCGCCACGGAGGATCGACGTCAGTCCAAGTTGGTTGCTGAAGCTGATCATCGATCGGACGATCAAGAGTTTATTGAAGCTGTCTCTGCTTGAAAAACGCCGCCAAACAAGAACCCGGAAGAGACGGGCCGACCCGCAACAGCGTGAAAGGATGGGCGCATGACGATCACGGCTGCCGCCGACGGCTCAGCTCTCGGCAATCCCGGCCCGGCCGGCTGGGCTTGGTACATCGACGATTCATCGTGGGCCGCAGGCGGATGGCCACACGGTACAAACAACATGGGCGAGCTCATGGCCGTGCTCGATCTGTTCCGCTCCACCGCGCACCTGGCCGACGAGCACCTGCACATTCTGTGCGACAGCCAGTACGCCATCAACTGCATCTCGAAATGGATGCCGGGATGGAAGCGTAAAGGATGGCGCAAGGCCGACGGCAAGCCCGTGATGAACATCGACCTGCTCACAGAGCTCGACGAGGCGATTACCGGGCGCGACTACTCGTTCGAGTGGGTGAAGGGGCACGCCGGGCACGACATGAACGAAGCGGCAGACGTACGCGCACGCGCCGCAGCAACGGCGTATCAGAACGGCAGCGCTGTACCATCAGGACCTGGTTTCGACGGGCAGGGGAGCGTCTCGGCGACCGCCGACGCGCCCCAGACGAACGAGCCCGACTTGTTCAGCGGGCTCGAGGGCTTCGACCTCGGGCGGTGATCGTTCGCCCTGCGCGGAACACAGCGCAACGGCATCCGATTGTGGTTAGCTAAAACCATGGCTAACTCGTATGTACCTTCTATCCAACTGAATGATGGTCACTACATTCCGCAGCTTGGTTTCGGCGTCTTTCGCGTTGACCCAGAGCAGACGGAGCGTATCGTCACAGACGCGCTCGAGGCCGGGTACCGGCACATCGACACGGCGGCCATCTACGGTAACGAAGAAGGTGTCGGCCGGGCTATCGCGGCGAGCGGCATTCCGCGCGAGGAGCTGTACATCACGACAAAGCTGTGGAACGACATGCAGGGAACGCAGTCTGCATTCGACGCCATCGATGCGAGTCTCGAGAAGCTCGGTCTCGACTTCGTCGACCTCTACCTGATCCATTGGCCTGCACCGCAGCGCGACCTCTACGCCGAGACATGGCGTGCGATGGAGCGCATCAAGGCAGACGGCAAGACCCGCTCGATCGGAGTATCGAACTTTTTGCAGCCACACCTCGAGCGGATTCTCGCCGAAAGCAGCACGGTTCCGGCGGTCGACCAGATTGAGCTGCATCCGGCGCTGCAGTCGAGAGAGCTCACTGAGTATGCACGCTCGCAGGGCATCCACATTGAAGCGTGGGGGCCACTTGGGCAGGGCAAGTATCCGCTGTTCGACGAACCCGCAGTGGCGTCGGCCGCGCAGGCGCACGGGAAGACACCAGCGCAGGCCGTGATCCGCTGGCACATTCAGAACGGAACAATCGTGTTTCCGAAGTCGAACAACGCCGATCGCATTGCCGAAAACTTCAATGTTCTCGATTTCACGCTGTCGGATGATGAGATGGCGGGGATCACGGCTCTGGAACGCGGGCAGCGCGGCGGTTCACACCCCGACGAGCTCAACTGACACGTCATGCGCGCGTCGCCCGGCTGACATAGGCTGGGCGATGTGCATGTGCGCGCACGGCACGAATTCGCGCCTGGCAAGATTCGAGGAGAAGCATGACTGATACCAACGATTTCGCCGCTGCTTGGGCGGACTGGCACGAATCTCGAGTTCGCGCCACATCCTCACCGCTCGGCCTCGCATCGCTGGTAGCGACACATTGGCTGACCGCTGAGGCTGCCGAGTACGAGGGTGTGCCCGGCACCTGGCAGGCGTCGGGCGCGACGATCGTCGGCACGGCTCCGGCGCTGCATGGCAAAACGATTCTTCAGGACGGTCGCCCGGTGGGCACCGTCGAGGGGGCGTCAATCGCTCTGGAGACCGGTCAAGACATTGAGTGGGGAGACAAGCGCATTCGATACTTCGAACGCGACGGAGCGCTGGCGCTGCGCCTGATCGACCCCGACGCGACGACGCGCACAAGCATCCGAGATCTCTCTGCCTTCGACCCAGACGAATCGTGGGTGCTCAGCGGTCAGTTCACCGACGCCGGTGACGGGGCCACGCAGAGCGTCGAGGCCATCGATGGACACGTGTCGAGTGACGCGCTCGCGGGCAAGGTCGATGTGACGCTTCCCGGTGACGAGCATGCAACGCTGTCTGTAACGACGGACCCGCGCGGCCTGCGCGCCGTCATCAGCGACGGCACCAGCGGCGACGAGAGCTACCGCTTCCGTTTCTTGCCGATCACAGCCCCCGATGCACACGGCCGAGTGACACTCGACTTCAACCGCGCTTACCTCCCGCCGTGCGCTTTTGCCGACCATTACGTGTGCCCGCTGCCGCCGACGGAGAACCGACTGAACACGGCGATTCGCGCGGGGGAAAAGGCAGTCGTTCGCGACTGACCGCGAGAAAAATGGATGCTGGCGAGCATCCATTACGACTTATGTCGACGTGAGATTTCACCCTGGTGCCTGCGAGCGTAGCGTCGTCTTATGCCTGAACACGATGCAACGCCTCTGAAGGTGGTCGCTGTCTCGGGGAGCCTTCACGAGCCCTCGAAGACAACGGCCTTGATCCGCGCGATCGTCGATGAGGTCTCGATGCGCGAGACGGTTGTCGTCGAAGTCATCGAACTAATTGAGATCGGATCGGGTTTTGCCGGCGCGCTCACGAGGGATCAGGTGTCGCCGAAGGCGGAGGCTGCGTTGCGCTCGATCGAGTCGGCAGACCTGCTGATTGTGGGGAGCCCGGTCTACCGCGGGTCGTTTACGGGGTTGTTCAAGCACTTGTTCGATTTCGTCGGGCAGTACGAACTCATCGACACTCCGGTGCTTCTGGCCGCCACAGGCGGGGGAGAGAAGCATGCGCTGATTCTCGAGCATCAGTTTCGGCCCTTGTTCGGGTTCTTCCAGGCATTGACGCTTCCCATCGGTGTGTACGCGTCGAACACCGATTTCGCTGGCTACGAACTGGCAAGCGAGTCCGTGCGCGCGCGTGTGGAACTTGCGGTGCGTCGTGGCCTGCCGTTTGTGCGTCAGCGAGGCATTCCCTCAGAGATACCGGCGTCCACGTACGTCGGCACCTGGTAGCGCCTACGCGGGAACCCGCGACTTGCTACTCTTGCGAACGTGTTGCTCAATGACGGGTTTCCCGACGATATCGACGGCTGGGCGCGGTTGCGGAGCGATATTCCGAGGCTCGCGCGAATTCTTCCCCGGCGCACGGTGGGGTCATTCGGCATGGTCTTGCTTCTGACATTCAGTTTCGCATTCGTCGTCGCTGCTGCCGTGATGTCGATCGTCCTCGCAGGTCTGCGCGTAGGGGTCGTCGTGAACCTCTGTGGAATTGCCACATATCTCTTGGTGCGAACAATGCTTAAGAAGTGGGGCGGCTGGAGCTTCGGCGTGTTCACCATCGGCGCCGATCTCGTGGTGCGAGCGATGACGGGGATCGGACAGGTGCGCTATCGAGCCCGGGGGAAGGATCAAATGTTCATTGGGCGGGGCAAAATGTTCGCGATCGGAGTTCCGATTGCTCTTGTGCTGTGCATAGGGCCGCCGACTCTTGCCGTCGTATTTGATCTGCCTGAGGTGATGCTGGGAGCCGTTCTCTTCTTTCTGCTGCCGCTCGCCGATCTCGCGCTGGCGGTCACGCGCGGCGCAATCGACGCTACGAAGAGGCGCGGAAGCACGTTGAACTCCGAGTTTGCCCTCGTTGTCGCCGCGCAGTTCGTACACGACCGCGGAGATGCGGAACGACTGGTTACCGGTGTGCCTCTCGATAACCTTTTGCCCCGCGATGCTGAACAACTCCGAGAGACCATGTACGAAGCCGCGCTCAGGCAGAAACTGCTCACGACAGACGAATAGCGTCTTACGCTTAGTGCGCCACCAGTGCGTGCTCAAAGATGTCGGCGAGCTCTTCAGCATCCGCAATCGCATCGTACTTTGGCGTCGCACGGAGTTGCACAAGCAGACCATCGAGCGCGCTGCGGATGGTTCGAGCCATAATCGGCGTGGAGAAGTCTCGGAATTCGCCCGCAGCCTTACCTCTTTCGAGAAGCACGCCGAGGGCAGAGAGCTCTTGCTCATTTGCACGTTTCTGCTCGGTGTGGCGCACAGAACCGTCATCACCGCGAGCATGGCTGACGATCTCGTGCAATGCGGCCATCTGCGAGGGAAAATCGCGATAGAACTCAGTGCTGCCGACGATGAACGTTCGTATAGCCTGCACAGTGGTGGACTGCGCTTCAATTTTGGGCTGAAGCTGCTCCGTCGCGATGCGGTACACCTCGGCGACGACAGCGTCGAGTAACTCGTCGCGATCAGCAAAGTGATAGGAAATGGCCCCTCGAGTGACGTCGGCGCGTTTGGCGATGCGTGACAGTGATGCCTGCGCGTAGCCATCATCGGCGAGGACGGCAATAGCGCACTCGACGAGCTGTTTACGGCGTGTGCGCTGGATAAAGGTCAGCCGCGTCTGCTGTTGTTCGGTTTTCTCTGTCATGTCGTGAGGGAAACTATCATCATCGGTTCGGTTGGGAGTTATCAGCGGGGCGTCGATCGTGTTCTTCGGCGTGAGTCCAGAAGTCGTCAAGGACCTGCGCCAGTTGCACCGGCACCTGCATGGGGAGAGAGTGCGTTGTTCCGCTCCATATGGTGACCTCGCTGTTCGGCAGTGCTGCACGCGCACGCTGTGCAGTGCTCGGGCGCCCAGCCAAGGAGTGGTGTTCGGCAAGTCCGACATAGACAGGCATAGTCAGCCGCGCAAGCTGATTTGTGGACATCGGGCGCGGCACGGGCAGGGTTGCACGAAACTCCTCGACGCCGAGCGAGATCATACGGCCGAGAGCCCCGGCATCCTCGTCATCGCTTCCTCCCACACGGGCGAGCGCGGTGGCTCGCCACGCCTGAGGCAGAACGGGCAGTGAAAAGAGCGTCGTCCAGAGCATCATTCGCAGGGGTGGGAATGCCACAGTGAGCACGGGCTCGAGAAGCGTGAGCGACGTTACGATCTCGGGGTGAGCTCGTGCAAAGGCCGCCGCGGTCGAGCCGCCAAACGAATGACCGACAACATGCGCGCCGCCCGGCGCCAGACGCGTTTGCACTTCCCGGAGCCACGTCCCGTGGTCACGAGTGCTGCGAAACGGCATCCGTTGCTGTGACATGCCGGCGTCACCGAGCATGTCGAGCGCAATGACGGGGCGATTCTTGACTAGCTCAGGAATATTTTCGTACCACATAGGTGTCGCCGCAGCACGACCGGGAAGCAGGATGACCGGCGCGCGCGAGGACGGGTTGAGGGCCGACCACGAATACGCGCGAACGGTTCCGAACGTTGTCGGGATGTCGTGAGTGGACGACGGAGCCGGCAACGCGCTGAAAGCGTCATCGTAGGCCTCGGTGTATGCACGCCGGGCCGTAATCGAGCGGAATCGTCCGACACGAGAGTGCGGGGCCTTCTTGCGAATAATTAGCGCCATGGATAAAAAACTATCACCCCTGCTGAATTTTTGCTAACCTGCCCGAATGATGGACTACACACCCACAAAATCGTCTGCCAACGGCGAGGCCGGGCGGACCACGCATCGACCACGCTGGGCCGAGATTCCCATACCGCTGAAATGGCTGATTCCCGCTGTCGGAGTGGGCATCTTTCTCTTGATCGCGCTGCCGGTCGCCATGGTGATCGGCAGGGACGGCTTTCTTCGTGACAGCGTCATTGCCAACGATCCACAGCTCGACCCTCGTTATCTAGAGTTCGCGCTGACCGCGTCGATCATCTATGCCGTGGTGCTTCATGCCATAGACGTCGTGCTCTCGATCTGGTTCGTGGTCAAGATCATGCAGGGGCGTCAGTGGGCTCGCATCGCACTCTCCGCGTACCTCGTGATCGCAACGTTTGGAAGCCTGTACTCGGCTGCAGCGGGGAGCGCATATTTGTGGGCGGTGATCCCTGGCGACAGCATCCACGTGATCATGCTCGTATTGCTGTGGGCCCCACGGTCGGTGCGGGACTTTTTCGCTCGCTACAAGGCGCGTGGCATGCGCACGGCCATGCAGGATTCACCATGACGAGGGTTGACGATGACGGCATCATGAGCGAAGGCAGTACCGTGCACAGACCCCTCGCGGGCTTGGGCGGCCAGATTGGCATGATCATCACAGATCTGGTTGTGCCCGTTGCCGGGTTCTACATTCTTCGGGGCTTCGGAATCGACGCCGTGCTCGCTCTGATTCTTGCCGGGCTGCCGACCGTCGTCGCGATAGGCATCCGTTCGATCAAACAGCGAAAGGTTGGTGCGCTCGGCATCTTCGTGCTCGCTATTCTCACCGGCAGCGTGCTGCTCTCGTTCATCACGGGAAGCCCACGCTTTCTGCTCGCCAGAGAAGGCTGGTTCACGGGGGCAATCGGGCTGGCCTTTCTTATGAGTCTGCGCTTTCGGCGGCCGGTTGCGTTCACACTCGCACGCACAATGATCGAGACGACGAAGCTCGCCGATCGCCTACGGCCACAACTCTGGGACGAGATGTGGGAGGAAAGCGCGCGGTTTCGCCGCGCGTGGCACACATCGACAGTGCTCTGGGGCGCCATCATGATCGCCGATGCGCTCGTGCGCGTCGTTATGGCGTACGCGCTGCCTGTTGACATCGTCCCCCTCATCACAGGGACATTGTGGGCCGTGACGTTCGTCGTCGCCCAGGTGGCACAGCATGCCTACTTCAAGCGGATTGGACTGTGGCAGCTCGCCACGGAATTCACACGAGCCGAGGAGAACTCTGAATGACTCACGCACCGCTCACCATCACGCTCGACACCGGGCGTATTCGGGGGATGCTTGCCGAATCAGCGCGCGTCTTCCACGGGGTTCGATACGCAGACCCACCGACAGGCAAGCACCGGTGGAGGTTGCCTCGACCCGCGGCATCCTGGTCGGGAATCGCCGACGCGACGCGGCCCGGCCCGATGTGCCCTCAACCAGGGTTGCCGGGCCAGCCAGCTGAACAAACTGATGAAGACTGCCTTTTCGTGAACATCACGACGCCGCTCGCAGAACCGCGCGAACCCTTGCCCGTCATGGTGTGGCTGCATGGGGGCGGATTCACGACGGGAGGCGGGCACCCCTATGACGCACAGCGACTGGCCGAGCAGGGCAATGTCATCGTCATCACCGTCAATTATCGGCTCGGTGTTTTCGGGTACTTCGGATACGGGGGGCTGCCCGGGTCGGGAAATTTCGGCCTCGCCGATCAGATCGAAGCGCTGAGGTGGGTGCAGCGCAACGCTTCCGCATTCGGCGGAGACCCGGGCAATGTCACGGTATTCGGCCAGTCGGCAGGCGCCATGAGCATCGGTGCCCTGCTGACGAGTCCCGACGCGAACGGACTCTTTCACAAGGCCATTCTGCAGTCGGGATCGCCGATGTTGCACTGGCCGTGCGGCGTGATGTTTCCGCGCTCGCCGGAGCACACACCGTATTTGGAAGTGTCTCGGGTCGCTGAGACGGGAGCACAGCTCGCTCAGAAGCTCGACATCGGGGGAGAGGATGCTGTCGACAAGCTGCGTGCGGTCGAGGCCAGCACGCTCGTGGAGCACACGGGCGATTTTGCCAACCACGTGGCATGGGGAACGCCGCTGCTTCCCCAGCATCCGGCCGACGCCATCCGTAGCGGCACAGTGCATGGCGTGCCGATGATCTCGGGGAACACCCGAGACGAGATGCGGCCGTTCATCGCCGGAGCGCATTCGGTCACTCCGATCACTGACGAGCGGCTTCCCGAGCTGATGGCGAACTCGTTCAGAGAAAGTGCGGGGGTTGTGGCGGAAATGTATGCCGAAGTGCGTGACGAATCTGCGCTGATTGCATGGTCGTCGATCACGACAGACACGTCGTGGGCCTATGCGGCACACGTCGAGCATGAGCTGCTTGCGCCCCGTGCTCCCGTCTATGCATACGAGTTCGCCGACAGCACGGCACCGAATGTCAACGGCTACGAGATACCGGAGTTGCCAATGGGAGCCGCGCACGCCTCGGATCTTCCCTATCTGTTCGACCTCGGCGGGGAAAACCTGCTCACGCCGAAGCAGCACGAGCTCGCCTGCGCGATGATCGACTACTGGACGTCGTTCGCCCACACAGGGGTGCCGCAGTCGGATCACGGGCCGCGTTGGCCCCGCTTCGATGAGAGAAGTCACGTGATGGGGTTCGACGAGCGCGGGGCGCACTCGACGGATTTCGAGGAGACCCACAAGATCGGTCTCTGGAAACGCATCCGGTCGTAGTGCCGCGCTACGCTACCGTTAGCAGGCTCATTGACCGAGCGTGAATAGCACCAGACGCCAGCGCACGGCACTTGGCCCATGCGACTGCCGTCGTACCCTGGACACATGGTCAACCGTCTCGCCGACGCGATGAGCCCGTACCTGAGGGCGCACGCCGAGAACCCCGTGCCGTGGCATCCGTGGGGTGCTGAGGCCTTCACCGAGGCCGTCGAGCGCGACGTACCCGTGTTCGTCTCCATCGGCTACGCCACGTGTCACTGGTGCCATGTAATGGCGCGAGAATCGTTCAGCGATGAGGGCATCGCCGCGTACTTGGGCGAGCATTTCGTGTGCATCAAGGTGGACCGCGAGGAGCACCCCAGCGTTGACGCAAGCTACCTGGCTCAGGCCGCCGCTTTTACACAGGGGCTGGGCTGGCCGCTCAGCATCTTCGCCGCCCCCGACGGCGCCGCATTTCACGCCGGCACGTACTTTCCGCCCGAGCCGATGGGCGGACGGCCGTCGTTTCGGCAGGTGCTCGAAGCCGTTGTCGACGCCTGGACGAACCGGCGCGACGTTGCGCTCAGCACGGCGGATGCCGTCGGCTCTGCTGTGCGCGCGGCAGGCGAGCGTGGTGCCGAGACCGCAGAGTTGCCGACACGCGAGCAGCTGACAGCATCCATTGGCCGACTTGAACATGCTGAAGACGAGCTTTTCGGCGGGTTCGGCGGCGCCCCGAAGTTTCCCGTAGCCCCGGCAATCGGCTTTCTGCAGGCGTATGGCGCAGACGAGCTCGCGACACGAACACTCGATGCAATGGCGCGCTCGCCGTTGCGCGACCGTGACGGCGGGTTCTTTCGCTATGCGACGCAGCGCGACTGGTCGCAGCCGCATTACGAGCGGATGCTGTATGACAACGCGCTGCTGCTTGGGGCGTACACGCGTGCGTGGCAAAGCGGGTCTGACGATGCGCGGGTAACGGCTGAGGGCATTGCGTCTTTTCTGCTCGACACGTTATGGCTTGGCTGGGGCTTCGCCAGCGGGCAGGACTCCGAGAGCATGATTGACGGCGTGCGCACCGAAGGTGGCTACTACACCGCTGAGCACCGGGGAACTCTTGAACCGCCACCCCTCGACGGCAAGGTGCTCACCGGCTGGAACGGCCTGGCGATCGAGAACCTTGCGCGTGCTGGACTGGTCTTTGCCCGACCGGACTGGGTGACTGTCGCGCGCATTGCTGCGGACGAACTGTTGCAACGGCACGACGGCGACGGCGTGCTGGTGCGAGCGTCGACTGTCGACACGGCATCCACAGCCGTCGCCGCCCTCGAAGACTATGGAATGCTCGCGTGCGGGCTGATCGAAGTGACCTGCGCGACGGGTGACGTGTCGTACCTCAAGCGTGCACGCGATCTGCTCGACCGGGTAGCGACGGCCGACGGCTTTGCCGAGCCGCAGCAGGACGGTATTCTTGCGGCTCGCGGGCTTGTGCTGCGCGACGACCCGAGTGAAGGTGCGTACCCGTCTGGGTTGAGTGCGTGCGCCAGGGCGAGCCGCATGCTCTGGCTGCTCACGGAGGACTGCGCAGCACGGGATCGTGCCGAGACGGCGATTGCTCCCTTTGTCGAACAAGGGCTCGCGAACCCGGCGGGTTTTGGGGCGCTGCTCGAAGAGGCATCGCGGCTTGGTGGTGCAGCGAGGCAAACTGTCATCGTGGTTCCCGACGGAGCCGAGTTCACCGCGCCCGAGGCAGTGCGGCGTCAGCGCGCCGACGTGCTGCTGCCCCTGAGTGAGACGCGCGCGAGTGAACTCGCGGCATCCGGCATTGAGCTGCTCGAGGGTCGCTCCGTTGTGGATGGGCGGCCGACGCTCTACGTGTGCGAGGACTTCACCTGCCGTCTGCCTGAGACGCTCGAGGTGTAGCTCGGCCGACGAAGCCGCTGATCGTCAGTCCGACACGTTGAGCGCAGCAAGCTGAGTCAGCAGCGCGTCATGCGCCTGGTCGCGGGTGAGGTCGCCGAGAATTGCGCGGACGGCTAGCCCGTCTGCCGTGGCGGCAAGAAGATCGGCGAGCTCGCCGTCGCTGGCACGCCTGAGGGTATCGATGCGCTTCAACTGCTCGATCAAATCGAGACGCCGTTGCTGCCATGCGTTGGTGATGATGTCTGAGATCGCGGCATCATTGACGCCGGCGATCACGAATTCATGCCAGATCGCCGTGCCCGTTCGCTGCTCTGCTGCCCCGGGAATTCCCAGCATCAGCAGATTCCGGATGCGCTCCTCGGGCGGGGCATCCTCGGTGGCCCTGTGCTGTTGCGTCGCCTTTTCGACGAACAGACTGCAGGCGAGTCTTACTAACTCTGCCTTTGTCGCGAAGTAGTGCTGCACACTTCCCATCGATGCCCCGGCGGCACGGGCCACCGTGCGAAGACTCACACCCGCGATTCCGTGCTCGGCCATGACGGTGATCACGCCGATCGCGATCGCCGCCCGTCGTTCCTCGTGATCCACTATCTTCGGCATCACCTCAGTTTAGCAATGCGATCGCATTGCGAAGTTGCTGATGAACTATTACGATGCAAGCGCATTATAAAACGAGGAGGCGACAGCGTGGGCGGCACAGTGGGAACATTCCGCGACGAGACATCAAAGCGTCGGTTTGACCACTTATTGCGGGTGGCGATGTCACGTTGGCCAGACCGTGACGATTGCGTCATTGATACGAGTTTCGGCCGCACTGCCTACTCTGTGACAAGGAATTCAGGCGAGGGTGCTCCGCTCGTTCTTCTCCAAGGAGGGAGCAGCACGGCAGCGATGTGGGCGCCTTTCGCGCGTGAATGGGGCAGACAACGGCCGGTTGTGGCGATCGACACGATATGGGATGCCGGTCGCAGCGTCCAGGAACGGCCGATATCCCGTGCTTCCGAGGCGGCAGAGTGGCTTAGTGAGACCCTCGACGGGCTCGGCTATGGCCGTGTGCACCTTCTCGGGTATTCCTATGGCGGATGGTTAGCGCTTGAATACGCCACTCGGCACACGGATCGTCTGATTTCGACGATCGCCATTGAGCCGCCTGGAGCGATTAAGGGAATGCCTGTGCGTGCCTGGTGGCGCATGGCTCGGATGCTTGCTGGTGGCGAACGCGAGGTTGAGCCGTACCTTGCCTGGGTTCGAGGCGGCAGGCTTCCCGAGGGCGATGCACTCGCCCTTTTGAAATCTGCGCAAATCGACTTCGTGAAGCGAGGGTCGCCTCTGCCACGGCGAATTTCCGCTGACGACTGGAGCCGAATCACGGGAGACCTTTTGATTGTGCTGGGTGAAAGAAGCCGACTCGTACCAGCTGCCGCGAGCACTCGGGTCACCGAGTGCGCTCCTGACGCCGAGATCCGCGTGATCCCGCGGGCCGGGCATGCTGTGCCTGTCGAGGAACCAGAATCGATCATCACTGTGGTGGCTGACTTTCTCAGCCGAGCCGAGCCATTGCTCGGCGATACTGCGACGTGAGTGCGGAAAACGGGCTCGGCCCGGATCCCGCCGCCGTCAGCACTCGATGACGTTCACCGCAAGGCCGCCCTCGCTCGTCTCCTTGTACTTCGTTGACATGTCGAGCCCGGTCTGACGCATCGTCTCGATCACGGCGTCAAGCGAGACCACGTGCGTGCCGTCGCCGTTCAGCGAGAGGCGGGCCGCCGTCACAGCGGTCGACGAGGCGATGGCATTGCGCTCGATGCACGGCACTTGCACAAGCCCGGCAACTGGATCACACGTGAGCCCGAGGTGGTGCTCCATGGCGATCTCGGCGGCGTTCTCCACTTGCTCTGGCGTGCCTCCAAGCACGGCGCAGAGTGCTCCGGCTGCCATGGCGCACGCCGATCCCACCTCAGCCTGACAGCCGCCCACGGCACCCGAGATTGACGCGTTCGCCTTGAACAGGGTTCCGATCGCCGTCGCCGTCAGCAAAAACGTGCGCATTCCTTCGACGTCTGCGCCGTCGATGAACGTCAGGTAGTAGCGGCCGACCGCAGGAATGATGCCCGCCGCACCATTCGTCGGTGCTGTGACAACGCGCCCGCCTGACGCGTTCTCCTCATTCACCGCGAGCGCGTAGGCAAGCAGCCACTCGCCGGGAAGAGACCGCCCGTTCTCTGCCTCTGTGCTCTGCAGCCGAGTGCGCAGCGCCGATGCTCGTCGAGTCACCTTCAGCGGGCCGGGAAGCGTCCCTTCTGTCGCCAAACCGGCGTTGACGCAGTCGTCCATCACCCGCCACAGCTCGTCGAGACCCGCGTCGACCTCATCGCTTGAACGCAGTGACTCCTCATTGAGGCGCGCAATCTGTGCGATGTCGAGACCTCGCTCGTCGCACAATTCGAGCAGTTCCGCCGCGTTGCGGTACGGAAGAGGCACATCGGTGGTCGCCTCATCGTCATCGTCGCCGTCGCGCTGAATGAACCCGCCTCCGACAGAGAAGTACGTGTGCTCGACAAGCGGAACCGCGCTGTCGGACCACGCCGCAAGCGTCAGAGCATTCGGATGCTGCAGCCGCGTGCGCGGTTCAAGTGCAACGTCGTCGTGCTCGAAGTGCACCTGGTGGTCGCCGTCGAGCGCTAAAGCGTGAGCGCCTGCCGCAGCATCCCACGCGCCTCTCACCTGATCCGGGTCGCACGTGGTGGGCTCAAAGCCGGCAAGCCCCGCAACGACTGCGTCGGGCGTCCCGTGCCCGAGGCCGGTGGCGCCGAGTGATCCATAGAGGGTGCAACCCACCCGGCGCACCTGGGAAAGTTCGCCGGATTCACGCAGTCGCCGAACAAAGTCGAGACTCGCCCGCATCGGGCCGACGGTATGGGAACTCGACGGGCCGATCCCGATTGAAAACAGGTCGAAAACCGATACGTACATGCTCCTCCTTGAACGCCTACCCAGAGTACGTCGGATCATTACGATGCCGGGCATTACGCGATCGCTGCGAGCGGTTCGTGCGTGACTCGTGCGATGACTACCTTTTTGATGAGCACGTTGCAGGTATTTGCGAACGTTTGGCTTCACTGCTGCGTGACGGCGAATACCCGAGGGCGCGTTCGATGTAGCCTGAGCAGATGCGAGTGCCTGGGGCCACGGAGGCTGCGTGGATGTGACCACTGCGATCGTCGCCGGAGCAGCGATTCTGATCGGAACGATTCTTCAGCGATTGTCCGGCACTGGGGTGGGCCTTGTCGTGGCGCCGATCCTCACCGTGCTGCTCGGCCCCGTCGCAGGCATTCTGGTGACCAACGCGACAACCGTGCTTTCTGGAGTTCTGCTGCTTCTTTCGATGCGACGGGCCATCGAATGGAAGCGGTATCTCGCCTTTCTGCCGGGAATTATTGTGGGGGCTGTCTGCGCAGCCTTCGTCGTCAGGGCGGCGCCGGCTAGCTGGTTGCAGATATTGATCGGCGCCATCGTTCTGGCGGCTCTCGCGACAACGTTTGGTCTGCCGCGCATGCCCATCATTCGGTCGAAGGCTCTGGGGCCGGTGACGGGCGCCATCGGTGCCTTCTTCAACACAACCGCTGGCGTCGCTGCTCCGGTCATGGTGATCAACGCGAAACTCTCGGGCTGGAATCAGAAGGCTTTCGCCGCCACAATGCAGCCGACATTCATGACGATGGGAATCGTCTCGGTCGTCACTAAACTCTCTCTGGGCGCATCATCGATCGCAGAGCTGCCACCGCTGTGGATGTTCGCGCCGGTCGTCGTGATCGTGCTCGCCGGAATCGTCATCGGAGGCCTGCTGAGCAGGCGAGTATCGTCCCGTTCCGCACGCAACACGGCGATCACCCTCGCCGCGATAGGAGGTGCTGCAGCCCTGATCAGAGGTGTGATGGCGCTGTAAACCCGCCCCGCCATCACGGACATCATTGGCGTCTAATCAGCGAAGGAGCTGTCATGAACGCGTTAGAGCTGTTGAAATCACCGGGCCAGACGGATGAAGGGCTCGATAAGAAAACAAACAACCGACGGTGGCTGGGAGTCGTGGTCGGTGTGGTGCTGGCCGTCGTCGTCTACATCGCGATGCCTGCCGACCTGGACAACCCTCCGAAGATCACCGCAGCGACGGCCGTACTCATGGGCGTCTGGTGGATGACCGAGGCGATTCCGATTCCGGCAACGGCACTTGTTCCCGTGCTCGTCTTTCCGGTCGCACACATGGTCGACTCCGAGGGCGAGACGATCGACTTCGATGGAGTCGGCGCATCGTATGGCAACAACATCATCTTCCTGTTCATGGGCGGATTCCTCATCGCCCTGGCCATGCAAAGGTGGAACCTCCATCGACGCATCGCCCTGCACATCGTGCGGATGATGGGCGGCAAGTCGCAGCCGATGATCGGCGGGTTCATGATCGCCACAGGGTTCATCAGCATGTGGGTGTCGAACACGGCAACGGCTGTCATGATGCTGCCTCTGGGAACCTCAGTGCTTGCGCTTGTCTCGACGCAGATGAAGAAGGCAGCGGATTCCTCTGATACATCTGAGGGCAAAGCGAGCGATGTGATCCGCACAAACTTCGGCACGGCGCTCATGCTCGGCATCGCCTACTCTGCGTCGCTGGGTTCCTTGGCCACGATCATCGGCACCCCGCCAAACACGCTTCTTGTCGGGTACCTTGCCAGCACCCATGACATTCACATTGGATTCGGGGAATGGATGCTCGTGGGTCTCCCGCTCGCCGTGATCTTCACGTTCCTGTGCTGGTTCTTGCTGACGCACATCCTGTTCAAACCTGAGATGAAGGAGATCCCTGGTGGGCGTGAACTCGTCGCAGACGAACTCCGCAAATTGGGGCCTATGGCGTCTGGAGAGAAGCTCGTCCTGACGATCTTCGTCTTGGCCGCGGTGAGCTGGATCTTCATTCCGGTGATCTTCGAAGACCCCCCAATCAGCGACGCCGGAATTGCAATGACCGCCGGGATGCTGCTGTTCCTGATTCCGGCACGGGCCAACCGTGGCGTCAAGCTGCTCGACTGGGAATCTGCGGCCGAGCTCCCTTGGGGTGTGCTGCTGCTCTTCGGCGGCGGGCTTGCCCTTTCAGCCCAATTCACGAACTCCGGGCTGTCAGAATGGATTGGTGAGCAGGCCGAAGCCGTTGGCGTGCTTCCGGTGATTCTGATCGTGGCGATCATCACGACGCTGATCATCTTCCTTACCGAGCTGACGAGCAACACGGCAACGGCGGCGACGTTCCTGCCCGTCGTCGGTGGCGTTGCGATGGGCGTCGGGCTCGATCCGATGCTGCTCACTATCCCGACGGCGCTCGCGGCGACGTGCGCGTTCATGCTCCCTGTCGCAACGCCTCCCAACGCCGTCGCGTACGGTTCGGGTTACGTGACGATCGGCTCCATGATCAAGGGTGGAATCTGGCTCAACGTGATCGGGATTGTGCTGGTGACGGCGACGACGATGACGCTCGCGGTCTGGGTGTTCGGTATCAGCTACTGAGGGCAGGCGACGTGCGGCCGGTGCTGTCACCGGCCACGCGTCGTCGATGCGCAGCGACCACTCGTGTCGTGACACAGTTGCGACACGACCGCGATCATACGGTGAAGACGCGCGTCCAGAATCGTGTCTATGCATCAACAGACACCGTCACGCGCTCGAGAACGATCGACGCCGTCCTACGTTCCCGCCCTGGACGGTTTGCGCGGCGTTGCCATCGCCGGGGTCGTGCTCTTTCATACCGGGTACCTCTCCGGCGGATTTCTCGGCGTCGACCTGTTTTTCGTTCTCTCCGGTTTTCTCATCACAGGATTGCTCATGCGAGAGGCGGCAGACACCGGTCGTGTTCATCTTGTGCGATTTTGGGCGCGTCGGCTGCGACGGCTGTTTCCGGCGCTGGCGCTCATGATGGGTGGAACGGCGCTTACGGTGTGGGCGCTCGAGCGAACACGTATCGCTCCCTGGGGCAGCGGACTCGTCAACACAACGCTTTCTGACGGATTCTGGGCCCAGCTTAACCTCGTCAATTGGCACCTAATCGCTGAGGATGCGAGCTACTGGGACGCGTTCGGGCAGTCGCGAGTCTTCGAGCATCTCTGGAGTATCGCTGTAGAAGAGCAGTTCTACCTAGTCTGGCCGCTGATGATCGGCCTCGTCGTTGTGGTCACTGCGTTGGGGCGTCGACATTGGCGTACGCACGTTGATGGGGCCGTCATCGTCATAGCAGGAGTGCTCGCGGTTGCGTCATGCATCGTGATGATCGTCGCCGTCGTCCCTGCCGACCCCACACGGGTCTATACAGGAACAGACACCCGGGCATTTTCCCTCTTGATCGGAGCTGCTGCTGTGACGGCTCCCGTCCGCCGGGTCTGCGTACGTTCGGTAAGCGCTCATCCGAGAGTAGTGACCGGAGTGATCGGAGCTCTTGGGGCGGGGCTTGTCGTGGCGTGGATAGCAGCGGACGGAACATCGACGCCGGGTCTTTTTACTGGAGGGCTGCTCATTCACGCGGTCACCTGTGCCGCGCTCATCGCGCTTATTGCCACGGTGACACAGCAGCACGTCAGGAAAGCTGACGGCACTGAGCGGTTGCCAGCTTCCGTGCGTATGTTTCAGAACCGTCAGCTGATGTGGCTCGGAAAAATTTCCTACAGCCTGTATTTGTGGCACTGGCCGGTGATCACGCTGGTTCCAACTCCCGACGACTCAGAAACCGGGATGCTGTTGCACGCGGCACTCGTCAGTGGAGTCTCGCTCGTTGCGGCAGCGGCATCCCGGTACTTCGTGGAAGATCCCATCCGGTTCCGGGCTCGGTGGGCGCGCGGCCGAATCGGGCTCGGTGTGTTCCTCGCCGTGTCTATTCTGCTACTCGCCCTCTGGGCCCTCCTGCCGCAGACAGAGTCGACGGCCATCGATGTCAGCGTGTTGTGAAAGGCACGGTGCAACCCCTGCGCAGTCCTTCACATGGCGAGCAGCGGCTTACGGAAGCACCGGGCAAGTACGCGTCGTGTCAGAACCGACGGTGAAGTGGACGGTCACCGTGGTATCGGGCGATCCGCCCGACTGTATGTGGCTCGCGAGGGCCGTACAGACAATTTGATCCGTCCCAGCATCAGTCGCCTCCGCCGCCGTCAACGGAACGACGATCGACATGCGATCACCGCTGAGCCGTACTTCAGTGCGGGTGACTGTTGTGGACGCCATGGCGGTGGTCACTCCCGACGAACCTGGCCCTGTGAGCAGGAGCGCGATGGCATCTTGTACGTTTCCGAGCCGACCGGTGTCACGCTCCTGAGCGGTGAGGTTGCCGGAGGAGTCGTAGAAGTACAGCGTCATCCCCGCCGCGACACCGGTGGGTGCAGACGCACCCTGATCGACCCCGGAGGGCTCGAGCCCACACCCGGATAGCGTGAGCGCGATGCTTCCTAGTGCAACGGCACTCATGATTCGACGTCTCATGGGCGATCCTCCTTGGGTGTCTCGCTCGCGTCTGGCACGTTCACGGGGAGCCACAGTGTGAACTCAGCTCCGCCGTCATCGCGATTCTGCGCGGTCAGAGTGCCACCGTGCACGATGGCGTTCTCGCGAGCAATGGCCAGCCCGAGACCGCTCCCGTGCGTACGGGTACGCGACGCGTCAGTCTTGTAGAAGCGTGTGAAGACAAAGGGCAGGTCGTTCGGCGGAATCCCCGGGCCCGAGTCGATCACGGCTACGCTCACGCCACCATCACGTGTTGAGATCTCAACGTGCACGGGCGCGTCACCGTGCGTGACGGCGTTCCCGATGAGGTTGGCGAGGATCACGTCCAGGCGCGCTCGATCTGCGCACACGGTGCTGGTTCGCTCGCTGGCACTGCTCTCGGGCACTCTGGTGATGCGAACGTCATCAGACCAGCCGCGAATGCTGACGCATTCTTGCGCGACCTCGGCGACGTCGACGGTCTCGCGCCGCAACCGCGTGGTTCCCGCGTCGAAACGCGCGACCTCCATGATGTCTTCGACGAGAGTTACCAAACGCTGCGTCTCATGAAACGCCAGCTCGGCGGATTCGCGGGCATCTTCGTCGCTGAGATCGGCGTAGTCCGCGCGTGCGAGTACGTCATGGAGCACTTCGACTGCCGCTGTCAACGTGCTCAGCGGAGTGCGGAGCTCATGCGAGACATCGGCGGCGAAACGGCGAGAGCCTTCCTCCATCTGCGCCATTGACTCCATAGAGCTCTGGAGTGACTCCGCCATTTCATTGACCGTGCGCGTGAGCTGCGCCAGTTCATCGACTCCAGCAGATTCTGAACGAGCCGTGAGATCTCCGGACGCCAGACTCTGTGCCGTCGCGCGAAGCCGAGCGACGGGGCGCAAGACACTTCGAGACGCGAGGATCGCGAGAAGCACGGCCACGGGAAGCACAAGTGCCGTCGTGGTCGCCGCATTTCGCACCAGGGCATCCACCTGCTCGTCCACGCCCGTGAGATCGTATGCTGCGTACACCTCGATCCCAGAGGGCGTTCGCTGTCCGCCGGGGGACGTGATCATGACCGGTGTGCCGATCACCAGCCAGGGGGCACCATCGCTTTCCACTCGCTGCATTGACACGCGAGCTTCATCACTGCGCTCCTGCGTCGTGATCGCCGAGCGAAGATCAGGAGGAACCGATTCCCAGCCCGATGCGAAGAATCCGCTGCGTGAGATGTGGTCGTCAAAACTGACCAGGGAGTTCACTCCCACGGCATTTCGGAGCTGATCAAGCGAGTCTTGACGCGGGGGATAGCGTACAGAAGGGGATGCCTGGGTGACACGACTGATCAGTTCTGCGGCTGCGGAGTCCGTGTGTGACCTGATTAACGATGCTGTGGACTGCTGCACACCAGCCCATGCGGCGGCGGCTGCGCCCAGCACCATCACCACGACGAAGGTCCCGATCAGCCGGCCACGCAGCCCAGACGAGGCGCGAACGGCTCGCAGCATCCACGATGGCATCATGCTCGGCTGAATCTGTAGCCGAATCCGCGGACGGTTTCGACATACTCGGGCTGTGCGGGATCGCGCTCGATCTTCGAGCGCAGTCTCATGACACCGTTGTCGACGAGACGAGAGTCTCCGAGATACCCCTGCTCCCATACCTCTTCGAGCAGCTGTTCACGGCTGAGTACCTGACCTGGAACGCGCGACAGCGTCAGGAGCAATCGCAATTCGGTGGGAGTGAGGCTCACCGCGTGACCGTCGACGGTGACAGTGAGCGACACCGTGTCGATCTGTAAGCCACGGTGTACGCGAACCCCCTCAATGTCGCTCACCGAACGGCGCAGAACGGCGCGAATACGAGCGTCTAAGACGGTCGGCTGCACGGGTTTCGTGACGTAGTCGTCTGCCCCCGCCTCGAGCCCGGTGATGATGTCGAAGTCGTCGCCACGAGCCGTCAGCATGATGATGGGCGTCTGGGCGATTTCTCGGATATTCCGGCATACCTCGAACCCGTCGATTCCGGGGAGCATCACATCGAGAATCACAACGTCGATTCCGCCCTCACCGAAGCGCGTCAGAGCGTCCTCACCGTCTTCCGCCGCCTCGACGTCGTGGCCATGACGCTTGAGAGCGAGTTGCATGCCGCGACGCACAAACTCGTCGTCCTCAACCAGCAGGGCCACAACCATGCCCACATGCTACGTGCTCGCCCCCGGAGTGAGGAGGACGAGGCGTGATTTTGCGACAGGACTGTGACACGACGAGGGTGGAGCTGCGACATCGGCTTGTGAGAGTCGACCCATGACATACGCAACGAGGAATTCATATTCAGGTTCGCCGTCGAGTCGTCGCATCGCACCTCCCGTGCGTGTTCTTGCTGTCCTCACCACAGCCGTGGCGGCGTTCGCGCTCACCGCCTGCGACATCAGCCCTGACATGGACTCCACAGAAAACAAGGGCTGGACCGAATCGTCGCAGGCCGTCGAAGCAGGTCTCTCGCCCGTGCTTTTTCTCGGGGACTCCGTGGCAGCGGGGCAGGCAGTGGCGCTGCAACAGGGGTTTGCGGAGAGTGGCGTGAAATTCGTCGACGCGACATCGGTCGGAGGGGGAAACGTTGTGGGTCCTAACGCCGAGAAGCAGTGGGAAACGCTGCCAGACCAGCTGGAGGATGCTGCCGAGGGCGTCGTGATCTATCAGGTGACGACGTATGACTGGGGAACTCCCGATGAGCAGCGTGATGCGTACAGCCGGCTTGCAGAAGCGGCTTCGAGTATTGATGCCGACCTCATTTTCGTCTCGATGCCGCCGCTCAAGCCCGATGACTTCTATGCGCCCCATATGGAGGAGCTCACGTCGGCGAATGAGCAGGCCAAGAGCGTCGCGGATGATCTCGACGGCGTCGAGTATCTCGATGCCAGCACAGTCTGGGGGGACGACTACTCACGGGAGCACGATGGCGCGATCGACCGCAGCGACGACGGTATCCACACCTGTCCACAGGGAGCCGCGCGCTTTGCGAGCTGGACACTCGACGAGCTCGCCGAGCTGTATTCGGGCTTCAAGCCCGCCGAACCTGACGCATGGGCGAACACGGGGTGGGCAGACAGTGATGTGTTTCATGGCTGCTGATCCGCAGGTCGGCGGTTCGTGTGAACGGAATCCTGTTCGCACGAACCGCTTTCAGCACCGCACACGCATGCCAGCTTCGTGACAGTGGCGTGACAGCATCCTGAAAGTGGCTGGGGTGACTCTTGTTCCTGACGAAAGGAACACAGATGACAACCTCAGAACTCGCGGTTGACGCGACCGGGCTCGTCAAGATCTTCGGTGCCAACCGCGCCGTCGACGGCGTCGACCTCAGTGTGCGCGCGGGAACCGTTTATGGAGTTCTCGGCCCGAACGGCGCAGGAAAGACGACGACGATCAGCATGCTCGCCACGCTGCTGCGGCCCGATGCCGGTAGCGCACGCATCTTTGGCCACGATGTACAGAAAGAAGCAGGAGTCGTACGCCAGCTGATCGGCGTGACGGGGCAGTACGCCTCAGTCGACGAATCTCTCAGCGCAACCGAGAACCTCGTGCTCTTCGGCCGCCTTCTCGGCCTCAGCGGCCGCGATGCGAAGCGCACGGCAAACGATCTGCTCGAGGAGTTCTCGCTCACGGATGCCGCACGTCGGCCGCTCAAGAAGTTTTCCGGCGGCATGCGCCGTCGTCTCGACCTTGCTGCAAGCCTCATCTCGCGGCCACCCCTGATCTTTCTCGATGAGCCGACGACAGGTCTCGACCCGCGCACGCGCAACCAGATGTGGGATACGATCCGTCGTCTTGTTGCGGAGGGCTCTACCGTGCTGCTCACGACGCAGTACCTTGACGAAGCAGATCAGCTTGCCGACCGCATCGCCGTCATCGACACGGGGCGAGTTGTTGCCGAAGGAACGGCCAACCAGCTCAAGGCCTCGGTCGGAACCACGGCGCTGCAAGTCCGTCTCGTCGACGACGCAGACGCCGAGTCCGCTGTGCGGACCATGCGCGATGTTCTCGGCTCCCACAACGAACCGGTGGCGCAGGGCGACGCAATCAGCGTGCCGATGGCCGATGCCGACCGAGTGACCGACCTGCTTCTCGAGCTGCGAAACCGCGGCATCCATCTCGCTGAAATGAGCGTTCAGAAGCCGACCCTCGACGAGGTTTTCCTCGCCATCACCGGCCACGCGGCAGAGCCAGCGGCCGACGAGCTCGAAGGAGCACACGCATGACCACAGCAACACTCGACACCCGAGCGCAATCGCTGTCGAACTCAGTCGGCCTCGCCGATGCTCTCTCGCACTCGCTCTCGATGGCCCGCCGCGGCCTCATCAAGATCAAGCGAACGCCCGAACAGCTCGTCGACGTGACTGTGCAGCCGATCATCTTCACGCTCATGTTCACGTACATCTTCGGCGGAGCGATCTCCGGAGACGTGCAGAGTTACCTGCCCGTCATCATTCCCGGCATCCTCGTTCAGACCGTGATCACCACATCGGTCGTCACGGGCGTGCAGCTGCGCGAAGACATGGACAAGGGCGTGTTCGACAGGTTCCGCTCGCTGCCCATAGCGCGCATCGCACCGCTGGCTGGCGCGCTACTCGCCGACACCGTGCGCTACACGATCGCCACAACGCTCACGTTCGTGATGGGCTTCATCATGGGCTGGCGTGCCGAAGGCGGAATCGGCAGCGTCGTACTTGCCGGACTCGCCGTGATCGTGTGCGCATGGGCAATCAGCTGGATCTTCGCATTCTTTGGAGTCATCGCCCGCACAGCATCCAGCGTGCAGGGAATCTCGATGATCATCCTGTTTCCGTTGACGTTCCTCTCGAACGCCTTCGTTCCTGTCGACACGCTGCCCAGCTGGCTGCAAGGCTTTGTGCAGATCAATCCCATCTCACACCTCGTGACTGCCGTGCGCGACCTCGCAAACAACGGCGTCGTCGGAGGCGACCTGGTGATTTCGCTGATCGGCGCCGCAGTGATCGTCGCGGTGTTCGCCCCGCTCACGGTGCGTGCATATATGCGCAAGGCATAACGGGAGCTCCGGGGCGCCCAGCTCGCCCCCGGTTCCCCTGTGGCGGCACGCACTGTGCACCAATTCGGAAAATTTCGACGACACGCCGTGGAAGGCGCTTTCTGCTGCGGCGTGTCGCCGAGATCTCCGAATTTATGCACGGGGCCGCTCAGAGTTCTACGCTGTGAACAGCACAACCCCACACGAAAGGCACAGATGGAGACGTTTCTCATCATCGCGGTGCTCGCCCTCGTGGTCATTGCCGCAGCATCGGCACTCGCGCCGCGCCTCGGGGTGGCGAATCCGCTGTTGCTGGTGGTTCTTGGCATCGGCGTGAGCCTCGTTCCCGCTGTTCCCGACGTGCACATCGAGCCCGAGTGGATTCTTGCGGGAGTTCTGCCACCGCTGCTGTACTCGGCATCGGTGTCCATGCCCACCATGGACTTCCGCCGCGAATTCACCGCGATCAGCGGGCTCTCTGTCGTGCTCGTCGTCGGCAGCGCGGTTGTGCTCGGTCTGTTCTTCTCATGGGTCATCCCCGGGCTCAGCCTCGCGTGGGGAATTGCCCTCGGCGCGATCATCAGCCCGACGGATGCTGTCGCCACATCCATCGTCAAACGCATCGGCGTGAGCTCTCGTGTGGTCACGATGCTCGAGGGCGAAAGCCTGCTGAATGATGCGACGGCGCTTGTGCTTCTGCGATCCGCGGTCGCCGGGGCGGCAGCATCCGTGTCTCTCTGGAATGTCGCGGGAAGCTTCCTGTATTCGGTGGCGATCGCGTCGGTGATCGGCGTTGTCGTCGGCTGGGCAAACCTCGCCGTGCGCTCTCGTGTCGAGGACTCGACAGTCAATACCGTCATCTCGTTCACAATTCCGTTCATCGCCTCAGTGCCCGCGGAGATGCTCGGTGCGTCGGGTCTCGTCGCCGCCGTCGTCGCCGGGCTCGTCACCGGGCGTGGCGCGATCAAACGGCTCTCGCCGTCGCACCGCATTGCCGAGGAACAGAACTGGAAGACCATCGAGCTGGTGCTCGAAGGCGCCGTGTTTCTGCTCATGGGGCTTGAGCTCAAAGCCATCGTCACCGACAGCATCGCCGGAGACAACGGATTCTCGCCGCTGTTGTTCGCCGCAGGTGCATTGGCGATCACGTTGCTCGTGCGCATGGCCTACGTCGGTGTGCTTCTTCTCTCGTCGAGGCGGCGAACACTGCGGCACGCAGACATGCGCCCACGGCTCGACGCCGTGCAGAAACGCGTTGATGCGCGCACGGCCGACCCCGAGGCATTCGCCCGCAAGCTCGCAGCAGGCACGAGCAGAGGTCCGGGGCGTGACCACCGAGATGGCGAACAGAGACGTCGACAGGGGCCGTTGCCTCAGGGGCCGCGCGGGCCACGCAGCACCCGCGCGCTCGAGCGGTTCAATGCGCGGCTCAGGCGCATGGGTGCCGACATCGACTACTTTCTGAACAAGCCCTTCGGTTGGCGCGAAGGCACAGTGGTGGTGTGGGCCGGCATGCGCGGAGCAGTCACGCTCGCCGCCGCGCAGACGCTACCTGGCGAAACTCCGCACCGCTCGATGCTGATTCTTATCGCGTTCATCGTCGCCGTCGGGTCGCTGCTGCTGCAGGGCGGAACGCTGGGCTGGGTGGTGCACCGCGTCAAACCGCGTACCGAAAGCCCTGTCGAGCAGATCGCTGAGCGCCAACGGATGCTGACGCATCTGAGCGAGGTTGCCGATGCCGTGCCGCAAGCCTCCGGCGCCCCAGGAGCACCCAGCCGCGCGCTTGCCATCATTGAAGCGCAGCGTGAAGCCCTTCTCGACGCCCGCAACGACGGCACATACTCGGCCGATTCCCTCACCAATGCGCTTGCGGTGCTCGATGCCGACCAGATTCGCCTGGAGATGCGCGGCGAGGCGTCAAGTTCTCACGAATAGTACCGCGCCGAGGGGCTCAGTCATCGACTGCGGGCCGCTGAGCTTCCGTGCTCGATTGCGCACGAGCCAGCAGGGCGAGAAGGTCGGCAGCGCGGTCGAGGCGAGCAAAAGGGGAGAGGGATGCCGCGAACGCGCGTGCGTCGGCGACAGCATCCGCGCCCCGCGCCCGCTCTGCTTGCTCGAGCAAAAGCGGCGCAGAGAGCACGGAGAAATCTCGCCTGTAGCCCATCCGCTCGGCAAGCACGATGAGATCGACGCCGATCTGGGCCGTTGCGTCGTCGTCGAGGGCGATAGCACCAACAGCTGCGATGCCCGACCCCGTGACCGGCTGGTCGGTTGCCCAGCCTCGCACGCGAATCAACGCGCGAACACGTGCCGAGAGGCGTTCGGAGTCGGCAAGAATCGACTCGCGCGGCACCCCGGAACGGCGCCTGGTCAGCGCCCGCGTCGCCATGGCGAGCACAAGCCACGGCGCGGATCGCCCGCCACTGACCTCGAGCTGTGCTAGCCCGGCGTCGAGAGCGGCGATCGCATCGGCCAGTCGACCATCATGAACGGCGATCTCCGCGTCGAGAGCGAGCAGAAGCCCGCGAAGCTCGCCGGGAGAATCTTCGCCCATGTCGGCCACGAGCGCACGGGCCGCCGACGCGTCGCCCTGGTGAAGTTCGGCGAGCGACAGCATCCATCGTGCCTGAATCATGTCTTCGTCTGCGCTGATCTTTGCAAGCGCGTCCGTCGCAGCATGCGCCCACGGACCCACCTCTGCGACCCGCTCGTTTTGGCTGAGCAGTTGAGCAACGACTGATGCGGCCATCGCCTGCAGCCAGGTGTCTCCCAGAGCCGTTGCCCGAGCATAGCCGGCTCGCGCATACTCCACAGCGCGGTGGTACTCGCCGAGGTTCTCAGCACCGTTTGCGCCGAGCACAGCGGCATGGGCCGCTCGAGCATCGTCGTCGCCCTTCAGGTGTGCGTCGACCCAGGCGAACAGAGACTCGGCGCCCGCATCCGTGCCGATTGGGGGCAGTGCGAGCATCTCCATGAGAGTGAGCGCGCGAGCATCGGTGACGTGCTTCGTTCGTGCAAAGCGTCGAAGTCGAGAGATGGCCGGGTAGGCGACGCGATTCGCGCCGAACATCAGAAACGTCACGGCAAGCATCGCCAAGCCCAGCCCTGCAGCATTGACGATGCGCGGTGAAACGGCATGATCATCGGATGCCGCCAGCACGTCTGTGCCGAAGCCCAAGAACTCCTCGTGCTCGCCCCTGATCGACCAGACGAGTGAGAGCAAGCCGAACAGCGCGTACACCACGTCGCTTGTTGAGCGCGTGATCGCGTGTCGCAGCGCCGCGACCAGATTCTCACGTTCCGCCACAGCGACGGCGAGGGCATCGAGCTGCTGTGCGCCGAGCATCTGATCGAAGAGCTCGAGTGCCAATTCGGTGATCCACTCGTCGTATCGATCCTCGATCGCCGTGCGCTCGCCGGCGTCATCAAGGCGGTCGCGAGCAAATTCGCCAACGGTCTCGAGCAGCCGGTACCGCACGGCCGACCCCTCGTCGCGCACCTGGACGAGCGATTGCATCACGAGGGCATCGAGATCGTCGATGACGTCCGCGCCGTCGCCGGCCACCTCGCCGGCCGCCTCGGCCGTGAATCCGTCGGCGAAGAGCGACAGGCGGCGCAGCGTCGTGCGCTGCTGCGGTTCAAGAAGCTTCCAACTCCAGTCGATGACGGCGAACAGGGTGCGGTGCCGTGCAGGAGCGGAGCGGTCTACGGCGGTAAGCAGTGCGAAGCGGTCGCGCAGTCTGTGCTCAATGTCATCGAGCGACATCGAGCGCACACGTGCAGCGGCGAGCTCGATGGCAAGTGGCAGCCCGTCGAGGCTCGCGCAGATGCGATGCACGGTATCAGGGTCGAGCTCGGCGCCCGGCCTGATCGCGCGAGCGCGCTGCAGAAACAGCTCAATGGCGGAGCCGTGGCCACCCGCATCCGTGAGGGAAAGCTGGGGCAGAGCGATGACCACCTCGCCCTCAATCGCCAGTGGTGACCTGCTTGTCGCCAGAATGCGCAATGTAGGGACGGCGCTGAGCACGTGATCGGCGAGGGATGCCGCCGCATCGACAAGGTGCTCGCAGTTGTCGAGAACCAGCAGCGTCTCGCGCTCGGCGAGCGTCGCCACGGCGCGTGATCGCAGATCGGTGAGCACGAGCGGGTCAGACAATCGGGCGACCGAACTGACCGTGCGGATGCCGAGAGTCGACGTCACCGTGATGAGCACGTCATCGGGGCTCGTCGCTCCGGCCAGTTCGACAACGACAGTGAGAGGCGTCTGTGATCGGCGCGCAACCTCGTGTGCGAGGCTGGTCTTGCCGAGGCCGCCGACGCCGAGGATTGTCGTGAGGCGGTGCGAGGCAACGGCGGTCTCGACCGCGGCAATGTCGGCGTCGCGCCCCACGAGAGGGCCGCGCCGGGCACGCACGCCAATCTGTTTGCGCTGCGGTGAATCATCGCGCAGCAGCAGGGTGTTGAGGTCGACCGCGTCGCTGCCCGGCGTGGTGCCGAGCGTCTCAGCAAGCGCACCACGCAGCCGGGCGAACACGGCAAGCGCGTCAGTTCTGCTCCCGTTTTCAGCGTGTGCGCGCATCAGAAGAACGGCCGAGTCCTCATCAATGGGCGAGGCCTCGACAAGCGGCGTGAGCGCGGAGACTGCCTCGTCGAGGCGACCATCGTTCAGCAGCGCGCGTGCTCGCGAGCGAAGGATGCTTGAATGCAGCGTCGCAGCTTGCACACGGAGGCTCTCGGCGACGGGTGCATCGCCGAGGTCGTCGCCGGGATCGCCGTGCCATTGAGCCAGAGCCGCCGCAAGTTCATCGGGCTCTGATGCGCGACGCGCGATGTCAAGATCGGTGCCGACCGTGAGCCGGTAGCCGGCGGGTCCCGACGCAATGGCATCTGTGCCGAGCAGTCTTCGCGCCCGGGACACCAACGTCTGCAGTGCGGCGCGTGGACGATCGGGCACGTCGTCACCCCAGACGTCATCGACGAGTCGCTGGGTGCTGGCGACGAGAGGGGCTGCAAGTGCGAGTGCGGCGATGAGCCGCCGGGGGAGCGGGCCGGCCACGGGTGCGTCGTCGACGAGCACGGGGCCGAGTACGCGTATGCGCACATTCTCTACGGGGTCGTTCTCTCCCTCTGCCACGTGGTAAGTGTAGTGTTGCGGCGCTGTGCGAGCATGGTGGCATGACGCCGACGTTTGATTGGGATGCCTATTACGAGGCGATGTCAGGCAGGCCGCCGCGCAAAAACTTGATTGTAGCCCTTGAGCATTGGGGCGACCGAGTGCCCGGACGCGCGATCGACCTCGGGGCGGGCGACGGTCTTGAATCTCGTGAGCTTGCCTCTCGCGGCTGGCGCGTCACGGCAATCGACGGCGACGCCGGGTTGCCCGATCGGCTGCAGGGAGTCGAGGGCGTCACTGCGTGGAGGGAAAACTTTGCGCAGATCGCCGAGCTGCCGGCATCCGATCTGGTGTTCTCAGGCTTTGCCCTGCCGTTTTGCCCGCATGAGCACTTCGACGCGCTGTGGGGCGCGATTCGCACCTGTCTGCGCCCGGGCGGCCTTCTCGCTGTCGAGTTCTTCGGCGTTCGAGATAAGTGGGCGGGAACGCCGGGCATGACCTTCCACACCCGAAACGATGTGGAACGGATGCTGTGGGGGCTCGAGACACTGCTTCTCGACGAAGACGAGCGCGAGGGGCGCTCTGTCGACGGTCCGAAGCACTGGCACGTCTTTCATGTGATTGCCCGCTGTCCTGCGGAGTGACCCGCAGGACGTCAGTCGGCATCCTTTTGAGAAAGTTCGGCTACATACGTGCTGAGGTTGTGCAGAGTCTGCTGCCCAGCCTCGATGGCGTTGTGCTGCTCGCCCAGCGATCTGAATCGAAGTCGCTAGTTCGCGGGGGAGTTCGGTTGGGCCCAGTCAAGATCACTGAGGTCTATGTCGTGAGCCATGTCGTCGAGAAAGCGCATGACCACGACGCGCTCGGCGGGACTGAGTCGCGCCGCAGCGTAGAACCGCTTCGCCTGCTGGCGACCGACGGTGGCCATCGCGGCTGCACGCGTCTCTGCCGTGATGGAAATTGCGAGCGCTCGCCGATCGTGGGGGTGCGGCTGCCTCGTAATGTGATTGCCCTTTTCGAGGCGATCGAGAAGCTTGGTCGTGGATGCCGTCGAGATGCCGAGGTGCGTAGCTATCGCCCCGGGGGTCACAGTCAGCTCTCGGTTCTGCGCGACGATCAGGTAATGCAGTGCGCGCATGTCCGTTTGGTTCAGCTTCATGTACCGCAGGGATGCTTCTGACAGTCGTTGCTCCGCGTCGCGCAGGCGGCCAAGCGAACCCATCAGCTCGCTGATCTGGCGCACATCGGCGTCGTCGAGTCCAGACCGATCGATCAGCTGACTCTGTGGGTCGCTCGCGTCGAGTGCGTAGATGTTCGACGAGGTACTCTCGGGGGCCGCGCCGGAGTCCATCATGCACGAGATCTTAGCTGAAACTCGGCGTTACATGCCAAACTATCTGCATGCTAATCTTATTGCTAGCCTAGCTAGCGAAAACTGTTCAGTAGGGGATACGTAGATGCGCGAGAAGAATTTCGACGACGTGGAGGCGTTGCCCACACGTGAGTCTCTGCATAAGCGCCGCGGTTCGCCGCGGTGGCTGCGCATCGCCATACCGGCACTTCTCATTCTTGTGTGGCTCGCCGCGGCATCCGTCGGTGGACCCTACTTCGGCAAAGTCGACGAGGTGTCCTCGAACGATCAGACCAGCTACCTGCCGAGCTCGGCCGATGCCACCAAAGTGCAGAAGCTCAGAGAAGACTTCAGCGACTCAGACGCCATTCCAGCGATTGTCGTGTTCTCCAGTGACGACGAGCTGAGCGACGAGAAGATCGATGCGGCAACCGATGCGCTTGAAAGTCTCGCTGGCGCCTCCGGCGTCGCTTCAGACATCTCCCCGCCGATCCCCTCCGATGACGGGCGCGCACTTCAGTCGTTTGTCCCCATTGATGCGGATGCTGATGTCGGCGACGTCGTATCGAGCATTGGCGATACTCTTCGTGCAGCAGCGCCCGATGGCATCGCCGTTCACGTCACCGGCCCAGCGGGCTTCTCGGCGGATCTTGTTGCCGCATTTGCCGGCATCGACGGGCTTCTGCTTGGTGTCGCTCTTCTCGCTGTCTTCATCATCCTGATCCTCGTGTATCGCTCCTTCCTCCTGCCGATCGCCGTGCTGTCGACAAGTCTGTT
The DNA here is from genome assembly GCF_011751765.2 of Paramicrobacterium chengjingii. Taxonomy (GTDB): domain Bacteria; phylum Actinomycetota; class Actinomycetes; order Actinomycetales; family Microbacteriaceae; genus Paramicrobacterium; species Paramicrobacterium chengjingii. The sequence continues at coordinate 1,072,969 of NZ_CP061169.1, forward strand.
CGCGCTGTGCGTTGCGCTGCTCACCGTATGGTGGCTCGCAAAGGCTGAGGTGCTGCTTCTGAGCGGGCAGACTCAGGGCATCCTATTCATTCTGGTCATCGGCGCCGCCACGGACTACTCGCTGCTCTATGTCTCCCGCTATCGGGAGGAGCTGCGCGTCAATACCGATAAGTGGGCGGCGAGCATGCGCGCCATCCGCGGATCGTTCGAGCCGATCATAGCCTCGGGCGGAACCGTCATCGCCGGGCTGCTCTGCCTGCTGCTGAGCGATCTTAAGTCGAACAGCACGCTCGGGCCCGTCGCGTCGATCGGCATCGTCTTCGCTATGCTCTCGGCGCTCACTCTCCTGCCCGCGGTGCTGTTTGTCTTCGGCCGTGCGGCGTTCTGGCCGCGTCGGCCCCACTACGAACCGGATGTCGTTGCCGACGAGCACGGCATGCCCTCGACGGGTATTTGGGTGAAGGTCGCACGCACGATTGCGCGGCGTCCTCGGACCATCTGGGCCGTGACGGCACTTGTGCTGCTCGCAGGAGTCGTCGGCGCAACGCAGCTGAATGCCGTCGGTGTTCCACAGTCAGATCTCGTGCTCGGCGACTCGGAGGCGCGCGACGGGCAGGCGGTTCTCGGTGAGCATTTCCCCGGCGGGTCAGGCAGCCCCGCCGTCGTCATCGTCGACGAGGATGCCCTGCTGGACGCCGCCGACCTGCTTCGCAAGCATGACGGAGTGGACAACGTCACCGTCATCTCCGCTGATTCGCCGAGCGGGTCGGCAACGATCACCGATGATGGCATCACAGCGTTCGGCCCTCCCGGCACGCCCGCGCCCGACCCGACGGTTGTCGACGGCGACGTGATGCTGCAGGCGACGTTATCTGATGCGGCCGATTCTGATGCGGCAGCAGCGACGGTTCGCGACGTGCGCACAGAGCTCGCAGACACGTTCCCCGGCACCCTCGTCGGCGGCGTGACGGCGACGGCCATCGACACGAACGATGCTTCCATCCACGATCGCAACCTCATCATTCCCGTGATCCTCGTCGTGATCATGGTGATCCTGATGCTTCTGTTGCGTTCGATTCTCGCGCCGTTGCTGCTCGTGCTCACCACGGTGTTGTCGTTCGGCACGGCGCTCGGCGTTGCGGCGCTCGCCTTCAATGGAATCTTCGCGTTCCCTGGCGCAGACCCCGCGGTTCCGCTGTATGGATTCGTCTTTCTTGTGGCCCTGGGAATCGACTACAACATCTTCCTCATGACGCGAGTGCGTGAAGAGTCGCTCAAGCACGGAACGCGAGACGGCATCGTTCGCGGACTGGCCATCACGGGCGGCGTCATCACGTCGGCAGGTCTCGTGCTCGCCGCGACGTTTGCCGCTCTCTCGGTGATTCCCGTGCTCTTCCTCGTGCAGATCGCGTTCATCGTGGCGTTCGGTGTGCTGCTCGACACGTTCATCGTGCGTTCGCTCCTCGTGCCTGCCCTCAGCTACGACATCGGGCGCGCGATCTGGTGGCCGTCGAAGCTCTCACGTCGCGGGCGTGACGCGCAGTTGGGCGAGGGCGCGCACAAACACGTGCGTTGATTGGCTGGTCACCTGGTCAGTCGCGTGGCGCCGTATTCTCGACGAGGCTGTTCTGCAGCGCAGTGAGCGTTCGCTCGTCGAGGCCGTTCGACAGGAAGTACTCGCGAGATCCGCCGTACTCGGCGTCAACGGTCTCGAGCGCTGCACGCATCGCGTCAGCATCCGTTCCGCAGACAACCTCCTCGATTTCTGGCGTCACCTCGAAGCCCATCTTCCGCACAAGCCCGAGCATTCTCTCGCTCCAGGCACCAGCAAGGTTCTCGGCCGAGATCACGTAATCAACAATGATGTCATCGCGCGGGACCCTGACGGCATCAAGAATGAGCGCAAGCGACACCCCCGTGCGGTCTTTGCCCGCCGTGCAATGCACGAGCACGCCGCCCGTCGCTCGAAGCGCGACCCACTCGGCTATGCGAGCAAAGCTCTCACCGGCCTCGGCGACGAGGTCGTTGTACAGCTCGGCGAGTGTGGGAACCTGCGTCACGGTGTCGTGAACGGCGCCCTCGAGAAGCGGAAGCGAAACGTAGTCGGCAAGCGTCGATTCGTCGAGCATCGGCCGTGTCTGCTCCATTTCGACTCGACTGCGCAGGTCGAAGATCGTGGAGATGCCCATCTGGCGAAACTGATCGATGCCGGCGGGCGTGAGGGCAGCGAGCGCATCTGATCGAAAGAGCCGACCACGACGGATGCTGCCGCCCGACGCCGGCAGACCGCCGACGTCGCGAAAATTGCTGAGCCCCTCGGGGAGCTCTGTGGTCACCGTCACGGCCGCCTCCTCGTCACTGGTCAGGAACGTGCTGGTGAAGTGAGCTCCAGCTTACGACGCGGCTGCTTCAACAGTGCGAGCACGACAATCACGATGCCCATGGCGATCCAGCCGGGAGCGCCGAGCACCGTTGAGAACGCCGAGTCAAAGCCGGCGGGCAGCCAGAGGAAGGTGAGCGACGTGACCGAGTTGAGTGCCCCGTGTCCGACTGCCGCGGGCCAGACGTTGCCCGTCCAATACCGTGACCACTGCAGCAGCACCCCGACGCAGAGCGTGAAGCCGCACATCCAGAGCAGCCCTGTCACATCCGTGCGGTTGAAGTTGTAGCCGAGCAGGATGATCGGCGCGTGCCACAGCCCCCAGATCACGCCGATGATGCCGGCCGACTTCCAGAATCCGAGAGGTGCAAGTGCTGAGGTAAGAAATCCGCGCCAGCCCAGTTCTTCACCAAACGCGCTCACAGTGCTCATCAGAATCGTGAGCGGCAGCCACGCGAATGACACGGCCATGTATGCGGCAACTGTCGTGTCGTCGCCGAGTGCTGTTTGAAGGCTCGATGCCGACCAGTCAGGGGTCGTCCAGCCAAACAGGACGCCGATAAAGAACGCGCCGAATGCGAGCACGAGAAAGACGAGCGGCCAGCCGAGAAACAGCACGATGTTGCGCCAGGCCGGTCGGAATGGCACGAGACCGAGATAGCGGGCCTTCTTCGCGGGCCGCACCATTGTGAACGTCACGATGAGCGCGGCGATGCTTGGCGTGAACATCATGGCGCCGATGAGCAGCATGGCATTGGGGTCGGTGAGGCCATCGCCCAGCCAGAGCGGCAGCATGACGAGCCAGGCGAGGCCGCACGCCAGAATTGTGTACACGACGACTGCCGACCAAGGCACTCGTGTGTGCGACTGCGTGAGTTGTGTCTGCGTTGATGTATCCATGGTTCCGACGCTACGGAGACCGGATGCTGTAAGCATCCGCACCTGGACGGAACTTCGCTCTCATCCTCACGGGGGAGAACTGTGCAGTTTCTCGAGCTAGCGCAGCCCCTTTTTCGACGAGATCACTCCCGTGTCGAAGCCAAACAGGTTGAGCCTGCCGTGGAAGCGTGCATGCTCGATCTTGATGCAGCGATCCATCACCACGGTGAGGCCCTTCGCCTCGGCGTCGTACGCGGCATCCTCATTCCAAATGCCGAGCTGCACCCAGATCGTGCCGATTCCGGCTGCCTTCACCTCATTGACGACCTGCGGAATATCACTTGCCTTGCGGAATACGACGGCGATGTCTGGCGTCACAGGCAACGACGCAAGGTCGGGATAGGCCTTCTCGCCGAGAATCTCGTCGGCATTCGGATTGATGAAGTACAGCGTGTAATCGCTCGACTGCTGCAGGTAGGTGCCCACGAAGTAGCTCGCGCGGGCCGGATTCGTTGAGGCGCCGACGATTGCAACGGGCTTCGCCTGCCGCAGGATCGCGAGGCGCTCCTTGGCATCGGGCCCGATCCATGTGCGCTGCGATTTCAGCAGCTTCGCGAGCGGTGAATCGGCGGGCATCTCGCAGCTGAGGCCGTTTTGCAGGGTGACGACGTCTGTCTCTGCTTCTGCCGCTTCTTCTTGGGCCATGGTCATGCCTCCACTGCCTGGCTGAGCGCCTGATCGAGATCGTAGATGATGTCGGCCGCGTCTTCGATGCCGACGCTGAGCCTCACGAGTCCCGGCTGTACACCAGCATCCTCGAGTTGCTGTTCCGTGAGCTGTGCGTGCGTCGTCGATCCCGGGTGGATGATGAGCGTCTTGGTGTCGCCGATGTTCGCGACGTGGCTGGCGAGGTTGACCGACTCGATGAGTTTCTGCCCGCCCGCACGCCCGCCCTTCACCACGAAGCTGAACACCGAGCTCGGCCCGAGCGGCAGGTACTTCTTCGCGCGCTCGTGGTGCGGGTGGCTCTCGAGTCCCGCCCAAAACACGGCTTCAATGCGGTCATCTGCCTCGAGCCACGCCGCAACCGCGCCGGCGTTCTCAACGTGAGCGCTCATGCGGAACGGCAGCGTCTCGATGCCCTGCGCCAGCTGCTGCGCCGAGGTTGCCGAAAGTGCCGGCCCGATGTCGCGCAGCTGCTCGGCGCGCAGCCGCGTGAGAAACGCGTACTCGCCGAAGTTGCCGGCCCAGTGCAGCCCGCCGTACGTGTGCACGGGTTCGTGGAACAGCGGAAATTTCTCTCGGTCGTATGTGAATCTGCCCGACTCGACGACGAGTCCGCCCATGGTGGTGCCGTGGCCGCCCAGAAACTTGGTCGCCGAGTGCGTGACGATGTCGGCGCCCCACTCGATCGGACGGTTGAGGTAGGGGGTGGCGATGGTGGAGTCGATGATCAGCGGAACGTCGTGCGCGTGAGCGACGTCGGCGAGTCCCTCGATGTCGGCGATCTCGCCCGACGGGTTGGCGATGGTCTCGGCGAAGACGGCCTTCGTGCGGTCGGTGATCGCTGCGGCGTAGTCGGCCGGGTCGCTCGAGTGCACAAATGTGGTCTCGACGCCGAACCGGCGCAGTGTCACGTCGAGCTGAGTGATCGATCCGCCGTACAGGCTCGACGAGGCGACGATGTGGTCACCCGTTCCGACGAGGCTGGCGAACGTGATGTATTGAGCAGAGAGTCCGGATGCTGTCGCGACAGCGCCGAGCCCGCCCTCAAGGCTCGCCACCCGCTCTTCGAGGCTCGCCACCGTGGGGTTGGAGAGGCGGGCGTAGATATTGCCGTATTTCTGCAGGGCGAAGCGGGCAGCGGCATCCGCCGAGTCGTCAAAGACGAACGCCGTTGACTGGTAGACGGGAAGCGCCCGGGCGCCGGTTTCGGGGTCAGGGATGTTGCCCGCGTGGATTGCCCGCGTGCGAAAGCCGTACTCGCGATCTGCCATGGCTCGAGGCTACCGGGGCGGATGCGCTCGCTCGAACTCGCGCGTAATACGACGTCGCATTGTCCGTGGCCGCTTTCAAAATTGACAGCTGCGGACAATGTGCATCGGCACACCTGTCCACATTATCCGCAGCAATGCACATTGTGTTGGTAAGACCAGCCGCGACGCAATTTGCGCAATTAAGAACTAGACTTTAAGTGAAAGATCATGCAGTTGATACAGCCTAATTGGCGCATGACGGCGAGGCAGGTGAGGAGCCCGAGAATTGGCGAAGCGTAAAGCAACCCTGAATGATGTAGCTCACAAGGCTGGGGTCTCCGCCTCCACCGTGTCTCGGTACATGAAGGGCCAGTTGAACCTACGTCCCGACACCGAGCGCAAAATCGTTGACGCGATCAGCTCTGAAGGGTACGTGCGACCCTCCAGTCGGAGCAGGTCAGCGCAGAGCGAGTCGCCTGGCGGAACCATTGGCGTCGTCGTGCCCGAGGTTGGAAACGACTACTTCAGCCGCATCGCAGACAGAGTGGTTGCGGCCGCAGAATCGAACGGATACTCGGTCTTGGTAGCAAGTACCTCGAACAACTCGCGTCGGCAGCTTGATTACGTGCGATTGCTGACGAGCCTTGGAGTTGACGGGCTGGTCTACCTGGGAAACTACGCGTCGAACGCGGCTCTGGCCGCGGAGGTCGCGGCAGATTTTCCCGTGGTCGTCGTTGACGAGCAGCTGTCGGGAATCCCATCAGTCGACACGGTTCTCGTTGACGACTACGCGGGTGCGTATCAGGCGGTCACTTACCTCGGCTCCCTCGGACACGCGCGGATCGCCTTCGTCGGCGGGCCCGCGTGGCTGCACTCTGTGCAGGAGAGAATGCGGGGATGGCGTGATGCCTTGACGCGCTCTGGAGCGGATGCTGATGATCAGCTCGTTCTCAATGGCACCTTTAGCGAGGAGTTCGGAGCTGCGTCGCTCTCACATATCCTGGCCACGACGAGGAATCCGACGGCAGTATTCGCCGCGAGTGACACGATTGCGCTTGGGCTGATGGCAGCCGCGCGGAGGCTGGGGATGTCCGTCCCGAAGGATCTGTCGATCGTCGGATTCGACGACGTTCCGGCTGCGAGCCTTGTCACTCCGCGACTCACGACCGTTCACACGCCTGTTGGGCAGATGGCCTCGACTGCGGTCACGATGCTGATCGAGCGCCTCGACGGGTCCCGACGTGCCGCAACGTCTCGAGTGACGAGTGTCTCACTCGTTGTCGGGGAGTCGGCAGCGTCTCCTCAGGTCTCGATGTAGCTGACTCGAGCAGGGCGACCTCCAATTCGTAAGCAAGACTCTACGAAAGTATTGCGCAATTAGCGCAATCTTAGTAGCGTGTGGCACACACAACGCAAAGCAGCGTTGAGGGCATCTAACGAAGGAGTACCGTGACTGACTTGTCGGTGGCAGATCTTGGTGTAGAACTAACGGTGGTCGACAGGCCGAACATCTCGCTCCCGCGCGATCTGCCCGAGATCCCCGTCGAGGTGTATGAATCTCGCGTGGGAGCCGCGATGCGGCAGGCCAAAGAGCGTGGAATCGATGCGCTCGTCATCTATGGAGATCGCGAGCATTTCGCCAACACGTCGTATCTGACTGGATTCGACCCGCGTTACGAGGAGTCAATCCTCATTCTGGTGCCAGGGCGAAGGCCGCGGCTGCTTGTCGGTAATGAGTCCGTGAACTACGCGAACTCCACCTTGTACCCCACCGAGGTCATCCGATACTCGAAGCTCTCACTCGTGGGGCAGCCTGATCCAGACGACCTGGCGCTCTCCGATCTTCTCGCGGGTGCGGGCCTCGATTCCGTGTCGATCAAGACCGTCGGAATGGTCGGATGGAAGTACTTTGAGGGCAGCGGTGCCGATGACTACATCGATTCTCCTCACTACCTGACCCAGGAGGTGGGCGCACTTGTCGATCGCGTGGTCAACGCCTCAGGACTGTTCGTCGACCCCGACCACGGACTGAGATTCGATAACGAAGTGGAGCAGATTGCCTACTTCGAGTTCGCCGCAAGTCATGGATCCCAGGCAATGATTCGGATGCTTGAAGGTATTCGTCCCGGACTAACCGAACTCGAGGCCTCGGGCCTGATGGCCCCGATCTTAATGCCTTTCAACTATCATCCGACGATGCTCTCGGGGTACAGCCGGGCGAGTTTGGGCGTCGCGTCGCCGTCTAGTCGTGAGCTCGTGCTCGGCGACCCAGTCTCGGCGGGGATCGGATACTGGGGCTCGAACACTGCTCGCAGTGGGTTTCTCGCAGCGGCGGAGCAGGATTTGCCGGCAGATGCGAGGGACTACGTTGAGAAGCTGGTCGCGCCGTATTTCGCCACCGCTGCGGCGTGGTACGAGACCGTCCGCATCGGGCTCACCGCCGGTGAACTCTACGAAGTGACGGCATCTCGAATCGGTGACCCATGGTTTGGCGTGTTCCTCAACCCCGGGCACTTCATCCACCTTGACGAGTGGCCTGCCTCGCCCGTGAAGAAGGGGAGTCAAACTGTGCTGCGCTCGGGGAACGCGATTCAGTTAGACATCATCCCCGCGACCGGAACGCAGTACCACACGGCGCAGATCGAAGATGGCGTCGTGCTCGCCGACGAAGACCTCCGTGCACGTATTCGAGAGGCACATCCGCAGATGTGGGACAGAGTGCAGGCGCGCCGAGCAATGCTGGCGAACGTCTTCGGCATTCACATCCACGACGACGTGCTCCCGCTCTCAAACACAGCTGGCTACCTGCCTCCGTACTGGATGCGCCCAGACCTGGCGATGCGCAAGGTGCGCGCCTGACATCGGACGCGGCGGCGTGGACAAGGAGGTCTTTGATAGTGAGAATCGCAGTGTGCGGGATCTCGGTCGAATGCAGCACATTCAGCAGCCATGTGACTGAACTCGACGATTTCATCATCCGGCGTGGTGACGATGTGCTTGCTGGGATCGACACAGATGACTGGGCGCCTGGCGCAGAACTCGTTGGCACCATTGTCGCCACGGCCGGCGCGGGTGGTCCGATACGCCCCCAGGCGTTTGACGATATTGAGGCCGAGATGCTGTCGCGCCTGCGCGCTGCAGGGCACGTCGATGGTGTGTGGATACAGTTCCACGGGGCAATGTCTGTTGTCGGCCGCACTGGCGCCGAAGAACAGCTGTTACGGAAAGTCCGTGAGATCACGGGGCCCGATGCTGTCATCTCGGGATCGTTCGACACGCACGGAAATATGTCGCGAGAACTCGCAGGCATCATCGACCTCGCTGCATTCCACAGACACGCTCCTCATATCGACGCGGAGATTACTCGAGAACGTGCATTGAGAAATCTGGTGCGCGTCGTCGAGCGCGGGATGAAGCCGCATAAGGCATGGATCCACGTGCCGATCCTCCTTGCCGGAGAAGCCGCGATGACGTCCGTTGACCCCGGGGCCACGGTGTTCGGCGCGCAGCGGGATGTCATCCAGCGATACGATCTCATCGACGCAGCGATGTGTATCGGCTTTCTCTGGGCGGACGAAGAGCGGAACTCGGCGGCGGTGTTTACGACGTCTTGGGATGCTCAGGGCGCGGCGGCTGCGGCAGAGGAACTTGCTACCGAGTTTTGGCGGAGACGTGACGAGTTTCACATCGACGACCGCAATTCGGGCACGTTCGAGCAGGCGCTTGCGCACGTGTCCGGCAGCCGTGCGAAGCCGCTGTATATCTCGGACTCCGGCGACAATGTGACTGCCGGGGCCAGCGGAGACAGCACCTACGCGCTCTCGCGAATGCTGAGCAACCCTGCACTTCTCGGCCCTGGCGCACAGATTCTCTTTGCCGGGCTTTGGGATCCAGGTTCTGTCGCTGCTGCCATCGCGGCTGGTGAAGGGGAGACCATCTCCCGTGCGATCGGTGCCTGGAATGACACAACGCATGGCGACCCGGTGCATGGTGACTGGCTCATTCTCCGCGTCATTCCCGGCCCCTCGGGGGATGCTGAGGAAGCACTGCTACGCGGAAACGGCGTCGACCTTACGGTGCGCTTGAGTCGGACCCCGTTCGCGCATCCGAATGACCCAGCCTTTCCTTCAGATATGTTTGTCGGCCCAGTGCCGATCGAAACGGCCGGTTATGACGCGGTTGTCGTGAAGAACGGGTACTTGTTTCCGACCCAAGAGACAGATGCCGGTGGTCACTTCATGGCTCTCACGCCAGGCGGCACCGATCTCGTAATCGACCGTCTTAACTACTCGCATCGCCGCCGCCCGCTTCATCCGTGGGAGCACGATATCGATGCCCCGAACTCTGCCGAGATCATCCGCCCGCAGCTGGGCGACTTGGCGGAAGCACAAGCGCCCATGGCGCATCCGGCGCCCTAACGGCGCCATACCTCTCTACACCGGAACGAAATCAGAAGAGAATCGGAGTTGATCTCAATGAGGACGAAAAACCCGACACACATTCGCATCTTCAAAGTCGGAGCAGTGGTGGCATCCATTGCAATGCTGATGACCGCTTGCGCCTCCGCCGAGCAGGCGAAAGGCAAGCAGAGCGGTGGTGACGCCGAATATTACAAAGCGGCCGTTGCAGAAGCCAAAGCGATCGCAGACGGCAAAGATCTCAACAAGTCCCTGGAGATGGTCGGTCTGAACAGCGGTGGTGACGGGCAGGCGCTCCAGGAGCTTTATAAGGCTTTCACAGAGGGCACAGGGGTAAGCGTCAAGTACACAGGAGCCCCCGATGTCAACAACATCGTCCAGTCGCGATTGCAAGCGGGGAATCCACCCGACGTTGCCGATCTTTCGCTCGGGATCGGGCTCAGCTATGCGAAGGACGGCGACACAATCGACCTCAGCGATGCCTTCGGCGACGAACTGAACGAGAATTTCAGCGAAGAAGCACTCGAGAACACCTCGGTCGACGGAAAGGTCTTCGGCATCTACCAAGGGTTCAACAACTTCATGCTCTGGTATAACCCCGAGACGTATTCGGGACCGGAATCCCCAACGTCATGGGAGCAGATCAAGGACTGGACAACCGAGCAGGCAGACGAGGGCAATCCGGTCTGGTGTGCCGCGCAGAACGCGGGTGCACAAAGTGGGTTTCCCGGTGCGCAGTTTCTCGAGAATATCTTTCTGAAGAAGTACGGCCCCGAGCTCTATCGCGAGTGGGGCGAGGGGGGATTGCCCTGGACCAGCCCCGAAGTGAAGGACGCTTTCGAGGAGTTTGGCGCGATGATCGGCACGGATGACAACGTGGCTGGCGGCGTCTCAGGAATTCTTTCGACTCAGATTGCCACCGGATACAACGGACTCACCTCTGACCCGGCGAGCTGCCAGGCGATCCTCTGGGGCGCGTGGGTGCCTGGATATCTCGGCGACACGGTGAGGCCAGGTGAGAACCTCGACTTTTATCGAGTGCCTGCGACGAATGAGGAATTCGCTGACTACGAGCTGTTTCAATCCTCGGCAAGCGTCGGATTCACAGACAACGACACAACCAAGGCATTTCTGCAGTTCATCTCGTCAACTCCGGCACAAACGTACCTCGCATCGCTTGGGCGCTGGCCAGTGGCGAACAAAAACGTAGCGAGCGATGCGTACCCAACAACGATTCTGAAGAAAATCTCTGAAGAGTACTTCGGTTCAAGCGGGACAAAGCCGGCGATCGGTCCTAATGCGTTGGCCGACCCTGAAACGCAGAATGCTTACTGGAAGGGCGTCGTGACGTACTTGCAGAACCCGTCACAGCTGGATGACGTTCTCAAGACGATCCAAGCTGCGTCCGAAGAGTAATTGCAGATAGGTGCGAATTGGACGAATGCAGATGATGGATCTGATCGAGAACGTACCGCTACTGATCATCGTTGGCGCGATTGGGTTGCCCATCGCTGTCTACGTGATGCTCGGAGTCGGAGAGCGGATGCTTGCACTGCTCCCCGGCACCTTCGCAAAGAGCCTGAGACCCTGGGTGTGGCTTCTGATACCACTCGTGCTCATCGTGCTGATTCTGGTCTATCCGCTGGTCAGCACCGTGGTCACAGCCTTCTTTAGCCCAGATTCGTCAACATACGTCGGGATGGACAACTTCATCTGGTCGTTCACGGGCGAGATGGTTAGCGTCATCGGAAACAACCTCCTCTGGCTCGTGGTGTTCCCCGTTGTCACACTTGTTCTGGCGCTCCTGGCCGCTGTCTTTTTCGACAAGGTCAGGTACGAGAAGCTGGCGATGACGCTGGTCATTCTGCCAACTGCGATCTCGTTCACCGCAGGTGCAGTGATCTGGACGCACATGTATTCGTTCCAGCCGGCAGGTTCGACACAGGTCGGAACAGTTAACGCTGTTCTAACCGCACTTGTGCCGGGAGCAGAGCCGGTCCCGTGGCTGCAGACGCCGTTTGTCAACAACCTTGCGCTCATTGCGGTCGCAGTGTGGCTCTCGCTCGGCATCGCGACGCTGATCCTCTCGGCCGCGGTGAAGAATGTCGCCGGCGAGTTACTGGAGGCAGCGCGACTCGACGGAGCGGGGGAACTACGCGTCTTCTTTTCAATCACCCTTCGCAGCATCCTCCCTGCTGTGCTCGTCGTGATCACCACAGAAATCATTGCGGCGCTCAAGGTGTTTGACATCGTCTACGTCATGACGAATGGCAATTTGAACACGGATGTGATCGCGAACCGAATGTACAACGAACTGTTCGCTGCCAACGATCTTGGCCACGCAAGCGCGATTGCCGTCATTCTTCTCATCGCAGCTCTCCCTGTGGTGTTCATCAACGTGTTCCAATTCAGGGCGGAGGCGCACGCATGAGTTTCCGAACCTCGACGGCAACAGCCGAGATGGTGAACGCCAGGAAGAATCCAGAAGGTGCACGTCACTTTCATTGGACCTGGAACTGGCTCATTCACGTCGTTGTCGTCGTCTTCATCGTCAGCTGGTTCGTCCCGATCCTTGCGCTTCTGGTCTCGTCGCTCAGAACCCAAGACGACACAGCGACCTCAGGGTGGTGGATGGCCTTTATCGAGCCGCTCTTTACGATCTACAATTACGAGCTCGCGCTCGATGGTGCCGGGGTCGTTGGAAGCCTGACAACGTCGCTGGCAATCGCCGTTCCGACGACAATTCTGACGACGGTACTCTCGACGATCGGTGCGTACGCGCTGACTCGGATGAGCTTTCGAGGACGGGCTGCGCTCTCACTTCTGCTCGTTTCGCTGCTCGTGACCCCGCCGCAGATCACGCTCGTGCCTCTCCTTAAGGTCTACAACGAGATTGGATTGTCCGGCACCGTTCCGGGGATTTGGGTGTACCAGGTCGGATTCACCGTGCCGTTCGGAATTTTTCTGATTCGCGGATTCATCTCGAGCATCCCAAACGAATTATTCGAATCGGCGAGCGTCGATGGCGCGAGTCCTCTGCGGATGTTTCGGTCTATTGCGATCCCGCTGTCGATGCCTGTGATGGCTTCGCTCGCGATCATGCAGTTTCTCTGGTCGTGGAACGATCTTCTCGTGCCATTGATCTTTCTTGGGGGTTCGCAGCTTCCGAATCCGATCACCGTCGAGCTAGCGGGCATGGCGCAGCAGATATCTCAGGGGCAAGGAACGTTGCTCGCAACCACCTTTTTGTCGGTGGCGGTGCCTCTCATACTCGTTATCTCCTTGCAGCGCTACTTTGTGCGCGGAGTGCTCGGGGGTGCTGTCAAAGGCTGACGTCGTTGTGCTTATATGACAAAGATTGCTCTCAACACGACGAATGGGAGCCATCTATGACATTTGAATGGGCACGTGTGGGGCGGATGCTCCCAGGATTCCGCATCGTGGAGGTGCACGGCGCGGCAACGGAAAAACTATAGGCTTGAGCCATGACTTCTCGCGGCTCCTCCGGTGCAGATGGGGGAGCCGCGACGCCAGGCGGGGGAGGCGCTCGCCGCCTTCGACCCGGCTTCGTGATCATCGGCATCCTGCTTGTCGCGTCTAACCTCCGTGCCTCGATCACGGCTGTCGGCCCCGTTCTCGACCAGGCACGGGCCGGCGCCGACCTCTCGGCGATCGAAGCATCCGCCCTCATTAGTGTTCCGCTGCTCGCCTTCGCCGTGTTCTCACCCGTCATGCCGGGGATCGCCGTGCGGTTTGGGCTGGAGCGCACAATCGGAGGCTCGCTCATTCTGCTCGCCGCCGGAATCGTTGCGCGATCCATTCCTGGCGACCTCTTTCTCTGGGCCGGCACCCTCGCCCTCGGTGTTGCCATCGCCGCGATCAACGTGCTTCTGCCCTCGGTGCTCAAGCGCGACTTTCCGCGTGAGATCGGGCGGCTGACCGGAGTCTACTCAGCGGTGCAGTCGGCCTTCGCCGCCGTTGCGGCCGGCATCGCCGTGCCCATCGCGGGAATCTCCGACGACGGGTGGCGCATCGCGTACGGCGTTTGGGCCGGACTCGCTCTCATCGCGTTCGCCGTGTTTGCCCCACAGATGCGGCGGCCTGGTGCCGTGACTGTCGAACTGCGCGCCGTGCAGGTCGCTGAGGAGCCGCCGCGCGGGCGTTCGCCATGGACGCAGGCGCTCGCCTGGCAGGTGACTGTGTTCATGGGGCTGCAGTCCACCATCTTCTACGTCGTGATTACGTGGATGCCTGCGATCGAGCAGTCTGTCGGGATCGACGCGTTCACCGCGGGCTGGCACCAGAGCGCGTTTCAGGTGTTCGGCATCACCGGAACGTTGACGGCGGCATGGATGCTGCACAAGTGGCAGCGTGACCAGCGCATCGTTGTGTCGATCTACTCGCTGTCGTCACTGCTCGGCATCACCGGCGTCCTGGTGAATCCGCACATCACCCTGCTGTGGCTCGCGATGATCGGGTTTGCCCAGGGAGGCCTCATTGTGCTGGCGCTGGCGCTGTTTGGCTTGCGCACGAGCAACCACAGGGCAGCAGCGTCGCTCTCGGGCATGGCGCAGTCGATCGGCTACCTGCTTGCCGCGGTGGGGCCGCTGATGATCGGTGCGATCCACGGTGCCACAGGCGACTGGACTCTTCCACTCATCGTGCTGCTCGGAGTCATCGTTGTGCAGTTTGTCTGCGGTGTGCTCGCGAGCCGCAATCGAGTGCTCAGGTAGCCTCCGTGAGCACCTCGGCGATGACGTGGCGCGCGTTCGTCGCCAACGGAATGTTCGTCGCCTTGTAGTACGGCAATTGAACGAGAGCCTGAGCCAGAGCTCGCGCACGTGCCCGCAGCCACGTTGCGTCGTCGACAGTGCTTGCCGCACGCAATGCGGGGCGAGCAGCGGCCGGCAGGAGGTTCCACGCCACCTGCAGGTCAATGGCCGGATCCCCGACGCCGCACCACGAGAAGTCGATTACGGCATGCAGCCGCCCGTCCTGCATGAGCAGATTTCCTGGCGCCACATCGCTGTGCACCCACGTGGGCTCCACGTCGTGAGGCAACGTCAGCGCGTGCTCCCACACGGCCGTCACGGCATCCGCGTCGATCTCATCGCGCAGTGCCTCGATGTCACGTCTCACCTGGGGATCGCGCTTGCCGAGGGAGAGCCCGGTTGTCGGAGCACCCGTCGTGTCGATTGCGCGCATGGCTCGGGTGAACGCGCCAAGATCGCGGGCGAGGTCATGAGGATGCTGCAGCGCGCCGACTCGCGGACTGTCACCCTCGATCCACGTGAGCACGAGCCACGGATACGGGTAGCCGTGCCCGGGCTCGCCGAGTGCTGCCGGAGCGGGAACGGCAACGGGAAGCAGCGGTGCCACATGTTGAAGCCAGCGATGCTCACGAGCAGGGAGCTCTTCCATGCCGGGACGCCGTGGCATGCGCACGGTGAGCTCGTCGCCGAGGCGGAACATGGCGTTGTCGGTTCCCGATGAGGCGACCGGAACGACTGGCAGGTGAGACCACTGCGGATGCTGGTCGGCGATGAGCGCCGTCACCTGCGCAGCATCCGGAATCACCTCGTCGTCGTGCATGCGAGGGATCGTGCTCATACCGTGACGATACAGGCTCCCGAGGCCGCCGGGCGCAGCTTGGCAGCGTGCACAGCGGCGGGGATATCGTGACGGTGGTGGGCGAGATCCGCGTGATTGCGGGCTTCGGCACCAGCAGCGGCGACCGACGAGGCGAGGTCTCTGAAAACGTGCTCAGCCCAGCTGCACAGCGCCGAGCGCGAGCGCCGCGATGAGCACCCATGAAAGCAGGCCGACGGCGAGTGCGCGCCAGCCCGCCGTGAGTAGGCGTTTGAGGTCGACGGCAGTGCCCAGCCCGAAGAGGGCCATGGCGAGCAGAATCGTCTGCAGCACCTCGGCGCCACTCAGCACCGACTCGGGAAGCGGCACGAACGAGCGCACGAGGATCGCAACGATGAACCCGACGACAAACAGCGGAACAACCGGCGGCCGCTTCGCATCGCTGGCCGCTACCGCACGCTTGCGCTCGAAGGCCCCGGCGACGGCGACGATCGGCGCGAGCATCAGCACACGCGTGAGCTTAACCACAAGCGCGATAGCGAGCGCCGAACTGCCGGCGATCTGCGCCGTGGCGACAACCTGGCCCACATCGTGCACTCCCGCGCCGACCCAGTGGCCGAACTGCTCGTTCGACAGACCGAGGGGGCCCCACAGCGCAGGAAGCACGAAGATCGCGAGCGTTCCGCAGAGCGTCACAAGAGCGACCGGATGCGCCTGCTCGCTGCGCTTGGCTCCGACGACGCCCGACATCGCGCCGATCGCGCTGGCCCCGCAGATCGAGAAACCCGTGGCCATGAGCAGCGGCTCATGCCCGGGCAGCTTGAAGAGCCGCCCCAGACCGTAGGTACCGGCAAACGTGATGAGCACGATGGCGATAGTGGTCAGCAGGGTCGTCCACCCGAGACCCGCGATGTCGATGAGACTGAGCTTGAGCCCGAGCAGCACAACACCGGCGCGCATGAGCTTCTTCGACGAGAACGCGAGTCCCGGTGCGAAAACGCCGCGGATCAGGCTCTGCGTTCCCGGCAGCTGAGCGAAGAGGATGCCCAGAGCGACGCACGCTGTGAGAAGTGGAACCTCCGGCACGCCCGCGGCGATGCCCCACGACACGAGAGCCGCGGCCCCGCACGCGGCGATGCCCGGCAGCATCCGAACCGTGCTTTTCACGGTGACTGTGCTCACGGCTCTCCTCTATTCACGCCCATCGCCATATTCTCGCCCGACGTCAGGGTAATCCTGCTCAGACTGGGCGAGCCAATCAGATCCAACTTTGCAACCAGTAATGCAGCCCGACAAACCACGTGGGAACGGGCGTCGCCGTCCAGAGCGGATACCAGAACGCCGTGAGCAACAGACAGAATGTGCCGAAGACGCCTACGGTCAGGATGCCGCTCTTTCGCCGATCCGGAGGGTCGCCTGGTTTGCCGAGCACGAGGCCGATCACAAGCGTCAGCGCCAGGATCAGGTATGGCTCGAACGCAATCGAATAGAACTGGAAGACTGTGCGCTCGGTGTAGAGAAGCCATGGAAGGTACCCGCCGACGAACCCCATGAGAACGAGACCGATCGTCCAGTCGCGCTTCAGCACGAGACGCACGACGAGGTAGACGGCCGCTGCGGCGCCCGCCCACCAGATGAGCGGGTTTGCAATCGAGGTGATGTCTGACACGCGGTCGCCGGTGCAGCCCCCGGTTCCCTCGGGAACGCCCTCGTACCACATGGCGACGGGCCGCAGCATGAGCAGCCACGACCAGGGGTTCGACTGATACGGGTGCGGCGTCGAGAGCCCGACATGAAATTCGTACATCGACTGGTGGTAGGTGACAAGGCTCTGCACGGCGAGCGGAACCCACGAGAAGGCGCCCGTCCACGCGTTGCCTTCCGTCGCGGCAAACTGCCGATCGTAGCCGCCGTCAGTGACGAACCAGCCAGTCCAGCTCACGACGTAGACGACGAGTGCTACGGGTACGAGCAGCAGAAACGTGGCGGGGCCCTGCTTGAGAATCGCTGCCGATGCCCAGAACGGAACCCCCGCACGACGGCGCGCAAGAGCATCCACCACCACAAGATAGAGGCCGAACGCGGCAAGAAAATAGAGCCCTGACCATTTCGTCGCCGTGCACAGACCGAAGAACACGCCGGCTGCGATCACCCACGGCCTTGCCCAGATTGCCGGGCCCCAGGTGAGAGGGCGACCGGATGCCGCGCGCGCGGCGAGGGCTGAAGCTAGACGCCGTTCGTGCCATCGTCGATCGAGGAGCACGCACGCGAAACCACACAGTGCGAAGAACATCACGTAGCTGTCAAGCAGGGCGACGCGCGACATGACGATTGCGTGACCGTCGATGGCGAGCAGCCCTCCCGCAATCACTCCGAGGAGCTTCGATTGGAACAGTTGGCGAGCAATGAGGGTGACGAGCAACACGGCGAGCACCCCGACGAGTGCTGTCGAGATGCGCCACCCGATGCTCGAATCGGCGCCGAAGACTGCCATCCCCGCGCCGATCAGCCACTTGGCGAACGGCGGATGCACGACGTACGAACCGACCGTGCCGAAGATATCGGTGTGCCCCGAGGCGAATTGTTCGTCGGCGTTATCTGGCCAGGTTGTTGAGTAGCCGTTGTTCCACTGCGACCAGGCGTCTTTCACATAGAAGGTCTCGTCGAAGACGAGCATGTGCGGGTTGCCGATGTTCCACAGGCGCAGCACGGCGGCGAGAAGCGTGACGAATGCCGGGCCACCCCAGCTCCAGATTCGCTGGCGAACGTGTGTCGACAGCATCCGTCCCCACCATCGATCGATGCGTGAGATGTCGCTGCTCTCGGCCGTCGTGCCGTCAACTCCGCGTATGACGGCGTCGAATGACGCGTCGCTCCCCAAAGTTTCTCTGTCTGGCACCCTGCCATGCTAGCGAGCAGTCGGCTGAGTACTTCGGGCGACGCTCTCACGTATGCCTCGATGGCAGACTGTCAGCATGATCATTCTCGCGGCCACACCGATCGGCAATCTTGGCGACGCGTCTGCTCGGCTCGTCGAGACACTGAGTGCGGCCAGTTTCGTTGCTGCCGAAGACACGCGGTCAACCGTGCGACTTCTCGCTGGTCTTGGCATCGAGAACCGGCCGCAGATTGTCGCTCTTCACGATCATAACGAGCGCGAGAAGGCAGCTGAACTCGTGGAGCGAGCACGTGAAAGCGACGTCGTCGTGATGAGCGATGCCGGAATGCCCACAGTGTCTGATCCGGGCTACCACCTCGTGCAGGCGGCGATCGCCGCCGACGTCGATGTGACGGTGATTCCCGGGCCAAGCGCCGTCGTCACTGCGCTTGCCCTGTCGGGCATGCCCACAGACAGGTTCACGTTCGAGGGATTTTTGCCGCGCAAACCGTCTGAGCGCCGAAAAACTCTGCGCGCATTGGCTGATGAGCGCCGCACGATGGTGTTCTTCGAATCGCCGCAGCGCATTGCCTCGGCGCTCGATGATGTGGCGTCAGAGCTCGGTGACGATCGCAGCGTCGCTGTCTGCCGCGAGCTGACGAAGATGTTCGAGCAGGTCAAGCGCGGTGCAGCGGCAGACGTCGCGGCGTGGGCTGCGGACGGCGTGAAAGGCGAGATCGTTCTCGTGATTCATGGTGCGGAAGCAGCATCCTTTTCACTTGGCGACGGCCTCGCCAGGGTTACCGAGCGGGTGGCGGCGGGGGAGCGGCTGAAGGATGCTGCTGCGGCGGTCGCTTCAGAGACGGGGCTCGGCAAGCGCGACCTCTACCAGGCAGCGCTCGACGCGCGATAGCGGGCAGCATGCTGCCGGGCCGCCGTGCCTATACCCCGAAGAGGGGGTCGCGGCGAGCTCTGCCTCTGTGCGCAGAATAGACAGTTGCGCTTTCTGGCGATCGAAGGGGACGACCTGTGACTGTTGCACCACCAAGAATCCGTGTTCTCAGGGTACTCAGTGCGGGTCTCGTAGCGGGCGCGCTGGTTGCCTCTCCGGCACTTGTCAGCGCAGAACCTGCTCAGGCGGCTCCCGAGCGAACAGCATGGACAGCGTCAGGCCCTTCCGACAGTTTCACGCTCGATTCGAACGGCACTGCAGCACCCGCGCAATTCTCATACGACCTCGAGCCCGCTGGTCAGGAACAGCTGCGTACCTGGTCGATGATGACTACGGCGACTCAAGACAGCACAGTGACCGCCGAGTACGAGTGGGTGGGAAATCACGCGTGGTGCGACGCTGTGACGCTACTTGACCAGGTGATTGTCTCCGGCAACGATCGCACGACGACATCCGTCATTGCGGAAGGGCCGAATTGCCAAGCCCTGCCTCCCAACGGAAGCTTTACGTACTCCGGCACCGTGACGTTCGATGTTTCCGCCGGAGACAGCTACGGCTTTGAACTCAGCGGCCAGAACAGGGATTCCAACAACTTCTTACGAGGCACGTTGCGGATCGGCATCCCCGATCTTCCGGAATCGCAGGTGATCACGTTCCCCGAGATCGCTGATACGCGTCTTGACGCGGGTCCTGTCGCTTTACAAGCAACCGCGAGTTCTGAGCTCCCCGTCAGCTATGCCAGCACAACACCGGCAACATGTTCAGCCGAAGAAAGCGCTGTCACCCTGCTCGCGGTTGGTACCTGCAGTGTCGAAGCGACACAAGATAGTGCTCCGTTCGAGTTTGATCCTGCTCCGGTGCAGACACGGTCGTTTGAGATCCTCCCGGTCACGACGCAGTTCAGCGTGGGCGCGACCGGGAAAGCGGCGATCGGAGACAGCATCGTCGGATCGGCGACGGTGACGCCCGCGTCATCGGGGCAGGTGCAGTTCGCCGTCTACAGCGACGAACTCTGCCAGACGGAGCCGGTGTTCACATCGACCGCTCCGCTCTCCGACGACGGAACTGCGGAGTCGGATGAGTTCTTCCCGGAAGACGCGGGAACCCTGTTCTGGCTCATCTCCTACGAAGGTGATGTTCCATCGACATCCGTCGAGTCCCCCTGTGGCGACCTTCAGACCGTCGTGACTGCTGCAGAGATCCCGGTGACGCCCGCACCGACAGAATCGGCGACCCCGCCCTCTGCAACGCCAGACAACCCGTCGACGGGCGAACAGAACACAGTCAACGCCGAGTCGGAGCTCCCGAGAACGGGTGCCGAGGGAGCAGGAATCGCCGCCGCACTTGCGTTCGCCCTGCTGGCGTCCGGACTTGTGCTGCTGATGACACGAGTTGTCGCCCGGATGCGTGCGCGTCGACGCTGACGCGACGTCGCTGCGGGTGCAGGTTGGCGCAGTGAAGACACCGATTCTGTAGCCCGCCGACCTCGCTCGGGAGGCGCCAGCCGTTCGTCAGCGCTACCGACGACGCCCCGACACGAGAGCCAGCCCGGAGTTCCGCAGCCACAAGCCAAGTCGACTCGTAGGCACCAGAAAGTGAGAGCTGGCACCGGCAAAACGCTGCAGAGCGCGCAGCCGCCGGCGATGGACAGCCTCGTAGGAGGTAAAGGCAGCAGCATGGTCGTTCGGATGCGCGGCGAGGGCATCAGAGAGCGTCTTCGCCGCCACAATGGCGCTGCTCGACCCCTCACCTAGAAGAGAGATGCAGTTGGCGGCGTCGCCCAGCAATCCGATTCGGCCACGCGACCACGACGGCATGGCAATACGCGTGACCTCATCGAAATACACGTCGTCTGATGCACACCATTCCGCGACTGCCTCGTTGGTCTGCCAGCCCTGGTCGGAGTATGCCGAGGTGACGAGGTGCTTTCGGGCCTCAGCGTCGTGCCTGTCGTATCGATCTCTGCTGCGGAAGATGAAGGCGGCGAGAGGATCCCCGCCTGCCGCGTGCACAGACAAGGAGATGTTCGGCCGATTGAACATCATCACCTCAGAAGCATCGCCGCCCTCGAGCGTCGTGCGCATCGTCCCGACAAACATGCCGAACGGCCGAGAAAAGCTCCCTCCGGGCCCGAACACGAGCCGACGAACGTTCGAGTGCAGTCCGTCAGCACCGAGAACAATGTCAAAACGTCGACTGCGTCCCGAGGTGAAATCGACATCGACGCCACCAACATCCTGACCGATGCCGGAAATCGAGTCACTGACGATCAGCTCAGCATCGGTCGTCGCCGCTTGCAGAAGCACCGAGGCAAGCGTCGCCCGGGCAACCTCGACCTCCTTCTGTGGGTCGGGCGTCGTTCGCGTGGTGACAGTCGCTCGACGTCTGCCCTGCGCGTCCACGATCACGAGGCTGTTCACTCCCGTTGCGAACCGCTGAATCTCTGGCCACAGCCCCATCTGGTGCACAATCGACGCTGCCTGGCCGCGCACATCGATGGGATTGCCGCTTGAGCGAATCTGCGCGGCCTTCTCAACGATCGTGACGTTCCACCCCGATCGGCTGAGCCAGAACGCGGCGGTGGCACCGGCAATCCCGGCCCCGGAGATCAGGATGGACTTCTGCGTCATGACTGCAACGGAACCGCGTTGGCGACCTCGGGAGGCCACACGACGGCGAAGCGCTCAAGAATCAGTTCGTCGTTTTCGCTGAACGTTGATCCGCGGGCGGCACACATGCGACTGAAGAAGCGCCAGTGCTCGCGTCGCCACGACTCGAGCGTCCGGTCATCTTCACCCTCGTCGTGCGCGAACTGTGCTTCTACAGCGGCGAACGGTGCCACTCGCAGCTCGACGATGCGGCGAATCGCCCGGGGGACGCCGCTGCCATCGCACGAGATCCAATGTGAGCCGATCGTGGGGAACGGCTCGTCGTCGACGCGGTATTCGGCGGCGTGCGATGACGTCGCGCGCTTCCGGCCATCGAGAATCAGACCGAGCAGCTCGTCAGCCATCTCGGCCGAGTCGCCAAACTGCTCAGCCTCGTAGGTGCCGAACAGCTGGGCAACGACAGGATTCGCTGCGGCATAGTCGCGCCACATGGCGATCGCAGCATCCGTATCGATCGGGGTCATCGGAGTCGTTTCCACGGCTCCGAGCCTAGCCGTGATGCGGACAGGCGGCGTATCGTAACGCCATGTCGACTTCGCGCACACGATCATTCATCGCCGGAGTGCTTGTTGCAAACAGCGCACCGCACCTTGCCACCGCTGCCGCCGGCCGGCAGCACCTCACGCCCTTGGGAGGCCGGCAGTCCGGACCCGGCATCAACGCGATCTGGGGTGCGCTGAACCTCGCCGCTGGGGTCGCCCTACTCGCGAAGGGCCGACGCGGAGCGGGTGCTCAGCGGGGCGCGGCGTCAGCGCGCTGGACCGACGATCTGCCGAGCTTTGAAACGGGTTACCTGGTGTTCGCCGCCTGGATGGCCATCTCTGAACGCCTCATGAAGACGAACCACGGCACGAGCGGCAGACAGAATCGAGCACAGCGACGTCGGTGATTACGCTGAGAGCGCGACGAACGCGGTCAGCATCCGAGGTTGGCCAGCTGCTCGTTACTGAGCTTGAGGTCCGCGGCCTTCGCCGAGTCGATGATCGACGGCGGTCTGCTGGCTCCCGGAATCGGCACGACGACGTCGGCAAGCGAGAGCTCCCACGCCAGCGCAACCTGCTGCGGGCTCACCTCGAGCTCGGCAGCCACGTCGCCGAACGCCGAGTGGTCTTCCGCCAAGTCGCTCGCCCGGTGGATGCCGCCTAACGGACTCCACGGCAGAAATGCCAGCCCGAGTTCGGCGCACAGGTCAAGCTCTGCGCGGCTGTCGGTGTGCGCGGGCGAGAACTGATTCTGCACCGAGACGAGATCGTCACCCAGGATGCTGTGAGCCTCACGGATCTGATCGGTATCAGCGTTGGAGATACCCGCATGCACGATCACGCCCTCCTGCACCAGATTTTTCAGCGCGCCGATCGATTCGGCATACGGAACATCCGGGTCCGGGCGGTGAAACTGATAGAGGCCGATCGCGTCGACGCCCAAGCGCGCGGCTGACTGTTTCGCAGCATCCGTGAGGTAACCGGGTGTCCCTCCGCGCGTCCATGGACCCGGATCTGCGTAGATCAGGCCGCCCTTGGTCGCGACGAGGACGGACGACGAATCACCGCCGTAGCTGGCGAGCGCCTCAGCGATGAGCTCTTCGTTGTGCCCCTGGCCATCACTGGGGGCGGTGTAGGCGTCGGCCGTGTCGATGAGAGTGACGCCGGCGTCAAGCGCGGCGTGAATCGTGGCGATCGATGTCGCGCGGTCTTTGCGCCCGGGAATCGACATCGGCATTCCGCCGAGGCCGACCGCGCTGACAGAGAAGGATCCGATTCGTCGTTGTCTCATGGTGCGAGCCTACGCCGCAGCATCCGGTGGTTCTTGACCCCGGGCACGGCACGCGTTGTACTGAGGCTGTAGGGTCGGGCGTTGCCGCCCGGTCGTGCCACGGTCGTCCGTGACCGCGCCGAACGCGAGGAGGAACGCATGTCGACAGTGAGCGACTTCATTATTCAGCGGATCCGCGAGTGGGGAGTGTCGCGCGTCTTCGGGTACCCGGGCGATGGGATCGGCGAGTTTGACGGAGCTCTCGGAGCAGCCGAGCGCGACGGCGACGGCCTCGAGTACATTCGCCCGACGCACGAGGAGATCTGTGCGCTCATGGCCACGGCGCACGCCAAATTCACGGGCGAGGTCGGTGTGTGCGTCTCGACGTCGAGCCCCGGCGCCTTCCACATGATGAACGGTCTCTACGACGCGAAGATGGACAATCAGCCCGTCGTCGCAATCGTCGGCCAGCAGGGGCTGAACTCGCTTGGCACGGGCAGCCAGCAGGAGAGCAATCTTGAGCGCGCGCTGGCCGACGTCGCCGAGTACGTGCAGACCGTCGTGTCGCCCGAGCAGGCGCAAGCCGTCATCGACACCGCGTTTCGCACCGCTCGCACTCGGCTGGGGCCGACGGCCGTGATCCTGCCGCACGACGTGCAGGGAATGACGATGCCGGATCTGTCGCCTGAGAGTTGGGTGTCGCGCTCAAGCGCTGTGGCCCCGTCGACGCGCGTGACGCCGCCCGAGACCGACATCGTGCGGGCCGCCGAGGTGATCAACGCGGGATCGAAGGTGACATTCCTCGTCGGGCACGGAGCGAACGGCGCAACGGACGAGGTGCTCGAGGCGGCACGGCTCGCGGGCGCCGGCATCATCACGAGCCTGCGCGGCAAACAGGTCGTCCCGGCCGATGTGCCGCATCACACGCAGCAGCTCGGTCTTCTCGGCTCGCTCGCCAGCTACACGCAGATCAAGAACTGCGACACCCTCGTGCTGCTGGGAACGAACTACCCGTACGGGCAGTTCCTGCCGAAGAGCGGCCAGGCTCGCTCCGTGCAGGTGGATCTCAAACCCGAGCACACGGGCCTTCGGTACCCGATCGAGGTCGCTCTGTGGGGTGACGTGAAAGAGACACTCACAGCGCTCATTCCGCATCTTGAGGAGACGACGGATCTCTCGTGGCAGAACTCCGCCGCCGAGGACATGCGCGACTGGGAACACGAGATGGAAGCTCAGGCGAATGTCCGATATTCGGATGGCGTCAACCCCCGTGCCGTCTTCCACGAGCTCAATAGGCGTCTGCCCGCTGAGGCGATCGTGACAGCGGATGCGGGGACGACGGCCGACTGGTACGGCCATCACATCCGCCTGCAGCGCGGCATGACGGGCGACCTGTCCGGGCGGTTGGCGACGATGCTCGCCGCCATGCCGTATGCGGTCGCGGCAAAGTTCGCACATCCGACGCGCCCGGTGATCTGCACGATCGGCGACGGCGCGTTCCAGATGCTCGGCATGAACGAGTTGATCACCGTCAAGAAGTACCTGTCGCGCTGGGAAAATCCGCAGCTGATCATCCTCGTCGTGCACAACGACGACCTCGGGCAGGTGTCGTGGGAGATGCGCACCGAAGACGGCAACCCGCTGTGGCGCACGTCGCAAGATGTCGAGTCGGTCGACTATGCGGGGTGGGCCGAGCTGCTGGGCTTCACCGGCATCCGGGTTCACAGTGATGAGGACGTCGCCGGCGCCTGGGACCGCGCGTTCGCGACACGCGGCGTCACGCTCATCGACGCATACGTGAGCCGTAACGTGCCGCCGCTGCCGCCGCACATCACGTTTGAGTTCGCGAAGAATACGGGGGAGGCTCTTCTGAAGAAGGACCCGTTCGCAAAGGATGTTATTCGCGACTCGGCTGAGGCGATGGTGACTGAGGGCGTCGAGCGGATCAAGAATGCGTTTACGAAGAACAACGGCTAACGTACGAGGCGTCGTCTCACAGGTGAGGCGCGCCGTGTTCGCCCGGCACAGTCATCCGCTCAGTGCCTGGTCCCGACTGGCGACGATGCCGCTTGTGCTGGTTCCCTTCTGGACGCGGACGTGGTCACACGCCGTGTTCATCGCCGTGTGGTTCCTTGTGAATCCTGTGATGTTCGGTCGCCCGCGCAGCACGCGCTCGTTTGCGTCACGAGCCATGTTCGGCGAGGAGATCTGGATGACCGAGAAGCGTCGCGACGCTGCACTCGCGATCGACGCCCTCGCGAGCGGCTTGACCGTCGGTGCCGCTGTCGCGGCATGGAAGCGTAGGCCGGTCGTCGCGGCAGTCAGCATCAGTCTCAGCATGGCAGTCATCCTCGAGTATTGGCGTCGTGTTGCCGATATCTACGACGATTCGCGTATGGAAAAGGACGAGGCGAACATCTCGGCATAAGATCGACCGTTGTGACCGCTGTCATGTGGGGCGAACCAGCAGGAGTGTCGCTTTAGGATGGAAGCCATGCGCTCAGGCAACTCCTTTTACGTCACGACCCCCATCTTCTATGTGAACGATGCCCCACACATCGGGCATGCCTACACCGAAGTCGCCGCCGACGTGCTCGCACGCTGGCACCGGCAGGCCGGAGACGACACCTGGATGCTGACGGGCACCGACGAGCACGGCGAGAAGATCCTGCGCACGGCAACCGCAAACGGCGTGAGTCCCAAGGAATGGGCCGACACCCTCGTCGAGAAGAGCTGGCGGCCGCTGCTCGAAACCATCAACGTCGCAAACGACGACTTCATTCGCACCACAGAACCCCGGCACGAAGAAGCCGTACAGAAGTTTCTGCAGAAGCTCTACGACGACGGTTTTATCTACGCGGGCGAGTACGAGGGCTATTACTGCGTCGGCTGCGAGGAATACAAGCAGGAGTCCGACCTCGTCGACGGCACAGGCCCCTACGAAGGTCAGCGGGTCTGCGCCATCCACTCAAAGCCGGTCGAATTGCTTCAGGAGCGCAATTACTTCTTCCGCATGAGCGAGTTCGCCGATCGACTTCTCGCGCTTTACAGCGAGCGGCCCGATTTCGTGCAGCCGGAATCGGCGCGCAACGAAGTGACGCAGTTTGTCAGGCAGGGACTCAGCGACCTGTCGATCTCGCGCTCCAGCTTCGACTGGGGTGTCAAAGTGCCGTGGGACGACACGCACGTCGTCTACGTGTGGTTCGACGCCCTGCTCAACTACATCACCGCCATCGGCTACGGCGACGACGCCTCCGACCAGCTTGAGAAACTATGGCCCGGCGTTCACATCGTGGGCAAAGACATTCTGCGATTCCACGCGGTTATCTGGCCGGCGATGCTCATGGCTGCAGGGCTCGAAGTGCCGCAGCGCGTGTATGGACACGGGTGGCTGCTCGTCGGCGGAGAGAAGATGTCGAAGTCGAAGCTCACCGGCATTGCGCCAACCGAGATTACCGACACCTTTGGCTCCGACGCATTCCGGTACTACTTCATGAGTGCCATCTCGTTCGGTCAAGACGGATCATTCAGTTGGGAAGACCTCTCGGCGCGGTACCAGGCCGAACTCGCCAACGGTTTCGGCAACCTCGCGTCGCGCGTTCTCGCGATGGTGACGCGGTACTTCGACGGCGCCGTCCCCGAGGCATCCGAATACTCAGAGTCGGACCGACACGTGCAGAAGGTCGTAGCGGATGCTGTCGGTGCAGCAGACGCCGCGATCGAGAAGCTTGCGATCCACGACGCGCTTGCGCACATCTGGACGATCGTCGACGAACTCAACGGGTACATCACGGAGCAGCAGCCGTGGGTGCTTGCGAAAGACGACGCCGAGCGCGAGCGACTGTCGACGGTGCTGTACACGGTGACGGAGGGCCTGCGGGCGCTCGCCGTGCTGCTTGCCCCGGTGACGCCTGTGGCGACGGATAAGCTGTGGACGGCGCTCGGAGCCGGCGACGCGCTTGGTGCGCTCGAGAGTCAGCCGATCCGTGACGCGGGGCGCTGGGGACAGCTGCCCGCCGGAACCACAGTTGGTCGGCTCGAGGCGCTGTTCCCGCGCATTGAGACCGCCAACGACTGACGTAGAGAAGCAACGAACGGAGCAGAGATGAGTGGCCGCTCGGCGAAGAAGCACCGTGACCGGAGCTATCCGCCTGTGCCTGAGGAGCTCGTCGTTCCCGTCTACGACAACCACACGCACATCGACCCGTCCATCATCGATGACTTTCCCGTCGACGGCGACTCCCTGAGCCCAGCCGAGCAGCTTGACCGGGCCTCGGCCGCTGGGGTGCGGGGGATCCTTCAGGTGGGAACTGACGTTGCGTCGTCGCAGTGGTCTGCCGAAGCGGCATCCATTGAACCCCGGATGCTGGCGGCCGTCGCGATTCACCCGAACGAGGCGCCGGCGCTTCATGCTGCCGGAACTCTCGATGACGGTCTTGCAGTGATCGCGGAGCTGGCGACCCGGCCCCGGGTGCGCTGCATCGGCGAGACCGGACTCGATTACTACCGCACAGAAGAAGACGGACGCGCTGCGCAACTGCGCTCGTTCGAGGCGCACATTGAGATCGCCAAGCAGAACGACCTGGCGCTGCAGATTCACGACCGCGACGCGCACGATGACGTCGTGGCGACGCTGAAGCGGGTCGGGGCGCCGGAACGCACAGTCTTCCACTGCTTCTCTGGAGACGCTGAGCTCGCCGAGATCTGCACCGAGAACGGCTGGTACATGTCGTTCGCCGGAACGGCGACGTTCAAAAACGCCGGAAATCTGCGCCGTGCTCTTGACGTTGCTCCGCGCGCACTCGTGCTGGTCGAGACGGATGCGCCGTTTCTCACCCCGATGCCGTACCGCGGCCGCCCGAACGCCTCATACCTGCTGCCGCACACGGTTCGATTCATCGCCAGCCACCTCGACACCGACGTGACAATGCTTGCGGCGCAGATCCTCTCAAACACCGAGTACGTGTACGGCCGGTGGGACACCGACCCGGTTACCGCACCCGGCGACCCGTATGCGGCGGGTCCTCAATGAGCGACGTGACGCTGCTCGGCCCCGCGGAGATTCGCGACCTTGCCCAGCTTCTCGGCGTACAGCCCACCAAGAAGCTGGGCCAGAACTTCGTCGTCGACGCCAATACGGTGCGCAAGATCGTCCAGGTGGCGCATGTGCAGTCGGGCGACCACGTGATCGAGGTGGGCCCGGGGCTCGGTTCGCTCACGCTCGGACTGCTCGAAGCGGGAGCGCAGGTTCTCGCGATCGAGATCGACAAGCGCCTCGCCGAGCAGCTGCCGCACACTGTCGACCAGATGGCCCCGGGCACCGAGCTGACCGTGCTCGCCGAAGACGCCATGCGCGTGAGCGAACTGCCGGGAGAGCCGACGCGTCTCGTCGCCAACTTGCCGTACAACATCTCGGTTCCCGTGCTTCTGCACCTGATGCAAACGGTACCGAGCCTCGCTGCAGGCGTGGTGATGGTGCAAGCCGAAGTCGGGTATCGTCTCGCCGCCGAACCAGGGTCGAAGGTGTACGGCAGCCCGAGCGTCAAGGCTGCCTGGTACGGCACGTGGCGAACTGCGGGAACCGTGAGCAGGCAGGTGTTCTGGCCCGTTCCGAACGTTGACAGCGTGCTCGTGGAGTTCGCGCGCTACGACGAGCCTTTCGGAACGGAAGCGGAGCGTGCGCAGACGTTCAGACTAGTGGATGCCGCATTCATGCAGCGCCGCAAAATGTTGCGGCAGTCACTGGGCTCAGTGCTTGGCAACACTGCCACAGCATCCGCCGTGCTTGAACGTGCGGGAGTTGACCCGACGAGTCGTGGAGAGATGCTCACGGTGCACGACTTTCTGCGCGTCGCTCGCGTGGTGTAGCACGTGAGTCTGGTTCATCCATTCGGAGATCACGGCTCGAACCCGGCGTGTCCGGCGCAACACGCCGGGTTCGCACGCGAATCTCCGAATGCGTGCACGTTCAGACAGACGTCGCGCCGATGCTGGACGACCGAGCCGCTTCCGGGCACACTGGAGCTATGACGAAGCCCACTGCAGCGCATAGCGACTCCGTTGGAAGCGAAGCACTCGAGCGCGCAACCGGGCGCTCTCGAACCGCGTGGAACGAAGCGCTCGCCGAGGCGGGTGCTCACGAGTGGGACCACACGACGATCGCCGCATGGCTCGTCGACGAGCACGCGGTCGACGGCTGGTGGGCTCAGGGCAACACCGTCGGTTTTGAGCAGCACATCGGCCGCCGCCAGCCGGGGCAGCGCGCCGATGGCAGCTTTGAGGCGAGTGTCAGTCGCACGCTCGAAACATCACGTGACTCGGCATTAGCCGCACTCGTCGATGCGGTGACCGCTGCGGCCGGGTGCGAGCCGGCATCCGTCAACTCCTCGGCGAAGAATGCGAGCGCGCGCTGGAAGCTCTCGGACGGCCGTACCGTTGTCGCCGGCGTTTACCCGACGGGGGAGAAGACGCGCGTCGCACTCACGATGCCGAAACTGGCCTCAGCAGACGAGCTTGCCGAGGCAAAAGAGCTCATGCGAAGGTGGCTGCCGAGCGCGTGAGATTCGCGCCGTCGCGATAGCGCGCACCCGGATGCTCGGCCGGCAACCGGGCATTTCCCTGTCCGAAGAGCTGCTCGCGGAACGTGCCGTCTTCGTAGCGAGTGCGCTGAAACCATTCTTCGGAACCTCGCTCGGGCCGGGGCAGATATGACGGACTGTGACGATGGCGGGCCTGACGGTGAAATATGCGGGCCAGGCTGCCTCCACTAGGTTGGAACCATGAGCGATCTGCACGACGTCCCCCACGTCCACGTGCGCGCCCCCGGCAAGATCAACGTCTACATGAATGTCGGCCAGCGCACGGACGACGGCTATCACGACGTCGCAACGGCCTACCAGGCAGTGTCGCTCTTCGAAGACGTTCGTGCCTTTCCATCCGACGGCTTCTCCGTGGCGTTCAGCGGTCCCATCGACACGCGTGAGCTGCCCGTCGATCGCACGAACCTCGCGATCAAGGCGGCACGGATGCTGGCGAAGAAGGCCGGCTACGACGGCGGTGTGCACCTGCAGATCGAGAAGCACGTGCCGATCGCCGGGGGTATGGGAGGCGGGTCGGCGGATGCCGCGGCCGCGCTGCTCGCGTGCGACTCGCTCTGGCAGACCGACGTGGGCCGCGACGAGCTGCTGAGGCTTGCGGCGAGGCTTGGGGCTGATGTTCCGTTCTCGCTCGTCGGTGGCACAGCGATCGGCACAGGCAGAGGCGATCGTCTCAGCCCCGCGCTCGCCAAGGGAACGTTTCACTGGGTTCTGGCGCTCTCTGATACGGGCATGTCGACCCCGGAAGTGTACGGCGAGCTCGACGACCACCGCGCGAAGCACGCCGCCGACATTGCCCCGATCGATGACACACCCACAGTAGACACGGGCGTGCTGCAGGCAATTCGAGCGGGCGACGCGCATCTGCTTGCCGACGTTTTGCACAACGATCTTCAGGTGGCTGCACTGCATATTCGCCCGGAGCTCACGCGCACCCTCGAGGTGGGCGACTCCAGCGGGGCGCTTGCAGGAATCGTTTCGGGTTCCGGGCCGACGATCGCCCTCCTTGCTGCAAGTGCCGAGGCTGCAATTGACGTGCAAGTGAGCCTCTCAGCATCCGGAATTGTGGCAAAGCACGTGACGGGCCCCGTTGCTGGTGCTCGAGTGATGGAGGTCTGATGGCGCACCTACTCGGTGGGGAAGCTCTTCACCTCGAGTTTCCTACCCGTGTCGTGTTCGACTCGGTGACAGTCGGCCTCAACGAGGGCGATCGCGTGGGAATTGTCGGTCGCAACGGTGACGGCAAGTCGACGCTCCTCGCCCTGCTGGCCGGGCGACTCGAGCCCGATGGCGGTCGAGTGACGATGCGCCGCGGCACGACGATCGGTGTGCTCGACCAACGTGACGTGATCGACGACAACGCGACTGTCGCCGAAACCATCGTCGGCAGCATGGCCGAGCACGAGTGGGCGGGCGATGCGCGCACCCGAGACATCATCACGGGGCTCGCTCGCGACATCCCGTGGCAGGCGCCAGTCGGGTCGCTTTCGGGAGGTCAGAGGCGCCGTGTGGCGCTGGCGGCGCTGCTCGCCGGCGACTGGGACGTGTTATTTCTCGATGAGCCGACAAACCACCTCGATGTCGAAGGAATCGCCTGGCTCGCGGACCACTTGAAGCGTCGCTGGGGAGCGTCAAGCGGCGGCCTCATCGTCGTGACGCACGACCGTTGGTTTCTCGACGAGGTGTGCACGGCAACGTGGGAGGTTCACGACCGCATCGTCGAACCGTTTGAAGGCGGATACGCCGCGTATATTCTGCAGCGCGTCGAGCGAGACCGCATGGCTGCCGTCGTCGAAGAAAAGCGCCAGAACCTCATGCGCAAAGAGCTCGCGTGGCTGCGCCGGGGGCCGCCCGCGCGTACGTCTAAGCCTAAGTTTCGCATTGACGCGGCAAATGAGCTTATTGAAAACGAACCACCTCCGCGCAACACGGTGGCACTGACGCAGCTGGCGACATCGCGGCTGGGGAAAGACGTCGTCGACCTCATCGACGTCGGTGTTTCGTATGGGGACCGCACGGTGTTGAATCAGGTGGAGTGGCGTATCGCGCCAGGGGAGCGCACCGGCATCCTCGGCATCAACGGTGCGGGCAAATCGACGCTGCTCGGGTTGGTGACGGGCGAGGTACAGCCAACAAGCGGTCGCGTGAAGCGGGGAAAGACCGTGCGCATCGCGAGTCTCACTCAGCAGCTCGACGAGCTGGATGACGTGGCGCACGAGCGAGTGCGCACCGTTATCGGCCGCCTCAAATCGGGCTACGTCGCCGGTGGCAAAGAGCTCACTCCCGGGCAGTTGCTCGAGCGGCTCGGGTTCTCGAGCGCGCAGTTGTCAACTCCTATCAAGGATCTCTCGGGCGGGCAGAAACGGCGGCTTCAGCTGCTGCTCATTTTGCTCGACGAGCCAAATGTGCTCATTCTGGATGAGCCGACGAACGACCTCGATACCGACATGCTCACCGCGATCGAAGATCTTCTCGACTCTTGGCCGGGAACACTCATTGTCGTATCTCACGATCGCTACCTCGTCGAGCGCGTCACCGATCAGCAGTATGCCGTCATGAACGGCCACCTTCGGCACCTGCCCGGCGGCGTCGAAGAGTTTCTGCGGTTGAGAGGCAGGCAGAAGGCGGATGCCGGTGACGCGACGATGCCGACGTCGTCGACGTCGGCAGTGCAGTCCAGCGACGGACTGGGCGGCGCAGACCGGCGTATGGCAGAGAAGGAGCTCTCTGCCGTCGATCGCAAGATCGCAAAGCTGCAGAAGCAGATCTCGCGGGTGCACCAGCAGCTTGCCGATCACGACCAAGGCGACTACGAAGGCCTCGGATCACTCACTGCGACGTTGCAGGGCATAGAAGCCGAGGTTGGTGAACTCGAGACGCGCTGGCTCGAGCTCTCGGAACTGCTGGAGTAGGAAGTGCGGTGAATTCAGTCGTTCGGCACAACGATTGTGCGTTCGCCGCCCATTCTCCCGGTACCCTCGAGAGACGTGCTTTCCTCTCGGGCGTCAAAGGAGAACCTCAATGAAAAAGACCAGGGCGATGATGGGGCTCGCCGTTGCCACCGTTGGCGCACTCGCGCTAGCCGGGTGCAGCGGTGACCAGTCAGGCGGCGAAGATGGCGGCGGCAAAGAGAAGCTGACGATCGGCATCAGTCAGCTCGTGCAGCATCCCGCTCTTGACGCAGCGACCGAAGGTTTCAAACAGGCATTCATCGACGCAGGTTACGTTGAGGGTGAAACGATCGAGTTCGACGTGCAGAACGCCAACGGTGAGCAGTCGACGGCCGTCACGATCGCCCAGAACTTCGCAACGCAGGATCTCGACATGGTGCTCGCCGTGGCGACGCCAGCGGCGCAGGCCGCAGCACAGGCTATCGCCGACATTCCCGTGCTCTTCACTGCCGTCACGGATGCCGAATCCGCAGAACTTGTCGAGTCGAACGAGAAGCCGGGTAGCAACATCACGGGAACGAGTGATGCGGCCCCGATTGGCGACCAGCTCGACCTGCTGAAGCAGATCGCGCCCGACGCGAAAGACGTCGGCATTGTTTACAGCTCTGGCGAGGTCAACTCGGAGGTTCAGGTGAAAGCGGCGAAGGAAGCCGCAGGTGAGCGCGACCTGACCATCTCGACACAGACCGTAACCACGGCAAACGACATCGCGCAGGCCGTTGAAGCGCTCGGTGACGTTGACGCCATTTACGTTCCGACAGACAACACAGTCGTCTCGGGAATCGCGTCGCTCATTCAGGTGGCCGAGAAAAAGCAGATTCCCGTGATCGGCGCCGAGTCGGGAACCGTCGAGGGCGGTGCGATTGCGACGCTCGGCATCGACTACACGAAGCTCGGGCAGCAGACAGGCGAGATGGCCCTCAAGATTCTCACGGAGGATGCCGATCCGGCGACCATGCCCGTTGAAATCTCGAAGGACTTCACATATGTCGTGAATCCGGGCGCTGCCGAGCGCATGGGTGCCACCATTCCCCAAGAAATTCTCGACAAGGCAGAGACCGTCGAATAGCACCCGTTCCCAGAAGAGGTACTCCGCATGATCGGCGCTCTCGAAATCGGGATCATCTACGGCGTTATGGCGCTGGGGGTGTATCTCACGTTCCGTGTGCTCAACTTTCCCGACCTGACGGTTGACGGGAGTTTCACGACCGGCGCCGCAGTTGCCGCCGCGATGATCACCAACGGCATGAACCCCGTGGTCGCCACCCTTGCTGGTGGCGCCGCCGGGCTCGTGGCC
Source organism: Paramicrobacterium chengjingii (assembly GCF_011751765.2). Lineage (GTDB taxonomy): Bacteria > Actinomycetota > Actinomycetes > Actinomycetales > Microbacteriaceae > Paramicrobacterium > Paramicrobacterium chengjingii. The sequence continues at coordinate 1,107,306 of NZ_CP061169.1, forward strand.
GGTGCCATTACGGGCATACTGCATACGAAGGGGCGCATTGACGGCCTGCTCGCGGGAATTCTCACCATGATCGCGCTCTGGTCGGTTAATCTTCGCATCATGGGTACGGCGAAGGAAGGCGCGACCGTGGCGGCGAACCTGCCGCTGCTGCGTGCAGAATCCGTGTTCACGCCGATGAAAGACGCCGAGATCCTGCGCACATGGGTCGGAGTCGGCATCCTCTTCGTCGCCGTCATGGTGATGAAGCTCATTGTCGACTGGTTTCTCTCGACGAATCTCGGGCTGGCAATTCAAGCGACCGGCGACAACGGCCCCATGATTCGCAGCTTCGGTGTGTCAACGGATGGCACGACGATTCTCACTCTTGCGCTCTCGAACGCTCTCGTCGCCATATGCGGCGCGCTCGTCGCTCAGTATCAGGGCTTTGCAGACATCAGCATGGGCATTGGTCTGATTCTCGTTGGACTCGCGTCGGTGATTCTGGGGCAGGCGGTGCTCGGGCAGCGGTTCATCTGGGTCTCGACGTTCGCCGTCGTCTTCGGGGCAGTGCTCTACCGCCTCATCATCTTCTATGCCATGCGGGTGGGACTCGACCCGAACGACATGAAGCTCGTCACGGCGGCGCTCGTGGTGCTCGCTCTGCTTTTGCCGAGATGGGGATTTCTCAAACGCATCCCGTCACTGCGCGGACGCGGTGGGCGCGTTCCGCCGCGGGATGCCGCTCCCGGCGATGGCGCGGCCCCCTCCGTCAGCCACCCCGGAGAGCCAGCCGGAGTGACGACAGCTTCTACATCGAGCGACGGAAAGTAGGAGCCATGCTCGACATTGATTCACTGACAAAGACCTTCTTTCCCGGAAGCGTCAACGAACGTCGTGCTCTTGCCGACGTGAGCCTCCGGCTCAACGAGGGCGATTTCGTGACGGTGATCGGGTCAAACGGCGCCGGAAAATCGACTCTTCTGAACGCCGTCTCCGGCCGCTACACGGTGGATGCAGGTTCGATCACGATCGACGAGAAAAATGTGAACCGACTCAAGGAGCACCAGCGAGCACGCTATGTCGGCCGGGTGTTCCAAGACCCGATGGCGGGAACCGCTCCGAACCTCACTATTGAGCAGAACCTCGCCCTCGCCGTTCGACGCGGCAAGCGTCGAGGGCTCGGGATCGCTCTCGGTGCACAGCAGCGGGAGCACTTTCGCACAGAACTGCGCACGCTGGAACTCGGTCTCGAGGACCGACTCTCTGCGAAGGTCGGGTTGCTCTCTGGCGGTCAGCGGCAGGCACTCTCGCTGCTCATGGCTGGATTCACGAGTCCTCGAATTCTGCTACTCGACGAGCACACCGCTGCACTAGACCCGCAGCGTGCCGCGCTCGTCGCAGGACTCACTGAGCGCATCGTTACGCAGGACAAGCTGACCACGCTCATGGTGACGCACAACATGGAGCAAGCGTTGTCGCTTGGAAACCGGCTCATCATGATGCACGAGGGGCGCATCGTGTATGAAGCATCCGCCGACGAGAAGAAGAAACTGACGGTGCCGCTGCTACTCGCTGAGTTCTCGAAAATCAAGGGTGCTACGTTCGATGACCGCGCACTCTTGAATTGAGAACTACTCGATTTCGTAGCTGCGTCTTGTCAATGACGAGGCCTGCTCATCGATTTAACGGCGAAAGCCCCACGGACTGTGTCCATGGGGCTTTCGCGGTGTTCAGTGCTCAGTCGAGCGGGCGAATGTTCTCCGCCTGCAGACCCTTGGGGCCCTGAGCCACGTCGTACTCGACCTGCTGGTTCTCGTTGAGCGTACGGTAGCCGCTCGTTGCGATTGCCGAGTAGTGCGCGAAGACGTCAGACGAGCCGTCGGCGGGTGTGATGAATCCAAAGCCCTTTTCGGCGTTGAACCACTTGACGGTGCCGGTTGCCATTGGTGTTACTCCTTGAGTTTGCGGACCCCGACTGTCGGGGTGCGCCATTGCCGTGTTTCTGTCCGCTCCCTCAAGTGCACTGACCGCCACCCTTCGACGGCACGTGCGCAAAAAATCACTGCGTACACAACTACTGCGATTCTCAACCTAGTGCAGACAAGCTGGTAAAACGAGGTCTGTGACCAAACTGACATGAGAATTTGTGTTTCGCGGGCGAAGAAGCTTCATTTCACTCTGTTACAGCCCGACTTCGTGCGCGCAGAGACCCTGCTTACTGTTGAAGCATTCCCTTCAAGCAAAGGACTCCCCGTGTCGAAAAAGAAGATCTTCGCAGCGCTCGCCGCACTGCCTCTGATTGCCACTCTTGCCGCATGCTCAAGTACAGGTGCAGAGGCATCCGCAGAGAAGGGCACAGCAGATAATCCAGTGAAGATCGGCGTTGTCGGCGCAAGCGACCCCTACTGGGAGACCTACACGCAAGCAGCTGCAGACGAGGGCATAACCGTCGAGATCGTCGACTTCGGTGAGTACACTCAGCCGAACCCCGCGCTCTCCGAGGGCGACATCGACATCAATCAGTTTCAGCACGTGATCTACCTCGCGCAGTACAACGAAGCATCCGGTGACGACCTCACGCCGATTGGCGCAACAGCGATCTACCCGCTGGGCCTGTACTCGACGCAGTACGACTCGGTCGAAGACATCCCTGACGGCGCTGAAGTCGCCGTGCCGAATGACGAGTCGAACCAGGCACGAGGCCTCCTCGTGCTGCAGTCTGCCGGTCTCATCGAGCTGAAGGGCGGCGGAAGCGTCTTTTCGACAGTCGCCGACGTCGATGAGTCAGCGTCCCGCGTGAAAGTGACGGCGCTTGAGGCGAGCCTCACACCGACGTCGCTTCCCGACGTGGCGGCGGCGATCATCAACAACGACTTCATCGAAGACTCGGGACTGAAGGCTTCAGACGCCATCGCACAGGACGACCCGGCCGATCCCAACGCGGTTCCCTACATCAACATCTTCGTGACGAAGGCCGAAGACGCCGACAACGAGGTCTACAACAAGCTCGTGGAGATTTACCACAACAGCCAAGATGTTCTCGATGGTGTGCAGAAGACGGCCGGCGGCACCGCCCAGTTCGTCGACACGTCGGCGAAAGATCTGCAGGCCTCACTCGACGAGGTCGTCGCCGATATCAAGGATCAGGGCTGAGCCTCAACCCCAGCACCAGAATGATCCGGCGGGCGCCACAGGCTCCCGCCGGATCGCTGTGAAATCGTAAGGACGCCATCGTGCCCATCGTCAGCCTCAGAGATGTGACGAAATCGTACCCCTCACCGACAGAGAAGGGTGAGGTCGTCAACGCCATCGACAACGTGAGTCTCGATATCGAGCAGGGCGAGGTGTTCGGGATCATCGGTTATTCGGGCGCAGGCAAGTCGACGCTCGTACGCTTGATCAACGCCCTCGAGCCGGTGACACGTGGAACAGTCGAGGTGGACGGCACCGACATCACCGGGCTTGGGGAACGCGATCTGCGCACGATGCGGCTCGAGATCGGCATGATCTTTCAGCAGTTCAACCTGTTCAACTCCAAGTCTGTCGCGAAGAACATCGCGTACCCACTTGTTATTGCCGGGATGCCGCGTGCAGAACGCGCTCGGCGTGTCGCCGAACTTCTCGACTTCGTCGGGCTCTCCGACAAAGGGCGCAGTTACCCTGATCAACTCTCGGGAGGCCAGAAGCAGCGAGTCGGCATCGCACGTGCTCTCGCCACGAATCCACGCATCCTCCTCGCCGATGAAGCGACAAGCGCGCTGGATCCCGAGACCACGCACGAGGTGCTCGGTCTTCTCGACCGGGTCAACCGGGAACTCGGCATCACGATCGTTGTCATCACCCACGAGATGGACGTCATCAGATCGATTGCAAGCCGCGTCGCCGTCATGGAGCAGGGACGCATCATCGAGAAGGGCGGGGTGTTCGACGTGTTCAGCAATCCACAGCATCCGGCCTCTCGTCGATTCGTCTCAACAGTCGTGAAAGGAATTCCGGAGCCGTACGAGGTGACGACGCTGCGCTCACGCCACGACGGACGCATTGTGACGTTCTCGTTTCGAGATGGGGACCGTTCGCAGTCTGACGTTTTTGTCGAGCTCGCCCGCGCGAATGTCGAGTTCGAGCTCGTGTATGGCGGAATCAACGACATTCGGGGGAGAGCTTTCGGCCATCTCACGCTCGCGCTTCGGGGCGACAACGCGGCAATCGACGGCGCCCTCCGCACCATCGGAGCGACGATCGACGTGGTGGAGGCCGCCTGATGGATCAGATCATCGACCTTCTGCCCACACTGCTCGAGGCGACGGGTGAGACTCTCTATCTTGTCTCGATCAGCCTGGTCTTCGGCGGTATCGGGGGACTCATTCTGGGACTCGCCCTCTACGTGACCCGCCGCGGCGGCATCTACGCGAATCGGGGCGTCTTCACGGTGCTGAACGTGATCGTGAACTTCTTCAGGCCCATTCCGTTCATTATCTTCGTTCCTGCGATGCAACCATTGATTCGTCCCGTGATTGGAACCGGGATTGGCAACAACGCGATGATCATGGCGATCTCGCTCGCGGCGATTTTCGGCATCAGCCGGATCGTCGAGCAAAACCTCGTGACGGTGCCACACGGCGTGCTCGAAGCATCACGGGCGTCGGGGGCGAGTCGACTGCGCACCATTTGGTCGGTTGTGCTCCCGGAAGCGCTGGGCCCCTTGATTCTCGGTTACACATTCATCTTCGTGGCGATCGTTGAGATGTCGGCTCTCGCCGGCTACCTGGGCGGAGGCGGACTGGGTTCCTTCGCCATTCAATGGGGCTTCAGACAGTTCGAGCCCGTTGTCACCTGGTCTGCCGTGATCGTGATCGTGATCATTGTGCAGGTCGTTCAATACTTTGGCAACACGCTCGCACGCACGGTGCTGCGCCGCTGATCACACCTCGTCGAATCCAAGCAGAAGCCTTCGCAGCAGCATCGCGAGGGTGTGCTGGTCGTCGGCGCTGAGTGTGCTGAGAAGCTCAGACTCAGCATCGACGAGCCGCGTGATAGCGGCATCCACTTGGGCAAGGCCCGTCCGTGTCATGATGACGAGAATTCCGCGCCCGTCATTGGGATCTGTTCTGCGCTCGACGAGACCTCGGGTGACCAGACGGTCGATGCGGTTCGTCATGGTGCCACTCGACACGAGAGTCTGTGTCAGAAGCTGCTTCGGGCTCAACGTGAAGGGATCGCCTGCGCGCCTCAATGCAGAAAGCACATCGAACTCCCAGGACTCCAGTTTCGACCGCGTGAACGCGTCGCGTCGCGCTCGCTCGAGATGCCGCGAAAGCCGCCCCACACGCGAGAGAACCTGCAGGGGCGAGAACGTGAGGTCGGGGCGCTCGCGTTCCCAGGCCGTCACAATGCGGTCGACCTCGTCGTGTGAATCTGCCATGTGCCCATTATCCTGTGTGCCCCACTGACACGACCACCCCGTGACATCTGGCAAACTGGAACCTGTGCACTTTCAAGTGCGCGGTCCGCCTTGGTGTAATGGCAGCACGACAGCCTTTGGAGCTGTGAAGTCTAGGTTCGAGTCCTGGAGGCGGAGCATGAGCGATAAAAAACTGGCCGTCGTCATTCTCGCCGCTGGTCAGGGGACGCGAATGAAGTCGCGGTTGCCGAAGCTGCTGCACCCCATTGCCGGTGCTCCGATGCTCAGCCATGTGCTCGCAACTGCCCGGGCGCTGGATGCCGAGCACGTCGTCACCGTCGTGCGACATGAGCGCGACCGTGTCGCCGAGGTCGTGGTGAGCGAGCTGGCCGCGAGCCTTGTTGTGGATCAAGATGAGACGCCGGGCACTGGTCGCGCTGTGGAGCAGGCGGTCGAGGCGCTTCCGAGCGACTTCGACGGTGATGTACTCGTGATCAATGGCGATGTGCCCCTGCTGGATTCAGGAACGCTGACGCAGTTGGTTGAAAAGCACCGGGCGGCCGTCGCCTCGGCGACTTTGCTTTCGGCAATGCTCGAGGATGCCACGGGATACGGACGCATCATCCGGGCAAAAGACGGATCACTCGACCGCATCGTTGAGCAGAAGGATGCCTCCGTTGCGGAACTCTCGGTCAATGAGATCAACGCTGGGGTTTACGTCTTCGCTTCGTCGGCGCTGCGGCGGGAGTTGACGAAGCTCACGACGGACAACGCGCAGGCGGAGAAGTACATCACCGATGTTGTTGGGCATTTGCGTGAGACCGGTGAATCGGTTTCCGCCGTGTCGGTGTCGGAGCCGTGGGTGATCGAGGGTGTCAACGACCGCGTTCAGCTGAGCGCGGCCGCTGCGCGTTTGAACACTCTGATCATTCGCGGTTGGCAGCGCGAGGGCGTCACCGTGCAAGATCCGTCGTCGACGTGGATCGACATCAAAGCGTCTTTGGCGCCTGACGTCACGATCAAGCCGGGCACTCAGATTCTCGGAGCCACCGTTGTCGCGGCGGGCGCAGAGATCGGCCCCGACACGACACTCGTCGACTGCGAAATCGGCGAGGATGCTGTCGTCACACGCACCGATGCGACTCTCGCCGTGATCGCAGCGGGAGCTACTGTTGGCCCGTTCTCGTACCTGCGCCCGGGAACCAGCCTCGGGGAGAACGGCAAGATCGGCGCCTTCGTCGAAACGAAGAATGCGAACATCGGCGGTGGAAGCAAGGTGCCGCATCTCTCGTATGTGGGGGATGCGACAGTGGGTGAAGGAGCAAATATCGGCGCTGGCACGATCTTCGCCAATTACGACGGAGTGAACAAGCACTCCTCGGTGATCGGATCGCATGTTCGCACCGGATCACACAATGTCTTCGTCGCGCCGATTACGATTGGTGACGGCGCCTATACGGGTGCCGGAACTGTTGTGCGCAAGAACGTTCCTGCCGGGTCACTCGCCATCAGCGTGGCACCCCAACGGAATATGGACGGCTGGACAACAGCCAACCGCCCCGGGACGGCAGCCGCAGACGCTGCGGCCGCCGCGGAACCCGAAAAGTAGTCCGCAGGTCGAAAAGCGACAGAAAGCAGGGGTTGTGTCAGGAATCAAAGCTTCGGGGCAGAAAAGGTTGGTGCTTGTCTCCGGGCGGGCGCATCCGGCACTCGCAGAAAGCATCGCCGCAGAACTCGGCTCTGAACTGGTGCCGACCGACTCACGCACATTTGCAAACGGCGAGATCTACGCGCGCTACGACGAGAGCGTGCGCGGCTGCGATGCCTTTGTCATTCAATCGCACTCCACGCCCATCAACGAGTGGCTCATGGAGCAGCTCATTATGGTCGACGCGCTGAAGCGCGCGTCAGCCAAGCGCATCACTGTCGTCGCACCGTTCTACCCGTATGCACGGCAAGACAAGAAAGGTCGCGGACGGGAGCCGATCTCGGCACGTCTCGTTGCCGACCTGTTCAAGACGGCTGGCGCCGATCGCATCATGTCTGTCGATCTCCATGCTGCGCAGATTCAGGGATTCTTTGACGGTCCCGTCGACCACCTCTTCGCCATGCCCGTGCTGCTCGAGTACTTCAAAGAGAGACTCGATTCCGAGAATCTGACGGTTGTGTCGCCCGATATGGGACGCGTGCGCGTCGCGGACAATTGGAGCGATAAGCTCGGAGCTCCGCTCGCGATTATCCACAAACGTCGCGATCCACTCGTTCCCAACCAGGTGTCGGTTCACGAGATCGTCGGTGAGGTGAAGGGTCGAGTGTGCCTCCTCGTCGACGACCTCATCGACACCGGTCGCACGATTGTCAAGGCTGCAGAGGCGCTAAAGGAGAACGGTGCCACTGGCGTCGTCGTGGCGTCAACCCACGCGGTGTTCAGCAACCCGGCGGCGGAGATTCTGCAGTCGTCTGTCATCGACAAGGTCGTCGTCACCGATACGCTTCCGTTGACTGCAGAGCAGCAGTTCGAGAAGCTCGAGGTGCTGTCGATCGCGCCACTACTCGCACGCGCGATCCGCGAGGTATTCGAAGACGGCTCCGTCACAAGTCTTTTCGACGGTGCCGCGTAGCCTCCTGAACAACCATCACGCCCTGAGGTGCCCCGCGGATCGTCGTCCGCGGGGCATCCGTGTGTCTCTTTAGCAGTGTCGTCATCCGGCTGAGACGGGCAGCGTCAACTCCCTGGCGAGCACGTCGATGTTGTCGGCCAGGGTGCGCACACTGATGTCCTCACTTGCCTCACGTCGGTGGACGAGCTGGACCTCAAGCGACCATTCGGGCATCCGGAGGGGGAGCGTGACGGCTCGGCCGTCCAGGAGCGCCGATCGTGCCGCGAACTCGGGGACGATGCCGACGATATTGGATGTCTCGACGAGGTCCAGCACCGTCGATGGCAACCCGATGAGATGAACGTCGTTCTGACCCGTGTGCGGCGTCTCATCGAAGGTGCCGGCAAGGGCGACTGCCTCAGGGCCCCATCGGTAGATGGCTACCCCATATGCTCGGGCCTCATCCAGCGATGCGGCATGGGCATTGGCGAGTGGATGCTGCGCAGAAACAACGGCGCGCATTGGAGAATGGCAGACCTTATGCCCCGTCACGCTGGCGGGAAGGGGAGTGTTGATGACCAGCCCAATGGATGCTGTGCCATCGAGGATGAACTCGATCACCTCTTTGCTGTGTGCCACACGGCAGTCGCCGGTGATGTTCATCGTTGACCAGAGTCGAAGGATGCACGGGTAGATCACCCACCCGAGGCTTGCAGGAACAGCTGCGACGGCTCGTCGTGATTGGTCAGACAGCACAGCATGATGCGCTTCTTCGAGAATTGTCAGCGTGCGCTGCGCGTATGAGAGAAACGTGCGGCCTTCCGAGGTCAGCTGCGATCCACGCGGCGTCCGGACGAAGAGCTGACAGCCGAGCTTTTCTTCGAGGCGCGTGATCCGCGTGCTCGCAGACGGCGTCGCGATGAGAAGTTTTCGCGCTGCGCGCCCGAAGCTCCCGGAGCGGGCGATCTCGACGAAGACCGAGAGATCGAGAGTCTCCACGTTCTCGATACGACTCGTGTCCATCGGCATATGTCGTCCATTTCTTCTGTGCTCTTAGCCTGGTGCTAACACAGACCTTAGTCAAGTGAGGTCTAGTGCACTACCAGTTCGTTTGGAACACTACTGAGGAACCCGTCACCGACAGAGGAGGAAACAGTGAAGTTCCCCAAGACCATCAGGCGTGGGGTGCTCGGAGTCGCCGTGGCATTCTCGGCCGTGAGCCTGCTCGCCGCGTGCAACGCAGTCGTGCCCAATCCGGCAGACGCCGCCGATCAGAATTCGAGCTCCGGCGCGACAGGCCTGCCAGATCGCATTGTGGACGCCGGGCAGATCGTCATTGCCACAGGAGAAAATACAGTCCCCACTCACTTCCTCAAGGACGGTGAGCTCGTCGGATTCAACATCGACATTGCCGAGGCCCTGGAGAAGGAGCTGGGCGTCACAGTGAAGCTCGTCGTCGTTCCGTTCGACAGCTTGCTCGGTGGAATCGCTGCGGGCCGCTATGACGCTGGGTTGTACAACGTCAGCGACCGGGCAGATCGTCGCGAAGTCGTTGATTTCATCGATTATGCGAACTCCGGCTCGGTTGTCGTGACGCGCAAGGGGGAAGCAAACGGCATCGGAACCAGCGTCGATTCTCTCTGCGGGCACACGATCGGAGTAAACGGTGGGGGAAATGAATTTTCGATACTCGACAATCAGAAGGATGCCTGCGCCGATAGCGGGACAGAGCCGTACGTCTTGGAGACATTTCAGGACGACGGGGCGACTCGTCAAGCGCTCCTGAGCGGACGGATCGAAGCCATCGTCGACGGGATGACCGCCACTCCATACATGGTTTCACAGCACGATGACGAGATGGAGCTGATCGGAAAGCTCGAGGGAGACAGCGCGCCACTTGGCATGCCTGTGGCGAAAGACCAGCCGCAGCTCGTGAACGCGCTCAAAGCGGCTTGGGAAGGACTTCTTGAGAGCGGTGCCTACAGCGAAATCGCCGAGAAGTGGTCTGAAGACGCGCTCGTCCCCGATGAGATCACGATCAACGATGGGAAGGGACTATGACCACCAACCTCGCCGTGCCAGCGCGGGCGAGGCGGAATGAAGCCGCCCCGCTTCCGCCCATCAAGGCGAAGAGCCGCATCAGCTGGAGCCGGATCCTGACACTCGTGATCCTCCTTTGGGTTGTGATTGCATTTGTGGTCGGAGCGGCGACAAATGAGCGCCTGGATTGGGGCGCCGTCGGCACCTATCTCTTCGATCCGAGAATCCTCCAGGGGCTTCAGACTACGCTTGTTCTGACAGCCGTCTCCATGGCAATCGCCACAGTGCTCGGTGTCGTCCTGGCGCTCATGGCCCTTACGCGAGACCCGGCGCCTCGAGCGTTCGCCCGCACGTACATCACGATCTTTCGCAGCATCCCTCCGATGGTGCAGCTGCTGTTCTGGTACTTCCTCGCCGCAATCCTTCCGACGATCACAATCGGAATTCCCTTTGGGCCAGATCTTGTCACCTTCGACACCAACCTGCTGATCACCCAGTTCGCGGCGGCTCTGCTCGGCTTGAGCCTGGGCGAGGCAGCATTTCTCGCGGAGTACATCCGAGGAGGGATCCTCTCGGTTCCTCGCGGTCAGAGTGAAGCGGCTGCCGCCTGCGGACTCACACCGGCAAAGACGTTCTTCAGAGTGGTGTTCCCGCAGGCGATTCGCGTGATCCTGCCGGCGTACGGAAATTCACTGATCAGCCAAGTGAAGAACACGGCGATGGTTTTCGTCATCGGTGCTGGCGACCTCATGACGGAAGCACAGTTGATTTACTCGCAGAACTTCCAGCAGATACCTCTCCTGATCGTCGTGAGCATCTGGTACCTCGTGATCGTCGTCATTCTCACGCAGGTGCAGCGACGAATCGAGAACCACTATTCGCGTGGTTACACCCGGCGCACGGAGAAGAGCTCCGCTCGTCGGCAGCCGCTAATCGCTGACTCGGATCAACCCCACGAGGTGACGTCATGACCGCTACACAGCCCACGCTCGCCGAGACGAGCGAATCGGATCCCATCATTCACGCCCGCGACGTTCGCAAGTCGTATGGCCATGTCGAGGCCCTGCGCGGAGTTTCCCTCCAGGTTAAGCGTGGGGAGGTCGTCGCCCTGATCGGCCCGTCGGGCTCGGGAAAGAGCACGCTTCTTCGGTGCATCAACCATCTCGAGACTCCCACCGGGGGAGTCGTTCAGGTAGCGGGTCACGTTATGGGGTATACGACCAAGCGCGGGTATCTGCGCGAATGCAATCAGCGCACCCTCGCTCGCCAGCGACGATCGACGGGAATGGTCTTTCAGCATTTCGACCTGTTCGCTCATCGCACGGCGCTAGAGAACGTGATGGAGGGGCCGACGAGCGGGCTGGGCGAGACTCGGGCAGCGGCCCGCGCTCGCGCCCACGAGCTTCTAGCGCTGGTCGGCCTGGCGGAGAAAGCCGGAGCGTATCCATCCGAGCTGTCGGGAGGGCAGCAGCAGCGCGTCGCAATCGCGCGTGCGCTCTCCACACGGCCTGACGTTCTGCTTCTCGATGAGCCGACATCCGCTCTCGATCCCGAGCTTGTTGGTGAAGTTCTCGATGTCGTCACGGATCTCGCTCGCCAGGGCGTGACCATGGTGGTCGCAACGCACGAGATCACCTTTGCCGAAGATGTCGCGACGACCGTCTACTTCATGGAGAAGGGATCGGTCGTCGAGTCGGGGAGTCCCCGTGAGGTGATCCGGAACCCCGTGGAAGCGCGCACAGCGCAGTTTCTCACCCACATCAGCGCGGCTCGAACGGCAACGACCTGACTCGGCACCGTTTCGGCGGCGCCACGCATTCATCGACATGAGAAAAGGAAGAAATGAAGATCAGCGACTGGACCATTGACGACTCGCGGGCGCGGGGCTGCAAGCGATGGGGAGTGTATCCGTCCTCGACGATCGATCTTACGGTTGCCGAAATGGATTTCCCCGTCGCTGATCCGATCCTGAACGCGGTGCAGGATGCTGTCGGCAGGCAGGCCTTTGGCTATCCAATTCCGGACGCAGACAGCACGCTGCCTGCCGTGGCCAGCCGATGGCTCGGCGCGCAGGGGGTGTCCGTCCCTCCCCAGCAGGTTCGGCTGATCTCCGACATCATCAAGGGGCTCACGAACGCGATCCGGTACTTCACCGCTCCGGGGACCCCGGTTGCTGTGATCACCCCGACGTACAGTCGGTTTCTCGATGCGGTCACTGCGGCCGAGAGGCTGATCTACCAGGTGCCCATGACGAGGACGACGGATCGCTATGAGCTTGACCTCGATGCGCTCGAGAATGCGTTCAAGAACGGCTCGGGTTCGCTGATCCTCTGCAATCCCGTGAATCCGACAGGGCATGTCTTCACACGCTCGGAGCTGACGGCGATCAGCCATCTCGCTGAACGGTATCGGGTACGGGTCTTTGCCGACGAGGTGCACGCCCCGATTCGCTATGGTCGAGAGTTCATTCCCTACTCGAGCGTCGGGTCGCGTGCGGCGGAACACAGCATCACGTTCACAAGTGCCAGCAAAGCATGGAATATTCCGGGTCTTCGATGCGCGTTCATCGCCTTCACGAACGAAGCGGACAACCGCACGTGGGAGCGGATACCGCGCGCGGCTAAGGGAGGGATCTCGCCCCTGGGAATGGTCGCGACCGAGGCCGCACTGACGTCAGGTGGTCCGTGGCTCACCGAGGCGATCGAGGTTCTCCGCGGAAACCGGGACGCCATGGTGGACGCTCTCGGCGAAAGTGGACTGGGTCACATCATGATCCCGCCGGACGCCACCTATCTCGCTTGGCTCGATCTGCGTGAGTTCGAGCTTGCCGACGCTGCAGAGTATCTGCGCGACGTGGCAGCTGTCGCCACGACTCCGGGAGGCGAGCACGGAGCAGCTGAGAGCGGGTTCGTGCGTGTCAATTTTGCGACACCGCGGGACGTCCTTCTCGAGGCCGTCGATCGGATGACGTCGGCGCTTCGTGCCACGCGTCCACGAGGCACGATTCTCAGTGAGTACGAGGTGGCGTCACACTGACACATGACAAAAGCCCCGCGGATTAGATCCGCGGGGCTTTTCTTGTCACCCGATGGTGCTCAGTGCGTGTCTTCGGCGTTCACCTCACTGCGGTCACCCGACCACAGCGTGTGGAATGTGCCCTCTTTGTCGACGCGCTTGTACGTGTGCGCACCGAAGAAGTCACGCTGACCCTGCACGAGCGCAGCGGGCAGACGGTCAGCGCGCAGCCCGTCGTAGTACGACAGCGACGACGAGAACGCAGGAGCCGGGATGCCCGACTGGGCAGCACCCGCGACGATGCGCCGCCATGAGTCCTGCGCCGCAGATACGATCTCAGTGAAGAACGGCGCGGTGACGAGAGCGACAAGGTCGGGGTTCTCGTCGTACGCCTCCGTGATGCGGTTCAAGAAGCGCGCGCGGATGATGCAGCCACCACGCCAGATCTTCGCGATGTCGCCCTTCTTGATGTCCCATCCGTACTGCTCAGCACCGGCGACGATCTCGTCGAAGCCCTGCGAGTAGGCGATGATCTTCGACGCATAGAGCGCCTGACGCACGTCTTCGATGAACGCGTCTGTATCCTTCACGTGCCACGTGGACGACGGACCAGGAAGTGTGGATGCCGCGGCACGCTGAGCCGGCTTCGACGACAGTGAGCGGGCGAAGACTGCTTCGGCGATGCCCGATACCGGGATGCCGAGATCAAGTGCCGTCTGCACGGTCCAGGCTCCTGTGCCCTTGGCGCCGGCCTGGTCGAGGATGACGTCGATGAGGGGCTTATCGGTGCTGGCGTCGACCTGGCGCAGCACCTCCGCGGTGATTTCGATGAGGTACGACTCGAGCTCGCCCGTGTTCCACTCGGCGAAGATGTCGGCGATTTCCGCCGGGGTCTTGCCCGTGCCGCGACGGATGAGGTCGTAGGCTTCGGCGATCAGCTGCATATCGGCATATTCAATGCCGTTGTGAACCATCTTCACGAAGTGACCTGCGCCGTCAGTTCCGACGTGCGTGACACACGGCTCACCCTCGGCGACAGCAGCGATCGACTTCAGGATCGGCCCAAGCGTCTCCCAGGCCTCGGCTGAACCGCCCGGCATGATGCTCGGTCCGAGAAGCGCACCCTCTTCGCCTCCGGAGATGCCGGCGCCGACGAAATTGATGCCCGTCTCGCGCACGGCCTTCTCGCGGCGGATCGTGTCCGTGAACAGTGCGTTGCCGCCGTCGACGATGATGTCGCCCGGCTCAAAGTGCTCGGTGAGCTGATTGATGACAGCATCCGTGCCTGCACCCGCCTTAACCATGATGATTGCGGTGCGGGGAGACGACAGCGACGCGACGAAGTCCTCGATCGACTCGGACGCGATGAAACCGGCATCCGGAAATTCCGAGGTCACCGCGCGGGTCTTCTCGGGGGAGCGGTTGTAGATTGCGACGGAATTGCCTTCGCGGCTAGCGAGGTTGCGGGCCAGATTGGAGCCCATCACCGCCATTCCGATGACGCCGATGTTGGCTTGTGCGGTATCCGCCATGAGATCTCCTCGTTTTTCTGTGGGCGAAAGGGAAAGTCGTGAGTGCACGAGAGTGCGGCTGACGTGCTGGAGTCGTGCGACGCTGGAGAATCCACAGTCAACGCTAGCAAACAGCCTCAGCCGCCGTGTTCACATGACGGGGGAGAACATCAGACCGCAGCGTGCGTGCTGACCGAATGAACGTGCTCTTTTGCCCGGGTCACGGCAGCGACAACGTCATCGTTTCGTGCGAGATCGCCGTCGACGACGGCGAGAAGCGCCCTCACAGGGTCCGGTGAGCGACGAGCCCTGACAATGTCGGCGGCGTTGGCGTCGTGAATGTCCAGACCGTCCAACTGAAGTGCAACCCACGCGGCGATCGCACGAATGGATGCTGCGCCCGAACGCCCTGCTGCGCGCTCCGCCGTGATCACCGGCGCAACCCGCACTCCGAGCTTCGTTGAGCCCTCCAAGCCAATCTGTGCAAGGTGGTGCGCGATGCGCGCGTTGTCGAAGCGCTCCTCGAGCTGCGCTCGGTAGGAGTCAAGATCGAGCGATGCCGGCAGATGACGCACATCCTCGTCCCAGAGCTCACGCACCCACGCGCGACACTCGGAGTCGGCCATCGCATCGGCAACCGTACGGTGACCGCGAAGCAGTCCTGTGTATGCGAGAAGGCTGTGCGCCCCGTTGAGCAGCCACAGCTTGCGGCGTTCGAACGGTTCGATGTCGTCGACGAATCGCGCCCCTGCGGTCTCCCAAGCGGGGCGCCCCGCGGGAAATTCGCCGCTGAGCACCCAGTCCGAGAACGGCTCCGTGACGACGGGGCAGGCGTCGCGCCAGCCGGTCAGCTGTTCAGCTGTCTGTCGGTCAGCATCCGTGGTTCTCGGTGTGATGCGATCGACGGACGTCGAGACGAATGAGACGTGTGCGGCGATCCAGGCGTGCAACGTGGCGTCAACGTGCTCGGCGAGCCCGAGGGTGCCCGCGCGAACGAGTGCTCCGTTGTCGGGGATGTTGTCACACGACACGACGGCGATGCCACCAGCATCCGCTGCCTTGCGTGCGGCGAGACCGCTGACGAGCCGGCCGAGAACGGACTCCGGATCGCCTCCAGAACGGAGAGCGTCGATATCGCGGGTGACCGCCGGGTCGTCGAGATTTGGCGAGCCGTCCGCGCCGACGCGGTATGCCGTCTCGGTGACCGTGAGTGTGACGATGGCTGTCTTGGGCGCTGCGAGCAGTTCGCGGAGCCGGTCAAGGTTGGCGCCGTCGTGCGCCTCGACGATGCTGGGCATGACCTCAGCGCTATCGCCGTCTGCGGCGCGCTCGATGAGGGTGTAGACGCCGCCCTGTGCGGTGAGCTCTTCAGCAGCCCGAGGGCTACGCCCCGTAAATGCCGCGATGCCCCACTGCGAAGCGTCGGCGGCGCGCGCCGTGTACCAGGCCTGGTGTGCTCGGTGGAACGCACCGAGGCCGATGTGCACAATGCGTGGTGGTGCCGCGAACTCTGCGCCGAACGCCGCCTCGCGGGTCAGGGGAGTGGATGCCGTCATAGCTTGAATACCTTTCGGGGGAGTGAGTCGACGAGGTCGATGGCGATCTTCTGTGCCATCGGCTCGTCGAGGCGTCCTTCAGCAACCAGGCGGGCGAGAAACGCGGAGTCGAGGCGGCGTGCCATGTCGTGACGTGCCGGAATGGAGAGGAACGCGCGTGTGTCGTCGATGAATCCGGAGCTGCGGTAGAAGCCAGCGGTCTCGGTGACGGCCGAGCGAAAGCGCTGCACGGCGTCTGGCGCGTCAAGAAACCACCAGGGCGCCCCGATGTACAGGCTCTGGTAGAAGCCGGCGAGCGGCGCGATCTCGCGCGAGTACGAGGTCTCGTCGACGCTGAAGAGCACGAGGTGGAAGTCGGGAATGTTGCCGTAGCGCTGTAGAAGCGGCCGAAGGTTCTCGACGTACTCAGTGCGCACGGGGACGTCGTGGCCGGTGTCGGGGCCGAACCTCTCGAACGTCGGCGTGCTGTGATTGCGTGCAACGCCGGGATGCACTGTCATCACGAGGCCGTCTTCGACGGACATTCGGGCGGACTCGAGCAGCATGTGCCCCTGGAACACGGCGGCCTCGGCATCACTCAGCTTGCCGCGCACGGCGCGCGCATACAGCGACGCGGCCTCGTCACGGTCGAGGTCGACGGTGAGCGGCTGCAACACCCCGTGATCGGCTGAGAATGCTCCATGCTCGACAAAGTGTCGGCGACGTTGTTCAAGAGCTGAGACATAACCGGCGTAGTCGTCGGCGGCGGTTCCGTTCCACGCGGCGAGTCGCTCGATGTTGCTGATAAACGCGGGACTTGCTGGATTTAGGTACGCGTCGGGGCGGAACGTCGGCGTGACACGGCCTGTGAACAACGGGTCGGCCGCGAGAGCATCGTGCGCCGCGAGGTCGTCGAGCGGGTCATCCGTCGTCGCGAGCACCTCGATGCCGAAGTCGGCGAACAGCGCACGGGGGCGGAAGCTGGGGAGCTTCAGCACCTCAGAAATCATGTCGTAGAGGCGGTCGGCGTTCGAGGCATCCGGCTGCTCGGTGATGCCGAACAGCTCGGTGAACTCATGGCGAAACCAATAACCGGATGCTGTTCCTGCGAACAGGTGCCAGTTGGCGCAGAAGTTTCGCCACGCCTCTCGCGGCTCCGCTGTCGGTGCGGCACCCGAGCGATCAGGAACACCCAGCTCGTTGAGGTGGATGCCCGAGGCGTGAAGCAGACGCGTCACATAATGGTCGTAGCGCAGCAGGAGGTCGGCCGGGTTGGGAAACGGCTCGTCGTCGAGCAGCATCCGCGGGTCGACGTGGCCGTGCGGTGAGATGATCGGCAGTTCGGCGACGCTCGCGTAGAGCCCTCGAGCGATCTCGCGGGTTCGCGGGTCGACAGGAAACAGGCGGTCAGGGTCGGAGTTCAGCTCCATGTGTGCGTCCTCATTACGTCGATGTCACGTGTGTCGATTGACTGTGTATGGTGCCCGTCAGAGCCGGGTGCCCCAGGTGGCGCCGCACCAGACGTTCTCATTGAAGGTTCCGGTGAACTCTGATGCGCCCGTGATCTTCTCTACCGCGGCTCTGATCGACTCGCGGCTCGGGGTGTAAGCGTGCACGAGCGTCTTCACCATCGGAACGTCGATCAGATGGTTGGGTTGGTTGAGCGACACGAGAACGGTGGGAACCTCGGTGACGTACCAGGGGATCTCTGCTGCCATGGGCGTCGACCAGTGAATGCGCACCGTTGCCTCCTGGGCAAACCCGGCGACGTTGGCGAAAACAAGAGCGGCATCATATTTCTCGGCGTAGTCGCCCGAGGCCTCGTCGGCCATGACGGTGTGAAAATACACACCTTCTTCACCCTCGGCCGCGCGTTGCAGGGCATTCTTGAACACGTGCACCTCAAACCCTGCACGCTCAAGCTCCTGCTTCGCGATGTCGAGGTAGCCGCTCGGATCGGTTCCGGTGAAGTCCGATTGCCCGGTGATTCCATACAAGCGAATGCGGGGGTGACTCTGTGGTGTGAGCGGCAGCGTGTTGGCTGTGTCCTTCACGAGCGTCACGGCGCGGTCTGAGACGGATGCCGCGATGGCGCGATGCTCGTCGCTTCCGATGACCTCGAGGGCATCGACTGGGGGAACGAGCTCGTCGCGCGGCGTCTCGTGCAGACCGAGCGATGCCTTGAGCCCCAGCACGCGGAGCAGCGCCTCGTTCAAGCGCTCTTCCGTGACGACGCCGTTCTCAATGCCCGCACGCAGGTAGGCACGGTCCTTTGCGGGGTCGCGGAAGAATAAGAACATGTCGCAACCGGCGGCAATTGCGGCGGGAACCGCGTCTCTGCGCGGCAGCGCCTGTGTGAAGCCGACCATCATTGACGCATCGGTGATGATGAGCCCGTTGAATCCGAGCTCGCCGCGCAGAAGATCTTGCAGCAGCTCTGGGGCGAGTGTCGCCGGCTTCACCTCAGCATCCGTCATCTCCGGCCTGAAGTGTCGAGACAGCTCGGGTGCCCCGATATGGCCGATCATGATCGACTGCACTCCGTACTCGATGAGCTCACGGTAGACGCGCCCGTAGCTGTCGTTCCACTCATCGTGGCCCAGCGTGTTGTAGGTGGTGACCACGTGTTGGTCGCGTTCGTCGATGCCGTCACCGGGAAAGTGCTTCATCGCCGCCGCGGAGCCTGATTCGCTTAGACCGTCAAAGTACCGTTTGGCGCGCTCGATGACGATGTCGGCGTTGTCGCCGAACGAGCGGGTGCCGATCACCGTATTGCGCCAGTTGCGATGGATGTCGACGATGGGTGCGAAGGCCCAATTACACCCGATCGCTGCTGTCTCGCGGCCGCCGACGTACCCGAGCCGATAAGCATCGTCTGGGTCGGGGCTTGAGCCGGCACCGAGATGCGAGGTGACGAGGGTTCCATCACTAATGCTTCCTGCGCCGCCCATTTCGGGGTTCGACGCCACGAGCAGGGGAACCTTCGCCTTCGACTGCGCGTAGCGAATGTGCGCCTGCACGACGGAAGATGCGGCGCCCATGAACCGGATGCCACCCACCTTGTGCTCGGAGACGACTGAATCGAGGTAGCTCTCATCGAAGGAAGTGTCGAGATTGATGAACAGCTGCCCGAGCTTCTCATCCAGCGACAGCGAACTCAGAGTGGTCTCGACCCAGGCGATGGCGTCGGGTGAGAGGTTGAACGGTGCGCGGGACAGGTCGACCATGACGTTTTCCTCGTACATTCGAAAGAGTGGGCTACGCCAGATATTCTCGCCCGCGCATCTCCTTTTGTCAATCGGTTGCCAATTGCTCGAGATTGTTCTTGTGATCTTGGTCTCGTGCACATTGCCTTCACAATTCTTCTGTGTGGCAATCGGTTGCGAAAGCGACGACGGGTGCTTAGAGTGTCCATGATTGCCTTGCACGCGCAAGGTTCCCGCAGATGTGAACGAGCGAAGGCGGTTCGAGACGATGACAGGCAATGCAGCGGCAGAGAGCACGGTGACGTGGACCCTCTCGGGATTCGGCGACGAGATCCACGATGACCCGGCCGTGCAGGTGGCGGTGCTGCGTGCCCTTGGCGTCCAGCACATTGAGGTGCGCAGCGCGTGGGGCGTCAACGTCGTTGATCTTGACGACGATCAGCTCGAACGCCTTGCCGCGGTGCTGAAGGATGCGGGCATGGGAGTGTCAGCTGTCGCCTCGCCCATCGGGAAAGTCGATGTCTCGCTCGACGCTGATCTCGAGGTGCAGCGGCTGAAGCGGATCATCCGCGTTGCGCACGCGCTGGGCACGGACAGCATCCGGGTATTTTCATTCTTCCGGGGGGAAGGGGTCCCGGTTGAGAGTACGCGCGACGCCGTCATGGCGCGCATGCGCGTGCTCGCGACCGAGGCCGAGCGTGAGAAGGTGACGCTGCTGCACGAGAACGAGAAAGACATCTACGGTGATACCCCGGAGCGCGTGCTCGACCTTGTCGAGTCTGTCGGATCGTCTGCTCTTCGGCTCGCCTGGGATAGTGCCAACTTTGTGCAGGTCGGTGTAACGCACCCGCACGACGAGGGTTATGCGATGCTTCGTCCTTACCTTGATTACCTGCAGGTGAAAGACGCCGAGGCGGCCTCTGGCAATGTCGTTCCCGCCGGGCACGGCGACGGGCAGGTGCTCCAGACCATCACAGCGCTGAAGAACGACGGCTACAGCGGATTCGCCTCGCTCGAACCTCACCTGGGCGAGGCTCACTCTCTCGGCGGATTCTCCGGCCCGACGTCGTTCGGTGTCGCGGCACGCGCGTTCGCCGCGCTGCTCGCCGATGCTGGTGTGAGCACCCGATGACGACGAGGGCGGCGGTGATCGGGTGCGGGGACATCTCTGCACTTCACCGTGACGCGATTGAGGGAATGCCGGATGCTGAGCTCGTCGCGGTCTGCGACACCGACGCCGATCGGCTCGACGAGGCTTCGACGCGTCTAGGTGTTCCCGGTTTCGCGGGCCACGAAGAACTCTTCGCCGTGGCGAAGCCCGATGTCGTTCACGTGTGCACGCCGCACTCGCAACATTCTGCTGCGGTGATCGCTGCGCTTGATCTTGGTATCAACGTCATCGTCGAGAAGCCCGTCGCACGCGACCCCGAACAGGCGGCTGCCGTCGTCGCTGCTGCAGCACGCAGTGCGGCGAAGATCGCCGTGTGCTTTCAGAACCGGTACAACACTCCCGTGCGTGCTGCAAAAGAACTGCTTGATTCTGGGCATCTTGGCCCGGTGACGGGTGCCTCGGGCACCGTGATCTGGCATCGCACTCCCGACTACTACGCGGCTGCGCCGTGGCGCGGAACGTGGGAGCACGGGGGAGGTGGCCTGCTCATGAATCAGGCGATCCACACGCTTGATCTGCTGCAGTGGCTTGTCGGCGCGGTCGCCTCCGTCGAGGGGAGCGCGTCGACTCGCGTTCTTCCGATCGAGGTCGAAGACACCGCAGAGATGACGCTTCACCATGAGAACGGTGCACGTTCCGTGTTCTATGCGACGCTCGCGCACTCGGCGAACGAGCACGTGACAATCGACATCGTCACTGAGCGCGCGCATCTGAGCATCCGTGAGAATCTCACTGTGCGATGGAACGATGGCACTGTCGAGACAGTGGACGAGGAGCTGACCGCAACGGGGGAGCGCTCGTACTGGGGCGTCTCTCACGAACGGCTCATCACCGATTTTTACAGCCGTCTCGACGAACCGCACGCTTTCTGGATCACGCCGGCTGAAGCAGCGCGAACCGTCGAGATCATCTCCGAGGTATACGCCTCGTCCTATCCCGAGCGCATGACGCAAACCACGTCCGCATCGAAACGGAGCATCACAGCATGACTGACACAAAGATTCGCCTTGGCATCATCGGTTTCGGAGCAGAAGGCGGCATGTACGCCACTTTCATTCGCGACGGAATGGTGCCGAACATGGAGGTCGGCGCCATCTGCGACATCCTGCCCGATAAGAAGGCAGGCGCAGAGGAGCTCGGTGTTCCGTTCTACGAGAACTACATCGACATGATCGAGTCGGGAGAGGTGGATGCTGTCGTCACGTGCGTTCCGCACTACCTTCACCCCGAGATGGGCATCGCCGCGCTTGAACGCGGCGTTCACGCTCTGCTCGAGAAGCCCGTGGGCGTGTATACGAAACAGGCGCGCGAGGTCATCGATTTCGCGGCTTCGAAGCCGCAGCTCACGTTCGGCGTGTTCTTCAACCAGCGCACGAACCCGCTGTATGTCGATCTGAAGAGCCTCATCGCTTCGGGCGAGCTCGGAGCCCTGCGCCACACGTCGTGGATCATCACCAACTGGTGGCGGCCGCAGGGCTACTACGACCAGTCGGACTGGCGTGCCACCTGGGGCGGCGAAGGAGGCGGCGTACTTGTCAACCAGGCTCCTCACCAGCTCGACCTCTGGCAGTGGATGTGTGGTGTCCCGCAGAAGTGTTTTGCAAAACTCGCCTTCGGTTTTCGCCGTGACATTGCCGTGGAAGACGAGGTTAACGCTCTGGTCGACTTCGGCAACGGCGCGACCGGTCACTTCATGACGGCGACGCACGACCTCGTGGGAACAGACCGCCTCGAGATGCTCTTCGACAAGGGAAAGATCGTCGTTGAGAACTCGAAGACCGTGACGATCACCCGACTCACGGCGCCGGAGCAAGCGATTTCCGAGAACATGTCCATGGATGACGTGCGCAAGTTGTTCACGGGGCAGCTCGACACCGGTGCGCTGTTCGAGACCGAGACAACCGAGTATGAATCGGTCTGGGGGCAGCAGCACGCCACCGTTATGCAGAACTTTGCCGTTAACATACTCGACGGAACCCCACTAATCGCCCCTGGCCCCGACGGCATCAACGGAGTTCGTCTCGCCAACGCCATGCATCTGTCTGCCTGGACGGGTGAAGAGGTCGACATGGTCAACTTCGATGAGGAACGCTACCTCACCGAACTCAACGCGCGTATCGAAGCCGAGGGCGCGTTCCCCGCGCGATCATGACGTAAATGCGAAATAGCCTCGACATGGGTGCCGAGGCTGTTTCGCGTGCCTCTGACAGCTACATTTCTACCGCGTCACAATTTTTGACAATCGGTTGCCAAAACCGCAATCGTGTCCTAGCGTTAGCAGAGCACATCAGAAGTCAACCCATTTTTGGCAACCGATTGCACTCAATGCAGAGAATCCTCTCAAGGAGAAAACAATGAAGTTTCGACCCCTGGTGGTTTCGGCGGCAGTCGTCGCTGCGGCTTCCCTTGCCCTCACCGGATGCTCCGGCTCAGCCGCGGGCAGCGGCTCGGGCTCGGCCCCCACAACGCTGACCCTTGGCGTGCTGCAGAACATCAACTCATTCGACCCAGCGCAGGCTCACCTGGGCCACCAGATGCAGATCTACCAGGCTGCCTACGACACGCTTATTCTGCGTGAGTCGGATGGCACGCTCTCTCCGATGCTCGCCACGGAATGGAAGTACAACGACGACAACACAGTGCTGACAGTCGATTTGCGCGATGACGTGACGTTCACCGATGGTGCGACGTTCGACGCGAAAGCGGCGAAGGCTAACCTCGACCACTTCACCGAAGCGAATGGCCCTGATGCCAACCAGGGACAGTCGATCGAATCCGTTGACGTCGTCGATGACGACACCATCGATATCAACCTCAGTGAGCCCGACCCTGCCATGCTGTACTACCTCAGCCAAGCGGCCGGTTTCATGGGGAGCCCCGACGCAATCGGCACAGACGGTGTGAAGACCGATCCTGTCGGCAGCGGACCGTACGTGCTCGACAAGGAGGCATCCGTCAACGGATCGCAATTCACGTTCACCAAGAATGACGACTACTGGAACCCCGACCTGCAAAAGTACGACAAGGTCGTCTTCAAGGTTCTTACCGACGTCACGGCACGCGTGAACGCCGTGGTCTCCGGGCAGGTCGATGCCACGCTTCTCGACCCCAAGACCAGCAAGCAGGCAGATAAGAAGGGGCTCAAGAAGACGAGCTACCCCGTCGATTGGCAAGGCTTCCTGCTCTTTGACCGCGGCGGCGAAATTGCGCCTCAGCTGAAGGATGTGCGAGTTCGCAAGGCGATCAACTACGCATTTGACCGCCAGACGATGCTTGACGAGGCACTGCTCGGCGAGGGGGAGATCACATCACAGGTCTTCGGCAAGACGACTGACGCATACATTCCCGAGCTCGACGATGCTTACACCTACGACCCGGAGAAAGCGAAGGATCTCCTGGCCGAAGCCGGTTACCCCGATGGCTTCACTCTGAAGATGCCGATGCCAGACGGAACCGAGACCTTCATGGCAATGGCGAAGCAGCAGCTCGCGGATGTTGGCATCACCGTCGAATACTCGTCAGCGACATTCGCCGACTACGTTCCGAACATCATTCAGGGAAAGTACTCAGTCGCATGGTTCAGCATCTTCCAGGGCGAGCCATGGGTTGCGATCCGCCAGATGATCTCGACAGATGCCGCCTACAACCCCTTCAAGACAACCGATGACGAAATTGCCGGCTACATTGATGCCGTGCATTTCGGTGGCTATAAGAGCGGTGAGCTTGCCAAGAAGGTGAACCAGTATGTCGTCGACAATGCCTGGTTTGCTCCCTGGTATCGCGTGAATCAGCTGTACTACAGCGATGACTCGAAGGTCACCGTAGAACCGCAGATTCAGCAGGCCGTTCCGAACCTGTACAACTACGCCCCGGTCTCCTGATCGTTGCGGTGGGGATGCCCAGGCGTCCCCACCGCATCCTTCGGGCACAAGTAAGGGATCTCCCTCATGCTGACGTTCATCATCAAGCGCATCGTTTCGGGCATCACCGTGCTCATCGCGATCTCCTGCGCAACATTCTTCCTCCTGTATTACTCGGGTTCGAACATCGCGCGAAACATCCTCGGTGAATATGCGACTCCCGACCAAATCGTGGCTAAGGAACACGAGCTTGGACTTGACCGCCCCATCATCGTGCAATTCGGCGAGTGGGCGACCCGCGCCGTCTCAGGTAATCTCGGCATCTCGTGGTTCACCAGCCAGGGCGTCGCCGAGTCCCTTCTGACCCGGCTCCCCGTCACCTTGACGTTGCTCATCGTTGCCATCATCTGCATCGCGACCTTCGCAACGGTCATCGGCATCGCCGCGGCAGTGAAGCGAGGATGGATCGATCGTGTCGTGCAGGTGGGCGCCGTGCTTGGCGAGGCGATTCCCAGTTTCGTGCTCGGGATCATCTTCGTCACGATCTTCGCCATCAACCTCGGTTGGTTTCCCGCCACGAGCAGCATCCAGCCAGGCTCCACCGGAAGCGCGTGGGTGCTGTCGCTCGCCCTCCCCGCGATCGCACTCGTCGTCAACGGACTGACGAGCACGGCGCAGCAGATTCGCAGTGCCGTCATCGCACAACTCGAGAAGGACTACGTCCGCACCCTGCGCAGCCGGGGGATTCCCGAAACCATCGTGCTCTTCAAGCACGTGCTGCGCAGCGCTGCGCCAGCTGGGCTCACCGTGCTGAGCCTTCACTTCATCGGCATGCTCGGCGGAGTCGTCATCATCGAGCAGATCTTCGCTCTTCCCGGAATGGGCGCGCTTGCCGTGCAATCCACCGTCCTTGGCGATACCCCGCTTGTCATGGGCGTCGTCATCTACACAGTCATCATCGTCATCATCGTCAACCTGCTCGTCGACCTGGCGAATGGGTGGCTCAACCCTAAGGTGCGTGTTTCATGAGCGAACCGATCGAGGTGAAAGCGTCGCAGGCGACAGTTGCGCGCACACACGTCTTCAAACGACTCATCAGCAACCCGATGGGCGCCATCGCTGTCGCCGTGCTGGGCATCATGATCCTTGTCGCGATCTTCGCGCAATGGATCGCGCCCTTCGATGCGAACTTTGCGAATATCACCAAGACGCTGTCAGGTCCGGATGCAACGAACATCCTCGGGACGGACAGTGCCGGGCGAGATACGTTCAGCAGGCTCGTGCTCGGGGCTCAGACAACTCTGTTGTCGGCCGTGCTCTGTGCGGTTGTCGCAATCGGCCTCGGTCTTCCATCCGGTCTGATTGCCGGTTATTACGGGGGTGTTTTCGACTCCGTCTCGAACTGGGTCGTCAATGTTCTCATGGCGATCCCCGGAATCATTCTGCTGCTGACCATTCGGGCAGCCTTCGGGCCGTCGGTGTGGATCTCGATGATCGCCTTCGGCGTGCTCATCAGCCCCGGCTATTTTCGACTCACACGCACTGCTGTTCAGTCAGTGAGGAATGAACTGTACGTCGACGCAGCGCGCGTTTCGGGCCTGAGTGACGGTCGAATCATCACGCGACACATCTTTTCCGTGGTTCGCGCGCCCATCATCATCCAGACTGCTGTCGTCTGCGGTGTGGCAATCGCCATTCAGTCGGGGCTTGAGTTTCTCGGGCTCGGTGACCCGGCAGTTGCGACGTGGGGTGTCATGCTGAGCGAGGGCTTCACGAACGTCTATCTCACTCCCGAGCTACTCGTCTGGCCCGCAGTCGCCATAGGTCTGGCCATCGGCGCCCTCGTGCTGCTGGGTAATGCAGTGCGCGATGCTCTTGAGGATCGCGAGAAGGTGAAGACGCCCAAAACACGCAAGAACACGCTCGTCCCGACAAATCGTGTGACCATACCCGCCGAGAGCGGCAGCGATCACCTTGTGGAGGTGTCTAGTCTCGCCGTGGGGTACCCGCAGTCTGGCGGAGCAGTTAAAGAGGTGGTGAGTGACGTCTCGTTCACCGTCGATCGCGGCGAAGTTCTCGGCATCGTCGGTGAGTCGGGCTCTGGGAAATCGCAGACTGCGTTCTCGATTCTCGGGCTGCTTCCCGCTGAGGCTCGCATTGTCGCGGGCAGCATCCAATTCGATGGAAACTACACGGTTGCCCCGGGCGAGCAGACCGTAAGCCAATCGCGGCTCACGAAGCTGCGCGGCAAACGCATCTCGTATATTCCTCAGGAACCCATGTCGAACCTCGATCCGGCATACACCGTCGGTTCACAGTTAGTCGCTCCCATGGTGCGCATTCTCGGCATCAGCAAGCGCGAGGCGAAGAAGCGTGCGCTTCAGCTTCTGACCGACGTCGGCATCGTCAACCCGGATCGCACCTTCGCCGCTTACCCACATGAAGTGTCCGGAGGAATGGCACAGCGTGTGCTCATCGCCGGTGCCATCAGCTGCGAGCCCGACCTGATCATCGCAGACGAACCGACGACCGCTCTCGATGTGACTGTGCAGGCCGAGGTTCTCGACCTCATACGTGATCTTCAGAAGCGTCTCGGCGTCGGCGTGATCCTCGTCACGCATAATTTCGGGGTCGTGGCCGACCTCTGCGACCGTGTCGTAGTCATGCAGAAGGGCAGACTCGTCGAAGGCGGTGCCGTCCGCGACGTGCTTCGCAACCCGCGGGACCCGTACACGAAGACGTTGCTGTCGTCGATGCTCGAGGGTAAAAAGCCCATGACCATGCTCGTCACCGCCGAAGGAGGATCGCAATCATGATGGATGCTGCACGCACAAAGAAGCCGCTCCTTGACGTGGACTCGCTCAACGTCGACTACCCGGGAAAAGGCTTCAGAGCGCGGCCCTTTCGTGCGCTCACTGACATATCGATCGGCATCGGCGAGGGCGAAACTCTCGGCCTCGTGGGGGAGTCCGGCTCGGGCAAGACGACCCTCGGGCGTGCGGTGCTCGGACTCGCACCGGTGTCGGCCGGAACGATCACCTTCAATGGGGCAGACATCAGTCACGCTTCGCGCGCCCAGCGTCAGAAGCTCAGTCGCGACCTGCAGGTCGTCTTTCAAGACCCCTATACCTCGCTCAACCCGGCGATGGAAATCGGCGACATTCTCGCTGAGCCGCTGGGAATCCAGGGTATCGGACCCAAAGAGTCTCAGGCGCGGGTGAAAGAGCTGCTTGATCAGGTCAACCTGCCTGGCGATGCGCTGCACAGGCAGCCACGTGAGTTCTCCGGTGGTCAACGTCAGCGTGTGGCAATCGCGCGCGCGCTTGCTCTGTCGCCCAAGCTTATTGTGTGCGATGAGCCGGTTTCCGCGCTCGATCTCACAACGCAAGCGACCGTGCTCGACCTGTTTCTGCAGATTCAGCGCGACACCGGGGTGTCCTACCTGTTCGTCTCGCACGACCTCGACGTTGTACGTCATATCAGCCATCGCGTGGCGGTGATGTACGGCGGACGAATTGTTGAGCAAGGGGACGCTGCGCAGATCACAGAGAGCCCGAGTCATTCGTACACGCAGAAGCTGCTGCTCGCCTCGCCGGTTCCTGACCCCGATCGCCAGCAGAAACGTCGTGAAGACCGCCAGCGACTCGCCGCACAGAAGGCACAGGATGCTGATACAACCGTCGCGGGGTGAACCGCTCGTCGTACGGGTGTATTACCGTAGAGTCGAGCTGCCACAGCAGTCTCGGCCGAACGGGGAATGGAGTTGACCGGTGGCGAATAACCCCGCGTCTGCACGCAAGAAGTCCCGCTCTGCTCCGACGATCTATGATGTCGCGAAGCTTGCGGGAGTGAACCCCTCCACAGTGTCGCGTGCACTGAGCCAGCCTGGTCGCATCAATGTCAAGACCGAGGCGAAGATCCATGCGGCGGCGAAGGAACTGAACTACCGGCTCAACCCGATGGCTCGAGCGCTTCCGACGGGTCGAACGAACACCCTCGGTCTGCTCATCGCCGACATTACGAACCCGGTGATCTTCGGCATTGTCCGTGGAGCGGAGAAGGCCGCAGCAGAGCGAGGCTACACGCTGGTCATTTCGGAGTCGCAAGAGTCAGGCGAGCGCGAAGCTGCGTCGGCGCAGCGCATTCAGCCCGCTGTCGATGGGCTCGTCCTCGGAACGTCCCGCCTGACTGACGAGGCGATCAAAGCGCTCGCCGAAGAAAAGCCGCTCGTCGTGATCAACAGGCAGATTGATGGCGTATCCAGCGTGACGCCGAATATCGAGCCGGGAATCGACCAGGCGCTTGCTCACCTCGAACTCCTCGGCCACACCGATCTCGTGTTCCTCTCAGGGCCGAGCGGGTCATGGATGAGCCGTCATCGCTGGAGCACCTTGAAAGCTGGTGCAGAAGCGCGAGGAATGACGATCACGTCGACAGCGCCCCAAGAGCCGACGATCGACGGCGGGCGTTCGCTGCTCTCGCGCGTCATTGCATCGGGAGCGACCGCCGTTGTCGCGTATAACGACCTGATGGCGATCGGTCTGATGCGTACAGCGGCGGAGCAGGGTATTTCCGTGCCGGGGACCTTCAGCATTCTGGGGTTCGATGACATCTTCGGATCTGATTTCACCTCTCCACCGCTCACCACGGTGCGTTCGCCACTCCTAGAGGCTGGGCGGCTTGCGGTGCGGCAAACCCTTCAGCTGATTGAAGATGGCCCGGACAGCGACGCCGCGTCGTTCGCGACACAAGGACTCGAAACCGAACTCATCATTCGTGGCTCCAGTGGTGCCGTGCGCGAGTCCTCGCGGGCCTGATCGCCGACACCCTGTTTACTCGCGTGAAGCAACGCAACACATTGCACGTCGTGCGGTCGTCATCGAGCGCACGCACCGCCTGCAAACTGACGCAATTTCGCTTTGTCGTCCACAGGCAGAAAGTTTTGCGAGTTGTCCACAATGGTGGTGTGATCGGGGGTTTGTGTCGGTAGGAATGTCGGTGGCTGCTGGAAGACTGTTGCCATGTTAAACGCAGCGACAGTCTCCGATTTCGAGCCTGTGGAGGGTCCGGATGCTACAGCTGTGCGTGCCGCGGAGAACATTCTGGCGGATGCTGCTGAGCTTGCCAAGATTGATCCGGCCGCACTGTCTGCCGACGCCCTCCTGACCTATACCGGGCTGTTGGGGAACATCGCCCGCCTTGTCGAGGGCCGCCAGATCTTCAACGTCGGGGACATTGCCCGGCGCTCCGATACCGATGCGGGGTTTGATGGTCTTGCGGCCCGTCACGGGTCCTCGTCTGCGACAGCATTGTTTGAGAAGGTCACGGGGGTGAAGAACTCCACCGCGCACCGATACACGAAAGTCGCAGAACAAACCACACCGCGAGTCTCCGACACCGGGTTGCCATTGGACCCGATCTTCACCCAAACAGCGGACGCGTTGAACGAGGGCACGATCGGTTTGGATGTTGCCGAGGTGATCACATCGGCGTTGGCGCCGGTACTGTCGCGGGTGGCACCGGAACAAGCAGACTGGGCCGAGAGCACACTGTTGGGTAACGCGACGGGTGCTTTTGGTGAGATCCCCGTCACGGCGGATGCCCTGCGTCAGCAGGCACGCATGTTTTGTGTCGCACTTGATCCGGATGGTGTGGAACCCACAGCGGAAGAACTCCATCAGGCACGTGCTCTGGTGTTTCGTCACCAGGACGACGGGAGTATGAGAATCACCGGCACCCTGTCCCCGGAACAGGCGGCACAGGTGACACCCGTGTTTGACGCATTCATGTCCAAACGCACCAGCCCGAAGTTCATGGAGACCGAAGAACTCGCCGCCCACGGCCAGGAACCGGAAGCACGGTCGAGGCAGCAGGAACGTGCCGACGTGTTCACAGCGATCATCGGCGGCACCGGGAAACAACAGTCCGCACCGAAACTCCACGGGCGAGGACCCACCGTGCTCGTCACCGTGAAGAACGATGACCTCGACAACGGTGCGGGTGCTGCCTGGTCGCCGGGAACCCCGGCACCGCTACCCATGTCGTTTGTGAAACAGATGCGATGCGACGGCGACACCCGACACGTGCGTATCGATGAGCACGGTGACGTGCTCAACCTCGGGTATGCCAGACGTGAGTTCAGCCCGAAGCAACGCCTCGCGCTCATCGCCCGCGACGGCGGCACGTGCGTTGCTGCTGACTGCGACATTCCCGCCTGGCTGTGTGAAGCACACCATGTGCAGGGGTGGGCGAACGACGGGAAGACCGACGCCAGGAACGGTGTCATGTTGTGCTGGTGGCATCACAGGCTTGTGGAACGCGGCGAATGGGCTCTCACCCGCGACAACACAGGCCACCCGAGACTGATTCCACCAGACTGGTACGTGAATCGACGGTATTTGGGACGCCGCAGCAGACCCGACAGCGGCGATGAGTCGGGGCCGGACCCTGGCCGAGATACCGGGCCGCGCACCTGAGTACGCGGCGGCCCCGAGGGAACACACGACGCACGAGTCAAAGCACTCGAAGCGCTGTTCAGGGCGCCCAGACCGACCTGACACTCAGAATAGTTCGCTGTATCCGAGCGTCACGAGGTTGTCATACGAGGTCTGCAGGCAGTCGAAGACATTCCGGCCGTAAAGCTGATCTTGCTCGACAAGCAAATACTCTGCGTCACTGTCGAGTGCTGCCTGGATAATCCCAGGGAAGTCGAGGTTACCTTCGCCCACTTCCGCAAACTGCACAACGCCCATGAACGCCTGCATGAAGGTGGGAAAGTCGCCTGAGTCGAGTGCCCTGAAGGCTTCGTCCGGCACCTGACCGATGCGGTAGTCCTTGAGATGGATCATCGCCACGCGATCGCTGTAACGCTTGATCGTCGTCGCTGGATCCTTGCCTCCGCGCTGAATCCAATGAGCATCCAGCTCGAGACCGACGTCTGGCGCTCTGTCGGCAATGACATCGAGCAGCAGCTTCCCGTCGTACTTGGCAAACTCAATGTGGTGGTTGTGGTAATACAGGCGAATGCCATCGTCGGCGAGGCGCTTTGCGTATGCATTCGTGTCGTCGCAGAATTCGAGAACCTTCTCGAGCGAACCCATCGCATCAAAGGGCAGCATTCCAATGCGCACCATCGACGTGTTTAACCGATGGCAGTCTGCGACGAGTTTGCCGTAGTTTTCCGTGAGCGTGTCGAGGGGCAATCCGGGCTTACCGCGAAGACCCGTAGACAGGGATGCAATGTCCATGCCCAGCTCATCGCGAGCGCGCGCGAGCTCGTCGATGTTCTCTGTCGTCATGGGGATCTGAGAAATCTCAACGGCGTGATACCCGATGTCGGTGATCTTCCGCAGCGTCTCGTAAGGGCCGATCTCGGCAAAGCTATCCTTCAGCATCATTGCCTGTACGCCGATTTTCGCCACCTGGGTCTCCTTCGTTGGATGCCGACCACGAATGGTCGTGCGTGTGCGGGGTTCTTTTAGTGTGTCAGGAACTCTTCAAGATGGCAACCGGTTGTCGGGTAGTTGCGTGATGGAGGCTCGATTCATTCTGTATAAGGGAAAAAATGACGGCAACCGTTTGCCAATCGCGAATCATCGTGTTTCACTTGACGCATCGGCAATTGAGATGTCGCAAGGGTGCAACCCCGCGATGACGCGAAGGAAGGTCTCATGGTTCAGCCACAACGATTTGCGTACGCAACAGGCAACGCTGGCGAAGGGCTCTGCAGTTGAGCGCCCCGTCGGCAACGCAACCCGCGAAAGGAAAGCTCACAAAGCTGAGCATCGTCGGATACGGAGCGGGTGACGCAGCAAACAACCTCGCCTTCACAACGGCGACGATGTTCCTTCTGGTCTATTACACGGATGTTGCGGGAATCTCCGCAGCAGCGGCCGGAACGCTCCTGCTTGTCGTTCGCGTTTTCGATGCCTTCTCTGACATCTTTGCCGGGCGCATTGTCGACCGTGTCTTCAACAAGCGACTGGGCAAGTTTCGCCCGTTCATCATGTTCGGTTCTGTACCGCTTCTCGTGCTCTCCTGCCTCACGTTCTCAGTGCCGCAGATTGGCGAGAGCGGCATGCTTCTCTACGCGTATCTCACCTATGCGGCGCTCGGCCTCGCCTATAGTCTCGTCAACATTCCGTACGGCTCCCTTGCCGGCGCCATGACACAGGATGCCGGTGAGCGCGCCAAGCTTGCCAGCGCTCGGTCCGTCGGC
Organism: Paramicrobacterium chengjingii; assembly: GCF_011751765.2. Taxonomy (GTDB): domain Bacteria; phylum Actinomycetota; class Actinomycetes; order Actinomycetales; family Microbacteriaceae; genus Paramicrobacterium; species Paramicrobacterium chengjingii. Next base: position 1,139,842 of record NZ_CP061169.1, read on the forward strand.
GCAATGATCGTGGGTGCTGGTCTTGGTGTGTTCGTCGCACCGTTGATCGTCCCCGGCGCCGACCTGCAGACCATGTTCACATTCCTAACACTCGGTTTCGTCGTCGTTGGCACGGCGCTGTACTTGTTCACCGCGTTAACGGCGAAAGAGCGCGTGGTTCGTGACGTGCATAATGTCTCGATGAAGCAGAGTTTCGCGACGCTGAAGCACAACCGTCCGCTTCTGATGCTGTGCCTGAGCTCGTTCGTGTTTCTCACCGGAATGCTGGCGCTCGCGACCGTGCAACTGTATTACCTGCGCGACGTGCTCAATGCTCTTCCGCTGTATGCCGTGGTCTCCGTCGCTCAGATCGTGATGACATTCGGTCTCGCTGCCGTCATGCCTAAGCTCGTTCGCACATGGGGTAAACGCGCCGGGTATATCGTTGGCGGGCTCATCATGGCGGCAGGTGGCGCAATCATGTTCTTCACGCCGTCAAGCCTCGTGTGGCTCGGCTTCAGCGGCCTTCTGCTCGCGCAGCTGGGTATCGTGCTGGTGAACATGCTCGTCTGGACGCTTGAAGCAGACACCGTTGAGTACGGCGAGTGGAAGACAGGCGTACGGTCTGAGGGCATCATCTACGCGCTCTTCTCATTCACACGAAAGACGGGTCAGGCCGTTGGGGGAGCGCTCGCGGCATTCGCGCTCTCGTGGGGTGGCTATGCAGCCGGGGCTGCAGAGCAGACCGCGCACGCTGAGCTGGGTATCCGTGCTGGGGCAGGCCTCATCCCGCTCGTCTGCTCGATTGTGGCCATAGCAATCATGATCTTCTACCCGCTGACTGACAGCCGTCACCGTGAGATCGTTGCTGAGATCGATGCACGCCGCGAGCGTGGCGAGACGGCATCCATTGACCCAGCGCTGTCGACGGCAGCTTTTCAGTCTCAGCGACCCATGAGCTCGACACCACCAGTCGACTGAGGTGTACCTTTCATTCTGAACAATCACAAGGAGCAACTGACGTGAAGATCGACAAGGCCGAAGTTATTGTCACCAGCCCTGACCGCAACTTCGTCACGCTGAAGCTGACGACAGACGACGGCTTGACGGGCCTCGGAGACGCAACGCTCAACGGTCGTGAGCTTGCCGTTGTCGCGTACCTCAAAGAGCACATTGTTCCTCTGCTGATCGGGCGCGACGCCTCCAACATCGAGGACACGTGGCAGTTTCTCTACCGCAGCGGATACTGGCGCCGTGGACCCGTGACAATGGCATCGATCGCCGCCGTCGACATGGCGCTCTGGGACATCAAGGGCAAGGCCGCGGGCATGCCCGTCTACCAGCTTCTCGGTGGCGCGAGCCGAAACGGCATGATGGCGTACGGCCATGCCTCGGGCAAGGAGCTTCCCGAACTGTTCGACTCGATCCGCGAGCACCAGTCTCTTGGTTACCGGTCGATTCGCGTTCAGACGGGCGTTCCCGGCCTTGAGTCCATCTACGGCATTGCGTCAAACAAGGGCCTTCCCGGCAATGAGGGAGTTCGCTACGATCACGAGCCGGCACAGCGTGGAGCGCTGCCGTCGCAAGAGGACTGGGACACCCGCTCATACCTGCGCCACGTTCCGACGGTGTTCGAGGCCGTCCGCAACGAATTCGGGCCCGAGTTGCCTCTGCTGCACGACGGCCACCACCGCATGACCCCGCTGCAGGCGGCGAAGCTCGGCAAAGATCTCGAGCCGTACGACCTGTTCTGGCTTGAAGACTGCACGCCAGCCGAAAACCAGGAGGCACTGCGTCTCGTGCGCCAGCACACGACGACGCCGCTCGCGATCGGTGAGATCTTCAACACGGTGTGGGACTTCCAGAGTCTCATTTCCGAGCAACTCATCGACTATGTGCGTGCAGCGTCCACACACTTCGGCGGTATCAGCCCGCTCAAGAAGGTAATGGACTACGCGGCCATGTACCAGGTGAAGTCGGGCTTTCACGGCCCCACGGATATCTCGCCTGTCGGGTTTGCCGCGCAACTGCATGTCGGTCTCGCGATTCACAACTACGGCATTCAGGAATACATGCAGCACGGCGACAAGACGAACGCCGTCTTCGACCAGTCAATGACCTTCGACGATGGTTATCTTCACCCGGGGAACAAGCCCGGACTTGGCGTTGAGCTCGACACGGATGAAGCAGGTCAGTACCCCTACGAAACGGCGTACCTTCCCTATAACCGTCTCGCCGACGGAACAGTTCATGACTGGTGAGCAGTTAAGCTCTGGAGTGATGAATTCCTCTCCGACACAGACGCACGCGCCGCAGATCGTAGTGATGGGCGTCTCCGGCTCAGGCAAGAGCACCGTCGGCTTGGCGCTGGCCACCGCGCTCGACGTGCCGTTTACTGATGGAGATTCGCTGCACTCACAGTCGAATATCGACAAGATGGCTGCAGGCGTTCCGCTGACAGACGAAGATCGCTGGCCCTGGCTCGCTGAGGTGGGCCGCGTGCTTCACGACTCGGGACAGTCGGGAGCGGGGTCCGTTGTCGCGTGCTCGGCGTTGCGTCGTTCGTATCGTGACGCGATTCTTGCCGTGGCTCCCGACGCGATCTTCGTGCACCTCACGGGTGACCGCGATGTGCTCGCGCGGCGGATGTCGGGGCGAAGCGACCATTTCATGCCGACGACACTTCTGGATTCTCAGATCGACACGCTCGAGCCGCCCCACTCAGACGAGCCTGCCGTGCACGTCGACATCGACCAGCCGGTGGCAGGAATCGTCGAGAGCGCGCAGGCTCGGATCGAGAGCGTGCTGGGCGACCGCAATCGCTGATTATGAGCGCCGATCGACTCTGATCTGCTTCCCCCCTCTACACTCGGGGGCATGAGCCAGATTCCGGATGCTGCGACGAGCGAACGCTCGGCAACGACAGCGCCGCCGTGGCAGCGTCGCGTTGCGAGCGCGGTCGTCGCGGTAGTCGCACGGTTTCTTGGGCTCGGCCTTGTGTTCTCTGGCGGTGCGTCCGTGCTGACGGGCGGCGCGGGAAATGAGAGGTTCGGTTCGGCGGACTGGGTGAGTATTTGCGCCGGACTCGTGTTGATCGCAATCTCCGCTGCAACGATGATCGTCTCAACAAGCGGCATGATCATCGTGTCGGCCATAGAGATCCTCGTCTCCATCCCTGCAATCGTCATCCCGTTCTCCATCGGCAGCCGCGATGTGCACCCGGTCAACTGGTCGCGCGGCGTCTACGAGGTGGTGTTTCCCGACGGTGCCGAACTGGCGGGCGTGGCGACAGCATCCGGATTCGTGCTCGTGCTGGGGTGTGTCTCTCTTGCCACAGCGCTCGGGCACCGTGAGCGTCGACGCTCTGGTTCTCACGTCTCACCGCTCGGGCGCATCATCGCTATGGGGGCGTCGATCATCCTCAGCGTTCCTGGCGCAGCCCTCGTGTGGGCAGGCGGATACCAGCTCAGCATCGAATACCACGTGTTCGCATCGACCGACGTATCAGTCGGCTCGGTGATCATGATCATCGCCGGAGGCTTCTTGTGCGCGGCCGTTGCTGCCGCCAGCAGGCTGTCTGCCGCCGCGCTCTATGCATTCGGACTCTTCTGGGTGACGATGTGGGTGGCGTTCGGGGCGTTCTTGTCTTCGGCGACCCCCGAGACCGTGCCGATCATTCCCGTGTGGGCGACGACGACTGCCGTGGCGTGGTGCCTGTGCGGATTCAGCGCGGTTCTCGCTGTCTTTCTTTTGACCTCGGGCGTTGTTGCGCGCGTCGTCGCGCTCTCTCTGCGAGGTTCGACGAGCGCCGCCACCTGAGCTGGGCAGTGACGCATTTGTCATGCTGTAGACTCAAGGATTGAACTTCGGCGAGGGACATTACGGTGTCCGTGATCGACGCGGTGGATGGGCACAGGCTTGTCCTCACGCTGACATGCGTTCGAGTCGACAACACAAACGTTTCTCGGGCCCCGTGCCCAACCGACCAGCCGGCCAGTCCGGCAAGGAGATATCACCATGGCTGATCAGCTCAAGCTCGGCGCGGAAACGCGCGAGTCGTTTGGCAAGGGCGCGGCGCGCAAGCTTCGCGCCGCAGGCAAGATTCCCGCGGTGGTCTATGGCCACGGCGCCGCACCTTTGCACCTCACACTTCCCGGGCACGAGACGATGCTTCTGCTGCGCCGCAGCAACGCGCTCATCGAGCTCGACGTTGAGGGCAAGAAGCACCTCTCGCTCGTCAAAGACGTTCAGCGCGACCCGGTGACGCAGATTATCGAGCATGTCGATCTCATCGTCATCAAGAAGGGTGAGCGCGTCGACGTCGAGGTGCCCGTGCACTTCGAGGGCGAGTCGTTCAGCGGCACCATCTTGATGGTGGAGGTCAACACCGTTCGCCTCAACGTCGCTGCGACAAACATTCCTCAGAGCCTCGTGTTCTCCATCGAAGGCGCTGTCGAAGGCACGCAGGTGCTTGCCGGTGACATTGAGCTGCCCGAGGGCGCAGAGCTCGCCGAAGAAGCAGACCTGTTCCTCGCGCACATCACCGTACCGAGCGCTCCGTCTGAAGAAGAGGAAGAGGCTGCCGAAGAGGCAGCAGCCGAGGCCGCTGAGAGCGAGCCCGAAGAGTAACTCGAACAGCGCCGGGCCCGCTGCTCGCCTTCGTATGAAGCGCGGCGGCGGGCCCGAACTGTAGGTGAGGGGAGTGACGAGATGGCAGCCGACACCTGGCTCGTCGTCGGCCTGGGCAACCCCGGCTCCGGGTATGCGAACACGCGGCACAATGTGGGCCAGATGGTTGCCGATGAACTCGCACGCCGTCTGGGCACGAAATTCTCACGCCACAAGGCCCACGCTCTGGTCGCAGAGGGGCGGATGGTTCCAGGCGGACCCAAGATCGTCGTTGCCAAGAGCATGTCTTACATGAATACCTCGGGGGGCCCTGTCGCGGCGCTTCTCGCCTACTATTCGCTCGATGTCGACAGGCTGATCGTCGTGCACGACGAACTCGACATTCCCTTCGACACCTTGAAGCTCAAGACGGGCGGAGGGCATGGAGGGCACAACGGCTTGCGAGACATCGGCAAAGCGGCATCCGCCGACTTCACTCGCGTTCGTGTCGGCATCGGTCGACCGCCCGGGCGGCAAGACGCCGCTGATTACGTACTGCGCCCATTTGGCGCAGATGAGCGTTCGGCGCTGCCATCGGTGATTGCGGATGCCGCAGACGCCGTCATGCTGATCGTCGACGACGGCCTTGTCGCCGCGCAGCAGAAAGTTCACGCTCCGCGGACATGACCCGCGTTGTCGCACGTGCCGCGTAGAATGCTCTGGTGAAACTCCAGGGCCTCAGCCGCATTCTCGCCCACGATCCCAGCTATTCCACAGCGCTCACCTACGCCGATCAGAGCGCCGACTTCTCGGTTGCCGAGGGCATGCGTCTTGCGCTGCTCGGAGGACTGATCGAGCGTCGGCGGGCCGCAGGCAAACCGCCTGCCGTGCTCGTTGTGACAGCGACCGGGCGTGAATCAGAGAGCGTGCAGCAGGCGCTGCCCAGCTTCGCCCCCGACGCAGAGATTGTGGCGTTTCCCGCATGGGAGACACTGCCACACGAGCGACTGAGCCCCAGCTCGGAGATTGTGGGGCGTCGCATTGATGCGCTCTGGCGTATGGCGGAATGGACGGGGGAGAAGCCCCTTGTGATCGTTGCGTCTGTGCGCGCTGCGTTGCAACCTGTCGCTCACGACCTCACCGACATTGAGCCGATACGGCTCCACGCGGGAAGCCGAGGGCACGAGCTGGGCGACATCGTCACCCGGCTCGTTGAGCTAGCGTACTCGCGCGTCGATCTCGTGTCGCGTCGTGGTGAGTTCGCCGTGCGCGGTGGCATCCTCGATGTCTTTCCTACGACAGCCGACCACCCCGTGCGTGTCGAGTTCTTTGGCGACGAGGTTGACCAGATCAAGCCGTTCTCGGTGTCGGATCAACGGTCGAGCACCGAGGAATACAGCGAGGTCTCACTTCTTCCCAGCAGGGAACTGCTGCTGACTCCTAACGTGAGACAGCGGGCAGCAGAGATGCTCCCCGAGTTTCCGAGCCTCTCGACGATGCTCGAGAAAGTGGCTGTCGGAATCCCGGTTGAAGGCATGGAATCCCTCGCTCCCGCGCTTCTCGATCGGCTTGTTTCGATTGCTCACTACCTGCCTGAGGGAACGGGCGTGGCTGTGCTTTCGCCCGAACGGGTCGTCGCGCGATCGATCAGTCTTTCTGAAACCAACCGCGAATTTCTTGAAGCCGCGTGGAGCGCCGCGACAGCGGGAGCCGAGGCGCCCATCGATCTGGGCGCGGGCGAGTTCATCTCGTTGAACACGCTGCGCGACGACGTGACGCTCACGCGCCCGGGCGAGCAGAAGGCAGAGAGCCCGTGGTGGACATTCAGCCCGTTTCAGCAGCGACCAGACGATCTGCTTCCTGAAGAACTCGAACTCGACGACCTCACGGAGGTGCGTGTCGCTGCTGATCCTGTGCCGAGTTTCCAAGGCAACGTCGACGGTGCCATCGGGCACGTCGACGAACGGCGCCTGGCAGGGTGGTCCATTGCCGTGGCGGCGCAGGGGCAGGGTCTCGTCGAGCGAGCACTCGACGTGCTCACAGAACGCGGCATTCCCGCTCGCATCGTCGAAGAACTTCCGGATGCTGTCGAAACTGGCGTCGTGTACTTGGTTCAGGCCGTCATCGAGCATGGTTTCGAGCTCCCGGGCATCTCATTCGCTCTTGTGGGAGAGGCCGAATTCTACGGTCGATCCGTCGGCTACGACTCGCGTGCCGTCAAGAAGCTCGCCACCCGTCGTAAGAACGTGGTCGATCCGCTGCAGCTGAAGGCCGGCGATCACGTCGTGCACCAGACGCACGGCATCGGCCGCTTTGTCGAAATGACGCGGCGCGAGGTCTCTACCGGCGGCCGCAACGCGGTGAAGACGATGCGCGAGTATCTTGTGCTGGAGTATGCACCGTCAAAGCGCGGATTCCCCGGTGACAAATTGCTCGTTCCTACCGATCAGCTCGACTTGCTCACGCGATACGTCGGCGGGGAGTCGCCGGCGCTGTCGAAAATGGGCGGAAGCGACTGGTCTCAGGCAAAGAGCAAGGCCCGAAAGGCCGTGCGCGACATCGCTGTGGAGCTCGTGAAGCTCTACGCCGCACGAATGGCAGCGAAGGGGCATGCCTTCGGGCCGGACACTCCGTGGCAGCGTGAACTTGAAGACGCGTTCCCCTTTGCCGAGACGCCAGACCAGCTCACGACGATTGACGAAGTGAAGCGCGACATGGAGCGCCCGATTCCCATGGATCGCCTGCTGTCGGGCGACGTGGGGTTCGGTAAGACTGAGGTGGCTGTGCGCGCCGCGTTCAAGGCAGTGCAGGAGGGCAAGCAGGTGGCGATCCTCGTGCCGACAACCTTGCTTGTCAAGCAGCACGGGGAGACCTTCCAGGAGCGTTTCGCCGGGTTCCCCGTGCATCTGCGGTCACTCAGCCGGTTCCAGTCAGACAAAGATGCACGCGAGACGTTCGAGGGCCTGGCGCAGGGAAGTGTCGATGTCGTGATCGGCACCCACCGGCTGCTCACCGAGAAGGTGTCGTTCAAGAATCTTGGGCTGGTGATCGTCGACGAGGAGCAGCGATTTGGTGTCGAGCACAAAGACTCTCTCAAGAAGCTGAAGACGAACGTCGACGTGCTCGCGATGAGCGCAACCCCGATTCCTCGAACGCTGGAGATGGCCGTGACAGGCATCCGCGAGATGTCGACGCTCGCGACTCCTCCCGAGGAGCGGCACCCGATTTTGAGTTTCGTCGGGCCGCGCAACGATAAGCAGATGAGCGCTGCGATTCGTCGAGAGCTGCTGCGCGAGGGCCAGGTGTTCTTCGTGCACAATCGTGTGGCGAGCATCAACCGCGTCGCGACGGAGCTGGCAGAACTCGTGCCAGAGGCGCGCATCGCCATCGCACACGGAAAGCTGTCGGAGTCGATTCTCGAGCAGGTAGTCGTGGACTTCTGGGAGCGTAAGTTCGACGTGCTCGTCTGCACGACGATCATCGAGACCGGCCTCGACATTCAGAACGCGAACACCATCATCATCGACAAGGCAGACAAATATGGTCTGAGCCAGCTGCACCAGCTTCGCGGTCGTGTCGGACGTGGTCGTGAACGTGCCTATGCCTACTTTCTCTACGACGGAGAGAAGCCGCTGTCGGAGACTGCCCAGGATCGCCTTGAGACGATCGCAGCGAACAACGAGTTGGGCAGCGGAATGCAGGTCGCCCTCAAAGACTTGGAGATCCGCGGGGCCGGGAATCTGCTCGGCGGCGAGCAGGCAGGGCACATCGCGGGGGTCGGGTTCGACCTGTACCTGCGCATGATCGGCGAAGCTGTTTCGACGTTCCGCGGAGACGTCGCCGAGGGGCAAACCGAGTTGCGACTCGAAATTCCCGTCGACGCGAATATTCCCGAGGAGTACATCGACAGCGAACGCTTGCGTCTCGAGGCGTATCAAAAGCTCTCTGCAGCGGCAGCGCCTGCCGCAGCGGACGACCAGATCGACCTCGTGATCGACGAGCTCGTCGACCGTTACGGTCCTCTGCCGGAACGCGTTCAGAGCCTCGTCGCCGTCACGCGTCTGCGGCAGAGGGCGCAACGCTCCAACCTCTCCGAGGTCATCACGATGGGTACTAACCTTCGGCTCGCCCCGGTGGATCTCCCCGACTCGATTCAGGTGCGACTCAAGCGCATGTACCCGAAGGCGAGGATGCTTTCTCAGGCGAACGCCCTTGTCGTGCCGATCCCGCAGCCGAATGGTGAGGCGATGGCCGATACCGACCTGATTACGTGGGTGCAGCAGCTGCTCGACGCCATTCTGCCGGTGAAGCCGAAGGAGACGGAGCAGACGCCGGTGTCGTAGCGGCGCTCAGCTGCTGCGCATATCGTCGTGTGTCGCAAGGGTTCTCACGGTCTCGGAGATGCGTGAACGCAACTGGGATTGTCCCGCGCAAAAAGTGAGATGCTACAAAATGCCCCTCTTTCGCCGATGAAAAGCGGCATTTTGTGGCGTCTCACTTGGGAAGGCAGTGTCGGGGAGGAATTCGATCGGGGGTCTCGGGTGAAAGCTGCGACACGAGGAGAGCACCTCAGTGGCGACGTCTGAACGTTTCACAGGAGGATAGAGAAATGACCTCAACCTTCACGCTCGTCACTGATGCTCCGGTCGACATTGGTGCGCTGTTCGAGATCTCGCTGGACATCGATGCTCACGCCAGCTCGATGTCTCAGTCGGGAGAGCAGGCGATATCTGGGGTCACTTCGGGACGGATCGGGCTTGGCGAGACTGTCACATGGAGGGCCCGCCATTTCGGTATCTGGTTCGCGATGACGTCAGAGATCGTCACATTGGAACGACCAGAACTGTTTGTGGATCAGCAGGCGAAAGGGCCGTTCAAACTCTTCCGGCACGAGCATAGGTTTGAACGACGCGCCATGGGTACGCGGATGACCGACACGATCACTCTCGCGTCACCGGTTTTCGGGCGTGCGGCCGAATGCATCGTGCTTGTGCCCTACCTACGTCGTCTGATCATCAAGCGGAACACCGAGCTCGTCGCCGCGTTGAGCTGATTCTATGCGGCGATAGTGCCTATTTCGTGCGCCAAGAACGACTGCCGCGAGCAGAGCCGCGAGAACGGATGCCGTGAAAATCGCGATCTTGGCGTGGTCTCCGTGCGGGCTGTCGGCCCCGAAGCTCAGTTCGGCGACGAGCAATGACACAGTGAAACCGATTCCCGCGAGCATCCCGACACCGATCACGTCGATCCACGCGAGTGAGCTGTCGAGCCGAGCCTTCGTGAACCGGGTGAGCAGCCACGTCGTCAGAGTGATGCCGATAGGTTTGCCGAGTACGAGTCCCGCAAGGATTCCGATCATGACGGGGTCCGTCAGAGCCGAGACGAACCCCTCGGGCCCGCCGATCGCGACTCCGGCGGCGAAGAACGCAAACACCGGCACGGCGAATCCACTCGATAACGGGCGCAACCGGTGTTCCAACACCTCAGCGAGTCCCGGCCCCGACTGTGGGCCACCGTGCTTCACCATTCGACGAACAGGAACGGCGAAGCCGAGGGCGACGCCTGCAATCGTCGCGTGAACCCCCGACGCGTGCAGCAGTGCCCACGCGACCGCTCCGATAGGTAGCAGAATCACCCACGGAGCCCACGGGTTGCGCCCGAAGAAGCGCGGGAAAACGTGGGTGAGCGTTGCATATGCCGCGAGAGGAATGAGCGTGAGCAGGAGAGGCGTCAGTGTAAAGCCATCAGCGTAGAAGATCGCAATGATCACGATAGCGATGAGATCGTCGACAACAGCGAGCGTGAGCAGAAAGATTCGGAGGGCGCTGGGAAGGTGCGAGCCGAGGATCGCGAGCACGGCGACGGCGAAGGCGATATCGGTAGCCGTCGGAATGGCCCAGCCTTGCAGACCGGTCGGCGATGCGAGATTGATCATCGCGAAGACGATCGCGGGAACGGCGACCCCGCCGAACGCTGCGGCGACCGGAACAAGCGCCGTCGCGGGTGTGCGCAGGTCGCCGATAACGAATTCCTTCTTGAGCTCGAGACCCGTGAGAAAGAAGAAGATGGCGAGCAGACCATCTGACGCCCACTGTCCGATTGTCAGTTCGAGGTGCAGCGCGGGGATGCCGAGAGTGATGTCGCGTACCGCAAAGTACTTGTCTGCCCATGGAGAGTTCGCCCAGATAATCGCAACGATCGCTGCCGCGACGAGGAGCGCGCCTCCCACCGTCTCGATGCGGAGGATCTCGCCGATGCGCTTCACTTCTGCGAAGCTGCTGCGACCGAGGAATGTTCGGGTGGTGTTGTTGCGCGTCATGTGGAGTCTCCGGGCTCGGCAATATGAACTGCCGACCAGACTTCCCGGCGCACCGAGGCCCAGTATAGGGGGAGTGTCACGACGTAGTGTTGTAGCACGTTCCTCGAACAGCGAAGGAGGAGTCAATGCCGACGAACCAGAAGGATGCCGCCACCGCCGTTGAGCGCGTGCGCGGCGCGTTCTCACGTGGCCTCACGAAACCGTACGAATGGCGCCGTGACCAGCTCGTCGCCCTGCGGTCTCTGCTTCTCGATAATCAGGAGTTACTTGAGCGGGCGCTCGTCCGCGACTTGGGGAAGCATCCGACGGAGTCCCAGGCGACCGAGATCGGCATCGTGCTCACCGAGCTTGACCACACGCTGCGTCACCTCAAGCGGTGGCTGCGCCCTCGGCGCGTCAGAGTTCCGCTGGTGCTCGCACCAGCATCCGCTCGAACCGTTTACGAGCCGCTGGGTACCGTGCTGATCATTGGCCCGTGGAATTACCCGGTGCAGCTGATCCTCGCGCCGCTGATCGGTGCGCTCGCCGCCGGAAACGCCGTCGTACTCAAACCAAGCGAACTCGCACCCGCGACAAGCGAAGTGCTTGCGGCGCTCGTGCCGACATATCTGGATGACCGAGCCGTTGCCGTTGTCGAGGGCGACGCCAGCACGGCACGTGATCTGCTTGCCCAAAGCTTTGACCACATCTTCTTCACGGGCAGCACGGCCGTCGGGAAGATCGTCGCGAAGGCGGCATCCGAGAATCTCACTCCCGTGACGCTGGAGCTGGGCGGGAAGTCACCGGCGTACATCGACAATTCTGTTGATCTGGAGGCTGCAGCGCGCCGTCTCATCTGGGGCAAGCTGCTCAACGCCGGGCAGACCTGCGTCGCCCCCGATTACGTGCTGACGACCCCGCGCACGGCTGACGCGCTGATTCCGCATCTTCGTGCCGCGATCGCCGAGTTCTACGGCGGCGACCCGTCGTTGAGCGGAGACTTCGGACGCATCGTCAGCACGCGGCATGCCGGGCGACTGCGCGACTTGCTCGACGGCCACGACCCGGTGATAGGGGGGCGCGTTGATGCCACAGAGCGCTACGTCGAGCCAACCGTTATCGACGACGTCGACCCGTCCTCAGCCATCATGACCGAGGAGATCTTCGGGCCGATTCTGCCGATCGTGCACGTCGCAGACGCGGCCGAGGCAATTCGCTTCATCGCCGATCGTGACAAGCCGCTCTCGCTCTACGTCTTCTCGGATCACGCCGATGTCAGGCGCCGGTTTGTGCGCGATACGTCGTCTGGCGCTCTCGCGTTCGGGCTGCCCGCCGCGCACCTCAGCGTGCCTGATCTTCCCTTCGGGGGAGTGGGCGCAAGCGGAATGGGCGCGTACCACGGTGAACTCTCGTTCACGACGTTCAGCCATGCGAAGGCCGTGCTCTCGAAGAAGCTCGCTCCGGACACCATGGGGGTCGTGTACCCGCCCTTTACAAGCGGCAAGAGCGCCATCGTGCGCCGACTCATCGCCCGCACGTCACGTCTTGTTGGCGGTGACGATGACTGACCGTGACGTTTCGGCATCACCCCACACAGGTGTACTGCTGGCCGACATGACAGAGGTACTCGATCGCTGCGTGTGGAGCCAGTCGATGACGCACGAGTCGCTGGTCACGTACCTCATCGAAGAGAGCTATGAGCTCGTCGAAGCGATAGAGAGCGGCGATCCTGATGCGATGCTCGAAGAATTGGGCGACGTGCTGTGGCAGATCGTTTTTCACGCTGGGATCGCCGCGCGAACGGCGGGAGAGCACTTCGACTTCGACGATGTGGCACGGGTGGCTCACGAGAAGGTCGTACGTCGGCATCCTCATGTCTTCGGCGACGAATCCGCTCCGACGCTGGATGATGTGTTTCGCGTGTGGAGCGCTGCGAAGACCCACGAGAAGCACGCGCGCACAAGCTCACTTGACGGTATCCCGCCTCAGCTGCCCGCCCTGGCCCTCGCCGACAAGGTCATCGGTCGAGCACAGAAGGCCGGTGTTCTGGCGCCAGAGTCGGCAGAAAACACGCACACGGATGCTGTCGCAGGCGAAAGCGAGCTCGGCGACCGGCTGCTTGCCATGGTGCGCGACGCACGGGGCCGCGGGCTCGACGCCGAACGGGCGCTGCGAGGTGCCGTTCGACGTCTCAGCGACGAGGTGCACGAGCGCGAACGGGGTTAGTGCACGCGTCATGCCAGAATTGTGGGCATGGCTTCTTCTGTAACACCACCGCGCGGCATGCGCGATTACCTCCCCGCAGACAAGGCGAAGCGTGAATACGCTCTTGGGCGCATTCGCGATGTGTACACGCGCTATGGCTTCGACGAGATCGAGACTCCGGTTGTCGAGGACTACAGTCGCCTGCATGGCGGTCTCGGCGGAGACAACGAGAAGCTCACTTTTTCTGTTCTCAAGCGTCGCCTCAGCGCCGACGACCTGCGCGCCGCAGCCGACACGGGTGACACATCGGCCATCGCCGACCTCGGCCTGCGGTTCGACCTCACGGTTCCGCTCGCTCGCTTCTACACAACTCACCGCGGCGAGCTTCCTCCCGTGTTTCGTGCGATCCAGATTGCACCCGTGTGGCGTGCCGAGCGCCCGCAGAAGGGGCGCTATCGGCAGTTTGTGCAGTGCGACATCGACATCTTCGGGGAACCGGGGCCCCTCGCCGAGATCGAACTTATCTCTGCGACGGCCGCAGCGCTTCGCGAACTCGGGCTCTCGGGCTTCACATTCCGGCTCAACGACCGGCGCATACTCACGAGCATGCTCACGGCGTTCGGATTCGACGACACCGAGCACCCCGGCGTGCTGATCACCATCGACAAGCTCGACAAGATCGGCGCCACCGGGGTCGTCGCCGAGCTGCGCGAGCGTGGGGCGACGGCATCCGCCATCGATGCGCTCGAGCGGTACCTCGCTCGTGTTGACGGCCAGAAGCAGGGGGAGTTTGACGCGGACCAGATTCGATCCCTTCTGCCTGGCGGCGTCGACGACGAGGTGATCACAGAGTTGGCCAGCATCGGTCGCGCCGTTGAACGCGCTTCGCAGGCAGCAGGAGCGGTCGAGCACAATGCGCCTCTCGTGCAATTCGATCCGTTTCTCGTGCGCGGCATGGGGTATTACAGCGGGCCGATTTTTGAGATTCATCACCCGGAGCTCGGCTACTCACTCGGTGGCGGTGGCCGATACGACGGCGTTGTCGGGCGTTTCCTCGGGCAGGACGTGCCCGCATCGGGTGCGTCTCTGGGGTTCGACCGCATCGTCGATCTGATCGAGATGGATGCCGCTCGGCACGACGAAGCAATCGTGCTCGTTCACGATCGCGATGTCGATCCATCGACTCTCGTTGCGCTCAAAACGCAACTCGTCGGGCGTGGGGCTCGCGTGCGTCTCGAGAAACGAGTGAAGAATCTCACGGCGCTGCTCGACCGCGTTACAGCGGCCGGCTTCACCGCATTCGCGTTCGTTCGGGCAGAGCATGAGGATGCCAACGAGCTCGAGATCAAGCCGCTCGGTTGACTCGACAGTGAGCTTTGCTCGCGGTGTCGCTACACTTGACCGCGGGCCAACGACGTTCCACTCACTGACAATTCCGGCATAGAGGAGACATCCCGTGGCATTCATCGAGGCGACTATCGCCCGAGAGATTCTGGATTCCCGTGGCAACCCCACCGTTGAGGTCGAGGTCATGCTCGACGACGGAGAAGTGGGCCGTGCCGCGGTTCCCTCCGGCGCATCCACCGGCGCGTTCGAAGCGTACGAGCTGCGCGACGGCGACAAGGACCGCTACCTCGGCAAGGGTGTGCGCACCGCCGTGACAGCGGTTCTCGATGAGCTCGGACCTGCGATCGAAGGCCTTGACGCTTCAGAGCAGCGTCTTATCGACAACACACTTCGCGAGGTCGATGGAACAGACAACAAGAAGCGCGTCGGAGCCAACGCCATCCTCGGCGTGAGCCTCGCCGCCGCTCACGCGGCCGCCTCGTCTGCAGATCTTCCGCTCTTCCGCTACCTCGGCGGGCCGAACGCGCATGTTCTGCCTGTTCCGCTCATGAACATTATCAACGGTGGCGCTCACGCCGACACCGCCGTTGACATTCAGGAGTTCATGATCCTGCCGATTGGCGCTCCGAGTTTTTCTGAGGCACTGCGGTGGGGAGCCGAGACCTACCACACGCTCAAGGGTCTTCTGAAGTCGAAGGGCCTTGCGACAGGTCTGGGAGACGAAGGTGGCTTCGCGCCCGATCTCGCGAACAACAGCGCTGCACTCGACCTCATCGTCGAAGCGATTCAGAAGGCCGGCTTCACACCGGGCAGCGACATCGCTCTGGGTCTTGACGTCGCATCGAGCGAGTTCTTCGAGAACGGTGCCTACCGCTTTGAAGGCAAGGACCGCTCGAGCGAGGAAATGACCGCGTACTACGAGGACCTCGTTGCGAACTACCCGCTCGTCACGATCGAGGACCCTCTCGATGAGAACGACTGGGACGGCTACGGCCATCTCACCCCGAGCCTCGGCGGCAAGGTGCAGATTGTCGGGGACGACCTGTTCGTCACCAACCCGACGCGTCTCGCCGACGGCATCTCGAAGGGCGCAGCGAACTCACTGCTGGTCAAGGTGAATCAGATCGGCACGCTGTCTGAGACGTTCGATGCCGTGACGCTTGCGCAGACGTCTGGCTACACCGCCATCCTCTCGCACCGCTCGGGCGAGACCGAAGACACAACAATCTCCGACCTGGCCGTTGCCACCAACGCCGGTCAGATCAAGACCGGAGCGCCTGCGCGTTCCGAGCGTGTCGCCAAGTACAATCAGTTGCTGAGAATCGAGGAGGAGTTGGGCGAGGCCGCCGTGTACGCGGGCCGTTCCGCTTTCCCGCGCTTCAGCGCGTAGCACCTGCGAACGCTCCCGGTGCCGCGCGAGGGCGCAGCGCCGGGAGCGTTTCGCATTTCACCAGGAGGATGCCATGGCACGACGGCCCGCGAACCCGCGTCGAACGCCATCGCGCCGTCGCCGCGACGACGACAGCGTCGTCGTCGAGCAGTCCGAGCGGGGCCGCTGGGTCGGCGGCATCCATTTCTCGGGGTTCTCGCTCATGATGATGGCCCTGCTCGTGCTCGGAGTCGTCGTTCTTGCTCCCAACCTCAAGGCTCTCGTGGAGCAGAGGCAACAGATCGCCGATCTGAGGCAGCACGTTGCACAGCAGAAAGACGACGTTGAAGATATGCGTCGTGAGCGCGAGCGCTGGGATGACCCCACCTACGTTCAGACTCAGGCACGTGAGCGATTTTTCTACGTGAGTCCAGGTGAGATCAGCTTCATCGTGATCAACGATCTCGACAAGACGTTCCTTTCGGACACCACGGATCCCATCAGCGATGAGCTCACCACGACAAACGTCGACTGGGCATCGTCGATGCTCACGTCGATCATGACGGCGGCGTTCACTCCCGTCGAGGGCGACGAGACATCGAAAAAGCCGTCATCTACACCGACTCCGACGCCCACAGAAACATCCACAGAGAAGAAATAGCCGCGTGACAACCCCACCCTTCGAGCCGGTATCCGACGTCGACATTGCCATCGTCTCTGCACAGCTGGGGCGCCAGGCACGAGATGTTGTGGGAATTTCGGCGCGCTGTGTGTGCGGGCGTCCCACCGTGGTGTCGACGAGCCCTCGGCTGGCAGACGGCACGCCTTTTCCCACGTTCTACTACCTGAGCCACCCCGGTGCGACAGCTGCCGTGAGTGAACTCGAGGCGAATCACGTGATGGCGGAGTACTCACAGCTGCTCGCTGATGACGACGACGTGAGCGAAACGTATAGAAGTGCCCATGTCGCCTACCTCGCCGATCGTGAGAGCATGGGAAACGTGCCGGAGATCGACGGGGTGTCCGCAGGTGGAATGCCGACGCGAGTGAAGTGTCTTCACGCTCTCGTCGCTCACTCCCTCGCGGCGGGCCCCGGCGTGAACCCGATCGGCGATTTGGCGTTGAAACGCGCATCGTGGTCGCCGACGGTGTGCACGTGTTCGTTCGAAGAAGTGACGGAAGAGAGCTGAGAATGACCCAGCGCCCATCAACTCGTGATCGTCTGCGCTCTCGGCTCAGAAATCTGGGACGCGCTGCCGCCGTCATTGTGACAACGGGAGCCATGACGCTGCTCGTCGCATCGCCCGCCGCGGCTGTCACCGTCGACCGCAGCAGCCAGTACTGGCTCGACAGCGGCTACGGCATTCAGCAGGCTTGGAAGACCACAAAAGGCAAAGGCGCCGTCATCGCGATCATGGACACGGGAATAGGCAAGGGGCCGGCCGACTTCTCAGGAGTCACGGGCGGTACGGATGTCTCGGGGGTCGGCTCGTCTGATGGCCGGACGCCATTGGGAAGCGAAGAGGAGAAGAACCACGGAAGCTGGGTAGCCTCGCTCGCTGCAGGACGAGGGGATGGCAGTTCTGATGCGCTCCTCGGCGTCGCTCCTGAAGCGGAGCTCTTGGCGATCTCGATCGGTTTTCCGTCGAGTGGCGCGACAGTTCCCTTTGTCGATCAGGTGGCCAAAGGCATCCATTGGGCCGTCGATAACGGCGCAGACGTCATCAACATGTCGTTCTCGACGAACACGAAAGACTGGGATCCGTCGTGGGACGAAGCGTTCAAGTACGCTCACGACAATGGAGTGGTCATCGTTGCCGCTGCGGGAAACCGCGGCAGCGGCACCGAGATGGTCGGCGCTCCCGCGACCATTCCGGGCGTTCTTGTCGTCGGTGGTGTCGACCGTTCGGGTGAGATCAGTGTCGGTGCGTCAACCGAGGGAATCACGATCGGCGTCACGGCGCCGAGTGAGGACCTCACTGGGGTAGCGGCAGATGGTCAGCGTTGGCAATGGGCAGGAACGAGCGGTGCGTCGCCGATCGTGGCCGGCATGGTGGCTCTTCTGCGTTCGAAGTACCCGGATATGGACGTGAACAACATCATCAACCGTCTGATCAAAACCGCGAATCCGTCGAAGAACCAAGGTGACGACGTGCCGAACGCCGACTATGGGTACGGGTTCGCGAGCATTGGCGCTGCGCTCAACGAAGACATTGAGACTGTTGATGCCAACCCGATGGGTAGCCTGGAGAAGTGGATCTCGGTCAACAGACGTGCCGCGGCTGAAAATGTTGAGCCTCCGAAGGACACATCGAAAGTCAAGGCTCTGTCTCCCATCGAGAAGTCCAGTCAGAGCGTGAATCCGCTTCTTCCCACGCCAGAAACGCTTCGCTACGTGAGTGTGCCTGCAGCGCTGCTTCTGGGCGCTGGTACACTAATAGCGCTTGGTGCCATTGGCGCTACCCGGCATGCCAAACGGGTGGCACGCAAGAAGTAGTACGCTCGTTTGCTGTATCTGCGATCCAGTAGGAGATTATTTCACCGTGCCCAAGATTCTCATCGTCGGCGGAGGTTACGCCGGCTTTTACACCGCATGGAAGCTCGAGAAGCACCTGCGTGCAGGAGAGGCAGAGGTCACCGTCGTTGACCCCCGTCCCTACATGACGTACCAGCCCTTCCTTCCCGAGATCGCGGCAGGCTCCATCGAGCCTCGTCACGCCGTCGTCTCGCTCCGCCGCCACCTCAAGCGAACCGAGGTGATCACGGCGAAGGTGACCTACATCAACCACGCCGAGAAGAAGGCGACGATTTCCCCAGAGGTCGGCGACACGTACGACTTCGAATACGACCAGGTCGTCGTTACCGGTGGTGCGGTGTCACGCACATTCCCGATTCCGGGACTGGCTGACGAGGGCATCGGCCTCAAGACCGTCGAAGAAGCCGTTGCTATTCGTGACAAGGTTCTCGACAACTTCGCCAAGGCTGCGCACCTGCCGGCCGGGCCGGAGCGCGACCGTCTTCTCACGTTTGTCGTCGTCGGAGGCGGGTTCGCCGGCATCGAGATCTTCGCAGAACTGCGCTCGTTCGCGAGCGATCTGCTGAAGTACTACCCGCAGATCGAGTTCGACGACATCAGCTTCCATCTCGTTGAAGCCATGGGGCGCATCATGCCCGAGGTTTCGCTCAAGACGAGCCACTGGGTTCTTAAAGACCTTGCGAAGCGTGGCGCTCTCGTGCACCTCGACACCCAGTTCTCGTCGTGCATCGACGGCAACATCGAGCTCTCCACGGGCGAGAAGTTCGAGTCCGACCTCATTGTCTGGACCGCCGGCGTTATGGCCACCCCGCAAATCGTTCGGCACACCGACCTTCCGATCGAAGAGCGCGGTCGCGTAACCACTCGTGCCGACCTTCGCGTCGGGTCCGATGACGAACCCATCGAGGGTGCTTGGGCCGCGGGTGATGTCTCGCGCGTTCCCGACCTGACAGGCGGTGGTGTCGGTGGCTACTGCGTTCCGAACGCGCAGCACGCGGTGCGTCAGGGCAAGCTTCTTGCAACGAACCTCGTCGCAGTGCTTCGAGGTGAGCAGCCGAAGGACTACATTCACAAGAATCTGGGCGCGGTCGCTGGTCTTGGACTCGGAACCGGTGTATTTCAGTCGGGCAAGATTGCGATCAAGGGCTTCCCCGCATGGATTGCGCACCGTGGGTACCACGGCCTCGCGATGCCGACGTGGGAGCGTAAATTCCGTGTCTTTTGGGGTTGGTGGAACAACTTCTTCCTCGGCCGCGACATTGTCTCGCTGTCGGCTGTGCAGCAGCCTCGCGCGGCTTTCGAGGAGTTCGCGGCTCGTCCGAAGCCGCCGGCACCGGCCGAAGAAAAACCTGCTGATGCGGCAACGGACGACAAGTCTGAGGTCATGAAGGCAGACAAGCCTGTAGCGAAGCCAGCGGAAAGCGCTCCGGCCGAGAAAGCGCCCGCGAAAAAGGCCCCTGCGAAGAAGTCGGCAGCTCAGAAACCCGCTGCGTCGAAGGCGCGCGAAAAGGATGCTGCAGACACTGTCGCGTAACCATAATCAGAACGCACGAGGATCCATCCCGGTGAGGGGCGGGTCCTCGTGTTTTTGAGGCCTCCGATTCCCGTAATGTAGGGGAGTGGCCCCTATAGCCCAACCGGCAGAGGCAGGCGACTTAAAATCGCTACAGTCTGGGTTCGAATCCCAGTGGGGGCACACA
The DNA here is from genome assembly GCF_011751765.2 of Paramicrobacterium chengjingii. Lineage (GTDB taxonomy): Bacteria > Actinomycetota > Actinomycetes > Actinomycetales > Microbacteriaceae > Paramicrobacterium > Paramicrobacterium chengjingii. Next base: position 1,159,884 of record NZ_CP061169.1, read on the forward strand.
CTAGAACACCAGGTCAGATGATAAAAGCGAAGTTCAAAAATCGCTTTTGGACACAGATTTGGACACAGTCGCAGACAAACGAGCGTCATTCAAAGCGCTCGCTACAGCGTCCAGATCGTCATCGAACAGGTCAGCGTACGTGTCCAATGTCATCGCCGCCGACGCATGGCCGAGCATCCGCTGCACGGCTTTCACGTTCGCCCCGGCTGAGATCGCCAAGCTCGCCGCTGTGTGCCGCAGATCATGGATCGTCACATTCGGGAAATCGGCGTCAGACTCCGATGCGCGACGTTTCGCGCCGACAAACCAACCGTCTCGTGTTGACGGCGTGACCACCCACGTTTGTCCGTTGCCGAACAGCAGATCACCACGTTCACGCCCCTCGCACTGAGCGGCCAGTTCGTCAACGAGGAACGCGGGGAACGGCACAGAGCGCGCCTCGTGAGACTTCGGCGTCCCGGGCACGATGTACCCGTTCACGCGAACGGCGTTACGCTCCACTCTGACTCGACGGCGCAGCATGTCAAGATCACCGACCTGTAGTGCCACCGCCTCGCCCCACCGCAGGCCCGTGTAGCAGAGGAAACGCACCAGGGTAGCTTTATTGCCAGACTGCTCTGCAAGGCGTTCTACACGCTCATGGGTCAGGTATCGACGGGGTTTCTTCGTCTTCCTCGGGAGGTTCACGCCCCGCGCCGGATTCGACGCCAAACGACGATCTTTCACGGCGGTCTCGAGAATCCCTGCCAGCACGCCGTGAGCGCGCAGCACGGTCGTCGCACCTCGCCGCTCGGATAGCTCCGTCACCCACTTCTGCACGGCGCTGTGCCGCACGCTCCCGACCGATTGAGTGCCCCACACAGGTTCAACGTGCACGCGCCACGCGATCTCCACAGGGGCCAGCGACGACGGTTTCAGGTGCGATTGACCGGCCAGCCACGAGGCCCCGAGGTCACTAATTGTCGCAATCGCAGATGACGGGTCGATGTACTGCCCATCGTCCTTGGAGCCCTCGACTTTGCGCAGCGCTCGCTCCGCGTCCCGCTTCGTCGTGAACCCGCGCTTATTGCGATCCTTATGCTCAGGGGTTCGCCAGCGGATACGGTACCGCTTCCCCGCCTTGGTCTCGTAAGGCTCAATGCTGCCCATGACTACTCGTCGATCTTGTAGTCGGTGAGGTCGACGCCGAGCTTGCGCAGGTTCTCTTCCGCCTCTTTTAGGCCCTTCTCAATATTTTCAAGCTCCGTCCCATGACCGATGTTCGCCGCACTTGCGACGTGGTACTTGACATACTCGCGCACACCCTCGGCAATTGCCCGAGAAAGTGTCGACGCCGCGTTTGGTCGACCGTCGTCACTGTCGAGTACCCAATTGCCGCCATGGAACCACTCAAGTGCCGCCCAACTTCGAACGGTTCGCCGCTCGACACTGTCGGCATTCTGTCCTGACAGACGCACAAAGCGTTTTGGCTGATCGACAGGCAGCGCCAGAGCGCTAGGCGGGATTCCGAGCACTGCACACACAGCGATCAGCTGGTCGACAGTCAGATCGGCCTTTCGGCCCGACTCAATGTTTGCGATGACACCGCGCGAAAGTCCAGCCCCAGCGCGCTCAGCGAGCTCACGCGCGCTAAGACCCGCCAGCCGCCGGTACTCCGCGAGTCTCTTGCCAATTCCTTCGCTGGGAAGAACACTCATGTCTCTAATCGTAACAAGTTGTCAGCAGAACGTGTAAATTGTCTCATGCAGACACAAAGTGTGTTACTGTCGAATAAGTGAAAGGAGGGCGAGATGACAAGCCCATTTTTAACCATCGATCAGGTGTGCAAACTCGTACCCGGAATGACGAGGAGCAACTTAGCTGCACTTCGATTTCGCGGGGAAGGCCCCCGCTACCTGAAGCCCACGCCGAAAACCGTGCTCTACAAGGAGGAGGACGTTATCGAGTGGGTAGAGGCCAGCGCACGCTACGGCACAGCAATGGAGGCAGTATGACCCAGCACAAAGAAGATGCCGCCAGGAAGTTGCAGCTCCCTGACGGCAAAGAGACCGAAACCCACCTACCAAGTAAGGAAACGATCAACATGAACGCTAACAGCATTGTATCCGAGACCGCCGACAAGTGGTTCACCTGCCCTGAGTGGTGCACGACGTCGCACAAGCTCGGTGACGACGGAACCTCTCGAGAGGGGAACCGCGTCGTAGATCATGACTGTGAGATGCACGACGGCCCGACTTCAACTATCCGCAGGGGCCGAGGCGACACACTCACGCCTGACGGCATCCGCACCGAGGATTACTACGTTGTGGCAGTCCTCGACGGTGACTACTCGCAGATCCCGGCATCGAGCCGTCGTCTTGTCGCAGCTGACCTGCGGCTGATCGCGAACATCCTCGACGGGGAGGCGCTGTGATGATGGCGACGACTCCCCGGTTGCTTCCGAGCGCCCCCGTTGCGCCTTCGCCTACCCAGAGGTCTGGCGGCTTGATCCGTGCAGAGCTTTTGTCGCGGGGTCTGTCTCAGGCGGACCTCGTGCGCGAGCTCGGCTGGTCACGGCGTCGCGCGTCGAACGTGTGGCACGGGCGCAGGATTATGACTACTGACCTTGGGGAGCTCGCGTTCTACCTCGACGTGCCACCGTCCATCTTTGTGGCGATGAACGAGGAGGCCCACTGATGTTCACTCTCACCATCGACCGTGACAGCATCCAGGCCAACGAGCGCGGGCCCCTCATCGAGATATTCGACGGCGAATCGCACGAGACCATTCGGGTGCCCCTCGATGAAGCGCGATACCTCGCGGCGTGCATCGCAGAGAAAGCACTCGAGATCGAACGAGAACGGATACTTCGCCGACGGCACGAGACAACTGAACATCTTGCCGGGCTTGACGGCTAACGGACTGGGGCGACCTCGCAAGGGGTCGCCCCTCGACATTGGAAAGGAGGAGACAAGATGACTTGGACCAAGTTGAGTGATGACTTCTCGGACGAATGCTGGACACTCTCAGACGCCGCATTCCGTCTTCTCGTGGAAATGCTGAACTACAGCAACCGGAAGCTTTTGGACTGCCGTATCCCGAAAGACGAGCTGCGCCGGTTCGCCAAGCAACCTGACGCTGTTGCGGAGCTTGTCTCAGCCACCTACGTGCACGACGAGGGTGACAGCTACCGTGTCGCTTTCCACAGCCTGTATCAGCCCACTCGAGAGCAGATGCTCAAGATTCGGGACCGAAACCAGAAGAACGGGCGCAAAGGGGGACGCCCACGCAATAACCCAAGTGGGAACCCAGATGGAAACCCAGAGGGACGGGACGGGACGGGACGGGCCAATACAACGAAACCTGATGTTTTGGAAAACGAAACCGAGAACGTGAACCCGGCGACGGGGGAGATAGTAGATAGCCCTGTGGAGGTTCAGCGTGAGGGTAACAAGGTTCGACTTGTGGGGGTGGCGTAATGGGTGCCGTTCTTAGTTGGCCTACTCGTGAGCCTGGGCGTGGGTACAGGTGGCTGCTTGATCTTGAGTCGGATAGGCCAGCGCCGACGTGTCTCGAGCATCGGCAGCGTCTCGATGGTCTTGGTATTTGCCCGTTGTGTGTTTCGGCTTGGCGGAAGTCTTTGGGCGCTGATCCGACGTCGTGGACCGAGTGCAAGGTGTGCGGGTTCCCCCTGCATCCTGCTGTTGAGCGTGACGGGTTCAACACATGCCCGACGTGTGAGGTGGCGTCGTGAGTAGCGGCTATTCAGTGTTTGGAAGAAGGGAAAGAAGTATGAGTGACAAGATGCCGTCTGAGGCATGGCAGAGAGAAGTGATGGACGATGCGATGAAGCGTGTCTGGGAGGTCGCGAGGGAAGCGACGAAGGATGGTCCGCCGTATTCGTCGAAGGTCATCGAGGATGCTTTGCAGGCTGTCGCTGATAAGCATGCGTCAGTTGGGGCTGAGCAGTCGACCGCGATTTATATTTGGGCTGTTGTCGCGCTCGACGCGTTGACTCACGCTCTGGATCAGCAGGCGATCCATGCGGGTGCGAAGAACTATTACGAGTTCTACGTGTCGCATGTGATCAACAAGCTCGAGGGCGGGCTCGGGGGTGAGAACGATGGCTACTGAGCTTGCTGTTGGGTATGTGACCCTGCTGCCGTCTATGAAGGGTTTCCAGGGTGCTGTTGAGAAGGCTCTAGGGAAGACTGATGCGCCGGCTAAGAAGCAGGGGCAGACGATTGGGCAGAAGATGTCCGGTGGTATCACGTCTGCGCTGAAGACGGGTGCGAAAGTTGCGGGGGGTGCTGCGCTCGCTGGTATCGGTACTGCTCTTATCAAGGGGTTTGGTCGTCTCACTGCAATTGATGCGGCGAAGAAGAAGCTTGAGGGTCTTGGCCACTCGGGTAAGACGGTTTCGCAGATCATGTCGAACGCTAACAAGTCTGTGAAGGGTACAGCGTTTGGTCTTGATGAGGCGGCGACTACTGCCGCAGGTGCTGTTGCTTCTGGCGTGAAGCCAGGTAAGGATCTTGAGCGCACGCTGTCATTGGTGGCTGATGCGGCGACGATCGCGGGCACCGACATGGGGTCGATGGGTTCGATCTTCAACAAGGTTGCTGCGTCGGGGAAGCTGCAGGGCGATGTTATTGCTCAGCTTCAGGATGCTGGTGTGCCGGTGCTGCAGTTCGTGGCCAAGGAAATGGGTGTCACGGCTGAGGAAGCTTCCAAGATGGCGTCGAAGGGTGAGGTGTCCTTTGACACGTTCCGGAACGCTATGGAGTCGGGTCTTGGTGGTGCGGCGCAGAAGTCCGGGGAGACGTTCAAGGGCGCGTGGGCTAACGCGATGGCTGCGGTCGGTCGTGTTGGCGCGAATCTTCTGTCGGGTATTTTCCCGCAGGTGAAGGACGGGCTTGGTGGTCTGACTGATGCTCTTGTGCCGGTTGAGGCTGGTGCTAAGAAGGTCGGCAAGGCGATCGCGGACATGGTGACGTGGTTGAAGGAGAACATCGTCGTCGTGAAGATCGCGGCTGCAGTTATTGGCGGGATAGTCGCGGCAGTGGCCTTGTGGAACGCCGCAATGGCAGTGAATACCTTTGTAACGAATGCCGCTTGGGTCGCAACAAAAGTATGGAACGCAATCATGGGTGTGGGTTCCGCTGTGATGAAGATCGCGACGGCTGCTCAGTGGGCGTGGAACGCGGCCATGAGTGCTAACCCGATCATGCTTGTGGTGCTCGCGATTGCCGCGTTGATCGCGGGCCTGGTGTGGTTCTTCACTCAGACGAAGTTGGGTCAGGAGATTTGGGCGAACTTCACTCAGTTCTTGTCTGAGGCGTGGGCGAACATTTCGCAGTTCTTTATTGAGACGTGGACGAACATCAGCCAGGTTTTCATGGATGTGTGGAACGGCATTGTGTCGTTCTTCACGACGATCTGGAATGTTCTCGTGCTCGCGGTGCAGATTTACATTCAGATGATCATGACGATCTGGACGACTGTTTGGAACGGTATCAAGTCCTTCTTCGTCGCCATTTGGAACGGCATTGTCACCGGGGTGAAAACATACATCAACATCGTAAAGACGATCATCACGACGGTGATCAACACCGTGAAGAGTATTTGGTCTTCGGTGTGGGGCGGCATTTCGTCGTTCTTCTCGGGGATCTGGAACGGCATCGTGAACACGGTGAAGAAGTTCTCGGGCATTTTCAAGTCTGTCTTCGGTGGCATCAAGGGCATCATCGTTGGCGCGTTCAACGGTGTCGTCACAACAGTGAAGAACGCCATCAACGGCATCATCGGGCTGATCAATGGTGCGATCGATGGAATCAACGCCGTAATCGGTGCCGTAGGTGGCGCACTCGGGCTCGAGATCTCGATCGGGCATATCCCCAAACTGGCGGACGGTGCGATCATCAACGCCAGCCGTGGGGGCTCACTCGTGAATGTGGGTGAGGGTCGGTATGACGAGGCTGTGGTGCCGTTGGGTGGTCCGCAGTTTGAGCGTTTGGCGGATGCTCTTGTTTCGCGTGGTGCTGGGTCTCAGGTGACGCAGTACATTACGACGGCGCAGGATGATCCGGCTGTTCAGGCGCGTGTGTGGGCTCGTGAGGCTTCGAGGGGGTTGGCGACGGTATGAGCTCCTCAACTGCGCATGACCTCGACAGTCTCGCCCAGCTGATCGCATCCGAGGGGCAGGAAGTGATCATCACTGACAATCCGACGATCACCGACGATGGCGTCACAGACGGGATCTCGAGAGTTGCGACTCTCAGCCATGTGAGCCTCACCGGGGCCGAGTGGGAAGAACTGGCCCGTCACCTTATCCAGAAGCACGAAATCGAAGGAGAAACGAAATGAGCACCGAGACCGTTGCAACCGATGACGTCAGCCAGACTGACGCAACCACTGAGGGTGTCGTTTCAAACGCGACCCCTGAGCCTGGCGAGCAGAACGAACCCGAGCAGACCGAGGACACGCAAACCCCAGAGGAACTGGCCAAGGCCGACGCTTCCCGGTACAGGCACCGTCTACGTGACACCGAGGCCGAACGCGACACTCTCGCAGGACAGCTGAAGACCGCGCGCGGAAACATCGTGGAGCACATGCTGAGCAACAGCCCCGCAACTCTCGACGCGCTCACCGCAGCCGGTTACGAGATCGACTCGCTGCTCGACGACGATGGCAACATCGACCAGGGCAAGCTCGACGAAGCCGCGCAGGCGACATGCAAGCGGTTCAACATCAACTTCTCTCGACCATCCAGCCACGCAATGTCACGCGCGAACAGGGTGAGGCTTGAGCCCGAACCGGACTTCGCAAACGCGTTCACACCCAAAGCGAGATAACCACCTGAAAGCCCGGTAGACTGTATACCGAACGGTCTACCGGGCCAGGTGCCCCACCACCGTTCACGCAGCCCCAGGGGGCCCGCACGGAACGGCCAGGAGCCACCGCGCAGAAGATCAATTCATTACTTCTACGAGGTGGCTTCACTCATGCCACCGGAAAGGCCAAATCATGGCTACCGAAACAACCCTCACAAGCGCCCGAGCATGGGCACCCGACCTGCAAGCATTCGCACCCCGCGACGTCGTCAATGACGCGATCATTATGCAGGCATCCACCATCGCCGGAAGCGTCGAGGGCGACCAGCCCGCAGTACGTGTCGCCTTCGTCGACGATGCAGCCGCAACGTTCACCGCCGAAGGCGCAGACATTGCCGAATCAGACCCAACACTCGACGAGGTACTCGTCTACACGGCAAAGATCACGCAGCTCGTGAAACTCTCACGCGAACAGTGGACACAGGCCAACACAGCAACCGAGCTCTCCGAGTCCGTGCGCCGTGCGGTGACGAAGAAAGCTAACGAGGCGTTCCTCACGCAGGCAGCACCCACATCGCCTGCAGTGACCCCACCCGCCGGTCTCATCAACATCGCCGGCATTGAAGACGGCGGCGCAGTAGCTGACGACCTCGACGGGCTGATCGACCTGATCGCCGCACTCGAGGACAACGGCGGCAACCCGTCACACATCATCGTGTCACCCACCTCATGGGCATCACTGCGGAAGTTCAAGACCGGCACCGCATCGGCACAGTCCCTCCTCGGTGCAGGCACCAACGATGCAGAGCGACGACTGCTCGACCTGCCCGTGCTCGTCTCGTCAGCCATGACCGGCGGCAACGGCGTCGTCGTCGACAAGTCAGCAGTCGCATCAGCAGTCGGCCAGGTCATGGTCGGCAGCAGCGAACACGTCTACTTCAACAGCGACAACATTGCGTTGCGCTGCACATGGAGACTCGGCTGGAACGTCGTCCACCCTGACCGCATCGGCAAGTTCAGCGTCACTGCCCCGACCGAGGCGTAAGCACCCTCTGAGCGCCCGTCAGCGACACGCTGGCGGGCGTTCCCCGCACCCAGGGGCAACAACATCATGACTAAGACATATCGCAACGACAGCGCCTACGTGAAGAAACGCGATGCACTGTTCAGGCAAGGCCGCAAGAACGGTATCGGCTGCCACATCTGCGGCAAGCCCATCGACTATAACCTCGACTGGAAACACCCCATGTCGAAGACCGCTGACCACATCAACCCCATCGCCAACGGCGGCAAGATGACAGGCGAACTCAGACTCGCCCACAGATCATGCAACTCCAGGCGCGGAACGAAACCACTCAACACCATCACCCAAGTGCCAAGCCCCAAGACCTCACGCAAATGGTGACGGAACGAAACCGCAGGTGATAGGCCATAAGCCCCTCTCGGCCCCCCGAGTCGTCCCCCTCGGCTTAGTCGGCTTTTTTGCACACGGGTCTACCACGGCTCTACCATCTGATTTTTAGTTACCACTTGATGCTTCCAGAGCCTCAGATCGTTGATATTCCGGGGTCTTATAGGGCTTGTCTACCGTCTCAAGTGGTAGAAGATACTGAAGTCTGACACCGAATGTCAGACCGTCAAATCGTGCACGCACATGTGCGACTAAGCCGTGGATGGCGCGACCCCTCCCTGAGAGGGAGGGGGCCGTCGTCTCTGTGATGTGCCGTGGACACAAAATGGACACAGACGCTCGAAAATGACCCCTATTTGTCGTTCGCCCAATAATTCAAGATCGCCGTAAACACGCGGAAGTTGCGGGATCGTCGCGATGCTAAGTGGCAGGGTAAAGGGTTCGAATCCCAGTGGGGGCACCCGTCGTGCTGCAGTACACTCGGCGAATGAATGAACTCACCGACGAGGAATTTACTCGACTGTATGGGGCGTGGGCCGGGCATACACCGAAGGATGCCGCCGACGCTTTCTCCGAGTACGACGGTACGTGGTGGATCGCCGGGGGCTGGGCAATCGAGGCATTTACCGGTGTCTCTCGCCCGCACGATGACATCGATGTCTCCGTGTTCACGAGCGATCTCCCCCGACTTCGCCGATTTCTCGACGGCCGCCTCGATGCATGGACGGCTGCCTCCGGCGCCCTTGCGCCACTTCTGCCCGGCGATAGGCCGAATTGCGACGCTGTCGACGTGCTCCCGGAGGGCAGTACCCAGCTATGGACCCGTGCCGGCGCAGCATCCGCCTGGGAATTCGACATTCTGTTGTCACCCGGTGACGAGCGCACCTGGGTATATAAACGCGACCCCGCACTGAGGATGCCACTCAGTGATGCTTTGTGGGAGCGCAACGGAGTGCAGTATTTGCGGCCGGAGATTCAGCTGCTCTACAAAGCGAAGGGCGACAGACCCAAGGACCGCGCGGACCTCGAGACCGTGCTGCCACGTCTCGAGGCCTCGCGGCGGTCATGGTTCGTCGACGCGCTGCACCGCACCGACCCTCGGCATCCCTGGCTGACGGCTCTCGGCACGAGCTGACCGGGCGGCGCGGCTCAGCGGAACGCTGCTGCAGTGGTCACCTCCAGCGGCTCGGCGAAGAACCGCAGTTCGTGCTCGGCCGAGACCCGGAACGCGCGCCACATGCGATCGCGTGTCGCTGCATCCGTCTCTGCCGCGCAGCGCGAGACTATCTCAATAGCACGCGCGCTCGCCTCAGAGAACGTCGGGTCCTCGTATGTGCTCAGCCATGGCATGTACGGAGTGTCCCTGACGGCGTTGGGTAGCATTCGGGTTCCCACGTCAACGTAAATCCAGTAGCAGGGAAGCAGCGCGGCAATGAGTACGGCGTATGACTCGCGCGTGGCCGTGGCAGCGAGGTGATCGGTGTACGCTGTCGTCGCGGGCGCCTTTGATGCGGCATCCACAATCGACAGGTCGCCAAGGAAGTGCGCGTGTACCGCCGTTTCGCCAGCCAGCGCGTTGAGCGCTCCCGATGCCCAGAATTCTTGTTCGCTCGTTGTCGGCGCAAGCGCGCTGGCCGTTGCAAGCATGCGGGAGTAGTCGCGCAGATACAGAGTGTCTTGCACCAGGTAATGGCGGAACGCGTCCATCTCGAGACTGCCGTCGACGAGCCCGGTGATGAAGGCCAAGTCGTCGATGTCAGTGCGCACGTCGGCGATGCCGCTCCACCATTGCTCGGCGATCTCGGCTGCCGTCGGCGGCATTGCAGCGCGCCGCCGGAGCGAGGCAAAGTGATCGACGGGTCCGTTGCCGCTTCCCACGTTCAAACGCGAACCCTGACGGATGCTGTCGGCCAGCCAGTGCTTCGCACGCTCGAGGGCGCTCGCCCACTCGCCCGTCTGCGCCTGTAGCGTCGCGATCGCCGACGAGAGTGAGCATCCGGTTCCGTGAGTGTTTGCGGTGTGGATGCGGGCCGCAGAGAATTCGGCGACGACGCCCGTCGCCGAGACGAGGGCGTCGCGCACGACGTCGCCGGCCGAATGGCCTCCCTTGGCGAGCACGAGAACGTCGTAGCGCTCAGCCACAGAGCGGGCTTGCGCGATCACGTCGGGCCAGGCGCGAACCGGAGGCTCGCCGGCGAGAACGGCAAGTTCGGGAATGTTGGGCGTCACGAGATCAGCGTGGCGCAGCATCCTGCCGAGTGCCTCTTCGGCCGAAGAATCGAGCAGTCTGTCGCCGCTCGTTGCCACCATCACCGGATCAACGACCACGGTGGGCACATGTGATCGTGCGAGCCAACCGTCGACAACATCGATGTACTCGGAGGTCGCGAGCATTCCGATCTTTACGGCGTCGATCACCACGTCGTCGCTCACGGCATCGAGCTGCTCGGCAAGAAAATCGGCCGGCGGCATGTGCACCGACCTCACCCCTCGGGTGTTCTGTGCCACGAGTGCTGTGACGACGGCCATGCCGTATCCGCCGTTCGCTGCAATGGATTTGAGGTCGGACTGAATGCCCGCCCCACCTGTCGGGTCTGTGCCCGCGATGCTGAGCACCCGGGGAATCTGCGCCCTGAGGCCCGTGCCGCCTGTGGCAGAATGTGCGGCATCTGCGCGCGGCAGAATGGACGTAGGGGCAGGTGTTTCTGGCGTACGCGTCATGCGCGACATCCCTTCGCTAGTACGAGCTAGATCAGGTTCAACGGGTTTGCTCTCAGCCCGTGTGGGCACCCCGTGTCACTTGTGACGGCCACTCTACCTGACGACGCTCACGCGTCGGCATAGCAGCGGGCGATGGCCACATCGAGAGGGAAATCGACGGGAAAGTCACCGAAGAGACCGCGCCCCGCGGCATCCGCCGACTCTTGAACGGCATTCGCGACGAGCGTAGCCGTCTGCTCGGGTGCATGGATGACGAGTTCGTCGTGCAGGAAGTACACGATATGCGGATGCTGTTCGCCGCTGCCGAGTGCGAAAAGTCGGTGCCGCAGCTCGGCCATCCAGCACAGTGCCCACTCGGCGGCCGTTCCTTGTGCCACGAAGTTGCGCGTGAAGCGGCCCCAATCGCGTGCTGCGCTGCGGCCAGCGCGCTCCTGAGCGGCCGTCGCGGTCACTTGGGTGCCCGCGCGAGTGACTGACGTCCACGCATCGGAGGGCAACGGGGAGCTTCGGCCGAGCCACGTGGTCACCTGCTCGCCTCGTTCGCCGGCCCTGGCTGCCGTCTCGACAAGACCCGTGGCTCGTGGATACGTGCGCAGCAGCCGGGGCATGAGCCGTGCGCTCTCGCCCGTGGTGGCCCCGTAGAGGGCGCCGAGCATCGCGAGCTTCGCGTGAGCGCGTGTGTCGACGGTGCCCGCGTCAACGAGGCCCTGATACAGGTCTGTGCCATGCCCCGCAGCAGCCATGGCGACGTCGCCCGCCATTGCCGCAACGATGCGCGGTTCAAGCTGGGCGGCGTCGGCGATGACAAACGTCCACCCGTCGTCGGCGACGACGGCCGGACGGACCTGTGCGGGCAGCTGCAATGCGCCGCCGCCGTCTGTCGCCCAGCGTCCTGTCACCACTCCGGCGACGACGTAAGCGGGCCGGAACCGGTCGTTGTGCACCCACTCGTCAAGCCACGCCCAGCCGTTCGCCGTCATGAGCCGTGAGAGTGACTTGTACTGCAACAACGGCTCGATCACGGGATGCTCGTGACGCAGAAGTTCCCACTTGCTCGTCGAATCGACAGAGATTCCCGCGGACCTCAGGGCACGCAGCAACTCGGTGTGAGAGTCGGGATTGAGCGATGGCGTGTCGAGCTCGCCGCGAACGCGAACAGCGAGGTTCTCGAGAACAGCCGGTCGTCCGCCAAAGACGGGGCGCGGTCCGAGGGCATCCGTGAGAATTTTCTCGTGCACGTCGCGCCGCCAGGGCAGGCCGTCGTGGCGAATCTCGCACGCGATCATCGCTCCACACGACTCCGCGGCCAGCAGCCGTTTCAACCCCCACGGAGCCGACGAAGCGGCAATGGCCTCGCACTGGCGCTGAAGCTCGGCCACAGCGTCAGGGCGCTCTCCCGAGCCCGCGAGCTCCGCAAACCCGGCAAGCGAGCCCTCGTCGGCCGAGTGCGTCCAGGGAACATCCCAGAAGTCTGGCGCGCGCTGTGGCAAACCACCTGCCGGAGTTCTCGTCGACCTTCGCAGGATGGTTCGACACAACGCAAGATCGTGACTGCGGCCAAGTCGGATGCCACGCTCGACGAGTCGCGGATACAGCTCAGCCGTGTGAGCGAACACCCACCGAACACCTGACTGGTCACGCCGAGGCAGAATCTCTGTCGCGTCGCCCCAGCTCACGACGGACTCATCCGCGGGTATTCCGCTCTCATCGACGCCGATCAGTCGAAGCCCCGGCGGGCTGACAGAAGGCTCGATGACGACGTACACGTCTCCATTCTCCTGGTTGCCTCCGACAACGGCGGAGCATGTGAGGATGGATCCATGAAAGAAATCACCGTGACCGAGCTCGCTGAACGAGCGAAGCGGGGAACAGCTGCCATTGTCGACGTGCGCGAGCCCGACGAATGGACGGGTGAACACGTCGAGGGCGCCGTGAACATTCCCCTCTCGCAGTTCATGGAGCGCGAGGGTGAGCTTCCCGATTCCGACGAGCTGCACATCATGTGCCATTCAGGCGGGCGCAGCTCACGCGTCACGCAGTACTTGGAACAAAAGGGCGTCGACGCCGCAAACGTCGACGGCGGCATCATCGCCTGGACGCAGGCGGGCCTTCCTGTCGTCAGCGGCTGAGGCTACGAGCTCGCGAGCATCGGCTGAACGTAGCGCTTCCACAACCACACCGAAATGCCGAGCGCTGCGAAGGCGAGCACGAGAGCAAGTGCCGCAAGCACGTTTCCTGTCGCGCGCCAGTTCTCGATGCTCGGTCCGAGCATCACGAACAGGGCTGTCAGGATCGCGAGCACAGCTGCTAGCCACAGCGGTCGTGACCACGCGAAGATTGCGCGGCCGCTCAGACGTCCGAGCGGCACCATCATGATCGCGGCAGAGCCGATGCCGACGAGCGCGGTGATGTTCGCCGTCTCGATCAGCAGCTGTGTGAAGAAGCTGCCGCCCTGCGGCACGAACGACGCAAGCAGCCACGCGACAACGCCAACGACGAACACGCCGCCGATGCGCGAGAGCGCGAGTCGTGCAAGCACGGCGCTATTCAGCACCGTCGGCACGCGGACGGTCGTGACGAGCGCAAAGAGCAGCGCGGGGTGCAGATCGAAGACGCGAGATGCCAGCACGGCAGCCGCGACGACCAGCAGCCAGCGCGGATTGAATCGAACCTCGGTGAAACCGCATCGCCACACGTGGGAGAGGATGCGCGGAAGCCATGCCGCCGCGGCATTGATAATTGCTGAGGCGATGATCGCCGCGAACAGCAATCTCAGGTAGGCGGGTCTGCCGTCGACCGGGTTCGCAAAGATCGTGAGCGCACCGGTAGCGGCGATGCCGAGCACGATCATGGCGATGCGCCCCGGAACGGCAAGCATCGGTGCCCTGTCGAACTCGGATTCCGTTCGGTTTCGCCCGGTGAAAGCGACTCCGGATGCCGCGACTCGGCGCCGCGCCATGGTGCCCGCCAGCATCCTCGCCGGTATCAAAATCAGGGCGATCGTCATGATCGCGAGCAGAAGCGCCCTGGCCCAGCCTGCGATCGCATCTATGCCGAGCGCGGGAGGCAGAGACGCGGTGAATGGTGTCGCGTGGTTCCACGGGCCGGGTCCGTTCGGAGGCGCGGCGGGTGGGGGAACCGCCTCGTCCCGGGAGTCGCTGTCGTCGCTCTCTGACGGCTCGGGCTTCTCGTCCTTCGGAGTGGAATCGCTATCATCCGGAGAGCTGTTCTCATCACTCGGCTTGTCAGAGGGCGTCTTGTCTGGCGGATCCGACGGCGAAGACGAGGTGCCGAACGTGACGGAAACGGCGGCACCGTCACCGCTGGAGTTGCCTGCAGCGTCGTCGGCCTTTGCGACGATCTTCTGTGCACCTGACGTCGCGACCTCGGCTGCCGTGCATGACCAGGCGCCCGACGATGGCACCTTGACGGTGCACAGCGTCTGCGAGCCAGCAAATACTTTGACGGTTGAGCCGGGCTCACCGGTCCCGGAGATCGTCGCGCCGGAGGGAGGCACAGTTGCACCGGCCGACGGTGCGGTGATCCTGGGCTTCGTTGGTGCGGTCAGATCTACGGTAATGGGCACTGAGTTGCTCGGGTCCGACTCGCCGCCCGCCCCGTTGATTGTCTGCGTTGCCGTCGCCGAAGCACTCGAGAACTCGTCAGTGACCGAGACCGCCCATTTGCCGCTTGCGTTGGCAGTTGTGGTGTACTCATGCCCGTCGATGGTTACCGTTACTGTTGCGCCGTCCGCGGCATTTCCGCCGCTGAGGGAACCATTCTTCCCGATCGGTCCCGAGGGGGCGTCGATCGTAAGCGGAAAGAGCACATTCGCTGAGACCGAGTCATTGACCTGTGCGTCATCGACGAGTTCTGCCACGATTTCAACACCAATCCCTTGTGGAACTGGGATCGTTACTTTGAACGAGCCATCGACAACAGGTTCTGTAGTCCACCTTTTGCTTCCGGCCTTGACCCTGACCGAGGCGTTACTGGTCGGATCAGCGACAGTTCCCGTTACGGTCAAAGTCGATTCACGGACGAGATCTGTGGGGGCGTTTAGCGTGATCGTAGGGTCGCCGGTGTTCGGCGGAGTCGTGCTGTCTGTGCCGTCATCGGTCTCGGTTGTCACCGGCGGATGCGTAGATGCGGCGCTCGCCGGGCCAGACAGCATCAGGGGGAGAGCGAGGGCAGCAACAGCGACAAGGGCGAGCCCGAAAAAGCGCCATCGGCCAATCGACCTCACCGGCACGTCCGGAGAGGGCCTGTGTGCTGTGTTTGAGAAAGTCCGCCCCACTTCACCATCCATTCACTGCGATCGCAGGGGTGAAGTCAAGCGGGCACGGCGCTTTGTTACGGGCTTCTCAGCGCTACTTCAGGCTGGAGGGCGGATAACGTGAGCATACCGCTCGTCACCACCGTGGTGAAAGGTCGTTATCGTGTCAGTAGACGAAAGGCACTCAATGGCGATTTCCCTGACCGCACACGAGCGCACAAGCGCATCTCCTGCTCCCTGGCGCTCACCCGAGAAATACTGGTCGTCAATCGACAATGCGACGGCTGGGGAAGATCCGCCGTTCGGAGTTCTCCACATTGATGCGCTGCGGTTCAACGCCCATGACATGATCCGCCGGGCTGCGGGCACTCCCATTCGGATCGCCAGCAAATCAGTTCGCGTCAGGTCGGTTCTGGATGCTGCGCTCTCACTGCCCGGATTCGAGGGAGTGCTGGCATACACCCTGCCCGAGGCGCTGTGGCTAGCCGAGAGCATCGACGATGTGGTTGTCGGCTACCCGACGGCAGATCGCGCAGCCATCGCCCAACTCGCAGCCTCAGAGACCCTCGCCTCGCGCGTGACGCTCATGGTAGACAGCGCTGAGCATCTTGACGCCATTGATGCGGTCGTGCCCGCTGATAAACGCACCGTGATCCGCGTGTGCCTCGAACTCGATGCGTCGTGGAACGCGCCTCCGCCACTGGGGCGGCTCGGAACGTGGCGATCGCCGATTCACTCACCACAGGCGGCGCGCTCGCTCGCGGAGTACATCGTGAGCCGCCCCGGCTTCGAGCTTGTCGGCATGATGGCCTACGAAGGGCAGATAGCCGGGGTGCCCGACCGCGAGCCGGGCAAGGCGGCAATGAACGCTCTTGTCGGCTGGGTCAAGAGACAGTCGCGCGCAGAACTCGCCGAGCGTCGAGGCGAGGCCGTCGCCCTTGTCCGAGAGATCGCTGACCTCCGTTTCGTGAATGGGGGAGGGACGGGCTCGCTCGAGAGCACGTCGCACGATGACTCAGTTACCGAGATCGCCGCAGGCAGCGGTTTGTTCGCCGGGCACCTGTTCGACGGATTCCGAGCATTCGACCCGGCCCCAGCGGCATCCTTCGCGCTGTCTGTCGTGCGCAAACCTCGAGCAGATATGGCGACTATCCTCGGCGGCGGCTGGATCGCATCTGGCCCGCCCGGAGTCGAACGGCTACCCAAGCCCGTGTGGCCCGAAGGCCTGCGCATGATGCCGCGAGAGATGGCCGGCGAAGTTCAGACGCCCGTCGAAGGCGTCTCCGCAGCTCGCTTGGCAATCGGCGACCGGGTGTGGCTCCGGCACAACAAATCGGGCGAGCTGAGTGAACGGCTGGGCGAGTTTCTCGTTGTCGACGGTGACAGCATCGTTGATCGTGTGCCGACGTACCGTGGCGAGGGGAAGGCGTTTCTATGACGGCGACGGGTGAAACCTGGCGAAATTGGGGACGCACAGAGAAGGCGAAGCCCATCAGGGTGGAGCGACCCCGTACGGCGGGCGCCGTTCAGCGCGCGGTTGTCGCTGCTGCCGGGAGCGGAATTCCGATCAAGGCGGTGGGTGCCAGCCACAGTTTCAGCGGCATTGCCGCTCCCGCCGGTGTGCTTCTCGAACTCGACGATCTCACCGGCCTCATCGACGTTGATGAGCGTCACGAACTCGCCACATTCTCTGCGGGAACGCGGCTGCGTGACATTCCGCGGTTGCTTGCCCGTTACGGCCTGGCCATGGAGAATCTCGGCGATATCGACAGCCAGTCGCTTGCCGGAGCCATTTCGACCGGCACGCACGGCACAGGCGCATCGTTCCGCGGGCTTGCTGCGCAGGTCGCCGGAGTGACGCTTGTTACGGGGACGGGCGAGCAATTGCACGTCGATGCCGACACCAACGCTGAGCTTCTTCCCGCCGTTGCGCTCGGGCTTGGTTCCCTCGGCATTCTCGTCGATGTCACGGTGCACTGTGTCCCCGCATTCGACCTCGCCGCGGTCGAGAAGCCTGAGTCGCTAGAGAGCGTGCTCGACTCTCTGCCTCAGCGGGTCGCTGAGAACGACCACTTCGAGTTCTACTGGTTTCCCCACACTGAAACGGCCTTGACCAAGACAAATACGCGGATGCCGTCGGGCGCCGCGCGACGCCCGCTCTCACCGGTCAGGCGTTGGCTCGACGACACTCTCGTCTCGAATCGGCTCTACGAGGTGACGTGCGGCCTTGGCTCGGCCGTGCCGGCGATCACGCCGACAGTGAACCGCCTTGCCGATAAGCTCACAGGCAATCGCGAGTTCACCGACGCATCACATCGCGTATTCACGACCAAGCGCACGGTGCGCTTCGCCGAGATGGAGTACGCACTCCCTGCAGAACAGGTTGCCGATGCACTGCGCGAGGTCAAGAAACTCATCGATACATCGGGCTGGTCGATCTCCTTTCCTGTTGAAGTTCGCTTCGCGGCATCCGATGATCTGTGGCTGTCGACGGCATCTCGTCGCGAAACGGGGTACATCGCAGTGCATCGCTATGCCCGCGAGAACCCGACCGAGTACTTCCGCGCCGTCGAAGCGATCATGCGCGACAAAGGTGGACGCCCGCACTGGGGCAAAATGCACTGGCGTGACGCCGAGAGCCTGCGCGAAAGCTACCCACGGTTCGACGACTTCGTCGCAATACGCGACCGGCTCGACCCCTCCCGGCTGTTCCGCAATCCGTATCTTGATCGGGTACTCGGAGCCTGAGAATGCCGCGTGCATCGTTGGGGGCACAGTGAATTCGCCGGTGAAGCTCAGAATGCTGCCCGTAGACTGAGGGCAAGCGGCTTCGACCGGGTCGCACACAGCACAGAGGGAGTATGCAAAGCATGGAATGGCTTATTCCAGTTCTCATCGTTGTGGCGCTCGTCGTCATCATCGGCATTTACCTGTGGGTGACGTACAACTCGCTCGTGACCCTTGGCGTTCGCGTGAACGAAGCATGGAGCGACATCACGGTTCAGCTCAAGCGACGCGCCGACCTCATTCCAAACCTCATCGAGGCAGTGAAAGGCTACGCGGCACACGAGAAGTCCGTGTTCGAGAACGTCACCGAAGCTCGCGCCGAAACGCTCAACGCGCAGGGACCGGCCGAAGCCTCCACTGCAGAGAACCACATGCAGCAGGCCCTCAAGTCGATATTCGCCGTAGCGGAGGCCTACCCGCAGCTACAGGCGAGCAACAACTTCCTCCAGCTGCAGAGCGAGCTCGTTGACACAGAAGACAAGATTCAGGCGTCACGTCGCTTCTACAACGGCGGTGTGCGCGAGCTGAACACGAAGATCAGGGTATTCCCGAACAACCTGTTCGCGAAGAACCTCGGTTTCGAGCTTCGTGAGTTCTTCGAAGTCACAGACAGTGCGGCAATCGCCGAACCTCCGCGCATTCAGTTCTAGCTTTCTGCCGGCAGCTCGTCTGCGCAGCTGTCGGCGGCTTCGCCTCCTGCATACGTCGCCTGCTGTGAAGGGACACTGATGTATCGCGCAATCCGCAAGAACAAGATCAACACCGTCGTGATCATCATCGGGTTTCTGCTGTTGATCGGTGCACTCGGTGCGCTTGCCGGATACGCATACGACAGCTGGACGATCACGATCGTCGTTCTCGCCGTCGCGATCGGCTATGCCCTTCTGCAATACTTCATGGCGTCGTCGCAGGCGCTCGCGATCAGCGGAGGCAAGCAGATTCGCAAGTCAGACAACCCGCGCCTCTACCGGGTTGTCGAGAACCTCAGCATCGCAACCGGTACCCCGATGCCCAAGGTGTACATCATCAACGATCCCGCGCCGAATGCTTTTGCGACAGGCAGGGACCCTGAGCACGCGTCAGTCGCGGCGACAACGGGTCTGTTGGACATCATGACCGATTCTGAGCTTGAGGGCGTGATGGCACACGAGCTCGGGCACGTTCGCAACTACGACATCCGGGTATCGATGATCGTCTTCGGCCTCGTCGTCGCGATCGGCTTCATTGCCGACATTTTCCTGCGCATGATGTGGTTTGGCGGGGGACGCGGTGGCAACCGTGGGGGTGGGGGCAACCCCATCATTATGATCTTCGGCATTGTCGCCATGCTGATCGCGCCCCTTGTCGCCATGCTGGTTCAGCTCGCCATTTCACGGCAGCGTGAGTACCTTGCCGACGCAACGGGTGCCCTCACGACACGCCATCCGGATGCTCTTGCGAGTGCGCTGCTCAAGCTTGACCAGCATGCACGCCCGATGAAACGGCAGAACACGTCAATGGCGCACCTGTGGATCAATGATCCACAGAAGAAGCCCGGTGCAGCCAAGCGCCTTATGAGCTCGCACCCGCCCATCGCCGATCGCGTGCAACGCCTGCGAGACATGGGCGGCAGCTTCTGAGCTGTGCTGTGGTCGTGACTGACCAGTCTGGTGCCGATCGGAATTGTACGTGTCGTCCCGGAGCATGGAAGACACACAAACGTGCTGGACGCACGAAAGCGGGAGCCGGTCCAAAGGACCGACTCCCGCTTTCGTGCTTCAGGCTGACTGCCCTCGGTTTACCAGAACTCGAGGACGACCTTGTCGCCGTCGACCGTGATGTCTCCGTAGAACGTCCAGTACGAGCGAGCTTCGAGGTCGCCTGTCACCGACTTGCCTGAGTAGTCCTTACCGGTGACGGTGTACTTGATTTCGCCGCCCTCGGTCTCGAAACTGCGGCCCGTTTCGTCGACGGTAACCGTGGGATACTCAACGACCTTACGGACAACCTTCGACACTTCGGAGAGGCCCGACACGTAGTCGACGTCCATGTCGCAGTTCTCGTCGACCTCCTTCGAGGTCTCCTTTGCACATGCGTCGATCATGTCGTCGAGCTGGCTCTGTACCTCTTCGGTCAGAGCGTCCGTCGGCTTCAGGTTCAGCTCAACCGCGCTGTAGCTGGCCTTGGAGCCCGTTCCGGCAACGAACTCCTGGTCTTCGGCCGAGAACCACTTGCTGTCGGGAGCGCTAACCGTGTAGACGCCGGGGTAAGCCTGAAGAACGCCTTCTTCGCCGAAGTCGACGTTCACGCCATTGACCGTCGCCTCGGTGCCTTGCGACACGTAGACGGCTACATCAACGAGCAGAGGCTTGTCGATCTTCCAGTCATCGAAGAAGACAGCCTGCTTGCCCTGGTTGCTGAGCGTGAGTGTGCCGTCGTACGTGGTTCCGTCGAGCTTGTAGCTGAACGCGACTCGAGCGCTGTCGCCCTCCTTCGACGTCTTCGAGACCTTCGTGTCGGAAATGCGGGTGTTCTTCTCCTTGAGCACCTTGTCGCTCAGCAGAGCGGCCTGCTCCTTCTTGAGACCAGGCTTGACGAGCTTGTTCGCTTCGCTTGCCTTGCCAGCAGAGATGGTCGTGAGGTACTTCTCGACGACGGCCTGAGGGCCATACTGCGAACCGTTGATCACGTTGATCACAACGGTGGCGATGATCAGAATGACAACGACCGCTCCGGCAATCGACGAGAGAAGAATGATCTTCTTCTTCTTGTTCGGGTCCATCTTTGTGGGAGCCGGTGCTGCGTAGCCACCTGCGGGATACGCGCCCTGAGGAGCGTACTGTCCCTGCGGGGTGTACTGACCCTGCGGCTGCTGCGCGTTGGACGCGTACTGCCCCTGGGGTGCGTATTGCCCCTGCGGGGTGTACTGACCCTGCGGCTGCTGCGCACCGGCGTCAGGCTGACCCTGCGGCGTGTACTGACCACCCTGCGGCGAGTACTGACCACCTTGTGGCGCGTACGATGCACCCTGGTCGCCCTGAGGCGGCTGAGCGCCTCCCGAGTTGTCTGCCGGGTTGCCCCCCTGAGCGCCCGGTGCGTTTTCGTCCGTAGCCATGATGTGTCACTTCCCCTTCAGAATGAATGTGATATTAGTAAAAGTTACCAGCGTAGGCAGCGCACGGCATTGGGGAGAACTGCCCATAGCCTCGCGCGGCCGTCACGATGTCTCGTGACGCGACGCGCTCAAGGCCTGTGCCAATGCGTTCGCCAAGTCCCCGCGTGAGCCGACACTGATCGAATCGTGTTCTTGCCACCGCGCTGCGGCGCGCAATACCTGTGAGAGTCGTTCAACAGTATCAGCAGGAGCGTGCGGCTCCGCCCACGCTGAGTGCACGCGAAGCACACCGGCCTTCCTGTCGCTCTTGAGATCGACACGCGCCGCAAGCCGGTCGCCGATCAGCACGGGCAGAACGTAGTAACCGTACATTCGCTTGTGTCGCGGCGTGTAGATCTCAATTCTGTATCGAAAATCGTACAGCCGCTCAGCGCGTTGCCGAGACCACACAACGGGGTCGAATGGCGAGAGCAGCGCGGCCGCATCGATCGCGCGCGGCCGTACCTGGCCTTTCGGCATCCACGCGTCGAGTGCACGAGAACCGCGTGTCCACCCGTCGACGTGCACGTGCGTGAGCTCGCCGGCATCCTGCAACTCTCTGATCGCCTGTGTTGTTACGTTTTCGGGGAGCCGATAGTAATCAGCCAGATCGGATGCTGTCGCGATGCCCGTCGCGCGCGCGGCGCGTCGAACGAGCTCGCGGACGGCATCTTCGCGACTGACCTCGGCCGTGCGAACGTGTTCGGGAAGCACCTGCTCTGCGAGTGCGTAACGCCGCTCAAACGTGGATGTGCGCCCGGCGACGGCCACCTCGCCCCATCGGAAGAGCATTTCGAGCGCTTGCTTGACAGTTGACCAGTCCCACCAGGTGCCACGTGTGCGGCCGACATCCGTCTCGATCTGTCGAGCGAGCGACGGTCCGCGTTCAGCAAGCTCACTGCGCACCCAGTCGAGCTCTGACGCGTGGGCATTTGCCCACGACGACTCATCGGAAAGGTCGCGCTCGCGCAGCATCCTCATCTTCCATCCCCAGAGCGGGAGGTCTTCCGTGCGAAGGAACGTCGCTTCGTGTGCCCACCATTCGGTGACGCGTGTAGGGGTGCGAAGCGTCAGAGCGTCGAGCGCCGATTTGTCATAGGCGCCGAGGCGGGCGAATATCGGAAGATAATGGCTGCGCTCGAAGACGTTCACCGAATCGATCTGGAGCACTCCGAGCGAATTGAGCACCGAGACGAATTGGCGCGGCCCCGGCGTGACAGCGCGACGACGGGCGAAACCGTGGGCCGAAAGCGCGATGCGGCGTGCAGCATGTGAACTCATCGTCTGTGACATAGGGGTCACGGTATCAGCGGGCAACGACAGCGCCGGGTTCCTCGCATATACCGGGTCACGGAAGGTCGGCATCGTAGACTGTGACGCGTGTCGGAATCACGCAAGCCCCGGTGGTGGGAACGCTTTCTCTCCCGTTCCGCGCCCGCACGCGTTCCGGCTTCTCCCGAGCCGGAACGACACGTGCCGTCTGAGGAAATTGTCGATACCGTTCCGCCCGGAATTCGCATCGCCGCTGCGTGGAGTTGGCGCCTGATCGTCATTGCAATCGCAACAGCCGTGCTGGTTTTCATCATCGTTCAGCTGCGCCTGATCGTCATTCCCGTGTTCGTCGCCGTGCTGCTCTCAGCACTCGTGCTTCCGCTCGTGAGTTTTCTTGTCTCACACCGGTGGAACCGAGGGCTCGCTGTTGCCGTCGCGATGATTACGGCAATCGGCGCGGTTGGTGCCCTCGTGTGGCTCGTTGTGTGGCAGATCGGATCGCAAGCGGCCGAAGTACGCACACGAACCATGGAGTCCGTTGACACGTTCCGCAACTTTCTGCTGCACTCTCCGCTTCACCTGACAGACAACAAGCTCAGCGTGATCTTCGACGACGTGTGGGCGAGCATCCAAGAAGATACGAGTTCGATTCTTTCTGGGGCGCTTTCGATCGGAACCACATTCGGGCACCTGGCCGCCGGTGCGCTTCTCGCACTGTTTTCTCTTTTGTTCATCTTGATCGACGGCAAGAACATCTGGAAGTGGCTGATCTTGTTCGTGCCGAGACGGGCTCGCGCCGCCGTCGACGGCGCAGGGCAGGCTGGCTGGACGACCCTCGAAAATTACACCCGCACGCAGATTCTTGTCGCCTCGATCGATGCGATCGGCATCGGCGTCGGAGCATTCATTCTCGGATTGCCGCTCGCGATCCCCATTGGCGTGCTCGTCTTTCTCGGAGCCTTCGTGCCAATCGTCGGCGCGATCCTGACCGGCACCGTAGCTGTGTTCATCGCGCTCGTCTACAACGGGCCGGTCATTGCGCTCGTCATGCTCGGCGTCGTTCTTCTCGTGCAGCAAATCGAGGGACATGTTCTGCAGCCGCTGCTCATGGGCACAGCGGTCAAGGTGCACCCGCTGGGTGTCGTGCTCGTTGTCACGGGCGGGGCGCTTGTTGCGGGCATCCCCGGTGCGCTCTTCGCCGTTCCTGTTGCCGCTGTCGTGAACGTCGTCATCGGCTACATCTCCTCTGGCGCTTGGAAAGATCCCGCGGCCACATACAAAGCCGATCTCATTTGGCGCACGGTTCCCGCTGCGGGCAGACTGCGTCGTGACACCCCGTCGACAGACAAGGAATAGCGAATGCCGCACACCATTCCCTCGCTCGAATCGATCGAGCACGCACAGCAGGTCGTATCCCAGGTCTCCCAGCACACGCCGATGGAGAGCTCGCGTTACCTCACCGAAGTGCTCGGGCAGCCGGTATACCTCAAATGTGAGAACCTGCAGCGCACGGGCTCGTACAAGATTCGCGGCGCATTCAATCGTCTTGCGCAGCTGAGCGATGACGAGAAAGCTCGGGGAGTGGTAGCCGCGTCAGCGGGCAACCACGCTCAGGGCGTGGCATTCGCCGCACGAGAGCTCGGAATCGCCGCGACTATCTTCATGCCGGTCGGGGTTCCGCTGCCGAAGTTGCAGGCCACGCGGCGCTATGGGGCCGACGTTATTCTGCGCGGTCACACGGTGACCGAGCCGCTCAGGGCCGCTGCCGAGTACGCAGAGAAGACGGGTGCCGTGCTCATTCCGCCGTTCGACCACGTCGACGTCGTGACTGGTCAGGGAACGCTCGGGCTCGAGATCCTCGACGATGTTCCGGATGCCTCGACAATCGTCGTTCCGATTGGTGGCGGAGGGCTGATTGCCGGGGTGGCCGCTGCCGCAAAACAGCGTGCTGCGCGCGAGGGGCGCGAGATGCGAATCATCGGCGTGCAGTCGCAGAACGCGGCAGCGTACCCGCCTTCGCTCGCCGAGGGACACCCCGTCGACATCGAGATTCAGCCGACGATTGCCGATGGCATCGCCGTCAGCAGGCCGGGAACGCTCAACTTCGATCTCATTCGGCAGCTCGTCGACGATGTCGTCACCGTGACGGAAGACGAGATCGCCAAAGCGCTGCTGTTGCTTCTCGAGCGCGCGAAACTCGTCGTGGAACCGGCTGGCGCCGTGAGTGTTGCCGCCATTATCGAGGGCAAAGTCACAGCGACTGGCCCCACTGTGGCGATCCTCTCGGGAGGCAACATCGATCCTCTGCTGATGCAGCGCGTGGTCTCTCATGGACTCTCAGCGGCCGACCGTTACATGACCCTTCGCATTCCGCTTCCCGATCGTCCGGGACAGCTTGCGCGCATTGCCGAGATTCTCGCCCAGGCAAACGCGAACGTCGTCGAGGTTCTGCACACGAGGCACGGCCAAGGCATGCAGATCAGCGAAGTCATGATCGACCTGAGCGTTGAAACGCGGGGTGCCGACCACAAGACGGGCGTCGTCGAGACCCTGCGCTCGGCCGGCTATGACCCCGCGATTGTTCAAGGCTGAACGTCAGCGGGTGCCGAACCTCAGCCGGTGTAGGCCTCGACGCCCGTGATCTTCACGGTGATTGACTTGCCGTTCGGCGCCTCGTAGCTTGTCGTGTCGCCGACCTTCAGGCCGATGATGGACTCGCCGAGTGGGCTCTGCTCGCTGTAGACGTCGAGGTCGGAGTCGCCGGCGATCTCGCGGCTGCCAAGGAGAAACTTCTCGTCGCCACCGGCGACGACGGCGCTGACCACTGTGCCGGACTGCACAGTGCCATCGACCTCGGGAGCCGCGCTCACCGTGGCAGTGCGCAGCAGCTCGGTCAGTGTGCGGATGCGTGCCTCCTGCTTGCCCTGCTCATCTTTCGCAGCGTGATAGCCGCCGTTCTCTTTGAGGTCACCCTCTTCGCGTGCCGCCTCGATGCGTTTGGCGATCTCATCTCGCCCGACCGTTGACAAGTGCTCAAGCTCTGCCTGAAGACGGTCGTACGCCTCCTGAGTGAGGAAAGTGACCTGCGAAGCGTCAGTCATTGAGAACTCCCTAACATGAACAGACGCCCTGACGTCCGTCAGGGCGCGATGATCCAACCCACCTCGTGGGTATCAGAAGATCTTAAGGCAGCCAGCAGCGGTAAATCAAACCGGTTACGGCCGTGTCGACCGTCCTGACGCTCTCGGTGAGCTCGCGCGTTCGCGTATCGGATGCCGGGAGCTCAACGATCTTCCATCCGACGATCGAATGCTGATTGTCCTGCGCTTGAATCGCGCACATCGCCGCTGTTCCCGGGGCAACAGTGAGCTGGTACGTCACATCGACCGTGTGCTCGTCGACGACAGTGTGTGCGACGTCGACGGCATTCACGTTGGCCGCCGGTGCGAGTAGTCCCGCCCACAGCACCCAGGCGCCGAAGACCACGACGATGAATGCTCCGAGCGACCACAGCAGCACCCGCAGTCGAATGCGCGAAGCGCGGCTGTTGCCATAACGCGCATCGAGCCGCTGCGAGGGAGCAGACGCGGCATCTGCTCGCGTGTTGGCGACAGCATCCGGTGAACCCTGCCGATCAGTCATCCAGCCCACCCACACGTCTCAATGATTATTCTTGTACTAGGTTATTCGCTCCCACCTGAAAGCAGGCCACGTGACCCATCGTCTCCTCACCGTTCACGCGCACCCGGATGACGAATCGTCGAAAGGATCGGCCACCCTTGCCTATTATCGGGCACAGGGCGCCGAGACGATGGTTGTCAGCTGCACCGGGGGAGAAGGCGGTGACCTTCTCAACCCGGCACTTGCCGACGTCGCGATGATCGAGCGTGACATGGCCGGGTACCGGCGCCGCGAGATGGCGGCGGCGCGCGACGTGCTCGACACGAAGCACCGATGGCTCGGGTACCACGACTCGGGAATGGCGAACGACGACGGAACGCATCCCGCACGCTCGTTCGCGTCGATACCGCTGCAGATCTCTGCTGGCGTTCTCGTGCGTGTAATTCGGGAGTTTCGCCCACACGTGATGATCACCTATGACGAAAACGGCGGCTACCCGCATCCTGACCACATTCGCTGCCACCAGGTGTCGGTTGAGGCGTTCGATGCCGCGGCAGACCCCGCCCGTTACCCGGATGCCGGCGAGCCCTGGTCGGTGTCGAAGCTGTATTACGACCACATCTTCAACTTCGCACGTGTCAAGGCGAACTACGACCTGCTCATGAGAACAGCTCCGGACGATCCGCTCGCGGAGCGGCTCGGCGAGATGCTGAGCTGGCGTGAGGAGCGCAACGGCACAGACGATCGCACGACAACGCACATCCCATGCGGTGACTTCTTTGAAAAGCGGGATGCTGCGTTGAAGGCGCACGCCTCACAGGTTCCCTCCGACAGTCCGTTCTTCTTCTGGTCGAACGATCTGCAGCGCAGAGCCTGGCCCTACGAAGACTTCGAGCTTGCGCAGACGCGACTGAGCACTCCCGAAGACGAACACGATTTCTTCGCGGGAATTGAGGACGACCGGTGATCACGGAGCTTCTGCTGAGAGCGGAGTCGTCGACACCGTCGCCGACTCCGACGCCCGGGTTTGACCCGAATGCCGTGACCCCTGGGGTGATCGGCTTCATCGCCATTTTCATCGTCGCCCTGCTCGTCGTGCTGCTGATTCTCGACATGGTTCGTCGTGTGAGACGTGTGAATTATCGTGCGCAGGTGAACGAGCAGCTCGATGCCGAGGAGCGTGAGCGTGGCAACGGAGACGACGACACAGAGCGGCCAGGCGGCTCTCAGACGTAGAGCGGGTCGAGGGCGATCAGCAGGATCCCGGTCCAATGGCACAGAAAGGCCAGAGTCACGCAGGTATGGAAAATCTCGTGGAATCCGAAAATTCCCGGCCATGGGTTGGGCCGCTTGAGGCCGTACATAATGGCGCCCGCTGTGTAGAGAAGTCCTCCGCTGATCACGAGCACCATAGTGGCGACGTTCGCGTGAGCGATATCTACCATGTACGCAACGGCAGCCCAGCCCAGCGCGAGGTATAGCGGCACGTACAGCCAGCGCGGTGCGTTGGTCCAGAACACACGGAACCCGATGCCGAGCAGGGCGCCGGCCCAGACGATCGCCAGAAGAAGCATGCCCTTCGAAGGCGGGAGCGCGAGTGCCGCTATCGGCGTGTATGTTCCGGCGATCAGCAGAAAGATGTTCGCATGGTCAAGGCGACGGAAGATGAGGCGTGTCTTCGGTTTCCATGGGATGCGATGGTACAGAGCCGAGATTCCAAAGAGCAGCAGCGACGTCGCCATGAAGACGGCGCACGACCATTTTGCCGGCGCTCCGTCTGCGAGAACGATGAGCACGATCCCCGCTACCAGCGCGACAGGGAACGTGCCCGCATGAATCCAACCTCGCCAGCGCGGTTTCGCTTCGACCGGGTGCTCTGCGGCATCCTCGACGAGTGGAACGTTCGGCAGGTCGTGCGCACTCGTCTCGAGTGACTGTGAGTGATCACGCGGCGTCATGAAGCAAGAGTACGGCAGGTGGCTGTGAAGCCAGAGGCATGCGTGCACTAACGTAATTGTGTGAACACCAGAACGGAACCGATCGGGCGCGGGCTGCTGTACAACCTGTACCAGAAGCGCCTCCGTCGAGCCCTGACACCACAAATGATGCCTCACCACGTGGGCATGATCATCGATGGAAACAGGCGCTGGGCAAAGCAGCTGGGTTACCAGACTGCGGCTCACGGGCACCGTGCGGGAGCCGCGAAGATGCGGGAATTTCTCACCTGGTGTGATGATCTGGGCATTGAAGTCGTGACACTGTACCTTCTGTCGAGCGACAACCTCGTGCATCGTGCGAGTGAAGAGATCGATGATCTGCTCGAGATCATCGCCGACCTCGCAGACGACGTGTCGCGATTTCGTGATTGGCGTATCAAGCACGTGGGGAATTCCAGTTGCCTCCCCGAACAGCTCATTCGGTCGCTCGAGGCGGCCGAGCATCGCACACAAGGCAAGAAGGGCCTGCACATCAACCTTGCCGTCGGCTACGGCGGCCGCACAGAGATCGTTGACGCCATGCGTCAGATCGTTCGCGAGCACGAACTCGAGGGTCGCAGTCTCGAGGAGCTTGCCGACATGCTCACGCCCGACATGATCGGCGAGCATCTGTACACCGGGGGCCAGCCCGACCCCGACCTCGTCATCCGCACGTCCGGTGAGCAGCGGCTCTCGGATTTCATGCTCTGGCAGAGCGCTCACAGTGAGTTCTACTTCGTCGAGGCGCTCGGACCCGATCTGCGCGAGGTGGACTTTCTGCGCGCACTGCGCGATTACGTCGGCAGAACGCGACGATTCGGAGGCTGAGATGACAACCATCGACCAGTTTCGCGACACCTTCCTTGAAGAGCCCGGGTATCTCAACTACGCCTCCATCGGACCGGTGTCGGCAACCGTTCGCGACGAGCTCCGAGCCGAGTACGACGCCCTGACCCGCATGCGGTTTGGTGCGGGGGAGCGCACGCGAGCGCACGACGACCGGTTGGCGGATGCGGTCAGCGTGATGACCGGCCATAGCCGCGCCAACATCATTGCTCAGCCCAATACAAGCACCGGTCTGCTGCGTGTGCTGTTTGGGCTGACGGGACACATTCTGATGTCACGCGATGAGTTCCCGAGTCTTCCCGTGGCGGCCGTCCGTGCTCAGAGCGCACTCGACCGGCTCTCGATCACATGGATCGACGGTGCCGATGGGCGCGTGAGTCCCGACGTGCTTATTCAGGCGCTGAACGCCGACATCACGGCGGTCGCCGTCACACTTGTCGACGCTCGCACAGGTTACAGAGCAGACCTCTCTGCGATCCGCGACGTGATCGGGGACCGTTTGCTGATCGTCGATGCGATTCAGGGGGCGGGCGTGATCGACGCCGACTACTCCGCAGCCGACGTTGTCGTCACGGGCGGCCAAAAGTGGCTGCGAGCCGGATGGGGAACCGGGTATCTCTCGTTCAGCGACCGGGCACTCGAGCGTCTTGACCCCGTGATCTCCGGCTATACAGGCACCGCAGAATACGAGCCATGGGGCACCGTTCCCGACGCGGCACGCGGAAGCGCGGCGGCGTTCACTGTTGCGGGCCCGGACTACATCGCCGAGGCGGCGCTCGCCGCCGCGATCGAAGAGGTGACCTCGGTGGGCATCGGTCGAATCGAGGCCGCCGTTCTTGCTCGGGCAGACGAAGTCATCGAGATGCTCGACGCTGTTGAACTTCCGATCATCTCGTCGCGAGAACGAGACGAGCAGTCAGGGATTGTCGTCGTGCGACCAGTTGAGGGAAAGCTCGGATCGCTTGGTGCTGCCCTGCACAACACCGGTCTGACAACGACGTCACGACAAGGGACTGTTCGCTTCAGCATCCATGCGGGAACCATCGACTCAACTCTTCGGATGCTGAAGCAGGCACTGCTCGTTTACCGGTCATCTGCCGATACCTGATATTCACCACGCCGACCATCTTCGGTTCGGCGTGGCGTGAGCAGATCGGCTGCGGCGAGTCGTAGCGTCAGGCATATCAGGTGAATTGCCTGATCGGGCCGGCCGGGAGATCGACTCGAACCACCAACCCGGACGACTCGCCAAGAGAGCCGAGCGAGTTCGCTCGGGGTTGGAGCCTGACGTGACTGCCAGCGATACCACGCAGATGACACCGTCGACAGAAAGGCAATCAGACACCCGCACAGCTGAAGAATCGCCCTCGATTCAAGCGTTGCGTACCTACGTTCTCGACACCAGCGTTCTGCTGTCTGATCCGCGGGCGATGTTTCGCTTCGCGGAGCATTCAGTCGTGATCCCCGTTGTCGTTGTCGGCGAACTTGAGAAGAAGCGGCACGATCCCGAGATCGGCTATTTCGCTCGACAAGCGCTGCGACTTCTCGACGATCTTCGGGTGAAGAACGGTCGCCTCGATTTCGCGGTGCCTGTCGGCGACGGGGGAAGCCTCCGGGTAGAGCTCAATCACAGCAACATGACAGTTCTGCCCAGCGGATTGCAGCTGGGAGACAACGACTCGAGAATTCTCGCTGTCGCTCAGAACCTCGCGAACGACGGCCTCGATGTCACTGTCGTATCGAAAGACCTCCCGATGCGAGTGAAGGCGTCATCGATCGGACTCGCGGCTGAAGAGTACCGGGCCGAGCTCGCAATCGATGAAAGCTGGACGGGGCTTGCGCAAGTGCACGTCGGTGCCGATGACATGGCTACCCTGTACGACTCAGAGGTGCTGCCGGGGAGACACACAGACGACCTGCCAGTGAACACCGGACTCGTCATCCACTCCGAGCGCGGGTCAGCACTGGGTCGCATTTCCACAGACGGCACAGCGCGGTTGATCAATGGGGACCGCGAGGTTTTCGGTCTCCGCGGACGTTCGGCGGAGCAGCGTATTGCGATCGATCTGCTCCTCGATTCCAACGTCGGCATCGTGTCGCTGGGAGGGCGAGCCGGAACGGGGAAGTCCGCACTCGCACTCTGCGCAGGGCTCGAGGCGGTGCTCGAACGCCAGATGCACCGCAAGATCATGGTCTTCCGTCCGCTCTACGCGGTTGGGGGCCAGGAGCTCGGCTATCTGCCCGGCGACCAAGGCGACAAGATGAACCCGTGGGGACAGGCGGTCTACGACACGCTCGGCTCCGTTGTCTCGCAAAACGTCGTCGACGAAGTGCTCGAACGGGGGCTCATCGAGGTGCTTCCTCTCACGCATATTCGTGGCCGCTCGCTCCACGACGCGTTTGTCATCGTCGATGAGGCGCAATCGCTTGAACGCAATGTGCTGCTCACCGTGCTCTCACGCATCGGGCAAAACTCACGAGTGGTGCTGACACACGACGTCGCTCAGCGCGACAACTTGCGCGTCGGACGCCATGACGGAGTCGCCTCCGTGATCGAGACGCTCAAGGGCCAGGCGCTCTTCGGCCATGTCACGCTCACTCGATCGGAACGCAGCGCGATTGCCGCACTCGTCACAGAGCTGCTCGAGGGTACCGACGTCGCCTGACCTCCATGAGCTGGGGCGTCGGCGTGACGCCCCCGCCTGTGGATAACTCGCTCGTGGATGTCGGCGGAGAGTTAGAGTCCTCTTCATGGTCGAGGTTCGCGCAGCGGAGGTTTCACGTTCGCGCGCGCGATGGGTGCCGCTGGCGTCCACTTTTCTTGTCACGGCGATCGTGCTTGCTGTGTCAGTCGGCTGGAGCTGGCTGCTTCTCGGTTTTGTCGCGGTCGCCGTTGCAACCTGGCCACTTATCGACGCCGATGTCTCGGAGCACCGATTGCCGAACAAAATTGTGCTGCCGTGTTACCCGATTGCCGTTGTCGGCCTTGCGGTTCACAGCATCGTGACGGGCGACTCTCCGGCGCTCGCGGTCATCGCGAGTCTGGGGTGCGTCACGGTGTTTGCTCTCACGCACTTTTTGGGAGGAATGGGAATGGGCGACGTCAAACTCGTCGGCGTGCTGGCACTTCTTCTGGGCTCACTCGGTGTGACGGCGCTCCTGGTCGGCTTTACTTCCGCGTTTCTGTTCGGAGCCGTCGCCGGTGGGTGGGCGATGGCGACGCAGCACAGGGCGGCGACTCACCGCATCCCGTTCGGGCCTTTTCTGCTCGTCGGCTTCTGGCTCGGAGTGCTCGCACCTGCCCTGCGACAGGGGTGAACCCATAAGATCGTTGCATGGAACAACGAATCTTGGGGCGCACCGGACGCGCAGTATCGGCCGTCGGTCTCGGCACATGGCAGTTGGGCGCTGACTGGGGCGACGTATCCGAAGACGACGCTCTGGCGGTGCTCGATGCATCGGCCGAAGCCGGGGTGACGTTCTTTGACACGGCCGATGTCTACGGCGATGGGCGCAGCGAATCAGTCATCGGACGCTTCCGCGCGGCGAACCCCGATCTGCCTCTGACCGTCGCCACGAAGATGGGGCGACGGGTGGAGCAGGTTCCTGAGAACTACGTGCTCGAGAATTTTCGTGCATGGACGGACAGATCTCGGCGCAACCTTGGCGTGGACCGGCTCGACCTCGTGCAGCTGCACTGCCCACCGACCAGTGTGTTTCACAGTGACGAAGTCTTTGATGCGCTCGACACCCTCGTCGACGACGGGGCCATCGCGAACTACGGGGTTAGCGTCGAGGAATGCGATCAAGCGCTCGCCGCGATCGCGCGTTCCGGAACGGCGACAGTTCAAATCATCCTCAACGCGTTCAGGCTGAAGCCGCTCGACGCGGTGCTTCCGGCAGCAATCGAGGCGGGAGTGGGGGTCATCGCTCGCGTCCCCTTGGCCTCGGGGCTGCTCACGGCGCGCTACAGCGACGACACCGCGTTCGCGGCAAATGACCACCGCTCATTCAACCGTCACGGTGAGGCCTTCGACGTCGGCGAGACATTCTCGGGTGTCGACTACACGTCGGGCGTGCGTGCGGCACGAGAACTCGCAGAGTTGGCGCCGGACGGCGCCACGCCTGCACAAGCGGCAATCGCGTGGGTGGCGCAGCAGTCAGGGGTCAGCTCTGTGATTCCCGGAGCGCGCTCTGTGCGCCAAGCGCGTGCGAACGCGGAGGCCGGAGGTCTCGACCCGCTGCCCGCGGCATATCTGCGGCGCGTGATCGAGCTCTACGACACGAACTTCCGGGCAACCGTGCACAACCGCTGGTGAGGCGGGTTTATACACAAGAACGGGGGCGGAAGAGCTTCGGCTCCTCCGCCCCCTCAAGAACGCTGAACGATCAGTTCGGGTGTGTCATTGACAGAAGATCGAGAGCGGCGTCAAGCTGTTCCTCGGTAATCTCGCCACGCTCGACGTAACCCAGTTCGACGACGGCTTCACGAACCGTGATGCTCCCCGCCACCGAGTGCTTGGCGATCTTCGAACCGGCCTCGTAGCCAATGATCTTGTTAAGCGGCGTCACCGTCGATGGCGACATTCCCGCAAGCTCCGCAGCTCGCTCGATGTTAGCTTCAAGCCCATCGACGGTCTTGTCTGCGAGAACACGAGATGCGTTGGACAGCAGGCGGATCGACTCGAGAAGCGCTGTTCCCATGACAGGGATCTGAACGTTGAGTTCGAAGGATCCTGAAGCGCCGCCCCAGGCGATTGTCGCGTCGTTCCCGATCACTCGCGCTGCAACCATGAGCACGGCCTCGGGAATGACCGGATTTACCTTGCCCGGCATGATCGACGATCCCGGCTGAAGGTCAGGAATATGAAGTTCGCCGAGGCCCGTGTTGGGGCCAGAGCCCATCCACCGCAGGTCGTTGCAGATCTTTGTCAGGCTCACAGCAATCGAGCGAAGCGCCCCAGAAGTCTCGACGAGCCCGTCGCGGTTCGCCTGCGCCTCGAAGTGGTCTTCCGCCTCGGTGATGGGCAGCTCCGTCTCGTCTTGCAGCAGCGAGATGACCAGCTGGGGAAAGCCCTTTGGCGTGTTGATCCCCGTGCCGGTTGCCGTGCCGCCGAGCGGCACCTCGGCAACGCGCGTCAGAGAAGCGCGAACACGCTCGATTCCCAGTCGCACCTGGCGTGCGTAGCCGCCGAACTCCTGCCCGAGCGTCACGGGGGTCGCATCCATAAGGTGGGTCCGGCCCGACTTCACCGCATCTTTCCACAGCTCGGCCTTTGCTTCGAGGGCAACGGCGAGGTGATCAAGGGCGGGAACGAGCTCATCGATGAGCGCTCCCGTCACGGCGATGTGCACCGAGGTCGGAAAGACGTCGTTCGATGACTGCGAGCAGTTCACGTGGTCGTTCGGGTGGACGGTGCTGCCGTGCCTCTGCGTAGCAAGTGTCGCGAGCACCTCGTTCATGTTCATGTTCGAAGATGTGCCCGACCCGGTCTGGTAGGTGTCGACGGGGAATTGGGCGTTATGCGTTCCCGAGATGACCTCGTCTGCGGCCGACGCGATGGCATCGGCAATGTCACCGTCGAGCACACCCAGCTGCTTGTTGGCCAGTGCGGCTGATTTCTTGATGCGCGCGAGCGCCGAGATCTGCGCGGGCTCAAGCCCAGAGCCTGAGATCGGGAAGTTCTGCACGGCGCGCTGAGTCTGTGCGCCATAGAGCGCATTGATGGGCACGCGCACCTCGCCCATTGTGTCGTGTTCGATGCGGTACTCGGTGTCGGGCACGGGTTCCTCCTCTTGTGGTCTGCGCGATGCTCGCGCGATTGATGTTGTGGGGCGTTGTTCTTTGCCGTCGTACTGAGTCAGCCCTCGGGCAGTTCGGAGATTCCCACCATCGCATCCGCGACGACGCGACCCTCCGCGAGTTTGTAATTGGCGCCGACGATGCCGAGCGTGTTGTTTGCGACAGCGTCGCTGATCATCTCTGAGCGTTCAAGCAGCTCGGTGATGGTGCGGCGAATGTGCAGGCGTCCCGCTTCGAACGGGTCGGCTTCGCCGGGCTTCACGGATGCTGCCGCTGCAGCCTCCTTGACGGACGGAACGATCTGCTGCACAAGACCGTCGATTGCGGGTGGCAGCGGAGCGGCATCCGGTTTCTGAGAATCGATGGCGGCGGCGACGGCGCCGCAGCCGTC
This sequence comes from Paramicrobacterium chengjingii, assembly GCF_011751765.2. Taxonomy (GTDB): domain Bacteria; phylum Actinomycetota; class Actinomycetes; order Actinomycetales; family Microbacteriaceae; genus Paramicrobacterium; species Paramicrobacterium chengjingii. The sequence continues at coordinate 1,194,933 of NZ_CP061169.1, forward strand.
GTGCCCGAGTACGACGACGAGCGGTACATTCAGGATTCCGACGGCGTACTCGAGGGAGCCGATCGCTGAATCGGAGACGACCTGGCCCGCGTTGCGGACGACAAACAGGTCTCCGAGGCCTTTGTCGAAGATGATCTCGGCGGCAAGCCGCGAGTCGGAGCAGCCGAACAGAACGACGTCAGGATGCTGCACGTGAGCGAGGGACTCCCTGCGACCGATGTCTTGACGCGGATGATTCGGCTCACCCGCCACAAATCGCGCGTTGCCGCGCATCATCTCTGCCCATGCTTTACCCGGACGCTTCTGTGGCATCAGCTGATTCCTCTCACTTGAGTGCGTTGGCCTTGACCTGCTCGGCAATGGCCTCCGCAACAGTGCGGATATCGTCGGTCTTTGCCGTTCCGTAGATGAGAATCGTGCTGGAGCCCGACTCGGTGGCGAGGGCGTATTCGATATTGCCTGGATCGCTCGGTCCAGAGCCGTCACGGTTGTCGTACACCGTCCAGGTGATGCCCTCGATCGTCACCGTGGTGTCGGCGAGTGCTCCCTCAAGCTGCTGCGATTGCCAGGTGGCGTTGGCGTCGAACCCCTGCTTGATGCCGATGAACTGCTCGTCTGGAGTGAGCAGGCCGATGTACCACAAGGAGATCTGCGGGGTTCGCACGGAACTCAGCTTCGCCTTGTTGCTCGTCCAGCCATCGGGGAGCTGCGGATCGATGATCACTTCATCGCGCGAGGCCTGCGCGTCTTCCGCCGCCGAATGAAAATCGACGTTCTTCAACAGCGACGTATTTGAGCGTGGCACGATCAGCACGATGATGAGCACGATGGCGAGGGTCGCGAGCAGCGCATACACGAGATTGCTGACGGTCTTGCGCATGCGATAGTTGCGCGAATCTTCGGCTTTGCGGGCCGCAGTTTCCTCCGGCGTCTCAGGCCGACCCAGCTCCGCGACGACGCGCGGCGGCTTCTGCTGACGTGTCATTCGTCGTCTGCGACCTCACTCTGGGCCACCCGCGCGGCTTCGAGGCGCTTCTTTGCTCCGAGCAGCCACTCCTCGCACCGCGCGGCAAGGGCCTCGCCGCGCTCCCAGAGCGCGAGCGACTGCTCGAGTGTCGACGCCCCCTGTTCAAGCTCGGTGACGACGCGAACCAGTTCGTCGCGGGCTTCCTCGTAGCTCAGGGCTGACACGTCGGGGGAAGAAGGCATGCTTCTATCCTAACGGCGGTTGGCACGGTGCTCATCGCTCGGTCGTACCACGCGAGACAGCGCCAATCGCGCCGTCAGCGAGCGTGACGGAGAACTCCGCGCCTTCGGGGGCATCCTGTGTTGAGCGCACAACCTGCCCGTCGTCTGTCTGCGCGATCGCGTACCCGCGATCGAGTGTGCGCTGCGGCGACAGCGCACGCACCGAGGCGGCGAGCTCACTCGTGCGGTTCTGCTCGCGCTCGAGACGGCGGTCGATGAGCTCGGCGCCGCGCGCGACGTACCGTGTGAGTTCTTCGGCGCGCTGATCGACGATCCACGTGTGGGTGGCGAAAGCCGGGCGCGAGCGAAGCTGCTCGAGGCGACCGATCTCGTGAGTGATCAGCGTGGTCAAGCGCCCGGCAATGCGAGCTCGTGCCTGCTGAACGATGAGCTGCTGCTCGGCGACATCGGGAACGACGCGCTTAGCGGCATCCGTCGGAGTCGATGCTCTGAGGTCGGCGACCTCGTCGAGCAGTGGCCGGTCGGCTTCGTGCCCGATGGCGCTGACCAGAGGAGTGGTGCACGCGGCGGCGGCACGCACGACTGCCTCGTCGGAGAATCCGAGGAGATTTTGAAAATCTCCACCCCCTCGCGCCACGATGATGACGTCGACACCCGGATCGGCGTCGAGCTCGGAGATCGCCGCAACGACGTCAGCGACGGTGCGCTCGCCTTGAACTGCTGCGTGCCGTACACGGAATTCGACCGCAGGCCAGCGCAGCTGGGCATTGCGCAGCACGTCTTTCTCAGCATCCGAGTCCTTACCCGTGATCAGGCCGACGCAGTCGGGCAGGAACGGCAGCTTCTTCTTGCGCCCCGCGTCGAAGAGCCCCTCGGAGGCGAGCTGCGCGCGAAGTCGTTCGAGACGTTCGAGCAGGTCGCCGAGTCCGACATGCTTCATCTGCAGAATCTGCACGGTCAGGCTGCCGCCCTTGACCCAGTAATTCACTTTGACGAGAGCGACAACGCGGTCGCCCTGCTTGAGATCTGCCGGAATCTTCTGACGAACCGATTGCCAGATCGTGAAGCTCACCGTGGCGTCTGCGGTGACGTCCTTGAGCTTGCCGTACACATTGCGGCCAGACACGCCCCACTGGGTGATCTCGCCTTCGATCCACACGGTGCCGAGTCGCTCGATGTACTCGTGAAGCTTGTGTCCCAGCTGAGCGACGGGCCACGGGTTCTCCATCGTCGCGGGGGCGTTTGCCATGTTCTGGGGCCTTCCTCAGTCGGTCGCACCTAGAATCGGAACCGTGAGCGACGTGACTATCAACCTACCGATGCCGAGAGTTCCCGGTGCTTCGTCGAAGCTCAAGGATATCCCGGTAGGCGGTAGCAAGCGGGTGCTCCTCGCCGCACCGAGAGGTTACTGCGCCGGGGTGGACCGCGCCGTGATCGCCGTCGAGAAGGCGCTGGTGAAGTATGGCTCGCCCGTCTACGTGCGCAAGCAGATTGTGCACAATATTCACGTGGTGACTGAGCTCGAGGCGAAGGGCGCCATTTTCGTCGACGAAGTGGACGACGTGCCCCAGGGCGCGCACATCGTCTTCAGCGCGCACGGAGTGTCGCCTGCCGTCGTGAACGCGGCATCCGATCGCGGCTTGCAAGCCATTGACGCGACGTGTCCGCTTGTGACCAAAGTGCACAAAGAAGCTGTGCGTTTCGCGCGCAACGACTACGAGATTCTGCTGATCGGCCACGACGGGCATGAGGAAGTTGAGGGAACGGCCGGCGAGGCTCCCGAGCACGTCACGCTCGTTGGCAGCCCAGACGAAGCCGACACCGTCGAGGTTCGAGACCCAGATAAGGTGGTGTGGCTGTCGCAGACGACGTTGTCTGTCGACGAGACGATGCAGACTGTCAACAGGCTGCGCGCGCGTTTTCCGAACCTGGAAGATCCTCCGAGCGACGACATCTGTTATGCCACACAAAACCGGCAGGTGGCCATCAAGAAGGTGGCGTCGGATGCTGAGCTGGTGATCGTCGTCGGATCGGCGAACTCCTCCAACTCGGTGCGTTTGGTCGAAGTCGCCCTCGAAAACGGGGCGACGGCAGCACACCGCATCGACTACGCGTATGAGCTCAAGCAGGAGTGGTTCGACGGCGTGCGCACGGTCGGGGTGACCAGCGGAGCATCCGTTCCTGAGGTGCTCGTGCAGGAGGTTCTTGAGGCGCTTGCGGAGGCAGGGTATGCCGACGTCGAGCAGATCACCACGGCTGAGGAAGGCCTCATCTTCTCGCTGCCGAAAGAGCTGCGCACCGACCTCAAGGGGACACGATCACAATGAGCGACAACGAACCGTCCGATCCCGACCGGCCCGAGCGGCCGCGGTTTGGTGAGTATTCGAACGAGAAGCCGGCACGACCGCAGTTCGGTGAGTACGCGTCACCGGAAGAGCAGCGTGCGGCCATTCGAGTGCCGGCCACCGAAGACAACGAGTCGGTTCCGATCGAGAGCCACGGAGACGAGAAGAAGACACCCGAACACGCTGACCGTCTTCATCCGCATATGCCGGCGAACCGGCATCCTCAGGCAAAGTCAACGATGGCAGACGATGACCCGGTCGCCGAAGCCCGTCGGCGCACTGACCGCTTCTCCACATTTCTGCTGCTCGGAGTCGGCCTGTTCAGTGTGCTCTCGACGGCACCGTCACTGCTCCAGTTGCCGCGGATGCTCACGGAGGCGTACTCGCAGTTCGGCATGGGGGAGTACACGAACACGTCGCTCGGCACCACGATCGGGTGGGTCATCCTCGTCATCTACGCGGGCCTCTGGATCGCCGCACTCGTGCTTTCGCTGCGTCGCCTGGCCGCGCGAAAGAGAACCTGGTGGGTTCCGTTTGTCATCGGCGTTGTTGCGAACCTCGTCTACATCATTCTCTTGACTGTCGCGATGGTGAACGACCCCGCATTTATGCAGTACGTCAATGGAATGAGCGGTTGACGCTCGCTGACCCTTCCGTGTCCGGCGCCTTCCTCGTCGTGTGGCAAAGTGAATTGCAGAGAATAGCCGTGTCGTCGCAGCGAGTTCACGACATTTCTCTGCGAGTCGACGCAGATGTCAGCCCTCTTCTGCCGGTTCGAGCTCGGGGAAGACCACCTCTGTGCCGAAGAGTCCCTCTCCGATAACCGCTCGCTGGGGCGCGTTGTTGAAGAGGAGCTGCGTCACATCGGGGCGGCTGTAATGTCCGGCAGGGTCGGCAGCATTCTTGGCATAGCTGATGGATTCGACGTTCACGTCCGCCACGACGAACCCTTCGTCATGAGGGTCGAGATTTTCCGAGAGCTGTGATGAGTCGGGGCCGAAAATCGTGGCGAATCCGCCGCCCCCGTTGTAGATCGTCGGTATCGATCCATCTGCGCACACGAACGTCTTAATGCCTTCGTCGCTCATGATCTGGGTGCTGGCGAGCACAAAGCAGCTCCCTTCGAGAGCGTATGTCTTCGATGCTCCGATGTTGGCCTCGTGAGACAACGCCGGGACGGCGTCGAGGATGCCGAAGCATGGCCACCCCGCGACGTGGATCTGCTCGTTCTGTGCGTACATCGCGTATTTGGTCAGAGGCTGCAGGTGCTCCCAGCAGTTGAGCGCTCCGACGAGACCAAGTGCTGTGTCCACGACCTGAAGATCCGAGCCGTCGCCTTCACCGAAGAGGGTGCGCTCAACGTGGGTTGGCTTGAGCTTTCGGCGATGGATCAGAATCTGCCCCTGCGCTCCGATCACGGTCTGGGACATGTAGAGCGAGCCATGCGCCTTTTCACTGAACCCGATCGCGATCATAATGCTGTTGTCACGGGCAGCTTCGCGGATCGCTTTCATGTGGGGCCCACCGACTGTCATCGAGTTCGCGTGATAGCGGCCGACGAAGGGCATCTGCTCTGGTGCGGGCAGGCTCCAGAGAAACACCGGGTACCCGGGGATCCACGTCTCGGGGAACGCAATCAGATCGACGTCCTGGGTGGCTGCGGACTCGATCAGACCGATCGTCTTCGAAACGGTGCCGTCGATGTCGAGCCAGACCGGCTCAGCTTGAACGGCAGCAAGTCGTATTGCGTTGGTCATGTTTACCTCCATGATCTCGACGGGAGAGAGAACGTGGAATCAGACTATGCACGTGACACATCGTACGATCGGCCGATAGTGCAATAGTTTCGGCGTTTTGTGCACATTCGTCTGGGTCCGGACAACTTCGTCGTTAGCACGCAGCCGGATCGATGTAACGGAGAGATACTGGGTTCACTTGTTCCGCCGACGAAAGGTGGATTGTGACTACCTCAACTGCCAAGACGGCCGAGGAGTGGGAACAGCTCGTCAGCCGAAGTTTCGTTCCGCTTGCGTGTGACACGATCTCTCCGGACTTCGTCGGCGCAATCGACGAGTTCAAACCGAGCCCCGCGATCAAGGTCATGAGAGTGCAGTCCCAGGCGACGATCGTGCGTCGCACTCCACGGCTTGCGTCGCGGGCCGTTAGCGACGATATCCATATCTCCCTGCAGCTTCGGTCGACGGGAACCGTGCATCAGGGCGAACATTCGATGAAGGTTCGACCGGGGACGATTGTGCTCTACAAGACGAACAAGCCTTATCTCCTTGATTACTCTGAGCCCAACCAGAATCAGATAGTCGTGCAGATCTCGCGCAGGGCCCTCGGCCTCTCAGCGAGAAACATCGACGACGCGTGCGCTCGGATAGGCGTGGGTGAGACCGGCGCGAAGCATGTCTTCGCGAGTTACCTCACCGAGTTGATGAAGCAGTCCATCCGACTGGGAACGAGCGAGATTCTTGACATGGCACACGTGGCTGGTGAGCTGGCCTCGAGCATGATCAAATCGACGCTTTCCACTGGCCGCGTCGTTCCCGAGACGTCCCGTGCGCTTTTCGTCACGATCCAGGAATTTATTCGAGAGAACGCCGCATCGCCGGCGCTGACGCTCGACGAGATAGCGCACGAACACTACATCTCTCGCCGCAAGCTCTTCGATTTGTTCTCTGAATTCGATCACACACCTGCGTCGTACATGCGCCAGGAGCGCTTGAATCTTGCGGCCGAAGCCCTGATGACGAACACACGTCCCATCTCGTACATCGCCTATTCATCTGGGTTTGTCGATGTGACGACCTTCGCGCGGGCCTTCAAAAAGCAGTACGGATGTGCGCCGCGGGACTGGCGGCGCATGGTGGCCGCGCGTGATCTGTCATAAACGAACCGGGAACCGCGTTCAACGAAGAAGTGACGCTCCAGCTCAGCGTCACTGTGCATTGACTGCCAGTCGTTCACGCGCGCAGGGAGGAGAGAGTACTCGCGAACGCCTCGACCACGGAGGCCAGTTTGGTCGGTGCTTCCAGAGGGATGAGATGCCCGCTATTCGGGATGACAGTCAGCTCGGCGTTCGCCAGGTGGGGGAGCAGGTTGCGGCGCAACACGTCGGTCGGCTCCACCTGATCGTTTTGTCCGGTGATTACCAAGGCAGGCACCGTTACTCGAGCGATCTCCGCGCTAATGTCCTGGGCGATGCCGTGGAGCGGCCATTCTGCTGCGGCACCCGTCGCACTACTTCGTGAATCCTTAACGACCTGCGCCTTCACTGCATCTGTGAGCGCTGTCGCGGTGAGGACGTTGTCGCGTGCCCACGCCGCGGATTGGTCGCTGTCGTATGCGTGAGAAAGTTCTTCCTGATATTCGGGAGTGATCACATCGGCTGGCCTCGCCGGCGCCGGGGCGACGAGTATGACGCCGCGTAGACCATCCGGACGCGTCGCCGCGACGAGCTGGGCTACTTTGCCTCCCAACGAGTGGCCGACGAGTACGAAGTCCGCGATCTCGGCGTCCGCAATGACATTGAGCGTGTCGGTCGCGAGCTGATTCAGCGAAAACGGGCCGGGGAGAGACCTCGATCTGCTCCATCCGCGGAAGTCGATGGTGACGATGTCCCGCCCTTCGAGGCCGGCGACGACGGGCGCCCAGGTGAGGGCCGATCCGCCCCAGTAGTGCACGAAGACCAATGTCGGTCCGGTACCGTGTACGTGATCGTACACCGGCAGATCGTTCGTCATTGTTGCGTTCATTGCTGGTTTCCCATCGGTCGTCATTTATGGTCTTGATGCTCTTCATTCAACTGTGATATCTCCGGCGTGGCAGTAGGACGAGTGGACAGAACATGGTGAAAATTGGACTTATGACGAAGATCCGACAGATGACGTACCAGCCCACTGACGGATCGACTGCTCCGGTAGAGATGATGACCTTCGATGCTCTCCGTGCGGCGAACAATGGTGGCACACAGAGGGCCGATTTTGTCGTCGTCGCTGTCGTCGTGGCGGGACACGGGTCTGTCGACATCGATTTCGCCACTCACGTCCTTTCAACGCGATCTGTGGTGTGGATCGCCCCCGGTGCCGTTCACCGGTGGACTGACATCGCCGATTTGCGGGGCGAACTCGTGCTGTTCACACCAACGGCACCTGTCACATTCGCGACTCGCGAGCGTGCGGCGTCGTTCGACATCGATCCCGTATGGACGGCGAGCCGTGAGTCGTGGCCGTTCATTACGACAGCTGTGGATCATCTTCGTGTGGAGGCTTCAGCGCAAACACAGGGGGCCGCGGTGGAGATTCCGGCGATGCTGCTCTCCGCCTTGATTGCTCGATTCGCGCCGCCGACTCCTTCGAACACCATGAGCGACGCCGTATATTCACTCTTCCGTGACTCTGTCGAGCAGAATTTCCGTGCGCATCATGATGTCGGCTTCTATGCGCGCCGGCTTGGGTATGCTGCGCGAACGTTGTCTCGTGCGTGCGTGCGAGCCACAGGCCTTACAGCCAAGGCAATCATCACTGAGCGCGTCATGCTTGAGGCGAAACGCCTGCTCGCACACGACCGACTGACAGCAGCGCAGTGCACTGCTGTTCTTGGATTTGCCGACCCGTCGGTCTTCTCCGCATTCTTCGTTCGCGAGAGTGGAGTCAGGCCGGGGCGCTGGCGGGCTAGGACGTTGTCGGTTTCAGCGCTACCCCGAAGTCAGGCACGCCACGACTGAGCATCAACGTTGTCCTCTGACGGGGGTTCCGACACCTCGGCCGGGGTGGCATCGAGGAATGGTTGGATGAGCGATAGCAGCTCGTCTGGCGCATCAAGCGGAATGATATGCCCGCTGCGAGCAATCGTATGGCTGCGGAGGTCGTCGGTGACAGGACGGAGTTGACGCCATGTTGCGTCGCCTACTACTTGGCCACCGATCGCCATGGTTGGCATGGTGAGCCGGAGGCGCGACGTAGCTTCATTGATGCGATCCGTGTTGGCTGGCATGGCTCGGTAATACTCGAAGGCACATCGAAGAGAGTCGGAATCGCTGTACGCATCGACGAACGCGTCGCGGACTGCGGCATCAACCCGCTTCGAGGCCATGCCAATGCGGAGGAAGAAGTCAACGTAGTCGGCCTCGTGTCCGGCGAGAACTTTCTCGGCAAAGCCCGGAATCGAGTGGAAGCCGAACCACCACGGCGGGCCCGCGCGGAAGAACTCCTCAGCGCCGGGCAGCAGGCCAATCGTGGACTCCATGAGAACAAGTCGAGACACGCGATCGGGATGTTCGAGTCCCAGGAAGAAAGCAGGAGGGGCACCAGCGTCGATCGCCACCACGGCGGCATTGGGCTCGTCGAGCGCATCGAGCAGGAAGGCCATGTCTTCGGCAAGTTCGTGTGCATGGTAGCCGGAATCGGCACGGTCGCTTCGGCCGAGACCCCGCAGATCGGGGGCGATGACCCGGTGGGTGCGCCCCAGTGCGGGGATGATGTCATTCCACACGCGCCAGGTGTGCGGGAAACCATGCATCACCAGAACGGGGGACCCTGCCCCCGCAGTGGCGACGTTCAGATGCGTCCCGTTGACCCGGACGCGATTCTCCGCGATCAGAATGCTCGCCATGACAGCTCCTCTAGGTTACGCTTGGTTACCTAGTCATGTTAGGAGACTGCAGGTGAGAGCGGAAGACGGCACTGTGAAAGAACCTGGTAGCCGCGAGGTGGCCTTGTCGCCAACGAGTCGTCGCGGAAACCTCTTCGACCCTGCGTGCCCGACGCGAAAACTCCTGGATCGGGTAGGTGGAAAATGGACGGTCATGGTGGTCACCGTGTTGGGCGATGACTATCCTAGTGAGGTGCGTTTCGCAGAGATGACGCGGAAGATACCGGGTATCTCAAAGAAGATGCTTGCGCAGACCTTGAAGAGCTTGGAGAGGGACTCCTTGATCGAGCGGCGAGTGGAAGCGACATCGCCACCGCGCGTGCACTACAGGTTGACCCCACTCGGTGCGTCTCTCACCGACCCTCTTGCCCGACTGCGTGAATGGGCAGAGGCGAACATGTCTGTCATCGACGAAGCCGGAGCAGAGTGGGACGAGAGGACACGCACCGCAGGATAGGCGTAACGCTCGGGCCCAGACTTCATCGGGTCTCTAAGTGAGATGCCAAGAACGGTCGCCTTCGACGTCGGCTGAGGCGACAGTTCTTGGCATCTCACATGAAAACGGCGGATGCTGCCGGACAGTGTCCGACAGCATCCGCCGTTGGGCGTTTCTGGCGACTCTAGATGGTGAGCGAGTTGCCGTGCGATCCGAGGTGGCGTGTTGACTCGACAACGCGAGCGGCCATCGCCGTCTCGGCGACCTTGCCCCACGCGCGCGGGTCGTACTTCTTCTTGTTTCCGACTTCGCCATCGACCTTGAGCACGCTGTCGTAGTTCTCGAACATGTACCCGGCGATTGATCGGGTGAACGCGTACTGTGTGTCGGTGTCAATGTTCATCTTGATGACGCCGTTGCTGACGGCCTCGGCGATCTCGGCGTCTGTCGAGCCGGAGCCGCCGTGGAACACGAGGTCGAGCGGCTTTGCGGCCGTGCCGAATTTCTCGGCGATGCCCGCCTGAATCTCACCGAGCAGCTCGGGGCGCAGCTTGACGTTGCCCGGCTTGTACACGCCGTGAACGTTGCCGAACGTGAGCGCCGAGATGTACCGGCCGTTCTCGCCGAGTCCGAGTGCCTCGACGGCCTTCGTGACGTCGGCGACGGTGGTGTAGAGCGCGTCGTTTGTGCCCTCGTGCTTCACGCCGTCTTCTTCGCCGCCGACGACGCCGATCTCGACCTCGAGAATGGCGTTGATCGCCTTGGTGCGCTTGAGCATGTCTTCGGCGATCTGGATGTTCTCGTCGAGGGGAACAGCCGAGCCGTCCCACATGTGCGACTGGAAGATCGGGTTGCGCCCGGCCTTCACCTCTTCTTCGCTTGCGGCGATGAGCGGCATGACGAAGTCATCGAGGGCGTTCTTGGGGCAGTGGTCGGTGTGCAGCGCAACCGTGATGGGGTAGTTCTTGGCGACCTCAGTGACGAATCGAGCGAAGGCGAGGGCTCCGGTGGCGCGGTTCTTGACGGTGTGTCCGGCGAAGTAATCTGCACCGCCTGTCGTCACCTGAATGATTCCGTCGGATCCGGCCTCGGTGAGGCCTTGCAGCACAGCGTGAATGGTCTGTGAGCTCGAGACGTTGAATGCGGGAAACGCAAAGCCCTTCGACTTGGCGTTGTCGAGCATCTGGGCGTACTGCTCCGGGGTAGCGATGGGCATGACTTCTCCTAGCGGGGCGTGACTTTGCTTGCCCCCACAGCTTACTGACCCGGATGCTGCCCGCGCACACATGCTCATCAGGTGCGAGATCATAGGCCTATGACTTTCGAGCCGAGCGACCGCGCGCTGCAGGATCATCTGGTGCGCATCACCGAGCGTGCCGCCGTCGCTGCCGTGGAGTTCGTGGGGTCGGGGAACAAGCTGGCTGTGGACGGCGCCGCTGTGCGGGCAATGCGTCTGGCGTTTGAGACGGCGCTGGTTGCGGCGCGCATCGTCGTGGGCGAGGGCGAAAAGGATGAAGCGCCCATGCTTTACGGGGGAGAGCTGCTGGGTGCGGGTGGCCCCGCAATTGACGTTGCCGTCGACCCGGTTGACGGCACGCGACTTGCGGCCGAGGCGTTGCCCGGCTCCGTCGCCGTGATGGCAGTGGCTCCGCGTGGCGCGCTCGTCGACCCCGCCGCCGTCTTCTACATGGAAAAGCTCATCTCACCCGCAGCGGGAGGGGCGTTGTCTCTCGAAAGGCCACTCACTGAGAACCTCTCGATTCTCGCGTCCGCACTCGGCCGCCCGGTGAATCAGCTGCGGGTCGCCGTGCAGACTCGGCCTCGCAATCAGCGCTACATCGAGGAGATTCGTGCCGCTGGGTCGATCGTCGTACCGTTTGCCGACGGAGACGTCGTCGAGTCGCTTCGTGCCGCTCGCGGCGACGGCATTGACCTGCTGATCGGAATTGGCGGGGCGCCCGAGGGCGTGCTGACGGCCGTTGCCGTTGCGGCATCCGATGGACACATGCAGGCACGGCTCAGCCCGCAGACAACGGGGGAACGAGACCGTGCGGTTGCCGCAGGGCAGCCACACGGTGAGGTGCTGACTCTCGGCGACCTCGTGGCTTCGCCCGGAGTCTTCGTTCTCACGGCGGTGACGGATGCTGCGGGCCTCGCAGCCCCTCGCGTGGTCGACGGTGCGGTCGTGACCGAGAGCATTGTCATTGACGGTGTCGGCGATCCGCGCACTGTCGTGTGGCAGCATCCTGTAGCCACCTGACGTTATGCACACTCGTGCAGAGTCGTTGGTGAAACTGTGCGAGCGGACGCGCTGGGACTAGGCTGTTGACGGCGCGAACGTCCGGCCACTTCGTTCCATCGCCGATCTGACAAGGAAACCGTGAGCACGACTGACTCCGCATCCCACTACCGTCACCCCGACCGCAACCTTGCGCTTGAGCTTGTGCGCGCCACCGAAGCTGCGGCGATTCGTGCCGTTCCCTTCATCGGGCGCGGCGATAAGAACGCCGCAGACAAGGCAGCCGTCGACGCCATGCGCGCGTTTCTCGGCACCGTCAATTTCGATGGCCGTGTCGTGATCGGTGAGGGGGAGAAAGACGAAGCCCCCATGCTGTTTAACGGCGAGATCGTCGGCAATGGCTCGGGCCCGCACTGCGACATGGCTGTCGACCCCATTGATGGCACGAGCCTCACGGCTGCCGGGCGACAGAACGCCGTATCGGTGATCGCCGTTTCTGACCGCGGTACCATGCTCGACGCGTCGAGCGTGTTCTACATGGACAAGCTCGTCACCGGCGCGGAAGGCATCGGGGTCGTCGACATTCGCAACCCCATCGGCGAGAACCTGCGTGCACTTGCAAAGGCGAAGGGCAAGAGCGTCGAAGACCTCACGGTGGCCGTGCTCGACCGTCCGCGCCACGATCAACTGATCGATGAGATTCGTGCGGCGGGAGCAGGAACGCGGCTCATGCTCGACGGAGACGTTGCGGGCGGCATCAACGCGGCACGCTACGGAACGCGCATTGACATGTGCGTCGGCATCGGCGGGAGCCCTGAGGGCATCGTCACCGCGTGTGCGCTCAAAGGCCTCGGTGGGTTCATCCAGGGCAGAATGGCGCCGAAAGACGACGACGAGCGTCAGAAGGGCATCGACGCCGGTCTCAAGATGGACCACGTGTACGAGGCAGACGAACTCGTCAACAGTGACAACACGTTCTTTGTCGCCACGGGTGTCACCGACGGCGGGCTCGTTGACGGTGTTCGCCGCATGGGGCCGATCATTCGCACATCGAGTGTCGTTCTGCGATCGAAGTCGGGCACGATCCGCCGCATCACGGCAGATCACCTGGCCAAGAAGTGGCTCGACAACGAGTGAAGCGTTCGAATTTCAGTTGGGGCCGTGATCCTTCCGGATTGCGGCCCTGATTAGTTAATCGGATGCTGCAGTTAGTCGGATGCCGTGCGGGCACGTTCTTCTGGTGCCGCGGCGTCGAGTTCTGCAACGAGTTCGTCGGCGACCAGCTCGCGTGGCGCTTCTTCGACCTCGCCGAGTGCAGGAATGAGCTTCGACTCGTCGACTTTGTTGAGCTTGCGCGCCGATGGAAGTACGTTGCGCTCAAGGGAACCGACGAAGCGGTTGTAATCGGTGACTGTTGCGCGCACCGAGCGCCCCAGTTTGTCGACGTGACCCGCCATGGTGCTCAGCCGTGAGTACAGTTCTCGGCTGAGGTTGAACAGATCTTTTGCCTCGGCGGTGACAAGTTCTTGCTGCCAGCTGAACGCAACGGTTTTCAGCACGGACCACAGGGTGACGGGGGACGCCAGAGCCACGCGCTTTCCGAATGCGTACTCCATGATCGTGGGGTCTGCTTCAAGTGCACTTGAGACGAGCGATTCGCTGGGGATGAACGCGATGACGAGCTCGGGGCTCGCTTCGAGTCCGTCCCAGTACGCCTTGCCCCCGAGCGCGGAGATGTGGTCGCGCACCGCCTTGACGTGTGCGTTGAGAAGAGATGTGCGGCGAGCACCCTCGTCACCGGTGGCGGTCACCGGGATAGCGCTGGCCTCGAGGTACGAGCCCATGGGAACCTTCGCATCGACGGCGATACTCTTGCCTCCCGGCAGATGAATGACCATATCGGGGCGACCTGCACCGGCATCCGAGTAGATGGACGTTTGCACGTCAAAATCGACGCGTTCGATGAGCCCCGCGGCCTCGACGACACTGCGCAGCTGAGTCTCGCCCCACACTCCACGCACCGAGTTGTTGCTGAGCGCCGAGGCGAGGGAGTCGGCGGTCTGGCGCAGATGCTCCTCCGACTGCGCGGCGGTGCGCAGCTGCTGCGAGAGCTCGCCGTGCTGCTTTTGCCGTTGCTCCTCGAGAGTGCTGACGGTGCGCTGCATCTCCTGCAGACTCTGCCGTACCGGGGCGATCGCCTGCAAGAGAGTGTTCTCTGCCTTGTCCCGTTCGGCTCGCTGCTCGCGCTCGCGAGTCAACTGCGCGACTTGCGTGTTCAACTGCTCGGCCGTCGCCTCCATGCGGGCGAGGTCGGCCTGCAGGTCTGCGCGCGCCGACGACTCTTCGGCTCGCATTGCTTGTAGCTGCTGCGCGTGGCGTGCCTCGAGAAGCGCGGGGGAGGCGGCATCCGCCCCGGTCTTCGACCGGATGAGGAACACGGCCCATGCGAGCGCGGCACCGACGAGCGCACCGATGATCAGGCCGATGATGAGGGGGAGGGCTGCATCCATGGTGCCAGTGTCTCAGCGGACACTGACATCACCGCAGAGCACCGCCGTACCAACCTAGAGATTGGCCTGTGAGAGCGACGGCAGCCCGGCACCGGTACGATGGAGTCTCGTGGCTCTCACTATCGGAATCGTCGGACTTCCCAACGTCGGCAAATCAACCCTGTTCAACGCGCTCACTAAGAACGATGTTCTCGCGGCGAACTATCCGTTCGCGACAATCGAGCCGAACGTCGGGGTGGTCAGCCTGCCCGATGCCCGGCTTGGCGTGCTCGCCGGCCTGTTCGGCAGCGAGCGTCTTCTTCCGGCGACCGTTTCCTTCGTCGACATCGCCGGAATCGTGCGCGGGGCGAGCGAGGGCGAGGGGCTCGGCAACAAGTTCCTCGCCAACATCCGCGAGGCCGACGCAATCGCCGAGGTGGTTCGCGGCTTCCACGACGACGACGTCGTTCACGTCGACGGCAAGATCGACCCAAAGTCCGACATGGAGACCATCAACACCGAGTTGATCCTCGCCGACCTCGAGACCCTCGAACGTGCGATCTCGCGGTATGAGAAGGAGCTCCGAGGCAAGAAGATCGGCCCAGAGGTTCTGGCCACGGCGAAAGACGCGCTCGAGGTCTTGCAGGCGGGAACTCCGCTGTCTGCGGCATCCGTTGATATTGCTCCCATCAGTGAGCTGGGCCTTCTCACGGTGAAGCCGTTCATCTACGTTTTCAATGTCGATGAAGAGATTTTGACGGATGCTGACAAGAAGCGAGATCTCGCCGAGCTCGTGGCGCCGGCCGAAGCGGTCTTTCTCGATGCGAAGATCGAGTCGGAGCTGATCGATCTTGATCCCGAGGATGCTGCAGAGCTGCTGTCTTCGACGGGGCAAGATGAGTCGGGCCTCGACCAGCTGGCGCGCGTTGGCTTTGACACGCTCGGGCTGCAGACCTACCTCACGGCCGGGCCGAAGGAGGCTCGCGCGTGGACGATCGGCAAGGGCTGGAAGGCGCCGCAGGCTGCCGGTGTGATCCACACGGACTTCGAGAAGGGCTTCATCAAGGCCGAGGTGATTTCGTTCGATGATCTCGTCGAGACCGGTTCGGTGCAGGAAGCGCGTGCACACGGCAAAGCTCGCATGGAGGGCAAGGACTACGTCATGAAGGATGGCGACGTGGTTGAGTTCCGCTTCAACGTGTAGTGGGTGGCCAGTGCGTCATCGGAGGTTCAGATCCTTCAGCTGATCGGTGATGCTGCGCGGTTTGCGCCCCAGGAGGCGCGAGAGCGTGGGGTCTGAATGCGCGAAGTGTCCGCTTCGTGTCGCCTGGAACATCGACAGGGTGAAGCGTGCGACCGCCTCGGGAGCGCCGCTGGCCATCTCATCGGCTACCCACGTCTCGTCGTCGACGATGGCGCGATCGATCTGGCGACCGCTGAGTTCGGACGCGGTCGTGGCGAAGTCAGCGAGGGTGACGGGCTCGGGCAGCGTCAGATCGATGGGTCCGTCGAATGGATCATCAGCGGTGAGGATAGCTGCCGCAGCTTCCGCGGCATCTCGCCGATCGATCCACGAGAAGGGTCCGTCGGCGGGCATGGCGATCACGTCCGCTTCCTGCCACGCACCGAGCAACTGGGCGGGGTTGCCGTAGAAGCCGTTGCGCAACGCAGTCCAGGCGACCCCGGATGCCGCGAGGTGCTGTTCGGTGGCTGCGTGGATCGCGAGCGGCGGATAGGGAGTGCCGAAGCCTGTCCCGTGGGCGCTCGTGTACAAGATCCGTTGGGCCCCAGCGTCGACGGCAGCATCAATTGCCCTCCGGTGCTGTGCGACGACGTCAGCAGAGAGGTCGCTGGAGGAGACCAGGAGCACCTGTTCAGCGTCGGCGAACGAATGACGCAGGGCCGAAGGGTTGTCGTAGTTCCCTCGCCGTACGCGGACCCCTCGATCGGCCAGGTCTCTGGCACGCGCTGGATCGCGGACACTGACGCCGATTTGGTGTGGCGGTATCCGCTTGAGGAGGTGGTCGACTGTGGCCCCATTGAGAGTGCCTGTAGCTCCGGTGACGATGATCATCTGAAAGTCCTTTCGAAGGAGTCGGCGGTCCGACGTGTTGTGTTGCCGTGAGGGCAGGCGAGTGGCGCGGATGAAGTTGATCGACGTGGTCAAGTTATTGCCGGATCCATTGTGTACTAACTTGACTGGTAGGATCAAGTTAATCGTCGACTCGGAAGGAGCCTGCATCGTGCCCGACTCCCGGAGTGTCCCCACTCTCCGCTCGGATGCCCGCCGAAACGCCGATCGGATCCGTCATGCGGCGGTGCAGGTGTTCCGGGAGCAGGGGTTCTCTGCGCCACTTGAGGAAGTCGCCGCGGCCGCCAATGTGAGCAAAGCGACCATCTTCAATCGGCTCGGAGGGAGGGTCGGACTGATCGATGCCGTCATCGACGACGTCGTCGCGGCGGAGTTGCGGACTATCATCGAGGACGCGCGTTCCATTGTCGAGGTCCGGGAGCGGATCTGCTCCTACATCAGTGCACTCCGTGATCTGCAATATCGACTTCCGGCAGTCAATGATGTCCTGCTGCAGGAATACCGCGACTCCGAGCCGCTGCTGGCCCTGTGTCATTCCGGGGCGTCTTTCCACGACAGTCTTGTCGCAGATGCGAATGCCGCAGGCATCCTAGCTGACGGATTTACGCCCGGTGACTTCCAAGCACTTGCCCGAGACAACGCTCTGGCCCTCAAACACGGCGGCCGGCCGCCACGCGCTGACTACGATCGCCGAACCGCGTTCGTCATCGGCGGAATCTGCAAGTCGGTGATTGCGCTGGCCTGACCTGCGGAGCAGCCAAAAGCTTTCGTAAGCTCCATCCAAAGGTAGCCGCCCGACTCAAGGTTGCGATCACGGCGCTCGCAGAAGATCCGCGCCCCTGGGAAGTCTTCGGCTCAGTGGCGGTGACGGTGTCGAGGATTCGCTCTAGCCGCTGTGTAGTGGCAATGAGCCGTACAGACTACTCCGAACCAGATGCGGATGCCGCTACGGAGTGCTTGAATTGGCGGCATGGCGACAAACGGATACTCGATTCAGCCATTGACCGAGCACACTTGGGACGCGTTCTCTGCACTGGTGGAGCGTCACAACGGGATATTCGGTGGGTGCTGGTGCATCAACTTCCACCCCGACTGCGCCGAGCGAGGGCAGGGTTACGAGGGTAACCGCGAGCTCAAGAAGCGGCTGGTCGAGACCGGACAGGCTCACGCGGCGATGGTGATGATTGACGATGAGGCGATCGCGTGGGCGGAGTACGGCACTCCAGAAGAGCTGCCGAGCATCCATCACAGAAAGCAGTACCTCGCCGAAGCCGACGTCACACCCGACTATCGCGTCACCTGCATCTTTGTCGACAAGCGGTATCGCAAACTGGGGTACGCCAAGGCGGCTCTTGCCGGTGCGCTCGAGCAGATCGCGGCCCTGGGCGGCGGTGTCGTCGAGGGATATCCGCACGAGATCGGTGAGACGAGGATGAATAACTCGTTCGTCTACAACGGGACACGCACGATGTACGAGGATGCCGGCTTCGAGTTCATCCGCTCTAAGGGGCTGAAGAACACAGTCATGCGCCGTACGATCGAACCCTCCTGAACCTGCCGACGTAGGCTCCCGTCCATGGATATATTGAGTGGGGAACACCTCGCGGCGGCCCACTTGGCCGACTGGCGCAAGCTGGCTCGGGGAATGCACGCTCGCTATCTGGTCAATGACTTCGGCACCTTCGGGGATTTCTTGATGAACCTGCAGTCCAATTTCGAGCTGAGGCTGGAGCGTCGCGTGCCGAAGAACAATGTCGCCGCGATCACGCCGCTGGAGGTTGCGTGAGCTGCATCGAACTCCGCGGACGCCTCGTCTGCGCGAACCGAGCGGAGGCGGCCACAATTGAACGTCATCTGCCCCGACACATCGAGCTTACGAGTGCGGAGCCTGGCTGTCTCTTGTTCGAAGTGCGTCCGACTGGCGATCCGCTCGTGTGGACTGTCGCGGAGAAGTTTGCGGGACAGAAGGCCTTTGCTGCGCATCAAACAAGGGTCGCGGATAGCGAGTGGGGTCGAGCTACTGCTGGCATCAAACGCGAATACAAGGTGTCGTTTGACGGCAGAGAACCGGCTGCCGTCGTTCCGGACGAACTGGAACAGTCCTGATTCCACGAGGTGTCGTGCGCGCCGCTGGCTATAAGCACAGTACTACTGGTCCGTGGACTCGCACCGGCTTGAATGACTGCCAGACTAATCACGCACTGCCCGAGAAACCGAACAGGAGAAGGATTGAACGAGTTCACCGGTCTCAGCGCCTTCCCCCCCCTCACCCCGTTTAAAAACGACGCCGTCACCGAGCGCACTGAACTGCCGGTCATTGTCTACGACAACTCTGGCACCACGAACTTCTCGTTCACCGTTGATCTGGCCAAGGTTGTCAACGAACTCGGTGTTGGCTAGCTGTAGCGCGGGCTCCGCTAGGCGGGCGGATGCTTAGCGCGCGGGATTCGTGGCGATGCCGTCGAGCCAGAGTGTCTCAGAGTCGTCTCGATGGGTGCCGTCAGTTCCCACGTGCTTGGTGCTGATCGCCGGGCCTTTCTGGATGACATGCACCAAAGCCATGCCGTGTCCGCGGCCAAGGTCGTAGTCATCCTTGAGCCAGGCCAGAATTTCACCCGCCTTAACCCCGGGCTTGTCGAAACCCCTCTCGTGCGCGAGCTCGACAAACTGTCGGGGGGTCAAATTGGTCGTCTTCTCGATGGTGTCCAAGTAGGCCTGGAACGACATGCGATTCCCTTTCGGTTCCGGGTGAGTACTCAACAGTACTGAGCCGAAGCTATCTTTGTTGCCCCACTCACGTATTAGTCGACCCAGCCGCGATCATCTGCCGCCTCGATTACGTCGGTGGATGCGTCATAGAGCACTCGGAGATCGTTGGGGAACAGCGCGTCGGGGGCGGTCATGGAGCCTCCAGATGGTGCAATCGTATTTGACGATGCCGACCAACATACGTTCGATGCGCCCAGACGATCCAGAGCGCGGACGGTTGGGACCCTCAGTGATATCTCCCGTGGACTTGACCAGTGCCGTGATCGCGATCGAGTCGCCCTCCGCAGCCGTTCGGCCGCGGGAGGCCATGGCGACGATACACGGATGAATGCCAGGCGAGCAGGCCTACCGATTCGAACTGAAAAAGTCGGGCGTGACAGGCTGGCGATCGCTGAGACTTTTATGCGAAGGGAGTGACCATGATCGAGATCCTCAACCGCCTCGTCGACGAGATCGAGCAGCACCTGGGCGATGACTTAGATATTGACGAACTCGCCGCAACGATGGGAACAACGGGCTATCACGCGCGACGCATGTTTTCGTCGCTGGCTGGCATGTCGTTGTCTGACTATGTGCGGCGTCGACGCATGACTGTCGCTGCGGCCGACGTGATCGGAAAGGGAGATCTCTTAACGATCGCTGTGCGCTACGGATACGGCTCAACCGAAGCCTTCGGGCGAGCATTCCGTGCCGTGCACGGTGCGAGTCACGGCGATGTCCGCCGTGATGGTGGCCCTCTTCAGAGTCAACCGCTACTCAGGTTCCGCCTGACCGTCGAAGGGAGCACCTCCATGGATGCCCGAATCACCGAACGACCCGCCTTTCGTCTGATCGGCCACGCCGTCCGCGTGCCGCTGATCTACGAGGGTGTCAACCCGCACATCCAACGGCATATCGCTTCGCTGCCGGTCACTGAGCACGATCGCCTCAAAAGGCTCAGCGGAACCGAGCCGTCGGGTCTACTGCAGGTCAGCGATGACGTTGACCCCGACTACGTGGAGGGCAGTGAATTGACCTACCTGCACGGAGTGGCCGTCGACGACGACGCCAAAGTTCCCGACGACCTCGACATGATCGCCGTGGACGCGGGGGAGTGGGTGGTATTTCGTACCTCCGGCCCGTATCCAGCGGCCTTGCAAGATGCGTATGCGGCATCCGCGTCAGAGTGGTTTCCCTCCAACCCGTGGAGGCTGCGTCCGGGCCCGTCGATTGTCTCCATACTCGATCGCGCCCCAGACTTCAGCGCGACTACGTGCGAACTCTGGTTCCCGATCGAGCGAGCCCAAGTGAGTGGCGGGAAGTGAGGCGCGAACAAGGAGCGCGCGGTGAACGCTGAAACCCGTGGGGCGTATTCTCTTTATTGAGGCGGCCGAAACGAGGGAGGCATCGACATGTCTGTCCCAGACGAAGATTCATCAGTTGAGCAGGTTCCAGTTCCAGGCGAGCACAAGGTCCCCGAACTCGAGGCAGATGAGACGGTCGCACCGCGTCCGGAGGAAGAAATCGCCGACGAGCTTCGGGCGGAACCGGACGTCGAAGACCATAGTCGGGGCCACGACTGATTTCGGGTACACAGGAGGCGATCTCGAACGTTGCGATCGTCCGTTACGACTCTCACCATCATGAAGGTGGTGCTGACCACGAGGTCTGCCGGTTACGGATCGTGCTGTACACGAAATAGCTCCCTGATGGGTCTTCACGCGTCACATTTACCGGAAGCGACTATCACGTAACTACGATGAGCGGTAGGCGACGCCGTCCCGACGTCAGCCGCCAGGCTTAAGGAGATTCAGATGCCGAACGTCAGCGAACGTGCACGCACATTGGCTTCAACGCATGAGTCCGGTCGTGTCGTCGTGCTTCCCACGGTGTGGGACGTCTGGAGCGCACGATTAGCAGTGGACGCCGGGTTCGAAGGGATCACAATCGGAAGCCACCCTGTGGCCGACGCGATCGGGAGCGCTGATGGCGAGAACATGGACTTCTCCGAATACCTCGCCGTCGTCAAACGGATCGTCGACGCGGTCGAGGTTCCCGTGAGCGCCGATGTCGAGTCTGGCTATGGGTTAGTGCCTGACGAGCTGATTGGGCGGCTTCTCGAGGTCGGCGCGGTCGGGGCGAACATCGAGGACGTCGTTCATTCTGAAGGCAAACGCGTGCGCGATCGCGCTGAGCATGCAGATTACATTGGGGCTGCCCGCCGCGCTGCCGACGAAGCAGAAATCCCCTTCGTGATCAATGGGCGAACGGATGCTGTCAAGCTCGGCACTGATGTTTTCTCTGACCCTCTCGCGGAAGCCGCCGAGCGCCTGAGGCTGATGGAGCAGGCCGGCGCCCGCTCCGTCTACCCGGTTGGGCTGACGACGGCCGACGAGGTGACGCGTCTCGTCGAGGCGGTCTCAGTGCCGGTCAACGTCACGGCGCATCCCGTCGACGGTCACGGCGCCGGGAACCTGGCGGCACTCACCGCGTTGGGCGTGCGTCGCGTTTCGTTTGGCCCGTTGTGGCAGAAATGGCTTGCCGCGCTGTCCTCGGCTCAGTTGGCCTCATGGTCATCGAACGGTTGAACGACAATGTGACCGCCCAATCCTGGTGTTTCGATCAGGTCGTCTACCTCAGACGGAGAAGATTTCTCCAGAAAAGGGGGAGAAGTCAACCCACAGGTACCGAAATCTACGGCTCGTGAACACCCAGGTGTTACCCGAGCGCCGTAGGCGATCGGTCCACACGCCATTGTTCCGGTAGTAGCTCTCTCCAGGACCGCGCGCGGCCTCGTGGCACCCATAATGCACGAAAACCGTCATAGTTGGCGTGAGTTGAGACATCAGCGAAACGGGCAGTTACATCGCGGATGGCCGCTTCATCCAGCAGACGAGCAATTGCAGTTGTATTTTCGGAGTTGTCCATAAGGTAATAATGTGCCCGCTCCGGAGATCGCGCCAGGGTGGCTCAACGATTCGCTCGGGTGCTCCCGGGGTACGGGGCGATGAAGACTCGGCGACACTCTCAATTCTGAGCAGCCGCGAAAGAGCGTTATTGAGTGCGGGCGTGCGGAAACGTTGGTTCGCGACATTGAAAGCCGAGGATGCTCGGGTTATTGATGACGCCCTCGCGGATCTCGATCGCGCGAGAGATCGTGAGGTCCTCTGCCCACGCGGCCGGACCTTCCATAACCGTGCGCAGAAATGGCAGGAGCGCCTCGCTGATCTCCCACGTGGCCGAATTCCACAGGTATGACGGGCTGTGGTCGACGGCGTAATAGTTCACCCCGTTGCCGACCGTGAACATCGGGTTGTCAAACCCCGTGGGTCTGGCCCACTCGAACCCCATTGATTCGTCACACGAGACGTCGATGATCAGACTTCCCGAGGCGAACGCGCCGAGGTCTTCGGTTCGTAGATACGTCAACGGAGCGGCGACGTCCTGGAGCGTGCAATTGACGACGATGTCGTGCGATGCTAAAAATGCGGGGAGCAGGACGTCACCGTCTTTCGTGCTGACCTTGCTGAGGTGGGGCGCACCTCCGTCAGTATTGAGCTGGGTGATGTGAGCACTGTGGATCGGTGAGCCGACGGCGGCGGCACCGCGTTGCGTGAGCACCTGGATGTCGTGGATGCCTTGGGCTTTGAGCGCGGTCACGGCACCTCGCGCCGTCGCGCCGAAGCCTATGACGACGGCGCTGAGCCGCGGCCCATAATCACCATTCGATCCGATAAGGCTCAACGCGTGTAAAACCGAGCAATAGCCGGCCAGCTCATTGTTCTGATGAAACACATGCAGGTTGAAATCGCCTCGCCCGGTCCAATGGTTCATCGCCTCGAAGGCGATTAGCGTCAGGTGACGATCGATCGCTGTCTGCGTCATTGCAGTATCCTGCACACAGTGCGGCCACCCCCAGAGAACGCGGCCTGCGGGATGCGAGGCCACGTCTGCTGCCTGCGGTTTCGGCAGCAGCAGCACATCCGCGGACTCAATCACTTCTGCGCGTTCCGCAACCTTGCCCACGCGGGATTCGATGTAACCGGGGTCCAATTGGAAGTCGGCTCCGTAGCCACGCTCGACAGTCATCCGTGCGCGAAGGGCCGGATCGGTCCTGTCCAAGTGACGCGGGTGAATCGGCAGCCGTCGCTCGTTCTCCATTGAGGAATTCGCAAGCAATCCGAGGGTAAGTAGATTGTTTTCCGACCGTCTGTCGGAGACAGAGGGGGAAGGTTGAGCGGTGCCGGTCATCCGGACTCCCATCATCGGGGAACCGAAGTTAGCTCCTGGTTCGAGTGTACGCCGCGGTGCGCGACCGCTATGTTGTGAGTGACCTCGGCAAAAGGAGAGACGCGACGATGTCGAAATGTGTGAACGTCCGCCCCGCGACGAGGGCAGACGGCGCCACTCTCACTGAGCTCGACCGGCACGTGCGTCGTGATGTTCTCGTGCGTCTCATTGACGCGGAGCAAATTCTTGTAGCGGATGAAGCCAATACTGTTCGCGGCTGGCTGCGCTGGAATCTCTTCTGGGACGAGATTCCGTTCATGAATATGCTCTTCGTCGTGGAAACGCACAGGGATTGCGGGGTTGGGAGCGCTCTCGTCGCGGCGTGGGAGTCGACGCTGAAAAAACACGGTTATGTCGGTGCAATGACCTCGACCCAGGTCGATGAGCGAGCCCAAGTCTTTTACCGCAATCGTGGATATGTCGATTGCGGTGTTTTGCTTCAGCCAGGCGAGCCGTCAGAGATCTTCATGCGCAAAGACCTCGACTAGGCGTTGTGCCATTTGGCGCGTCATTCGGAGTGAGGCGATCGTCGGTTGCGCTTGATTTCGGAGCGCTTCCGTTTGGCTTCGAGACGCCGAACGCGTGATCCTCGACTGGGTCGGGTTGCGCGCCGAGCGAGTTCGGGAGCAACGGCATCGCGGAGCAGGGTTGCGAGTCGCTGCCGTGCCGTTGTGCGGTTTCGTCGCTGGGATCGATGCTCGGCAGCATTGATCGTCAGTACCGTGCCAGTGAGTCGTCCGGCGAGCCGTTCAAGCACACGTGCACGTTGCACATCGTTCAGCGCCGTCGTTGAGTCGAGATCGAGGCTGAGCTGCACGCGAGAGTCAGCGGTGTTGACTCCCTGTCCACCGGGACCTGACGCGTGCGAAAACTGTTCGGCCAGCTCGCCTGCAGGAATTCTGAGGCCGCCGGGCGCACCGGGCCCGGCAGACACGTGCAGATCGTCCATGTACCGATTCTCCCGCACATTCGCCTTGACCATGAGTCTTTCTGCTCAACGCCTAGGCGCTTCGCGCGATGGTAGCGACAATCGTGCGAGCCTGCTCGGATCGATGATTGAGACGATGTCGACGAGCTTGCCGTCGGCAACGGTGCAGGACATCAGTGCGATCGGTTGCCCGCTTGGGCCCCACGCGAGGATGCCAGGTTCGCCGTTCACGCTGACGCGACGAACTTCAACTCTTCCCGGGTCCCCACGGCGCACGGCGTCGAGCACTTCGTTCGCACCAATCTTCACTGTATGACCGTGCGCCGTGTGGCGATGCCAGGTCACATCAGGGTCGAGCAAGCGGAGGAGCGCATCGAAGTCGCCCTCACGCGCTGCTGTGAGAAACGCCTCAACCACCTCGCGACGCTGCTGCCGCTCGCCCGTCGGCCGCGGCACTGCCTGCACCTTGCGCCTCGCGCGGCTTGCGAGCATTTTCGCCGCATCCGGCGATCGACCGACGATCGGCCCGACCTCGGCGAAAGGCACCGCAAACATATCGTGAAGGATAAAGGCTAAGCGTTCCTCTGGCCCTAGCGACTCAAGCACCACGACCAGGGCGAGACCGAGGGAGTCTGCGATGACCGCGGCATTCTCGGGATCGGCAACATCGTCGGTGACGACGGGGTCACTCTCCCAGATGCCAAGCGCAGATTCGCCGCGGACTGTGCGGCTTCGCAGCATGTCGATGCAAATCCGGCCAACCACCCGTGTAAGCCAGCCGCCAAGGTTGTCGATGCGATCGCTGTCGTGCCGATCCAAGCGAAGCCATGCCTCCTGAACTGCATCTTCAGCGTCGGTTCGTGAGCCGAGTGCTCTCGCTGCCACCGCGAGCAAGCGGGGTCGGTGCGCTTCGAACGCTGTGGAAAGAGTCTTTTTGCCCATCGCTGTTACCTTTCTGCGAGATGATCCGTCACCACTATGACGAGCCCAACCGGGATTTCGTAACGACGAGAGGACGTCATTGTGGATATCGCACTCTGGATCATTGCCGGCATGCTGGCGATCGCTTTTGGCACCGGCGGGGCCAGCCAGATTCTGCTCACCAAGGAACGCTATCGCGCCCTGGCCAGCAGTCAACACTGGGTCGATGACTTCGGCGCGGGCCATATCAAGGCGATCGGCACGATCAAGCTCGTCGGAGTTATCGGTCTGATCCTGCCTCCTCTCGTCGGAATCGCTCCGTTCCTATCGCCCCTTGCCGCATGCGGCCTCATGCTCGTCATGGCGGGAGCAGCCACGACACGGTTTCGCCGGAGCGAGTGGGCGCTCATGGCCGGTGACGTAGCCTATCTCGCGGCCTTTGCGATCATAGCCTGGGGCCGATTCGCCCTCGTTCCCTTCGCTGGGTGAGGTTGACTGGCACTCTCGTCCACGAGGTTCGACCGCGTTAGGCTCGAAATCACGCAGTGTACGCAGAGTCGCATGCGGCAGCTCCCGACTCAGGAGGGGTCAATGGTTAGACGTCAACGTCTCCCTAAGGGGACAAGCGCGCTACTCGCGGGCGTTGGTATGTGCACCCTGATTCTCGGCGCAGCTGAAGCAGTCAACCACTTTCTGGCATCGAGAGTGCTGGGTCACGATCGTGGAGGCCGCACCATCGTCATCGTTCTCGGGTTCGCGAACCGGAGTGAAGCGATTAACCCCGTCAACCAATGGCGAGTCAGGTCGGGTATTGCGACAGCTGAGCATTACAGCGCAGACGTGATTGTCTTCGCGGGCGGCGATCCGGCTGGCTTTTGCGAGTCCGAAATTATGGCGACGTATGCTCACAAGCTCGGTTATCGCGGTGAGGTTGAGATTGAACGTGAATCGCGTACCACTGAAGAAAACCTGCGTAACTCCATGTCGTTTCTGGATGTGGCGGACAGAATCGCCATCGTCTCCAATCCGTTCCACGCGTACCGAGCGCGAAAAATACTCAGGACGCTCCGGCCAGATCGAGCCTCGCTTCTTGTCAGAACGATCGATGTTCGGGCGGGCCGTTGGAGCATCCTGATTCCACTGGGCACCGTGGTCGAGTCGGCAGTGCTGACGCGAGAAAGAATCGACAGTGTGACGAGTACCCTGAGCCGTTCATACGGTTGAAAGGAGCACATAAATCACTCGGTGGGACCTCGGGAACCTGACGTTGCGCCCGTACCCATGTAGGTTGTAGGCCAGGATCATGCAGAGCTGGAGGTGACTTGTGGATGCGAATCGTGCCGAGATCGCCTTCCCAACCGATTGCGGCAACTCGCCGCGCCTGATCATCGTTAGTGAGTTTTCGGCAGCCTGGGCACTGACAGATACGGATGCTGTCACGGAGCGACTTGCCGAAGGTGCTCGCTGGGAGCTTGTCGGTGGGCAAACCGGTAACGGCGACGAAGCGACTCAGATTCCGTGGCCGACCTTTGAGCCCGAACTCGTCGAGATTCTCTCCACCGTGACTCACGGCAGGCTCGCCGCGTGCGACGGGTACATCACGAACGGCGAATCTCGCATTGACTTCTGCCATATGGTTCGATTCACCGGCGCTGCAAAGTCGGCAAAGATCGCCGAGATTCGCACATTCCTGGAGACGTCGCGTTCTACATAGCCCGAGGGAGTGGCGGGCTCTTCCGGTTCAGCACGCGCGACGCTCAACCCGGAAGCTCCTCCTCTCGGAGGCGCGGTTCCACTCGTCGAGCAGGCCGAAGGCCCGACTTATCGGCGTAAAAGGCACGTATGCGATCCATATCCTGAGTCACATTGCCTGTCAGCTCAAACGTGGGGCCAAGACCGGTGGTCATTGTCGTGCGGTCAACAAAACCAAGGGTCACGGGCATCCCCGTCTCACGAGCAATCCGGTAGAAGCCGGACTTCCACGTGGTGTGGGCGCCGCGCGTGCCATCGGGCGTGACGACAAGCCCGAAGACGTCACCCGATTGCACCTGCCGAACAACGTCAGAGACGACGCGCCCAGGATCGTTGCGATCCACGGAAATCCCGCCGAGCCGACGCATGATCGGTCCGCGCCAGCCGCTGAACAGAGTCTTCTTGCCGAGCCACCGCACATCGATCCCCAGCCGCCATGCGATCGCAAGCATGAGAACGAAGTCCCAATTCGATGTGTGCGGAGCGCCGATCAGCACAGTGGGGCGGTTGGGTGCCTGCTCACCCGTCAGCTTCCATCGACTCAGGCCCCAGAACACGCGCGAGAAGTGACGTCGAAGCATGGCTCAACGCTAGGATAGGACATATGCGGGTGGGCGCATGCTTCGATGGCGCGTGTTCAATCACCGTTGATTGCGCGGATGCTTCTTGGCGACGCGTTCATTGCCGCGTTTGTAATTTCCCGTCCACCGCGCCATTGCTCCCTGAGGGTCCGACGGGACCTCCGCGAGGAACTCTTCAGCCCGAACATCGCGCAGAGTCGCAGCCTTTCGTCCGTAGTGAGTGATCTTTACGCTGCCGTCCGAGTGAACCTCATATTCGAATCCGTTCGCGTGACCCATCGTTCAAGAATGGCCAACTCGGGCCAGTCACGCAATTCTGAACCCTGCGTGACCGAAGAGACGCCCTCAGAAACGTGTCGCCTGCAGCGAGCGGATCAACGAAGCCGCGTCGAACGGGCCGACATGACGTACGCCGTTGACGAAAAATGTCGGAACCGCTGAGATCTCCATTGCTTCCGCGTCGAGAGCGTCATCTTGAACCCGGGCGGCCACTTCGGCTGAGCTCAGATCTGACTCGAATTGTTCGGTGTCTAAGCCCAGCTCGTCGGCGCGACGCAGCATGTCAGCCGGTTGCTGGTGCTCCTGATCAGCAAACAGGCTACGCATGAACTCCCCGAACTTCCCCTGCCGGTGGGCAGCCTCTGCGGCCTCGGCTGCGGCGACTGCATTGGGGTGATAGCTCGCAAGGGGCGCGTGGCGCCACACATACCGAACATCGTTGCCGAGTTCGCGCTGCACCTCGCTCACCGCTCCCGTCGCCTTGAGGCAGAACTCACACTGAAAATCTCCGTACTCGACCAGCGTGTACTTGGCATCGGCTGGTCCATACACGTGGTCACGCGTCGCATCGATAGGCCTCACGAGCAGGCGGCCAGCGTCGGTCGTCGGCATGAGCCTGTCTGAGATTCTGAAGAAGATTGCGGCAAGCGCGAAGGAAATGAGGGATGCTGTCAGCACGCCGACTCGCGCGATGTTCTGCACCTCAGGGTCTGCGATCGCCAGGTCGACGATGAAGAGAGAGATCGTGAAGCCGATGCCCGAGAGCAGGCTACCGCCGGCGATGCGCTGAAGCGTCAGACCCGGCCCGAGACTGCCGATCCTGAAAAACTTCATGAGCCAGATCGCTCCGAAGATGCCGACAAACTTGCCGACGACGAGGCCGACGACGATTCCCCACATGATCGGTGAGCGCACCGCATCGATAAGGATCTCGCCAGTGATTCTCACTCCGGCATTCGCCAGAGCGAAGAGGGGAATGATCGCGTAGGCGACGATCGGCGCATAGGCGGACTGCAACCGCTCGTTGATCGAGATGGATTCGCGCAGGCTGTTCGCCGCCGCACGTGCGTAACGGGAGTTCGGCGACTGCCGAAAAGTCTGTGTGAGGCTCAGTGCGTGTTCGACGTCACGTCGACTTGGCCGATAGACGGGGATAAGCAGCGCGATGGCGACCCCAGCGAGTGTGGGGTGCACACCCGACGCCAAAAACGCCAGCCATACGATGATCGAAAGGATCGCATACGCGGGGCCTCGTCCCGCGCGCAGATACCGCGTAAAGAATATCGCCGTGAGGCCGACAGCGGCGATTGCAAGCGGAAGAGCCTGCAGCGAGTCGGTGTACACGAGCGCGATGATTGCGAGCGCGCCGATATCGTCGACGATGGCCATAGCGAGGAGAAAGACGCGCAGCCGTCCGGGCGCGCGCGGCCCGACAAGTGCGAGCGCGCCGACCAGAAATGCCGTGTCGGTCGAGATGACTACACCCCATGCATCCTCGGCCCCAGATCCACTGGCGATTGCGATGTAAGCAATCGCGGGAACGGCGAGTCCTGCAACGGCGGCGATGACCGGAACCATGGCGCGAGACCACGTTGTCAGCTCGCCGATCGCGAATTCTCGGCGCACCTCGAGCCCGACGGTGAAGAAGAAGATCGCCATGATGGCGTCGTTGACGAACGCGTGAAGCGTGAAGCTCAGCTGCAGGTCTTCGACGCCGATAACGAGATGCGTACCCCACACCTGCTCATACGACGCGTATGAGATGTTCGCCCAGATGATCGCGATCACTGTCGCAACAAGAAGAAGCAGCGCGCCGAGACGGCTCTGCCCCATGGCTTGAATCCGTTCGGACAAGGGGGCGCGCTTGGGCGGCTCGTTGTGGCTCTTTGTTGGGTCGGGTGACCGGGTGATGACGGTCAGGCCAAAGTCAGGATGCTGGGTGGTGGGCGAGGGCGGTGGGGAAGCATTCATCGGCAGGAGCCTTCCGCTCGTTCGATTAGCGCATGGTGTCGTGTCAGTGAGTGACGCAGCAGACATCAACGGCGCGGTCGACATCCGCGTTGCACAGAAGTGTTCAAAGTAAGCGCTCGCCAAGTACTGGTTATTCCCGATTCGTCGTGAAAAGTTAGTGATCGTCGTCGGATAGAGTCGACCAATGGGTGCGGAAGATTGGTTGACAGCCTCGCCACAGGAGCGAGCTGAGGCAGCGAGAGCCGAGATCGGAGGAGATCTGCTCACGCACTGGTGCGGCGATGTTCTGGCCGGGCGCGTTCACATCCACTCGTCGTCGGCCGCCGACGTTCCTGACCCACGCTGGCTGGCCGGCAAGCAGTGGGAGCACTGGGGGCCTGCTCGAACCTGGCCGGAGCGCAACCTCGACTACTGGCCTCGAGTCTGGGCGGCGCGCACCCTGCTTCACATCGGCGACGAGGGTGCGCGCGGGGAGATCATTGGCGGCCTGTCCGATTCGAGTTGGCGCGTCAGGGAAATGTGCGCCAAGGTCGTGGCCCGTTACGAGATCGGAGAGGCGGGAGACGCCTGCGCGCGCATCGTCAGGAGAGATGCCAACTCTCGTGCACGAATCGGGGCATTGCGCGCGCTTGCCGTTGTCGGTGAGTCAGAGCATGCGGGAGCTGTGCTCGATTCCCTCGGTGACGATGAACTTGGTGCCGACGCAAGCGCCACGCTGCGGGCGATGGAGGAGCGTCTCGACCGCCCGCTTGGCCCGTGACTGAATGTCTACTGCGACGCTGGATTGAGCAGCGCCTCCGCTGTGTTGCGGTGCTCGTGTTCGCCGGTCATTAGTGCGAAGAGCCCGTAGCCGAGGGGACTGGTTGCAAACATCTCGGCGCAATGGTCTGCGAGGCGTGGCCAGACGCGGCCGCCGTTCTCGATATAGCGGCGAACGGTCAGGTCAAATGTCTCTGGTGGCGCAAACGCCTGCTGAACCATGAAGTCTCTCGCCGGGTCGCCGACTTCCGCCGTGGTCCAGTCGAGCACTCCCGTGATGCGTTCGCCCTCGAGCAGCGTGTGTGCGGGATAGATCTCACCATGGGTGAGGACTGACCAGTCCGGCCAGAATGTGTCGTCGGCGAGCCACGCATGCCACCGCGAGCTCAGACTCTGCGCAATCTCAAACTCCGCACTCACTGTATCGATGTCGGCGCGCCACTTCTCTCGCACATCGGAGGGGGTGCGCACCTCGATACCGGTCGCACGAACCTCAGAAGCGTCAATGGAGTGCAGCTCCGAGAGCAGGTCTCCGAGAGACGTGGCGTAGGTGCTGGATGCGATGTCGTAGGCCCAGACAGGCGATCCCGAATCGTCAAGCGCCAGCCCGGGTTTCCCCGGAAGAAGAGGGTAGGCAATGAGCTGCTCCGAGACGATTCGCCAGTCCGGAACGTGCGCGGAGAGATGGGGCGCAACAGCACGAAGCAGGCGTTCTTCGACAGCGGCGCGTTCGAGCACGTCTTGCCGACGTGGCATACGGACAACCCAGGTCCTGCCGTCGGTCGTACGAGCAATCGCCACTCGAAAGTCCAGTCCGGCATCGTTGACGATGATTGATGATTCATCGACATCAAGTCCGTGTTCGGCGGCAAGATCTCGGATGCTGGCGGCATCTGCGGGCGGAGTGTCAACCATCGTCCTAGAGTCTCACAGCCGACGTATAAATGCGCGCAGTCGTCCGGCGTACGCTATGGAGACGGATGAAGAGGTGGGTGCTGTGGCAGAAAATCACGATGAGACCGATCAGAGTGAGCATGTTGACCTCCTCGTCATCGGGTGGGGGAAGGGCGGCAAGACCCTAGCTGGGACGGCCGCCCGACGGGGTCAGCGGGTCGCCCTCGTGGAGCAGTCCGACGATCGGATCGGCGGCACGTGCATCAACGTGGCATGCGTACCCACGAAGATCCTCGTGCATGACGCGGAGCAACGGCGTGATGCTGACGATGCCGACGCGTATTTCTCGGCCGCTGTCGAACGACGCGACACTCTCACGGCCGCAATGCGCAGGAAGAATTTCTCGATGCTTGATCAGCTCGATTCCGTTTTGCTCGTCAGCGGCACTGCCTCGTTCACGGGAGAGCGCGAGGTGCGCGTGACGGGCGGCAGCGAGACATTGACTCTTACCGCAGATACCGTGCTGATCAACACCGGAACCGCGCCCACCGTGCCATCGATCGAGGGCGCACGCGTTGGCGGTCGAATTCACGACTCTGAGACCCTGCAGCACGTATCGCCACTGCCGCGAACGCTCGTCGTCGTGGGCGGCGGCTATGTCGGGCTCGAATTCGCATCGATGTTCGCCCATTTCGGTTCGCTCGTCACTGTACTTGACCGCGGGGAGCGGGCGCTCAAGGCGGAAGACGACGATGTGGCGCAGACCGCAACCGAGATTCTTCGCGGCGACGGAGTGACTGTCGTCTCACGAGCATCCGTCGTTTCCATTTCTGACGATGACGAGACTGCGCGTGTCACGTACGAGGTGGCGGGGGAGCAGCTGACTGCAGATGCTGACGCTGTGCTTCTCGCGCTCGGGCGCACGCCCGTCACAGCGGAACTCGGCCTTGATCATGCAGGTGTGCGCACGGACGACAACGGCTTCATCGTCGTTGACGAGCACCTGCGCACGAGCGCAGACGGCGTCTTCGCACTCGGTGATGTCAACGGTGGTCCGCAATTCACATACGTCTCGCTCGATGACTACAGGATTGTCTCTGATCAGCTCTTCGGTGACGGTGAGCGCTCGACGGCGGACCGCGTGGCAGTTCCGTACACGATGTTTCTCACACCACCGCTTGCGCGCGTCGGCCTGACTGAGGCTCAGGCCCGCAAACGGGGACACGACGTGCTGGTCGGAGCAAAACAGATGGCAGACGTCGCCGCAGCACCCCGAGCAAAGATTGAGGGAGACCCGAGGGGAATCGTCAAAGTTGTTGTCGACAGAGAAACCGACTTCGTTCTGGGTGCTGCGCTCATGCACGTGCACGCGCAAGAGGTGATCAACTTGGTCTCGCTTGCGATGCGACATGGCATTACCGCTACCGTGCTGCGCGACTCGATCTATACGCACCCGTCGGCGACTGAAGCGCTGAACGAGGTGCTCGCTGCGCTCCGTTGACGGCGACACAGTGCCTGCTGACACGCCTAGTGGAATAACGTCGACACATAACGGTTGACAGTGAAGACTGATGCTGTCGCGGTCACACAGCGCGACAGCGATGACGGGCGTCGAGAACGGCGCAGAAAGAGGTTTCTATGACGGACAAACGAGTGGTCATCGTCGGCGGCCACGGCAAGATCGCTTTGCTTGCCGCCCCGAAGCTTGTCGCCGCGGGCTATCGCGTTGAGTCGCTGATTCGCAACGCGGAGCAAGCCGACGAGATTAGATCGGTGGGAGCCGAACCAGTGGTCCTCGATATCGAGACGGCCGATGTGGGCGCTCTATCCGGCGCTTTCGCCGGTGCAGAGGCCATCGTCTTCTCAGCGGGAGCCGGCGGTGGCAATCCAGACCGCACGCGGGCCGTCGACTTTGAAGCTGCAGTGCGCACCATGACCGCGGCCGAGGGCGTTGGCGTTTCGCGCTATGTGATGGTGTCGTATTCACGAGCCGGCGTCGACGTCGACAACCTTGATCCCGAGAACTCCTTCTACGTCTATGCCAAGGCCAAGCACGACGCGGATGCCGCTTTGCGGGAGTCGCGTCTTGACTACACGATTCTCGGGCCCGGGCGATTGACTCTCGATCAGGCAACGGGAAATATCGTCATCGCAGATGAGGCAGGCAACGTTGCGGACGGCGCGCTTTCTGACGATGAGAAGGCGACATCGCGTGAGAACGTTGCGGAGGCCATCGTTCATGTGTTGGCGAAGAACGCCGCGGTGATGAAGACCGTCAACTTCTACGACGGAGACACTCCGATCGCCGACGCTCTTTCCTGATTCACGGTGAATGTCCGAGGCGCTCTGCCGCGCCGAGCGGGGCGTCTCGGAATAAATAGCTGCGCAATGTGTGTTGTGTACTGGCGGACGTACGCGGAGGAAAATGTCAGCGAAGAGCACAGTCGAGTCAGGCGGGGATGCCGCGAGCGAGGCACCGGATCCGGCTCGGTGGCGCATTCTCGCTGTTCTGCTCGTCGCCATCTTCATGTCGCTCATCAGCGTCAGCATCGTCAACGTTGCTCTGCCGTCGATCCAGAGCGGACTCGGCGCGTCTCAATCTGACATCCAATGGGTGCTCTCGGGGTATGCGCTGACGTTCGGAATCGTGCTCGTCGCCGCAGGTCGAGCGGGCGACGTCATGGGCCGTGGCGGAATTTTCGTCGTGGGTGTCGCCGTCTTCACAGCATCCTCGATCGCCGCTGGCCTGGCACCCAATGCCGAATGGCTTAACATCGCCCGGTTTGTGCAGGGCGTGGGTTCTGGCCTGCTCAACCCGCAGGGCGTCGGCATGATTCAGCACTATTTTCGCGGTGCGGAGCGCGGCAAGGCGTTCGGGTACTTCGGCAGTGCGGTCGGCGTCTCCGTCGCAATCGGTCCTGTGCTCGGCGGCTTGATCATCCAACTCGGAGGAGCCGATATCGGGTGGCGTCTGACGTTCCTCGTGAACGTTCCCGTCGGCATCGTTGCCATCATCCTCGCGCTCCTCTGGTTCCCGCGCCCGCTGATCAGCCGTGGGGTGAAGGCGCCCGTCGACTCCGACCAACCAGCACGGCGCAGCCGATCAATGGACCTCGTCGGCGCGCTCCTTCTCGGCTTCGCCGTTCTGTCTCTGCTCTTCCCATTCGTTGAGAGTGGTCTTTCCGCTTTGATCTGGCTGCTGCTGCCCGTCGGCATTCTGCTCGTCGCAGCCTGGGTGCTGTGGGAACGTCGATACGCACGCCGCGGTCATAGCCCGATGGTCGACTTGAAGATCTTCGCGACTCGAAGCTTCGCGAACGGCACAGTCATCGTGACTCTGTACTTTCTGGGAATGACGAGCGTGTGGGTGCTCGTCGCTCTCTACATGCAAGACGGGCTGGGGCACTCAGCTTTTGAAGCGGGTCTTGTCGGCATCCCGTCAGCAATCTTTTCAGCGTTCTCCGCGCACTGGGCAGGCAGCAGGGTCGTTGTCTTCGGGCGCAAGATCGTCGTCGTCGGACTTCTCATCGCACTGTTCGGCCTGGCATCGACAGTCGCCGTCGTGCTTCTGAACCAGGTGGGCCTCGCAAGCGAATGGTGGCTTCTGCTGACGTTGTCGTTCATCGGCATTGCCCAGGGCGTCGTCATCAGCCCCAACCAGACCCTCACGCTCGCCGACGTGCCGCTGAACTACGCGGGGAGCTCCGGCGCCATCATGCAGACCGGACAGCGAATCGGCACGTCAGTGGGCATCGCCGTCGTCACCGCTGCAGTCTTCGCCTCTCTCGCATTTACGGACTGGCCCGTCGCGATGGCGATCGGTTTCACCCTGATCGCCGTTGTCGTTCTCGCTGCCCTCGCGGTGGCCGTCGTCGATCTGCGATATCGGGCGCGCACGGGCACGCGCTAGCGCCGTCGACGCGTCCACAGTGCAATGCGGCTGAACAGCCCATCGCGCAGCACGAGCGTATGAAAGAGCACCGCGCACAAATGGGCAGTGAATACGGCGAGCAGCGCGTACGCCAGCAATCGGTGCGAGCGTTCAAGCAGTCCATAGAGAACCGCGTCATTCGGTGCGATTGGCGGAAGCATGAGGTTGCCGAAAATGACTACAGGCACTCCGGATGCTGAGACCACAGCCCAGCCCACAAGAGGCTGAAGCAGCAGCAACCCGTACATCAGAAATTCTGACGCTGTCGCAGCGAATCGCTCGAACCGCCCCATTGTCGCCAGAGGCGCTGGCGTTCTGTGTGCGAGCCGATTGATGAGTCTGATGATGACAACGACGAGGATCAGCAGCCCAAGAGGCTTGTGGATGGCGATGAGCAGCGGCTGATAGAAAAGTGACGTGACCATGACGGCCGCGATGAGGAGTTGAGAGATTACTGCTACGGCCACCACCCAGTGCAAGACTCGCGTCACCGGGTCGAATCGGGCACTCGGTTCTGCACGATCACGACTCACCGCGAACCTCCCCGACGTTGACCTGACTTGGATGCTTCGTCTCATTCACCCGGCGAGTGAACGAGCGAATATAGACAGAGGAGCGCGCGGCCAGCAGCGGGTCGTCAAGGGGCGCGATGCCAGCGGGCAGCACAAGCGGATTGAAATTGACGTCGCGCGCATTCCCCGCCTGCTCGGTTTCGACGGAGTCGATGGTCACGGAGCCTGCCGTGATGGTGCGCCGGTTCTTCGGCCAGGGCGTCGTCGCGTCGTCTGTCGGGTCTCCGCGCTCGCCGATGGTGAGCACGAGCCGCCACGTCAGCGGGCCAGCGGCGCTGGCCTGGATTAGCGACTCGAAGAGGTAATCCTCATTGGGGGAGGCCGAGGTCGTGGGGGCATAGTCCTGGTCCGGAACCATCCTCCAGCGCACGGGGACTGTCGCGCCGTCGGCATTGGTGAACGCAAAAGCATTGAGGCCATGGAACGTGCTGTTTTCAAACCCCGATGACGGAGTCTGGGCGTGCACGATCTTCATCGCTGCAACCGTACCCGGGTGATCGCCCAAGTATGCGGTGAGCAGCTTCTGATCGGGCCGCCCGGTATTCGGATCGGGTTTCGACAGGGACATGCGGGTGATGAATTCCTCGGGGGTGCGGTCGAGAAACACCGGGATGCTCACCATCGCCGTTCGCCATTGCTCGCCATACGGCAGAGTGATCTGAAGTGCGAAGCCGCGCACTGTGTTCGCCGCATCTGCCGTGTAGGGCATGCCCCCAGACAGTGAAAAACGTCCGACCACGGGAAATGTGGCCGGACGAAAGACTGTTGCCTCTGATATTTCTTGGGCGTCGCCGGTGCTGGTGAACGTGCCTGAAGCGCTGAGTCCTTTCGCATGATTGCGCCGGAAGCCATCGTGTCTGCCGTTGATCTTCTCGAGGCGGTCTGTCAGCTCGGTTGCTGTCAGCTGTTCCGGCGGTGCCAGCCAGCCGCGGGCGAAGCTGAAACCTCCCACTGTGAGGGCTCCTGCTCCGCCTGTTGCTGCCATCCCGAGAAGGGCATCGCGGCGACTCAAGGTCGATCGCGTGCGGTCGGGTTCGTTCTCGTGCTGTTCCGGCGAAGGATCGCGCACTCGAATCACGTCTCCAATCAGTTCGGTTTCATATGGACTCGTTCGAAAGAATCAGCTGGTTCCCTCGCCGCAGCTACGGTTCTCAGCGCGAGCGCGTGGGAGGGATCGATGACGGGGATGCTCGCTGTCAAATCGGAGACGAGCACCGAGATCTCCGTACAGGCGGCGATCACCGCCGTGACGCCCTGAGCGGCGAGATCGTCGAGGATTGAGGCGGTGACGTTGCGAACGGCCTCCCCGGTGTCGCCGGCTTTCACCTGGTAGATCACCTGCATCAGCCGGCTCTGAATGCGGCGAGAGGGCACGACGGTCTCAAAGCCGCGTTCGCCGAGCGCTTCTTGATACACACCAGATTCGAGCGTGGCTTGCGTGGCGAGAAGCCCCACCTTTCCCGCGGAGGCGGCCTGCTGTGCCTGCTGCACGGCGGCATCAATGATGCTGATGAAGTGGATGTTTTTGTCGCGCACGACGGCGGGAAGATACGCGTGGATAGTGTTGCAGGGAACGACGAGAATCTCGGCCCCACTCGCCACGAGGTTCTCCACCCCGCGGTCGAGCCATGGTGTGGGATCGAGCCCTCCTGAGCGAAGCGCCTTCGTTCGATCCGGCACCGTCGGATCCGCCCAGATGACGACGCGGAGGTGATCTTGGTCTTTCGTCGCGGGTGTTGCCTTGATCAGCTTGTCGTAGAAGTCAACGGTGGCGGCTGGCCCCATCCCTCCGAGGATCCCGACGACGCGCGATTCGGCGTGAGCATTCGACATTATTCGGCCAGAGCCTCGTTAGGGTAGGCGTAGAGAGCGGGGGAGCCGCCGGTGTGCACGAACAGCACATTGCTCTCGGGCGCAAACGCCCCGTCACGGACGAGTCCGATGAGTCCTGCTGCAGTTTTGCCGGTATAGACGGGGTCAAGAAGGATGCCCTCGAGACGAGCGAACATCTGAATCGCCGCCGACATCTCCGACGTCGGCAGAGAGTAGCCCGGGCCGACGTACTCGTCGTTTACCGTTACTGCGTCAGCCGGAATGTCGTGAGTCGTTCCCGCGAGTTGCGATGTCGCATTCGCGAGAGCATGCAGTTTGCGTTCTTGTGGCGCCTTTTCGGCACGTACGCTGATTCCGGTTACAGGGATGCCGCTCTGATTGCCGTACAGGCCAGCGACAAGCCCGGCATGGGTGCCGCCTGACCCGCTTGCGCACACGACATGATCGATGGGAAGCGACATGTCGAACGACTGTGCAAGGATCTCTTCAGCGCAGGCGACGTAGCCGAGCGCACCAAGCGCGTTCGATCCGCCGCCGGGCACGATGTATGGAACGCCACCGTCGGCTGCGACGGCATCCGCTGTCTTCTGCATCTCTGCAGCCAGGTCAGTGCCCCCGGGAACAACGCTGATCTGCTCGGCACCGAGCAGCCGAAAGAGAAAGTTATTGCCACTCGCCTCAGGGTTGTACGAGCCTTCCACGCGTTCTTCGAGTACAAGGCGACACTTGAGACCTTCTTTGACTGCAGCTGCGAGTGTCAACCGGCAATGGTTGGACTGCACGGCACCCGTCGTGACGATGGTGTCGGCACCCTGTGCGAGTGCGTCTGCCATGAGGAATTCAAGTTTTCGTGTCTTGTTGCCTCCCGAAGTCAGGCCAAGCAGGTCATCACGCTTGATATAGATATTTGGGCCACCGAGGTATTCGCTGAGGCGGTGAAGGTGCTCAATCGGTGTCTGGCCTGCTGTGTATCGACGACGGGGAATGCTGGCGAGATGCATGTTTTCTCCTTGTTCTGTCTCAACGCCGGGTCGCGCTGAGGGGCTTGTCTTGTGAAAACTTTCGGTTCCACCCGGTCAGGATCGAGATGATGAGCACAACGATCAGTCCCCACGCATACGGGTTGAGAAATGCGGCAGCGATGCTGGGCGAAGGAAGGTCGTGCGCTGAAGCTGCGGCAAGCACCGTGACGAACCAGACGATGACGGCGTTGTGCCACGGCAACATGTAGAAGATGGTGTTGGCGCTGCAGTCGAGCAGATTCGCCGTGCGCGAGGGCGTCAGCTTGTGGCTGAGCCCCAGCGGCCGGGCAAGCGTTGGCCCAACCAGCAGAATGGCCGGGGCGTTCGACCCGAGGGGGATCGTAAAGAGCATCGTGACGGCGACAATCGTGAACTCCGCACTGCGCACTCCCTTTGCGGCTCGGGCTTGAAGCATGGTGAGGAGTCGCCCCATCAGCCCGCTGTCGCTCAAGAGCTGTGCAAGCGCGAGAATGAAGAGCACGAGAACCACCGCACCCGTTACGCCGGCGATGCCGTCTTCGATGAGCCCGGTGCTGTCGCCGCGTTCAGCGGGAATCGAAAACACGGCTGTGGGCTTCAACAGACCTGTCGCAAGCCCGATGACGAGCGCTGCGACGGTTCCCCAGGTGAGCGAGGCAATGATGTGCGTGCCTCTGATAGCGAGGAATATCACCAGAGCGAAAGGAAGAATCATCAGTAGCCCGAGTGCGCTGGAGTCCGCGCCGGGCGGGTTCTGTGAAACGGTCCCTCCGCCGCCGAAGATGGCGAAGACGACAACCGAGATGCCAGCTGCGGAAAGGGAGAGGGGCAGCCGCGATTTCACGACGTCGCCCATCTGAGCGTTTTGCGTGAACGCAGAGCTGATTGTTGAATCAGACACGGGCGCAATGTTGTCTCCGAATGCGCCGCCAGCGATGATTGCGACGGCGAGCATCGTGGGGTCGGCGCCGAGAAACACGCCTGCCGGGTAGAGCACCGGCACCATCGCGACAACGGTGCCCACGCTCGTTCCAGTTCCGGCGGCGAAAATGCACGCGAGAACGAAAGCGAGCACGGTGAATGCCGCTCCGTGAAGTCCCGTCGTCAGCCCGAGCCAGAGAAGCCCATCGACGAGGCCTCCGCCTGACAGCACGGATCCGAAGATCCCGGCGAAGACGAATGCCGCGATGATGACGGCTCCTGTCTTGTCGCTGAGCCCCCTGATGATCGATTCGGCTGCCTTCTTCTTCGTCGTCGAAAGCGCGAGCGCCGTCACGACGGCGGCCCAACCTCCAACCCAGAAGCCGGAGATGGTGGCGCGTTCTGCGATGGAGAGCCATGCGAGGACGCCGACAAAGACGAGAGCGGGGATGAGGGCCATGAATGGGCCGCCGAGCATTCCGACGGAGGCTTCCGCCGGAGGAGCGGTTTTGCTGTGGTTCTGACCTGTACGTGCAGACATCAAGCACTCCTTTATGCTTTAGATCTGATTTTTGATTAAATCTACAGCGAGAATAATGCGATCAGCTCTGCCTGTCAATGGTGGGCGTGGTGATGTTCAGGAAAAGCGCGCGCTACAGCGCGGCATTCTCACCAGCCGACTCCCTGGAGCGAGTGCACAACCTCAATCAATCTCCGGTTGCCACGGGCCCCTGATGCTTGGCCGCAAGATGGTCCGCGAGAGCGTGCGCTGCCTCGCGAACGTGGGTGCGTGTTGCGTTCTCGGCGTCTTTGGCCGAACCGCTCTGTAACGCTGAGATGATCAGCGCGTGCTCCTCGAGTGCGATCTGGACGCGTCCGGGCACACGCGATGACACGTTGTTTCCGATGCGAACTTGCCCGAGAAGGTTGTCTGCAAGAGAGAGAAGCCGATGGTTGCCGGAGTTCTCCCAGATTGTGCGATGGAACGTCACGTCGAGATCTCTGTACCGATCGATGTCTCCCGTGGCAACGGCCTCGCGCTGTTCTGACAGCAGCGTGTTCAACGCCGCGACGATATCATCGCGGAACTCGAGCTGCGCGACGCGGCGTGAAGCGACGCTGTCTATCACCTCGCGGATTTCGTAAATCTCGAGAATGTCGTCGCGCCCGAGCTTTGGCACGAAGTAGCCTCTATGCTCATGAATTTCGAGAAGACCCTGACGTTCAAGGGCCGCCAGTGCTGTGCGAATCGGCGTCGGCGAGAGATTGAGTGACTCCGTCAGAGGCTGCACCGTTACGCGATTTCCTGGGGCGAGCTCGCCGGAAAGGATCAGATCGCGAAGATGGTCGTAGGCAATCTCGACGTAACTGTTACGTCGTGCCGTCGTTGAACTCGCGATGTTGCTCATGGACATCCCCTCACGACGCGCTTGACCGCGCGTCACTGCGATTGTATGAAAAATCTAATCGCGAGTGGGGATGTCGGGTGCTATGCCGCGGCAAGATCATCCGGTAATTCACGAAGCGCCAGTTCGAGCACCTTTTTGCCTCGTTACGGAATGGTATGTGTCGTTTTGTCGGCCTCGCGTTCTGCAGTGCTCCTGTTCCAAAGACAGCGTCAGCGCAAGCGGTGACACCACTGATGTCGATACCGACAGATGCGAGTGCGTCGCCGCGATTGCTCCTCCGATATCAATGAGCGCCACAAGCAGATGACGCGAATGTGTGTCACTCTACGTTGACGCAGGAATGTGATTTTCGGACGATGTGCGCGGCGGGTCGGCACGCCCACAGTGCTGAACCTCGAACCGACAGCGAATGACGCGATAGTGTGAAATCTGTCCGAAGCAGTCAGTTCGTATGAAAGGACTCGGAAACCCGGCGGTGGCGCGACGCCGGGTACGTGATCATGAGCAGTGCAAACTCAACCGAAGACCTGATCAAGCAATTGAAGAAGAGCGCAAAGCGGCGCAAGCAGGAGAAAAAGAGCGGTCCAGACTGGATCGTCTTCAGCATCGCCGCTCTGCTCGCCGTCGGCTTCGTCGTCTGGGGGTTCATCACTCCCGACGGACTTGGCACCGTGGCCGATGCCGCGCTGAACGGCACGATCAAAAACTTCGGGTGGCTGTTCGTCATTGCAGCAACGGTCTTCACTGTCTTCGTGATCGTCGTCGCAGCCAGCCGCTTCGGTGCTATTCCGCTCGGCAAAGACGGCGAGACCCCGCAGTTCAAAACATCGTCGTGGATCGCCATGATGTTTGCCACAGGAATGGGCATCGGGCTCATCTTCTACGGTGTCGGAGAGCCGCTCTTCTTCTACATGGCTCCGCCGCCCGGCACCGTTGACGGGCAGATCCCCGCAGCCGTCAGCACAGCCATGGGAACGACAATGTTCCACTGGACCCTGTACCCATGGGGCATGTACGCCATCGTCGGGCTTGGAATGGCCTATGGCACGTACCGTTTGGGCCGCAGTCAGCTGTTCTCGTCAATGTTCACCTCACTGTTCGGGCACAAGGCAGTGAATGGCTGGGGCGGCAAGATCATCAACATTCTGGCGATCATCGCCACGCTGTTCGGTTCGGCGTGCTCGCTCGGATTGGGCGCGCTGCAGATCGGCGGTGGGCTTCAATCCACAGGCATGATGGAAAGCGTTGGCACGGGCCTGCTCGTTGTGATCATCGCCATTCTCACC
Organism: Paramicrobacterium chengjingii; assembly: GCF_011751765.2. Classification (GTDB taxonomy): domain Bacteria; phylum Actinomycetota; class Actinomycetes; order Actinomycetales; family Microbacteriaceae; genus Paramicrobacterium; species Paramicrobacterium chengjingii. Next base: position 1,237,477 of record NZ_CP061169.1, read on the forward strand.
GCGATGTTCGTTGCCTCGGCGGTCTCAGGCATCGAGCGCGGCATCCAATGGCTCTCGAACATCAACATGGTGCTTGCAATCTTGCTCGCGCTCATCGTGTTTATCGGTGGACCGACGCTCTTCATTTTGAACGTCATTCCCGACGCGATCGGCGCGTTCATCGGTGATCTTCCTCAGATGGCTTCGCGAACGCCCGCCGCGGATTCGCCAGAGCTTGCTGAATGGATGTCGACGTGGACGATCTTCTACTGGGCATGGTGGGTGTCATGGACGCCCTTCGTCGGCCTGTTCATCGCGCGAATCTCGCGGGGTCGCACGGTGCGGCAGTTTGTCACGGGAGTGCTCCTCGTCCCTTCGGCAATTTCGGTCGTATGGTTCGCGATATTCGGTGGTGGGGCGATCGGCTTGCAAGAGCGCGCGGAAGCAGCGAAAGACGAATCTGACATGCTTGCCCAGATCAAGGACGGCACGCCGAACATCGACTTCGACACCATATTGTTCGACTTTCTTGGGAAGATGCCGGTTCCGGGTTGGGTGACCGTCATCCTGATGGTTCTCGCAGTGATTCTCGTGGCGATCTTCTTCGTCACCGGAGCCGACTCGGCATCCATCGTGATGGCTGGTCTCTCGGAGAACGGCGCAGCTGAACCCACCAAGAAGCTCACGCTCTTCTGGGGTATCGCTACGGGGGCCGTCGCTGCCGTGATGTTGCTTGCGGGAGGGGATGACCCTGCTGAAGCGCTCAACGGGCTCAAGAATATTACGATCGTGTCCGCCGTGCCGTTCGTGATCGTCATGCTGCTGCTGTGCGTATCGCTGTGGAAAGATCTCTCAAACGATCCGCTTGTGCTGCGCGGACAGCTCGCCCGCAAGGTGCTTGTCGAAAGCGTTGCCACTGGAGTTGAGAAGCACGAGGGCGTCTTCGGGCTCACAACCGAACAGTCTCCTGAGCGGGACGGAAATAAACTAACGCGCCGGCTATTCGGAAAGAAGCAGCAAGCCCAAGAGTCGACCGCGACAGAAGCCGGAACTGACGAACAAGCGCCGAACCCAGACGACCAGGAGTGAAAATCGCCACGGAAATGACAGCATCCGTCATCGCGGTAAGCCGAAGCGGCACGCACTCGTTCAGCAAGCCGACCGTCGATGAGATCACGCTTGTCGAGGGGATCGGCGTCGCTGGCGACGCTCATTCCGGCACGACGGTGCAGCACCTCTCGCGAGTGAGGAAGAATGCGTCGACACCCAACGTTCGGCAAGTACACCTGATTCACAGCGAGCTCTTCGAGCGTGTTGCTGACGCTGGCTACACGGTGAAGCCGGGGGAGATGGGAGAGAATATCACCACGAGGGGCGTTGATTTGCTTGGCCTTCCCGTCGGCACCCGCTTGGCGATCGGGAACGTCATCATCACCGTAACCGGGCTGCGCAATCCGTGCTCTCAGATCAACGACTACCAGCCCGGCCTGATGAAACAAATGGTCTTCAGTGACGAAGAAGGTCGCACTGTTCGCCTTTCTGGAGTGATGGGAATCGTGTCCCGCGGGGGAGTCGCACGGGCAGGCGACGACATCACGGTGTCTTTGCCGCCGGAACCGCACCATCCGCTGACAACAGTGTGATTATCGCTCAGGGTCTCGCCGCCAACATGGCGGCGAGCAGCACTCGGTGATGCTCGACGGGGGTGTGCTCGACTACTGCCGACTCAACGACATCACAGTGCACGCGTGGTCGCCGTTTCAGGCGGGCTTCTTCACCGGCGTCTTTCCCAGATCGTCTGAGTATCCAGAGCTCAACGCCGTCATCGACAGACTCGCAGTCGCATACGGAGTGATGCCGATCGCGATCGCAACGGCGTGGATAACGCGGCATCCTGCCCGCATGCACGTTGTACTCGGCACCACGACGCCGCAACGAGTGACGGATGCCGCCGCAGGCTCCGACATTCCGCTTACCCGTACAGAGCGGTAGGAGCTGGCGCGCGCAGCGGGCACCGTGTGCCATAGCCAACGGCAGGTTCAGCGTTCTCCGAGTCGGTCGCGCAGCGCCCTGGCCGCCCTCCCGACGTTGTCAGCGTCTGTGACGGCACGAACGACGACGATACGGGATGCTCCGACGCCGACAACCCGGTCGAGACGCATGCCTCCGGTGATGCCGCCGATCGCAAACCACGGTTTGCTCGCAAACTCCACGGCCCGTCGCACGGGCTCGAGTCCGACAGCATCCCGCCCGGGTTTCGTCGGTGTCTCCCAGACGGGACCGACGCAGAAATAGTCGATGTCGGAATCGTCGTTCGCCGCTTCGGCCTGACCGATCGAGTGTGTTGAGCGGCCGAGTATGACATCCGGCCCAAGAATGGCGCGCGCCTGCTCGCTCGACAGGTCACCCTGACCGACGTGGAAGACGTCGGCTCCTACGAGAGCGGCGACATCGGCGCGATCGTTCACTGCGAACAGCCTGCCGTGGCGCCTCGCCGCAGCTGAGAGCACCTCGAGGGCCTCGATCTCATCGCGCGCCTCAAGCGACTTGTCGCGAAGCTGAACGATGTCGACGCCATTGGCGTAGGCGGAATCGAGAAACTGCGCCAGATCGCCGCGATCTCGGCGTGCATCGGTGCACACATACAGGCGAGCGCTCTCGAGTGCGTTTCGTCTCGCGTCGCGGACGGTGGCGTCGGCGCATGTCACGGGTCGCAGATGTGAGGGCATGTGCCTAGAGTAGAGGAAGTTCGCGGGAGCCTTTGGAGGCTGAGAGGGCCATGTGCCGACCGCTATACCTGATGCGGATCATGCCGCCGGAGGGAGAAACACACGTGCATGCTGTCGTTGTCGGAGCCGGAATAATCGGACTTGCCACCGCCTGGCGCCTGAAAACGAGTGGCTGGTCGGTGACGATCGTCGACCCGGATCCCGCTGGCGGGGCAAGCCGCGCGGCGGCAGGGATGCTTGCGCCCGCATCGGAGGTGGTCTGGGGCCAGACACCGCTGTATCCGCTGCTCATCGCGTCGGCGCGGCTCTATCCGACCTTCGTGGAGCAGCTTGCGACAGCATCCGGTCATGATCTCGGCTATGCACGGTCAGAGACGCTCGTGTGCGCCAGTGATGCTGCTGACCTCCAGAGCCTGCGCGAACTCTGCGCATTGCAGACGGCGCTCGGCCTGACTGTCGAGGTCATCACCGGCACGGAGGCCCGCACGCTCGAACCTGCCCTCGCACCCGGCGTAGCAGCCGCGGTGAGGCTTGAGGGTGACCACTCAATCGACCCGCGGCGGGTGATGTCCGCGCTCATGGTGCTGCTGGCGGGGAGCATCGTGCGGCACCGCGTTGCAACACTGATATCTGACGGCGGGCGCACGGGAGGCGTCTCGCTTGCGAACGGGCAGAACATGGTGGCTGACCAGGTTGTCGTGTGTGCGGGAGCCGAAACGGCACTGATCGAGGGGATGCCGGAGCTGCCTGTGCGCCGCGTCTGGGGTGATGTCGTGCGACTCGCGGTTCCTGAGCGCCTCCGGCCGATTGTCTCCAGAACCATTCGGGGTTTTGTACGCGGGCGTCCCGTGTACCTCGTGCCGCGCCCCGATGGGAGCCTCGTTCTGGGCGCGAGCGTTCGCGAAGACGGAGTTGACGGCATCAGCGCCGGGGGAGTGCACCAGCTTCTGCGCGACATCGAACGTGTGGTGCCCGGCGTGCTCGAGTGCGAGATCTCGGAGGTCATGGCACGCGCACGCCCCGGATCGCCCGACGACGTGCCCCTGATCGTGCGCGTTGACGACGGGTGCGTCGTCTCGACGGGGTACTTCCGTCACGGCATCCTGCTCGCTCCACTCGGCGCCCAGTTGACCGCAGACCTCACGACCGGGGAGCCAGGCGATGCCGACATGCTGCGCGCCGTGGCACCTTCACGATTTGCCCACGTCACACCAACAGGAGACTCATGACGATGACACGAACAATCGACCTCACAGTGAATGGCGACGCCCGTGCCGTCGCCAGCGGAGCCTCACTTCGCGATCTGGTGGCTGAGGTCACCGGAAAACCGCTGGGTGAAGGCGGCTCGCCCGCCGACGGGTCGCCCCTCGGCATCGCCGCCGCCATCGACGGGGTCGTCGTGCCGCGCAGCGGCTGGAGTGCGTGCGCGCTTGAGAGCGGACAGGAAATCGACATCGTCACCGCGGTACAGGGAGGCTGACATGAGTACCGACTCATTGCAGATCGGCGGGGAGACATTCGCGTCGAGACTCATTATGGGAACGGGCGGAGCCACATCGCTCACAACGCTCGAGCAGGCCTTGGTCGCCTCCCAGACCGAGCTGACGACCGTGGCGATTCGTCGATTTGACGCGGAATCACGCGATTCGGTATTTGCGCTGCTCGCCTCGCTCGGCATTCGCGCACTGCCCAACACGGCCGGCTGCTACACCGCTCGAGACGCAATTCTCACCGCGCAGCTTGCCCGGGAGGCGCTGGGAACGTCATGGATCAAGCTCGAGGTGATTGCCGACGAAGAAACTCTGCTCCCTGATCCCGTCGAACTGTTCTCGGCGGCAGAGAAGCTTGTCCTCGACGACTTCACGGTGTTCGCCTACACAAACGATGACCCGGCTCTCGCAAAGCGTCTCGAAGATGTGGGAGTTGCCGTTGTGATGCCCGCCGGCTCACCCATCGGCAGCGGGCTTGGCATTCTCAACCCGCACAATGTCGAAACGATCATCGATCGCGCGAGCGTTCCCATTGTTCTCGACGCGGGAATCGGCACGGCATCGGATGCTGCGCTTGCCATGGAGCTTGGATGCGATGCCGTGCTGCTCGCCAGCGCCGTCACGCGCGCTCACGACGCCGCTGCCATGGCACGGGCAATGCGCCTCGCCGTCGATGCCGGACGTACGGCTCGTCGTGCCGGGCGCATTCCGAAGCGCTCGCTTGCACGCGCCTCGTCGTCGTTTGACGGAATGGTGACGCGGCGTCCCTCCGAGGCCGACCTGTGACCACGCCAGCTCCGTCGGGCGCCCGACCCGCGCTGCCCCCGCTTGTCGAGCCGGGGGTCGCGCTCGATGCTCGCGATATCGATCGCTATTCGCGACACGTGAGCCTGCCCGGTTTTGGCACCCTCGGGCAGCGTCGACTGCGCAACGCCTCCGCTCTCGTCGTCGGCGCGGGCGGCCTCGGCGCCCCGATTCTGCACTATCTGGCTGCGGCGGGAATCGCACGGCTCACCGTGATTGACGACGATGTCGTCGAAGCGTCAAATCTGCAGCGTCAAGTGCTGCACCGCGATGCAGACATCGGCCGGCCGAAGGTGGAGTCGGCGCGTGACGCTCTGCGGCGTCTGGATCCGAGCATCGCGGTCACCGCCTTGCACGATCGGCTCTCACCCGAGAATGCCGTCGACCTCTTCACGCGACACGACATCGTGCTCGACGGGGCAGACAACTTTGCCACGCGCTATCTCTCAAACGACGCAGCTGAGCTGACGGATACCCCGCTTGTCTGGGGAACGATCGCCCGTTTTGCCGGCCAGGTGAGCACATTTTGGCCGGGCAGAGGGCCGATGCTGCGCGACGTGTTTCCCGACATTCCCGATGCGGATTCGGTGCCGAACTGCGCCGACGGAGGCGTGCTCGGAGTGTTATGCGGCACTGTAGGCTCAGCTATGGCGACGGAGGCGATCAAGCTCATCTGCGGCATCGGGGCGCCGCTTATCGGTCGTCTGCTGCGCTACGACGCACTCGCCGCCGAATACACCACGCTGCGTTTCGTCGTCGACGAGTGCCGCCCGCCAGTGACGAGCCTTGATGAGGTCGCGGTTGCCTGCTCGGCACCGATCGCACACGCGGATGCTTCGCAGCGCACGGCCGCCGGCGAGCTCGACGGTGCGTCATTCGACGCGCTCCGCAACGCAGCATCCGGTGATTCTGAGTCGCCCCTCGTCGTCGATGTGCGTGAGGGTTGGGAACGAGAGCTTGACGCCATTCCTGATTCCGTTCATGTTCCCCTCGATCGCATTCAGACCGAGGGATGGAGTGCGATCATGCCCGTTCGTGGTGATGCACGGCAGATCGTGTTGTACTGCACGAGGGGTGCTCGGTCGGCGCGTGCCCGTGATCAGCTTGCGGAAGGCGCACCGGCCGATGTCATGCTGCGCTCGCTTGCGGGAGGGATCAACGCCTGGCGGCTCCTACAGGTGTAGCAGCAGCCGTGTGATGGTGGTGTACTGCGGCCCAGCCCTCGACACTGTGCATTCCTCGACACTCTCGGCCGCGTGCCCTAGCGTGAAGGTGATGCGACGGCAACCCTGGTCCGCAAGTTGCAGTATCGGGCGATCGAGCTGACCCGTGACAACGTGAATTGGATGTGACTATGACTGAAATCGTGATGTTTCACCATGTGCTGGGCCGCACGGCCGCCCTCGAGCAGATCGCAGAGCGACTGCGCGACGCCGGGCATCTGGTGCACGTTCCCGATCTCTTCGATGGACGCACGTTTGACAGCATCGACGAGGGAATCGCCTTTGCCGAATCCATCGACAACGACGCGCTGCTGGGCACGGCGACGGCCGAAGTTCAGAGCCTGCCCAATGACATCGTGTATCTGGGGTTCTCTTTGGGATCCGCATTCGCGCAGTACCTCGTGCAGAACAGGGAGGGAGCACGCGGTGGCATCTTCATGTACGGGTGCGTCGCCCCCGATGTCTTCGGCGACTGGCCAGACGACGTCCCCGTCCACATCCATGCGATGGAAGATGACCCCTTCTTCATCGAGGATGCAGACGCGGCCAAGGCTTTGGACGCTGCTCACGAGAAAGTGAGCTTGTTCCTCTACCCGGGCAGCGGCCATCTCTTTCTTGAGCGCGATCACGACGACTACGATCCGGATGCCGCTGAGCTCGCTCTAAGCCGCATCGATTCGTTTTTGACTTCTCTGGAGATCGAGGCGTACTAGCGCCGATACTCTGGAGCACATGAGCGAATCGGATGCTGACGGCGCCGTTGCCGCGTTGCGTACCCAGCTGGCCGGCATCGTTCAGCAGCTCACTGAGTCCGACATCGCAACGGAGCCGCTTGCCGAATTCGTTCCGGCACGGCGGGTCGCGCTCGTGTTCCGCCGCGATTCGCGACTCGTTGAGATCGCGCGCGTGTGGCGTCTCGGTGTTCTGCTTGTCGACACAGAGGCGCACCTCTTCACCTCGGGGGAGACGACGCGCGCCGTCGACCCCGGCTGGCCGCAGCACCAGGCACAGTCGATGGAAGTGCGCCGTGAGTATCGAGCGGCTGCAGTGCGGAGCAGGTTTCCTGAGGGGGCGACGATCAATATCAATGCGACACCGATCGACGTTTCTGTCGATGGGCTGACGGATGCCGTCGGTGTTGTGTTTCTTCATGACGGCCACGTGCGCGTGCGGTGGTCGGCGCACGTCGCTGACGAGAACGCGATGCCCATCGGCGGGTATCTCTCCGAGCATGCTGAACTGCGGCTGCACCCCGTTGAAGGAGCGTGAAAAGATGGACGCATGTTAGCTGCATCCGATGTGACAATCCGTTCTCTTTCTGTGGGCGACGAACGCGAGGCGCTCGCTGCCCACCACGCGCTTGTGGCTGATCACTTCGACTTTCTGCTCGAGCGCGTTGAGGGGGAAAGCTGGGCAGATTTCGTGCAGCGACTGACGCGGATTGAGCGTGGGGAACAACTGGCGCCGGGGCGCGTCCCCGCAGCGTTTCTCATCGCTGAAGTCGACAACCGCATCGCTGGCCGCGTTTCTGTGCGGTTTGAGCTGAATGACTACCTCGCCGATGTCGGTGGCCACATCGGGTACGGTGTGGTCCCGAGATTCCGTCGGCGCGGAGTTGCTTCAGCGCTTTTGCGCAGCGGTCTCGACGCGCTGGCCGCCCGCGGCGTCGCATCTGCGCTCGTGACGTGCGACGAAGGCAACGTCGCATCGCGAGGTGTCATCGAGCGGTTGGGCGGGCGACCGGATGTTGAACGACCGCGCGCGGTGCGCGGCGCCGAAACGAAGCTGCGTTTTTTCGTCCCGACGGCTCGCGCGGGGTTCGAACGGCAGTGACACGGCGCGAGGCGGCGTGAAATCTCAGTGAGCTCATCGAGTAGTCTTCGGCGTCTGCGATTTCCACGGGCTTCAGCTTGACGGAACGGCTCTCGGCGGCAAGCATAGATCGCATGTCCCACAGCGTCGTCCAGGTCAATCTCATCGTGTCCGACCTTGCGCGTACGCGGGAGTTCTACAAACACCTCGGTTGGGACCTGCTGGCGATGGGGGACCGCGCCGCACGCTTTTCTGGTGATGATCTTGTCGTCGCCTTCCACCTCCCTGAGTTCGCGCAGGCATGGGACAGCGGCTATTCCGGAGCCCGCGGGGGCAGCACCGTAATCGATGTTGATTGCGATGATCCTGGGGCTGTCGATGCAACGTTCTCCTCACTCGTGGAGAACGGGGCGACATCGCGACAGCCTCCGAATGACACATTCTTCGGCTGTCGGTATGCCGTCATCGCAGACCCAGACGGCAATCTCATTGGGCTGAAATCGCCGCTCGCGTAGCATTCGCCATTACTCAGGGGCGTCGGCCCAATCATCTGTGGATGAGTAACGCGGGTCAGTTCGTCTCTTTCGCCTTCGCCGCTCGTTTCTGCTCACGCGCGAGGGAAGCGAGGTCGACGTCGATGAGGCGCTTCATGCGACTCGTGCGCATGCGGTCGTAGACGTCGTCTTGATCAGGGACGAATCCGGGCGGGCCCACACGCTTGCGCACTTCACGGCCGATGTCTTCCCACGCATCCGTACGCGCCTGTTCGATGATGCCGGCCATCTCGGCGTCATCGTCTGCTCGTTCGCGCAGCTGCTCGGCCAGCATCCTGTGCACCTGAGGCCGCCTGCGGTGAGCCTCGTCATCGTCGGGACCCGGCTTGCGAAAACCTCGAGCCCTTTCCAAACGCGACGCCGTCTGATCGTTCTCAGCGGCAAGAGCGAGAACGTGCCGCCGAGCAGAATCGGTGAGCTTCTCGACATCGAAACTCTCGTCATTGCGAATCGCGTTGACGATCAGTGTGTTCTTCACGCCCATGCGCACAGACGACAGCGCAATCATCACGCCCTCATCGACGACTCGCTCGATGGGCGCAAGCACCGTCGACGTCGGCGGAACATACCGCCCCACATCGCGGGTGCGCTTGCGGCGCCGAAGACGAGAGAACAATGACACACCTCTATTGTGTCTGGATTGAGGCGGCTTGGGGAACCATCACGTCTGAAACAAGCCGATCAAGCACGTCCAGGCCGTCGGGTGACAGCACCGATTCAAGATGACCCTGCACAGTCGCTATGCGTGATCCGCGAAGAGCCTGCACCGTTCCTGTTTCGGCGTCGCGCGCGATCTCGAGGGACAGGCGTGGCGTGTGGCTCCGATCTCCGGCCACGGCCGCAAAGGTGTTGTAGAAGCCGATTCGCGCTCGGGAACCAAAGATATCGACAGTGCGTTGTTGGCCCTGACGAGGAGCTTGCAGCGGTTCGATCGTGAGACCGACCATGAGCGACAGAATCTGATGGCTGAGGCACACGGCGATCATCGGAAGCCCCGATGCGACACGATCGCTCATCAGACGGCGCAGACGGCCGACGCGCGGTTCCGTGGATCGCGGGTCCCCTGGCCCGGGGCCAAAGACGACCAGGTCATCGTCTGACGTCGGGTTGGCTCGTTCCCAGTCGACGACGCGTGCGGCGAATCCGAGATGTGTGAGCTGGTGCACCAGCATCCGGGTAAAGTCGTCACCTGCGTCAACGACCAGCGCCGAGAGCCCGCGGACGGCACGCGGCTGCTGCGGCTGACGCCAGAACGCGGCGATGTCGTGATTGCGCGCGGCCAGCAACTCGTCGAAGCGAGGGTCGTCGTGGAGCGGCTGCGCTTCGGTACGTCGGGGAAGCACGCCGAGGGCGCTGAGCACGCCCGACGCCTTCACACGCGTCTCGGCGACTTCGTTCTCAGGCGTCGAGTGACGAACGAGCGTCGCCCCAGCGGAAACCGTGACCGTGCCGTCATCATCGAGATGCGCGGCCCTGATGAGTATCGGAGCGTCAAGATCGTAGCCGTCTGATTTCGGCATGAACCGCGCGAGCACGCCAGAGTAGTAGCGTCGCCCGCTTGACTCGTGGCGGGCTATGACGCGGCAGGCGTTCTGCATGGGGGAGCCGGTCACCGTCGGAGCGAACATGGTCAGGCGCAGAACGTCGCGCACATCACGCGGCGTCGTCCCCTCCAACAGGTATTCGGTGTGGGTCAGGCGAGACATGCGTTTCAGGAACGGTCCCGTCATGCGACCGCCGTCCGGGCAGACGGCGCTCATCATCTTGAGCTCCTCGTCTACCACCATGACAAGTTCTTCGCTCTCTTTCACATCAGCGAGAAACTCCAGCATCCCTTCTGTTGTGGGGCCAGTCGCCGGGTGACGGTACGTTCCGCTGATCGGGTTCATGCCGACGACACCATCTGTCACACTCACGTGCCGTTCGGGCGTCGCTCCGACGAGCGAGATGCCCGGCGTGCGTACAGCGAAGGTCCAGTAGGCACCGTGTTCACTGACGAGCAACTCGCGAAGCCAGCTCAGAAGCGCTGTCACCGGTTCGTCCGAGAAGTGAGCGGTGATGTCACGCCGAATCACGAAGTTGGCGCCTTCGCCGCGGCCGATCTCGTCATCGATGACGGTGCGCACCGTTTCGGCATACGCATCATCGTCGACGTCGACAGTCACATTTGACACATCGGCAGGATGCTGGGGCAGGGCCCCGAGTGCGTCCTCCACAGTGAGCGTCTCACGGTCCGTGACGACAAGGCACCGCAGCGGGGAGCCATCATCGTGTGCGGCGTACCCGCGCTCTGCCACCTGTCTGAATGGAACGAGTGTGAGTACTTCGTCGCCGGTCAGCGGGATGTCCGAGAGCGAATCGACGTCGATCACAGTACCGACGAGAATGTCGATTGTCGGCTCGTCTTCGCGGCGGATGAGGGCGAATGGCTGATCATCGGTGAGAATTTGAGAGAGAAGTCGCGAGGGCGGGTGCATGATTCACTTTCTGGTCTGGCCCCACACTGGCCGCCATCCGCACACGCGAAACGACCGCCTCGAGGGGCGGTCGTTGATGCGTCGAAACGTCGAGAGAACCGCCTCTCAGGCGGTCCACCACTGCATGTTCGATTCGATGCGCATGCCTCGATGGTAGCGCATCAGTCGACGGCTTCCGTCACCTCCGGAATGCGCGCAGGTTTCTGCAGAAGCTTCTTGATGGGGCCGAGAGCGGCTTCGATCGTCATCATGCGCATGGCGAGGTTCCGCGCGTGCGCAAGCAGCGTGCTGCGGCGGAACATGAGCCCGGCGAGCTGACGAGAGTTTGCCTGAGCCGACTCGACACGGGGCCGTTGTTCGGCCTCGTAAGCCGACAGCGCGACTCGAACGCTCGCGCTCGTCGCATCGGCGATGGTGCCGCACAGCACCCAGGCGGACTCGATGGCCATTCCCGCTCCGATTCCTGCCGTCGGCAGAAATCCGGCTGCTGCGTCGCCGAGCAGAACTGTGCGGCCGGATGCCCATTGCTGCGTTCGCACGTCGTCAAGCACCCAGTAGAACGGCTCATCGGCCGCGCTGACGGAATCGAGTACGTGGTCGAGTCGTGATGTGCGCGACGTGAGGTGCGCCCGGATGCTGTCAACGAACGCCTGCGGTCCCACAGCCGTATCTCCTCCTGGGCCGCCGATGAATGCCCCGATGGCGCCGGCTACCGGGTAGCTTCCGACGAAGAAACCATCTCCCCACATCTCCTCGCCGAGATCGATATCGTCGTCAGCGTCTGCCCAGACGACCCAGCCGCCCCAGCCCGTGATCGTCTCGTTGAGCCCGGTCCCACCTGGAGTGAAGCGTCGGGTGTGTGAATGGATGCCGTCGGCGATGATGACAGCATCGAAAGTCGCTTCGGCAGCACCGTCTGGGGTGTCGAAGCGTACGTGTGCGGAGGCGTCACCATCGTTCAGTGAGCGCACAGTCGTTCCGACGGTCACGGGCGCTCCTGCCTCGGTAAGCACGTCGAGAAGTGCTCCACGGCTGATGCCCCGATAGTCACCGTAGTCACGCAGCAGCTCGCCCAGCGAGTCTTCGCGAATCTGCGCTCCGTGATGGTTGAGCACGCGGTAGCGATCCACGGGCGTGCTGGCTTCCACATACGCATCGCGTACCCCGAGAGCATCGATTGCTGCATCGACCATGGGCATGAGTGCCAACATGTAGCCGGCGTCGTCGAAAGAACTGACGCGATCGATGAGCACAGGGTGGAGCCCACGGGTGCGAAGAAGCTGTGCTGCTGTCGTGCCGCCAATGCCAGCTCCGACAATGAGGATGCGCAGCGGATCGCCCGCGTTTGCCTGCAGCTGGTCGGGAAGTGTTGCTTCTGTGAACATCATCGCTCCTTGTTGGACTGCTCAGTCCAATCCTACGCCACCTGGACCGTTCGGTCCATAGCGCGTATGATCACTGTGTGGTGATGACCGGTGAACGACGAACAGCCCTGGTGCGCACGGCGGCACGTGAATTTGCCGGAGCCGGGTACCAGCGGGCATCGCTGAACGCGATCATTCGAGAGTGCGGCCTCAGCAAGAGCTCGTTCTACAACATCCTCGATTCAAAGCTCGCGCTCTACGACCTCGTCGTGACAGACGTGGCGCAGCAACTCACTGATGAGCTTGCGCTGCCCGCACCCGCGTCGTTCGCGGGCGACGCCTACTGGCAGCGGATTGTCGACGTGATCGTGCGCCTCACGCAGGTGCTCACGAGCGACGACGTCTACGCCGACTTGGCGCAGATGCTTTACGACACGCAGGCTCCAGACGAGCCGAACGAGGCAGTGCGCATTCTCGACGCGGCAAGCGAGTGGATTCGCGAGGTTGTGCACGTGGGCCGGGCGTGCGGAGCGGTGCGCGACGATCTTCCGATCTCTCTGCAGGGCGAACTTGCCTTCACGATGCTGCGCACATTCGACGAGTGGAGCGTGAACAATCTCGACACGATTCCCCCTGACCAGCTGACAGCGCTCGTAGACGCTCAGCTGGCCGCGCTGCGGCGGCTCTTCGCCCCCTCATGAACGTCAGAAAAGCGAGCCGTGTGAATCGATTCCGCACGGGTGCACGACGTGCGGCCGATCGCTCGGCGGATGCTCTTTGAGCTCTTTCATCGTCTTATACGGCTGACCCTCGGTTGGCGTTGCCACCGGGAGCCATGACCGAAACGAGGCCAACTCCGAACCCGAGACCTGCGGTTGTTGCAGGTCTGTGCTCTGCTCCGCTGATTCTTGCCGGCGAACCGGCTCTTCTGCCGTGCTCATATTTCTCACGGTACTCCCGCTGATGAGAAGCAACAACGGCTTCACAGCGAGTCGCAGCGAACGAGGAGCGCGTTCAGGAGAAGGACTGCGAAAGCGAATGAACGGACGCCGTGACTGCCGTCGCTGCAGCCTCGGCGTGCTGCAGCGACGCGTCCGCCGGAAACGTAAAGCGAACGCTGGTCTGCGCGGTGGCAGCGTCGATTCCGATCGCCGTAAGAACGTGCGACGCCTCATCGCTTCCTGCCGCACATGCGGAACCGGATGATGCCGTGACTCCACGACGCTCCAGCTCAAGCAGCACGGCCTCGCCGCTGGTTGTGCTGAAGCAGAACGATGCATGGTTCGGCAGTCTCGACGCCCTGCTTCCCGTGAGAAACGCGCCAGGAGCATCTGCGAGAACGCGGGTGATAAAGTCGTCTCTCACTGAGCGGGCGCGTGCCGCAGCTTCTGCCCGCTCGGCCTCGGCAAGCTCGAGCGCCGTGGCAAGGGCAACGGCGAACGCGACATTCTCGGTGCCCGAACGGCGGCCGCGCTCCTGGCCTCCACCGTGGAGGAGCGGCTCGACGGGAACACGGCCTCTGATGGCGGCAACGCCGATGCCTTTGGGGGCGCCGACCTTGTGACCGGCGATCGTGATGGCGTCGGCGCCGAGCTCGGCAAGTGGCAGCCAACCGGCTGCCTGCACGGCATCGGTGTGAAACGGCACACCGTGTTCGCGGGACACGGCAGTGAGGGCCGGGATGTCTGCGATCGTCCCGATCTCGTTGTTCGCGTACGAGAGGCTGACGAGGGCTGTGTCGTCACGCAGAGCGGTCCGCAGGGAGTCTGGTGTCACCGTTCCATCGGATGAGACGTCGCAATATGTCACGTCGAATCCGTGCCGGCGCCCGAGAAAATCGGCGGATTCCAGAACGGCCTCGTGCTCGATGGCGGAAGTGACGAGATGCCGCCCCCGAGACGACGCGAGACCGATGCCGATCACGGCCAAGTTGTCTGCTTCGGTTCCGCCGCTGGTAAACGAGACGTCACCGGCGCGCATGCCGAGCACGTGCGCGACACGCGAGCGAGCATCTTCAAGGGCATCGGCTGCCCGTTCGCCGATCTGATGATGGCTTGACGGGTTGCCGAACTCTCCGGTGAGAAACGGCCAGGCGGCTTCCAGTGCTTCTCGGCGCACCGGGGTGGTTGCTGCGGCGTCGAGATACACGTCAGGCTCCGTGAAGCGCCATGTCGAGACCGAGATCGAGCGAGCGGACGCTGTGCGTGAGTGCGCCGGAGGAGATGACGTCGACGCCGGTCTCTGCAATGGCGCGCACGGTGGCGAGAGTGACATTGCCGCTCGCCTCGACGACGGCGCGCCTCGCGACGAGTTCGACACCGGCACGGAGGTCATCCAGTGTGAAGTTGTCGAGCATGATGATGTCGACGCCGCCGGCGATCACCGGCTCGATCTGGTCGAGGCGATCGACCTCCACCTCGATTGACGTCGTGTGTCCGAGCCGGGAGCGGGCCGTGTTGATCGCTTCTGTGATCGACATTCCGCGGGCCGTGAGCACAGCAAGATGATTGTCTTTCGCCATCACGGCATCCGAGAGGCTGAAGCGATGATTGCGGCCGCCACCGCATTGCACAGCGTGCCGTTCGAACGCGCGGAGTCCTGGTGTTGTCTTTCGCGTGTCAGCGATGTGAACCCCCGTGCCGTGCACGGCGTCGACGAAGGCACGCGTTGCCGTAGCAACTCCCGAGAGCCGTTGGCAGAAGTTGAGACCGATGCGTTCTGCGCGCAGCAGTGCGCGGGCGGGGCCGGAAACCGTGGCGAGCGTGGCACCGGAAGTGAAGTGATCGCCGTCAGCCATGTGCAGATCGACGGAGGTTGCGGCATCCGTCAGCCGAAATGCGGCGGCAAACACCTCTGCTCCTGCGAGAATGCCTGGTTCCCGGGCGTTCAGCACAGCTGTCGCCTGAGTCTCGGCGGGAATGAACGTCTCGCTCGTGATGTCGCCCCAGGGCGCATCTTCATCGAGAGCGAGCTGCACAACCCGGTCGATGTGGGAGTCGGTCAGCATGCGAGTGCCTCCTGAACCGGAGCGGCGACAACAGAACGCGCCTGTGTCGGATCGGCTTTCGGGTAGTCGAGTCGGGCATGGGCGCCGCGGGACTCACGGCGCGCGAGAGCCTGGCGGGCAACGATGCGCGCAATCAGCAGCAAATTGCGGTTCTCAAGGGCGGCGCGGCTCAGCGGAATCGGAGTCGCTGCGGAGTCCCACTCATCAATGCGCGCGAGAGCGGATGTCAAGTGCCGTTCGTTGCGTTCCAGTCCGAGTGCGCTCCATGCCAGCCGTTGAAGCTCGCCGCGGTCGAGGGCAGGCGCCGTCACATGGTCGTCGATGGGGGAGAGAGACGGATGCATGTGCGCGGCGCCACGCGGAAGAGCAGCTGCGGCCCGCTCGGCGAACACGGCTCCCTCGAGCAGCGAATTCGACGCAAGGCGGTTGCCGCCGTGCACCCCGGTACATGCAGCCTCGCCGATTGCAACGAGTCCGTCGATTTTGGTGCGTCCGACCTGGTCCGTTGCGATTCCGCCCATCCAGTAGTGGGCCGCAGGCGTGACGGGGACCGGGTCGCGTGTCCAGTCGATCCCCGTGTGCATCACCGCTGCCGTGATCGTCGGGAACCGCTCGGTGAGTCTCGGAACCCGCGTGGCATCAAGGAGAACAGGGCGATCGTTCTGCGCGGCCATGGTGCGGGCGAGGGCGAGGGCAACGACGTTGCGTGGTGCAAGCTCGGCCCTGGGGTCGATGTCGAGCATGAATCGGTGGCCAGTCTCGTCGAGAAGCACGGCACCGGCGCCACGAACGGCTTCGGAGACGAGAAATCCGCTGTCTGCGAGTGTCGTCGGATGAAACTGGTAGAACTCGGCATCGGCGACTTGCGCCCCGGCTCGAAGAGCGGCAGCAACGCCATCGCCGGTTGCTCCTGCGGGATTCGTCGTGCGCGCGTACAGTTGTCCGCACCCTCCTGTGGCGATCATCGTCGTCTGTGCGAGCATCCTGATCGGTCGGTGGGGCGTGAGCACATCGACGCCGATCACTGTGTCGTTCTCAGTCACGAGATCGATGAGAAGCGAGTTCTCGAGAACCGGGATGCGGCGTTCTCTCACGCGCTGGGCGAGCGTCCGCGCTATCGCTCTGCCCGTGGCATCTCCTCCGGCGTGCACGACGCGAGGATAGGAATGAGCAGCTTCACGTCCCTTCGCGTAGCTGCCTGCTTCGGTGTCGAAATCAACACCAGCCGCCGCGAGATCCCGAATGCGTTGCGGCCCCTCAGAGCAGAGAATACGCACCGCGTCTTCGTCGCAGAGGCCGGCGCCAGCGGCGAGAGTGTCGGCAACGTGCGCCTCGATCGAGTCGTCGCCGAAGAGCACGCCGGCGATACCGCCTTGAGCCTGCGCCGTGTTGCCGTCGCCGAGAGCATCTTTTGTGATGATCGTGACGTCATGTTCGTTGGCCGCACGTAGGGCGGCCGTGAGCCCGGCGATGCCAGAGCCCACAATGATCACGTGAGACACTGTCAGCCCTTCGGCTTCGCGGCAAGCATTCGCTCAAGTGCGACGCGTGCCGGTTCGGCCACACCGGGCGACACCTCGATGCGGTTTTCAACCACCCCGGCGATGAGACGCTCTAACACCCAGGCCAGGTAGCCGGGATGGATGCGGTACATCGTCGAGCAGGGGCAGACGATCGGGTCGAGGCAGTAGATGGTGTGCTGAGGGTGCTGCGCTGCCAGACGCTGCACGAGATTGATCTCGGTGCCAATGGCAAACGTGGTGGGCGATGTCGCGCCGGCGATCGCCTTGGTGATGTAGTCAGTTGAACCGTACTCGTCAGCCGCGTCGACGACGTCCATCGGGCACTCGGGGTGCACGATGACGCGTACGTTCGCATCGTCCTGTCGTGCCTTCTTGATCTGCGTCGTGGTGAATCGCTTGTGCACGGAGCAGAAGCCCTGCCAGAGAATGACCCGAGCGTTCTGCAGCTCAGCCTCGCCATTGCCGCCGAGGGGCCGTGCCGGATTCCACAGCGGCATCTGCTCAAGGGAGACACCCATGTGCTTTGCCGTATTGCGGCCGAGGTGCTGGTCGGGGAAGAACAGCACGCGCTGTCCTCGTTCGAACGCCCACTCGAGCACGCTCTCTGCGTTCGAGGAAGTGCAGACGATGCCGCCATTGCGGCCGCAGAAACCCTTGATCGCAGCGGATGAGTTCATATATGTGACAGGAATGACGGGCACACGCCCGTCGGCGTCTGGTTCAGTGCCGTACACTTCGGCAAGCTGTTCCCAGCACTCCTCAACCTGGTCGATGTTCGCCATGTCGGCCATCGAGCATCCGGCCGCGAGGTTCGGTAAAATTACGCGCTGGTCGGCGCCCGAGAGCAGATCGGCGGTCTCGGCCATGAAATGTACGCCGCAGAACACGATGGCCTCGGCATCTGTTCTCGCCTTCGCAGCGTTCGCCAGCTGAAATGAGTCGCCAACGTAGTCTGCGTACTGCACAACCTCGTCGCGTTGGTAAAAGTGCCCAAGCACGACGACGCGGTCACCCAGTGTCTTCTTCGCCGCCCGGATTCTGTGATCAAGCTCCTCGTTTGACGCCTCGCGATACTCGGCCGGCAGTTCACCTTGGCGCGGCGTCGCGGCGGGAATCGCGTCGTCCATCGATGCGCCAGGCCCGTAGCCGGGGGAGACGTCGACGTCCCACGGCGCAGTCAGCAGATCGGTTGTGCAGACACCATCAGCTGAGGTCGCCGTGATGTCGCGAATTGTCAGGTCGACGGAAGCCGTCGTTGTCATGGCAATGTCCTTCAGTGTAAAAGGGGCTGGTCAGCGCCCGGTGAGAGGCCCGTTGTCAGCGAGCTCGATCGAATGGTTATGCCGATAGAGGCGGGCCGGTCTATGGCGACCGCCCATGCGGAACTCGTCCGTGGCGATGACATCGCCCGATGTTTCGATCTGGCGTCGAAAGTTCGCCGGATCCAGAGTGCGCTCGAGCACGACCTCGTGAACCTCTCGCAGCTCGGAGAGCGTGAACGTCTCGCCGAGAAACGCAGTGGCGATGCGGCTGTATTCCATCTTGTTGCGCAGGCGCCATAGCGCGTACTCGATGATCTGGTTGTGATCGAACGCGAGAGTCGGCACATCTTCGGCGAGAAACCAGTGAACGTTGTCGCTCTCGACGCCCGCGCTCGCGACATCGGCATGCACGAGAGCCCAGTACACGATTGACACCGTGCGGTTCTCTGGAGCAACACGGTTGTCCGAGCGATCCGGGCGACCGAATGCGAAGAGCTGTTCAAGGTAACGAGGGGTGAGCGCGGTGGTGTCGCGGAGGTTTCTCGCGGCGGATGCTGCAAGATCTTCGTCAGCGCGAAGGGGGCCTCCTGGCAGGGCCCATTGCCCCTTGTGGGGGGAGCGAATGCGTCGCACGAGAGGCAGCCAGAGCGCCAGGTGTCCGGTGTCGGGGTGCGGGCGCAGGGCGAAGATGACTGTCGACACCGCAAGGGTGATGGATGCCGCCATTGTCACCTCCTGTTAAAGTCAATGTGACCTTTACTGTTCTTCTATCTTAGTGTCACTGTGACCAGAACCGGAAATGTCGACAAGCGAAATCTCGTAACAATTGATCGAGCGCATCATCGAGTTTTCTCGCGCGGCAAGATAAGCTGTGCGTGCAACTGAATATCAGGCCGCACGCACGACGCGGGAGAGCTCGTTGAATCGGGCACCGAAGGAGCAAGCCTCCCCGCCAATCTCTCAGGTTTCATACCGCATCGTTCTGGCCACTCTGAAAAGCGGAGCGACTGCTCCCGCCCACGGTGAAAGTCGCTTCCCAGCGGCGAAGCTCTCAGGCTCATGACAGAGGGGGAGTTCCCACACCATCGCACGCTGTGCGCACGGCGACATTGGAGAACTCGTGCCTGATCAAGACCAGACAACTACCCACGCGGATGCCGCGCGCCACAGTCCTTTGCATGCTGTGCACGAGTCGCTCGGTGCGTCATTCACCGACTTCGCCGGCTGGCAGATGCCGGTGCGGTACACGAGCGACCTCGCCGAGCACAAGGCTGTGCGCGAAGCCGCTGGCATCTTCGACATCTCCCACATGGCCGAATTCACCGTCACGGGAGCGTCGGCAGGGGAGTTTCTCGATTTTGCGCTGGCGGGTCGACTCTCGGCCGTGGCTGTCGGGCGCGCGAAATACTCCCTTCTTCTGACGGAGTCCGGCGGCGTCATCGACGACGTCATCGTCTACCGGCTGAAGAACTCCGAGTACCTCATCATCTCGAACGCAGGGAATCGGGATGCCGTCAGCGCAGCGCTGTCGGCGCGCACATCGCGCTTCGACGTCAGCGTCTCTGACGTCAGCGACGACTACGCTCTCATCGCTGTGCAGGGACCGCAGGCCGAGGCGATCCTCGCCGGAACCCGTGAGATCCGCGAGCTCTCGGTGCCCTGGGACGAGCAGAAGTACTTTGCGTGGGCCGCAGCGCGGTTCGGCAGTTCTGCACTGCTCCTCGCTCGCACCGGCTACACCGGAGAAGACGGCTTCGAACTTCTGGTGAAGACGAACGAAGCCGCAGCACTCTGGAGCGCGGTCTCTGCCACCGGAGAATCGCTCGGACTTGTGCCCGCGGGGCTCGCCGCCCGTGACTCGCTGCGACTCGAAGCCGGCATGCCGCTTTACGGCCACGAACTGTCGCGCGAGCTGAAGCCGGCACAAGCGGGCCTTGGTCGCGTGGTCGTTGCGGCCAAAGAAGCATTCGTCGGCAAGGATGCCGTCGAACCAGACGAGGGCGCGCACGTGCTCGTCGGCCTCGTCTCGGATGGGCGTCGTGCAGGCCGCACCGGATACCCCGTTCTGTCCGGTGATTCTGAGGTCGGAGCCGTGACGAGCGGCATCCTCTCACCAACCCTCGGCCACCCCATAGCGCTGGCTCTCGTCGCCCCCGACGTCGCCGAGACCGGCACCGAACTCGACATCGAGGTGCGCGGCAAGCGCATCGCTGCAACAGTGACCACCCTGCCCTTCTACTCACGGAAGAAGTAAACGCCATGACCGAGACCAGCGCACTGTCTTATACCGAAGAGCACGAGTGGCTCAATATCGACGGCTCATCTGTCACCGTCGGTATCACCGACTACGCCGCAGAGAAGCTCGGCGACGTCGTCTTTGTCGAACTACCCGATGTGGGCGACGAGGTCGAAGCCGGAACGGTCGTCGGCGAAATCGAGTCGACGAAGTCCGTCGGCGAGCTCTTCGCGCCGGTCACCGGTACGATCACCGCGATCAACGATGCCGTCGTCGATGACCCGTCGCTCGTCAACTCGAGCCCGTACGGCGACGGATGGATGCTGACCATCGAGGTGCCCGAGCTTCCCGCAGGCCTGCTCGATGCCGACGCTTATGCGAAGCTGGTGAGCGAGTGACGCCGCACCTCGGCGACGTATTCGCCGACCGCCACATTGGCATCGACGACGCGGCACGCCAGCAGATGCTGTCGACGCTCGGGTTTCAGAGCATCGACGATCTCGTCAGCTCGGCGATCCCGACGGGCATCCGTGTTGACGAGAGCCTCGATAGCCTGATTCCGGATGCCGCGAGCGAACGTGAGGCCCTCGCAGAGCTTCGCGCGCTCGCCGATCGCAACACTGTGCGCACGAGCCTCATCGGCCAGGGGTACTACGACACGATTACGCCGGCGGTCATCACACGCAACGTTCTTGAGAATCCCTCGTGGTACACCGCTTATACGCCGTACCAGCCGGAGATCTCGCAGGGTCGCCTTGAAGCGCTCATCAACTTTCAGACAATGATCACCGACCTCACGGGGCTCGACACGGCGAACGCATCGATGCTCGACGAGGGTACGGCCGTCGTCGAGGGGATGCTGCTCGCTCGTCGCGCGTCCAAATCGAAGTCGAACGTGTTCGTGGCCGATGCCGACGCATTTCCGCAGACGCTCGCGCTTCTCGAGACGCGCGCCGAGGCTGTCGGCATTGACCTCGTCATCGCAGACGTGCGCGGGGGCACCGACGTGCCGGAGCATTTCGGCGTGTTCGTACAGTACCCCGCGGCATCGGGCGAGCTGTGGAACCCGGCATCCGTCATCGCGGCGAGCCATGAGCAGAAGGGAATCGCTGTCGTTGCGGCGGACCTGCTTGCGCTCGCCCTCGTGACGTCGCCTGGCGAGCTTGGCGCTGATGTCGCCATTGGCACAACACAGCGCTTCGGTGTACCCATGGGATTCGGGGGCCCGCACGCTGGCTACATGGCCGTGCGAAAGGGCCTCGAGCGTCAGCTGCCTGGCCGCCTCGTCGGAGTGAGCAAGGATGCCGCGGGGCAGCCGGCGTACCGGCTGAGTCTTCAGACTCGTGAGCAGCACATTCGTCGAGAGAAGGCGACGTCGAACATTTGCACGGCTCAGGTGCTGCTTGCCGTGATGGCAGCGATGTATGCGGTGTATCACGGGCCGCAGGGCATACGCTCGATCGCCCAGGCGGTGCACGCGAAGGCTGTTCTGGCGCAGCGTGCGTTGCTCGAGCATGGCGTCCGAGTGACGACAGAGCACTACTTCGACACGCTCACAGTCAGCGTGCGCGACGCGGACGCTGTTGTCGCACGCGCTTCGGGTCACGGGCTGCTTCTGCACAAGGTCGACGCCGAAACCGTGCGCGTGAGCTTCGACGAGGTGACCGCGCAGGACGATCAGCTTGTCGGGGTCATCGCGGAGGTATTCTCATCTGACCATAGCGACCCGCTGCCGGTTCCCGAGCAATCGGGGATCTGGCAGATCGCCGAGACAGCCCGTGCCATCGCGCCCACCGCACTCGCGCAGTTTCCCGACGAGCTTGCACGCCAGAGCGAGTATCTGACGCATCCGGTGTTCAACACGCATCATTCCGAGACCGCGATGATGCGCTACCTTAAGCGTCTCGCTGACCGCGACTACGCGCTCGACCGCGGCATGATTCCACTCGGCAGCTGCACAATGAAGCTCAACGCAGCCACCGAGATGGAGGCCGTCACCTGGCCCGAGTTCGCCGGACTTCACCCGTTTGCGCCCGCAGCCGACGTCGCGGGTTCACTCGAGCTCATCGCGCAGCTCGAGACGTGGCTCGCCGACGTCACTGGGTACGACACCGTGTCGCTGCAGCCCAACGCGGGCAGTCAGGGTGAACTCGCCGGCCTTCTCGCGATCCGCGGCTACCACCGCGCGAACGGTGACGAACAGCGCACCGTGTGTCTGATCCCCTCGAGCGCACATGGCACGAACGCGGCATCCGCCGTTCTGGCAGGCATGAAGGTCGTCGTCATCGCCTGTGACGAGAATGGCAATGTCGAGCTCGCTGATCTGCGAGCCAAGATCTCTGCGCACGCCGACGAGCTCGCCGCGCTCATGATCACGTATCCGTCGACGCACGGCGTGTACGAGCATGACGTGGTACACATCACCGAGGCAGTGCACGAGGCGGGTGGCCAGGTGTACATTGACGGAGCCAACCTCAACGCACTGCTCGGCTACGCGCGGTTCGGCGACTTCGGGGGAGACGTCTCGCACCTCAACCTGCACAAGACGTTCTGCATTCCACATGGCGGAGGCGGGCCAGGCGTGGGTCCTGTGGCAGCAAAGTCGCATCTGGCACCGTACCTTCCGGGCCATCCGATGGCGCAGTCAAACGACCATGCGGGCCTGACGCACGACGGAGGGCCTGTCTCCGCGGCGCCGTACGGCAGCCCCAGCATCCTGCCGATCACGTGGGCATACATGCGCATGATGGGCACCACGGGTCTTGCGCGGGCAACGCGTGCAGCCGTGCTGAGCGCGAACTACATCGCTGCTCGACTGCGAGATCACTTCCCCGTGCTGTACACGGGAGACAACGGACTCGTCGCTCATGAGTGCATTCTCGACCTGCGACCGCTCACGAAGCAGACGGGCATTACCGTCGATGATGTGGCCAAGCGTCTCATCGACTACGGATTCCACGCGCCGACCATGTCGTTCCCGGTATCGGGCACTCTCATGGTCGAACCGACCGAGAGCGAAGACATTGCGGAGCTCGATCGATTCATCGACGCGATGATCGGCATCAAGGCTGAGGCGGATGCCGTTGCGGCCGGCGAGTCTCCGGCAGACGACAATGTGCTCGTCGGCGCCCCGCACACGGCCGAGGCCATTGCGACGGCCGACTGGACGCATCCGTATTCACGAGAGCAGGCCGTGTACCCTGTGCGCTCGCTTGTGCGCTCGAAGTACTGGCCTCCCGTGCGGCGCATCGACCAGGCATACGGTGATCGCAATCTCATGTGCGAGTGCCCGCCCATTGAGGCGTTCGCCTAGCTCACAGTGGCGGGCATTGTTGCTGTCGCCACTGCGCGATTGGCTCTGATTCTCTCCACGCACGATCTGCCTCACTGAGCACACGCCCAAAGTGGCGACCTTTCCGCGCGGAAAGGTCGCCACTTTTGGCTACTGCTCGTGACGCGGGGCACGCAACGCGTGCACGTGTGGCCGAAATCGGGCCGACATGCGGTAATTGCGTCAGTGCTCGACAGCCTTCTCTGAGCCATGTCCAGTCAGAGAGCGCACCTCCATCTCTGCGGCGATACGGGGGTCTTCCGGCTTCTTCGACGTGATCGTACCGAGCCAGCCGAGGGCGAAGCCCAGCGGAATCGAGATGATTCCCGGGTTCTGCAGCGGAAAGATTGCGAAGTCCGCGTCGGCGAACACCGATGTTTCCGTCCCCGAGAACACGGGCGAGAGCACAATGAGCAGAAGCGCTGAACCGAGGCCTCCGTACATGCTCCAGAGCGCGCCCCTCGTCGTGAAGCGCTTCCAGAACAGCGAGTAGAGAATGGTCGGCAGGTTGGCACTCGCGGCGATCGCGAACGCGAGTGCCACCAGAAAGGCGATGTTCTGCCCCTGCACGCCGATGCCACCGACGATCGCCAACAAGCCGATCACAACGACGGTGATGCGGGCTACCTTGACCTCTTTTCCCTGTGACGTCTGGCCGCGTTTGATCACGTTCGTGTAGATATCGTGCGCAAACGACGTCGCTGCCGTGATCGTCAGACCAGCCACAACGGCGAGAATCGTTGCGAACGCTATCGCCGCGATGATTCCGAGCAACCAGGCGCCGCCCAGTTCAAACGCGAGCATCGGCGCTGCTGAGTTCACGCCGCCAGGAGCGGCAAGGATGCGGTCGGCGCCCACGAGCGTCACGGCACCGTATCCCAGCACGAGCGTGAACAGGTAGAACAGACCGATGAGCCAGATCGCCCAGACGACGCTGCGACGCGCCTCCTTCGCCGTCGGGACGGTGTAGAAGCGCATGAGCACGTGGGGGAGGCCCGCAGTGCCCAGCACAAGCGCAAGCGCAAGCGAGATGAAGTCGAGCTTCGACGCATCTGTCGCACCGTATTTCATTCCGGGCTCGAGAATCTCTGGTCCGGCGGCGGCAGCCGCATTTCCGAGCAGTTCCGAGAGGTTGAACCCATTGAGGGAGAGCACCCACACGGTCATGACGGCAGCCCCCGCGATGAGCAGCGCACCCTTGATGATCTGCACCCACGTTGTGCCCTTCATGCCTCCAATGAGCACATACAGAATCATGAGCATTCCAACGACCGCGATCACGATCGACTGGCCGATCTCTTCATGGATGCCGAGCAGAAGAGAAACGAGACCACCGGCGCCCGCCATCTGCGCGAGCAAGTAGAACAGGCAGACGGCAAGGGTCGATAGCGCGGCCGCCATGCGCACAGGGCGCTGCTTGAGCCGGAAGCTCAGAACATCGGCCATTGTGAACTTCCCCGTGTTGCGCAGCAGCTCGGCGACCAGCAGCAGAGCAACGAGCCAGGCGACGAGAAACCCGATGGAGTAGAGAAATCCGTCGTAGCCGTTCACCGCGATGGCGCCGCAAATGCCGAGAAACGACGCAGCCGACAGATAGTCGCCGGCGATTGCCGTTCCGTTCTGGCCGCCGGAGAACGACCGGCCGCCTGCATAGTAGTCCGCAGCCGTCTTATTATTGCGGCTTGCGCGCAGCACGACAACAAGCGTGATGATGACAAACGCGGCAAAGATTCCGATGTTGAGAAGTGGCTCGCCAATTGACTCGTGCTCGGCGGCCGAGATGATGAGCTGGTTCATGAGTCAACCTCCGCCTGAGCTGCAGGCTCGCGTTCTTCAAGATCTTCTCTGATGGACGTTGCGAGCGGGTCGAGCTTGCGATTGGCATAGCTCACGTACCACATGGTGATTCCGAAGGTGGTGACGAACTGGGCGAGCCCGAGCACGACTCCCAGGTTGATATTGCCGATGACGGGTGTGGACATGAAATCATGCGCATAATCCGCGAGTAGCACGTATGCGAAGTACCAGACGAGAAATGCGACGGCGAGTGGAAATGTAAAGCTGCGATGCCTCGTGCGCAGCTCACGGAATTGTTCGGAGTTCTGGACGGCTGGGTAATCGATCGGAGCCTGCGCATCGCGAGGCGGGTCGGTTGCTGAAACCATGATCCTCCTTGATCATGTGCGCCCTTTGTCGGACGACACAACATTGTGTCGCAGACTATCGAACCCCCTGTTCGAGGGGAAGAGCCGATTTCGAAACTACGCCGTGCCGAAGATTCCAGGCATGAGTAGGACGGCGAGCGGGTAACCGAGAAATGACGCAAGGTCGAGCAGAAAATGCGCCACGACGAGTGGGGCGACTCGCCCGAAGCGGGTGTACATCCAGCCGAAGAGAACGCCCATGGCGACGTTCCCGAGAAATGGACCGAACCCTTGATAGAGGTGGTAGCTTCCACGCAGCACGGCGGCTGCAACGATGATCACCCACCGATTCCAGCCCAGATCCCGCAATCGTGTGAACAGGTAGCCGACGACGATGATCTCCTCAAGCAGAGCCGCGCGCAGCGCCGAGAGAATCAGAACGGGGATGCTCCACCAGTAGTCTCCGAGACCGGACGTGCTCACGTCGACGGTGATGCCGAGCATGCGACCGATGACGTAGAAGGCGATACCAGGCACACCGATCGCTGCGAACAGCAGCATCCCTCGACCCAGGTCCTGACATGGCTTCGTACGGTCAAGTCCGATGCGGGTGAATGCTGACTCGTGTGGACGCCAGAGCAGATAGAGCACGAGTGCGACGGGAGCCAGCGCAAATGCGATTCCGAGCAGCTGATACGTCAGATCGATCCACTCTTGCGGACTTTGCGTCGGGTTGAGTCCAGCGGATTGATCCGCGAGAGCCGTTTCGGCGAGCACTCTGCGAATGATCGTGAGCACGGAATAAACGGCGGATGCTCCGAGCGAGAGAGCGAGGACGATGCCGATTTCCCACCACAGCTGGGTGCGAGTCTGCCGGGGGAGTGCGGGCACGGGGGCGGTCATTGAGGTAAGGGTCCATCCAGGGTCGAGGGCTGGCGCCAGTGTAGCGTTTTCGACGGGGAGGAAGAATGAGATCAACACGAATGATCATCGCCGTTGCGGCGCTCGGCGCCAGCATTCTCAGCTTAGCGGGCTGCGCAGACACCGGGCCCGATGCTGAGTCGTCCGTCGCTATCGGAACCAGCGATCGGTTCTCCTCATACAACACGACAACGCCCTCTGGATCCGCATCCGGCAACGCCGACATCACGACCCTGACGTTGTCGAACTTCACCTCGTATGACGAGAGTCTCGAGGTCGCGCCAGACACCTCGTTCGGCACCGTGGAGAAAATCTCGGACGATCCGCTTGTTGTGCGCTATACAGTGAGCGACTCGGCAACATGGTCTGACGGCACGCCCGTTGGCGCGGCCGATCTGCTGCTCGACTGGGCTGCCCATTCTGGAGCGCTGAACACCGCGGACTTCGACCCGACCGACTACCGTGCGGCTGTGTCGGACAACGGCGCGGCCGACCTGCCAGAGGACATTGTGTTCTTTGATTCGGGGGCTCGGCCCGACTCCGGGCTCGGACTCGCCTCAGAACTGCCGCAGCTGAGCGATGACGGCCGCTCGATGACGATCACGTACTCGCACGCGATCACGGACTGGCGAATCGCTCTCCCGCCTCCGCTGCCCGCCCACGTTGTTGCTCAGAACGCCTTGGAAGTCGAATCGCACGAGGACGCCGCGCAGGCAATCATCGACGCTGTTTCGCACGAAGACTTCACAGCTCTGTCGAAGATCTCGTCGTGGTGGAACACCGGGTTCGCGCTCGAGAACGTCGACTCACCCGAGGAAACCTACCTGTCGAGCGGACCGTATGTCATCGACGACATCGACTCGGAAAAAGGAATCACATTGTCTGCCAATCCCGAGTACTCGGGGGCGCACAGACCGTCGATTGCGACAGTCAACGTGCGGTACCTCGACGATCCGGCAGCACAGGTCGCCGCGGTGGAGAACGGTGATGTCGACGTGATCTCGCCGCAGGCGACTCCCGCAGTCGCTGAGCAGCTGGCCGCACTCGACGATCTGACAACACTCACTGGTCTCGTCGCCAGCTTTGAACACATCGATCTGCAATTCGGAGCGTCAGCCAACGGCACGTTCGATGATCCTCTCGTGCGCGAGGCATTTCTGAAGACAATTCCACGGAAGGCCATCGTCGAAAAACTCATCGAGCCGATCGTGGGATCGAAAGCGCAGACGCGCGACTCCTTCGTGTTCACTCCAGGGACGTCGGGGTACGACGAATCGGCAGCCGGGGCAGCGTTCCCAGCCGTTGACATTGCTGGTGCGAAAGCTCTGCTTGACGAAGCGGGAACGCCCAAGCCAGAGGTGTGCATCCTGTATGCCGCGAACAATCCGAGACGCGCTGCCGAATTCGACATGATCGCAAAATCCGCTTCCCAAGCAGGATTCTCGGTAACTGATTGCGGCACAGATCACTGGCGGCAGCTCCTCGGCGTGCCCGGCAAATACGATGCGGCGATCTTTGCATGGCAGTCCTCGAGTCTCGGTGCGGTCGATTCCGAAAGCAGATACGCGACGAAGGCACGCAATAATCTCAATGGGTACTCCAGTAAGACCGTTGACGCGCTGTTCCGCGACATGAGTGAGACGGAGGATGCTGGCGAGCAGTCTGAGCTGCTTGCCGACGTCGACTCTGAGCTTCGCGCTGACTTCTATGGCGCGCCGCTTTATCAGTTTCCGTCGATCACGGCATTCGACCCCGATCGCATCGCGGGCATCAGCCCTCGAGTGATCGCACCATCGCTCACGTGGAACCTCTGGGAATGGCGGTCGTTCGAGTAATTGTCGTGACGTCACGAATCATCTTCAGAGAAGCGTGTGACGTCCGCAGTAATCGTGCATAGCCCACAAGATTCTGTCAATTTTATTAAGTGGGGGTAACATTCCCGACGGTGCGCGTTGTGCGCGCCTGTTGACAGCGCTTAGTGTCGTGCTAGTACTTTGCGGCAGTGTGGCCAAAATAGCGCTGCGGCAATTCACCTTGCACAGGAGGAAACGTGAGAAAAACGACGTCGCGGATGCGTCGCCTGCTCACCGCTACAGCGGTGGCAAGTGTTGCAGCGCTCGCGCTCGCCGGCTGCTCAAACGGCGGCAGCGAAGGTGGTGGATCCAGCGATGACGCTGCGATCATCACAGTGAACAGCACCGAGCCCCAGAAAC
Organism: Paramicrobacterium chengjingii; assembly: GCF_011751765.2. GTDB lineage: Bacteria > Actinomycetota > Actinomycetes > Actinomycetales > Microbacteriaceae > Paramicrobacterium > Paramicrobacterium chengjingii. The sequence goes on from NZ_CP061169.1 coordinate 1,266,546, forward strand.
CGCTCATTCCCACCAACACCAACGAAGTTGGTGGAGGAAAGATTCTCGACTCCATCTTCGCCGGGCTGATTTACTACGACGTCGACGGTGCCGTGCACAATGAGGTTGCCAAGTCGATCAAGAGTGATGACAGTGTTGTGTGGGACATCCAGCTCAATGAGGGTTGGAAGTTCACAAACGGCGAAGAGGTCACAGCAAAATCGTTCGTGGACGCGTGGAACTACGGTGCCCTGCTCAGCAACGAGCAGCTGTCGTCGTACTTCTTCGAAGACATCGAGGGCTTCAGCTGGGACGAAGACAGTGAACTCACCGGCCTCGAGATTGTCGATGATTACCACTTCACCGTGACCCTGAGCCACCCGGCATCCGACTTCGGTCAGCGGCTCGGCTACTCGGCGTTCTACCCGCTTCCGTCCGTGGCCTTCGAAGACATGAAGGCGTTCGGCGAGAACCCGGTCGGCAACGGCGTCTACAAGCTCGCCGGCGACGACGCGTGGGAGCACGACGTCAAGATCGACCTTGTGAAGAATGAGGACTACAAAGGTGACCGCGAGGCGCAAAACGGCGGAGTCACCATGAAGTTCTATGCGAACATGGACGCGGCCTACGCTGACCTGCTGTCGGATCAGCTGGATGTGCTCGACGAGATTCCGGCCTCATCATTTGGCACCTACGAGAGTGACCTCGGGGAGCGCACCGTGAACCAGCCGTCCGCACTCTTCGAGTCGTTCACGATCGGGCAGTTCCTCGACCACTTCAAGGGTGACGAGGGCAAGCTCCGTCGACAGGCACTGTCGATGTCGATCAATCGCGACGAGATCACCGACGTGATCTTCGAGGGGACGCGCACGCCGGCCAGTGACTTCACATCACCGATCATCGACGGTTGGAGCGATGAGCTGGATGGCGCAGAGGTGCTCGAATTCAACGAGGAGAAGGCGAAGGACCTCTGGGCTCAGGCTGACGAAATCAGCCCGTGGGAGGGAACATTCAAGATCGCCTACAACTCCGACGACAATCACCAGGCATGGGTAGACGCCGTGTGCAACAGCATCGCGAACGTGCTGGACATCAAGGCGGAGGGCGACCCCTACCCGACGTTTGCTGAGATGCGTACGAAGATCACCAACCGCGAGATCACCACGGCGCACAGAAGTGGATGGCAGGCCGACTACCCTGGCCTGTACAACTTCCTCGGCCCGCTCTACGGCACGGGTGCCGGGTCCAACGACGGTGACTACTCGAGCGAAGAGTTCGACTCGCTGATCAAGGAAGGCATCAGCTCCACTGATGCGAAGGTCGCAAACGAGAAGTTCCAGGAAGCTCAGGAAGTGCTTCTGCAGGATCTTCCGGCGATCCCGCTCTGGTACGAGAACGTCGTCGCCGGCTACTCGACTCTCGTCGATAACGTCGAGTTCGGCTGGAACTCCGTTCCGCTCTATTACCAAATCACCAAGACGGCGTAACATCGCCTGACAACGTGTGGGGTGGCACAGCACAGGCTGCGCCACCCCACACGTGAGCCGACAACGACACTCTCTTCGAAACGGCAGTACACCAATGACCCCACAGCGATCGGCAGAGTGAGCGCCGCATGCTCAGATACATCCTGCTGCGAATCCTTCAAGCTGTCCCCGTGTTTTTCGGAACGACGTTCCTCATCTATTTCATGGTCTTCGCAATGCCAGGCGATCCCATCCTGGCGATGTTCGGAGACAAGACCCCGAACCCTGCAGTACTTGAGGCCCTGAGAGCCCAGTACAACCTTGATAAGCCGTTCATTCTGCAGTATCTGCTGTATATCGGTGACATCTTCCAGGGTGACTTTGGCATCAGTTACTCCGGGCGCGAAGTCTCGGCGATCCTCGTCAAGACGTTCCCCGTCACTCTGAAACTTGCGGTGATGGCCGTGGTTCTCGAGCTGATCCTCTCGATCACGATCGGTCTGTTCAGCGGCATCCGCAAAGGCAAGTTCTTTGACAACGCGATGCTCATCATCAGCCTCGTCCTCATGTCGCTTCCCATCTTCGTCATTGCGTTTCTCGCACAGTTCTTCGTTGCAATTCAATGGGGCTTGGCGAGCCCGACTGTCGGCGGAAACACCGCGTGGTGGAATATGCTGCTGCCCGCGATCGTATTGGCCCTGAGCCTGTACGCCACAAGCATGCGTCTCATGCGTGGATCGACGGTGGAAACGCTCGGCAACGACTTCGTGCGCACCGCATACTCAAAGGGTCTCAGCCGAAGACGCGTTATTCCCGTGCATGTTCTGCGCAACTCCCTGATTCCAGTGGTCACCAACTCGGCGACCAACTTCGGAATTCTGATCGTCGGAGCCACCGTCACCGAGGGAATCTTCAATGTTCCCGGTGTCGGGAACACTCTCTTTCAAGCAATCGTCCGTGGAGAACGCCCGACCGTCGTGTCATTCGTCACCGTTCTGGTGCTCGTCTACGTGCTCCTCAACATCCTCGTAGATCTTCTCTACGCCGTGCTCGACCCCAGGATTCGCTATGTCTAAGCAAATACCCCATTTCGTCGCACCCGTCGACAGAACTCCCGTCGCAGAGGTGGATTCCGTCAGGCTCGGCGAAAAGCCGGGAAGCATGTGGCGAGACGCCTGGCGCTCAATGCGTCGCCGACCGCTGTTCTACATCTCGGCGATTATCGCTCTCGTTTTCATCGTGATGGCGCTCTTTCCCACTCTGTTCACGCAGGTATCGCCCACACAGGGCTGCACACTTGCCCAAAGCAACGCAGGTCCGCAGGGCGATCATATTCTCGGCTTTACCCGCCAGGGGTGCGACATTTGGGCACGCATCGTGTGGGGGGCGCAGACCTCACTCGTCGTCGGTATCGCCTCCACAACGCTGGGCAGCCTCCTCGGGGTGCTGTTCGGCATCTTCGCCGGCTTCTATGGCGGGTGGACCGACTCGGTGCTGTCTCGCGTCGGGGACATCTTCTTCTCGATTCCTTACATCCTCGCCGCGGTCGTGGTGATGTCGGTATTCTCCGACTACCGCAACGTGTGGACAATCTCGCTTGCCATCGGAGGATTCGCGTGGGCGTCTGTCGCGCGCATCCTGCGTTCCGAAGTGCTCCGGGTGAAGAACCAGGACTACGTCATGGCGGCGATCGCACTGGGCAGGTCGCGGTTCACAACCATGATGTCTCACGTGCTGCCCAACTCGCTCATGCCGGTGATCGTCGTCACGACACTCAACCTCGGCCTCGCGATGGTCGGCGAGGCAACGCTGTCGTTCCTCGGGGTCGGAATGGACTCCTCGGTGATGTCGTGGGGTAACGACATCAGTGATGCTCAGACAACCCTCCGCACAGCCCCTGTCGCGCTGATCTACCCATCCATCGCCTTGACTGTCGCCGTTCTCGCATTCATCATGCTTGGCGAAGTTCTGCGCGACGCCCTTGACCCGAAAGCGAGGGCACGATGAGCGCCTCTGAACCCCTGCTCAGCATCCGCGATCTGACTATCGGGTTTTCGACGCAGAATGGCTTCACCGAAGCACTGCACGGAATCTCCTTCGATGTGATGCCAGGCGAGACCGTTGCGATCGTGGGTGAGTCCGGTTCGGGCAAGTCCACGACAGCACACGGTGTCATCAACCTTCTGCCCGACAACGGCAAGATCACCGGCGGCGAAGTGATGTTCGACGGGCGTGATCTCGCGAAACTCTCGTCGCGCCAGATCGAAAACGTTCGTGGCCGCGAGATCGGTTTCATTCCGCAAGATCCGATGTCGAACTTGAACCCCGTATGGTCCATCGGATTCCAGGTGAAGGAGACCATTCGCGCCAACGGCATAGCCTCGTCGAAGCGAGACATCGAGAGGCACGCGATCGAGGTGCTGAAACAGGCGGGACTCGATGACGCCGAGAGACGTCTGGGGCAGTTTCCGCACCAGTTCTCAGGCGGGATGCGCCAGCGCGTGCTCATTGGCATGGGGGTCTCTGCTACGCCGAAGCTGCTCATCGCCGACGAGCCAACCTCGGCGCTCGATGTGACGGTGCAGCGAGTGATTCTCGATAACCTCGCTGAGCTGACAATGCTGAATAACACGGCAGTGTTGTTCATTACGCACGACCTCGGTCTCGCGGCCGAGCGGGCAGAGAAGCTCATTGTCATGTACAAGGGCAACATCGTGGAGGCAGGTTCCAGCAGAGAGATTCTGCAAAACCCGCAGCATCCGTATACCAAGCGTCTTGTCGCTGCAGCCCCGAGCCTTGCGTCGCACCGCATTCAGGCAGCCGTCGAGCACAAGGCCACTCCCGAGCCCGGCGGTGAGTTCGATCTTGCCCAAACCGCAGAAGAACGTGTTGAGAGCGTTGAGGCGGCAACGGAAGGGGAGACATCGCCGGTTATCGAGATGTCGAATCTCACGAAGATGTTCAAGATCCGACGCGGAAACTTCCGTTCAGAGAACTTCATCGCGGTGAACGACGTGAGCCTTTCTGTTGCAAAGGGCACGACGACAGCGCTCGTGGGTGAATCCGGCTCGGGTAAGTCGACAATCGCAAAGATGGCGCTCGGGCTTGAGAGCATCACGAGCGGTAGCATAGCGATCGAAGGCGCCGATCTGGCCACCATGAAACGTTCGGGGCTCATGGCGCTCCGGCGTCGCATGCAGCCCGTTTTTCAGGACCCCTATGGGTCGCTTGATCCGATGCGCAACATCGGCCACATCATCGGGGAGCCCCTACGTATCCACAAGGTCGGCTCGCCTGACGAGCGCCGTGAGCGTGTACGGGAGCTGCTTGAGCAGGTGGCCCTGCCGCAACAGCTGATCAACCGGTACCCGAATGAGCTCTCTGGCGGCCAGCGACAGCGCATCGCCATTGCACGTGCACTCGCACTGAAGCCAGACATCGTCGTTCTCGACGAAGCAGTGTCAGCACTCGACGTTCTCGTGCAGGCGCAGATTCTGCAACTGCTTGCCGAACTGCAGTCGGAGCTCGGGCTGACCTATCTCTTCATCACCCACGACCTTGCCGTGGTGCGTGTGATCGCCGACAACGTGGTTGTCATGCAGAAGGGCGAGATCGTCGAGACAGGAACGACAGACGAGGTCTTCGGCAATCCTCGCGAGCAATACACGAAGAACCTTCTCGATGCGATTCCCGGAGCGAATATTCCGCTCGGAGTTTGAGCTAGAGCACGATCGACGCGATGATCGCGGCGATGACAGCTGCCCCGACGACGATGAGCCCGCGACGATGAATGGAGCGGGTGGCCATTGCGTCGGGGTCGCTGTGGCCTTCCCAGTCCCGACGAATCGCCTCAATCTCATCACCGAGATCCGTTGACTGCGCCGAACGCATACCCATGGGTCGGCTGGGCACAGAGAACAGCGTGATGACCTTTCCCTCCGTTGTCTCCACAAGCAGCAGTCGCCGTGTGCGGATCGTGTCCACCTTGCTCCAGGGGATCGCCCAGGTGCTGACCGGGCCGACGCACGTGAGGCCCGCTTGGTCGGCTGTGAGGCGCGGGAGGGCGAGAAAGAGCGCGAGGGGAGCGATGATGGCGAGCGACCAGAGTGCAGTGATCACCGCTATGCCCCAGAAGCCACGAACCGCAGCATCCACCGTCAGAAAAACGGCGAGGACGGCGACGACGATAACGAGGCCGATGCTGAACGATGAACGGTAGGTGACTGAGCGCTGCGGCATCCATCCAGCGTAGCGTGCGAGTTCTCGGGTCGGCTGACAGCGAAAGCGGGGCCGGTGGATAAACCACCGGCCCCGCTGTGTCGTGCGAGAAGTGCTTACTTCTCCCAACCCACGTTCTCAACGGGCGTGACACCGAAGAGGTCGAGGCCCACATAGGGCTCAGGGGTCAGGTTGGCAAGGCCCTCGGTGACAGCAGTGATCGTGGGACCGTTGTAGAGCGGGAAGATTCCCCAGGTCTCCTTCATGATCTCTGATTCCATCTCCATGGCCTTCACCGTGTTCTTCTCGGAATCGGTGATCGATTCGAGATCCTCGTGGATCTTCTTGTCGATGGCCTCGGTTCCCGTAGCAGACAGGTTCAGACCGCTGTCCGAGCAGTACATCTGGCAGAACCAGGCAGCACCGAACGGGTCAGACGACGTGAAGCGCAGCGACATGATGTCCCAGTTCTTCGACGTGTAGTCCGTTGAGAAGTCCTGAGGGGACCGGACGTCAATGTTTACCTTGAAGCCGATCTCCTTCATCATCTGCTGCAGGGACTGTGCACCTGCCTTGAGGGTCGGGTCGTCGCCGAAGATCGGGTACGTGACCTCGAGTGTGACGCCGTCCTTCTCGCGAACGCCATCGTCGTTAAGCGCCCAGCCAGCCTCGTCGAGGATCTTGTTCGCCTCGTCGGGGTTGTACTCCCAACCGGCATCCACAACGGAGTTGGTGAAGTGCGGCTGGAACGAGTAAAGGATGAACGAGCCACCCGGATCCTCGGTGTAGTCGAGGCCGTTCCACGCGATCTTCATCTGCTGCTCGACGTTCAGTCCCATGTAGAACGCCTTGCGAACCTCGAGGTCCTTGAACTGTGGCTTCTCGGAGTCGACCTCGAGAAGGGTGTTTGCCGTCTGCTGCGCACGGTGGATGGTGATGCCATCCATGTCTTGCACCTGCTCGAGGCGGTCCTTCGTGGCCACGCCGACTGTGTCGATCTCGCCGTTCTTGAATGCGTTGATTGACGCAGAGTCGTCAAGGCCGCGGAACGTCACCTTGTCAAGCATCGGCTCGTTGCCCCACCACTTGTCGTTCGGAACGAACGAGACGACCTGACCTTTGGAATCGAACTTCTCGATCTTGTACGGTCCGGCACCCCACTCAGCGTGAGGCTCCTCGATGAACCCCTCGTTGAAGATCTCGGGAGTGTTCACGTTGGGGTTCAGGATTCCCGTAAGAAATACCATCTGCGGCCAGGCGAACTCGCCATCGAACGTCACGACGACGTCCTTCTCGCTGTCGCCCTGCTCAACCGACTTGATCTCCTTGTAGCCGTCCGTTGCGTTGGGGGCGTATCCCTCGTCGGACGAGCGGTTGGCAACCCACGTGGTCTCGAACGCTGTCCAGTCGATCGGCGAACCGTCATTCCACACGGCGTCTTTATTAATTGTGCCGTTGATGACGGTGTTTCCGCCTTCTTCGCCGATCTCCCACGAATCAAGATACGCAGGGTTCGGATGCGGCGTGCCGTCTGGATCCATCAGGAAGACCTGCGGCGTGTACCACGACGCGAGTCTCGTGGTGTCTGCGCTTGCGTCTCCGTGGAAGGCGTTCATCTGGGGCGTGATCTCGTTGATCGCGAATGTGACGTCCCCACCCTTCTTCAGGTTCTCACGCGGCTGCGGGTTGTAATCCGCCTGCGAAACCTCGGTCTTCTTATCTTTGTCACCGGAGTTATCTCCACCGGTGTCGCCCGACGCACAACCGCTCATGACGAGTGCGAGGGCGCCGCTGACAGCAACAATGCTCATCAGCTTCTGGTGCCTTTTCATGGTGCTCCTTTGTTGCCTTTCGGCTCTTTCAGGGTTGATTGCAGACTATATCCAGTTAGGGGTCATAAACTGCGGTCCCTGCCGGATTCAGCAAACTGTTTCGTAACCGTTATCGCCAGTGGCACGCGTTGACGTGCACGCCCTCGTTTCCAGTGAGTTTCGGCTCTTCGGTTTCGCAGCGCTTTTGGCCCTCGGGCGTCAGCGTTTTATACAACGGGCAGCGCGACACAAATGAACACCCAGTGCGCCACTCTGTGGGGCTGGGCAGATCGCCCTCGAGAACGATGCGCTCGCGCGTGCGCTCGATATCGGGGTCGGGCACCGGAATCGCCGACAATAGCGCCTGAGTGTAGGGATGCTGAGGGTCATCGAAAACGCTGTCGACGTCGCCGTGCTCAACAAACGAGCCGAGGTACATGACGGCAACGCGGTCGGCAATGTGGCGCACGACGGAAAGGTCGTGGGCGACGAAGAGATACGAAAGCCCCAGCTTGACCTTGAGCTCGTCGAGCAGATTGATGACGCCAGCTTGAATCGAGACATCGAGCGCCGAAACCGGCTCATCAAGCACGACGACCTGCGGGTTTGTCGCGAGAGCTCGGGCAATGCCGATGCGCTGGCGCTGACCACCCGAGAACGCAGAAGGGAAGCGTGTGCTGTGCGTCGGGTCGAGGCCGACAAGATCCATAAGCTCATCGACGCGGGCGTCTGACTCGTCACGGGAGCGACCGATCGCACGCAGCGGCTCAGCAATGACGTCGGCGACTGTCATGCGGGGATCGAGAGCGCCCATCGGGTCCTGGAACACGATCTGAATGTTCCGTCGAAGCTCGCGCTCCTGGCGGCCGCCACGCAGCTCAGAGACCTTTTTGCCGCCGATAGTGATCTCGCCATTCGACTGCTTCACGAGATCCATGATCTGCAGAAGCGTCGTCGTCTTACCGCATCCGGACTCGCCGACGATTGCCAACGTTTCGCCCTTGCGAATGTCGAAAGAGATGCCGCGGACCGCGTGAACGTCGCCGACGCGACGCTTCAGGAAGGCCCCCTTGAGCAGCGGGAACGTCTTCGACAGGTTGTCGACCTCGAGCGTGATGTCGCGCTGTTCGCGGGGAACACGCTCCAGAGCGCTCTCGGGAATCGCCGGCGCCGGGTAGACAAGCTCGCCGTCGATCATGCCGTCATCGTCGATCTCGTCTGCGCGAATGCAGGCTACCTTGTGGCGATCCTCTGCGTCGGTGTTTGCTGGGCGCAGCGGAGGCTCTCCCTGAACACAAGCGTCAACAGCGATGGGGCAACGCGGTGCGAATGGGCACGCGTCGGGAAGGTTCACCAACAGCGGCGGATTGCCCTTGATGGGGATGAGCGGCTGCTTCTCTTTCTTGTCGACGCGGGGAATCGCGCCGAGAAGGCCGATGGAATAGGGCATCCGGGTGCGATGGAACAGCTCGCCAACGGGCGCCTGCTCGACCGGTTTGCCCGCGTACATGACAAGAACGTCATCTGCCGTCTTGGCGACAACGCCCATGTCGTGCGTGATCATAACCACGGCAGCCCCGGTCTCGCGCTGAGCCGTGTTGATGAGGTCGAGAATCTGTGCCTGGATAGTGACATCGAGTGCCGTCGTTGGCTCGTCCGCAATGATGAGCTTGGGATTATTGGCAATGGCCATCGCAATCACGACGCGCTGACGCATTCCACCGGAGAACTCGTGAGGGAACGACTTCATGCGGCGATCGGGCGTGGGGATGCCCACGAGCTTGAGCAACTCGATGCCGCGCTCCCACGCGTCGCGCTGCGACATCTTCTGGTGAGTGACGAGGGCCTCGACGATCTGGTCGCCGATGGTAAACACAGGCGTGAGCGCCGCCAAGGGGTCTTGGAAAATCATGGCAATGTCATTGCCGCGAATCCCCGACAGGTGCTTATCGGATTTGCCGAGGAGTTCTTGGCCGTCGAACTCGATTGAGCCCGTCACCTTCGCGTTCTCGTCGAGAAGTCCCATGATCGCCATCGAGGTGACAGATTTTCCTGACCCGGACTCTCCGACGATGCCGAGCGTGCGGCCGGGTTCCAGATCGAATGTGACGCCTCGCACGGCATTGACGGTGCCTGCCTCTGACGCGAAGCTGACGTTGAGATCACGAACTGAGAGAAGCGGGGCGGTCATGCTTGTCCTCCTGCTGCAGAGGTGGGATCGAGGGCATCGCGAAGTCCGTCTGCCACAAGTGCCATTGAGACGGTCAGGAGTGTGAGCGCTGCGGCGGGGAAATAGAAGAGCCACGGTGCGCTCGAAATGGTGTTTGCGCCGTATCCGATAAGCGAGCCAAGCGAGACATCGGGAATCTTGACGCCGAAGCCGAGAAACGAGAGCCCGGTCTCGGCCATGACGGCAGTCACCACGCCAAGCGCGAAATTGATCACCAGCAATGAGCCAATGTTCGGAATCAGGTGCCTCATGACGATCTTCATGCCCGGAACGCCCATGTAGCGAGCCGCGTTCACATATTCGCTTTCGCGAAGAGGCAGCGCCATCGTCCAGATCACGCGGGCTGGGAAGAACCAGCCCGTCAAGATCAGGATGAGCGAGATGACCCGCCAGTCACCTCCCGCGTCGTTTGAGACGAGGGCGAGGATGAGGAAGGTCGGGATCACCATGAGAAAGTGGATGATCAGCAGAATGCCGCGTTCGATGAATCCGCCGAAGTAGGCAGCTGCGGTTCCCACGATTGCGGAGAGCACTGTGGTGCCCACCGAAACCGAGACCGCGATCATCAGGGAGCGTTGAAGGCCGATCGCGACCTGCGCGAATGTGTCGTTTCCCGCACTCGTCGTTCCGAACCAATGCTCAGCCGTCGGCCCCGTGCTGAGGTTGAGGAAGTCGAGCTCGATGTGGTCGTACTTCGCGATGAACGGGGCGATAACGGCAAACAACACGAGCAGAAAGAAGATGAAGATTCCGGCAACGGCCGGCCTGTTGCGCACGAATCGGCGGGTGTAGAGGCTCCACAGCGACATGCGCTTGCGTGGGATGCGCGCTGCCGTTGTATCAGGGCCGACGGGCGGTTGAATCTGATCGATGGACATCTCAGCTCACCCTCACTCTCGGATCGAGTACAACGATGGCAATGTCAGACAGGATCGCCCCGATCGCCGTGAGCAGCGCGCCGAACGCTGCGACAGCGACGACTCCGTGAATGTCGTTCTTGCCGATCGTGTCGAGAAAGTACCGCCCCATGCCGTTCCAGCCGAAGATCCTCTCAGTGAGGATCGCGCCGGTGAAGATCGCCGGAATGGTGAACGCGACCTGAGTCGCCACCGGAATGAGAGATGTGCGCAGCGCGTGCTTGCGGATCGCCTTCTGCTTTGTCAGGCCCTTCGCCCGCGCCGTGCGCACGTAGTCCGCGTTGATGTTGTCGAGCAGGAGGGTGCGCTGTAGGAGATGGTACTGGGCGTATCCGACGAGTACGAGAGCAAGGGTCGGAAGCGTCAGATGCTGCAGCACGTCGAGGAGGACGGGGAAGAAGCCCGAGATGTCTTGGCTATGGGAGCCGGTGACGAAGAACACGCGTGCGCCGACGAGGTCATTGAAGCCGATCGCGAGCAGCACGATTCCCAACGCGGCAACAACGATGTTGATGTTCATCGTGACGACCGATGTCGCCTGCCCAATGCGGTCTGCCAGCTTGTACTGGCGCGACGCCGTGTACACGCCGAGAGCAATGCCGAGGATCGTCGTGAGGATTGTCGCGCCGAGCACCAGTTCAGCACTGATCCACATGCGGTACGCGACCTGGCTGTTCACCGACTCGCCGACGGCGCTCACGCCCCAGTCCCAGCGGAAGAGAATATCGCTGAACCAGCCCCACCAGCGCTGGACGAGAGGAACGCTGTCGCTCAAGTTGCGAGGCTCAAGGAGCTGCGTGACTTCATCGTATGAGAGCGGAGGGCGGCGGCCGACGTAATTGCTTCGCGGATCGAGGAACCCCCACGCAAGAAAATACGTGACATTCGTCGCTACCACGATCATCAGCATCCAGCCCACGAATCGGCGGAGCAGGTACTTGATCAAGTTGGTGTTCTTTCTCTCTAACAGACGCCTGATTCGGCGACCGACACAACACTGGGTCGAACTGTTATTCACTCTCCCGGACTGCGCACGAATGAGCAACCCGAGTTCCCTGTCGTGTATGGCGAGGCGCACTACGCACATGAGTCGATGTTCGTAGGGAGCCGCTTCGACCTCGACACATTATCACCGAATCGGCTGCTGATTCGTATCGCCGCCCGTCGAGTCGATGCGGACTATGAGACCAATGTGCACAAGCTTCGAGGTGCACGAGTGTCTCGTGGGAGAAACTCCGCGTCCGTCGAGTTTTGACCGCGGCGGCTGGCAAGCGACAGCTGTGTTCAGTCTCTGCGAAGCTGAGGGAGTAGAATGGTATGTCGGGTCGTCATTACCCGCCGAATTTCCCACCAGCGCCATCCGGTGCAGGCACCCGCCCGCCGGATCACATGCCGACGCACACCGCGTCGCTGAGCGCACAAACCGCACACTCTGCAGGACAGGACACAGCTATGGCACTCGCCACGCGTGAAACCCTCCGGAACGTCGCCATCGTCGCGCACGTCGACCACGGTAAGACGACACTCGTGGACGCCATGCTGCGCCAGACCGATTCGTTCTCGGCCCACGAACACGTCGAAGAACGGGCAATGGACTCGAACGAGCTCGAGCGCGAGAAGGGCATCACGATTCTCGCGAAGAACACGGCGATCTCCTATAACGGAGAACACGCCGTCCACGGCCCCGTGACGATCAACGTGATCGACACCCCGGGCCACGCTGACTTCGGTGGCGAGGTCGAGCGTGGAATTTCCATGGTCGACGGCGTCGTGCTGCTCGTTGACGCGAGCGAAGGGCCGCTGCCGCAGACGCGCTTCGTGCTGAGAAAGGCACTCGAGGCGAAGCTTCCGGTCATCCTCCTGGTGAACAAGACAGACAGAGGCGATGCACGCATCGATGACGTTGTCGCCGAAAGCCAAGACCTCCTTCTGGGGCTCGCGAGCGACATTGCCGACGACGTCCCCGACTTGGACATCGATGCGATTCTCGACGTTCCCGTTGTCTATGCATCCGGTAAGGCTGGCCGCGCCTCGCTCACCAAGCCGGCGGACGGCACGTTGCCCGAAAGCGAGAACCTCGAGCCTCTCTTTGAGGCGATTCTCGAGCACATCCCTGCGCCGACATACGACGACGAGCACCCGCTGCAGGCGCACGTCACCAACCTCGACGCGTCACCGTTCCTGGGGCGACTCGCTCTGCTCCGCATTTTCCAGGGCACAATCACCAAGGGCCAGACCGTTGCCTGGGTCAAGAGTGATGGCACCGTATCGAACGTGCGCATCACCGAGCTGCTCATGACGAAGGCGCTTGACCGCTATCCGGCCGAGAACGCTGGCCCCGGAGACATCGTCGCCGTCGCCGGGTTCCCCGACATCATGATCGGCGAGAGCCTCTGTGATCCCGACGACGTACGGCCTCGCCCGACGATTCACATCGACGACCCCGCAATCTCGATGACCATCGGCACAAACACCTCTCCCCTCATGGGCAAGATCAAGGGGCATAAGCTGACGGCCCGCATGGTCAAAGACCGTCTCGACCGCGAGCTGGTCGGCAACGTCTCGCTCAAGGTGCTCGACATCGGCCGCCCTGATGCGTGGGAGGTGCAGGGGCGCGGCGAACTCGCCCTCGCGATCCTCGTCGAGCAAATGCGTCGCGAAGGCTATGAGCTTACGGTGGGCAAGCCACAGGTGGTCACCAAGACTGTCGACGGCAAGGTTCACGAGCCGTACGAAGAGCTCACAATCGATTCCCCGGAAGAATACCTCGGAGCGATCACCCAGCTGCTCGCCGCACGCAAGGGGCGCATGGAGAGCATGACGAACCACGGAACGGGATGGATCCGCATGGAGTTCGTCGTTCCCAGCCGTGGCCTCATCGGCTTCCGCTCAGAGTTCATGACGACGACGCGCGGTACAGGGATCGCCAACACCCTCTCGCACGGGTACGCGGAGTGGGCCGGTTCGATCGCCACACGCAACAACGGCTCGATCGTCGCCGACCGCACCGGCGTCGTCACGCCATTCGCGATCATCAACCTCCAGGAGCGCATGACATTCTTTGTCAGCCCGACAGAGGAAGTGTACGAGGGCATGGTGATCGGTGAGAACTCGCGCGCTGACGACATGGACGTCAACATCACGAAGGAAAAGAAGCTGACGAACATGCGGCAGTCCACCGCCGACAACTTCGAGTCGATGACTCCGTCACGTCGGCTCTCGCTTGAGGAGTGCCTCGAGTTCGCCCGCGAGGACGAGTGCGTTGAGGTCACCCCGCAAGCTGTGCGCATTCGCAAGGTGATCCTCGGTGCCAATGAGCGCGGGCGTGCCACTGCGCGGCTGAAGCGTCAGGACGCCTGAGCGTCACCTGACGTTTCGGGTGTGACTCAGCATCCGGCGGTTACCCTGGGTAGGTGAGTTTTCGTCGTCGTGCGTGCGCTGCCCTAATCGCACTTGGTGTGCTGTTGATCCCGGTGCTCAGTGGCTGCAGTTTTGTCGAGCAGACAATGAACCAGACGGTTCAGGATGCTGTTCGCGAAGCGACCGGCGGCGATGTTGAACTGACGGAGGGCGTGCCCGACGGGTTTCCGACAGATGTTGTTCCGCTGATTGACGGTTCGATCCGAGGCGCGACGCAGACCGAAGGCTCAGACATCCACTGGGTAGTGCTCGTCAGCGGAGATGTCTCTGCGGATGACGCAAAGAAGAAACTTCAAGAGGCAGGCTTCACCGTCGATGGCGAAGCCTCGACGGCCAAGCTGGGAAGCGTCATGACGATGTCGAGCGACGATTACGACGTCACAGTTGTCGGCGCCTCAGAGAGCGTGCTGTACACGGTGACGTCGCGAGGCTGATATGTCGAGCGATCGGCGATCGGCGCAGCAGTCTGCGCTGAGGCAGGGGCTTGCAGTCGGCGCGGCTACCGCAGCGTACGGTGTATCGTTCGGTGCACTCGCCGTGGCTTCCGGCCTCGACATCTGGCAGGCCTGCGTTCTCAGTCTTCTGATGTTCACGGGCGGATCGCAGTTCGCCCTCGTTGGTGTGCTTGCGTCAGGGGGTGCGTCTGCGGGCGGCGCCGCGATCGCGAGTGCGGCTCTGCTTGGCGCTCGCAATACGGCGTACGGCATGCGCATGAAACCGGTTGTCGGCGGTGGCCTGCCCAAGAACGTTGCCGCCGCATGGCTGACAATTGACGAGTCGACAGCCGTCTCGCTTGCCCAGCCAGATGCGCACTCGCGTCGCACCGGCTTCTGGGTGACGGGCGTCGCCGTCTTTATCGGCTGGAACCTCACAACGCTCATCGGAGCGCTCATCGGCGACGTGCTCGGGGATACGCGTGCGTACGGCCTCGACGCGGCGGCGGCCGCGGCTTTTCTCGCGCTGCTCTGGCCTCGGCTCACACGCCTCCAGCCGGTCGCTGTCGCCTGTGGCGCGGCAATTGTCGCCGCAACGCTGACACCTGTACTCGCGCCAGGGCTCCCGGTGATCCTTGCCGCCGTGGTCGCCGTGCTCGTCGGGGTATTCAATTGGTTCTCTCACGCGAGGGGATCCGAATCATGACGCTCTGGCACATCGTGCTCGCCGCATCCATTATCTGTGCTGCGCTGAAACTCGCGGGCTACGCGATTCCGCCACAGCTGCTCGAAAAGCCTGTGGTCTCCCGTGTGGTTGACCTCACGACAGTGGCCATGCTGTCCGCGCTCATCGTGGTGCAGGCGCTCGGCGATGCGCAGTCCATCGTCATCGATGCGCGCCTCCCCGCCCTCGGGGTCGCGGCGCTTCTGCTTGTTCTGCGGGCACCGTTTCTCGTTGTCGTCGTCGCGGCAGCTGTCGTCGCGGCGCTGCTGCGACTGGCCGGCATGCCCTGAGAGGGCATCGACCACGTGCACACAGCTTGTCCCGATACGATCTCGATGTGAGCACAGCACCTGAATTGCCCGACCTGGAGAGTACCGACAGAGAGGATGCCCTCGATGACGGTGAGCCAAGCGCGATATCTCGCATCGTCACCGCGGTGATCACGCTCGTGCTCGGAGCCGTCTACGGAACCGTTGGCACCGTTGCTCATACACTCTCTGTGAAGCCGTTGGGCATTCCGATTCCCTACGGACTCGTGCTCGGTTTGATCGGCACGCTCGCGCTGCTCATCGGACTCAGGCTCGTGATCACCGAGAGACTCCCTTCCGTCGCTGCTGGCGTCGGACTCGTCGGAACCGTTGCGTTGTTCTCGTTCTCGAGCCCCGGTGGCTCCATTTTGATCTCGCAGGGGCTCCCTGGGCTCATCTGGCTCTTTGGGGTTCCGCTGATCGCGGCCGTCGTGCTCGCGTGGCCTCGCGTTCCGCAACGGAGCATTCGCACGGGGTCTGCGGCGTAGACTGGGGGAACCCAGCGAGAAGGAGTTCAAGCACAGTGACATATGTCATCGCTCTTCCGTGCGTCGATGTCAAAGATCGCGCGTGCATCGACGAATGCCCTGTCGATTGCATTTACGAGGGTGAACGCAGCCTCTATATCCACCCGGACGAATGCGTCGACTGCGGCGCCTGCGAACCGGTTTGCCCTGTCGAGGCGATTTACTACGAAGACGACCTTCCCGATGAATGGGCTGACTATTACAAGGCGAACGTCGAGTTCTTCGACGAGATCGGTTCTCCGGGCGGAGCAGCGAAGGTCGGTGTGATTCACCACGATCATCCCGTGATCGCCGCGCTTCCTCCCCAGACCGCCGAGTGAGGCATCCGTGACTCGGACGCTGCCTGAATACCCCTGGGACACCCTTGTTCCGTTCCGCGAGAAAGCGGCCGAGCACCCGGGAGGAGTCGTCGATCTGTCGATCGGGTCGCCGGTTGACCCGACGCCAGAGATCGTGCGCAGAGCGCTCACCGACGCGACGGATGCTCATGCCTACCCGACGACAGTGGGAACAGCGGAACTTCGGAATGCGATCATCGACTGGTACGCGCGACGTCGTCGCGTGCCGGATCTCGAACACCGCAATGTGCTGCCGACGATCGGCTCAAAGGAGCTCGTCGCGCTTCTTCCGTTTCTGCTCGGCCTCGGCACAGGCGACGTCGTGGTGCATCCCACTGCCGCGTACCCGAGCTATGCAATCGGTGCCGCGCTGTGCGATGCGACGGCTGTCGCCTCTGACGATCCGGCCGACTGGCCAGACGAAACACGGCTGATCTGGCTCAACTCGCCGGGAAACCCAGACGGCCGCGTGCACGGTATCGAGCATCTGCGATCAGCGGTCGCGCGTGCCCGTGAGCTCAATGCGGTGATTGTGAACGACGAATGCTACGCGGAGCTCGGGTGGGAAGAACCCTGGACAGATGAGCCAACGCCGTGCATTCTCGACCCTCGTGTGACAGACGGTAATCGTCGCGGCATCCTCTCGATCTATTCGCTGAGCAAACAGTCGAACATGGCGGGTTACCGTGCTGCATTCGCGACTGGCTGCGGAAGCGTGATCGCGTCGTTGACCACGGTGCGCAAGCACGCCGGGCTGATGGTTCCCGCACCGCTGCAGCATGCGATGGCCGTCGCTCTGGGCGATGACGAGCATGTTGCCCTGCAGAAGTCGCTCTATCGTCGCAGACGCGACGTGCTCGCACCCGCTCTCGACGATGCGGGGTTTCGCATTGAGAGAAGTGAGGCCGGGCTATACCTGTGGGTCACCGAAGGGCGCGACGCATGGGACAGCATCGACAGGCTCGCCGGCATGGGCATCATCGGCGGGCCGGGGCACTTCTACGGTGACCACTACCCGAACTTCGTGCGCCTCTCGCTTACGGCATCGGATGAGCGGATCGACGAAGGTGCTGCGCGGCTGCGCGGCTGCGTGCCGCGGCATCCGGTGGAGAAACCCTCCAAGAGCGGCGGTGAACCATTGTCGGTTGTGACAGAAGCCGGTTTGCACGATTAGGCTGTAGGGGAGTGCTCGCGCCACCACCATGCGCGCCGCACACTCTCACTCACTTGTGACAAACATGCAAAAAGGAGGCGCCGTGGGCGACGTCGGACACCAGGCGGATGACCAGGCACGCAAGGCGACACTGACGTTTTCGGGCGGTACAGCTGAGCTGCCGTTTGTCGGCGCGACAAGCGGCGCATCGAGCCTCGACCTTTCGACGCTGACCAAGCAGACGGGGCTGACAACACTCGACTACGGATTCGTGAATACGGCGGCAACAAAGTCACGCATTACCTACATCGACGGTGACCAGGGAATTCTGCGCTACCGCGGGTATCCGATCGACCAACTCGCGTCGAACTCGACGTATCTCGAAGTGGCATGGCTTCTGATTCACGGGGAACTTCCGACCGCAGACGAACTGGCTGACTTCGACGATCGTGTTCGCCGCCACACGCTGCTTCACGAAGACCTCAAGCACTTTTTCTCGGCACTTCCGCACACGGCGCACCCGATGTCTGTGCTCTCGAGCGCACTGAGCGCCCTGTCGACCTATTACGAGAACGGGCTCGACCCGAAAGACCCGGAACACGTTGAAATGACGACGATTCGGCTACTCGCAAAGCTGCCTGTGATCGCCGCCTACGCGCACAAGAAATCACAGGGACAGGCGTTCCTCTATCCCGACAACAACCTGAGTTTCGTCGACAACTTCCTTCGGCTCAACTTCGGCAACATGGCCGAGGACTACGAGGTGAATCCCGTGCTGTCGCAGGCGTTAGAGCGGCTGTTGATTCTGCATGAAGATCACGAGCAGAACGCGTCGACGTCGACCGTGCGTCTCGTTGGGTCAACGGGCGCAAACCTCTACGCATCGATCTCGGCCGGGATCAACGCACTGTCTGGTCCGCTGCATGGCGGAGCGAATGAGGCGGTACTCGAAATGCTCGGCCAGATTCGCGACTCAGGCGATGGTGTGAAGCGGTTCGTCGAGCGCGTCAAGAACAAAGAAGACGGCGTGAAGCTCATGGGCTTCGGACACCGCGTCTACAAGAATTACGATCCACGCGCGCGCATCGTGAAAGAATCCGCGAACGCGGTGCTCGACTCGCTCGGCATCAGCGATCCGCTGCTCGACCTCGCACAGGAGCTCGAGCAGATCGCACTCGAAGATGACTACTTCAAAGAGCGTCGCCTCTACCCGAACGTCGACTTCTACACCGGCGTCATCTACAAGGCAATGGGGTTCCCGACGCGCATGTTCACCGTGCTGTTCGCGATCGGTCGCCTGCCCGGCTGGATCGCCCACTGGCGTGAGATGAGTCTCGACCCGCAGACCAAGATCGGTCGGCCTCAGCAGCTCTACATCGGCGAAGGCGAGCGGCAGTACCCGCAGCGCTAAGCGGTACGGCACCGGCACGCTCGCCGTCTCGGGCGGGTGGGCCGACTCGGCCCGGGGTGTCACATCGAGCAGCGGGCTCGTCGCGTCGCCCCGGGCCGGGGCGCGTCAGCGTGCGGGCGTGAGCACAAGCGTGTGCTCCGCAGCATCCGCCCTGGCGTCTGCCGTGAACGCCCATCGGAGCGTCTTGTGCTCAGCCCAGAGTGTTGTCTGATCGACGTAATTGGGGTGGAACGCATGCCCCGAAGCGCCCGTGAGGTTGATCCACGTCGACGAATCGAAGTCGGACAAATCGATTACCTGTCGCATCGACGGCACCCAGTTGACCTCATACCCCTGTGTCGCGTCCCAGCCGTTCGCGTTGACAATGCTTGATCCGCCGCCCACAGAGTACGGCCCACGGTTGAAGATTTTCTCGATCACACCGATTCCCGACTCGCCGAGGCTCGCATTGCGCACCGTGAGCGTGTGCAAATCGCCCCACTCCCATGCGTGAGGGTCATCGCCCATGAGCTCGACTGCTTCGTCCCAGGCGGAGTCCATGGCCCGTGCGAGAGCCTCGTCACGCGTGGTGACGTCGTCATCACCCCACCAGGCGGATTGGCTGAGAGGAAGCAGATTCGAGACAACCTGGAACCAGCGTGCGCTTCCCTGCGGGGCCTGAGATTCTGGCAGCTTTGGCGCGAAGACCTCGGCAAGCAGGTTCTTCCACACAATATTGAAATAGGCGGATGCTGCGCTGTCGACGTCATCTGAATAGTCCCAGTCTTCGAGCAAGGCTCTCGCCTCCAGCGTATGCTCGCTCGGTGTTGCGTCGAGTAGATACGGAACGAGAATCTCGGCGATTGCATTGTGGTTGTCGGCCTGAATGGCAGACATGTCTTCCGAGGTAATCAACGTGCCGTCGTCGATGAGATCCGTGAGACGCTCAGTGATGCGCTCTGCGCGGTATCCAGCATCCCAATCTGTCGTGATGAACGCCGGATATTCGGGACCGACTGCGGCATTGTTCGCGGTGACGATGTAGCCGCTCGCCGGATTGTATTCGCTCGGCAACTGATCGAAGTCGAGGAAGCCGCTCCACCCGTTGTCACTCGTCCAGCCGGGCAGAGGCTTCGTGCCATTCCCCGCTTTGCGCACGGGAACGAGGCCCGGCGCCTGATAGCCGATGTTGCCCTCGGTGTCGGCATAGATGAGGTTCTGACTGGGCACGTCGAAGAGCTTGGCCGCTCCGCGGAAGGAATCCCAGTCGGTCGCTGAGTTCATCGCGAAGATGGCTCGCGGAGTGTTTCCCGGTGTGAGCGCCGTCCACTGCAGCGAAACGGCGAGACTCTCGCCCTCGGCAGGATCGACGTGGTCTGCAGCATCGTTGGCGATTGTCGTGTAGTCGCCTGTGAGACCGCTCACGATCGGGCCGCGTTTCGTTGAGCGGATGGTGACCTCAACATCGTCCCCACCCGCAACAGAGATCGTCTCCGTGCGGACATCGAGCGGTAGATCTTTGCCATCGAGGCGATAGGTTGCTTCTTGCGTATCGACCTTTTCGATGTAGAGATCGGCAACATCGGGGCCGAGGTTGGTGAACCCCCAGGCGATCTGCTGGTTGTGCCCGATGACGACGCCGGGAAGCCCGGAGAATGTGAAGCCGGCCACGTCGAAGGGGCACTCCTCAGATACCGTCGAGCAGTGCAGACCCATCTGGTACCAGACAGACGGCATAGCGGGTCCCAGGTGCGGGTCGTTGGCGAGGAGCGGTTCACCTGTTGCTGTGTGCTTGCCAGAGACCACCCACGAGTTTGAGCCGATGTCGCTTCCGGCTTCGCCGAGAAGCGTTGGCATGCCGTGCAGCAGCTCGGAGAGCTGTTCGAGTTGCGGTGCAACGGAGTCGAGTGCCGCGGGGTCCGCTGCGGCATCCGGATTCTGCTTGGTGTGCGGCGCGACGCTTTGCACGCTCGGCTCCGTGACGATCGTCGGATTTGTGTCGTACGGGTACGTCGGGAAGAGTTTGGAGATCTGATTCGAGCTCAGCGTCGTGCTGAGGATCGACCTATCGATTTCTTGCTCGAGGTTCGAGCGAAGATCCCACGCCATCGCCTTCAGCCAGGCGATGCTGTCCGCTGGCGTCCATGGTTCTGGCGAGTAGTCAGAGTTCTGAAACCCCAGAACAGCGTACTCAAGCGAGGCGTCGGCTCCCGAGTGCGAATCGAGATAGGCGTTTACTCCGTCAGCGTATGCCTCGTAATACGCCCGAGACGTGTCGTCAAGCGCCTCCACCTCCTGCTCGGCTACCGCGCGCCATCCAAGAGTTCGAATGAACGTATCGGTTCCCACTTGGCTCTCGCCGAACATCTCGCTCAGCCTGCCCGAAGTCACGTGGCGACGGAAGTCCATCTCCCAGAAGCGATCTTGAGCCTGCACGTACCCCTGCGCGAGAAAGAGATCATGCGGAGTCGCTGCCGTGATCTGCGGAATGCCCTGTGCATCGCGTGTGACCGTGACCTCGTTTTCGACGCCCGGGACTTCGATTGTTCCCTCTGTCGTCGGGAAAGAACGCTGAACGGTCCAGAACGCCAGCCCGGCACCGATCAGTCCGATGACGAGCAGAGCAACAAGAATCCACAGGAGCACCCGGCCGATGCTGCGGGACAGAGAATGAGCCACGGTGCTCCTTGAGATGGTGGATCGACGATATTCGCGCGAGAAGGGCGAGTCAGGGGATCAGACGTGCAGTGCTTCGTTGAGAGTGACGCCCGAGCCCGAGCGGGGCAGAACCTCGACGGCCCCGGATACGGAATTGCGGCGGAACAGCAGGCCAGCTACTCCGCTCAACTCCACGGCCTTGACGGAGCGTGTCTCGCTCGACACCGGGTCGATGACCACGACTTTGGTACCGGCGGTGACGTAGAGTCCCGCCTCGACAACTGTGTCGTCGCCAATGGAGATTCCAATGCCGGAGTTGGCACCGAGAAGCGCGCGCTCGCCGATCGTGATGCGCTGAGAGCCGCCGCCTGACAACGTGCCCATCACCGACGCGCCGCCTCCGATGTCGCTGCCATCGCCGACGACGACGCCTTGCGAGATGCGACCCTCGACCATGGAGGATCCGAGCGTTCCGGCGTTGTAATTGACGAACCCTTCGTGCATCACCGTGGTTCCCGGTGCGAGGTGGGCACCGAGTCGCACGCGTGAGGCGTCGCCGATGCGCACGCGCTCGGGCACGACGTAATCGGTCAGACGCGGGAACTTGTCGAGGCTCACTGCGTGGATTCCCTGCCTCAGCAATGCGGGTCGAATTCGCTCGAAGTCGCTCGGCAGCACCGGCCCGGCGTTGGTCCACACCACAATGGGCAGGTGCCCGAAGATGCCGTCGAGGGAGATCGTGTTGGGCTGCACCAGCAGGTGCGAAAGAAGGTGAAGCCGCAGATACGCATCAGGTGTGCTCTGCACCGGCTGGGCCAGGTCAACGTCGACCGTCACGATGTCAACGGTGACGGCACGGCGCGGGTCGGGTACCGCGAGCTGCTCGATCTCAGCCGGTGCAATCCACTTCTCACGATCCGTGGGGATCGAGCCCAGCTGAGGGGAGGGAAACCAGGTGTCGAGGACCGTCCCATCTGCGGCGACGGTAGCGAGGCCGTAGCCCCACGCGGTGGTAACAGTTTCGTGAGAAGCGCTGGTCATAATCACAAGGTTACCGAAGACCGCGTGATGCTCGGCATTCCTCTGGGCAGTGAGCCTGCGCCTCTAGACTGAGAGCATGCCCCAACCGGTTCTTGATCTCTCTGCGACGTCCATCGACATCACGCGAGCACTCTGCGATATTCCCTCGGAGTCGGGCGATGAGAAGCAGATAGCGGATGCTGTCGAAGCCGCAGTTCGCCAGGTGAAACACCTTGACGTGATTCGCGATGGCGACACAATCATCGCCCGCACGAATCTTGGGCGTGCGCAGCGCGTTGTGATCGCTGGGCACCTTGACACGGTTCCGATTAAGGGCAACGTGCCATCGTGCTTCGAGACGATTGACGGTCGAGAGTACCTGTGGGGTCGTGGCACCGTCGATATGAAGGCGGGCGTCGCGGTGCAGCTGAAACTCGCCGCGGAGCTGTCGAACCCCATCGTCGATCTGACCTGGATCTGGTACGACCACGAAGAGGTGGCCGCAGACCTGAACAGTCTCGGCAGAATTGCGACGACGCGCCCTGAGCTTCTCGACGGTGACTTTGCGATTCTGGGTGAGCCGACGGCCGCTCAGGTCGAGGGCGGATGCAACGGGAGTCTCCGTGTCGAGCTGCGGGCATTCGGGACGCGCGCGCATTCCGGTCGTTCGTGGGTGGGAGAGAACGCCATTCACAAACTTGCTCCGGCGCTCGCGGCACTTGCCGACTATCGTGCCGCGACCGTCGATGTCGACGGCCTTGCCTACAGGGAGGGCCTCAACGCGGTCGGCATCACCGGAGGCATTGCTGGAAATGTGATTCCTGATGAAGGCATGATCCACGTCAATTACCGATTCGCACCGGACAAGACGGTTGACCAGGCGCTCGAGCACCTGCGCACGATATTTCCTGACTACGAGATCACCGTGGTTGACCGTGCCGAATCGGCGCGCCCCGGCCTAGATGCGCCGCTCGCGCAGCAGTTTCTTGCGGCTGTCGGAGCGGAAGCGAAGCCGAAGTATGGGTGGACCGACGTCGCCCGGTTCTCCGCTCTCGGCGTTCCGGCCGTCAACTATGGACCCGGAGATGCGCTGAAGGCGCACGCGGATGACGAACGATGTGCGACAGCAGAGATCACGCAGTGCGAGCGCGGCTTGAGACGCTGGCTCCTCGGTCAGTGACCGGACGGTGACTGTGTCGCCTTTCATCGCCTGGTGGGCGCGAACCCCCGAGTGGGGACGTGTACTGCTCATCTATGCAGCCGCACGAGGTGTCACAACGGCGATGATGCTGTGGTTCGCGGCGCACCAAGGAGCGAATCCGTGGACTGGACCGTCACCGGATTACCCCTCCTTTGCCTCGATTTGGGACGGTCGCTGGTACCAGATCGTTGCATTAACGGGGTATCCGAGCGAGCTCCCGATCACAGATGATGGGCACGTCGGCGAGAACGCCTGGGCGTTCATGCCCGTGTACCCCGGGATCGTGCGGATCGTGATGGGGCTGACGCAGCTTCCGTGGGAGATAGCCGCGCTCGTTGTCTCTGTGCCGTGCGGTTTCGGAGCCGCTCTCGTGTTCTACCGTCTGATGCGCGAGGTGCTTGACCGTCGAACGGCTCTCTTCTCGGTTGTTCTATTCTCCGTTGCACCGGTCTCACCGATTCTGCAGGTGGCATACGCCGAATCGCTGTACCTGCTGCTTCTGGGCATCGCCCTCCTGCTCGTGGTGAAGCAGCGCTATCTGACGGCGATACCGATTATCTGCGTGATGGCGCTGACACGTCCAAGTGGGCTCGCCTTTGCCCTGTTTCTGCTGCTGCACCTCGTGCATCGCATTGCGGCGCGATCGCGGCATCCATTCAGCCTCTCCGCGTTCGTCCGCCTGTGCATCGCCGGAATCGTCAGCGCCATTATGGGGTTCGCGTGGCTGCTCATCGCATGGGGCGTGACCGGTTCCCTGACGGCATACACCGATACCGAGCTCGCGTGGAGATCGTCATACGTTGGTTACGGGCCTCTCGTGCCGTTCGAACCGTGGATCGATGGTGCGAATTGGTGGTCTGAACGCTGGTTTGGCGTTGGCATCGGTGCCATTGCGCTCGTGCCGCTGCTTGCGCTCGTGGTCATCGGCCTGCTCAGCCGATCAGCGCGTCGCCTCGGCATCACGCTGCGGCTCTGGATCGTCTCGTATCTTGTCTACCTGCTTGCGGTGTTCTTTCCGCAGTCAAGCACCTTCCGGCTGTTCGCTCCTCTCTTTCCGATCGCCGGGGCGTTTGCAGTCCCGCGATCCCGCGTGTATCGCACAGCGGCTGTCGTCGTGAGTCTGGTTCTGCAGTGGGCCTGGCTGTGGGCGTGCTGGCAGGTGAGCGGATATGACTGGACGCCGCCGTAATCTGCGCGTTCATGACAAAGGGATTGGCACCAAGCCGGAATTCACGGGATAATAGGGTGACACTGCACGAAAGGGGAGCCGAATGGCAGCAATGAAGCCGAGGACCGGAGATGGGCCTATGGAGGCCGTAAAGGAAGGTCGGCTGATCATTGTCCGTGTGCCGTTGGAAGGGGGCGGACGACTCGTCGTTTCAGTGAACGACGATGAAGCCAAAGAGCTCCACGACGCGCTTGCTGGCGTCGTCGCCGGCTAGAGCCGGAAAGGCAACGCTGTGGGCGCGCGATCGAAAGGGATCGCGCGCCCACAGCGTTTTAACGATGCTGCTGTGCTCAGCCCAGCTTCGTTACCTGGAGCAGACCGTCGCCGACAGGGCTGATGGCACTGACGACGGCGTCGGATGTCGCGATTTCCTCGATGATCGAGCGAAAGGCCGCGGTCACGTCATCGCGTTGAGCTGGATCGGACACCTTTCCTTTGTGCAGTGCACGTGGAACCATAACGGTTCCGCCCAGCCTGACGAGTCGCAGAGCATGCTCGACATTCTCGATGACGTCGGCGGGGTCGGCGTCAACGAGCACGAGGTCATAGGAATCTTCGTTCATTCGGGGGAGCACATCACGGGTTTTGCCCGTAATGAGTCTCGTACGTGCAGAGCCGATGCCAGCGTCGATGAACGCGGTCCGTGCAGCGCCGAGATGCTCGGATTCGGAGTCGATCGTTGTGAGCACGCTGCGCGGCTGCGCCGACAGCATCCAAAGTCCCGAAACTCCACAGCCCGTGCCGATCTCCATGATGTTGCGTGCCGAACTCGCTGCCGCGATCAGCGCGAGTTGAGCTCCGGTTCCTGGCGAAACGGGGGCAACGCCCAGCTCAAGTGATTGCGCACGCGCCGAGCGAATGGCTTCCGATTCGTCGACGATGTCGTCGGTGTACTTCCAATTCGACTCTTGTGTAGACACGGCGGCTCCTGAATCTGTTCGATTGCCAGTGTATGTTGCACTTTGGTGGCATACCTTGAGGCGCGACACGGTAGTCTGAATTCGTGTTCGGTTTGACGGCAGACAAGATCATCATCATCGCTGTCATTGCCGTGTTCCTGCTCGGACCTGAGCGCGTGCCGATGTATGCGGCGAAACTCGCCCAACTCGTGAAGAACGTGCGCAATATGGCAAAAGACGCGAAGTCGCGCATGCGCGATGAAATGGGCGAAGACTTTGACGACGTCGACTGGCAGAAACTCGATCCACGCCAGTACGACCCCCGTCGCATCATCCGTGAGGCGCTCCTCGATGATGAAGAGCCTCAGAAATCGGTTATCGCACCGGCTGCGAAAGAACCGAAGCCGGAGTCTCGCCAGCAGCAGCTCGAGTCCGGCAGAGAGGTGATGGCGCCACCCTTTGACGCGGAGGCGACCTGATCTGCGGGCACCCTGTGCCGAGTGATCGGCAGCGATGACGGAACCGAATAGCTGGGACGGGCACCGGCGGGGGACGCCTGGGTACCGGCGACTGCTCCTCGGGCTGTTTCTCGCCGGCATCGCGACATTTGCCCAACTCTATGCGCCCCAGGCTGTGCTGCCACTCATCGCACAGGATCTCGATATCACTGAGGCGACATCGGCTCTCATCGTCTCGGCGGCAACCCTTGGCCTTGCACTCGGCGTGCTTCCGTGGTCCCTTGTCGCCGACCGTGTGGGACGGGTCCGGGCGATGATCGTTGCCCTTTGTGGTGCCACAGCCGTCGGCTTCGCGGTTCCTTTCGCGCCGTCACTTGAGCTGATGCTCGCTGGACGGTTTGTCGAGGGCCTGCTGATCGGTGGAGTCCCTGCCGTATCCCTTGCGTACCTGACAGAGGAGATCACGAGGCAGCACGCAGCCCGAGCTGCAGGCACGTACATTGCGGGAACCACGATCGGCGGGCTGAGCGGACGAATTATCGCGGGGCCCGTCGCCGATCAGACGACGTGGCAGATGGCTGTGATCGTCGTTGCCGCGCTGTGCGCACTCTGTGCTCTGGGCTTTGCCGTGCTCGCCCCCGCACCACGTGGTTTTGTTCCCCTGCGAATGCGTCAGCAGAGCGGACCACCGGTGATCGAGCGGATTCGTTCGGCCGCGGCATCTCCGAAGCTTCTTGCGCTCTACGCACAGGCGTTTCTGCTCATGGGTGGCTTCGTTGCCGTCTACAACTTTCTTGCCTTTCGGCTCATGGGCGAGCCGTTCTTCCTCGCACCAGCGATCGTGAGCTTCATATTTCTTGCCTATCTTGCCGGCACATGGTCATCATCCAGGGCAGGAGCGCTCGCTGTGCGGTTCGGGCGGCTGCCCGTACTCGTGTGCGGCACGTTCGTCATGATCATCGGCGTAATCGCCACGCTCAGTGATGTGCTTGCCATTGTGCTCATCGGCCTCGTGGTCATGACGGCAGGGTTCTTCTCGGCACACGCAATTGCCTCCGGATGGACAGGAGCGGTTGCGACGGTGGGGCGAGCTCAGGCATCGTCGCTGTATAACCTTGCGTATTACGGTGGGTCGAGCGTGTTCGGCTGGCTCGGAGGAGTCTTTC
This sequence comes from Paramicrobacterium chengjingii, assembly GCF_011751765.2. GTDB lineage: Bacteria > Actinomycetota > Actinomycetes > Actinomycetales > Microbacteriaceae > Paramicrobacterium > Paramicrobacterium chengjingii. The sequence continues at coordinate 1,294,091 of NZ_CP061169.1, forward strand.
TTGCCGGCGGGGGATGGGCCGGTACCGCGCTTATGGTCGTCGCTCTTGCGCTGTGCGCCGCAGCGATCGCCGTGACAGTGCTGCGCACGCGCTAGCCGCGACCTCCTCAGATTCGATACTCTCTCGCCATGGCAGGGACCAACACTCCTCTCGTGCGCTGGCAGGAGCTCGACGCTATTCGATGTGGAGCCATCGCTACAGCATCCGGCATAGTTCTCGAGGTTGGTGCGGGAACGGGCGACAATCTCGAGTACTTCGCGGAAGGGATTACCTGGATTGGACTGGAACCGCACGCGGCGTCGCGTGCCGCCTTGCAGCGAGCTGCCCGGGCGCGCGGCCACCGCACAGCAGTGCTCGACGCGCGCAGCGAACGCATTCCACTCGCAGACGCCTGTGTCGACTGCGTCGTCGCGACATTCGTGATGTGCTCGGTCGACGACATCGCCGTTTCGCTCGCGGAATTCCATCGGGTGCTCCAGGTGGACGGCTCGTGCTCGTCGACCATCTGGCGGCGGAAAAAGGATCGGGCACGCGTGCTCTGCAGAACCTCATCTCGCCGATCACGAGAATCGTCGATAAGGGATGCCGCTATAACCGCGAGATCACCGCCGCGATCTCAGAGGCGGGGTTCTCAAGCGTCGTGGGTGACTGGTATCGAATGGCTGTGTTTCCCGGCGTAGCGATGCCGTGCGCGGTTCACACAGCTGTTGCCTGAAGGCTCACCGGGGAGAGAGATCGAGCTTGCGGCCAGCAAGATCCCTGCCCTTGCGCAGGAGAGCGTCGGCGGCCTGCTCGATGGCCTCACGCGCGGGATCATCCGATTCCTCGATGACGATGGGGCGCCCGTGATCGCCGCCATCGCGTAGCTCGACACTCAGAGGGACTGATGCCAGTACGGGTACCGACGCGCCGTCCTGGGAGAGACGGCGAGCGACCTCGTCGCCGCCCCCGGAGCCGAAGAGGTCGAGCACGCTGCCGTCAGGCTGTGCGAGTCCAGCCATGTTCTCGATGACGCCGACAACGGTCTGGCCGGTCTGCCTGGCGACGCGGCCCGAGCGCTCGGCCACGTCGGCGGCCGCGGGCTGCGGAGTTGTGACGACGACAACCTCTGCGTGAGGGAGCAGTTGTCCGACCGAGATCGCGATGTCGCCCGTTCCCGGAGGGAGGTCGAGCAGCAACACGTCGAGGTCACCGAAGTAGACGTCTGTGAGGAACTGGTTGAGCGTGCGGTGCAGCATCGGGCCGCGCCAGGCGACGGCGGTCTGCGTGTCGTCGACGAACATGCCGATCGAAATGACCTTCACGCCGTGCGCAATGGGAGGGAGAATCATGTCGCCTACGCGTGTCGGCGTTACGATCAGCGGCTCTCCGTCGTCATCGACGGCACCGGGTACGAGGCCGAGAAGACCGGGAATGGAGAATCCGTGAACGTCGGCGTCGACAAGGCCGACAGACAAACCGCGATTCGCCAGCGAAACAGCGAGGTTCGCGGTAATTGTCGATTTTCCGACCCCGCCTTTGCCGCTGGTGATTGTGATGACGCGCGTCATCGATTGCGATGTGAACGGCATTTCGCGCCGTGCACCGCGCAGTCTCTCGATGAGCGCAGTGCGCTCGGCCGGTGTCATCACGCCGACCTTGATGGTGACGCTCTCGACACCCGGAACTTCTTCGGCGGCTCGTCGCACGTCGTTCTCGATTGCGGTGGCGGCCGGGCAGCCCACGATGGTGAGCGCAATGGCGATCGCGACAGTGCCAGGCTCCTCGACCTCGACGGATCGCACCATGTCGAGTTCGGTGATGGGCTTGCGGATCTCCGGATCGATGACGCCCTCGAGGGCACGCCGAACGGCGCCTGCGAGATCGTCAGGAGTCGAGTGTGTCATCGGTATCCGGTGCCTCCATTTTCTCGTCCAGCTCGTCAAGCAACGCTCGAAGTTCCTGTCTGATGAAGTCCTTCGACGCCATGTCGCGCATGGCGAGCCTCAGGGCGACAACTTCGCGCGCGAGATACTCGGTATCTGCGAGGTTGCGCTCCGAACGCTGACGGTCTTGCTCGATCTGCACGCGGTCGCGATCGTCTTGGCGGTTTTGCGCCAGAAGAATGAGCGGCGCGGCATAGGATGCCTGAAGCGACAACACCAGCGTCAGCGCTGTGAACCCCAGTGCTACCGAGTCAAACCGGCCGCGCTCAGGTCCCCACGTATTCCAGGCCATCCATGCGAGGCAGAAGACGGTGAGTGCGAGCAGGAATGTCGGAGTCCCCATCGCCCGCGCCACCCATTCGGTGAAGCGCCCGAAGCGGTCACGGTCTTCGCCCTTGCGAGCAAACAGGGGTGTTCGCACGCCGCGCGGAGCATCGAGTCGTTTGTCGTCCTTGGGAGATCTAGCCATTCGATGACCTCCTCACGCTCTCGGGCCTCACGGGTTCGTCTTCGTCTTGGCTGCGCCAATCATCGGGCAGAAGATAGTCGAGGATGTCGTCAACGGTCACCACCCCGACGAGTCTGTCTGCATCGTCGACGACGGGAACAGACACGAGATCGTAACTGGCAAGAATGCGCGTTACTTCAGCGGCCGATGCCTGTGCGCTCAGCGGCTCGAGGCTTTGGTCGAGAATAGCGCCAAGCCGTTCGTGCGGTGGATGTCGCAGCATCCGCTGATAGTGCACCATGCCGAGGAGCTTCCCCGTCGGTGGTTCGTATGGGGGCAACGTGATGCACACGGCAGCGCCGAGCGCGGGGGGCAGGTCGGCTTTGCGAATGAGCGCAAGCCCCTCGGCAACCGTCGAATCGGCGGAGAGAATTACGGGCTCCGTCGTCATGAGCCCGCCTGCCGTGTCTGGCTCGTACTCGAGCAGCATGCGCACGTCTTCGGCCTCTTCGGGTTCCATCAGTCCGAGCAACTGCTCCTGGCGATCGTCTGGCAGCTGTGCCACGAGGTCAGCAGCGTCGTCGGGTTGCATCTGATCCAGTACGGATGCCGCTCGCTCGTCGTCGATCTGGGCAAGCAGCGACACCTGGTCGTCGACAGGCATCTCCTCGAGGGCGTCCGCGAGACGACCGTCTGGCAGTTCCGATGCCACCTCGAGTATGCGCTCTGGCGGCAGCTCGAGGATGGTGTTCGCCAGGTCGGCTGGTTTCAGATCGCTGAGGCTCGCAACGAGGTGCTCTGCTGATTGCGCCTCTGTGGAAATCTTTTCTCGCACTTCACGCCAGGTAGCAAAGGCCGTGGGGCCCTTGGCGAAGAGAGAACCGGATGTCTTCGGACGACGTACGAAGTACTGGCTCACGCTCCATGCGCCCTGCCGCTTTTCGTCGATGGCGACGTCTTCGATCGTCGCCTCGCCCGAGCCGTCGGTGAAGTCCACCTTGCGGCCGAGAATCTCGGCGATCACTCGCACCTCGCCTCCGCGCTGCTCAAATCGGCGAAGGTTGATGAGACCCGTCGTGATCACTTGGCCCGGACCGATCGAGGTAACCCTGCCGATCGGCACGAAGACACGGCGTTTTCCCGGAATCTCGACGATCAGCCCCACGACGCGTGGCGGGTCATTCGTGCGATTGACAACGAGCACATCGCGAACCTTGCCGACCCGGTCACCCGCCGGGTCGAACACAGTGCAGCCCGCGAGGCGGGCGACGAAGACTCTCGTGGTACTCACACCACTAACTTAGACCGCTTGCGCTCGCTCTGCTCGTATCGCGCGACTGCACAGAGAGGCGTGGGACAATGATTTTGTGAGCTATCAACAGTCGTCGGGACGAGGCCGAATGTCACTCCAGGGCATTCCGCGCGGAGACACCATTGCCTCGTTCGAGTCATACCCCGAGGCGCAGCGTGCCGTCGACAAACTCGCTGCAGCCGAGTTCCCTGTGAAGAAGGTGTCGATCATCGGCAATGGGCTGACCAGCGTCGAGCGCATCACCGGAAAGCTCAGTTACGGCCGAGCTGCAGCGAACGGCGCAATGAGCGGCGCGTGGCTCGGGCTGTTCTTCGGGCTGCTGCTTATTTTGATCAACCCGCAGTCCGACCTCGTCTTTGTGGGAGCGGCCGTCTTGATCGGCGCCGGTTTCGGCATGTGCTTCACCATGTTCAATTACGGAATCAACCGCAAGCGACGCGACTTCAGCTCCGTCGCACAGATCGTGGCCAGCTCCTACTCGGTGATTGTCGAGCCAGAACTGGCGAACAAGGCGCGTCACGAACTCGGCGTCGAGCAGCCTCCGCTCTAGCGACGCCACACACGTGCAGGCCGCCGCTTAACACGGGTGGATGCTGCCGGGCGCCGCCCGGCAGCATCCACTTGTGTGCCCTGCCTACTGCGCGTTCTGACGCGCGATCCAGGCCTCAACCTCATCTGCCGTGCGCGGGATGCGAGACGACAGATTGACCGCGCCGTCTGCCGTAACCAGAATGTCGTCTTCGATGCGCACGCCGATTCCGCGAAGTTCCTCAGGAACGGTGAGGTCGTCGGGCTGGAAGTAGAGTCCCGGCTCGATCGTGAACACCATTCCCTCGACGACCTCGCCGTCGTGGTACATCTCACGGCGCGCCTGCGCGCAGTCGTGCACGTCGAGGCCGAGATGGTGGCTGGTTCCGTGCACCATGTAGCGACGGTGAAACTGGTTCTCTGCGCGAAGCGACTCCTCGGCCGTGCCGGGGAGCAGCCCCCATTCGGCGGTTTTCTCCGCGATCACGCGCATCGCTTCGGCATGAACGTCGCGGAAGATTATTCCGGGTCGAACAATAGCAAATGCGGCATCCGCGGCCTCGCGCACTGCCTCGTAGACGCGACGCTGCACGTCGGTGAAGGTTCCGCTGACGGGGAGGGTGCGTGTGATATCTGCCGTGTAAAGGCTGTCGAGTTCGACGCCGGCATCCATCAGCATCAGGTCGCCCGGAACGACGGGGCCGTCGTTGCGTGTCCAGTGCAGCACGCAGGCGTGAGGGCCGGCCGCGGCAATCGTGTCGTAACCGACGGCGTTGCCGTCAAGGCGTGCACGCGTATAGAACGTGCCCTCGACCGCTCGTTCGCCCCGCGGTTCGCGCACAATCCGGGGAAAGTCGGCGATGACGTCGTCAAAGCCGCGCTGAGTGGCATCGACGGCAGCCTGCAACTGTGCGACCTCGTAATTGTCTTTGACGAGGCGCAGCTCTGAGAGAAACGATGCAAGTTCGCCATCGTCGAGAGTGACGTCGTCGCCTGACGTCGACAGCGTATCGATGTGGGCCGTGACAATGTCGAGATCCGCGGCGACCTGGGCCAGCGACGGGCGCGCGCCCGTCCAGAACTCGCCGATCGCCGGGTTCGCGTAGAACTCGCTCGAGCTGCGGTCGGCACGCTCGCGAAAGTACAGCGTGACGTCATGGCCAGCTGCCGCTGGTTCGAACACGAGCACCGAGTCCGGCTCTGCGTCGGAGCCCCAGCCCGTCAGATGCGAGAAAGCGGAATGTGCGCGGAAAGGGAAGTCGCAGTCGTTCGAGCGGACGGCCAGCGAGCCGGCCCGCACGACGAGGCGACGTCCGGCGAATCGTTCAGATACGCGGTCGCGGCGATGACGTGCAAACAAGGCAGACTCTCGGGCGGGCGGCAGCTGTTCTGCTCGTTCGGCCCAGTGCGACCCGATGTAGTCCTGAAATGCGGTGCTCGACGGCGTCGTCGACCGGTTTGACGTGCCCGTGACTTCCTCGCGTGTGGCGGTTGTCTGGGGGGAGTGTGACGTGGAGGTATCCATGCCACCATTGTCTCACCGGTTGGCTGAACCTGGGCTTTGGTCAGGACGCCGGTGAGGGACGAAGCTGGGCGATCACCGGTCGATGATCGCTCCCCGTCTCATCGAGTTGCGTGACGACACGGAAACCGGTGACTTCCCAATTGCTCGTTGCCATGACGTGGTCGATTGGGGTGCCGAGCAGAGCGGGCCAATCACTTCGCCAGGTGCCGACAGCTCCTGCGCCCGCAGACGTAGCAGCATCGGAGCAGCGTCCGAGGGTTCCGTCGTCGTGCCCGAGCGAGGCCATGTGATCAATTGTCGCGTTGAAATCGCCCGCCATAATGACGTTGTCACCCGTGCACTGGCTGGCGAGCCAGGTGAGGTCGTTTCGCCAGTTATCCATCTGCGTTTCTAGAGGAGAGACGGCGTGCACGGCGACGATGCGCGGGCCATCCCCGCTCACGGGTTCGAGAACGACGGAGGGGAGCACAGCCGTGTTGTCTGCACGGTCTTCGCTCGTTGATACTTGGCGGTATTCGCCGAGGCGGGGGCTGATGAGCACCGTCGTCGATCGGGCCTTCGACACGGTGTCGTACGCGACAGTGTGCACCCACATCGGGTTCCCTGCGTCCCGCATCGCCACGGCAACGTCGATTCCTGCCTGCTGTGTCGTCTCAGGAAGCGTCACGATGTCGGCCTCTGAGTCGATGGCGAGCTGTGCTATCGTTTCGGCCCCCGGTGCGTCTCCCAGGGTATTCCAGGTGAGCACCGTCACATCGCTCTCCTGCGCATGTCCCGCGGTCTCGAATCCAAGGCCCCGAACAGCGGCGATACTGCCGACAGCGACGCTGAAGACCAGGAGCAGCACGGCGACCGCGCCGGCAAATCGGCGAATCGGACGCGCAAAGCAGAGCACAAGAAACACGATCGCGAGAGCGACTGCACCGAGAGCCGTGACTGTTCTCAGCGCCACCGCGTGCGCGATGATCCACGTTGTCTGCAGCCCGAAAAGCTGGGGCCAGGTGAGAACGATCAGCGCCACGAGAATAGCGAGCGTCAGCAGTGCGCCAAGAAACTTCCACATCGCCGAATACACTATCGAGCGTCTACTGAGAGAACGCCTCGTAATGTCCGTAGGATTCCCCTATGACACGTGAGCTTCCCAGTCCGGCAGACTTGCACACGCATTCGACGATCTCCGACGGCACGCAAAGCCCCCGAGAGCTCGTCATCGCCGCCGCAGAGGCCGGAATCGGAACGCTGGCACTCACCGACCACGATTCGACGGCGGGGTGGGAAGAAGCAAGCGAGGCCGCGCTCGACGTGGGTATCGCCCTCATCCCGGGAATGGAACTCAGCACACGTCACGGGCACAGAAGCGTGCATCTTCTCGCGTATCTCGTCGACCCTGAGAATCGCGCGCTCGTGGACGAAACCGCTCGCATCAGAGAGTCACGCCTCACCCGCGCAGAGACCATCGTCGAGAGTCTTTCGGCGGACTTTGCCATTACCTGGGAGGATGTGCGCGCCCAGGCACGCCCCGGATCGACGCTCGGCAGGCCGCACATCGCCGATGCGCTCGTGGCGAAAGGCATTGCCGCCGATCGAACAGAGGCGTTCAATGACATGCTTCATCCGGCGCGCGGCTACGTCTTCCCCCACTACGCGCCCGACCCGGCCACTGCGGTCGCGCTCGTGCGAGCCGCTGGGGGAGTGGCCGTGCTCGCGCACCCCGCAACGACGGGCAGAAGCGGGATGCTGTCGGAAAGCTCGATCTGCGAGCTTGTTGACGCCGGGCTGTTCGGCTTGGAGATCGATCATCGAGAGAACACGACGGAGGGTAAGGTTCTGCTTCGCTCATACGCGCGGCGGTACGGACTCGCGGCGACGGGCTCGAGCGACTTTCACGGCGCGGGAAAGCCGAACCTTCTCGGCGAAAATACAACTCCGTCGCCGGTGGTTCAGCGCATCATCGCGGCCGCGGACGGGTGGACTCCCGTCTCTCCGTAGCCGGTCAGAACGTTGTTACTCCGTCGGTGTCGATGCCGAGCGGCGTCGACGCCGACGACGCGGGGCGCTGTTGCCGTCCCTGTGCTCAGGGCCGTGCCCGTCGTGCACACCGGCCGCCTCGGCTGGCGCCGATTCGGAGCGCGCTGAGGGCTGATCCGTTGCGTGGCCCGTGTTGCCGGAGCGCCGTCTGCTGCGGTTGCGCTTTCGTGGTTCGCTGTGCGTTGTGCGCTCGCTCGGGGCGATTTCGGGGCGTTTGGAGACAATTCGTCCCTTGGTGCCCTCTGCGATGTCGAGTTCAGAATAGAGGTGTGGGCTCGAGGAGTACGTTTCGGTGGGCTCGGGCTGGTTGAGCTCGAGTGCCCGGTTGATGAGCGTCCATTTGTGCATGTCTGCCCAGTCGACGAACGTGACGGCGATTCCCGTCTTCCCCGCTCGTCCGGTGCGCCCGACACGGTGAAGGTATGCCTCGTGGTCGTCGGGGATTGTGTGGTTGATCACGTGCGTGACATCGTTGACGTCGATTCCGCGGGCGGCGACGTCTGTGGCGATCATGATGTCTTTCTTGTCAGCCTTGAAAGCCGCCATCGCACGCTCACGCTGCTCTTGATTGAGGTCCCCGTGTACGGCGACGGCGGGGAACCCTCGGTCGCGCAATTCCTCGAGGAGCTTCGCCGCGGCGCGCTTCGTCCGCATAAAGATGATGGTCTTGCCCCGGCCGTTTGCCTGCAGAATGCGGGCGATCGTCTCGTCTTTGTCGAGAGCATGAGCACGGTAGATCAGGTGCTTGATATTTGCTTGGGTGATGCCCTCATCGGGGGCAGCAGCGCGAATGTGGATGGGTCGCGTCATGAACCGTCGCGCAAGGGCGACGATCGGTGCCGGCATTGTCGCCGAGAACAACATGGTGTGTCGTGTCGTGGGGGCGACGGAGAACAATCTCTCGATGTCGGAGAGGAAGCCGAGATCGAGCATCTTGTCTGCCTCGTCGAGGACCATCTCGCGAACGCCTGTGAGAGACAGAACGCGCTTATTGATCAAATCGATGAGCCGACCTGGCGTACCGACGACGACCTGCGCGCCGTTCTGCAGCTGCTCGATCTGGCCCTCATAGGCCTTTCCGCCGTAAATCATCGCAACCTCGACGTCGCGGTCTGCCGCGGCAACCTCGAGGTCTTGAGCGACCTGCGTCGCGAGCTCGCGAGTGGGAACGACAATGAGCGCCTTCACCCCTGGCCCCGGCTGCGCGCCGATACGCTGCAGGAGTGGCAGGCCGAAGCCGAGGGTTTTGCCCGTTCCGGTCTTTGCCTGCCCGATGATGTCCTGACCCGTCAGAGCGAGAGGAATTGTCTGCTCTTGAATGGGGAAGGGTTCAAGAATATTTTTGCGTGCGAGAGCGTCGGCCATGTCGTTGTCGACGCCGAGTTCAGAAAATGTCACGAGGTAATTGCTGCCTTGTCCGTGCCGAAAATGGTCTACGCCTGTTTTCGTTCACGTGAGGCGTAGTCGCCCGATCCGATGCCGGGTTCAGGTCGAGCTTAGCTCAGTGAGCATCACGTAAGCTGGGCGGGTGCGATTCGGGTTCAAGAGACGACGCTCGTCAGCAGAGCTGCCACGCCTGCGCGGGCGCGGCGAGACGTCGGCTGTTCGCGTGGAGTTCACGGACCTTCATCCGGACACGAGCACGTACCTCGGGCAGGCCGCGTACCTGCAGCTGAGCGTCTTTGAGATGCTGTCGACGCTCAGCGCGGCAATGGACGATCTGTCGTTTTCGCCCGGCGTCGCCGAGGCTGCCGCAATCGCCCTGCGCAAGCACACATCGCTTACGGACGAGATTCGCCGACGGGAGGAAGATCCCGCCACGTCGATGGCTCAGCCAAAGGAGTCGGTGAGACGACTCAGGGAGGAGACGGACGGAGGGTCGCTTGAACAGCGGGTTCTGTCAGTTTATGTGACAGCTGGGCTTCTTGACGATTTGTTTCTCGGGCTGGCGTCAAGCCTTCCCAGTGACATCTCGAAGCGAGTCACCGCGATTCTCGCGGAAGACAATCGGCGTGATGTGCTGCGTCAGTATCTGCAGTCTCGTATTCAACTGGCCCCCGAGATCTCGTCGATGCTCGCCCTGTGGGGCCGCCGTCTCGTTGGTGACACGCTTCTTCTTGCACACACCATCGTTCCGAACGAGAACGGAGCTACCGAAGAACGTGTCGAGCCCGTGTTCACCGAGCTTATTGCCGCCCACACTCGAAGAATGGATTCTCTCGGCCTGACGGCCTAGAACGCGGCAGCCATGATCGACTGCAACTGAGAACTCAGGCGCCCAACGAGGCCAGCATCGCGGCGTCGCGTGAGTTTCGCACCGAGCCGATCACGAGATCAAGGCACACGGAGACGACAACGCTTGCGGCGATGGAGACAGCCCAGATCCAACCGCCGTCCCACGCCCACCCGAGCCAGGTCAGCCCAATCCAGACGACAGCGGAAGCAATGGTGCCGATCGCGGGAACGAGCATACTCCCGTGCTGCGGGCGCCATGGCAGGGCATACCGTGCGGCGAGACCGGCGGCGATGCCGAAGAGCATGACGAAAAGCAGTTCCATGCTGAAAGCCTACGCGACGAACCCGATGCGTCGGGACTCTTCGTTGCCGAGCTCGACGTATGCGACACCCTCTGTCGGAATCACGAAGACATTGCCCTTATCGTCGGCGAGCTCGAAGAATGGAGCTTTGTCGCTCAGCGCGGTGCCGATCGTCTTCTTGACGTCGTCGATTGCAGACTCAGTCGAAAAGTTGATTTCACGGGGGCTGTTGGTGATACCGATGCGAATGTCCACGTGTGTCCCTTTCTTCGTGCTACGTGCTCAACACTACGGCACTGCGGGCCTCACTGTAGGCCGCGCGATGCCGCCGACAGCGAACACCTGTGTGCACCGGCGCTGTCGGTGCACAACGGTACCGTGTTCACTGTGACGCAGACGATTTTCGCCCCGCTTTCCGATGACGACAGGCATCCGGATGCACCCGTGCTCGACGCATCCCAGCGCGCCGTGGTTCAAGCGCCTTCTGGCCGGCACCACGCCGTTGCCGGAGCGCCGGGAAGCGGAAAGACGACGACGCTCGTTGAGGTGGTCGCCGACCGCGTGCAGAATCGCGGGGTAGCGCCCGACGATGTGCTCGCAATCGTGCCCTCGCGTCTTGCTGCAAATCGTCTGCGCGACAGGCTCGCTCTGCGCATCGGCGTGCCGACGAATGGTCCCCTCGCTCGCACGGTGAACAGCGCTGCGTTCCAGATCGTCCAGCGGTCGATGCCTACGGGGCCTGAGCCGGTCCGACTTCTGACGGGCGCTGAGCAAGACCACATCCTTGCTGAGATTCTCGCGGGCCACGTGCTCGACGGATCGGGGCCCGTCTGGCCGACGAGCCTCGGCGACGATGTTCGGGCACTGCAGGGCTTTCGAACCGAGCTGCGCGAGCTCATCATGCGGTGCGTAGAAAACGGCACGAGTACCGCCGACCTTCGCGCCCTTGCTGCGGCGCACGAGCGGCCTGAATGGGCGGCCGCCGCCGATGTCATCGACGAGTACGGAGTTGTCGTCGACAGCTACGCTTCTGCCTACCGTGACTCGTCGGAGCTCTTGGCCGAAGCCGTGCAGCGTGTCTCAGAGGGCAGCGGAACAGCCGGTCTGCGCCTCGTCGTCGTTGACGATCTTCAGGAGTTCGGGCCCGGCATGTCGCGACTGCTGCGTGCGTTCGCATCGCGGGGTATCGACATCATCGCCTTTGGCGATCCCGACGTTGCCGTCTCCACGTTCCGCGGTTCGGACGTGGGTGCTCTCTCCCATCTGCAGCAGCGCCTTGGTGCCCCTGTGACCGGGCACACGTTGTCCACCGTTCATCGGGGCACCCGCAGCATCCGGGGGCTCGTCGGCAGTGTCGCCGAACGCATCGGGGCAGCGGGCGGAGTAGAGCATCGTCGCGCCGATGCCGCGGCCGACGACAGCGCCGACGGGCAGCCGGTTGTGCGCATTGAGGCGACATCTCCTGCGGCCGAGTACCGACAGATCGCGCGCGTGCTTCGAGAGCACAGACTTTTTCGCGATGTGCCGTGGTCCCGCATGTCCGTGATCGTGCGTTCGGGAGCGCTCGTGCCCGTTGTGTCGAAGGCGCTCGCGCTTGCCGAGGTGCCCACGAAAACGCCAGTCGGTGCACTGAGCATCCGTGACGCATACGCGTCACGGCAGCTTCTCGACGCGGCATCCCTCGCGGTCGGCTTCGCGCCACCCACCGTCGAGCTTGTCGAATCGTTGGCGACCGGCCCGGTCTGCGGCATCGACACAGTCGCCCTTCGCCGGCTCAAGAGGGAGTTGCGCAATGAAGATATCGCCGGGGGAGGAACGTCGACGCCCGGAGAGCTCATCGTTCAGGCGTTCGGGCACCCGAACGGATTCGCCACAATCGACAGTGCGTCTGCGCGGCGCGCCGGGCGATTCGCAGCCTCGCTCGATTCCGCACGGGAGCTCGCTGCGGGCGGCGGAAGTATCGAGGAGGTGCTGTGGGCTCTATGGTCCGCGAGCGGGCTTGCCGAGAGCTGGGGGGCTCAATCTCTCGGCACAGGGCTTGCCGCCGAAGAAGCGAACCGGCATTTGGATGCTGTCATGGCATTGTTCACCGCGGCAAAGCGCTTCGTTGAACGTTCCCCTGAGAATCCCGCGGAGGGCTTCCTCAATGAGGTGTTCTCGGCAGACGTTCCCGAGGACTCCCTGACGCCACAGGCGGCGTTCGACGCCGTGTGGGTCGGAACACCAAACTCGGCTGTGGGAACAGAGGTTGACGTCGTCGTCGTCGCCCACGTGCAAGAGGGGGCCTGGCCAAATCCACAGATTCGCGGATCGCTGCTGTATCCGCAGCTGCTGAGCTCTATCCTCGCCGGACTTCCGGTCGGGGACCTCGACGCACGGGCCGACGTGCTCGCCGATGAACTGCGCATGTTCGCCCTGTCGGTCTCGCGCGCGTCGACGCAGGTTGTCGTAAGCGCAACGGCAAATGATGACGAGCAGCCGAGCGTCTTCTTTCGATTTCCCGCTATCGCTCAGGCACCTGCGCGCGACGCCAGAGAGGGCCAGCACCCTTTCACCCTCAGGGGGCTCACCGGGCGGCTTCGACGTATCGCCACGCACGGTGCCCACCCCGATGATCGAACGAGTGCGGCATCCGCCCTCGCACGTCTTGCGCAGAACAACATTGACGGGGCGGATCCCGCCGAGTGGTACGGCATGCTCGAGCCGTCGAGCACCGACCCTCTCGTTGAACTGAGCGATCCCGACGCGCGCGTTCGAGTGTCACCCTCGAAGCTTGAGATGTTCGAGAAGTCGCCGCTCGTGTGGTTTATCGACACGATGGCGGCGAGCCCCTCTGGTGTCATCGCCGGAATAGGCACCGTCATCCATTCGGCGATGGAGAATGCGGGGGCGCTCCCGGAGCTCGAACAGACAGACGAGCGACTCGGAACAGAGGCTCTGTGGGCTGATGTCGAGCAAAGGTGGAAAGAACTGCGGTTTGACGCCCCATGGATCGCTGACGCGCAAAAACGCCGTGCTCGCGATCTCGTCGCCGCGCTGTCCGAATATCTTCGTGACGCCAAACGAGAGGGAAAGACAGTAGTCAGCGCCGAGGGCCGCTTTGAGGTGGATGTTGATCATGTGGTGCTCAGCGGCATCATCGACCGCGTGGAGCGATTGCCCGACGGCCGCGTCGTGGTTGTCGACCTGAAGACGGGGCGAACGATTCCGCGCAAGACAGATATACCGTCGAACGCTCAGTTGAGTGCCTACCAGCTAGCTCTCGCACGTGGAGCGATCGACGGCGCCGACGGCGCGGCGAGTGCTGGAGCGGCGCTGCTCTTCGTTTCGAGCGCCGTCGACGGGCGTCGCTATCGCATCATGGCTCAGGATGCCGCCGACGACGAGGCGCATGCGGCATTCGCTGTGCGTCTCATCGCTGCGGGTGAGGGAATGGCGGCGAGCACATTTCCCGGCGCGGTCGATCTCGACGAGCGAGATCCGGCATCAGCGTTCACGTATCGCATCCATCTGATCGCGGGAGTTTCAGAATGAGCACATTCAGCGCACGCGAGATCGCGGCACGGCTCGGGCTGCCGAACCCGACCGACGAGCAGGTGTCTGTGATTGAAGCGCCGCTCGAACCCGCCCTCGTCGTCGCCGGTGCCGGCAGCGGCAAGACGGAGACGATGGCCAACCGCATCGTGTGGCTGCTCGCCAACGAGCACATCTCGGTCTCGCAGGTGCTCGGGCTCACCTTTACGCGCAAGGCAGCAGGCGAGCTCGCCAGCCGCGTGCGCGAGCGGATCGCTCAGCTTCGGGGACGTGACGGCCATGACGACGATGTTCTCGAGTCGCCGACGATTTCGACGTACAACGCCTTCGCAGCCGCCCTTTTTCGAGAGCACGGCCGTCTCATTGGGCGAGAGCCCGACGTAACCGTTATCAGTGCGGCATCCGCCTGGTCGCTCGCCCGTGACATCGTGGTGTCGAGTGACGATGACCGCCTCGCCCACATCGACAAAAGCGTCGACACCATCACAACGGCCGTCGTCGGCGTCGCCCACGCCCTGAGCGACAACGACGCGCTCGCGAGCATTCCCGACATCGGTGCTCTGTGCGATGAGTTCACCGCTCTCGCCGAGCTTCCCATCAACGACGAGACGAGTCGAAAACGCAAGCCCGATGAGACGCTTATGGCGGCATGCAGCGACGTCGCGTCGCTTCCCGTGCTGCTGGAGCACGCCCGCCGTTTTCACGAAGTGAAACGTTCTCGCGGGTTTATCGAGTTCAGCGACCAAGTGGCGCTCGCCCTGCAGATCACTCGAACGATCGAGCGCGTTCCCGACGAGTATCGCGAGCGGTTTCACATCGTGATCCTTGATGAATACCAAGACACCTCTGTGGTGCAGACCGAGCTCTTGTCGAGACTGTTTGCCAATCACGGGGTCATGGCGGTGGGGGACCCGAATCAGTCAATCTACGGCTGGCGAGGGGCAAGCGCCTCCAACCTTGCGCGATTCGGCCCCGATTTCGGTGGACGACGTGCTTTCTCGCTCTCGACGAGCTGGCGCAATGCCCACCGTGTTCTCGACGCGGCAAATGCCCTCGTCGCCCCGCTCCCTTCGCTGCCCGACGCCCCGGTCACCGCATTGGCGCCCTCACCGGTCGCCCCGAAGGGAACCGTGGAGATTCGGTATTCCGAGACGATCGACGACGAGGCGGAAGAGGTGTCGGCGTGGCTCGCCGAGCAGCTGCGAGACACCGGTCGCTCGGCCGCCCTGCTCTGTCGATCGCTCAAGAGCGTCAGACCGTTCACTGACGCGCTTGAGCGACGCGACGTTCCGTATCACGTGCTCGGACTCGCCGGCCTTCTTGAACAGCCTGTCGTCGTCGATCTCGTCTGCACCCTGCGTGTGCTCGACGACCCGACAGCAGGTTCGGAGCTCATCAGACTGCTCACGGGTGCGCGCTGGCGCCTCGGCCCGAAAGACATCGCCGGGCTCAGGCAGACAGCGCGCTGGCTCGCGGATCGAGACCTGCACCAACAGCGTGTGCCCGAGGAGACTCGTCGGCTGCTGCGCGAATCCGTGGCTGATGACGACAGCGCATCTCTCGTCGACGCGCTCGACTTTCTGGTGACCGCCCCTGACGCGCACAGGGCACTGGAATCCATCAGCGAAAGTGGGCGAGCGCGAATGCGGTCATGTGGCGAGGTGATCGCCCGACTTCGGCGACGCTCGGGGCTCGCCCTCAGCGATCTGGTCAGTCTCGTCATTCAGGAGCTTGGCCTCGACATCGAGGTGGCGGCGAACGCGGCGAACGCGCTCGGACGACCGAGTCTCGAGTCGTTCTCCGACCAGATCTCCGCGTATCTCGCCGTGGACGAGCGTGGAGCTCTCGGTCCGTTTCTCTCGTGGCTCGCCGAAGCAGAGAAACGCGAGAATCTCAGCCCGCGCACGGAGGACCCCGAGCCCGGAACGGTGCAGATTCTCACGATCCATGGCGCAAAGGGGCTCGAATGGGACAGCGTCGCCGTTCCACGGCTCGTCGACGGCGAGCTTCCGGCGAAAGCTCGAAACAGGCGAGGTTGGATGGCGTTCGGTGAGCTCCCGTACGTGTTCAGGGGCGACCGCTTCGACCTGCCAGAACTTGCCTGGCGCTCTGCCGTAAACCAGCAGGACTTCGTGCGTGCCAACGCCGACTTCGCCGAGGCGCTCGAACGACGCAGCGCCGAAGAGCAGCGGCGTCTGGCCTACGTCGCCGTCACGCGTGCTCGGGATGCCCTGCTCGCCACCGGATCGTTTTGGTCGACGCAGAAGCGCCCGCGCGTACCCGGAGCGTTCCTCGCAGACATCCACCGTGCAATCCCTTCAGCGATCGAGCAGCTGCCTGAGGGATCGGATCTCGACGAGAATCCCCTGGCCATCGACGTTCCGCCTCTGCCCTGGCCGCGCGATCCTCTCGGCGCACGGCGGTCGGCGGTGCTGACAGCGGCGCAGGCAGTGCGCGACGCAGATTCCGCATCGAACACGCCGTGGGATGACGAGATTGCCCTGCTGCTTGCCGAGCGAGAGCGCAAGCTGACGGCAGGCCCGAGCGTCGAGCTGCCGTCGCGCGTGCCCGCATCGCGCTTCAAGGATTACGTGACAAACCCGGATGCTGTCGCGACAGCGCTTCGCCGCCCGATGCCAGAGAAGCCGTACCGTCAGACACGGCTCGGCACGCTGTTCCACTCGTGGGTGGAAGAACGCTCAGGGCTGAGCGGGGGAGCAGAAACCCTCGACTCGGCGTTCTTCGATGACGACGCCGACCACGCGGGAACGCTGGTTCCCGCCGAGCAAGCAGAGCTCGATGCTCTCGCCGGGTTGAAGCGCACGTTCGAGGCATCGCAGTGGGGAAATGCGAGCCCCATCGACGTGGAGCGCGAAATCAACTTCGTGCTCGCCGACCAAATCATCATCTGCAAGCTCGACGCCGTGTACCGCACGGAGGATGGCTACCAGATTGTCGATTGGAAGACAGGGAAGCCGCCGCGCACGGCGTCAGAGCTCGAAGACCGCCAGCTGCAGCTCGCACTGTATCGCGCTGCCTACGCTCAGGCAGAGGGGGTCGACCCCCACACCATCGACGCAGTGCTCTATTACGTCGCCGATGACCTGATCGTGCGGCCGGATCACGTCTCGTCTGAAGACGAGCTGCGGTCGCGCTGGGAGTCGTCGCTCTCGCGTGACTGAGGCAGATTGATAGGGCCTGTGGGCTGCTCATCGGGGGACTGCTGCTCGGCAGCATCCTCGTGACCGCCTCGTGCGGCGGTCTCCTTCGCGAGCTCTCTTTCGAACTCGTCAGGGTCGAAGCTGTCGGTGTCCATCGAGATCGCCGACGAACCCGCGGCCGCCGGAGTCGCGGGAGTGTTTTTCAGCATCTCCTGCACATCGGCCACCGTCATGACGGGCCCGGGGGATGACGACAGCGGCGACATGAGGTTGCCGAGAACGCTGTCGACAAGACCATCGAGCATTGCGACGGCGTCGTCGATCACGGTCTGGTCGTGCAGGTCTTTGCCATGCAGCAGCCAGCGTGCAAGTTCGAGCTCGGCGTAGAGCATCGAACGCTGTCGGATCATAGCGTCTGGTGTGCGAACACTTGCAGCGACGTAGGCGGCAAAGACGCTCTCGGCGGCTTCGCCCGCGGCAGAGAGCCAGTGCAAGTCGCGAGCGGGATCAGCGACGCGCAGCGAGCCCCAGCCGATCATTCCGGTGACGATCGGGCCCGCGTCGTGATCGGTGATGAGAAAGGAGTCCGCGGCGACGGAGCCACCGATGACTGTCGGCTGAAATCGCCACAGCGCGTCGTCTGCCGCGGCATCCGCCCACCGCTTGCGCACGGCAGCGGGAAGCAACTTTGTGGCGGCAGCGCGTTCGATGACATTTCGCGCTTCGTCTCTGCTGTCGGTTGAGCTCTGCACAGGCAGGCCCGCCTCAGACACGAACGATCCGGGCAGCGCGTGCAGAGCCGCGAGTGCTCCGCCCATCGAGCTGGCGACTCCATCGCCCGGCGGAATCTCTTCTGCCTCGACCTGATAACCGGGAAGAAAATCGTAAACGACAGCGCGCGTCTCTCCCGTCGGGGCTTGGCCGAGCACGCGGTGAACGTCGAACGGGAGCCGACTGCGGATGCCGTCGCTCATCGCCTGCAGCACAAGAAGTTCGCGCGCCTGATCGGTCTCGGATTGCTGATTCGCCGGAACGCGAACGACATAACGCGTGTCGTCGTCGGCAAGCAAAAGCGCCGAGTCGAAGGCGCCGGACTCGCGGTGCCCGAGCTCGCCGCTTCCGATGAACGCTGTGCCGGGGAGGGCCGACGTCGCGACCGCCGCTAGAGTGAGAGGAGACCTGGCCATGGCATCTAGGTTAGGTCGTGAACCTCGTCGTGACCCGTGCGCCACGCCCGTTCAACCGTGAGGAGTCCGATGACAGCCCTCGGCAGCCTTCCGCTGTCGCGTACAGCGTTTGACCGCGATGGAAATGCCCGAACCAAGCCTGGGTTTCTCGACAGCGTCCGCACGGACGAGCGAACACGTGTCGTTCTTGTGCACGGACGCGACGTGGCCGTCGACGGTGAGAACCTTGATTTGCGACTCTGCTCCGAGCTCGAAAGCACCGAGCAGATGGTGTACCTGGGCACCACCATGGTCGATGAAAACGGCATCGTCGAGGGCACGCCCGTCGTTGCGGTGCGCGCAGACGACGCCGATGTGACGTGGGCACCGCTGCGGCAGATTGCCGCGAACCTGAGCAATCGCGACGCTGGCCTCGCAGCGGGTTCGGTCGCGGTGCTCGGTTGGCACGAAGCATCCGGATTCTGCTCTCGCTGCGGCAGCGCGACTGTCGTCGAGCACGCGGGATGGATGCGCCGCTGCCCGTCGTGCGATGCCGAACATTTTCCACGCACCGATCCGGCCGTGATCGTGTGTGTCACAGATGCAGACGATCGAATACTCCTCGGATCGAACTCCGCGTGGGAGGCCGGGCGTTACTCGCTCTTCGCCGGATTCGTCGAGGCAGGCGAATCGCTCGAGGCCGCCGTGATTCGCGAAGTGTACGAAGAAGCTGGCGTTCGAGTGACCAACCCACGGTACCTCGGATCGCAGCCTTGGCCCTTTCCGCGATCGCTGATGCTCGGCTATTCGGCGCAGATCGAGAGCGACCAGGATGCCGGTGACACGACGCCAGACGGGGACGAGATTCTCGAGGTCCGGTGGTTTACGCGCGCCGAGCTGAACGACGAGGCGAGTGGCGTACTTCTGCCCGGACGCTCGTCGATTGCGCACGCGATCATTGAGCAGTGGCTGGTGGGCGAGTGACCCAGAGTCTGCTGGCGGGACTGGACGACGACCAGAGAGTTGTTGCCGAGACGCTGCGCGGCCCCGTGTGTGTGCTCGCCGGTGCGGGTACGGGAAAGACACGTGCGATCACCCACCGCATTGCGCACGGTGTTGCCACGGGCACGTACGCGGCGAATCGATTGCTGGCATTGACATTCACGAACAGGGCAGCCGCAGAGCTTCGAGGCCGACTGCGCCAGCTGGGGGCGGGAAATGTACCCGCGAAGACCTTTCACTCAGCAGCTCTCAGCCAGCTCGGTTACTTCTGGCCGCAAGTGGTCGGCGGAGATATGCCGAGGCTAGTCGAGAGCAAAGCACGCATTCTCGGCCATGCCGCAGAAAGACTGAAGCTCGGCGTCGACACAGCGACACTGCGCGACCTCGCTGCTGAAGTGGAATGGCGCAAGGTGTCTGGACGCAGCATTGAACAGTACGCGGGGGCAGGGCGCCCGCTGCCCGGACGGCTGGATCTCGAGCAGGCTGTAGCGATGCTTCAGACTTACGAAGATCTCAAGGATGAACGTCGCCAGCTCGACTTCGAGGATGTTCTGCTGTCGTGCGCTGGAATGCTGGAGCAGGAGCCGCGCGTTGCTTTGCAGGTGCGGGAGCAATATCGCTTCTTCGTTGTCGACGAGTACCAGGACGTCTCGCCACTTCAGCAGCAGCTGCTCGATCTGTGGCTCGGCGATCGTCGCGAGCTGTGCGTTGTCGGCGACGCGAGTCAGACGATCTTCTCATTCGCTGGAGCGAGCTCAACTTTTCTTCTGGGCTTTGGATCGCGCTACGACGGGGCGCAGGTCGTTCGGCTCGAACGTAATTACCGTTCGAGCCAGCCGATTGTCACGACCGCGAACCGTCTCATGCGAGATCGGCCGGGAGCGCTGACGCTGAAGGCTGCGGGCGCTGCTGGTGACGTGCCGGCCGTGGACCCTGATCTCGTGCGGTATCAGGGCGATATGGCGGAAGCTCGCGGAATAGCGCAGTCGATCCTGCTGCGCATCGAGGCCGGTTCTCGACCAGAGGACATCGCCGTGCTTTATCGAGTGAACGCCCAGGCGGCCGTGCTCGAGACTGCGTTGAGCGATGTCGGCGTGAGCTATCACGTTCGCGGGTCGACGCGCTTCTTTGATCGTCCAGAAGTCAAGCGCGCCATTCTCGCCTTGCGAGGGGCATCCGTCTCCGTGTCAGACGAGCCGCTCTTCAAATCGGTGAGTGATGTTTTGCGTTCGCTCGGCTGGAGCCAGATTCCCCCTGACGGGCAGGGCGCTGTGCGTTCGACCTGGGAATTGCTCAATGCGCTCATGGGGCTCGTCGACCAGGCGCCGCCCAGCACCACGTTTCGGCAGTTCACCGACGAATTGCTTGAACGTCAGGCAGGGCAGCATGAGCCGACGATGCAGGCCGTCACCCTCGCGACACTGCATTCGGCGAAGGGCCTCGAGTGGGATGAGGTGTATCTGCCCGGCCTTTCTGAGGGACTTATTCCAATCAGCTATGCGCGAAGCTTTGAGCAGATCGACGAGGAGCGTCGGCTTCTCTACGTGGGCATTACACGAGCGCGCCGTCGTCTCACGATCACCTGGTCTGAAGAGGGTCAGCGTCGGCCACGCGAGAGGTCGAGGTTTCTTCAAGAGATCGGCATCCGCAATCCGGATGCTGCTGGTGCACGGTCACCCGCTGCGGGGCGGACGGCGAGACGGTAATACTCACGGCGGTCGACGGACGTCGTCCTTCCCGGTCGAACTCGTGAAGCATCCGAGTGGCGACGGCGGCGATGTCGCGCGAGAACACACCACGGTCGAGGTGAGACGCGACCCCGAGAAGCTGGGTTTCGATCGCCGTCCAGGCAGGATCGTGGTCGGCGCGCTCTCGGTCAATGCAATGCAGGCACGGCCCCTCACCACCGATAACGAACGGGCCGACGCGTGCCTCGGAGTCCGAGATGACGACGGGTAGGTGTGGAACGTCGCGGCTCAGCCAACGCACCGACAGAGCCGGGTCAATCACGAAATGCGCGACGATGACGGCGACGTCGGGAATCTCGCCATTACCCACCGTGTCAACGTCACGCTCGATATTCGTCGCGGTCTCGCCCCTTCCCTCAATCAGCACCCGCAGCGGGGTGCGCACCTCACGCGGCGCGCGGAGTGCCGGTGCGAGAAGTGCGAGAAACGCGTCGACGTCGCTCTCGGCCAGCCCTTGATGCTCTGCAAGCACCGTCAAAGCATGACGGGGGACCCCACGGCGCACCGCGTACAGCAGATGCTCCAGCGCTGGTGAGAGTTCCGCGACGACACGAACGTCATCGATGCCGAGCTGAACTGTCGTGGGAGAGCGCCAGACGAGCGGAAAGCGTGGATCGAGCTGGATAACCATGCTCGATATGGTGCCTCACTCGCGGCAGGTCGAGTCGAGGTTATCCACAGGCGGATCGTCAGGGCACGGCGGGAGGTTCGTCTGGCGGCGTGTCCGTGCCGTCGGATTCCGTTTCGCCGGAGTTCGCCTCGTGTTCAGTGCGCAGAAGATCTTCGAGAGCCATATCGAACTCGTCAGGCTCGGGCGTCTCACCACGTGCAGCGGCCTCGAGTCGCGCGACGAGAGCAGCGGGGTCGTCGATATCGGCCGATGTCGGCACGAGATCCGGATGCTGCCACAAGGAGTCCCGTGCGGCGGACCCAACCGCTTCGGTCACGGTTCGCCACATGGCAGCCGCCTCGCGCAGGCGGCGTGGCCGCAGCTCAAGTCCGACAAGAGTTGAGAACGCCTGTTCGGCTGGCCCACCCGTTGCGCGCCGTCGCCGCACCGTCTCGGCGACAGCGTCTGCCTTGGGAAGCCGAGAGGTCGCTTCAGCGGTGACGACGTCGACCCAGCCTTCGATGAGCGCGAGCGTCGTTTCGAGACGTTCAAGGGCAGCGAGCTGCTCGTCGGTCTTTGGGGGAATGAGCGAGCCGTTCGTCATCGCTTCACGTAGTTCTTCAGTGTTCGACGGATCAAACCCTGACGCGAGTTCCTCAATCGCATCGGTATCGATGCGAATGCCCTGCGCGAAGGCGGTGATCGAGGAGATGACGTGCAATCGCAGCCACCGCGCGTGGCGGAAGAGTCGAGCGTGCGCGAGCTCGCGCACGGCCAGGTAGAGCTGAACCTGATCATCAGGAATATCGAGGCCCTCACCGAAAGCCGCGACATTCTGCGGAATGAGTGCAGCCTCGTCGTTGAGCAGCGGAATTCCAACGTCTCCGCCAGAGACCACCTCGGTTGAGAGCTGCCCGACGACCTGCCCCAGCTGCATGGCGAACATTGTTCCGCCGATGCTCTTGATCATGCGTGTTGCCTGACCGATCATGTCTTGCAGCTGTTCGGGGGCCTGCTCTTTCAAAACGGTTGTCAGAGCGTTTGAAATGTTCGTGGCGACCGGCTCTGCCAGCTGTGTCCACAGGGGCATTGTCGCCTTCGACCACTCGGCGCGGCTCAGCGCACGAGGCGAGCTGGTGAGCGACGCGAACGATGTGACTTCCGCGAGCCACAGCTCAGCGACGTGGAATGCCTGGTCGAGCTGCGAACGTTCGGCCGGCGTAATGCTGACGGCATCCTTTCGGCCGATCTCGACGGCCTGCTCCGTTGAGACGTTCCAGTTGATCTCGCCATCTGAGCTCTGCTGCATCGCGCGCTGAAACTGCATCATCATGGCTTGTAGAGACGCCGGGTCGTTGGGAAGCCCTGCCGCGCCCGCGAGCTTGCTTGGATCGACGCCGGAATTGCCCGAGAGGATCTCCCGGATCATGTCCTGGAACTCGTCTTCGGGGTTCTTGTCCTCGTCTGGCACTTCAGCCACCTTTCAGCGAGAGACGGTGTTGTCGCTCTACGCTAGTGCCTGAAGCTTGAGGTTAGTCGTGGTCGCCGGTGGTATTCGTCCGCCCGTCGCGAACATCTTCGGAAAGGGACCCGCGTGACGCTGCAAGGCGACGATCAGATCGGCGCAGACGGCACCGACGCGCCCGCTGTCGAACCCCAGCAGCCGGAACCGCCTCGCTCAAGGGCCTCGGTCATCGGCTGGTGCAGTCTCGCCGTGTCGTTCGTGATTCTCGGGGTTCTCGCGCTCTCCCCATCGCCGTACGTCATTCAGCAGCCCGGCCCCGTTTTCAATGTGCTCGGCGAGACCGAGCTCGACGATGAACCGGAACCGCTCATCTCGATCAGCGGAACCGAGACCCATGACGTGGGAAAGACTCTCGACATGCTCACGGTGAGTGTTGTCGGCAACCCCGAGCAGTCCCCGAACTGGTTCCAGATCGCCACTGCATGGTTTAGCCCGAGTGAAGCCGTCGTACCCATGTCGCTGTACTTCCCAGACGGCACAACCGCCGAAGAGCGCGACGCCCAGTCGCAGGTCATGATGGTGAACTCACAACAGGATGCCGTCGCCGCTGCTCTCACAGAACTCGACGTCGATTTCACGTCATCACTCATCGTCGGCGGTGTCGTCGAACATGCGCCGGCAGACGGCGTTCTGAAAGTCGGAGATGAAATCATTGAGGCCGGCGGAACTGCCGTCACGGACGTCTCGGGTCTGCAAGACGTCATCGCTGAGCACGGGGCCGATCAACCGCTCACTCTGATCGTCGTCCGCGATGGCGAGAAGTTCGACGTCGACATCACTCCGACCGAGGTCGAGTACTCCGATGGGGCAACGGGTGTCGTCATCGGCGTTCAGACCACCGAGACGTACGAATTTCCCTTCGACGTATCCATCAAGCTCAATGACGTCGGGGGTCCGAGTGCCGGCATGATGTTCGCGCTCGGCATCATCGACAAGCTCACACCGGGCCCATTGCCCGGAGACGCATCCGTCGCGGGCACAGGAACGATCGATGCCGAGGGACAGGTCGGCCCGATCGGTGGAATTCGGCAGAAACTGTACGCCGCCCGAGATGCTGGCGCCGAGTATTTTCTCGCCCCAGCCGACAACTGCGATGAAGTCGTCGGCCATGTACCCGACGGGCTCACGGTGTTCAAAGTCGCCACGCTCGAAGATTCGCTCGCTGTGCTGAAATCGGTGCGTGACGGCGACTCGACCGCGTCATTGCCGATGTGTTCGCCGTGAGCATCTGCCGTGCACAGGCAAAGCATGGCGTTTGTCCGTAGGATTGACAGTTAAACCCCGACACTGAAAAGGCCAATCGATGTCATCTGCCACGGCACGTTCCTCGAATGCCGGTCGAAAGAAGCGCGCACCGCTCGCCATCACACTCGTCTCCGTTGGTGTGCTTGTTGTGCTGTTCTTCATATTCGCGAATTTCTACTCAGACTTCCTCTGGTTCCAGCAGTTGGGTTACACCCAGGTGCTCACAACGCAGTGGGTCGCCACGATCGTCATGTTCTTCATTGGGTTCGTTGCGATGGCGGTTCCCGTGTGGGGAGCTCTGCAGCTGGCGTATCGGCTGCGGCCCGTCTACGCGAAACTGAATTCGCAGCTCGACCGCTACCAGGAGCTCATCGAGCCGCTTCGTCGACTCGGCATGTGGGGCATCCCCGTGCTGCTCGGCCTGTTCGCCGGCTTCTCGGCTGCGACGAACTGGGAGACCGTGCTCATGTGGCTCAACGCCACGCCCACGGGCCAGACCGACCCGCAGTTTGGACTCGACGTGTCGTTCTACCTCTTCCAGCTGCCGTTCTTCCGTGAGGTTCTCGCGTTTGCCTCGGCGGTTGTGCTTCTCGCGCTGATCTGCTCGGCAGCGGTTACCTTCCTCTACGGCTCGATCCAGCTTGTCGGGCGCGAGCTGCGCATCTCAAAGGCTGCGCGCATTCAGATCGCCGTGCTCGCCGGTGTCTACCTGCTCATTCAGGCTGTCAGCGTGTGGGTCGATCAGTACCTCACGCTCACTGAGACAGGCAGCCTCATCACTGGTGCCAGCTACACCGACGTCAACGCAACAATTCCAACCCGCGCGATTCTCGCGGGCATCTCGGTCTTCGTAGCGATCCTGTTCTTCGTCACCGCGTTCATCGGGCGCTGGCGTCTTCCGGTCGTCGGCACGGCGCTGCTGCTCGTCTCGGCCCTTCTCATCGGCACCGCTTACCCGTGGGTGGTGCAGCGCTTCCAGGTAGAGCCGAACGAACGGGCTCTCGAGCAGCCGTATATCGAGCGCAACATCGACATGACCCGAGACGCTTTCGGCGTCTCGGATGTCAAGGAGGTGGACTACGATGCGACAACGGATGCTGAGCCTGGCGCTCTGCGGTCGGACGCTGAGACGACAGCATCCATTCGCATTATCGATCCCGATCTGATCAGCGCCACTGTCACGCAGCTCGAGCGCTTCAAGACCTACTACCAGTTCTCGCCCGAGCTTGACGTTGACCGCTACACGATTGACGGCAAGGTGCAGGATGCTGTTGTCGCTGTACGCGAGATGAACCAGGGCGGGGTGAAAGAGGACCTCAGCTGGGTGAACAGCTCGCTCGTCTACACGCACGGCTACGGCCTTGTCGCCGCATACGGCAATCAGCGCTCCAGCGACGGAGAGCCCGTGTTCATGCAGTCGGGCATTCCCTCGACCGGTGTTCTGGGTGACTTCGAGCCGCGGGTGTACTTCGGCGAGAATTCGCCGACATACTCCGTCGTCGGTGGCCCCAAGGGGGGCAGTGACGTTGAGCTTGACTACCCGTCGGGCGAATCGGGAGAAACGTACACGACGTTCACCGGCGACGCCGGGCCGAAACTTGACAACATCTTCAACAAGCTGGTGTACGCCCTCAAGTTCCAGTCAGAGCAGATCTTCCTCTCTGACAACGTGAACCCCGAGTCGCAGATTCTGTACGACCGTAGTCCGCGCGAACGAGTGCAGAAAGTCGCACCGTATTTGACGCTCGACTCGGACACGTACCCCAGCGTTGTCGACGGACGCATCGTCTGGATCATCGACGGATACACAACGTCGAACTCTTTCCCGTACTCGAAGACAACAAGCCTAAGCTCAGCAATATCGAACGAAGACGGAAACCAGTCGTTCCTACTCGACGACATCAACTACATGCGCAACTCCGTGAAGGCGACTGTCGACGCGTATGACGGTTCGGTGACGTTGTACTCGTGGGATGACAAGGACCCGATCCTGCAGACATGGCAGAAGATTTTCCCCTCGACGGTCAAGCCGATGTCTGAGATGGGAGGCGACCTGCTGTCGCACGTGCGGTACCCGGAAGATCTCTTCAAGGTGCAGCGTGATGTGCTTCAGCGCTATCACGTGACCGACCCGAACAAGTGGTACTCGGACTCCGATCTGTGGAAGACGCCAGCAGATCCGCAGGCGAAGGAGGGCAGCAGCACTCTTCAGCCTCCGTACTACCTGTCCATGCAGATGCCGGGCGAGGACCACCCGTCGTACTCGCTGTACACCAGCTTCATCCCTGGTGGTGGTGGTGCCTCGAGCGTGCTAGCCGGCTACCTCTCGGCGAACTCGAACGCGGGCAGCAAAGCGGGAACCGTAGCAGACAGCTACGGAACGCTGACACTGCTGAGACTGCCGAAGGACACGACTGTGCCGGGTCCGGGTCAGGTGCAGAACTCGTTCAACTCCGACACCGCTGTATCGAACCTGATCAACATTCTGAAACAGGGGCAGACGGAAGTGCTGAACGGCAACCTCCTGACCCTCCCCGTTGGCGGTGGTCTGCTCTACGTTCAGCCGGTCTACGTGAAGTCGACGGGTGAGACGAGCTATCCGCTGCTGCAGAAGGTGCTGGTCGCATTCGGTGACAAGATCGCCTTCGAAGACACGCTCGACGAGGCGCTCGACAAGCTGTTCGGCGGTGACTCCGGTGCCGAGGCTGGCGACCAGGCGGCCGCAGACGGTGATGACGATTCGCAGGCTCCGCCCGAGAACCCAGATAGCGGAGACGGCGATTCGGGCTCCGAGACGCCCGATGTGCCGTCGTCTGACCTGGCCGACGTACTCGCCGACGCTCAGCAGGCGATGGAAGACAAGAAGGCAGCTATGGAAGCCGGAGACTGGGCGGCGTACGGAGAGGCGGACAAACGCCTTAACGAGGCCATCCAAAAGGCTCTTGAGTTGATCAACGGCTAAACACTGATGCCGCATGGATGCTGCCGGTCGACGCTCTGCGCCGACCGGCAGCATCCATTTAACTGATCTCGCTCAGCTCGAGTCGCCTCGATTTGGGGGAGTCGCAAGGCTCTGGTAGAGTAATTTCTTGTGCCGCGGGGTGGAGCAGTTCGGTAGCTCGCTGGGCTCATAACCCAGAGGTCGTAGGTTCAAATCCTGCCCCCGCAACCAGAAACCCCCGGAATCATCACGATTCCGGGGGTTCTTTCTTTGTCGGCCTCTGGCCAGCGAGACGGGTGTACCGTAGCGGGCATGAACGCACGCGACATTCTTATTGAAGCAGCGAATCGACCGCGCCAAGCAGCAGAACGTTTGCGTTCGAAACTTGGACCCGACGTGTTGAACGGGCATCCTGGCGGCCACGATAATTCTGTCGCGTGGCTTCTCTGGCATACCGGACGCGAAATCGATGTTCAGCTCGCAGCACTCATCAGCGCCGACGAGGTGTGGAGCACGCGCGACTATGCGCAGAAGACGGGATTGGGAAGCGCTGGCGACGAGGTGGGCTTCGGGCACACGCCAGACGAGGCACGGGCCATTCGCGTCAACGACGCTGAGGTGCTCTATGAGTATCTTTCCGAGACGACAGACGCTCTGATCGCTTACCTGCGCACGCTCAGCGACGACGACCTCGGCGAGGTGATCGATGACAGTTGGAACCCGCCGGTGACCAGGGGAGTGCGGATCGTCAGCATCATCGACGATGCCGCGCAGCACATCGGCCAGGCTGGCTATGCTGCTGGTGCGCTCGCCTGACAATCACTACCGACTCGGGCAAACGAACCATATGCTGACGGTATGACACTGCATGAACCGATTGGCGTTGCCGTCGCCCAGTTTGCGCCGACGCCCGACATCGACGCGAACCTGGCGACGATCCGCTCGTTCTCGATCCGCGCGGCGGAGCGCGGAGCATCCGTCATCGTGTTTCCCGAGTATTCGAGTTACTTCGTGAATCCGATGGACGATTCGTTCGCGCGGCACGCTCAGGGCCTCGATGGTCCGTTCGTGCGATCGCTTGAGGCACTTGCGAGCGAGCTCAGTGTGCACATCGTCGCTGGACTTGTCGAGACGACGGATGATCCGCGCCGGTTCTCGAACACAGCAGTTGCGGTTGGCCCCGAAGAAGAGACCGTGGCGGTGTATCGCAAGCAGCACCTGTACGACGCCTTCGGGCAGAAGGAGAGCGACTGGGTCGTTGCCGGAGAGCTCGACGAGCCGCAGACGTTCGAAGCCGGTGGCCTGTGCTTCGGCCTGCAAACGTGCTATGACCTTCGCTTTCCCGAGGTCACTCGCCGCATCGTGGATGCCGGAGCCGAGGTCGTGCTCGTGCCCGCAGAGTGGGTGCGTGGTCCCCTCAAGGAGCACCACTGGCGTACGCTTCTCACGGCGCGCGCGATCGAGAACACCGTGTACGTTGCGGGTGCCGACCATCCGCCCTCGATCGGAGCGGGCAACAGTATGGTGGTCGACCCGTCCGGTGTGCCGCTTGCGACTCTCGGTACGCAGTCAGACGTCGTTGTCGCGTTCGTCTCGCGGGCTGTGCTCACCGAGACACGTGCCGTCAATCCATCGCTGCAGCTGCGCCGCTACGGAATCGTGGCACGCGCCCGTGACTGAGTGGAGCGACGTCGGTCAGCGCCGGAGCCCGGCAAGCTGCGTGACTGCCTGCTCTAATACTTCTGTGCGCTTGCAGAATGCAAATCTCACGAGAGAACTGTAGTCGCTCGCGTGCTGCGGCATGACGAATGCGGAGATCGGCACGGCGATCACGCCAGCGCGTTCGGGAAGAACACGGCAGAATTCCACAGCGTCGTCGAAGCCGAGAGCTGCGGCATCGGCGACGGTGAAATACGTTCCAGCAGAGTCGGCGACGTCGAACCCCGCAGCTCTCAGTCCGTCGTTCAGAAGACGACGTTTACGGTCGAGATCGGGGCCCAGCTCGTGGAAGAACCGATCATTGCTTCGCAGCCCCGCAGCGATGGCAGGCTGCAAAGGGGCACCATTCGAGTACGTCAGATATTGCTTGACAGTGAGAATTGCGTCGACGAGATCTGAGGATGCTGTCAGCCACCCGATCTTCCATCCCGTCGTGTTGAACGTCTTACCGCCAGATGAGATCGTTACGGTGCGGCCCTCTGCTCCAGGCATCGTCGCAATGGGGGTGTGGCGTACGCCGAAGGTGAGATGCTCATAAACCTCATCTGTGACGATTGTCGCTCCGTGTTTCTCAGCGAGCCGCACGATGAGCTCACGTGTCGCTGCGCTGAACACCGTTCCGGTCGGGTTGTGCGGGTCGTTCACGAGAATGATTCGGGTCTTATCGGTGACCGCGCGTTCGAGCAGATCGAGGTCCGGCTCGAAGTGAGGCCAGGGGAGCGGAACCGTGGTGTGCACACCGCCGGCCAACGAGATCAGAGCTCCGTAGGCGTCGTAATACGGCTCGAAGGTGAGCACCTCGTCCCCAGGTTCGATCAACGCGAGGATCGTCGCGGCAAGTGCCTCCGTCGCTCCGGCCGTCGCGAGCACCTCTGTCTCAGGGGCGACGTCAAGCCCGTAGAACCTCTTCTGATGCTCGCTCACCGCGCTCCGCAGCTCGAGAGTTCCTCTGCCGGGTGGGTACTGGTTAGTCCCCGCCGCAATCGCCGCACGCGCAGCCTCCAGCACATGCGCCGGGCCAATCTCATCGGGAAAGCCCTGACCCAGGTTGATCGCCCCCGTGCGAGCCGCGAGTGCAGTCATCTCGGCGAATATCGTTTCTGTCATCGAACCGTCTGGCGCCAGGAGACCGGCCCCCGCCGCCGCCTTTCGCCATCCACCATGATCACGCATGCACCTAGGCTATCCGCAGCGGCGCACAGCTGCTGATCGTTCGACCCTCGCCAATCTCGGCACATCGGCAGGCTTCTTTCGGAGAATGGTCAGTCGCCTGCATTAGCCTGCAGATAGCACCCTCACAGAAGGGTCGCAGTTTTAACATAGCTCCGTCATAGGCGCAGCACGCGGGATCGATAGCTTCGAGTCGCACACTGGTGATGTCTGGAAGGAACTCAGTATGAACGACAACGATTCCAACACCCCAACGCCCCCCGAATCCGGAGATGCCGGGCGCGAGCAGGGCACCCCACGTGAGCAGAACACGCCTCAGCACGAGGTGCACAATGGGCATAACGAGGCGGCCTTCGATCCGAGCCTGGCTGGCGACTCCGCCGATTCAGATCGGCTCCCTCCGAAGCCTGAGCTTCCTCACACGTGGTCAGCCCCTTCGTCGGCATACGACTCTGCGCAACCGCAGCATCCGGGTGCAGCCAACGCTAACGCGTTTGGAATGCCTCAGCAGCAGTACGGTCAGCCGATCTATACCGGCTACCCCAGCGCTCCAGCGCCCCATCACGGTGCTGCACAACATGGCGCGCCCCCGACGGCCAGCATGCCGGGCCAGCCGAACCCCGGCGCGCCGCAGAAGCCCGCTAAGACGAAGAAGAAGACGGGCACTCGGATGCTCGTTGCCGGTCTCGTGATCGGTGCACTCGTCGGTGGCGCATCCGGTGCGGGAACTTTCTCGATCATCGATAGCGCTCAGCAGGGCAACGAGGTGACGAACTCGTCCCCGAACTCGTCAGTGACGATCAACAACAACAAAGAAGTCACCGAGACGACGGCGATCGCAGCAAAGGCAGCACCGAGCGTCGTGACGATTTCTGTTCGCGGCACGAAGGCGGCGGGAAGCGGCTCCGGCATCGTCTTGAGTAAAGACGGGTACGTTCTGACAAATAATCACGTCGTCACGCTTGACGGGGAGTCGGCAGACGCCGACATTCAGGTGACAGACGATGCGGGCAACATCTACACGGCATCGGTTGTCGGCACCGATCCTGTGTACGACCTCGCCGTGATCAAGCTCAAGGATGCGTCAGACATGACGCCAATGACGTTCGGCGACTCATCGAACGTGAATGTCGGCGACACCGCTGTTGCGATCGGCGCTCCTCTAGGTCTCAGCGGCACGGTCACCGATGGAATCGTGAGCTCGCTCAACCGAAGCATCACGGTAGCGTCCTCTGCGGTTCCCGAAGACCCAGATAACGGATCTGACAAGGATGCTCCCTTCGAGTTTGGTCTCCCAGACCAGAAAGACGGCTCCTCAAACGGAGGGTATATCTCACTCGCTGTCATCCAGACCGACGCAGCAATCAATCCCGGTAACTCAGGCGGAGCTCTCGTCGACGACAGTGGTGAGCTGATCGGCGTGAACGTCGCGATCGCGAGCGCTGGGTCAAGTTCTGAGGGTGGCTCTCAGTCGGGAAGCATCGGCGTCGGATTCGCGATTCCGTCCAACGTCGCGAAGCGCATCGCCGATGAGATCATCGATACCGGAACCGCAACGCACGGACTGCTCGGTGCCGCTGTCACGAACGCTGCGAGCGACCCGAACGCGTCGGTAGCTGGTGCACTCGTGAAAGACATCACAGCAGGTGGAGCCGCCGATGAAGCGGGTCTCCGAGCGGGCGATGTCGTTACCAAGTACGGTGACATCGCGATCACGAGCGATTCCGATCTCGTCGCGCAGGTCAAGGCAAGCGCGGCGGGTAGCGACGTCGTGCTTACGTACGTGAGAAACGGGAAGACATATACGGCGGATGCCACGCTGGGGCAACTGCCTGAATAGCATTCGAGTCGCATGCGCCCGTGCCGTCAGAGCACGGGCGCTTGCGTTGTCTCTGAGCCGCTGCTGATAAGCTCATCCCCGGCCCAACATCGAGTGGAGAACATGGGAACATCAGCGTCAGAGGTGCCCACGTCGGGCACTCTGCCTGGCGTGTCGTACGTCATGCCTGTGCTGAACGACGTGACCCATGTACGTGCCGCCGTCGACAGTCTGCTCGGACAAGATTACGAGGGGCCGTTCGACGTAGCGATCGCTGTCGGTCCGTCCATTGACGGAACCAACGAGCTCGTCGAGGCGCTGTCGCGAGCGGATTCACGCGTACGCGTGATCGACAACCCCGTCGGGTCGACGCCGGCAGGGCTCAACATCGCCATTCGGGCAACCGAGCACCCCATCATCGTGCGCGTCGACGCTCATTCTGTGCTTCCCTCCGACTACACGCGTATCGCGGTCGAGGCAATCACTCGTACTGGCGCGGGCAACGTCGGCGGCATCATGGATGCGAGAGGGACGACGCCTTTCGAGGAGGCCGTCGCCGCAGCGTACGGTTCGCGCGTGGGACTTGGCGGAACCCCTCATCACGTGGGCGGAAAAGAGGGGCCGGCTGACACCGTGTACCTCGGCGTCTTCCGGCGCGATGCATTGACACAGGTCGGGCTCTTTGACGAGCGCATCAAACGCGGCCAGGATTGGGAGCTCAACCGACGCATCCGCCAGGGCGGGCACATTGTCTGGTTCACTCCTGAGCTTCGGGTCGTGTACCGCCCGCGACCGTCGTTGTCTCGTCTGGCGAGGCAGTTCTTCTCGACGGGAATGTGGCGCGGCGAACTCAGCCGGCGTTTTCCCGTGCGCAACACACTGAGATACTTTGTGCCTCCGCTCATGGTGATCGGCGTTGCTCTGGGCACAGTGGTCGGACTTGTCGGCATCGCGCAGGCGATCATGGGTGCCGCACCGTGGCTTGTCCTCGCCTTCGCCATTCCTGCCGTGTATGTGCTCACCGTGCTCGGCGCGGCACTTACTCTGCCGGGCGTTCGGAGCGCAGCAGTGCGGTGCTGGCTGATTATCGTGCTTCCGTGCATACACTTTTGTTGGGGAGTGGGATTCATCCCTGGCTTCCTCCTGCTCGCCAGCAACATTGCCGCCCAGAAGTACGAGAAGGGTCAAAACACCCGTGTCGCTCCCGAATGACGAACGCCCCCGTCGTCCTCGGACGATCGCCGAGCTGCGCGCCGTAGCGCAGCCGGACGAGGTCCGTTCACGCAAGAATGCCGAGCACTGGACGGCGGCGCTGTACTTGCGCGATCTTTCGCCGTACGTCACCTGGCTTCTGCTGCGCACATCGATCAGCGCGAACGGAGTCACGGGCCTGATGATCCTCAGCGGCTGGGCCGTTGCGGCATCCCTTCTCATTCCGGGCTTTGGCGGAGCGGCTCTCGCTCTCGTACTGTGCCAAGTTCAGATGCTCATCGACTGCTGCGATGGTGAGGTTGCCCGATGGCGCAAGACCTCGTCGCCTGCTGGCGCGTTTCTGGATGCTGTCGGTCACTACTCCACGGAAGCCCTGATTCCGCTCGCACTCGCCATTCGAGCAGCGGGGTACCCTTTCACGCCCGATGGCGACTATCTCTGGACAACGCTCGGTTTGGCGCTGGCGCTCGTGCTCGTTCTGAACAAGGCGCTCAACGATATGGTGCGTGTGGCCCGAGCGAACTTCGGGGCACCCAAGCTCACTTACTCGGACGCCGAGATGGCGCCCACAAGCGGTCTTCTCGCGAAGCTGCGTCGACTGGCCAGAGTGATTCCGCTCCACCGCATCTTCCACTCCGTCGAGATGACCATGGTGATCTTTGCCGCCGCAGTCGTCGGCCTCTTCATTGGGGATCAGATTGCCATGCGTGGCGTGTTGGTCATCCTGCTCGTCGTTGCGGTGCTCACGCTCGTTGGACACTTCATCGCAATCATGACGTCTCAACGTGTCCGCGCCTGAGCGGGGCGGGCCATCAGTCGGCGTTGTTGTGCTCACGCAAGGCACACGACCAGTCGAACTGACAGCCGGCATACAATCGGTTCAGGCTCAGAAGGGTGTTACGTGCGACATCGTCGTCGTCGGTAACGGCTGGCAGCCCACAGGACTGCCGGGGGGAGCCCGTGGCCTCGGACTTGCCGAGAACATCGGAATTCCCGCTGGGCGCAATCGTGGGGCGGCATCAGTGTCGGGGGAGTACATCTTCTTTCTTGACGACGATGCAACGTTGCCGAGCGAGACATTCCTGCGTGACGCGATCGCCATCTTCAGGGCCCATCCCGATATCGGACTCATACAGCCTCGGTTGGAAGACGCCGTCGACGGACGCGCGCCGCGGCGGTGGATCCCTCGCATCCTGAAGGGCGAGCGCACGCACTCGAGCAACGTCTTCTCATGCCTCGAAGCAGTCATCGTGATGCCACGAGTGGTCTTCGACGAGTGTGGGGGATGGGGCGACGAGTACTTCTACGCTCACGAGGGCATCGAGCTCGCGTGGCGCGTATGGAATACCGACAGGCGCGCCTGGTACGCCGGTAATCTTGTGGCGAATCACCCCTTCGTCCACCCGACACGTCATAACGACTATTACCGCCTCAATGCGCGTAATCGGGTGTGGCTCGCACGGAGAAATCTGCCGCTGATCCTGCAGCCCGTCTACGTCTTTGCGTGGACAGGAATCACCCTGCTTCGCTGGTGGCGCAGCCCCGATGTGCTCTCAACATGGTTTGGTGGATGGCGGGAAGGTTGGACGAAGAATCCAGGACCGCGCTCGACAATGCGCTGGCGCACAGTCTTTCGCATG
Source organism: Paramicrobacterium chengjingii (assembly GCF_011751765.2). Classification (GTDB taxonomy): domain Bacteria; phylum Actinomycetota; class Actinomycetes; order Actinomycetales; family Microbacteriaceae; genus Paramicrobacterium; species Paramicrobacterium chengjingii. The sequence continues at coordinate 1,328,886 of NZ_CP061169.1, forward strand.
GCCCGAGCAGGAAGGCCACCGGTCATCTGATGCGCTCCAAGCAAACTGTTATCTGTGCTCGATACTGTGAGGCACGATGAATGTGATCGGAGACGCCCAAAAAGCCATGCAACTGGGCAAGAAGCTCGTCGACAACCGTCGAGCGCACATGGTGCTGCGTCAGAAAGTACGGTCGCAGCCGCCGCTGGAGCCTGAGCGTTTCAAGATTGCCGTCTACTTCGCCGACGAAGCTGTGAACATGTACCAGATTCGTCAGTGGTACAAGCCTCTCCTTGAGCTTGCGAAGACCTGGCCTGTTCTCATTCTGAGCCGCGGGTCGACAGCGGCGCTTCAACTATTCGACGAGTCGCCACTCCCCGTGACATACGTGCGCACTGTCGCCGACCTCGAGAAGACTGTGGCCAGGCAAGACATCCGCATTGTCTTCTACGTGAACCAGAACGCTAAGAATTTCCAGATGTTCCGCTACGGTCAGCGCTGGCATGTGTTCATCAATCACGGTGAGAGCGACAAGATGTACATGACCACCAACCAGTTCAAGGCGTACGACTACAGCCTGATCGCTGGTGAGGCAGCACGTGCTCGACTTGAACGTGTGCTGTGGGACTATGACTTTGACAAACGCGCGCTGCCGATCGGCAGACCGCAGGCCGATCACTTCTCTGGCGCTCTTCCCTACACACCTGATGAGCGAATTGTCGTTCTTTATGCGCCAACGTGGGAAGGCGATCGAGCCGCCGCGGCATATGGTTCCATCGCGAGCCACGGAGTCGGGTTGGTCCGTGCGCTCCTTGCCACGGGTCGGCATCGTGTCATCTACCGCCCGCACCCTCGGTCCGGCATTGTAAACAATCTCTATGGACAAGCGAATCGCGAGATCATTGGCATGCTCGCCGCGGCGAATAAAGCGGATCCAACCGCGCAGCACGTCTTCGATAACGGCTCTGAGATCGGCTGGCAGATCGCCGCAGCAGACGTTGCCATCAGCGATATCTCCGCCATGATCTACGATCGCCTCGCCACAGGCAAGCCGCTCATGGTGACGCGGCCGGTGAGTGAACGCGCCAAAATCGATGCGGGAGGCTATTTGTCTGCGTGTGAGTGGCTCGAGGTCGACGATGTCGCGGAGATCACCGAGCAGATCGATCGTCTGCTGCACGACCCTGAGACTGTGGAGCGCATTGCCACGTGGTCACAGTACTACTTTGGCGACACGACACCGGGCACGGCGACGAAGCGGTTTCACGATACCGTTCAGCACCTCATGGACCAATGGGCAGAGCACGCGCGCATCCACGAGATAGATTTGGCTGAACGCACCGTCGACTCCCCACACTGACGCGCGACGGCACCATTCCACGGCAACCGATGTCAGCGTGGTTCGAATTCTGCGGGGAGAATGAGCGGGGCGGGACCGAACGCGTTTCGTGCGCTTTGCACGACGTCGCGTCCAGCGACGTGATTGCCAACCCCGCCGATCATTGCGCCGATGCCGAACGGAACAATCTTCCCGATCATCGTCGTTCCCTTGGTAGTTACGAACTTCTTGAGAAATCGTCTTGTGAGTTCGTCCGCCACCGGGCCGACGGCAGCCTGTGGCATGCTCGAAGTGATCATCTCGCCCCAGAATTTCGAGCGCGGGCGAGCAGTCTTCAGCAGCTCGCCTGAGAACTGTCGCAGAATCTCCTTCCCCGAGCCTCCGAGCATCATGGTGACGACGAGTGCGCGTGCGCGGTCGGGATCAGCCACGGGTAGTCCATGGACCTCGGCGACTGATTGAGCGAAAAGCGCTGTCGATTCGAGAAAGCCGAGTGTTTCAGCACCCGCCAGGGCGAGCGCAGTTCCGGTTCCCACGACCGGAAAGGCAGCCGTCGTTCCCACTGCTGCACCGCCCGCTGTGACGGCAGCCAGATAACGTCGTTCGAGAACACGCAGCATTCGCTCGTTCGTCGCCTCGGGATTCCGTCGCCTGATGCCGCGAAGGTGGGAGACGACAACGGGCCGCTGCACGGCAAGAACCTTGTCGATTGCTTTGACCCAGGCGGGCAGCGGCTCGGAGCGCCGTGGCGTTGCGTAGATGTCGGGCGCAACGATCTCCGGCGTCGGGCTCGGTTTCTGCATCGGCATTGCGCCTCCTCACTGCGTCAGAGACAGTTTCCCGTGTTCATCTGGATGAGCCCTGCGAATTAACTGTTGTGGTCCTCGTTATAGCGGTCGAGCACATCGTCGATTGCCGCGTCGAGAACGAGCGCGCCCTTGTCCAGATACAGCCCGCGCGTGCAGAAGCGTCGCAGATCCTTCTCATTGTGCGAAACGAAGAAGAGCGTTCGCCCGCCAGCGAGCATCTCATCGATACGGCGGTAGCACTTCTCACGGAACGCCTTGTCACCGACGGCCAGAACTTCGTCAACCAGCATGATCGGTTCATCGAGTTGAGCAATGACAGCAAAGGCAACGCGCACCTTCATACCGCTCGACAGATGCTTGTACGGCGTATCGACAAAGTCACTGATTTCAGCGAAATCGATAATCTCATCGAAGCGCGCTTCGATATCGTGACGACTCATGCCGTGCAGCCCCGCCGTGAGGTAGACGTTGTCTCTGACGGTGAGGTCATTCACGAACCCGCCGGTGATCTCGATCAGCGGCGCTACTCCCTCCGAGACCGTCACCGTTCCCTCGTCGGGGAGAAGTACGCCCGTTACCAGTTTGAGAAGCGTTGATTTTCCCTGACCATTGCGGCCCACTACCCCGATCGCCTCGCCGCGCTGAACGTCGAAAGACACGTTGCGTAGTGCCCAGAACTCGCCTGGACGAGATCGACGATTCTTGCCAGCGAAGAGGTCCTTGAAGTTGCGGCGCCCGCGTCGATTGCGGCGAAAGCGCACACCGAGGTCAACGACGGAGATAACGGATGCTGTCATCACAGCTCCTTCAGAACGCTGCGTTCGGAGCGGCTGAACACGAGCACTCCAATCGCGAGGAGCACGACCGAAACGAGAACCGACATAGCCACGGCGAACACATTGAGCTGGTCAGCGAAAAATGCTGAACGATAGATCGACATGATTCCCGCGAGCGGGTTGAAAGCCGCGAATGGCTGAATGCTCTCTGGAAGGTCGGAGAATCCGTACACGATGGGCGACGCATAGAACAAGAAGCGGAGAATGAGCTTCGTCGCTCTTTCGAGATCACGAAAGAACACAACGGCGGGCGCAATGATCAGCCCGATTCCCATGATGAGAACGGCCTGAAGCAGAATTCCGAGGGGAAACAAGAGGGCAAACCAGGTGATGGGGGCGTTGTACACGAGAGCGAATGCCGCGAGAACGGGGAGGGACGCCACGAACTCGATTCCCTTTGAGAGCACGAGGCGATTCACCCAGATGCTGCGGGGAATCGATGTTGAGCGCACGAGCTTTGCGTCCTTGAGGAACGCCCGTGTGCAATCCGAGATCGTTCCGGTGAACCACATCCAGGGCAAAAGCCCTGCAAGCAAGAAGACGATATACGGCTGTTCGCCGATACGGTCGCCGCGGTCGAAGACGACGGTGAAGACAAACCAATAGATACCGGCCATGACCAGGGGATCGAGGATGGACCACACGTATCCGAGGGCGCTCGTCGAATAGCGCACGCGCAGATCCCGTTTCGTCAGCAGCCATAATGCGCTACGGTAACGGCTCGCTTTCGTGCGTGGAGCCCTCGGGTTTACTGCTGATGTCACAGGCTCCAACATAATGCCAAAATGATGCCGGCACGCGCATAGCGCGTGCCGGCATCATAAAGAAGCGGGTCAAACGTAGAGGTTTGCCTGCTCCAGATCTTCTGCAAAGTCGACCTCAACGGCGTAGAGATCTGAGATGTCCATCGGCTCGACAAGAACATTGTCATGCGAAATGGAGAGCTCGAGTCCACGCTCGAAGTAATCCTGATCATCGACTCGCTGCAGATGACGAATGAACTTCACCTTGTCGGCGCGCGAGATGTAGTTGATGCCAACGGCTTCGCCGAGCGCACCGGACTTGATGGTCTTCGAGAGCTCCTTGATGTAACCCTCGGCACTCGTCGTGTACTTGACCTCTTCGTCAGAGACCCGTGACGTGTTGACGGTCACGAACGACTGGTCGCGGGCGACGAGCGCGGCCGCGCGCTCAAGCACGGACGGGTCGAAGACGACGTCTCCGTTCATCCAGAGAACACCGCCTGCAGACGATGCCTTGAGCGCGCGCAGCAGGCTCTTCGACGTGTTCGTCTGGTCATACTGCTCGTTGTAGACGAAGTTTGCGTCGGGGAAGGCCTCGATGATGTGCTCAAGCTTGTACCCAACGACGATCGACACCTTCACGTTCTTTCCGAACGCCTGGTGGATGTTGTCGAACTGTTGCTGCATGATCGTGCGACCATCGTTGAGTTCGGTCAGCGGCTTGGGGAGAGAGCGCCCGAGACGGCTGCCCATCCCCGCAGCTAAAATTACGACCTGTGTGGTCATGGTGGCTCCTCACGTTGCGATTCGAGCCGAACATCAACGGGTATTCACCCGATTGATACGCGATGTTCTCTCGACGATAAATGCTGTGACACCCCTTTATGCCAGTTTTCACGTTAGCGGACGACTCTCCGTGAATAAGGCTCAGGGGGTGCTTGTTGCGGATTCGTAATCACACACTCGGTGTTCTCTCAGGCAGTAATTGAGGGAAATACTTCGCTCGGATGAGGCGGTTGTCAGAACCGCTTGGTAGATTTCATGAGTGACTTCTGCGCCTTCGCCATTGCCCGATGAGACGCCGCCCACCGATTCCGCAGAGAGCAAACCGGATCGAGTATCGGCGGCGATGGATGACGCGACGCAAAAAGACGGAGCCAGCAGCTCGGAAGCATCGCGTTCGCCGGCAGCTCAGAAGCCCGCTGCGTCTCGCCCGAAGACCGGGAAGGCAAGTAGTTCAGCAGCCAAGAAGCCAACAAGCAGCAGAGCCGGCGTTGCGGAAGCTCCGGTGAAGAGCGCGCCGAAATCGGCAACGGCCACGCAGAAGGCCAAAGCAGCAGCTGTGGGTACAGAGCCTGCGGGCGCGCAGGAGGCTGGGGGAGCCGAGAAGCCAGCAGAAGGGCCGGCAAAGAAGAAGGCGACGACCAGTTCGACGCGAACGGCGTCTGGTCAAAAGGCCTCGGCACAGAAGACATCCTCACCGAAGACATCGGCTCAGAAGACGACGGCGACGAAATCGTCCACGACGAAGTCGACGACGCAGAAAGCAACGCCGAAGAAGACAACGCAATCAAAGACAACGCAAGCAAAGAGTACGCAGGCAAAGCGTACGTCGGCGGTCGCCGCGCCAACCGGATCGACGCAGAAGACCACGGGTGCGTCGACGTCGACACAGAAGAGCAGGTCAACGTCAACGGCGAAGAAGACGTCGGCACAGACCGGCTCAGCGTCTTCCAGTGCGAAACCGGCCGGGGCAAAATCGACCGCGTCAACGACGAAGAAGACGAGTTCGACGACAGCTAGTGCGAAGAAGACGGCGCCGAGGCAAACAGCGCCAAAGCAGACAGCACCGACATCGACCGCGCCGACGTCGTCCGTCGTTGCAGCAGACGCGGCTGCCAAGGCTGCCAAGGCTGCAGCGCAGGTCACGGCAAGCGATCCCAAGCAGCAAACCCCCGCGACTCAGGAGAAGACCAGCGGCTCGGCTTCGACACGGCCCGCGCCGATTCAGCCTCCCGTTGATGCAGCTCACAATGAAGCGGCGACGAAGAAGAGCGCGAAAGCCCCGGTTATCTCGGTCTCGACCGCGGTTTCTTCCGCAGCGACATCAGTGGCCCAGACGTTGGCTGCGGACCAAGTGGAGGCGCCGCGAGAAATCAGCGATCCCGCCGACAGCTCAACACCACGAGTGGCATCGGATGATGCGACATCTCAAGATAATGCTGCGAAGAGCCCCGCGACGGAGACGGGCACACGTGATGCCGTCGACGCAGTGAAAGCGTGGGCGGTGGGGTCGTGGACACGTGCGCGCGAACGCATAGCGACCGAACGGAAGAAGGCTGCTGAACGCTCGGCAGAGCGCGCGGCAGCTCGAGCAGCTCGAACTCAAGCGGCACAACAAGCCGCCTCAGAGCTGCTCGCGGCAAACACCGAAATTCAGGAGAAGTCTCGCGGGGCCGTGGCGCTCTCAGGGCTGCGCAAAGAATTCGGGGACACTGTCGCCGTGACATCGATCGATCTCGATATTCCTGCGGGAGCCTTCTACGGGATCGTCGGCCCGAACGGTGCAGGAAAGACGACGACGCTGTCAATGATCACCGGTCTGCTACGACCTGACGCGGGTTCTGTCACGGTGAGCGGGATCGACGTGTGGAAGGATTCCGCTGCGGCAAAGCGATCAATGGGAACCCTGCCCGATCGAATGCGACTGTTCGACCGGCTCACGGGCGCACAGCTGCTCTATTACTCTGGGGTGTTGCGCGGTCTCGACAACGTCACAGTGCGTGCTCGCGTGAAGAGCCTGACGAGGGCATTCGGACTTGAGGATGCCGTCGGGCGCTTGGTCTCTGACTATTCAGCGGGAATGTCGAAGAAGATCGCACTCGCGTGTGCGCTCATTCACTCTCCGCGTGTTTTGGTGCTCGATGAACCGTTCGAATCCGTTGACCCGGTGTCGGCCGCGAGTATCACCGAGATTCTGCAGAAGTACGTCGAGAACGGCGGCACTGTAATTCTTTCAAGTCATGGCATGGAGTTCATCGAGCGTGTCTGTGACAATGTCGCGATCATTGTCGGGGGAGAGCTTCTCGCAAGCGGCACCATTGACGATGTGCGCAACGGCAGCACGCTGGAAGAGCGTTTCATCTCGCTCGTTGGCGGACGCAAGGCGACGGAGGACCTTGAATGGTTGCACAGCTTCTCCGACTGAGGCTGCAGCTCGCGTTCGGTACCGTTCGAGGGCGCCCTGCACGAATCATCGGTGCGGTTCTGCTCATCATCGTTGTGGGGGTCGGAACGTGGCTCCTTGCCCAGGGTCTCGTTGGACTCGCAAGTGCAGGGGCAGCAAACGTCCGTGACCTTCTCATTGTCACAGGGTCATTCGTCGTACTCGGGTTCCTTCTCATTCCGGCCATGCTCGGAGTGACCGATCCACTGGATCCGCGGACGTTCGCGCCATTCGGCATCCGAAGTTCTGCTCTGGCCCCTGGCACCTTGCTCGCCAGTCTTCTGAGCATTCCCAGCCTTGTGGTGATTGTGCTCAGCTTCGCGACAATCGGCACCTGGTCCCGAGGAGCCTTCGCGACGGTGATCGCCGTTATCTGTGCTGTGTTCGCCATCGCCACCTGTGCCTTGGTGGGACGCATTGCGGAGTACATCGCCAGCGGAGCGCTTGTCACCCGAAAGTCCCGTGAGCTCCGCGTAGTGTTTCTTGTGCTCATTCTCGTTCTCATTGCGCCCGCGATCATCTTCGCCCTGGGCATCGACTGGAGCGCCAATTCCGGCATGAGCGATTTCGGGCGCGCTGCCGAGGCAGTGAGCTGGACGCCGTTCGGAGCCGTCTGGGCAGCACCAGGAGAGGCAGCTCTCGGCGATGTCGCCGGCGCCGTCGGCAAGCTCGCCATCGCGGCGGGAACGACGGCAGTTCTCTATTTCGTCTGGTGGGCACTCGTCGCACGGGCACTGCGAACCGCGCCACGCGAGATTCCCGAGGGAGGCTTTGGGAGTCTCGGCTGGTTCGACATCATGCCTGCTCGGGCATCGAGCTCGATCGCGGCGCGCAGCCTCAGCTACTGGGGAAGGGACGCGCGGTATATCGTGTCGATCCTCATCATTCCCGTGCTTCCATTTCTGCTGATCCCGCCGCTTCTGATCGCCGGAGTGCCAGCTCAGCCCCTCGCACTCGTGCCGTTGCCGTTCATGTGCCTCTTTCTCGGATGGTCGCTACACAACGACCTCGCGTTCGACGCAAGCGCCGTATGGCTGCACGTCGCCTCCGGGGTCAAGGGGTACGCAGATCGACTGGGGCGCACGGCACCGACTCTGCTGATCGGCGTGCCGATCGTCGTGATCGGCTCCATGATCTCAATGGCATTCTTTGGCGACTGGTCGATGCTCCCGAGCATGTTCGGGGTCTCGGCGTGCCTTCTGCTCGCATCCCTCGGGGTCGCAAGTTACCTCTCGACCCGGTTCCCATACCCGGCAGCAGCGCCGGGCGACAGTCCATTTCAGCAGCCGCAGTACAGCGGAGCACGCGGAGGGTTCAGCCAGACATTCGGTCTGCTGATCCCCGTGGTTCTGTCGGTTCCGACGCTGTACTTCGCGTGGAGAGGCCTCCTCGGCGATGCGGATGCGACAGTGTGGGCACTGCTGACGGGCGTGGGCACCGGCATCCTCGTGTTTATCGCGGGGATCTGGCTTGGCGGTCGCGCCTTCGATCGACGAGGCCCCGAGATCATCGAATTCGCTACTTCTCACTGATCACGCAGTGCGCACGGATTACACTGGAGAGCATGAACGTTCAGGTGCGTACTGAAGATCCACTCTCCACGGGAGGGTCAACGTCTGTTCTCGATCGTGAGCTCGAGGAACTGCTTGAGAAAGAGACGATCGATCCGGGCGACCACGAACGCTTCTCGCACTACGTCAAGAAAGACAAGATTCTCGAGTCGGCGATCAGCGGCAAGCCGGTGCGTGCACTTTGCGGCAAGAAGTGGACGCCGGGGCGCGATCCCGAGAAGTTTCCAGTCTGCCCCGAGTGCAAGAAGGTCTACGAGCGGATGCGCAAAGAATAGCGAGTGCTGACGGGCATTGCTCTACGCGAATGTCGTCGGCAGCGCCGGATCGCCCCGGCCGAGCCGGTATGCATCGGCTGGCAGCTCTGCCCTCACCATTGCGTGGTGCTCTCGGGCACGGCTCGTGCCTGAAGCGCCGAGGTGACGTTCGTCGATCTCGCCTGCAGTGATCAGCCGCTCGAGCAGTGGGCGCTCCGACGCGGGAATTGAGTTCGCCTCTTCGGGCCCCAACCCGACGTAGACCTTCTCCTGACGGGCGAGACCGTTCTCATCGCGCACTCGCGTGGCGTACTTGCGCCCGCCTACCGAACGTTTTCCGGCAGAAGCCTTGGCGACAGACACCCAGTCTCCGTTGCCGTCCTGCCGGGCTACAAGCTTATAGACAAGTCCGGCAGCCGGTGACCCAGAGCCTGTTACCAGAGACGTTCCCACGCCATACGAGTCGACGGGCGCTGTGCGCAGCGTTGCGATGGCATACTCGTCGAGGTCGCTTGTGACAGTGATTTTTGTGTTGTGGGCGCCCAGCAGATCGAGCTGATTGCGCACATCGACGACAAGTGTCGGCAGGTCTCCCGAGTCGAGGCGGATCGCGCCCAGTTCGGTTCCCGCCACGCGAATCGCCGTCTCGACGCCCGCGGCAATGTCATAGGTGTCGACGAGAAGCGTCGTGCCCGGCCCTGCAGTGGCAACCTGCGCACGGAATGCCTCCTCCTCGTTCTCGTGAAGCAGAGTGAACGAGTGCGCCGCCGTTCCCATTGTGGGAATCCCCCATGTGCGACCAGCTTCGAGATTGCTTGTCGCGCTGAATCCCGCGATGTACGCCGCGCGGGAGGCTGCGATAGCGGCATCCTCGTTTGCACGCCGTGAGCCCATCTCGGCGAGTGGCCTTCCCGCGGCGGCCGTCACCATTCGGGTGGCCGCTGTTGCAACCGCGGAGTCGTAGTTCAGGATGCTGAGAATCAGCGTTTCGAGAAGCACGCCTTCGCCAAACGATGATTCGACGACGAGAAGCGGAGATTCCGGAAAATACGCCTCCCCATCGGCGTATCCCCAGACGTCACCGCTGAAGCGATAGTTCGCGAGCCAGTCGATGGCACTCGCATTCACAACGTCGTTCTCGGCGAGCCACGTGAGCTCAGCATCGGCAAAGCGAAAATCACGGATGCGCTCAAGCAGGCGCCCGATACCGGCAACCACGCCGTAACGCCTCGCCCCGGGCAGCCGTCGCCCGAACGCCTCGAACATGCACGGCGTATCTGCCGTGCCATGAGTGATTGCTGCCTCGAGCATGGTGAGCTCGTAGCGGTCGGTACGAAATGCCGTCGACGTGTTCACGCCGCAAGCCTACCCGTGTGGCCGCTAGGCTTGGTTCGTGACTGATGCACCGATTGGGATATTCGACTCGGGTGTCGGCGGGCTTACCGTCGCTCGTGCCATCCAAGACCAGCTTCCCAATGAGTCAGTGCTGTACATCGGTGATACCGCGCACTCGCCATACGGTCCGAAACCCATCGCCGACGTACGACGGTACGCACTTGAAGTGCTCGACGACGTAATCGCCCAGGGTGTGAAGATGATTGTTATCGCGTGCAACACGGCATCATCGGCGATGCTGCGGGATGCCCGTGAGCGGTACTCCGTTCCGGTGATCGAAGTGATTCAGCCGGCCGTGCGCACTGCAGTGACGACGACACGCAATCGCAAGGTCGGAGTAATCGGCACGGAGGGCACGATCAATTCTCGCGCGTACCACGACGCATTTGCCGCAGCCCCCGATCTGGAGATCGTTGCGAGGGCCTGCCCTCGCTTCGTGGAGTTCGTCGAGGCCGGTGTCACAACGGGCGCGGAAGTTCTCGAGGTGGCGGAGACGTATTTGAGTCCGCTGCGGGATGCCGGAATCGACACGTTGGTCCTTGGATGCACGCACTATCCGTTTCTCAAAGGCGTGATCTCGTATGTGATGGGGCCAGACGTCACGCTGGTGTCGAGTGACACCGAGACGGCAAACGACGTGTATCGCACACTCATCGATCGCGGCATCGCGCGCACAGCTTTCGCCCCACCCACACACAACTATGAGGCGACCGGGCAGAGCGCTGATGAGTTTCTTGAGCTCGCGCACCGGTTGATCGGGCACGAGATCTCGTCCGTCAACCTGGTTCAGACCGGAGCCATCGACCTCGCTTCGCTACACGCAGCACTCAGAGAAGGAGAAAATTCGTGACGACACGAAAAGACGGACGCACGGCAGACCAACTCAGGCCGATTACGATCGAACGCGGATGGAGCGAACAAGCAGAGGGTTCAGCGCTCATCTCCTTCGGCAAGACCAAGGTGCTCTGCACGGCGTCATTCACGCCGGGTGTGCCGCGCTGGCTGACGGGCAAGGGCAAAGGCTGGGTGACGGCGGAGTACGCGATGCTGCCTCGCGCAACAAACGAGCGCTCAGGGCGCGAATCGGTCAAGGGCAAGATCGGTGGCCGCACACACGAGATCTCCCGGCTGATCGGCCGCAGCCTGCGTGCCGTCGTCGATATGAAGGCCCTCGGCGAGAACACGATCGTGATTGACTGCGACGTGCTTCAAGCCGATGGAGGAACACGCACCGCCGCAATTACCGGCGCCTACGTTGCCCTCGTCGACGCGATGGAATGGGCACGTGGAAAGGGGCACATCGGCAAGAGGTCGGTGCCGCTCATCGACAGCGTCGCGGCCGTCTCCGTTGGCATCATCGACGGCGAGCCCATGCTCGATCTGGCGTACGTCGAAGATGTTCGCGCCGAGACCGACATGAACGTCGTCGTCACTGGTCGAGGCTTGTTCGTCGAAGTTCAGGGCACGGCCGAAGGTGCACCGTTCGACCGTTCCGAGCTCGACGCGCTGCTCGACCTGGCGACGGGTGGAGGGCAGAACCTGACGGTACTCCAGCGCGAGGCCCTTGACGTCGAATGACGATGCATGTGGTGCTTGCGAGCCACAACGCGCACAAGATTGCCGAATTCCAGAAGATCCTCGGTCGCGACGTTCCCGACATCGTAATTGAGGCATACGACGGGCCGGAGCCGGTTGAAGATGGTGCGAGCTTTGATGAGAACGCGCTGATCAAGGCTCGGGCAGCCGCCGCGCACACCAGTCGGGTGGCGCTCGCCGACGACAGCGGAATCAGCGTTGACATCATGGGCGGTGCGCCAGGGATCTTCTCGGCCCGATGGTCTGGCACGCGTGAGGATTCCGAGAACAGACGGCTGCTCCTTGCCCAGCTCGCCGACATTCCCCGTCAGAACCGCGTGGCCCAGTTTCGTTGCTCCATCGCGATCGTCGACCCCTCGACCGGGTTGGAACAGGTCGCGAGAGGCGAGTGGGCAGGCCGTGTGGCGCTGCAGGAGACCGGCGAGAACGGCTTTGGATACGATCCGATCTTCGTGCCAGACGGATACTCGGTGAGCTCGGCAGAACTGCTGCCGGAGGTGAAGAACGAGATCTCGCACAGGGCACGCGCCTTTCGCGCTGCGGCACCGATCCTTCAGGGGCTCTGAGCCGCCTCGTACCGGGCGAGAACGGTAATGAGAACGGCCATCATTCCTATCTGCGCGACTCGCTTGAGAACGGCGATCGTACCTGCCTAACGTGGAGCCATGGCCCACGATCACTCCCACGGAACGGCGAACAGAAAACGACTCGTCGTCGTCATCTGTCTTGTCTCGGTGACGTTGATCGCCGAGGTAGTCGGCGGAATCGCCACGGGGTCCTTGGCTCTGCTCGCGGACGCGGGTCACATGTTCTCCGACCTCACTGGGCTCGTCATCGCGCTCATTGCGATCGGAATCGCTGCCCGGCCGGCATCCGATCGACACACATGGGGATTTCAGCGCACGGAGGTGCTGGCTGCACTCATTAACGGTCTGATCCTGACAAGCGTCGCTGTCACTGTCGCGATCGAGGGTGTGCAGCGACTCATGGACCCGGGGCCCGTTCACGTCAACGGGCTCCCCGTTCTCCTCGTTGCCCTCATCGGCCTCGTTGTCAACGCCATATCGCTCGTGCTTCTCAGGGCGAGTGCCCAGACCTCCATCAACATGAAGGGCGCTTACCTCGAGGTCTTCGGAGACCTCCTGGGATCGGTGCTAGTCGCGCTGTCAGCGATCGTGATCATGACAACGGGTTTCGCACAGGCCGACGCTATTGCGTCACTGCTCATCGCTGCCGGCATCCTTCCTCGTGCTGCCGTACTGCTGCGAGATGTCTGGCGTGTGCTCAACGAGTCGACACCGGCAGGTACAGACGTCGAAGTCATTCGCGAACACGTTCGAAAGACACCGGGGGTTGTGGGGGTGCATGACGTGCACGTCTGGTCAATCACGTCAGGTCAATCGGTGTTCACAGCGCACGTCATCGTCGAGCAAGACGTCTTTGTGCAGGGGGAAGTCGGCGCTCTCCTCGATCAGCTCGGATCGTGTCTTGCCGAGCATTTCGATGTTGCGCATTCCACATTCCAGCTTGAACCTGTCAAACACGCTGACAGTGAGAACGTCGCCCATTCATAAGGCGAGGGTTCACCGACGTCGGCTGTTCACAATCGCGGAATCAAGGCGAAGCTCGGCAGCTTCTTCAGAGTCCGTCTGTACCGGCCCACCGGCTTCGGCTGCACGTCGGGCTCGGCGACGTGCAGAGAGGTAGTGCCATATGGTCGGCACGACGGTGACGACCACGGCGCCCACGAGAATCAAATCGATGTAGTCGCGCACAAAATCTGCGATGGGCGGAACATAACTCAGGAAGTACCCGATGAAGACGAGCCCGACGCCCCAGAGCATTGCACCGACGAAGTTATAGAGACTGTACCGACGGTAGTTCATGTGCGCGACGCCAGCAGCAACCGGCGTGAATGTACGAATGACGGGAACAAAACGGGCGACGACGACAGCGAGCGGGCCGAAGCGTTCAAAGAATGAGTTCGTTCGATGCACATTCTCCACGCTGAAGAGACCTGACTCCTTGCGTTCGAACACCTTGGGACCTCCGCGGTGCCCGATCAGATAGCCGACCTCGCCTCCCGCGAATGCCGCGACACCGATGAACAAAGCTATCCACCACACGTCGAAACCGAGCCCCGGGCTGAATGCGAGTAGCCCAGCCATGACCAGGAGGGTATCTCCGGGAAGCAGAAATCCGACAAGCAACCCGGTCTCAGCAAAGACGATAAGACACACCACGAGAACAGCCCACGGGCCCGCACCCGTAATGATGACTTCGGGGTCGAGCCAGGGGATGAGACTGGCATGCATCATGAGGTGTGCTCCCAACAAGCGTGAAAAAAACAGGGCGGTGCCTGTGTGCGGAAGGTGGGACTTGAACCCACACGCTCGAAAGCACAGGAACCTAAATCCTGCGTGTCTGCCAATTTCACCACTCCCGCGTGCGTACTAGTTTATTGATTTTCTCTTGTGCGCAGACTGTGAGATCGCTTGGCATTGTGGGGCGATTGGGTGACACCTGAGCGGCTTGTGGATAACTTTCACGCACCCACGCAAATTTCGGGATGATGACGGGATGACGACCGCAGTGGACATCATCGCGGAAGCCGTGCGTGAGCGGGTGAGGCGCGATGGAACTGATCTCTCCCGTCACGTGGAGCTCACGGAACGTTACGTCACGGAAGAGCTGCAACGGTATTCCGAGAAAGCCCTCGCTGGCACGGGGCAGCTCATTGCCGACGAGCACGCTGCTGCTCGGCAGATCATTGCGTCGTTGACGGGGCTCGGTCCGCTGCAAGGGTTCCTCGACGACCCCGATGTCGAAGAAATTTGGATCAACAGTCCGTCGCGCGTCTTCATCGCCCGAGGTGGTGATCCTGAGCTCACCGATGTGGTTCTCACCGAAACGCTCGTGCGAGATCTTGTCGAGAGGATGCTGCAGGCAACGGGGAGACGCGTTGACGTGAGTTCCCCGTTCGTCGACGCATCACTCGTCGATGGCTCGCGCCTTCACGTTGTGATGCGCAAACATATGCAAGTCTAGATTCGCGTTGATTCCCGCGAACTGGGGGAGTGTGGTCGCGCGAGGAATCCGTTAATGTCAGGGCATGAGTACCGGACTGGCGAACTACCAAGCACCCAAGTTACCCAAGCGTCCTGGGCGCGACGGCGAGCACTGGTGGCAAGGGCTCGGTAAAGGCGTGTGGGCAGCTGGCATCCTCGGGATCGTCGTTATCGGCGGCGGTGTCGCACTGTCCGTAGCAACCGCGAACAACAACGCCGACAAGGACCGGTACGGGAACACAGCCGAGGCAATCAACTACTGCGAAGACAAAGTACGCGGCGAGCTCAAAGCTCCCTCAACTGCAGAGTTTGACTCGAGTGCAACGGGATCTGGAACATACACGGTCACAGGGACTGTCGATTCTCAGAACTCGTTCGGTGCGATGATGAGATCAGATTTCCAGTGCACTGTGATCATCGATGGCGAGACACAGCGCACGTCGCTTGACTCGTTCGAGCAGAGGTAGAAACCTCAAGTCAGGTGAATATAAGGTTCTGACTAACTGACAGCGAACATTCTGCCATCGACTGTTTGGTAGCGGCGGCGTAAACTCTCGCCTCATGGACGACGACGTCGACGAGCACGGCCTACCACCAGCCCCAGAATGCCCTGAATGCGGGAACCCGATGGAGCCAGAGAGTTTCAAAGGTGACGAGCGGCTTCAGATCGCCTACGTGTGCCCGGTGCATGGGGTTGGGTGGACGTTTGACCCGTTCGTGAGCTGATCTGCAGGCTCCGCCGAGGTAGTCTCTGTCTATGACTGAACCGTCGGACTATTTCACAGATGAAACCGGGGTGAACTGGCGTTGGGACGGTCACAAATGGATAGAACATTCAGGTGAAGTACCGCTGACGAACCTGGAGCCTACCGGGGAATGGCGAGAGCACGGCGCGGACCTTTGGCGCTGGTGGTCTGGAAAGGGCTGGTCTGATCTGTACGTTGCTAAGGACGGCCGCATCGACTTAGGCCGCAAGATCGGCCAAGACATAATTGCTGTTTACGCTCTCGGTGGCGTCGACGACAACGCTATAAGCCTCCTCCGCCAGAAGCTGAGCACGTACCCGCCCGTGCGCATCGTTACGATGACGCCTTACACGAGCTCAGTCGCTCCCGGCACTAACCTCGTCGCTGTGGTCGAATGGGACGGTCCGGTTACTGCTGGCGCAACTGAGTAGATGGCCGCAAATTGAGGCGGGAGGCCCCACCCTCAACCACACGTTCCGTTGAGACTAAAAAAGAGCCCCCGCACAATACGGAGGCTCTTACTAACTTCTCTAGGGTCGAACGTCTACGACGATACGATCAGCGACTTCTCGAATTCGCGCGGACTGGTTTAGATAGCGGGCAAGCCGCGGAGTCGCACAACTAACTACGAGTCGAGCGGCCCCACGCACCTCGAGGACCTGCTTACACAGCTCGTCGGCAAACGACTGACTTGCGGCTTCCATGCTCGAAGCGTCCACACTCACAATTGCTCCGGCGAGCGACGCGGGAAGCTGCGAAGCAAGGGTTTCGGCACGCTGTCTCGTTCCAGCTAGACGAGGAATATTGATCGTGGTCATGTTCCCTCCCGCTTATGCCCCAGGGACGCAATCCAATTCAACTTGGATCAGTGTCCCATTGAACGGTGCATCTTGAGACCTTTTCTGGATATTACCATGCGAAAACTGCGAATAGGCTTTGCCGGACGCAACGTCTACTTTTCCACGTAGCCCGGTCGCCGTCTCAATGACGTCTGGTAGACCTTGGCCGCGTCCGGTTTCTCCGGTCCCCGACACGTTTGCGGTCACAGCAAGCTGAAGTGCGTTCTCATCATCGTTCACGGGCATCGACTCTTCCAAGCTACCTCGCAGGCCCTGACCGGAGTCGGCGATGGCGAACAGTACTTTATTGCCGCCATAGGTAGTCTGCGCCGCGACAAAGCAATTTTCGACGGCGGCATGGAACTCGACGTTTCCGACAACCTCACAAATCGCAGCGTGGAAAGCTTCACAGACACCACCGTCGACATTTGCTTTCCGGAGTTTGTCATAGACCAGCTCGGCGACACCTTCGCCGGCATGCTGGCCAGAGACCCGCGAAACTTCTAACAGTTCCGAGCTCAGATCCCGGGCGCGCACTTCACCGATATCATGCGAAACGTCCAGGCCGTCCAAAGCTGTACCGAGGTTCATCCGTGAAATGTAATTCGCGACGTTCTTGTCTTTGGCAGTTTTTACATTGACTGGTCGCGCGGCGCGGCGTGCCCGTTCTGCTATGGCCGCGATGCCCACCAGCCCAGCCGGTTCGATGAACGACGCATCACTTAGATCGATCACCAATTTTCCCGTAGAGCTCGGATCAAGCGATGCGAGGAGCGACTGAGGGTTGACACTGTTGCGAATTTGCATATTAGGCCTCGGGGTCGGGGACAACTCTTCCTCAGGATACAGATCGAATAGCTCAGTGTCGGAACGTCGACGTAACCTCTTCGGGTGAGCCATCCTGCCGCTGCCCCTGTCGAGTGGGTGATCAAGTCCGCACGCGAAGATAACCCGATCGCGTACGTCCGCATGCTGCATCTCGGCCCACAACACGAACTGTATTTTCGCGCCGTCACGTATTCACCGCATCATGATCAGCGGCGACTGCTCGGCTACTGGGGAAGCCTCGAAGAAGCCATACGGAATATCCACCACATAGAGCTGTCGAAGCTACCTGCGGCGTGGCTTGCGACCGGCGGTGCGACAACGAAAGAGATACCGGCCTCGACGCCGCAGAAACCGCCGCCCGTGTGACCGTCGTCGACGAATACGCCTGATTATGGTGCAACTCCCGCGTGATTGCAGGCGAAACCCCCCTCGACGAGGGTTTACCTGATTCACCTAAAGCGCCCTAAACACAGAAAAGCGCCCCGCCCTCACACCCCCTGGATAGGGGATGCAAGGACGGGGCAATTTAATGGTCGGATGGGACGGAATGCTGGATAACCGAAGGAGAACCGTGGCGACCGTCAACGTAAATGGGACCGAGTTTCAGATGACGAACTCTACTGCCGAACAGCTGCGCGACGAGCTGGCGCGCCTTGGCCCAGGGAGCACGGCGACGGGTGCTAGTGAAGGTAACGGCACCAATGAACGGCAGGCCTGGTTCCGCATCCCTTATGAGGCCGCCGTTCTCATCGTTTTTGATGCCTGACGTTACGTCGATCATGAGTTGATCCTCTCGGCGTTGGTGAGACCGGGGCCAGTACCAGTGGCACCCTGCGCGGCAACAGCCTTCAGCAGGGACACGACGCCAGCGCCGAGGGCGACTGAGCCGATACCTACCCAGTCGGCGTTGAGCACACCGAACTGGCCTGCGCCTATGACAGCGAGGGCACCGCCAGCGATACTCGATATGACGCGTTCGCTTGTGGCTTTCCAAAACTTCTTCGTGGTGAATTTCATGTTGTCTCCTGTTCTGAGCCGTCAGGCTCGTCAGTTTCGATGCGGCACGGCCCGTCAACTGTGGTTGTTGTGTCGTCCGTGTAGGTGATGATCCAGTCGAGCGTTTCCGTGTCGCATGTGATTGTTGTGATGCCGCGCCCGTCTTTGCCGTCGCTCCCGGCGGAACCGGTATCGCCCTTGGGGCCTACGGGGCCTTGAGGGCCGGTGATGGACTCACCCGGTGCGCCCTGCTCGCCCTGTGGGCCTTGGGGGCCGGTTTCTCCGACCGGGCCTTGGCATCCGTTGTTCGCCGCACAATAGGCGGTGACAGCTTCGGCGACCTGTTCAGGTGTGGGCGGTTCACCGTCCTGCCCGTCAGCGCCACGGCACCCGTTCACGGTGCAATAGTTCGACACGGCAACAGCTATCTCAGATGATGTTGGTGCACGCCCAGGTTCACCCTGTGGGCCCTGATCCCCTGGGATTTCTTCAACCTCGACCGGTGCCAACCCGACAGACGCGAGCTTCTGATTCGCTTCGTCCAGCCCCGACCGTAGTTTCTGAATGCTTGTGCCGTTCGCGAGAACGAAGAACACGATCGTCGCGAGGACAACCACAGCGAGCAGTGAGCGTACCCACGGCCACACAATCTTTAGAACGCGTTTCATCCTCCACCTCCGGTGATGAATGCTGACCATGCCCAATACACGGCTGGGATGCCCACAGCGGCAGTGATGCCCCACCTCACCCAGATTCCGGTGGCAGCGTTCTTCTTCGACTCGGCATCCTGTGAAACCTTCCGTGCGTTACGTTCCGCTTCCACGGCGTGCATTCGTGCTTCACGTTCAGCTGCGATGTCGTCTGCGAGGTCTTTGAACCTGTCATCCACACGCCGCCGCTCAGCATCAAACGATGACTGAGAGACGAGCGTGTCGAAGCGTTGGTTGACCTCTTTGCGGAACTCGCGCAAGTCCTCACGGATCAGGTTGAACAGTTCGTTCGGTTCCGCCATGAGCGCTCCCCTCAGAGTGTGGCGGACTACTTACCGAAGATTTTCTTCTGCTGTGCAACCCAGTCCTTGTTCATCTTCGCCATAGTGAGCTGCAACTGGATGTACTGGTCACGCGTGAGCGCCTTCCACGAGTCGCCGTCAGGTGTGCCGTAGAGTGCGCCCCAGCCGACAGCAACTGTTACCGATGTGGTGACGTTGTAGCCGCCAGGGATTTCCTGACCGCAGATCATCCACTCGGTGTCGTAGCCTGGTTCGGCGCGGTGCACGTAGCCGATTTGTGACATGTCTAGTCCAATCTCTTTGAGAACGTTTGTTGCTGGTTTGCTTGATGTGGCCGTGATCGTTGCCGTGCCGGGTTGATAATCGAAATGCCACGCCTCACGGTGTGAGAAGTCGCGACCCGTCCAATGCCACCCGTACTTAGGGCCGTTCTTCACGAGCCAGTTATGGTCGGCGGTGCCCTCAATACCGGCGTTGCCGCCTGCGTCGATCGCTGTCCCAAAGTTGTGGGTGGATTTACCTGACGGTAGTGCGAGGTTGAAGCCGGGGAGTCGATTGATCCACCCCTGATACAGGTAGTCCTGACGTGCCATTGTGCGTGTGGATGACGTGATGGGGATGTTGTGGCCGCGAGCCTTACGGAATGCGGAATCCATCAGCTTCCACTGACGTGCAGCGTCAGCACGGAGCCTGTGACCTCCACCGATGCTGACTGTCGGCGTTTCTAGATACGCCATTGGTGCTCCCTTCTGGGCATGAAAAAAGCCCCGACGTTGCGGGGCGTGAATGACTTGTAACGGGGTCTATGTCAACGGGCGGCTGCTCGGAGACACCGGCTGGATCAACCTCGCCTACGCGTCCGGGTTCACTGATGCGACGGCAGGGCAGATCGGATACCGGGTGAAGAACGGCATCGTATTCATCCGAGGTGGCGCGGCAGGGACGATCAGCGAAGGCGTCTACCAAGTAGTCACTGCTGACGCGATCCCCGCCGAGTACCGCCCTACCCAGCACTTCCGCACGGGCGGCATGGGGTCATCGATGCGCGGCAACGTCGGCATCGAGGTCAATGCGAATGATGGGCTGATCCGGTTGGGATGGAACGGTGGAACACGTCCCGCATGGTTCGGGGCCGGGTGCTCCTACCCGGTCGATTAAACAACGTCCCAAAGGCCGTACAGGTACGGCACTGTCGCCCTGTCCCCGACACGGATTCGAATGATGCCGTCCACGTCCGCGTACCCGGATACGTCGAACATGTTCGACCCGGACGCGGACAGCGGATGCCGCATCGTCGGTCTTGTGCCAGTGGGCATTGTGAGCACCTGAATCGCTGTGCCTGCCGCCAATGACTCATCGTAGACAGCGCGGAAGGTAATTGTGTTGCCTTCCCGCTTCCACTCTGCTGTCCCCGTGTACGGGGAGTTCAGCGTCAACGGTTGCCAGGTGCCCACAAGGGGCTGGTTGTTGACATAGACCCCGTTACCGGCGTTCAGATCGATGCGGGGTGCGACAAGCGCCAATCGGTTGTCTACCGAAGCATCCAGGCGGCGTTCATCCTGTTCATACGACGTGAACCGGACACTGTCACTGTGTACAAACGTCTTATTCGAGTCGCCAGGACGGCCACCATCGCCCCCGTCAATGCGCAGCATTCCCGGTTCCAACCATGCGCCACCATGCGGGATGTTGTTGTCCCCTGACCCAACAGACCGCATTTCTAACCGGTCGTTGTACAAGAAGACATCTTGCTGCTCGATGACAGAATTGTTCACATTCGCGGCGTAGTTGTTCAGGGTCAAACCGAGAGCGTTCAATGCCCCCGACGTTTCAGCTGTTGTAACTGACGTGTCGCCAGCCAGTTCGTGCGCTTTCTTTGCATCTATGGTGAACTGTGATGTTGCTGCCTGTGTTTTCGACTGGGCGCGCACGTCGTACGTTGTTCCGCCGATCTTGTAGCCGAGCGTCCCGTTGGCGATCATGCCCTTTTGAGAGTTGATGTACACGCCGTAGGTGGTGGTGTCTGGGTCGAAGTCGGCTTCTGTGGTGAATTCGCCTGCGACCATGGTGACACCGTTGATCGTTCCACCGTTGATCGTCACAGCAGTGATCACCTTGCCGACCAGTTCGTCCACGATTGCTTCAGACGAAATGATCTTGTCAGCCACCAACATTCTCGCCACAACAACGTCAGCCCACAGTTTGTCAATGACTGCCTCGTTGATCGTTGCCCCAGCCGTGACGAACAGGTTTTTGATATCCGCTCGTTGAAAGCTCGCTGTTGCTGATGCGATAGCTTGTGCGACCAGTTCCGCGATGACCGCACCACCAGCCGTCAGTTTCCCCACGTCCAGATTCGCGATCGCCTCAGACGACACGGGACGCTCCACCCACGCCCCGTCAACGTACTGCCACTGCTGTATGACAGTGCCTGAAGTGTCCACCTTGTACCAGACGGAACCATCGGGCGCGGTGCCTGACGGGTCACCACTGTCGTAGTAGATGTTCTGCTTACCATTCGCGGACACAAGAGCCGCATCCGCAGTCGCTTTCACCTCAGTGATCGTCGTCACATCGGCGACAGAGACGGACTGTAACGCGACAGCTTCATCGACGCCGTTCGTGGTCATTTCCAGCTTCACAGCAATGGTCATTGTCGGCGTGCTATCGGGCATGGTCACACGAATGGGCTCTGCAAGCTGGGCCTGCGAAGTGATCGTTACGGTGGTGCTAAGAGACGGGGTAAACACGGTGCCAAACGTGACTGTCAGTGACCCGGCAATGAATATCCCCGTGAGTCGCAGCTCGTAGGTGGAGCCGCCAGACCCCCACGCGATCGCGTCACCCGTAGAGCCGTACCGTGTTGCCGTTTCAGCGACGAATGCTGTAGTGGCTTCGTTCATGCCAATGATGAGCATGTCCGGGTCGAGCCGAAACCGACCACCCGTGCCCTGCCAGTTCTTGTCACCAAACGAGAAGTCCGGGTCATCAACACGGTTAGGCATGTTCGACTTCGCCTGATCCGCAAGCGTGATCGCCTCATCAATGCCAAGAAACGCGTTCTCGATCTGACCCTCAGCATCATTCAGACGCTGGTTAGCACCCTCAAGGTCGGTCTTCTGCTCAGCCAGTTTGTCGTCAAGCTCAGCCTGCGCCTGCTCCAACTCAGCACGAGCCGTATCCAGTTTCTCGTCAACAGCCTTCGCATCCCACTGCGCCTGAACACCACGCCCCAAAGCAGTCGGCACCGCCATGTCCACAACACCATCAGCACCATCAGGCACCTCAACCGTCGAATGAGCAATCTGCGCCGCACGCTCGAGAATGTCTTGACGGCGACGCAACCGCACAACCTCCGATGCGAGCCAAGCTTCATCAGCCACGTTCAGCCTCCGTAAATGAAAGAATCCGACCGTTCCAGAGACAGCTCTGCCCGATCATCAGTAAGTAATTTCCACGACACAATGCGTGATTTCAGGGCCACTTGCCCAAGCCACGGCAGGTCGAGTTGCAACGTAATGTCGTCGCCCACAGACCATGAGCCAATACGAGCGTTCGGGTGCTGTTCCACGACGATCTTCGGGATGCGCAGAGCATCCAAAGACGCGTTCAGTCGGTTCCTGATCTTCGCGTCCATGAGCCGGTTCGTCGTCACCGACTTATCCGACTCCACAAGCACCGTTCGCAACGACCCGTCACGAACCGACGTGGTACGCCTGACCGCTTTCTTGCCCTCACCCGACCCGATACCGACAACAGTGTTCGCGTAGTCCCCATAATCAGGGGCATCCCATTCTTTGACATTCACGCCCGACTGGAACACAAGATCAGTGCGGTGCCTGCCCACTCTCGGATACCCGATCCGGATTTCGTGCACAACATCCGTTTTGTCCGCATTCCAGGCGTGGTGCTCTACCCAGTCGAACGGTGTCGCCTCAGCAAGGGAATCCATCTCCCGACCAATATCGGGGGCTTCCCACCAGTTCAACTCGTGAGGGCCAGCATCGAAATTTACGTCCTCACCGTCGCCGGTCTTGAACGACACTTCCTTCTTCTTCTGCCCGATCCGCACCTTCGTGGCACCAGTGACCGTCACGCTAAGATCACCGTCTGTGAATCCCTGCATGTGCTCCCACATGTGACGGAACACGGCGGCAGGGTCAACCTGCACACCCGAATACTCGCCCAGGTATGGCATGCCGTAGGCGTACGTCGACACTCCTTTGCAAGTGACCTTGAACGTTTCCCCATCCGGGCGCGGATCAGTGACGATCCCTGACCAGGTGATACGCCCGTCCGTTTCCTCGTGAATGAGAGTGCCGCGCTTCTTGAACAACGGCAGACCATCCGACGCGTCCAAATGGCCGGTGTCAGGGGCAACCTCGAATTCGAGCTGTCCCGACCCTGACAAGTCCCAGCGCGGCTGTGGCGCTGTCACAGGCAGGTCGTTGTGCAACCAGTGGCGTGTGACAGCGCGCTGAGCCAAATACCTGCGCATCACACAGCCTGTTCGTAGAAGGTAACCGTCACCTTGATCGAAGACGAAGTGTTCATCGTCGGATACGCAGACGGTGTGCTGCCGTCATTCCGCGCATACGGGTACACCCGTTGTGACGTGCCACGCAATTCTGCCGGGATAGACCGGCGATCAGCCAGAGCAAACACCATGCGCGTGTTCCCACCAGAGTTCGGAGAATCCCAACGGCTCGACTGCGTACGCAGAGGTGGATTCGCACCCACACCACCAATCTGCAACCACATCGGCCCCCACGCAGAACCAGGCGGCACAAACACTGAGTTCCACTGAACCTCAATATCAGCGACCGTCGCCCACTCAGGAATGTTCAGATTCCCCCACGCATTCGTGGAAGCATTCGGCCACACTTCACCATTCGCGCCCGTCGCCGTCAGCGTTTCCGTATCACCTGTGACGATCGAATAAAATAACCGCTGCGTGTGCTGACGTGGAATAGCAACCTTGCGCAGATCAGTGATCATCGCCCCAGTGATCGTGCCCGTAGACGCAGGAATGTTGATCCTGGCCAACGCGATCCCGGTGTCGCCCTCGTGCCCAGGAACCTCCTGCAACCGAGTAGCGTTCGCGGGAACATTCGATACAACAATTGCTTTCACATACACGCCGTCATTTGTGTACGGTGAACCCTGCAAGAACGGGTCTTCGACCCGCACCGCGATCATTTCCACGCGACCAGAACCACTGCCCGTCGCCGCAATATCGACCGGCCCCGCCACAGGGTTACGGAACGTATACAGTTCACCCCCATAACCAGGATGCCGATTCACCGCCGAACCCGCACCAGGATTCACATTCACCCCCGTGCCCGGAACAGCGAACGGCACAACCTTGAGGTCATCAACCTGCGTGACACCCTCAGCACCCTGCATGTACGTGTACGCGCCAGCACGCACAACCGACTCAGAGTTCTCCACCCCAGGGCCAGTCGCCCACGGCACCGGATCAAAATTCACCATGATTACTCCTCAGTAAGTCGTGTATGCGTCATTGCCCCGTACCGTGGCGGTAGCAGTTCCAGAAGAAGAAGTGCCGAACAGAGACAGCACATGAACACCAGGCGGGACACTCGCATCCAGCAGCCGGTCAGACGACGGTGTGAGCGACACCCCGGCACCGTTCACTGTCACCGACCTGACATGCGGGTTCGTGTCGATCCGCAAAACCTCGTCGTAAGCGAGAGACCCGCCGTACTCAAGACGGAACAGGCCGACCACTTCAACGGCAGGCCGCTGGATCGGCCCCGCAATCTCAAACACTGGCCAGGTAGGAACATCCCCGCCGACCGTGAACGACGCCGACTCATTAGCCGACCCCGACGACGTGAGCGGGAACACGAACGGAGCAACGAACCCACCCGAAGGTGGCGGAACGATCCGCACCGACGTGGAGAACGGTTCCGGTGAAAACCACAGATCAGTCGTCGCCGCGAAATCGACAGTCGCCCGCACCAGACCCTGCTTCATGTACGTGTCATTCGCAGAATACCGTTGAGGCACCCCGAACGTCACACGGCCAGACGGTGCGCGCAACGTAGCGACACTGCCGACGTCCTGCCGTACAGCATCGCCGCGCCACACTCGCCGCAATTGCTCCTTGCCAATACGAGCCAACGACTCGTTGCCGCGCCCGTTCACATCGAGCTCGAACAGAATAGTCATGCCGTCCTGCAGACCACGACCAAACGTGCGCCCGTCGACGCCATCCGTCACGTACTCAGGAATGTTGATCCCGTAACTGATCTCGGGCGCACTCGACAACACCACGTCTGCGTCGATATCAGCGACCATGTCGAGCGAAGCGCCCGGATATGAAAGGTTCCACACGTCGGTCATCCCCGTCCGCCTCCCTCGAGATCGCGAACTTGGAATTGGAGCTCTTCGAACGACGATCGAACGTGCTTCTGGTCAGTGTTCTGGAAGACCACCTGCCCGATCAGCGAACCGACCGAACCCGCCGCCGACGAGGTGACCCCGCCGTCAGCGAACCCTTGCACGCCGAGCCTGCGTCCCGTCTCCGCCCAAATGTCCAGCGACCGGCCACGCTTCGACGGCGACAACGGAATGTACGCTTCACCACCGGTCTCGGGTTCAGCCCACACACGCACGTTCCCAGCGCGTTCGATCTGCGCCACATGGTTCTCGCCAGAAAACCCGCCGCCAGCGAAGTAGTCCACAACGGCACCGTCCGCGTACTCAGGTGCGGTGACGTACTTCCCGCCGATCTTGATACCGGTAGCACCAGTGTGAACATCCACTGTCACCCGAACGTTGCGGTTGCGAGTGAAGTAGTCGAGTTCCTCCTTCGCGTGTGCAGCATCCAGGAGCACCTCGATCTCCTTCTCCGACGGGATCTTATAGATCTTGTCCGCGAGAGCGACAGCTTCATCTTTGGTCGCCCCCATCGCCATTGCCGAATCGATCAACTTCTGGCGGCCATCCTTTAGGCGCTGGATATACAACTCCATCGCATCTTTCGCGGACATTGTCGTCAGGTTAAGCTCGTACTGTGACTGCGCAGCAGACTGCGAATCCTCCGCTAGACCGTTGAGCATGTCCATGTTGTCGCGGCCAGCCTGCGTGGTCGTGTCGAGGGTCTTCGAATACCCCTCGGTGCCTTTGTTGATCTCCTCGATCTGCTTCGCCACATCGTCAAGGGTCTGTTGGTAGTTGATGTTCTGAGACACAGCGTCCTGACCGACACCGTTCGCCTCGTTCATCGTGTCGATCAGTTTCGTGAGCTCATCAACGAGGCCCTTCACCTTGTCAGCTTCGTTCTGGTAGGCGTCGACTGCTTCCTCAGATGAACTCTTGACTTCACCCTGCGCGAGCTTCACGAGGACCATCGCACGTCTAGCATCCGACAGACCCTCCACCTGGATGCCCTGCGCGGTGGCCTGCTCGATCAACGCATCCCGATAGTCAGGCATGGTATCGAGCAACGTCATCAACTGCTGCTGAGAGAGATCTTGCCCATCGACAAGGTTCCGGAAAGCCTTCTGCGCAGACGGCAAATCGTCCGCAGCCATATCCGCGAGCGACTCGCCAGCCTGACGTACAGCATCACGGAAACCCATCGTCTCCGTCGTTAAACGTTCCCACCAGTTCGCATCCTGCGAGGCCACCTTGTTGAGCATCCCCGACATGTCCTCAAGATCCGCGTTCACATCACGGAGCCACTTGATCTCTTTACCCTCAGAGAGCGTTGCGAAGATGTCCGCCGAATCAGAGGCCGTCTTGAGACTGTTCTCAACCTCGGATGCTGACGCCTGCAAAGAGTCCAGATAGTCACCAATGAGCATCGCGCCGGCCACGACAGCGGCGGCGGCGATACCCCAACCGCTGGTCATGAATTGTGCTGTGGCGCGCAAAGCCTTACCGGCTTTGTTCGTCGCCGTCATCATGCCTGTCGCGGCAGCGGACACACCAGGAATGTGCGTCTTCGACAGAGTGATCAGTGCCGCTCGGTACTCTGCGATCTTCGGCAGAGCGAGCAAGAACGCACCACCAGTGAGACCCACGAACCCGATAAGGCCGATCAGTGAAGCAATGAGCCCCTGAACCGTCGGGTCAAGATCAGAGAACCCCTGCGCAATATCGGTGATGATCTCAGCACCATCAGCGATGATCGGCAGGAACACCTGTCCCAGATCGATAGCCGCATCAACAATCGAGTTGCCCGCGATCTGCAGCTTCGCCTGCACAGTCTCGTATCGTTTCGCGGCTTCCTCAGCGAGAGCGTTGTTTTCCTCCCACGCGTCAGCGCCCTGCTCCAACGATTTGCGAAGCACATCACCCGAGTTCGCCATACCCAACAGCGCCTGCGACGTGCGCACGTCCGACTGGCCAAGATCCTCCAGAGTGGCGAACACGTCCCCGCCTGCAGC
The DNA here is from genome assembly GCF_011751765.2 of Paramicrobacterium chengjingii. Classification (GTDB taxonomy): domain Bacteria; phylum Actinomycetota; class Actinomycetes; order Actinomycetales; family Microbacteriaceae; genus Paramicrobacterium; species Paramicrobacterium chengjingii. The sequence goes on from NZ_CP061169.1 coordinate 1,356,543, forward strand.
ATCGACCTTGCCAAGCCCCTCAATGAACGTAGCGATCGCGTCAGCAGGGTCTTCCTTGAACGACTTGGCGAACTGTTCCGCAGACATCCCTGCAACGTCGGCCCACTTCTGCAGATCCTCGCCGCCCTTGGACACGTCCATGGCCATGTCGGTCATGATGCGCGACAGTGCAGACCCGCCCGCCTCAGCGTTGATGCCGACGGAGGCGAGAGCGTTCGCGAAGCCGAGCACCTGATCCTCGGACAGGCCCACAGTCTTACCGGCACCGGCGATGCGCTGCGCCATCTGAATAATGTCGCGCTCCGTCGACGCACCATTGTTACCCAAAGCGACGAGTGCTGAACCGAGGTTGTCGACGTCGTCAGGTGCGGTCTGCATGATGTTCATCAGCTGCGCGATCGACGTAGCCGCCTCATCAGCGGACAGGTTCGTTGTCTCGCCCAGGTCGATCATCGTCTTCGTGAAGTCGACAATCGAGTCCGTCTGAACACCCAATTGGCCTGCAGCCTCAGCGACGGCAGCGATCTCGTCATGTGACGCGGGGAGCACACCAGTGAGCCCTCTCAGACCCTGCTCGATCTGGTCGAGCTGCTCAGGTGTCCCGTCGACAGTCTTCGTGACACCCGTCCACGCGGTCTCCCAATCGACAGCAGCTTTCGCCGTCAACGCCGTTGTCGCAGCGAACGCCGCACCAACACCCGTGACAACAGTGCCAAACGTCGTCAGTTCACGTTCATGATCCGACACCTGCTTCGCGAACAGAGCAACACCAGGCGCTGCAGCCTTCGCAGACTTACCCGTCTTCTCGAGAGCGTCACCACTGTGCGACAGCTTCGAGGCCGCGCCGTCTGCCGACTTCGACACCTTCTGGATGGACTGGTCCGCCTGCGCCAGGTCCTGCTTGAAGACCTGAGCCCCCTGGGACTGGATCTTGAATATCAGTGCGCCGGCGTCGAACGACATCTCGTACCGCCTTCCCACACCACGAGGTGTCAATGTCCAGAAGGCGCGTGCATGCGCTGCGGATGAAATGCCACGACCGCACCTCAAGGGCACGGTCGATGTCGTCTATCAAATGGTGTTGGTGAAGGTCGAGTTCAACTTCTCCGAAGAGTTCGGGGATGATGAGCCGCCACAGTTCCCGACCTGTCAGCCCTTCGGACTGTTCTTGCTTGACGTTTTCCTGTCTTGAGGCTTCTTCCCGGGCTTTCCGCCACTCTGGGGGGAAGACGTAGGTCGGGTATCTGCCTGTGATTGGATCAGGGTCTCCAATGCCGAAGCGGGCGATATCAGCGAGCTCGAGCCGCCCAAAGTCGACACCAGAGACCACAGGGCTTTTACACCGCCCTTGTCGCCTCCGCCTTCGTGAAGGTAGGTGCGTACGCCTTTGGTGCCGAGCACTGTTTGCCACAGCATTGCGGGGATCAGCACGTCTTGTGCTTCGGCCAGTGAGAGCCGGTTCTGAATGTCCGTGTAGACGGGGCCGTCTTCGATCCATTCACGTTCAGGAGTGACACCATCGACGGCGTGCATGAGTAGTGCTTCCATACCGGTCGGCTCGATGTTGCCTGTTGCGATGCCGAGGTACTGCTGTGTGAGGGCCATTCCGGCCCAACCGGGGAGGGGACTGATAACGAATGCGTCACCAGCCCCCTCCACGACAAGATGCAAGTTTCTACCGACTTGCTCTGCGGTTACTGAAGTCAAGGTTCCCTGCCTCCCTCGACTAAGCCGCAGTGTAATTCAGCGTCTCGGATGCACCAGCGGCGTTCGTCACCGTGATTGTCGTCGCACCCGACACGCCGGTCGGGATGACAGCGACAATGGTCTGGTCATCGACAACGATGAAGTCGTCAGCGGCAGTCGCACCGAAGTCGACACCCGTTGCGCCGGTCAGCTTGTACCCGCGCACAGCGACCTGGTCACCTGCAGCCTGACCGCCAGGGAGAGCCGACTCGAGAACCGGCTTCCCGTCCGAAACGATCGGTGAGGTGATCTGGTCCACGACACCGAAGTTGGTGAGCGTGAACGAGTACACCATCTTGTCGGCGTACCCGGTGTTTGCCTCAGCGACAGCGACAGAGAACTGGCCCTGGAACGCGGGAAGGTTCTCGTCGAACGCGTCGAAGATCTGGGCTTCGATGCGGTTGTCGGCACCTTCGGCGTATCCCTTGCGGATGAGCTCTGCGAGCCACGGCTGCGAAACGATGATCTGTTTCGTGGCAGGGTCGCGCACAGCCTCAACTGCGAACGTGGGCCCGAAGTTGTAGCCGATGATCTCGGTTGAGTCGCGGCCCTTCGTCCCGTACACCTCGCGGGGAACGGTGATGGGTGTCGGGTTCAGGGCGAGGTTGTTGACGTCGCCGGTGACGTTCTCGAAAACACCGTTCCGCTTGACGCGGATGATTCGCTGGTGCGCGAGAGCAAGTGAACCGTCGGTCGGTGCGGTGGTGTCATACAGGGTTGTGTCAGCCATGATTTCTCCTTGTGTTGTGGGGATTGCCGCTGGCCAGCGGTGACCCCTCATCGGAGGGGCGGTCTGTGGGTTTAGGCGCGACCGCGGAAGCTGTAGTTCACAGTCACCGAGACGCGACCTTGAGTGTCGGCGTCGAAGTAGAGGCGCGAGTATTCTTCGGTCCACGAGATGCCGAGAATGTTCGGGAAGTACTCTTTGTGATCGAGCACCTTTGAGAGCTCGTGCGCCCACTGCTCGACAGTGTCGGCGTTGCCCTTCCGTTGGGTAAAAAACTGCACACGGAAGAGAGCATCAGCACGCCCGTCACGCGTCGTCGGCGGTGATATGAGCGAAGTGAACTCGTCAAACACGGGTGTGTATCCGGTTGTAAAGATCGCCGCCTCGTCTGTCTGGTAGACGCCGCTGTCCTTGTACACGCCAAGTCTGTTGTCGTTCAGGACATGAGCGAGCGCGACTCGTAGCTGTTTCTCGGGAGTCATTCGGTGATCTCCTTGCGGATGATGTCACCGAGTTCGTCCTTATGCGCCAACGCAGGGTCTTCGACGTACTTGCCTTTGCGTCCGCCCTGAAAGTTGTACTCGGGGTGCTCATGCAACCTGGCCGCGTACGGGGTGTCGTAGATGACTTCCACGGTCGGGTCCGCGGCATTCAACGGTGTGGAGACTGACCCGGAACCGGACAGTGTGCCGATATCGAAGGGCACCTGCTGTGCCGATAGTGCGAGCAATCTCTCGCCGGCGGCAGCTAGTCCGTTACGTAGACGGCCGTCGATGTCGTCCGCGATCTTCCCGATGTTGTTCGTGAATGTCACTTCTGCGCGAAAGCCCATGCGATCACCTCACTCGAGAAACAGTTCTGTGTGGTTCGGCGTTGACCTGTAGTCGTAGAAGCTCGAGTCGATGACCTCGGATGTGCGTTCCCGTGGTGTGCCCTTCCACACGGTCACTTTCGCTTTCGGGCCTACGTCGTTGTCAGGCAACAGGGCGACAAACGTCGACGATGTGATCTCTTGCCCCGCGGTGCTGGAGGTGGATCGACGATCAACCCGAAGATGTGACTTCTGTTCGACGTACGCGGGAACATCCGTCATGGTGTCCCAAACTTCGCCTGCTTCGCCTACACCGACGAGAACAGCAATATCAACACGATGGGGAAGGTGGCGTTTCCTGAGCCTCACAGCGGCCTCCTACCAGTGATTGACAGCTGAACCGATCAGTCCCGCGTTGCGGAGGATCTCGACAGCCTCAGGTGAGATGCGCGAGTCAGCGGCAGACTTCGTCGACGATGCGGACCCTGTCGCCCCAGACCCACCAAGCGAGACGGAGCCGATCTTCACAACGCCTTGCTGTGATTCAGCGCCAGTCAGATCGTCAGTGTTCTCGAACCAGTCGGCTTGGGCACAGGTCGCATCCTTGAGCGCTTCGGAAACGTCTGCGTCGGTGGGGTAGCCGTCTTCGTCTGTGTTGTACACGGCGAGGCGGAGGCGACCGTCGATGACGATCGATGCTCGGCGGAGCATCGCTTCCAGTTGCTTCTTTTCTGGGAACGGATCGGGGATCTCGTCGCCGAGGAAGTCGAAGTAGTCGGATGGTGTGGCGTAGGTGCGCTGTGCCATCACTCCACCTCGTTCCTGAATCTGCGGGCGAGCTCTACTACACCTGGCTGGGGGAGCTTGGCGAGCGGGATGATCCATTCGTGCGAGCCGTCGGGGTTGCGAAAGCACGTCCCTGTTGGGGAGATGTGCCCAAGGTTGCACGGCGAGAGTTGCACGGGCTCGGTACGGTCGACGATCCCGCCAGCAGCGTATTCGGCCATCACTTGACCTGCTTCTTGGTTTTGCTCACGGTCTTGCGCCGAGGGCGGGTGATAGTCGCCACGTCGAACCGGTGCTGCTTGAACGCCCACAACCGTTCAGGATGCAGGTCATCCACGAAAGCGACACCGTCAGTGAAGTTCACCCCGAACTCTGTCTGACGGCCCGCCTGTGGGCGCGGATGCGTGATCTTGTACATGATTCCCTCCCAAAGAAATGAGAGCCCCCACGAGGATTCGAACCCCGGACCCGCTGATTACAAAACAGCTGCTCTGACCTACTGAGCTATGAGGGCTTGGGCGATGCCCGCCAAGGGTGAGGACACTTGACGGGCATCGCTGGTTCAGTTGTTACGCCCAGACAGGCGCGACAGGCAGTCCACGGATGATTCCGTGAGCACGCTCGTTACCCCACTCGAGGCCAACCTCGCCGTACACCTGCACACGGTCAGATGCGCCGATCTTCGCGAGCTCTTCCTCGAAGAAGTGGCCCTTGCCGGGTGTGACAAGGAACTTCGGCTTCAGCTGGGAAAGCGTCGACACAATGAATGCGTCAGCGGGAACCCAACGGTCGAGGAGGATGTTGAACGTGCCGAAGTCCGACATGACTGTCTGCAGGTTTACACCGCCGACAGTGCGCGACTCCTCCTGGTACTGCCCGAACGCTTTCGCGTAGGCAGTGGAGAGGTTGCGCTTCTGCTTCGGTCCAACAACGATCGTTGCCGTGTCGTTGCCGAGACCGCCGGACTGGAACACCTTCTCGAACAGTTCGTCGTAGGTGTCCTTCGTCGGGCCAGCCGTGGAAAGCTTCCGCAGTGAAACGGTGGCAGTGCCGATCGTGATCGCAGTGCCGCCCTTCGAAGCAGAAACCTTGAACGCACCCGTGGTCTTGCCGACAACGTAGTACACGGTGTCAGTCGAGATCGCAGTGGATGCGCCCACATCAGTGAAGCGGACAGCGTCGCCGTCCTTCATCGTGGTTGTCGCCTCAGTGATGGTGTCAGTCGCAGCCGACAGTTCATCGTGGGCTTCACCAAGGTCGATGACGTTGGTGCTGATCGCCTCGATCAGACCACCAGTCTTACGTGCCTCAGTGTTGTTCGTCGGAACGTACTTGCGTCCGAGGATGAACGACAGTTCAACATCGACAGCCTTCGACTTCAGAGCACTGACGAGTTGGTGATCCATCTCGTTGATGACCGGGTTCGACTGGTCGTTGTTCACACCAGAGTGCTGACCGGTTGCGGCCTGCTTGGTGTAGCTGACCTCGACAGTCTCCTGGTGGATCTCCACAACGTTCTTCACGTTGCGGCGAACACGCTGATCTGAGTCCTGAGCGTTCGCACCCTCGAGGCGTGAACGGTTCGGTGTCGAATCGCGAAGATCCTCCTCCTGCCACTCGAACTCAGTCGACTTGACCTCTTCACCGCCGGTAAGACCACCGATGACGGAAAGGATGGGCGTTTCGGACGGGCTCACATTGAAGAGCTCGCCCACATAGTTAGGCAGGTTGTACGTTGTCCCCTGCCCGGTGATTCCAGCCATAGCTGACTCCTTGGGTTATGCCTGTGCGCGCGAGATTGCACGCTTCAGGCGGATGGTTTCTGCGTAGTCCTTGTTCTTCTCGGCTTCTTCAAGCTGAGACTTCAGGGACTGCACAGTCGGCCCTGTGTGTTCGCCGGCACCTGACCGGGCGGGGGGCTGTTTCAGTGCGGCGTTGTCCTGCAGCGCCTTGGTGATTGCCGCTTTGATCGCGGCCTCATCGGTTGGTTCTACCTGGCCGATGGAGTTCTTGAACTGCTCGTTCTTGAGCAGTAGGGCAGTGTTCGCGCCGAGTTCGGGTGCGTGGAGTGCGACCTGCAGTGCAACCTGGTTTGCTTTGATCTCAGCATCCTTGGCTGTGATCGTTGTCTTCGCATCATCGAACTTTGATGTCAGATCCGACAGGGAAGCGTTCAACTTGTCTGGGTCAGTCTCGGTTTGTTCACCGCCGCCTAGGGCCTTGGAGATGTTGCCGAGAATGTTCTTCTCAGCTTCCGCGACCGCATCCTTGATGGCTTGGTCGCGTTTCTGCTTCTCGGTGGCGAGATCACCGCGGAGGTTCTCCACAAGCTTCCCGGCACGCTCTGGGTCGAAGTTGTCTTTCGTCCACGGAGTGCTCGACTCGTTGGGTTTGACACCGTCGTTCTGAGCCTGTCCGCCCTTGTCGCCGTCGCCGCCCGCTGGGGGAGTGTTGCCACCCTCGCCTTCTACGTAACGAATCCCCATCATCTGGTGTTTCGTCATGCCGATGATCGCGAGTCCGTCACGGTCACGTGCGGCCATATTGCAGTGCTGCTTGAACATGATTCTCCTTCGCCAGACCTGCTGGCTATCGGTAACCTCCGGCCCTGCGCCGGGGGAGTATGTGACCGTGCCGCCGCCATGCAGGGCTGACGACGGCACGGGGATTAGCGACCGTCTGCGAAGTGCAGCTGCTCGCGGTAAGAACGACGTGCACGGCCGGTCTTCTGTGTGAACTCGCGGAGGTCTTTCTGCCCGTCGAGCACTTCGCGGTGCGCCTTGCGTTTTTGAATGTCGTCGGACGCGATCGATTCGCGTCGTTTTGCTGATCGGATCTGCCGTTCTAGGTAACGCTGTCGTGCGCGTTCAGCCTCGGCTTCCGGGTTGTACTGGAAATCGGCTTGAGGAACCGACAGTCCGGGCAACACAGCGGTTGTGCGGTCACGGCAGTTGGGATGACCCCAACCTGCATCACGCGCCTGCTGCAGAGTGCCCTCGACCTGCACAGTCACCGCCCCCGGTTGTGTCGCGTGCGGCATGATCACCGGGCCGACGACTCCGTTAGTGGAAAGGATCTTCCCGATCCACGGGGCACAAAGCTTGCATGCATCGAACGAGCCCTGAACGCTGACGAGGTTCAACCCGGACTGTTGCATCCGGTGAATGCCCGCGTCCTGCCATGCCCTCGATGTTGCGGTGCGGCCCGCCATCTCCGAGTACGCACCGATCGTCCACCGTCGGTCTGCACGGTCGATGAAACCCGTGATGCCCTGCTCAAGGAACGACTGCACTGCACGCCGCTGGTTGATTGTGGACGTTTCTACACCAAGCATGCGGAACGGTGCCGTGTCAGCGATCGTCTGCTGGTACACATCATGCGGGAAGCGGAGAATGCGCTGATTCAGGGCTTCCAGTCGTGAATGTAGAGACAGCCCGGTAGCGCCCACGGCATGAGCGGATGACGCCGGAATCTGTGCCCTGAGTGATTCGTACCGCGTGCCCGACAGCGTTGCCCCTGCAGCTGCCTCACCTTCTTGGGATGCGACGTCGACAAGCCACTCTGCGAGATCCTGATCGCGAATGTCAGTGACGATCTTCTCCGCCGTGTTTCTGAGCTCACGGAGCGCTTGAGCCCGTTCCACTTCGAGGCGTTGCATCGCCCGATGGTGTGCGACCTCGTCAAGGTTCCCGAGGTCCTGCTCGAGAGCAAGAATCCGGTACGCCCGTTTCGCTGCCGCCTCCAACATTCTTGTCTCAGCAGTCGTGTATACGCCGGCAAGGTACACGCCGAGATCCTCGATCAGATCCGCTGCTGGGATTGGTGAATCAGGATCAGGGACGTAGACAGCCAACGGTTCCCCCTTAGTCGAGACCCATCGGAGGTTCGCAACACTCGGCGGCGGACAGTTCAGATGTGAACGGCCAGCCGCATGTGGGGCAGTCGTGCATTGTTGCCGGGATCGACTGCAACGCTTCACGCACTTCCTCAAGCGTCCGCACAGGCCACGTAGCCACAATGGGAGTCAGGAACGGGTCATGCATCATGCACCTCTCACAGCTGATTTTTCGTACTTCTTGCACGTTTCGCAGTGAGATCTAGTGCACGTCGCCGTGTCACAGTGACGGCAATACCAGTACCCCTTGCCATCCTGCGCCCGCGTCTTCGCAGTGCCGCACTGACAAACGAGCGAGAACGGGATAGGCATGATCACACCTCGTCGTCACCCGTGAACGTTGCCGGGTCAGGTGCGCCATACCCCTGCTCTCGCATGATCAGGTCGGCTTCGTCCTGAATCTCGCGCTCAGTCCACTCAGGATGCAACGCCCTGACGATCTCCTTACGAGATGCAGCACGTGCCGCGTCCAACATTTGCAGAGTGCGCGCCGTCTTCTCAGGGTCAGCCTGAGACACCGGGGCGAACTCCACATCGGGCAAACGTGACATGTCGCCAAGCTCAGGCCCACCGAACACGGCTTTGTCGATCTCGAGTGCGGCAACAGACCAGCGTGCGAGAGCGGCGCGAGCGAACAACGCTTTCTTGTCTCTCGTGCGTTCCGAGTCGGACAGGTCAGCCTGCACCTGTGTTGCCGTCTTCAACCCTCTGGTTGCGTCGAGCCCGAGGTGTGCTGCCGAGTACCCTGCACGGGATGCGATGGTGCGTGAGACCTCTTCGATGATTTTGAAATGCTCTTCAACACGAATCGCGAACTGTGCAACGGTGATCTGCGAATCGGAAGTCTGGCCCGAACCGCCTAACGTGTTCACCCCGGCGAACACCTGCCGGTATGTGTCGAACGACGCACCATCACCTGGCTTGCTGCCGACGTCAAGGAAGTGTTCCGGTACAACCAGTCGGCCCTGTCCGTTCTCCATGTCTCGCATCATCGAAGACCATGTCTGGTCGAGCTTGTCGAGGAGGTCCTGGTTCCCGTCAAGGTCGGAACGGCCAAGGTGGGCCAGCTGTCCCTGTTTCCGCCAGTCGATCACGGGGCGTGCGTTCGCCATGTACGTGACAGCCAGACGGGACGATCCTGTGCCGATCTTCACCGATTCGGGAAGCTTCCCAGGACCATCGATCGACACGAGCACATCGGACGGGTTCCGCAACTGCTCATAGTGTGCGGTCTCCGGGCGTGAACCGATCGGGACCGGACTGCCGAGAGTCTTCGCCGTGCCCTTGAACAGGGTGTACTCGATCGTTCCCGGCTGGTGCTCCTCGATGAGGCGGAACACCTGGTTACCGTCGTGGTACTCAGTCCACAGCTTCACCGACGCGAGCCGCCCATACCGAAACTCAGGGATCGCAAGGTCAGCCGCGTACGCCTTCGGGAACACATGATCCGCAACGGCAGGGTCCCAAGCGACAGCCCAATACGTGCCACCCAGTGCAGCGCCGAACTCGCCACCGAGCATCAGCTCAGCGTGTGCTTCATCTGTGCCAATGATCTGCTCGAGGCGGTCCTGCGCCGGGTGCGTGTACTCTTTCGCCGGGTCAGGGGTCTTGTCGGGGTTGCGGAAGAACACGTTCGGTTCCTCAGCGAACAGAAGATCAGATGAGAGCGTGCAAATGTCCGCCGCGAACGGGACGTGCATGATCATGCGTTTCTCGTCCGGGTCGATCGGCTGACCCAAGAACCACTTCGTGAGGGTGCCAACAACACCGCCCGAGTATTGACGTCCGCCGACTGTGTGTGTTGCGCGACGGTGCGAGTAAATGTCGTTCAGTTCGACGGTGTTACCACTCCACCATGCGTCGAGTTCACGGAACCGTTCAAACGCGAGATCCCAAGGTGCCGGGGGGAACTGATCGCTCATGCTTACCCCCTTATGCGGCGAGCTTCACATGCTGACGCCAGATCGTTTCGGTTGTCCGTATGGCGTAGCGCAAGCTATCGCAGCTGTGATCGTTTTCTTTCAACGGTTTGTCGTCGCCCTTTTCGGATGCTTTCGAATCCCACCGGTACTCAGTGACTTCTTTCAGGAACCCTGTGCACTTTTCCGTGACCAGCAGATGCTCGGATGTGAGCAATGATGCGACCGTGCGGATACCGTCCAGCACGTCGTTGTCGGCCTGGGTGGAGATCAGCCCGTCCTGCCGCAACTGCACCCTGAATGATGCTGCTGAAGGGTCGAGGATCACATAGTCAGGTTGCAGGCGTGGCTGATGCGGTGGCAGGTGATCCTCCGCCAACCATTCACGTAGCCGGCGCGACAATTCCATATCGGTGAGCTTTTGCTTCTCAGTTGTGGACTCGTACCGCCACTCATCGATGGCGTACAGCTTTGGGTGAGGTTTCCCGAGATCATCAACATTCAAAGCGATACCGACGAGGATCGCTGATGTTGGGTTCGTCGTGCCGTAGTCGATACCGACCGCCAACAGCTTCCACATCGGCGGCAGAGAAGCCCATTCGATCTGATGCTTGGCAGGGTCCCACATGTCGAAGATTGCGCCCTCAGCGTTGGTCCACTTCCCGAGAATGAACCGGTCGTAGAACACGCCAGCGAATGACGCTTTCATGTCCCGCACGTACTCGGGCGTCAACGACGGGTTGTCGTCCATCGTGAAGTGGAACACAACCATGTTCTTCGCTTCAGCGTCGAGCATGTACTGGATGCGCAACCAATGGTTGAACGAGCCGGGGTTCGTGGTTGCCAACAGTCGGGCACCCTCAACACGGAGACGTGTCAGCAACATTTCCCAGAAACCGACAGGCAGCAGGGTTGCTTCGTCCACATACGCGAGCTCGATCGTGGCACCGCGGATCTTCTCTTCCGACCTGGTGTCGTTCGCGCCGACAAGGTGAACTTCACGGCCAAGAATGATCGCCGTGTTCGAACCCTTCGTGTGCGTCGTCTGCGCCGCCAAAGAACCGAACAGTTCCACAGACTGCAACGGTTCAATGATGTTCCGCTCGATCGTCTGCAATGTCTTCCCGACAATCACGATCAGGCCAGTGCCGCGTGCTCTGCGCACAGCGATGAGGAATGCGAACAAGGACGCGATCGTCTTACCGCCCGAAACAGCACCCACCCACAGGGCGATCTTCTTGAGCTCAGACTGAGCAATCGACGCGATCTGCTTCTTCGACAGGCCTTTACTTGGCATCGGACGGGATCTCGTGTTGCGCCGCAGCTTGAGCGAACCCGGCAGCGAGGGAATCCAGCAGCGAATGAGCCGATTCAACACCGGTCGAAGTGTCACGCTCCACAATGCGAGATGCCTTATCAAACGCAATACCAGCAGTGACAACGATGCTGCGCTGAACCTCAACCGGGGGCGAAGCTAAGACGTGCTCGTTGTAGTCATTGTCCTTACCGCCGAAGTTGTACACCAGGTACTCGTTCTTGCGGGTCCTCAACAAGTCAAGAGCAGCTGCGCCCATCTCCTCCGCGAGCTTGAGCCTAATCGCCGCAAGGTCAACCTGTCGCGCCTGATTCGCCGCGTCGGTCTGTGACCTGTTGAATGACAGACCAGCTTCCTTCACGATTTTAGAGACCGCCGCGGTCGAAACACCTGTGCGGCGTGCGATCTCGTTACGTGCGACCTCAGTGCGAGCAAGGTCAAGGATCACTGTGCGCGTTTCGTCGTCTACCGGGACACCTCGAGCCATATGTCATCACCTCGGTTCGTGCCACCTGGACACTTACGGAGTGAGGCGTGGGCCTCGAACTGGGGGAGTCGGACTGTGAATGCTTTTGAGTAGCGTTGGCGGGGCTGGCAGGGTGCTGGCTCAGTGAGGAGTAGATGATGACGAGGTATCGGGTTACGAAGAACCCGCTCAAGTCCGATGATTTTGAGGATGTCGAAGCTGACGTGTTCTTCGAGGATGGCAGTTATACGAAGTTCGCTGACGAGGACGGTGTTGTTGTGCTTGCTGTGCAGACGCAGTATGTGACGAAGATCAAGGAGTTGAAGTCGTAGCAGTCTCTGAACGCAGAAAAGCCCCGGTCATCCTTTCGGAGCCGGGGCATTCTGGGCTGGGTGTTCCAGCTTCTATGATTGATCATCGCGCGTTTCGCGAATTAATGCACTGTGACATGCCATGCGATGAATAGGATTGTGACCATGTCGAATTCCGCACGTGACCTTCATATCTTGTATTCCAGTTGGCGGGACCGCTTCGCATCGAAGACATCGACAGCAAAGGGTGCGCTGGAGCCCCACACGGCCAAAGGAGCGCAAGAGTTCGTTCAAGCGTTTCGCCTGCTCGGGCGTATTGACGTGTTGCTCCGGCAACTTGAGCAAGATGGCTATAACGTCAGTCTCTACCGACGGCAGTTCCCGAAGTGGTCGGCTGGCGTGTTGTCAAGTGGGTCCGGTTGGGCGTCGAGTATGAGCCCGGATAATCTCGTACATCCGACCGTGATGGATCAGATTGAGGGCTGCGCAAACTATCTCGACGGCAAGGTGTTCGTGTACGAGCATGACGACTCTGAGGCGCTGGATTCTCTTGTGTCGAGAGCTCGTGTGGCGCTCAACGGCGACCCTGATCTTGACCCGCAATTGCATTACTACATTCATCGTCTATTACAAGAGATCGAGATCGCCCTTTCTGATGAATCGGCGGGGATTGCGTTCGATTACACGGCCGCGGTGCAGCGACTGTGGGTTGCAATGCGGGCCGCGGAAGGAGCGTCGACGGACGATGATTCGAAGCGTCGTTGGCGTGATGCCTGGCAGTCGATCTTGACTGGTACTGTCTCAGGTGGCCTGGTCCAAGCTGGGGCGCTTATGTTTCAAATCACTGCCGCTGTGTAAACGAAAGTGAGGGCGCTCGCCGAAACGAACGCCCCGTTCTGCATCACAAGCCCTCAGCCGATGGGCGGTCCCTCATTCTGAGGTTTTTGAGGACCACCAGGAGTAGATGTATCGCCGTACGATACGAGTCCGTTTGCGTCAGTCGTGGGCTGCTGGGTTCACTTGTTGGGCTCCTAGCCCGAGTCTTGAGTGTAATTGTCGGAACTGGCTCTCGACGCCGGCAAGAACGATCCAACCGATCATCGAAATAGTGGCGAAACCGAACAGCCCCGATGCGGTCGCAACGGATCCGATCGCGCCCTCACCGATCATCAGAACCAGAATGCCGAGGGCGACTCCCCCGATCGTGAATATCGCAAGCAATGTGCTCTGTCCTGAACTTCTCATGAATAGAGATTCCCACCGTTATGCGTCGAACGTGCATCCCCAGTCGTGGGGCCAAGTCCAGAATTGTTCGATCTGCGACCGGCGAGCATGCAGTTCGGGGTGCGCGGACAACGGCCCACGTTCCCGGCTTCACAGTCTGCGCATGGCTCATAATCGTTCGATTCGCGGGCGACTGCGGCGTTGTAGCTTTCTACCCAGCACGCGGCGCAGTCGGGGCCGCCTGACCAATCGGGATGCCGATGCTCTGGCACCCAGTCTCCGATGTACTCGTCGTCTTCAATGGCGTCCTCGGGATCGATCTCTCGTGCCATGAGTAGAACGATCTTTCGTGGCGTTATTCTGCTCATGACTCTGAACCTCCCGATTCCCGGTCGTACACGATCTCCCCGCATTCATCGCATCGCCACCGTTTCGGCCATTCACCTTTCAGCCAGATCAGCGGCCCTTCATCGCCGGTCAGGTTTTCGTGGGAGCAATGACACTCGCATTCGCACTCGGTCATGGTGTCGGCGTCGTGATCCCATGCTTCACCCGTGCAAGCACGACATTTGCCAGCAGCACAGTCAGGGCTTACCCATGTGCTCATGGTGTCTCCTCGTTGGCTCGTTCCGTGTCACGTGCCCTCTGTCGTTCACCGTTCGTGCGTGCACGTTCTGCCATGCGCCCGTCATGGTAAGCGCGGGCATACACGGATGATGCGGCCTCGTGGAGCGAGTACGCGCCGGACTCGTCTAACACTTCACGGTTTGTGAACTTCCGGGCGGCATCGTGTTCGCGCTCGATGAACCGGTCGATTATCTCGACCACTTCGATGGGTACCGGTGTCGGGTAGCCGTTCATGGTGTCTCCTTGTCTGCGGCGTCATACCAGATTCCATTTCGTTTCGCGGCCTGTGCGACGATGCCGGACTCCCTGACTGGTGCGAACGCTGCGCCCGGTGCGGACTTCACCGTGACCGTGATGCCATTGGCTTTCATCGCCTGCATGATGCGGTCAAGATCGTCACTCATTGCCCTGCTCCTTGTCTGCGGCGGCAAGTAGCTGATCAGCAATAGCTCGCCCGCTGTCGTGGTGGAACTTGACCTCAACCCATGTGCGACAGTTGCCACACGATGTGTAGAACTCAACCCCGTAATGAAGTCCAGGGTCAGCTTGCGCGGCTAGCTCCAACGGTGTGAGTCGTTGCAATGAGCAGTACCCGTCCTTGGATTGGAAGCCGGTTAGCTTCGACCCGCACAGTGGGCAGGGCATCGTGTGTTGAATGTCATCGAACATTCCCATAGTCACTGCTCCTTGTCTGCGAGAGCGCGGTACGGGTTCTCGTTATTGCCTTCCGCGCCTTGCGACATGTGCCAGTTCCAGCAGTCGCCGTATCCCTGATCCCACGCCTCAGCGCGGACCTGGGCCAGTTGCTCGTCAGTAACCTCACGGGATGCCCCGGCAATGTAGCCAGCTTTGAATCCTGCACGGATCGGCGCGGTCGCTGTCCGCTTACCCCACCGGGCCTGAGCCTTCTCAACCGCCTCTGACTCGATACTCATGCTTTACCCTCCGTCTCGTGGTCAGATACGGGGTGTTGTGCGTGCTTACGTAACGGGTCGTCCGTGGCCGTCCACGCATCATCGCCGGGATAATCGGACAGGTCTTCAGGCCAGCACCAGCACCCGTTGCACAGATCTTCACCGTCGACGCGCGCCCATCCGACGCTCTCCGCCGACGCCTGCGCCTGACCAAAATCGGCCATAGCGGCGAAGTCGCCGTAATCGTCCTCGACCACCCCGCAGCAATCGCACTTCACCTGGTAAAACGTGACCTCATGGGCACTCATGCTCTTCTCCCGTTTCTCGACGCCGTACCCCGCGGACGGCCACGCTTCACCACAGCCTCAACACGAACCACGTCACCCGACCGCACCTCCGTGCGCCCGTCCGAGGTGACACGGGAGCCCAACTGCCCCGACTCGATCCACCGATAAACCCGCGATGGATGCCGCCCCACCATGAACGCCGCTTCCTTCACGGAAAGCCACTCCTTCACGACCTGCTCCTCTCCTCGATCAGTGCGACTTTCTCGAACGCGTCCTGCTCCAACTCCGCGTCACAGTCGTCGAACTGACACGAAACCGTCACCCGGTCACGGAAATACCCCGGCGGGTTCCACTGCAACTGCAACCGCCCACACTCCGGGCAACGCGTACGCCGGATCTTGTGCGGAAGCTCCTTCTCTGGATGCGACCGCATAGCGGTCAAAGCCGCTGCAGTGAATCTCACCGCGAGCTCGCCACCCTCCACTGTCGAGATCCACACCGGCACGTCCTTTGGGACATGCCGATACCAGGACCACACCTCATCGACCGCTAACTGTGTCGGACTGATCGGGATCGGCGGGCCTGACTTCGACCTGACACCAGCGTTGTCTCGCTGCACGGCGCGCTCAACACCACGCATCGCAACCAACCACCTGTCCACCCGTCCGAGAGCATCCTCGAGCTTCTCGAAGCAGGCACGACACAGCACACCGTGACGGGCGCGACGGGGGAGACACCCCGAGCAATCCCGGCCCGTATAAATGTGCTTCCCATCTGTCAGCCGCGTCTCCCAGCCGTCACACCCGTCTTGGTGCTGATCTTTCACAGTGCACGGGCGGACACTTTCCATGTCGTTCGTGATGCAGACAATCACTTCTCCTCCTCGGCACGTTTCTCAAGATCAGCCACACGGTCACGCCACGTCGCCTGCCCGTCACGCAGAACGTCGATCCTCTTCGCGAGATCACGGCCACGCTCAGTCCTGCGGGCTTCACGGTTCATGCCCTCGAACTCTTGAATTTGTGCGTCGAATTGAGCCAGCAACATTCGCGCTGTGCCCAACTGTTTACTTGCGGATCTAGCCACGGTTCCTCCTCGGATCGTTACGGCACGGCAGCACTGACTTTCCCCACGGGGTCATGCACTGCCCACACCTGTGCTCCCGCAACGGTTGAGGGGCCGGCGCGAACGTTATGTAGTCCGACACCGACCCCTCAACGGGCGGCAAATATTCAGAACGGGGTGTCGTCCCCATACGAACCACCGCCTGCCCATTCCTCGGTGGTCTGCTGTGGCTGAGCCCACACGTCAGCCTGTGCAGTCTGTGGTGCACCCTGCCGGTTCGACTGCGCACGAGTTACCTGCGCTGTCGCATATCGCAGGTCAGGGCCAAGAGCGTCGACGTCGAGCTCAATGCTGGTGCGCTTCTCGCCCTCTTTGGTTTCCCACGACCGTTGCTTGAGACGGCCCTGCGCGATCACCCTTGAACCCTTCACCAGGGAACCCGAGACGTGCTCTGCGAACTCACGCCACACAGACGCACGCAGGAACAGTGCCTCCCCGTCCACGTATTCGTTCTTCTGCTTGTCGAACACCTTCGGGGTAGAAGCGATCGTGAAGTTCGCCACCGCCAGACCCGACTGTGTGTATCTGAGTTCTGGATCTGCAGTGAGATTGCCTACGACAGTGATAATTGTTTCGCCAGCCATTTACGCTGCCCTCTTTCGTTCTTGTTTGACCGCGACCCGCAGCCGCTCTGTCTCTTGGTCGTAATTGTTTGCGAGCGTCGTTCGGATCGCTTCCACGAACCGTTCCCGTTGCACCTTTTTGGCAGTCCTGGTCAGCAGGAAGCGTTGGAACTCGAAATCGGAGCGAACAAACACTTCAATTTCTCGTGCGCGGTACGTAACAGAAGGGGTGTTATCAAGGTGAGTAGTACGTCCGTTAGTCCGTCCGTCCGTCCGTGCTAGGAGCAAACGGGGTGGCTGATCTGAATTAGCTACCGTTTTGCTAGCCATTAGCTACCCCTCTAGCTTTCGCTTGGCCACCCTTCCGGCCACGCTCCACAGCGCTCTCATGGATTGCTTGAGCTTCCGCACCGACAAGCTGCCGAGTGCCCCAATTACGTATCTGCCACCCGCCCTCGACGATCTCCCACAGGCGTGTTTCTGCGAGAAGTCGCGCCTCCGTTGGTGTTCCATGAACGAACGGCAACGCGGCCTTCGCGATAAACCCCGACGTGTCATGTCCTGCCGAGTAAGCGAGAGAACAGACATAGACGAATGCCGCACCTTTACCCTTTGGTGAGCGCCCGAGTAGGTCGAGCATCTTGTCATGCGTTGGCAGGTTGGTATCTGCTCTAAACCACGGCAAACCCATATTTTTGGCCTCCTTTCTCAGAATTTGGGGTCATGGATCTGTTCCTTCCGACCGTCAGGCAGCAGGTAAAACAGGCTTCCTCGGTCGTCACGAACGGGTATATGTCTCGGGTCGTCCCATGAATGAACCGACCACCCACCATCACCATCCGTGTGCGCGAGCCCGTGACACCCGGTGTGGTTCCCCCACCCGCACAAGGCGACGAGGTTCTCGACCGTGTGCTTCCCTCCACGAGACCGAAACTTCCGGTGATGCAACTCGAGAGGGCCAGCCGAGAAACATCTCTCGCACTGGCCCCCTGAACGCTCGAGCACGATCGCTCGGACTCGTTTTGAAATCACGGTCCCCATGACGACCTCCCTGCTGAGTGGATACCCACCCCTGCTTTGGGGGCGGCCATCATGCCACCTGCCCGGATAGCGTTGTTGAATGCACAACCATGGTCAGCAGTCCTTGTACGACATTGAGCAGCCCCCTGAGACCGGGAGGGAATCCTTTTGGGACGCGGGAACGCAGTACACGCTTGCGACCGACGGACGAAACAAGTGGATGCTCTGGGGACATTTCCGGCCTGGCAAAGCGACCCCACTTGTGACATTGCATAGTGGGTCTTCCGAATGGAGGACATCCGAGGTGAACGGCCGCGGTGAAAAAAGCGGCAGCGATTGGCGAGAGCTCATAGCGAATGCGCTTTGAATAATTCACGCTGCCCATAGTTCCCTCTCAGCGGGGGTGAGCACTGCTTTGCAATCGCGGCACACCTTCCCCCTCTTCTCCGTCAAAACCTCACGGACAAGCCCGCAACGCGGACACGGAGCCTGAAACCAACTACCCATCAGACCATCACCGCCTCTTGCCCGAGTGATTCCATGCACACTGCACCGAGATCACGTGCCGCTGGCGGTGTGACCGCGTTCCCTGCGGCCTTGACGAGATCCCGGTTCGAGACGGGGCGCATCCGGTTCGGCGGTTGCCAGTTGTAGTCACCAGGGAACGCCATTCCGGCTGCCACCTCGTGATGCTGGAACATGCGGAACTCGACGTCATGGATCATGTCCCGTGCCGCTTTCAGATCGGCCGCTGTCACGTCGCCAGGGCGACGCATGATCGACTGTTGCGCCGTTGTCGTCAACGTGCGCATGTACTCGCTCGCCGGCGTCGTCATTTCTGCTCCTCCCTTGTTGTGTCGCGTGATCAATGCATGCCGTGGCTCGGTCGTGATCGTCGCCACCGGATCAGATGTCGGTTTCATGGCGTCGTCGCGTGAGTAGTACGACATGACGAGAGCGTGATGATTCCCGCCCGCTGTGAACGTCCCCGCAGGCTCAGTGACAGGCCGTGCTGTCGACGTGCCGTACATCTCAGCGATGAATGGCAGGTTCGCCAGCGCAGTCTCAGCACGTGTCGTCTGAGTCCGCATAGGCGCGTCCAAAGACACGGCCTCTTTCCCGTCCCTGCCCTCGACCGGTGCGGCGAGAGCTTTCGAGCTCACCGTGTGCAACGTCTTCAACGGTTCATCGATCGGCCAGGACCGGTAGTACCCGTCCGGCTTTCCGTAGTTTCTGTGCTTCGGGTCTGCGGCGTCGTAGGTGTTCCCCGCGGCTTCGATGGCGAGTGGACCCCAGTACCGGGCAATACCGGCGGCGATCCTGTCGAGGGTCTTCGGCTTCAACGGTTTCGCACGGTCACCGATCCTCTCGCCACGGATCGACCAGTCGATCGCCGCCGCAGCTGGCAACCAACCAGGTTCTACAACCTGCCCACAACCAGGACAGCAGTACACGTACGCTTGGCGATACCTGCCGACCGTGCGTCCGTTCTTGAACGACTGGACTGCGTTACGGACCACACCGCAACGACCGCAGTACGCCTCAGGTGAAACCACCCGGTCAAGGTCAGGTGCGCGCTCTCCGTCGGGCCACGCGACGATGTAGATGCGGTCACGTGACTGAGGTGCAGGTGCACCCATCAGCTGAGCGTGCATGCTGTTGAGCGACACAACTCGGAAGTTGTAGCCGAGCGCCCGCAGTTCTTGACGCCACACCGTCCACGCCGTCTGATACTTCGATTGCGTGGCAATATCCACAACGTTCTCGACAATGACCATGCGGTAACGGTGGTATTCGATGAACTTGAGTACATCGAACATCAGTAGTCGGGAGCGTTGCTTCACGTCATCCGACAAAGGATCTTCAAAAAGACCTTCCTCGATCGCGGGGCCACCCGCGCCAGATGCTTGGCTCCACTTCGTGCATTCAGGGCTGAACCATGCACAGTCCGTGCGGGGAAAGTACGATGCTTTCTCTTCGTGCAGGTCAACGCTTGAATGATCCGTGTTCTGATGGTTCGCGTTGTGAATCTCGATCGCTGTCTTCCAATGGTTCGCGGCGATCCGCACATGCACGTCCTGTAAAGAAACGAGGCCAGAGGATGAACCCCCGGCCCCGCAAAAGAAATCACTCCACGTCGTCACGACGTGCCTCCTTCAAATAGTTCGCATCCGCACGGCCCACAGCCGCCCATTCCAGGACCAACAAATGCTTGCTTGACCGTTGACCCGTGAGACACATTCCGGTGCCCACGCGAGCACGGCATGGCGTCACGAGCACACTGACAATCACCAACCCACGGGCAGTCATGCGCGTTCATGCGAGCTCCTTCAGCGTGAACTCGAAATGCGGGACACAGCCCTTCTCGTACCGGATCTCGGGCATGTGCTTGACCATGAACTCGCGAGTGTCGTCAGGGACAACCTCAGCATCGACCAGGCCATCGCAGAGCGCTTTGAGTGTGGCGACTGGGTTCTCGTCGTCGCGACGCCGCCGGTCTTTCACGAACCACACAAGGCGCACCTCGATGCGTTCCAACTCCGGCACGTGTCTCGCTTTCGCGTGCATCAGTGACCGCAGATCCTTGACGATCTTCGCCTCGGCCATCCGGTGCAACCGGTAATTAAGAGACAACGGCGGTTTCACCCAGTCGAACGTGAACGTCGTCTCGAAAAGACCCGCGTCGGTCTGTACCTGTTCGTTGAGTGTCATGCCGGTTCCTCTTTCACGAGGTACTCCGAAACGAAACGCTCCCAATCGATACCGATGGGAGCGCCGTCTTGGTCGAACTTCACATGCAGAGTCATCGCCCCACACCCCCTGCGTTGTACAGCGACGCCACCACTCGGTTAATGTTCTGCATGCCGAACAGACGCGACTGCAGTGCTTTCTGCAGAGCCTCCGCCGCGTGCAGAGTTGTCTTCGCGTCATCGAATGCTTGCTTGTACGCCATCGTCGCGAGGTCGGCCTCTTTGCGAGCCATAGCTACCGTGGCCTGTTTCGATGTGAGCATCGCTTTCGCGTGAGCCTCGATGAACTCGCGCTCTTTCGTGTACCGTTGCTCCCACATATCGCGGATCGCGGGAACCGACTGCTCAAGCCGGTTCCCGATCTCCACAATCAACTGCTCGAGTTCAGCGGGATTCAACGGTTGATAGTCGACCAGTTCACCCGTCTCGAGATTGGCTACGTCATTCACTGGGTGCCTCCTCGAATGCGCGACGCGCTTCCTCCGCAACCGTTTCCTCGTCGCGTTCCGCGACCGGTTCATCTTCGGCGGGTTCGCTCTCGCCACGCGAGATCATTCCGTGCCGGGTCAGAGCCGCTGTGCGGATCACATCAGTCAACTCGCCTGCGTCATCTGCGGAGTCCACGAGGTCTTCGATCTCCTCGTGAGTCTGCGCTGCCCTGAGATCGGCTGCCCAGTCTCGGCTTGGCGTGGCCTCAGCGACAGCTATGACCTCGCCGCCCATCTCGTCTGCCGTGTACAGTCCCGAGAGATCTTGCGGGAATGCCTTCCTGATCGCTAAAGCCTCCGCGCACTTCGCAAGCTGTCCAGCGCCCTGCTTTGCCCACATGCTCGTAAGATCTCCGCTGCGCTTGGTCTGCGCGTACGCCCCCCATTCAGCGACGCCGACAGAGGGGCGTGGCCAATCCTTCCGATACACCTTCACTCGAGCCGCCAACGGGTTAGGACCGTGAATGGACGGGACGAACGCATCCTCCCACTCACCCTTCGACGTCAACCACTCTGCGCCGTCCTGACCGTCATACTTCTTCGACCGTTCAGCGACGAGCCGGAACCCGTCAATGCCCGTCTGGATTGACCACTCCACACGACCCTGAGACAGTCGCCCGATGCAGTAGATCTGTCGCGCAAGCGGATCGAGACCGGACCGACGTGCGATCGACAGAAACTGCTCCACAACGGGGCGAGGCGCGAGCTCTCGATGCCCGGCGCGGTCGCCGTAGGTGTGCATGAACACAAGTCCCGCGGCCTCGACGATTGCTTTCTCCGCCGCCGACCAGGAGTCGACGTCGCCGTTACTGGGCAACTTAGTGATGTCGTTGCTCATGACAGGTTCCTTTCGTATGACAGCGCGACACGGAGTCGCGCGAGTAGATCAGTGGCGATCGGTAGAATCCGCGGCGTGAGCTCACGGATCTTCTCGTGATCGCGGGTGACGGTGAGACTCTTCGGCTCACCGTGAAGGCCTGGACGAATATCGCCGTCGATGAGTTCCACCCAAATGAACTCGATGGACTCGAATTCAGGCACGCAAACGAACTGCCACGCCAGTTGTCGCCACTCAGCCAAAGATGGGCCAGCGACAACCTTTCCGTGTTTCGCTTTGCACTCAGCGCCGCGCATCGCCTCAGCACCATCGGGCGTCGCCGCGAAGCCCTTCTCGCCGGGGGAGTGAATAAGAGCCTTGTTCTCCGCAATGCCAGCCCACGCGAGCATCATGGGTTCCCAACGATGCCCAGACTCGGTGTAGTCGTTGCCGTGGAACGTCTTCGACGCGAGCTTCGCCGCAAGGTACTTATCCACCGACCCCGGCTTACTCAGCTTCGCGGCATCGGACGCCCCGATGACGGGGAGCCGAGACGCCAGCCAGCGGGCCCGGTTCGTCCCGTCATCGAGAATGCGATCAGCCCATGACAGCTGATTTACAGTCAGATCACTCACGGACCTGACCGTCCTCAATCACGACGCCGACGTTGCCCGTCTCGTCCACGACTTCGATCCACACCTGGTACTGGTTCTCAGCCGCGAGCTCGCCAATGATCTTGAGCGAGTCTGAATCCAGCAGTGAACCATCAAGAATGCGAAGCACCCGCAACTTCGGGTTCGCCGCCATCGCCAGTGCAACCGACACCCTCAACTGTTCAGCCGCCGATGCCTGCGAGAACGCGATGCCGTTGAACGTGACACCGTCCGTATCGAACGACAGACCGTCGACGGGGAACTCAGCCTTGGCGAGCCCGTCAGCTTTCCGCTTCTCAATTTTCTGCAGTTCAATGGTCAACTGCGCCGACCGTTCACGTCGTGCTGCAAGCTCTGCGGTGACTGTCCGGCGCTGAGCCTGCTCGCGTACTCTCCTGTTCGTCTCCTCAACCGAGTTCAGACGGTCGGAGATCTCGGACGTGTCAATACGTTCGGGCCCAGACCGGAAAGCTGCGTACATCTCATCGCGCTGCACGCGGGCTCGCTCGAGGTACGCTTTCGCGGCGTCGAGTTCGTCAGCGAGTCGCGCCACCGCAGCTTCGGCTTTCTCGCATTCCGTGTCCATGTCCGCAAGACCATCGACTGCCCGGTCGAGACGTGCGTTGTGTTCTCGCGCCCTCTCGAACTCAGCGAGCACATCCGCTGCTGAGACTTCCTCAACCGGGACCGAATCATCCGCCGCAGGGAAGCCAGCGACCTGACCTTCAAGCCGCTTGGCGTCGCGGTTCACTTCGGTTCGTGTGTCAAACACGCCCTTCGCCTCACGGGTGAGTTCATCGGGGTCAAAGGGCAGATCCACCAGACTTGTGAGTGCTGCCACCTGATCTTTGGCAGACAGTCGAGTGAACGCCAGCGGGTCGAACGCTCGAGTGCCGATGACCTCATCGAGAAGCTTCTGCGGTGACGAGTACTTCGCCCCATCCGCCGATTCCACAGTGAGTGTCCCCGCGTCGTCCTTCGTCCACCTGCGAGTCACGACGTAATCTCCGAGGTCGAGGCGAACGACCGCGGAATCCTGCCCCTCACGGATCGGCTGTTGTGTCGCACGGGACGCTTCTCCGCCGGCGAGTGCCGCCCAGATCGCATCGAGCACCGACGTCTTACCCTGCGCGTTGCGTCCTCCGACGAAGACGACGTTCCCCTCAGGGTTGATCTCCACGGCTTTGAGCCGCTTGTAGTTTTCAGCCTTCAAGCTGACGATCTGTAGTGTCATTTGTTCTTTCCTTGAATGTCTAGCGCGGCCTCTTCTGTGAGGGCAGCAATGGTTTCGAGTGATTGGCCGAGTAATGACAGGGCATCCTCGGGGTTGATGGTGCGTTTGCAAATGTCATCGACGAGCGTCCGTGAAATACCCAGTTCGTGTCGTATCTGACACCACCGGTCGAACTCAGTGGGAGTCACGTTTGCGCTCCAACGGTGCGACGCAGAATGCGACGAACATGAACAGCAGCGCGAGCATCGAAACTCCATCGAAGCTGTCACGGTAGATAGCGACCCCTGCGCAGAAGAACGACAAAACAACCGCTGTAGCTGTCGCCCTCATGCGCCCACTACCCACCAGACAGCAATGACGATGCCAATGATGACCAGTGCCCCAACAGCCGTCGAGAACGTCGCCACCTTTGCATCAGGGTCACGGTTCCGCATACGCGGGTACTCATGACGCGGTGTCGGAATGGGCACGAACTCGTCTGCCCAATCCGGGTCACTCTGATCAGTCATGATTCGTCCTCCGACCCGGCCAGCGCCCACCTGCGGGTGCGATTGCCAAGAATCGTTTTTCCGTAGAACCCGGTGAACACGACCTTCTGCAGCTTCACGAGCTCCGCACGCCGAGACCTGAGCGACTGATCGGTCGCGTCGAACCCGTACAAAGATCTGTACGCTTGCGAGATCTCCTCGTCCGTCATCCCGTAGATGTACGAGGAGGTGTGCTCTTCGAGAATCACGCCGATACGATGTTGAACCTCAGACAGATTCACTTCGTTCGCGGCATCCCATGACGTTTCAGGATCATCTACTCGGGCAAGTGCCCTATTCTGTGTAGACATTCGTTTCTCCAATCGGATGAAAAGGACCCCGCGCGATGCCAGTCGCTCGGGGTCCGCTCTGTATGGACAGAAGGAAATGGACGCAAGGGAAAAGGGCCAGATCATCCGGCCTGCTCACGAGGAAACTCTTCGTACAGCCCCTGATCCGCCCACAACACGGACTTGATAACCGCGAAACCATCAGGACAGACAGCAACAGGGATAGCGAGCACACCACGCACCCACACCCACGAGTCGTACTTCTCGTCAAACATCACCCGCTCCGGCAACTGCAGAGCATGCAGCATGTCGTGCGCGGTGACGCCGGCCTGAGCGGTCATCAGCGCGAGACGTTCTTTCGCGTGCGCTGACGCTGAAAGCCGATCGAAATCTAGCCTTGGTGCGTGCTTCTCGCGACGCCCTAAGTGATGATCAGGTGCAACGCCGTACCGTTCACGAGCTTCACGGACGAGGCCGACAAGGTGGCCTGCGCCCGCACGTTCTGGGAGGACCATCTGCCACCCGTCAGGGAAACGCCAAATGTCGCCGTGGCCATTGCTCCCAACTCGTGTTCCGCCGTACTCACGGAAGGTTTTCTCTGCATACTTCCGTGGGTGCTTGATTCCCATGTGTGACTCCTCTCTGAGTGGTGGTGAGCAGTCGGTGTGACTTGTCCACCGAGTCGTTCGGAATCGACACCGACCGCTTGTGGGGCGGGGGATGACTAACGAACTCCCCATGACGCCTTTACGTACGCCCCTACCGCCGTCAATCCCGGACATTTCCGGTCAATCAGGCTCCACAGACCCCAGGGACCTACCTGCTCTGTGGTTCGCTCCCAGCTACGTTCCTTGGCGGGGCCATTGGCAACGGATGCCTGCTCCCTCGCGCCGTACTACGTGCCCCGCATCTGCACAGTCGTTCTCGTGCCCCGTAGATGCGAGGAAATATCCTCACTGGTCGCTGCTATTGAGTTCTCAAAGATCGATGTACTGCTGCATCCGGGTACGCCGGATAGTCCCTACCGCCGAGACTGTGAGCGCACGGCAGGGTGTGAGGAAAGAGGGCTAGTCGTCCCAGTCGTCGAGGCGAATATCCCGGGCGTAATCCGGGTCCTGCTCTTCGGGCTCCTCGTAGTCGTGAGGGAGTGGGTGAAGTACGGAGAACGGGCCGAAAGTCATGCTGCGTCCTTGAACTCGCGGTCGAGGCGTTCCTGTTCAATGCGGATAGCTGCCTCAACGATTACGTGTGCCGTTCGCGCCAGGCACTCCTCTTTGGTTGCCATTACGCTGCAACCTCGCTGATGTTGGCGTTTTCGACTATGTCGAATGCCTCGCCGAGACCAAGGCCAAAGGCGATACATAGGCCCGCCATAAATGCGCCTGAGGGCTGTGCGCCGTTGTCCACTCGTCGGAGGGTTGACCGATCAACTCCGATCAGTCGTGCCTGGTGCTCTTCCGATGGGATTCCGCGGAGATCGCGAAGTCTGGCGAGGAGTCCGGGCTTGATCCGAAGTGTGGATGCCACTGTCATACCTCCTGGTGTGTTCTTGCAACGTGTTGGTGTAAATCTACACCAGTGAGAACGAAAATGGAGCGAGAACACAACGGTTGTAGCGAATTTGCCCACGAATTGGGGGCAACTTGTAGGGATATGTGGACACGGCTGGTGCAAAACTGCTACATTCGCACCATGACTGAGACATTCGTGGAGTACGTCAAGACCGCAACAGGCCGATCCAGCGTTCGTGCAATCGCTACCGACATCGGCATGACCCACACCACGGTCGGGAATCACCTCCGCGATGCCACCCCGGACATTGCGACGGTCCTCAAGATCGCCCGCCGCTTCAACCTCGAGCTTGTGCCGCTGTTTCTCGCAGCTGGATACATCACCGATGTTGAGGCCGAACAGTTCCGGGCCCCAACCAAACTCAGCGAGTACAGCGAACTTGAACTATCAAAGGAAATGCTTCGCAGAGTTGCCGCCGGGACAGCTGGACCGACCCTCACGGAGCCAGTAAGTGAGACGGTTATCGACGATGTCTTACGTGAGGTGGAGAATGCTCGCGAGCAAGAACACAGCACATGGGCGCTTGCGGCAGAGAGCCGGCGCGACCGTACCCCAAAGGAACTAGACAGTGACGATCAAGACAGGGACGAGGTATGACCCCTACGAGCACGCCGAGGTGCTAGGGATCAACATCGTGTACCGCAAATTGCGAACCGCGAATGGGCTGTGGGTCCCCGACATTCGCACGATCTTTCTGCAGAGGCGGATGCGGGCGATCCATGAGCGATCCGTACTCACGCACGAATTGGGGCACGTTGTCCTCGGGCACAGAGAGTCCACCCCGAAAAGCGAAACGCAAGCGGACCGCTGGGCGGCCCGACGGCTAATCGACCCAGACGAAGTCATTCAGGCCGCACAGATCACACAAGACATCGGCGCATGGTGCCACGAGCTCAACGTGAGCGCAGACATCCTTGAGCGATACCTGACAGATACGAGAGCAGCATGAGACCAGCAATCGACATACGCCCGGCGACGCCGCGTGCTGTCCTCTATCTTCGCCAATCCACCTACCGCGAAGAATCAATCAGCCTCGAGCTACAAGAGGCGGCTGGCCGTGCCCACGCAGAGAAGAACGGCTACCGAGTTGTCGACGTTCTCGCGGACCCCGGCATCAGCGGGCGAACTTGGAAGCGCCCGGCAGTGCAACGCGTCATGGAAATGATCGAACACGGCGACGCCGACGTGATCGTGCTTTGGCGCTGGTCGAGACTCTCACGTAACCGTAAGGACTGGGCACTTGCTGCTGATCGTGCAGATCTTGCGGGTGGCCGCATCGAATCTGCGACCGAGCCGAACGATGCAACTGCCGCAGGCCGTTTCGCGCGCGGCGTTATGACCGAGCTCGCCGCGTTTGAGTCGGAGCGAATCGGTGAGCAATGGAAAGAAGCTCACGATCGCCGTCGCAGGCTCGGTTTGCCTGCCGAGGGAGGTCCTCGATTCGGGTACATCAAACAGGACGACGGGAAGTACGTACCGGATAACGATCAATCGATCGTGCTTGCCGAGATGTACCGCAGATACAACGCCGGCGAAGGATTCACCCGCATTGCCAGGTCGCTCAACGAGCGCGGCATACTTACGAACGCAGGCAATGTCTGGTCTCGGATTTCTGTCACCCAAATTCTTGACGCGGGATTTGGCGCAGGAAAGATCGTGCATCGTCCGGGTCGCCGAAAAATGAAGCCGTCCGAATCGATTTATCTTGACGGCGCACACCAGCCTGTGATCTCAGCCGACGATTGGCGGGCTTACCTTGCTCGACGCGAGGATGCACCGGCACCGAGGGTCGTTGAGCCGAAGTACATCCTCGCGGGCCTGATTTTCTGTGGCGACTGTGGGGCACCCATGCATGTCGGTAACCGTGGGCTTGTCGACTATAAGTGTTCCGCCAAAGCGTCCGGTAAGACGAATACAGGCTTGGCTATCAAGCGCCTACGAGCGGAGCAATTCGTCACTGAATGGCTGTTTGATTTAGCTGGGCAAGTTGATGAGCTCGCAGCCGCGGAGACAAAGGCCGCCAACCGGCGGGTGCGGGCCGTGAACAGTCGTGAGGCGATTACCGCACGGATCGCCAAACTCGACCAGCGTATGGCACGATTGACCGCGAAATGGCTCGATGGAGAACTGCCCGAATCCGCGTACAAAGCGACGATCGTGCAACTTGACACGGAACGCGCCAGTCTCGATGCCCGGCAGAAGATCGACGAGAGGCAAGCTAATCGTGAGATCGACGTTCGACGACTGATCGTTGAAACAGTCAAGGTGTGGGCGGACATGACTGTGCTTGAGAAACGATCAGCGCTGCAAGGGTGCATTGCACGTATCGATATCATGCCGCCCACGCGCCCCGGTGCCGGAGTGTGGCGCGAACGTGTGAAGATCACGACAGCCTGGGATACATAGGTTTCCGCTTTGCAACACACGTTGTGATTCCCGACGTCACGCGACGGCACATGGCGGTGAACATCCGAAAGTTCACGTCCCGCATTCGAACGCTCGATGATCTTGTCTCGCGCGACGCTCTCTCGGCCGAGGCATCGGCGTTTCTCGCTCGGAGTGTCCGTGCGGGATGCAATATCCTGGTGTCGGGCGCAACCCAGGCCGGCAAAACGACGCTTCTGGGCGCCCTCTTGAATTCTGTCTCTCAGACGGAGCGGATGATCACCGTCGAAGAGACCTTTGAGCTCGACATTACGGCCGCGGACGTTGTGGGGATGCAGTGCAGGCAGCCGAGCCTCGAGGGTACGGGCGAGATTACGCTCCGGCGGCTCATCAAAGAATCGTTGCGCATGCGCCCCGATCGAATCATTGTGGGGGAGGTGCGCGAGGCCGAGAGCCTCGATCTGCTCATCGCGCTCAACTCGGGCGTCCCCGGTGCATGCACCTTACACGCCAACTCAGCCGCCGATGCGCTGCGCAAGCTGTGCACACTTCCGCTCCTCGCAGGGTCAAATATCGATGGTGCGTTCGTTGTTCCAACAGTCGCCTCGTGCATCGACATCGTCGTACATTGTGTGCGGGACGCGTCGGGGATGAGACGCGTCAGCGAAATCGTTGCGCCGACCGGACAGTCATCGGATGGTGACCTCGACGCGACGACGATTTTCCAGCGCTCGGCGAACGGCCTGTCAGCCACGGGAGCGGTTCCCGAACGGCACGATAAATACGATGCTGCCGGTGTTGACCTTGCCGAACTGATCACCCGAGGCTCTCAATGATGGCGCTAGGTTTCGGAACGATCCTCGGCGTCGGCGTAACGCTCATTGTGATCGCCGTCGTGTTTCCTCAAACCGCGCTGTTGAGCCGCCGAATGGCTCAGCCCGTGTTTGTAGACGACCTGCGAACGAGATTGTCGCTTGCCGGCATGGGGTCAGTTTCCGTCTCAGCGTTTATCGCGGTGTCGCTTTTAGTTGCAGCGCTTGTGGGCGGTATCGTGCATGCGGCGTTCGATATCATCGTACTGTCGCTGCTTGCCGCGCTCGCCAGCGCTCTCTCGCCCGCGGCTATCGTGACCTGGCGTGCACACGCGACGCGACGTGCGCATCGACTGCTGTGGCCCGACGTCGTTGATCACCTGGTGTCATCGATTCGATCGGGAACTGCTCTCCCCGAAGCCGTTGCGCAACTCTCGGAAGCGGGGCCGGATGCCTTGAGAAGCTCATTCCGCTCGTTTGCGCATGACTACCGCACATCTGCGTCGTTCACCGGCGCGCTCGACCGACTGAAGGGTGAGCTTGGCGACCCCGTCGCCGATCGGATCATCGAGACACTCAAGATGGCACGCGACGTGGGAGGCACAGAACTGCCCGGTGTGCTGCGCAGTCTTTCCGCGGCTATTCGCGAAGATTCAGGTATTCGCACGGAGGTGGATGCGCGACAATCCTGGGTGCGCAATGCAGCAAAGCTCGGAGTTGCCGCGCCGTGGCTCATCTTGTTTCTACTCGCCTCGCGACCCGAGGCCGCCGCCGCGTACAACTCGCCTCTTGGAGTGACCGTTATCGTGGTCGGCGCTGCGGTCTCGGTCATCGCCTATCGATTCATGCTTGCTCTTGGGCGGCTTCCCGAGGAACGGCGATGGTTTCGATGACAAACACTGTGGGAGTCGCGCTGGTGTTTGGCTGCCTCCTCGGAACGGGACTGTGGTCTCTGAGCGCAGCTGTGCCGCAAATAGGAGCTCGCCGACTTTCCGAGCGGATCGCCCCGTATCTTCTCGACGTGTCTGACGAGGCGAGACAGCTCATGGAGCGTCGAGTTTCCGACCCTCTGCCGGTGCTGGGCCGCCTTTTGGGGCCGGTTCTCGGTAGAGCGGCGCGTGTGCTCTCTGCAGCGCTCGGCGGAAACGTCGCTGTCGAGAAGTGGCTATCGCAATCGGGATGGACCGTCAGTGTGCAGCAGTTTCGCACGCGGCAGGTTCTTGCGGGGGCCGCAGGGCTCGTGGGTGGCGCAGGGCTCGGGATTGCCTTCGCACAAAACGGGCGCACAGTAGTCGCTCTGTTGATGCCCCTCGCGCTCGCCGTAGCAGCGGTTGTGAGTTGCGACCTTCTGCTTCGCCGCCGAGCGGCGTCCCGTGTCGCACGCATCAGTGAAGAAGTCCCAACGGTTCTCGAGTTCCTCAGTTTGTCCCTTTCGGCGGGGGAGGGCCTCGTCGACGCCCTTCGGCGAGTGGCCGAGATCGGTTCGGGGGAGCTCAGCGTGGAGTTGAAGCGCGCTCTCGTCGATACCGCGGCCGGCAGTCCTGTTGCGATCGCATTGACACGATGCGCGGCTCGCGTTGACTCGCCTCCACTGACACGGGCGGTCGAACAGATGTGTGCAGCGATGGAGCACGGGTCGCCCATCGCGCAAGTGCTTCGCGCGCAAGCGCAAGACGCCAGAGAAGAATTCAAACGGAACCTTCTCGAAGCAGCAGGTCGCAAAGAAGTGGCGATGCTGGTGCCGCTTGTTCTTCTGATCCTGCCGCTTTCTATCGCTTTCGCGCTGCTCCCGGGAATTTTCGTGCTGCGCTCCGGATTCTGACCACGCAAACCACAGCCAAGAAAGGCAAGGAAATCATGAAAACACTGAGACGACGGATGCTCGACATCGCCGACGAGACCGGAGATGTGCCGGGCTGGGTGCTGATTACATTGATGACGGCGGGCTTGGTGATTCTCATTTGGGGACTGGCTGGTCCGGCTCTGAGCGCGATATTCGAGCAGGCGATCGCGAAAGTCACTGGGATGTGACGGCGTGGGTAGTTTCCAGAGAATCCGTGGAGACGAGGGCTCAGCCGTCGCCGAGTTCTCGCTCGTCGCTGGGCTGCTGACCCTGCTCACCATGAGTGTGATCCAGCTGAGCCTCGGGCTACTGGTGCGCAATACGGTTCTGGATGCGGCAGCTGAGGGTGCTCGAACGGCGGCATTGGCCGATACGTCACTCTCCGATGGCATTGCACATACACGACAGCTCATTACCACGGCCATCGGCTCTGACTATGCACGGCACATTGACGTGAGTTATCAGAACTGGAATGGGCAGCCGTGCACCGTGGTGACCGTGACGACGACGTTACCAATCATCGGGTTGATTGGAATTGAACAGGGCCTGGAGGTGTCTGGGCATGCGGCGCGTGAAACCCTGGACTGAGGGTATGAATGATGATCGGGGATCGGCATCCCTCGAATTCATCACTGCCGGACTCGTTCTACTCGTTCCTCTTGTGTACCTTGTCATCGCCCTCGCTCAGATCCAAGGTGGCTCATTGGCAGTCACTGGCGCGGCGAGACAGGCCGCTCGTGTGTTCGTGCTCGCCGACTCACCGGCCGACGCGCATGAGCGCGTCGAAGCTGCCGTGCGGGTTAGCCTCGCTGACTTTGGAGTGGCCGCAGATGATGCCCACGTCACGGTCACCTGCTCTGCGGGTGCCGGAGCAGAATGCCTCGCTCGCGGCGAAGTCGTGACAGTGACGGTGAATGCGACCGTGCCGCTGCCGTTGGTTCCAGACATCTTGGATGTTCAGTCAGCAGCGAGCGTGCCTGTTCAGGCACGTGCCGTCCAGAAGGTGTCGCGATTTTGGGGTGCGCCGTGAGACCCCCGAACGCGAATGATGAGGAGGGCTCGACCCTCATTCTCACGATCTTCTACGGTGTTTTGGCTCTGCTTTTGATTCTCATTGTGGCGGCCGTGACGTCGCTGTATCTCGAGCGCAAGCAACTGTTCAGCATCGCTGATGCGGCGTCGCTTGTTGGTGCTGAAGCATTCTCCCTTGCCGATGTCAGCGCAGATGACGGTGGCGGGCCGACACTGTCGCTGAGTCCGAGTGACGTCAATTCCGCCGTATCCGATTTTCTCGATGATCCGACGTTCGCCTCCGTGGATGGGTTGATCCTCGAACGAGCCACCAGTGTCGACGGTGTGAGCGCGACAGTCACTGTGTCGCGTTGGTGGCGACCTCCTGTTCTCACGCTGTTCGTGCCGCAGGGCATCAGGGTGGAGGCCACGAGCGTCGCTCGGTCAGTCTTTGAATAGCAGCATCCGTCGTTCACCCACCTCGATGTGGCTTTTCGATATAGCGGGGGAGCCACGTCGCCATCACTCCGACTCCGACAACCGCGAGTCCACCGAGTGTGCCCGCGGCCACCGCGATTGACGCGACGGCTGTGATTCCGGCGATAAGCAGCGGACTCGTTGCCGCGCCGGCATCCGTCACGAATCTCCAGGCGCCGAGGAACGGTGCTGGATTTCGGGTGCCTGCTAGATCAGCGCCCAGAGTCATCAGAATGCCGCTGCTCATTCCATTGGCGATCGCGAGTAGTCCGGCCGCGATGCACATCCAGACGATAGCTTCCGAAGCATCATGAGTCAGTGCAAGCATCGCCAAACCTGCGCCGAGCCCAATCATCGGTGGAAGCGCGCCCCAGAGGCGACCATAGCGATCCATGATGTGCCCGCTCAGATAAAAGAGCGCGAAATCGAGGGCACCAGCCAACCCGATGATCAAGGCGGTGGATGCCTCATCAACGCCGAGGCTCACCGCCCAGAGCGGAATGATCACCGTGCGCGCGGACCGCAATGCGGAGAGGATGGCGGCTCCGGCACCGACGGTTCCGAGCACCCGGCGGTTGCTCGTTATCGTCGAGACGATTCCCATCGGGGCAACAGCGATTTCCTGAGTCGACGTCTCGCGATCGGTTCGCCGTGCGCGCAGCACCTTTTCTGGATCGGGGAGTACGAGAAGCACAATGGCTGCGCTCATGCAGAACACGACCATCGTCCAATACACACCCGCCATTCCACCCGTGAGATGGATGATCGGAGCAGAGAGGAGCGGTCCGATGAAATGCCCGCCGCGAAATACCCCGCCGAGTAGTGAGAGCGATCGCGCTCGATACCTCAGCGGAACGTACGTCGTCATGAATGCATGTCGGGCAAGAGCAAACACGGCTGTCGCGAGACCGAGCACGAACACGCCGATGCCCAGCACTATCGGATTCGGAGCGAGCATGATCACAACTGCAGCGACGAGAGCGACTGCCACGGCCGTGATCATCGCGGTTCTCTCCCCGATGCGACTCACGAGGATGCCGCTGGGGATGTCGCCGATCAGCTCACCGATCTTGAGCATGGCCGCTATGGCGCCAGCAAACGCGATCGTGGCACCGAGGCTCGATGCCGCTGCCGGAATCAGAGGAATGAGGGCGCCTTCGCCAATGCCGAACAGCAGAGTCGGAAGGTACACAGCGGCAGCGACAGTGCGTAGTGAGAACCCACGATCATCGACGGCCATAACGAGCCCAGCCTAATCTCGCGCGACGCTCGCGGCGGCACTGTAGTGTTGTGACACGATGCTAGAGCTCGATTTGAGCGCGGAGATTGCCGCGCTGCGCACAACGTTCGCCGATATTCGAACGGTTCTTGACGTAGATAAACTGACCGCAGATGTTGCAGAGCTGAGTGACAAAGCGGCCGAGCCCGATCTGTGGAACGATCCCGAGCAGGCGCAGCAGGTGACGAGCCGCCTCAGCCACGCACAGGCAGATTTGAAGCGCATAGCGAGCGTTGAACAGCAGATTGACGACCTCGAAGTGCTCATTGAGCTTGCTAACGAGGCAGACGACGAAGACTCAGCTCAGGAAGCCCGCGGTGAGCTCTCCAGTCTGCAGAAGACGATCGCCGACCTCGAGATTCAGACGATGCTGAACGGCGAATACGATGCCCGGCCAGCGGTTGTCACGATCAGGGCCGGCGCTGGAGGTGTCGACGCGGCCGACTTCGCCGACATGCTGCTGCGCATGTATGTGCGGTGGGCTGAACATCACGGCTACGCGGCAAAGGTGCTCGACACCAGCTACGCGGAGGAAGCCGGCATTAAGTCAGCAACATTCGAGGTCGATGCATCGTATGCCTTCGGCAAGCTTTCGATCGAGGCAGGCACCCACCGGCTCGTGCGTATGAGCCCATTCAACTCTGCAGGCAAGAGGCAGACGAGCTTCGCCGCCGTCGAGGTGATTCCCTTGATGGAAGAGGCGAAAGAGGTCGACATTCCCGACACCGACATTCGCATCGACGTGTTTCGATCGTCTGGCCCTGGCGGACAGTCGGTGAACACCACAGACTCGGCCGTGCGCATCACGCACATTCCCACGGGGATTGTCGTCTCGATGCAGAACGAAAAGAGCCAGATTCAGAACCGTGCGGCCGCAATGCGCGTGTTGCAATCGAGACTCCTGCTGATGCAGCGCGAACAGGAAGCCGCGAAGAAGAAGGAACTCGCCGGAAGCATCACAGCGAGCTGGGGAGACCAGATGCGTTCGTACGTGCTGGCACCGTACCAAATGGTCAAGGACCTCAGAACCGAGTATGAGGTGAACAACCCGAGCAGTGTTTTCGATGGCGACCTCGACGGGTTCATCGCGGCAGGTATTCGCTGGCGCTCAATGAAAGTTGCGGAATAGCTGAATCCGTCGTGCCCGGGGCGAGTCGCTCCGCCGGTTGACGTGCTCTCTGCTTAGGCTCGGAGAGTCATGATTCGATTCGACAAAGTCACCAAGAAATACCCCGGCAACCCTCGCCCGGCGCTGAATGGCGTGCAGCTTGAGGTGGAGCGCGGGGAGTTTGTGTTTCTCGTCGGTGCGTCCGGCTCAGGTAAATCGAGCTGCCTGCAGCTGATACTCAAGGAGCAACGACCGTCAAAGGGAACCGTTCACGTACTTGGGCATGACCTCGGATCGATCTCAAACCGCAAAGTTCCGTATTTCCGCCGCAATCTCGGCGTCGTCTTTCAAGATTTTCGACTCCTGACGACGAAGACTGTGTTTCAGAACGTCGCCTTCTCGCTTCAGGTCATCGGCAAGTCGCGAGGGTTCGTGCAAGAAGCCGTTCCTGATGTGCTGAAGCTCGTGGGACTCGACGGCAAGGGCGGCAGGATGCCTCACGAACTCTCGGGGGGAGAGCAGCAGCGAGTCGCCATTGCGCGCGCCGTAGTCAACAAGCCTCAGATTCTTCTGGCGGACGAGCCGACAGGTAACCTCGACCCCGCGACGAGCGCCGGAATCATGCAATTGCTTGAGCGCATCAACGGCAATGGCACGACCGTGGTCATGGCTACTCATGAGGCGGCAATCGTCGACAGGATGCGCCGACGCGTTATCGAGCTCGTTGACGGTCGAATGGTCCGCGACGAGACACGAGGTGGCTACGGGGATACGGCGTCGATCATCGACATCACTCCGCTTCCCGAGCGCGGGGAGCAAGCGGCTATTGCGAAGGTCGAAGCCGAAGAAGCGGCTTCGACCCCTGATACGCACTCTGTTGCTGTGCCCGTGACAGTTGAGTCAGTGCCGGATGCGGAACCCGCGCCGACCGGCGAGTCAGGGGCGCCGAACACACCTGATGACACTTCGGAGCATCTCTCCCTTGCCGAAAGGCTGGGGCTGCGCACAAAGAACGACTCCGGTGACGACGAGCAGAACGTGGGGCCGACTCAATGAGGCTGAACCTGGTCCTCTCCGAGGCGCTCAACGGCCTGCGGCGCAACGCTTCGATGGTGATATCGGTGATTCTCGTCACCTTCATCTCACTGACATTCGTTGGAACTGCTGCGCTCATGCAGATGCAGATCGGCCAGATGAAGAACTACTGGTACGACCGCGCGCAGGTCGCGATCTACATGTGCACCGAGACTGATGCCGCCGTGGACGCCGCGTGTGCTGGTGGTGCTGCCACAGACGAGCAACTCGCCGATGTGAAAGCACAGCTCGAGGACGAGACGCTGTCCAGTACATCCAGGAGTATTACTTCGAAGACCACGAGCAGGCGTACAAGAACTTCTCACAGCAGTTTGAGGGCAACGAGATGACAGAGCTCGTCACCCCTGAACAGTTCAACCAGACGTACTGGGTGAATCTCAAAGACCCATCGCAGTCCGCTGTGCTCATCGAAGCGTTCTCAGATACTCCTGGAGTGGAGTCCGTCACCGACCAGCGTCAGTATCTGGATCAGATTTTCAGCGTTCTCAATATCGCCAGTTACTCCGCCATCGGTATTGCGAGTTTGATGCTTATTGCAGCGGTGCTGCTGATCGCGACGACGATTCGACTATCGGCGTTTTCCCGGCGGAAGGAGATCGGCATCATGCGGCTCGTCGGGGCGTCGAACCGGTTCATTCAAACGCCATTCATTCTCGAGGGCGTTTTCTCGGCGGTCATCGGTTCAGTTCTCGCAGGGGGAGCCGTTGTCGCTCTTGTGCACTTCTTCGTACAGGGCTATCTCGCCCCACGACTTTTGTTCATTGCATTCGTTGACGTGAAGGATTCGCTTCTCGTGGTTCCGCTCTTGGTCGTTATCGGCATCCTGCTTGCGGCGTTGAGCGCCAATTTCGCCATCAAGCGTTACCTCAAGATTTAGGCGCTCGGCTGATACACTGATGGGCTGCCTGCGCGAGATCGCGGGCAGCATCCATGACCGCATCTGAAAGACCCCCGGAGTTCATCGTGCCCAAGGAACGAGGCGAGAAAGTCGTTGCCACAAACCGCAAGGCACGTCATGACTATCTCATTGAAGACACGTACGAGGCCGGTCTCGTTCTCTGGGGCACCGAGGTAAAGGCGCTGCGAGAGGGCCGAGCGTCACTCGTCGACGGCTACGCATACATCGACAACGGTGAAGCATGGCTGGATGCCGTGCACATCCCCGAGTACATTCAGGGCACATGGACGAATCACTCGCCTCGCCGCAAACGAAAGCTGCTATTGCACCGGCAGCAGATCACCCGCATCAGCCACAAAATCGCACCGGGCGGCTACACGCTCGTTCCCTTGAAGATCTACTTCTCCGACGGGCGAGCAAAGGTCGAGATCGCGGTCGCCAAGGGCAAGCGCGAGTTCGATAAACGGCAGGCGCTGCGGGAGAGACAAGACAAGCGTGAGGCCGAGCGGGCAATGGCACAGCGCAATCGCCTCGGCGACTGAGCGTGTTAGACTACAAAGCTGCATCCTGGTGATGCATTGCCGGTGGAAAACCGGATTTGGTAAGTAAACAGCGTGTGATGTTGGTCCGCTCAAAAGAGCGCGCATGGGGATGATCGGTTTCGACACTGCCTGTGAGACTGCGAGAAGCGGGCCGAGGATCTAGGGTTATCTCGTTAACGCTCCCTGGAAACCAATAAGTGCCAACTCAAAGCGCACTGACTTCGCCCTCGCTGCGTAAGCGAGCTCGATAGTCCGTCAGACCGTGGTTGTTCCCGACACGGATCCTGGCGTCATTAAGGGGACTTGCTGCGCGTCGTCGCCTGAGCGGCGTGCGGGACTTTTTTCAGGCTGGGCCCGTCGACTTAGATGCCTGTGGCAAAGGTCGGGGCCGAGCAGAACGCTTGACACAGGCTACGCCCGTAGAAGGCGTGGAATCTCAGCAGTGGACGGGGGTTCAATTCCCCCCATCTCCACCATCGGCCATCATCACACGTTGTC
Source organism: Paramicrobacterium chengjingii (assembly GCF_011751765.2). Classification (GTDB taxonomy): domain Bacteria; phylum Actinomycetota; class Actinomycetes; order Actinomycetales; family Microbacteriaceae; genus Paramicrobacterium; species Paramicrobacterium chengjingii. The sequence goes on from NZ_CP061169.1 coordinate 1,394,558, forward strand.
TACTTAAAAAAGGCCGCCCGACGGGCGGCCTTTTTGCTGTGCGCGCGGCTACGAGTGGGAGTGCGCAATCCGTGAGACGACGGCCGCGTGCAACGCGCCGTTCGTCGCTAGCGAGCTGCGCTCGGCAATGCTCGAGCTGCCATCGATGGCGCTGAAGGTTCCCCCGGCTTCGGCGATGATCACGGCGAACGGGGCGATGTCGTACTCTTTCACATCGAACTCTGCGACGACGTCAATGAGCCCTTCGGCGAGGAGACCATATGACCACATGTCGCCGTACGCACGGTCTCTCCAGACCGTGCGTGACAAGTCAATGAGGGAGTCAAGGTAACCGGCTTCATCCCACTGGGCGATGCTTTGAAAGCTCACCGAGGCATCGTCGAGTGAAGCAACCGAGGAGACCCGCAGTCGCCGTGGCTCGCTGCCATTCTCTGCGAGCCATGCGCCCGTTCCTTCGGCTGCCCACCAGCGCTTGCCGAAGGCCGGAGCGCTGGCTACGCCGACGACGGGTTCACCGTCGACCGCGAGGGCGATGAGCGTCGCCCAGTTCGGTACGCCGCGGAGAAAATTCGCTGTCCCATCGATCGGATCGATAATCCACTGTCTACGTGTGCTGCCTTGAGTTCCGAACTCTTCGCCGAGAATTCCATCTTCAGGCCTCTGCGCAGAGAGGATGTCGCGGAGACGTCGTTCAACGGCGAGATCGGCGTCAGTGACGTGCGTGCGATCCGGCTTTGTTGAGATGTCGAGATCGGCAGATCGGAACCTGGCGAGGGAGATTGCATCGGCGGCATCCGCGAGTTCCAGCGCGAGCGACAAGTCATCGGAGAGGGAAGCATTCACGTTCTCAACCATACTGTGCCGTGCATGATTCGTGAGCAGTGCTCGATTGGCGCCGGCGCGCGTTATGGTGCTAATGTTGTCCCTCGGTTCGGGGTTTTTTCTGAACTGCTTTTCGCACCTCTAGCTCAATCGGCAGAGCAACTGACTCTTAATCAGTGGGTTCCGGGTTCAAGTCCCGGGGGGTGCACCACCAACACCGAACTGAGTCCCACAATCACATGCGATTGTGGGACTCAGTTCGTTGTTCTCAGTCACGCAACGGGCACGCGTACCTCGTGCATGACAAGATAGCGGTCATACGCGGGAACAGTGAAGAACGCGGGGAACGTCTCACCCAGCACAATGTCCTTCAGAAGCTCGGCGGCGTCTGCATAGCGATCGCCCACTGTTCGGGGTATCGCCTCAACCGTACTGTCGATGCACCATTCGACGCGTTCGCGCACAACAGGGATGCCGTCGGTCGTGACCGCTCCCTGATTGATCCACTGCCAGAGCTGTGAGCGGGAGATCTCCGCCGTTGCGGCATCCTCCATCATGTCATCGATGGCAGCGGCTCCAACTCCCGACAGCCAGCGCTCAAGATAGCGCAAGGAAACCGAGACATTCTGCGCAATCCCGTGCGTACTCACCTTTCCGTGTGGAATCCTCAGATCGAGCAGGTCTGCAGCTGTGACGGAGACGTGCTCGCGCCTGCGGTGAAGCTGATTCATGTTTCCGTTGAGAGCCGAATCGAACTCAGTGCGCGCAATTTCAACGAGATCGGGGTGTGCGACCCAGGTGCCGTCGAACCCATCTTCAGCTTCGCGGCGCTTGTCTTTTGCCGTTTGCGTGTAGGCGGTCGCGGTCGTTTCGGGGTTCTGCCGATTCGGGACGAACGCACTCATGCCACCGAGGGCATAGGCACCGCGACGATGGCATGTCGTCACCAGCAGCTCCGTGTAGGCCCGCATGAAGCGTGATGTCATTGTCACCTGCCCCCTGTCGGGAAGCAGATAGCAGCGCCCTCTGTTGCGGAAGCTTTTGATGATACTGAAAAGATAATCCCAACGACCGGCGTTGAGTCCGGCGCAATGGTCCCGAAGCTCGAACAGAATCTCTTCCATTTCGAAGGCTGCAGACACGGTTTCGATGAGCACCGTCGCGCGAATCGACCCATAGGGGATTGCGAGAAACTCCTCGCTGAACGCAAAAACTTCATCCCACAAGCGTGCGCCGAGATGACTCTCCAGCTTGGGGAGGTAGAAATACGGCCCCCTCCCGCGAGCAAGAAGCTCGGTTGCATTGTGGAACACGTAGAGCCCGAAGTCGACAAGGGACGCTGACACCGGAGCGGTGATACCCGCACGATTCGTATAGCGGAGGTGCGCCTCGTTCAGGTGCCAGCCTCGTGGACGAAAGACGATCGTCGGGGTGGACTCGCCTAGGCGATACTCCTTTCCCTGCTCGTTGACGAAATCGATGCGACGTCGAATTGCGTCGGCAAGGTTGATCTGACCGCGGATGATATTTCCCCACGTTGGACTCAGAGCATCCTCGTGATCGGCCAGCCACACCTGCGCACCCGAATTGAGAGCATTGACCGTCATCTTCCGGTCCGTCGGCCCGGTGATCTCCACTCGACGATCGTGCAAGCCAGGGCCAGGACCGGCGACCTGCCAGTGATGGTCATCACGAATTGCTCTGGTCTCCTCAAGGAAATCGGGATTGCGGCCCTCGGATATGGTTTGCTGCCGATGTGCATTCGTGCGGAGAACCTCGTGACGGCCCACACCGAATTGGTCGTGTAGGGCCGTGAGGAAGCTCAGCGCCTCCGGAGTGAGGATCTCATCGAACCGTTCGTCGATGGGGGCCAAGACTGTGATTCGGTTTTCGTGTGTGTTCGACATGTCGTGTCCTGCCGTCGTGTCAGCTGAATTGTTCGGATTCGGTTGACCCGGTGAGGGCCAGTGTGGCGCTCGACGGGTTCAGCGCCGCTGACACCCGGTCGAAGTACCCAGTGCCGACTTCAGCCTGATGTTTGGTCGCTGTGTACCCGCGTGATTCTGAAGCGAACTCGGCTTCTTGCAGTTCCACGTACGCTGACATCTGCCGGTCTCGGTAGTCGAGGGCGAGCTCGAACATCCCGTGATTGAGCGAATGAAAGCCAGCGAGCGTGATGAACTGAAACGCATATCCCATCGCCGCGAGTTCGCGCTGAAATCTCGCGATCTCATCGTCGTCGAGGTGACGCTTCCAGTTGAAACTGGGGGAGCAGTTGTAGGCGAGCTTCTGATCGGGGAACTCGGAGTGGATGCTCTCGGCGAACCGTCTCGCAAGTTCAAGGTCGGGTTCGCCTGATTCCACCCACAGCAGGTCGGCGTATGGCGCGTACGCGTGCCCTCGGGCGATCACGGGCTCGATTCCGTTTTGTACCTCGTAAAAGCCGTCAGCTGTGCGCGTCCCGGTGAGAAAGCGTTGGTCCCGCTCGTCGACGTCGCTTGTGAGAAGCGACGCGGCAAGCGCATCCGTTCGAGCAATGATGAGTGACGGAACGTGAGCCACATCGGCGGCGAGGCGCGCCGCATTGAGCGTTCGGACGTGCTGGCTTGTGGGGATGAGAACCTTGCCTCCCATGTGCCCACATTTTTTCTCACTGGCGAGCTGATCTTCCCAATGCACGCCCGCAGCACCGGCCTCGATCATGGAGTGCATCAATTCGTACGCGTTGAGAGGGCCGCCGAAGCCAGCCTCGGCGTCGGCGACGATCGGTGCCTGCCAATCACGCGTCGTCGTGCCGGACTCCGCAAACTCAATCTGCCCTGCACGCAGCAGGGCGTTATTGATTCGACGGACAACCGACGGAACCGAGTTTGCAGGGTAGAGGCTCTGGTCGGGGTAGGTCTGCCCCGAGAGATTTGCATCGGCGGCAACCTGCCATCCCGACAAGTAGATCGACTCGAGCCCCGCACGCACCTGCTGAACAGCCTGATTCCCGGTGAGTGCGCCGAGCGCTGAGACCCAGGCTTCGGGGTTCTCGCCATTGCGTTCGACGAGCTCCCACAGCTTCTCTGACCCACGCTGGGCAAGGGTCGCGTGCTCTCTGACGGGGCCGCGGAGGGCGATGACGTCCTCGGCCGTGTAGTCACGGCGGACGCTCTGCCACCGGGGGTTGATGTCCCATTCCATCTGCAGCTCTTCTGCTGTCTGCGTCTGGTCGCCAGGGCTCTGCCTGTTTTCGATCATCGTTCACTCCTTCGAGTCTGATTTTCCGTCGTGTTCCGAGCTTGATGCGTATGAAGCCAATATTTCTCGGACTATTCGCGAGAAATAACTCAATATTTCTGTTGCATAGAAGACCTATAGCTGTCACGCTATGGAGATGACGTCACTGCAGCCCACGACACACGACGACGAGCAGTTTCTTGACACGCTGACCATCGGGCGTCGGATCAGGCAGCTTCGTCTTGAGCGGGGAATGACCGTTGAATCGTTGGGTAGCCAGATCGGTCGAGCTGCGTCCCAGATCTCGGTCATCGAGAATGGCAAGCGCGAGTTGAAGCTTGTCGAGTTGCAGAAGCTTGCCCGCGCGTTGGGAACGTCTCTTGACGGACTGTTGGAACCCGAGCCGTTGTCGAGACGAGACGAACTCGAGATCTCTCTTGAGCGGGCACAGCGCGGTCCGCTCTACCAGTCGCTCGATCTGCCGCCCCTCGCCATCCGCAAAGGGCTGAGCGATGCCGCAATTGAGACGATTCTTCGTCTGCACGAGGAGCTAGAGCATCTTCACACGCAGCGTGCCGCGACACCGGAAGAGGCCCGCCGTGCAAACACGGAGCTTCGTGCTGAGCAGCGACACAGAGATAACTACTACGAGGACCTCGAACATACTGCAGCAGAGCTTCTGCGGACGATTGGCCACACGGGCGGACCGCTTTCGCAGCGCTCAACCGCTGAACTCTCGTCACATCTCGGGTTTACGCTTCACTATGTCCCTGATCTGCCCATCACGACCAGAAGCATTACCGATCATCACAATCACCGCATATACCTGCCAACGAAGCAGACAGGGACGGACCCTCGTTCGGCGTTGCTTCAGGCGATTGCGTCGTTTGTGCTCGGGCAGCCCGAGCCGCACGACTTCGGTGATCTTCTTCGGCAGCGCGTTGAGACGAACTATCTTGCCGGGGCGCTACTCGTACCTGAGACCAGCGCCGTCGCCTTCCTGACACGTGCGAAGACCGCGCGGGAGCTGTCCGTTGAAGACCTGCGTGACCACTTCGCCGTGGGCTATGAGACGGCAGCGCATCGATTCACCAATCTCGCCACCCGTCATCTTGACGTTCCCGTCCACTTTCTCAAGGTGCATTCGAGTGGGGTCATCTCGAAGGCGTATCAGAACGATGACGTTCAGTTTCCGACAGATCCTTTGGGTTCGGTTGAGGGGCAGCGCGTCTGTCGGTGGTGGAGCGCGCGTCAGGTGTTCGATGTCGAGGACCGCCTCAGCCCGTATCAGCAGTTCACCGATAAGCCCGCGGGAACGTATTGGTGCACGTCGAGCATCCAGTCCTCGGCAAACGGCGATTTTTCCGTAAGCGTCGGCACGCAGTTTGCCCATGTCAAGTGGTTCAGAGGGCGTGACACAAAACGGCGCCTTACTTCCCGTTGTCCTGATCCGACGTGCTGTCGGGAGCCTGGGGTGGAGGCATCGGAGCACTGGAGCGGCCACGCGTGGCCAAGTGCACGGCTCAATTCGTCGTTGCTCGCGGCAATGCCCGACGGATCGACGAGCGGAATCGACAAGGTCGAGGTCTATGAATTCCTCGATCGCCACGCCGGGTCTCACCCTACGCACTCGTAGGAGCACCTGTCTCTGTTGGTGCGCAGGAGGTCGAGGAGTATCGTCGCCACTATGACGAAGCCTACGACTCTCATTCTTCTCGGGGGGAGCGGTGACCTCAGTGCACGGCTGCTGATGCCCGCACTCGGCCAATTGCTGACGGAACGTTCTGATCGACGAGTCACACTCATCGGAGTAGGCAGCGAGAAGATGTCAGACGAGCAATGGAAAGACAGGGTGCGGCAGTCGTTTCAGACGACGGAATCGACCGGAAAGTCTGTCGATTCTCTCGTGAAAGAGACAATGTACGTTGCGGCCGATGTCACTGACCCCGATGCTCTTTCCGAACTTCTCGGCCGGTCGAGCGGTGCGCCAGCAATCTATTTCGCGCTTCCACCCCAGGTCACTGAAAAGGCATGTGTCGCCTTGGAATCCGTCGAGATTCCCCCGGGCACTGTGCTGGCGATGGAGAAGCCGTTCGGCCTCGATGCGGAGTCGGCGAGGCAGCTCAACGAACAGCTTCTTCGGCTTGTCCCGGAAGATCAGATTCATCGCGTCGACCATTTCCTCGGGCGCTCGACGGTGCTCAACCTGTTGGGTCTGCGATTTGCGAATCGAGTGTTTGAGCCGTTGTGGAACCGTGATCACATCGACAGCGTCGCCGTTGTCTACGATGAGCAGCTGGGCCTCGAAGGGCGAGCGGGGTACTACGATCATGCCGGTGCCCTCGTCGACATGATTCAGAGTCATCTGCTCCAGGTGCTGTCGATCTTCGCGATGGAAGCGCCATATTCGACGGATGCTGCCGACCTTCGCGCGGCGAAATCAGCCGTGCTCCGAGCCACTCGCGTTCGTGACAATGACCCCCTCGCGTCGAGTCGCCGAGCTCGGTACACCGAAGGGACGGTGGCGGGTCGGCATTTCCCATCGTATGCCGACGAACCCGATGTGGATCCCGAACGGGGAACGGAGACACTCGCGCAGGTGACGTTTGAGATCGACAACTGGCGTTGGGCTGGTGTTCCGTTCACCTTGCGGTCAGGAAAGGCGATTGGGGAGCGGCGCCGTGAAATTCTCGTGAGGTTCAAACCAGCTCCGCATATTCCGGTCGGTCTGACGGGAAGTTCGGAGCCCGATGTATTGCGAATCTCCCTCGGTCCAGACGAGATGTCTCTGGCGATGAATGTGAACGGCCCCGGAGATCCATGGGAACTCGACAGGACCGAACTCACAGCGACGTTCGGGGAGGGGCAGCTCAAGGCCTACGGCGAAGTACTCGAGAGCATGCTCGACGGCGATCCGTCCCTGTCGGTGAGAGGAGATGCCGCCGAACAGATGTGGCGCATTGTTGATCCGATCATCGAGGCGTGGCGCGCCGACGAGGTTTCCCTCGATGAATACGAGACAGGCTCAAACGGACCAGCAAGCTGGCCGACAATCTGACATGTGATCGCCTGGTCAGGCGCCGCGAACCTCTCGTTCACCCGAATGCGGTGCGAGGATCTTGGGGTCGACATGATCGGGGTCGTGGCGTTGCGGATCTGCCCACGTGGCGATTGTCGTCAATTCGACATTTACCTGGCTGCTTGCCTCGTCATCACGGGGAACAGGTCGGAGCATAGTGCGCAGGTCCCCGTCGCGTGAGGCTGCGTCGGGTACACCTGATTCAGCCTGTTCAGAAGCCGTCTCAGGGGGAGTCTCTGTGACGATGTCGACAGAGCGCTTGTCGGCGTTGACAAACACCTTCGTGATGTCTTTCGCGAGAAGAATTGTGGACATTGATGAGAAGATCGCGTCGTCAGATGCCTTCTCTGGGTCTCTGCGCACAAGCGCCCACGCACCATCAACGCCCATGAACTCCTCGAGTCGCTGATGTACTGCGTCAAACATTCGCTCTTCGTCGAGAACAATCGATTCCGCGCTCGATGGCTCCGGGAGAGCCGCGGGCTCGGTGCGTACCTTACGGCGGCGGCGGCGTAATCCGAACATGATCACTTCTTCCAGGATTGACTCCAAAGGCGATACAAGTCTCACCCATGAATGCCCGTAATTACGCGGGACACGCCGACCTGACACCCCTTCGGGGGGAGGCAAAACCGTGAAGATGCGCCTTAGATGTGCAGCGTGACCTTGCGAGACTTTGCCGCCTTCTTCTCGGCCTTCTTCTCAGCCTTGGAACGGGAGTCATCGTCGGGGTCGTATTCGCCCGCGGCGATCTGTCTCTTCGTCTCGGCATCTTGAGCCACTACCCCGAATGTCAGGGCGACGGAGCTGAGCCAGCCGAGCCACAGAAGGAGCAAGCGCCAGTCACGCCGGCTGTCGCGTGTGGCCTGGAAGAGACTCCAGCCGCTGAAGATCGATCCGAGCACATTGGTGTTGAGGAGGTACTTGCGCATTCGCATCCCTTTCTGCCTCGGTTGCCGCCCTGGCTTTCCACCTCAAGCCTACGGTGCAACGGCGCTTCAATCGACTCTCGTCTGTGCGGCGCGCCCGTGGCGGCCTGGCCCTGCCGTGTGCGCAGCCTTCCTGGAGCGCGCTGATACTCTGGTGAAATAACGGACCGCCTGGGCGGGAGAGGGGCGCATCGTGGCTTCACCATCTCGAAAGTCGGCGGCATTCGATTTTGTCGTCGTGGCTAACAGGCTGCCCGTTGATTCCGTGACAGGTCCCGATGGATCGCAGATGTGGCGACTGTCGCCCGGGGGATTGGTCACCGCTCTCGAGCCCGTGATGCGCGGCGTTGACGGGGCTTGGATCGGCTGGCCGGGCGCAGCAAACTCTGATGTGGAGCCGTTCGAGTATGACGGCATAAAGATGGAGCCCGTTGCGCTGTCTGACCTCGATGTCGAGTATTACTACGAAGGATTCTCAAACGACACACTGTGGCCGTTGTACCACGACGTGATTTCTCAGCCGACGTATCACCGCGAGTGGTGGGACGCCTATCGCGAGGTAAATCAACGTTTTGCCGATCGAGCGATCGCGGTCGCTGCGCCCGGGGCGACCGTATGGGTGCATGACTATCAGCTACAGCTCGTTCCAGGGATGCTGCGTGAAGCGCGACCAGATCTGACGATCGGCTTCTTTAACCACATTCCGTTTCCCGCGTACGGACTCTTTGCCCAACTGCCCTGGCGCAAGCAGATTGTCCGCGGACTTCTCGGGGCTGACGTGATCGGCTTTCAGCGTTCCGCAGACGCCGGAAATTTTTCGCGTGCCGTCCGTCGCATCTTCGGGTTCGAGACGAAGGGAACCAGAATCTGGGTTCCTGAAGACACATCGCAGGACGAGGTGGCTGGATCACCGCCCTCACGTCGGGGACTGCCGGTGCGACGCGTGGTTGCTCGGCACTTTCCAATCTCGATCGACTCCGCCTCATACGCGCGCCTGGCCGAAGACCCCGCCGTCATCGCGCGGTCGCAGCAAATTCGCAAGGACCTTGGAAACCCAAAGACGATCATGCTCGGTGTCGACCGACTCGACTACACGAAAGGCATCAGGCATCGCCTGAAGGCCTATGGCGAGCTGCTCCGAGAGGGGCGCATCGACGTGGAGTCGACAACGCTCATTCAGGTGGCCAGCCCGAGCCGTGAGCGCGTCGACGCATACATCGCCCTGCGCGATCAGATCGAGGGCACCGTCGGGCGCATCAATGGTGATTACGGAACAATCGGCCACTCTGCCGTCGTCTACATGCATCACGGGTATCCGCGCGAAGAGATGGTGGCCCTTTACCTCGCGTCTGACGTCATGCTCGTGACATCGCTGCGTGACGGAATGAATCTGGTCGCGAAGGAATATGTGGCCGTGCGCGCAGATAACGACGGCATTCTCATTCTGAGTGAGTTCACCGGTGCCGCCGACGATTTAAAGCAGGCTTTGCTGATCAACCCGCACGATATCGACGGAGTGAAAGACACAATGATCAGCGCCATCGAAATGTCGACGGCGGAGCGCAGACGGCGCATGCGTGCCTTGCGCAGACGCGTGCTTGAGAACGATGTGGCGAAATGGTCCGCTGCGTTTCTCGATGAACTTCAGCACAACTCAACCGCTAGGAGCGGAGTGGCGAACGGAGGCGCATCATGACTCAGCAGGCACACGTTTTCGATGGGGTTCCCGGCCCTCTACTCGAGGCACTACGGTCTCTCGCGAGAACGGCTCAACTCACTGTCGCGCTCGATTTCGACGGAGTGCTCGCCCCGCTGGTCGATCGTCCGAATGACGCACGGAGCGATCCGAGAAGCCTTCAAGCGATCTCAGATCTCGTTCTGCTGTCTGGCACAACAGTTGCGCTGGTCTCCGGGCGCTCGCTTGAGAGTCTGCGGGCAGTCAGCGGCTCACCAGATGGCGTTCTTCTCATCGGTTCGCACGGTGCCGAGTACGACCTCGGCGAGGGGCGCGCCGGCATCGCGCTGACCGCGGAGGAGAAGCGCGCTCTCACAGAGTTGGAGCGCGCGATCACGAGTGTCGCATCGCGGCATCCGGAATCTCGCGTCGAGAGCAAGCCCGCGGGTATCGCGTTGCATACGCGAGGCATGGATCCGGATGCTGCAAGCGCGACGCAGCGCGACGCGTCTCACACGGTTGGCGCATCAGTGCTGGGTGTCACCCAGCGTGCGGGCAAAGACGTTGTGGAGTTCTCTGTGGTCACGGCGACAAAGGGTGAGGCGATGCAACGACTGAGGTTGCACACGACGGCGACGGCGATGCTCTATGCCGGCGATGACGTCACAGACGAGGATGCTTTCGCGGCTCTCGAACCGGGAGACGTCTCTGTCAAGGTAGGTGCTGGCGCCACCGCGGCGCTGCATCGGCTGCACGGCACGGCGGAGGTCGCGCAGATGCTTCGTGTGCTGGCCTCGGATCGCCGCAATCATCTGCTGGGTGCATAACGCACCGGTTTGACGCACGGCATAGACTCGAGACATGTCTGAGATCGACCTGAAACCACGCAGCAGAGTCGTCACGGACGGCATCGAAGCGACAACGAGTCGGGGTATGCTTCGCGCCGTCGGAATGGGTGACGAAGACTGGGATAAACCCCAGATCGGCATAGCGTCGTCGTGGAATGAAATCACGCCGTGCAACCTGTCACTCGACCGCCTCGCGCAGGGCGCGAAAGAAGGCGTGCATTCCGGCGGAGGGTATCCGCTGCAATTCGGTACGATCTCCGTCTCTGACGGCATCTCCATGGGGCACGAGGGAATGCACTTCTCGCTCGTCTCCCGCGAGGTCATCGCTGACTCGGTCGAGACCGTGGTCATGGCCGAACGCCTCGACGGCACAGTTCTTCTTGCCGGGTGCGATAAATCATTGCCCGGGATGCTGATGTCCGCCGCCCGTCTGGATCTCGCTTCGGTGTTTCTCTACGCGGGGTCGATCGCTCCGGGCTGGGTCAAGCTCTCGGACGGCACAGAGAAGGACGTCACGATCATTGACTCCTTCGAGGGCGTCGGCGCCTGCAAAGCGGGAGCGATGAGCGAGGAAGACCTCAAGCGCATCGAGTGCGCGATCGCACCGGGCGAGGGTGCCTGCGGCGGCATGTACACAGCGAACACGATGGCGTCCGTTGCCGAGGCACTGGGTATGAGCCTTCCCGGCTCGGCAGCTCCGCCCTCGGCCGATCGCCGCCGCGACTATTTCGCGCATCGATCGGGCGAAGCTGTCGTGAACATGTTGCGTCTGGGCATCACAGCCCGCGACATTCTGACAAAGGAAGCGTTCGAGAACGCGATCGCCGTGGCCATGGCATTCGGCGGTTCGACAAACGTGATCCTGCATCTGCTCGCGATCGCGCACGAAGCAGAGGTGGATCTGACCATCGATGACTTCAACCGCATCGGCGACACCGTTCCGCACATCGGCGATCTCAAGCCGTTCGGCAAATACGTCATGAACGATGTCGACAGGCACGGGGGAGTGCCCGTTGTCATGAAGGCTCTGCTTGATGCGGGTCTTATCCACGGCGAGTGCCTGACCGTCACGGGCAAGACCGTCGCGGAGAACCTCGCAGAGATCAACCCTGAGCCGCTCGATGGCGAAGTACTTCACACCCTCGACAACCCGATCCACCCGACCGGCGGCATCACGGTGCTCAAGGGCACCATGGCGCCCGGTGGTGCCGTGGTAAAAACAGCGGGGTTCGACTTCGAGATTTTCGAAGGCCCTGCTCGCGTGTTCGAGAGGGAACGCGCGGCGATGGATGCTCTGACCGAGGGGAAGATCTCCGCTGGAGACGTCATTATCATTCGATACGAAGGTCCCAAGGGTGGCCCGGGAATGCGAGAGATGCTCGCCATTACCGGTGCCATCAAGGGCGCGGGGCTGGGTAAAGATGTATTACTATTAACTGACGGTCGATTCTCAGGCGGCACAACCGGACTGTGTATCGGCCACATAGCTCCCGAAGCGGTGGACGCAGGTCCGATCGCATTCGTGCGCGATGGTGATCTGATACGGGTCGATATCGCAGCTCGCTCTCTTGACCTACTGGTCGACGATGCAGAGCTTGCGGCCCGCCGTGACGGCTGGGCACCGCTTCCTCCCCGCTACACCCGCGGCGTTCTCGCAAAATACTCCAAACTCGTGCGCTCTGCTTCAGAGGGCGCCGTCACGGGGTAGATACCACTTTTCTGCCGACGATCATCAAGGACACTCATCTCTATGTCACGTGACCCGCAACCGACTCCGCCAACACCCACCCCATCACCCTCCCCGTCGCTCGCCTCGCACGTCGAGGAGCTCTCGGGCGCAGAGGCTGTCGTCCGCACGCTTGAACTCCTTGGCGTCGACGACATCTTCGGGCTGCCCGGGGGCGCGATTCTTCCCGTCTACGATCCCCTCATGGACTCGAAGAAGCTTCGGCACATTCTTGTGCGCCACGAGCAGGGCGCCGGACACGCCGCGCAGGGATACGCGTCGGCCAGCGGACGAGTCGGAGTGTGCATCGCAACATCCGGGCCCGGTGCTACGAACCTCGTGACGGCGATTGCTGACGCACACATGGACTCGGTGCCCATGCTCGCGATCACGGGCCAGGTGTTTTCGACGCTCATGGGAACCGATGCATTCCAAGAGGCAGACATTGTGGGCATCACCATGCCGATCACAAAGCACTCGTTCCTTGTGAGAAAGGCAGCCGACGTTCCGGCAGCAATCGCGTCGGCGTACCACATCGCCTCGACAGGTCGCCCAGGGCCGGTGCTTGTCGATATCACAAAGGATGCTCAGCAGGAGCTTGCGCCCTTCTCGTGGCCGCCGAAGATCGACCTCCCCGGCTACCGCCCGGTGACAAAAGCACACGGCAAGCAGATTCATGCGGCTGCGCAGATGCTCGCTCAGGCGAAGAAACCGGTGTTCTACGTCGGTGGCGGCGTTGTGCGTGCCGAAGCGTCAGAAGAGCTGCGCACTCTTGTTGAAACGACGGGAGCCCCCGTCGTCACTACTCTCATGGCACGCGGTGCGTTCCCCGACTCGCATGAACAGAACCTCGGGATGCCGGGCATGCATGGCACGGTCCCAGCTGTGCTTGCCCTGCAGGACTCCGACCTGATCGTGTCGCTCGGCGCCCGCTTCGACGATCGCGTCACGGGAAAGACCTCCGAATTCGCGCCGAACGCCAAGATTGTTCACGTTGACGTCGACCCCGCCGAGATCTCCAAGATCCGCACGGCCGACGTTCCCATCGTCGGCGATGCCAAGGACGTCATCGTCGATCTGACTTCGGCCTTCACTCAGGCTAAGGGTGCAGACGAGCCTGACTACGCGGAGTGGTGGCGTTATCTTGACGGGCTTCGCGAGCAGTTCCCGCTGGGCTATGCAGACACAACCGATGGACTACTGTCACCGCAGAAGGTCATCCAGCGCATCGGCGAACTGACCGGACCAGAGGGAATCTACGCTGCAGGGGTCGGCCAGCACCAGATGTGGGCGGCGCAGTTCATCAAGTACGAGCGACCCAACGCCTGGCTCAACTCCGGTGGCGCCGGCACGATGGGTTACTCCGTGCCCGCGGCCATGGGCGCGAAGGTAGCCGAACCCGATAGACCGGTGTGGTCGATTGATGGTGATGGGTGCTTCCAGATGACCAATCAGGAGCTTGCCACCTGCACCATCAATAAGATTCCCATCAAGGTGGCGATTATCAACAACTCGTCGCTTGGCATGGTCAAACAATGGCAGACGCTGTTCTATGACGGACGCCACTCGAACACCGAGCTCGACACGGGCCACGACTCGGTGCATGTTCCCGACTTCGTCAAACTCGCAGACGCATACGGATGCCTCGGCATACGCGTCACGAAAGACGATGAGATCGACGACGCCATCAAGCTCGCGCTCGAGACAAACGACAGGCCTGTCGTCATCGACTTCGTGGTGAGCAAAGACGCCATGGTCTGGCCCATGGTGCCCCAGGGCGTCAGCAACAGCTATGTGCAGTATGCCCGCGAGCACAGCCCCGAATTCGATGAGGAGGTCTGACGATGACCGAACACGTTCTGAGTCTTCTTGTCGAAGACAAGCCCGGACTGCTCACGCGAGTCGCCGGACTCTTCGCCCGCCGCGGGTTCAACATCGAGTCGCTTGCGGTCGGTGCCAGCGAGGTCAGCGGCCTCTCACGCATCACCGTGGTTGTCGACGTTGACACGCAGCCGCTCGAACAGGTGACCAAGCAGCTGAACAAACTCGTCAACGTGATCAAGATCGTTGAGCTCGAACCAGCGCAGTCAGTGTTGAGAGAGCACATGCTGATCAAGGTGAAGGTCGACAATGTCACTCGCTCTCAGGTGCTCGAGGCTGTCAACCTCTTCCGTGCTCGCGTCGTCGACGTGGCAACGGATGCCGTTGTCATTGAGGTAACGGGCGATTCGGGCAAGACGCGCGCACTTCTCAGAGTGTTGGAGCCGTTCGGCATCAAGGAACTCGCTCAGTCAGGGCTGCTCGCAATCGGGCGTGGTCCGAAGTCGATTACGGAACGCGTTTTCAAGAACTGACAACTGGCGGTCGCTGTATCGCAGCATCCGTCGACATCTATTTCGAACAAGAAGGAGAACTCACACTGTGACTGAGATTGTCTATGACCAGGACGCCGATCTGTCGATCATCCAGGGTAAGAAGGTCGCCGTCGTCGGCTACGGCTCGCAGGGCCATGCGCACGCGCTGAATCTGCGCGACTCGGGTGTCGAGGTCGTCATTGGCCTCAAGGAGGGCTCGAAGTCGATTGCAAAAGCTGAGGAGCAGGGCTTTACGGTGAAGACCGTCGCCGAGGCCTCTGCATGGGCCGATGTGATCGTCATTCTCGCGCCCGACCAGTACCAGCGCACCATCTACGCTGACTCGATCAAGGAGCAGCTGAGCGACGGAAAGGTTCTTGTCTTCGGGCACGGTTTCAACATTCGCTTCGGCTACATCGAGGCACCCGAGGGCGTCGACGTCATCATGGTTGCCCCGAAGGGACCGGGTCACACCGTCCGCCGCGAGTTCGAGGCAGGTCGCGGAGTTCCCGTGATCGTCGCTGTCGAGAAGGATGCCTCGGGCAGCGCCTGGGACCGTGCATGGTCGTATGCGAAAGGCATTGGCGGGTTGCGCGCCGGCGGCATCAAGACAACGTTCACCGAAGAGACCGAGACCGATCTGTTTGGCGAGCAGGCTGTGCTCTGCGGTGGCACATCGCAGCTTGTTCAGTACGGCTTCGAGACGCTCATCGAAGCGGGATACCAGCCGCAGATCGCGTACTTTGAGGTGTTGCACGAGCTCAAGCTCATCGTTGACCTCATGTGGGAGGGTGGTATCGCCAAGCAGCGGTGGAGCATCTCCGACACCGCAGAGTACGGCGACTACGTTTCGGGTCCGCGCGTCATCGACCCGAGTGTCAAGGAGAACATGAAGGCCGTTCTCTCTGACATTCAGGACGGCTCATTCGCCAAGCGCTTCATCGATGACCAGGACAACGGTCAGAAGGAGTTCCTCGAGCTGCGTAAGAAGGGCGAGGACCACCCGATCGAGACGACGGGTCGGGAACTGCGCAAGCTCTTCGCGTGGAATTCGTCGAGTGACGACGACTACACAGACGGTTCCGTGGCTCGATAGTCACGCCCGATAAATGATGGGCTCCGATGCGACTGCATCGGAGCCCATCATCGTCTCGGAGCTGACAACGAGACATCAATCCTGGCGGCTCGAACTGACGAGAATTCCACGCTGTGTGAGCAGCTCACCCACTGCTTGGTCGACCTCGGTGAACACGTTGTTCGCGCGCGATACTCCGATAACGCCGCCCATCGCACCCGACCCGGTCTCACGCATCAGTCGGGCAAGGAGCTGGCCATTGTGGTCGTAGAAGTACAGTCCGTAGGTGAAGCGCTGGTTCTTGCCCGCGAGTGCACCCAGGAACATGGTGGCCTTCTTGCTTCCCCGTGCAACGTTCCACCGTCCGCTCGGCTCGACTTCTACGTCGAACCCCTGAGACGCAAGGGCTTCGCGAATCACTGCCTTCGCACTCTCCGGATCTCCGGAAATGATGTAGTCGATCGTCATAGCCACGAGGGCGTCCTTTCGTCGGGCGGTTGCGATCGACATCGTAGCGGTCACTGACACATGGCGTACAGGGGCAGTTCTGCCCGTCGGTCGCGACGCAGGTACGCTTGAGGCATGAGCCGTGACCGCGATGATGACCCGCTGAGCTGGGCTGGTGACGACGATCCGACGTTGCAGACTCACGCGTCCGGCGAGCCAGTGACGAAGAAGTCTGCTCAAAATCGCACGCAGCGCAGCGCACCGGCATCAGCGGCAGAACCAGCGCAACAACCCGGTTCAGCAATGCTGGTCGTGCTCGGCGTCCTCGGCGGCGTCTACCTCTTGTACACCGTGGGGTGGGCGCTTAACATCGGTCGCGACACATACGCTGTTGCCTCTCCCATCGACCAGATTATGTACACGGTCGGCCTCTGGCTGGCCGCCGCGGCTGCACCTCTCTGGTTCGCGGTCGCCTTGTGGTTCACGCGGGGGCACACAAAATCCCGTATCCTCTGGCTCGTTCTCGGTGCCGTTGTGCTGATCCCCTGGCCATTCGTGATCGGAGGGCTGTGATGACGCAAGCAACGCCTGCTCGCGAACGTTACCGACAGTGGCCGGCGCTCGCCCTCGGCATCCTCTTCGGTCTGTTCTATGCCTATGACCTGTGGGAAGCGGTGGGCAATGTGCTCACCCTTGCCGGCGTTGCCGCCCAACTCGGAATCACGCTGAGTGCGGCGGCCTGGGTCGTGCTGATCGTCAGCATCCTGATGCCCATCGGCATTTTCATCACAGCGCTCGTTCTCGGTCGCTCGCGCGGGTACTTGATTCAAGCTCTATTCTACGTATGCGGGCTCGCCGTCTCTGCGGCCACATATCTGAGCCTTGTTTCCGTAATCAGCTTCGCATAACGTCACAAGAATTTTGCGTCCACTAAACTGTGACGCATCTTCGTCTCACCGTCGCGGCGTTGAACACTCATCCGCCGAACCCGTAAGGATATGCCTGTGTCACAACCGGTCGTGCTGATCGCCGAAGAACTCTCACCCGCCACCGTCGACGCCCTCGGGCCGGACTTTGATGTCAGAAAGGTAGATGGCACCGATCGAGAAGCGCTGTTCTCGGCGCTGAACGTCGCCGACGCTGTGCTCATCCGGTCCGCGACAAAGTTGGATGCCGAGGCAATCTCGCATGCACCGAACTTGAAAGTCATCGCGCGCGCTGGCGTCGGACTCGACAACGTCGACATCAAGGCGGCGACGACCGCGGGCGTTATGGTCGTCAATGCACCGACATCCAACATCATCTCCGCAGCCGAGCTCACGGTCGGGCACGTGCTCAGCCTGGCCCGTCACATTCCGGCGGCGAACCAGTCACTGTCGAGCGGTGCGTGGAAGCGCTCGTCGTACACCGGGGTCGAGCTGTATGAGAAGACCGTCGGCATTATCGGGCTTGGTCGCATCGGTGCACTCATCACGGCACGGCTGCAGTCGTTCGGAGTCTCAGTCATCGCGTACGACCCCTACGTCACCAGCGCCCGCGCTCAGCAGCTTGGCGTTCAGCTCGTCACGCTCGACGAACTGCTCGAGGCTTCGGACTTCGTGACAATTCACATGCCGAAGACGCCCGAGACCACAGGAATGATCAGCACGGAGCAGCTCGCAAAGATGAAGCCGAGCGCATTCATCGTCAACGTGGCACGCGGTGGTCTCATTGATGAAGATGCTCTCTACGAGGCTCTGTCGGCCGGCACGATCGCGGGTGCAGCAATCGACGTCTTCGTGTCGGAGCCGCCGACCGAGTCGAAACTTCTGACTCTCGACAACATCGTCGTCACCCCGCACTTGGGCGCCTCGACCGGCGAGGCACAGGAGAAGGCGGGAGTTTCGGTAGCGAAGTCTGTGCGTCTCGCCTTGGGAGGCGAGCTCGTACCCGATGCGGTCAACGTCGCTGGCGGGGTTATCGATCCGTATGTTCGCCCGGGTATACCGCTTGTGGAGAAGCTCGGCCAGGTGTTCTCTGGACTCATCCACTCGCCGCTCACGAGCGTCGACATCGAGGTGCACGGGGAACTCAACGATTACGACGTCAGCGTATACAAGCTCGCGGCGCTCAAAGGCATTTTCTCAAACGTCGTGAGCGAAAGCGTTTCGTATGTCAATGCTCCCCTCTTGGCGGAGCAGCGTGGCATTGAGGTGCGCCAGATTACGGATGCTGTCAGCGAGGAATACCGCAACATCATCACGATCCGCGGTGCGCTGAGCGATGGCTCGCAAATCTCTGTGTCGGGAACGCTGACCGGGACCAAGCAGGCGGAGAAGATCGTCGGCATTAACGGCTATGACGTTGAAGTGCCGATCGAGAAGCACCATGTTGTGCTTCTGTACACAGACCGTCCGGGGATCGTTGCCGTCTATGGTCAGCAGTTCGGCGAGGCCGGCGTGAACATCGCGAATATGCAGATTGCGCGGCATGAAGCCGGTGGTGAGGCCCTCAGCGTGCTCACGATCGATTCACCCGCTCCCGACGGTGTGCTCGATCAGATCGCCGAGGCAACGCAGGCGAGGTTTGTCCGCGAGATCGACATCACTGAGTAGCTGCGCATCGTCGAACAGCACACAGGCGGCCGACCCTTACCGGGCCGGCCGCCTGTGTCGTGTCGCTACAGCGCGCTTCCGTTGTCGCCGTGCTCGGTGGTGTCGTAGCGCTGTCCGGTTCGCCTGTCGACGCCTTGTTGGCGGGTGACGACCGTGCGGCGCTTGCGGAAGGCAAGCACGATCCCGAGGACCACGACCAGCACTCCGGCAGCCATCAAGATGTACCCGATCATGTCGAGGTCGACGAATTGCACCTCGATATTCACCGCGAACGTGAGAATCGCGCCGATGGCGAGGAGAAAGATTCCTGCTCCGATGCTCATCGTGTCTTCCTTTCGGTAATGGTAGCCGTTGGCTTCACCATACAACCCAGTCGGCATTGGGCAACGGAACCTGGTAGATTCGACAATCGTCGCCACTGTCAACGCGTGTGGCGGCGCTGCGACCGAACGTGCGGGTGCGACAAGCACCGTAACCCGGCCTGGCAACGTCTGCCTTTCACGTCCACCCGGTGTGTCATTGAGCGATTGCGATCCTGCACCCAGCTCCGCATCCGGCGGCGTCGGCCTGTCTGTGGCACAATCACCGGCCACGACGATCTCACCGCGTGAGAAACAACGAGACACGGCTGACTTCCGCATCCATTCCGCACGCCAGAATCATCTATTTCTCCGTGGCACCGAACCGAGGACTCTCCGATGACGATCACCGCAGCTGCGGCCCCCATCGCTTTTCAACGTCGTCTCACAGAGACGCCAATTTCGGTGGAGACCCGCGAGCACATTCTGGCGGACCCTAGCTTTGGGCGCTATTTCACCGATCACATGATTGCGATCGATTGGACGGCGGATCGGGGCTGGCATGACGCCCGACTGCAACCGTATGGTCCACTCACCATGGACCCGGCATCGGCTGTGCTGCATTACGGGCAGGAGGTTTTCGAAGGCCTCAAGGCATTCCGGCACGCCGACGGATCGATCTGGACGTTTCGTCCGGAGCAGAACGCCGCGAGACTTCAGGGCTCTGCTCGTCGTCTCGCCCTTCCCGAATTGAGCACAACCGACTTTCTGGAGTCGCTTCGCGTGCTCGTCTCGGCCGATGCGGCGTGGGTTCCCAGCGGGGCAGAGCGCAGTCTTTACCTTCGCCCGTTCATCATTGCGAATGAGACGTTCATCGGCGTTCGTCCCGCGCGCGTCGCAGCGTACTACGCCATCGCGTCTCCCGCAGGGCCGTATTTCGAGGAGGGTGTGAAGCCGGTGTCGATCTGGGTATCGACAGAGTTCTCGCGCGCAGGGCGCGGCGGCACCGGAGCGGCCAAGAGTGGCGGCAACTATGCGTCGTCGCTGCTGCCTCAAAACGAAGCGCAGAGCAACGGCTGTGCGCAGGTGCTGTTCGCCGACGCCGAAACGGGAACGCGTATTGACGAGGTGGGCAGCATGAATATCTTCTTCCTCACGCGAGAGAACGTCCTCGTCACGCCCCCGGCTTCCGGAAGCATCCTCGAAGGAATCACTCGGGACAGCGTCATTCAGATTGCGCGCGACAGGGGGCTTCGAGTCGACGAGCGCGACGTGCTCATCGCGGAACTCTGCGACGGCATGACGTCCGGAGAGATTACCGAGGTCTTTGCCACGGGAACGGCGGGAGTGATCACGCCGATCGCGCAGTTGAAGAGTCGTGAGGGGGCCTGGGGGAGTGCGGATGCTGCCGTCGGAGACGTCACACGAGAACTGCGTGACGAACTCACGGGAATCCAGCGAGGCCACCGTGCCGATCGACACGGGTGGATGTGGCGTCTCGATGAATGATGTGCGCCACGAGCAGACCCCCGCGACGGCGGTAGGCTTGAGCGGTAACAACGACACATTTCCCAGGAGCCACATGTCACGCACGCTGTCACTTGCCGTTATTCCCGGAGATGGAATCGGCCCGGAGGTTATCGCCGAGGCAGAGAAGGTGCTCGATCGGGCGCTGTCGGGCAGCGACATCAGCGTGACGAAAGAGCGTTTCTCGCTGGGAGCCGCACGCTATCTCGAGACGGGAGACGTGCTCACCGATGATGACCTTGACGCGATTTCGTCGAAGGACGCGATCCTGCTCGGCGCGGTCGGAGGGAAACCAGGTGACCCTCGGCTGAAGGACGCGAACATCGAACGCGGACTTCTTCTGAAGCTTCGCTTCAGCCTTGACCACTACGTCAATCTGCGTCCGACCCGTGTGTATCCAGGCGTGCCAAGTCCGTTGAGCGATGCGGGAGACGTTGACTTCGTTGTTGTGCGCGAGGGCACCGAAGGGCCTTATGTCGGAAACGGCGGCAGCATCCGTGAGGGAACCGATCACGAGATCGCGAATGAGGTGTCAGTCAATACTGCCTATGGGGTTGACCGCGTCGTTCGCTTTGCTTTCGAGAAGGCGCAGTCACGCCGACGTCGACTGACGCTCGTGCACAAAACGAACGTGCTTGTCTTTTCTGGCTCACTGTGGAAACGCACAGTCGACGCCGTCGGCACCGAGTTTCCCGATGTCGAGGTCGACTATCTGCACGTCGACGCTGCCACAATTTTCATGGTCACCGATCCCGCTCGTTTCGACGTTATCGTCACGGACAACCTCTTCGGCGACATCCTCACTGACCTCGCGGGTGCAATCAGCGGTGGAATCGGCCTGGCCGCTTCGGGAAACCTCAACCCTGCGGGAACCTTCCCCAGCATGTTCGAGCCGGTGCACGGCTCTGCGCCCGACATTGCTGGCCAGCAGATAGCCGACCCCACGGCAGCGATTCTCTCCGTTGCCCTCATGCTTGACCATTTCTCCCTCACAACACAAGCGGCGGCCGTATCGAAAGCTGTCGAGGCAGATATCGCGGAGCGCACAGGAGCGCCCCGCACGACAACCGAGATCGGCGACGCCATCGTCGCCCGCCTCACTGGCGAGGCACTCGCATCCGAACCAAGACAAGAGGAAAACTGATGACAACGGTTTCTGACGCGCCAGCGCTGTCGTTCGCGCGAACACTCAACTCGTCGCCTGCCACAACCGAGGAGCGCGATGCAGTGCTCGCGAACCCCGGCTTTGGCATTTATTTTTCTGACCACATGGTGTCGATCGACTGGACTGTTGAGTCCGGCTGGCACGACGCACGCCTGCAGCCGTATGGACCGCTGCAGCTCGATCCAGGCTCGGCGGTTCTGCACTATGGCCAGGAAGTGTTCGAAGGGCTCAAGGCGTATCGTCACGACGACGGGTCCATCTGGACGTTTCGACCAGAGAAGAACGCTGAGAGGCTGCAACGTTCTGCACGGCGTCTCGCGCTTCCGGAGCTGCCCGTCGGGGACTTTCTCGCGTCGCTGAAGCAGGTGATTTCCGTCGATGCCGCGTGGGTTCCGCCGGGCGACGACGGAAGTCTTTATCTTCGCCCGTTCATGATCGCCAACGAGACGTTCCTCGGGGTTCGGGCCGCGCACACCGTTGCGTACTACGTCATCGCCTCGCCCGCCGGTCCGTATTTCACTGGCGGCGTCACCCCTGTCTCGATCTGGCTCTCGACCCAGTACTCGCGCGCCGGGCGCGGCGGAACCGGTGCCGCGAAGTGCGGCGGCAACTACGCAGCATCCCTGCTTCCCCAGGAGGAAGCAGCCCAGAACGGATGCTC
This sequence comes from Paramicrobacterium chengjingii, assembly GCF_011751765.2. Classification (GTDB taxonomy): domain Bacteria; phylum Actinomycetota; class Actinomycetes; order Actinomycetales; family Microbacteriaceae; genus Paramicrobacterium; species Paramicrobacterium chengjingii. The sequence continues at coordinate 1,416,981 of NZ_CP061169.1, forward strand.
ACAGGTGTTGTTCCTCGATGCGGAGACCGGACAGCATGTTGACGAGCTCGGAGGCATGAACGTTTTCTTCGTGATGGGCGGAGACACGCTCGTTACCCCGGCGACCTCGGGCAGCATCCTCGAGGGAGTCACCCGGGACAGCGTTATTCAGCTCGCGAAGGATCGCGGCATGACGGTGGAAGAACGGGACATCAGCCTCGATGAATGGCGCGACGGCGTCGATTCGGGGCGTATCACTGAGATCTTCGCCTGTGGAACAGCTGCAGTGATCACGCCCATCGCACAGGTCAAGAGTGCTGACTTCACCATCGGCTCAGCTGACGCTCCCGCCGGGGACATCACCATGGCGCTTCGCAAGGAACTCACCGATATTCAGCACGGCCGCGCCGAGGATCGCCACGGCTGGCTCTACCGACTCGACGCCTGACACCAAAGGGGAACGACCCGTGAAGATTGCCCGATTCAGCCACGATGGCGCCATCAACTACGGAATCGTCGACGGCGATTCTCTCGTCGTTCTCGACGGCGACCCGATGTACACCGGATTCAACCCGACAGGCGAACGGGTGTCGCGTGACTCCGCGACTCTTCTCGCTCCGGTAATTCCGCGTTCGAAGGTCGTGGCGGTGGGAAAGAACTACCTCGATCACGCACAGGAAATGGGCGGGAATGCGCCAGAGGAACCACTGCTGTTTCTCAAGCCCAACACGTCGGTGATCGGTCCGGGCGATCGGATCATTCTTCCCGATCTTTCAGACCAGGTAGAGCACGAGGGCGAGCTTGCCGTGATCATCGGCGCGATTGCGCGCAATGTCGAGGCGGATGATGCCGCGTCGGTCATCTTCGGATATACCGCAGCCAATGACGTGACAGCGCGAGACCTCCAGCGCGCCGACGGACAATGGACGCGCGGAAAGGGTTTCGACACATTCTGCCCTCTTGGCCCCGTCGTCGAGACTGAGTTCACGCCGACGAGCGGAACCATCCAGACCCGAGTGAATGGCGAGGTGCGTCAGCAGGCGCCGCTGAGCAATATGATCCACTCGGTCGCGTCGATTATCGCCTACGCGTCAGCGGTCTTCACGCTTCTCCCCGGCGACGTCATCTTGACCGGAACGCCCGCAGGGGTGGGGCCGCTTCTCTCTGGCGACGTCGTCGACGTCGAGATCGACGGCATCGGAACTCTCAGCAACCCGGTAGTCTGAGCCGCCCGGCTTCGCCGCCGTGTGGAGATAAACTGTTCACCGAGCGTTTCCTCCACCCCGCGCGTTGCTGATCTGCCGCGCGAGATGTTGAGGTTCGTCCCGGTCGACGCCGACGGGCGAGAACTGATCAGGACGAGAGAGTACATGCACGAACCCGAGCGCAGGGCGGAAGGATCGGCCCATGCCAAGACGATCCTGCTGGGAGAGCACGCGGTCGTCTACGGCAGGCCAGCGATCGCCTTTCCCCTGGCATCGCTGACTATCACCGCTCTCGCTCGAACGACGACGCGTGGGCTCTCACTGGAGACGCCTTACCATCGGGGTTCGGTCGCCCGCGACGACGGAACGTCGCCGCGGGAGGTTCTTCTGGCCGAAGCGGCGCTTCGGCACACCTTAGATTTCCTGGGAAAGCCGCATCACGGCGTTGATGTCACCGTCACCGGATCGATTCCCGCAGCGCGCGGGCTCGGATCGAGCGCCGCTGTCGCTAGCGCAATCTCCGCTGCCGTCGCTGGCCTCGACGGCGTGCGTCTCTCGAATGCCGAGCGCTTCGAGCTCGTGCAGTTTGTCGAGCGTATTGCCCACGGAACGCCAAGCGGGCTTGATGCGCACGCGACAATGGCGTCCGGACCAATACTTTTCGAGCGTGGTGAGGCCCACCCCCTCGCAATGGCCACCCTCCCGCCGCTTGTCGTCGCAGATACCGGCATCCGCGGTCATACCGGCGCCGCCGTCGCGATGGTGCGTGCTCGTCGAGAACGTGACGCCCGGGGCGTCGATGCCTCACTCGACGACATCGCAGTGCTTGTTGCTGGCGCTCAGGCTGACCTCGCCTCCGGTGATCTCGCGGCACTCGGCGAACGCATGTACGTTTGCCACGGCATCCTCTCTGAGCTTGGTGTGAGCAGTCCCGAGCTCAACGCGCTCGTCTCGGCGGCTCGCCAGGCGGGTGCTCTGGGTGCCAAACTGACGGGAGGCGGCCAAGGCGGATGCGTTATCGCGCTCGCTCCGACCGCTGCGGCAGTTCCCCAACTCGCGGCTGCGCTCACCGCTGCAGGTGCACACGGTGTCTGGTCGGTGACGGGCAGTGAGGAGACCACGTGACGAGCACAGCTACAGCGCACCCGAACATCGCGCTGGCGAAGTACTGGGGTAAGCGCGATGACGCGCTGATCATTCCCGCAACGGGAAGCCTCTCTCTGACCCTTGACGTGTTTCCCACGACAACGTCCGTCACGGTCAGCGACGATGCTGCGGATGCAGTGGAACTTGACGGTGCTGCCCTCGCCGGCGAGGAGTCGAATCGCGTGCGCTCCGTGCTCGATCGCGTGCGAGAACTGAGCGGCCGCACGGAGAAAGCCCGAGTGGTCAGCGTCAACACCGTCCCGACTGCAGCGGGGTTGGCCTCGTCGGCTGCGGCATTCGCCGCACTGGCGACAGCGGCCGCGGACGCCTTTGGGCTCTCCGCCGATGACCGGATGCTCTCTCGAATCGCCCGTCGAGGTTCTGGTTCGGCCAGTCGTTCAATCTTTCGCGGTGTGGCCCGCTGGAACGCCGGCACCGACGACGAAAGCTCGTATGCGGAGCCGCTCGCGTGGCATGGGCCCGCTCTTGCGATGGTTGTCGCGATCGTGAGCTCGAAGCGCAAGGCCGTGTCGAGCCGAACAGCCATGCGGCGCACGGTCGAGACGTCACCATACTTTGCCGCCTGGGTGGCCTCGAGCGCCACACTGCTCGAGCAGATGTCCGACGCCGTCGCTGCGGGAGACCTCGAGACAGTGGGGGAGCTCACAGAGCAGAGCGCTCTGCGCATGCACGCCAGCATGTTCGGCGCGGTTCCACCGGTGCGCTACCTCAGCGCAGCGAGCCTCGCCCTCTTCGATACCGTGCTGAACCTCCGTTCTGACGGCATCGAGGCTTATGCCACAGCCGATGCGGGTCCGAACGTGAAAGTGCTGTGCCGGTCAGATCAGGCTGCAGAAGTCGTCGCGGGGTTGTCTGCCGTGATTCCCGATGCAGATTACGTCGTGGCGCACGCTGGACCGGGAGCACACATTGTCGATGGAGTCGGCGCATGATCACGGTCAGGGCTCCAGGAAAACTCTTCATCGCTGGGGAGTATGCCGTCGTCGAAGCGGGGAATCCGTCTGTGCTTGTCGCCGTCGACAGGTTCGTGCGCGTCGACCTCACGCCCAGCGTCGGCAAGGGCAGCATCCACTCTGAGCAGTACGGGCGTCAACCGCTTGTGTGGTATCGGGACGCGCGTGGCATCGTACTCGATCATGACATGCGACCCGTCGACTACATTCTCTCGTCGATCGAAGCCGTCGAGCAGTATGTCTCTGAGCAAGGCATCACTCCGCGATTTTATGACCTAGCGGTGTCGAGTGAGCTCGACGACGTGAGTGGACGCAAGTTCGGTCTCGGGTCAAGCGCCGCAGTCACCGTTGCCACGATTGGTGTGCTCAACACCTTCTACGAGCTGAAGCTGTCCCGGCGGGAGCGCTACAAGCTCGCGATGCTCGCGACCATAGCCGTCTCTCCGCACGCCTCGGGCGGTGACCTTGCCGCCAGCACGTTCGGGGGGTGGATCGCATACTCCGCTCCGGATCGCGAACACGCTCTGAGCCTCCGTGAGGCACACGGAGTATCGGGGGCGCTTCATCGGGACTGGGACGGCTTCAGCGTGCGACAGCTCACACCGCCGAGCGGACTTCAACTGATCGTTGGCTGGACGGGGGAGCCGGCATCCACATCGCGCCTCGTTGATGATTTGCGCGATCGACGGTGGCTCGAAGAGATTCGCTACTCGAACTTTTTGGCGCAGAGCCGCCACCATGTGGAAACGCTCATCGATGCGCTCGACGACGATAACTCCGCCGGGGTCAAGAATGCGATCAGGGGTGCCCGTCGCACGTTGTCGCAGCTGGACCTCGCGGCGAAGCTTGGCATCGAAACTCCGGCACTCGCGAGGCTGAGCGACACCGCAGAGTCGATTGGTGCCGCCGCGAAATCATCCGGAGCCGGTGGAGGAGACTGCGGTGTGGTCTTCGCCGAGATCGATGCCGACATCTCGGGTCTGCTGAGAGAATGGGAGCGGAGCGACATCCGCCATCTCGCGTTGGCGGTTCATCCGTCAGAAGGAGGCCTCGATGAGCGGTGATCGCAAAGACGACCACGTGCGTCTCGCGACAGAGCAGAATCGGGAACGAGGCCGCTTGAACGAATTCGACGACGTGCGCTTTGTGCACCACGCACTCGGTGCCGCAGACCTCGACGCCGTGTCACTTTCGACCCACGCCGGGCCACTCAGACTCCCCCTTCCTCTCTATATCAACGGAATGACGGGCGGCAGCGAATCGACGGCTCTCATCAATCGAGATCTCGGCATCGTCGCACGGGAGACGGGCGTGGCCATCGCCTCAGGATCGATGAGTCCCGTCTTTAAAGATCGCTCGACAATCGGCGGTTTTCAGACGATCAGAGACGCGAACCCGCACGGAACTGTCTTCGCGAACCTCAGCGCCAACGCGAGCGTCGAGAACGCACGTGCTGCCGTCGACATCATGAGCGCCGACGCCCTGCAGATTCACATCAACAGCGTTCAAGAGATCGTGATGCCCGAAGGCGACCGCGCGTTCTCGCACTGGCCCGAGAACATCGCCCGAATTGTCGAGGCCCTCGATGTTCCCGTCATCGTCAAAGAAGTCGGATTCGGCATGAGCGGCGACACCGTCGCACAGCTCTCCGAGCTCGGTGTCGGCATTGTCGATGTGAGCGGCCGTGGTGGCACCGACTTCGCCGCGATCGAGAATGCGCGTCGCACCGCGACGGACTTCAGCATCCTCTCGGGTTGGGGGCAGTCGGCAGTCGTCGGCCTGCTCGATGCTCGGGATGCCGCGGAACACGCGAACGTGTCGCTTCTTGCCTCGGGAGGCGTGCGTACCCCGCTTGACGCCGTTCGCGCGCTGGCGCTCGGCGCACAAGCGGTGGGCGTCGCCGGCAGCTTTCTGCGCCTGCTCAAAGACGAAGGCATCGATGCGCTCATCGAGGAGATCTCACGCTGGACTGACCAGATTCGCTCGCTCATCGCACTGCTCGGACAGGTATCGGTGGCAGGACTCGCTGAAACGGACATCGTCATCACGGGAGACGTTCGCGACTTTTGCATTGCCCGCGGCATCGACACCACGATGTATGCACGGCGAAGTGGGAACAAAGGAGAACACCGCTCATGACGGAAACCACGTTCGCTCCCGTGCCGATGCGGTGGCTCGGTCCCGTGAGAGTCAGCGGCAACGTGATGAATGGCGAGCAGGAGATTCCGCTGGCCACATACGAGACCACGCTGTGGCCATCTGTGCGGCGAGGCGCGCACGTGTCAACGATGGTCGATGGCGGCATTCAGACAACCCTGATCGACGAGCGAATGGCGCGTTCCGTGATTTTCGAAGCCGAGGACGCGGCGGCGGCGCTCGCGGCTGCCCGCCGCATCGAGGCCGATATTCCGGCACTGCAGGCCGCTGTCAGCGAGACGAGCCGCTTCGCCACGCTCATTGACGTTCACCATCAGATCGTGGGAAATCTGCTGTTTCTTCGCTTCGAGTTCACAACCGGCGATGCCGCAGGGCACAACATGGTCACGCTCGCGTCGGACAAACTCATGGCGCACATTCTGCAGTCGGAGAGCTCGCTGCGCTACAGCTCCATTTCGGGAAACTACTGCACAGACAAGAAGGCGTCTGCCGTGAACGGCATCCTGGGTCGAGGCAAGAATGTCGTGACCGAGATTGTCATTCCCGACGAAATCCTTCGCCGCCGTTTGCGCACGAGTGCCGAGAAGATGGCGCGGCTCAACGTTCGAAAGAACTTGATCGGCGGCGCGATCGCTGGCAGCCTGCGCTCCGCGAACGCGCACTATGCGAACATGCTGCTCGGCTTCTATCTCGCAACGGGCCAAGACGCCGCAAACATCGTCGAGGGATCACAGGGCTTCACGCATGCCGAGGCGCGTGGCGATGCCCTGTATTTTTCGTGCACGATTCCAAACCTCATCGTCGGTTCGGTCGGAAACGGCAAAGGACTCGACGTCGTCACCGAGAATCTCAGACGACTCGGATGCTCCGAACAGCGTGAGCCAGGTGAGAACGCTCGTCGGCTCGCCGCGCTGTGCGCAGCCACGGTGCTCTGCGGAGAGCTCTCGCTCATGGCCGCGCAGACAAACCCCGGCGAGCTCATGGCCGCCCATCTTCAGTTTGAAAGGACAGCCCGATGACCATCGGTATCCACGACATCTCGGCTGCAACGGGCAGCCTCGTCTTCGCGCTCGCCGACTTGGCAGAGCACGAAGGCATTGACGTGGGCAAATATCACCGCGGCATCGGTCAGACCGAGATGAGCCTGACGGCCGAAGACGAAGATATCGTGACGATGGCCGCCCGCGCCGCCGCGCCCATCATCGAGAGGCACGGCACCGAAGGGCTGCGCACCGTGATCTTCGCCACGGAATCGGGCATTGATCAGTCGAAGGCGGCATCCGTGTTCTTGCACCGTCTGCTCGGGTTGCCGCGTGCCGTTCGCGTCGTCGAGGTGAAGGAAGCCTGCTACTCGGCGACAGCGGCAATTCAATTCGCTCTCGGAATCGTCGCACGGCGCGCAGACGAACGTGTTCTCGTGATCGCGAGTGATGTTGCGCGGTACGAGCTCAACTCGAGCGGCGAGGCCACTCAAGGCGCTGGCGCTGTGGCCATGCTGATCTCTGAGAATCCGGCGGTGCTCGAGATTGAGCCCGTTTCAGGAGTGTGGACCGACGACGTCTGGGACTTCTGGCGCCCAAACGATCGAAGCACGGCACTCGTCGACGGGCGGTACTCGGTGCAGGTGTACCTCGAATCCCTCGAAGGTGCATGGAACGACTACCGGGCGCACGGCGGGGCGGACTTCTCGAGCTTTGCCCGCGTCTGCTACCACCAGCCTTTCACCCGCATGGCGGTGAAGGGCCAGCAGCGTCTGGCCCGCATCGCCGATCCCGACGGCGAAAGCACCGATATCGACCGTCTTGCCGACACTGTCGAGTACAACTCCCGCATCGGCAACAGCTACACAGCATCCATCTACCTCGCCTTTCTGTCCCTTCTCGACAACGGACCAGATCTGTCAGCAGAGCGCATCGGGTTCTTCAGCTACGGCTCGGGCGCGGTCGGCGAGTTCTTCGGCGGCGTGCTGGTGCCCGGGTACAAGAGTCAGCTCCGCACGGAAGAGCTGCAGAACATGCTCGCAGCTCGGCGTCCCATCGGCTACGACGAATACCGCCACCGTCACATCGCCTACGATCGTGTCGGCGACTTCGAGACCGCAGACGAAACACACGGTGATGTGCGCTTTGCCGGTGTCGAGCAGCACAAGCGCTTGTACGAGGCCCGCTGACGTTCGCATCTGAATCGAACCGACTCGACTAAGATCGACGTGATGTCACTCGCAGCCTCATACCCATTTTCCCCGGCCACCGGCACCGATGTACGTGTGCGTTTCTGCCCGTCGCCCACCGGAACGCCTCACGTCGGCCTGATTCGCACGGCGCTCTTCAACTGGGCGTATGCGCGCCACACGGGCGGAAAGCTCGTCTTCAGAATCGAAGATACGGATGCTGCCAGAGACAGCGAAGAAAGCTATGCGCAGATTCTCGAGGGGCTGCGTTGGCTGAACATCGATTGGGACGAAGGGATTGACGTTGGCGGCCCCAACGGACCGTACCGTCAGTCGCAGCGTTCCGAGATTTATGCCGACGTGATCGAGAAGCTCACGGAGTCGGGGCATCTCTACGAGAGCTTTTCGACGGCGGACGAGATCACGGCGCGCAATGTCGCTGCCGGTCGGCCGGCCGAGCACGGTTACGACAATTTTGATCGCGACCTTACCGACGAGCAGAAGGCGGCGTTTCGCGCTGAGGGGCGCCAGCCGGCGCTGCGCCTGCGCGTGCCAGACGAAGATCTCTCGTTCACAGATCTCGTGCGCGGTGACATCACATTCCCGGCCGGATCGTTCATCGACTTCGTTGTCGTGCGCCCCAACGGCAAGCCTCTCTACACATTCGTGAACCCGGTTGATGACGCACTCATGGGCGTGACTCACGTGCTGCGAGGCGAAGATCTTCTTCCCTCGACCCCACGCCAGATCGCGCTGTACCGCGCGCTGATCGATGCTGGCCTCGCCACGTTCGTTCCCAACTTCGGTCACCTCCCCACCGTGCTGGGCGATGGCAACAAGAAACTCTCTAAGCGCAATCCCGAGTCGAACCTGTTCCACCATCGCGATCGTGGCTTCGTTCCTGAGGGGCTCGACAACTACCTGGCGCTGCTTGGCTGGGGATACTCTGCCGATCGCGATGTGTTCACGCTCGACGAGATGGTGGAGCGATTCGACATCGCCGATGTGAATCCCAACCCCGCGCGCTTCGATCTCAAGAAGGCAGAATCGATCAACGGCGACCACATTCGGATGCTGGAGGTCGATGACTTCGCATCACGCTGTGTTCCCTACCTTGTCGAGGCGGGCGTCTTCACGGAACCGCTCAGCGACGACCAGCGCGAGATTCTGGCGAAGGCCGCACCGCTTGTGCAGACGCGCATGAGCCTGCTCGGGGACGCCCCGGGCATGCTCGGTTTTCTCTTCACTGACGCTGCCTCGATCGAATTTCAGGCAGACGCTCTGAAATCGCTGCCGAAGAACTCTGTCGAGGTGCTCGACGCGGCGCTCACCGTTCTGCGCGCGAGCGACGAGTGGACGGCAGGCGCGCTGCAGCAGGTGCTTGCCGAGGCCCTTGTCGAAAGGCTTGAGCTGAAGCCGCGCATCGCGTATGGTCCGCTGCGCGTTGCGGTATCGGGCCGACGTGTCTCGCCTCCCTTGTTCGAATCCATGGAGATCCTGGGAAAGACCGATTCAATTGCTCGCATTGAGCGACTGGTGGCGCACCTGGGAGAGTGATGACTCAGCACTACGATGTTGTCATTGTCGGAGGAGGACCCGGGGGTCTCTCCGCCGCTCTTAACCTTGTGCGTGCGCGAATGCGTGTGCTCGTGCTCGATGCGAATCGCCCGCGCCACTCGGCAACGTTGTTTGCTCACGGTTTCCTGACGCGCGACAACATATCGCCTCTTGAATTGCGCCGACTCGGGCGAGAAGACGTGTCGGCATATGAGAACGGCGAGGTGCAATTCGCCACGGTCGACGCCGTGACCTCTCTTCCTGACGGCTTTCGGGTGATCGCCAGCGGTGTCAAGGGCGATCCTGATCGCGATGTGCACACGAAGCGCATCGTCGTTGCAACGGGACTCGCTGAGATTCTGCCCGACATCGGCAATGCGCGCGCCTTCTACGGAACGTGTCTGCACAGCTGTCTCGAGTGCGATGGATGGGAGAAACAGGATGCTCCGCTCGTGCTCATCGGCGAAAGCGATGACCTTGCCGAGCAGGCCTTCCGAGCCCTGCAATGGACGAATGATCTTCTCGTGCTCACCAACGGCAGTAGTGTCGTCGGCACCGACGAGGAACGCGAACTCGCGCAAGCGGGCATCGACGTTGAACGTTCACCGATCGCCGAGATTCAGGGAGCGCGCGGGGTGATGACCGGCATCGAACTCGCCGATGGCCGAGTGCTTGACTACCGCGGGGGGTTCATTCGGCCGCGCTGGCATGCGCGGCTGGGCTTTCTCGATGGGCTCGGTATTGATATCGATGCTGATGGGCTGCTTGTCGTCGACGATCGCGGACGCGGGTCGCGTGACGGCGTTTATGCCGCCGGCGACATCACTCCTCCGGGGCCGCAGCAGATTGCTGTTGCCGCGGGGCAGGGAGCCATGGTGTCTGCGACGATCGTCTCTGACGACGCGCGAGTACGGCGTGAATCCTAGACACGCCCGACTGATCCCGTTTTGGCGCTTGCCCCTTCGTCGGCTAAAGTTATCTCTTGGTTCGGCTACGCTGAACAGCCCTTGGGGTATGGTGTAATTGGCAACACAGCGGTTTCTGGTACCGCCATTCTTGGTTCGAGTCCAGGTACCCCAGCAATCACATCCTCGCGCAGTCGCGTGAGGATTTTTTGTTTCCGGACAAAATCGACCGCGTCGACGCAGCGCGCGTGCCTAGCTGGTTGACGGTGACCGGAAAGTCAGAGCTGATGGGTGAACCGTTACCGTCACGCCCGTGACAAACCCATGGTCGTCACCATCGAGTTCTATGCGCTGTGGCTCGTCGAAACGGGCTTCCAACGTGCGTGCCTGCCGGTATTGGAGTGCCCGAAAATGCGGTGTCACGCGCAGCACTAACGTTCCGAACCTCGTACGGTGCAGCAGACGTGCCACGGCAAGACGCGACCCGATGCGCGCCCATTGCCAGAAGCCCTTCGGTCGAAAGACGACGACATCGAGGCGGCCGTCGTCGGGCCTGGCATCGGGCAGCAGCAGGATACCGGCCGTCAACGTGCCGCAGTTTCCGACGATCACGGTGTGGGCATGAACGTTTTCTTCGGGGGAGCCGTCCAGGCGATAACGCAGAAGAAACTGCTTGTTGCGTATAACCGATCTGCTGATCGAGTCGGTATAGGCGAGCCAACCGATCCTCTTCTTCAAGGCGTTCGTCGAATCGGCCGCCATGCTTGCGTCGAGGCCTATTCCGGTCATGACGAGAAACATATGCCGGGTGACGCGAGAATCCTCGTGCCGCATGTTGACGAAGCCCGCATCAATGAGTCGATCTGATCCGGTGAATGCGGTGCGCACGGCAGATTCGATGTCACTTTTCAGACCGAGGTTTCGTGCCAGCAAGTTGCCCGTCCCTGTCGGCACAATGGCGATTGGGATCGATGAGTCAGGTACCTGCTCGGAGACGGCTCGGATCGTGCCGTCTCCTCCCGCCACGATGATGAGATCAGGATGCTGCAGGAGAGCTGCCGTCGCCACTGATTGGCCCGGGTCGTCGATCGTGGTCTCTAACCAGGCTGAGGGTAGCCACCCTTGCCGTTCTTCCTCGGCCGCAACGGCAGCACGAAGGCGACGACCATCCAATCTCGTCGGGTTGACAATGACCGTTGCGAAACGCGATTCCGACGATTTTCGATCTGTCGTCGTGTGGGTCATGGAGCACTTCTTCGAGGTGTAATGAGCGGTCAAGAAATCACGAATCGGCGACGGTTCTGGGCGCCTCACACGATGAGCGGGCCAGTCATGCGCGGTGTGCTCTCAACCATACGCGTGACCATCTGCCCGCTCCTTGGTGAACCTGTGGATCTCACAAGCGTTGCTCACGGCTACTGGGCAGTGGGCGACGAGAATTTTTCGGCATGTGTGGACCACTGCCTCTCAACGGGCAGGGCCCGCAGCCCGCGGTTGGTCACCGCGAGAATCACCGCGAGCGCGGTAAGCGCAGCGCAAACGACGAGCGTTCCCGTGCGGCCGACCAACGTGAGCCCGAAACCGGCGATCAGAGGGGCGAGCGGCATCGCTCCCATGGACATCAAACGTGAGGCGCTATTGGCGCGCCCCAACAACTCGGTGGGAACAGCAACCATGAAGTACCCCATGAGTGCTGAATTGAGCGCTGGTACCAGGAACACAGCGAACCCGATCACGATCATGATGGAGAGTACGGAATGTGCTAGCGGCAGCGCGACGGTGCCGAGAGTGCACAGCACGAGACTCGCGATGACGATCGCCCCGCCTCTAAAGCGCGGAACGAGCAGGGGCGCCACCAAGGCGCCAACGAGCATGACGGCGCCTAACACGGCCGAGATCGTGCCGATGACGACGGGGGAGTGGCCCGTCTGCTGCAGCGAGTACATGATCGTTGTCATTGCCGAGTTGAATCCCAGGTTAGCTAGCATTGCCACCCAGAGCGCTCCGCGCAGGTCGACGCGGGAGAACAGCCACGCGAATCCCTCTCGAGCCTCGACGAGGGCGCTCTGGCGGAGGACTACAGTCGGGGTGGTCGAGGGTTGCGGTTCGGTCATCTTCGGGGCTTCGTCCCGACCCAGCATCCATGCGCCCACTGCTGAGATACCGTAGGAGGCCGCTGCAACCAGGGCGACCAACCAGCCACCGACGGCAAGAAGTGCACCACCGAGTGGTCCACCTGCCAGCTGGATTGCTGCACCGCGGCCTTGGTTGGCAGCTTGCGCCCGCCCCATGGCATCGTCGGGCACAACCTGTTTGAGAGCGGCTTCCCCGGCGACGTCAAACAGCCCGTCACGAGCGTTGATGAACACGTTCAGCACGAGCAAGACGCTGAAGCTGAGCGCGGACATGCCGTCGAGAATGGCGAAGCATCCCGCAATCGCGACACCAATGCTGGCTCCGAGCAACATGAGCGCGGGCCGACGATGCCGGTCAGCAAGGACGCCTCCACCGAGCGTGAACAGAAGCGCTGTCACGACGCCGACAGCCCCGATGGTTCCGGCTTGAGCAGGGCTGTCAGTGACCATGAGGGCAATGAGTGGGACGGCGAAATTCAACAGTGATGCCGCGAGCTCTTTCGTGGCATCGCTTGCGAACCAGGTCGGATATCGCTTGACGCGCCACAGACGGGTCGTGACTTCTGAAGTGGACATACACCCGACATTAGACGCGCAATCAATATTGCGCAATATAGATTGCGCAATATTGTCTGCGTAAGCGCCTAATCTAGAACTATGGCACACGAGCGCGAGCGCACGGATAGACCCGGAGCAGATCCAGAAAACTCGGACGAGCGTGACAATCACACGTGGTTCGACGAATCAAGCGTGATGACCGACGCCATGCTCAAGGCGTTGACCCATCCGCTGCGCCGCCGCATTATGCGCCTTCTGGCCCAGCGCATGCACGCGCGAGCCGCCGACCTCGCGGGCGAGCTCGACGTCGCCCCGAATTCGGTGAGTTTTCACCTGCGCAGCCTGGCTGACGCCGGTTTGATCGAGGAAGCACCCGAGCGAGCACGAGACCGTCGAGACCGCGTTTGGACTCCCGTGAAAGGAAGCTTGAACGTCGGCACCCCCGAGCACCCGGTCGCCGATGAGATACTTGGGGATGCGTTGATGAGGGCAATGGTCGAGGACCACTACGAGCTCGTGCGTCGCGCGAGCTCGACATGGATGGATTTCATCTCCGGACGGGACGACAGCCTGACGTCAAACTTCATGCACATGAACGTGCCCATGGATCACGAGACAGCCCGTGTGTTCTTTCGCACGATCAGCCAGATGGCAGCGGATGCTGCGGACCGATTTCACCCGGACGATCCTGGCGTGCATGTCTGGGAAATCGACGTGATCGCGGCAGACGACACGGTGTGAATGATCGGGAGAGCCCTCCCTCAGGAGAAGTCAGACCTCGATCGACTCGCCCGGCTCAAGGGGGAAGTGTTCGCCTCCGGCGGCTTCAACGACGCTGGCGATGCGCTGATTCGACATATTCTTGCCAATGCGCGAGAGCACCATCTCATGGGTGGGAAAGCTGCGCTTCGGCGCAACAGCGCTCGCGAAGTCCATGACCTCGCTGATCTTCAGCCACGGGGCCCCCGCGGGCACGGCCATCACGTCGACATCGACGCCCTCAGGGACGGTGAACGAGTCACCTCCGTAGTACACGGAGCCGTTGATCAGAACTCCGACGTTGTCGACGACGGGAATCGACGGGTGAATCACAGCGTGCCTGCCTCCGTAGAAACGCAACGTGAACGGCGCTACCTCGACCTCGTCGCCTGCCGCTACAACCTCAACGGCAAAGCCCTCGGCGGCAGCCGCAACGCCGGCGGGGCCGAAGATGCGCACGTTGGGGTTGATCGATTGAATGCGCTGGAGCTGCTCGGGCGTCCAATGGTCGGGGTGCTCGTGTGTGATCACGACGGCGACAGTTCCGCCAGCATCCGTGATGGGTGTCGTGAAGGAACCGGGATCGACGATCAGTCGTGCCCCGGCATCATCAACGACGAACGCCGCGTGTTCGAGCTTTGTCAGGTTCATATCGCCAGTCTCTCCCTGCCTCGCGACACCCGCAAGTTCGGTACTGCCATAATCCAAGAGTGACTCGTGAACACCCTCGCATCGCCGTCGCGATCAATCCCACGTCAAGCTTTGGCGCCCACTCAGCACAGGGAATGCGCGTTGTCGAGGCACTTGCGCAGCACGGTGTCGAAGTGACCACCCTCATTGAGGCAAGTGCTGACAAGTTGTTCAACGCAACCGTCAGGGCAGTGACCGATGCCCCCGATGCACTCGTCGCGGTCGGAGGTGACGGGCTGGTGAACCTGACCATTAATGCGCTCGCCGAGACTGACGTTCCGCTGGCAATCGTGCCGACGGGGACGGGAAACGATCTCGCCAGGGGGTTGGGAATCAGGAGGCAGAAATCGGATGCCGCAGCGCTGCGCATCGTGAGCGCGCTGCGTGCGGGCAGCATCCGGGCCGTCGACGTGGGCGTCGTGACGACATCTCTCGGGGAGCGACGATTCGGAGGCGTCGTTTCCGTGGGATTCGATGCCCGTGTGAATGCTCGTGCAAACGCGATGCGGTGGCCGCGCGGAGGAGCACGCTATGTTCTGGCGACGCTGCGTGAAGTCGTCTCGCTGCGAGATGAGAAGCTGACGATGACCGATGGCCTAGAGACTCTGCAGTTCGATGGGACGTTCGTGTCGATTGCCAACAATCGGTTTATCGGCGGCGGCATGGCGATCGCACCGGAGGCAGAGCTTGACGACGGACTCTTTGACGTCGTTCGTGTTGACCCGGTCTCTCGGCTAGAGCTTCTGATGTTCTTTCCTCGGGTGTTCGCGGGAACGCATACGAAGCTCAATGTCGTGCACGTGCGTCGTCAGAGAGAGATCTCTCTGACTGGAGCTGGGATTGACCTGTACGCTGACGGTGAAAAGCTGGGAACGCTTCCCGCGAGCATCCGGATGCTTCCCGGAGAGCTGCGTGTGCTCGCATAAGCGCGGCAACGCGGCCGACACGCCCGGAATTGTGCCTGGCGCGCCGGTGATTTGTTGCGCGGGGTCGTTTCGTGGCATACTCATGGAGTTGTTTTCCGGCCCCATCGTCTAGCGGCCTAGGACGTCGCCCTCTCACGGCGGTAACGCGGGTTCAAATCCCGCTGGGGTCACAACGAGGAAAAGCCTTTCAAAGGAACACTTTTGAAAGGCTTTTTTGCTGTCGTCTCGCCTTGGCAACGTTTTCAGCAATTCTGCCCGAATTGCCCTCCGACACGATTATGCTGATTTCACGTAGTACAGCAACGTTGCTGCGCACACGTGTGCCAGCGGCGTAACTCCCAACCAAGAAAGGGATGTACCGACAATGGCATCCGGAAAGTCCACAACCCGGCGCGTTGTGACGACGACTGCAGGTCTCGCAGTTGCCGCTCTCGCCCTCGCCGGCTGTTCAGGCAGTTCAGGCGACTCCGGCGGATCGGGAGGTGATGGCGGCGCGATCGTGATCGGTACGACCGACAAGATCACCACCATCGACCCGGCCGGTTCGTATGACAATGGTTCGTTCGCCGTGATGAACCAGATCTATCCGTTCCTCATGAACACTCCGTACGGCAGCCCCGACGTCGAACCAGATATCGCGGAGTCGGCGGAGTTCACGTCGCCGAAGGAATACACCGTCACGCTCAAGGACGGCCTCACCTTCGCGAACGGAAACGAACTCACGTCGTCTGACGTGAAATTCAGCTTCGATCGCACACTGAAGATCGCCGACCCGAACGGTCCGGCATCGCTTCTCAACAACCTCGAGAGCGTCGAGGCACCCGATGACACCACCGTCGTGTTCACCCTGAAGAGCGCGAACGACCAGACGTTCCCGCAGGTGCTCTCGAGCCCAGCAGGGCCGATCGTTGACGAAGATGTGTTCTCCGCTGACGAGCTGACGCCCGACAAGGAGATCGTCGACGGCAAGGCATTCGCCGGGCAGTACTCGATTGACAGCTACGACTTCAACAACCTGATTCAGTACAAGGCAAACCCCGACTACCAGGGTGTGCTTGGTGCCGCCGAGAATGAGGTAGTCAACGTCAAGTACTACTCGGAGTCGTCAAACCTCAAGCTCGCGGTTCAGGAGGGTGACATCGATGTTGCTTACCGTAGCCTTTCCGCGACCGACGTCGAGGACCTCAAGGGCAACGACAAGGTCAAGGTGACAAGCGGTCCCGGCGGTGAGATCCGCTACATCGTGTTCAACTTCGACACGATGCCGTTCGGCGCCAAGGCCGACGGAGCAGACGAGACAAAGTCTCTCGCTGTGCGGCAGGCCATGGCCGATCTCATCGACCGTGAGCAGATCGCCGAGCAGGTGTACAAGGGCACGTATACGCCGCTGTACTCCTACATTCCTGAGGGCCTGACGGGTGCGAACGAGTCGCTCAAGGGTCTGTACGGCGACGGCGACGGCGGTCCGGATGCTGACAAGGCGAAGCAGCGCCTCGAAGACGCCGGCATCGAGACGCCCGTGAAGCTCAGCATCCAGTACTCGAATGACCACTACGGTCCCTCGTCGGCCGATGAGTACGCGCTCATCAAGTCGCAGCTTGAGGCCGACGGCCTCTTCAGCGTCGACCTCCAGACGACGGAGTGGGTGCAGTACTCGAAGGACCGCACCGCAGATGTTTACCCGATGTACCAGCTGGGTTGGTTCCCCGACTACTCAGACGCGGCAAACTACCTGCAGCCGTTCTTCAGCAAGGACAACTTCCTTGTGAACCATTACGACAATGCTGAGGTTCAGGATCTCATCAACCAGCAGCTGGTTGAGAGCGACCCTGATGCACGCGCCAAGCTCATTGAGCAGATTCAGGACGTCGCAGCGCAGACCCTGCCCACCCTGCCGTACCTGCAGGGGGCGCAGATCGCGGTGTCGGGCGCGGACGTTGAGGGCATCACTCTCGACGCGTCGTTCAAGTTCCGATACGCACCCATTCACAAATAGTCCACATCGAGGGGCGGATGCTGACCCAGCATCCGCCCCTCTTCGGGTAACACGCCCGTTCGTCCCCAGTTAGGCAGGTGGCACGCTGACTTCCCCCAGCGCACAACCCGGCGGCACAATTGCGCAGGCCGCGCCCTCCACGAAATCGAGCGGGGGAGGAAGCCTACTTCGATACGTCGTTGTGCGGTTTCTTCTGATCATCCCGACGATTTTCATTCTCGTCACTCTCGTGTTCTTCCTGATGCGCACGACAGGCGACCCCATCACCGCGGCCCTCGGCGGACGGCTCACACCCGACCAGCTTGCCGAGCGTGTTCACGAGGCAGGATACGATCGCCCCGTTTTCGTGCAGTACATCGAATATCTTGGCGGACTCTTCCGCGGTGACTTCGGCACGACGATCAGCGATCACCGCCCCGTCACGGAGATTCTTCTGACGTATGGCTCCGCCACTCTCGAGCTTGCTCTCTACGGTCTGATCGTGGCATTCATCGTCGGCATTCCGCTCGGCATGTGGGCGGCATATCGCCGCGACAAGGCATCTGACGCTGTGCTCCGAGTTCTGGCGATCCTGTTCTATGCGACGCCCGTGTTCTTCGCCGGAATGCTGCTTAAACTCGTCTTCTCCGTGGGGTTGGGGCTCCTTCCGGTCTCCGGTCGAGCGAGTACGAGAACCGAACTCAGCATTCAACTGCTCGACGATCCCACCGGCATCCATCTGATCGACTCATTCAGGCTCGGCAACCCCGATGCGATCGGAGATGTGCTCAGTCATGCGGCCTTGCCCGCCATCGCTCTCGGCCTTCTGACGGCCGGAGTGTTCCTTCGCCTCGTACGCACCAACATGATCGGAACACTGACGAAGGATTATGTGGATGCTGCTCGTTCCCGTGGCGTCAGCGAATTTCGGCTTGTGCGTAAGCACGCATACCGACCAGCGCTCATTCCCATCATCACGGTGATGGGAATGCAAATCGCTCTGATGCTCGCCGGCGCCGTGCTGACTGAGACCACATTCGAATGGAAGGGGCTCGGGTTCATGCTCGTGCAGTACCTCCAGTCGCGTGACTTCGTCGCGGTGCAGGGCATTGTCGTGCTGCTCGCCATCATTGTCGCCATCACCAACTTCATCGTCGATATCATTGCGGCGCTCATCGACCCGAGAGTGAGGTACTGACATGACCGCACAAACGGGAACCCCACGGCGTTCGATCCTTGATCGGCTGCCCATTCTTCGCCAACTGAGGCAGAGCTACGGAATTCAACGCGGCATGCTTGTCGCAGGACTGATTCTCACTGGTGTCTTTCTGCTCGTGGCCGTTCTGGCTCCCTGGATTGCACCGTATGGATACGCGCAGCTCAGCGATGACAATGGCGGATTCGGCGCCCAGCAGCCGCCGAGCGCTGAACATCTCTTCGGCACGACAGTCGGCGGGTTCGATGTTCTGTCTCGCGTGATCTGGGGCGCCCAGACAGCGGCTCTCGTCGTGATCGTCGCGGTGATCCTGTCGATATTCATCGGTGTGATTCTCGGCCTGCTGTCTGGCTACTTCGGCGGCTGGATTGATCGCGTCCTTGTCGTGATCTGCGACGCCATCTACGCGTTCCCTTCCCTTCTGCTCGCGATCGTGATCTCGATTGCGATCTCGGGAGGGCGGTCGAACCTCATCGGCGGAATTCTCACAGCGGCGATGTCAATCACTGTTGTGTTCATTCCGCAGTATTTCCGCGTGATCCGTGCCGAGACCGTTCGCATCAAAGCCGAAGCATTCGTGGAATCGGCAAAGGTGCTGGGTGCGAGCAACGTGCGCATCATGAGCAGGCACGTCTTCCGCAACGCGACGCGCACACTGCCGCTGATCTTTACCCTCAATGCGTCCGAGGCGATCCTCACCCTCGCAGGGCTGGGCTTTCTCGGGTTCGGCATTGAGCCGACGGCGGCATCGGAATGGGGGTACGACCTCAATAAGGCACTTTCTGACGTCTCGAGCGGTATTTGGTGGACGTCGATCGGGCCGGGCCTCGGGATCGTGCTTGCCGTGCTCGGCATGACTCTCGTGGGAGAAAGCCTCAATGACCTCAACGATCCTCGACTGCGCGGGCGACGCGGTGTTGCCGCTGACTCGGGCGAAATGGTCGAGACCAGTGTGGTTCCCGTCGTCGGAGTGCAAGAAACGGCCGCCATCGACGGCGAAGACACAGGCGAAGGAGACCGGACATGAGCGATGATATTCTGCAGATCACAGACCTGAACGTCGCATTCTCATCGGATGCTGGGGCGGTTCGCGCTGTCGATGGTGTCTCGCTCACCGTCGGCCCGCGTGAAGTTGTGGCGATCGTCGGCGAGTCCGGCAGCGGCAAGACGGTCACAGCGAAGACGATTCTTGGTCTGCTTCCCGAGACCGCAACCAGCTCTGGTGCCGTTGTGGTTCGCAGCCGGGATGGCCAGCGCACGGGCGATGTCATCTCGGTCTCCAAGCATCGCCTGCGCGAGATGCGCGGTGACGACGTGTCAATGGTGTTCCAGGAGCCCTCGACAGCTCTGAACCCCGTCTATACGGTCGGGTGGCAGATTGCGGAGGGGCTGAGGGCGCACAACTCCAAGCTCAGCCGCAAGGCGGCCAGAGAACTGTCGATCGACATTCTGAAACGCGTGGGAATCCCCGATCCCCAGACCCGTGTCGACTACTATCCTCACCAGTTCTCGGGCGGTCAGAAGCAGCGCGTCGTCATCGCGATGGCCCTGGTGCTCGACCCGGGATTGATCGTCGCCGATGAGCCGACGACGGCACTCGATGTCACCGTTCAAGCTGAGATTCTCGACCTGCTCCGGCGGTGTCGAGATGAGTTCGACACGTCAATCGTCCTGATCACCCACAACATGGGCGTGGTTGCCGATCTCGCGGATCGTGTCGTTGTGATGTACCAGGGACAGATCGTCGAGGAGAACGACGCCCGCACGCTCTTCGCGTCGCCCAAACACGATTACACGAAGAAGCTTCTTGGCGCGGTTCCGCGAATCGGGCAGAGAATCGCCGCAGACGATCGCACGGAACCGGGTCGTAGCGCGTCGCCGATTGTCGAGGCGAAAGATCTTCGCGTTCAATACCCAGGACGTCTCGGCAAACCGGGATTCATGGCAGTTGACGGCGTCTCCTTCCAGATCGCCCCGGGTGAAGTCGTGGGGCTGGTCGGGGAATCGGGCTCGGGGAAGACGACAATCGGGCGGGCGATCGCTGGACTCAATCGAGTCACGGGCGGATCGCTGCATGTGCTGGATGCCGAGATGAACGGCGTCAAGGAGCGCAACTTCAAGAAGCTGCGTTCCCGCATCGGCTTCGTCTTTCAAGATCCGGCATCGAGCTTCAACCCTTTGCTGTCCATTGAAGAGTGCGTCGCCGAGCCATTCCGAGTTCACAGACCCGACATGTCCGACGCGCAGATCGAAACCAAGGTGGCTGAGCTTCTCGAAGCCGTGCAGCTTCCGCGTGCCTATGCCAAGAGGTTTCCCCACGAGCTGTCTGGCGGGCAACGACAGCGAGCGAGTCTCGCTCGAGGACTGGCGCTTGACCCAGAGCTCCTCATCGCAGACGAACCGACGAGCGCTCTCGACGTGTCGGTGCAGGAGCGCGTTCTTGAGCTGTTTGCCGAGTTGCAGGCCGAGCTGGGCTTCGCTGCGCTGTTCATCAGCCATGACCTGGCTGTCGTCGATATTCTGTCGGACCGAATCGCCGTGATGTACCACGGTCGGCTTGTCGAAGAGGGAACAGGGGCAGAGGTGCTGGGAAACCCGAAGGATCCGTACACGCAGCGTCTGCTGGCATCCCTGCCGGTGCCCGATCCCGTTGAGCAGGAGGAGCGCAGAAACGCTCTTGCCGCGATCATTGCGGCCGAGCGCGCCTGACGATAGACGCGCGGCGCCCGGTTCCCAGCAGTCGTCGGAACCGGGCGCCGTTGTCGCGCCGTGAGATATCCGCGACAGCATCCGTTAGAGTATTCAGCAGCGAAGGGGAGTATCCCGTCTCGCAGCGTCCGTCAGGACGGATCATGATGATGTGGTCCCGGATGCTGCGCCGACACCGTCGGGGGAGAGACTTTCGGCGATCATCGCACCCTTCCTGAAAGGCATCAACGTATGCACCCAGAGCTACCGCTTGCGTTCGAGATCGGCTCATATGTCGTTCTCGTGCTCGTACTTCTCTTTGATCTGCTTCTTGTCGTCAAGAGACCCCATATTCCGTCGATGAAGGAATCCGCGCTCTGGGTTGCGTTCTATGTGACGCTTGCACTGGTGTTCGCCGGCCTCATGCTGGTATTCGCCGGTGGCGACTTCGCCGGGGAGTTCCTTGCCGGCTGGCTCACCGAATACAGTCTCTCGATCGACAACCTTTTCGTCTTCGTCATCATCATGGCGAAGTTTGCCGTTCCCAAGAAGCTGCAGCAGGAAGTTCTGATGGTGGGAATCATCATCGCGCTTGTCTTCCGCGGCATCTTCATCATTGTCGGGGCGGCCCTCATCGAGAACTTCAGCTTCGTGTTCTTCATCTTCGGCGCATTCTTGCTCTACACCGCGTGGAAGCAGGCCTTCGGCAACGATGACGACGATGACGGAGAGTCATGGTTCACGCGCTTCATGCGCAAGCGGATGAAGGTTGCGCCCGAGTTTGACGGATCGAAGCTTCGCACCGTGGTAGAGGGGCGCTCGATGTGGACGCCCATGGTGATGGTATTTCTCGCCATCGGTGTCACCGATGTCATGTTCGCCATCGATTCGATTCCCGCGATCTTCGGCATCACGCAGAGTCCGTTCATCGTGTTCACGGCGAATATCTTCGCACTCATGGGGCTTCGCCAGCTGTACTTCATGCTCGGCGGACTGCTCGAGAGACTCGAGTATCTGCACTACGGCATCGCTTTCATTCTCGCTTTCATCGGAGTGAAGCTCGTGTTCCATGCTCTTCACGTCAACGAGCTCCCGTTCATCAACGGCGGTGAGAACGTACTCTGGGTTCCCGAGATCAACACGTGGGTGTCGCTCGGCGTGATCATCGGGTCCATGGCGATTGCAACGATCGTCAGCCTCATTGCATCGCGTCGCAAAGACAAAAAGGAACAGCAGATCTCGGGCGAGTGATATCCTTACCACGTGCTGTTCGGTCTGCTTCTTAGCTGCCGCGGCGAGGCCTAGTCTTCAGGCATCCTCGTCGCGGAGTCTGGTGACGCCTGTTCAACTTCACCCCAAGGAAGCACATTCATGCAGCAGAACGTCGAAAACCCGAACGTCCCTCGCACACTCGCCGAGAAGGTGTGGGCCGATCACCTTGTCACAAAAGGCGAAGACGGCACCCCCGACCTCATCTACATCGACTTGCACCTCGTTCATGAGGTAACGAGTCCGCAGGCCTTCGACGGCCTGCGCATGGCGGGTCGTCCAGTGCGGCGTCCCGACCTCACCATCGCGACGGAAGACCACAACACACCGACGCTTGCCATCGACAAGCCGATCGCTGACCTCACGAGCCGCACGCAGATTCAGACCTTGCGCACGAACGCCGAGGATTTCGGCATCCGGTTACATTCGCTCGGTGATGTCGAGCAGGGGATCGTGCATGTCGTCGGCCCACAACTCGGTCTGACGATGCCGGGAATCACCGTCGTGTGCGGAGACTCGCACACATCGACGCACGGGGCATTCGGTGCGATGGCCTTCGGAATCGGCACGAGCGAGGTCGAGCATGTCATGGCGACACAAACGCTTCCGCTGAAGCCCTTCAAGACAATGGCCATCAACGTCGAGGGAACGCTGAAGCCCGGAGTGACGGCAAAAGACATCATTCTTGCGGTGATTGCCAAGATCGGCACGGGTGGCGGGCAAGGCTATGTGCTCGAGTACCGTGGCAGCGCCATTCGCGCGCTGTCAATGGAAGGTCGCATGACGATCTGCAACATGTCGATCGAAGCCGGAGCTCGCGCAGGCATGGTCGCGCCCGACCAGACGACGTACGACTACCTTGAGGGACGCCCACACGCGCCAGAGGGGTCAGACTGGGCTGAGGCAGTCGCCTACTGGGACACGCTCGCCACAGACGACGGTGCAACGTTCGATGCCGAGGTGTACCTCGATGCCGATGAGCTGGAGCCGTTCGTCACCTGGGGAACCAACCCGGGCCAGGGCGTGTCCTTGAGCGGTCAGGTGCCGAGCCCCGAGCAGTTCGACGACCCGACAGACCGGTCGTCGGCCGAGCGAGCACTCGAGTACATGGATCTCACGCCGGGCACGAAGCTCAAGGAGATCCCCGTCGACGCCGTCTTCATGGGCTCCTGTACGAATAGTCGCATTGAAGATCTTCGCTCCTTCGCGTCGATCATCAAGGGAAAGAAGAAGGCAGACGGCGTTCGCGTCATGGTCGTTCCGGGTTCGGCCCGAGTGCGTCTGGAAGCAGAGGCTGAGGGCATCGACACGATCGTTGAGGAGTTTGGTGCCGAATGGCGTTTTGCCGGCTGCTCCATGTGCCTTGGCATGAACCCGGATCAGCTGTCACCCGGCGAACGTTGCGCATCGACGAGCAACCGAAATTTTGAGGGGCGCCAGGGCAAGGGCGGACGCACTCACCTTGTCTCACCGGTTGTCGCCGCAGCGACAGCCGTGCGCGGCACACTGTCAAGCCCCTCTGACCTGGAGAACTGAGCAGCATGGAGAAATTCACAACGGTAACGGGAATCGCGGCGCCGCTGAAGCGCTCGAACGTCGACACCGACCAGATCATCCCCGCCGTCTATCTGAAGCGCGTCACCAAGACGGGCTTCGAGGACGCGCTTTTCGCCGGGTGGCGTCAATCCGATGACTTCGTGCTGAACCAGCCGGAGTTTGCTGGCGCCAGCATCCTCGTCGCCGGTCCCGACTTTGGCACAGGCTCGTCTCGTGAACACGCCGTCTGGGCATTGCGCGACTTTGGTTTCACGGTTGTTCTGAGCACGCGTTTCGGCGATATCTTCCGCGGCAACTCGGGTAAACAGGGCTTGCTTGCAGCGCAGATCACTGAGAACGACCTCGAGCGACTCTGGGCCGTGATCGATGAAAATCCCGGCGTCGAATTCACCGTGAGCCTCGACGCCAAAATGGTGACTGTTGGAGACATTCAGGTGCCATTCGACATCGATGATTACACTAGGTGGCGTTTGCTCGAAGGGCTCGATGACATTGCTCTGACGCTTCGAAATGAAGAGGCGATCACGCAATTTGAGTCCACGCGGGCACGTTGGCGGCCGCAGACCTTGCCCGCCAAATAGTCGAATATCAGGGGCACGTATTGAAGACTCTTCTTGAGGACGCTATGGGGGCAGGCGCACGCGTGGGACTGCATGCAGACACAATCACCGTTCGCGGTGGACGTCCTCTTAACGGGCGGATCGAGCTCAAGGGCGCAAAGAACCTCGTCACGAAGGCGATGGTTGCCTCGCTCCTCGGTGACACTCCGAGCGTTTTGAAAGACGTTCCCGATATCAGTGACGTGCGCGTCGTGCGCGGGCTGCTCGACGTTCACGGCGTTAAAATCAGCGACGGCGAAGAAGACGGCGAGCTTCATCTCGACCCGTCTGCCGTCGAGACCGCTCACATGGCAGATATCGACGCTCACGCAGGCTCGAGTCGAATCCCGATTCTGTTCTGCGGACCGCTTTTGCACAAGTTGGGTGAGGCGTTCATTCCCGACCTCGGCGGATGCCGGATCGGTGACCGTCCCATTGACTACCACCTGGACGTTTTGCGCACGTTCGGTGCCGTTGTCGAGAAGCTTCCCAGCGGCATCAGGCTCTCTGCTCCGACGGGACTGCGCGGGGCGAAGATTGAACTGCCGTACCCGAGTGTCGGCGCGACGGAGCAGGTGCTTCTGACGGCCGTGCGGTCCGAGGGCATCACGGAGCTCCGCGGCGCCGCGATCGAGCCCGAGATCATGGATCTCATCAACATCCTCCAGAAGATGGGCGCGATCATTTCGGTTGACACCGACCGCGTCATTCGCATTGAAGGCGTTGCGTCGCTGACCGGATACTCGCACCGTGCGCTTTTCGACCGTAATGAAGCAGCCAGCTGGGCTGCCGCGGCTCTCGCAACCGAGGGAGACATCTTCGTCGGTGGCGCGCGTCAGTCCGAGATGCTCACGTTCTTGAACGTCTACCGCAAGGTCGGCGGCGGGTTCGAGATCCATGAAGACGGCATCCGGTTCTTCCACCCGGGCACCGAGCTGAACCCCGTGATTATCGAGACCGACGTTCACCCTGGCTTCATGACCGACTGGCAGCAGCCGCTTGTTGTGGCTCTCACCAAGGCACGCGGCGTGTCGATTGTTCACGAGACCGTCTACGAGAAGCGATTCGGATTCGTCGATGCGCTTGTGGAGATGGGCGCAACGATTCAGATTCACCGTGAGTGCCTCGGCGGTCAAGCGTGCCGATTCGGCCAGCGCAACTTCAACCACTCTGCGGTGATTTCCGGGCCGAGCAAGCTACACGGCGCCAATATCGTTGTTCCTGACCTGCGCGGCGGGTTCTCTCACCTGATCGCGGCGCTGAGCGCCGAAGGCGAGTCACGGGTTTCAAACGTTGGAATCATCAGTCGCGGCTACGAGCGTTTCCTGCAGAAGCTTGAGCTGCTCGGTGCCGACTTCACTGCTGAAGGATAATGGGGGAGTGTCAGACACTCCAGATTCTCTGCCATCGAAGCCAGTGAACCGAAGAACGGATCGGTCACGTCCGTCGATCTTCTGGCTGCTCGCTTCGTTGGTGCTTCCTCTTGCGCGCGTGATGATGAAAATTACGATCGTCGACGCGCATAAGCTGCCGAAGACGGGCCCGTTTATTCTCGCGCCGAACCACTTCAGTGAGATCGACCCGATCGTTATCGGAATCGCAACGTGGAAGATCGGACGTTTTCCCCGTTTCATGGCGAAAGCATCGCTGTTTCGCATTCCGATCGTCGGCCGGCTTCTGCGAGCGTCTGGGCAGATTCCGGTTGAACGTGAGGGCTCGTTACGCGGCAAAGGGCCAATTGAGGCGGCAGGAGATCTTGTCACAACGGGAAGCGGAGTGATCGTCTACCCCGAGGGAACATTGACGAGAGACCCCGAGATGTGGCCCATGCGCGGAAAGACGGGGGCTGCCCGGATGGCGCTCACACATGGCCTTCCGGTGATTCCCGTTGCCCACTGGGGAACCCAGCACGTCATGGCGCGCTACGCGAAGAAGGTGAGCTTCTTTCCGCCAAAGAAGATCACTATCAAGGTCGGCGACGTCGTCGACCTTTCGGAGCTTGATGGTCACGCTCCTGATTCCGCTGCGCTTACCCGGGCAACCAGCCTGATCATGGACGCAATCACTCGAGAACTTGAAGACATTCGGCACGAAAAGGCACCAACCGAACGGTGGGACCCGACGAAGCACAACCAGAAGGAGACGGGACGCTTTGAGTCGTAAGACGACGTCAGCGCGTGTGGCCGTAATCGGCTCGGGCAGCTGGGGCACGACCTTCGGCAAGATCCTCGCCGACGGCGGCAGCGATGTGACCATGTGGGCACGCCGCACTGAGGTTGCCCGCGACATCGCCAAGAACCACAGAAATCAGGACTACCTGCCTGGAATCGAGCTTCCGTCACGCATGACGGCGGTGACGGGGATCGCCGATGCCGTCGCGGGAGCGCAGCACGTTTTCGTTGCTGTGCCGAGCCAGTCGCTTCGTGACAACCTCGTCGAGCTTCGACCGCACCTTCAAACGGGTACGAGCGTCGTGTCGCTCATGAAGGGAGTCGAGCGCAGCTCGGGACTGCGCATGAGCCAGGTGATCGAGCAGACCCTCGACTGGGATCCGGCACGCGTCGCCGCGGCATCCGGCCCGAACCTCGCTCTCGAGATCGCCAAAGAACAGCCGACCGCAGCTGTCGTCTCCTCACAGAGCATGGAAACGGCGCAGGCAATCGCGCTTCTCGCGCGTAATTCATACTTTCGAACCTTCGTCAACACCGACGTGATCGGTACGGAATTCGGCGGCGTACTGAAAAACCTTATTGCTGTGGCGATCGGCATTGTCGACGGCGTCGGCTACGGCGAAAACACCAAGGCATCGATTATTACGCGCGGCCTCGTCGAGATGACGGATTTTGCCGTTGCACTGGGCGCACAACCCGAGACGCTCTCGGGGCTCGCGGGGCTCGGAGACCTGATCGCAACGTGCCAGTCTCCGCTTTCTCGCAACAACACGGCCGGACGGCTGCTCGGTCAAGGGTATAGTTTCTCCTCGGTCGTCAAGCAGATGCAACAGACCGCCGAAGGGCTCGCCTCGGTTGGGCCGATACTTGACATGGCAGAGTCAGTCGGAGTGAGCATGCCGATTGTGCAGCAGGTTAAGCAGGTGCTTGAGGGCACGCTCGACCCGAAGGGCATTGCCCCGCACCTGACTACTGATTCTGACGAGCCACAGGGGGAGAGGACTACTGATGACGCGGAAGCTGCGGGTGGCGGTGCTGTTTGGGGGGCTCTCAAGCGAGCATTCGATCAGCTGCGCAACGGCGGGGGGAGTACTGGGAGCGATTGATCGCGACAGGTTCGACGTGATTCCGATCGGAATCACTCGAACTGGCCAGTACGTTCTCGAGGAGGATGACCCTCGAACCTTCACGCTCGACGGCGATGTGCTCCCCGAGGTGGCCGACAATGGCACTCGAGTGCGCTGGCCAGACGATGTGACAAGCCGCGAGCTGACACTCGAGCAGGGCGGTGTGACTCGATCGCTCGGCACGATCGACGTGGTCTTCCCGATTCTGCACGGAACCTACGGGGAAGACGGCACTATTCAGGGCCTTCTTGAGCTTGCTGGCCTTCCATACGTCGGCTCCGGAGTGCTTGCGTCGGCGCTCGGAATGGACAAGCACTTCACCAAGTCGGTTCTGCAGCACGCGGGTATCTCTGTCGCCCCATGGAAGCGCCTTCGCAGGGCAGAATGGCAGAAAGACCCGGATGTGGCAGACGGCATTCTCGACGGTCTGTCGCTTCCCGTGTTCGTCAAACCGGCTCGTGCCGGATCGAGTGTTGGCGTCAGCCGCGTTTCGCAATCGCACGAGGTTGCCGAGGCGCTGCGAATCGCCTTCGACGAAGACGACTCCGTACTCGTCGAACAGGGTGTGGACGGGCGCGAGGTAGAGATCGCCGTTCTTGGCGGACGAACAGGAGACGCGCCGCGCACGTCAGACGTCGCTGGAGAGATTGTGGTCTCGGGCCGCGACTTCTACGACTTCGACGCGAAGTACCGTGGCGCGGCCGGAATCGACCTGGTATGTCCTGCGGACCTGAGTGACGCCGAGCTCGACGAGATGAAGAGCATTGCGCTTCGCGCTTTCGACGCCGTTGGAGCCGAAGGGCTCGCTCGTGTCGACTTCTTCCTGTCTGCCGACGGTTTCGTGCTCAACGAAGTGAACACGATGCCTGGGTTTACTCCCATTTCGATGTTTCCGACGTGCTGGATCGCTTCGGGCGTCAGCTATGCCGAACTGATCACCGAACTCATCGAGATCGCCGTCGAACGCGGGGTGCGCTAACTCGTCACATCTTCGGCGTTGAGGCACGACTTCGTCGGGTCGATCACGCTGACGGCGGCTGAGAGATCGAGCAGCGCAGAGCCCGACGCTTCTCTATTGTCGATGACGACTTCGACGGCGGGAGTGCGCCCATAGGTCGTGAAGCGAAAGATGGGTGATTCGCTGTCATCGCGCACCCAATCAACGCCGTTGACCGTGAAGCATGGCATCGTCGTCGGTCCGATCGGCTCGACCCCGCAGTGCAGGAGGATTGCCGCGGGATCGCCCCACGCACCTGTCGCCTGGGCCGTTGTCTCACGTTTGTCGAGATCGCTGATCGTATTGGGAAGCCGCACAGTGACGGCAGCGCAGGACGGATCATTCGAATCGGGCGCCGGGCTCATGGCGACGGCCCCGGAGCACGCCGTGAGCGAGAGCGCCGCGGCGCACAGGAGAGCCACCGCAGAAACGGCACGGGCAAGGGAATGCATCGAGTTCAGGCTACCGTTGATGGCATGGGGTTCACTGACAATCACGACGGGTCAAGCGTCGCCGATGCGACGGAGGGCGCTGTGCTGGCACGCATCTTCCCCCGACTTCCCGCTTCCGACGCCGCGATTGTCGGGCCGGGAGATGACAGCGCGGTGATGTCGGCACCCGACACCCGGTACGTGGTGACAACAGACATGATGGTGCACGGTCCGGACTTTCGCTGGGCGTGGTCGACACCGTGGCAGCTCGGCTGGAAGGCTGCGGCGACGAATCTCTCAGACGTTGCAGCGATGGGCGCCCGTCCGACCGGCCTCGTCGTTGCCCTGGCCGTTCCTGAGTCAACACCGGTCACTGTGCTCGAAGAGTTTTCTGACGGGCTCCGAGAGGCCTGTGTGTCGCTTGCTCCCGGGTGCGGAGTGGTTGGAGGGGACCTCTCCGTTTCAGCAACATTCACAATTGCCATCACGGCCTTCGGCGATCTCGAGGAGCGTCAGCCCGTGCTGCGTTCAGGCGCGAGGCCGGGCGACGTCGTTGCGGTCTCCGGACGTCTCGGAATGGCATCCCTCGGTCTCGATCTACTGTTCTCGCGTGGAGTCGACGCCAACGGCGTGCCCGATGCGTCGCGAGCGCGTAGCGTCGGTGAGCAGCATCCGGAGCTTGTCGGCGCCCAGCTGACACCGCAGCCGCCGATTGGCGACGGGCCTCTTGCCGCCGTCGCCGGAGCCACCGCGATGATGGACATCTCAGATGGGCTTGCTCTTGACGCCTCGCGAATGGCGCGGGCCAGCCACGTGACTCTCGCCTTCGAGTCGTTGCTTCTGGGGGACGACGTCGACGCTGCTCTGCGCGGGAGCGAAGACCATGGACTGCTCGCGTGCTTTCCCGCCGGTGTCGAACTGCCGGGCGGTTTTGAGCGAATCGGAATGGTGAGCGAGCGTGGCACCGACGATGTTACCTGCGATGGTGATGCTCTGATCGTGAAGGGATGGGACCCTTACACCGAGTGGGACGGCGCGGCCGGTTGATCGGCGTCGCGCTCTGCCCACCACACGACCGTCTCACCGTACCGACGAGACCGCACACACGCGATGCCGCGCGGCCACTGAGGTTGTGGAGACCGTGAGCTGCGCTCAACGACGATCGTCGCATCGTCATCGAGGTGCGCTACGAGCGAGGCAAGGTTCGAGGCGAGATGCTCTTCGGACAGGTCGTAGGGAGGGTCGAGAAAGACGAGTGTGTACCGGATGCTGTCTGCCGACCGTTCGAGCCAGGTTTGGACCGCGGCGACAACGGTGTCGACGTGCAGTGAACGCTCCGCTGCGCGCGTGACCGTCGAGGCATTAGCGCGGCAGATCGCTCCCGCGCGCGGCGAACTGTCGACGAGCGTGACAGAGGCAGCACCGCGGCTCGCCGCTTCAAGGCCTTGCGCTCCCGAGCCCGCGTAGAGGTCGGCAACGCGGGCGCCGCGCAGAGCATCCCGGGACTCGAGAGCGGAGAAGATCGCCTCTCGCACGCGATCGCTTGTGGGGCGCGTCCCCTGGGGAGGCACCTTGAGAGCGAGCGAGCCGGCGTCTCCGCCAATGATTCTGGTCATTGTCATCGACAATATCGTGTGTCGGCCGCTCCGCGTAGAATCGAACACATGAACGGGTCGGGGTTGCACGAAAGACTCTCTGGTCCGCTTGGAGGGCGCACGGCAGCAGCGTTCGATCGGGCGTTCGGGTACAAGACAGTCGGCGACCTCCTCTCCCATTACCCTCGCCGTTATGCCCACCACGGAGAACTCACCCAACTCGGCACTCTGCCGGTGGGTGAGAATGTTGCTCTCGTGGCCGATGTCGTTCGGGCTTCGTCGAGAAAGATGAACAAGCGCAAGGGCACCATCTTCGAGGCGGTCATTTCTGACGGCCGAGGAATTCTGACGCTGACGTTCTTCAATCAGAACTGGCGCAAAGAAGAGCTCGTGCCCGGAGCCCGCGGGGTATTCTCCGGAAAGATCTCGTCCTACCGCGGCGCCATGCAGCTGACACACCCCGATTACAAGCTGTTCGACAGGGCGGAGATGTCTGAAAGCGACGCTCAGGCGTGGGCGGAAAAGCCGATCCCCATCTATCCCGCGACCAGCACTCTCCAGACGTGGTCGATCGAGAAATCGGTGAAGATCGCGCTCGAGCACATCGGACTCGGCGTCGTTGACCCAGTGCCGGCGGCGGTTCGCGATGCCGAAAGACTGCTTGATTACGGAACGGCGCTCGAGCGCATCCATCGACCGCGCACAGATAATGACTGGAAGCGAGCACGGCGCAGCCTGCGTTTTCACGAGGCATTCGTGCTGCAGGCGGCTCTTGTCGAAAGCAGGGCGCTCGCGAGGGAGCAGATGGCCATGCCTCGCACTGCGAAGCTCGGTGGCCCGCTTGAACGCTTTGACGCTCAGTTGCCCTTCACTCTGACGGGGGACCAGAGCGTTGTCGGAGCTGCGATCACGGAGGATCTGGCTCAGCACAACCCTATGAACCGACTGGTCCAGGGCGAAGTCGGCTCGGGCAAGACTCTTGTTGCACTGCGTGCCATGCTTGCGGTAGCTCAAGACGGCGGTCAGACGGCATTGCTCGCCCCGACGGAGGTTCTCGCGGCACAGCATCTTCGGTCGATCGTCGCGTCGCTGGGGCCGGATCTGGCCGCAGACATGTCGCCGGTTCTCCTGACCGGGCGCATGCCGACGGCCGATCGCAAACGGGCGCTCCTGAGAATCATCGGCGGACAGTCAAAGATCGTCGTCGGAACCCACGCGCTGCTCAGCGACATTGTCGAGTTCTACGATCTCGGGCTCATTGTGATCGACGAGCAGCATCGCTTCGGCGTCGACCAACGCGACACGCTCCGGCGCAAGAGCGCGGCGCACCCCCACACTCTCGTGCTGACGGCCACACCCATACCGCGTACGGTCGCGATGACCGTCTTCGGCGACCTCGACGTCAGCACCATCACAGAGCTTCCTGTGGGGCGCAAGGGCATCGAGACGTTCGTTGTTCCGCTCGCCGTCAAACCCAACTGGATGCCGCGGGTATGGACGCGCATGCGCGAAGAGATCGACCTCGGGCGCCAGGCTTTCGTGGTGTGCCCGGCGATCGACCCCGACCGAGGGGGAGAACCCGAGACTGACGTCGAAGGCGAGAGCGATACCGACGGCGATGCCAAGCGCCCGCCCGCAACAGTGCTCGAGACAGCTGCCGTGCTTCGCGCGGAACCGTCGCTTCAGGGCCTGACGATTGAGATCATTCACGGTCGGCTCTCGCCCGACGAGAAAGACGACGTGATGACTCGGTTCGCCTCGGGAAGCATCGATGTGCTCGTGACGACCACGGTGATTGAGGTCGGCGTCGATGTGCCGAATGCGTCAACGATGATTGTGCTGGATGCCGACCGATTTGGCGTGTCGCAGCTGCACCAGCTCCGCGGGAGAGTAGGCCGAGGTTCAGTGCCTGGGCTGTGCCTTCTCGTCACACACGCTTTCCCAGAATCGACATCGCTGGAGCGTGTCGAGGCTGTTGCCGCGACGAACGATGGCTTCGAGTTGGCGCAGCGCGACCTCGAATTACGTCGTGAAGGGGATGTTCTGGGCGGTGCGCAGTCGGGAGGTCGCTCGTCGCTTCGGCTCCTGAGAGTAGCAACGGACGGTGACGTCATCGTGCGGGCACGAGGGGCTGCCGAGGCTCTGCGCGCTGACGACCCTGGTTTCGCCCAGCATCCGGAGCTTCGTGAGGCAATCGATCGACGGCTCGACGAGGGCGAGCGCGAGGCGATGTCGAAGTCGTGATAGCCCCCGTCGCACAGAAGGGGGACCGCCGGGTAGGCTTGACGCATGAGCAGGATCGCCGTCGTTCCCGGATCTTTTGACCCCGTCACTCTCGGTCACCTCGATGTGATCGAGAGAGCAGCTCCGCTGTACGACGAATTGCATGTCGTGGTGGTGCACAATCCGGGCAAGGCAGCGCTTCTGCCGATCGCGCAACGTGTGGCGCTTCTCGAGGAGGCGATCTCGGAGGCCGGACTTTCCGGCAATATCGTCGTATCGTCATGGAGTGTCGGACTGCTCGTCGACTACTGCACTGACGTCGGAGCCTCAGTGCTCATCAAGGGGATCCGTTCGCAGATTGATGTGGCCTACGAGACTCCCATGGCGATCGTCAACCGAGACCTCGCGGCCGTCGAGACCATGTTCATGCTTCCGAACCCCGCGCATGCGCACGTCTCCAGTTCGCTTGTTCGCCAAGTCGCAGCCCTCGGTGGTGACGTCACGCCTTATGTACCGAACGCCGTCGCATCGTTTCTGAGGACCACATGAGCGAGTCGGCGGCAGCGGAGCGCGACCGCACCGCGCCATCGCCGATGACCGACATGACTCTGTCTGTCACCGAGGTGCGCTCATTGTCGGCGCAGATCGTCAGCGCTATCGAGAACGTCATCGACGGAAAGCACGAGGCTGTTCGCACGGCACTGACTGTGCTGCTCGCCGAGGGTCATCTGCTCATCGAAGATGTTCCCGGTGTGGGAAAGACGATGCTTGCTCGTGCGCTTGCTGCGACTGTCGGGGGAGTCGTCAGTCGCATTCAGTTCACGCCCGACCTTCTGCCCAGTGATGTCACGGGCGTCGCTGTTTTTGATCAGCGAGAAGGCCGCTTCGAGTTCAAACCCGGCCCCGTGTTCGCACATATCGTCATCGGCGACGAGATCAATAGGGCGTCGCCGAAGACGCAGTCCGCGCTGCTGGAATGCATGGCAGAACGCCAAGTAACGGCTGATGGAACAACATATGAATTGAGTCGCCCGTTCACGGTGTTTGCCACCCAAAACCCGATTGAAATGGAAGGCACCTATCCTCTGCCCGAGGCGCAGCGAGACAGGTTTACCGCTCGGTTGTCCATGGGGTACCCCGATACGGATGCTGAGATCGCAATGCTCACCAGCCGAGACCGAGGTGACCCGCTGAGCGAGGTTGAGCCCGTTGTGACGCTCCGTGAGCTCGTGGCGATGATCGAAGCCGTTCATCGTGTCTTCGCCTCTCCGGCGGTGAAGGCCTACGCCGTGGCACTCACCACGGCAACCCGCGAGCATCCTCAGCTGAGACTCGGTGCAAGCCCGCGGGCAACGCTTCAGCTTCTGAATGCCGCTCGGGCCCGAGCCGCGGTCGACGGGCACGAGTTCGTGCTTCCCGACCATGTGGCGGCGCTCGCCGAATCAGTTCTCGCCCACAGGCTGGTCCCGGTGCCACGGGTGGGGGAGCGCACCAGAGACACGGGATCGGCGCTTGCCGATATCGTTGCGGAGATCGTCGACTCCACTCCTGTTCCGGACATACGTTAGGACGCGTCATGTCGGTGCGCACGATTCGCCTCACGGCGCGTGGATGGGCACTCGTCTGGACATCGTTCGTCTGCGTGGCGCTTGCAACGCTTCTCAACCGTCGCGAGGGGCTCTTTGTCGCAGTGTTTCTGATGATCGTCGTCGTGCTGTGCGGCGTGTCTGTCGCGAGCCAGAAAGCGAAAATGCGCGTCGTACGACGCATTCCCGGTGATGGCCATTGCGGTGAGACGCTCAAAATCGTATGTGAGATTCAGTCCGTCGGGTCAACGGCCGGTGTCAGCGGCTGGACGGATTCTGTGCCGCGCACGTTCGGACGCGCACCCACGGGAGTTCTCCCTCCACGGCGCATGATGAGCGGGGGACGCGCTGCGGTTCGCTACAGTGTCGTTCCGTCCGTTCGCGGATGGTACGACATTGGTCCATTTCGTATCACCCTCTCGGACCCACTCGGCGTCTGCGAAACGTCCCGGTCCGTTGGAGAGACGACGGGAATTCTCATTCTTCCCCGCGTGAGCGCGCTCGCTGCCGGTGATCTCATTCCGCCGGCAGGAGAGGGGCGTCAATATGACAGGACCCGCCCAACCGCACCACGTGCCGATGAGCTCATCGCCCGGGATTACCGGCCGGGAGATCCGCTGAGACGAGTGCACTGGCGTGCGACGGCTCGGCATGGTCAGCTCATGGTTCGTCAAGAAGAGCCGCAGGCAGACCCCGAAGCACTGATTCTGCTCGACGTCGCCGCGGGGCAGGTGCGAGCCGACGCGCTCGTCGACCTGGCTGCCTCGATTACCGTGCACCTGTCGAACGAGGGTTTTAGGGTGACGTTCGCAGAATCCGAGACTCTATGGATTGATGCGCCCCCCAAAGATCCGCATGAGATTCTTACAGCGCTCGCCGTCTGGCCGGGCAGAATGCTTGGCGCGCCGCACGACGTAGCGCAGCGCATCGAGCGACGGTTCTCCGACCGCATCCCCATTTTTGTTCTCACGTCCGACGCGGATCGCCTCGATGACCTCGTCAGCGTCGCCGTGAACGCTGCGCCGGCCGTCGCCTTCGTCGCGTCGGGGTCCGGACTGTCGCGGGCAGGTGTTCCCGCGCCATGGCTTGCTGCGGGTCTTGCTGATCGCGTCGATGTTGCGGCGAGCTGGGATCGCCTGCAAAGGAGGCTCGTTCATGGCTGACGAACGGCGCGTGATTCGCCGCGGTGCGCGCGCGGACGGCCGCAGGCACGTTCCCCTGAGCGTCGCCCTCGCGCTTCTGATCGTCGCTTCACTCTCGGCGTTTCTCCCCGTCATCGACGGGACCGGGTGGTGGCTCGGGTGCATTCTCGTTGTGATTGCTGTCAACGGGGCAGCGGCCGTCGCCCGCGTGGCCGGTCTCTCGCGACTTCTCGGAAGTTTCGTCGGAGCTGTCACAGGCGTGTTCGGCATCACGGCCGTGTGCGGGGGAGGTACGGCTCTGATCGGCCTGGTTCCCACGCCGGCCACCATTGGGCACTTCGTCGAACTTTCGCAGTCCGCGGGTGAGTCAATCTATCGGCAGTCGATTCCCGCGCAGGCTGATGCCGGCATCACATTTCTGCTGATCTTCGCAAGTCTGATGGCATCAGTAACTCTTGATTTGATGGCGGCAGCGGCCGGCACAGCCGCCCCCGTCGGGCTCGTGGCGCTGGCGATCGTTGTTCCGCCGTCGATTCTGCTCGATGAGGTTCCTCTCATTCCCTTCGCGGCGACGGCAATCGCGTATCTCTTCGTGCTGTGGGCAGATCGAGCGCGCGAGCGGGCGAGAGGGGGTCTCACCCGGATGCTGGCGGTCGGCGTCGTCGCGGCATCCGTTGCGGGAATTGGAGCTGCAGCCGTGCCGGGGTTCTACGGGACGAATCCGTTCATCGTCTCTGCAGCGTCATCAACGCTCGCCTCGGGGGTCTCGCCGCTTCTGCACCTGGGGGAGGACCTCCAGCGCACCGGTAACTCGGTTCAGTTTCGATACACCACCTCAGCAGAGGATCCCGAACGATTTCGACTCATGACGCTCGAGTCGTTCGACGGAACGACGTGGGCCTCGGCGGGGGAGCGTTCGGGGCTCTTCACCGTGAACCAGGGGACCAGTCTCGTGCGCAGCGACACGTCGGATTCGCTACGAGGAACGCTCATTTCGACAACCGTGAAGATCGCCGGACTCAGGGATCGAGTGCTCCCGATTCCTGATGGCGCGATCGAGATTCACGGTGTAGAGGGTACGTGGCTGTGGGACCCGGCCGATGAGACGATGAGAAGTCGGTCCGACAGTACCGTCGGCCTCAATTACTCGGTGTCATCAATTCGTGCGCTGCCGACTGCGGAGCAGCTGCGGGCCGCTGGCATTCCTGACCGCGGAATCTTCGCCGCCGAGCGGGAACTTCCTGACGACATTCCCGCCACCATCACGCGAACCCTCGACAAGGTCATCGACGGAATCGAGAATCCGTACGAGAGGGCGTACGCGATCCAGTCGTTTCTGCGCGACGGCGACTTCGCATACTCGCTGTCCGCACCCGTTTCTCAGGGGTATGACGGCGACAGCCTCGGTGTAATCGCGACCTTCCTCGAGCGACGGGCCGGATACTGTGTGCATTTCGCGGCAACGATGGCAACAATGGCGCGCATGATCGACCTTCCGTCACGCATCGTCCTCGGTTTTCTGCCTGGAGAAGACGATGCCGATGGAACGCATACCGTGCGCTCCGATGACCTGCATGCGTGGCCAGAACTGTATTTCGAAGGAGTCGGCTGGGTTCCCTTCGAACCGACACCAGGTCGAGGGGGCACTCCGAGCTATGCTCCGGAGGCGACGTCGACGGCCGATGCAGCCGGACCCGACGATCTCGATCCCCGAACCGTCGAGAGATCTTCTGCTCCGGACGCGTCGGAAACTCCTGACGCCGAAGCCGCAGCTCCAACCCAGCGTGAGGAGCCCGAGCCGAATCTGGCGCCGGCCGGCATCACATTCTTGGTGTTGATCGCACTGCTTTCCATTCCCGCGCTGGTGCGCAGGCTGAGGCGCATACGGCGGCTTCGTCGAGCGAGATCACGAACAGACAGCGTCACGGACGCGTGGGCAGAGATCGCCGACACTGCGCGCGACTTGGGCTGGGAGCATCCGATCGGCGATACCCCGCGGATGCTGTCAGAGAGAATCCGGTCCCGTGTTGGTGGCGATGGGGAAGTCGGCGACGCGATCGATCGCCTTGTGCGTCATGTTGAGCGTGCGAGGTTCGGCCCGCAGCGCGACACGGAGTCGCTGGAGGCAGACGCGGATGCGCGAATCATCATCGCAGCCATCGAATCCGCGGCATCCCGCTTCGAGAGGGTGAAGAAAACGATCTGGCCGGCCTCAGTGCTTTCGCGCGGCGTCCAGCCGACAGCCAACCTTGCCCGGTAAGCTTGACCCCTGTGAGTGGAAGCAAGAAGAGCCCGTTTGCGATCGGTGTTCACGATCTTCTCGGTCGCCCAGGGCATATGCGTGAGCACGAGCTGACCGTTGTGGTACCTGAGCAGCTTGGCGAGGGTCTGATCTCTGTTAAACAAGGCTCAGAGATTACCGAAGACGTCCGACTCGAGTCGGTTCACGAGGGAATCCTGGTCACGGCAGATGTCACGGCAACGGCGACGGGACAGTGCGGTCGATGCCTGACAGACATAGCTCAAACCGTTGAAGTCGAGATTCAGGAACTTTTCGCGTATTCTACTGAGGAAGCTTCTGAGCAAGCGGTTCACAATGACCACGTGGATCTTGAACCTCTTGTCAGAGACGCAGTGGTTTTATCACTGCCGTTTCAGCCGGTATGCCGGCCTGATTGCCCCGGACTCGACCCCGAGTCTGGCGTGCGTTTGGCCGATCACCCGGAGAAAGAACCTCGTGAGCTGTTGGATCCCCGATGGGAAGCACTCGCCCGGTTCTCCTCAATCCCAGGCACCGAAGATTCGAGTGCGACAGACAGAGAAGAGAGATAACCATGGCTGTTCCCAAGCGAAAGAAGTCACGGGCAAACACCCACGCCCGTCGTTCGCAGTGGAAGGCTAGCGCTCCTGCGCTGGTGAAGACCGTTGAAAACGGCCAGGTCACCTACAGCCTCCCGCACCGCGCGAAGGTCGTCACCGACTCAGCCGGAACTGAGCTGTTCC
Source organism: Paramicrobacterium chengjingii (assembly GCF_011751765.2). GTDB lineage: Bacteria > Actinomycetota > Actinomycetes > Actinomycetales > Microbacteriaceae > Paramicrobacterium > Paramicrobacterium chengjingii. Next base: position 1,455,721 of record NZ_CP061169.1, read on the forward strand.
TTGAGTACAAGGGACGCAAGGTCGCCGACGTCTAAGGTGCGGCACGCCGCATCCGCTCGTCGAGAGCGCGAAACTATCGACCGAGGACCGCTTTTGGCGGTCCTCGGTGTTTCGCTTGACGCAGACCTTCTCGAGCTCGCGCTGACGCATCGTTCGTACGCGTATGAGCACGGTGCCTCGCCGCATAACGAACGCCTTGAGTTTCTCGGCGATTCTGTTCTGGGGCTCGCCATCACAACGGCGCTGTACCGCGACAACCCCACGCTTTCTGAGGGCGACCTCGCGAAGATGAGGGCGGCGGTCGTATCGACAGTCGCACTTGCAGAGGTGGCGACCACCATTGGGCTCGGGAAATACATCTTGCTCGGCAACGGCGAAGTTCTCACGGGCGGACGCGAGAAGTCGTCGATTCTCGCTGACACCATGGAGGCCCTATTCGGTGCTGTCTACCTTGACAAGGGCCAGGATGCCGCGACAGCGACGGTCATGCGCCTCATCGGTCCGTTGCTGCACGACACTGCGCGCTTCGGCGCAGCGATGGACCCGAAGACGCACCTGCAGGAGGCAGCGAATGAGCGCGGTGCGCCGTCTCCTGATTATTCCGTAGAGAGCACCGGCCCCGATCACGACCGTCGTTTCACAGCGACGGTGACGGTTGGCGATCTCGTTGCCGCAACGGGCACAGGAACGAGCAAGAAGCAGGCAGAAATGGCCGCAGCGCTCACCGCCTGGACCGAACTCAATGCCCGAACTTCCTGAAGTTGAAGTCGTCAGGCGAGGCCTCGAACCCGCCTTGACGGGCGCAACGATCACGTCCGTCGACGTGCGTGATGAGCGTTCTCTGAGACGTCATGACTCAGTTCGCGGCTCATTTGCCGACGGTCTCACCGGTCGACGTATCGACAGCGCCGTGCGGCGCGGCAAGTTCCTCTGGTTTCCCCTTGACTCGGGCGAAGCTCTCGTGACACACCTCGGAATGAGCGGACAGGTGCTGCTGCGCGAACCAGGGGTCGACGACCGCCACACGCGCATCGTTTTCACGATTGAGCATCCGCGGCACGGGGAGCTGCGCGTCAACTTTGCTGACCAGCGCATCTTCGGCGGCATGGCCATTGACGCGCTCGTCCCGACAGAAGACGGGTATGCGGGCGGCTACGCCGGCATGACGACGGCGCTGCCGACAATCCCCACTCAGGTGGCGCACATTGCCCGCGACATTCTGGACCCCGCGTTCGACGTGCCCCGCGTAATCGATCGAATTCGCCTCCGCCGTTCCGTAATCAAACGCGCCCTTCTCGACCAGACGCTCATCAGCGGCATTGGCAACATCTATGCGGACGAAGCGCTGTGGGCCGCTGGCGTGCACGGAGAGCAAACAGCATCCCGCATGTCTCGAACGCGCATCGCGGCAGTGCTCGACGCGGTTGCTTCCGTGCTGGACAAGGCCCTCGCCGAAGGCGGAACGAGCTTCGATGCTCAGTACGTGAATGTCAACGGCGAGTCGGGCTACTTCGCGCATTCGCTTAACGCATACGGTCAGGCCGGGCGCCCGTGCCCGCGGTGCGGGTCACCGATCGTGCGCGCCGCATTCATGAACCGCTCCAGCCATTTCTGCCCGGTCTGCCAACGCCGGCACTGACTTCCGAGAACCATTATCCACGAAGGGCGGCATTGAGGCGCGGCATGTCGAGATGGTACCGAGCCGTAATAGTCGGCTCGAATCTTGTCAACGTGGGAAGGTGCCATGTGCCTGACTTTATTGTGACGGTCGCGTGCGCCGGCGATGTTCTCGGGCGACGAGCCCGTCACGTCCCCGGAATCGCGAAGGTAATCCGTTAGCGTAGAGCCACAGAGATCTCGGTCGGCGAAAGGCCAGCGCGTTGTATTTGAAGAGCCTCACCCTCAAGGGCTTCAAGTCGTTCGCTCAGTCGACCTCTTTTGCATTCGAACCAGGCGTGACGTGTGTCGTCGGACCCAACGGATCGGGAAAGTCGAATGTCGTCGACGCTCTCGCCTGGGTGATGGGCGAGCAGGGCGTCAAGAACCTGCGCGGTGGCAAGATGGAAGACGTCATCTTCGCGGGAACGTCCACGCGCGGACCGCTTGGTCGTGCCGAAGTCACGCTCACAATCGACAACTCCGACGGCGCTCTGCCGATTGAGTATTCTGAGGTGACAATCAGTCGCACCCTCTTTCGCAATGGCGGCAGCGAGTATGCGATCAACGGCGAGGGATGCCGTCTGCTCGACGTGCAGGAGTTGCTCAGCGACTCGGGGCTGGGTCGTGAAATGCACGTCATCGTGGGGCAAGGTCGCCTCGACACAGTGCTGCACGCAAGCCCAGAAGAACGCCGAGGCTTCATCGAGGAAGCAGCGGGAATTCTCAAGCACCGCAGACGCAAAGAGAAAACCGTGCGCAAGCTCGAGGCGATGGAGACGAACCTCACACGCTTGAGCGACCTCGCGGGCGAGATCCGCCGGCAACTCAAACCCCTCGGCCGGCAGGCGGAGATTGCGCGGGAGGCACAGACAATCGCCGCCGTCGTGCGCGATGCCCGTGCGCGAATACTTGCAGACGACGTCGTGACGCTGCGCACGACGCTCGATTCTTTTGGCCGTTCCGAGAGCGAGAGGCACACGGAGCGCATCGTGCTGCAGGAGCAGCTTGAGCAGAAGCAGCTGCGGATTGCTCACATCGAGAAGGCGCAGCTGGGTGATTCCGTGGATGAGGCTCGTCGCATCTCGTATGGCCTCGATTCCGTGCAGCAGCGGTTGCGCAACCTCCACACTCTGACGGGACAGCGCATAGCGCTGCTTGACGCGCAGACGGAGCAGACGGAGTCATCGTCGACCGTGTCGGAGCAGATGATCGCCGATGCCGAGAGCGAACTCACGCAGCTGCGTGATGACATCGCCACAGCGGAGCAGCGTTCAGAGGCCGCGCGTGCCCACACGGCACAAACGCGTGAACGGCTTGATGCGGTCGACCAAGAGATCCAGGCGCAAAGTGATTTGGTTTCACAGCATGACCTCGACATTGCCAAGCTGTCTGGGCAGGTAGAAACCGCTGCATCGAAACTCGCTGCCGTTCGCGGTGAGAAGCTGCGACAGCAAAATTCATTGGATGCCGCGGTGCAGCGCCGTGACGAGGCACAGCACCGCTTCGACGAGATCGAAAGCACATCGAGCGAGAGCAGCGTGAACGAGTCGGGGCTCGACGAGGCATACGAGCTCGCGCAGTCGCGGGTCTTCGACGCCGAGGCAGAGATCGACCGTCTTCGCGATGTGCTGCACGGGCACGAGCGCGAACGCGATGCCCTCGCGGCGAAGACGAGTGCGCTCTCCCGAGCGCTCGACATTCGTGACGGAGCCGCAGATATGGTGGCGGCGAAGCTCGACGGTGTTACGGGAATCGTCGCAGACAGTGTGCAGGTGACGCCTGGCTACGAGGCTGCAGTCACCGCGGGTCTCGGCACTCTGGCCGACGCGGTTCTCGCGGTTGGCTCAATCGAGGCCGAACACGCACTCTCGTATGCCAAGCAAAACGACCTCGGACGCGTTGAAGTCGTCCTCGCCGACGGGCCACGTCGCGAGATTGAGTGGCCGAACACGTCAGTCGTGTCGGCGGCATCCGTCGTTACGGCGCCTGACGGTGTTCTGGGGCTCCTTGACTACATCGGCATCGTCGCCAACATCGGCGCGGCTCGTACGGTGAGGAAAGCTCTCGGAGAGGCGGCTCGCCAGGTCACGTTCGTCACCGAGGGCGGCGACGTGATCACCGAGCACGTGCTGCGCGGAGGCTCGGGTGGCACGCAGGGCAGAATCGAGCTTCTGGCCGAGCGGGATGCCGCCGATGAACGTCACACTGAGGTCGTGAGTATCATCGAGCGCTCGCGTTTCGAGCTTGACGAGCAGCGTGTCGAGCATAAGGCGGCAAAGGAACAGTCTCAGCTCGCGCTGCAGTCGCTGAGAGAGCTCGATGCCCAGCTTGCAGCCGAAACGGAAGCCCTCAACAAGGCGAAGGTGCAGTATGAGGCCTCCGTCGCCGAATGCGATCGCCTTACAGAGTCACTCGCCGAGTCTGACGCTGCGGTGGTGGAGGCAGAGAGAGCGAGCGAGACGGCGAAGGCATCGCTTGCGACGGCACAGAGTCGCCCGAGGCCGATTCTCGATGTCTCGGCACGCGATGAGCTTGCCGCCGAAAGAGAGCGGGCGCGCGAATCCGAGGTGGAAGCGAGATTCCACGTCGAGACCGCTCGCGAAAGAGTCTCGGCGCAGCAGGAGCAGGTTCGAGCGCTGACGCAGCGTCGTGAGCGCGAGAGGCAGGCAGCGGAAGCCGCAGCGCGCAGAGCCGTCATCAGACGCAGACAGCTGGATGCGGCAACGCGAGTGTCTGACGCGCTGCCCGACGTGCTCGCGTCCATTGACCGCTCCGTGCGCGAAGCATCCGTGACGCTCGCGAAAGCCGAAGAGCAGCGTGCAAGCCAGAACCAGGAACTCACCACACTTCGGCAAGAGGAGTCGGCGCTTCGCCAGCGATTGCAGGCGGTAACGGAAGATGTGCATGGGCTTGAGCTGCAGATCTATGAGAAGAAGCTGCAACTGTCGAGCTTTCTCGAGCGCGCCGGAAGCGAGCTGGGGCTTGTTGAAGACGTTCTGGTCGCCGAGTACGGCCCAGACGTGCCCGTCCCCGTCGATGTTGCCGATGCTCCAGAGTTGCCCGAGCCGACGGACAACGACGCGGAGAGTGTCGTGCCGACAGATGACGACGAGGCGGCAGACGACGTCGGTGTACGTGCTCTCGCGGAAGGGGCTGCGCAGGTGCCGCACGATGCACCTGCAGCTGACGAGCCCGAACCCGAATTTGAAACGGTTCCGTACGACCGAGCAGGGCAGCAGCGGCGTCTGGAGAAGGCGGAGCGCCAGTTGCAGAAGCTGGGCCGAGTGAACCCGTTGGCGCTCGAAGAGTTCGCTGCGCTCGAGCAGAGGCATAAATTTCTCACAGAACAGCTCACCGACCTCACGAACACGCGTAAGGATCTGCTCACGATCATCGACGAACTCGACGATAAGATGCAGACGATCTTCCGCGACGCCTTCGACGACACGAAACGTGCATTCAGCGATGTGTTCCCTATCCTGTTCCCCGGAGGAACAGGAAGCATCGCTCTGACGAACCCGGATGACATGCTCAACACGGGCATTGATGTCGCCGTGCGCCCCGCGGGCAAGAAGATCGAGCGACTCTCGCTGCTGTCGGGAGGTGAGCGTTCACTTGCGGCTGTCGCGCTGCTCATCGCCATCTTCAAGGCGCGCCCCAGCCCGTTCTACATCATGGACGAGGTGGAGGCGGCGCTCGACGACGCCAACCTCGGTCGCCTGCTTACGATCTTCGAATCGCTGCGTGAGGCATCACAGCTCATCGTCATCACTCACCAGAAGCGCACGATGGAGATCGCCGACGCCCTCTACGGCGTTTCGATGCGTCAGGATGGCGTGTCGGCCGTGGTCGGACAGCGGCTCGCAGAGGAGAGGGAACGCGCGAGCGCGTGACGCACTTCGGCGGCTACGCTTGAACCATGGCAGAAAGCACCCCGTGGTCACTTTCCGGGGCCCTGAGGGGCATGTTCCACCGGCCGACTATTGACGAATCGACCTGGGACGATCTCGAATACGCGCTCATCACCGCCGATTTCGGCTCCGATATCGCTGAGGCGATTATCGATGAGCTTCGGGCGAACGTCGACAGGTATCACACCACCGACCCACGCGACCTTCAGCGGATGCTGCGCGAAACCGTCGATGAACGGCTGTCACGCTTTGATCCGACACTGATGTTGAGCGAACGCCCCGCTGTCGTGCTGATGGTCGGTGTGAACGGAGTAGGCAAGACGACAACCATCGGCAAGCTTGCCCGATTCATCAGCAATGCAGGGCGCAGCGTGGTCGTCGGAGCCGCAGACACCTTTCGGGCGGCCGCTGTCGAACAGCTCGGAACCTGGGCAGAGCGAGCGGGCGTGGCTATCGTCAAACCGCAGCATCCGGGTCAGGACCCAGCATCGGTCGCCTACCAGACAGTCGAGCACGCCCTCAGCACGGGAACAGAGATTGTGCTCATCGACACGGCTGGACGCCTGCACACAAAGGGCGGGCTTATGGACGAACTGTCGAAGATTCGCCGCGTCGTCGAAAAGCAGACGCCGATTGCCGAGGTGCTGCTTGTTCTCGACGCGACGACGGGTCAGAACGGCGTACAGCAGGCACAGGCCTTCATCGAGCATGCTGGCGTCACGGGGCTTGTGCTCACCAAGCTCGACGGCTCTGCAAAGGGTGGTTTCGTGCTCGCCGTTCAAGAACGAACGGGCCTGCCTATCAAACTCATCGGCCAAGGCGAGGGCATCGGCGACATCACCGGTTTCACCCCTCACGTCTTCGCCCAGAACCTCGTGGGAGCGTAAATGGGAATCGAGCACGATTATTTCGGAGTCATTGAATCGGATGCCTCGGGCGCGCTCTACTGGTCGGAGAGCGTCGAGGCGGGCGATCAGGCCGTCGATGTCTCGCTCAGCGCACCCCCTCAGGTGACGGTGAGTGACGAGGCTCTCGAGGTTGCACAGGCCATGATCGCCACCCTCGAGGGGCTCGATTTGCGTGCGCGAGAATCTCTCGTCGCAGATCTTGGCACCCCGGCATCCGATGTCGCTGCTTTTCTGCTCGAGATCGAAGAACGATTCGGAGCAGAGCTCAGCGATTTCATTACACGGGAGTCCGGAGATCTCGGCATTGACGTGATTCGCTCGCTCGAGCTGCTTCGTGTGGCATTTCACCCGCACCAGACCGGCGAAGGAGACACTTTCGTCTCTTTGGAGTTCGCCCTGGCACCCGATGAAAACGATCTCGCTCTCCTCGTGCATCTGAGCATGGGAGGCGAGCCCGTCTCCACCGACTTTCTCGACTGATTCCCTCAGACCGCCTGGGCGAAAGGCCGCGTATCGTCGGCAAGGTGTCGCAGTTCGTCGGGGATGGGGCGCTCCGACGCCACCATCGACTGCGCCCAGAGGCGTCCCGCTCGGTACGATGAGCGCACGAGAGGCCCGGCGAGTACGCCGAGAAACCCCATTCGTTCCGCCGCCTCTTTGTGCTCGATAAACTCCTGAGGCTTGACCCACCGCGCGATCGGAAGATGCCGCGGGGACGGCCGCAGATACTGCGTCAACGTGATGATGTCGGTGCCTGCCTCACGGAGATCATGCAGCGCGGTGAGCACCTCCTCGGGCTCTTCGCCCATTCCGAGGATGAGATTCGACTTGGTGATGAGCCCAGCGTCATGCGCCTGCGTGAGAACGCCGAGCGAGCGCTCATAGCGAAACGCGGGACGGATGCGCTTGAAGAGCCGGGGGACCGTTTCGACATTGTGGGCAAATACCTCGGGGCGTGCATCGAAGATCTCGCCCAGAAACGCGGGATCGCCGTTGTGCTCATTGGCGAGAAGTTCGACGCCGGTATTCGGATTGTGCGCTCGTATCTGACGTACAGTCTCGGCATTCAGCCAGGCACCGGTGTCGGGAAGGTCATCTCGGGCAACGCTCGTTATCGTCGCATAACGCAGACCCATGCGCGCAACGCTCTCGGCGACTCGGCGCGGCTCATCCGTGTCGTACGCTGCGGGCTTTCCTGTATCGATCTGGCAGAAGTCACAGCGCCGCGTGCATTGGGATCCGCCGATCAAGAACGTCGCCTCGCGGTCTTCCCAACATTCGTAGATGTTCGGGCAGCCCGCCTCCTGGCAGACGGTATGCAGATTCTCATCCTTGACGAGTGCGCTGAGTTGAGTGAATTCGGGACCCATGCGTGCTCGCGTCTTGATCCACTCGGGCTTACGTTCGATGGGCGTCTGTGCGTTCCTCACCTCAAGTCGCAGAAGCTGCCTCCCTTTGGGAGCCGTCGCCGCAACCTGATTTCCGCTTGCAACCCCGCATCCGCTCATGCGACAACCTCAGCGCTGTCGAAAGCGCCGGCAATCGCGTGAGAGACAGAATCTGCGATGTCAGCGGGGGAGACGCGCTGCCCAAGCTGTTCGCTGATGCTTGTGACACCAGCATCCCGGATGCCGCACGGAACGATGCGGTCGAATGCGCCGAGCTCGTTGTCGCAGTTGAGTGCGAAGCCGTGCATCGTGACACCTTCCGCGACGCGAACACCGATCGCCGCGATCTTCGCGTCGCGATCGATGCCATGCACCCACACGCCCGAGCGACCGCGAACCTGAACGGCATCGATGCCGAGGCCAGCAAGAACGTCGATGAGCGTGGTCTCGAGCGTGCGCACATAGGCAACGACGTCGATCGGGTCGGGAAGCCGCACGATCGGGTACCCAACGAGCTGCCCCGGGCCGTGCCAGGTGATCTTCCCACCGCGATCGACGTCGATCACAGGGGTGCCATCGTCGGGGCGCTCGCTGTCTTCTGTGCGTTTGCCCGCCGTGTAGACGGCCTCATGCTCGAGAAGCAGCAGCGTCTCGGGACCCGTGCGGTCGGCGACGCGGCGATGCGTGGCGCGTTGCAGGTTCCACGCGTCGATGTAGGGGACAAATTCGGGGGCGAACCCGATGATCGATGTTGTCAGCATTCCCTCACCGTAGCGTTAATGTACTGCGTCTATAAAACATTTTCGCGACGTGTCGCCCTCGTGGCGCACTCGTCCAGCGAAACCCAGTAGAATCTGTGTCCAAATGGCTACATTCGGAACCCTCTCAGACCGCCTCGCAGAGACCTTCAAGAATCTTCGCAAGAAGGGCACGCTCTCGGCCTCGGACATCGATGGCACCGTTCGGGAGATCCGGCGTGCGCTCATCGATGCCGACGTCGCTTTTGATGTTGTGAAAGAGTTCACGTCGCGAATTCGTGAACGTGCGCTCGGTGACGAGGTGAGCAAGGCGCTGAACCCGGCACAGCAGGTTGTTCAGATCGTCAACGACGAGCTCATCAGCATTCTCGGAGGCGAGCAGCGTCGGCTCGAGTTTGCCAAGACGCCGCCGACGGTGATCATGCTCGCTGGCCTCCAGGGCGCCGGAAAGACGACGCTTGCCGGAAAGCTCGCGCAGTGGCTTGCGAAAGACGGCCACACACCGCTTCTCGTCGCCTGTGACCTGCAGCGACCCAACGCCGTCACACAGCTGAGCGTGGTGGCCGAGCAGGCCGGAGCGAGCATCTTCGCCCCCGAGCCGGGCAACGGCGTCGGCGACCCGGTGCGCGTGGCGAAAGACTCCATCAAGCACGCGCGCGACAAGCAGTACGACACGGTCATCATCGACACCGCCGGTCGACTCGGCGTCGACGCCGAGCTCATGAAGCAGGCCGCGAACATTCGCAAGGCCGTCGACCCCGACGAGGTGCTGTTCGTCATCGACGCCATGATCGGTCAGGATGCCGTGGCCACCGCGAAGGCCTTCCAAGACGGAGTCGACTTCACCGGAGTCGTGCTGTCCAAGCTGGACGGCGACGCGCGCGGTGGTGCTGCGCTTTCTGTCGCGTCGGTGACCGGCCGACCGATTATGTTCGCCTCGACAGGGGAGGGGCTCGGTGATTTTGAGCCGTTTCATCCTGACCGCATGGCGAGCCGCATTCTTGACCTCGGTGACATTCTCACCCTGATTGAGCAGGCTCAGCAGGCGTTTGACGAAGAGGAGGCGCGTCAGGTCGCAGAGAAGTTTGCGACGGACACGTTCACGCTCGACGACTTTCTCAAGCAGATGCAGCAACTGCGCAATATGGGCTCCATCAAGAAGATGATGGGGATGCTGCCCGGCATGGCGCAGCAGCGCGATCAGCTCGACAACTTCGATGAGAAGGAAATTGTCCGCACCGAGGCGATCATCCAGTCGATGACGCGAGCAGAGCGCACGAACCCGAAGGTGCTCAACGGCTCTCGGAGGCTGCGCATTGCACGAGGCTCGGGGTCGACGGTGACCGACGTGAACCAGCTCGTCAATCGCTTCGAGCAGGCCGCGAAAATGATGAAGACCGTCGCCAAGGGCGGAATGCCCCAGATTCCCGGCATGGGGCCGGTTCCCGGAGCCCACGGTGGCGGGGGAGCGCGCAAGGCGAAGAAGGGCAAGAAGAAGGGCTCACGCTCGGGCAACCCGGCAAAGCGGGCAGCTGAGAACGCCGGCATGAGCGAACCGACGACAGCACCGGCAGGAAACGGGTTCGGCCTTGGCGCGGGCGGTACGCCTGAGCCGAGCGAAGAGGAGCTCGCTTCGCTGCAGAAGTTTCTCGGTCGCTAACTCGCATCGAGCTCGCGAGCGAGCTGCGCAACGACAGCCGTGAGGTCACCGTGAGCCCCTGCAGCTGCGTTTCGCTGTCTGGTGCTGCTTCCCCCGTGCGCAATGATGTCACGCAGCGAGTGCAGCTCCGCGGCGCACTCGAGGCGAGTGGCTACGGGCTCAAGGCGTGAGATGAGCGTTGCGATGTCGTCTGCGACCGGGCGCTGACGACCGGCTCTATCGACGATGATCGTTGCGTCGAGCCCGTACCGTGCTGCTCGCCACTTGTTCTCGCGCACGAACCACGGTTGCAGATCTTCAAGGTGTTTCCCCTCATCGAGCCTCTGGGCGAGATCATCGACGAGGCAGTGCACGAGGGCAGCGATGCCGGCAAGTTCTGCTGCGGTCGATGTGCTGTCGCAGAACCGCACCTCCACGGTTCCCCAGGTTGCCGACGGACGGACGTCCCAGCGCACCTCCGTCTGATCCTCGATGATTCCTGTCGCGAGTTCATCGTTGACGTAGCGCTCGTAGTCGCCCCACGTTCGAATCTGCTCGTACGGAATTCCCGCAGTCGGTAGCTGCTGAAACATCAATGAGCGGTTCGACGCGTACCCCGTGTCGACGCCGCCCCAGAAAGGGCTCGACGCCGACAGCGCGAGCAGGTGCGGAAAATACTGCAGCATGCCCGAGACGATCGGCAGCGCCTTGTCGACGTCATCGAGCCCCACGTGCACGTGAACTCCCCAGATGAGCATGTTTCGACCCCACCACTGCGTGCGCTCGATGAGCTTGTGGTACCGCTCCTTATCGGTGACCGGCTGATCAAACCACTGACCGAATGGGTGCGTTCCTGCGGCGATCGGAACAACATTGCGTGCCGCGGCGACGGCACGCACCTCGTTGAGAAGGGTAGACAGCTCTTCGACAGCATCCGACACTCGCGTATGCACACCGCTGACCAGCTCGACGGTGTTCTGAAGAAGTTCGGAGACGATCTGCGGATGATCGCGGCCATCTGACTGACGCAGATCATCGAGTACGTCGCCGGCCGCGTTGGCGAGATCGCCCGTCTTCTGATTGACGAGCGCCAGCTCCCACTCGATGCCGATCGACGATCTGGCTGACTTCGCGAACTCGATCGTCATGCCCTGCGACCTTCCTCTGCCCGGGACACTATCCTCACACGCGGGAAGCGCGTGATGACGCGACGGGCCGTGTAAATCATCAATTAGCGGTCGGCCCCGTAATCTGGCAGAATATATCGCTGAAGCTGTGGTTGCTCGACCCTCTATCCGGCAACCATCGCCTACCACTAGTTTTCGTGCCGTCTGTGTACCCCACCGGTCGGGCCGAGCACACCAACCAACAGACATCTCAGGAGAATTGTGGCTGTCAAGATTCGTTTGAAGCGCTTCGGAAAAATCCGTTCGCCCTATTACCGTATCGTTGTCGCTGACTCGCGCACCAAGCGTGACGGTCGGGTCATCGAGGAGATCGGCAAGTACCACCCGACCGAAGAGCCGTCGCTCATTCAGGTCGACTCCGACCGTGCTCAGTACTGGCTCTCGGTTGGCGCTCAGCCTACCGAGCAGGTGCTCGCGCTTCTCAAGCTCACGGGCGACTGGGGAACGTTCAAGGGTGACAAGGATGCCGTCTCGACGGTGAAGCTGCGCGAGGCCAAGGCCGAGTTCGTCGCAGACGAGAAGAAGAAGCCCGTGCTCAAGCCCAAGGCAGAGAAGCCTGCCGATAAGGCAGCAGAGAAGCCCGCTGACAATGCCGAGGCCGCTGACGCTCCGGCCGAAGAGCAGGCCTAGTCTTGCTCGCACCGGCTCTAGAGCACCTCGTCAAGGGAATCGTCGAAAACCCTGACGACGTGAATGTTCTTGCCAAGACCACGTCTCGTGGTGAGGTCCTCGAGGTTCGCGTGAACCCCGAGGACCTCGGCCGGGTCATCGGCCGTTCCGGCCGCACGGCAAAGGCTCTGCGCACCGTTGTCGGTGCGCTTGCTGACGGCTCGCGCGTTCGTGTCGACGTGGTCGACACTGACGACTGACGTGGCACAGCAGGACCCGCACCGTACGTCGCTCCGCGTGGGGCGGCTCTCGAAGGCCCATGGCCTCAAGGGTGCACTCAAACTCGAGCTGTTCACGGACGATCCCGATCGACGGTTTGTTCCCGGAGCTGCGTTCAGCCTTCAGGTTCCACCGTCGTCACCCTGGCACGGCTCGTCGATCGTGCTCTCTGAGTTGCGGTGGTACAACGGATCGCCCGTCGCGTTCTTCGAAGGTGTCGCCGATCGCACGGCCGCTGAGACGCTCGTCAAGGCAATTCTGTGGACGGACGATACAGACCAGTCAGCGGAAGAGAACGCCTGGTACGATCACCAGCTCGTCGGTCTGCGCGTGAAGCGTGACGGCGTTGACGTCGGCACAGTGAGCCGCGTCGACCACTTTCCGTCTCAAGACCTGCTGATCGTCGCCACGGACAATGGCGACGTCATGGTTCCATTCGTTGCCGCAATCGTTCCGCTCGTCGACATCGATGCCGGCACGGTCACGGTGACCCCACCCTATGGGCTCTTTGAAGAGACACCGGATGACGGTCACGAGACCGGCGCGAAGCCAGCATCCGACCCCACCGAGTAGCGCTGCGCAGTCACGGCGATGGGAGACTGGGGAAATGCGCTTTGACATCGTCACGATCTTTCCCGAGTTTTTCGGCGTCCTCGACATTTCGTTGCTCGGGCGGGCGCGTCAAAGCGGAGTAATTGAGCTCGGCATCCATAACCTGCGCGACTACACGCATGACCGGCATCGAACCGTCGATGACACGCCCTACGGCGGGGGCGCGGGCATGGTAATGAAACCGGAGCCATGGGGAGAGGCCCTCGACGACGTGATCGAGAGCGCTGATGACCCGCTGGTGATCTTTCCGTCGCCCGCCGGCGAGGTCTTTACCCAACGTATGGCTCGAGAGCTGGCAGACGAGTCTCACCTCGTGTTCGGCTGTGGGCGCTATGAGGGCATCGACCAGAGGGTCTTCGATCACACGCAAACGCGAGCGCGCATGAAGCTCGTGAGCCTCGGGGACTACGTGCTCAACGGGGGAGAGGTGGCAGTGATGGCCATGATCGAGGCGATCGGACGCCTCGTGCCCGGCGTCGTCGGCAACCCGGAAAGCCTTGTTCAGGAGTCGCATGAAGACGGACTGCTCGAGTACCCCAGTTACACGAAACCCTCTGTCTGGCGCGGACACGACGTGCCGCCCGTGCTGCTGAGCGGCAACCACGGAGCGGTCGACGCGTGGCGGCGCGAACAGCAGATCGAACGCACGCGACGGGTGCGCCCCGATCTTCTGCCCGAGTAGACCTCAGCGCTTCGTGAGCACGACAGGGCCGTCGTCTGTGATCGCGATGGTGTGCTCCATGTGTGCCCCACGCGATCCGTCGGCGCTGCGGAGCGTCCAGCCATCGGCATCCGTCACCAGCTTGTCTGTGGTCAAAAGGAACCACGGCTCGATCGCGATGACGAGCCCGGCGCGCAGCGGATAGCCACGGCCCGCACGCCCATCGTTGGGCACATGGGGTTCGCCGTGCATCGTGCGGCCCACACCGTGCCCACCGAAGTCGGTGTTGATCGAGTACCCTGCGGCGTGCGCGATCTCGGCGATGGCGGCAGAGATGTCGCCGATCTTTCCACCGGTTTGCGCCGCCGCGATTCCTGCGTCGAGGGCACGAGTCGTCACGTCGATAAGCTGAACATCTTCGTCACGCGGCGTTCCCACAATGACGCTGAGCGCAGAATCAGAGACCCAGCCGTCGACGGATGCTGCAAAGTCGACGCTCAGCAGATCACCGTCGCGAAGACGATAGTCACGAGGGAGCCCGTGGAGAACCGCGTCGTTCACCGACGTGCACAGCACCTTTCCAAACGGCATGGCGCCGAATGAGGGGTGATAGTCGATGTAGCAGGACTCGGCGCCTGCCGCGCGAATGCGGTCGTGGGCGAGCCTGTCGAGGTCGAGCAGATTCACGCCAACGTCAGCGGCATCGGCCAGCGCGCTCAGGGTGTCGGCAACGAAGCGTCCAGCCGGCCGCATCCGCTCAATTTCTTCGGGCGTCTTTAATTCGATCATTGGTTCCTCCGCGTCCATTCTTTCAGCCAGCGAGTACGCAGTGGGCGTGGGTGGTTCTCTCAGTTTGCCGACCTAGCATAAGGCTATGTTTCTTCGCAGGGCCGTCTACTACTGGCAACTCGCCGCGGTGCTGCTTCTTCCCCTCTGGCTTTTCGTCGGTTGGGGTATCTGGGGCGGAAGCGCGTGGACGTTCTTCGGCGTCGTTGTCGCTGCGCCAATCCTCTTTGTTGCGCTGCTGATCGTCACTCTCGTGATTTACGGTCGTACCGAAGTGCGCGAGCACAATGCGCTCTCGTGGATCGACGTGGGCATTCTGGCCGTGTGGCATGCAAGCATCATCGGGTTCGGATGCTTCGGATCCACAGCGTCCCTTTTCGCCGTGCTCACCGCTGTGTTCGGACTCACAGCATTCTGGGTGGCACTGTGGGAGCTGGTGCGCAGCGTCACCCGCAAAGCACGCGCAACGTTAAAAGAGTTTGAGTCGATGACCGGAGCCGGAACGCACTACAGCACAGTGACTCCGCCGCGCGATCGAGACGAGCGCACGAATCCTGATGACGACGTCTTCGTCATCTACGAAGGACGTCACGACAAGAGCGTCTGATCGATTGGCGCCCGAGCCACAATCGTGGCAGAATTGACGTTCGTGCCTTGGCTCAGTTCTGCCTCAGGGGAACTTATGCGCACCGGAGAGATCCGAAACAGGCATGCACCTTCAACTTCCTAATGATTCGCGCTCGACCTGTGGCGGGCGCAGAGAGCGAACAATCATGCACATCCTCGACAGCGTCGATGCAGCATCACTCAAGTCCGACGTCCCCGACTTCCGCCCCGGCGACACCGTCAAGGTTCACGTGAACATCATCGAGGGAACTCGTTCACGTGTGCAGGTTTTCCAGGGTGCCGTCATTGCCCGTCAGGGCCACGGCGTGCGTGAGACCTTCACGGTTCGCAAGGTGAGCTTCCAGGTGGGTGTCGAGCGTACGTTCCCCGTTCACTCGCCGGTCATCGAGAAGATCGAGCTCGTGTCGCGCGGTGACGTGCGTCGCGCGAAGATCTATTACCTGCGCAATCTGCACGGCAAGAAGGCAAAGATTCGCGAGAAGCGCGCAAACTGACCCGCGCCGTTGGCAGAACGTCCCGAGCTCCCCACCTAGACTGGTGGGGAGCTCGGACGGTTTAATGACAGAAGAATCAATGACGGCGGAGAATCCCGCAGACAAGCGGCGGCGCGGAGCGCTCGCATTCCTTCGCGACCTGGTGATCATTGTGATCGTGGCGCTTCTTGTGTCATTTCTCGTCAAGACGTTTCTCGTTCGCTCGTTCTACATCCCCTCGGGATCGATGGAGAACACGCTGCAGATCGACGACCGCATCATTGTCAATGAGCTCGTGCCCGATATCGTCGATCTCCAGCGCGGCGACGTTGTCGTATTCACAGACCCGGGCGGATGGTTGAACTCACCTCCTCCTGACGCCGACGTTCCGTGGATTGTCAGTGCGTGGGACGGGCTGCTGAATTCGGTGGGTCTTTCCGTGAGTGACAGCAATGACCACCTCATCAAACGCGTGATCGGGTTGCCGGGCGACCATGTGACCTGCTGCAATGCGCTCGGGCAGATGAGCGTCAACGGCGTGCCGCTCAACGAGACGTATCTGCTGCTTCCCCAGTCGGCGCAGGCAGTCTCAGCGACATCGTTCGACGTGACAGTGCCCGATGACTCGCTTTGGGTGATGGGGGACAACCGCTACAACTCCAAGGACTCCCGCTACAACGGCAACACCCCGGGCAAGGGCTACGTGCCGATCGACAACGTCGTCGGCCGAGCCTTTGTGATCAGCTGGCCGATTGCGCGGTGGCAGTGGCTTGGCGACTATCCTGAGACGTTTGCAGGAATTCCGGATGCGGGAAGCTAAGCGAGTCGTGCATGGTCGTCTGTGATCCGACGCTTGACGTTGAGTCTGAGCTGCTCACTGGAGGGGCGCCGTTTGTGATCGGCTGCGATGAAGTCGGTCGCGGAGCTGTCGCCGGGCCCGTCGCCGTAGGAATGGCCGTCGTCGATGCGACGCACGTGATCATCCCCGATGGCCTGCGCGATTCAAAGATGCTCAGCGAGAAGAAGCGCACTGCACTCGCACCCATCGTGCAGTCCTGGGCTTTGCATTCTGCCGTGGGGCTGGCCAGCGCTGGCGAAGTGGACGAGATCGGCATCATCGCTGCCCTCGGGCTGGCAGCCAAGCGCGCCCTCGGCGTTCTTCATGAGCAGGGCCTCGCGGTCGCCTCAGGCATCATCCTTCTCGATGGCAACCACGACTACCTGTCACCGATGCTGAACCACCCTCTCGACGTGCGCACGCGGGTGAAGGGCGACCGTGACTGTGCGTCGATCTCGGGGGCATCCGTTGTCGCGAAGGTGCACAGAGACACCATCATGATCGCTGAGCATGCGCGGCATCCGGAATATGGATGGCAGGCGAATAAGGGATACGGATCGACTGTGCACATGGAAGCGATCAGGCTGAACGGGCCAACGCCGGTACACCGCCGAAGTTGGCTCACCAACCACGTAGGATGAGACGACAATGGATGAAGAGGATTTCGAGGACTACGACCGTGAGGTCGAGCTTGCACTATTTCGTGAGTACCGTGACGTTGTCGGCCAATTCGGCTATGTGATTGAGACCGAACGCCGGTTTTACCTGGCGAACGACGTCGAGCTGGTACGCCGCGACACGGAGCACGATTTCTACTTCGAGATCACGATGAAAGACGTCTGGGTGTGGGATATCTACCGCTCGGACCGCTTCGTGAAATCGGTGCGGGTGCTCACGTTCAAGGACGTCAATATCGAGGAGCTTCAGAGCCGCGAGTTCGAGCTTCCCAAGGATCTCGCTCTCGACGAGTAGTCGCAGTCCGGATGCCGCGGGACGCCGTCATGCACACATTGCTGCACGCGAATCGTCGTCCACAGTTTGCGTGGTGATCCGGCGCGCTCACAACTGAGCACGATGCCCTCGCGCGTGAGGCGTTGCAGCGCCACGATGGTCGCATGCACGAGTCAACGATCGAATTCGGCGCACGCGGCGAAGACGCAGCCTGCGCACACCTGGAGCGAGCAGGCTACGAGATACTCGAGCGCAATTGGCGCCATACACTTGGCGAAATCGACATTATTGCCCGAACGGGTGAGACCGTTGTCTTCGTCGAGGTCAAGACGCGCTCCGGAATCGGCTACGGGCATCCGTTCGAGGCGATAACGCGCGACAAATCTCTTCGTCTTCGGCGGCTTGCGCATCAATGGGTCGCCGATGCGAGCACGGTTCCACGCCGCATCCGTATCGACGCTATAGCTGTTCTTTGGCCCCGTGATGGCCGGCCATCCATCGAACACCTTGAGCAGGTGTGCTGATGACCGTTGCACGTACCTGGGCCGTTGCCCTGATCGGCCTTGACGGCACACTCATCGAGGTCGAGGCCGACATCTCCGCACAGCTTCCGGCATTTGTGATCATCGGTCTCGGAGACCGATCACTTCGTGAAGCCGAGGGTCGTGTCCGACAAGCGGCGAGCAATTCGGGATGCCGACTGGCACCGCGGCACATCACCGTCAACCTGTCTCCGGCGAGCCTTCCCAAGCACGGTGCGACGTTTGACCTGGCAATTGCTCTCGCGTGTCTTGCCGCGGACGGGATGGTGGACCGCACATCGGTGGACCGCGTGGTTCACATCGGGGAACTGGGGCTTGACGGCCGACTGAGACCCACCCCTGGCGTGCTTCCCGCTGTCCGCTCCGCGGTTCGAGAGGGCCGAGCTATCGTGATGGTTCCGACGGCGAACGCCGAGGAGGCACGGCTCGTTCCCGGAGCCACCGTCGTGCCCGTTGGATCACTTCGCGATGCGGCGATTCATCATGGCGCCGACCTGGACGCCCGAGCCACCGAGCCGATACAGGCAGCGCCGCACGGTGACGTGCCTGTCGATGATCTCGACATCGGCGACGTCGTCGGGCAATCGGAGGCCGTTGATGCCCTCGAGACCGCCGCGGCCGGCGGGCATCACGTGATGATGCTGGGTCCGCCTGGGGCGGGAAAGACGATGCTTGCTGAACGTCTGCCGGGCATTTTGCCCGACCTCAGCATCGATGAGGCTCTCGAGACGGCAAGCGTTCGCTCGCTTGCGGGGGAGCCGATCGATGGCACCCTCTGCGTGCGGCCAGGCTACGAGGCACCGCATCACACGGCGACGGCTGCCGCGATCGTCGGGGGTGGGAGTGGAATGATCCGCCCTGGTGCGGCGGCTCGGGCAGTCAACGGGGTGCTCTTTCTCGATGAAGCACCGGAGTTTCCTCGTACGGTCCTCGATGCACTCCGACAGCCGCTTGAAAGCGGCGTCATCACCATTCATCGGGCGAATTCTGTCGCACGATTTCCCGGTCGATTCCAGCTTGTCATCGCAGCGAATCCGTGCCCGTGCGGTCAGTACGGATCAGCAGACGGTGCCTGCACGTGCCCGCCTGCAGCGATTCGTCGATACCTGGGGAGGCTCTCGGGGCCATTGCGCGATCGGGTCGATATTCATTTGAATATCCCGCGTGTTTCCGCGGCACATTTGCGGGCGGCGCGCGCGTCTTCGGCGCTCCACTCGAGCGACGTGCGAGAGCGAGTCGCGGCCGCGCGAGCACGCGCCGCGGAGCGTCTGAAAGAAACACCGTGGACGCGGAATTCGGAGGTGACCGGCGCGTGGTTGCGCGGTGACGGTGCCCTTTCGCGCGGCGTCACGGCAGTCATCGATCGCGCGTTGGAACGTGGCGGTCTCACCATGCGCGGTTACGACAGGGTTCTGCGAGTTGCGTGGAGCGTAAGTGACCTTGCTGAATCGTCGAGGCCGACGGCAGAGCATGTGGGCAAGGCGTTGTATTTGAGAAAGGGAATAGCGACGTGACGACTCCAGACAACAGAGGGAAAAATGCATGTGCAGGCGAGAAACTTCGTGATGATGATGCAGAGCGGGTTGCGCGAGAGCAGTGGCTCGGCATCGCCGAGCCGGGAGACAGCACGGCGCATTCTCTGATCGGCGCACTCGGTGCGTCTTCTGCACTCGACCTCGTGTCGAGCGGAGCGTCGGCCCGGGACATCGTCGATGTTCTCGTGAAGCACGTTGATGCCGGGGCAGAGCTCATCGACGATCTCGTTGCCCTCGTCGGCGATGGTCTTAAGCGCTGGTCAGGGCGAATTGGAGTCACCGACGTCGATGCGGCTCGTCGTTCTGCCGCCGCGTGCGACGCGCGATTTCTCATGCCAGGCGATTCAGAATGGCCCGGTTCGTTCGACGATTTGGGGGAGCACGCGCCACTTGGACTCTGGGTGCGAGGCCAGCTTGGAACCTTTCCCGAGAGATCGGTGGCTCTCGTGGGGTCTCGCAATTCAACCGGGTACGGGGAGCACATCACCGTCGAAATCGCATCTGGTCTCGTGTCGCGCGGGTTGGGGGTTGTTTCCGGCGCCGCATATGGAATTGACGGAAATGCACATCGTGCGGCCCTGGCGTCGAATGGGGAGACCATTGCGATACTCGCCGGGGGAGTCGATCGGCCATACCCGGCCGGTCACAGTGAGTTGATCGAGCGCATAGCAGCACGCGGTGCCCTCATCAGCGAGGTGCCCTGCGGCACGCCGCCGACGAAGTGGCGTTTTCTGCAGCGCAACAGGCTCATCAGCGCATTGGCTACAGCGACAGTCGTGGTCGAAGCGGGGTGGCGCAGCGGCTCGCTCAACACAGCCGCGCATGCGGCGACGCTTGGGCGTCCGCTCGGGGCCGTGCCTGGGCCCGTGACGAGTGCCACATCGGCTGGGTGTCACCGTCTTCTGCGTGACAGCGGCGCGACCTGCGTCACCACGGCAGACAACGTTGCAGAGCTCGCGGGCGTCGGGGCCGACAACGACATTCTTCAGCCTCTTCGAGACTGGACTCAGACCCGAGTTCTCGACGCGATGACGTCTCGCAGGCCGCGAAGCGTTGATGAGATCGCCGCGCTGAGCGGACTCGACCATGACAGCGTGCGTGCGTGCCTCGGTGCCCTTGACGTTCTCGGCGACGTGCGTCACACCGCCAACGGATGGCTCATGTCGTGAGTCGGGCTCACTCTTCACCACGGGGTGGCGAGCTCTGCGGAGTGCCGCACGTGAAATCCCGCAGCGTCACCGGATACTGAAACCATGGACATTGCCGCGGCTCGAGAGGAGTTCATCGACTATGTGCGCGTCGAGCGGAACTTCTCGCCGCAGACCGCGCGTGCTTATGCCTCAGACCTGAGCGCATTTCTGGAATGGTCGGCCACACAGACCGTCACCGACACGCGTCATCTTAACCTCGATCACTATCGAGATTGGCTCTGGAAGATGTCGAACGACGGACTCGCGCAAACCACCATCGCACGGCGCTCGGCGACGCTCCGAAGCTGGTCGGCATGGATGTGGCGCGAAGGAGCGACAGAGACCGACACGGCTGCGCGACTGCGCTCGCCGAAGACGGGACGGCATCTGCCGAAGGTTGTGCCGCGCGACGCCATGGATTCACTACTTCACGGGCTGGGCGTCGCCGCCGCTGACGGCAGCCCAAGCGATGTGCGCGATCGCGCGATCGTTGAGCTGCTTTATGCATCAGGACTTCGCGTCTCTGAATTGTGTGGACTCGATATCGATGATGTTGATCTTGACCGGCTCACCGTGCGCGTGACGGGAAAGGGGTCAAAGCAGCGAATTGTGCCCTTTGGGGTTCCAGCTCAGTCGGCGATCGTGGATTATCTTCGCGACGCCCGTGCCCTTTTGCTTCGCCAGAATTCGTCTCCGACTGCGGGAGACACGTCTGCGGTTTTCCTGGGAACTCGAGGATCGAGACTGAGCACTCGTTCGGCATACACCGTGATCTCACGCATCCTCTCCCAGGTGCCGGCGGCGAGCGGGGTCGGACCGCACACTCTGAGGCACACAGCCGCAACGCATCTTCTCGACGGCGGTGCGGATCTTCGTGCCGTGCAGGAACTCCTGGGTCACTCGAGCCTCGGGACGACACAGATCTATACGCACGTGTCTGCTGACCGACTCAGAGAGAGCTATCGACTGGCCCACCCTCGCGCGTAGCCGCCGAGACGAACGGGAGAAGCACAGCCCTCTCGATCCCGCCGAAGAAGATGAGCGGGTTGACGTATTCGCCGTGAACACGAACGCCGATGTGCAGACAATCCGAACCGCAGTGCGGTCCCGTCGTGATTGTTCCGATCACCTGGCCGCGTTTCACGCTCTCACCCTCTGAGACAAGCGGAGTCACCGCCTCGAAGCTGCTGAGCACGTCACCAATGTGCTCGATCGTGATCACCGGCCTGTTGACAACAACACCGGCGAAGAAAACTGTTCCCTCCGCTGGTGCGTGAACCTCCTGATTCTCGTTCGCGGCAGCATCGATTCCTCTGTGCCCCTTTCCCCAGGGGTCAGTCGGCGCCTCGAATGCCCGGGTTACACGTCGATTGCCGTCCAACGGCCATTGCCAGGATGTGTTGGCGGCAGAATCTGCGGGGGAGTGCACAGCCGCAGCGGGAGCATCGGTAAACACCACTGACAGCCCGAGAACCACGGCGGTGACGGCAATGACGCCGCGCATTCGGCGTCGAGAGGAATGGATGCCCATTCCCCGATTGTTGTCTGTGACGAGGGGTCCGCCTGAAACTTCAGCCACGATGTGAATGTCGATGCCTCATCGTTGGGCTGTGGACGACAACGCACGTCGCGTCGGATGCTAGAATGGCCGGAGCATCCCGTGTGTCGGGATGACTACGCGTGCCCAATCGGCCTCCTCACCCAACGGTCTTCGCTCTGTGAGCGTTGTGGGTGTGTGCCGGGCACCAGGGAGTGCGGTCACCAGATCGCACCATCAACCGCAGAGACGCCGCACGGCGTCAGAGAAGGAGACACGGCCATGGCCGTCGTAACGATTCGCCAGCTGCTTGACAGCGGCGTGCACTTCGGGCACCAGACCCGTCGTTGGAACCCCAAGATGAAGCGCTTCATCTTCACGGAGCGTTCCGGCATCTACATCATTGACCTTCAGCAGTCGCTCGCGTACATCGACCGCGCGTACGACTTCGTCAAGGAGACCGTCGCCCACGGCGGCAGCGTGCTCTTCGTCGGAACGAAGAAGCAGGCTCAGGAATCCATCGCCGAGCAGGCGACGCGCGTGGGTCAGCCCTACGTCAACCAGCGTTGGCTTGGTGGACTCCTCACGAACTTCCAGACGGTTTCGAAGCGACTTGCGCGCATGAAGGAGCTCGAGGAGCTCGACTACGAGGATGCCTCGAAGTCTGCCTTCACAAAGAAGGAACTTCTGATCAAGAAGCGCGAGCTCGACAAGCTTCACAAGTCGCTTGGCGGAATTCGCAACCTCACGAAGACCCCGTCTGCACTGTGGATCGTCGACACGAAGAAGGAGCACCTCGCCGTTGACGAGGCGAAGAAGCTCGGGATTCCCGTCGTCGCCATTCTCGACACCAACTGCGACCCCGACGAGGTCAACTACCCGATTCCGGGGAACGACGACGCGATCCGTTCCGTGAGCCTGCTCACACGCATCGTTGCCGACGCCGCCGCCGAGGGTCTCATCCAGCGCCACCAGAAGCCTGCCGAGGGTTCTGAGCAGGCCGAGCCGCTGGCCGAGTGGGAGAAAGAACTTCTGACCGCTGAGCAGGGCGAGTCCACGACCGAGCCGGCCGACGAACCAGCTGAGAAGTCTGATGCTCCTGCTGTCGACGCAGCCGAGGCTCCGGCAACAGACGAGGCTCCGGCTGCCGAAGAGGCACCCGCCGCTGAGACAGCCGAAGCTCCCGCTGAGGAAACTGCCGAAGAGGCAACCGAGGCTCCTGCTGCTGAGGCCGACGAAGCCACTGCAGCCGACGACGCAAAGTAACTTTCGACTACAAGGAGTTCCATACAATGGCAAACTTCAGCATTGCCGATCTGAAGACGCTGCGTGAGCAGCTTGGCACGGGCATGGCCGACACAAAGGCCGCGCTCGTCGAAGCTGACGGTGACATCGAGAAGGCGACGGAGATTCTTCGTCTGAAGGGTGCAAAGGGCAACGCAAAGCGCGCTGACCGTTCGACGAGCGAGGGACTGATCCTCTCGCGCGAGTCCGACGGTTCAACGACGCTTGTCGAGCTGGCCTGCGAGACTGACTTCGTCGCAAAGAACGAGAAGTTCGGCGACCTGGCAAACACGGTTGCCGACGCGGTAGTCGCGGCTGGCGCGTCGTCGGTCGATGAAGGTCTCGCTGCCGTCAGCGATGGCAAGACCGTCGCCGACGTCATCGGCGAGCAGGCAGCGACCATCGGCGAGAAGATCGAACTCCGTCGTGTTGTGCGCGTCGAGGGTACGAACTTCGCTGTCTATCTGCACCGCACGTCGAAGGACCTGCCGCCCCAGATCGGAGTCGTCGTTTCCTACCAGGGCGACGACGCAGAGACGGCCCGTGCCATCGCGCAGCACATCGCAATGTTCGACCCGGCCTACCTGGGCGTCGACGACGTTCCGGCAGACGTGCTCGATAAAGAGCGTGAGATCGTCACCGAGATCTCGCGCAACGAGGGCAAGCCAGAGGCCGCGCTCCCGAAGATCATCGAGGGCCGCGTGAATGCCTTCCTCAAGCAGGTTGTGCTTGTGGAGCAGGCGTACGCCCGCGACAGCAAGGTTCAGGTGAAGAAGGTTCTCGCCGACTCTGGCCTGACCATCACCGGTTTTGCTCGCCTGAAGGTCGGCGCGTAAAGATACGAGAGGAGTCCGGGTTGCGAATTGAGCAGCCCGGACTTCTTTGTGTGTGCACGCATGCACGACACCCAGTAGTTTGAAGAGCACACGATCGGAAGGATGTCATCTGCATGTCGGAGAAGAAGCGCAGAGTACTGCTGAAGCTGTCAGGTGAAGCGTTCGGTGGAGGCCAGCTCGGGGTGAACCCCGACGTTGTCGGTAACATCGCCCGGGAAATTGCAGAAGCCGCCAGCGACGTCGAGATTGCCGTCGTCGTGGGAGGCGGCAACTTTTTTCGCGGAGCTGAACTCTCAGAGCGCGGCATGGAACGCGGCCGCGCCGACTATATGGGCATGCTCGGCACCGTTATGAATGCCCTTGCATTGCAAGACTTCCTCGAGCAGGCCGGCGCAACGACGCGCGTTCAGTCTGCAATCGAGATGACTCAGGTGGCGGAGCCGTACATTCCGCGTCGAGCTGAACGGCACCTCGAGAAGGGGCGTGTCGTCATCTTCGGTGCCGGAGCAGGCCTTCCCTATTTCTCGACTGACACCGTGTCGGCCCAGCGTGCGCTTGAAATCGGCGCCGATGTTGTGCTCGTTGCGAAGAACGGTGTGGACGGCGTTTACACGGCCGACCCTCGCATCGACACGAGCGCAACTCTCATCGACAACATCACGTATCAGGAGGCGCTGCAGAAGGGCCTCAAGGTTGTCGATTCCACGGCATTCAGCCTGTGCATGGATAACCATATGCCGATGCAGGTGTTCGGAATGGAGCCATCGGGCAACGTCACGGCTGCGCTGCGCGGCAGTGAGATGGGAACCTTCGTCAGCAACTAGACTGGATCAAGGCCAACGACGAGAAGGAGCGACGAGTGATCGCCGATGTATTGACTGAAACGTCATCAAAGATGGACAAAGCCGTTGAGGTGGCCAAGGACGACTTCGCTACCGTGCGGTCGGGGCGAGCGAACCCGCAACTCTTTCAGCGCATTCTCGTTGACTATTACGGTTCGCCGACACCGCTGGAGCAGCTCGCGTCGATCAACAACACTGATGCCCGCTCGATCGTGATCTCGCCGTACGACAAGACGGCGTTGAAGGACATCGAACAGGGAATACGTGATGCCCCGAACCTTGGCGTCAACCCGACGAACGACGGCACGATTATACGGGTGACGATGCCAGAGCTCACGGAAGAACGTCGCAAAGAATACGTCAAGCTTGTGCGCGGAAAAGGTGAAGACGCGCGAGTCGCCGTTCGCAACATCCGCCGCAAGGGAAAAGATGATCTTGATGCGTTGAAAGGTGATGTCGGAGACGATGAGGTTGCGCGAGGCGAGAAAGAACTCGAGCAGATCACCAAGTCGCATACTGACGCCATTGACGAGGCTCTCAAGCGCAAAGAGGCCGAGCTTCTCGAGGTGTGACATCCGTGATCACAATCGAGGAATTCTGTGAACGCTGATGACGAGCACTCGTCACGGCGAGAGAGCGGCCGCCGGCGCCGATCGGACCTGCACGCGCAGCTGCGCGAGACGAGAGATGACATCGAACGCCAGGTTCGCGACGGCCGGGTGCGTTTCGACCAGGTGAATGAGCGGATTGAGGCCAGAACGGGCCGAAATCTGATTCTCGCGATCGTGATCGGGGTCGTTCTCGGCATCGGCCTCGTGGCGAGTCTGATCTTTGTGAAGGTCGTCTTTGCGATCTTCGCGACGATCATCGTAGGCTTCACGGCCTTTGAACTCGCGAATGCCCTGCGTCGAACGGGACGGGCCGTTGACCCGATCGCCGCGGTGATCTCGGCTGTGCTCATCATCGGCACGGCATATTTCATCGACGCCCCCTCCCGCGGCATGGTGTTCGCAGGCGGCATCGCGTTCGTCATCGTCTACCGGCTTGTCGCTCAGATGGCGTCGGGGCAATCACGAAATGTGAAACAGACGGTGAGTGACCTGGCAACAGCGGCGTTCATTCAGGTTTACGTTCCCTGGCTGGCCAGTTTCGCCGTCGTACTCGTTTCACAAGAGAACGGTGAATGGTGGACACTAGCGTTCATTGCGTTGGTCGTGAGTGTTGACGTCGGCGCCTATGCCGCGGGCCTGTCCTTCGGAAAACACCCTATGGCCCCGAACATCAGCCCGAAGAAGACGTGGGAAGGTTTCGCCGGCGCTGTCGTCTGCAGCATCCTCGCTGGCATTCTGCTGGCGCTCTTCATGATCGGTCAGCCGTGGTGGGTCGGCGTTATTCTCGGCCTACTCATTCTGGGGAGTGCGACGGTCGGAGACCTTGTCGAGTCAATGATCAAACGCGACATGGGCATTAAAGACATGAGCTCGTGGCTGCCGGGGCACGGCGGTTTTCTCGACAGACTCGATTCGATTCTTCCCTCGGCGGCCGTCATGTTTGCGGTCTACACGGTTGCGGTTCACTGAGGGTGTTTTCAGCAGCGTGTGAGAGACAATAAGAACGTGACATCACATTTTCCGTTGGTCAAGCACGGCAAAGGGTACGCGGTTGACGAAGTCGAGGCGTTCCTTGAGCGTGCCCGTGAGGCGTACAACGAGTCCGACTCCGCGCAGATGACCGCCTCCGATTTGCGCTCGGCGTCGTTCAGTATGAAGCGCAAGGGGTACTCGCCCGTTCATGTTGATGCTGCTCTGGAGCGCCTTGAGGATGCCTTTGCTCGGCGTGAACGCGAGAATGCGTACGACGAGAGGGGGCGCGACAGCTGGATCGAAGACGCAACGACGACGGCTCAAGTCGTTCTCAATCGCCTCGCACGCCCGGATCGTGAAAGATTTCGCCGCGTCAATATCCTGACGCAGGGCTACCGACGCGACGATGTAGATAAGTTCGCCCGGAAGATCGAGGACTACTTCACCGACGGCGCGCCCATCAGCATCGACAGGGTCCGCACTGTTGTTTTCTCAAGCGAACGCGGCGGCTACGACGAAGCGCAGGTGGATGCTGTGCTTGACACGGTTGTGAGCGTGATGCTGGCCGTTCGCTGATGGTCGATGCGTGGCACTGGAACCCCAGCGCGCGACTCGTGTAACATGACCGTTATCGTGGGTAAGCATGTTGCAGAGATCATTCCGGCCATTCCGAGCGTGAAGGCGCAACGTCAGCGACCGCGTACACGCCGCACAATCGTGCTTGGGCTGTTCTCCTTTATCGCTGCTTTCGCATTTCTCGCCGTCAACGTCGTTGATCCGTACTCCGGCGCCACAGCCTCACCGTACTTTCAAGTGGCCCAAACCGATCGCACCGCCGACGCACAGTCGATGGTCGTCGCGGGCGCTTACGAGACGGCCGTCGATCGCGACGGATACGACGTGTACATCAAACCTAAGCCCAAGCCGAAGCCGGATCCTGTCGAAGAGAAGTCGACCGACGACGATGATTCGTCCGGAGGCTCAGGTGCTCCGCCTGCGGGTACGCCCGATCCGGGTTCAGCGAAGGCGATAGCCCACGATATGGTCACATCGCGCGGCTGGGGCGAAGACCAATACAGTTGCCTCGTTGCGCTCTGGGATCGCGAATCAGGCTGGAACGTCTACGCCCACAACGCGTCATCGGGGGCCTACGGAATTCCGCAGGCTCTGCCGGGGAGCAAAATGGCCTCGGCTGGTGCCGACTGGCAGACGAACGCCGCAACACAGATCTCGTGGGGTCTCGGGTACATTTCCGGGCGATACGGTTCCCCCTGTGGGGCATGGTCCCATTCGCAGGCAAAAGGTTTTTACTGACCCCGTCGCACTCCGTGGAGTTCATGATGCCGCGCAGCAATCGGCCGCGTCGACGACGCCCTGCCGTTCAGAACGATGAGGATGACCTCAGCCATCTGCTTTCCGGCTGGAAGCGGACGGAAGTGCGTCACGGCGTTTCATGGAACGTTCAGCCGGTGTCTGCTGCCCGAGCGTTGAAGGAATACAGTTGCCCCGGCTGTGGTGGGGTCGTCGTGACAGGCGTGTCGCATTTGGTCACGTGGAGGGCGGATGGCGTGCTCGGTGACTCCTCAGATCTCGCAGCTCGGCGCCATTGGCACTCTCACTGCTGGAGTATCTCATGACCATCGAGATCAAAGGAGGGGTCGAGCTTCCTGCACAGCGTGAGAACATCACACTGCACACCGAAGACGGGCTGGAGCTCGTGGGAGAACTCGCGACTCCCACAACACGCACGCCGGTGGCGACGCTGGTCACGCTGCATCCTTTGCCCACGGCGGGCGGGTTCATGGACTCTCATATACTCAAGAAGGCGGCCGCTCGGTTTCCTGCCATCGCTGATCTTGCTGTTCTGCGTTTCAACACTCGCGGCACGACATCACTACGCGGAACGAGCGACGGGCGTTTTGGCGACGGCATCGATGAAGAAGCCGACGTTGCGGCAGCGATGGCATTCGTAGGCGAACGCGGCCTGCCAAACCCCTGGCTCCTCGGGTGGTCGTTCGGAACAGAGCTCGCAATGAAGTACGGTCGCGCGCATCCCGTCTCCGGTGCGATCCTGCTTTCTCCTCCATTGCACCGCACGACTGATGCAGAGCTGGGCGCTTGGGCCGGTGATTCGCGACGGCTCATTGCCGTGATTCCCGAGTTGGATGATTATCTTCGCCCAGCTGAGGCGGAAGAGCGTTTTGCCGTTGTTCCCGAGGCAACTGTGGTTCCCGTAGAGAACGGCCGGCACCTGTGGGTCGGCGAGAAGCAGACTCGCCGTGTACTGACCGAGATTCTCGCCGTTGTCAACCCCGAGGCGCTGCCCCTCGCTGTGGAGTGGGACGGCCCCCTCGGCTAGAGCTCGTTCTGCCGCGGGATGACCACCTGTTTGATGATCAAAAGGATCGCCGCGGCCGTGGGAATTGCCACAAGTGCTCCCAGCAGCCCCAGAAGCGAGCCTCCGGCAAGAGCAGCAATGACCACGACAGCGCCCGGAACCGAAACGGCTCGCCGCATGATGTTCGGGCTGATCACGTACGCCTCAATTTGCATATACACGAGGTAGTAGATGCCAGCGACAAGCGCGGTGAATGGCGAGCCAAGGCCAGGAATTAAGCAGGCGAGCGTGATGATGATGGAACCAGACAGCGTTCCGACCAGTGGAATCATCGAGGCGACGAAAGCTATGACGGCAAGCACTGGTGGAAACGGCGCCTGGATGATCGACAGGAAGATGAACGACAGGATGCCGTTGCAGGCAGCGATGCTTGCCTGTCCGATCACATAGTGCCCGATCGAGTCTGTGATCTGCTCGCTGAGATCGGCGAACCGTTCCCTCTTCGATGCCGGGACAAGCAGGTACATGCCGCGGCGCATCGTGGGCAGCGAGGCTGTGAAATACAGGGTAAGGATCAAAATAATCAGCGCACCGAAGAAAAACGAGCCGATCGAGAGGGCGACGCTGAGAATTCCGCTCGAGAGATTCGACACGTTGCTCGCGTCGGTGAGCCAACCCGCGGCGCTGTCGATGAGCTCGTCAAACGGAATAAACGGAAACTGCTGCTCGAGAAACTGCAGCAGCGTGAGGTCGCCGATCTGGCGTTGGATCTGCGGAACGAGAGCGACGAGTTTTCCCACCTGATCCACGATGATCGGAACAACCATCCAGATCACGCCAGTGAAAAGTGCAAGCACGCACAGCATCACCGTGATGAGCGCGGCCCAGCGGGGAAAGCTCTTCTTTTCCAGCCAGGTGACGATCGGGTCGAGGCCGAGCGCAATAAACAGCGCTGCGCCAATGTAGATGATGATTGTCGACAGCGACACGACCGAGTTGATGATGAGGAGGCCGATGCCGACGCCGAGGGTGCCGACGAGTCCGACCCGGAACGCGTTCTGGATTTTCACTCGAGCCCCCTTGAATTGCGTGCCCCTCATCCTAAACGCCCACGGCAGTCGCCATCGGCATATCCAGGGCCGAGTCGCCGAGCGGGTTTTCAGACAAATGGGCTAATCTGTAGCGTCTGTATTCGTCACCGTCGTTGCTCTCGACCCGAAATTCGGATGCTTCGACTAATCCGCGGTGGCGCTGGAGGAGAAACTCGTGCGATTCGTCTTGGCTATAGCCGCGTTTGTCGTTGCGGCTGCCATGATCGTCCTCGGAATTGCCCAAAGGACGGTCTTTCTTCCGCCGGCAGCGGTTTCCTATGAGGTCAGCATCGACAACGATCTGGCGTTCACCGTCATCGATGGCGAGACCATGACCGCTCTTCCCGGCAAACAGTCCGTGACAGCAACCGGATCAGACACTGTCTTCGTGGCCTACGCGCGCACGGGAGATATCAAGGCCTGGTTGGGCGACGAGCCGTACAACACGATCTCGTTCAACAAAGACACGACAAGACTTGTCTCGAAGACGCACGAGGCTCAAGCGACAGATACGGATCCTCAGGCGACCGAAACTCCTGCTCCGGATGCGCCAGACGACGAGACAGACGCAGCCGAGAAGGAGGGCGACGAAGAGACGACTGCCCCGAACCCTGCCGGTTCTGACCTCTGGCTGATGGAGAATATCGAGAAGGATGCCGTTATCGCGCCGATGAACATTCCAGAGGGCGTGAGCGTTCTCGTCGCATCGGACGGCGCGCAAGCAGCTCCCTCGCACCTCAAGCTCACGTGGCCAAGCGACAACTCGACGCCATGGGCAGGTCCGCTGATCGTTGGCGGAATCATCATGATTATCGTTGGTCTCGTGCTCTATCTTCTGGGAATCAATCATCTGCGTCGTTCGCGAGGGCCGCGCCGAAAGGGAATCGACGACGGGCGCAAGAAGCGCTTCCTCGGTCGAGGGGCGCGCCCGCGGGCACTCACTGGCTCACAGAAGTCTGGTCGAGGTCGGCTGCGCATGATCGCGGTGCCGATTGTTCTGGTTGGTGCCATCAGCCTCAGTGGTTGTTCACAGGCATTCTGGCCTGATTTCACTCCCGATCCGAGCCTCGAAACGTCTGCGACGCCGACGGCAACTCCGGAAACTGGCGAAGAATTGCCCGAACCCGCGGTCTCCATTCCGCAGCTTGAGCGCATTATGGCGCAGGTCTCCGCCGTCGCCACGGAGGCTGACAGCGCTCGAGACTCAGATCTTGCCGCGACGCGCTTTGCCGGGGCCGCGCTCACCGAGCGCCAAACCAACTACGACATCCGCGAGAAAATCTCCGATTACGCTGCGCCCGCGCCGATTCCCGCGTCGCCACTGACGATCAGCCTTCCCAAGGCAACAGATACCTGGCCGCGAACCGTGATCACGATGGTGAAAGACGAAGATCCCACTGTCGCGCCAACGTCCGTCGTGCTCGAGCAGGAGACACCGCGCGACAACTACAAAGTCGTCTATACGCAACGTCTCGAACCGGATGCTGTTGTGCCGCAACTCGCGCCAGCGAGCGTTGGGGCTGCAGGCATCCCCGCCGATTCCGCCTGGCTGACCATGCCTCCCCAAGACATCGCTGCTGCCTACGCCGATGTCGTGGCTAAGGGGGAGGAGAGCGAATTTGCTTCGAAGTTCGACGTCAGTAATGACACGCTCATTGATGCCATCGCGTCCGATCGCGACACGAAGAAGTCGGAGCTGCCCGATACCGCGACCATCTCGTTTGCTACGAAAGCCGGTGAGTCCGAACCGGTGTCACTCGCCACGCTGAACTCGGGGGCAATTGTTTCCGTCAGCATGCTTGAGGTCGAAACGGTGAAGCCTAAGCAAGAGGGCGCGCTCATCAAGATCGAAGGAACGACGATGGCCGCTCTCGCAGGACTCGACGAGACTGCAAAGGGCATCGAATCCACGTATTCTGATCAATTGCTGTTCTACGTTCCGCCCGCTGATTCCGAAGGCAAGATCACACTTCTGGGCTTCAGTCAGGGGCTTCTGAGTGCCACGGAGTTGAAATGAGTGATATGCCTTTTGACGGAGCATCCATACGCGGTGCAGTCGACCTGTCGAGCCTCGTCAACAGGGGTGCCCCGCCCACGCAGCAGGGTGCGCCTGGGCAGGCGCAGGATGCGCAGCCGAACAGCGGTCCCGTCGTTGTCGACGGACTCGTGCTGGACGGCACAGACCAGACCGTCGAGACGTTCGTCGAGCTCTCGATGCAGGTTCCTGTTCTCGTCGACCTCTGGGCCGAGTGGTGTGGCCCATGCAAACAGCTCACGCCGGTTCTCGAGAAGGTCGTTGCCGAATACGCTGGCAAGATCTTGCTGATGAAGGTGGACGTCGACACCAACCCGCAACTTGCGCAGGTTTTTCAGGCACAGTCGATTCCCACGGTCGGTGTGCTGCTCGGCGGACGCCCGATGCAGGTGTTCCAAGGTGCCGTTCCCGAAGCGCAGGTGCGCGAGGTCATCGAGCAAGTGCTGCAGATTGCGGCGCAGAACGGGGTCACTGGTACAGCGACGGTGTCGGAAGGCACCCTCGAGTCGGAGGAGAAGGATCCCGAACCGGAGCCGCTCCCACCTCTGCACCAGGAAGCTCTGGACGCCATTGAACGCGGGGACTTCGATGCTGCCGTCGCCGCGTATGACAAGGCAATTGCGCAGAACCCCAAGGACGATGAGGCGAAGGCCGGGCGTGCACAGGTGCGCCTGCTTGTTCGTGTGAACGGAGCGTCACTCGACGAGGCGCGCAGTGCCGCAGCATCCGCCCCTTTCGATGTTGACGCACAGCTGGCCGTCGCCGATCTCGACGTGTCTGGTGGTCATATCGACGACGCTTTTGACCGGCTTCTCACACTGTTTCCTCACGTGGACGACGACGGCAAGACGACGGTGCGCGAGCGACTACTTGAACTCTTCGAGATTGTCGGTGCAGACCCGCGTGTAACCAAGGCGCGTGCTCGGCTGGCGGGCCTGCTGTTCTGAGCGCTACCTGGAGATCAGGGGCGCCGTCGTGCCGCGCGTGAGCGCAAGGAGATCGGCAGGAGAAATCTCGATATCGAGACCACGCCGTCCACCCGAGACAAACACGGTGGGGTGTTCGAGAGACGAATCGTCGATGACTGTCGGCAGGAGTGACTTCTGTGCGAGTGGGCTGATACCTCCCACGACGTAGCCTGTTTTCCGTTGTGCGACCGCGGGGTCGGCAAGCCGCACCCGCTTGACGCCGAGACATGAGGCCACGGCGGAGAGTCGCATGCGCGAATTCACAGGAACTATGGCGACGGCAAGCCGATCGCCAGCATCGACGACGAGGGTCTTGTAGATGCGCTCTGCAGCAACATTGAGCATTCTCGCTGCCTCCGCGCCAAAATCGGTCACCGTCGAATCGTGACGGTATCTGTGCAACGTGAACGGCACGTTGCTCGCCGTGAGCAAGCGTGTCGCCGGGGTTCCACCCGTTGCCGGTGTGCCCGGTTTCGACATGAACTCTCCGATCGTGCTCGCGACGCTCGAGTGCCGATACCTCGCTTGACGGATCTAGAGTAGTGAATGCAGCGCGATTCGGCATTGCACACACCGGCGAAAGGCATCACGTGAGCGTGTATCTCGATCATGCCGCCACGACTCCCATGCGTGCGGAGTCACGCGCGGCGTACACTGACGCGCTCGATATCGTCGGCAACCCGGCATCAATTCACGGAGTCGGGCAGAGGGCAAAGCAGCTTCTCGAAGAGTCGCGAGAGACTATCGCGCGCTCGATCGGCTGCGACTCGATCGAAGTGATTCTCACCTCGGGCGGAACAGAAGCGATCAACCTCGCGCTTAAGGGACTGTTCTGGTCGCGCAATGCCGAGGGAACGCGTCCGATCATTCTCGCGCCGGGAGGCGAACATCACGCGACGATCGACACGCTCGATTGGCTTGCCGCACACGACCACGCGGACGTTCGATGGCTTCCGCTCGACGCCGAGGGAACTTTGCAGCCGGGCGTGCTCGACGCGGCACTGACCGAGGCGCACGGGAGTTGCGCCGTTGCCACAGTCATCTACGCGAACAACGAGGTCGGCACTGTTCAACCGATTGTCGAACTCGGCCGGGTTGCTGCACGGCATGGGGTTCCGCTTCACGCCGATGCGGTGGCGGCATACGGTCACGTCCCCATCGACATCGCGGACCTGCGTGCGACGAGCGGGGCGTCGGAAGCATCCGGACTTGTTGCCGTGAGCGTGTCTGCACATAAAATCGGGGGGCCGGTGGGAATCGGCGCCCTCTATCTCTCTCGAAGTGCGACGGTGGAACCGCTGCTTCATGGGGGAGGGCAGCAGCGTAACGTGCGATCGGGAACCCAGGATGTCGCGGGCACGGTCGCCTTCGCGAGGGCGGCTGAGCTTGCAATACGCGAGCGTGTCGATGAATCGGAGCGACTCAGCGAGCTCAGAGACGTGCTGATTGCGGGTGTTCACGATGCAGTGCCCGACGCGCATGTCAACGGGTCGCGCTCTCAACGCCTCGCGAATAACGCTCACTTCTCGTTTCCCGGATGCGAAGGCGACTCGCTGCTCTTTCTGCTCGACATGGCCGGATTCGCGGTATCGACGGGTTCCGCCTGCCAGGCGGGCATTCCCGAGCCGTCGCATGTTCTGCAAGCCATGGGGCGTGACGAGCGTGAATCGCGCGGCGCACTGCGGGTGAGTCTCGGTCGCACAACAACGCGCGCCGACATCGACGCATTTCTCCGCGCGCTTCCCGAAGCGCATCGGCAGGCGAAGAAGGCCGGACTCGCCGACCGAGACGTGACACGGCGCTGACATTCAGCCGCGCGGACGTAAACTGGAACGATGAAGGTTCTCGCTGCTATGTCCGGAGGCGTCGACTCTGCGGTGGCCGCCGCCCGAGTTGTTGACGCGGGCCACGAGGTCGTTGGTGTTCACCTGGCGCTCAGCCGCATGCCCGGCACGCTGCGCACAGGCAGTCGCGGGTGCTGCACCATCGAGGACTCGATGGACGCGCAGCGCGCTGCAAACATGATCGGGATCCCGTACTACGTATGGGATTTTTCAGAGCGGTTCAAAGAAGATGTCGTTGACGACTTCATCGCCGAGTACGCGGCGGGCCGCACTCCAAACCCGTGTCTGCGTTGCAACGAGAAGATCAAATTCGCCGCACTGCTCGAGAAGGCGCTCGACCTCGGGTTCGACGCCGTCTGCACGGGGCACTATGCCAGCATCCGGTATGACGCAGACGGTCACCGCGAAATGCACAGGGCAAGCGCGTGGGCGAAGGACCAGTCATATGTGCTCGGCGTGCTCACTGCCGATCAGCTTGAACACTCCCTCTTTCCGCTCGGAGATACGCCGTCGAAGGATCTCGTGCGGGCTGAGGCTGCCGAGCGCGGCTTCACCGTGGCGAGCAAGCCAGACAGCCACGACATATGCTTCATTCCCGACGGTGATACGCGCGGATGGCTTGCCGAACACGTCGGCGCGGAGTCGGGTGAGATCCGTGACCGGGAGGGCAACATTGTCGGCAACCACGAGGGTGCTCACGCATACACCGTCGGGCAGCGGCGTGGTCTGAACCTTGGTGTTCCCGCACCGGATGGCCGGCCGCGATTCGTGCTCGAAGTGAAGCCGCGAAGCAACGAAGTGATTGTCGGTCCGAAGGAAGCGCTGGCGATTGCCGAGATCGCTGGTTGCCGGTACAGCTGGGCGGGTCTTCCGCCTCAGAACGCTGAAGTCGAGTTTTCGTGCGCGGTTCAGATTCGGGCACACGCAGATCCCGTTCCCGCCGTCGCCGTCATGAGCGCGAACGAGGAATCGGGCGAGCGTGAGGTGGTTGTGCGCCCCGAGACTCCGCTCGACGGAGTGGCTCCGGGCCAGAGCGCCGTGCTGTACGTGGGAACCCGGGTGCTCGGACAGTTCACTATCGACCGAACGGTGAGTGCCGTTCCCGTCGGAGCGTCAGTGTGACCGAATGGATGCTGCGGTAGCACGCAGCTCCTGCGCGAGTCTCTTCTCGACGTTCCCGTCGAATCGATCCCTGGCAACGGCTACCGAGAGCGCAAGCGAAGGCTCTCTCGCGATGCAGACGCCAACAGCGACGACGTCTGGGTCGCTCTCGCCAAAATTGACGGCGTACCCGCGGTTGCGCACGGTAGCGAGCTCGCGGCGAAATTCGGTAAGCGTCGCCTGCTTCTCATTGCGCCACGGGGGCAGACCCGTCGGGTAGAGCGCGGGCAGTGAAGCATCGCCGAGATCGGCCAGGATCGCTTTGCCCCCCGATGTGGTGAAAGCCGGGGTTCGTGAGCCGATGCGAAGGCTGACACGAAGCCATTGCGTGCCCTCGACGCCGTCGAGAAATCGCACGTCCGGCCCCGTGAGAATAACGAGATGCACCGTGTCATCGAGACGGTGGGCGAGCGACTCAAGATGCGGACGCATCGTGCGGACGATCCGTCGAAGCTGATTTCCGTCGGTGCGCTGACCCGTGAGCTTCGGGCCGGGGTGGTACAACCGCTTCTCGCCCTGCTCAACAAAACCGCGGTGAGTCATGGTCGTGAGCAGCCGGTGGGCTGTTGACGCGGCCACCTCGAGCTCGGAAGCAGCATCGGTGACGCTGAGAGTTCCTCGCTCGGCAAGGAGTTCGAGCAGGTGCATTGCCCGATCCACTGATTCGACCCGGTAGGGGTCGCCTTTCTGAGCCACGGAATCACTGTATCCCACAGTGGCCGGAGTCATGCGCGTGTGGTACGACATTTTGGCGGAAGTGATGTCGGTTGCGGATCGTAGACTGTGTAACGTGACTGATGCCAGCGAATTGAGCCTTGAGCAGGCCGCAGAAGAAGCCCGTGCGCTGACGTCGCGAATCATCGAGCTTCGCGATGCGTACTACGATCGCGATACGTCGCTCGTTTCTGATCACGAGTACGACGAGATGATGCATCTGCTTGAAGCGCTGGAGCGCGCGTATCCTGAATTGCAGGGGCAGGACTCACCGACGCAGACCGTTGGCGGTTACGCTGAGACAACTTTGTTCGCCCCGGTGGTTCACGCCGAGCGGATGCTCAGTCTCGACAACGTCTTCAGCGATGACGAACTGCGTGAGTGGACGACGCGCACCGAACGAGCTGCGGGCCGTAGCATCCGGTATCTGTCTGAATTGAAGATCGATGGTCTTGCTGTGAACCTGCGCTATCAGAACGGCCGTCTGGTGTCTGCCGCCACGCGAGGCGACGGGGTGGTCGGTGAAGACGTCACGGAAAACGTGAGGTACATTCCATCGATTCCGCGCCGGCTTTCGGGGGAGGGACATCCCGAACTTGTTGAGGTTCGGGGAGAGATCTTCTTTCCCGTCGCAGCGTTCACCGCCCTGAACGAGCGACAGCAGAAGGCCGGAGAGAAGGTCTTTGCAAACCCGCGTAATGCGGCGAGCGGGAGCCTGAGACAGAAGTCGGAAACCAAGACAGACGCGCAACGGAAGACCATGCGGGACAGACTCTCGCGACTGCAGATGCTTGTTCACGGAATCGGCGCGTGGCCCAACCCACCGGTAGCAAGCCAATCAGACATCTACGAGTTGCTCGCGGACTGGGGGCTTCCGACCTCGACGCACTATCGAGTGTTTGACGATGCAGACGGGGTCGTCGATTTCATTCACTATTACGGAGAGAACCGAGGAGCGGTCGAGCACGAGATCGACGGCATCGTCATCAAAGTCGACGAACTGGCACTTCACGATGAGCTCGGGGCGACAAGCAGAGCGCCACGATGGGCGACGGCTTTCAAATATCCGCCAGAGCAAGTGAACACGCGACTTCTCGACATCGTTGTGAGTGTCGGGCGCACGGGGAGGGCGACGCCATTTGCCGTCGTTGAACCCGTGCATGTCGCTGGGTCAACGGTGAGCCAGGCCACACTGCACAACCAGGACGTTGTGAAAGCCAAGGGTGTGTTGATCGGCGATACCGTCGTTCTGCGCAAGGCCGGAGACGTCATTCCGGAGATTCTTGGACCGGTGGTTGACGTGCGCGATGGCAGCGAGCGTGAGTTCGTGATGCCGGCGGAATGCCCGGAGTGCGGATCGCCGCTGAGACCGGCGAAGGAAGGCGACATCGACCTGCGCTGCCCGAACGCGCGCTCGTGCCCGGCACAGGTTCGCGGACGGGTAGAGCACATTGGCAGCAGAGGCGCACTTGACATCGAGGGGCTCGGCGAGGTGAGTGCGTCTGCACTGACGCAGCCGATCGAACCCTCAGAACCCCCGCTCGTGACGGAGGCAGGACTCTTCGACCTTAGCCTCGCCGACGTTTTTCCGATTCGCACGCAGGTGATCGATCCAGAAACCGGGCTGCCGCGAACAGACGACGCGGGCACGGCGAAGGTCGTGACGCCTTTTGCGCGCAAGCGAACGAAGAAAGACGGTCCATTCGACCCCGAAGCGGCCGAGTTCTCGGGAGACGACGACTTCGTGCCATCGAAGAACGCTCTCGAGCTCATAGAGAACATCGAGCTCGCAAAGACCAAACCTCTCTGGCGGCTATTGGTGGCGCTCAATATTCGTCACGTCGGGCCGGTTGCTGCACGGGCGCTCGCTGATTGGTTCGGATCGCTCGGCGCAATCAGGGAGGCAACACGCGATGAGCTAGCCGACGTTGACGGTGTCGGTGGCATCATCGCCGATTCGCTTCGCGCCTGGTTCGACGTCGATTGGCACCGCGATATCGTGAGCGTCTGGACGGACGCGGGAGTGCAGTTTTACACTCCGGGCCACCGGGGGCCGGGCGCTGCGGCCAAGCAGGGTGGGGTACTCGCCGGCCTGACTGTTGTCGCAACGGGGTCACTCGAGGGATTCTCACGTGACGGCGCGAAAGAGGCAATCATCAGCGCGGGCGGAAAGGCGGCCTCGAGCGTGTCGAAGAAGACCGACTATGTCGCCGCGGGCCCCGGAGCCGGCTCGAAGCTCGCCAAGGCCGAAGAGCTTGGTCT
Organism: Paramicrobacterium chengjingii; assembly: GCF_011751765.2. Lineage (GTDB taxonomy): Bacteria > Actinomycetota > Actinomycetes > Actinomycetales > Microbacteriaceae > Paramicrobacterium > Paramicrobacterium chengjingii. Next base: position 1,494,769 of record NZ_CP061169.1, read on the forward strand.
TGTCATTCTCGACGCCGAGCAGTTCGCGCGCCTCGTCACAGAGGGGCCCGGCTTCCTCTCGAACGCAGACGCTGAGGAATAGTCCAGATTCAGGTGTCGAGAAGCGATTCCCGCACATCTTTTCGCAGAACTTTGCCGATGAGTGACTTCGGTAGTTCATCGACCTGGACGATACGGCGTGGAACCTTATACGGAGTGAGAATGTCGCGGGCGAAGGCCCGCAGCTCCTCTGGGTCGATGGTTGCGCCCGGGGCTGCGGTGACTGCTGCGACGACGTCTTCGCCTGAATGCTTACTTGGCAGACCGACAACGGCCGCTTCGTCAACACTGGGGTGCGAGCAGAGGGCATTCTCCACTTCGGACGGCGACACGTTGAACCCGCCAGTGATGATGAGCTCCTTCTTACGGTCAACGACCGCCACAAACCCCTCGTCATCGAGTGTGACGATGTCGCCCGTACGGAACCAGCCGTCATCGGTGAACACCGCGGCCGTCTCGTCAGGTTTGTTGAAGTAGCCGCTGAATACCTGGGGTCCTCGTGCGATGAGCTCGCCGGGTTCCCCACGTTCAACGTCGACAGAGGGGTTCTCCGGATCAACGACGCGAATTTCAGTATTGGGTAAGGGAAGGCCCACGGTTCCAGCTTTACGCCCCGGTGATACCGGGTTTGCCATAAGCACTGGCGAGCATTCGCTCAGTCCGTACCCCTCAATGAGGTAGCCGTTGGATGCTTCCTCCCACGGTTCGACGAGGTCTTGCGACAGCGGCATCGCCCCCGAGATGCAGATCTCTGTTCCCTTGAGCGAGACGCCCTTTTCTTGTGCCGCAGAAAGCAGCCGCTGCGCAATCGGCGGAACCGCGGGGAAGAAGGTGGGTGGATGCTTGCGCACGGCCTTGAGTACGAGGTCGGGATCAAACTTGGGGAACAGTACGAGCCGTGCCCCCATGCTCATGGCGAAGGTGAGGCACAGCGTGAGCCCGTACGCATGGAACATCGGCAAAACGGCATAGACAACGCAGTCGCCCGGGGTGATTGTCGGAACCCAGGCACGTGCCTGGGCGGCGTTCGCGAGGAGATTGGCGTGCGTGAGCACGGCACCCTTTGGCGACCCGGTTGTGCCGCTTGTGTACTGAATTACGGCGACGTCGTCCTTTGACGGAGCCGGGTGGTCACCCGCGAGCCGTTCTGAGGCAGTCAGCTGTTCCCAGCGAATTGTGCCGCTGACGGGCGTGGTGAGTGCACGGCGCGACTCGCGGGCCTTCTTCAACGGCAGCTTCAGCGCCAGGCGCATTCCGGTGGGAAGAGCGCGCGCCACATCAACCGAGATCAGCGTGCTGACGGCCACATCGTCGGGGAAATCTTTGACCGTACCGACGACGTTGTTCCACACGATCGCCGTCTTCGCACCGTGGTCTTCAAACTGATGCCGCAGCTCGCGCGCTGTATACAGCGGATTGTGCTCCACGACGATTGCGCCGAGACGCAGCACAGCGTAGAAGGCGACGATGTGCTGCGGGCAGTTGGGGAGGACGATCGCTACACGGTCGGCACGGGCAACACCACGACGGCGCAGACCCTCGGCCGCGCGGGACACGGCATCGTCGAGGTCGGCGTACGTGGTTTCGACTCCGAAGAACTCCAAGGCGGCAGCATCCGGATACGATCGTGCGGACTCAGCGACGATGTCACCGAGCGACCCCGCCACCTCGTCGATCGTGTGCGGAACGTTCGGTGCATAGCTCGCCAGCCATGGGGCATCTTCTGGAGTCACCCATCCACCTTAACGCCGGTGGCGGTCAGAACCTCACGTCTGCTTCACCGCCTAGAATGGTCAGATACCCCACGATCCATGTGACGGAGACCTATGTCTGAAATATCCGAGGAGCAGGTGGCGCACCTCGCGGGCCTCGCTCGAATCGCGCTCACTGATGAAGAGATCACGAATCTCACATCAGAACTCGACCAGATTGTCGACAGCATCGCGAAGGTGCAAGAAGTCGCGACCGCCGATGTGCCAGCGACGAGCCACCCCATCCCGTTGCGCAATGTCTACCGGCCCGACGTCGTCGGCGACACGCTGACACAGGAGCAGGCCCTGCAGAACGCACCGGACGACGACGGGGAGCGCTTTGTCGTGTCCGCGATTCTGGGGGAGGAGCAGTAGTGAGCGATATCACCGAACTGTCCGCAGCAGATCTGTCGGCGAAGCTCTCGTCTGGGGAGGTCAGCTCTGTCGAGGCCACGCGCGCGCACCTCGCCCGCATCTCTGCCGTCGAGGGAGACGTTCATGCGTTCCTCCACGTGTCGGACCACGCTCTCGACGTTGCCGCAGACATTGATGCACGCCGCGCCGCCGGTGAAGAGCTCGGTCCCGTCGCAGGCGTCCCTCTCGCGATCAAGGACGTTCTCGTCACCAACGACATGCCGTCTACGTCGGGAAGCCGCATTCTCGAGGGTTACATGTCGCCGTTTGACGCGACAGCTGTCGAACGCTCGCGCACGGCCGGATTCGTCCCCCTGGGAAAGACGAATATGGACGAATTCGCCATGGGATCCTCGACGGAGCACTCAGCGTACGGGCCAACGCATAACCCCTGGGATCTTGAGCGCATTCCGGGAGGGTCCGGGGGAGGATCCGCCGCAGCCGTTGCAGCGTTCGAAGCACCGCTCGCTCTTGGCAGCGACACGGGTGGATCGATTCGTCAGCCCGCCCACGTCACGGGCACTGTGGGCGTCAAGCCGACGTATGGCGCGGTCAGCCGTTACGGTGCGATTGCGCTTGCGTCATCGCTTGACCAGATCGGCCCGGTGTCGCGAACCGTGCTCGATGCCGGCCTGCTGCAGGACGTCATTCAGGGGCATGACCCGCGCGACTCGACATCGCTTGCAGACACCTGGCCGTCGATGGCGGATGCCGCACGGGCCGGCGCTCGCGGTGACGGAGTCAAGGGACTCAAGATCGGCGTCATTGCCGATCTCATGGGGCCCGGCATCCAAAGCGGTGTCGCATTGCGCTTTCGCGAAGCCCTCGACGTCCTCGAGAAGAACGGGGCTGAGATCGTCGAGACTTCGGCGCCCCACTTCGAGTACGCCGTTGCCGCCTACTACCTCATTCTGCCGGCAGAGGCTTCGTCGAACCTTGCCCGGTTCGACTCCGTGCGCTTCGGACTTCGCGTCACCCCCGAATCCGGAGGAACCGTTGAGCAGGTGATGGCCGCAAGCCGTGAAGCCGGATTCGGGCCTGAAGTGAAGCGACGTATCATTCTGGGAACGTACGCGCTCAGCGCCGGGTACTACGACGCTTATTACGGAAGCGCGCAAAAGGTTCGCACGCTCATTCAGCAGGACTTCGAGGGCGCATTCGCTCAGGTCGACGTGCTTGCGAGCCCAAGCGCGCCGACAACGGCATTCAAGTTCGGCGAGAAGCTCGACGACCCCATGGCGATGTACCTGAACGACGTCACAACAATTCCCGCCAACCTGGCAGGTGTTCCCGGCATCAGCGTGCCCGTTGGGCTCGCTCCAGAAGACGGGCTTCCCGTCGGCATCCAATTCATGGCTCCGGCGCGTGAAGACGCGCGGTTGTATCAGGTGGGCGCGTCGCTTGAAGCGCTTCTGGAATCAGGGTGGGGACACACGCTTATGTCACAGGCACCGCAGCTGGGAGGAAAGCACTGATGTCGACCGCTGAACTCATGGACTTCGATGAGGCCATCGAAAAGTTTGAGCCCGTGCTGGGGTTCGAAGTTCACATTGAACTCGGAACCAAGACGAAGATGTTCTCGGCTGCACCAAACGGTTTCGGGGATGCGCCAAACACCAACGTCTCACCCGTGTGTCTCGGCCTTCCCGGCTCGCTTCCAGTCGTCAACGAGCAGGCCGTGCGCTATTCGATCAGCCTCGGCCTCGCGCTCGGCTGCTCCATTGCCGAATCATCATCGTTCGCACGAAAGAACTACTTCTACCCCGATCTGGCGAAAAACTACCAGATCTCCCAGTTCGACGAGCCGATCGCTTTTGAGGGCGAAGTCGAGGTGGAACTGTCTGACGGCAGTATCCGCCGCATTCCCATCGAACGTGCGCACATGGAAGAAGACGCGGGCAAACTCACACACGTGGGCACGAGCGGACGCATTCAAGGCGCCGATCACTCGCTCGTCGACTACAACCGTGCGGGCGTGCCCCTCGTGGAGATTGTGACTCACCCGATTTTCGGCGCGGGCGCACTTGCACCCGAGATCGCGAAGGCCTACGTCGCGACGATTCGCGACATTGTCATCTCGTTGGGAATCTCTGAGGCGCGCATGGAACGCGGCAACCTGCGCTGCGACGCAAACGTCTCGCTTCGCCCCTATGGGCAGGAGAAGCTCGGCACGCGCACCGAGACGAAGAACGTCAACTCAATGCGGTCAGTTGAGCGCGCCGTGCGCTATGAGATTCGTCGACAGGCAGCGATCCTCGAAGCCGGTGGAACGATCACACAGGAGACCCGCCACTGGCACGAAGACACGGGCACGACTTCAGCGGGGCGCCCGAAGAGCGACGCAGATGACTATCGGTACTTCCCTGAGCCTGACTTGCTTCCTGTCGTACCGAGCGCCGATTTGATTGACGAACTCCGAGCAGCTCTTCCGGAGCCGCCAGCGGCCAGGCGACGACGGCTTAAGGCCGAGTGGGACTTCACCGATCTGGAGTTTCAAGACGTACAGAATGGCGGACTTGTGAACGAGGTTGCCGCCACGATTGCTGCGGGTGCCTCGCCTGCAGCCGCACGCAAGTGGTGGACGGGCGAGATCTCGCGACTCGCCAACGCACGCGGTGACGAGCCGACGTCGTTGATCACTCCGCAAAGCGTCGCCGAGCTCACGAAGCTCGTCGACGACGGAACGCTCACGGACAAGCTGGCGCGTCAGGTACTCGAAGGCGTCATCGATGGCGAGGGAACCCCCTCTGACGTTGTCGACAAGCGCGGCCTTGCCGTCGTGTCTGACGACGGAGCCCTCATCGCCGCGATCGACGATGCACTCGCTGCACAGCCCGACGTCCTGCAGAAGATCAAGGATGGAAAGGTCCAGGCGGCCGGAGCGATCATTGGTGCCGTCATGAAGGCAATGCGCGGACAGGCCGACGCCGCGCGCGTTCGCGAACTCATTCTGGAGCGCGCCTCCGAATAACTCCGCGTGCAGGCGGCAGCATCCGATTATCTGGTTGGATGCTGTCGCCAGCGCGTTTCGGCATCACGTGCTGGTGTGCACTGACACCGCGGCCTACCATGAAAGCATGCTCGTGGAGGGCACGATTCGTTGGCAGGTCACGGAAGACTGTCCGTGGGACCTTCTCCTTGCCCTTGCCTTGAGAGACCTCGCCGGGCTTGAAACCACTTGCGCCCCCGACCTTCCACGCGCCATTCCCGATGTCGGCTCCATCGACGTCTCCGACATTGACGCCCGGATGCTCGCAGCGCAATGGCGCGGCTGGTGGACGGGAATCGTACCTCTGGAAACGCGACCGTTCATCAGCGAGGTGCGTCCGCCGCATTTCGCGGCGTTTGACCGTGCGCTCGAGCTGCAAGAAGCAATGTACCGAGCGTACGATCGCGCAATGGACTGGGCGCGCATGCGTCGGTATGAGTATCTCCAGGCCGTCGAGGTGCGCGAGCATCCTCTCGCAGACGTGTACGGGCTCGTACAGAAGCGGCAGTTTGAGTTGAGACGGCAATCGTCATCGTTTCGCCTCGACCTCGCCGTTCTGCCCCTTGCCGCGCCCGGCGCCTGGGTCGCCGCACCCGACACCATTGTCGTCAGCAAAGCCCTGCGCGATGATGCGAAGGGCTTCACCGAATGGCTACTCCCTCTGGTGATCGCGCTGGTCTGACGGTTTGTCAGACGGGTGCGAGAGAATGGCCACATGTCACGTCAAGACGGTCGCGCCCGCCGCATCTCCGGTGATGACGTCGACGACACGGGCGCGCACATTCTGCACGTGGATCTTGATGCGTTCTTTGCATCCGTTGAACTCCTCGATCGCCCGGACCTGCGCGGTAAACCCGTCATCGTCGGAGGGCGCGAAGGGCGTTCCGTTGTGACGACAGCGACGTACGAGGCGCGAGCATATGGCGTCGGATCGGCGATGCCGATGGCGCGTGCGCTGCAGCTGTGCCCGAAGGCCATTGTCGTGTCCCCTCGACACGAGCTGTACCGTCTCTATTCGAAGCGTGTGATGAGCATTTTCGACGACATTACGCCGATGGTCGAGAAGCTGAGCATCGACGAGGCATTTCTCGACGTTTACGGTGCAAGGCGACTTCTCGGCAGCCCCGCGGCGATCGCGCGGCTGATTCGTCAGCGTGTCTATGACGACACTGGTCTCACCTGCTCAGTCGGAGCAGCGGAAACAAAGTTCGTCGCCAAGCTGGCTTCGGGAATGGCCAAACCCGACGGAGTCCTCGTCGTTCCGCCCGCTCAGACACAGGAGTTTCTGCGCCCGCTTCCGATTCGGGCGTTAGCCGGTGTCGGAGGAAAGACCGAGGAGGCTTTGCAACGCCTTGGCCTCAGAACCGTCGCCGATGTCGCCGAGATACCCATTGGCGCTCTGCGCTCTGCCGTCGGCGACGCGTCGGCGACGCGACTTCATGAACTCGCATCCGGTCGAGATCCGCGCCAGATCGTGACAGAGCAGAGTGAGAAGAGCATCGGCCACGAGATCACCTTCCACGATGACGTTGTGGATCCAGCGACGTTGGAGCGTGAACTGCTTCGATTGAGCGATCGGGTGGGGGCGAGATTGCGAGCCGCCGGTGTCACTGCGGGAGGTGTTGCGCTCAAACTTCGCTACAGCGACTTCACCACCCTCAGCAGGTCTCGGCGTCTTCCTGAAGCCACCAGTGTTGCCCGCCGCCTGTATGAGTCGAGCGTTGAGCTGTTCCGCGAACTCGAGGTGAGGGGCAGGCCTGTGCGTCTGATTGGTGTGCGGGCCGAGCGGCTCTCCGAGGGCGCCCCATCGATGAGTCTCTGGGATCCAGATGAAGAGTGGCGTGACGCTGAGAGCACCGTCGACCAATTGCGGGGTCGCTTTGGAGTGGATGCCGTTACGTCGGCGTCACTTCTCACTCCCCGCCCCTCTACGGCCGGAGGAACGCGACATCCTGGGCAGCGAGGCACCTGAGAGTCACCATCAGCGTCTGTGCATACGAGTGAATGCGCGGTAGCGTTGGCACATGGGAAACGTAGCCTTGGAACTCGCAGACAAGTTCAAGTCCGTCGGCGTCACGACAGTGTATGGCGAAGTCGTTGATGTCGACGGTGTGAAGATCGTCCCGGTGGCCATCGCCACTTACGGCTTCGGCGCCGGTGAGGGTGACGCTACAGGTGACCTTAAAGGCGAAAAGAGCGCTGGAGCGCAGGGCGGAGGCGGCGGAGGTGGCGGCATGAGCATGCCCGTCGGCGCATACATTCGTACAGGAGACTCTGTTCGATTCGAACCCAATCTGATCTCTCTTCTCGCCGTTGGCGTGCCCCTTGTCTGCGTCGCAGGAACCGCGCTTAAGGGAATAATCAAAGCTCTCAAAAAGTAGCGAATCACCGCGAGCGGTACACAAGCGACTACACTTGCACTTAACACGGGAGTCCGGTGAGCCGGGCTGAGAGGAAAGTTCTCAACTTTCGACCGTCGAACCTGATCTGGGTCATGCCAGCGCAGGGAGTGACAATCTCAATACCCGTGCCCAATTCCCACGCGAAAGGGGCACGTAAGTGCAGACAACCAATTCATCATCCGCGACGTCAACGCGGCGAAATCTCCGCTGGCGCGTTGTCGACATCGTCGTGGCCAGCATTATCGGCGTTGCGTCCGGTGTCGTCTTCCTCTTCTGGAACGTCGCATACGGTCCGCTCAGTTTGCCGCTCGCCGTTACCCCAGGTCTCAGTGCACTGCTTGGCGGTGGCTGGCTGTTTGCCGGGGTGCTTGGCGGGTTGATCATCCGCAAGCCGGGAGCCGCGCTGTTTGCGGAGCTCGTTGCCGCTGTGGTGTCCGCTCTCGTCGGCAACCAATGGGGCTTTTCGACGCTCATCTGGGGCCTCGTTCAGGGGCTCGGCGCTGAGATCGTCTTCGCGGCGTTCCTCTATGGCAGCTACCGGCTGTATGTCGCGCTGCTTGCGGGTCTCGGCGCAGGCATCGCGATGGCTTTTCTCGACACGACATTCACCGATTACGCCGTTCTCGACCCGGCGTTCAAAGCGGTCTATTATGTGTCCGCGGCACTTTCCGGTGTGCTCATCGCTGGGCTGCTGTCGTGGGCCGCGATGCGCGGCCTCGCTTCGGCTGGCGCGCTGAGCCGCTTTGCCGCAGGCCGCGAGGTGCGACGGAAGGCTTCGTAGTGTCGGGCGCGCATGTTCGCGTCAGCGGCTGGGGGTGGACCCATGCCGGGCGTGCTCGGGCGGCGGTCACGGGTATTGATCTCACGATCGAGCCAGGTGAGAGAGTGTTGCTTCTGGGTGCCTCCGGGGCGGGAAAATCCACGCTACTCCATGGGCTCGCTGGGGTCCTCGGAGGCGACGAAGAGGGCGATCAGACGGGATCCATCGCCGTGGACGGCCGCGTGCCGTCCGAGGCCCGTGGAGTTGTCGGCCTTGTGCTTCAGGACCCAGACAGTCAGATCGTGATGGCCCGCGTGGGCGACGACGTTGCGTTTGCCTGCGAGAACCTCGGTGTTCCGCGAGACGAGATCTGGCGCCGCGTGAGGTGGGCCCTGGATGCTGTGGGTCTGGACGTGCCTCTTGATCATCCAACTTCTCAGCTGTCCGGGGGGCAGGTGCAGCGGCTTGTCATCGCCGGAATCCTCGCGATGAAGCCTCGGCTGCTTCTGCTCGACGAGCCGACAGCCAACCTCGACCCTGACGGCATCCGCGAAGTTCGTGACGTCGTGGCGCATGTGGCGCGCGAGACAGGTATGACTCTCGTTGTCGTGGAACATAGGGTCGCCGTCTGGAGCGACGTCGTCACACGTGCTGTCGTTCTCGAACCGGGAGGCGGCGTGCTCGCAGAGGGCGACGCACGAGATGTTCTCACCGCGGAAGGCGAGCAGCTCGCTGAGCGGGGAATCTGGGTGCCGGAGTACCCTCCCGTGGTTCCCGAGATGCCCTCCCGCACGCCCGGTGAGCTTCTGATGCGCGCGGAGGGGCTCGCGGTTGGGCGGACACAATTCGGCACGAAGGAGCCCGTCGTCGCGGCATCCGATCTATCATTCGATCTCAATTCGGGTATGACAACCGCGGTTCTCGGAGTCAACGGCGCGGGCAAGAGCACGCTCGCGCTATCGATCGCCGGACTCCTGCCCCCGACAGCCGGTGTGCTTCGTGCGACTCCGGCTCTTGCCGACAGCATTGGTACCGAGCCACGACGGTGGAGGTCGCGTGACTTGCTGACCCGCATCGGCACAGTGTTTCAGCATCCTGAGCACCAGTTTCTGACTGGTCGGGTGCGTGCCGAGCTCGCGATTGGCCCGCGAGCTCTGCGACTCAGCAACGACGAGGTGAATCGGCGTACGAGCGAGATGCTTGAACGTCTTAAGCTCGAACACCTGGCCGATGCGAATCCTTTCACGCTCTCCGGGGGAGAGAAGAGGCGATTGTCCGTTGCGACGGTGCTCGCCACCCGTCCGCGCATGCTCGTACTCGATGAGCCAACTTTTGGACAGGACGCCCAAACCTGGCGAGAACTCGTCCTGCTGCTTCGCGGGCTTGTCGATGAGGGAGCGTGCGTCGTCGCGGTGACCCACGACGAGCCGCTCGTCGACGCGCTCGCCGACGACACGATTCGGTTGGGCCGTCCGCAGGAGGTTTTGCGATGACTGCAATGACGCCGGACATCGCGCCGTCGCTCGTTGCGCGCATCAACCCGGTAGCCAAGTTGATTGCCGCACTCGTGGTTAGCATCACGTTGCTGCTGTCCGTGGACATCGTTTCGGCCTCCGTCGCGCTCGTACTGACACTTGCGCTCGTCGGCTTCGCTGGGTTGACCGCGCGATCGTTTTGGATTCGAACGGCACCCGTGTGGTTTGCCGCCCCCTTTGCCGCGATCACGACGATTTTGTACGGAGAAGACTCGGGGGAGCAGCTGCTGGGGTTCGGCATCGCAACGATCAGCGAAGGCTCGCTGCTGTTGGGCGTTGCGATCATGCTTCGGGTTCTCGCGATCGGCATTCCTGGAGTGGTGCTTATGGCGACGACCGATCCCACCGAGCTCGCTGACGGGTTGTCGCAGGTGCTGAAACTTCCGGCGCGTTTCGTACTCGGCGCGCTGGCTGGCATGCGCATGATCGGTCTCTTTATCGACGACTGGCGCGCGATGGGCCAGGCCCGCCGAGCCCGCGGGGTTGCCGATACGGGCGCGATCAGGCGATTCGCAGCGCAGGCATTCGCTTTGCTCGTGCTGGCGATCCGGCGGGGAAGCAAACTCGCAACGGCGATGGAAGCAAAAGGCTTTGGGGCGGAGACGGAGCGAACGTGGGCTCGGGAATCCACGTTCAGAGGCCCGGAGACCATGCTCGTGGTCGTTGGTGTGCTGATTGCGGGTGCCGCCGTGATCAGTGCCGTTGTCGCGGGGACATGGAGCTTTGTCATTGGCTGACGAACTGGCTCGCATCGCCCACAACGCGCAAACGATTGTCGCGGCGGCGGCACGGCTGCCGCGCCGGCATCCCATCGTGCTGATCGATGGCCCGTCTGGTGCGGGAAAATCGGTGACGGCGGATGCCGTTGTCGCGGCGTGGGAAGGCGAGATGCCGCTGCTGCTGCGGATGGACGAGGTGTATCCCGGCTGGGGCGGACTCTGGCAGGCGGGCGAGCACATTGAAACCTCTCTGCTTGAACCGCTCAGCCGTGGTGAGACCGGCCGCTGGAGGCGCTATGACTGGCACGAGAAGCGACAGGCAGAATGGCACGATGTCGCCCAGGGGAGAGCGCTTGTGGTCGAGGGGTGTGGGGTGCTCACACAGGGCAACGCAGCACGAGCGCATCTTCGCGTGTGGCTCGATGGAGACCCGGATGCTCGCAAGCGACGCGCCCTTGAGCGAGACCGTGGGGCATTTGACGCCCACTGGGACGCGTGGGCCGCCCAGATGGATGCGTTTGAAGCACAGCACCGACCGCGCAGTCTTGCGGACCTCGTGCTGTGGGCCGATGACTGAGTCAACCGGCGAAGAACTGACCAAAGAACGCGGGAATGAGCTCGAACGGGTGCCCGAGCTTCCACAGTACCTCGGGTGACTGGATCGTCCTGTCGATCTTCACCGGAATCTCCACGACCGATGTGCCCTCCGACACCGTTGCCGTCGCGACGATGTCACCCTGGGTGGCAACTGCGAAACCATCGGTCTTCACATGAACGGTCGGCTTTCCGGAGACCCAGCGTGTCGCTGTCGCTGACGAGCCGATCACACCGGTGGCTTCCTCACCCCACTGCGTTGTGAACGTGGCGACGGGAGTGTCGCGAGGAAGCACAGGGCCCGTGTGCACTCCCTTCTCTGCGCTGTCCATGAGAGCATTTATCGAATCGTCCAGCGACGCCCAATCGGGCATGCGAACAAATGCACCGTAAAACGTGTACTCATCGTCGTCGACTGTGACGGTAGCCGCGAAGAGCAAGCAGATTCCCGCTTGAGTTGTGAAGCTGCGTGAGATGCCGGTGACTCCGCGATCGGCCATGTACGACGTGGTGTTCTCGACCCCACGGGTCTGTGCGATTCCTGACACCTCGTGGGTGAGCACCGTGGGGATCACCGGATTCGCCATCGCCAGCGCGGCCAGGCGAGACAGGTCGGATGCCGTCGACACGTCGTCGGACGACAGGCCCGTCGCATCGACAACGGCGGTGTCGTCGAGTTCGTGTTCATCGAGCCACATTGTCGCCTCATCGATGTATTTATCGACGGAGCCGAACGCCCATGCCGCGAGGGTATCTGCGTGATTGTTGCTTGAGCCGAGGAGAACGGCCTGAAGCACTGCTCGTTGAGACCACGTGTCGTCTGTGTACACGGTCACGGCGCGTGCACCGGCATCCTGATAATTGTTGTAGCTCTGAAAGTCACGCGACGTGATCGGCACGGTTTCGCCATCGCCATCGGGAGTCATGGGCTTGGCGTCGAGCACGACGAGAGCCAAGAGAACCTTAGCGATTCCCGCCATAGGCACTGATTCTGTCTCCCCAGACTGCGCAAGCACGGGGCCCTTCGCCGATTCGGTGATTGCTGTCGCGCCGACGTCGGGGAGGACAGGCGGCGTGCCAGTGCTGTCAAGTTCAACGCTGCGAGAGGCCATTTTTGCATCGGGAAGCGGGGCGAGAAGCGTCACCGGCCCGTAGAGGCCGACGGCGAGAATGACGAGCACGCCGACGAAGATTCCGAAACCACGCAACACCCGCATCTGCACCCCTCACCATCCCGTGTGATTCGAGGCTAACGCGGTGAGAAGCAAGCGCGGCTACGCCCAGCCGAGACGGTGCAACTCTGCGTCGCCAATGCCATAGAAGTGCGCGATTTCGTGCACCAACGTGATGTGCACCTGATTGCGAAGCTGCTCTTCGTCATCCACAATCGCCAACAGCGGGCGTCGGTAGATGCTGATGGTGTCGGGCAGCTCACCGAAGCCATACTGGCCCCTTTCGGTGAGCGCTACCCCGTGATAGAGGCCGAGCAGCGACATCGATCCGTCTTCTGGAAGATCTTCGATGAAAATCGCTACGTTCTCGAGCCCTGACAGCATGTCGTCTGGAAGCTGGTCGAACTCGTCACTGACCAGTTCTTCGAACTCGTCGGCACTCATCTCGTACACAGCCACCCCATTCGCTTGTCGCGTCAGCTCCACCCTATGCGCGACGGCGACGGCGCGGTGTGTCTGCTACGGCGGATAGCATGGGGATATGAGCAATCTCAGCGACCACTTGGTGTGGATCGACTGCGAGATGACTGGGCTCGACGTTTCTGTCGACGAGCTGGTCGAGGTCGCGGTCGTCATAACGGATTTCGATCTCAATATCATCGACGAGGGCTTCGACATCGTCATCAAACCGAATGACTCGGCCCTGTCGAACATGAATGATTTCGTCACCGAGATGCACAGAAGCTCTGGTCTGCTCGAAGAGATCCCCAACGGCGTCAGTCTTGCTGACGCTGAGTTCCAGGTGCTCGAATACATTCAGAAGCACGTTCCCGAAGAGCGCAAAGCGCCGCTCGCCGGAAACACGATCGGCACTGACCGTGCATTCCTCGCGCGGTACATGCCGCGTCTCGATGCTCACCTGCACTATCGCAACGTGGATGTCTCGTCAGTCAAGGAGCTGTCACGCCGGTGGTTCCCGCGCGCGTACTTCAATGCGCCGAAGAAAGATGGCGGGCACCGGGCACTTGCTGACATCCTTGAGTCGATCCGAGAGCTGCAGTATTACCGCAAGATCGTGTTCGTCCCGGAGCCCGGGCCGACGTCTGACGAGGCAAAAGCAGTGGCGAAGTCGCTCGAGTCGCAAACCACTCCGAAGGTGTAATACAATCGTGGGGTTGCTGTTCTTCACCACCACGTGAAGGGCAGCGCATGGTGGGTATAGCTCAGCTGGTAGAGCGCCGCGTTGTGGTCGCGGATGTCGCGGGTTCAAGTCCCGTTACTCACCCCAATTTTTTTGCAGACACGTTGGTCGAACTGGCGAGTAGTCTTCTATTGATCCGCCGCGTCGCGACGGCAGCGCTCGCGGACTCGATGATCCGCTCCCACGCATCGGAATCGACAAACGTATCGTTCACCACGTCTGCGAATAAACCGGACCCCGACATTTACCCTGTCAACATTTCCGAGCGGCGGCGAAGTTCTGCGTCGTCAACTGACAGAGCAGGGGTTCCTAAAGCGTCAACGAAGCGAGAGACTGAACATCACCGACAAATACAGGGGGACCAATGTTCGGGTTCATCATCACACTGCTCATCATTTGGCTGGTCTTGGCGGTCCTTGGGTTCGTGATCAAGGGACTCGTCTGGCTCGCAATCATCGGCATCGTTCTCTTCGTCGCCACACTGATCTGGGGATTCATTCGCCGGTCGATGGCGAACAAGAACACACCATAGACGCTGAAACGAGCTGCCCCTGCCGTTCGCCTAAAGGCTGATCGCAGGGGCACTTTCGTCATTCTTGAGCGGGAACGAACGTGAGTTCCGCTTCTTGGTCTCGAATGCGTTTCTTTACGGTCGCGCGGTGTACAGAACCGGCGACGAGCGTTGTCGGGACGCGAGTTGACCAATTGTCGATCTTCACTTCAAAATCTCCGCCTTTTCCATCAACGTAAAGGGTGGTCGCCGTGATACCGTCACGCGACGTCCCGGGTCTCACAGTCGGCGGTGGTTGTGGTGGCGTCGAAGCTGGTATGTCGCATCGTGGCCCCCATTCTCGCAGTGATCGCATTCGGCCGGGTCGAGTCAAAAACGGTACAGCAGCACCCCGGCGTCACTCTTTGCGGCAAGGGCGGGAAACCAATTGAGCACTCGGCACGCGATACGCTGCCCGACCGGCATTCGTGCGACGTAGGGTGACGTGCTCAGCATCGATCTCTCTGCCAGTCGCAGGCGCGAGTCCCAGAGCTCGGGTGTTCGCGGATCATCGAACGCCGCCCCCATGTCAGGCATCAAGCCGATCGCCTTCATCGCCGTGATTTGTTTGAGGAGTCGGGCAGCGAGCGTCGTGTAGCCGTTCAGCCCAATCTCACCGGAAGGGAAATGGTCGATCAGTTGACGTACCAGGGTTCTCAAGCGGTCCTCCTGGATGAACGGAATGAAGCCGTCGGCGATGACAAATACCGGCCGACCGGTCGGCAACTCATCGACCCAGCTGCCCTCGGTCGCGTCGCCTCGCACCTCATGCACCGTTCCGGTCAAGGAACGAGGGGTCGACAATCGGGAACGGAAGCTCATGACGGCGTCGAAATCGACGTCATACCAATCGACCCCGTCAGGGGGTGAGACTCTCCGCGAGCGATCGTCGAGGCCGCATCCGAGGTCGATCACGACGGCATCTGGATGACGCCGAATGAAGTCCCGACACCAATCATCGAGCTGCTTGCCGCGAATCGCGACCGTGAACTTCTCTTTCACCGGCATCCGGAGCGCGTCGAAGTCGTAGTCGACTCCGTCGAGAACACGCACAGACCAGAAGTCATCCAGGATCGGTTCACGCGAGTCCGCATCACGGGCGCGCGAGACCACCGTGAGGTAGATGGTCTTCTCAACGGGGGTGAGATCGGGCGCGGTGACTCTGTTCATCGGGCGTCTCCCTGCTCGACCAGGCCGTCCGCGACGAACCCGGAGACAAATTCCCACTCGGCCGTTTGCGCAACGGGGCTGCCATGTCTCGACAGGGAGGCGAAGTGGGTATGCGGCACGTCGAACGTCATCGCGAGCTGAACAGCGGGCGACGGCGTCGATCGGATCCAACCGTGCTCGGCGGCATCCTCAAACAAAGCGAGCAGAGTCGAGCCCGGCTCGTCGATGGAGTCGAGTGCGGCCTGACGAAAGGCAACCCACCCGGAGGCCCGCTCCCAGTGCAGTATCGCCGCAGCCTTGGGATGCTGCACCAAGAAGGCGATGTTGACTTCCACGAGCCGTCGCACGAGCTCGTGGAACTGCGCCGAAGAGCGCGGCTTATCCGTCGACGTCACACGGGCGACAAATGTGGCGCGCGTAGCGGAGGCATCCTGGCGAACCCTCTCCAACACGGCTGCATAGAGCCCTGCTTTGTCGTCGAACCGCTGGAAGAGCAGGGCCTTGTTTGTGCCTGAATCGAGAGCTATGCGGTCGACCCGTGCGCCCGAGAAACCGCTTTTGGCGAACTCTGTCTGCGCGGTTTCGAGAATCTGAGCCGTCGTGCGGGCAGCATTCCTGGTGCGGCGAGGCCGAGAGAGTTGATTCGTCACATCATCTCCTAATAAGTAACCAGTTACTTATTAGGATCCCTCTCTTCTCCGCTTTCGTCAATCCGAGAGCGGATCGAACGGCGTGGTATGACAGGTCTTTTCGTCTCATACGCTGCGTGTGTTGTGACGTGAGCGCTTCGACGAGCCGACGCCGGCAGTTGCGCATCACGCGCGAGCCTGCGGTATTCTGAGTTCGTGCGCCTCCGTAGCTCAGGGGATAGAGCAGGAGCCTTCTAATCTCTTGGTCGCAGGTTCGAATCCTGCCGGGGGCACAGAGAACCATCGGCCCGACGGCCAGAAATGTGAGAACCTTCCGTGACTGATCAGCCGGACGCTGTCTCGTCGACGTACGCGACAGCCGAGACGACAGCGCAGTTCGCCGAGAACATTCGCGACGTGCGCACTCGAATCGATGTCGCGGCCCAACGGGCAGGGCGAAGCTCAGCGGATGTGCGCCTTCTCCCGGTGTCGAAGACGGTGCCCGAAGAACGGATCCGGCTCGCCGTCGAGGCGGGCGCGACATTCCTCGGCGAGAACAAGGTGCAAGAAGCCTTGCGCAAGTCCGAGAACCTCGCCGACATTGTGGAGCTCGATTGGGCGGTGATCGGCCATCTGCAGACGAACAAGGCAAAGTACGTTGCCCGATTTGCCGCGGAGTTCCACGCGCTTGACAGCATGCGCCTCGCCGAGGCTCTGCAGCGCCGGCTCGACATCGAAGATCGCACTCTCGAGGTGTACGTACAGGTGAATACCTCGGGTGAACAGAGCAAGTTCGGGCTCGAGCCTGCGGATGCCGAGGGTTTCGTGCGCGAGCTGGCATCCTTCGATCGTCTGAATGTTGCCGGCTTCATGACGCTCGCCGTATTCAGCTCAGACGAAGAACGTGTGCGAAGGTGTTTCACCGTCTTGCGTGAACTTCGTGATCGGGTGTGCGCAGAGGCACCGGGTGGGTTGCAACCCCACGGCCTCTCGATGGGAATGTCGGGAGACTTCGAGGCGGCCATCGATGAGGGCGCAACAACGGTGCGTGTCGGTCAGGCCATCTTCGGCTCCCGTGCCCTCCCTGACAGCTATTACTGGCCGACGGGAACGGGCGACTTAGAGGGCTCCGCATGACGGTTGAACCCACGGTGCTCACGAGCGGCTGGGAGATGGACAGGCGCCCGGTGGACGCCGTGGTGATCAGCTCCCAGGTCACCTACGGGGCAGTCGGAAATGCGGCGACGGTCCGTGTGCTGACCGAAGCCGGACATCGCTGCGTTCACGTTCCGACAGTGATCCTCGGAACGCTTCCGCATTACCCTCGGTTGCACGGCGGAGCACTTCCCGATGAGTGGCTCGTCGGCATCCTCGATGACCTTCTTGATTTGGATGCACTGCAATCAACGAAGTATGTTCTGGTGGGCTACCTCGCTCACGCGGGACAGGCCCGAATTCTCGCAGAGTGGTTCACACGGCTCCGCACACGGGCGCCTCACGTTCAGCTCGTCGTCGACCCGGCGATGGGTGACGACGATGTCGGAATGTACACGGAGCCTGCTGTCGCCGAATCGTACGGCGTCCACCTGCTGCCGCTCGCCGTCGGACTCACCCCCAACCGCTTCGAGCTCGGTCTCATGACGGATGCTGTCGTTGACACAGCGGCGTCCATCGAGGCTGCCGCTTTGCAATTGCTACCCGCTGGCGGGTGGGTGATCGTGACGAGTGTTGACGGCAGCAATGATGGCTCGGTGGGAAATCTCATCATCACTGCCGAGGCGACCACGCCGGTTGAACATGCGCGAATCGAGACGAGGGCAAAGGGAGCGGGGGATATCTTCGCCGCAACGGTGATTGCGCGTCTTCTAGCCGGAGATTCGGTTGCTCGCGCGGCGGACGTTGCCGGGTCGGCGGTTGCACACGCCATTCAGCGCGCCGAGGGGCTACTCGACTGAGGTCAGATTCGGCCGCGGAGCTTCTCGATAGCGCGTCGGTCTCGTTTCGTCGGCCGACCGGTTCCTGGATCTCGAACGACTGCGGCAGGGGCCTCGGTCTTCGCCGGCCGTGGGGGAGTGCTGTCGATCAGGCATTCGGCCGCCACGGCAGCCGAGACGCGCTTGACGATCGGCTTAGTCACGGTGACGATGCGTTCGTATCCGCTTCGCTTGATGCGAACTTCATCGCCCGGCTTGACGTGCTGCGCAGGCTTTGCACGGTCGCCGTTCACGCGAACGTGACCGCCCTTGCAGCCCGTTGTCGCCGCCGACCGCGTCTTTGCGAGTCGAACGGCCCAGAGCCAGCTGTCGACACGCACGGAGCCTGAGGTTTCCATTGCCACGAGTCTAGGCGGCAGCATCCGCAATCGCCGAGAGAACGACGTCTGCGGTGAACTGCGACCCTGCGGTGTTGGGATGCAGCCGATCGTCGAACAGAAGCTGATCGAGATTGTCTGACTCAAGATAGGCGTCGTAGACGTTGATGAGCAGCACATTGCTGAGCGGCTGCGCCCATTCAGTGATTCCCGTGACAACATTCTCGAACGGTTCCTTCCACCGATCGAATCGTGGGTTCTCCAAAATCACCGCATAGCCGATCGCCTCGTCCCACCGAGCTTCGACTGCGGACATGAACGCCTGAATCTGAGGAGCGGCACTGTCAGGGTTGCGCACGTTATTGAGACCGTGATTGATGATCACGGCATCCGGCTGCTCGGGCATGAGCTGGTCGAGATGCTTCAGTGAGTACGCGGGGGTCTTGCCTGAAGCCGAACCGTTCCACACGATGATCGGGGCGCTCCCGGCACCGCCGTTAGCGCGAGACGTCAGATCGTATTTGTGGGTGCGCTCATTCCAGAAATGAATGACGAGAGGGCGTGACATCGACTCGGCCAGAGTGTGAAAGGCGCGATCCACCCACTCTCCAGGGGCATTGCCGGTTGAGTCGCCGGCAACGGTAACGACGAACGGAGTGGTTGTGTCGTTGATTCTGCTCCATGCGTCACCGAACCGAACCGAGGCCAGCACTGCTGAGCCACCGGAACTCGGGTCTTGCTGGGCCACGGTAACCGAGGGGGAGTCCGATGGTTTCACTGTGGCAAACACCCCGGTGACTATGGATGCTGTCACGACGGCGCACGCGAGAATGGTGGCGATCTTCCAACGAATGGAGCGCGAGCTGTGTTCGGCATCCGTTCGAGGCATGCATATAGGGTACGCACGCGCGAGCGGTTTCCCCGAATTGAGAATCACCCTTGTTTGGGGGACGCGCGCGCATTGAGGAGTTCATGAGACATGATCGCTAAACTCGCAACGTGGGCAAATCGAGTGGCGACGAGGTGAGCGATCGCATTGTGACGCTTCCCAACCTGCTGAGTTTTCTGCGGCTGGGGCTCGTCCCGGTGTTCCTCATTCTTCTAGTCGAGGGCAACGATGTCGCCGCGCTGATCGTGCTCGGTGTCTCCGGACTCACTGATTTTCTCGACGGGTTTCTCGCACGTCGACTGAACCAAGTGACCCGGCTTGGGCAGATTCTCGACCCAGCCGCAGATCGGTTGTACATTGTCGCGGCGTTGCTCGGCCTCGGATGGCGCGACCTAATTCCCTTTTGGCTGGCAGTCGTGATCATCGCCCGCGACGTCATGCTTCTCGTGCTCGGGGCGGTTCTCGCCAAGCACGGCATCGGAGCTTTGCCCGTCGTGAAGACCGGAAAGGCGGCGACCGCGGCTCTTTTCATTGGATTGCCGCTCCTGATGCTGTCGGCAGCAGTGCCCAGTATCGGAAATATTGCCCTTCCATTCGGTCTGGGTTTTTCGCTGCTCGGAGCCGTGCTGTACTGGGCGGCTGGAATCATTTACATTATTCAAACGCGACGAATGATTCTTAACCGGCCTGTTCCAGAGTCTGGTTCATCAGATACGCTGGATATGTGAGGAGGACTACGGTGCCCCAACCCGAAAACAATTTCCCTATGACCAGTGTCATCAAGCGCGGTTCGTCGCCCGATGAGCAATCTGGTGGTGGGCTCAATGACACGACCGTCGGCTACGGCGAAGACTTCAGCAACGCACTAGCTGGCCTCGATGCCTCGGTTTCCCGAGAGGAGCAGGAGGCAATCGCGGCGCTGCCGTCAGGCTCTGCGCTGCTCGTCGTGCAACGTGGACCGAATTCGGGAGCACGTTTTCTTCTCGATTCCGATGTCGCTACAGTTGGTCGTCACCCCGAGGCAGATATCTTTCTCGATGACGTGACAGTCTCTCGCCGCCACGCCGAGTTTCATCGGTCAGGAAGCACTTTTGAGATCAGAGACCTCAATTCGCTTAATGGAACCTACTTTGACGGCGTGCGGATAGACACCGCGCTGTTGTCAGACGGTGCGGAAGTACAGGTGGGAAAGTACCGCCTCACCTTCTATGCATCGCGTCGTGATCTGCGAACGTCGACTGGAAGCTAGTGGCTGCGGGGGCGGCCAAGTCGCAGGCACCGGGGGCGCAACTCCTCAACATCGGACAGGTGCTCGCGCGATTGCGAACTGATTTTCCGGATCTCTCGAATTCGAAGCTCCGTTTTCTCGAAGAGCAGGGTCTCGTTTCACCGTCGAGAACGTCGAGCGGCTACCGCAAGTTCTGCATGAGCGATGTGGAACGTCTGCGGCTCATCCTGTCGATGCAGCGAGACCACTATTTGCCGTTGAAGGTGATTCGTTCGTATCTGTCAGAACTCGACGCAGGGCGGTCTCCGACATTCCCTGGTCTTCCTGATGGTGCGGCAACGCCGACGATCATTCCCGGCGGAAAGCGGTATAAGAAGAACGAACTTCTTCGTGAAGCACAGTCGCCGCCGTCACTTTTGGCAGAAGCCGTGTCGGCGTCATTGATCCAGCCGGGGGAGTCATTCGGCGACGATGCACTGACAATGCTCACGTCGCTTGTCGCGCTTCAGAAGTGCGGAATTGAGCCCCGGCATCTGCGAGGCTTCCGAACTGCCGCTGCGCGCGAGGTAGATCTCATCGAGAGCGCTCTGCGGCCCATGGTGCGGCGCCGCGACACGGCGAGCAGAGCGCGCGCGGCGGAACTCGCTGGTGATATTGCCGTCAATCTGGAATCCGTGCGGGCAAGTCTTGTGCGATCGGCACTAGGTCGAATCACTTCCTAGGCTTAGACTGTCGTCACAACAACTCCTGAACCCGACACGCCGATCTTGTTGAGGCGAATGTCGAACGGAACCTGACTGTGAGTCGATAGCGTAGGGAGTACGCACAGTTTTACGTGCGGAAGGAGCAAGGGAGAACGATGAGCGAATTGAGCCGCGACGACACCGCTCGCTATGACCTTGGTCTCCTCTTTACCGACGGACTCCCAGATCTCGACGCCGACGCTGGCTATCGTGGCGCAGTGGCGGCACGCGCTGCGGGCATCAGCTACCGTCAGCTGGACTACTGGGCGCGCACCGGACTCGTCGAACCCACCGTACGCAGTGCATCAGGTTCGGGCACGCAGCGCCTGTACGGCTTTCGTGACATTCTCGTGCTCAAACTGGTAAAACGTCTTCTCGATACAGGAATTTCGCTTCAGCAGATTCGCACAGCGGTCAATCAACTGCACGCCGCCGGCGTTCACGATCTGGCACAGACGACCCTCATGAGTGATGGCGCAAGCGTCTACATGTGCACGTCAAACGATGAGGTCATCGACCTCGTCAGCCGCGGCCAGGGAGTGTTCGGCATCGCGGTCGGCAAGGTACTGCGCGAGGTCGAGACAACTCTCGTCGATTTTGACCCCCAGGCACCTGACCCCATGGACGAGCTCGCTGCTCGCCGCGCTGCACGGAGCGCCTAAGCGCTGTTTCCACGCACCTCTGCGAGCCGTCGAGGACGCTAAAGCGGCCCGAACGATGATGTCGTTAACGCCGACGGGTGTGCGCGGTGCGCGCAACCCGAGACGCCACGTCAGGAAACGGGTTCGATGGGTTCCGGCTCGTCGCGAGCAGAGCCCTCTGCGTACTCACCGACACGGCCGGTGCGAAGCACACGCTCGAGTAGCTGATCGAAGTAGTGTGCGAGCTCCTGCGCACTGTCGCCTGGCCAGATGTGCAGGGGCTTAGCCGCCCCCTGCGCTTGCTGCAACGATGTGCGCTCAGGAAGCTGCGGGTTGAGAACAAGCGGGCCGAACATGTCGCGTAGTTCTTTAATGCGGAACTGGTGTTCCAACGACTGATTGCGAACGCGGTTCACAATGATTCCGAGTGGCTGCAGTCGAGGAGAGAGCCCGCGCCTGATCTCTTCAATCGCCCGGAGCGCGCGGTCGGCGGCCGCAACAGAGAACAGCCCTGGCTCCGTGACCACACTGACGCGGTCGCTTGCCGCCCAGGCCGTGCGCGTGAGCGCGTTGAGCGATGGGGCACAGTCGATGAGCACAAGGTCGTACTCATTCTCCACGTACGCCAGGGCCTCCTCAAGCTTCCAGATGTCGCGAATCGAAGGGTGGGGCCCGTCGAAGTTGATGGCAGACGGGCTGCCGATCATGACATCGAGCTTTCCGGGGTGCGTAGTCGTCCAGCCAGACGGTGCAATTGCTTGACGAACCGTCTTCTCCTTGGGGGAGGTGAGGACATCTGCGATGTTGAGTCGGCCAGCCAGCGAGATATCGAGTCCCGTCGACACATCGGATTGCGGGTCGAGATCGACAACCAACGTGCGGACACCCCGAGCGAACGCGGCAGACGCCAGTCCGAGACTGACTGTGGTTTTGCCGACGCCGCCCTTGAGGCTGCTGACGCTTAATACGTGCACAATCACATACGTTACCGTTACTAAGGTTGGAGAACCTAAATGTTGGCTGAGCACTGCCCGGCCAGAGAGGACATCGCGTGTTCACAAAGATTCTCGTTGCCAACAGAGGAGAGATCGCCATTCGGGCGTTCCGAGCCGCTTACGAGGTCGGTGCACGCACTGTCGCAGTCTTCCCATACGAGGATCGAAACTCGCTGCATCGCCTGAAGGCAGATGAGGCGTATGAGATCGGTGAGCCGGGGCATCCTGTTCGTGCGTATCTCAATGTCGACGAGATCATCAGAGTCGCCCGGCATGCGGGCGCTGACGCAATCTACCCCGGTTACGGATTCCTGTCAGAGAATCCGGAACTCGCCGAGAAATCGGCTGCGGCGGGGATCACGTTCATCGGGCCGGACAAGTCCGTTCTCGAGATGGCAGGAAACAAGGTGACTGCGAAGGAACACGCAATCGCGGCCGGTGTGCCCGTTCTGCGTTCCTCTCCGGCATCTGACGACATCGACACTTTGCTCGAAAGCGCTGATGAGGTGGGCTTCCCGCTCTTCGCGAAGGCCGTTGCCGGTGGTGGCGGGCGCGGCATGCGTCGTGTCGCTACGAAGAACGAGCTTGCTTCCGCGCTGTCCGAGGCAATGCGCGAGGCCGACAGCGCTTTCGGCGACCCCACAATGTTTCTGGAGCAAGCGGTCATTCGACCCCGGCACATTGAAGTGCAAATTCTCGCAGACGGTGAGGGGAACACGATTCACCTCTTCGAGCGCGACTGCTCCGTGCAACGGCGCAATCAGAAGGTTGTCGAGATCGCTCCGGCTCCGAATATCAGCGAGCAGCTTCGCGAATCGCTCTATCGCGACGCCGTCGCGTTCGCGAAATCGATTGGCTACGTGAATGCCGGAACCGTCGAGTTTCTCGTCGATACCGCGGGCGAGCGAGCGGGCGAGCACGTATTCATTGAGATGAATCCGAGAATTCAGGTTGAGCATACGGTGACAGAAGAAGTCACCGACGTCGACCTCGTGCAGTCGCAAATGCGGATCGCAGCAGGCGAATCTCTCTCTGATTTGGGGTTGGAGCAGGAGTCGCTCACGCTCAGAGGCGCTGCGTTGCAGTGCCGCATCACGACGGAAGATCCCACTCAAGGGTTCCGGCCGGACACGGGAAAGATCACGACATATCGTTCCCCAGGCGGCAGCGGTGTTCGTCTCGATGGCGGCACGATCAACCCCGGCGCACAGATCAGCCCGCACTTCGACTCCATGCTCGCCAAGATGACGTGCCGCGGCCGCGATTTCCCAACCGCTGTCGCGCGTGCGCGGAGAGGGCTTGCGGAGTTTCGCATTCGGGGCGTCGCCACGAACATTCCATTCGTCCAGGGAGTTCTCGACGACCCCTCTTTTCTCGCCGGTGACCTCAGCACTTCGTTCATTGACGAGCGGCCGGAGCTTTTGCAGGGACGCACGTCGAAGGACCGCGGAACAAAACTGATGAACTGGCTGGCCGACGTCACGGTGAACCAGCCGAATGGGCCGCGACCAGTGGGAATCAACCCAGCAGAAAAGCTTCCGAAGATCGATCTGCAGGGAGACGCTCCCGTGGGCTCGCGGCAGAAACTGCTTGAGCTTGGCCCGCGCAACTTCGCTATCGATCTTCGCGACCAGACGCCTCTTGCGGTCACAGACACGACGTTCAGAGACGCTCACCAGTCTCTGCTTGCAACGCGAGTGCGCACCAGGGAACTGCTTCGCGTCGCGCCTTATGTGGCGCGCCTCACGCCCGAACTGCTCTCTGTAGAAGCCTGGGGCGGGGCCACCTACGACGTCGCTCTTCGCTTTCTTGGCGAAGACCCGTGGGAACGATTGGAGAGTCTACGAGAGGCGCTGCCTAACGTTGCGATCCAAATGCTGCTCCGCGGGCGCAACACCGTCGGCTACACGCCGTATCCCACTCAGGTGACTGACACCTTCGTTCAGGAGGCATCCCGCACAGGCGTTGACATCTTTCGTATCTTCGACGCGCTTAATGACGTCGCTCAGATGCGCCCGGCGATCGAGTCTGTACTCTCCACGAATCGCTCCGTCGCCGAAGTCGCTGTGTGCTACACCGGAGATCTGCTCAATCCACAGGAAGATCTCTACACGCTCGACTATTACCTGCGCCTCGCCGACCAGATCGTCGAGGCGGGTGCGCATATCCTCGCGATCAAAGATATGGCGGGGCTCCTGAGGCCGGCCGCAGCGGCAACGCTCGTCTCGGCGCTGCGCGAACGCTTTGACCTACCCGTGCACGTACACACTCACGACACGGCCGGTGGTCAGCTGGCAACGCTGCTTGCGGCAGCGCAAGCGGGTGCGGATGCTGTTGATGTTGCATCGGCGCCCATGGCGGGCACAACGAGTCAGCCATCGGCTTCTGCGCTCGTCGCGGCACTGGCACACACCGAACGGGATACCGGCCTCTCGCTGAACAACGTTTCCGGACTGGAGCCGTACTGGGAATCAGTTCGGCATCTTTATCGGCCATTCGAGTCCGGACTGCCCGGTCCGACTGGGCGCGTGTACACGCATGAGATTCCAGGCGGACAGCTTTCGAATCTCCGGCAGCAGGCCATTGCCCTCGGACTGGAGAACGACTTCGAGTTGATCGAAGACATGTATGCGGCGGCCGATTCGATTCTCGGGCGCATTCCCAAGGTGACGCCGTCGTCAAAGGTCGTGGGAGACCTCGCACTGCACCTGGCGGCCGTGCACGCCGACCCGAACGACTTCGCGGAGAATCCTGGCAGCTATGACGTTCCCGATTCCGTCATCGGGTTCATGGCTGGAGAGCTTGGTGAGCTGCCGGGAGGTTGGCCCGAACCATTCCGATCGAAGGTGTTGAGTGGGAAAGACGTGCACATCGGCACCACCCCGCTCAGCTCCGACGACGAAGCACAGCTGAATGGGACACCAGCGCAGAAGCGTGCCGCGCTGAACCGACTGCTGTTTCCTGCGCCCACACATCAGTTTGAACAGCTACGTGAACTGTTCGGCGACTTGTCCGTGTTGGAAACCGCTGACTACCTGTACGGTCTTGAGCAGGGTCGGGAGACCTATGTGGAGATTGCCGAGGGAGTTCGGCTCTATGTCGGGCTTGAAGCGGTCGGAGAGCCCGACAACAAGGGAATGCGCACGGTCATGGTGATACTCAATGGCCAGCTGCGGCCGGTGTTTGTGAGGGACCGTTCCGTCGAGGTCGCGACGAAGGCAGCGGAAAAGGCAGACACAAGCAAACCGGGTCAGGTCGCGGCACCGTTCTCAGGGGTGGTGACGGTCAAAGTCAATCAGGGCGATTCAATTGAAGCGGGTCAAGCTGTGGCATCCATCGAAGCGATGAAGATGGAGGCCGCCATCACGAGCCCGATCGGTGGGACGGTTGAGCGCATCGCCATCAACTCCCCACAGCAGGTCGAGTCGGGTGATTTGCTCGTAGAGGTTATAGCATCCTGACGACTTCTCCGCGATCTGAATCGGCAGAAGGCTGATCGGGTCACTACACTGTTCACGGATTATCTTGGCGTGAAACGTCGCCACAACCCGAAGGAGCATCATCACCATGCCCTCGAAGCATGACGGAATCGAGAAGCCTGAGACGCCACACGGTGACGCAGCGCTCGCAGAGTCTGCCGAGAAGCCGCACGTGCGCAGCCAGACGATCAGCGTAACCATTCCTGCGTCGCGCGAAGAAGAGCTCGAAGATGACGATGTGATTCTCGACGATGTCGCGGTAAACCCAGCGGAAGCTGTTATTCCACCGAGTCGGCAAGGACCCGCTCCGCAAGCGGCGTCCACACCATCATCGTCGGCGAAGAAATCGTCGCCGACGAGATCTTCAGCTGCCTCGGGGCAACCTCAGAATGGCACGACCTCCGCGACCAAGGCGGCAGCGGCAAAGAAAAACGCACCGCCCAAGGCTCAGACTCCCACGAAGGATCCTGTGAGCGTGGGACCGTCTCCCGCGATGGAATCGAATCGTGCCTCTTCCGAAAAGAAGCGGGCAGCTCCAGTCACTCCCGCATCACCCACACCAGAGGCCGAGCAGACGACGCCGCAGAGCATGAGCGCACGCCAAACACCCAACGGGGGAGCAGAGAACGCGCAGGCACTCACGGCTGAACGACTTCTCGACGATCGAGGCTCACGACACCGCGCGCCAGATGGCACTGTGCAACGGGCGCTCTACGCGGCGAGCGGCCATCTGATCAATCTCGGTGACAGCAAGAAGGCGCGCGCACGCAAGGAGCTGACCCATCGCATTGCCAAGCCGTTCTCTGGATCAGCACGATTCGTCCCTGTGATCACTCGCAAAGGTGGCGTCGGCAAGACGACGGTGTCAATCCTTCTGGGAATGGCGCTTGCGGATGCCCGTGACGACCGAGTTATCGCTCTTGACGCAAACCCTGACAGGGGGACTCTTCACGATCGCATCGGCGGACAGAGCGACTTCACCGTTCGCGACGTCATTCGGCGTAAGAATGAGATTACAGGGTACACGGAGTTTTCGACGTTGGTAGCGCGGGATGAAACACGTCTTGACGTACTCGCGTCAGACCCCGACCCGGCCGTGACGACGGCGTTCGGAGACGATGACTACGGGATCGTTGCAACGCTGGCATCGCAGTATTATTCGATGGTGCTCACAGACTCGGGTACCGGAATGGTACACGACGTCATGCGGGCAACGATCGAGCATGCCGATAGCGTCGTGATCGTTTCAGGTACGAGCATCGACGAGGCACGGCTGACATCGGAGACGATCTCCTGGCTGGAATCCAACGGCTTTGCACAGCTGGCGAAGAACGCCGTCGTGGTGATCAACAATCGTTCTGCTGCGCGCTCGATCGTGAACGTTGACGAGCTAGAAGCACATTTTGCCTCGCGTGTTCGCGCTGTCGCTCGCATTCCATACGATCCAGAGTTAGCCTCGGGGTCTTCGATCGAGTTCGGCGCACTTCGTGGTGCTACCCGGCGCGCGGCCAGGCTGTTAGCGGCATCCGTTGTCGATGGAATTCCGACGCAGCGCCCAGCGCTCACCGCTCGTTGAGGGAGACTCAGTCACATGACCGAACGTGCAATTCGTCTTTTCGGGGACCCTGTTCTGAAATCGCCGTGCACCGAGATCACGACGATTGACGACGGCGTGAGGTCGCTCATTGCCGACCTTCTCGATTCGGTGCAGCTACCCGGACGAGCCGGTGTGGCGGCGAATCAGATCGGCGTTGGCGTGCGTGCGTTCAGTTACAACGTCGACGGTGTCGTCGGCTACGTGATCAATCCGACAGTTGTCGAAGTGCGTGGCGACAAGGAACTGATCGATGAAGGATGCCTGTCTGTTCCAGAACAGTGGCATCCCACCCCGCGGCATCCGTACGCTCGCGTGACGGGGATCGATCTTGAGGGCGCGCCCGTCACCGTTGAGGGCACGGGCGTGCTCGCGCAGGCTCTGCAGCACGAAGTAGATCACCTTGACGGGTACCTCTACATCGACCGGCTCGAGAAAGACGAACGCCGCGCAGCTATGAAGCAGGTGCGTGAGTCCGACTGGTTCTGACCAAAAGAGCGGCCTGAGCCGACGAGAGCGGCGCGCTGGTTGGCGCGCCGCTCTCGCTCCACCTAGGAGAGGGAGAGCCCTTGCGTCGGCTGAGGGGTTGAATACATGTTCTCGATGGCTTCGGCAAAGTCCTTCACGATCACGTTGCGCTTGATGCTCAGTTTCGGCGTGAGGTGTCCGGATGCTTCCGTGAAGTCGGTGTCGAGAATCTCGAACTTGCGAATGGACTCGGCTCTCGACACCCGGCTGTTCGCGGTATCGATGGCGCGCTGAACTTCCGCAATCACCGCAGGGTTGCGCGCAGCATCCGCCACAGACATCGTGGAATCCTCACCGTTGTTCTGAAGCCATGTGGGAAGCATTTCCGGGTCGAGCGTGACGAGCGCGGCGATAAACGGCTTCTGGTCACCAACAACGACGATTTGCCCGACGATCGGGTTGGAGCGAACGGGGTCTTCGAGCACGGCCGGGGCGACGTTCTTACCGCCCGCCGTCACGATGATCTCTTTCTTGCGCCCTGTGATGGTGAGGAACCCGTCATCGTCGAGGGTGCCGAGATCGCCGGTGCAGAACCAGCCGTCGTCAAACGACTCCGCCGTCGCCTCCGGGTTCTTCCAATACTCCTTGAAGACGTCGATTCCCTTCACCTGAATCTCGCAGTCTTCCGCGATGCGAACGCTCATTCCTGGCAGCGGCGGCCCGACGGTTCCGATCTTCGACGCGGAGGGAATGTTCACCGTTGCTGGTGCCGTTGTCTCGGTGAGCCCGTAGCCCTCGAGGATTGTGATGCCCAACGCATGGTAAAAGTGACCAAGCCGTGCGCCCAATGGTGCCGAGCCCGACACGGCGTAGCGCACGTTGCCGCCCATCGCCGCACGCAGCTTGGCAAACACGAGGCGGTCGAACAGCAAGAACTTCGCCTTCAGCCCGAACGGGACAGAACCGGCTTCCGCTGCCTTGCTGTACTCAATGGCAGTCGCGGCGGCCGTGCGGAAGATCTTTCCCTTTCCACCGGCTTCAGCCTTCTGCTCCGCTGAGTTGTATACCTTCTCGAAGACACGTGGAACGGCAAGTAGGAATGTCGGCTTGAAGGACCCGAGTGATTCGAGCAGTCGGCTCGTATCGGGCTGGTGTCCCACCTTTACGCCCGAATGTATGGCGAGCACGGCGATGAACCGCGCGAAGATGTGTGCAAGCGTTATGAAGAGGAGCGTCGACGCACCGGGAGCAACGACCTCTTTCATCGCCACTGCCGCGTTGCGCGAGAGCTCAACGAAGTTTGAGTGAGTGAGCACACATCCCTTGGGGGTTCCCATTGAGCCTGAGGTATAGATGAGCGTCGCCATGTCGGCGCCCTGTGCCAGGGAGCGTCGCCGCTCGATCTCATCGTCTGGCACCTCTGTGCCACTCTGCGCCAGCTTGTCGAGGTCGCCGAGGTGCAGCTGCCACACCGGACCGACATCGGAAAGCTCGCTGTGCACTTCGTCGAAGCGGGAGAAGTGATCCGGGGTCTCGACGATCATGGCTGTTGCGCCCGAGTCGCTCAGAATCCAGTGGATCTGCGACGGTGAGCTCGTGTCGTAGACAGGTACGAGAACGGCCCCAGCGAACCAGGTTGCAAAGTCGACAAGCGTCCATTCATAACTTGTCTTGCACATGAAGCCGATCTTGTCGCCTGGCGCAATGCCCGAAGCGACAAGCCCTTTGGCGAGTGCCATCACCTGGCGCAGGAACTCCGCAGCCGACACGTCAGACCATCCATCGCCCGAGGGGACAGAGAACAGCGGAGCATCAGGGGTTGCCTTGACCCGATCGATGAGAAGATCCGTTGCATTGGCAGCGGGATCTGCAGGGACAAGAGCGGGCACAGTGTGGTGATCCACAGTAGCTCCTTCGGTACGTGGGCGGGTACGGCTTCCTCTACTCTAAAGTGAGGATGCTTGTGTTGACGGGATCGGCAAACGCCACCCTGGGATTTCCTGCACAGAACCAGCAGGGTACAAGCAGTTTTTTGTGGGATTCGTCAGTTCCCGCGACAAAGTCATGTGTGGAGGTCAAGCGTGCACGCCATCGGGATCGATATCGGAGGAACGAAGATCGCGGGGGCCGTCGTCGATGAAGACGGTGAGATCGTCACTGAAGATCGAGTTCCGTCACCGGCCCGCGACAGTTCGGCAATAGAGGATGCTGTCGTCGAGATGGTGGAGCGCCTTCGTAACGGTCGCGACATCGCCGGGGTCGGAGTCGCCGCTGCTGGGTTTATCGATGCGGCCCAGTCGACCGTGTATTACGCGCCGAACCTGAGTTGGCGCAACGAGCCTTTTCAGGCAAAGCTTTCGGCGCGTCTGAAAATGCCCGTCGTCATCGAGAACGATGCGAATGCGGCGGGCTGGGCCGAGTTTCGGTTCGGCGCTGCGCACCTTGTCAGCGACATGGTCATGCTCACGATCGGCACGGGCGTTGGAGGTGCCATCGTCACTGGTGACGAGCTCTTTCGCGGTGGATTCGGCACAGGAGGCGAGCTCGGGCACATTCGACTCATCCCGGGTGGCCTTCCGTGTGGCTGCGGAGTGCGCGGCTGCCTTGAGCAGTACGGCTCTGGACGGGCACTTGGCCGTCTCGCCAACGAACTCGCTGACGCGGGCGGAATCGGTCAGGCGCTTGCCGATATGCGCGAGGAGCGCGGCGGCGCACTCTCCGGCGAGTCCATCTACGAGCTCATCGTTGCGGGTGACGGGGGTGCCATCATGGCTCTGCGCCGGCTTGGATCGTATATCGGTCAAGGCTGTGCAACGCTCGGAGCCGTCCTTGACCCGCAGATGTTCGTTCTCGGCGGGGGAGTCGCACAGGCGGGTGAGCTTCTGCTCGAACCCGTTCGCGCGGCGTACTTCGACAACCTTCCGGCGCGCGGTTTTCACCCGGAGCCCGAGTTCGTGATCGCAGAACTGGTCAATGATGCTGGAGTGGTTGGCGCCGCCGATTTAGCGAGGATCGCGGCAGAACGTCAGAGATCATAGCTCGCGAACGGGATACTGTTACATACGATGTTCTACTGGATCATGAAGAACGTGATTGTCGGCCCCCTCGTGACGACGATCTTCCGACCTTGGGTCGTCGGCGCTGAGAACGTGCCTGCACACGGGGCGGCAATCATCGCGAGCAACCATCTGTCAGTGATCGACTCGATCTTTCTCCCGCTTTACCTCAACCGCCGCATTTCGTTTCTCGCCAAAAGCGACTATTTCACGGGTAAAGGAATCAAAGGATGGGCGACGCGTGCGTTCATGACCGCGACGGGCCAGATCCCGATCGACCGCTCGGGCGGCAAAGCATCGGAGGCATCGCTCAACACGGGGCTTGCCGTGCTCGGACGTGGTGAGATGCTCGGTATCTATCCAGAGGGCACGCGTAGCCCCGATGCTCGCATGTACCGCGGCCGCACAGGGGTCGCACGCATGGTGCTTGAAGCCCGTGTGCCGATCATCCCTGTCGTCATGGTGAACACTGAGCACATCATGCCGATCGGAACGCGCCTGCCTCACATCAAACGCCCAGGGCTGATCTTCGGGGAGCCTCTCGACTTCAGCCGATTCGAAGGTCTCGAGGGCGACCGGTTCATTCTGCGGTCGGTCACAGACGAGCTGATGTACGAGCTGCAGAGGCTCAGCCAGCAGGAATATGTCGACGTCTACGCAACGTCGGTGAAGGACAAGCAGGCACGCGTTTCGCGATAGGCTGAGACTCGCGCATCGCGCACTCTCATTCCCGCACGCACACAGAAACAGGGCAGCCCGTGACAATGTCAAACGACCCGGTAGTGAAGGCTGATGACTCAGTGATCGCCGGTCTCGACTATTGGCGCGAGCTTCCCATCAAACAGCAGCCGGCGTGGCCGGATCAGGAGGCTGTCGCCGAAGTCTCTCGTGAGATCGAGACGCTGCCCCCCTTGGTGTTCGCTGGCGAAGTTGATCTGCTGCGTGACCGTATTGCCCGCGCTGCCCGTGGTGAGGCCTTTCTGCTTCAGGGC
The DNA here is from genome assembly GCF_011751765.2 of Paramicrobacterium chengjingii. Taxonomy (GTDB): domain Bacteria; phylum Actinomycetota; class Actinomycetes; order Actinomycetales; family Microbacteriaceae; genus Paramicrobacterium; species Paramicrobacterium chengjingii. The sequence goes on from NZ_CP061169.1 coordinate 1,527,090, forward strand.
GGTGACTGCGCCGAGACATTTGCCGGCGCTACCGCTGACCAGATTCGCAATCGCGTCAAGACGATTCTGCAGATGGCCGTTGTGCTGACCTACGGTGCTTCCATGCCCGTCGTCAAAATGGGGCGCATGGCAGGCCAGTTCGCCAAACCGCGCTCAAGCGACACCGAGACCCGCGGGGACGTGACGCTTCCCGCATACCGTGGCGATATCGTCAACGGCTATGACTTCACTCCGGAATCTCGCCGAGCAGACCCCGGCCGTCTTCTTCGCGGGTACCACATGGCCGCATCGACGTTGAACCTCATTCGCGCATTCACTCAGGGTGGATTCGCCGATCTGCGCGAGGTGCACTCCTGGAACAAAGGGTTCGCGGCGAACCCTGCGAATCAGCGTTACGAGCACCTTGCCAAGGAAATCGACCGCGCCATCAAGTTCATGGAGGCGGCAGGGGCCGATTTCGATGAACTCAAGCGTGTCGAGTTCTACACGGCCCATGAAGGCCTGCTCATGGACTACGAGCGGCCCATGACTCGCATCGATTCGCGCACAGGTCAGCCGTACAACACGTCAGGTCACTTCATTTGGATCGGTGAGCGGACACGCGACCTCGATGGTGCCCACGTTGATTTCCTCTCGCGTGTGCACAACCCGATTGGCGTCAAGCTCGGTCCCACGACCTCCGCAGACGATATGCTGCGCCTCATTGACAAGCTCGATCCGGAACGCCGCCCGGGCCGTCTCACATTCATAACTCGAATGGGCGCGGGTAAGATCCGTGACGCGCTTCCGCCACTGCTTGAACGCATCAAACAGGAAGAGGCGAACCCGCTGTGGGTCACCGATCCGATGCACGGAAATGGCATCACGACGCCAACCGGATACAAGACTCGTCGATTTGACGACGTCGTCGACGAGGTGCAGGGCTTCTTTGAGGCCCATCGCGCTGTCGGCACCCACCCAGGTGGAATCCACGTTGAGCTCACGGGAGACGACGTCACCGAGTGTCTTGGCGGCTCTGAACACATTGACGAAGAGACCCTGTCGACGCGCTACGAGTCTCTGTGCGATCCGCGGCTCAACCACATGCAGTCGCTCGAGCTCGCATTCCTTGTTGCTGAGCAGCTCGGCAACAACTGATCACGATGTCATGACCTGGGGCCGGCTCGCTGCCGGCCCCAGGTCATTGTGCGCTAGAGGTTGGCGACGATCGTCACCGTCGACCCTCGTTTGATCATTTCTCCAGCGGCAGGATCGGTGGAATCGACGGCGAACAGGTCGTTGATGACCGCGTCCCAATACTCCTTGGGAATGTTCGAGTCGATTTTCACGGCGAACCCGTCTTCTTCCAGCGCCTGCTTGGCTTTGTTCACGGTCATTCCGACGACGTCGGGAACCTTGACGAGATCTTGACCCTTTGACACGACGAGGTTCACGCTGTCGCCGGGGGTCAGCGGGGTGTCGTAGTCGACGGAGATGACATTGCCCTTCGCAACGTCATCGCTGAACTGCTCCGAGACCGAGCCGAGCTCGAGTCCGGCTTCATCCAGAGCTTCTGTAGCGGCATCCTGCGTTTCGCCGACGAGTTGCGGCACAGCTCCGACGGACACAACCACATCAACAGTCTTGCCCTGGTATGTGTCGACGCCGCCTGTAACGTCGTCACCATCGATGGATGCTGCGATCACGCCATCTGCGCTAACGTCAGAATTGAATTGGTAACTGGTGTCGCCCATCTTCAAGCCCAGGTCTTCGATGGTCTTCTGTGCCTCCGAGACGGGCACACCTGCCAAAGACGGGAGGGTCTCTGGCTTCGGCCCGAGAGAGACCTTCACAGTCACCGTAGAGTTCTTGTACACGAGATCGCCCGGGCTGGGACTCGTGCTCGTCACCATCCCTTTCTCAATGTCGAGGCTGTATTCCTCGCCGGCTTTGACGAGGAGCCCAAGCTCGGTGAGCGCCGCTGACGCTTCGTCGGGAGAGCCGCCAACGAGATTGTCAGGAATGGCGATACGCGAACCGGGACCGGTGCCGAAGTACCACCCGGTTCCGCCCACGACACCACACAGAAGAACGACGATCAGAAACATCCACAAGCCTTTGTGGCGACGCTTGGTGACTGTCGTCGTGAGTTTCTTGACCGTGCCTGTGGCTGCCACCATTGAGCCGAGCGGATCTGTTGTGCCCGTCGTCGCCGATGGAGATTCGAACGCTGTCGTTGCGCCGAACGCCGTTGTAGCGCCCAGGGCGACTGTGTCGTCCATCGGGAATGCGGCAGTGTGTTGCGTCGGCGCTGCAGAGAGGCTGTAACCGAGCTCGGCTTCTACCTCGTGCAGCCGATCGAGCATCTCTTGCGCGTCGGCTGGCCGTTCGTCGGGATCGCGCTCGGTCGCCCAGAGCACCATGTCATCGATCTCGTCCGGAATGTTTGGGACGCGGGCACTGGGGCGGGGAACAGAATCATTCGCGTGCTGGTAGGCGATCTGCATCGGTTGCTCGCCCTTGTACGGCTGGTCGCCTGTGAGCATCTCATACATCATGATGCCGAGTGCATAGATGTCGCTGCGTGTATCGGCCATGCCTCGAGTGACAAGCTCGGGGGAGAGGTAGGCGATGGTGCCGAGCAGGGCCTGCCCCGTAGCAGTGTTCGCGGAGGCCGCTCGAGCAAGCCCGAAGTCGCTGATCTTGATGCGGCCATCATCGGCGAGCAGCACATTCTCGGGTTTCACATCGCGATGCACGATACCGGCACGGTGCGCCGACGCCAGGCCGGTGAGAACGGCGTCCATGATGTCGACAACTTGCTGCGATGTCAACGAGCCGTGATCGCGAAGCAACTCACGGAGTGTGATTCCCGGCAGGTACTCCATGATCAAATAAGCCATGTCGCCGTCTTGACCCTGGTCGAAGACGCTGACAACGTGTGGATTCGCGAGTCGAGCCGCCGAGCGAGCTTCTTGCACGAACCGGTTGGTGAACGCCTGGTCATCGCTCAGGTGACCGTGCATCACCTTGATCGCGACGCGCCGCTCCAACCGATGATCGGTCGCGACGTAGACTGTAGCCATTCCTCCGCGCGCGATACGCGAGCGCACCTCATACCGGCCGTCGATTACACGGCCGATCAGAGGATCGGTTTGCTGGCTAGTCGTCACGACTCGAGTCTACGAACCGCACACTGAGTGTCGGCACGGACACACGGGTTGCGCGCCTATTCGCCCCTCTTCGTTATGGGATTGTCAGCCGAGCTGCGTCACCCAGGCACGAGCGGACGTCTCCCATTTCGCATACGCGTCGGGGTAGGCCGAGATCTGCACGGCCTGCGCAGCATCTGTCACAGACATGTCTTTCCACCCAGAGATGTCGAGAAGTCCACGGGTCTTCCCTGAGACGCCGACAAAGAATACCTTTGCCGCATACTCGGGGTTCATGATCTGCTCTTTTGTGCCCCAACCCTGACTTGAGCGCTGTTGAAAGAGCCCGAGCGAGTCGCGATCGCCGCCATCGATGTTACGCAGACTCGACTCCTGCATGGCTGCGGCCAGCGCGATGACGAGACCGTAGTCGCTGACCCCCAGAGTGTGCCCAACCCGGATGATCGTCTGGGCGTTCGTCTTCATCTCAGCTGTCAGCGGCGCGACGGTATCGTTTGTCGACTTCTTCGCCGATTCAGACTCCGTGGAGCCTGAGCCGGGGATTGTGAGTTTCTGTCCCACATAGATGATGCTCGACCAGGTAAGCCCATTCGCATCGAGCACAGCCTGAATACTCACGTCGTGTGCGGAGGCGATACCGCCGACGGTGTCACCGGAGACGACGGTGTACGTTGCGCCCTTTGGTGTGGAGTCACGTGGCTCGGACTTCTTCGACTCAGAATCCTTCGAGTCAGACGAGGTTCCGGGAATCGTCAGCTTCTGGCCGGGGTAAATGACGCTCGACCACGACAACGAATTGGCCGTGAGCACGGACTGTGTACTGACACCGTGCGCGCTGGCGATACGGCCGACAGTATCGCCCGATTTCACAACGTACGTCGACTGAGTGGATGCTGTCGTTGCGGCTGTGGATGCTCCGGGAGACGCTGACGAGCCTTTCGCCACGAGAGCGAGATTCTGGCCTTCGTGAACGGAGCTGTCCGTGGCTAGACCATTGAGCGCCGCAACGGTTTCGGCTGAGAGTCCAAAGCGCGTCGCGATCACCGAGAGGCTGTCGTTCGCGCCCACCGTGTACGACTCCGGTGCTGGAAGAAAGTGCGACTTCAGCGTGAGGCTGCCCGTGCCACGTGTGAATCCATCGGGCCCGTAGTCGGCGGTGTGGTGCTCGTCGGCGTGAGCCGGCATGATCTGCATTCCGGCGGCGACAGCGCTCATCAGAGCAATCGGCACGATACTTTTCTTGACGGTTGTCGTCGGCATCCTGGTCCCCCTCGCAATGTCGTACAACGTCCCAACCGTTACACACGCGTGTGAAGCGTGTCAATAAAAGAGGTACATGAGTTCTGTGTTATGTAACGGGTTATTGATATTCAAGTGGCAGATGTGGTTAATGTGGTGAACGTTATGAAGAGGGGGAGAAGCGAAGCTCCTAGTCAGCTGCTCAGGGTCGCAACTGGCCTGAGTCCGTCAACCGTGGCACACTCGAATCGTGACTCACGACGCCGCCCCCTCTGACTGGCTTACCATTCCCGACCTCGCCGAGATGCTCGATGTGAAGCTGAGTCGGGTGCGTCGGCTAATTGAAGATCGCGAGCTGCTGGCAGTGCGCCGAGACGGTGTTCTCGTTGTGCCCGCTGATTTCTTGCGTGATGGAGAGCCGCTCAAGGAGCTTCGCGGCACATTCATTCTGCTGTCTGATGCGGGATTTAACGATGACGAGATTCTCGCCTGGCTCACTGAAGCCGACGATTCCATCGGCGATACTCCGTTGAATGCGCTGCGAGCCGGACGCAAATCCGAGGTGCGACGCGTCGCTCAGGCGCTCGCGTAGCGATTACGCGTCGCGCTGCGTGACAGCATCCGCAAGTTCGAGCAGCTCGTCGATGGCGACACCATCAAGCGGAGCACGTCTGATCGCCTCTGAGGCCTTTGCTACTTCGTCGACGATGCGGGTTTCCACCTGCGCGTCAGCGCCGCTCTCGCGGATCAATGTCTGAATTCGGGTGACGTCCGCGTCACCGAGCCGCGGATCGCCAAGAAGCCCGTCGATTTCGTCGCGTCCCGCGGAGGAGAGGGCCATTCGGGTGAGCCCGATGAGAACCGTGCGCTTTCCCTCGCGTAGGTCGTCGCCGCTTGGCTTCCCCGTCACAGCTGAGTCGCCGAAGACTCCGAGAAGGTCGTCGCGAAGCTGATATGCGATGCCGAGGGGGAGCCCATACGCGCGAAGTGCGGCTAGTTGGTCAGCGCGGCCTCCGCCCACGATGGCGCCGAGCGAAAGGGGAGCTTCGACGCTGTACTTGGCGGATTTAAACGTCGCGACAGTCTCGGCGCGCCGCACCTGTTCGGCATTGCTATGCGTAGCCCAGGACTTCTCTTCGAGGATGTCGAGAAACTGGCCGGCTGTCACCTCAGTGCGCATGCGACGAAATTCGTCGCGGGCTTCGCGTGCGATCGCGGCGTCGTTCAGTGCCGAGAGCGCGTCGTCGAGCAGCTCATCACTCCAGCCGAGCAGAAGGTCCCCCAGAAGGATGGCAGCAGAACGTCCATACTCCGCAGAATCTCCTGCCCAACGGGAGTGCATGTGCTGTCGTTCGAATCGCCGATGTGCTGAGGGGCGCCCGCGACGAGTATCTGAATTATCAATGATGTCGTCGTGAATGAGGGCTGCGGCGTGGAAAATCTCGAGTGCGGCTGCCGCTCCGACAATGGCCTCGGTCGAATTCGATGCTGATGTTCCGGTTACCGCGTGCCAGCCCTGATGGCAGAACTGGGCCCTGAACCTTTTTCCACCTCTGAGAAACTCCCTTGAGAAGCTTGAAAATTCAGCTGTTTCGTCGGCGACTCGCGCCAAGATAGAGGTACGCGCACTGAGAAACTCGTCGAGCCGAGTCTGGACAAACTGGAGCAGATGCTGTGGATCAGGCACGCGTCTAGCCTAGCCACATGCGGGCGGGATAGAATTGCTGTAGACATTGAGTCGCATCCGAACTCGCGAGAAGGGGGAAGGCGATGCCACTATCTGAACAGGAGCAGAGGCTCCTCGATGAGATGGAGCGTCACCTCTATAGGAATGACGCTGATTTCGTCTCGACGGCAGGGGATCGTCGAGGCCGTCCCTCGTACCGAAGCATTGCTCTGGGCAGCCTTGTTGTGCTCATCGGCATTGGCGCGCTTGTCGCCGCTGTCATGATTCAGCAGCCCGTCGTCGGAGTTGTCGGTTTCGTCGTCATGCTCGGTGGCGTGCTTCTGGCGATGCAGCCATCGAAGAATTCCGCAGAGCCCGCTGGGGACAAGACCAAAGCACAGAAGCCCGTGCATGACGGCGGGAATTTCATGGACAAGATGAACGATCGCTGGGATCGCCGCCAGGAGAACGAACGCTGATCGTGAGGTAGCTCCGCCAGAAGGAGCGTGAAAAGGAACCGACCCGAGGGTCGGTTCCTTTTTTATGTGTGCTGGGCGGAGACTGCGCATACCCACTTTCCTCCACGACGGATCTTTGGCGTTCCACCGCAGGAGTCGTCTCGTGTCTGTATGAGGGCTGCTGGTGATGTTCCCGGCGCCTTACGCATTGATTGTGCCAACGGCGGCTCCAAAACGTAAAAATTTCCTCCACCCTCCTCCACCGCATATTTCCTTGTGTTTACAGGGTTTATTACGGTAACTTCGCAAGCAATACCAGAATGTGCTTCTGTTTGTGGTGCATTGTGGAGTAAAGTGGAGTAAGACTCCACGTTGGCCGGCGAAGAGGGGGAGGGTTCGATGTTTCTCGGCACGTACTCTCCGAAGCTCGACGACAAAGGGCGCATCATTCTTCCGGCGAAGTTTCGCGATGAACTCGCTGGTGGCGTCGTGATGACTCGGGGGCAGGAAAACTGCATCTACGTATTCAGCACGCGTGAGTTTGAGGACATGCACGAGAAGATCCGGCAGGCCCCGGTGACCTCGAAGCAGGCGCGCGACTATCTCCGTGTTTTCCTCTCGGGCGCAAGTCCCGAGACTCCAGACAAGCAAAACCGCATTACCATCCCGCACAACCTTCGTTCCTATGCGGGCCTTGACCGCGAGCTGACGGTCATCGGCGCGGGAAGCCGTGCTGAGATCTGGGACTCCGAGGCTTGGGAGACCTACCTCGCCGAGCAGGAATCAGTCTTCTCCGACACTGCGGAGGAGGTGATCCCGGGGCTCTTCTGATCCCTCGTCGCCGACTCCCAGCCGTTGGCGCCCTGACACACTTCCCCGGTGCCAGGTCGGACGGATGGGGATCAGCGACGAGGGCCCGGTGATATCAATGGCACACAACGACATTCACACCCCGGTACTGCTCGACCGTTGCGTCAACCTTCTCGCTCCGGCCCTTGACGGGCCCGGGCGCGTCGTGATCGACGCGACGCTCGGCATGGGCGGACACAGTGAGGCGCTGCTCGACAGGTTTCCCGACGTACACCTGATCGGGATCGACAGAGATGCCGACGCGCTTCAGATCGCGGAGGAGCGGCTTGCACCTTTCGGTGATCGCGCGACATTCGTCAAGACGGAGTATGACGACATTGTCGGAGCACTCGAGGTCGCCAAGGTTGAGCGCCTTGACGGCATCCTGTTCGACCTCGGTGTGTCATCACTTCAGCTTGACCGCGCAGAACGCGGGTTCTCATACTCGCAAGACGCGCCGCTCGACATGCGAATGGACGCGGACAGCGAGCTCACCGCTGAGAAGGTGCTCGCGACGTACAGCGAGGCAGATCTCAGAAGAATCTTTCACCGTTACGGCGAAGAGAAGCTCGCTGGACGATTTGCGCGAACGATTGTGGATACGCGCGATGAGCAGCCTCTGCGCACGTCCGCGCAGCTTGTGCAGCTGATCGATAAGGCAACGCCAGCGGCTGTGCGCCGCAGCGGCCACCCAGCAAAGCGTGTATTCCAGGCACTGCGCATCGAGGTAAACAGGGAGCTTGCCGTGCTGGAGAGCGCTATTCCCTCAGCACTCGATGCCATCGCCGTCGGAGGACGCATTGTCGTCATGTCGTATCAGTCTCTTGAGGATCGCATCGTCAAGCGGGCATTTCACGCGGCGTCCCAGTCGAGTGCACCCGCAGGACTGCCGGTTGAGCTGCCGGAGCACCAAGCGAAATTTGAACTGCTGACGCGCGGCGCCGAACGCGCGAGTGAGACGGAGATAGCTGCGAATCCGCGGGCCACACCTGTGCGGCTCCGCGCAGCAGAACGAATCAGGGGGAAGAAACTATGAGCACTGGAGTGGCGCGCAGCATCCGCCCGCTTCGGGCGCCGGAACGCGAGACGCAACGGCCCCCGCTTCGTGCAGTTCCGCTGCGTACCGTCAGAAAGTCACGCCCGAAGATTGCCTACGCGGTTACGACGATCGCTGCAGTCAGCGGCATCGTCGTTGCGCAGCTGCTTTCGAGCGTTGCCCTCAGCCAGGGTGCGTACGAGCTTTCGGCGCTCAAGTCGCAGCAGGGAGATCTTCAGCTTGCGCAGCAGTCACTCACCGAGCAGATCGAGGTGCTCAGCTCGCCCCAGTACATCGCCGAAAGTGCGCAGTCACTTGGAATGGTGATCAACCAGAGCCCCGTTTACATTCGTCTCTCTGACGGAACGGTGCTCGGTCAGCCGGGCCCCGGGGGAGAAGCAACGGAGCGCCCTCTCGCCAATGGCATGGTCGGCAATAGTCTCGTGGACCAGCTGGGGCCAGTCGGAACGAAGAAAGACGATTCATCGCAGCGCGACTCTGAGGATTCCCAAGGGACAGGCGAGTCGGGTTCGAATCCGCCGCCCACGCAGGTAATCTTCGAAAACGGCCTACCGTCTCCGAAAACCCACTGACGTAGCCGTGTCGTCGTGAGGATCCCCTAGTGCAACACGCGAATCGAACCAGCAGGCGTCGTGCCGTCATTGCGGTCATCTGCGTTCTTGGCGTTTTCGCCGCATTCGTCATTCGGCTCATTGACATTCAGGTTGTGAATGCCTCGCAATTACAGGCGGATGCTTCAGACAAGACGTCGGGCGAACTCACCGTGTACGGTGAGCGCGGCGACATCGTCGATTCCAGTGGTGAAGTGCTGGCCGGCAGCGTAATGCGTTACGACCTTTCTGTCTCACCGGCAAACGTCAATCAGTTCACCCGCACGGGAGATGACGGCAAGAAGACGAAGGTGAGCGTCGAGCAAGCCGCGAGTGAAGTCGGTGACATTATCGGCGTTTCGGGCAAAGACATCCTCGGCATCGTCTCGGATGCATTAGACGAGAACGCCGATTCGCTTTACGCGCGCATCGCGAAGTCGGTAGACGTCGATCAATATCGCGCTGTCGATGCTCTCGATATTCCCTGGCTGTATGCCAAAAAGCATCCGGCCCGCTTTTATCCGAACGGCGCTATCGCGGGAAACGTTGTCGGGTTCGTCGGTTCAGACCAAGAGCCGCTAGCCGGCGTCGAGCGATTCATGAACACGTGCCTGAAGTCGCAAAACGGCACGCAGGCATACCAGCGAGGCAAAGACGGCGTCGCGATCCCCGGATCGGTGCAGACCACTCAGCCGGCAGAGAACGGCGGCACCGTCAAGCTGACGCTCGACTCGGATCTGCAGTGGTATGCGCAGCAGCGACTTGCCGAGCAGGTGACCGCCACAAAGGGTACCTGGGGAATCGTCACGGTGATGGAGGCGAAGACGGGCAAGATCAAGGCATTAGCCGAGTATCCGTCTGTCGACCCGACGAATGTCTCGGCGACTGATCCTGAGGACCGCGGGGCTCGTGCATTCACGACTCCCTACGAGCCAGGGTCCACCTTCAAGGCGCTCATCGCCGCTTCGCTGATCGACGCCGGACTCGCAGATCCGACGACGCACGTTGTCGCCGATGGCTGGTACTACCCGAGCAATGGTGCTGAGATCAAAGACTCGTTCCCGCATGGACCGATGAACCTCACGCTGACCGGCGTCATTGCGGAATCATCGAACACGGGTATCTCGCAACTGGGGGAGAAGATGTCGGCAAAGGACCGATACGAGTATCTCCAGAAGTTCGGAGTGGGGACGAAGAGCTCAATCGGATTTCCCGGGGAGTCATCGGGCGTGCTGCATCCGTGGGAGAAATGGGACAACCAGACCTTCTACGCGACAATGTTCGGGCAGGGGCTGACCTCGACAGCCATTCAAGACGTGAGCGCTTACCAGGCGCTTGCAAACGGGGGCGTGAGGCTCCCGGCTCAACTCGTGGAAGGCTGCCAGCAGCCAGACGGAACACTGACGAATGCTCCCAGCAGCGACGGGACGCGTGTGGTGTCGGAGAACGCCGCAGATCTGACGGTGCAGATGCTCGAGAGCGTTCCGACCGAAGGCCACTTCGGTACGACGCTGCAGATTCCCGGCTACCGTGTTGCGGCAAAATCGGGAACGGCTCAGCAGGGCGACGGGTCCGGTGGCTTGAAATCCACGTATATCGTGTCGATGACGGGAATGGCACCAGCGGAAGACCCTGAGTATGTGGTTTCAGTTACGATCGCGAACCCGACTACCATTAGGTCGTCTGCGGCTGCAGCTCCGACCTTCCAGCAGGTGCTGACACAGGTCTTGAAGTCGTATGATGTCCCGCCGTCAACGGAGCCGGCTCCCAACTGGCCGACGCGATTTTGAAACATCGCGTCAGGCCACACACGAAGGAGACAATGCACCGGTGATCACACTCACCATCGGCGAGATCGCCACAGCCGTATCGGGGCGATATGACACGGCGGGCACGGATGCCACCGAGCTCACGGCCGTCTCTGGGCATGTCGAGACGGATTCCCGTGAGATCGAGACGAGCGGCATCTTCGTGGCGAAGCCCGGCGACGTTACCGATGGGCACCACTTCGTCGGTGCAGCGCTGCAGAACGGCGCCGCGCTTGCGATTGTGGAGCACCGCGTTGATGTGGCGATTCCTCAGATCATCGTGGACGATGCCGTCGATGCACTGGCCGCTCTCGCCGCGGAAGTTGTGCGGCGTGTCAAAGCTCAGGGAACACTGACGGTCATCGGCATCACCGGGTCAAACGGCAAGACAACAACGAAGAACCTGCTGGGCGCGATCCTTTCTCCGGATGCTGAGACGGTGACGCCCCGCAACTCGTTCAACAACACAGTCGGCGCGCCGACGACGATGCTTCGGGTCACCGAGTCGACGCGGTATCTGATTTCTGAAATGGGAGCGTCCGGGCCCGGACACATCGCGCATCTTGCCGCGATCGCGCAGCCCGACATCGGTGTCGAACTTAAAGTGGGAATGGCCCATGCGGGAGGGTTCGGCGGGATCGAGCAGACGGCAGCCGCGAAGACCGAGCTCGTCGCGGCGCTATCCGCTGACGGAGTGGCGATTCTCAACAGGGACGACCCCCGGGTCGTGGCGATGGCTTCACAGACGCCCGCTCGCGTCGTGTGGTTCGGCGAGCACAACGAAGCCGATGTGCGTGCCGCCGACATCAACGTCACGGCGGCCGGAACCCAGTTCACTCTGACGACCTCCGATGGCGACAGCATCCCCGTCTCGTTCAAGGTGCTCGGTGAGCATCATGTCTGGAACGCCCTCGCCGCGTTGGCGGTTGCGCGCGAGCTGTGTGTACCGCTCGAGACCGCCGTACGCCGGCTTGAATCTGTGACGCGCGCTGAGCGCTGGCGCATGGAAGTCATGGGCGGCCGAGACAAAATCACGATCATCAATGACGCATACAACGCGAGCCCCGATTCGATGGCGGCCGCGCTGAAGACCCTCGCGCTCATCACCCCGCGGCAGCAGAGAACGGTCGCGGTTCTTGGCGCGATGAGTGAGCTCGGGGAGTTCACCGGAGACGAGCATGATCGCATCGGTCTGATGGCTGTGCGCCTGGGAATCGACCAACTCGTTGTCGTCGGCCCCGAAGCCAGACGGTTGCACATCTCCGCAATCAACGAGGGCTCGTGGGACGGCGAATCAACATTTATGCAGACGGCCGATGAAGCGTATGAGTACCTTGCGGATGAGCTTCGGGCCGGAGACACCGTGCTCGTGAAATCATCGAACTCTGTTGGTCTGCGTTTTCTCGGCGACCGGTTGGGAGAATTGTTCTCGTGATCGCACTACTCACGGCCGGAGCCCTCTCGGGGGCGTTCTCGCTCTTCATGACTCCGCTCTTCATCCGCCTGTTCCGAGCACTCGGGTGGGGACAGTTCATTCGCGATGACGGCCCGCAGTCGCATCATTCGAAGAAGGGCACCGCCACGATGGGCGGCATCGTCGTCATCGTCGGCGTTTTCTTCGGGTACTTCACGGCGATGCTGATTACGGGCGACCGCATCAGCGTTTCGGCACTCCTTGTTCTGTTCATGATGGTCGGACTCGGCGTCGTCGGCTTCGTCGACGACTTTCTGAAGACGCGCAAGCAGCAGAGTCTGGGCCTCGGCGGCTGGGAGAAGATCGTCGGCCAGGTAATTGTTGCCGCCGTCTTCGCGGTTCTGGCTATCGGTTTCCCGAATAGTCAGGGGGTAACTCCGGGTTCCACCGCGGTGTCTTTCATCAGGGACCTCAATATCGATTTCCTCGCACTCACTCAGTGGGGGCTTGCCGGAACCATCATCGGATTCATTCTCTACTTTGTCTGGATCTCGTTTATCGTCACTGCCACGTCGAATGGCGTCAACGTCACAGACGGCCTCGATGGGCTCGCGACCGGGGCCAGCATCTTCGCTATCGGCTCCTACGTCATCATCGGGTTCTGGCAATACAACCAGTCTTGTTTCAGCACGGCGCTGCAGGGTGATCTCGTGTACAAGTGCTACGACGTCGTCGATCCGCTGGGTCTTGCCATCGTCGCGGCGGCAATCGTCGGCTCGCTGATCGGATTTCTCTGGTGGAACACGACACCCGCGCAGATCTTCCTCGGTGACACCGGATCGCTCGCCCTCGGCGGTGCCGTCGCAGCTCTCGCGATCCTCACCCACACCGAAATCCTCCTCGTGTTCATCGGCGGACTGTTCGTGATCGAAGCAGGCTCGGTCATCGTTCAGCGCATGTACTTCAAACTCACGCACGGCAAGCGCATCTTTTTGATGAGTCCGATTCACCACCACTTCGAGCTCAAGGGGTGGGCCGAGATCACCGTTGTCGTCCGGTTCTGGATTATCGGTGGTCTACTCGTCGCGGCCGGCGTCGGCACCTTCTACATCGAGTGGATCACTCGATGACTCCGAGGCATGCAGTTCCGGACCGCCTTGTCGGTCTGACGAGCTGGCACGCTGATTGGAGCGGACTCCGCGTCGTCATTCTCGGTCTCGGGGCGACGGGGTTCTCGGTCGCAGACACACTCACCGAGCTGGGCGCCGACGTCCTCGTCGTCGCCGAGAGCGCGTCTGATGAATACACAAGGCTTGTCTCTGTGATCGGCGCTACATTGTTCACGGGCGACCTGCGGCACCCGCCGACTGAGGTGATCGAGCACGATCCCGAGCTGATCGTCGCCTCCCCGGGCTTCTCGCCACATCATCCGATGATCGAGTGGGCCACGGCTCAGATGATTCCGTTGTGGGGCGATATCGAACTTGCCTGGCGTGTCCGCGACAAGGTCGGGACGCCTGCCGAGTGGATGCTCGTCACAGGAACGAACGGCAAGACGACGACCGTGCAGCTCACGGCCTCGATTATTGCCGCTGCCGGTCACAGGGTCGCACCGTGCGGCAATATTGGTGTTCCTGTGCTCGATGCCGTGCGCGATCCCCAGGGGTTTGATGTTTTCGTCGTCGAGCTCTCGAGCCACCAGCTTCACTATCTTGCATCGACGAATGCCGCGGTGTCACCGCATTCAGCTGTGTGCCTGAATATCGCGAATGATCATCTTGAGTGGCACGGCACGTTCGACGCCTATCGTGATGCAAAGGCGCGCGTGTACGAGAATACTCGTGTCGCGTGTGTCTATAACAAGGCGGATGCTGCCACTCGGACGATGGTCGAGAATGCCGAGGTGGTCGAGGGCGCACGCGCGATCGGCTTCGATCTCGGCATCCCCGGCCCCAGCGACCTCGGCGTCGTCGACGGCATCCTGTGTGACAGGGCGTTTCTCGATGATCGCCGAAGCTCGGCACTCGAGATCATCACTCTCGACGAGTTGCACGCACAGGGTCTCGCCGCACCACACGTGGTTGCGAACATCCTTGCGGCATCCGCTCTCGCTCGAGCGTATGGCGTTCCGCCTGAGACGATCAAGCAAGCGCTTCGTGGCTTCTCACTTGATCCGCATCGGATTCAGCTGGTGCTCGATCACGACGGCATCCGCTGGATCAACGACTCGAAGGCAACAAACCCGCATGCGGCAGACGCCTCGCTCACCGCGTTCGAGTCCGTCGTCTGGGTTCTGGGCGGTCTCCTGAAGGGCGTCGATATCGGGCCGCTCATTGCACGACACGCCTCGCGGCTGCGGGGAGCGGTGATCATCGGAACCGAGCAGCAGGCCGTTACCTCTGCATTGCAGCGACACGCGCCCGACATTCCGGTAATTGACGTTGACCCGGCCGAAACTGAAACTGTCATGACGCGCGCCGTGCACGCTGCGCTCGGAATGGCTGAACCGGGTGATGTCGTGCTGTTAGCTCCGGCGGCAGCTTCGCTCGACCAGTTCACGGGTTATGACCAGCGCGGCACGTACTTCGCGCAGGCCGTCAACGAGATTCAGGGAGGTGGGGCCGATGACCAATCAGAGGAGCCTCACCGAACCGAGAGCTGAGCGAAGGGGCTTCACTTCCGCACGTATTTCGCTGGGCAAGATCGATAAAGCCGTCCCGTCGAACTTCGTGCTTCTGCTTGGAGTGACTCTTTTTCTCGTCGTCTTCGGCCTGATCATGGTCGCATCGTCGTCGACGATTGATTCGTACCTTGACTCGCAAGGTTTCTTCGGCGGATTCTGGAAGCAGGCGACGTACGCGGCTATCGGCGTTCCACTCATGCTCATCATGAGCAGGTTTCCGATTTCGTTTTGGAAGACCTGGGCATGGCCCGCCATGATCTTTGCCCTCATCCTTCAGATGCTCGTCTTCACTCCCCTGGGCATTGAAGATGGTGGTAACCGAAACTGGATCGCTATCGGACCCGTCAGCGGCCAGCCGTCTGAGTTGGTGAAGGTCGCCCTAGTCATCTGGCTTGCAGCGGTTCTCACACGTAAGCAGCCGCTTCTCGGCAAGTGGTACCACGTGCTGATTCCCGTGCTCCCTGTTGCGGGCGCCGCAATCGGCCTTGTGCTGCTCGGTCATGACCTCGGCACGGTGAGCATTATGGCAGGCATTGTGCTGGGTGCGCTGTTCTTCGCGAACGTGAAGCTTCGCTACCTCGCGGTTCCGGTGATCGGCGGCGTGGCTCTGCTGGCCGTCATGGCGCTGACAAGCGAGAACCGGATGCGGCGTATTACATCGTTTCTCGATGCGCAGTGCCTGGACTACGAGGGTTTGTGCTGGCAGCCACTGCACGGCACGTGGGCATTGGCCGGTGGCGCAATCTTCGGTCGAGGTCTCGGCAATTCGCACGAAAAGTGGGCGTGGCTTCCTGCAGCATCCAACGACTACATCTTTGCGATCATCGGTGAGGAGCTCGGACTCATCGGGTGCGTTGTGCTGCTCGCGCTCTTCGTCGTGATGGCGATTGTGTTTCTCCGCATCATGCGGTCGGCCAGTGACCCATTTACCCGCATTGCGACGGGTACAGTAATGGTTTGGATCATCGGGCAGGCCTTCGTGAATATCGGAGTCGTGCTTCGGGTGTTCCCCGTGCTTGGAGTCCCACTGCCGTTCATCTCGGCAGGAGGTACCGCCCTACTCACGGGAATGATGGCGATCGGCGTTGTGCTCTCATGCGCACGCCATGACGATGCGAGCCTGGCTCGCACGAAGGCGAGACAATGACTCGATATCTCCTGGCCGGGGGTGGGACTGCCGGGCACGTGAACCCGCTTCTCGCGACCGCAGACGCGATCCGCGAGCGCGAGCCCGACGCCGAGGTCGTCGTGCTGGGCACACAAGAAGGGCTCGAGGCGCGGCTGGTCCCCGAGAGAGGCTACGAACTCGTCACCATCCCGAAGGTGCCATTCCCACGTCGCATCAACGGCGCGGCCTTCCGCTTTCCGGGGCTATTCCGGCGTGCACGTCAACAAACCGCTCGGCTGATCGCCGAACGGTCGATCGATGTCGTTGTCGGTTTCGGCGGGTACGCGTCCACGCCCGCCTATGTCGCGTCCAAGAAGGCGAAAGTGCCGCTCGTCATCCACGAGGCGAACGCGCGGCCAGGGCTCGCGAACCGGCTGGGAATTCGCTATACGACATTCGTCGGAGTCGCCTTTCACGGAACTCGCCTGAAGCATGCTCGCTTTGTCGGGATGCCGTTGCGTTCAGAGATCGAAAGAATCGACATCGACGTGGCGCGTCGTGAGGGACTGACTCGTTTCGGACTCGATCCCGATCGAAGAACCCTCCTAGTCACGGGAGGTTCCCAAGGGGCTCGTCGATTGAACTCGACGGTCATCGACACAGCAGCGAAGATCATCGGCACAGGCTGGCAGATTATTCATCTCGTCGGTGGCAAAGCGGACGTCACTGATCCGGGCATCGAGCACTATCACATGATGCGGTACTGCGATCGCATGGATCTGGCACTCGCCGTCGCCGATTTCGCGGTGTCTCGCGCTGGCGCAGCAACGGTTTCTGAACTCACTGCTGTCGGCGTGCCTGCCGTGTACGTTCCGTACCCTGTCGGTAATGGAGAGCAGAGGCTCAACGCCGCGGATGTCGTTGGAGCAAATGGTGCGCTGCTCATCGCCGATGCCCTCTTCGTTCCATCGTGGATCGACGACACATTGATCCCGCTGCTGAACGATCGTGTGCGACTTCACGACATGGCCGTGCAGAGCCGGCACATCGGCTCGCGTGAAGGCTCACAGCGTATGCTTCAGCTCATCGACGACGCCCTCGATAACTGACCCCGCCTTCACCAGACTGCGAAAGACTTACAGTGATCAAGCCAGATCTCACCGCACCCGTACCCGAGAACATCCGGTCCGTTCACTTCGTGGGCATTGGAGGGTCAGGGATGAGCGGGATAGCGCGGTTGTTTCTAGCCCGGGGGAGTGCCGTCTCAGGGTCCGATCGCGGCGAATCCACTAATGTCGAGCAATTGCGCGCGCTCGGCGCCACCGTACACATCGGGCACGACGCGACGCACCTCGGCGCAGTCGACGCCGTCGTGGTGACGAGTGCGCTCTGGCCAGAGAATCCGGAGCTCGTTGCTGCCCACGAGCGAGGGATTCCGGTTCTGCACCGTTCGCAGGCTCTTGCGTGGCTCGTCGCCGACTCGCGGCTCGTCTCTGTCGCCGGCGCCCACGGCAAGACCACATCCACGGGCATGATCGTGACAGGACTTCTGGGTCTCGGAGCAGATCCCAGCTTTGTCAATGGTGGCGTCATCGAGTCCCTCGGGGTCAGCTCGGCACCAGGACGGGACAACCTCTTCGTCGTGGAAGCTGACGAATCCGACGGTTCGTTCCTGTTCTACAACACGGCTGTCGCGCTGATCACCAACGTTGATCCCGACCACCTCGATCACTATGGGTCGCTCGAAAATTTCGTTTCCGCGTTCGTCGAATTTGCCGACAGAGCAAGCGAGGTCGTCGTCATCTCGGCAGATGACGCAGGTGCGCGTGATGTTCGATCACGACTCTCGCACCACAACGTCGTCACGTTCGGACAGTCGCCGCAGGCAGACGTTCGCGTCACGGAGGTCAGCGAGAACGGCCCATTGACGTTCACAATCGAGTACAGGGGTGTTCGCTACCCGGCATCCTTATCCGTTCCCGGCCTCCACAACGCGATCAACGCGGCGGGCGCATTCGCTGTTCTCGCAGGGCTCGGGTGGGACCCGGCTAGCGTCATCGACGCCGTGAGCGGGTTTGGCGGCACGAAACGCCGATTTGAGCTTCACCAGGTCGTCGGCGGCATCAGCGTGTACGACGACTACGCCCACCACCCAACTGAGGTCGCGGCGGCGCTCACAGCGGCTCGCAGCGTCGTCGGCGACGGACGGATCATCGCGGTGCACCAACCGCATCTTTACAGCCGTACGCAAGCTTTTGCCGGCGAGTTCGCTGAGACACTCGAGACCTATGCCGATCACACGATCGTTCTTGACGTGTGCGGCGCTCGGGAAGATCCGATCCCCGGCGTGACTGGGGCACTCGTGTCTGAACGCTTTCACGACCCGTCGCACGTTGACTACGTTCCCGACTGGAGTCGAGCGGCCGAGCGCACAGCAGAGATCGCCAGAGACGGCGACTTCGTCGTCACACTCGGCTGCGGTGACGTCTACCTGATCATTCCGCAGCTGCTGTCGTCTCTCAAACGCGTGCGCGGGCAGGACGCGTGAAACGACCGGGCGGGTTCACTCCTCCGCAGAGGCCGGACGAGGAGAAAACTCCAGCCGAAGACGAACCGGCACCGGTATCGTTCCTCGGCCGTTTTCGGGGGCGAGACGCCGAGCCTGCCGACGCAGACGGCGCGGTCGCCGAGTCCGCACATGACAATGCCGCCGGAACGGATGCCGTGGACGCCGGAACTCGCGGCACATGGTCGCTTCGGAAAGCCGTACGTGAAAGAAAGCGCGTCGAGCGGTCCGAGGTTCGTCGGTTTACCGCGAGGCAGCGACGCCGTCGCAGAAACACGTGGATTTCTCTCTGCGCAATACTCGTAGTCGCCATTGGCGCCGTGGCCACGGCGTATTCGCCGGTTATGGCGGTGCGCACGATTACCGTCGAGGGTGCGACGCTCGTGAACAGCGACGGCATCGTCACTGACCTCCAATCTCAGATCGGCACCCCGCTTCCTCTCGTCGACCAGCGAGCGATCAAGGCCTCGCTCGTGAAGTATCCGTTGATCCAGAGCTATACGGTCGAAGCAGTGCCCCCGTCAACCCTCATTGTTCGGCTCGTCGAGCGAGAGCCACTCGGCCTCGTGGACTCGGGCACGGGGTTTGCGCTCGTCGATGCTGCCGGTGTGACGCTTCGTACATCGGAGAAGCGGATCGATGGCTTTCCGATCATTGACACGGATGCAGACCCTGAAAGCCGTGGTTTCCAAGCGGCAGTTGCCGTGCTGCGTGCGCTGCCAGACGAGGTTCGCGCGGCAGTCGACACCGTGTCAGCAACCACTCGGGATGACGTCGTTCTCGTTTTTGCCGACAGCGGAGCGGAAGTACGTTGGGGAAGCGCCGAGGACTCCGCGTTGAAAGCCCGAGCTCTCACAGAGCTCATGAGCGCATACCCTCCAGACAATGTCTCGCTGTATGACGTGTCGAGCGCTGAGAACGTCGTTGTCAAACCACGCTGATCTTCGGATTTCCTGAATTCGGACGTCGGCTCTGCGACACGCCCGCGTGTCAGCGGAGGATGCTGACCGTGCGCGCATAACGTGAAACTCAGGAAATGCATACTGAGCATAACTTTAACCCTTAACTAGAGGTTGAAAGTTCTCATCGGAGGCCGGACGTGACTACAAACCAGAACTACCTCGCAGTGATCAAGGTGGTCGGCATCGGGGGCGGCGGCGTCAATGCCGTCAACCGGATGATCGAACTCGGGCTGCGAGGCGTTGAATTCATCGCCATTAACACTGATGCACAAGCGCTGCTCATGAGCGACGCGGACGTCAAGCTCGACGTGGGACGCGAGATCACTCGAGGGCTCGGCGCGGGCGCCGATCCCGAGGTTGGTCGTCGCGCAGCCGAAGATCACGCTGAAGAGATCGAGGAGGCGCTTGCGGGCGCCGACATGGTCTTTGTGACCGCGGGCGAGGGCGGCGGCACCGGAACCGGTGGAGCTCCCGTCGTTGCGCGCATCGCGAAGTCGATCGGCGCACTCACGATCGGTGTCGTCACGAAGCCATTTGGCTTTGAAGGGCGCCGTCGTCAGCAGCAGGCAGAGCTCGGCGTAGCCTCGCTGAAAGAAGAGGTCGACACACTCATCGTGGTGCCGAACGACCGGCTTCTTGAGATCAGCGACCGCGGAATCAGCATGCTCGAAGCGTTCTCGACGGCAGACCAAGTGCTCCTCGCCGGTGTGCAGGGAATCACCGACCTGATCACGACGCCAGGGCTCATCAATCTCGACTTCGCCGACGTCAAGTCAGTGATGCAGGGTGCAGGGTCAGCTCTCATGGGCATCGGCTCGTCCCGCGGTGCCGATCGGTCGATCAAGGCGGCAGAACTCGCCGTCGCAAGCCCGCTTCTCGAGGCGAGCATCGAAGGGGCACACGGCGTGTTGCTCTCTATTCAAGGTGGATCGAATCTCGGAATCTTCGAGATTAATGATGCGGCCCGGCTCGTGCAGGAGGCGGTGCACCCTGAAGCCAACATCATCTTCGGTGCGGTTATCGACGACACGCTCGGCGACGAGGTACGCGTCACGGTGATTGCCGCCGGGTTCGACGGAGGGGAGCCTCCCGCCCGTCAGGTCGAACCGATGAAGGATGCCGTCATTACGACAGGCGGCGTCATGTCGTCGACCGCAGAGTCCGACGCAGACGATGCCGACAATGCACTGTCGGCCGATGCGGCTCCAGAGCCTGAGCCCGAGCGCAAACCATGGACGCCACCGCGTGCTCCGCAGCACATTCCGGCAACCACGTCAGCGGATGCGTCGTTCTCAGACGAAGACGAACTCGACATTCCCGATTTCCTCAAGTAGTCGTCAGCACCCTCCGAGCATGCGCCCGGATCCGCATCGCGGATTCGGGCGCATGTGTGTTTCTGCGACACGCTCACGAATTGCCCGGTTCAATCATCGAAAACCGGCACCTTGACCATTAACCTCAGAAGAGACGAACCACAATCGGAGGAAGCGATGTCGAACCCCCTGAAGAAGACCATGATGTACCTCGGGCTCGCTGACGAAGAGCTTGAGTACGAGGAGCAGGCTCAGTCGCAGCAGAACGCTCCCGCACAGTCTGCGCAGGCCACGGCTTCGGCGCAGCCCTCGACACCGCACCGCGCCGCGCCGGTGACGCCTTTGCGTCGCCCCGCAGCAGTGAAGCAGGCGGCTCCCTCTGAGCTCAGCGAAATTCTGACGGTTCACCCGAAGCAGTACCGAGACGCACAGTCAATTGCTGAAAGCTTCCGCGAGGGCATCCCCGTGATCATCAACTTGTCTCAGATGAGCGACGGCGATGCTCGTCGGCTCATCGACTTCGCAAGCGGGCTCTCGCAGGGACTTTACGGCAAGATCGAGCGCGTGACATCGAAGGTCTTCCTTCTCTCGCCGTCGCACGTTTCCATCTCGGGCGAAAGCGATCAGAAGACCGAGTCAGACGCCACCTTCTTTGCTCAGCAATAATTGACGGGTGAGTTCCGTCATTTCTCTGATCGGCAGCATCCTTTATCTGGTGCTGCTCCTGTACTTTTTCGTGATGTGGGGTCGCTTCATACTTGACCTCATGCGCACGTTCAATCGCGCGTGGCGACCTCGAGGGGCGGGGCTCGTCGCCGCCGAGGTCGTGTATTCGCTCACAGATCCGCCCGTGAACTTCTTCCGACGAGTGCTGCCTCCGCTTCGCGTGGGAGCCGTTGCCCTCGACTTCGGGTGGACCATCACAATGCTCTGCGTGATCGTGGCGATGTTCATCGTCGGATTCCTGTAGACGAGCCGACTTTCAGACTCTCCGAATAGAGTGTCCATTGATACAGCGATTGTGGCTGTAATCTGGGACAAGCGTCACGCGTCGTGCGTCCCGGCAATTTGCCGTTGTGTTTGCTAACGTGGGCACGCTATACATGAACACAGAACACATGAAGGTGGTTAGCCATGGCGCTCACTCCGGAAGACGTAGTCAATAAGCAGTTTCAGCAGACAAAGTTTCGCGAGGGGTACGACCAGGACGAGGTCGACGATTTCCTTGACGAGGTCGTTGTCGAGCTGCGCCGCCTGATCCAGGAGAATCAAGATCTCAAGGAGCAGGCCTCGAAGGCTGATTCAAGCTCGAGCTCGTCCAGCCAGAGCGATTCTTCGACGGGGTTCGTCGCGAAGCAGCCCGCAGAGGCTGCACCCGTCGCGACCCCTGTGCCCGCAGCACCAGCAGCGAAGACCGCAGAGTCAGAGACGCCGGCGCAGGCGACCGCCGAGTCGACGGACGGCGACTCCGAAAGCTCGAACAGCCTCCTTGTGCTTGCCCGTCGTCTGCACGACGAGCACGTGCGTGAGGGATCAGAAAAGCGCGACCAGCTCATTGCAGAGGGCCACGCCACGGCCGCTCGCGTCGTTGCCGAGGCTGAGGCGAAGCAGCGCGAAGAGTTGTCGAAGCTCGAGACTGCCAAGTCCGGTCTCGAGAAGAAGATCGACGAGCTTCGTCAGTTCGAGAGCGAATACCGCCAGAACCTGCGCAGCTACATCGAGGGTCACCTCAAGGATCTCGACAAGGCAAGCCCGTCAAACGACTCGTCAAAGCTCTCCGAGTCGACGAGCCACTAGGTCTTGCCCGAATCACCTTCTCGCACAGCCATGGTCCGCGCGCTCAGCGTGCTTGTGACCGTGGCTGTGCTGTGGGTGGGCTTTGACCAGTTCACCAAATACCTCGTTGTCACCAACCTGCATGAGAATGAACGCGTCGCCGTATTCGGCGACGTTCTTCAGTTCGTCTTCGTGCGCAACTCCGGTGCGGCCTTCTCCTTTGCTTCCGGCGCGACGTGGATCTTTTCGCTTCTCGCCACCGGAGTGGTCATTGCGATCATCGTGATGGCACGCCGCATCCGTTCTGTTCGTTGGGGTCTTGTGATTGGGCTTCTGCTGGGCGGTGTTCTCGGCAATCTTCTCGACCGGTATTTTCGCGAGCCATCATTTGGTCTTGGCCATGTCGTCGACTTCATCTCCACACCATGGATGATCCCGGCAATTTATAACGTTGCGGACATCGGTATTTGCGTGGCGATGGCGCTGTTCATTCTCCTCACTGTTCTCGGAGTTGGCCTTGACGGCCGCCGCGCGACCAAACTGAAGGCCGAGTCGGAAACGTCCGATACGGAAGCGACCGAAGGCGAGGGCGGCCTCGCCAGCGAAGGCACAGCCCCAGACGTCGCAGCATCCAGCGATGTCGAAGACGAGAACTCGAGCCCGCAGAAGGGCAGCTGATGGAGTCGCGGAGCCTGCCGGTTCCCGACGGCCTTGTAGGGACGAGAGCGGATGCTGGCATCGCGAAGCTTCTCGGCTTTTCGCGTTCCTTTGCCGCTGACGTCATCGACGCGGGCGGAGTGGAACTCGACGGGCGAGTGCTGCAGAAGTCCGATCGACTTGCCGCTGAGGCCTGGCTGACTGTGTCGTGGACACCCCGCCACGAGCCCGTGATTGAGGCGATCGCCGTTGATGATCTTGCAATTGTGCACGATGACGACGACATCGTTGTTGTGAACAAGCCGACGGGCGTCGCCGCGCACCCCTCTGTGGGGTGGACCGGTCCGACAGTGCTCGGGGCACTCGCGGCGGCCGGCTACACGATCGCGACGTCCGGGCAAACAGAACGAGCGGGTATCGTGCACCGCCTCGACGTCGGAACAAGCGGACTGATGGTTGTGGCGAAAACCGAACGCGCATACACAGCACTCAAACGCGCTTTTCATGACCGAGAAGTCGAGAAGATCTACAACGCCGTCGTGCAAGGACATCCCGACCCATTCACCGGAACTATCGAGGCGCCCATCGGCCGACATCCAAAGCACGACTGGAAGTTTGCCGTCACGGCTGGCGGCAAACCGTCGATCACGCACTATTCGACACGTGAGGCGTTTCCCTACGCCAGCCTGCTCGAGGTGCGTCTCGAGACGGGACGCACGCATCAGATTCGGGTACACATGGCTGCGATGAAGCATCCTTGTGTCGGGGATCCTCTCTACGGCTCAGATCCGCGACTGGCTGAGAGGCTCGGCCTCACCCGGCAATGGCTGCAAGCGGTGCAGCTCTCTTTCTCGCACCCCGCGACAGGGGAGTGGGTTACGTACTCGGCCGACTACGCGCCCGACTTGCAGCATGCGCTCGATGTCCTCGGCCGGGATTAGTCTGGAAGCATATCGTCGTCGTCGCTCGGAGTAATGGTGTCCTCAACTGACTCGTTCGTCCATCTACACGTACATAGCGAGTTTTCCATGCTCGATGGGGCCGCTCGCATCAATGAAGTGGTCAAGGCCGCTGCCGAACAAGAGATGCCGGCTCTGGCTGTAACCGACCACGGAAATATGTTCGGCGCATTCGATTTTTGGAGTGCCGCGACGTCTGCGGGCATCAAACCGATCATCGGCACTGAGGCGTACATCACGCCCGGAACGCATCGCAGCGACCGCACGCGTGTGCGCTGGGGTGATGGCGGCAGAGACGATGTCTCTGGGTCGGGCGCTTACACGCACATGACAATGCTCGCCGAGACGACCGAGGGAATGCACAACCTCTTCCGGCTGTCGTCCCGTGCCTCGATCGAGGGCTACTATTTCAAGCCGCGCATGGACCGCGAAACGCTGTCGCAGTACTCGAAGGGGATCATCGCCACAACCGGATGCCCCAGCGGCGAGGTGCAGACGCGATTGCGGCTGGGGCAGTACAAAGAGGCTCGAGAAGCCGCCGCCGACTTCCGCGATATCTTCGGGCACGAGAATTACTACTGCGAGCTGATGGATCACGGCATCGGTATCGAGAAGCGTGTCGCGTCCGAGCTGCTCGACCTCGCGAAAGACCTCGGTCTGAAGCTCGTCGCGACGAATGACCTGCATTACACGCACGCGTCAGACGCGAAGAGCCACTCGGCTCTGCTGTGCGTGCAGTCGGGAGCAACACTCGACGACCCCAACCGATTTAAGTTCGACGCCGACGAGTTTTACCTGAAATCGGCGGAAGAGATGCGCCTGCTCTTTCGGGACCATCCGGATGCCTGTGACAACACACTTGAGATCGCTGAGCGTTGCGCTGTCGATTTCGATACGACGGCGAACTACATGCCGCGCTTCCCCGTTCCCGAGGGTGAGACCGAGCAGACGTGGTTCGTCAAAGAAATCGAGAAGGGCCTTGACTACCGGTACCCGAGCGGAGTCCCTGAGTCCGTGCGGGAGCGCGCTGACTACGAAATCGGGATCATCTCCCAGATGGGCTTTCCGGGCTACTTCCTTGTGGTCGCCGACTTCATCAACTGGTCGAAAGACAATGGCATCCGCGTCGGCCCCGGTCGCGGGTCTGGCGCCGGCTCGATGGCGGCGTATGCAATGCGCATCACCGACCTCGACCCGCTCGAGCATGGGCTGATCTTCGAGCGCTTCCTCAACCCCGACCGCGTGTCCATGCCCGACTTCGACGTCGACTTCGATGATCGTCGCCGCGGCGAGGTGATCAAGTACGTCACCGAGAAATACGGAGACGAGCGTGTGTCGCAGATTGTCACCTTCGGA
Organism: Paramicrobacterium chengjingii; assembly: GCF_011751765.2. Lineage (GTDB taxonomy): Bacteria > Actinomycetota > Actinomycetes > Actinomycetales > Microbacteriaceae > Paramicrobacterium > Paramicrobacterium chengjingii. The sequence continues at coordinate 1,552,703 of NZ_CP061169.1, forward strand.
ACGATCAAAGCGAAGCAAGCGCTCAAGGACTCCTCTCGGGTGCTTGGTTTTCCTTTCGGAATGGGTGAGAAGCTTACAAAGGCAATGCCGCCGCCTGTTATGGGCAAAGACATTCCGCTTACGGGAATCTTCGACAAGGAGCATCCGCGTTATCGCGAGGCATCCGATATTCGTTCTGTCGTCGAGACCGACCCCGACGCCAAGACCGTTTTCGATACAGCACTCGGCATCGAGAATCTGAAGCGTCAGTGGGGCGTTCACGCGGCGGGCGTGATTATGTCGAGCGATCCGCTCCTTGACATCATCCCCGTCATGAAGCGCGAACAAGACGGCCAAATTGTCACGCAGTTCGACTACCCGGCTTGCGAGAGCCTTGGCCTGATCAAGATGGACTTTCTTGGTCTTCGCAACCTCACGGTGATCTCGGATGCACTCGCAAATATCACGATGAACCGCCAGGAGACTCTTGACCTCGAGACGCTCGACCTGGACGACCGTCCGTCGTACGATCTTCTCGCCCGGGGCGACACCCTTGGTGTGTTCCAGCTTGATGGCGGGCCCATGCGCAGTCTTCTGCGCTTGATGAAGCCCGACAACTTCGAAGACGTTTCGGCTGTGATCGCGCTGTACCGTCCCGGTCCGATGGGTGCCGACTCGCACACGAACTATGCATTGCGCAAGAACGGCTTGCAGAAAATCACACCGATCCACCCCGAGCTCGCCGAGCCACTCGCCGATATTCTCGACACTACATACGGTCTGATCATCTACCAAGAGCAGGTCATGGCCATCGCGCAGAAAGTCGCCGGGTTCTCGCTCGGCCAAGCAGACATCTTGCGGCGAGCGATGGGGAAAAAGAAGAAGTCAGAACTCGACAAACAGTATGTCGGCTTTAGCGGAGGCATGAAGGAACGCGGCTATTCGGATGCTGCGATCAAAGCGCTGTGGGACATTCTGCTTCCGTTCTCTGACTACGCCTTCAATAAGGCGCACTCCGCAGCGTACGGCGTCATCGCTTACTGGACGGCGTATCTGAAAGCCCACTACCCGGCCGAGTACATGGCTGCGCTGCTCACGAGCGTCGGCGATTCGCGCGACAAACTGGCGATGTATTTGAACGAGTGCCGGCGTATGGGAATTCAGGTTCTTCCCCCCGATGTTGATGAGTCGATCAACTTCTTCGCAGCCGTTGGGGAAGATATTCGCTTCGGTCTCGGTGCCGTGCGCAATGTGGGCGGCAACGTCGTCGACGGTATCGTCGCGGCGCGCGAGAAAGACGGACGCTTTGAGAACTTTCACGACTTTCTCCGGAAAGTTCCCGCGCATGTGACGAACAAGCGGACGGTTGAATCACTGATCAAGGCGGGTGCCTTCGACGAGATGGGCGCGACGCGCCGCGCACTCGTCGAGATACACGAGGATGCCGTGGAATCTGCTGTGCGCGACAAGCGCATGGAAGCGACGGGGCAAGTGGGCTTCGACTTTGACAGTCTCTTTGCGGAGGTCGGCGAGACCGTGGAGACTCAGGTTCCCGACAGACCGGAGTGGTCGAAGAAAGACAAACTCGCCTTCGAGCGCGAAATGCTCGGGCTGTACGTCTCGGATCACCCCCTCGCCGGCCTTGAAGTGCAGCTCGCCAAACTCGCCAGCACTTCCATCACCGACTTGACAACGTCGGAGCACACGCAAGATGGCGATACCGTGACGATCGCTGGTCTCGTGACCAGCGTGCAGCATCGCGTAGCGAAGACATCGGGCAATCCGTACGGCATGATCACGGTGGAGGACTTCGGAGCCGAGATGACCGTGATGTTCATGGGCAAGGGGTACCAGGAGTATCAGCATGCCCTGCAGGCCGACACGATTGTGGTCGTGCGAGGGCGTGTCAGCATGCGAGACGACGGAATGAATCTTCACGCCTACTCGATCTTCGCTCCCGATCTACAGCAAGATGGACCGTCTGGTCCACTGTTGCTCAACGTGCCGGAGCATCGAGCGACGGAAGAAGCGGTCACAGAACTTGCTGAGATCCTCGGACGACACCGGGGTGACAACGAAGTGCGCGTTCGGCTTCTTCGTGGGGACGTTGCCCGAGTTTTTGAGGTGCCGTTTCCGGTCACGGTAACGGCCGACCTGTTCGGCGAACTCAAATCGCTTCTCGGGCCGAATTGTCTCGGCTAGGATTGCCGCGCCGTTCAAAACGATGATGTGGAGAAATACGCTATGACGAACCCGCAGCCTCCTTCTGGCTGGAACGTGCCTCAGAACCCAGCCGGCGCACCCCACCAGGGGGCACCCGTTCCACCCGCTCAATACGGATCACCGCAACGGCCCCAGGGCTACCAGGCGCCTAATGGATATCCTGGCGCTCAGCCTCAACGGTCGCCACAGGAGAGCATCGTTGTCGGGCCGTTCACGCTGCGCGAGCTCATCATCTTCATTTCAGCGTTTCTTCTGCTGGTCTGCACCTTCCTCCCAGTTATGTCGGACGACATCGGGGGAGGGACGAGCCTATGGAGTTTGATGTGGCCGCTCGCGGTTTCGGGGGCTCTGCTTCCGATCGCTGCAGCCGTGCTCGTGCTCATCCGACGTCTCGCTCCCACGGTGAAACTGCGCGTCGGTTCTCTTTCAGCGGATCAGTTCGCCTCGGTGATCGCGATTGTCGCAGCATCCACGTATCTCGGCGTCGTGGCTCTCGTGCTGTCGATCGGAGCATCCCTCGGTGATGCGGGATTTTACTCAGTGTCGCTGAGCTTCGGGCCTCTGCTCGGCATTCTTCTCTCGCTTGTCCTCGTGGCCGTGACGACATTTGCCACGTTCATTCCGCCTTTCGCCGCGGACTTTCGTGGACGTGAGAGTGCGGAAGCTCACATCACTGCACGACCCGCTCAACCGATCGTGCGTGCGCCTCGACCTGCTCCCATTCCCGGGTATGGGCCGCCCGTGCCGCAGAGCGCCCCGAACGGCTATGGGCAGCCTGGCCAGCCCTACGCGCCTGCGGGACAACAGGCCCCGCCCAATACATCGTTTGCGCCGACACCGTACGGAGCACCGCAGGGTACGAGCTCGTTTGCCCGCCCGACAGAACCCGAAACCGCACCATCGCAACCGGCGACTCGGTCGGAGCCGGTGACGGAAAGCACTCAAATCCGGCCAGCGGAACCGGCGGTCAGCGAGCCCGCTGAGACGACGAGCGATGATGTGTCGACATCGTCGGTTATGGCTGGCACGGACAACCAGGTTGAATCGACTCCGGAGCCGGAGCCGGAGCCGGAGCCGGAGCCGGAGCCGGAGCCCGCATCCGAGGCCGAGCCCATTAGCGCGTCTGCGCATGTCAACGGCTCTGACAATCAGATCTCATCGCCGTTCTGGGTCTGGTCGCCACACCCACGCCCGATCGTCGACGAGGCCAGCGGCGCTCCCATCTTCGAGATCGGTCCTGACGCATGGGCTCTCGCCGTGGAAGATCGTGGGGCGGCGCTCGTCATTCGCCATGATGACGGACGTGTCGGCGTCTTGAACGATGTCGAGGGGCTGACGCGAGGCTGATCAACGCTCGACCGATAAGATGAACGGGATATGCTCCACACTATAGATCTGCGTTCTCAAGACCTCAGTCGAACTGAGCTCGTCAGCGTGCTCCCGCGTCCGAATGTTGATGTCACTGTCGCCAGCGAGGCAGCTCAGACGTTGATCGACGACGTCAGGGAGTCGGGCACGGCGGCTCTCCTCGATCAGGCCGAGCGGCTCGATCATGTGCGTCCCGCATCGGTGCGCGTCGATATCCACGCCATTGATAGGGCAGTGCACAACCTTGACGCTTCTGTTCGCGACGCGCTGACTCAGGCCATCGAGCGAGTGCGACGTGCGACAACGGCTCAGGTGCCACCGCAACGTCACACAGAGATCGGGCATGGCGCGTCCATCGTTCAGCGGTGGCAACCGGTCGACCGCGTCGGGCTTTACGTGCCCGGAGGTAAGGCGGTTTACCCATCGAGCGTCATCATGAATGCTGTGCCGGCGCAGGTAGCGGGTGTGCGATCAATAGCACTCGCATCACCAGCCCAGCGCGAGTTCGATGGGGGAGTGCACCCCACTATTCTTGCGGCCGCCGGTCTGCTGGGTATCACTGAGGTGTACGCCATGGGCGGAGCAGGTGCCATCGGCGCGTTCGCGTATGGTGTTCCCGATCTCGGCCTTGCGCCGGTTGACGTAGTTACGGGACCGGGAAATATTTACGTCGCTGCTGCAAAACGACTTGTTCGCGGACAGGTCGGTATTGATGCTGAGGCAGGAACGACGGAGATCCTGATCATCGCGGACGGCACGGCGAACGCCCGCTTCGTCGCCGCTGATCTCCTGAGCCAGGCGGAGCACGATGAGGCAGCGGCATCCATTCTTGTGACGGATTCGCCACGTCTCGCTCACGAGGTGGCCGCGCACCTCGACGCCCTCGTGTCGCTCACGGCAAACGCCGAACGGGCGCGCACAGCTTTGGAAGGCCCCCAATCGGCGGTCGTTCTCGTCTCCGATATCGTGACAGCGGCCGAGCTGAGCAACGCCTACGGCCCGGAGCATCTTGAAATTCACACCCACGATCCGCACGGCACACTCGAGCACATCACATCGGCTGGCGCGATCTTTATCGGACCGTTCACCCCGGTGAGCCTTGGCGACTATATGGCGGGCTCCAATCACGTGCTGCCAACGGGCGGACAATCGAGGTTCTCTTCGGGACTCGGCGCGTACACGTTCCTTCGACCGCAGCAGATCATCGAATACGATAAGGCTGCGCTCGATGTCGTCGCGCGGCCGATTGTCGATCTGGCAAACTCCGAGCGCCTGCCTGCTCACGGCGAAGCTGTCACACAGCGCTTCGAGGAGTGAGCTGACCCCGATAGGGAGTTGGGAAGACTATGCACTGTCCGTTCTGCCGCCACCCCGATTCGCGCGTCATTGATTCGCGTACCAGTGATGACGGCCTCTCCATTCGTCGGCGCCGCCAGTGCCCCGAATGCGGACGCCGCTTCAGCACGACGGAAACGTCGAGTCTCAACGTGATCAAGCGCAGCGGCGTAGTCGAGTCGTTTAGCAGAGACAAGGTCGTCGCTGGTGTCCGCAAAGCTTGTCAAGGCAGGCCTGTCACCGACTCCGATCTCGCTGTGCTGGCGCAGCGCGTCGAGGAGGCGATCCGTCAGACCGGAACATCCCAGATCGAGGCAAACGACATCGGATTGGCGATTCTCACGCCGCTTCGTGAGCTTGACGAGGTTGCCTACCTCCGGTTCGCGAGCGTGTATCAGGCGTTTGACTCGCTTGACGACTTTGAAGATTCGATTGCTGCGCTACGGCGCGAGCACGAGGCCTCAACGACAGCCGATTCAGACAGAGAAGCTCTGTGACGGCACAACAGACTGCGCGGTCCCGATTTCGAGAGGATGCCTGAGTGTATCGTTTTCTGTTTACGGCGTTTCTATCGAAGCTCGATCCGGAAGATGCACACTACTTAGCGTTTTTGGCGATCCGACTCTTGCCGCGGATAGGCCTCGGTGCGCTGGTAGCGCGTTTCACCCGACCAGACCCGTCTCTGCAGGTGACGACGCTCGGGCGAACGTTCTCGTCACCGTTCGGTGTGGCCGCGGGATTCGACAAGAACGCCGAGGCGATCGCTGGCCTCGGTCAGCTCGGTTTCGGTCACGTCGAGGTAGGAACCGTGACGGCACGACCGCAACCGGGTAATCCACGTCCGCGATTGTTTCGTCTCATACCCGACCGTGCGATCGTCAACCGAATGGGATTCAATAACGCGGGAGCAGCGGATGCCGCGCCACGGCTCGTGCGGGCACATCGGCGACGTGCGCGCCCGGTCATCGGTGTCAACATCGGCAAGAGTCGCGTCGTCGACGTTGCTGACGCCACTGAGGACTATGTGGCCAGCTGTCGCATGGTCGCGCGACTGGCGGACTATCTCGTGGTGAACGTTTCCTCGCCGAACACACCGGGGCTACGCGGGCTCCAAGAAATCGACCTTCTCGAGCCGCTTCTCAAGCGACTCAACGAGGAATCCGGTGACACTCCTTTGCTCGTCAAGATCGCGCCAGATCTTACAGACGATGACGTGACACAGATCTGTGAGCTTGTCGTTCGCGTTGGGCTCGCCGGAATCGTCGCCACGAACACGACGCTGTCACGTGACGGGCTTGCGACCGAATCGTCGGTCATCGAGAACGCTGGGGCCGGCGGACTCTCGGGCGCCCCGCTTGCGACGCGTTCGCTTGAGGTGCTCCACCTCATCAGAGCGGCGGTTCCCGCCGAGATGTGCGTGATCTCCGTTGGCGGCGTCGAAAACGGCAACGACGTCGCAGAACGCTGCGCGGCTGGTGCGACGCTCGTTCAGGGCTACAGCGGCTTCATCTACGAGGGGCCGTTCTGGGCCCACCGCATCAACCGTGAGTTGGCAGCCCTCCTTCGGCAGGGCTGAACGGCTCAGCTGGGCTGCTCGCCGCGCGCTACCTGAGGTTTTGGCAGACGAAGTTTGCGCATCTGGATCATGCGCATCGCGGCATACCACCGCACCCCGCGTTCGACTCGTGATTCACCGAACTTCTCGCGAAGGTTCTTGCGAATGCGGAGCCCCGCAAGAACGCATTCGATCACCATGATGAAGAAAAACACCCACAGGGCAAACATCCCGTACACCTGAATCTGCGGGAAAGGGATGAATGTGGCGACGATCACGAGAAACATGAACGGAAGCATGAACTCGCTGAGACTCGTGCGCGAGTCGATCCAGTCACGAATGAAGCGCTTCTGCGGACCACGGTCTCGCTCGGGCAGGTAGCGTTCCTCGCCGTTCGCCATGCCCACACGGGCACGTTCGCGCTGCACGGCCATTTGCTCTCGGCCGCGCTTACGCGCCTCTTTGCGGTCGTTCGGTACGAGGGGGCGCTTGTTCGCAGCAACCTGGTTGCTGCGCTTGGGCGTCGGAGTGCCCTTTTTGCCATCGGCAGCGACAGCATCCTCGTTCTGAACGGTGTGTGGTGTTTCGTCTGAAGTATTCTTGCTCACGTAGTCCTCGGTCGTCGTCGTGCTCTTAAGATTACCTGCATGACTGATTCCAATGAGCATGTCCCAGCCAATGGTGACAATCTGAGCAGGCTCGTCATTGAGAGACTGCCTGAAACCATCGCTGACCTGAGCGCACTCGTGCGTATTCCGTCGGTGTCGTGGTCTGCGTTCGACCCAGCTCACGTGCAGCGCAGCGCTGAAGCAGTCGCCGACCTTGCGCGCTCGACGTCAGTGTTCGACAGCGTCGAGATCGTCCGGGCGCCACTGCCTGGGTCCCGAGAGCTCGGCCAGCCCGCTGTGCTTGCACGCCGTGAAGCGAAGAACGGAAAGCCGACCGTCCTCCTTTACGCACACCACGATGTTCAACCACCTGGACGCGACGACGATTGGGATACCGCACCATTTGAGCCGGTCGTCAGGGGCGATCGTCTCTTCGGGCGCGGTGCAGCCGATGATAAAGCGGGCGTGATGGCCCACATCGCGGCGCTGCGATCATTCGTTGCGCACTACGGTAATGATTTCGACCTCGGTGTCGCACTCTTCATCGAGGGCGAAGAAGAGTTCGGATCGCGTTCCTTTGCCTCGTTCCTTGACCAATACCGGGACGCTCTCGCTGCCGATGCCATCGTTGTCGCCGACTCGGATAATTGGGACATTGACACACCAGCCCTGACGGTCAGTCTCCGAGGTAACGTGACGTTTCGCTTGGGAGTTCGCACGCTTGATCACGCGTCACACTCAGGAATGTTCGGCGGCGCCGTTCCCGACGCGATGATGGCGAGCATCCGTCTTCTCAACTCGCTCTGGCACGAGGACGGGTCGGTAGCGGTCGCCGGCTTGACGGAGCATGACGCAGGGACGCCGGAGTTTGACGACGCTCAACTTCGCACCGACGCTGCTCTTCGCCCCTCGGTTGCTCCCATTGGTGAGGGAAGCATTCTCAGTCGACTCTGGAACAAACCGGCGATCACGGTCACGGGAATGGATGTTCCAGATGTGGGGAGCGCGTCGAATACGCTGTTGCCGCAGGTGTATTCCCGCGTGAGCGCGCGAATTGCACCAGGCCAGAAGGCCGATGAAGCGTTTGCGGCGCTGAAGGCTCACCTGGCTGAGAACGTTCCGTTCGGTGCAGAGATCACGATCGACGAGGTCGACACGGGAAGCCCGTTTCTCGTCGACACGCGAGGCCCGATTGTGGCCGCGACTCTCGAATCGATGCGCGAGGGGTGGGGGACAGAACCGGTGAGCACAGGCATTGGGGGATCGATTCCCTTTGTCGCGGACCTTGTCACCGCATTTCCCGGCGCAGAGATACTCATTACCGGAGTCGAGGATCCCGATACTCGAGCCCACAGCCCTAATGAATCGTTGCATCTCGGAGTATTTCGACGCGCCATCGTCACCGAGGCTATCCTGCTGTCGAAACTGAACGAATCGCATGCATGAGACTCGACATATTCACGAACAAGGCGAGTAGCATGGCGGAAGATCCCCATCCCGGGGCACATACATCGCGAGGAGAGTCATGAGCGACACACTGACCACTCAGAACCCGACGAAGGCGCACGGAGTCGAACTCACCGACACGGCGTCGTCGAAGGTGAAGAGTCTTCTTGAGCAAGAGGGGCGAGACGACCTCCGTCTGCGGGTGGCAGTTCAACCTGGCGGATGCTCCGGACTCATCTATCAGCTCTATTTCGACGAGCGCCAGCTCGATGGCGATGAAACCGTCGACTTCGGCGGCGTTGAAGTGATCGTCGACAAGATGAGCGTGCCGTACCTGGACGGCGCCGTCATCGACTTCGAAGACACCATTCAGAAGCAGGGCTTCACAATCGACAACCCGAACGCAGAGGGAAGTTGCGCCTGCGGAGACAGCTTCAGCTGATCTGAGCAATTATTTCCCGGGACGGGGCAGGCGGAAATCACGTCTGTCCCGTCCCTTTTGCAATGGAGCGCCCGAAGTCGATCATTTTTTGCGCGCCGCGAGCCGACGGTGGTGACGCGGCTCGTTTAATATCGGGCTAGACTGGGCTGTGAATTACCAGTGTCTTCGAAAGGTCCCAGGTGCGCTCGAATAGACGACTCCGCTGGGCTGCCCTGCCAATCGGCATCGCTCTCACAGTGATGTTGGCAGGTTGCACGCAAGCAGAGCTTCACGGTTATCTCCCCGGCTTCATTGAGGGAGAGAAGGCTGTGACCAACCACGCCGACACAGTAGCTACGCTGTGGACATCCTCATGGATCGTCCTTCTCGGCGTCGGACTGCTGACGTGGGGCCTCATCATCTGGGCGATCGTCGTCTACCGGCGACGCAAGGGACAGACGGGGCTTCCGCCGCAACTTCGCTACAACATGCCGATCGAAATCTTCTACACGGTCGTGCCGCTGATCCTCGTCATCGGAATGTTTGCATTTACCGCGCGTGATCAAACCGCCATTGAAACGCAGTACAGCGACGACGAGGCCGACGTTGTGGTTGAGGTCTATGCGAAGCAATGGGCGTGGGACTTCGTTTACGACGATGCCGTGGACGGCAACCAGGTCTGGAGCGCCGGCGTCCAGGCCGACGAGGGCGACAACGGGACGATCAACCAGGAGAAGCTGCCGACGCTCTACCTTCCGGTTGACTCGAAGGTAAAGATCGCGCTCAACTCGCGCGACGTGGCTCACTCGTTCTGGGTCATCGACTTCCTCTACAAGAAGGACATGTACCCGGGTAAGACCAACTACATGTCGTTTGAGACTCAGCGTGAGGGTACCTACGCAGGCAAATGCGCGGAGCTGTGTGGCGAGTACCACTCGCTGATGCTGTTCAACGTGAAGATCGTCTCTCAGGCGGAATACGATGCGCACCTCGCCGATCTCGCAGCACAGGGACAGGTCGGGGACTACGGCTCGGAGTACGACCGTAACCAGAACATGCCCGACAACGAGAAGTCGTCGGTGGACAAGAGGGAAGAGGGGGAGTAGACCGTTGACGACTGTAACGGACTTGCCCGAAGGGCAGGCAAAGGTGGTCAACCAGTCACGGGTTGAGCACAAGGGCAATATTCTTGTCAAGTGGATCACCTCGACGGACCACAAGACCATCGGGTACATGTACCTGATCGCATCGTTCATGTTCTTCTGCATTGGCGGCGTGATGGCTCTGATCATCCGCGCGCAGTTGTTCGAGCCAGGACTTGAACTTGTTCCGACCAAGGAACAGTACAACCAGCTGTTCACCATGCACGGAACCATCATGCTTCTCATGTTCGCGACTCCGCTCTTTGCCGGTTTTGCGAACGTCCTGATGCCGCTTCAAATCGGGGCGCCGGATGTAGCGTTCCCTCGCCTCAACGCTTTCGCATTCTGGCTTTTCCTCTTCGGCAGCCTGATTGCGGTTTCCGGGTTCTTGACCCCTCAGGGAGCGGCCTCCTTTGGCTGGTTCGCCTATACGCCACTGTCGAGTACGACGTTCTCGCCGGGTGCCGGAGGTAACCTCTGGGCGCTTGGGCTGAGTATGTCCGGTTTCGGAACCATTCTCGGAGCGGTGAACTTCATCACCACCATCGTGACGATGCGCGCGCCGGGCATGACCATGTTCCGCATGGCGATCTTCACCTGGAACACGCTCATCACGTCGCTCCTGATCCTGATGGCATTCCCCGTTCTTGCGGCCGCGTTGTTCGGGCTCGCCGCAGACCGCGTCTTCGATGCGCAGATCTTCAATCCCGCAAATGGCGGTGTGATTCTCTGGCAGCACCTCTTCTGGTTCTTCGGACACCCGGAGGTGTACATCATCGCGCTGCCGTTCTTCGGCATCGTGTCAGAGGTGTTCCCTGTCTTCAGCCGGAAGCCCATTTTCGGGTACAAGACTCTTGTCTACGCGACGATTTCGATTGCCGCACTGTCGGTAACCGTGTGGGCTCACCATATGTACGTCACGGGGTCGGTGCTTCTACCGTTCTTCTCGCTGATGACGATGCTGATCGCGGTGCCAACCGGAGTGAAGATCTTCAACTGGATCGGAACGATGTGGCGAGGCTCCATAACGTTTGAGACGCCAATGCTCTGGGCGATCGGCTTCTTGATCACCTTTACATTCGGTGGTCTCACTGGCGTGATCCTTGCCTCGCCACCGCTTGACTTCCACGTTTCCGACACATATTTTGTCGTCGCGCACTTCCACTATGTGGTCTTCGGAACTGTCGTGTTTGCCATGTTCTCGGGCTTCTACTTCTGGTGGCCGAAGTGGACGGGCAAGCTTCTGAACGAGCGGCTCGGCTACTGGCACTTCTGGCTGCTGTTCGTCGGGTTCCACACAACTTTCCTCGTGCAGCACTGGCTCGGAGTCATGGGCATGCCGCGACGGTATGCAACGTACTCGCCAGAGGATGGCTTCACCTGGATGAACCAGCTGTCGACGCTCGGAGCGATGATTCTCGCAGTTTCGATGATTCCATTTTTCCTCAATGTCTACATCACAGCTCGTCGCGCGCCCAAGGTGACGGTCGACGACCCCTGGGGCTACGGAGCGTCGCTCGAATGGGCAACGAGTTGCCCGCCGCCGAGACATAACTTCACGTCGATCCCACGCATCCGCTCTGAGCGTCCAGCGTTTGACCTCAATCATCCGGAAACAGTGATGCCGATGCCTCAGGCCGCAGTCAGCTCATCAGCTGCCCCTTCTGATGCACAGCGAGAGGACAACTGACCGATGGTCGCAAATATCAGGATTTTTTGGATTATCTGTGTCTTCTTCTTCATCGTCAGCGCGATGTATGCCGTGTGGGGCATTCTTGATCCCCTTCAGGCAGGCATTGAGTGGGCCGGAACGATTGCCCTTGCTCTCGTGGGAGTTCTCGGCGGCCTGATCGCGTTCTACCTCGGCCTTGTGCACCGTAATCAGGGAGGCGTTCTCCCTGAAGACCGGGTCGATGCCAACATTGACGACGGTGACCCGGAGCTCGGGCACTTCAGCCCGTGGAGCTGGTGGCCGATTTTTCTCGCCGGTTCTGCTGGCCTTGTGCTTATCGGGCTCGCTGTCGGGTTCTGGATTTCGTACATCGCCGTCCCACTTATCGTGATTGCCCTCGTGGGTTGGGTCTTCGAGTACTACAGAGGCTATTTCGCGCGCTGACGCACGTCACACGAATGGTATGAGGCGGCGATTCTTCGGATTCGCCGCCTCATCGCTTTCTCCGCGGCCGGTTCGGGGTGTGGTTCGAGGTGTACGCGACACTGTGCACGGCCCTCAGGCAACTTCCTGAGGCCGTTGAACAACGCAATTCCATACCAGGCGGGCTCTCGATTGATTCGGCAGCCGTCGCCTCGACAGACTCCTTGTTCATTAATGTCGATACCAAGACGTCGCTCGTCAACGAGCTCTAGTGGCCGTGAACATGTGACGGTATCGCCGCAACGGTCGAAGCTGGCGTTCGCAACAAACAAGCTCGGGCTTGACCGAGACTCTCGTTTCACGCCTTGCCAACGGCACGAACCGTCGCCTTCAATTGCATCGGCAGCGCTATGCCCTCAACGATGTCCATATAACATCTCGGGGGAGACTCCATGGTGATGCTTCGAGTGCACCCCCGTATGGCACGAAGCGCACGGCACTGGTTTTGCGGCTGGTTCTCTACAAGAAAGAGGGCCGCGTCACGACGAATCGTGACCCGGCCCTCTGAACCTGCGTTGTCAGTGGTGGTCGTGCGACTGCTCGATTTCAGCCTGCGAGACCGGAGAAATGCGGTCTTCGAAGAACCACCGGGACAGGGCAGCGCGGAATCGCTGACCGGTCGTGATCTTTCCACGTGAGTTTGGGCGGATCATGAGCGGCTTGTAGCTGTCCTGGCTCACGAGCTTCCAGAGTTCGTATTCATCGACGGGCTGGTGAACCTCGATGTATTCCCCGCCGGGAAGCCGCACGATGCGTCCTGATTCGTACCCGTGTAGCGCGATCTCGCGGTCCTTCTTCTGAAGTGCCAGGCAGATACGCTTCGTGACGAAATACGCAACGATCGGCCCGAGGATCAGCATCGCCTGAAGACCATGGATAACGCCCTCCATGGTGAGCTGGAAATGCGTCGCGATCAGGTCAGAGCTTGCCGCTGCCCAAAGAGCCGCGTAGAACGTGACTCCGGCTGCGCCAATAGCGGTGCGGGTCGGCGCGTTGCGCGGGCGGTCGAGCAAGTGGTGCTCGCGCTTGTCGCCAGTGATCCAGGCCTCGACGAACGGATAGATCAAGACGAGAACGATGAACAGCCCGAGCGCAAGCAGGGGAATGATGATGTTGAATGACCAGGTATGGCTCAACCAGACGAACTCCAAGTGCGGTGGCACAAGGCGCAACGCACCGTCGGCAAAGCCGATATACCAGTCGGGTTGGGTTCCGGCCGACACCGGTGACGGGTCGTAGGGGCCGTAGTTCCAGACCGGGTTGATCGTAAAGAGCGAAGCGATGAGCGCGATGACGCCAAAGACGATAAAGAAGAATCCACCTGCCTTGGCGGCGTAAACCGGAAGGACGGGGAAGCCGACGACATTGCGTTGTGTCTTGCCCGGCCCAGGGTACTGGGTGTGCTTATGAACCACCACGAACATCAGGTGAAGTGCGATGAATAAGACGACGATTGCCGGCAACAGCAGAATATGCAACGTATAGAGCCTGCCGACAATCTGGTCGCCAGGGAACTCGCCGCCGAAGAGCAGATATGACGTCCAGGTGCCAATCAAGGGGATGCCCTTGACCATTCCGTCGATAATTCGCAAGCCATTCCCTGACAGGAGATCGTCAGGCAGCGAGTAACCGGTGAAGCCTTCGGCCATCGCGAGGATGAACAGCACGAAGCCAATCACCCAGTTGAGTTCGCGTGGTTTGCGGAATGCGCCGGTGAAATAGATCCGGAGCATGTGCAGGCCGATTGCAGCGACAAAGAGCAGTGCCGCCCAGTGGTGGATCTGCCGCATGAGCAGTCCGCCGCGAATGTCGAATGAGATGTCAAGCGTCGAAGCCATGGCGGCAGACATCTCGACGCCCTTGAGCGGAACATATGAGCCGTCGTAGTGGACCTCGGCCATTGACGCTTGGAAGAAGAACGTCAGGAATGAGCCCGATAGCAGAATGACGACGAAGCTGTAGAGAGCGACCTCTCCGAGAAGGAACGACCAGTGATCGGGAAAGACCTTTCGGCCGAACTCCTTGACGGCAGCTGAGATGCTCGTGCGCTCGTCGATATAGTTTGACGCCGCAGCGGTGAATCCCCCGGAGGACTTCTGAGCCTCAGGGGATGACGTGGTTGCTGTGGTGGTACTCAATGACGCTCCCAGAAGCTCGGTCCGACAGGCTCGGTGAAGTCGCTCTGTGCGACGAGGTAACCCTCGCCATCAACAGCGATCGGAAGCTGCGGAAGGGGACGTGCTGCCGGCCCGAAGATGACCGCACAGTGGTTTGTGACATCGAACTGTGACTGGTGGCACGGGCAGAGCAGGTGGTGCGTGCGCTGCTCATACAGCGCGACAGGGCAGCCGACGTGAGTGCAGACCTTAGAGTAAGCGACGATACCGTCGTATGACCATGACTTGCGCTCCTCGGTCTCGTTCAACTGATCAGGCTGCAGACGCATCAGGAGGACAATTGCCTTTGCCTTCTCTTCAAGCATTCCATCGGAGTGCGAAATGTCGGCGAGCCCATCGGGAATGACATGGAAGGCGGAACCAAAGGTGACATCGGCCGCCTTGATCGGCGCACCATCCGGGTCGCGGGTGAGGCGTGTGCCCTTTTCCCACATGGTGTGGCTGAGAAGAGCGACGGGCTCTGTGTCTTTTCCTTCGGGTGCAAGCCCCCGGAAGAGCGCGATAGCCGGAAGGGGGAAGGCAATGAGCGCACCGAAAAGCGTGTTGCGAATCATGGAGCGTCGACCGAAACCAGATTCCTTGTTCGCAACGTCGAATACCTCGACAGCTGCCTGACGCGTGTCATCGCTGCCACGGACGGGATGCCGAATATCAATTGCCTCTTCGTCGGCCATAAGCGCTTTGCCCCAGTGCACAGCACCGATTCCCAGTGCGAGGAGCGCGAGAGCGATGCCGAGCCCGATGAAGAGGTTGTTGAGTCGCACAGACCCCATGTCCCCGGGGTTGATAGGGAAAGCCATATACGCGGCGACGGCCCAGACGCTGCCGACGATCGAAAGATAGAAGAGCGTGTAGACGGTGCGTGCCGCGCGCTTTTCCTTCTTCGGGTCAAGATCGGTAACGCGCTTCCGGTGAGCGGGTAGACCGGGATTCTTCACCGCATCCGGTGCCACGACGGCGGTGCCGGTGGATGCACCCGGCACTGCGATGTGGGCTGACGAGTCGTCAGCGGCGAGCTCCTTGCCGCTGTTGTCGTCCTGTGCCATTCTGCTCCTTCTTACAGGTTTTCGTTTGTGTGATCGGCCAGCGTTAGTTTGACTTCGCTGTGATCCACACAGTGATCGCGACGATGCTTCCGAGCCCGAAGATCCAGATGAACAGGCCCTCGGAAACGGGCCCGAGCGAGCCGAGTCCGAATCCGCCAACGGATGGTGTGTTCTCCATGTACTTCAGTGCAGTGATGATGTCGCGCTTGTCTTCGGGGGAGAGATTGGCATCGTTAAAGACCGGCATATTCTGCGGTCCGGTGACCATTGCCTCATAGATGTGTGCCTCGGTGACACCAGTCAGTGGCGGCGCGAACTTGCCTTCCGTGAGCGCGCCGCCGGCACCAGCGACGTTGTGGCACATGGCGCAGTTGATGCGGAACAACTCAGCACCGTTTGCCGCGTCGCCCTGTGCATCGAGGTATTTTTCCTCGGGGACGGCCGGCCCAGGTGCAAACGAGGCGACATATGCGGCAAGAGCTGCCGTGTCGCTCTCAGTGAACTGCTTGGGCTTGACGCGTGCCTGCGGGCCCTGCATCTGCAGCGGCATCCGGCCTGTGCCGACCTGGAAATCGACGGAGGCCTCACCGACACCGAGAAGCGAGGGCCCGTCTGACGTACCCTCGAGGTTCATGCCGTGGCACGTCGCGCAGTTGGCAGCGAAGAGTTTTTCGCCGTTCTCCAACTGTTCTTGCGATGACGGAGCCTTTGTTGACTCGTCTGCCGACGCTGTGGCGGAGCTGAAGGCAGCGTAAGCGCCGCCTGAGAAAAGAAGGCCGATCGCAATGAGTGCGACGTTGGCGAGAGGGTGACGACGCCCTCTCTTAGACACCTTCGCCGTGGCCATACCTGAACGTGACATACGCGCTGTCTGCTCCGAAATCTATTGAAGAACGTAAATGACGAGGAAGAGGCCGACCCACACGACGTCGACGAAGTGCCAGTAATACGACACGACGATGGCGGTGGTCGCCTCCTTATGAGCGAAAGTCTTGACGGCATAAGCGCGCCCAATGACGAAGAGGAACGCCAGCAACCCACCGGTCACGTGCAGTCCGTGGAAGCCTGTTGTCAAGTAGAACGCCGAACCATAGGCGCTGGACGATAATGTGATGCCCTCGCTGACGAGTGTCGCGTACTCCCAGACTTGACCGCCGACGAAGATGGCGCCAAGTGCGTAGGTGAGGAAGAACCATTCGACCATTCCCCACTGAGTTGGCTTCCATCCAGTTGCCCGGGATTGCATGCGCTCAGCGGCGAAGACTCCGAACTGGCAGGTGAACGACGACGATACAAGGATCAACGTGTTCACTGTCGCGAACGGGACGTTGAGAACTTCGGTCGAAGACTCCCAGAGGACGGGGGATGTGGAACGCAGTGTGAAGTAGATGGCGAAGAGACCAGCGAAGAACATCACTTCGCTGCCGAGCCATACGATGGTTCCGACCATCACGGCGTTCGGCCTCTTCAACGCAGCTGCGCTGGGGGCATAGTTCATTGAGGTGCTCGTCACGATTCCATTATGGCCGATATTCGGCGGGATTTTTTGCACGACGAGCCGAGGAGCATCCGGATGACCCTTATGTGCCACTTAAAGTCGCCCGTTAATCGCCTTTGAGTTCTGATCACCCGTGGGACATCGATAAGATCAGCGTCATGTCTGATCGAATTTCATGGCCGCAGATCCTCACTCAGCTTTTGGCGCGAGAAAACCTCAGTGTTTCCGAGGCGACGTGGGCGATGCAGCAGATCATGACGGGCGATGCGACCGAAGCGCAGATCGCCGCGTTCACCGTTGCCCTGCAGGCGAAGGGTGAAACCGTCGACGAGATTGTCGGCTTCCGCGACGCCATTCTTGCTGAGGCTGTCGAGCTTCCTGCAGATTCCATGGCGCTCGACATTGTCGGCACCGGTGGCGACCGCTACGGAACGTTCAACATTTCTTCGACCGCGTCGATCATCATTGCGGCGGCGGGAGTCCCCGTGATCAAACACGGGAACAAGGCAGCGAGCAGCAAATCCGGATCAAGCGACGTACTCGCAGCTCTGGGGATTGACCTGAGTCTGAAGCCCGACGATGTTGTTGGAGTTCTTGAGGAGGCGGGCATCACATTTGCCTACGCCGCCGCGTTCCATCCCGGATTCCGGTACGCGGGAAATGTGCGGTCCGAACTCGGCATCCCGACTGTGTTCAACTATCTCGGGCCGCTCTGCAACCCGGCGCGACCAGAAGCCTCGGCTGTTGGTGTTGCGCAACTTGACCGCGTGCCCCTTATCGTTGGTGTGTTTCAGACTCGCGGTGCAACGGCACTCGTCTTCCGTGGCGATGATGGTCTCGATGAACTCACGACGACGGGGCACTCGCACATCTGGGAGGTGTCGCGTGGTCTGGTCACAGAACACGATCTCGACCCCAGAGACCTGGGTATCACGCTCGCCTCGATCGACGATCTGCTCGGAGGAGATGCGGACTTCAACGCCGATGTGCTCCGACGTGTGCTTGCCGGAGAGAAAGGCCCCGTTCGAGACATCGTCCTGTTGAACGCTGCTGCCGGGATGGTCTCCTACCGCCTCGAAGAAGACCCGGCTCAGTCCGAGCGCCGGATGGTCGATCGGTTCGCAGAGCAGCTCGAGATCGTCACGGACGCCGTCGATTCCGGCGCGGCGACAGCGAAACTCGGTGCGTGGGTCGCAGCATCCGCTCGTCGGTCGGCGTGAGACCTACCCGAAGCCGCAGCAACAGCGTAGGTTGAATTGGGAGGCCTGCCCCGGCCCGCACAGCTAACGCTGAAGGAGAGTTCCAATGAAGAAGCTCATCAATGACCCGAAGGATGTTGTTGCTCAGTCTGTCGAAGGCTTCGCCGACGCGCACGCAGACATCGTCCGTGCAGAGTTTGATCCGACGTTCGTCGTCCGGGTAGATGCCCCCGTCTCAGGAAAAGTCGGAATCGTCAGCGGTGGAGGCAGCGGTCACGAGCCGTTGCACGCTGGTTTCGTGGGTTTTGGCATGCTGGATGCCGCGGTCCCTGGCCCCGTATTCACATCGCCGACCCCCGACCCGATTCTTGCCGCGACGAAGGCCGTGGATGCTGGTGCAGGCGTGCTGCACATCGTGAAGAACTACACGGGTGACGTGCTCAACTTCGAAACCGCCGCAGACCTTGCCGAGGCTGACGGAATTGAGACGGAATCTGTTGTTATCGATGACGACGTCGCTGTGCAGGATTCCCTCTTCACGGCCGGTCGGCGCGGAGTGGCAGGCACGGTGCTCGTGGAGAAGATCGCCGGCGCGTCGGCGCAGCGCGGTGACTCGCTTGCTCAGGTCGCCGACATGGCCCGCCGTGTCAATGCGAACGTTCGCACAATGGGAGTCGCGCTCACACCGTGTGTCGTTCCACATGCGGGGGAGCCGAGTTTTGAGCTGGCTGACGATGAAATCGAGATTGGGATCGGTATCCACGGGGAGCCCGGACGAGAGAAGATCGCTCTTGAATCCGCAGACCGCATTGTCGATCGGTTGCTTGAACCGATTCTCGCCGACTTGCGCATCGAGAAGGGCGACAATGCGCTTCTGCTGGTGAACGGCATGGGTGGAACGCCGTTGATTGAGCTGTACATCGTCTATAGGCACGCCGCGAAAGTCCTCGCGGACAGAGGAGTCACCGTTTCGCGAAAGCATGTGGGAAACGTGACAACGTCGTTGGAGATGCAGGGCGCATCGATCTCGGTTCTCAAGCTAGACAGCGAGTTTGTTGAGCTTTGGGATGCTCCCGTGCAGACGGCAGGACTTCGCTGGGGACGTTGACGTGATGCGCGAGAGACGATCGAGAAACGGAGTGAAATGATGACGGTCAATGCTTCATGGGTGCGGGCCTGGTTGGACAAGAGCGCCACGGTGATCGCTGAGAATCGTACGGAGTTGATACGACTCGATCGCGAAATTGGGGACGGTGACCATGGCGAGAATATGGATCGAGGCTTCCAAGCGGCGAAAGCAAAGGTTGACGACTCGACAGACGAGGCTGTTCCCGCCAACGTTCTGAAGTTGATTGCATCAACGCTCATCTCCACGGTCGGCGGTGCGGCGGGCCCGCTCTATGGCACGGCATTTCTGAAGGCATCGGGAGCGGTTGCAGGCAAAAATGAGTTGGGGCCCGCGGAGATCGTCGACCTGCTGACGGCAGCACGCGACGGAATCGTGCTTCGAGGAAAAGCTGAACTCGGCGACAAGACGATGATCGACGCGTGGACACCCGCTGTTGACGCGGCATCGAAGGCAGCGGATGCCGGGGCAACCGCAGGAGCTGTCTTAGAGGCCGCCGCACAGGCCGCCGAAGATGGGGCGGCAGCCACCGAACCTCTCGTTGCGCACAAGGGCCGTGCGAGCTATCTGGGAGAACGGGCCGTTGGTCACAGAGATCCAGGCGCACAGTCAACGGCACTGATCCTGCGCGTTGCCGCTGATACTGCGAAGGAAGCCGAATGACCGTTGGACTCGTGATCGTTTCTCACAGCACGAAAATCGCGCAGGGCACCGTTGACTTGGCGGCTCAGATGGCGCCCTCCGTGAAGCTGTGCGCGGCGGGCGGAACGGATGACGACGGTATCGGGACGAGCTTCGACAAGGTATCAGCTGCGCTCGGCGACGCTGACACGGGTGATGGTGTCGTCATTCTCTGTGATCTTGGGTCGGCTGTGCTCACGACGGAGACGGCGCTCGACTTCATGGATGACGACCAGCGTGGGCGAATAACTGTCGCCGACGCGCCCATCGTTGAGGGTGCCGTTGCTGGTGCCGTGGCCGCTGAGACGGGCGGCGACGTGGCTGCCGTTGTGTCGGCGGCCGAGCACGCCGGCCGTGGTGGACTGAGCAGTCCACCGTCGGTCGTTGCGGAAAGCAATTCTGGACTAGGTGGTCCCGAGCGGCGAACTGTCACCCTTGTCAATCGAGACGGCCTCCATGCCCGACCGGCAGCAGATTTTGTGAAGCTGGCGAGCGGATTCGATGCGCGCATCACCGTAAACGGCGTGGACGCAAAGAGCCTTCTCGGAATCATGTCATTGGGACTCGTGAAAGGGCGTGATGTGGAGCTGGCAGCGGAGGGTTCCGAGGCCAGCAAAGCGGTCACGCAACTGGCAGAGTTGATTGAAAGCGGTTTTGGCGAGTAGTGACGGTGGAAGGAAATCATGGTTGATCGAGCTGGTACGGGACGGCTCGGCGGTGTCATTCGCGACGTGCTTCGCCCGCGACATGAGGTCTGGCGACTCTGGAGCGAACCAGAGTTCATCCGCCGTTGGTTCTGGGAGTCATCGTCGGACACCGAGGTGGAGTTTGTCGCTGAGGTCGGCCAGCGCTGGCGTGTGGTCACCTCGGATGTGTCGGTCGGTGGCCAGATCACGGAAGTCGTGCCGGGTGAGAAGCTCGCCTTCACGATGCGATGGGCGGGCGACACGCATACGCTCGAAGTGGATGTCAGGCTGCTCGATGATCACGCCGGTGGCACCACGATCGAAATCAGCGAGTCAGGGTCTGTGAGCGAAGCTGAACGTGACGAGCACGTGGCCGGATGGGTCGCTAGTCTCGCCCGTATGACGAAGATCGATTTGTCTCAATAGCATACCTGTGACCAATCTGTCAAAATGAGCTAGAATGGGGGCATGGTTCCTACAGAGAAGACTCGTGATGGAACGGGCAGGTACGACCGATTCTTCCGACGGGTCGAAGACAAATTAGTACCCGTGATGGGCCCCGCCACTGTCGGTCCCTACGACGACATGCACGAGTTGGATCTTGAGGACTCGTGTCCGATCTGCGGGTATGTCATGGCGGATCACAGTGTTGATCGCTCGACCGACAACGCAGTTCTCAATTGCCCAGTCGAGGTCGAGCCCGTGGCGAATGACACGTCGCCGTTGAACGAGCTCGGCATGCCGACTGAGTCAGCGCGTCGCCGCGCTGCGAAACACGACGCTCGCATCTGACCGGATATCGTTCCCCACCTGTCCGGTCGATGCCCGCGTTGTGGGTCATACTGGGTGACGTGTCTGTGCCAGAGTCGTTCTCGAGAGTGAAAAGTCTCTCTCATCAGCTTGCCGCGTGGGTGCCGCTCTCTGCAGAGCAAACGTATCGCCGTCAGGAGTACCTCGCGTTTCTCTCGGAACTGGGGGAGGCCTCGCTTGTGCGTGATTGTGGCCCTGAGCACGTCACCGCGAGCTGCTTCGTCTTCGCACCGGACCTCGAGAAGGTGCTTCTGTGTTTTCACAAGAAGGCGCGGTTCTGGGTGCAACTTGGCGGCCACATCGAAGCCAACGACGCCACGATTGCGGATGCTGCGAGGCGGGAGTCGCACGAAGAGAGCGGACTCGACGACATCCGGATGCTTTCAGACGCCCCCTTCGATGTCAATCGTCATGAGCTCGCATCGGCGTTTGGCCGATGCAGACGTCATTGGGACGTCGGATTCGCGGCTGTGGCAGAGGGCGAGCCGCGGGCCAGTGACGAGAGTGAAGATGTGGCCTGGTGGCACGTTGACGACCTGCCGAACCGTGTTCCGTGGGACTTCAGGGTGCGTGTGGCCAACGTGCGCGCGGAGCTTGCTCGTTGAGCTAAGCGTCGAGAACGGCCCAGGCTTGCTGCGCGCGATCATCCGTGGAAAGAATGCTCCCTACCCAGTCGTCCTCGCGCCCGTTGCGACCTCGTGAAGCGCATCTTCGTACGCCCTCGAAGCGGAACCCCGACCGTTGTGCCACTCGTGCCGAACCGCGATTTCCGGCGAACGCACGCCATTCGACGCGCTCGAGTTCGAGGGTGTCGAACGCGAAATTGAGCACGGCCGCAACGGCTTCGGTGAGGTAGCCGTGCCCGCGGTGCTGGGGTGCCATCCAATAGCCCAGATTCGCTGAGCCGTCGGCGATGTCGTCCAGTCCAATGACTCCGGCGAACGCGCCGTCGACCTCGAGTGCCCATGTGCATCGTTCGCCCGTGATCCAGCCGTCTTCGCAGAACGTTGTGACGTATGCGACAGCGTGTTCACGTCTGTAGGGAACAGGAACAGGAACGCGTCGTTGTACTTCGGGGTCTTGGCATGCATCGGTGATGGCGTCGACATCGTCGAGAGTTGGGCAGCGCAGCGCAATTCGCGATGTTGACAATCGCGTGTCGTGAACGTCTCGGGCCTCGATCGTTGGAACCGTGGCGACGATGTATGCCTGAGGGTTACGCTCTGGCGGTGCGGCAGCCTGCACGGCATTGAGCTCAATGGCGAACCCTGCCGACTCGAGTGCCGCAATGATGGCCTCGGGCGAGTGTCGAATTGCAACGTAGTCAAGGTCGTTATGACCGTATGCGCTGGCGATTGGCACGCTCTGCGATGCTCCGGCTTGAAAGCTGAGGAGGAGCACTCCGTCGGGGGAGAGTGCCCGTCGAAACTCGCTGGCGATGGTCGAGAGTTCGTGCTCGGGGGTGTGGATGATCGAGTACCATGCGACGATGCCTCCGAGGGACCCATCGGCATAGTCGAGCTTCTCAAGCGTGCCAACGCGAAAGGCTACGTTGGGATGACGTTGCCGGGCCTCGGCGATCATGCCGGGGGAAAGGTCGAAGCCCGAGACGTCGACACCGCGCCCGGCGAGATAGCCTGCGACGCGGCCGGGGCCGCATCCGGCATCGACGACGTGACCGGTAACACGGGAAGAGAAGTCATCGAGAAGGTGTCGATGTAGGGCGCGCGCAACAAGTTCTGTGTGCAGGAGGTCGGCATAGTCAGACGCGACGCGATCGTAGGCGGCGCGCGTGCGCTCATGGTGCGAAGTCGGCATCCGTTCATTTTACGGTGCGAACGAGTCTGCAACGCCGTTCACACGGCCGTATCGAATCGTTGACCTGATGTTCAGAAGCGACTAGGTTGAGTTAATGGTTAGTAACGTCGCTGCCGGTCACGTTTCCCGCATGCCGGGCACGGAGTCTGGCGTGCGGCGACGTGACTCGCGCTCTTTCGCGACAGCGGCAGCGATCATCTATGGTTTCGCGGGCTTCGCCATTCCGCTACTCGGATGGTTCGCCGGTCTTGCCCTCGTCTGGGCGTCGACGCGGCTGAGCAGGCGGGCCAAACTGGTGTCGGCGATCGTGCCAACGGCGTTGATGCTCCTCGTCGTGATCGCCGTGGCTGGAGCGAGTGCCGCGCACGCGGCGGCCCAGGTGAGCGGATCGGTGTCTGCAGTGCCGAGCGGCTACGACATCGCGTGGTCAGGGCTGGCGGTCGTTGTTGTCGTGACCTCGAGCCTCGGACTGTGGCTGGTGCACTCACTGCGACAGTGACGGCCGTCCGTGCCGACACACGGACACGAGTAAGACATGACAAAAGGACGTCTGCGCACGATACTGTGCAGTACGTCCTTACATAACCAGTCTATACCCCGGCAGGGGGCTTGCGGCAAGGGCCCCCTCGTGTCACATAATCGTCTATCGTGGCTCAGACAATCAACGCGTTTAACCTGCCCGATCGTCTCTTGGCGAAAAACGATGCAGCGCTCATTGGCGCTGACGAGGAGCATTTCGCGGCGGTTTCCGCAACGCTCGAGCAGACGATTCTCGATCTCGAGGCTCGCCTCAGAGACGTGCGGCTCGCGCCGGGAGGTATCGGCCAGGAGGCGATGGACCGTGATTTAGACGCACATCGACTGCAGGCGCGGCTGCGAATGTTTCGACGCTTCAGCATGGATCTGTGTCTTGGACGAATGATTGTCGAGGGCGAATCCGAGCCCCGATACATTGGACGTTTTGGACTGACCGATGCTGCGGGCCGGCGCCTGCTCATGGATTGGCGGGCTCCGGCAGCTGGGCCGTTCTTCTCGGCAACCCACGCGAACCCAATGGGGCTGAGCAGCCGCCGGCGGTACCGGTGGGTCGGCGGAAGGGTGAGCGACTACTGGGATGAGGTGTTTGCCGGCGATACGGGAGAGAATCGCGCGGCACTCGATGATCAGTCGGCTTTTATCGCCAGCCTCGGCACCAGTCGTTCGCCGCGTATGCGCGACGTGCTCAGCACGATCCAGGCCGACCAAGACGAGATCATCCGTGCCGGCTCGTCGGGCGCCCTCATTGTCGACGGAGGCCCGGGAACAGGCAAGACAGTCGTAGCTCTGCACCGCGCCGCCTATCTGCTGTACTCCGATCCTCGGTTAGGTGAGGGACGAGGCGGTGTGTTGTTCGTCGGGCCGCATCAGCCATACATCTCCTACATCTCCGACGTGCTGCCGAGCCTTGGCGAAGAGGGCGTGCAGACCTGCACAGTGAGAGATCTTGTCGCCGAGGGGCAGGATGCTGTTGAAGAATTCGATTCGCGCGTCGCACACCTGAAGTCTTCACTCAACCCGACAACTGTGATCGAGGCGGCGGTGGAGTATTACGAAGAACCGCCTCACAATCGAATGCTCGTTGAGACAGACGAGGGCGACGTTCTGGTGACGCCAGACGACTGGGCAGACGCCTTCGACGCTGTCGAGCCGGGGCTGGGGCACAACGACGGTCGGGAGCAGGCATGGACTGAGCTGCTCGAGATTCTGGCGAGCAAGCTCGGTGATGGCGACGACCACGTGCGTGCTGCGCTTACTCAGAACATCCAGCTTCGCCGCACGTTCAACCGCGCGTGGCCCGTGCTCGACCCGGCTGGAGTCGTGGGCGACCTCTTCTCGGTTCCCGCGTACCTGCAGCTGTGTGCGCCATGGCTCACGCGTGAGGAGCGTGAACTGCTGCGGCGCGATGACGCGCGAGCGTGGACCCTCTCGGACCTTCCCCTGCTGGATGCTGCGCGCCAGCGCATTGGCGACCACGAGGAGTCTCGGCGCCGGCGCCAGCGTGATGCGGTTACGGCAGCGGAGCGCGGGCGCATGGCCGATGTGATCGACGTTCTGATTGCTGCAGACGACGACGGCGAAGGGCTCGTCACGATGCTTCGGGGGAGCGACGTGCAGAACAGCCTCGATGACGAATCGGTTCTGCCCGAGCTTGTGCAGGATCGCCTGGCGGGTCCGTTCGCCCATGTGATCGTCGATGAGGCTCAAGAGCTCACGGATGCGCAGTGGAACATGCTGCTTCGGCGGTGCCCCTCTCGCAGCTTCACGATCGTCGGTGATCGGGCACAGTCGCGCCACGGGTTCACGGAGTCATGGCAGGAGCGAATGAGTCGTGTCGGAATCACGAATGACTCTCAGAAATCACTGACCGTGAACTACCGCACGCCGGAGGAGATCATGGTCGAGGCGGAGCCGGTTATTCGCGCTGAGCTTCCCGACGCAAACGTTCCGACGTCGATCCGGCGAAGCGGCATCGAGGTTGAGCACGGTGTGACCTCGGAGCTCTCGACGATTCTCGAAGGGTGGCTTGCGCATCACGATGAGGGAACGGCCTGTGTGATCGGGCATCCTTCATTCACGGGCTCCGATCGTGTGCGCTCGTTGACGCCGGAGCTGGTCAAGGGCCTCGAGTTCGACCTCGTCGTGCTCATTGACCCCCACACCTTCGGGGCCGGCATCGAGGGTGCTGTGGATCGCTATGTCGCAATGACGCGAGCCACAGAGAAGCTCGTCGTGCTGACGAGTGAGTGACACGCGCATCATTGCCCTGAGTCATCGGTGCTCACGTTTGTCTCCTCCGTTCGCAACGATAGCGCGGGCTCCGACAGAACACAGGGGTCCGACGAGTAGTCTGAACGGATGGCGCTCATCATGTTCGATCTGGATGACACTCTCGTCGATCAGAAGGCGGCAGCTCAGATGTGGGCAACTGAGTTCGCCGATGATTGGAATCTGACGGCCGACCAGGCAATGCACCTCGCGGATGCTCTCGACGATCGTCGGCCCAAAGACGAAGTATTTGCCCGTGTGATCTCGGAGTTCTCACTCGCGCTCACCGCGGATGACGCGTGGCGCGCGTATCGTAACCGCATGCCGGAACTTGTCAGATGCTCAGACGATGACAAAGCGGCTTTGGACGTGCTTCGCTCGGAAGGTTGGAAGCTCGGCATCGTCACGAATGGCATGCGAGACAACCAGGAAGGCAAGATCCGTGCAACGGGCCTTGACCGACTTGTTGACGGTTGGGCGATCTCATCGGTCGTTGGTGCACGAAAACCCGATCCGCAGATTTTCGAATCGATGTCTCGGCAGTTGGGGGAGCCGCTGTCGGGTTGGGTCGTGGGCGACAGTTTGGAGATGGATGTCATCGGTGGAAGCCGTGTGGGACTCAATACAATCTGGCTCACGACTGATGTCACGGAGCTAGCCCGACACGATGTGGAGCCGACATTGATCGCGCCGACTGTTGCGTCGGCCGCACGCTCAATCGTGTCGAACGGCAATGGCCAAAGCGGGCTCCGCAACGAGCCAATCTAGGATACTGATCTGACAATGAGTCGAGGCGCTGCAGATGACGATTGCCACATGCGCGAACTGCAGTGGGATGGCGGCGTCAATATTCGCGATCTCGGCGGGCTCCGGACACCGCTGTCAGTGACTGGAGTGACCGTTCGCTGCCGCGTGGCGCGCGGTCCGCGGCGAGAGCGGCTGACGGACTCGGGATGGAACGACGCGCGTCAATGGGGCCTCGCAATTGTTGTGGACCTGCGATGCGCTCACGAGACGGGGTCACGCGATACCGATCCGTCCGTTCGAGACGGCTCGCATAATGGGGTTTCCATTGTTTCTGCACCAACCGAAGATCACGACAACGCCGAGTTTCGGCGAGTATGTTTTCCTCTGCTCGATTCCCCAGAGTATTGGGCGCATAATTGGCGCATTCTCCCGGGACTTGTTCGTTCGGCGTTGGTTGCGATCGCCGACGCTCGACCAGGCGTCCTCGTTCATTGCAGCGCCGGACGTGATCGTACTGGCATGATCACAGCCTTGCTTCTCGGGAACGCTGGTGTGGCGCCGGAACATGTCGTTGATGATTACGCGCAGTCCGTGCACGCTATGGCAGGGGTTCCGCACCAGTCACCGACTGGTGACCGTCAGTATGGGTGGAGTTCCGCCCAACGAGAGGAATGGATTGATGACGTGTCGCCAATCGTGCACGATGTTGCGATCCACACGAGCGATGCTCTCGACGTCATTGGTCTGGAGAGTGCGTACCGACAACGGTTGCGTGACCTACTAACCGTGCGTTGACGCAGGAGAGTGGCGAGCTATGGCGAACAGGGTTGTGGGTTGTTCGAGTCGGCATCCAGCATTCGCGTGATCGCACCCCAGGCTGCGAATCCGAGGGCACGGTCTGCCGTTTCCGTACCTCCGCGGTGCATAACGGTTCCACCTACTGCGACAGATTCGCCGGGAAGGATAGTGCGGTGCCCTGCGGCATCGTCGGTCACGAGATCTGTCGGGTAGCCGCATCCATCTCTCGCATCCCGAATTCGAGTAGCGTGCGCGACACTCGGCCACACCTGATCGTCACCGCCCGCTACCAATACAAGACTCTTAATGCGCTCGACGGGAATCGTCGCGGAGGCGATGCGATCGGCGAACGTTGCTCGTGATCGTTCGTACAGCGGAAGGTATCGAGGTGGTGACTGCTGTGCGTTCGACTGAAAATCGAAAGGTACGTAGGGGAGTGGCTCTCCCTCTGATGTCCAATGAGATGTCTCTCGCTGTTCGCTGTCGAAACCGGCCCAGACGACGTCAGACGGGGCGAAAGCGACGACGCCGCTGACGGCGTCGGAATGCGCGCCGCAGAGCAGCGCGGCTTCAGATCCGAACGAAGTGCCGACGACGTACACGCGGTCGCATGACTCCTTCAACGCAGTGATGCGCTCAAGGAAGGTCTCAAGCGGAATTTCCCACGGACCATCGTGCTGATGATGCCCGCCGAACCAACGAATCGATTCTGAACGGCATCCATGATCGGCGAATTTTCTGGCTCGGTCACTGTCGACTCGGCCGCTTGAACCGGCGAGCACGAGAACGCCGTCACCGGAATGCTGATCGGGGATCCATTGCACCCCTTCGGGGTTGTGAAGCTCGATGCGGCGCATGGTGTCAGCTCGCCGTTGCCTCGAGTGCCCACGCTGCGATGACGTCGTCCAGGTGGGAAACGGGGCTGTCGGACGCCGTCAGCGGCACCCGCCACGCCAGCTCGACAAGCTCGTCGCTTGGTGTTGCAACGCCGTCAAAAACGCGCGCAAAGAAGATGGCCCCGAGTTCCTTTCGCGGGGGAGATGTCAGCCCAAAGTAGGCATATCCCAAGAGCCGCGGTTGCGGAACGGTGATTCCGGTTTCTTCCTGGAGTTCCCGAGAAGCGGCGCTTTTACAAGACTCGTCATTCTCCACCATCCCGCCGGGCAGCTCAAACGATCGCCGCCAACGATTGAGACCGAAGAGAACTCGACCGGAATGCCCATCGACGACCACCACGAGCGCAAGCGGGCACGGCGTGCGCGCGCTTGCCTCACTCAGCCCGGCCGAATCGGTGCGCACGATCTCGATAAGCGAGTCTCCGCGAGCATCAGTGGCAATCGGGGCTGTGGGCATGAGCGCCATTCTACGGGCGGCGAGGGTCAAGGCACCGGCACCTCGACGAGATCGGGCAGGGAGAGCGTGCTCCAGAAGCGACCGGCCTCAATGCCCGGTCTCACCACGTCAATGGCAATGAGCCACGCCGTCAGCACCATGCCATGGCTCGCGACGACAACCGACTCGCCATCGATTGCGTCGATACCTGCCTGAAACCGCGACGCTGCAGCTTCGGGGGTCTCCCAAAGCTCGTGGATCGGGTGCGGCTGCCCAACGATCCACGCGAACCGTCGATCTCGAAATCCAACGTCAAACGGCTCATCCGGGCGACGCACCTCCGCGAAGCGGGAATCGACAACGACGTCTGCATGCCTCCCGGTTGCGTGCTCGAGAGTCTGCCGAGCCTTGAGTTCTGGACTTGATGCGAGAACACCGTTAGCGGGAAGTCGCCCACATAACTGCGACGCAGCCGCCGCACCGTCGTCGCTCAGCGGCCAGGCGTCAGGATAACTATTGGGTGATGCGTCGGGCATCGCGTGTCGAAGGAGCAAGATTCGACGTGTCATGGATTCAGACTAACGAACAGAGGGAGAGCAATGCTCCTTGCCGGGCAGGGGCACTCAGAGACAAAGCCCACCCACCTGTGAGGTGTCGCAGGGGACACCGGCCAGAGCGTCCATAATGTGGAAAATGAGATATTGCGCCCGTTCCGGGGAGGCAAGACGAAGACAATGACGTAGATGCGGCAGCGCGTGTGGGTGAATCATCCTTCGGGGAGCGGAAATGGCGGGCGGATCGCGGTGGCCAACTGTGGCAAATGGGTCGTGCCGATGGTCGAGCCACGTGTGGCGATCTTGAGTCACGTGGGGCAGCGGCAGCAATGGGCTTAGAAAATCTTAGTTGACATAATATGCATTATCGGCTTAATACGGTGCCAGCGAGAGTAGATCCTTCATACGTCGCCTGAGTGCCGTTTGGAGCCGATGATGAACCTGTGCGATCCTTCCCCGAACGGCGTGCGATTGCACGCGGTTTGTTCTGAGACGTTCCCGTGGATGCGTCACGACAGGATGTTGCTGAAAAGTCTGTCGGCCATTCGCTGCTGAATGGTTCTGTTGCATATGAGCAATTCTGCGACGTTTCCTGAGCACAGCGTGTTCGCTCGCGCGGCATGGCAAATGGTTGACGCAGAGGCACGGCTTCTGGATGGCTCGCAATGCAAGGCCGGCACCGGTTCATCATTGTCCGCGCTTACCGCTCTCGTGGCATCGGAGAATTGGCGCAATAATCAAAAGTACTTGACATAATTCGAGAGATATCAGTTCGTCAGTTCTCACCTCCGCAACACCCGTCACCATCGAAGGCCAACATTGTGAGACGTTTTGCCACGAAATGCGTGCATCTCGCACGCATTTGCGTAAAAGTGGTGTTCACGAACGAAGTTCACGGAGGAAACGATGCCTGAGAGCACAACGAAGTGGCTGATCGATCACGTCCACCTCTCCCCCGGGCAGATCACTGGTATTCGCGCAGCGTTAATTATCGGCGGACTCACGGCGGTCGTTCTTGGAATATTGATCTGGGCCTGGCCCGGCGTGACGCTCGTGGTCGTTGCGTGGGCGTTCGGCCTGTTCTTTATCGTCACAGGGATTGTGCGTGCGGTGATCGGGCTCTCCGCGTTCGAAGCGACAACGGGTGGCAAAGTTCTCGCCGTCGTGCTCGGTGCGCTGTTAGTGGTCGCGGGAATCGTGATTCTCATCAACCCCGGGTTTGGGATCAGCATTTTGGCAACGATCGTCGGAATCGTATGGATCGTCGAAGGTGTCGCCTCGCTCTCGTCGCTTCCGAACAGCTCGTTGAAATGGCTTGCCGTGGTCTATGGCGTGCTGAGCATTGCCGGAGGCATCCTCGTCGTGATCTCCCCCGGATTTGCCGCCGGAGTCATGCTGATCTTCGCCGCAACGATGCTTGTCGTCGGTGGAATTGCACAGACTCTTGAGGGAATCGTCTTCGCGCGCGGTCGCGACAAACCGGCCACCGCCGGCTCATAGTTCCTACGACTCCGGTGTGAAACCGGACACGTCACCAACCAGGCGCGTGTTGTCGGCGGGAACTGGATCGACTGCAGCACGAGCAACCTCGGCCGCGAACTCTGCGACGTTGTACAGCTTGCCCGCTGCTTTCTTGCGCTCCTCGAGCGCTCCCGGATTCATGCGGTTCAGAAGCGTCGCCGTGATGGTGCCCTCAATCATGTCGCCCGAGACGACAACGAAGCCAACGCCCTTCTCAGTGAGGGCGGGAATCTGCTCTCTCAGGGCGTCCTCCCCTGCCCTCTTTGACGTGGCGACCTGCTCATACTCGGGCATCGTCGGAGTGGTGCGAATGAAATGCGCCTGATGGCTTGTGACGAAGACGACGCGTGAGCCCTGACCAAGCAGCGGCTGCGCGGCGGCCAGCGCTCCAACCTGCGCGTCGCGATTGAGCACCATTGCGTAGTCCTCATCCATACCGGACTCCATGCCACCTGACGCGTTGAGAACAAGGATGTCGAGCTGCCCGAACTCCTGAGCGACGGTGTCGAACATGGCAGCCACGGATTCCGGCTGCGTGAGGTCGGCACCGACCGTGATGGCGGTGCCACCGTTGTCACGGATGGAGTCGGCGAGCTTCTCAGCCCGCGCCTCCTTGTTCCGGAAATTGATTGCAACATGAGCGCCCGCCTCGGCGAAGTAGCGCACTGTGTCGGCACCGACGCCGCGACTCGACCCTGTCACCAGAACGCGCTTGCCGTCGAGGGAACCGGGCTGAAGAGGGTTAGACACGAGGGAAACTCCTAGACGATCGGATGCGGCGTGCCGCGAGTACCTCCCGAGACTACCAAGGTGTACGTGGCTGCACTGGTAGATTCGAGGTCAGGATGCTGAATGAGCGCGGTCGATGGAGGGCGCAGACGATGAAGCGGCTTGCACACGACGCGAGATTTCCATCGACGTGTTCGTCGAATGGTGAGGCTTCGTGACAGTTCGTTTTCTCGCTCCGCAGCGAAACATCAGAATTTTCGCTCACCGAGGGCTCGCGGCCGGTGTTCCGGAGAACACTCTTGCTGCCTTCAGCGCTGCTGTTGCGGCTGGCGCTGATTACGTCGAAACCGACGTGCACGTGACCAAAGATGGCGTGTGCGTCATTCACCATGACCCCACCGTCACTCTTGACGGAACGACCTGGCACATCGCCGACGAGCGATACGACACGCTTCGAGCGCTCGACCTGGGCGAGGGCGAGAGCATACCGGCGCTCTCTGACGCGCTTTCGGCTTTTCCCGAGGTGCGCTTCAACATCGATGTGAAGGCTCGAGCTGCCGCCGAGCCTGCTGCCCGAGTGATTCGCGACGCAGATGCCGTCGATAGGGTGCTTGTGACGTCATTCGACGAGAAAACACGCCGCGGCGTGGTGGGACTGCTGCCGGGCGTCACAACGAGCGCCTCATCGGCGAAGATCATTGCCGCACTCCCCTGGATGCTGCTCGGCATGCCCACACGTGTCGCCACGGTGCTCACCGGCATCCCCGTCGTGCAGATCCCAGAAAAGCGCGGAAAGCTTCGGCTGGTCTCTCCGCGTATTGTGCGGGTCATGCATCGTGCGGGTATTGAGGTGCATGTGTGGACGGTCAACGACCCAGCCGACATGGCCAGGCTGCACGGCTGGGGCGTGGAAGGGATCATTACCGACCGCTGCGACGTCGCGATCAGAATGACACGGCATTAATTGACCTTCTGCACTGCGATTATCGACTCTCTGGAAGCATTTGCCCAGCTTGTTGGTTTATACATGAGGAGAGCGGCGAGAAGGAGACCACACAATGGCAGATCGCAGTTTGCGCGGAATGCGCCTCGGCGCCCAGAGCTTGCAGAGCGAAGAGGGCGTCGTCTTTTCAGAACGAGTTCAGCGCACATACCAGTGCACCGAGTGCAAAAAAGAGACAAACCTCACTTTTGCCGCGGATGCTGAAGCTCCGGATGTATGGGAGTGCAAGGCCTGTGGCGCGGAAGCGCTGCTTTTGGTCGGCACAGAGACCGTTACGGTCGATCATTCAGATGCGAAGACCCCACGGTCTCATTGGGACATGCTCCTCGAACGGCGTAGTCGTGACGAGCTCGAAGTGCTTCTTCAGGAGCGCCTCGAGTACCTGCGTGCGCGACGAGGAGAGCAGAAAAGCGCGTAGGCGTAAGAACCTCAGCGACGCTTTCGTGGCCGCCTGGCACCTGTGCCGGCGGCCACAAGTGCGCTTAGGCCCAAAACCACGATGATCAGCTCAATCTGAGCGCCAAGGGCCACCGCGGGCGTCGTTCCCTTCATCAGCGGAAGCGTCTGCAGCAGGTACCCCGGCTCGTGCGACGGAATCTCTTGGATCGTCGTGCCGTCCGGCGCGATCATCTGACTCTCACCGACCGTCGAGATGTTCACAAGAGCACGGCCTGTCTCGATCGCGCGCATCCGTGCAATGGCCAGCTGTTGCTGGTTCTCATCGGTGCGCCCGAAATCGGCGTTATTCGTCTGCGCGATAATGACCTGGGCGCCACGGTCGATGGTGTCGCGTACGAGTGCATCGTCAACGATGTCGAAGCAGATTGAGATGCCGGCAATCATGCCATCGACATTCATCACGGAGTCCCGCGTACCCGGAGTGTACTCGCGCTGAATGAGCCCGAGGAGGTCGGGCGCGAACGGCTCCCAGAAGTCGCGGTCGGGCACATACTCGCCAAAAGGCACAGGATGCACTTTGTCGTAGTAGTCCACGACACGTCCGTCTTGCAGCAGCAGTGACGTGTTGTAGTAGTTACCGTCTCGGTGCGTG
The DNA here is from genome assembly GCF_011751765.2 of Paramicrobacterium chengjingii. Lineage (GTDB taxonomy): Bacteria > Actinomycetota > Actinomycetes > Actinomycetales > Microbacteriaceae > Paramicrobacterium > Paramicrobacterium chengjingii. The sequence goes on from NZ_CP061169.1 coordinate 1,586,516, forward strand.
ATGGTACCCGTCAAGATGGGGGCTCGACCCAGCGATTCGCTCAGCAGATTGAGGGCTACGGCGGAAGCGCTGTCCCGCGTCGGGTCGAGGTCGGTTCCGTTTTCAGGCCACACCAGAAGATCGATGCTGTGGCCGACAACATCCTGTGATGCCTTGAGCTGGGAAATGAGGATGTCGCCTGGCTCGCGCTCGTCGAAGTACCCGGCCTTCCCATTTCCCTGCACTGCCGCGATCGTCGAGCTGCCGTTCTGCTGCGTCGGCCAAGCCGGTACCGCAAGCACACAGGCAATGAGGGCCGCCGGCACTGCGAAGGCCGAAAGGCGAAGGGCTCCGGGCGTGATGAGCAGTTGAACAATAACAGCGGTGAGGAAAACGAGCACGAAGCTCAGCCCAGACAGCCCGAGCCATGAAACGAGGTCGGCAAACGGGCTCTGAGACTGGCTGAGCGAGACGCGTCCCCATGCGAAGCCACCATAGGGCCACACGTTAGCGATCGCCTCACGTGCCGTCCAGAGTGCCGCGACAACGGCGGGCAAAAAGGCGAATTGTGCAACGGACGAGGTCCATACGTGAGGAATCCAGCGATAGGCCAGGGTAATGAGCATTCCACCGAGCGCGAAGAAGACAGACTCGAGCGTCGACAATGCCAGCCACGGGATTGCACCGAGGTAGAGGGTTGCCCAGAAGATGTGCGTCAAATAAAACGATAGTCCGGCAACGAACCCGACGAGAAGCCCTGTACCAGCTTTGCGTCCGATCAACGACGCGAGAATCATTGCGATGCCCACGAATGTCAGCGGCCAGACGTTCTTGTCAGGGAAGCCAGCATCAAGAACCGGTCCAGCCGCTGCAGCAATGATGATCGCGGCGATGAGCGGGATCGGAGGGCGGCTACGGTCTGGTGTTCGACGGCGGGATCTAGACACGCCCTTCAGCCTACGAGGTGGAGGCTGTGAATCAGACGGAGGCATAGGCGACGATGCCCCGGCGCACGGCGTCGATAGCCGACCGCGACGTTGTGCTTATCTCTGGAGCCGCGATCCCGCTGATCTGGTCGAGCAGGTCGATGATCTGGCGGCACCAGCGAACGAAGTCGCCAGCTGACAGGTCGGCCTCGACGAGAACGCGATCAAGTTCTTCTCCGCGCGCCCACATGTGGATCGCCGGCGCGAGCCCTGTTGATGGTGGCTCCGACCGATTGAGGCGGTGGCGTTCCTCGAGATCGTCGAGAACCATCCACACCTGTGTTGTCTCGGTGAGCGCCTTTCTGAACGGTCCGCGTGGGAGGTACTGCTGCGCATACTCCGACGATTCCCGTTTGGGCTCGAAGAGCAGGCAACTCACCATCGCAGCGAGAGAGGCGCCATCCAACTGATCCCAGAGTCCGTTTCGCAGACATTCGGAGACCAGAAGGTCACGTTCCCCGTAGACGCGTGACAGCACATGTCCGTCGTCGGTGAGTGTCGGCTCTCCGTCGGGATCGGCACGAACATAGTCGAGCTCAGAAAGCACGTCGGTAACACGGTCGAAAACCGCGGCGACGGCGTTCGTGCGTGAGGCGATTTGTCTCTTCAGCTGGTCGGTCTCGCGGCGCAGTCTCCACCAGCGCTCTGCCCACCGCGCGTGTGACTCGCGATCGGGGCAGCCGTGGCACGGATGCTGGCGCATGCGCTTCTGCAGCTCAGATACCCGCTTCTGTCGTTTGTCCCTCTTTGCGCGAGACATCGATTGCACGTGAGTGCTCTTTCGTTCCAGATCGGTCAGCTCGCGGCGCAACCGGGCATAGTCCGCGAAATCGCCGCGATCACATGCCATCGATTCCGCATAGCCTTCGAGCGATTCTTCTTGTTCGCGGACCGTCCGTGCGAGTGAGAGCACCGCCCGGTCTGCCTGGAACTGCGCAAACGACGACTCGAGGATCTCGCGCGTTCGAATGCGCCCGAACTGTGCAATCAAATTGACGGCCATGTTGTACGTTGGCCGAAAGCTTGAGGTGAGCGGATAGCTGCGCTTTGACGCCAACGAACCGACAGCGCCCGGTTCGAGCCCATCCTGCCAGCAGATCACTGAGTGGCCCTCAACGTCGATTCCACGCCGTCCGGCCCGCCCCGTCAACTGGGTGTACTCCCCCGGCGTGATGCGTACACGCGATTCTCCATTGAACTTTTCGAGTTTCTCGAGAACGACCGTGCGCGCTGGCATGTTGATCCCGAGTGAGAGCGTCTCTGTGGCGAAGACGACGCGCAGCAAGCGTCGCCGGTACAGTTCCTCAACGACCTCCTTGAAGACAGGGAGCATTCCCGCGTGGTGGGCAGCGACGCCGCGCTGCAGGGCATCGAGCCATGACCAGTAACCGAGAATTGAGCGATCGCGATCCGGAATGTTCCGGCATCGCTCTTCAGCGAACTCTCGAATAAGCGTTCGTTCGTCTTTGTCGGTCAGGCGCAGGCCCGACCGAAGCACTTGCTCGACCGCGCCATCGCAGCCTGCGCGACTGAAGATGAAGTAGATCGCCGGAAGCAATTGGTGACCATCGAGTAGTCGTACAACCTCTTCGCGCCGAATACGGTGAACTCCGCGTCCACGTTGGCGTATGTGCCGATCGCGCTTGCTTGTCGGTGCTCGACCTCCGTACTTGGCGAGCCGAACAAGTTCTGGGTTGACACGATCTGCCGCTCCCCCACCGGCGAAAAGCTCGACGAGGTCTCCCTGAATCATGACGTGCTGGTCCAGAGGAACGGGCCGATCCTCCGATACGATCACCTCAGTGTCACCACGCACCGTCTGGATCCAGTCGCCGAATTCCTCGGCGTTCGATACCGTGGCGCTCAGCGAGATGAGCCGTACCTTTTCGGGAAGGTGAATGATCACTTCTTCCCACACGGCTCCGCGAAAACGGTCGGCGAGGTAATGCACTTCGTCGAGTACAACGAACGCAAGGTTCGGCAGCAGATCGGAGTCTGCGTACAGCATGTTGCGCAGAACTTCCGTCGTCATGACGACGATTCGTGCGCGCGGATTGATGTTCGTATCCCCCGTGAGCAGGCCGACGGAGTCTGCCCCGTAACGTTCCGTGAGCTCGGTGAATTTTTGGTTGCTGAGCGCTTTCATCGGTGCCGTGTAAAAAACTTTGGCGTTAGCCTGACGCATGGCCACGTGGATCGCGTACTCCGCGACGATTGTCTTGCCCGCCCCGGTCGGTGCCGCGACCAGAACACTGTGGTCGGCATCGATTGCCGTGCACGCGCGGCTCTGAAATTCATCGAGAGAGAAATCTAGCCCCGCTGTAAAAGCAGAGTAGGCGTCGGAGTGTGCGCTGTGCTCAGAAGTCAAGACTGGTACTCGGACTCCAGCTTCGCTGCCTTTCTCGCACGACGCCGATCATTAAAGTACGAGACGGCGTATGCCGCGAAGTACAGCACGATCATGGGAACCGCGAGAAGGAACATCGAGATGACGTCCGCTGCAGGTGTCGCGATCGCGCAGAACAGCATGATCACCAGGAGTGCAATTCGCCAGCCCTTGATAATCGCGACAGCGGAGAGCACCCCCACAAAGTTGAGCAGCACGAGGAAGACCGGCAAAACGAATGCGATACCCACCGCGAGCGTGAGCTTCAAAATGAAGTCGTAGTAGTAGCCGGCCTGATAAAGGTTCGACGAGTCGTCCGGCGTGAAGCCAGCCATGAGCTCGACGATGTGTGGCATCACGATCCACCCGGCGAAGCAGCCAGCAAAGAACAGCGGGATCGCAGTGAGAATGAAGCCGAGAATGTACTTGACCTCGGTGCGCTTCAGCCCCGGAACGAGGAACGCCCAAACCTGGTAGAGCCAGACAGGCGCAGACACGACAAAGCCGATGGTCAACGCAACCTTCATATGCAAGTCGAACCCGCTCGTCACGGTATCGAAGTTGAGGCTTGCCTCCTTCGATTCGGCAATCTCTCGAATCGGCGCAGACATCAGACTGATGGCGAAGTTGGAGACGACAAAGCCGGCGATCATGCCGACGACGATTGCAATCGCCGCAATGAAGAGTCGCTTACGAAGCTCGAGCAGATGCTCGCCCAGCGTCATCCGACCGTCGGTGGGCTTCTGTGACTTCTTCTTATTCGGAAGGGAAGGCCGTTCAGACACAGCCGTGGTCAGGATTTAGGGGTCGGATCGTCGGACGACTTCTCCGGTGCGGTGGTGGGCTCAGACGGCGTCGGTGTCGTCTTCTCCGTGCTCGGCCGCGAGTCGTTGGTCTGGGTCGTGTCTTCGTCGTCTTTGTTCTTGATCTCGCTCTTGAAGATTTTCATCGACTGGCCGACGCTACGCGCAAGTCCGGGAAGCTTCGGGGCACCGAACAGCAACAGCACGAGGAAGAGGATGATGACGAGATGCCATCCATTCAAGTTGCCAAGCATTTAATACCAATCCGTGGAGGTCGAATCATTCTACAGCGTGCTCGTTCGCAGAGCCCTGCGTGCTCGCTGAATCGTTCTCGTACCGTGACAGCGCTCGGGACGCCCAGCGTGAAATCTGTTCTCGCGCCTCGGCCGGTTCAATCACACGCGCATTGCCCGGGAGTCCGACGATCAGCCGACCGAGGTTCGCCATGTGCGCGAGCCGAAGCGTCGCTGTCACACGACCGGGGTCGGCGTTGGCCGTCGTGGAGGCAATGTACTCGTCGATCAGCGGCACGGCATCTTTCGAGAGATCGACGATGACGGAGACGTCGTTATCGGATGCTTGGAAGAGCGTGTCAGGCAGGGTGACGTCACCCGCGCGGTGCGTGATCTCGGCATCGATGATGGCCACATCAGACATGCGATCGAGCCGGAACGTGCGCACTCCGCCGCGAAGGTGGCACCAGGCACGGACATACCAGTTCTGATCGAGCGAATCGATGCGCAGTGGATCGACGCGTCGACGCTCGCGCTCGTCGCGAGAGTTGATGTACGTGAATTCGATCTGGCGCTCAGCTGACACTGCCGAGCGAATGTCTGAGAGCGTGTTGTCGGCAACACCTTCTTCGACGGCAACCTGGAGGGGTGCCCCAGAGGCACCGCGGGTGAGTTTCGCCATTACGGCGCCGATGACATCACGATCGGCCTGCTCGGGAATCGCCGAGAGATACTGCAGTCCCGCTATCAGAGCAGCCGCCTCGCGGGCGGAGAACCGTGGAGAATCATCGATTGCCACGAGGTGCGTGATGATGATCTCATCGCGTTCTTCGAAGGAGTCCCAGTCGATGTCGAACAGGTCATTATGCTGATACTGCGTGCTGTCCCCCGGAACGCCCGAGACCGCGATCAGGCGCACTGACTGTCGAACGTGTTCTTCCGTGACATCAAAATGCGCGGCAGCCTCGGCGACAGTCGAATGACGGCGGTCCAGCAGATAAGGAACGAGTGACAGGAGAAACGCGAGCTTGTCGCGTGCTCCCGGCGTCCGTGCATTCACTGTGACTCCCTGACGTCTGAATGCCCCGCGCGTGTGCGGGTCAGCCGCTGCACGATTGCAGCGCGGAGGCTCGGCGGAGTGAGTGCTTCGGCCTCAGGGCCGAACGCGGCGACTTCGTCGGCAAGGATATTGATGTCCGTGAAATGCAGGCGGAAGAGATCATCGTCGATCGCCTCGGCATCGTGAAGCCGCGAGAGGCGGAACCATGCATGCGTGTTGGGGTCGGCGCGCACCGTTGCAATATTGCGCTCCCAGAGTCGATCGAGGTCGCGAAGGGCTGTCTCTGCAAAACTCTCCTCGTCGCCAGGCGGATCGAAAGTCCGTCCAGACGAGCGCGGCGTCTGCACCATGCGTGAAAGCAGAAACGTTCGTCGCTCATCGATGTCGTCGTCGATCGCGTAGAGATGCCAACGGCCACTGTGCTGCACAAGGGCGAGCGGCGCAACTGTTCGCACCCTCGCAGCCGTGTCACCAGGCTTGACGTAGGGGAAAGAGACGACGGCGTGCCGCTCAAGCGCGGTACGCAGGGGCTCGAACGCAGCTTCACGTGTTCGCAGCCGCGGAGCGACACCGATGATCGGATCGATTTCGGTGACGCCGAGCGAGCGCAGTTTCATGAGTGCGCGCTGGGACTCGCCCGAGAGGGTGCCTTCGCGCCATACTGTCGCAGCGAGGCCGAGTAGCGTGATCTCCTCCGCTGTGAAATTGACGTCGTCAGGAAGATCGTATTCACCCTTGGGGATGCGGTAGCGCGTGTTCTGCGAGTTTCCATCTTCGTCGGGCGGGGTAATTGCTTCGAGCGGGATGCCGAGATCGCGGATATCGTCTTTGTCGCGTTCGAATTGTCGCTCAAGGCTTGCGTTGTCTCCATGGTTGACGAAGCGCTGGCGGTAGCCCTGCACCGATGACAGGATCGCGTCCTTCGTCAGCCCTGATTCTGTGGCGACGAGAGCGAGAACAAGACTGAACAGGCGTTCCTCAACAGGGACGCGCGGGACAGCTCGAGTGGAGTCGGACACGTGTTCATCCTAGTGATGCGCTGGCCACACAGCATCAGACACACCCGGTCAGAGCACTCCAAGAACGTCGATGACGTAAATCGTTGCGTCGCCGTCAGGCGTGGGGACGAGAACAATCACCTGAGAGCCGACGGGAGTGTTTTTGAGAGCATCTTTCAGCTCATTCGGAGCTTCTTTCATCGGAATGGTCTTGGGTGACCCGTCCGACCAGGTCGAGGACGTGATCGATTGGTTGTTCCATGAGGCCTGCTGAATCTGAGCCAGAACAGTATCTGACGACGTTACCTTCTCGCCGTTTCCGAGTTTGAGCAGGGCCGACTTCGCCTCAGTCGGGGCGGGCGACGTCGGGATCGTCAGTCCCGGTGTGCCGTCGGGGGCAACCGCGACAGACGGGAAACCGGGCTGAACAACCGGCATATTGATTCCGTTCGACTTGCCGAGGTACGCGTTCTCAATATCGATGACCATGACGAGGGTGTCGTCGGCCTTCACCCCGTACATCGGGTTGCCCGCATCACCGAAGCCCTTGTCAGGGGTGATCGTTGCGACAAGACGCGAACCGACGGTGTGACATGCGAGAGCATCAGCCATTCCCAGGAGCATCCCGCTCGGACTGGCAGGTTTGAGGTCATCGTACGGCGTCGCAAAGATCTTTTCGCCCGTGCGGCCGTTGTACAGACTCCACGCCAGTTCGACGACCTCGGTGCCGGCAAGTTCCGTCCCGTCGCCTTCGATAGCGGTGCTCACTTGGGTTGTCGGTGCGTAGAGCGGCGAGGGGATGGAAACGTTCGGCTCGGAGCCGAGTTTGCCCGTCGCCGAAACTTGATTCGACGCATCACCGGGCTCAAGGCACGTGGCACCAGACGGAGTGCTTGCGCATCCACTGAGAGTAGCGGTGACGAGTGCTGCGGTCAGGAGCACGGCGGGTGCGTAGCGCACGGTACCTCGTTTCGATGTCACGGACGTGATTCTGGTCAAGTTTAGTGCGCGTCGCCGGGTGCGTCGGTCACCGTGGATTCAGAATCCCGCAGGTTGCGCGATTTCGAGGCGGCTGCCCCGGCCTCCGCGGCGCGAACGCGCTTACGCAGACTCTTCTCGCTCACGGTGCGCTGACCGAGAGCTCCTGGCGTCCACACCTCGACATCGTCAGCGCTGTAATCGCTCTTAGAAGCTCGGCGCTTCAGCTCGGGAAGGATAGCTCCCGGAGCAAGCCGCCGCGCCGTGATGAGAAAACCTGTGTGCCCGATCATGCGATGCTCTGGGCGCACTGCAAGACCCTCGACGTGCCAACCGCGCACCATCGTCTCTGTCGACTCGGGATTCGTGTAGAGGCCACTGTCCCCGATGGCCTCGGCCACCCGCGAGAGCTGCGTCACAGTGGCCACATAGCAGAGCAACACTCCCCCGGGGACGAGCGCGTCAGAGACGACGTCGAGGCATTCCCACGGCGCGAGCATGTCGAGAACGACGCGGTCGACGCTGGCTCGTGGCACAGCATCCGGCAGCTCTTCGGCTAGATCGCCGACGGTGACCGTCCAGTTCGGTGGGTCCTCGCCCGTGAACGTGGCCACATTGCCACGTGCAACATCGGCGAACTCGTCACGGCGTTCGAACGACATCAGAGTGCCGGCAGGCCCGAGTGCGCGCAGAAGCCAGAGCGAGAGTGCTCCCGAACCAACTCCGGCCTCAACGACGGTCGCCCCCGGAAAAATGTCCGCCTGCGCGAGAATCTGCGCGGCATCTTTCGGATAGATGATGGCTGCGCCGCGAGGCATCGACATGGCAAAGTCAACGAGTAGCGGCCGCAACGCCAGATAATCGATGCCCGCGGAATTGCCGATGACTGAGCCATCGGGACGGCCGATGATGTCGTCGTGGTCGATCATGCCCTTGTGGGTGTGAAACTGTCGTCCCGGCTCAAGCGTGATGGTGTTGCGCTTTCCTTTGGGCCCGGTGAGCTGCACACGGTCGCCGATGCGGAACGGGCCGCTGTTCTGTGGCCGTTCAGACGAAGAGCTCATGCGGGGCATCCGTTTCGGGGAAGGGAATGGAGAACAGGTCATCGATCGTACGTCCCTCGAGTGTTGGCCATATTGTGTGACTTGGCGCGTTTTCGATTGGGACCGCGTGCGGAATAGCGAGTGACCGGGCACCCGACGCGACGGCTGAAGCGAGACCATTGCGTGAGTCTTCAACGGCGATGCACTGCGTGATCGCAACACCGAGTCGGTCAGCTGCAGTGAGATACGCCTCAGGATGCGGTTTGGGCCGGGTCACTTCGTCGCCCGTGACCAAGATCTCGAACGGAACGAAGGGAAGATGACTGATGACCTGTTCGGCCATCGATCGCACAGACATTGTGACGAGAGCCATTCGCACGCCACTCGCGTTGAGCTCTGCCAACATTCGCTGTGCACCCGGTCGAAACGGAACTCCATCGAGAGCGAGTCTGCGTCGCACGGCCGTCGTGAGATGGGAAACGATGTCGTCTGGCTCCATATCGACGCCATGATCACGCAGAATCTGCGCAGAGTCCCACAATCCGGCTCCGACGAGAGTCATGGAGTCGACATGGGTCCAGGTGCGACCGTACGACTCGACGAGGTCGGTTTCGGCCTGGATCCAGTACGGTTCGGTGTCGACGACGGTTCCGTCCATATCCCACAGAACGGCCGCCGGAGCAATGGCAGTCACGTGTCACCATGCTACCGGCTTGCGCATGCGCCTATTGTGGAATGACCGCCGGACTGAAGGCGGAACATCGAGAGACACAGGATGCGTGTGACTGACGGACTGGAATTCTTGGGCGGGCGGCTGCTTGTCGTGGCGTTTGAAGGGTGGAACGACGCGGGAGATGCTGCGACAGGAGCAGTTCGGATGTTGAAGGATCAGCTTGAGCTCGTGCCGCTGTTCGATGTGGATCCCGAACTGTACTTTGACTTCCAATTCAACCGTCCGCTCATCTCGGCCGATGCTGACGGGCGAAAGAAGCTGACATGGCCGAGCGCCACCCTGTACGGGCCGACGCACCCCGCAGACCCCGTCGACAGGCTCGCTGACGATGCCGAGTTGCGTATCAGCGCGTCGAACAACGACAACATCTATCTGCTCGTCGGAACAGAGCCTTCGCGCAGCTGGAAGGCCTTTTGCGCCGAACTGCTTGATGCCGCGTTGACGCACGATATCTCGGCAATCATTTGCCTCGGCTCGATGCTTGCGGATGTACCTCATACCCGCCCGATCAGCGTTTTCACGAGCAGTGAGAGCAGCGAGGTTCGGCAGGCTCTCGACGTGGAGCGAAGCAGCTATGAGGGGCCCGTCGGCGTGTTGAGCGCTCTCTCTGACGCCGCAGACATTCTCGACATCCCAACACTGTCGATCTGGGCATCCGTTCCCCATTACGTTCAGCACTCCCCGTCGCCGAAAGCGATGCTTGCCCTGATCGACAAGCTGGAAGAACTTGTCGACGTGGTGATTCCTCGTGGCGACTTGATGGAGCAGGCGGAGGAATGGGAGCAGACGATCGACTCGCTCGCCTCCGACGATGAGGAGATGGCAGCGTACATCAAACAGCTCGAGGCAGCGCGCGACACGGTGGAGGCTCCCGAGGCCAGCGGCGAAGCGATTGCCCGCGAGTTCGAGCGCTATCTGCGCACGTCAGACGGACGCAGAGGGCCGGCACTCAGCGGCGACGACACCTCGAAGAGCCAAGGGCCGGTTGTTGCACCCGATGATCTGTCGAAAAGCAAAGGCAAAGCCAGTGACGAGGCGGCAAAAGAACAGCAGGATGCTGCAGATGAGCCATCGAAAGAGCGCGACGATGATGCCGACTCTGACTCAGATCAGGCGTGAGCGCTAGTTGAGCTCGACACCGAGGAGCGCGTGAATAGCGGCCTTGACTGATGCTGCGTCGTCGACACCCGAAGCCGACGCATCGTCCAGCACCGCGAGAGCAGCTGGGGTATCGAGGTCGTGGCGCAACGCCATTCTGACGTCATGAAGGACCGAGCTCGTGTGAGCGCCAGACGGCGAATCGGCGGCGAACCCGATCGACCATTCCGACATGCGCGCACTTGCGTTCGGGAGCAGATGGTCGGTCCATTCCCAATCGCTCCGGTAATGATGAGCGAGAATCGCCAGCCGAATGGCGCGCGGGTCTGTCCCCTGTGCGCGGAGCGCAGAGACGAGCACGAGGTTTCCGAGCGATTTCGACATTTTTTCACCCTGGTAGGCAACCATGCCCGTGTGGCTGAACACGCGCGCAAGCGGCTTGCCCGAGAGAGCTGCCGCGTGCGCTGCACTCAGCTCATGGTGGGGGAATATCAGGTCGCTCCCGCCGCCCTGAACCGTGAAGTCGGTGCCCAATTCGCGAAGGGCGATCACCGAGCATTCGATGTGCCAGCCAGGCCTGCCGTCTCCGAGAGGAGACGGCCAGTGCGGTTCGCCGTCGCGCGCCGCCCGCCAGACGAGTGGATCGATGGGGTCCCGCTTGCCCGCGCGGTCTGGATCGCCACCGCGTTCGCGGGACAGGGCAAGCATGGTCTCGCGGTCGTACCTGCTTTCGGACCCAAGCGCCCAGACTCCAGCGGCCTCGGTTGCAGCGATGTCGAAGTACACATCGTCACCTGACGATGACTCGGGGGTGGGAACCCGATATGCAGTCCCGTTCTGCACCATTCGTTCAACTGCGCGACCGATGGGATCGATGACGTCGGTGACCGCGACGAAATCGTCTGGCGGAATCACTCCCAGACTCGCCATGTCATCGCGGAAGAGGTCGATCTGCTCGTCGGCGAGATCGCGCCAGGCCACCCCTGTTTCACGGGCACGGTCAAGCAGCGGATCGTCGATGTCTGTGATGTTCTGTGCGTAGTGCACGGTCATTCCTGCATCGCGCCACACGCGCTGGAGGGTGTCGTAGGCGACATATGTGGCAGCGTGGCCCATGTGTGTCGCGTCGTACGGAGTGATGCCGCACACATACAGCCGTGCCGAGTCCCCCGTTTCTGCCTCGACGAGCGACGCGGACGCCGTGTCGTACAGACAGGGAGGCGTTGATTCGCCGGGGACGACAGGGATCTCAGGGCTTGGCCACGACTGCATGATCCCAGCCTAATGCTCTCGTCAGCCGGTCATGACGCCCGTGAGGAGCATCACGATGAGGGCGCCGCCCAACAGAATTCTGTAAATGACGAACGGAAGAAAGCTGTGCTTGGAGATCCACTTCATGAAGAACGCGATGACAAAAATGGCAACGACGAAGGCGACGACGGTCGCAGCGAGCGTTTCGAACGGGCCGAACAGCTCAGGCGTGCACTCAGCTATGCCAGGTTCACACGATGAGGCGATGCCCTTCGCCATTTGGTAGAAGCCGCTGCCGAGCACGGCGGGGATCGCCAAGAGGAAGGCGTAACGGGCAGCCGATTCTCGAGAGTAGCCGAGAAAGAGCCCTGCAGTGATTGTGCCGCCTGAGCGCGAGACCCCCGGAATGAGCGCCATCGCTTGAGCGAATCCGTAGATGATGCCATGCCCATAGGTGAGGTCTCCAAGCTCGCGTCGCTTGGCGCCGACCCAATCGGCGATGCCGAGGAGCACACCGAAGACGATGAGCGTGGTTGTCGTGAACCAGAGAGATCGCAGGACAGTCTCGATGGCATCTTGAAAAAGTAGCCCGAGCACGACGATGGGGACGCTGCCGATAATGATCAGCCAGCCCATTCGGGCATCGGGATCATTGCGCGGAATCTTGCCACGGAGGGCACGAAACCATGCACCGATGATGCGCACGATATCGCGCCAGAAGAAAATGATGACGGCGGCTTCGGTGCCGATCTGGGTGATGGCAGTGAAACGGGCGCCGGGGTCTTCGCCTGTGCCGAGAAATTCCCCGACGATGCGCAGATGCGCGCTGGATGAAACGGGGAGGAATTCGGTGAGGCCCTGGACGATGCCGAGAATTACAGCGTTTATGAGATCCACTTTTGGGGTATCCGCCTGTGATTAATGTGTTGTCTGTCAGTACGTGCGCAGCAGATCCGTCAGAACCTGCCTGCCAAAGACTAATGCGTCAAGCGGAACTCTCTCATCGACACCATGAAACATCCCTGGGAAGTCCATGTCTGCGGGCAGCCGAAGTGGCGCAAAACCGTACCCGTTAATTCCGAGCTTCGAGAGCGCTTTATTGTCTGTCCCCGCGGGCATGAGATAAGGAAGCACGGGAGCGCCCGGGTCGAAGGAGTGCAGTGAATGCTTGACAGCATCGACGAGGGCACCGGAGAACGGGTTCTCCAGGCCAACATCGCGATGGTTCACCTCGACCTCGATGTCAGGTCCGACAAGCTCCTGAATGAGGCGGATGACGTCTGACTCTTCACCGGGCATTGCCCTGATGTCGAGTCGTGCCTCCGCCGTATCGGGAATCACGTTGCTCTTGTAGCCGGCCCCGAGCATCGTTGGATTCGTCGTTGTGCGCAGCGACGCCTGTAGGAATCCCGCAGCGGTGCCCGTCGCCAGCAAAAGGTCATTCGGCGTCACCTGTGTGAAATCGACGTCGAGAATGCGTGCAATCTCGCGAAGGAGCTGTTCCGTTGTGTCCGTGAGCCGAACAGGCCAATCTTTCGTGCCAACTGCGGCAACCGCGTGAGCGAGCTTCGTGATGGCGTTGTCATGCATCACGCGTGAACCGTGCGAGGCAGTTCCGTGGGCACGCAAGGTCAGCCAGACCAGGCACTTCTCCCCCGTCTGCAGCAGATATGCGCGCTCGCCGTTGACATCGATGGAGTAGCCGCCGACCTCGCTAATGGCTTCTGTCGCTCCCTCGAACAGCTCCGGGTAGTTCTCGACAAGGTGATGCGAGCCGAGAACGCCGCCGTTCTCTTCGTCGGCAAAGAAGGCGACGATGAGGTCGCGTTCGGGCTGACCGTTCGCGAGGATGCTTGTGAGACTGGTGAGGATCATGGCGTCCATGTCCTTCATGTCGACCGCGCCGCGGCCCCACAGCATCCCGTCTCTGATGATGCCTTCGAACGGGTCCACACTCCAGTTACGCGGGTCGGCGGGAACCACGTCGAGGTGCCCATGTACGACGAGCGCAGGTTTGCTCGAGTCGCGTCCCTCGACGCGCGTGACCAGACTTGTGCGTCGAGGCTCTGAGTTGAATAGCTGTGATCTCAATCCGAGGTCATTCAGATAGGCCTCAACGTACTCTGCAGCTTCAGTCTCGCCCTTTGCCTTGCCGTTGCCGAAATTCGTTGTGTCAATTCTGATCAGATCGCGGGTAATCCGCACGGTCTCTTCGCTCGCCGCGGCATCCGCATGCGGGGTGGCGTCGTTGTCGATACTCGAGCTCATAGTTCAACGGTACCGTTGAGCGTGACGGGATTTCGTGGTGAGAAAGTGAAGTGGAAAATCGTGCTAGAGTCTTACCTCGGCGACGGAGACTTCTGGAGCCGAAACATCACGCGCGGGTGGCGGAATTGGTAGACGCGCTAGCTTGAGGTGCTAGTGCCCACATATAGGGCGTGGGGGTTCAAGTCCCCCCTCGCGCACGTGAGAGAAAGAGCCGGATCGAAAGATCCGGCTCTTTTGTTTTTCCGGATGTCTGAGCGTGGCTTGGCGGCACGGGCGCGGGAGTGCGCGTCATTCGCGCCCGATTCAGCACATCGGCAGTTGTGTCTCGGTGATCATTCAGTGTTCTACTACATATTGTAGAGATAAATGGATGAAAGGAACACTCCGATGGATGAACGATCACCCCTGCACGTGACAGTTTTGCTTTTCGACGGCGTCGAAGAGCTCGATGCGATCGGCCCGTGGGAGACCCTGCGGTTTTGGCAGCTGCTGACTGAGAACCGTGTCATTGTGCGGGCGGCCAGCATCGATGGGAACTCCGTGCGGTGCAGCCTTGGACTGACGTTCACGCCCGATTCGGCGCTGGATGACGGGCCGCGCCCAGACATCCTCGTTCATCCCGGAGGCGCAGGCGTCGAACAGCTGCGTGCTGATGACCAGCACCTCTCACGGCTTCGAGCACTGGCATCGGCGGGAACCATGCTGGCATCGGTGTGCAATGGGGCGCTCGTACTCGCCGCCGCAGGCCTGCTCGATGGACGCGAGGCGACAACGCACTGGAGTGCGCGAGACGACCTCACGTCAACGCATCCTGCTGTCACCGTCTGCTCTGACCAACGTGTCGTTGACGCCGGCGACGTCGTGACGGCAGCGGGGATCACCGCGGGCATCGATATGTCGCTTCATATGATCGAGCGCTTTGAGAGTAGTGAAACGGCGATTTCGGTGGCGAAGATTCTCGAGTACGCGTGGGAGCCAGGTTTAGCTCACTTCGCGGCTGTGTGACGCGGAGCGGGTAGCATTGATCAGCGCGGGCGTAGGATCGCCGCATGCCTGATTCGACGATGATCTGGACCCGTGTTGACGACGTCGACGATCGAGCGCGGCGCATCAGCGCGGCCGTGCGACACGTTGTCGTGCAACGTTCTGCCGCTGAACGTCGCGCGATCGATGCTCCGAAGAGGACAGATGGAGACATCTGGCTGCTGTCTGACGCGGGCCGGGATATCGCGTCCCTGTGGATGCTTCGAGATGGGGAACGCATCATTCTCGCGGATGTTGATGTGCGGGACGCCAGTCGAATTACAGGAAGCTCCCTGTGGTCACAGTTTCACGGGCTCGCCGCCCAGCAGGCCTGGGAAGGAGCCGTGCACGTCAGCGAGCTCGGTGAGGATCACCTCATTGCCGAGTTTGCCCGCGCGGCACAGGCGACGCGCGTGGCGACGAAGATGCAGGTGGCTGTTGGCGCTGTGCCGCCAGCACGGCGGATTTCGCTTGAGCCGATGACCGAACACGCGTTCTTCGAGTACCAGTCAGCTTCGATCGCTGACTATGCGCAGGAACTTCTCGCTAACGGTCTCGCCAACAATATGGCGGTAGCGCTGGAACGCTCGACGCAGCAGCTGCAGGAGCTTCTTCCCGACGGACTCCACTCGCCAGGTGAGCACCTCTGGACAGTGCGAGACAATACCGAGAAGGTCGGAATTCTCTGGGTTCACAGCGACGACGCACGCTCGTTCGTCTATGACATCGAGATGCTCGCAACGGCTCGAGGGCACGGGTACGGAACCGAAACGCTGCGCGCAGCTGCCGCGCATACCCGCGATGCAGGCTTGCCGACGCTCGCACTTAACGTCTTTGGCAGCAACGAGAGTGCCCGACGCCTCTATGAGCGGGAAGGTTACGTCGTCACCGAGATCATGTGGTCGGCCGCGCTGACGTGAGCGTTGGCTGTCAGGCTGGCAGCGCCGCCGGGCAGGACGGCGTAGGAGGCGGTCTCTGCCGTCAGCAATGCGGACGACTCCGCACGTCGACCGCAGCGTGCTCGGCGTCAGACGATCCCTGTGCGGTGCGCAAGGATCACCGCGCTGATGCGATCGCGCAATTCAAGTTTTGCCAGCAGTCTGCCGACATGAGTCTTGACTGTGGATTCGGCCAGATACAATCGCGCGGCGATCTCGCTGTTCGTGAGGCCGTCGCCGACGAGAACGAGCACATCGCGTTCGCGGTCAGAAAGCAGGGCAAGTTGGTCGGATGCCGCTGAGCCGCCGTTCTCAGGCAAAGAACCTCCGTACAGCTCAAGCATCCGTTTTGTCACGCGCGGCGAGATGGCGGCATCGCCAGCATGCACAGATCGCACAGCAGCGATCAGCTGGTCTGCCGGGGCATCCTTCACCAAAAAACCGCTCGCTCCCGCATTGAGGCCGCTGAAGGCATACTCGTCGAGATCGAACGTCGTCAATACGACAACACGCGTCTCCGGCCGGTCTTCGACAATCCGACGTGTTGCCTCGATCCCGTCAACGCCCGGCATCCGCACATCCATGAGGACGACGTCAGGTTCGAGCTCTCTCGCGCGCGCGATGCCTGATTCGCCATCAGCGGCTTCTCCAACCACGGTAAAGTCCGCGACGTCGCCGAGCACCATGGCGAGCCCGAGGCGCATGAGGTCTTGATCGTCGACGAGTAAAATGCGGATCGTCACTGAATTACACCTTCCTGATCAGGAATCGTGAAGCGGACGATCCACATGGAACCCTCGCGCCGCGCGCTCGCCACTCCCCCGAAGATCGCTGCGCGTTGCAGCATACCCGTGAGTCCTCGCCCTGAGCCGTGCTCGACACCCGCTGACTGCTGCTTACCGTCGTCGCTGACCGTGACAACGCACCCGTCAGAGAAATCCAGCTCGACGCTCACCTCTGTGGGGCTGTCAGCGTGCTTGAGAACGTTCGTCAGCGCCTCTTGGACTGTGCGGTACACGGCGAGCTGAGCGCCGGGCGACGGCGGCGCCGTTCCTCTTTGGTGCACACTGACCGGAACGCCCGCGCGCACGTAGTCCTCGATCAGTGTCGGAATCTGGTCAACGGTCGGCTGCGGCTCGTGAGACGCCTCCTGATCGCCGAGTGCACCGAGCATGCGACGGGTATCGGCGAGGGAACGTCTGCCGGTTTCAGCGATGTGGCCAACGGCGCGCGAGACGTCAGCGTACTCCGTCGTCTCCCCCAGCCGAGAGCGCGCCCCATCGGCAAGCCGCACCATGACGGTGAGGCCGTGCGCAATGACGTCGTGCATCTCACGAGCGATGTGCTCACGTTCGTCGGCGACGGCGAGTCTGGCGTTCTGCTCCTGCTCGCGCTCGAGTGACTCGGCGTGAGAGAGGAGGGCGGAGACGTAGAGCCGTCGTTCTCGAATGCTGATGCCGACGACAAGGATGGCGAATAAGACAACGATGGCGAAGAGTGTGTTTCCGGGGCCGCCGAGAACCTGGTCTTGCCCCGAAAAACCATAGACAAGAATCACGACGGCGAAGGCTGCAAACGCAAGCTGGGCAATGCGGGCGGCTCTCGCTGCCCGATCGGATTGGTGAGCGCCAAGCGAATAGACGGCTATCGCCGTCGCGAGGATGCCCGCCCAGCCATACATGAGCGTGAACACGCCGATCGCCGCGACAAGGGCGAAAACGATAATGGGATGGTTCCGGCGAAACAGCAGAGCCGCACAAGAGATCACTGCCATGAGGTACCTCACGACAACGATCCAGCCTTGATAGGAGCCATCCGCGTTCGAGCCAATGCTTCCAGACACGGCGAGTTCATCCTGCGCAATCGCCAACAGCCAGACGGCGGCAAGGAGTCCAACGAGAATTGCGTCGATTGTGCGTGGGTGCGCGGCGACGACTCTGCCGACCCGCCCGGACGGACGGGGTAGCTTTCGGGGTGAAGACGACGATACTGCGCTCACGGACGCCTCGCTTTCCTGATCGCTTCGAGAGTACGCGGGCGATCGGCGAGCTGTCATCAGTCCGCGGTGCCGATCGACTGATCCCACGGGACGACT
Organism: Paramicrobacterium chengjingii; assembly: GCF_011751765.2. Lineage (GTDB taxonomy): Bacteria > Actinomycetota > Actinomycetes > Actinomycetales > Microbacteriaceae > Paramicrobacterium > Paramicrobacterium chengjingii. The sequence goes on from NZ_CP061169.1 coordinate 1,604,388, forward strand.
GACGGCTCACGGCAGCGGTGAATCAGCGGGCGCCGCCGAGCTTTCGACGAAGAAACTCGATGCGCGCCTGCAGCTGCGTCACACTGGCCTGCGGCACGGCCGGCCCTCCGCAGACGCGGCGCAATTCCGCATGTACGAGGCCATGCGGCTGGTTCGTGTTCTTCGCGTAGAGCCCCACGAGGCTGTTCAGCAGGCTGCGCTGCTCTTTGAGCGTGCGATACAGCGGCTTGTCGGCATCCTGCTGCTCTGACGTGCTCGATTTCTGCCGTGAATCGATGCGCTTGGCCTGTCGGCGATGTCTTTGCGTGAGAAGCTCGTGCACCTGGTCGGGTTCGAGAAGGCCGGGCAGACCGATGAAATCGTATTCTTCCTCGGTCTCCGGCTGAGCATAGCTGCCGAACTCTGCGCCGTCATACACAACGCGATCAAACTGCGCATCGCTCGAGATGGCCTCGTAGCTGAACTCGTCCATGAGGCCGTCAGACGCCTTGTCTGGGCGATTGGCATCGGCGACCATGGCATCTTCGGGGTTCCAGAGGTCCCCCTCGCCTGAGCCGGAGTCCTTGCGGTCAAGTGCGTGGTCCCGTTCCCGCTCCAGTTCGTTCGCCAACACCATGAGCTGTGGAACATTGGGAAGAAAGACGGATGCCGTCTCGCCACGCCTGCGGGATCGCACGAACCGGCCGATGGCCTGTGCGAAGAACAGCGGTGTCGACGAGCTGGTCGCGTAGACGCCAACGGATAAGCGCGGTACATCGACGCCTTCCGACACCATGCGCACGGCGACGAGCCATCGAGTGTCGCTTGACGCGAACTGTTCGATGCGGTCGCTGGCCTCCTTTTCGTCAGACAGCACGACTGTGGGCTTCTCCCCCGTGATCGTGTGCAGAATCGCGGCGTAAGCGCGCGCGGCGTAGTGGTCGGTGGCGATCACCAGTCCACCAGCATCCGGTACTGCATTTCGTACTTCAGAGAGCCGCCGATCGGCCGCCGTGAGAACCTGAGGAATCCAGGCACCCTCGGGGTCAAGGGCCGTGCGCCATGCCTGTGAGGTGATGTCTTTCGTATTGTCTTCGCCGAGGCGGGCTTCCATCTCATCGCCTGTGTTTGTGCGCCACCGCATGTGGCCGGCATAAACCATAAACATGACCGGTCGCACGACGCCGTCGGCAAGTGCACGGCCGTAGCCGTAGTTGTAGTCGGTCAGTGACGTGCGGATGCCATGCCGGTCGGGAAGGTACGTGACAAACGGAATCGGGGCGGTGTCGGATCGGAACGGAGTGCCCGTCAACGATAACCGTCGCGTTGCGCCTTCGAAGGCTTCACGGATCGCGTCCCCCCAACTGAGTGCGTCGCCGCCATGATGAACCTCGTCGAGAATGACCAGAGTGCGTGACGATACGGTGATGTCACGATGGAGCGCAGCGCGCACAGCTACCTGGGCGTACGTGACGACGACGCCGTGATAATGCCCAGCGTACCGACCCTGACGGTTGGTGAACGTGGGATCGAGGCGGATGCCAGCGCGATGCGCAGCGTCGGCCCACTGCTTCTTCAAATGCTCAGTCGGCGCGACGACAGTTACGCGATCGACGGTTCGACGAGCCAGCAGTTCAGCGGCAAGGCGCAGTGCGAACGTTGTCTTGCCTGCGCCGGGGGTCGCCGCGGCGAGAAAGTCGCGTGGCTCGTCACGGAAGTAGACATCCATGGCCTCCTGCTGCCACGCGCGCAGTTTGCCGACGGTTCCCCACGCAGCCCGCTCGGGGAACGTCGGCGAAAGATGCTCAGCCGCCGCCGTGCCGATACGGGGTGTTGGATGTTGCAGGGAATCAGGGCTACTCACGACCTTCGTACTGTACCCGAAGCAGCCGACAGTCTGAGATCACGACGCACGTGCGTCGGGAGGACGCGATACGGTGGCATGTGTTCGACTTCGTGGGAAGGTGCTTTCTGTGACTGACAGCGCGCAACGATCGGCAGGCGAACCGGCACACCCGGCTCAGCAGCATCCGTGGTCACGTTACGTCGCGATCGGCGACTCGTTCACCGAGGGAATCGGCGACCCAGAACCTGCGCTTCCCGGTGGAAACCGCGGCTGGGCAGACCGCGTCGCCGAGGTGCTGAGCCAGGGCTCTCCCGACTTCGCCTACGCCAACCTTGCCGTGCGGGGCAAACTCATCAATCAGATTGTCGCTGATCAGATCGAGCCGGCACTGGAGCTTCACCCCGATCTCATCACCATCTCTGCGGGTGGCAATGACGTGATCAGGCCGGGAAGCGATCCGGATGCCATCGCCCGATTGTTCAATCAAGCGATCGCTCGCCTTCGCAGCGACAACGCGACGGTTGTCGTGTTCACGGGCGTCGACGTGGGGTTCTCCCCTGTGTTTCGGGGAATCCGCGGAAAGGTGGCGATCTACAACGAGAACATTCGTGCAATCGCCGACGCGCACGACTGCATCGTCGCCGACCAGTGGGCGCTGAAGAGCGTGCAGGACACGCGGATGTTTGCGCCCGATCGTCTGCACATGAATGCGTTGGGGCACCATGAGGTTGCACGGATGGTTCTGCGTGCACTCAACGTCGACAACGACCTGCAGCCGATGAAGCCGGAGCCGCTGCCCTCACGTTCGTGGCGACGCGCCCGGGCCGAAGACCTCGTGTGGGCCCGCGAATATCTCGTGCCGTGGGTGCTGCGCCGCATGCGACACCAGTCGTCTGGCGACCATGTGACTCCCAAGCGTCCCGTGGCCGGGCCATTCAGGCGCAGCGAAGACTGAGCCTCAACGTCTGCGCAGTTCCCACAATGCAACGGCGCTTGCCGACGCGACGTTGAGTGAATCGACGCCGTGCAGCATCGGGATGATGATGGTGGTGTCGGCGCTGCGAAGCGCGCGGGGGCTGAGACCGTCGCCTTCGGCGCCGAGGCAGAGCGCCACCTTGTCTGGGGCATTTTGTGAGAAATCATCGAGCATGACAGCGTTGTCGTCGAGGGCAAGCGCGACAACGTGGAACCCGGCGGTTTTCACCTCGGCGATGGACGATGACCAGTCCGGCATCCGCGTCCACGGCACCTGAAGAACGCAACCCATGCTGACCCTGACGCTTCGACGATACAGCGGGTCGGCACAGCGTGGCCCGATGAGCACGGCGTCCGCTCCGATCCCCGCGACAGCTCGGAAGATGGCTCCGACGTTCGTATGGTCGACAATGTCTTCGAGCACCACAATGCGGTGGGCGTTCGCGATCGTGTCGGCGACAGTTGCGAGCGGCGGTCGATGCATCGACGCGAGTGCTCCCCTGTGCATGTGGAATCCCGTGAGCTCCTCCAGCACGTCAGACGTGCCGACAAAGACGGGGACGTCGGGAAACGGAGCAAGATCGGGCTCGATGTCGGCAAGCCATTTCTCTTGCAGCAGTATCGATCGCGGCACATGTCCTGCGGCAATCGCGCGGCGGATCACCTTGGGTGATTCGGCAAGGTACAGGCCACCGTCCGGCTCGAGCACACGCCGCAGCGCAACGTCGGTCAGCTGGGAATAGTCCCGCAGGTCGGGAAGGTTGAGATCGGTGATGGGCGTAATGCGCACGTGAATCCTTTCGAGAGCCGCTGCCCGTCGATGCAGAGTCGAGTGCCAGCCGCGTCTACTATCGTCGCAGGTAGCGACGGCAAGGAGAGACGATGACGGCGACGAATGCGCGTGAGACACGTCGGATCGACGAAGCCGCAGATCTCCTCACCGATCGCCGCATCGCGTTCCTCACTGGTGCTGGAGTAAGCACCGACTCCGGCATCCCTGATTATCGCGGCGACGGTGCTCCGCGCCGCACGCCCATGACGATCGAGCAGTTTCTCGCCGACGAGGTCGCGCGCAAGCGATATTGGGCAGGCAGCCACCGCGGGTGGAAGATGTTCGACGCCGCGGCGCCGAACGATGGTCATCGCGTGATCGCACAGTTCGAATCGGCAGGGTTGTCGACGGGCGTGATCACTCAGAATGTGGACTCTCTGCACGGTCAAGCGGGCAGTAGGCGGCATGTCGAGCTGCATGGAACTCTGCACCGCGTCGTGTGTCTCTCGTGTGGACAGGTGTACAAACGGCATGATCTGGCGCGCACACTTGATGAGCTGAACCCCTGGCTCGAGAATCCGGATGCTGTCGAGATCAATCCGGATGGCGATGCCGACGTTGCCGATCCCAGTCGTTTCGTCGTGCCGGGCTGTGAGCTCTGCGGCGGCATTCTGAAGCCCGAAGTCGTTTTCTTCGGAGAAGTGGTTCCCACAGCGACGTTCCGGCTTGCAGCAGGTCTTGTGGCACAGGCCGATGCTCTCGTTGTCGCGGGGTCGTCACTGGTTGTGAACTCGGGTATTCGCATCGTCGAAATCGCCAGGCGGCGAAACCTGCCGATTGTCATTATCAACCGCGGTGATACCAAGGGCGATTCGCGCGCCACCATTAAGCTGGATGCTGGCACGACAACGACTCTCGCGGCACTCGCCGTCCGCCTGATTCGCCGATGACCGGCCTCGTCGCAGAAAGGGCACACGTGACTCAGATCACCTTCGTCAGGCATGGGCAGACCGACTGGAACCTCCAGCGGCGGATCCAGGGGTTGACGGACATTCCGCTCAACGACACTGGGCGAGCTCAAGCTCGTCGGGCCGGGAAAGAGCTAGTTGGCGGCGAGTGGGACGTCGTCGTGTCTAGCTCTCTGAGCCGTGCGAGAGAAACCGCAGAGATCATTGCCGAACAGATTGGTCTTCCCGTGCCGAACGTCGTCGAAGGACTGCAGGAGCGAGCACACGGCGACATGGAAGGAATGACCTTCGAAGAGAGGCAAGCTGCTTTCCCCGGCGACGCCGTCGTTCCCGGGCTTGAAAGCCGCGATGCCGTGATTGACCGGGTGCTCGCTGCTCTCGACGGGTTGGCCCACGTGACAGGCGGCATCCGCATTTTGGCCGTATCGCACGGCGGCGTGATCGGGTCGCTCATTCGTCATGCCACAGCCGGTCAGCAGCCAACGGCCGGTCAGGTGATCGCGAACGGCTCGTACCACGACTTCAACTGGTCTGAGGGATCACTGTCGCTCGTCACTCTGCGTGCTCAGGAAGCTGACAAAGATCTTCCGCCTCTGAGGTTCCCTCAGCGCTGATTGTCGCTCCGCGCGCGCGAGCGACGCTCCCTGTGTACCTCGTAGAAGAGCGCCATGAGCTGATCTGTGTGCTCTGACCAGTCGCTTCCAGACGGGCTCAGTACGTTGTGCGGGTCGAGCCTGATGATGGCCTGGCCCGGCCGCGTCGCGGTGACAGCGTCGCGCTGCCCCGCGCCGGCGACGGCCACGACGGCATCGGCGCCACGCTGCAGGAGCCGATGGAAGACAGGCCGAAGCGGTCGCAGCATCCGCCCTCCGACCCCGGAATACACGTCGGGGTGCGTGGGGGCGGCAGATCCGACGACGAGGCCGTAGCGCCGCCCGAGAGTGCTCCAGACAGGAACAGGCGAGAAGAGCACGTCGACGCCGGCCTCGTTGAGGCCAAACGGTGTGACGAGGTCACGAACGTCGTCTGCAGCGCGAAGGAGTTGCCAGGGCAGCGGAGGAAGCACGTCACGTTGCCGGTGATCGCTGATCAGCATGGTGAGCGGGTGCACGACGCCCAGTGCAGAGACAAGGCCTCGCGTTGTCATGCTCACCGCGTCATCGTCGCTCGGGGTGACGAAGCGGCAGTCGACGACAAGCCTCACAGGTCTCCTCTCCCCACGAACTCCTGAATATACCGTGCCGCATCGGCAGGTGCCTCGTAGTGAATGAGGTGGCCCACGTTGGGTATGACCCGAAGAGTCGCTGCGGCGAACAGGGACGTCAGATGCTGCTGGGCGGCGATGGGCGTGAGGTCGTCGCGATCCGACGCAATCAGCAGCACGGGCTGGTCAATGTGCCCGGCGAACTCGCTCACGTCATTGCTCACCGATGCCTTGAAAGCCTCGAGAACGACGTCGCGGTCGGCAAACGCGCTGAAATAGGCGTCATGCTGATCATGGATCCACCCGCGCAGTTTTTTGTCCCGGGTTTTCGCCATCGTTTCGCTCATGACGCGTACGATCATCGGGTTGCGCAAGAGCGAGAACCCGAGACGAGCGGGAAGCAGAGCGCCAGCCCGATAGTACGCAACGGCAAGACGAGTCAGGATGCCGCGGGGCCCCGCGAGTGCAGGGGCGGCGATCGGGTTGATCAAAACCACACGGGGTGCAGCCAACCCCCGTGCGACTGCGGCTGAGACGATAATCGATCCAAAGGAGTGCCCGACGATGACTGCGGTGCCCTCGATGCCGAGAACGCGTGTGAATTCAGCGAGCCAGTCAGCATAGTTCTCAATGTCGTGCCGTCGATCGGCGAAGCGCGACGACTCACCGAAGCCCGGAAGATCGGGGGCGATGATGCGTACGCCCGAAAGATTCGCCACCACCGGTTCAAGCCCATGGTGGTCACCGCGAAACCCGTGCACGAAGACCAGCGTCAGTGGTGCATCCGATTTTCCGTACTCCCAGTATCGGGTGCTCGTTGCGAGCACGTCGATCACGGCGTCGCGCACAGGAATGCGCTTGAGCTGCTCTGCATACGGGGTGGTCTTCGGCATCAGTGTTCCAGTTTAGGGTGATCCTCCTCAGATTCTCTGCCGAGTGGTCCTAGAATCGGTGGGACATCGCGCCCGCGCCATTGCCTGAGAGGGTTCCCTTCGTGACGTTCACAGCCCCCATTCAACTCCCCGGTCTTGCTCGAGACCCGCTGTGGCATCGCCGGGCGGTCTTCTACGAGGTCATGGTGCGCTCGTTTGTCGACAGCAACGGCGACGGTACGGGCGATATGGCAGGTTTGATCTCGAAACTCGACTATCTTCAGTGGCTGGGCGTGGACGCCCTGTGGATTCCGCCGTTCTTCGATTCACCGCTGCGCGACGGTGGGTACGATGTCGCCGACTATCGCTCGATCCTCCCCGAATTCGGCACACTCGACGAGTTCACCGAGCTCGTTACGAAAGCGCATGAGCGCAACATGCGCGTCATCATCGACTTGCCGCTCAATCACACGTCCGATCAGCATGAGTGGTTTCAGCAGTCGCGGTCTGACCCCGGGGGGCCATATGGCGACTTTTACGTGTGGAGTGACTCAGACGAGAAATGGCCAGATATTCGCATCGTCTTCACCGACACCGAAGACTCGAACTGGGCCTTCGACTCCGAGAGGCGCCAGTACTACTTTCACCGCTTTTTCTCGCACCAGCCCGACCTGAATTACGCCAACCCGGCCGTGCACGAGGCGATGTTCGACATTGTGCGGTTTTGGCTCGACCTTGGCGTCGACGGGTTTCGGCTCGACGCGATCCCGTATCTGTATGAATCAGACGAAGGCAACGGTGAGGGCGAGCCTGAGACCCATGACTTCATTCGCCGTCTTCGATCCATTGTCGACGCCGAATATCCGGGTCGGATCATGCTCGCGGAAGCCAATCAATGGCCTCGCGAGGTGGCGGCGTTCTTCGGCACGGATGACGAGCCTGAATGCCATATGGCATTCGATTTTCCCGTCATGCCGCGAATCTTCTACGCGCTGCGCTCTCAGCAAGCCGAGGAACTCGTGCGGGTGCTCTCGGAAACGACGGAGATACCGGATTGGGCCGGCTGGGGCGTCTTCCTTCGCAACCACGATGAGCTGACTCTGGAAATGGTGAGCGAGGACTATCGCCAGGCGATGTATGGATGGTACGCCTACGATCCCCGAATGCGCGCCAACGTCGGTATCAGGCGTCGGCTCGCCCCGCTTCTCGATAACTCTCGCGCGGAGCTCGAGCTCACGCACGCGCTGCTCTTTGCGCTGCCAGGCAGCCCGTTTCTCTATTATGGCGACGAGATCGGCATGGGTGACAACATCTGGCTCCCCGACCGCGACTCGTCTCGCACGCCGATGCAGTGGACGCCCGACCGAAACTCAGGGTTCTCTAACGCCGACCCGGGAAAGCTGTACCTTCCTGTTGTCCGATCGCTTGTGTATAACTACACTCTCGTCAACGTTGAATCGCAGCTGGCACAATCACGGTCCCTGCTGCACTGGGTGCGCAATGTCATTCACGTGCGCAAGAGCCACCCGGCGTTTGGCCTCGGCACCATGAGCGTCGTTGCGTCAAGCCACGACTCGATACTCGCTTTTGTGCGCGATTACCCGGGCGCATCGACGCCGGGCGGCGAACGTGCCGAGCGTGTTCTCTGCGTGTTCAGCTTCGCTCACAACGCGGTGTCCACCACCCTCAAGCTTCCCGACTTCGCCGGGTGCGAGCTCCGTGACATCTTCGGCGGCGCCGAGTTTCCAACGGTCGGTGACGACGGCACAGTGACCCTGACAATCGGAACGCAAAGTTTCTATTGGCTGCAGGTGTTACCGGCCGGTGCTGGCCAAGCCGGGTACTGAAGCGGATTGCTGTCTGAACGTCAGTCGTGAGTCATAGGGTGTGAGCGTGTCTATCAACAAGGGTCATTGGTCAGAGTCACTGGGCGTATTCGATCTCGAGACGACGGGGATCGACGTCGCGACGAGCCGAATTGTGAGTGCAAATGTCAGCGTGCTCGACGGAGGCGGAAACATCGTCTCTCGCACCGACTGGCTTGCCGACCCCGGAATTCCCATTCCCGAGCAGGCATCGAACATCCATGGCATCACCACCGAGCGGGCACGCGCCGAAGGCCGCCCCTCGGCTGACGTCGTGGCAGAGATCGTCGCGGCACTGCGCGACGTCTTTGCCAAGGACCTCGCCGTCGTTATCTACAACGCGCCATACGACCTGAGTCTGCTGCGTCACGAGGCTCTCCGCCATGGTATCGAGCCCATCGGCAACCCGCGGCCCGTTATCGACCCGCTCGTGATCGATAAGGCAGTCGATCGCTATCGCAAAGGTAAGCGCACCCTCGACGTCGTCGCCGCGCACTACGGCGTAGAGCTGCTCGACGCGCACGACGCATCATCTGATGCCATTGCGGCCGGGCGAGTGGCGCAAGCGCTCGCACGTACGTTTCCGCAGGCGCTCTCACTTGATATCGCCGAACTGCACGAGATGCAGGTCGGCTGGTGCTCTGCTCAAGCGCAGAGCTTTCAGATGTACATGCGCACGAAAAAGGGGCGACTCGATTTTGTCGCCTCGGGCGACTGGCCCGTTCGCGTGTGACGCGTGCCGCGCATGCGATCGAGTATCGGCGGCCGCTCACACGAAAGTGGGCCCGGTTCCAACGGAACCGGGCCCACTTTCGTGTGGCTGTTACTTGCCGAAGTTCTTGAATCGCTGGTTGAACTTCTCAACTCGGCCAGCCGAGTCGAGAATGCGCTGCTTGCCCGTGTAGAACGGGTGCGATTCTGACGAGATCTCGACGTCAATAACCGGGTACGTCTCACCGTCGAGCTCGATGGTCTTGTCGCTCGACACCGTGGAACGCGTGAGGAACGTGGCGCCCGAGGCGAGGTCGCGGAATACGACGGGTGCGTACTCGGGGTGAATGGCAGTCTTCATAAGGATTCCTTCGTCGTACAGAGATCAGATGCTCGTCTGCCGCGAGAGATACGCAGACAGAGAAGTCCGGGGCTTGCGCCGACTAACTACTTTAGCAGATGTCGGGAGATCTCATCGCGCCCGGGCTGCGAAGCGGCCGTCACGGTCGGTGAGTTCGATCGTCATATTGAACGTCTCGCTCAAATTCTCTGACGTGAGGGATTCGGCAAGAGGGCCTGCAGCCACGATGCGTCCATCCCGCAGCAGCATCGCGTGCGTGATTCCCGTGGGGATCTCCTCGACGTGGTGCGTGACCATCACGATCGCTGGCGCGTCGGTTGCCTGTGCATAGCCACTGAGAAGGGCAAGAAGCTCTTCGCGTGCCCCGAGATCGAGGCTCGCAGCCGGCTCATCGAGAAGCAGCATCTCCGGGTCGGTCATGACTCCCCTGGCGATCTGTGCGCGCTTCTGCTCGCCATCACTCAGCGTGCCAAAGCGGCGATCTGCGAGGTGATCAAGCCGCCATTCGGCGAGAACCCGGTGTGCGCGTTTCTCATCGATTCCCTCATATGCTTCGTTCCAACGACCTGTCACCGAATAGGCCGCGGTCATCACCACGTTGAGAACTGTCTCATCGAAGGGAATCCGCTTTGCCATTGCGCTCGACGCGAATCCGATCCGCGGACGAAGCTCAAAGACGTCTACGCGACCGAGAGTCTCGTCGAGAATCGAAACGTCACCGCTCGTCGGGTACATGAGCGTTGACGCCAGCTGCAGCAATGTGGTCTTTCCCGCGCCGTTCGGACCGAGGATGACCCAGCGCTCAGCAGCATCCACTCTCCAGTCGACGCTGTCGAGAATTGCTGTGCCGTTGCGAACGACAGTGACATCGGTGAAATCAAGAACCGTCGACATGCCTCCCAGCCTAACGGTCGCGCCGTCGCCTGTGCGTCGAGGTAGCCCGTGTCGTGCCATGATCGATGTGAACAGCACACCCCAGGTTGAAGGAGTAGGCCGCAGCATGCCGCGTCGCGAAACCGATGTTCCAGCCGCACGTTTCCTCGTCGTACTCGACGCCGACTCAACGCTCATCCAAGATGAGGCAATCGAATTGCTTGCACAGGAGTCCGGATCCTCCGCCCAGGTGGCCGAGGTGACGGAACGGGCGATGCGTGGCGAGCTTGATTTTGCCGAGAGCCTTCGGGAGCGCGTCGCGACTCTTCAGGGAATTTCGGATGCTGTCTTCGCCCGAGTGTCAGGTCGAATGCGGCCGACTCCCGGCGCTGCCGAACTCGTTGAAACCGTGCACGACGCCGGTGGCCGCGTCGGGGTTGTCTCGGGAGGATTTCACGAACTGCTCGACCCCGTCGCCGAGAGGCTTGGTGTCGACGTCTGGCGTGCAAATCGTCTCGTGGTGTCTGAGGGACGTGTGACGGGGCAGGTCGACGGTGACATCGTCGATGCTGAGGAAAAGGCGGCGACGTTGCGAGCGTGGGCGCAGCAGGCGGGCGTACCGCTTCGTTGCACGATTGCCATCGGTGATGGTGCGAACGATCTTCGGATGATGGCCATCGCGGGCCTGAGCGTTGCATTCAACGCCAAGCCGGCGGTGCGCGATGCCGCAGATGTCGCGCTTGATCGTGTCGATCTCAGCGATGTGCTGCCGCTGCTCGGACTTCGAGGCTGATCAGCGACGAAGCGGGTGCGGAATGTTCAGTGCCCCATCCCCAGGCCGCCGTCAACCGGTATGACGGCTCCCGAGATATACGACGCATCGTCGCCCGCGAGCCATGTCACAACGCGAGCGACTTCGCCAACCTGCGCAAAGCGACCGGCGGGAATGCTCTTCTTGTACTCGGCCTGCGTGGCCTCGGGCAGCTCGGCAGTCATGTCGGTTTGGATGAACCCAGGTGCCACGATGTTCGCGGTAATTGCACGCGCACCGAGCTCTCGTGTGATCGAACGAGCCATGCCGACGAGACCCGCCTTTGACGCCGCGTAGTTGACCTGCCCGGCAGAGCCGAGGAGGCCGACGACGCTTGAGATCAGAATGATGCGACCGAAGCGTGCCTTGAGCATTCCCTTAGACGCGCGTTTAACGACGCGGAATGCACCGCCGAGGTTGGTGCTCACGACGTCGTCGAAGTCATCGTCGCTCATGCGCATGATCAGCATGTCACGCGTGATTCCGGCGTTGGCGATGACAACTTCGACGGGACCGAGCTTGGCCTCGATCTCGGTGAACGCGGCGTCGATGCTTGCGGAATCTGTGACATCTGCGCGCACCGTCAGCGTGCCTGCCGGCCCCTCGCCGGAACGGGCTGTCACAGCGACGTTGTGGCCCTCGGCGACAAACTGCTCGGCAATCGCGTACCCGATGCCTCGATTGCCCCCGGTGACGAGAACGGTGCGCTGGGTTGTCATTGGTGTCCAATCCGAAGGGTTGCGAACATGAAGTGTCAGGTTACGAGCATACAAAAGTCGTAGTCTTGAGGTGATGAAAAAGGCATCGATCACTACCCTCGGAATGACGCCCGAGGAAGAGCGGCACCGCCGAGTCGTCAAGTACTCGGTGGCGATGAGCATCCGTATGATCTGCATCGTTCTCATGCTCTTCGCCCAAGGCTGGTGGTTGCTCGTCTGCGCGATCGGTGCCATCGTTCTGCCGTACATCGCCGTTACCATCGCCAACACCCCCGTGCGCTCGCGCGCGGTAGTTCAGGGTCCAGGCGGCGTCATGGTGGTGCCTTCGACAGCCGAGAACGCGGGCGGGCCGGATGATCGGACGTACGACGACGACCGTCAGAATCGTGAGACACCGTGATCGGAATCGGCGCAGAGCCGGGTGCTCACGAGTGTTCGCGAGCGGGATGCCGGCTGACGGCGACATGGCGAATCGGTTGGCGTAATCCTCGCATTCACGCGGCCGATCGCGAGAAGGTCTGGCTGGCCTGTGATGAACACGTCGACTATCTACGGGACTTCCTTGAAGCTCGAAGTTTCCCCGTAGCGGTGACCGCGTTCGCGGACGGGAGCGGTCAATGAGCAGCACGTGGTCCTTTGCCTTCAGTTGGCGTTGGGTCGGATACCTTTCCGTGGCCATTGTCTTCGCCGTTGTCTGTGGGTTTCTCTCGAACTGGCAGGTGAACCGTCTTCACGAGAAGGAGCAGATTCAAGCGCTTGTCGACAACAACTGGAGCGCCGATCCAGTACCGCTTGACACTGTCGTACCTGAACGAGACAGCTTTGACGACGCGCATGAGTATCAGCCCGTGACCATGACGGGCGTGTACATGGTCGACGCCCAGGTTCTGGTACGCAACCGCCCCCGCTCCGGCAAGCCAGGGTTCGAGGTCATCACTCCCCTCAAGCTCGAGTCAGGGAACATCTTCATGGTGGATCGTGGCTGGGTTCCGACGGGAAATGAACAGGATCTCCCTGACTCTGTTCCTACCCCGCCGACGGGCACAGTCACGGTGACAGCGCGCGTCAAGCCAGGCGAACCCGTGCTTCCCGGACGAGGCGCGAGCACGGGCCAAATCGCGACGATCAATCTGCCCGATCTTGCCTCACGGGTCTCGGGCGAGAGCTATATCGGGGTGTACGGTCTGCTCATCTCCGAAAGTCCGGCACCAGCCGAGACGGCGCCGCTTCCCGCCTTCGAACCCGAAGTGAACGAAGGTCTTCACGCTTCGTACGCGATTCAATGGGTGATCTTCGCTCTTCTCGCCTTCGCATTTCTTGCGTACGCCGTACGACAGGAATACCGACAACGAAACGCCGAAGATCCCCGCGTCCGTGAGGACGCCGAAAAACGGGAACGCAAGAGACGCGAGAAGCGAACGGATGCCGATGTCGAAGATGAGATCCTCGATACCGTGCACTGAGGCTACGCGAGTGAGATGAGTTCCGCGTAGTCCTTCGTCCACAGGTCTTCGACCCCATCGGGCATGATGAGGACGCGCTCCGGGTTGAGCGCTTCGACGGCACCCTCATCGTGACTGACGAGGATCACCGAGCCCTCATAGTGTGCGAGCGCATCGAGAATCTCGCTGCGGCTTGCAGGATCGAGGTTGTTGGTCGGCTCGTCCAACAACAGCACGTTCGCACCCGATACGACGATCATGGCGAGAGCCAAACGTGTCTTCTCTCCACCTGAGAGAACCCCGGCAGGCTTGAGCACGTCGTCGCCCGTGAACAGAAACGATCCGAGTACACGACGGGCCTCGGTCTCCGTCAGACTGGGAGAAGACGACATCATGTTCTGAAGCACGCTCCGTGCTCCGTCGATCGTCTCGTGCTCCTGTGCGTAGTAGCCGACACGCAGACCATGACCGGCATCGATCACGCCGGTATCGGGCTCATCGACTCCCGCAAGAATGCGCAACATTGTTGTCTTTCCGGCACCGTTGAGTCCCAGAATGACGACTCGTGACCCGCGATCGATTGCGAGATCGACAGCGCTGAACACTTCGAGCGACCCGTAGCTCTTGCTGAGACCAGAGCCCATGAGAGGCGTACGACCGCAGGGCGCTGGCTTAGGAAAGCGCAGCTTGGCGACCCGGTCAACCTGCCGTACCTCCTCAAGGCCCGAGAGCATTTTCTCTGCGCGCGCGACCATCTGGTGGGCGGCAGCGGCCTTCGAGGCCTTCGCCCCGAACTTCGCAGCCTGCTGTTGCAGCGCCGACGCCTTCTTCTCGGCGTTTGCGCGCTCCTTCTTACGGCGCTCCTGGTCTGCTTCGCGCTGCCGCTGGTAGTTCTTCCAGTTCATGTTGTAGACGTCGATCGTCGTGCGATTGGCGTCAAGATAGAAGACTCGATTGACGGTCTCCCCCACGATCTCGATGTCGTGACTGATCACGATGAATCCACCCGCGTAACTCTTCAGAAACTCGCGAAGCCACACGACAGAATCCGCGTCGAGGTGGTTGGTCGGCTCATCGAGGATCATCGTTCCCGCGTCAGAGAAAAGGATGCGGGCGAGCTCAATGCGGCGCCTCTGCCCACCGGAAAGCGTTCCCAGCTGCTGGTCGAGAATGCGGTCGGGAAGGTTGAGGTTGCTCGCGATCGAGGCAGCCTCTGCTTCGGCGGCGTAACCACCGAGCACGTTGAAGCGTTCTTCGAGACGCGAGTACTTCTTCATCGCTGCGGCGCTTGTCGCTTCGTTGTCACTGGCCATCGCATCGGTGGCCGCGCGCATTCCGCTCACGATGTCGCCGATGCCGCGCGCGTTCAACACACGTGTACGCGCCGACTCTTCAGGGTCGCCGGACCGCGGGTCCTGCGGAAGATATCCCAGCTCACCGGAGCGCTCGACGGTTCCTTCATTGGCCTGCAGGTCTCCTGCGAGCACCTTGGTGAGAGTGGTTTTGCCCGCGCCGTTTCGCCCGACGAGGCCGATCTTGTCGCCCGGTTGCACACGGAAGCTGACGTCCTGCATCAGCACGCGAGCTCCCACGCGAATCTCGAGGTCTCGGACGTTCAGCACTGGGGATCCGTTCTCCCGTCATGACGGGGGTGAATATTGTGAATGACAGCGTCATGGCTCGGCTCCGGTTGAGGAGCCGAGCCATGACGTCGTGAAGCGTTCAGATGGCGAAGCCGAGAGCGCGCATCATGTCTCGACCATCGTCTGTAATGCGCTCGGGGCCCCATGGCGGCATCCACACCCAATTGATGCGGAATTGCTCCACGACGCTCTCGAGTGATTCGGCAGTCTGCTGCTCGATAACATCCGTGAGCGGGCACCCCGCGCTTGTCAGCGTCATGTGGATGATCAGCGCGTCTGTCTCATCATCCCAGCTGAGGTCGTAGATGAGTCCGAGGTCGACGATGTTGACCCCGAGCTCGGGGTCCATGACGTCCTTCAGAGCCTCTTCGACCTCGTCGAATTTCTCAGGGCTGAGCGTTGTGACCATACCGTTATGATACGGCTGTTTCAGTGAGGAAGCGATCGTAGCCCTCTTCCTCAAGACGATCGGCCAGTTCAGGGCCGCCCTCTTCGGCAACGCGTCCGTTCACAAACACGTGCACGAAGTCCGGCTTGATGTACCGGAGAATGCGTGTGTAGTGAGTAATCAGCAGAACCCCGAGTCCGGTGTTCTCCTTAGCACGGTTCACGCCCTCAGAGACAACGCGCAGCGCATCCACGTCAAGTCCGGAGTCCGTTTCGTCGAGAACGGCGAACGTGGGCTTGAGCAGTTCGAGCTGAAGAATCTCATTGCGCTTCTTCTCACCGCCGGAGAAACCCTCGTTGACATTGCGTGCCGCAAAGCTCGAGTCCATGCGCAGGTTCTCCATGGCGCCCTTGACGTCTTTCATCCACCCACGGATGCCCGGCGCTTCGCCATCGATCGCGGTCTTCGCAGTGCGAAGGAAGTTGGTAACTGTGACTCCCGGGATCTCGACCGGGTACTGCATGGCGAGAAAGAGCCCCGCACGAGCCCGTTCGTCGACGGTCATACTGAGCACATCTTCGCCGTCGAGCGTGATGCTTCCGGAATCAACCGTGTATTTCGGATGCCCGGCGATCGTGTAGGCAAGCGTTGACTTGCCAGAACCGTTCGGGCCCATGATGGCGTGTGTTTCGCCAGTGTTGATCGTGAGGTTGACGCCCTTGAGGATGGGCTTGGTTCCCTGGTCGGTTTCGACGCTGACGTGCAGGTCGCGAATCTCGATGACAGACATGGGCTAAATCTCTTTCGTTACGGTCGGGTCAATGAAGATGGAGCCATCGACGATGTCGACGGAATACACCGGGACGGGTTCGTAAGCCGGAAGGGAGAGCGGCTTTCCCGTGGTGAGTGAGAACTGAGAACCGTGCGCCCAGCATTCGAGGGTGCCGTCTTCGACGAACCCCTCAGACAGTGAGATATCACCGTGAGTGCAGGTGTCACCTATGGCGTGTACGTCGCCCGATGAGTCGAGCACGACAGCAACAGGGACTCCATCGAGCACGCAACGCTTTGCCTGGTCGACGGTCAGTTCGCTAAGTTCGCAAGCTTTGACGGATGTCACGTTAGTGTGCGTCCTCCGTGAGCTTTGTCGAGGCTAGCTCCTCTTCGACAGCGCGCTCGAGGCTCTCTTGCAACTCGGCATTGCCGATCTGCTGAATGATCTCGGTGAGGAACCCTCGCACGACGAGGCGACGAGCCTCTTCTTCGGTGATCCCTCGTGCCTGGAGGTAGAACAGCTGCTCGTCGTCAAAGCGTCCGGTAGCGCTCGCGTGACCGGCGCCGGCGATATCGCCGGTCTCGATCTCGAGGTTGGGCACGGAATCAGCGCGTGTGCCGTCGGTGAGAACGAGGTTGCGGTTCTGCTCGTAGCTGTCCGTTCCGGTGGCATCCGGGCCGATCAGAACATCGCCAATCCACACCGTGTGTGCTCCCTCGCCCTGCAACGCACCCTTGTATGTGACACGGCTGCGAGAGTGAGGTGCGTCGTGATTGACGTAAACCTGGTGCTCGAGGTGCTGCCCTGCGTCAGCAAAGTACAGACCGAGTGACTCCACGTTCGACCCCTGCTCGGCGAGATGAAGCGACGGGTTTACCCGCACGAGGCTTCCGCCCAGTGTGACGAGCACGTGCTTGAGTGTGGCGTCGCGGCCGATGCGGGCAAAGTGAGACGCGAGGTGAACTGCCTCGTCATCCCACCATTGAACGCTGACTACTGTCAGACGGGCACCTTCGCCGACGACGATCTCGACGTTTTCAGTGAGAAGTGCACTGCCGGCGTTCTTGAGAATCAGCAGCGCCTGGCTGTTCGGCTCGGCGGTGATCACGGTGTGTGCACCGCGAGCGGCGCCTCCGAGCGACGAGCGCTCGACAGTTACTGTCTTGTCCTCTTCGCCCGAGATGGTGATGGCGTATGCCTTCTCGGTTGTCGACCATGCATTAGCCGACGGGCGATCCTCCGGAAGAGCTGCGCTGCCGACTCGAGCGTCGTCCATGCCGACCCACTCGGCTGTCACGCCATCGGTGTCTGATGTGGCAACGGTGTACGGGGCACCGTCGAGCTCTCCCTCGCTGAGCGAGGTGAGACGGTCAACGGGTGTGTATCGCCATTCGGCCTCGCGCCCTGTGAGCGCGGCGAAATCGTCGACGTTTGTCGACCGGAACCTCTCAGAGCGGGTTTGCAGGGGAACGAGGCCCCATCCTCCGTCTGTGTGCTCTTTGAATCCGTGCTGGCGTGGCGTTGCCGGTGTCGCTGTGGTATCTGTGACAGTCATTGTTAGCCGACGGATCCTTCCATGCCCATTTCAATGAGTTTGTTGAGCTCGAGCGCGTACTCCATGGGAAGTTCGCGCGCGATCGGCTCGATGAAGCCGCGCACGATCATAGCCATTGCCTCTGTCTCCTCGAGCCCGCGGCTCATGAGGTAGAACAGCTGCTCTTCGCTGACCTTCGAGACCGTTGCCTCGTGTCCGAGCTGAACATCGTCGACGCGAATATCGATAGCAGGATAGGTGTCGGATCGGGAGATCGTGTCGACGAGCAGAGCGTCGCACACCACGGAGTTTGATGAGTGGTGCGCAGAGGGGTCAACACGAACTTCGCCGCGATATCCCGCACGGCCCCCGCCGCGTGCGATCGACTTGGACGTGATCGACGACTGCGTGTACGGCGCCATGTGGATCATCTTGGCACCAGCATCCTGGTGCTGACCTGGACCGGCGAAAGCAACAGAGAGAGTCTCGCCCTTTGCGTGCTCACCCGTGAGGTAGATCGAAGGATATTTCATCGTCACTTTGGAGCCGATGTTTCCGTCGACCCATTCCATCGTGGCGCCTTCTTCGGCAATAGCGCGCTTGGTGACGAGGTTGTACACGTTGTTCGACCAGTTCTGAATCGTCGTGTAGCGAACGCGAGCGTTCTTCTTCACAATGATCTCAACAACGGCGGAGTGCAGCGAATCACTCTTGTAGATCGGCGCGGTGCAGCCCTCGATGTAATGAACGTAACTGCCTTCGTCCGCGATGATCAGAGTGCGCTCGAACTGCCCCATGTTCTCCGTGTTGATGCGGAAGTATGCCTGGAGCGGAATGTCGACATGCACGCCGGGCGGCACATAGACGAACGAACCACCAGACCACACTGCAGTATTGAGCGCGGCGAATTTGTTGTCGCCGGAGGGAATGACCGTTCCGTAGTACTCCTCGAAGAACTCCGGGTGCTCGCGCAGAGCCGTGTCGGTGTCCATGAAGATGACACCCTGCTGCTCGAGATCTTCGCGAATCTGGTGATACACGACTTCGGACTCGTACTGGGCGGCCACGCCGGCGACGAGTCGTGAGCGCTCAGCCTCGGGGATTCCGAGACGCTCGTACGTGTTCTTGATGTCGTCGGGGAGATCCTCCCACGAGGTAGCCTGCTTCTCCGTAGAACGGACGAAGTACTTGATGTTCTCGAAGTCGATCTCTGAGAGGTCGGCGCCCCACGACGGCATCGGCTTGCGCTCAAAGAGTTTGAGTGCCTTGAGGCGGCGTTTCAGCATCCATTCGGGTTCGCTCTTGAGCCCCGAGATATTGGAGACGACTTCGGTGTTCAGACCTCGACGGGCCGAAGCACCAGCGGCGTCCGAATCGCTCCAGCCGAACTCGTAAACACCAAGGTTTTCGAGTTCAGGGCGGTCGATCAGAACATCTGACATATCTACCTCTCTTGAACCGCTAAGAAACAGGATCTCTGTTCACGGCTTGACCTGCGCATTCGTGAAAGCTGAATGCGAGGAAATGTGGTCCGCGTCGGCGTGAACCTACAATTGTTCGTAGGCAATCGATTCTGCGCCGGGCACGGCCAGATTTCGGGTTGATTACTTGAACAATGCAATTCTACAGGTTGTGTCGGCGAAAATGTGAGGTACACAGACGACACGAAGCCGGGGTGTCCCCGACATGTATGAGCGAAGGATCCCGCAGTGAGCCGTGTGACATCAGAACATCGGGCCGCGAGCCCTGACTCGACGAGCAGAAACGTGGTGGCGCGTTTCTGGACGTGGCTGCCGAACAGCGTTGACGACAAGCGCGTGAGGGTGGCGGTGTGGCTGAACGTCATTTTTCAAGCCGTGCTCGTCGGAACTGGAGGCGCGGTGCGCCTGACAGCATCCGGTCTGGGGTGCCCAACATGGCCCAAGTGCACGGCCGAATCATTTATCACGTCACCTGAAATGGGAATTCACGGCGTCATCGAGTTTGGTAACCGCACGCTCTTCTTCGTGCTGCAGGCGATCGCCATCTTCGTGCTGCTCTGCGTGATCAAGTACCGCAGGGATCGCAAAGACCTTTTCGTGCTCGCCTTGATTCCCGCGTGCAGTGTTCTCTTTCAGGCAGGAATCGGCGGTCTCACTGTACTTTCCGGACTCAACCCCTACGTTGTCGGGCTCCACTTCGTTCTGAGTGTCGTGCTCGTCGTGCTGGGGGCTCTGCTTGTGATGCGGGTGTATACCACGACGGGACCCCGTGAAAGGGTGGTTCCCGTTTGGTTCGCCCGTCTCGCCCACGTGGCATCGTTTTTCGTCGCGGTCTCCGTCATTATCGGCATCCTGACAACGGGATCGGGCCCCCACGCCGGCGACCAAGGGGCCGCGCGCAACGATCTGCCGACCGAAGTGATGCAACATGTGCACTCATGGCCGGCCTACGTGATGTTGGCGCTCACGCTCGTCTTGTTCGTCGCCGCGTGGATGCGAGGGATCACTTCACCTCGTGTCTGGCTGTCATGGCTCGTCGTGGTGCAAGGCGCGCAGATTCTCGTTGGCGTTGCGCAGTCCCGACTCGGGCTGCCCGGAGTGCTCGTCGGAAGTCACATGGTGCTCGCGTGCGTGCTCGCCGCGCTGATGGCTGCCGTTCTCTTCTTCTTGAAGCGACCCGTGGCAGACCGCACGGCGCAGTAGCTCACTGAACAGGGCCTCCATCAGCTTGTGTGCTGAGGGAAGCCCCTGTTCAGTGCTGGATCAGAACGGCAGCAGCGGATCGATCCCGACGGCAAGGAAAAGAAGCGACAGATACGTGATTGACCCGTGGAAAACGCGCATTGGCGACGCCTCTTCGTTGCGGATTGCGAGGTTGTACAAACGGTGAGTCTCGAAAATGAACCAACCGCCGGCAACAAGCGCGATTGCGGTGTAGGTGATGCCCATAGGAGCGAGAGGCACAAGCAAAAGTGAGCACGCAACAGTCGCCCATGCGTAGAGAATCGTCTGCAGGCCGACGACGGCTCGCCCTCTCACAACGGCAAGCATCGGCACACCGACCTCTTTGTAGTCGGAGCGGTACTTCATCGACAGTGGCCAGTAGTGCGGTGGCGTCCAGAGGAAGACCACGGCGAACAGAATCCACGCCTCCCAGTCGAGGGATGCCGTGACACTCGACCAGCCGATGAGCACAGGGAAGCATCCGGCAATACCGCCCCAGATGATGTTCTGCTCAGTGCGGCGCTTCAGCCACAGCGTATAGACGCAGACATAGAAGAAAATAGCGAGAACAGAGAGGCCTGCAGCGAGAAGGTTCGTCGTCACGGCAAGCCAGACGGTCGACAGCACGGCGAGCGTCCATGAGAAGACCAGCGCTTCACGTGGCGAGAGCTCCCCGGTTACCAGCGGCCGGTTCTCGGTGCGCTTCATATGGCGGTCGATGTCGCGGTCGATGTAGCAGTTGAAAGCACCGGCGGAACCCGCGCTCATGGCGCCGCCGATCACTGTCGCGGCGACGAGCCAGAGGTTGGGGATGCCCCCGTAGGCGAGGATCATCACGGGAACCGTCGTGACGAGAAGCAGCTCCATCACACGAGGCTTGGTCAGTGAGATGTATGCGGCCGCCTTGCGGCGAAAACCGATCGGGCGCGCTTCAACAGGGGTGGGGATGGTGACGTCCATTGCTCCTCGACTACTGGGTATCAATCGATTCTAGGTCATCGCGCATGGGAGTGAACGACGGAACAACGGGGACGCTTCGCGCGTTGTCATAGATGTGCGCATGCATGGTCAGCTGTCTCTATACTGGGGTTGCTCGCCTACCTTCGCGGAGTCCGCCAACAGCAGCACATCAGGATGGCGGAACCGCGACGTGCCAAAGTAGCCAAATGTGCGTGTATACGCTTCGGCGGGCCGTCAGGCCCGGACGAACAGACAGAAGGGTCAAACAACGTGGCAGCTCTGCAATGGGATTCCATTGACGACAAGGCAGTTGACACCGCTCGCGTTCTCGCCGCGGATGCTGTTGAGAAGGTCGGTAACGGCCACCCCGGAACGGCGATGAGCCTCGCGCCCGCCGCTTACCTTCTCTTCCAAAAGGTCATGCGCCGGGATCCGAATGACGACAAGTGGCTCGGCCGTGATCGTTTCATCTTGTCTGCGGGGCACAGCTCGCTCACGCAGTACATTCAGCTCTACTTCGCTGGCGACGGCCTCGAGCTTGATGACCTGAAGGCGCTTCGTACCTGGGGGTCGTTGACTCCGGGGCATCCTGAATACGGCCACACCAAGGGCGTCGAGATCACCACGGGTCCGCTCGGTCAGGGCCTCTCCTCCGCCGTCGGCTTCGCTTACGCGTCACGCTACGAGCGTGGCCTCTTCGACCCGGATGCCGAAGCGGGCAGAAGCCCCTTCGACCACTTTGTGTACGTCATCGCGAGTGATGGAGACCTGCAGGAGGGCATTACGAGCGAAGCGTCATCGCTCGCCGGCCACCAGCAGCTCGGCAACCTCATCGCGATCTACGACAGCAACCAGATCTCGATTGAAGATGACACAGACATCGCCTTCACCGAAGACGTGGCCGCTCGCTACGAGGCTTACGGCTGGCAGGTTCTGACGGTTGACTGGAAGAAGACCGGCGAGTACGTCGAAGATATTCAGGAGCTCAACGCTTCGATTGAGGCGGCTCGGGCAGAGACGGGCAAGCCGACGCTGATCGTACTCAAGACGATTATCGGGTGGCCTGCGCCGAACAAGCAGAACACCGGAGCAATCCACGGGGCCAAACTCGGTGCGGACGAGCTCGCCGGCGTCAAGTCAGAGCTGGGATTCGATCCAGACAAGACCTTCGCGGTCTCAGACGAGGTCATCGCCCGTACGCGTGCTGCGGTTGACAGGGGTGCACAAGAGCGCGCCGAATGGCAGAAGTCTTTCGACGAGTGGAAGGCAGCGAACGCTGAACGCAACGCGCTGCTCGAGCGCCTTCTCGAACACGATCTCCCCGCGGGAATCGAAGACGCGCTCCCCCGCTTCGACGCGGGAACCGATGTGTCGACGCGCGCCGCATCAGGCAAGGTGCTCTCGGCGCTTGGTGCTGAGCTCCCCGAGCTCTGGGGCGGGTCAGCTGACCTTGCTGGCTCGAACAACACGACGATCGACGGGGCAGCATCCTTTGTGCCGGCCGAGCACTCCACGGACTCATGGGCGGGAAATCCGTACGGCCGAGTTCTGCACTTTGGCATCCGCGAGCATGCCATGGCAGCAATCCTCAACGGGATCGTGCTGCACGGCCCAACCCGTGCATATGGTGGAACCTTCCTGATCTTCAGCGATTACCAGCGACCATCAGTGCGACTTGCCGCGCTCATGAACATACCGAGTGTCTTCGTATGGACTCATGACTCCGTCGCTCTCGGGGAAGACGGCCCGACTCACCAGCCGATCGAGCAGCTGTCGACGCTGCGTGCAATTCCGAACCTTGCGGTTGTGCGCCCATCGGACGCCAACGAGGTCGCATACGCCTGGCTCGAGATTCTGAAGAGGCACGATGGCCCGACAGGCATCGCACTGACCCGCCAGAACTTGCCTGTCTTCGACCGAGGTGACGGCGACGCGCAGGGCGACACTCTCGCGGCAGCATCCAATGTCGTCAAGGGTGCGTACATTCTTGCTGAAGCGCCGAACGGCACGCCCGACGTGATTTTGATCGCCACGGGCTCTGAAGTGCAACTCGCCGTTGAGGCTCGGGAACAGCTGCGCAGCGAGGGCGTCAACGCGCGTGTTGTGGCGGCCCCGTCGCTTGAGTGGTTCGACGAGCAGTCCGCCGAATACCGCGAGTCAGTTCTGCCGGCATCCGTGACGGCCCGGGTCTCTGTCGAGGCGGGCCTCGACCTGACCTGGCGCGGCATCGTCGGCGACCGTGGCCGGTCTGTTTCGATCGAGCACTTTGGTGCATCAGCCGACTACAAGACGCTGTTCCGCGAGTTCGGGATTACGACAGAAGCCGTTGTGAATGCCGCGAAGGAAACGCTCGGCGCTCACTGAGCCGGGCAGAGGAGAAATCATTATGACTGAAACACCTACTGCACAACTTTCAGCCGCCGGCGTCAGCATCTGGCTCGACGACCTCTCGCGAGAGCGCATTGAGACAGGCAATCTGACCGATCTCATCGAGAACCGAAACGTTGTCGGGATCACCACGAACCCGACGATCTTCGCCAACGCCATTAAGAACGGCGATCGGTATGCCACTCAGGTGGGCCAGCTCACCGCTGCTGGGGAAACCGTCGATGGCGTGGTCAGGGAGCTGACGACGAAAGACGTCGCTGATGCGGCCAACGTGTTTCGCCCGATCTTCGATGCGACGAACGGTGTCGATGGGCGGGTCTCGATTGAGGTCGAGCCTGGACTTGCCCATGACGCTCAGGGCACGATCGCGCAGGCCGTCGAGCTGTGGGAGAAGGTTCAGCGCCCCAACGCACTGATTAAGATTCCCGCGACTGTCGAAGGCCTCGAAGCGATCACAGCGGCAACGGCACGAGGAATCAGTGTCAATGTGACACTGATTTTCAGCCTGACGCGTCACCGCGAGGTCATCAACGCCTACCTGACCGGTCTTGAACAGGCGAAGGAGGCAGGCATCGACTTGTCGACGATCCACTCGGTCGCCTCGTTCTTCGTCTCTCGCGTCGATACCGAGATCGACAAGCGTCTCGAGGCGATTGGGTCTGATGAGGCGCTCGCGCTCAAGGGCAAGTCGGGCGTCGCCAACGCACAGCTCGCGTACGAGGTGTTTGAGCAGGAATTCAGCTCTGAGCGCGCGAAAGCGCTGCGGGAGGCTGGAGCCAACCCGCAGCGTCCGCTGTGGGCGTCGACCGGCGTGAAGGATCCTTCGCTCCCCGACACCCTTTACGTGACAGGACTCGTGGCACAGGGAGTTGTCAACACGATGCCGGAGAAGACGCTCGAGGCGACGTTCGACCACGGAGTGCTTGCGGGTGACACAGTGACGGGTAGCTACGACGAGGCAAACGGTGTTCTTGACGCCGTCGCCGCTGTTGGAGTGTCGTACGACGACGTCACGGCCGTGCTCGAAAAGGAAGGCGTCGAGAAGTTCATCGTGTCGTGGAATGAGCTGCTTGATGACGTCAAGAGCGCGATGGAGGAATCCCGATGAGTTTCGAGATCCACGTGAGCGGAGCGGCTGAACAAGCCGTCCGTTCCGTGGTTCCCACGCTTGTCGAAGATCTCGTCGCATCGGGCATTACCGAGCAGAACCCGACACTCTGGGGGCCGACGGCCGAAGAAGAGTCCGCAAAGCGTCTCGGTTGGACCGAAGCCGTTGCCGTATCGCGCCCCCTCGTTGCTGAGATCACTGCGCTGCGCGACAAACTCGCGGCCGTCGGCGTGGACCATATTGTTCTGGCGGGAATGGGCGGTTCGTCGCTTGCTCCTGAGGTGATCACCCGCACCTTCGGCGTCGACCTCACCGTGCTCGACTCGACAGCACCGGGGCAGGTGCGCGCTGCGCTTGACGCCGGACTGCAGAACACCGCAATCGTGGTGTCGTCGAAATCCGGCTCGACCGTCGAGACGGACAGTCAGCGGCGGGTCTTCGAGAAGGCATTTAACGATGCAGGGATTGATCCGCGCGAGCGCATCATCATCGTCACTGACCCTGGCTCACCGTTCGATGTTTCGGCGCGCGAAGGCGGGTTCGCTGTCTTCAACGCTGACCCGAACGTCGGGGGACGGTATTCGGCTCTTACCGCTTTCGGCCTTGTGCCATCTGGTCTGGCCGGCGTCGACATCTCAGCGCTGCTTGACGAGGCCGACAGAGTGCTGGCCGAGCTGTCAATTGATGACGAGCGCAATCCTGGACTCATTCTCGGCGCAGCGATCTCAGCGACCTCTCCGCGCAGAGACAAGCTGGGAATCGTGTCGGACGGAACGCACATTGTTGGCTTCGCCGACTGGGCAGAGCAGCTGATTGCCGAATCCACAGGAAAAGAAGGCACGGGAATTCTTCCCGTCGTGCTCGACAAGCTAGCGCCCGAGCTGGAAAGTCGTCCCGATGATCTTCAAATCGTTCGGCTCGTCGAGAACGCCGAGGCGCTCCACGTGTTTCCCCGCGACCGGCACGAGGGCGAGATCCTCGTCAGCGGTTCACTTGGCGCACAGCTGATCGTCTGGGAGTACGCCGTTGCCGTCGCCGGTCGCATTCTCGGCATCAATCCCTTTGACCAGCCGGACGTCGAGTCGGCGAAGGTGGCGGCGCGCGGTCTTCTTGACGATCGCCCGGAGCCAGCGGACCCCGCATTCGCCGAGGGCGGCATTGAGATTCGCGGAGACGATGACCTGGTAACCGGTATCTCAACGGTTCGCGAGGCCGTGGATCGTCTCGTCGCAGCACTCCCCGACGACGGCTACGTATCGCTCCAAGCATACGTAGACCGACTTGAGTTGCCTCAGCTCGAGGGTCTGCGCAGCATGATCGCGGCTCGGGCTGGACGCCCTGTCACGTTTGGGTGGGGGCCAAGGTTTCTTCACTCGACGGGGCAATACCACAAAGGCGGTCCCGCACAAGGTGTATACCTGCAGATCACGCAGGCAGCGCCCGTCGACCTCGAAATACCGGAACGCCCGTTCACATTCGGTCAGCTGATTGAAGCCCAGGCTGCGGGCGATGCCGGTGTGTTGCGCGACCATGGCCGCCCCGTGCTGTCGCTCAATCTGACGAACCCGCAAGACGATACCCTCGCTCTGTTCGAGGCCATCAACTAATACACGACGCAGCATCCATAGTGAAGGATGCTGCCTAGGAGTCGAATGTCCCCGGTGGAGATCACCCCAGAGCACAATCCGCTTCGGTTGAGCATCGACCGTCGTCTCAACCGCATCGCGGGCCCAAGCGGCCTGATTATCTTCGGCGTGACAGGCGATCTGTCACGCAAGAAGCTGATGCCTGCGGTCTACGACCTGGCCAACAGGGGCCTTCTCCCCCCGGGGTTCGCCCTAGTCGGGTTCGCTCGACGCGATTGGGAAGACCAAGATTTCGCCCGTGTCGTTCACGATGCGGTGCGGGATCACGCGCGCACACCGTTCCGAGAAGAGGTGTGGGAGCAGCTCGCTCAAGGGATTCGGTTTGTCTCGGGCGAGTTCGGCGACGATGCGGCGTTTACGCGTCTTGGCGAGACGATCGTCGAGCTTGATCGCACGCGGGGCACTATGGGAAACCATGCATTCTACCTGTCGATCCCGCCGAAGGCATTCCCACAGGTGACATCGCAGCTGAAGCAGTCCGGGCTAGCCGAGGAGAAGGACGGTCAATGGCGCCGCGTCGTCATTGAGAAGCCGTTCGGAAGCAACCTTGAGACGGCGAGAGAGCTGAACGACGTCGTGGAGTCGGTGTTTCCTGCTGACTCAGTGTTTCGCATTGATCATTACCTGGGTAAGGAAACGGTGCAGAACATCATGGCGCTCCGTTTCGCCAACCAGCTTTTCGAACCGATCTGGAACGCCAATTTTGTCGACCACGTGCAGATTACGATGGCCGAGGACATTGGTGTCGGCGGCCGAGCCGGCTATTATGACGGCATCGGCGCGGCCCGTGATGTGATTCAGAACCACCTTTTGCAGCTTCTCGCACTCACAGCCATGGAAGAACCGGGCTCATTCGACGCAGCTGATCTACGGGCCGAGAAAGAGAAGGTTCTCGCGGCTGTTCGGCTGCCGACCGATCTCAGCACGGGAACGGCGCGCGGCCAGTACTCTGGCGGGTGGCAAGGCGGCGAGAAGGTTCGCGGCTTCCTCGAGGAAGACGGCATGAACCCGGACTCGACCACCGAGACGTACGCGGCCATGAAGCTTCACATCAACACGCGACGCTGGGCCGGAGTACCGTTCTATCTGCGTTCCGGAAAACGACTCGGTCGCCGTGTCACCGAGATCGCCGTCGTGTTCAAACGCGCACCGCAATACCTGTTCGCGGAATCACAGACCGCCGAACTCGGAGAGAACGCCCTTGTGATCCGGGTGCAGCCTGACGAAGGCGTGACCATTCGCTTCGGTTCCAAAGTTCCGGGAGCCGGCATGCAGGTTCGCGACGTCACGATGGACTTCGGGTACGGGCACGCGTTCACCGAGGCGAGCCCCGAGGCGTATGAACGGCTGATTCTTGACGTGCTGCTCGGCGATCCTCCCCTTTTCCCTCGACATGAAGAGGTAGAACTCTCGTGGAAGATCCTCGATCCCATTGAGGAGTTCTGGGCAGAACAAGGCGGCCCGATCGACCAGTATGAGCCCGGCACATGGGGTCCGACATCCGCTGATGAGCTCCTCGCTCGCGACAGCCGCACCTGGAGGCGTCCATGATCATCGACATTCCTGACACGACGACGAGCGCGGTCTCGAAACGGCTCGTCATGCTGCGCGAAGAAGGAGGCGTCATTGCACTCGGCCGGGTGCTGACGCTCATCATCATTGCAGCGCGCGGTGACGAAGAAGAAGCGATCGAAGCGGCGAACGATGCCTCGCGAGAGCATCCTATGCGCGTTATCGTGATCTCCATCGCCGATGCATCGTCTGACGGTGAAACGCGCATTGACGCCCAGATTCGGGTCGGTGGCGATGCCGGTGCGAGCGAGGTCATCATTCTGCGTGCGTTCGGCGAGGCCGCGGACAACAAAGTCAGTCTTGTCACCGCGCTGCTTTTGCCTGACGCACCCGTCGTCGCGTGGTGGCCCGGCGAGACGCCGGACGTTGTGTCGGCTTCCCCTATCGGTCAGATTGCCCAAAGGCGAATCACGGATGCTTCGGCCCATGCCGATCCGCACGAGGCGCTCAGGCAGCTTGCTCGCTCATATCGGCCAGGCGACACCGACTTCGCGTGGACCCGGCTGACTTTATGGCGCGCTCAACTGGCGGCCGTTCTCGATCAGCCGCCGTACGAGACGATCACCTCCGTGCGCGTGACTGGCGCTGCTGACTCGCCGTCCACGACGCTACTCGCTGCGTGGTTGCAACTGCAGCTCCAGGTTCCTGTGACGTGCGAGCTCACTCACGATATCGGTGGGGTCGGAGGAATCCACGGAGTCGAGATGACGCGCGCGTCAGGAACATTCTCGCTTGAGCGCCCCGTATCGAACATTGCGACACTGACGATACCGGGACAGCCCGTGCAAGATATTGCTCTGCCGCGACGTAACCTCCGGGACAGTCTTGCAGAGGAGTTGCGTCGGCTTGACCCTGACGTCCTGTACGGTGACGTGATAATGAGAGGACTCAACGCGCTCGACAGCGCGGAGTCCGAGCCGGCGGAAGGTGCCAAGTGACGAACGAACGGCGCGTGCTGATTCACAACGACAAATCTGCGTTGGCAGCATCGATTGCAGCACGGTTTCTGACAAAGGTCGTTGATCTCCTTGACGAGCAGGAACGTGTGAACATCGTTCTTGAGGGCGGCCGTGTTGCCCTCGACGTGCTCACACAGATCAATGCGAACCCCGCGCGAGACACCGTTGACTGGGCACGCGTTCACTTCTGGTGGGGCGACGAACGATATGTGCCGTCTGGTGACGCTGATCGAAATGACGCAAAGGCACGCACGGCTCTTCTTGATCACATCGACGTGCCCGAATCCAACATCCATCCGATGGCCGCACCCGATTCGGGGCTTGATCTTGACGCGGCAGCCGAGGCGTATGCCGCTGAGCTGGCCGAGCATGCGGAAGGCAGCATCGCACTCCCCCGGTTTGATATCACATTCCTTGGCGTCGGCCCTGACGGGCACACTGCCTCGCTTTTCCCCGACCACACTCAAGTACTTGAGAAGTCAGCGTTTGTCCTGCCTGTCACCGAATCGCCCAAGCCGCCTTCGGACCGATTGACGCTCACGCGCCCGGCATTGAACTCGTCGCAGCGCATTTGGGTAGAAATTGCCGGTGCCGAAAAGGCGTCGTCACTCGGCCTTGCACTGGCAGGCGCATCGTATTCGGAGGTTCCGATTGCTGGCATCAAGGGACGTCGCCGCACCGTGTTCTTCGTCGACAAAGAAGCTGCGGCCGAGGTTCCCGAGAATTTGATCGCGCAGACGTACTGAGCTGCCATCACGAACGCCTGAGGGCCACGCACATGCGTGGCCCTCAGGCGTTCGTGATGGCTTGCGGTTAAGCGGTTCCGCGACGCTCACGCAACTGCGTGAGAGCATCCTGAAGCAACTGCTCGGCTTCTTCGTCGGAGCGTCGTTCCTTTACATAGGCGAGGTGAGTCTTGTAAGGCTCATTTCTCAATGCCTCGGGCGGATTGTTCTTGTCGCGCCCCGCTGGGAGACCTGAGGTCGGCGAACTGATGATGTCAGGGATCTCTTCGTCGGGAACGTCTGCGGCGAAGTAGCGCACAGTCTCATTTCCGAGAGCGTCCCAGTAGGAGATCGCATTGCGGTCAGCGTGATGTCCATGATCCTGCTCGCCCATTGGCCCGGCGCCGACGCGAGCCCCACGAATAGTGTTTCCTCCGAGTGCCATATTTCTGTGTCCTCCTAGACGCCTGACTGGAACTTCGTGATGAGTCCGAGCACAATGACGCAGGCGAACCAGATGCTTCCCAGCAGAACTGTAATGAGGTTGAGGTTTCGTTCGGCGACGCCTGATGCGCCGAGGTTCGAGCCCATCCCTCCACCGAACATGTCAGAGAGGCCGCCACCGCGCCCCTTGTGCAGCAGAATGAGGAACGTCAAGAGCAAGCTCGTTATTCCGAGCAGTACTTGGAGGATGATCTGGAGAATCTCCACAGGGGACCTTTCACTTCGTCAGGAGCCGGGCACGGCAAGACCACGACGATTATACGCGAGAGCGTGCCGTGCCCGTACTTCGACGGTTAGACGCCGACGTGCTTCTGAAAACGAGCGATGTTCGAGAACTCGGTTGCGTCGAGGCTGGCGCCTCCAACGAGTGCACCATCAATATTCGGCTCACGCATAAATCCGGCAATGTTGCCGGACTTCACCGATCCGCCATACAGAATGCGTGTACGTGCGGCGGCATCATCTCCGAGTGATTCGGAAAGCACCGCGCGCAGGGCAGCCGCAACCTGCTCGGCCTGTTCAGGTGTCGCAGCCTGACCTGAGCCGATTGCCCAGACGGGCTCGTAAGCCACGACAATGTCAGCGTCAGCCGACACGCCTTCGAGAGCAGCGCGCAGTTGCGAGACGGGCACCGCTGAAGAACCGTGCTTCTCGAGGTCTTCAGCCGTCTCGCCAACGCAAATCACGGGTGTGACCCCGTGCTTTAGGGCTGCCGCGGTCTTGGACCTCACGAGCTCATCGGATTCGTTGTGCAGTGTTCTGCGCTCGGAATGGCCGATGATGACATAGCGGCAATCGAGTTGGCTGAGAAACGCACCCGAGATTTCACCCGTGAACGCTCCCGAGTCTTGTGCGGAGACGTCCTGCGCACCATACGCAAGCGGAAGCTTGTCAGCTGAGACCAACGTCTGAACGCTGCGAAGGTCGGTGAACGGCGGGAAAACAGCGACTTCGACAGCGTCGAAATCGTGTTTGGCGTCTTGAAGACTCCATGCGAGCTTCTGCACGAATGCGATCGCCTGAAGATGATCGAGATTCATCTTCCAGTTGCCTGCAATGAACGGAGTACGAGTTACTGCTGCCATCCGAGAACCTCCAGTCCGGGAAGCTTCTTGCCTTCGAGGAACTCGAGGCTTGCACCGCCGCCCGTTGATATATGGCCGAACTGATCGTCGGCGAAGCCGAGGGCGCGAACGGCCGCGGCCGAGTCTCCCCCGCCGACAACGCTGAGCCCGTCGACGCGTGTCAGTGCTTCAGCGACTGCCTTCGTGCCAGCCGCAAAGGGAGCAAGCTCGAAGACACCCATCGGGCCGTTCCAGAACACTGTTTTCGACCCGGCGACGCGCTTCGCGAATGCCTGCGCAGTCTTTGGTCCGATATCGAGTCCGAGACCTGATGACCCGAACGGAGTGTCCTCAATCGATTCGATGGGGCGAATCTCGTGGTCGGCGTCGGCGCTGAATGCCGACGCGACGACGACGTCCTCTGGGAGGACGATCTCGACGCCCCGCTCGTCGGCATCACTGAGGTACTTCTTGACAGTGTCGATCTGGTCGCTCTCCAGCAGGCTGGAACCCACCTTGTACCCCTGTGCTGCGAGGAACGTGAACAGCATACCGCCACCGATGAGTAGCGAGTCGACACGCGGAAGAAGGTGCTCAATCACGCCGATTTTGTCTGAGACCTTTGAGCCGCCCAACACGACAGCATAAGGACGCTTCGGGGTCTCTGTGAGCTGCTCAAGAACCGTGAGCTCCGTCTCGATGAGAGTGCCCGCAACGCTGGGGAGCAGTTGGGGAAGCTCATAGACGCTTGCTTGCTTGCGATGCACGACGCCGAAGCCGTCGGAGACGAATGCGTCGCCGAACTCTGCGATCTTCTGTGCAAACGCGCGCCGCTCTGACTCGTCTTTGCTGGTCTCCCCCGTGTTGAAGCGGAGATTCTCCAGAAGGGCGATCTGCCCGTCCTGCAGATTTGCGACGGCATCAGCAGCCGCATGGCCAACGGTGTCGGCGGCGAAGGTGACAGGGCTGCCCAACAGTTCGCTGAGACGCTGAGCGACCGGTGCGAGGCTGTATTGAGCGTCGGGCGCGCCCTTCGGACGGCCGAGGTGCGAGACGACGACAACGCGGGCACCCTGGTGGATCAGTGCGTTGAGGGTGGGCAGAGAGGCGCGAACGCGCCCGTCGTCGGTGATGACCCCGTCCGCGAGAGGGACGTTGAGGTCACACCGGACGACGACGCGCTTGCCGCTCAGCGAACCCAGTGACTCTAAAGTGCGTAGCACGCTGATGTTCCTCGGCGCCTAGAGGCGCTCGGCCACGTACTCGGTGAGGTCGACAAGGCGGTTGGAGTAGCCCCACTCGTTGTCGTACCAGCTCGAGACCTTGACCAGGTTCCCGCTGACGTTCGTCAGCTCAGAGTCGAAGATCGACGAGTGGGGGTCCTGCTGGATGTCGCTGGAGACGATCGGGTCAGCCGTGTACTTCAGGAAGCCCTCGAGTCGACCTGACTCTGCGGCCTCACGGTAAGCGGCGTTGACCTGATCGACGGTGACGTCATCGCGCTCGATGACAGCGGTGAGGTCGACGATGGATCCGGTGGGGACCGGAACACGGTATGAGGAGCCGCTGAGTTTTCCGTTCAGTTCGGGCAGCACGAGGCCGATCGCCTTGGCAGCACCCGTTGAGGCGGGAACGATGTTGATCGCTGCTGCGCGCGAACGACGCAGGTCCGAATGTGGGCCGTCCTGCAGGTTCTGGTCTGCCGTGTACGCGTGAGCGGTCATCATGAAGCCACGCTCGATGCCGAACGCATCGTTGAGCACCTTGGCCAGCGGCGCGAGGCAGTTGGTGGTGCAACTTGCATTCGAGATGATGTTCATCGTTGCCGAGTCGTAGGTGTCTTCGTTCACGCCCATGACAAACGTGCCGTCGACGTCGGAGCCCGGAGCCGAGATGAGCACCTTCTTGGCGCCTCCGGCGATGTGCTTACCGGCGTCGGCTGCCTTGGTGAAGCGACCGGTCGATTCGATCACGATGTCTACGCCGAGGTCACCCCAGGGGAGGTTCGCCGGGTCGCGCTCTTCGAATACCTTGATGCTCTTGTCTCCGACGGTGATGACGTCGCCGTCGTGGCTCACGGGCTGTCCGAGACGGCCGCCCACCGAGTCATACGCAAGCAGGTGAGCGAGCGTCTTGTTGTCGGTCAAGTCGTTGACAGCGACGATGTCGAGGTCAGCGCCCTGCGCGAGTGCTGCGCGAAGGAAGTTGCGTCCGATGCGGCCGAAGCCGTTGATTCCGATCTTTACTGACAAGAATTTCTCCTGTAACTGGGCGCTGAAAAGCGCGATTTCAATTAATCTCGCAAGCGAGGTGGAGAGGGTTGTCCCAGACAGGAGCCTGGGACAACCCTGTCTGTCCTAAGACAGTACCAGCAGGCCTGAGGTCTTCTCACGTGCGGTCGTGAATCGCTCCTGCACGTTCGCCCAGTCAACGATGTTCCAGAACGCCTTCACGTAGTCTCCCTTGACGTTCTGGTAGTCAAGGTAGAACGCGTGCTCCCACATGTCGAGGAGCAGGATGGGGACGGTGCCAGCGGGGAAGTTCGACTGCTGGTCATAGAACTGCTGAATGAGCAGCTTCTGGCCAATTGAGTCCCACATCAGCGCGCCCCACCCGGAGCCCTGGATGCCCAGTGCTGCTGCGTTGAAGTGTGCCTGGAACTTGTCAAACGAACCGAAGTTGTCGTTGACAGCTGCTTCAAGTTCACCGGTCGGGCGGTCCCCTCCGTTTGGAGAGAGGTTCGTCCAGAAAATCGAGTGATTGACGTGGCCGCCGAGGTTGAACGCGAGGTCCTTCTCAAGCTTGCTGACGTTTGCGAAGTCACCTGAATCGCGGGCTTCTGCGAGCTTGTCAAGCGCAGTGTTCGCCCCCGTCACGTACGCCTGGTGATGCTTTGAGTGGTGCAGCTCCATAATCGTGCCTGAAATGCTCGGCTCGAGTGCGCCGTAGTCATATCCAAGCTCTGGAAGCGTGTATTCAGCCATATAGATCTCTCCGTTTCATCTCACGCGCGATGAGCCGCGCATGGCACTGAGTGACCTCATCAGTCTAGTCCTGACAGCTGACCTGGCCACACGTAGCTACTTAACAAGACATCGAACGGGTTTAGTCCAGATGCGTCGGGAGATTTGCCTGTGTGTCGGGAATGTCGAGATCGCTTGCCTTTTTATCGGCCATGGCCAGCAGCCGTCGAATCCGACCGGCAACCGCGTCTTTCGTCATGGGCGGAGTTGCGAAATGTCCGAGCTCGTCGAGACTTGCGTCACGATGGTCCAGGCGTAGCTTGCCTGCATAGGCGAGGTGGTCGGGAACGTCGGAGTCGAGAATCTCCAGTGCGCGCTCGACGCGCGCACACGCTGCGACCGCTGCTTGTGCCGATCGTCGAAGGTTTGCGTCATCGAAGTTGACCAGACGGTTCGCCGTCGCGCGAACCTCGCGCCGTTGGCGCATCTCATCCCACTCGGTGACGGTGCTGTGAGCTCCCATCGCCGTAAGCATCGACCCGATTGCCTCACCGTCGCGAATGACAACTCGATGGATGCCGCGAACCTCGCGCGCTTTTGCCGAGATGCCAAGACGGCCCGCAGCTCCGACGAGTGCCATTGCCGATTCGTTCCCCGGGCATGACACCTCGAGCGCGGCGGATCGTCCGGGGTCGGTCAGAGTGCCCCGTGCGAGGAAAGCACCGCGCCAGATAGCGGCAAGTTCATCGCGAGACCCGGTTGTGAGCCGGTTGGGAAGGCCGCGCACCGGGCGTCTCCGAGAGTCGAGAAGGCCGGTCTGGCGCGCGAGGGTTTCTCCCCCGGCGACGACGCGTACGAGAAAGTACGGTGCGCGTCGAGCTCCAGACGGAGAGATCGCTGTCGCCTCGCTGCGCACACCATAGAGCTCTGCAAGGTCCTTGCGTACGCGGCGTGCAATCTGCGGGGAATCAACCTCGGACTCGATGGCGATGCGACCAGAGATGATGTGGAGTCCGCCGCTGAACCGCAGCAGGGAGGCGAGCTCGGCCGCTCGAACCGTATTGCGCGTTTCGACTACTGCGGTCAATTCGTCCTTGACATCGGCTGTAAGAGCCAATCGTTGTCCTATCTGCTCGGGTGCCCGGTCGCCTATTCGCGGCCGAGGTCTCGGTGTTTCACGTTCACGACGACGTCGGGCTGATCTTGAAGCATAGTTGTGAGTCGTTCGGCCATGGCGACTGAACGATGCTTTCCGCCCGTGCATCCCACGGCAACAACCGCATGGCGCTTGTTCTCGCGTTGATATCCGGCGAGAACCGGGGTCAATGCGGAGGCGTATGCGTTGAGGAACTCCTCGGCGCCCGGCTGCGTGAACACGTACGAATCGACCTCGGGGTCGAGGC
The DNA here is from genome assembly GCF_011751765.2 of Paramicrobacterium chengjingii. Taxonomy (GTDB): domain Bacteria; phylum Actinomycetota; class Actinomycetes; order Actinomycetales; family Microbacteriaceae; genus Paramicrobacterium; species Paramicrobacterium chengjingii. The sequence continues at coordinate 1,640,123 of NZ_CP061169.1, forward strand.
CAGTGTGCATCCGCAGTTCGGGAACCCAGAAGGGATTCGGCAGAAATCTCGCGTCAGCAATCATATCCGCGTCTGTCGGGATCCCATATTTGAATCCGAAACTCATGACGGTTACCTGTACGCCGGGAGTCGTCTCACTCTTGAACAGATCCCGCACCGAGGATCCCAGCTGATGAACGTTCAGGTCCGTCGTATCAATGATGACGTCGCTGAGCTCGCGGATCGCGGCGACACGTGCACGTTCAATGCGGATGCCGTCGAGGATCGTCCCGTTTCCTTGAAGAGGATGCGGCCGGCGGACCGCCTCGAAGCGTCTGACGAGCGCGTCGTCGGCAGCGTCAAGGAACAGCACCCGCAGATGTGTTCCTTCTCTCAGGCCCTGAAGCATCGACCGGAGGTCGCTAAAAAAGTCGCGGCCACGCACGTCAACGACAACGGCGAGTTTCTCGGTGCCCTCGGCTCGTTCGGCGAGGTCGACGAGCGGCTTGAGCATTTGGGGCGGAAGATTATCAACGACATACCAATCGAGGTCTTCCAGGGCATTGGCAACGCTCGAGCGTCCGGCCCCCGACATTCCGGTGACGATGAGGACTTCCTGCTCGGATGCTGGTTCGTCGCTTGCCATTGTGTGTCTTTCGCTCGGGCGTCTCGGGTACCTACAACACTACCGAGTGTGGAGCTTCGCGTGGATTGCCTGCGCAAGTGCTGGCCCAACGCCTGTCGCTTCCGTAATCTCCTCAGGAGATGCCTTCTTGAGCCGGGCTACTGATCCGAATTGGTTGAGCAACTTCTTAACCCGCGCCGGTCCCACCCCAGGCACCTCCGAGAGCACCGTTGAAATGTCGCGTTTTCTCCGTTTGCGCTGGTACGTGATCGCGAAGCGGTGCGCTTCATCCCGGAGCCTCTGCACAAGATAGAGGGCCTCGCTGTTGCGCGGCAGAATGACGGGAAAGTCGTCATCAGGCAGCCAAAGTTCCTCGAGTCGCTTCGCTATTCCCGCGATCTGAATTCCCGTTCGGCCAGACTCCTCAAGTGCTCGTTTTGCCGCAGCCACCTGCGGCTGACCGCCGTCGACGAGAAGCAGCTGTGGAGGGTAGGAGAACCGTTTGGGCGCGGCATCCGTCGGCTCCTCCTCGTCGCCCGGTTCATCAAGATGAGCGAGACGGCGCATGAGCACTTGATACATCGAATCTGTGTCATCCGTGGATTCCGCAATGGAGAACGTGCGGTACTGATTCTTACGGGCCAAGCCATCTTCGAACACAACCATTGACGCGACGATGTTCGTGCCCGAAAGATGCGAAATATCAAAACATTCGATGCGAAGTGGCGCGTCAGACATTCCAAGTGCATCTTGAAGGTCGGCAAGCGCCTGGCTGCGCGAAGCGAAATCGGAGCTGCGTCGAGTCTTGTGCCGAATCAGAGCCTGCTTGGCGTTAAGCACGGCTGTCTCCATGAGCGCCGCCTTCTCGCCTCGCTGTGCCGTCTTCAAGCGCACGGTTCCGCGCCCGCGCACCGACGTGAGCCATTCAGAGATCTCTGCAGCGTCGTCGGGCAGCACAGGAACGATGATCTCCCGAGGAACGTCCACCTTCGGCGCACTGTAGGCGGTACGAATGACCCCCTCGATCAGGTCTCCGGCTTCGACATCCAGCTCTTTGTCTACCGTCCATGACCGCACACCGCGAATGCGGCCGCCGCGCACGACAAACTGTTGAACGGCCGCGGACAACTCGTCGTGCTCGATACCGAACATGTCAGCGTCAACGGTATCTTTCATGACGACGGTGCTCTTGTCGAGAACAGCCTCGAGCGACAGCAACTGGTCGCGATATCGCGCAGCCGATTCGTAGTCTTGCTGCTCCGCTGCATCTTTCATCGAGCGCTGCAGTTCGCGTGTGAAGCGCTTGTCGTTGCCGCTCATGAAACTGACGAAGTCATCGACGATGCGACGGTGTTCCTCGATGCTCACCGTCATGGAGCAGGGGCCGCCGCATTTTCCGATCTGACCGGGAAAGCACGGCTTTCCCGATTGCATTGCCCTTTTATAGCTTGAGTCTGAGCACGTGCGAATCGGAAATGCCTTGATCATCAGATCAATCGTGTCGTGCACTGCCCAGATCTTCGGGTAGGGCCCAAAATAGCGTGCACCCTTGATGCGAGGATTGCGGGTGACCATCACGCGCGGGGCCTCGTCACCGAGGGTGACAGCTAAGTATGGATACGTCTTGTCGTCGCGAAACTTCACGTTGAAGGGCGGCTCGAACTCTTTGATCCAGGTGTACTCGAGTTGGAGTGCCTCGACATCGCTTCCGACAACGGTCCATTCGACGCTCGTTGCCGTCGTCACCATTCGACGAGTGCGCTCGTGGAGCGTTCTCAAGGGCGCAAAATAGTTGCTCAGCCGAGAGCGGAGGTTCTTTGCCTTGCCGACATACAGCACACGCCGGTTGGAGTCTCTAAAGCGATACACGCCGGGATGAGTGGGAATTTCACCGGCCTTCGGCCGATACGAGAGCTGTTCTGCCACGTTCATCCCGCCCGGCGTGCGTCACCGAGCTCGGCTTTGAAGATCTCCTTCAGGAACATCCCGGTGTGGCTCTTCGTTGACCGCGCCACCTTCTCGGGTGTTCCCGTTGTGATGACCTGTCCTCCACCGGCGCCTCCCTCGGGGCCGAGATCGATGATCCAGTCTGCTGATTTGATGACGTCGAGATTGTGCTCGATGACGATGACGGTGTTTCCCTTGTCGACGAGGCTGCCGAGCACGAGAAGTAGTTTTCGCACGTCTTCGAAGTGGAGACCCGTCGTCGGTTCGTCGAGCACATACACGCTGCGACCGTTCGAGCGACGCTGAAGCTCTGTCGCGAGCTTGACACGCTGTGCTTCTCCACCTGACAGCGTCGTTGCACTCTGGCCGAGTCGCACGTACCCGAGGCCAACGTCGACAAGGGTTTTGAGGTAGCGGTGAATTGCGGTGATCGGCTCGAAGAAACCGGCGGCTTCGACAATGGGCATGTCGAGCACCTCCGAGATGTTCTTCCCTTTGTAGTGAACCTGAAGGGTGTCGCGATTGTAGCGCGCTCCCCCGCAGACTTCACAGGCGACGTACACGTCGGGAAGGAAATTCATCTCGATCTTGATCGTGCCGTCACCCGAACAGGCCTCGCAGCGCCCGCCCTTGACGTTGAAGCTGAATCGGCCGGGCAGATACCCGCGAACCTTGGCCTCTGGCGTTTCAGAGAAGAGGGTGCGGATGCGGTCGAAGACGCCCGTGTACGTTGCCGGATTCGACCGAGGAGTGCGCCCGATCGGCGCCTGGTCGACGTGCACAACCTTGTCGAGATTATCGAGGCCCGTGACGCGCTTGTGCTTTCCTGGAACCTTCCGTGCACCATTGAGCTTGTTCGCCATGACCCGATAGAGAATGTCGTTGACAAGCGTAGATTTGCCGGAACCGCTGACGCCGGTGACGGCTGTAAAGAGGCCGATGGGAAAATCGACGGCCACGGAGCGAAGGTTGTTCGCTGACGCTCCGACGACCGAGATCATGCGATTGGGATCGACTGCGCGGCGCTCGTCTGGCGTCTCGATCTGACGACGTCCCGAGAGATAGTCTGCGGTCAACGATCGTTCGTTCACGAGCAGATCGGATACGGTGCCTGAGTGGACGACGTGTCCTCCGCCCTCGCCCGCTCCGGGGCCGATGTCGACAACCCAGTCGGCCGTTCGGATCGTGTCTTCGTCGTGCTCGACGACGATCAAGGTATTACCCAGATCGCGGAGGGCGATCAGCGTTTCGATCAGGCGTCGGTTGTCGCGTTGGTGCAAGCCAATGCTTGGTTCGTCGAGAACGTAGAGCACACCGGTCAGCCCCGAACCAATTTGCGTCGCGAGTCGAATACGCTGAGCTTCCCCGCCAGAGAGCGACCCAGCGGACCTCGATAGTGTGAGGTAATTGAGGCCGACCTGAATAAGGAAATCGAGTCGCGCTTTGATCTCGCGTTGAACTTGCGCGGCGATACGCGCGTCGCGATCGCTGAGCGTGAGCTCCTCCATGAACGAGCGGGCATCAGTCAAACTAAGGTTGGCGACATCCGCGATGCTCGTATCGTTAACGAGCACGGCGAGCACTTCGGGCTTCAGCCGATTTCCCTCGCAGACGGGGCAGGGAATCTCTCGGAGATACTCGGCCCAGCGCGCGCGCTGAACGTCGGTTTCGGCCTGCATGTACTGGCGCTCGATATAGGGAATGACACCCTCGAACCCCGACGTATACGAGACTTCGCGCCCGAACCGGTTGCGCCACTTGACGCGAACCTTGAAGTCCTTTCCGCGAAGAATGGCTTCGCGTACGTCCTCGGTGAGTGACTCCCACGGCGTGTCGAGTGAGAAGTCAAGATCATTGGAGAGCCCGACGAGAAGTTTTTCGTAATACTGGTAGAGACCCTTGCCCTGCGTCGTCCACGGAACGACGACCCCCTCGTTGATGCTGAGCTGCTCGTCGGCGAGCAGGAGGTCGGCATCAACGGACATTCGTGTGCCGAGACCGGAGCACTCGGGGCACGCTCCGAACGGAGCGTTGAACGAAAACGTGCGGGGTTCCACTTCGGACAGTTGGATCGGATGGTTGTTGGGGCACGAGAGCTTTTCTGAGAATGTGCGTACCGCGTCGTCGCCCTCGGCATCCACAAAGCTCACCTGCACGACGCCGTCGGTGAGGCGAAGCGCCGTCTCGAGGGAGTCGGTGAGCCGCGTGAGCATCTCGGGCCCCGCGACGAGTCGATCAACAACGACGGAGATGTCGTGCTTGTACGACTTCTTGAGCTTCGGCGGTGAACTCAACTGCACTGTTTCGCCGTCAACCACCGCCCGAGCGTAGCCCGAGGCGCTCAGCTCGGTAAAGAGATCGACGAATTCGCCCTTTTTCTGCGAGACGACGGGGCTCATCACCATGTAGCGCGTGCCGCTCTCGAGGGTCATCAGCTGGTCGGCGATCTGCTGAACCGTCTGGCGCTGAATCGGCTCTCCGCACTCCGGACAATGCGGAACCCCGATGCGCGCCCAGAGCAGCCTCATGTAGTCGTAGACCTCAGTGATTGTGCCTACGGTCGACCGAGGGTTGCGGTTTGTCGACTTTTGATCAATGGATACCGCCGGACTCAGCCCCTCAATGAAATCGACGTCGGGGCGGTCGACCTGACCGAGGAATTGGCGGGCATATGCCGAGAGCGACTCGACATATCGGCGCTGGCCCTCGGCGAAGATCGTGTCGAACGCGAGGGAAGACTTGCCTGAACCGGAGAGACCTGTAAAGACGACAAGAGAGTCACGTGGGATCTCGACATCGACGTTGTCGAGATTATGCACGCGAGCCCCGCTGACCGACAGGATGGAGTTCGAGGAAACTGGTGAAATCGTCACTCCCCTAGCCTAATCGTGACCACCGACAGAGCACTCAGCAACGGTTCACATCTGGTGTGGTGAAAGCGCACAATGGCGGTATGGGCAACGAACACGAGCAAGCACGAGAGAGGATGCTGCGCGACCATCTGGTTCCGCGCGGGATCACCAACGTGCGCGTGCTCGCGGCAATGGGAGCCGTGCCCCGGGAACTCTTCGTCCCAGAGAATCTGAGGGAGAGCGCGTATGGAGACCACCCACTTCCACTGGGCAACGGGCAGACGATCTCACAGCCATACGTCGTGGCACTCACGGTTCAGGAAGCTGACATCGGTTCGGGTGACATCGTTCTCGATGTCGGAACGGGCTCAGGGTATGAGGCTGCCGTCGCGTCTCGAATAGCGACGCGTGTCGTGTCAATCGAACGCATTGCGGAACTGTCTGAACGTGCTGAGGCCGTTCTGCGCGCATTGGGTTACGACAATATCGAGCTGCTCGTCGGCGATGGAACGCAGGGCGCGACCGAACACGGTCCATACGATGCGATTATCTCCGCAGCGGCGGCCGAACGGATCCCGACCACGTGGACCGAACAGTTGGCGCCGCACGGGCGCATCATCGCTCCGATCGGCGGGCGAAACGGGCAACGGCTTCGCAGCGTTCAGCGAGACTCTGAGAGCAGCTACATCGAAACAGACCTCGGAGGTGTCCGATTTGTCCCTCTGATCAGTGATGGCTGAGCGAGCCGCTCCGTCCTCGGCGGCGCGCAAGCGGAATGATGAGGATGCCGGCAAGCACAATGAGCGCTGCAGCGCCCACCGGCGCGAGCCAGGGCATGGCACGCGAGAACCACTCTGACGAGACGGCGACGAGCAGAAACACGAGAAGAACCTGGCAGGGCAGTTGCACGATGACGAACCGACAAAGTGGTCTCACGAACACTCGCGCATCGATCATGCCGCGGACCGGAAGGACAAGGGCGAGAGACGCAAGAACATGGATCAGATGCAGGCCAGCGAGCAGAGCATACGGCTTCCAATCGACGGCCGATGGATCGCGAGGAAGCTGAAACAGCGGAAGCAAAATGATCAGCGCCCACGCCGTGTAGAGGCGCGGAACAGACCCCGCAGCAATACCGAGAGCAATGGCCACAACGAGCCAGAAGGCAACGGGCACAATCGCGAGAGACAGAGCCGTCGTGACAACGACGAGACTCACGTGCACCAGAACCGCGGGCAGTGCCCGCGGAACCCGGATGGATGCCGGTGCCGCTCTCACCGAACTCTCCCCCTCTCGCGCGCAAGCGCAGAGAACCGCGCATCGCGCCGGGACTCCCCGGACGAATCGGTCCAGCGCACGACGTTCACTCCGGTCGCCTCCATGTCGTGAATGCGATCGTCGCGCTCCATCATGAGGATGGTGTGCGCCGTCGCCTGCTCTGGGCTGAGGCCATGCCTGATCCCCCTCGGGAGGGTGTCGATGGCGATCACACGATGCCCGATGGCGCGCCACATTGAGGCAAGCGAGGCAGCTTCGGCGTCGACGAATGTCGAGAGCACATAGATGATCGCCCCCGCAGCGACGACGGGTGCACGTCGCCGAGTCATACCGACGCCGTTCGGACGCATCTCGGCGATTGTCGCCAGTAGCCGTTCACGGTGGCGATCCCCCGAGCCCCTACGCATCTGCCGGGTGCCGAGAGCGAGGTTCTGAAGCGCTACCTGATCGCCCGCCTCCGTGTATGCGACGGCAATCGCGACCGCAGCTTCCCGTGCGGCATCCATTGATGTTATTCCGCTCTTGTGAGGTCGCCCGCGCGTCCATTCTGCAACAACCTCACCGAGCTCGTCGCCCGTGTCCATGACGATCACCGTTGTCGCATCACTCGCGGCGAACGTTCGCCGCACATACACGTCACCGGCGCGCCGAGAAAGCCGGGCCGTTGCCTTCCAATCGATGCGGCGCAGGCGATCGCCCGGTGCGAAGGGATGGATGTCGCGAAAGCCTCCGCCATCGCCGGGACGCGTCGACTCGTGGGCGCCCGTGAGCCCGTGCAGGCGATGCGGCAGCAGCAGGCGCGGAAGCGGCACGATGTCTGGCCTGACTGTATGCGAGACCGTGTGTACGGCCGTCGGCTGGGAGACGAACGCCCCATCGGCGCTCGCCATCGTGAACTGGGCGGCGAGCACATCACGCGGCCCCGAGTGAAGCACGGGAGATGACGCGAACAGCCGTGCAGTTTCGCGACAGTCGAGAACAGCAGAGACCCTTCGCGAACCGCCGACGATCATGCGAGCGTGAACCACCTCGACATCGGTGCTCGCCGTCAACCGAAGGTTCGCGGCGAGACGCGACTCGGCTTCATTCGCGTGTGTGGAGTCAAGCACGCTTTCAACGTGCGTCTCATCGGCCGGTCGATGTTGCCACATCCACGCTGCCCAGCTGAGAAGGGGAATCGCGCAGCACGCAACATCCGGGCGTGATGATATGAGGCCGACACCGATAACGATGACGCCCGAGATGATGGCCCCGGCGAGTGAACCGCTCGGGCTCCACGTGACGGCGTGGCGTGACGAGGTCATTCAGCAGATGCCGTGACGGTCGGCGGCCCGGCGACAGCGCCGAGAAGACTCGAGACGACCTGGGTCGCCTGCACGCCAGTCGCCCACGCCTGAGGGGTGAGAGTCAGGCGATGCGCAAGAACCGGCACTGCCGCACGTTTGACGTCGTCTGGAGTGACGAAGGCGCGGCCAGCCATGACTGCAATCGAGCGCGCCACCAACATCAGTCCCTGTGAGCCCCGAGGTGAAGCGCCAACCTGGACCGACTGGTCTGCGCGGGTGGCGCCGGCAAGATCCACACAGTAGCGGGCAATATCGGGGTCGACGTGTACGGACTCGACACCATCTTGCATCTCACGCAGAGTCTCGGCATCGATGACGGGATCGATCTGCACTCGGTCGTGCTGCCTGTGCGCGCGTGAAAGCAGCATCCTCTGTTCACTCTCGGCTGCGAGATAGCCGACAGAGAGGCGCACCATGAAGCGGTCGAGCTGTGCCTCGGGTAACGAGTAGGTTCCCTCAAACTCAATCGGGTTCGAGGTGGCAATGACGTGAAACGGTCGAGGCAGCTCGAAATGACGTCCTTCGACCGTGACGTGGCCCTCTGCCATCGCCTCAAGAAACGACGATTGCGTCTTCGGAGTCGTGCGATTAATCTCATCGGCCAGCACGAGGCCGGCGAAGATCGGTCCAGCTCTGAAGTCGAAATCGCCCGTCGACGGAGCGTAGACGAACGATCCGGTGATATCTGACGGAAGCAGATCGGGAGTGCACTGGATGCGGCGGAACTCCAAACCGAGCGCCCCCGCGAGACTGCGTGCAGCGAGAGTCTTGCCGAGACCGGGAACATCCTCGAACAGCACGTGTCCTCCCGCGAGGATCGTCGCGAGTGCGAGGTCGAGTGGCTCGTGCATGTCGACGACGACGTCACGAATCCGGTCGAGGATGTCGCGACTGAGTTCTGCTACGCGTTCAACAGCCATCGGTTTGGTCATTGAGACTCCTTCTTCAACGGTTCAGACAATCGAGACAATGCAACATCGACATCGGTGCGGTCACAACGTGTGAGCGATGACGGAGCGACGACAGCGAACGCGCGTTCGCCGATCGCTGCGATGATCGCCGGCTCGTCCGCCGGCTCGTCAAGATGAAGACCGATCCGTTCGAGCCGGTGTGCGGCGACGGCGCGCACACGTTTTCGCGCGGTGTCGCCCACCCTGCCCTGCGTTGAGCGGAGGGCCCAGGCCAAACGTGAAATGTCTTGGCGTGCTCCCACGCCACGGTAGGGTTCGGCCGGACCCCATGGGGCAGAGTCATTGTCGGCTCGACACGCCCACAGAAGTGCGATCACGGGCACGAGAAGACCGAACGCAACGGCGAACGACGGGGCAAGCCCGAGAAGCCACAGCAGGGCGCCGAAGGCGATAGTGAGCAGACAGACGGCGATGACGCGACCGATCTTCATGACCACGCCTCCTGAATGGAGAGCAGGGCTGAGCGTGCGCTGTCAATATCGGATGCTGTCGGGTGACGATCCCCGAATCGCACGCTTTGATACAGCGACACCAGCACCGACAGTTCGTCGGCGATGCTGTGCTCGCGGGCGAGCACACGAACAGTGAATTCCGTCGGTGTCTCAGAAGCACGCAACCGAACTCCGGAGTCCTCTGCGGACTGCTGAAGACCGAGCCATGCCTCGACGATTGCGTCATGCGGGATGCCGGGTGCGTCAAGTGCACCTAACGCCCGCTCGATGCCGCGCACAACAGTTGGCGCTTCGACGGTCTGTTCCTTCGTGGCGGCATCCACCTGTCGTGCCGAAAGTGTCGAGACCGCTGCTGTGTCGAGCTCGTCACGCTGTCGGCGACGGAGTGCGCGAACAATGAGAAACCCGGCGATGACAAGAGCCGCTGCTGCGAGCGATCCGAGCGCGAACAGGATTGTCGTGGGGTTCAGCAGCGCGGGTGACTCCGGGGCGTCGTTTGCGGGAATCGTGTTTCCCGGAGCCGCGGGCTCGGTGGCCGGGGGCGGAGTAGCTGCGACCTGAGGAAGAATGAGGTCGATGCGTGGTGCGCCGACGACCAGTGGCCCTTGCAGGGCAGCAATGACAACCACCAGGACGGCGCAGACGACGACGGCCGGGAAGAGATATCGTCTGCTCATGCCGCAGTGTCTCCAGTGGACACTCCCGCGGTGCTGCTCATTGCTCCACACTATCGTGCGGATAACAGGCTCAGATGTGGCCTGCCTTTTCCATATTCCGCAGCTCCTTCTTAAGATCAGAGACCTCGTCACGCAGGCGAGCGGCAAGCTCGAACTTCAGCTCACGTGCTGCGGCGAGCATCTGAGCATTCAGATCGGCGATGATCGCTTCGAGGTCGTTCGCACCCTCGGAGGCGAGCCCTTCGTGATGACGAAGCTGCGGCGTCGGAGATGACGTTCGTTCGACGCCGCGCTTGGCGAGCATCTTCTCGGTGTCGGCTCCTTCCCGCGCGAGAATATCTGTGATGTCGGCGATGCGCTTGCGAAGGGGCGTCGGGTCGATGCCGTTCTCGGTGTTGTACACCACCTGCTTCTCGCGTCGGCGATTTGTCTCGTCGATAGCGAATCGCATCGAGTCGGTCATTTTATCGGCGTACATGTGAACCTGGCCAGAGACGTTACGTGCCGCACGGCCAATTGTTTGAATGAGCGATGTCGATGATCGAAGGAAGCCTTCCTTGTCAGCATCCAAGATGGCGACAAGCGACACTTCGGGGAGGTCGAGTCCCTCGCGGAGCAGGTTGATGCCCACGAGAACATCGTAGGTTCCGGCCCTCAGCTCGGTGAGGAGCTCCACGCGGCGCAGCGTGTCGACGTCGGAGTGCAGGTAGCGCACACGCACACCAGCGTCAGTGAGGAAGTCTGTGAGCTCTTCAGCCATCTTCTTCGTCAGCGTTGTGACGAGCACCCGCTCATTGCGTTCTGAGCGAGCTCGGATCTCTTCGAGAAGGTCATCGATCTGGCCGTCCGACGGCTTCACGACGATCTCCGGATCGATGAGACCCGTTGGACGGATGATCTGTTCGACGACTCCATCGGCAATGCCGAGCTCGTAGCGACCAGGAGTTGCCGAGAGATAAACGGTTTGGCCGACCCGCGCCGAAAATTCGTTCCACGTGAGCGGCCGGTTGTCGAGAGCGCTTGGAAGGCGGAAGCCGTGCTCGACGAGCGTGCGCTTTCGAGACGCATCTCCCTCATACATCGCACCGATTTGCGGAACCGTCACGTGTGATTCGTCAATGACGACGAGAAAATCGTCAGGAAAATAATCGAGAAGGCAGTTCGGCGCCTCTCCGGGCTGGCGACCGTCAATGTGACGGGAGTAGTTCTCAATACCGGAACAGAACCCGATCTGCTCCATCATCTCAATATCGAATGACGTGCGCATGCGCAGCCGCTGCGCCTCAAGGAGCTTGCCCTGCTTCTCGAGCTCTGCCAGACGCACTTCCAACTCGTCTTGAATCGTGCCGATGGCGCGATGTATTGTCTCGGGGCTCGCGGCATAGTGCGTGGCCGGGAACAGCGATACCGCATCGAGAGTCTTGACAATGTCACCGGTCAGCGGATGAAGCGCATGAAGTGCTTCGATCTCATCGCCGAACATCTCGATGCGAATGGCAAGTTCTTCGTACACCGGAATGATCTCGATCGTGTCGCCGCGAACCCGAAAATTGCCGCGAGAGAAGTCAACGTCGTTGCGGTTGTACTGCATCCCGATGAAACGTCTAACCAGTTCATCGCGGGAAATGCGCTGACCGACCTGCAGTGCGACCATGGCTTCGAGGTACTCTTCTGCCGCACCGAGCCCGTAGATGCAGGAGACAGTAGAGACGACAACGACGTCGCGCCGGCTGAGCAGCGAGTTCGTGGTCGAGTGTCGAAGGCGTTCGACCTCGGCGTTGACGGAGGAATCCTTCTCGATGAAAGTATCTGTCTGCGGCACATACGCTTCAGGCTGGTAGTAGTCGTAGTAGGAGACGAAGTATTCGACCGCGTTCTCGGGCATGAGCTCACGGAACTCATTGGCGAGCTGCGCAGCGAGGGTCTTATTGTGAGCGAGAATCAGGGTCGGGCGCTGAACCTTCTCGATCAGCCACGCCGTCGTCGCTGATTTTCCGGTACCCGTCGCGCCGAGAAGCACGACGTCGGTCTCCCCCGCGTTGATGCGACCAGCGAGCTCGGCGATCGCCTTCGGCTGGTCGCCGCTCGGCTCATATTCGCTGACCACCTTGAACGGATGAACGGAGCGTGTCGGTTCCATGTTCTGAGTCTAGGTTGCCCCACTGACGTTCGGCTGACTCACGTGTGGTCGGTGGTGGTGAGACGTGCCCAGAGCTGATCCACCTCGGTCGCGGTCTCATCAAGTGACCTCGTCGTATCGACGATGACATCGGCGATCGTGCGCCGTGCGTCGTCTGAGGCTTGCGCATTCACCCGTCGCGAGGCTTCCTGCGCATTGAGACCACGAAGGTCGATGAGGCGCTGCCGTCGCATCTCCGCTGGCGCGTCCGCCAGAACGATCAGATCGAAATGCGAGAGCGTCTCGGATTCCGCAAGCAATGGAACGTCGTAGACGATGATCGCTTCGGGGTCGGCGGCCGCCGCAGCGGCGAATCGCTTCTTTGCCAACTCGCGTACGGCCGGGTGCACGATGGCGTTGAGCTGCTCTCGTGCCTGCCGGTCCCCAAAAACGATAGTTCCGAGTCGTGCGCGATCCAGTGAGCCATCGGGCCGAATCAGGTCGTCGCCAAACAGATCTTGGATGCCGCGAAGGGCCGGCGTTCCTGGCTCCACGACCTCACGCGCCAGAAGATCCGCGTCGACGACGACGGCTCCGTGATCGCGAAGCATCCGAGCCACTGTTGATTTGCCTGAGGCGATTCCGCCAGTGAGGCCGATCAGCATCCGGTCAGTCCATGCTGTCGATATACGTCGTGAGGTAGGCAAGCGGAACCGAAGCTGCCTCAGCGATCAGCGTCGAGTCGCCATTGGGATTCGCGTCGAACGCGATGCGCTGCATCGTACGCGAGAGTTCGATTGCAATGGCGACTTTCTCACGCCACTCCGGACCGGACGGCACGTCGTCAAACTGACTGAGCAGGGCAACCACGGCGTCGATGTATGCTCCGGTGCGCTCTTGATACTTGCTCTCGTTCGGGCCGTCGGGAAGGATGCGGTAGTGCGTCGCCTTGTAACCGGGAATCGTTCGGCGCGCCGTGCACGTGCTCTCAACGAGGGTCGTGAACGCCTCTTGCCATGTCGTGGCGGGAGTCTCGGCAAATGTGTCAAGGGCAATCTCAATGTAGCGCGAGATCATGAAGTCATATACGCCGAGAAGTAGCGCGATGCGGTCAGGGAAGAACCGGTAAACAGTGCCGATCGCCATGTCTGCGCGCTGAGCGACCTCGGCCGTTGTCACGCCAGCGTGACCAGACTCGTCAATGATCTCGCCGCATGCCCGAAGAATCTTCTCCAAGCTTTGCTTGCTGCGATTCTGCTGAGGACTATTGCGCAATAGCGAGGCATCCGCGTACTCGATCGACAGGAATTCCGTCAACGAATCAACTATCACTGCTCACCTTGAACTCGTCGTAAGCCGAGAATGTCTCGGCATGGTCAGTATGGGAAAACACTAGCAGGCATGCGATCACGCATTGCTCAGGGCACACGGCGAAGGCCGGCCCAGCATGTGCTGAACCGGCCTTCGATAGCGTCGAACGATCAGTTGGTGTTCGAGAGCTTTTCGCGCAACGCGGCAAGCGATGCGTCATCAGCGAGGGTTCCCGCTGAGTTTGCGTCGCCGGCGTAATTCGCTGCGGCTGCAGGAGCTTCGACGTCGACTTCCTCGACGAGTGAGGCAGCGACCTGCTTCTTGTGAGCTTCCCAGCGACCCTGGGCAGCAGCGTAATCCTGCTCCCACTTCTCGCGCTGAGTCTCGAAGCCTTCGCGCCACTCGTTGGTCTCGGGGTCGAAGCCCTCGGGGTACTTGTAGTTCCCCTCGTCGTCGTACTCCGTGGCCATGCCGTAGAGAGCCGGGTCAAACTCGGTGCCCTCGGGGTCGACGCCCTCGTTAGCCTGCTTGAGACTCAGCGAGATGCGGCGACGCTCAAGATCGATGTCGATGATCTTGACGAAGACTTCCTGGTTGACAGAAACGACCTGGTCGGCGAGTTCCACGTGCTTCGAGCTGAGCTCGGAGATGTGAACGAGGCCCTCGATGCCATCGGCAACGCGAACGAACGCACCGAAGGGAACGAGCTTGGTGACCTTGCCCGGCGTGATCTGACCGATCGCGTGCGTGCGTGCGAACACCTGCCATGGGTCTTCCTGCGTTGCCTTGAGCGATAGCGAAACGCGCTCACGGTCGAGGTCGACCTCGAGGATCTCAACGGTGACCTCCTGGCCAACCTCGACAACCTCTGATGCGTGCTCGATGTGCTTCCAGCTGAGCTCAGAAACGTGAACGAGCCCGTCCACACCGCCGAGGTCGACGAACGCACCGAAGTTGACGATCGACGACACGATGCCCTTGCGAACCTGACCCTTGTGCAGGTTGTTGAGGAACGAGGTGCGGCTCTCGGACTGCGTCTGCTCGAGCAGTGCGCGACGTGACAGAACCACGTTGTTGCGGTTCTTGTCGAGCTCGAGGATCTTAGCCTCAAGCTCCTGCCCGAGGTACGGGGTCAGGTCGCGAACGCGGCGAAGTTCGATGAGCGAAGCCGGGAGGAAGCCACGGAGGCCGATGTCGACGATCAGTCCACCCTTGACAACCTCGATGACCTGACCAGTCACGACGCCGTCGGATTCCTTGATCTTCTCGACATCGCCCCAGGCGCGTTCGTACTGTGCACGCTTCTTCGACAGGATGAGGCGGCCCTCTTTGTCCTCCTTCTGGAGAACGAGCGCTTCAACGCTGTCGCCGACCTCGACGACCTCGGTGGGATCGACATCGTGCTTGATGGAAAGTTCGCGAGAGGGGATAACACCCTCTGTCTTGTATCCGACGTCGAGGAGAACCTCGTCGCGGTCGATCTTCACGACGGTGCCTTCGATGAGGTCTCCGTCGTTGAAGAACTTCAGTGTCTTCTCGACCGCTGCCAGGAAGTCTTCAGCAGATCCGATGTCGTTGATAGCGACCTGCTTGGCGGTCGTTGCGGTTGTCATATAAGTAAATGCTCCAGGGTGGACATGTTGTCGGGCCCGATTCGCGTGTGATTCGTTGACGCGATGGGCAGGCGGATAGGACGTCACAGAAGTGACACTCCATCATAGCGGGGATTCGCCGCGCGAATCAAACAGTGCACAACGATTTCTGCGACGGCTTTCTCACCGTTACGCGGTGAGTGCGTTCTTGAGCGTGTCGAGCCCGACGCCTCCGAGTGAAAGGGCGCGGCGATGGAAGTCCTTGATATCAAACGACTCCCCTCCCGCTGCGCGAGCGTCGTCTCGCAGCTGTTCCCAGATTCGCTGACCGACTTTGTAGGACGGAGCTTGTCCCGGCCATCCGAGGTACCGGTTGACTTCGAACCGCACGAAGCTCTCATTCATGTTCACGTTGCGTCCCATGAAGTCGAAGGCAAAGCCAGCTGTCCAGGGGCCGGCACCATCTGGGCGTTGCTTCTCGAGGTGCACGCCGATGTCGAGAACGACGCGAGCCGCGCGCATGCGCTGCCCATCGAGCATCCCCAGTCTGTCGGCTGGATCATCGAGATAGCCCAACTGCTCCATGAGCCGCTCGGCGTACAGGGCCCAGCCCTCGGCATGCCCCGACGTTCCCGCCAGAAGACGACGCCACGAGTTCAGGGCGTCACGGTTATAGACGGATTGCCCGATTTGAAGATGATGCCCGGGGACGCCCTCGTGGTAGACGGTTGTGAGCTCACGCCAGGTGTCGAACTCGGTGACGCCTTCGGGAACTGACCACCACATGCGACCCGGGCGTGTGAAGTCGTCTGTCGGACCGGTGTAGTAAATGCCGCCTTCCTGAGTGGGCGCGATCATGCACTCAATCGTTCTGATCTCGTCGGGGATATCGAAGTGACTCTTTCCGAGGTCGGCTACGGCACGATCGCTCGTCGCCTGCATCCACTTCTGCAGAGCGTCGGTGCCGTGAAGCTTGCGGCTCTCATCGTGCTCGAGGTGCTCTATGGCTTCGAGCACGCTCGCCCCAGGTTTGATCTGCCTGGCGATCGACTCCTGTTCGTCGACCATGCGCGCCAGCTCCTCGATTCCCCACTCGTATGTCTCATCGAGGTCGATCGCGGCTCCGAGAAACTGACGTGATTGCAGCGCGTACAGGTCGCGGCCGATGGCATCGCGTTCAGTCGCCGCCCCGGCAAGCTCATCTGTCAGAAAATTCGCGAGTCGGCCGTATGCTTCGGCAGCGCGCACTGCGCGCTCCCCCAGGTCTGCGGTGAGCGAGGCAGGAAGCTCGCCGCTCGTCGTCGAGGCGGAGTGTGCGAACACGGTGAAGAACCCATCGGATGCCGCGACCTTCCGCGCTTGAGCGGCAACCTCGATCACCTGACGTCGTGCGGGAACGATGCCCGTTGCGCTTCCGCGCTGCAGCGTCTCGATGTAGCCTTCGATGGCTTGAGGAACCCGTGAGAGCCGTGTCGAGATCGTGGACCAATCGTCAACGGTGTCTGTCGGCATCAGGTCGAAGACTTCTCGAATCTCTTGGGATGGCGATTCGATGACGTTGAGGCTGCGAAACGGCAGGCCGGCATCGATCGTTTCAACTGACAAATCGAGTTCGCGGCCCAGGTCTTCCTTCGTCACCCGGTCAACGTCGTCGACAGCGTTCTGCGCATCGAGAGCGGCCCTCGCGTTTGTGAGCGCCTCGCGTTGATTCTGGATGCCATCGGGTGAATAGTCAGAGAAACTGTCGTTCGCGTCGTTGCGACCGATGTACGTTCCTACAGTCGGCACAAGGTCAACGAGTGTGTCGACCCAACCCTCGGCGACCCCGTCGATTGCGGTGGCGTTTCTCTTCTGTTGTGCAGTCATATCTCGAGGATATGAGGGACGAGTGATCCACGGCAATCAGTGAGCCGCAGCATCCCAGTTGGGCCCATAGCCCACCTGAACGTCGAGGGGAACGCTGAGCTCTGCAGCGTCGCCCATGCGTGTGCGCACAATGCGCTCAAGTTCTTGGTGCTCTCCGTCACTGACCTCGAACACCAACTCGTCGTGCACCTGCATGAGCATGCGACTTGTGAGATCTGCCTCGCGAATGTCGTTCTCGATATTGATCATCGCGATCTTGATGATGTCGGCAGCAGAGCCTTGAATCGGCGCGTTGAGCGCCGCACGCTCAGCATTCTGACGCAGAGTGCGATTGGGGCTCTTCAGATCGGGAAACGGCCTGCGGCGGCCAAAGATCGTCGTGGTGTAGCCATCGACCTTCGCCTGCTCAACGACGTTGCGCAGGTATTCGCGCACGGCTCCGAATCGTTCGAAATAGTCGGACATGAGCTGTTTCGCCTCTTTGTTGTCGATGCGCAGCTGGCGAGACAGGCCGAATGCGCTGAGCCCGTAGGCGAGGCCATATGACATCGCCTTCACCTTCGAGCGCATCTCAGAGGTGACATCTGCCGGCTCGACACCAAATATGCGAGCGCCGACGAATCTATGGAGGTCTTCTCCCGTGCGGAACGCCTCGATCAACCCCGGATCTTCTGACAGGTGCGCCATGATGCGCATTTCAATCTGCGAGTAGTCCGCAGTGAGGAGGCTGTCATACGGAGCACCGACACGGAACGCCTCGCGAATGTGGCGTCCGGCTTCGGTGCGAACAGGGATGTTCTGAAGATTGGGATCCGTCGACGAAATGCGACCAGTCGAGGTTCCCGTTTGCACGTACGACGTGTGAATGCGACCGTCGCCGCCGATCGCTTTGACGAGGGTGTCAACGATCTGCCGCAGCTTCGTCGCATCGCGATGCTCAAGAAGCAGGCCGAGGAATGGGTGCGGGTGCGAAGCCTGAAGGTCGGCAAGAGACGCGGCATCCGTTGAGTACCCCGTCTTGGTGGCACGGGTCGTCGGCATCTCGAGCTGGTCAAAGAGCACGTCTTGAATCTGCTTCGGCGAACCGAGATTGATTTCACGCCCAATCTCGGCGAACGCCTTCTCTGCGAGCTCACGTGCCGTGACACCCAGAGATTCAGAGAGCGCGTCGAGGGCAGAGGCATCCATGGCCACTCCCCTGGCTTCGATTGCGGCGAGCACATTCACGATCGGCATCTCGATATCACGAAGCACACGCGCAGAACCGTCATCGAGGCGCGTGAGCAGCGGTTCGACGAGGCGGTGTGTAAACCACGCGAGCGCCGCAGCCGTCGAGGGCTCGACCTCGGGGACGAGCTGGTTGGGATCAGCCTCGGGAAGCTTCTCGTCAAGATAGCGGGACACAAGATCCGCGAGCGTCTTCTCTTGACCGCCCGGGCGGAGCAGCCAGCCGGCGATGAATGTGTCGAAGGACAGACCCCCCACCGTGAGCCCCGCCCGGGTCAACGCTTTGAGCTGAGCCTTAGCGCCGTGCATGACCTTGGGGATGCTTGCGTCGGCCAACCACGTTTCGAATGGAGCGTAGTCGGCTCGATCCGGTAGCCACGCGAGGGCAACGGATTCTGTGTCGCCCGACACTCCGATGGAGGCGGGTCGGCCGTCGACGACCTCCACAGAGACGGCGACACCGTTCGTGCTCGCCTGCGACTGACGATTGAGCCAGGCACCGAGCTCTTCATCAAGAAGGTTCTGGGCGTCGGGCGCCGTGACGGTGGAAGCTGCTGGCTCGGAGTTCTCGACTCCCTCGAGCTTCATCACGCGGTCGAGAAGTGAGCGGAACTCGAGCTTTGAGAAGATCTCGCGCACCGCTGCCTGGTCGATGGGCTCCTTTGCGAGCGAGCCGATCTCGCACGGAAGCTCAACGTCAGTGACCAAGCGATTCAGACGACGATTGCGAACAGCATTGTCTTTGTGCTCGCGGAAGCTCTCACCCACCTTGCCGGTGATTTCATCAGCGTGGGCGATGATCTCATCGAGGCTGCCAAATCGGTGAAGCCACTTCACTGCCGTTTTCTCGCCGACTTTGGGAACGCCAGGCAGATTGTCGCTCGTCTCACCGACAAGGGCGGCGATCTCGGGATACTGATGAGGCTCGATGTCGTACCGTTCCTTGACCTTAGCCGGGTCGTAGCGCGTGAGATCGGTGACACCCTGCCTGGACGGGTAGAGGAGGGTGACGTTCTCGTTGACGAGCTGAATGGTGTCTCGATCGCCAGAAACGACGGACACGCGATAGCCCTCATCGGTACCGCGCACGGAGAGCGTCGCGAGGATGTCGTCTGCTTCGAAGTCTTCGATGGAAATCGTTGTAATGTTCATCGCTTTGAGCGCTTCTTGCAGAAGCGGAATCTGACCGATGAACTCCGGCGGAGTCTCCCCCCGCGTTCCCTTGTACTCCGGATATTCACGCGTGCGGAAGGAGTAGCGAGAAATGTCGAACGCCACAGCGATGTGGGTCGGCTTCTCGTTCTTCAGCAGGTTGAGCAGCATGGCGATGAAGCCATGGATGGCGTTCGTATGCTGCCCCTCGCTGTTCTGAAAACTATCGATCGGCAGTGCGTAAAACGCACGGAAGGCCAGCGAATGGCCATCGATCACGAGCAAGGTAGGCTTTTCGTTGTCCGACACAGGTCCCAGCCTACAAGTCACCGACGACATCGGCTGGGGAACGAGAGCGTGAAGGTGTTCATGAGCCAGACAGCGTCCGATCCTCTTGAGTACGTGCGCGAGCGCGGCATCGGTGCACTTGCCGAGAAGATGGGCATCGAGATCACGGAATTCGGGCTCGAGCGTGCTGTCGCCACGATGCCTGTTGAGGGGAACACGCAGCCCGCGATGCTGCTGCACGGCGGAGCGTATGTGGTTCTGGGTGAGTCGCTCGGTTCGATGTCGGCCAATCTTCACGCCGGAGAAGGACGTCTCGCTGTCGGTGTTGATATCAACGCCACTCATACGCGTTCAGCGACAAGCGGAACGGTCACAGGTGTCTGCACGCCCATCCACCTGGGGCGGAGCGTCACGGTACATGAGATCGCGATATTTGATGACCAAGACCGACGCTGCTCCACTGTTCGCATCACGAACATGATCAAGGACCGCCCCACGACTTAACAGCGGAAGGCCCGCCGGCAGAGCGGCGAGCCTTCCGAAACCAGACGCGACGTCTAGAGAATCTTGTCAAGGAACGACTTTGTGCGCTCGTGTTGCGGCGAATCAAAGATCTGTTCCGGCTTTCCCTCCTCGACGACGTAGCCATCGTCCATGAAGATCACCCGGTCTCCCATCTCTCGGGCGAAGCCCATCTCATGGGTGACGACGACCATGGTCATTCCCTCGAGAGCGAGCTGCTTCATGACGGCGAGAACGTCCCCAACGAGTTCCGGGTCGAGAGCACTGGTCGGCTCATCGAAGAGCATCATCTTCGGTTCCATCGCCAAGGCGCGGGCAATCGCGACACGCTGCTGCTGGCCACCCGAGAGTTGTGCGGGGTACGCGTCTGCCTTGTCGCCGAGCCCAACCTTCTCGAGGAGCTTGAGTCCGCGATCGCGCGCTTCCGCCGTCGAGAGCTTTCGCACCTTCTGAGGAGCGAGCATGATGTTCTCGATGACGGACTTGTGCGGGAACAGGTTGAACTGCTGAAACACCATTCCGATTTCTGTGCGCACAGCGTTGATATCGGTGTCTTTGGCTGTCAGGCTCTGCCCGTCGATCACGACCTCGCCGCTCGTGATGTCTTCAAGCATGTTCAGGCACCGAAGGAATGTGCTCTTCCCCGAGCCACTCGGACCGATGACGCAGACGACCTCTTGAGGCTCTACATCGCAGTTGATTCCTTTGAGTACCTCGTTGTCACCGAACTTCTTATGCAGGTCTGCAACGTGGATGATCATGAGTGTGTCAGCCTCTTCTCGGTGATGTTGAGCACCTTGGACAGCGTTATTGTCACAATGAGATAGAGCACAGCGACTGTCGTGTAAATCTCAAGCGCGTTGAAATGGGTAGCCACGATTGTGCGGCCTTGGAAGACCAACTCGGGAACGAGAATTACCGAGAGCACGGAAGTGTCTTTGATGCTCACAATGAACTGGTTGCCCAGAGGCGGAATCATACGCTTGAATGCCTGGGGCCAGATCACGAACTGCATGGTGAAGTGATGGCTCATGCCGAGCGAACGGCCCGCCTCCATCTGCCCCTTATCAACCGATTGGACAGCACCTCGAACGACCTCTGCGATGTACGCGCCGGAGTTGAGTCCGATTGAGATGATGCCGGCAATCAATGGTGCAATATTGAAGCCGAGCAGTATCGGGAGCGCGTAGAAGACCCAGATAGCCAAGATCAAGATCGGAACCCCGCGGAAAACCTCGA
This sequence comes from Paramicrobacterium chengjingii, assembly GCF_011751765.2. Lineage (GTDB taxonomy): Bacteria > Actinomycetota > Actinomycetes > Actinomycetales > Microbacteriaceae > Paramicrobacterium > Paramicrobacterium chengjingii. The sequence continues at coordinate 1,661,566 of NZ_CP061169.1, forward strand.
CGTAAACGGTTGAGGCACCATAAACGAGCTTATTCCGCGAAATTCGTCCGAGCCCGAAGATCGCCCCAAGGACGAAACCGATGAGAAGCCCAACGACGGATACGAGGAGCGTGTAATACAGACCGAGGAGCAGGATGGGAATGTAATCTACGACGCCAAGCCAGTCGAATGAGACTGTATGAATCATTTCTACCTCTCACAGGCCGCGGGCACGCAGGAGTTGCCCCACGTGCCCGCCGCTCATTGTGTGATGTTCTGTTCTATGTTCGTGTACTAATCGTCGCTCGGCGGAGCTTCACCGAACCACTTTTGGTAGATCTCGTCGTATTTGCCGTTCTCCTTGAGCGTCGAGAGAGCCTTATCGATTGCCTTCACCAGGCTTTCGTTGCCCTGCGCGATGGCAATGCCGTAGTCCTGGGCTTCCAGGAGCTCGCCAACCATCTTCAGGCTGTCCTCGCCCTTTGTCTTGATGTAGTAGGCAACGTTCGGTGCGTCGTAGAGAATCGCGTCCGACGTGCCATTCTGCACGGCGAGGTAAGCCTGATCGAGCTGCTCGAATGTCTGAGCCTTCGCACCCTCGATGTTGTTGTTGATGTAGTCGGCGCTCGTCGAACCGAGTCGGGTTGCGATGTTTTTGCCCTCGAGGTCCTCAACGCTCGTGATGTCCTCATTGTCGATGGGGACGCCGATTCGTAGGCCGGACTTGTAGTACGGGTCTGAGAAGTCGACCTTCTCGGCGCGCTCGGGCTTGATGGTCATGCCCGCAATCGCTATGTCGAAGGTTCCCGTCTGGAGTCCGGGAATCATTCCATCGAAGTTTGTGGTTTTCAGGTCGACCTTGAAGCCAGCTTCGTCAGCCACCGCATTGATGAGGTCGATATCGAAGCCGACGTACTCTCCGTCTTCCTTGAACTCGAAGGGCACGAATGATGTGTCAGTTGCGACGACGTAGGAGTCTTCAAGAGGAGCCTCGGCATCTCCGCCGCTGTCGCTTGAACATGCCGTCAGCCCCGTCATCAGGGCGAGCGAAGCAACCATCGCTCCGCCGGCAAGCAGTCTTCTTTTGTGGTTCACGGATACCTTTCGTGAGGGGGTGTCCTCGTTTGGGGTCGGTGTTGAGTACGATACGGCTGGATTTCGCAGCGTGTCAAAGGGGCACGCGGCCGTTACGTGATTGAGACGCGGCCCGGCATGGCACGGAACGCGCATGTCACGTCAATGCAAAAGCCCGCACAGGGCATACCTGTGCGGGCTTGAGAATCGTGTGAAGAACGCTATTTTTTCGCGCTGAGCTGTTCGATGATTGCTTCTGCAACGTCGTGCATGGTCAGTCGGCGATCCATCGATGCCTTCTGAATCCACCGGAATGCCTCAGGCTCACTGAGCCCCATTTTCTCGTTGAGCAGCCCCTTGGCGCGGTCGACGAGTTTGCGCGTCTCGAAGCGCTCGACCATGTCAGCGACCTCGGCCTCGAGAGTGATGATCTGCTGGTGTCGGCTGAGAGCGATCTCAATTGCCGGAAGCAGGTCGTTCGGGGTGAACGGTTTGACGACATAGGCGAGGGCACCGGCCTCAGATGCGCGCTCGACCAGATCTTTCTGGCTGAATGCGGTGAGCAGTACGACGGGCGCGATCTGCGCCTTGCTCAGACGCTCTGCTGCAGAGATGCCATCAAGCTTAGGCATCTTGACGTCCATGACCACCAAGTCAGGTCGCAATTCGGTCGCCAAGGCCACGGCTGTTTCACCATCACCAGCCTCTCCGACCACTTCGAATCCGTTGTCACGGAGAATCTCGACGATGTCGAGTCGAATCAGCGATTCGTCCTCGGCGACGACGACGCGGCGGGGGGCGTTTGAGGTTGTCTCTTGCTCAGTCACTCTAGAATCCTACGATACGCTTGTCGAGGTTGTGTCAGCCGGTGTGGCGGAACGGTAGACGCGGAGCACTCAAAATGCTTTGCCTTCACGGGCGTGTGGGTTCGAATCCCACCACCGGCACAGCAGAAGACGTCGTTGAATCCCCTGGGGTTTGCGGCGTCTTCGCGCGTATCTGCGCGGTCAATCCACGGGATTTTGCAGCTGAGTAGGCGCTGAGTCTTCAGGGCAGTTTCTTCTCCCTGACTGATCTGGCACTGCCGCGCGTTTCGCGCGTGGCGTACCGCAGAACAGAAATGGATGCTGCCGGGCAGGGCCCCGGCAGCATCCATTCGCTGATTACGCGAGCTTCTTACTGCTTGTTGTTCTTTCGCAGCGCGTAGGCAGGCGCCACTTCCTGGTGAACGTCGCCCATCGTGTGCACGCGGACATCGTTCGTCGAGCCAGAGATTCCGGGAGGCGAGCCAGAGATCACGACGACTTTCTCGCCCTCCGTGGCCATTCCCTCGGCGAGGAGGATGTCGTCGACCTGACCGAACATCTCGTCCGTGTGCGTCACGGTATCGACGAGGAAGGATTCGATTCCCCAGTTGAGCTGCATGCGGCGGCGGATCGCTTCGTTCGGCGTGAAGCCGAGTACCGGAATCTTTGTGCGAAGGCGGGCCATGCGGCGCACGGAGTCGCCAGATTCTGTGAACACACAGAGGTACCGCGCCTCGACGAAGTCGGCGACCTCCGACGCCGCGAGTGTGAGGGCGCCTCCCTGGGTGCGGGGCTTGCTGCCCAGCGGTGCGATCCGCTCGAGACCGTGCTCTTCGGTTGCCGCAATGATCCGCGCCATTGTCTGCACGGTGATCTCGGGGTACTCGCCGACGCTTGTCTCGCCGCTCAGCATGACTGCATCGGCACCATCGAGAATAGCGTTGGCGACGTCAGATGTTTCAGCCCGCGTCGGAACAGGGCTGGAGATCATGGATTCGAGCATCTGCGTCGCGACAATGACAGGCTTCGCCATACGGCGGCACTGCTCAACTGCGCGCTTCTGCACAAGGGGAACGGCCTCGAGCGGGAGCTCGACACCGAGGTCGCCGCGAGCAACCATGATGCCGTCGAATGCGTCGATGATTCCGTCAAGGGCGTCTACCGCCTGAGGTTTTTCGATCTTCGCGATCACGGGGAGGGTGATGCCCTCTTCGTTCATGATCTCGTGCACGCGTGTGATATCTTCGGCGTCGCGCACGAACGAGAGCGCGATGAAGTCGGCACCGAGCTTGAGACCCCATCGAAGATCGGCTTCGTCTTTCTCGGAAAGCGCCGGTACGTTGACAGCGACGCCGGGAAGATTGATTCCCTTGTTGTTCGATACCGGTCCGGCGACGATGACTTTCGTCGTGACGCGCACGCCGTCGGTCTCGAGAACCTGAACGCGCACTTTTCCATCATCGATCAGCAGAAAGTCGCCGGGTGAGACATCGTCTGGCAGACCCTTGAAGGTCGTGCCGCAGATGTTCTCGTCGCCGACAACATCCTCTGTGGTGATTGTGAAGATGTCACCCTCTTCGAGCTCGTGCGGCCCGTTTGCAAAAGTGCCGAGGCGAATCTTCGGCCCCTGCAAGTCGACAAGTACGGCAATAGGCTTACCCGTGTCGGTTGCCGCCTTGCGCACGTTCGCGTAAACGCCCTCGTGGACGTCATAGCTTCCGTGGCTCAGGTTCATCCGTGCCACGTTCACGCCCGCGTCGATCAGTGCGCGGATCTTTTCGTAGCTGGATGTCGCGGGCCCGAGGGTTGCGACGATCTTTGCTCGTCTCATGTATGAGTTTCTCCATGTCCTGCGCAGGGGGAATGCGCTGGTTTGACTAAAACAACGCCGAATTCACCCGGAACGCGGCATCAGAGTGCGATGGGCCGATCCGTCGGTGCGACGGGCCACGGCAACTCGCTCTCCCCTTCAAGATACCGGTCAACGGCCGCCGCCGCCGAACGGCCCTCGGCGATTGCCCAGACGATCAGCGACTGGCCGCGTCCCGCATCGCCGGCGACGAACACTCCGGGGGCGGATGTCTGGTAGTCGGCAGAGCGTGAAAAAGCTCCCGTTTCGCCCAGTTCGATGCCCAGCTGTGTTGTCTCTGTCTCGGCCTCGGGGCCGGTGAAACCCAGTGCGAGCAGCACGAGATCTGCGGGAATCTCATACTCCGTTCCGGCCTTGGGAACGCGGCGGCCGTCGATGTATTCGGTCTCGGCCACACGGAGCGCACGTACCGCGCCAGAGTCGTCTGACAGGAACTCGACGGTCGATACCAGGTATTCTCGCTCGCCACCCTCCTCATGAGAGGACTGCACTTCGAAAACCGTCGGCGTCATCGGCCACGGCTGATGCTCGGGCCGGCCGCCTGACGGCTTTCGTCCGATCGCGAGATTGGTGACGGATGCCGCACCCTGTCGATGAGCGGTGCCGATGCAGTCAGATCCGGTGTCGCCTCCGCCGAGAACGATGACGTGCTTGCCTGTTGCAGAGATCGGCGTCGGCACGTCGTCGCCCGCGACCGCATGATTCGCCCGGACGAGGTACTCCATTGCGACGTGAACGCCGTCGAGCCCACGTCCTGGAATTTCGAGTTCGCGTGCGAGGGGGGTGCCTGTGGCGATGACCACGGCATCGAAACGTGCGCGTAGCTCTTCCCAGCTGATATCTGTTCCGATGCTGACTCCGGGGCGGAAGCGAGTGCCCTCTTCGCGCATCTGCTTCAGTCTCTTGTCGAGAATCTGCTTCTCGAGCTTGAAATCGGGGATGCCGTAACGGAGCAGTCCCCCGATTCTGTCGTCGCGCTCGTAGACGGCTACCGTGTGCCCAGCACGGGTGAGCTGCTGCGCAGCGGCGAGCCCCGCGGGCCCTGAGCCGACGACGGCGACGGTCTTTCCCGTCAGCCTCTCCGGAGGCTGAGCGTCGATCCAGCCGCTGTCGAACGCCTGATCAGCAATCGATACCTCAACTTGCTTGATCGTGACCGCGGGCTGGTTGATGCCGAGCACGCACGCGCTCTCGCAGGGAGCGGGACACAGTCGGCCAGTGAGCTCAGGGAAGTTGTTCGTCGCGTGGAGACGATCGGATGCTGTGCGCGCATCGCCCTTCCACGTGAGGTCGTTCCATTCGGGAATGAGGTTGCCCAGAGGGCAGCCCTTGTGGCAGAACGGGATGCCGCAGTCCATGCAGCGTCCCGCTTGACGCTGCAGCTGCGCGGCATCCTGCCGTTCATACACCTCTTTCCAGTCCATGATGCGAACGGAGACGGGTCTGCGCTTGGGTAGCTCACGTTCCGTTGTCTTCATGAATCCCTGGGGATCAGCCATGGGTCGCCTCCCTGATTCGCTTCCACACCTCGTCACCATCGGGGTCGAGGCCCTCGGCTATGGCGTGCTGTCGTGTTTCGAGTACTGCCGTGTAATCTCGCGGCTGGATCTTGACGAATGCCGAGATTGTCTCGTCGAGGTCATCGAGCAGTCGTGCAGCCAACGGCGAACGTGTCTCTGCGAGATGCTGCCTGAGCAGATCCGAGATGATCTCGCGGTCACCAGGGCCCGGAGTAGACAGCTCAAGCTCGCCTGCTGCAACGGCCTCGCGGTTGAGACAGGTCTCGTCAAAGTCGTAGATGTAGGCGCTTCCGCCCGACATGCCCGCGCCGACGTTGCGACCGACGGTGCCGAGAATGACGGCAAGGCCCCCTGTCATGTATTCGAGAGCATGGTCGCCGACGCCTTCGACGACGGCGGTAGCCCCTGAATTGCGAACGAGGAAGCGCTCACCCACGACGCCGTTGATGAACATGCTTCCGCCGGTGGCGCCGTAACCGACGACGTTGCCGGCGATCACGTTGTTCTCGGGGCTGAAGTTCGACGCCGCATCGGGGTGAATAGCGATGCGCCCTCCAGAGAGGCCCTTGCCCACGTAATCGTTCGCATCGCCGTTCAGCTGAAGTGTGATTCCCGATGGGATGAACGCGCCGAGGGACTGCCCGGCGGAACCGTTCAACGACACGGTGATCGTGTTCTCGGGAAGTCCGTTTTCGCCGAACCTTCGTGTCACTTCGTTGCCCAGCATCGTGCCGACGGCCCTGTCTGTGTTCGCGATCGGAAGAGTGATGGTGACGGTGTCACCCTCCGACAGGGCTCGTGCGCTTCGGCTGATGAGCTCGACATCGAAGTGGTCGCCAAGTTCATGGTCCTGGTCACGCATGTGGTGGAGTGCCGTGACATCGTCACGGTCCGCACCGGTTCGACCGCCGAGGATCGGAGTCAGGTCGAGGCCGTTTGCCTTCCAATGCGTGACCGCACGGCTGGTGTCGAGGCTCTCGGAATGCCCGATCGCCTCGTCGAGACTGCGGAACCCGAGCTCGGCAAGATACTCGCGAACCTGCTGGGCGATGAACTCGAAGAACGTCACGACGAACTCCGGCTTGCCCGAGAAGCGCTTGCGCAGCTCCGGGTTTTGCGTGGCGACGCCGACCGGACACGTGTCGAGGTGGCAGACACGCATCATGACGCATCCGGAAACCACGAGTGGCGCCGTGGCGAAACCGAACTCCTCGGCCCCGAGCAGCGCGGCAATCACCACGTCTCGACCGGTTTTCAACTGTCCGTCGACCTGCACGACGACACGGTCTCTCAGATCATTGAGCAGCAGCGTCTGCTGTGTTTCTGCGAGTCCGAGCTCCCACGGCGTTCCGGCGTGCTTCAGAGAATTCAGCGGACTCGCGCCCGTTCCTCCGTCATGTCCGGAGATGAGCACGACGTCGCTCAACGCCTTGGCCACGCCGGCAGCGACGGCGCCGATGCCCGTCTCGCTGACAAGCTTTGTGTGTACGCGTGCTCGTGGGTTCGCTCGTTTGAGGTCGAAGATGAGTTGCTTGAGGTCTTCGATCGAGTAGATGTCATGGTGCGGCGGGGGCGAGATAAGACCGACGCCCGCTGTTGCATGACGGGTTCGTGCGACCCAGGGGTACACCTTGCTCGGCGGCAGTTGCCCGCCCTCCCCCGGCTTCGCGCCCTGGGCCAGCTTGATCTGAAGATCGTCGGCGTGTGTGAGGTACATGCTCGTCACACCGAAACGGCCTGACGCCACCTGCTTGATCGCGCTGCGTCGCTCACGGTCGAGCAGCCTGCCGACGTCTTCGCCGCCTTCGCCTGTGTTCGACTTTGCTCCGAGACGGTTCATCGCGATAGCAAGGGTCTCGTGCGCCTCTTGAGAGATCGAGCCATAGCTCATGGCACCCGTTGAGAACCTTTTGACAATGTCAGCCACCGATTCGACGTCGTCAATGGGAACGCGCGGGCGCTGGCCGTCGACGAACCCGAAGAGGCCTCTGAGCGTCATGAGGCGTTCCGCTTGGTCATCGATCAGATCGGTGTACTGCTTGAAGATGTCGTAACGGCGCGACCGGGTCGCGTGTTGAAGGCGGAACACGGTATCCGGGTTGAAGAGGTGTGGTGTGCCATCACGTCGCCACTGGTATTCGCCGCCCGTGTCGAGACGCTCGTGTGCGCGACTCGGGGGGTTCGCCGGGAAGGCTGACGAGTGCCGGGCAAGGTTTTCGTCTTGAAGAACATCGAGCCCGACGCCGCCCAACCGCGATACGGTTCCGGTGAAATATGTGTCGATAAGTTCTTGGCTGAGGCCTACGGCTTCGAAGGTCTGCGCGCCGGCGTATGACGACACCGTCGAGATTCCCATCTTCGACATGATCTTGAGCACGCCGTTGCCCAGGGCAGAGATCACGTTCGCCACAGCGGCGTCTGCTGTCACCCCCGTGATCTCACCCCGTCTGACGAGGTCCTCGCACGTCTCCATCGCCAGGTACGGGTTCACGGCCGACGCCCCGTAACCGATAAGTGTGGCGACATGGTGAACTTCGCGCACGTCTCCCGCCTCAACGATGAGTCCGGCCTTCATCCGGTTCTGCGCCCGAATCAAATGATGGTGAACGGATGCTACAGCGAGAAGTGACGGAATCGGTGCCAGGTCTTTCGTGGAGTCCCTGTCGCTCAGAACGATGAAACGTGCGCCCGCGGCTATTGCAGCATCCACTTCGGTGTTTATGGCATCGAGACGGTGACGTAGCGCATCCTTTCCTTCATCGAAGCGATACAGCGCACGGATGATCGCCGTCGTCGTGCCGCCGGGCAGCGGATCAATGTGTTCGATCTTCGCCAGCTGGTCGTTGTCGATCACGGGAAAATCGAGAACGATCTGTCGTGCGTGCTCGGGCCCAGACGTCAGAAGGTTTCGTTCGGGGCCGAGCGTCAGGGTCAGCGACGTGACGACGCGTTCTCTGATGGAGTCGAGAGGCGGGTTTGTCACCTGCGCGAAACGCTGTGTGAAGTAGTCGAAGAGAAGCCGCGGGCGGTCAGAGAGGGCAGCGATCGGTGAGTCTGTGCCCATTGCGCCGAGAGGCTCCGCTCCCGTGGAGCCCATGGGCTTGATGATGCGGTTCACCTCCTCTTCGGTATAGCCGAAGGTGCGCTGGCGTCTGGTAACGGATGCCGGAGTGTGAATGACGTGCTCTCGTTCAGGAAGATCCGCCAGGTTGATGCGTCCTTCATCGAGCCAGTCGCCCCACGGGCGCGACGCAGCGAGGGAGTCCTTGATCTCGTCGTCATCGATGATGCGGCCTTGGTCGAGATCGATAAGGAACATTCGCCCGGGCTGCAGCCGTCCCTTGCGCACGACCTTCTCGGGAGAGACATCGAGCACGCCGATCTCGCTGCCGAGAACGATCAGCCCATCGTCGGTCTCGAGCCAGCGCCCCGGACGCAGCCCGTTGCGGTCGAGCGTTGCCCCGACGACGGATCCGTCGGTGAATGTGAGGGCGGCCGGCCCGTCCCACGGTTCCATCTGCATCGAGAGGTACTCGAAGAATGCACGACGTGCGGGATCGAGGTCTGTGCGCTTCTCCCACGCCTCGGGCACCATCATGAGCATGGCGTGCGGAAGCGACCGTCCGGTGAGCGTGAGCAGCTCGAGCACTTCGTCAAACGATGCGGAATCGCTCGCCCCATCCGTGATGATCGGCAGCAGCGGTGTGAGGTCACCGAGCTGCTCGGATGCCAGTTGAGATTGCCGCGCGCGCATCCAATTGCGGTTGCCCTGAACCGTATTGATTTCGCCGTTGTGGGCCATCATTCGCAGAGGCTGGGCAAGAGGCCACGACGGAAAGGTGTTCGTCGAATACCGGGAGTGCACGATAGCCACGCGGGAGGCGAAGCGCTCGTCTGCGAGATCGGGGTAGAACGGTTCGAGCTGCAATGTCGTGACCATGCCCTTGTACACGATCGTGCGGCACGACAGTGAAACAAAATAGGCCCCGATTTCGCGCTCTGCGCGCTTTCGGAGCCTATATACGATGCGGTCGAGTTCCACACCGGACTCTCGAGTGTCACCCGGAGCGGACGCACCAGCGCACACGAAGAGCTGCTCGATCACCGGCATTGCCTGCCGTGCAAGTCGACCGAGCTGCGCGGGAGCTGTCGGAACGGAGCGCCAACCGAGCACAACGAGACCTTCATCGCCGGCGATTGATTCGATGGCGCCCTTCTCTTCGGAACGTTCGCTGTCATTGACGGGGAGAAAGACGAGGCCGACCGCGTATTCCCCTGCGGCGGGAAGGTCGAACGAAACTGCCGAGCGGAGAAAGGCATCGGGAACTTCGGTGAGTATGCCGGCCCCGTCACCTGTGCCCGCATCGGAGCCGACGGCGCCGCGGTGCTCAAGGTTGCGCAGCGACGCCAGCGCGGCGTCGATGATGTCGTGGCCACCATGGCCACGGAGCGTCGCGACCATGGCGAGCCCACAGGCGTCCTTTTCGAAGGACGGGTCATACAGCCCCTGCTTGTCAGGTACGAGGCTGAACCGGGAGTAAGGATTTTGAGCGGTCATTAATCGCAGGGCCCTCAGTCGGTGTTATGACGGGGCTTCTGCGTCCCGCCGGGAAGACAGACCGTGGCGGTCTGACGTGGATCCGGCGGACGGTGGCCGCTCAGCTCCGATTCAACGAGTCTCGCTCGCTTGTGGCGGCAGGCTCTCCCTGATCGGCGACTCCATCAGCATCGTCACTGAGATCGACATACGCCGAATCGGGGGAATCAGAGTCTAACTCTCCCTCTGTTTCGGTTGTGTTACGCCCGGGTCGATACGCACTGGGCACAAGGCCAGGATGCCGTCTGGCCTGCACGAAGAAGATGACGATGCCGAGAACCAGGGCAATGAGCGCAGCCCACACGTTGACTCGCAGCCCGAAGAACACCTCACTCGGATCGATGCGGATCGACTCCCAGACAACGCGCCCTGCGCCATACCAGATGAGGTAGACGGCGAGTTGTCTGCCCCACTGGAGCGTGAAACGTCGGCCGAGCCAGACAATCACAGCGGCACCGAGAAGGTTCCAGACGACCTCGTAGAGGAATGTCGGATGAAAGAGGGTATCTGCGGGCAAGCCGACTGGGTAGGCGGGGTTGGATGCGTCGATTTCGAGACCCCAGGGCAGGTCAGTCGGAAGACCGTAGAGCTCTTGGTTGAACCAGTTTCCGAAACGCCCGAATGCCTGCGCGACAAGCAAAGCGGGTGCCAAAGAATCAGCAAAGACAGAGAAGCGCAACCCGAGCACGCGGCAGCCGATCCACGCACCGATTCCACCGCCGATCAGTGCTCCGAAGATGGCAATTCCGCCCTCCCAGATGTACAGGGTCTTCAGCAGATCCGCGCCGGGATAGAAGTAGTCGTCGGGGTGTGTCAGCACATGGAAGATGCGTGCGCCGATGATTCCCAGCGGAACGACCCAGAGCAAAAGGTCGATGATGATCCCGGGTTCGGCGCCACGTCGAGTGAGACGAGCGTTGGTGATCAACGTCGCGGCGATGATACCTACGAGAATGCACAGGGCGTAGAAGTGGATCGTGAACGGCCCCAGCTGAATGAAGCTGACGTCCGGACTCGGAATGCTTGCGGGAAGGGTCACCATGAGCCTTTCAAATTTTTTCGCGTGCGCGTCGTGCCGGAGGCAAGTTGTGCTGCGAGGGCGCTGACGGCATCGACACCGCCGTCGCCCAGCGCCTTCACGAGGGCTGAGCCGACGATAGCGCCGTCAGCATACTCCAACACCTCGCGAACCTGTTCGGGAGTGGAGATTCCCAGTCCGACGCAGGCGTTCTCGACACCGGCATCGCGCAACCGCGACACCAGAGTGCGTGCCGCCGCATCGACGTCGGTGCGAGCGCCGGTGATGCCCATAGTTGACACGGTATAGACGAAGCCTCTGCTGGACTCCACGGCCTGTGCGAGCCGGGCATCGTTTGACGACGGTGCAGCAAGGAACACCCGATCGAGCCCGGTGCGCTCCGACGCTGCTATCCAATCGGCCGCCTCGTCCGGAATGAGATCCGGAGTGATCAGGCCGGAACCGCCTGCGTCGAGCAGATCATCGGCAAAACGTTCGACACCGTACTGAACGACAGGGTTCCAATATGTCATCAACAGCACGTTGGCATCGCATTCGGATGTGATACGCCTGACTGCTTCAAAGATGTGAAAGAGCCGAAAACCATTCGACAGGGCCCGCTGCGTTGCGGCCTGAATGACGGGTCCATCCATGACCGGGTCAGAATAAGGGACGCCGAGTTCGAGGACGTCTACACCCGAACGGGCAATGCCGATGGCGGCGTCGACGCTCTCATCGATGGTCGGAAAGCCGAGAGGCAGATACCCGATGAGGGCACCGTCACCTGATTCTCGTTTTCTCCGAAGTGTCTCGGATACACCTGTCACGATTGCTCGGCCCCCTCATCGATCAGATTAAAGTAGGAGCCAGCGGTCTCCATATCTTTGTCGCCGCGCCCCGAGAGACTGACGAGAATGACGGCATCCGGTCCGAGTTCGCGGCCAAGTTCGATGGTGCCAGCAAGTGCGTGGGCCGATTCGATCGCCGGGATGATTCCCTCGGTGCGGCTGAGAAGTTTGAGCGCGTCCATCGCCGCGGCATCGGTGACCGGGCGGTAGATGGCACGTCCAGACGAGGCGAGCCACGAATGCTCTGGTCCCACGCCGGGGTAGTCGAGACCCGCCGAGATCGAATGCGATTCGATCGTCTGCCCGTCGTCGTCCTGCAGTAAGAAACTTCGGGCGCCGTGAAGCATCCCCGGTCGCCCTTTCGTGATTGTCGCAGCGTGACGCAGTGTCTCGACGCCTTCTCCTGCTGCCTCGAATCCATAGAGGTCAACGTCAGTGTCATCGAGGAACGCGTGAAAGATTCCCATCGCGTTTGATCCGCCGCCGACGCAGGCAGTGACAGCATCAGGAAGTCGTCCGGTGAGGGCGAGCACCTGTTCGCGTGCCTCTTCACCGATAATTTTCTGGAGGTCGCGCACCATTGCAGGGAATGGGTGGGGGCCAGCGACGGTTCCGAAGATGTAGTTTGTCGTCTCGACATTGGTCACCCAGTCGCGCATCGCCTCGTTGATGGCATCTTTCAGCGTGGCCGATCCTGTCTTGACGGCTATCACCTCGGCACCGAGGAGTCGCATGCGCGCAACATTCAGCGCCTGGCGCTTCGTGTCTACTTCGCCCATGTAGATGACACAGTCCAGACCAAACAACGCCGCGGCCGTTGCTGTTGCGACACCATGTTGCCCCGCCCCGGTCTCGGCGATGACGCGCGTCTTGCCTACGCGTTTCGTGAGGAGCGCCTGTCCGAGCACATTGTTGATCTTGTGAGAGCCCGTGTGGTTGAGGTCTTCACGCTTGAGAATCACCCGTGCGCTGCCCGCGTGCGCGGCGAAACGCGGAACCTCGGTGATGGCGGACGGGCGGCCCACATAGTCCCTCAGTAGCGCGTCGAGTTCCCTGTGGAATTCAGGGTCGGCCCGTGCAGCCTCCCAGGCAGTTGTGAGTTCGTCGAGCGTCGCGATGAGCGACTCCGGGACGAAGCGTCCACCGAACTCGCCAAAATAAGGCCCCGAGTTGTTTTGCAAAGACATGGTCAGACCGCCAAGAAAGTTGTGAGCGTTGAGATGGGGTCGCTCGTCACGAGGGCTTCCCCAATGAGAACGACATCAGCGCCCGAACGTCGGTAGTGGGCGACGTCTTCCGGAGCGGCAACCGCAGATTCTGCGACCTTGATCACTCCGGCGGGAATGGCATCAGCAAGGGTGCCGAACAGATCGCGATCGAGCTCGAACGTCTTGAGGTTTCGGGCGTTGATTCCGACGAGCTTCGAGTCGAGCTCGAGAGCGCGATCGAGTTCTTCAGCCGTGTGTGCTTCGACGAGTGCCGTCATACCGAGGCTGACGATGAGCTCGTGAAGTGTGCGCAGCTGCCCGTGATCGAGCGCTGCGACGATCAGCAGCACGATGTCAGCACCCGCAGCTCGTGCCTCGAACACTTGATACGGCTCAGAGATGAAATCTTTGCGCAAGACGGGAATCGGCACACTTGCCTTCACCGCGCTGAGGTCGTCAAGGGAGCCTTTAAAACGTCTCCCTTCCGTCAGGACGCTAATGGCGCTGGCGCCGCCAGCGGCGTAGAGAGACGCGAGCCGTGCTGGGTCGGGGATTTCTGCGAGATCACCGCGGGACGGGCTGGCGCGCTTGACCTCAGCAATGATCTTCACTCGATCTGCCGATGACAGGGCGGCCAGCGCGTCGAGCGCTGGAGCGGCAGCAGCAGCTGCAGCTTCGACACGCTCAAGCGGAAGAGCCAGCTGACGGGTACGAGCATCGGCCCGTGCCCCGTCTGTGAGCTCGGCCAGCAGATCAGTCACCGGTTCAGTGGCCTTTCGGCTGGTAGCGAGGTCCGTTGACTCCGAAGCCGACCTTTTTCAAGATCCAACCGACGATGAGACCGATGATGAGCAGAACGGCTGCAGCGACCACTCCGTAAGGCTGGTCGAGAAACAGCATTGTCGTGCCAATGCAGAACGCGACGAGCATGATGATCACGGCGGTCCATGCGGCCGGTGAGTGGCCGTGTCCGGGGTCGATCGATTCGGGGGTCACGTGAACTCCTTTACTGACGGTGGGATCACAGTTAAGTCTATCTGCTACTGAGTGGGGTCCTCACCGCGGCTCAATTCATCCCAGCTGTCGACGGCATCGTGCGTATCGCTCGAGGCCGTGGCTGTCGGGGCATCGAATTTACGGCCCGACGTCGGCCAGAGTCTGCCGGTGACAGCAACGGCGACGCCAAGCAGCGCAAGAATGACACCGGCCACGACGGCGATAAACGGCCAGGCGGTCGCGCTGCTCTGCGATACGAAATCGTGAGTCGATGAGTCGCCCGCGACGCCCGTGAACTCCGTTATCGTCTGAGAGCTCGCGGCAGCGGGGTCGCTCAGCGCCATGACTGCCGAGAGTACGAGGCTCCCGCCGATGAGTACCTCGAGTATGCCGAAGACCACCCGCAGAACTCGTCCCGCGATCGCCAGCGCGCCGCCAAGGGCTAGGCCGGCGAGGCCCAGTGCGGCGACGGCTGGGCCCGCTGCCTCACCCGGGACGGCAACGCTCGTACCCGCGTGAGTGTCTTGAATGAGGGTTAGGGAGAACCACGTCTGCGTCCACGTGAGAAGTGCGACACCGCTCACGGCCAGCGTGGTGAGAATCAGGATTCCTTTGGTGCGACGCCCGTTCATTTTCCTCCGATTCGAACCATGGCATCGGCGATCGCGACAGCTCGTAACGGTGCTGCTGCCTTATTGCACGACTCCACATACTCGGACTCGGCGACCGAGTCCGCGACGAGCCCGCCGCCCGCCTGCACGAGCGCCGTTCCGTTCATGAGGACGGCCGTGCGGATGGCGATGGCAAGATCTGTCTCGCCCGAGAACCCGATGTACCCGACGACGCCGCCATAGACGCCACGTTGAGCTGGCTCGAGCTCGTCGATAATCTGTAGGGCTCGCGGCTTTGGCGCGCCGGAAAGCGTTCCGGCCGGGAAGGTTGCACGGAAGACGTCAATGGGCGTCATCTCTGGACGCAGCTTCCCTTCAACGCTCGAGACGAGGTGCATGATGTGGCTGAAACGCTCGATACGCATGAACTCTGAGACATCGACGGTGCCGGGAACACAGACCTTCGCGAGATCATTGCGGGCAAGATCCACAAGCATCAGATGCTCAGCGCGTTCTTTGTCATCTGACCGGAGGTTTCGCTCGAACTCAAAATCCTCGTCTGGCGTACTCCCCCGCGGTTGCGAGCCGGCAATCGGATGCGTGACGACATGTCCGCCCCGCGATTTCACGAGTGCTTCAGGTGATGATCCGACGATCGCATACGGGACACCCGTTGGTGTCTCGAGGCTCAAAAGGTACATATACGGGCTCGGATTCAGCGTGCGCAGCATCCGGTAGACATCAATCGGCTCCGCATCGGTGTCCACTTCGAATCGTTGCGAGAGCACCACCTGAAAGATGTCGCCCTCGTGAATGTACCTTTTGCTCTTCTCGACGGCGGCAAGGAAGTCGTCTTTTCGCGTGCGGTGTCGAGGCTCAGGCTCGACCGCAAAATCGACATCGGCAAGCTGGGCCTCGCTCGGACGCGCGATTTTCGTCTGCATTGCCGTCAGCCGAGTCTGAGCGTCATTCCACAGCCCGTCGAGCTCGGTTGAATCTGCCAGGACATTGGCGATCACCTGCACGGTGCCGCGTCGGTGATCGAGTACGACAAGATCGGAGACAAAGCACATTGCCTGGCCCGGTATCGGGTGCTCGGCGGCCGGCGCTTTCGGAAGGTGCTCAATCTGTCGCACAGATTCCCAGCCGAGAAAGCCCACAAGTCCGCCTGTGAGAGGGGGAAGCTCTGGAATGGACTCTCCAGCCCACCGTCGCGTGAGCTCGGCAACGGCGTCCAACGGTGCAAGATCCTCGAGACTTCCGATGGCCCGCTCGGCGGAGAGGCCGTAATCGAGCCATTGAGGCCGGTCACCCGTCTGCGTCAGAACGCCGTAGGAAGAAACACCGACGAACGAGTAACGTGACCAGATTCCTCCCTCTGCCGATTCCAAGAGGAAACTGCCGGGTGTGCCGTCGGCAAGCTTTCGGTAGAGGCCGATGGGCGTCTCGCTGTCGGCAAAGATCTCGCGTACGACAGGGACGACCCGCATGCGTGACGCTCGGTCATCGAACTGCTCCCGTGTCGTCGTCGACGGCATCCCCGTCATCGTGCGTCTTCTTCGTTCACAACGGGATCGAGCACGTCGGCGTCAAAGCACGTGTGCGCTCCGGTGTGGCAGGCCGCCCCGATCTGCTCAACCGAAACAAGAAGGGTGTCGGCATCGCAGTCGAGAGCTGCCTGCTTGACGTACTGGACGTGCCCAGATGAGTCGCCCTTACGCCAATACTCGCGGCGGGACCGCGACCAGAATGTCACGCGACCGGATGTGAGGGTGCGTCGGAGCGCCTCGGCATCCATGTACCCGAGCATCAGCACTTCGAGTGTGTCCCATTGCTGAATGATGGCGGGCAGAAGACCGTCTTCGCCGAATCGGGCGCGAGCCAGGACGCTGTCGAGATCGGTCATCGTACGGCCACCCCCGCGTCGTGCAGCGATGACTTCACGGCCGCGATCGTCAACTGACCTGAGTGGAAGACACTTGCGGCGAGCACAGCATCCGCTCCCGCCGCAATTGCGGGGGGAAAGTGATCGGCGGCACCGGCCCCTCCGGAGGCGATCACCGGAATTGCGCAGTTCTCTCGCATGAGGGAGATGAGTTCGAGGTCGAATCCATCTTGTGTTCCGTCGGCATCGATGGAGTTGACGAGCAACTCCCCCGCTCCGCGTTCCGCGGATTCTGAAGCCCAGGCGATGGCATCGATATCGGTCGTGCGCCGGCCACCGTGCGTAGTGACAACGAACCCCGATGGCATGCGCTCGTCGCGTTTGACGTCGAGCGAAAGCACGAGCACCTGGGCGCCGAACCGATCAGCGATCTCTCCAATCAGATCGGGTCGCGCAATTGCTGCGCTGTTGACGCCGACTTTGTCTGCACCATTGGCCTGGAGTCGCGAGACGTCGTCGACCGAACGCACGCCGCCGCCGACAGTGAGAGGTATGAACACTCTCTCTGCGGTGGACTTGACAACCTCGTACATGGTGTCGCGACCTTCGACGGTGGCGGAAACATCGAGGAACGTGAGCTCATCGGCACCCTGGTCGTAATAGCGCTGAGCCAGCTCGACCGGGTCCCCCTGGTCACGAAGGTTCTTGAAGTTGACGCCTTTGACAACGCGCCCGTCGGACACGTCGAGACAGGGAATCACTCGTACGGCGAGAGTCATGCGAATACCTCCTACAGACGGGCCGCGTGAATAGCGCTGACCAGAATCGCCCGTGCACCGAGGCCGTAGAGCGCGTCCATGATCTGATTCATATCCTTGCGCGGAACCATCACGCGCACGGCAACCCAGTCGGGATCTTTGAGCGGCGAAACGGTCGGCGACTCCATGCCGTGGGCGACGTCGGTCGCGCGTTCAAGCAAAGATGCTGGTAGGTCGTAGTCCATCAGCACATACCGTCGTGCAACGAGAACGCCCTGCAGACGCCTGAGCAACACCTTGGTTCCGGGCTTCTGTTCGGGTGCCGAGATGACAACTGCAGTCGAATCGAGGATCACCGGTCCGAAGATCTCGAGGCCCGCATTGCGCAGTGTCGTTCCCGTTGAAACAACGTCGGCGACGGCATCGGCAACGCCGAGGTCGACAGCGGACTCGACGGCGCCGTCGAGCTTCACGAGCTCGACAGACACACCGTGGCGTGCGAGGAAATCGCCGACGAGCCCCGTGTAGCTCGTGGCTACCCTCATTCCATCGAGATCGATAAGTTGGCTGAAGCGTCCGACAGGGCCGGCGAAGCGAAACGTGGAGTCGGCGAAGTCGAGTGCGGCGACCTCGGTTGCTTGCGACGCAGAGTCGAGCAGCAGGTCGCGTCCTGTGACGCCGGCGTCAAGCGCGCCCGAGCCGACATAGGTGGCGATGTCGCGGGGGCGGAGGTAAAAGAACTCCACGTCGTTTCGCGCATCAATGAGGTGAAGCGCTTTAGGATCGGTGCGCGTAAGGTACCCGGCCTCAACCAGCATTCCTGCGGCCGTCTCGGCTAGCGAGCCCTTGTTGGGCACTGCAATTCGCAACATTCGGTTCGTGCTCTCGTGTCGGGGAACGTCGGGGGTGGATGCCGCAGAACGGCGTGCCTCAGAGATGTCGGTAGACGTCTTCGAGACGCAGCCCCTTCGCCAGCATCATCACCTGCACGTGGTACAGAAGCTGAGACATCTCTTCGGCTGCTGCCTCGTCGGATTCATGCTCCGATGCCATCCACACCTCGGCTGCCTCTTCGACGATCTTCTTGCCGATGGTGTGCACGCCACAGTCGAGCTCAGCGACCGTGCGCGAACCAGCTGGACGGTTCACTGCCTTCTCGCTCAATTCGGCAAACAGCTCGTCGAAAGTCTTCACGGTTCAAGCCTACTCGGTTGCGGAGTGTGCCCGTTCAGCACAAGGCAGTACGTTACCGGTGGCTGTGGGCGGCTGCTCGCTCGCGCAGCATCCGAATCTGATCTGCCGGCTCGCCTCCGCTGAAAACGCTGGAGCCCGCGACAAACGTGTCTGCGCCGTTCTCTGCGGCGACCTCAATCGTGTCAAGAGTGACGCCACCGTCGACCTGCAGCCAGATGTCGAGCCCTGTGCGATCGGCCGCCGCGCGAACAGCGGTGAGCTTCGGCATCATCTCGCGTTTGAAGCTCTGTCCTCCGAAGCCTGGCTCAACGGTCATCACGAGAACCTGGTCGAACTCGGGCAGCAACTCAAGATAGGGCCCGACCTCGGTGCCGGGTTTGAGCGCGATGCCGGCACGGGCGCCGATCTGTCGGAGCTTACGTGCGAGTCCGACGGGATCCGACGCAGCCTCCGCGTGGAATGTCACCGAGAACGCACCGGTTTCCGCGTAATCGGGCGCCCAGCGGTCTGCATCGTCGATCATCAGGTGCACGTCGAGTGGAATCGGCGAAACCTCCTGGATGCGCTGAACCATGGGAAGTCCGAAGGTGAGATTGGGGACGAAATGGTTGTCCATCACGTCGACGTGAACGAGATCAGCGTTGGCGATACGGCCGAGGTCACGCTCGAAATTGACGAAATCGGCAGAGAGGATGCTGGGATTGATACGCATGGACATGGCTTGATCTTACCGATCCGTCAGAAGTCGGCCTTGCGGAGCAACGCAACATACATGGCATCGGTTCCGTGCCTGTGCGGCCACAGCTGAACGTTCGGAATCGCGGGAGATCTCGTCGGGTCTGGTTCGCCGAGATCGATGTCGCCCACAATGCTGCGCAGTACGTCGGGTGCGTTAATCGCCGTCACAGTTTCTTTCATACGACGCAGTACATCGCCCACGATGGCGCGTGTCTCCCCCAGATGCGGTGAGCAGGTAACGTACGCGATCGTCCCTCCGGGAGCTGCTGCGTCGATCGCCGATCGAAGCAGTTCCGCCTGAAGCGCAGAGAGTTCGGCAATATCGCTTGGCTGCTTGCGCCACCGAGCTTCGGGGCGACGGCGGAGTGCTCCGAGCCCCGTGCATGGAGCGTCGACGAGAACCCGGTGATAGGTATTCGGATGCCGCGAGCCGACGTCGCGTCCGTCGCTTGTGTGCACATCGACGATGTCGTCGAATGGCTTGACGGCTCGGCGCACCAGGTCGGCGCGGGCCGGCGTCACTTCGTTGGCGTCGAGTGTTGCTCCCCCGATCGCGGCTTCGGCGGCGAGGAGCGCGCTCTTTCCACCGGGCCCGGCACAGAGGTCAAGCCACCGCTCTCCCGGCTCTACCGGTGACACTCTGCTGAGCATGAGAGCGGCGAGCTGCGATCCTTCGTCCTGCACCCGCAATGTCCCGTCAGAACCTCCGACGACGGCGTCCGGATCACCGGCGCCGAGGCGAAACCCCACGGGAGAATACCTGTCGGGCTCAGCATTTTCCGGCACGGCTGCTTCCCCGGGCAAAGCGACAAGGTTGACACGTGGTGCATCGTTGTCTGCCGCGAGCAGCGCCTCGAGTTCTTCGCCGCGTCCTTCCGACTCGAGAGCGGTGCCGAACGCTCGCACGATCCACGGCGGATGCGCGTGTTCGATTGCGAGTGCTTCTGAATCGTTCGTGACTCCCGCACGGAGCAGAGCCGTCCAGGTCTCGTCGTCGTCACGTGAAATGGTGCGGAGCACGCCATTGACGAATCCCGCTGACGATTGGCTTGCGTGCTTTCGTGCGAGGGCGACGGACTCGTTAACCGCGGCATGGGGAGCCACACGCATCGCGAGGAGCTGGTGGGCGCCGAGTCTGAGACTGTTGCGCACGGGAACGTCGATCTGGCCGATTGGCCGATGCGATGCGTGTTCGATGATGGCGTCGTAATGTCCGCGACGGCGAAGCGTGCCGTAGCAGAGCTCGGTGGCCAAAGCCGCATCGCCCTGCGCCAGCTTGGCGCGACGAATGTCATGTGGGAGCAGAAGATTTGCATAGGCGTCGTCAGCATCAACGGCCATGAGCACACCGAAGGCCACCTGGCGACTCGCCTGGATGCTGTTGGAGCCTCGGGGTCGCTGCGGCCCCGGTCTGCGGGTCTGCGCACTCATTCGTTCTCCTTCAGGTCGGCGCTGAGCTCCTGCTGACGTTGTCCGCGCCACCAGTCTTCCGCGTTCATTGCGGCCTTCCCCGCGGGTTGCACGCGTGTGAGCACGATCGGCGAGGTGCCCGTTCCAACGAGCACCTCACGGTTGACGAGGGCAAACGTGCCCGGTGAAAGCGGAGGCGCGTCGTCGCCGCGCGCCGCGGCAAGAATCTTGAATCGTTCGCCGTTGACTGTTACGTAAGCACCAGGCTCCGGTGTAACGCCGCGGAATCGGTTGAACACGCTTTCCGCTGGTTCTCGAAGATCGAGGTGTCCGTCAGCGAGTGTGAGCTTTTCAGCGTAACGGGAGCTACCGGTCTGCGGTCGAGGCTCGAGCGCGTGAGATTCAATGCCAGCCACAGCAGCGATGAGGTCTTCGGCGCCGCTCAACGCTAAACGGGCAAGCAGCTCGCCCGCCGTTTCGTCGTCGAAGATCGGCGTCGTCGAAGCACACCAGATGTCTCCTTCGTCAAGACCACGGGTCAGTTGAAACACCGTCGTGTCGATTGTCGTGTCACCGTTGATCAGAGCACGCTGAACGGGCGCCGCGCCGCGCCACAACGGCAGGGCCGAGAAGTGCAGGTTGATCCAGCCAGCTCTCGGTGTCGACAGCAGCGGTTCCCTGACAAGGCCCCCGTATGCGACAATCACGCCAAGATCGACGTCAAGTGAAGCAATGTGCGCTGCGACTTCAGCGTTAAGGCGATTCGCCTTGATCACGGGAAGGCCGAGTTCTGTCGCTCTGAGGGCAACGGGCGATGGTGTCAGGGTGCGTTTGCGTCCCTGCGGCGCGTCTTCTCGGGTGATCACCGCGCAGAGGCTGTGGTGCGACAGCGCGAGGGCTTGAAGGGAAGGGACCGCTGCAGCCGGCGTGCCGGCAAAGACGATTCTCACGTGACGAGCTCCGTTTCATCAAAGCGAATGCGCAACGTCGGCGGCGGGCGATAGCCGCCCTTGGCGGAGGGACCTCTTCGACGTTTCGTTGCGTTGGCTACGATAGCTGCTCGAAGGGAGCGCGCGAGCTCTGGACCGGCTGCGTAGTCGAAGCGAAGAATTGACCGTACCCCTCCGTCTGGCAGCTCACTCGGACCGAGAACATCCCGATAGAGCGCCGCGTCGATACCGGCGACGGTGGCCTCGACGGCTGCCGCATTGCCGCTGACCGATACCGTTCTCACGGCCGGGGGGAAGCTGAGTTCACGTCGATCGGAGAGCTCCTCCGCGGCGAAGGCCGCCGACGTCCACGTGGCGAAGGCCGTTGCCAATCGACCTCCGACTCCGACGAGGATCACGGGAGCGCCGTTCGCGGCAAGTGCCGCTGCGTTTGACCACCAGCGCAGGCAATCACTCGCTATCGTGAGTGCTTCGCGCGCCAGCATCCGATCGCCGTCGAGAAGCAGAACCGCACTGTATCCGTTTTCAGCGATGGGCTCAGCTCCTCGCGTGGCGACGACAAGAGCGGGTCGGGCGGGAACGCGTTCAAGACGATGATCGCCGTCAGAGGTGATGACGGACGTACCGGGAAAAGCGCGACCGAGTTCTTCCGTCGTGCGTGCCGAGCCGCGCGTGACGAGGCGCAGTCGAGTGTCGCCGCACTCGTCGCATTGCCAGTCGGCAGCCAGCGCACCACAGAGCGAACAGTGAGGAGGCTGCCCCGACTGCTGAATGCCGAGAGCGCCACCGCAGGCTCGACACCGTGCTCCGGTGCGGCAGCGCTGGCACGCAACGACCGGAGCGTAACCGGGGCGGGCAACTTGAATGAGTACGGGGCCGCTTTCTAGTGCCGAACGTGCCGCCTTCCACGCCGACGAGGGGATGCGCGCGGCATCACCATTCGAGGCCGGGTCTGTCAGCGTCACTCGAGGTTGGGCATGACGCTCTGGTGCGAGAGCTCGAAACCAGCCGATCTCGACAAGGCGCTGGCACTCGACACTGCGTGTGTGTGACAGCAGAATGAGGGCGCAACCGGAGTCCTGCTGCCTGACAAGAGCGGCGTCCCGTGCGTGCACGTATGGCGCAAGTGGTTCCGCATGCAAATCGTCACCATCGTCCCAAAGCACAATGGCATCAAGGTCTGACGCAGGTGCGTAGACGGCCGAGCGGTTGCCGATAATAATCCGTGGGCCCGGGCGCAGACAATCAAGGAAGGCCCGGTAGCGTTGGGCTGCCGGTTGCTTGGCGTCGAGTCTCGATACAAGGGAGGTCGGCACGAGCGGCGTCAGCGCTGTGAGCACCTGGTCTTGGTCGCGATAGTCGGGAACCGAGATGATGATCTTGCGTCCCTGCGCCAGAACCTGGGTTGCCAGCTCCGCTGCTGACTGGGCCCATCGTCCGATCGTCGCGCCATCGGACGTCATGCAGAGCTGCGGGATGGCGGCCATCGCTACCCGCTCCCCCGCGGCGACGATCGGCGGGTCATCGGAATAGCCGGCGAGTGGCTGGGGGATGACTGTGGCGTCCGCCGGTTGTGCGTCGAGCCAGGCCTTCTCGACTCTCACGTGACGCTTGGGAACGGCCAGACGAATAACGTCGCTTGCGCTCCCCGCGGCGCGGTCGGCAACGGCTCGCGCCACTCGCCAAACCTCGGGAGCGAGAACGGGGACAGTGGAGACCAGACTGTCGAGCAGGCTGAGTTCGCCATCGAACGAGCTTGATTCGGTGAGCTCGATCACATACGCATCGGCGATACGACCTCCCGAGCGCAATGGGACGCGCACGCGGCATCCGACATCGATGTCTTCGGCCATCGGAGCGGGGACGGCGTAGTCGAAGAGGTGATCGAGTGCCGGCACCGGGGAATCGATAATCACCCGCGCGACACGCACGGTCGCAGTCACAACCCGGATGCGGCCCGCAGATCGGCGGCGCGGTCGGTTGTCTCCCACGTGAAGTCCGGCAGCTCGCGGCCGAAATGACCATACGCCGACGTCTGTGCGTAGATCGGGCGAAGCAGGTTCAGCTGGTCGATGATGGCGCCCGGTCGTAGGTCAAACACCTCGTTGATGGCCTTCACGATCGCCTCATCCGGCACCCTTCCTGTGCCGAATGTCTCCACATAGAGACCGACGGGTGCTGCCTTGCCTATGGCGTAGGCGACCTGCACCTCGATGCGGTCAGCGAGACCGGCAGCTACGGCGTTCTTGGCGACCCAGCGCATGGCGTAGGTGGCCGAGCGATCAACCTTCGAGGGGTCTTTGCCGCTGAAAGCGCCGCCACCGTGTCGTGCAGAGCCCCCGTAGGTGTCGATGATCACCTTGCGGCCGGTGAGACCGGCGTCTCCCTTCGGACCTCCGAGCACGAAAGTTCCCGTTGGGTTGATGAACTGCTCGTACGACGAGGTATCGAGGTCGAGAGGCTCGAGAACCGGCGCAATTACTCTCTCGTGAACGTCCCTGCGAAGCTGTTCCGTCGAGACCTGCTCGGCATGCTGAGTGGAAAGCACAATAGTCTTCACTGCACGCGGCACGTCTCCGTCGTAGCCGACCGTGACCTGAGTCTTGCCATCTGGACGCAGATAATCGAGTTCCCCCGTTTTGCGCACCGTGGCCAACCGCTCAGACAGCCTGTGTGCGATCCAGATGGGCATGGGCATGAGCTCGGGCGTTTCGTTCGTCGCGTACCCGAACATGATGCCCTGATCACCGGCACCTTGACGGTCGTAACGGTCAAGAGATGACTGCTCGCGTGACTCGAAAGCATCGTCGACGCCCTGCGCGATATCGGGAGACTGCGCTCCGATCGACACCGAGATGCCACACGAATCGGCGTCAAAGCCGGACTCGCTCGACGTGTAACCGATCCCACGAATGACGTCACGCACTATTGCCGGTATTTCAACGTACCCGTGTGTGGACACTTCGCCTGCGACATGCACGAGGCCCGTTGTCACCATCGTCTCCACGGCCACCCTGCTGTGGGCATCGGCCGCGAGCAGGGCATCGAGAATGCTGTCGGAGATCTGGTCGCAGATCTTATCCGGGTGCCCCTCGGTGACGGATTCAGAGGAGAAGAGTCGCAATTCGGTCATTCATCGGTCCCTACGGTGTCGAGCCTGTGCAAAGAAATGTCGGTGGCTCCAGCGTTCGCTGCACCACCGACATTCCAGAGAAAACTACTCAGAGATCGGACGCAGAACCAGTTTGTCTTCGTTAATCTCGTGCAGTGCAACGGATAGCGGCTTGTCCTCGACGGTTGAGTCGACGAGCGGGCCGACGTTGTCGAAGAGGCTGCCTTCGTGCAGGTCCGCATAATAGTCATTGATCTGGCGTGCGCGCTTCGAAGCGAAGATTACGAGCTGGTACTTCGAATCGACCTTGGAAAGCAGTTCGTCGATCGGCGGATCAATGATCCCCTTGGGCTTGTCAGCCATACTCTGGTCACACTCCTCGTGCGGTGTTTGCGGCGGTTGGTGCAGCGTCAGGATGTGCCCAGCGAGGGCCCCGGCCGCGAGTCTTTATCAATTCTACGACTTCTTGAGCGGCTTCGCCGACAGTGGTGTTGGTCACACGGAAATCGAACTCGTCTTGAGCGGCCAATTCAACCTGTGCCGAGTCGAGTCGACGAGCCCGTTCAACGGCATCCTCCGTGCCTCTGCCGACGAGTCTGCGCACGAGTTCGTCCCAACTGGGAGGCAGCAAAAAGACGAGTGTGGCCTCAGGCATCCGTGCACGTACTTGGCGTGCTCCCTGCAGATCGATTTCGAGCAGAACGCTCGTGCCCTCAGAGAGTGCCTTCTCGATCGGTGAGCGCGGAGTGCCGTAGCGAAACGAGTTATGAACCGTCGCGTGCTCGAGGAGCTCCCCCGCCTCGATGAGACGGTCGAATTCTGCATCGTCGACAAAGTAATAATTCACACCGTCGACCTCACCGGGGCGTGGGGCCCTCGTTGTGGCAGAGATGCTCAAAAGCACATCCGGGTAATTGTCCCGAATGTGCGCGGCAACCGTTCCCTTGCCGACTGCGGTGGGGCCCGCGAGAACGACAAGACGACTGCGTCGCCGGGATCTGTTCGTCGATTCGCGCTGCTGAAGAAAGGCAGTCAGGCGCTGGCGCTGGTGAATGCCGAGCCCGCCGATGCGCTTTGCCCGCGAGATGCGAAGGTCAGAGAGGATGCGGTCGAGCTTTGTCGTGCCGATCGCGGGAACGCTGATCAGCAGATCGGTGATTCGCATGCGCCCTTCGACGCCGTCAGGATCGGCGAATCCGGCATCGAGAACGTCGAGAGCGGAGCGATGTCCGGTCGCGACGTCGGACTTCACGGCGGCGCGTGCTCGCCTGGCAGCAACGGCGGCCCGGGATGCGGCAAGGCGATCCACCTCTGGTGGACGCCGACTCGACGGTTCAGACAAAGGACTCCCTCACTTCAGTGGCACGCTGTAGAGCCACGCGCGCAATATCATCAGGCCCGGCTGACAGGATACTTCGGGATTCGCTGACGATCACACCTGGAGAAAGCTGACCGTAAATTCTCGAGGCATCGCCGACCCGAGCACCCTGAAATCCGAAACCAGGTGCGAGAACCGGAAGAATCGGATCGAATGCTGTATTCGTGTCGATTCCGAAAGTGCTCAACTCAAGAGTAGCCCCCGCGACGATTCCAATGTCGCCCAACTGCTCTGCGGCATTGTCAGCATTCCACGTCGAGATCCACGAGACGACGTCGTTAGCTACCGTTGTTCCGCTCGAAGTCGTTGACTGTTGCAACGTCGTGGCTTCTGGGTTGGAGGTTGCCGCGAGCACGAACGCGCCCTTGCCGTTCTGGCGCGCAACGTCGAACGTCTCGTTGAGCGCCGCTACCCCGAGGTATGGGTTGAGCGTGACGGCATCAGCTTCAAGGGGCGACCCTGGCGTCAGCCAGGCCGAGGCGTACCCGCGCATACTCGACCCGATCTCACCGCGCTTCACATCGGCGATGACGAGCAGGTGCGCTGCGCGGGCCGCGGCGAGAACGTCTTCGAGCGCAGCGTAGCCCGCCGAACCGAATCGTTCGAAGAATGCCACTTGCGGTTTAACAATGCCCACGGTGCCGATCGCCGCGTCGACAGCGCGCAGGCCGAACTGTCGTGCACCGTCGGCGCTGTCGGGCAGCCCCCACGAGAGCAGCAGATGGGCGTGTGGGTCGATGCCAAGGCACAAGCGCCCCTTCGCGTCGAAAGCTGACGCGAGGCGGTCACCAAATGCCGTGGTCATCCGACGAGGTCCCGTGCGCGCTGGTACTCCTGCAGACTGGTCACGTTGAACCCGGCGCGAATCGCGCCGAACGAAGCGACAGCGGCAGAAAGCTCGGCAACTGTGGTGAACAGCGGCTTGTCCGCGGCGACGGCTGCGGCGCGAATCTCGTAGCCGTCGGCTCGTGCCGAGCTGCCACTCGGCGTGTTCACGACAATGTCGACCTCGTTTCGGTCGATGAGATCGACGATGCTTTCGCCACCCTCGCTCACCTTGTTCACCGACCGAGTGGGAATGCCGTACCGGGTGAGAACGCCGGCCGTTCCTTCGGTTGCGAGAATCGTGAATCCCAGCTCGTGCAGGCGAAGGACTGATTGAACAACAGAGCGCTTGTCGCTATCGGAGACAGAGACAAAGACGGTGCCCTCGAGCGGAAGTCCTCCATACGCCGCCTCCTGGCTCTTCGCGAATGCGGTCGGGAAATCCTTGTCGATCCCCATGACCTCGCCCGTCGAACGCATCTCCGGCCCAAGCACCGAATCCACGACGCCGCCGTCACGGGTGCGGAATCGCTTGAACGGCAACACGGCCTCCTTGACGGAAACGGGTGAATCCATGGGCACGTGTGAGCCGTCTGTCTCAGGAATCAGACCGATGCGAACGAGGTCGTCAACGGTGGAACCGGTCATGACAAGCGAAGCGGCCTTTGCCAGTGGGATGCCGAGCGCCTTAGACACGAAAGGCACGGTGCGGGATGCCCGCGGGTTCGCCTCGAGTACATAGAGAACCCCTTGACCAATCGCGAACTGCACGTTGAGCAGACCACGCACGCCGATTCCCTGTGCAATTGCGAGCGTCGCCGCGCGCACAGCATCGATCTGCACGGTTCCAAGCGTGACGGGTGGAAGTGTGCAACTCGAGTCACCCGAATGGATGCCTGCCTCCTCGATGTGTTCCATGATGCCGCCGACGTACAGGCGTTCCCCGTCATAGAGTGCATCGACGTCGATCTCGATCGCATCGTCAAGGAACCTGTCGACAAGCAAGGGGTGGTCGGGTCCGACGATTCCCTGGTCGGCGATCCGGCGGAAATAATCGACGAGTGCGCTGCGCTCGTAGACGATTTCCATTCCACGCCCACCCAGCACGAAGCTTGGGCGCACGAGCACGGGATACCCGATCTCCTCGGCAATGCTGAGCGCGTCGTTTTCGTTAGTGGCAGTGCCATTGCGTGGGGCGAGCAGGCCTGCCTCGTCGAGGATCGTGGAAAATTGGCCGCGTTCCTCGGCTGATTCGATGGCTTCTGGCGTTGTGCCGAGAATCGGAATGCCGTTCGCCTTGAGTCCTTCAGCAAGGCTCAACGCCGTCTGCCCGCCGAGCTGCACGATGACACCGACGAGCTCTCCTGAGCGAGACTCTGCGTGGATGACTTCCAGCACGTCTTCGAGCGTCAGCGGCTCGAAGTACAGTCGGTCACTCGTGTCGTAGTCGGTTGACACGGTTTCGGGGTTGCAGTTAATCATGATCGTCTCGAAGCCGGCGTCCCGCAAAGCGAACGAAGCGTGTACACATGAGTAGTCGAACTCGACGCCCTGCCCGATTCTGTTCGGCCCGGAGCCGAGGATCACCACCTTGCGCCTGTCACTCGGCTCGACCTCGGTCTCGGTGTCGTAGCTCGAATAGTGATACGGGGTGAGCGCAGGAAACTCCCCGGCACAGGTATCCACAGTCTTGAATACTGGGCGCACTCCCAGCAGATGTCGAACTTCGCGCACCTGCTCGTCGGCGAACCCGCGCAGCTGTCCGATCTGTGAATCGGAGAACCCGTGGTTCTTCGCCGCCCGCATCACCGTGCCGTCGAGCATTGCGGCTTCACGGATGTAGAGGGCCACCTCGTTGATCAGAGCGATTTGGTCGATAAACCACGGATCGATCTTTGTGGCTTCGAAAATCTGATCGGAGGTTGCGCCCTTTCGCATCGCCTGCTGCACAAGCACAATTCGACCGTCCGTCGGCGTAGCGATCTCTGTGAGAAGTTCGTCGACCGTTCGCTTTTCCTCGCCCCAGTGAAATGATGAACCGCGCTTTTCAAGGGACCGCAGTGCCTTTTGAAGGGCCGTCGCGTAGTTGCGACCGATCGCCATCGCCTCACCGACGGATTTCATCGTCGTGGTCAGCGTAGGGTCAGCAGCGGGGAACTTCTCGAACGCGAAGCGCGGCACCTTCACAACGACGTAGTCGAGCGTCGGTTCAAAGCTCGCCGGGGTGACCTGCGTGATGTCGTTGGGAATCTCGTCGAGCCGATAGCCGATCGCGAGCTTCGCAGCGATCTTCGCGATGGGAAAGCCTGTGGCCTTCGACGCAAGCGCACTCGACCGAGAGACGCGTGGGTTCATCTCGATGACGATGACGCGACCGTTGCTCGGGTCGATGGCGAACTGAATGTTGCAGCCTCCCGTGTCGACTCCGACGGCACGGATGATGTCGATCCCGATGTCACGCAGGTTCTGAAATTCGCGGTCCGTCAGGGTGAGGGCGGGAGCAACGGTTATCGAATCGCCGGTGTGCACGCCAACAGGGTCGACGTTCTCGATCGAGCATACGACAACGGTGTTGTCGGAGCCATCGCGCATGAGCTCGAGTTCGTACTCTTTCCAGCCGAGGATGGATTCCTCGAGAAGCACCTCGTGAGTCGGACTCTGATGAATGCCATCGCCGGCGATGCGTAACAGATCCTTCTCGTTGTACGCGAAACCGGAGCCGAGTCCGCCCATGGTGAAAGACGGTCTGACGACGAGAGGGTATCCGAGCTCGTTTGCGTATTCTTTCGCCTGCTCAAGGTCGGTTGCGATGTACGACTTCGCAACGTCAGCACCGCACTCGACGACGAGGTCCTTGAAGACCTGGCGATCTTCGCCCTTGTGGATGGCTTCGAAACTCGCACCGATGAGCTCAACATCGTATTTTTCGAGGATGCCGTTGTTGTGCAGGTCGATTGCAGCGTTCAGCGCCGTCTGGCCACCGAGCGTCGGGAGAATTGCGTCGGGCTTCTCCTTGGCGATGATCGTTTCAATTACCGGCCAGGAGATCGGCTCGACATAGGTGGCATCGGCGAAGTCCGGGTCGGTCATGATCGTCGCCGGGTTCGAGTTGACGAGGATCACGCGCACACCTTCTTCACGCAGTACGCGGCAGGCCTGAGTTCCCGAGTAGTCGAATTCGCAGGCCTGGCCGATAACGATCGGCCCCGACCCGATGACCAGAACGCTGTTGATATCGTCGCGCTTCGGCATTAGTTGTTCTCTCCTGCGTTGTTCGTCGTGTCTGTGTGATCGGATTGCGCAATGACCATGTCGCGGAATCGATCGAAGAGGTACATGGCGTCGTGCGGACCAGCAGCGGACTCGGGGTGGTATTGCACGCTGAACGCGGGGATGTCGAGGCAATTCAGGCCCTCGACGACATTGTCATTGAGACCGTAGTGGCTGACCTCGACGCGGCCGTAGCCTTCAGCCGAATCGCTGATGCCCTCAATGGGAGCGTCGACAGCGAAGCCATGGTTGTGTGACGTAATCTCAACGCGGCCTGTCCCCTTGTCAAGCACCGGCTGGTTGATTCCTCGGTGCCCGAAAGGGAGCTTGTAGGTGCCGAACCCCAGCGCGCGCCCGAGAAGCTGGTTGCCAAAGCAGATGCCGAAATACGGGATCCCCTCGTTGAGCACCGAGCGAAGCATGTCGACGTGTCGATCCGATGCACCGGGATCACCCGGTCCATTCGAGTAGAACAGTGCTTCTGGGGCGAGGGCGAAAACCTCGTCTGCCGAGCTGTCTTGCGGCAGCACGTGAACCTCGAAGCCGCGTTCGGCCAGATAGTTCAGCGTCGATTTCTTGACGCCGAGATCGAGCACGGCGACGGCTCCGATGCGCTCCCCTGCCGCTGGCAGCGTGTAGTGCTCTCGAGTCGAAACACTTGCCGAGAGGTTGAGCCCTGACATCTCAGCGCTGCCTCGCACCATGTCAAGCTGTTCCGAATCGGTGAGCGTGAGCGTGTCCCCTGAGAAGATTCCGGCGCGCATGGCACCTCCCGCGCGGATGCGGCGGGTTACCGCTCGCGTATCAATCCCTGAGATGCCCACGATGTCGTCTGCCACGAGCTCACTGTCGAGGCTGTCCTCGGCGCGGAAGTTCGAGACAACGCGGGAGGGGTCGCGAACAACAAAGCCGGAAACCCAGATGCGTGACGATTCCTCGTCTGTGCTGTTGACTCCCGTATTGCCGATGTGTGGCGCTGTCATCATGACGATCTGACCCGCGTATGACGGGTCGGTGAGGGTCTCTTGATACCCGGTCATGCCCGTGGCAAAGACGACTTCTCCAAGTGTGGAGCCGGTGGCGCCGTACGCGTCGCCTCGGAATCGGGTGCCGTCCTCGAGCACAAGGACAGCGGGAGGCTTCGGGCTGAAGGATGTTTGCGTGGTCATGCGTTGCTTTCGCTTTCAAAGTCCGAGCGTGCTCGGTCAGTCGGGATGAGGTCTGAGATGGCGGCAAGAGTGCGCGGCTGATCCGCGGGTTCGCGCAAACGAACGTAACTGTCGCACTCGGTGCCGTCGAGAAGGGTCCACGAGATGCAGACAAGCCCGTCGGGCTCGACAACACGGTCGATGGCGACCTGCGACGTGTGCACCGACCGTAGTGATTCTGCAGGCAGAAACGCAGGTCGCTCGCCAGCCACGGCGAGGGATGCGCCCACAGACATGATGCTCAGTGTTCCGAAGCCACGAAAGCCGAGGCCGGGTAACGCGAGTCGTTCGAGGGGCTCACCAGCGCGCGTTGTGGCGACATACTGCACATCGAAGGTATCTGTCGGCGCGAAGTGCGCGGGAACGGGCACCAGGCCGTGATTGGCATCACGCACCGTGCGTCGTCGCCAGGAACGCCACATCATGCTGAAGAGCACGACGACAATGCCGGCGATAATGAGACCGGGGACGAGCCTATCCATGGAAAGTCGCCTCCTGGATGACCTCTCCTGGTTCCTTCAGTTCACCGTTGTCGAGGGTGACCCGGCCCTTATGGACCGTCGTCACCACCCGTCCAGGCAAGTGCCGACCGAGGTAGGGCGAGTTCGCGCTGCGTCCTTTGAGCGAGTTCTGCGAGAACTCTCCCGCAGCCGAGTCGTCATACAGCACGATGTTTGCGCTACTGCCGACGGTCAGCGGTTCTCCGTGGCCCGACAACATGCCGATTCTCGCTGGTGCGCTGCTCAGCACACGCTCGACATCGGTCCAGTCCAGCTGCCCCGTCGTGACGACGGACTCGTGGACGACACGCAGCGCAGATTCGAGTCCGACCATGCCGTTTGCCGCGGCATCCCACTCGCACTGCTTGTTCTCGGCAGGATGCGGTGCGTGATCCGTTGCGACGATGTCGATCGTTCCGTCGGCAAGCGCCTCGCGGACGGCGGCGACGTCGTCCTGCGTTCGCAGCGGCGGGTTGACCTTGTACCGCGCGTCGTATCCGGCTACGAGGTCGTCTGTCAGCAGCAAGTGGTGCGGGGTGACCTCAGCGGTGACGGGGATGCCGCGGGCCTTGGCCCAGCGGATCACCTCGACGCTGCCAGCCGTTGAAACGTGGCAGACGTGCAGACGTGATCCGACGTGCTCGGCGAGAAGGACGTCTCGCGCGATGATTGATTCCTCCGCAACGGCGGGCCAGCCTGTGAGGCCGAGCTCGGCCGAGCGCACGCCCTCATTCATTTGAGCGCCCTCGGTGAGCCGCGGATCCTGTGCGTGCTGCGCGATGACACCGCCGAACGCCTTCACATACTCAAGTGCGCGGCGCATGAGCAGCGGATCAGAGACGCAGAAGCCATCGTCGGAGAAGACCCTCACCCGCGCTCGGGACGACGCCATCGCACCAAGCTCCGCGAGGCGTTCTCCCTTCAGGCCGATGGTGACAGCCCCGATGGGCTGTACCGTCGCATAGCCAGCACGGTAACCGAGCTCCAGCTCTTGCTCGACGACACCAGCGGTGTCGGCAACGGGTGAGGTGTTCGCCATTGCGAATACCGCTGTGAAGCCACCGGCCGCGGCCGCTCGGGTGCCCGTGAGCACCGTCTCGCTCTGTTCGAAGCCTGGTTCGCGAAGGTGCGTGTGCAGATCGACGAGGCCAGGCAGCGCGAGCAGCCCTTCGGCATCGATGCGCTCTGCCCCTGCGGGGGCCGAGACGGAGCCCATCTCGGTGATGACACCGTTCTCTACAAGAATGTCCGTCGTCTGCCCATCGGAACGTCGAGCGCCCGCTATGAGCTGTGTGGGGGTCGTCACAGGAGTTCCTCTCGTTCGCCGGACAGCAGCAGGTAGAGCGCGGCCATTCGCACCGACACTCCATTGGTCACCTGTTCGCGCACCGTTGACTGCGCTGAGTCGGCGGCCGAGGCCGAGATCTCGAGGCCACGGTTCATCGGCCCAGGGTGCATCACAATCGTACTCGTCGGAAGTGAGGAGAAGCGTTCGTCATTCAGCCCCCAACGCCGTGAGTATTCGCGAGAGTTCGGGAAAAACGCGTCATGCATCCGTTCGGCCTGAATTCTCAGAAGCATGACGGCGTCCGGTGTGGCGCGAAGCACATCGTCGAGGTCGTACGACACTGTGACCGGCCAGGTGGAGACATCGACGGGAACGAGTGTTGGCGGCGCGACGATGGTGATCTCGGCGCCCAGCGTCGAGAGCAGCCAGACGTTCGAGCGTACGACCCGGGAATGCAGGATGTCTCCGACGATGGCGACGTGCATGCCATCGAGCCCACGGCCTCTGCTGGCCTCGCCATGTGCGCGTTTGCGCATTGTGTATGCGTCGAGAAGAGCCTGGGTCGGATGCTCGTGTGTGCCGTCTCCTGCGTTCATCACGCCCGCGGAGATCCAACCGCTCGACGCGAGTGTGCGGGGGGCACCGGAAGCGCTGTGCCGAATAACGACGGCATCGGCGCCCATCGCCTCGAGTGTCTGCGCCGTGTCCTTCAGGCTTTCGCCCTTCGAAACGCTCGAACCCTTGGCGCTGAAGTTGATGACGTCAGCCGACAGGCGCTTCGCCGCAGCTTCGAATGAAATTCGCGTGCGGGTCGAATCTTCGAAGAAGAGGTTGACGACGGTCTTCCCTCGCAAGGTAGGAAGCTTCTTGATCTCGCGACGCTGTGTCGCGGCCATGTCTTCTGCGACGTCGAGTAGCGAGATCGCCTCGTCGCGGGTGACGTCCTTTGTCGTGAGCAGGTGACGCATCAGTCGCCGATCTCCTCAATGGTCACGGCGTCTTCACCGTCGTACTCGAGTACGTGAACGTTGATTCTTTCGTGCGAGGCGGAGGGGAGGTTCTTCCCCACGAAATCGGGTCTGATCGGCAGCTCGCGATGTCCTCTGTCGATGAGGGTGGCGAGACGAACCGCCCGCGGCCTCCCGATGTCTCCGAGAGCGTCGAGCGCTGCGCGAATCGTGCGTCCGGAATACAGAACGTCGTCGACGAGCACCACGGTGACTCCATTGATTCCGCTCTCAGGAATGCTCGTGGGAGCCGGAGCACGTGTCGGATGCCGGTCGAGGTCGTCGCGATACATGGTGACGTCGAGTGCACCGGACGCGACAGTCGTTCCAGAGATCGAGCTGATCGTCTGGGCAACGCGATCAGCGAGGGCGACGCCCCGGGTTGGAATGCCGAGTACGACGAGCTTCTCGGCGCCCTTGTTCGATTCGAGGATCTCATGCGCGATGCGTGTGAGTGCTCGAGAGATGTCTGCGGATTGCAGCACTGTGCGCATACTCAATGCGCCACTCCCTTCTCCGCCTCTCTGGACGGCATTAAAGGTTGTTGGTGCTCTGATGGTATCTCACGCCGATCATTAAGGCGTCAGAAGGCTCCAGCAGCTTCGGCGATCTTGCCGAGAAGCCCGTTGACGAACCCCGCCGACTCGTCCGTCGACAACGTCTTGGCCAACTCAACAGCTTCATTGATGGCCACGCCCGTCGGCACCTCGTCATTGTGCAGAATCTCCCACACGCCAATCCGCAGTATCGCGCGGTCGACGGCAGGCATGCGCGCGAGAGTCCACCCCTGCGAGTACGTTTCGATCTGCTCGTCGATCTCGGCGCGTGACTCGAGAATCCCATCGATAATGTCGCGGGCGTACAGCCACGACGCCTCACGAGTCGGCTCGCTCGATGCGCGCTTCGCTTCGGCGCCCAGCGCTTCGACAAGATCTTGCTGCCGCACGTCAGCGCTGTACAGAATATCGATGGCGCGCTTACGCGCTTTTGAACGGGCGCTCACTAGTCGTTGACGCGTCCGAGGTAGTCACCCGTGCGAGTGTCGACCTTGACCTTGGTGCCGGTCTCAACGAAGAGCGGAACCTGAATCTCGTACCCAGTCTCGATCGTCGCACCCTTTGTGCCGCCCGTGGAACGATCCCCCTGCAGGCCGGGTTCGGTGTAGGTGATCTCAAGCACGACGGATGCGGGCAGCTCCACGTACAAGGGGTTTTCATCGTGCATCGCGATGGTGATCGACTGGTTCTCCAGCATGAAATTTGCTGCGTCACCGACGACCGCCGCGGGAACCTGAACCTGGTCGTAGTCACTCTGGTTCATGAAGATGAAGGAGTCGCCGTCGTTGTACAGGTAGGTGTAGTCGCGGCGGTCGACGTTCTCGAAGTCAAGCTTCGTCCCTGCGTTGAACGTCTTGTCGACGGTCTTCCCCGTGACAACGTTCTTGAGCTTCGTGCGAACGAAGGCACCGCCTTTGCCAGGCTTGACGTGCTGAAACTCGATGACGCTCCACAGGTTGCCGTCAATGCTGAGGACGGCTCCGTTCTTGATGTCAGCGGTTGATGCCATGAATTGGATGTCCGTTCAGTGGAAGATGAGGGGCCGAAACTGGCCCAGCACACGAGTTTACCGGCAGAGACTTGCGCCGCCAAAGGCGCGGCACTGCGGTTAGCGCAGCAGCTGCGCGACAGCGAGCCGATACGAGTCGAAACCGAACCCGGCGATGACTCCCGTTGCGACCGATGTCAGCACACTCGTATGACGAAATTTCTCACGTGCGTGAGGGTTTGAGATGTGCACTTCGATCACCGGAACCCCGGCGGTTGTCACCATCTCGACGGCATCGTGCAGCGCGTACGAGTAATGCGACCATGCGCCTGCGTTGAGCACAACGGGCGTCGAAGCATCCATGGCCTCGTGTAGCCAACCCAGCAGCTCGCCTTCGGTATCGGTTTGCCGCAGCTCGATGTCGTGCCCCTGCGCCTCGGCGCTGAGTTCGATTCGAAGATCCTCAAGCGTGCGTGTGCCGTAAACGTCGGGCACACGAGTGCCGAGCCTGCCGAGGTTTGGTCCGTTGAGAACGAGAACGCGCGTCATACCGAAAGCCTAGAGCCTAGGACCCGATTTCCTGATAAGCAGAGAAAAGCAATGACTGGTCGGGAGCCGGAAGCACCGACGGACGGCCGATGTCGTCGAGAACAATGAAGCGCAACAGTCCCGCGCGCGCCTTCTTGTCGCGCTGCATGGTGGCGAGGAGAGTCTGCCAACGTCCGATCGGGTACTCCAGAGGAAGGGAAAGCGAACCGAGGATGCTGCGATGGCGATCGACAGCCTCATCAGACAGCCGTCCGGCAAGACGCGAGAGTTCGGCAGCGAACATCATCCCGATGCTGACGGCTGCTCCGTGCCGCCATTGATAGCGCTCAGTATGCTCGATAGCGTGACCGAGGGTGTGCCCGTAATTGAGGATCTCTCTCAGCCCCGACTCACGGAAGTCCTCTCCGACAACGCGCGCCTTGACACCGATCGACAGTTCGACGACACGACGGAACTGCTCACTTGTGGGATCGGTGACGCTGTCGACATCATCTTCGATGAGGTCGAGAATCTCGGGCTCGGCTATGAAGCCGCACTTCGCAATTTCAGCGAATCCCGCAAGGACGTCGTTCCGTGGCAGCGGCTCGAGTGTGTCGAGGTCTGCGACGACCGCGCGCGGCGCATAGAACGCGCCGACGAGGTTCTTTCCTTCGGCCGTGTTGATTCCGGTCTTTCCCCCGACAGCGGCGTCGACCATGCCGAGCACTGTTGTCGGAATCTGCACGAGTTCAACGCCTCGGAGCCATGTCGCCGCGACGAATCCGGCGAGATCGGTTACGGCTCCTCCGCCGAAGCCGATGACGGCATCTGTACGGGTGAAATCGGCCTGGCCCATGATCTGCCAGCAGAATGCCGCGACCTCTACGCGCTTGCCCGCTTCGGCATCCGGAATCTCGGCGAGAAGCACCTGGCGTTCGCCGGATAACGCCGCACGAAGCTCTTCCGCGGCCTTGGAGAGGGTTGGTGGATGCACGATCAGCACCTTTGCCACCGAGGCGCTGAGCTGTGCGCCGACGTCATGGCGCGTGGCCC
Source organism: Paramicrobacterium chengjingii (assembly GCF_011751765.2). Taxonomy (GTDB): domain Bacteria; phylum Actinomycetota; class Actinomycetes; order Actinomycetales; family Microbacteriaceae; genus Paramicrobacterium; species Paramicrobacterium chengjingii. Next base: position 1,698,742 of record NZ_CP061169.1, read on the forward strand.
TGCCGATCGAAACACTGTACGGGGCGGCGCCCTCGACATCGATCGTTGTGGTCTCCGTCATGCTGTCCTTTCTTCCGTCACTGAGTCGCCCAGGCAGTGATCTCGTCGGCAATGCGCGAAATCGGCCGAGCTGAGGTGTCGAAGCTCACTGTCGCGAGTCGGGTGTAGATGGGGCGGCGCTCGTCGTAGATGCGTTGCCAGGCATCTGTCCCGTCTTTGAGGAGCGGTCGCTTCGAGGTGTTCATGCGTGCGAGCACGGCATCCGCGGCGACGGTGAGCTCGATGACGGTGTGCCGCTCGAGAAGGTGTTGCGACTCCGCATCGAGCACGGCGCCTCCCCCGAGGGAAACGACGGCGCTCTCGCCGAGAGCGTCGGCAACGGCCTGGCGTTCGAGAGCGCGGAAATGTGCTTCTCCGTATGTCTCGAAGATGCCGGTGATGGCGCCGTGCTCGGCGGCGATCACCTTGTCTGTGTCAATAAATCGAACACCGAGCGCCCGTGCGACGCGTCGGCCGATGCGGGTTTTGCCTGACCCCATGGGCCCGATAAATACCAGGGGTAGCTGTTTCGTCAACACGTCAGAGTGAACCGTCTGAGGTCCCGGCGGTGCGGAGCGTATGGGGAATGCTCCCGAGATAACCGTCGAGGTTGCGCCGCGTTTCACCGACGGAATCTCCACCGAACTTCTCAAGCATGGCGTCGGCGAGGACGAGGGCGACCATTGCCTCGGCGACGACTCCTGCCGCCGGCACCGCACACACGTCGGAGCGTTGATGGTGTGCGGTCGCCTCGTCGCCAGTGACGACGTCGACAGTGCGCAGAGCTCGCGGCACCGTTGCGATGGGTTTCATCCCGGCGCGGACGCGCAGAACCGTTCCCGTCGACATGCCACCTTCGGTTCCTCCGGCACGGTCACTTGTGCGCCGGATCGTGCCGTCGTCTGTGTAGAGCTCGTCGTGAGCCTGCGAGCCTCGTCGTGTTGTCGTGGTGAAGCCGTCGCCCACCTCCACGCCCTTGATGGCTTGAATGCCCATGAGCGCCTGTGCCAGTCGGCCGTCGAGTCGGCGATCCCAATGAACGTGTGACCCGAGTCCAGGAGGGACATTGTATGCGAGCACCTCGACGACGCCGCCCAGAGTGTCGCCGGCTTTGCGGGCATCGTCGACCTCGGCGACCATCTGCTCGCTCGTCTGGGCGTGAAAGCAGCGCAGCGGATCGTCATCGAGCTGAGCAAGATTCTCGGGATGCGGCAACGGAGCGTCGTCCGGTACACGGATGGGCCCGATGGACAGCGTGTGACTCACAAGTGTGACGCCGAGCTCTGCGAGGAAGGCCTTAGCGACAGCGCCAAGTGCAACGCGAGCAGCGGTCTCGCGGGCACTGGCGCGTTCGAGAATCGGTCGCGCAGTATCGAATCCGTACTTTTGCATGCCCACGAGATCGGCGTGTCCTGGGCGAGGGCGTGTGAGGGGCGCTCCGCGTCCTCGTGACTTTTCGCTGAGTTCTGTGGGCTCAGGGTTCATCACTTCGACCCACTTCGGCCACTCTGTATTGCCGATGCGAATCGCGACAGGGCTCCCAAGGGACTCGCCCTGCACGACTCCGCCTGAAAGATTGAGCTCATCTTGCTCAAACTTCATGCGGCTGCCTCGGCCATAGCCGAGTTTGCGTCGGGCGAGGTCAGCACGAATGGCGTCGATCGATACCGGCACCCCCGCAGGAAGTCCCTCGAGCACGGCAATGAGTTCGGGGCCGTGGGATTCCCCGGCCGTGAGCCAACGAAGCATGACTCCATCTTTCCACAGCGACAGCGTGCGGCCGACCGTGTGTCAGAGTGATGGCCTCACGCCATCCCATCGGCGGGAAGATTGACGGCTTTGAGCATCGCTGCGATGACGCGGTCTTCGCCAGGAAGGGGCGTGTGCGGTGACCCGGAATCGAAGATGCGCACCTGCAACAGCGCCTGGTGAGCGAGCATGGCGAGGCCATTGATCACCCGGCCCTGCTCCGCGTTCCAGGCCCGGGCCAGTTCACTCGGCCAGGGCGAATAAGCGACGTCAAGAAGAAGCGCCTGCCGACGGCTCTCTGGCGCGTATTGCTCCGGACTCCCGACGCCGCCGGGGAGGGTGCTGATGACTAGATCTGCATCCAGGGTGGAAGGCTGTGACCTGAACTTCATGATCTCTATGTCCACGTCGACGGAAGCGGCCAACGGCACGAGCCTTTTCGCACGCTCGGGGGTGCGCACTGAAACCTCTACGTGCGACGCACCGAGGCGGGCAGCGGCGACGACGGCAGAGGTCGCTGTCGCCCCTCCCCCGAGAATCATCACGGATTGCGGCGCGGAGGTGCCTGCTGCGCGCACCGCCCGCATGATTCCACCGACATCCGTGTTGAACCCGGCAACCGGCCCATTGTTCAGCCGAAGCGTGTTCACCGCACCGGTCAGCTCGGCATCATCGTCATGAACCACGGATGCCGCGAACGCCGCGTTCTTGAGCGGCATTGTCAGCGACAGTCCGCGCCACGATGAATCACACGTCTCGAGAAAGCGAGAAAGCTCATGCTCGCGAAGTTCTCTGCGCTCATAACTCCACGCACGCCCCAGCACCGTGTAGGCGGCGTAATGCAGCGCGGGAGACTGCGAATGCGCGATCGGAGAGCCGAGTACGGCAAGTCGATCGCTCATCAGCATCCGTTTCCGGGGTTTGCCTCGCACCAGGCGCGCAATTTCTCGACTGCCTTCTCGTGCTCTGCGTTGGTCGTGGAGAACACGGTCTCCCCCGTTTTCAGATTGACAGTCACGAAGTAGAGCCAATCTCCTGCCACGGGGTTGACGGCGGCGTCGATGGCGAGGTCCCCTGGGCTGGCAATGGGGCCGATCGGAAGTCCTTTGTGTTTATACGTGTTCCATGGACTGTCCGACTCGAGGGCTTCCTTGCTTGACCAGACCGAATCGCCGTCGGTGTCGACGCCGTATTGCGCTGTCGAGTCCATTTGCAGTTTCATCCCGGCATCGAGGCGGTTCTGGATCACTCGGGACACCTTGTAGAAGTCGTCTTGCTGTCGAGCTTCCCTCTGAATAATCGAGGCGATCGTCAGAACGTGCTCCCGATTCTCGGGGGCGACATTCGCATCGTCGAGCGCCGTGATCGTTCGAGACACGAGTTTCTGAATAACGTCGTGGGCACTCATGTCCGGCTCGAACTGGTAGACGGCGGGGAAAAGCCAGCCTTCGATGGAAGGCGCTGTTTTCGGAATTCCGAAGTCGGCCGGGTTCGCAGCGGCCTCGCGGAGGTCGTCAAGAGGGATCTCTGTTGCGTCGCTGACGAGGGTGAGAATCGCCTCTCCCGAGAGTCCCTCGCGGATCAGCGCCGTGCGTTCAACCTTATTGTCTTCGTCAAGCAGCGCAGTGAGTGCCGCACGGGCACTCATCTTCTTTTTGAGCGAATACGTGCCCGGTTGGAACGTCGGCTCGGGATCCTGCGTGAGTAGCAGCTGATAGAACGCCTTCGCCGTTTTCGTGACGCCCGATTCCGCCAGCGTCGCTGCGATGTCAGAGCCGGTGTCGCCTTCGGCGATGACGACGAGCACCTCGCCTTGCCCACCGCCCTCGTAGTCGGTTGGTTCTTCCCAGCCCATCACACTGCGAATCTGCGGCTCGAAGGTATTCCACACATAGACGCCGCTGGCCACGATGGCGGCGATGACAACGATGGGAAGCACCGTCCAGAGAATGATGTTGGAGCGCTTCTTGGGCTTCTTCAGCGATGTTTGGGCACGGCGACGCCGTGCCGCGCGGTCGTCAGCTGCCGACGGTGAAACGAGAAGGTCGAAGCTGGATGTAATGGGATCCGTCGCGGTCGGTGACGAGGAGTCGTCACTGGGTGACGTGTCGTCATCGCCCGGCTGATTAGGCGTACCGGCATCATCCTGTTCCGCGCTCCGGCGCTTCCGTCGCTCTTTGCGAGACAGCTGTCGGCCTCCGGCAACCGGCTCGTCCGTCGGTTCCTCGAACAGATGGCGAAGGGGATCCTCGCCTGGGGTGGGCTCACTGGGCATTCGTACTCACGATTCCGGTGTTGTCTCCACCCAGGTTCCGGGTGGCTCTGACGTCGACTTCTCGGTGTCGATAGCATGTTGCAGAATGATCACAGCCGCAACTTGATCAATGATCTTACGGGAACGCTTCTGGGAGCGGCCGGTGTCTCGCAGTGCTGAATGAGCAGTGACTGTTGACAGCCGCTCGTCAACGAGTCGAACCGGACGACCCGCCGCACCGGCCAGTCGTTGCGCGAATGCGACGGCATCATCCGTCGACGCAGTGTTTGATCCGGACAGCGACAGCGGAAGCCCGACAACAATCTCGATGGCATTCTGCTCATTCGCGATTGCGACGATCCGAAGAACATCTGCGGAACCCGCTGCGTCACGCGCAACGGTCTCCACAGGGGTGGCGAGCGTTCCGAGGGGATCGCATCGGGCAACACCAATGCGGGCTTTGCCTACGTCGACGCCCAGTCGCACTCCCGTGCGAAATTCGCCCACTCTCAGGCCTTCACCGCGTCGACGACGCTCGCGAGGGCAGCCGGGATGGCTGTGACGTCTTGCCCTCCGCCCTGGGCGATGTCGTCTTTTCCGCCGCCTCCTCCGCCGAGCACGCCCGCAGCCGTCCGAATGATCTGCCCGGCATGCACGCCAGCGCTGCGCGCGGCCTGGTTTGTTGCGACGATGATGACCGGGCGCCCCTTGACGTTCGCGGCGAGTGCGACGACAGACGGCTCGGATCCGAGACGATCGCGCGTCGTCGTGACGAGCGTGCGCACGTCGTCAGCGGTGGCCACGTCGTTCAGAGCCTCTGCAACGACGCGTATCGAGCCGACGGTCTGTGCGCTGGCGAGAAGCTCAGGAACCCGTTGAGCTTGAGCACGGGACTCATACTCCTTGATCTTCTTCTCTGCCTGTTTGAGGCTTGTGACAAGATCGCTGATGCGCGAGGGCAACTGTTCTCGTGGGGTTTTCAACGAGGACGTGAGCTCGCGAACGATGGCCCGCTCCGCCGTGAGATCGTCGAACGCTTCGAGACCGACGAGAGATTCGACACGTCGATTCGTCGACCCGACTGATGACTCGTTCACGAGGTTGATCATGCCGATCTCCGCACTCGTTGATACGTGCGTTCCCGCGCAAAGCTCCCGAGACCACGGGCCCCCGATATCGACGACTCGCACGACATCGCCGTACTTCTCGCCGAACAGCGCCATCGCCCCCAGCGATTTTGCCTCATCGAGGGGCAGCTCGCGTGTGACGACTTCGAGATTGTCTCGAATCGCATTGTTGGAGATCTCTTCAATCTCTGTCAGCGTCTCGCGCGAGAGCGCCTGGTTCCACGAGAAGTCGAGACGAAGGTAGCCGGCCTTGTTGTATGAACCCGACTGGTGAGCGTTCGGACCGAGAATCTGTCGAAGTGCGGCGTGAATCACGTGCGTGCCTGAGTGAGCCTGCCGTGCGCCGCGACGGTAACCGGCGTCAACAACGGTTGTCGCTCCTGCGTCAACTGACACGACACCGCGCTTCACTTTCACAGTGTGGCTGATCAGGCCCTTCACGGGCTTCTGCACGTCGAGTACCTCGAGCTCATAGCCGTTTCCGACTATCGTTCCTTTGTCGGCATCCTGACCGCCGGACTCGGCGTAGAGCGTTGTCTCAGCAAGAATGACCTCAGCCGTCTGGCCCTGTGAGGCGCTTGTCACCGACACGCCGTCGACGATGAGTCCGAGCACGCGTGATTCGGCAGTCATCTCGGTATACCCCAGAAACTGCGTTTCGCCATGGGCGCGGAAAGCACTGTATACGCTGAGATCGGCGACGTGCGACTTTTTGCTCTTCGCATCGGCTTTCGCGCGCTGCTTCTGCTGCGACATCAGAGAGTCAAACGCGTCGCGGTCGACAGTGAGCCCCGCCTCATCGGCGATCTCAAGCGTGAGATCGATGGGGAATCCGTAAGTGTCGTGCAGCAGGAACGCGGTGTCACCCGCGAGAACGTCCTTACCTGCCTTTTTCGATGAATCAACGGCGAGGTCGAGAATTGACGTGCCGCTTTCCAACGTATGCAGGAACGTGTCTTCCTCGCCGTATGCAGCTTGCGAGATACGATCGAAGTTCTGGGAGACTTCCGGGTAAGATGCGCTCATCGCGTCGCGTGAGACGGTGAACAGCTCGGGGAAACTGGGCCCGTCGACTCCAAGAAGTCGCATGGCTCGCACACTGCGTCGCAACAGTCGGCGCAGAATGTACCCGCGACCTTCATTCGACGGTGTGACGCCGTCGCTCATGAGCATGAGGGAGGAGCGAACGTGATCCGCGATCACGCGCATGCGCACGTCATCATCGTGGACTGCACCATAGCGGCGTCCAGATAGCTCCGAGGCCCGGTCGAGAACAGGGCGAACTTGGTCGATCTCGTACATGTTCTCGACGCCTTGCTTCAAGAACGCAACTCGCTCGAGCCCTAGCCCGGTGTCGATGTTCTTCGAGGGCAGTTCACCGACGATATCGAAATTCGTCTTGCTCGTGACGTTCTCGATCGCGTACTGCATGAACACGAGATTCCAGATCTCGACGTAGCGATCATCATCTGTTGCTGGCCCTCCGTCCGCGCCGTAGGCGGGGCCGCGATCGAAGAAGATCTCCGAACTCGGACCGGCAGGCCCTGGATGCCCCGTCGACCAGTAGTTCGTGTCTTTGTCGAGGCGTTGAATGCGCTCGTCTGGCAGCCCGGCAATGCGTTTCCACAAGGCAATGGCCTCGTCATCGTCTTTGTAGACGGTGACCCAGAGATCCTTCTCGTCAAAGCCATACCCGCCACTGGACTCTGCCGACGTGAGAAGCTCCCATGCGTACCCAATGGCGCCTTCTTTGAAATAGTCGCCAAAGGAGAAGTTTCCGGTCATCTGGAAGAACGTTCCATGACGCGGTGTCTTGCCCACCTCTTCGATGTCGTTCGTTCTGATGCACTTCTGCACGCTCGTCGCCCGAGGGTACGGGGCGGGAATCAATCCTGTGAGGTAGGGGATGAACGGAACCATGCCGGCGATCGTGAACATCACGGTCGGGTCCTCGCTCACGAGCGAGGCACTCGGCACGACCGTGTGTCCTCGCTCCCCAAAGTAATCAAGCCAGCGCTGACGAATCTCGGAAGTCTTCATGTGTCCGTTCGTTCGTGAATGATGAAAATCGTGTTCACCGTTTGTTGAGGTCGTCGATCGCCGCTTCGGCATCTTCGACGAGTGAATCGATCGTCTCGCGTAGCTCAGCCTCGCGCTCACGGTACGCTTCGGCGACGGTGTCAGTGAACTCACGCATTTTTGCATCGACGTCGGCGAAGAACTCGCGGCCGCCTTGCGTCTGATTGACCTTGTGGGCCACGACGAATCCGGTCGCGACGCCCACGAGAAGCAACAGCAGGTTCTTCATCTTCATCTCCTCGTCGAATGTGCTGGGAAGTCCGGGATTATCCTACCCGTTGCACGTGAGCACACGGCGTGTGCGAAAACACAGGAGGGCCACGGCGAACCGTGACCCTCCTGTCGTGCTGATGTCAGCGAGCTGCGTAGTACTCAACGACGAGCTGGACTTCACAGGTCACGGGAATCTCGGCGCGCTTTGGAGAGCGCACGAGGCGTGCCTGCAGCTTGTCGAGCTCGACCTCGAGGTAACCCGGAACCTTCGGCAGAACCTCTGCGTGGCCACCGGCGGCCGCGACCTGAAAGAGGTCGCTTCCCTCGCTGCGGGTCTTGACGTGGATGAGCTGACCTTCCTTGACCCGGAAGGACGGGCGGTCGACGAGCTGGCCGTCGACAAGGATGTGACGGTGCACAACCATCTGGCGGGCCTGGGCGGTGCTGCGAGCGAGGCCGGCACGAAGAACGAGGGCGTCAAGGCGCGTCTCGAGGATCTCAACGAGGTTCTCACCCGTCAGGCCCTGGCGGCGACGAGCCTCTTCGAATGCGATCTTCAGCTGCTTTTCGCGAATGCCGTACTGTGCGCGGAGGCGCTGCTTCTCGCGAAGGCGAACCGCATAGTCGGAGTCGGCCTTGCGCTTGGTGCGGCCGTGCTCACCGGGAGCGTAGGGGCGCTTCTCCATGTAGCGGGCGGCCTTCGGAGTCAGGGCGACGCCGAGTGCGCGCGAGAGGCGCGTTTTGGAACGGGACGTGTTTGACACGGTGTCCTTTCAATATGAATTCTCTAACAGTGCTTTGCGAGCACGCGCGAGCGTGCGGCAGGGCAGAGGGATTGACCAGGGACGCTCGGCTACAGAACGCAATCCGTCAAGTCAGGTGAGGACGCAGCCGCACGCACTCACCAGCTTTAGGCCAAAGGATATCTTAGCACGCGGGATCAGGAACGCGTTCCCCGGATGATGCGCAGAAGCTTCGTGAGCCGCGAGGACACATCTCTTTCGTTGCCGTGCTGCGTTGGGCGATAGTACTGCCGATCGGCGAGCTCATCTGGAAGATATTGCTGCGACGCGACTCCGAGCTCTGAATCATGGGGGTACACGTAGCCTTTGCCATGTCCGAGGCGCTTGGCACCAGGGTAATGAGCGTCACGCAAGTGAAGAGGGACGCGGCCGATGCGACCGTTTCTGACGTCAGCGATCGCCTCGTCAATTCCGACATTCGCAGAATTCGATTTTGCTGCCGTCGCGAGATAGACAACGGCTTCGGCCAGTGGGATGCGCCCCTCTGGCATACCGATGAACTGCACAGCATGCGCTGCTGAGACAGCGACCTGCAGTGCCTGCGGGTCTGCCATGCCGACGTCTTCCGACGCGGAGATCACGATGCGCCGGGCAATGAAGCGTGGGTCTTCACCCGCCTCGATCATTCGCGCGAGGTAATGCAACGCGGCATCCGGGTCTGAACCTCTGATCGACTTGATGAATGCGCTGATGACGTCGTAATGCTCATCACCGTTCTTGTCGTAACGCAGCAGGGCACGATCCACGGCCTGAGCAACGACCTCGGGCGTGATCACAGGTGAATCCGATTCGGCAGACGCCGAGACGGCCGCTGCCTCTAGAGCGGTGAGGGCGCGGCGAGCATCGCCTGACGCGAGTCGGATGATTGCGTCTCGAGCCTCGTCGTTGAGAGCTACCCGGTCACCAAGCCCTCGTTCATCGTGAACCGCGCGGTCGACGAGCTCACCCAGATCATCGTCGCTGAGCTGCTGAAGTGTGAGCAGCAGAGAACGGGAGAGAAGCGGAGAGATTACCGAGAATGACGGATTCTCCGTCGTTGCGGCAACGAGGATCACCCAGCCGTTCTCGACGCCGGGGAGAAGTGCATCCTGCTGCGCCTTCGTGAAGCGGTGAATCTCATCGAGAAAGAGCACGGTTGACAAGCCATAGAGGTCTCTACTGTTCAGTGCCTCCTCCATGACCCGTCGAACATCTTTCACGCCCGCTGTGACGGCCGAGAGTTCAACGAACCGCCGGCCAGACGAATTGGCGATGGATTGGGCGATCGTCGTCTTCCCTGTTCCGGGAGGTCCCCAGAGAATAAGCGAAACAGAGCCCGTCGTCCCCCCGGAGTCGCCCGCGAGCGCCACGAGCGGAGAACCGGGCGTGAGCAGGTGCTTCTGGCCTGCAACCTCGTCGAGGCTACGCGGGCGCATGCGCACGGCAAGCGGTACGTTCGACTGCTGATACGCCGTGCCGGTGTTCGCCATGCCGACAGGTTATCGGCTGCACCTGACAGCCGAGACGGTAGGCTGTGCACCGCGCGACCGCTCCCGGCGTAAAGTTCTTCTGGGTAACGTCGCGGTTTCACACGCGGCTCCCTATCGCACACCCAGGCTTCGGCCATCACGTTGGAGGAATCTGTGGCCCCTAGCAAATACGACGAGAAGAAGGCGCGGCTCGAGCGCAACCGACTCCGAGCCTTCCAAGCACGGCAGAGCGTGCACGATCACCGCCGTAAGCGTCGCATTCGCGACAACTGGATCGCGGGAATCCTCGTGGTGCTTGTGGCCGTCGGCGCGAGCTTCGCGCAAGTCTTCTACTTCTCGGAGGGTCCAGGCAATCCCGAGGCGGGCGCCACGCCGTCGCCGACAGCATCCGCCTCGCAGTATTCGAAACCGGATGCGTCACTCGCCGAAGACCGCGAGTGGACGGGCCAGATGACGATCAACGACATTCCTCTGGGAATCACTCTTGACGGCGCTGCCGCTCCGATGGGGGTGTCGAACCTCGTCTACCTGAGCCAGGAAGGGTTCTATAAGGGACTCAGCTGCCACCGATTGACCACCACCGAAGGATTCGGTGTGCTGCAGTGCGGTGACCCTAACGGCGACGGCAGCGGTGGACCAGGATACTCATGGGGGCCGATCGAGAATGCTCCGAAAGATGACTTCTACCCCGCCGGTACGATTGCAATGGCCCGACAGGGCAACAACGGCGACAGCATGGGGAGTCAGTTCTTCATCGTCTACGAGGACACCACCATCCCCTCTGACGAGGCTGGTGGCTACACTGTGCTCGGCTCGATCACCAGCGGACTCGACGAACTGAAGAAGGCTGTTGTCGACGAGGGCACTGGGGACGGATCGGCCGACGGTCCGCCCGCCGTCGACACTGTCATCAACGGCATAACGGTTAAGTAGAGACCGCCCCTGTTGGCCAACCCGCATAATAGGCTGAGAACTCAGTCCCGCACGACCGTGAGCGCGGTCAGGATCACAAGTAGGTAGAGGCACGTGGCAGAGACACAAGAACAACCGTGGGGTCGCGCAGACGAGACTGGAACGGTGTTCGTCCGCGAAGGCGACGAGTGGCGTGAAGTCGGTCAGTTTCCCGACGGAACGCCAGACGAAGCACTCGCGTATTTTGAGCGCAAGTTCACCGATCTTGCCGGTCAGGTGAACTTGCTCGAACAACGAGCAAAGCGCGGAGCTCCAGCGAAAGACATCGCCAAGGCCGTAGAAAACCTGACAGAGAACTTGCGGGAGCCAAGCGCCGTTGGCGATATCGAATCGCTGCGCTCGCGGGTCGCCGCACTCGATACGACGGTCGACGAGCTGAACGAACAGCAGCAGGCACAGGCGGAAGAAGCTCAGAAAGATGCCATCGCCCAGCGCGAGACCATCGTCACCGAGATCGAGGCTCTCGCCGCGATCGACCCTTCACGTGTTCAGTGGAAGCAGATGACCGGGCAGGTGAACGACCTTTTCGCCCAATGGCAGTCGCACCAGCAGGATGGCCCTCGCCTGCCGAAGGCACAGGCAAATGCGCTGTGGAAGAGATTCCGCACAGCTCGCAGCACGATCGAACAGGAACGCCGCGCATTTTTTGCGGATCTCGATGCGCAGCACCGCGATGTGAAGGCGCGCAAACAGGAGCTGATCGAGCAGGCCCAGGCGCTTGTGCCGCGCGGAATCGACGGAGTACCGGGGTATCGGAGATTGCTTGACGACTGGAAACGTGCAGGTCGAGCCGGTAAGAAGCAGGACGATGCACTCTGGGCTCGGTTCAAGGCGGCCGGCGATGAGATTTATGCGGCCAAGGCTGCGGTTGACGCGCGTGACGATGCCGAGTATCGGGAGAACTACGAGAAGAAGCTCGAGCTGCTCGAGGAAGCCGAGCCGCTGCTCTCAGAGAAAGACCTCGACAAGGCGAAGTCTCAGCTGCTCAGCGTTCAGCGTCGTTGGGAAGAGATCGGTCGGGTTCCTCGCGACAAGGTAAAGACCGTGGAAGATCGGCTGCGTCGCGTCGAGCAGTCTGTGCGAAAGCTCGACGACGAGCACTGGCGAAAGAACAATCCAGAGACGAAGGCTCGTACCGAGGGATTGGCTTCCCAGCTTCACGACTCCATCGCGAAGTTGGAGTCTGAGCTCGCGGATGCCGAGACGAAGGGCGACCGAAAGCGCATCGACGAGGCAAACGAAGCGTTGCGCACTCAGCGGCAGTGGCTTAACGCGATCGGCTGACCGTCCACAGGTGAATGCCTGTTCGACGTTCTCCACAGTGATTGGTGAGCTCGCTGCGGAGATGCTCCCGTCGGCAACGATGGGGGCATGTCCCGTTTAATTCCCCCGGTTTTGCGCTCCACGGATCTGCCGCTTGCCGTGTTGAGCGCCGCGCGCCTCGATGGAGTGCTCTGGGGCATCCATGATGGCTTCTGCCCTGTTGATGAACCCGACCGCCCAGAGTTGAGAGTTCTCGCCCTCTCCTCCGTTGTGCAGCCGCACGACGTCATTGTGGGACGAACGGCCGCCTGGGTGCACGGTGCTGGCACCCGGGTGATCGGGCCCGTCGAAGTCTGTTCGCGAGCACGCCCACTGGGGGCATGGAGAACAGGCACTCGTTATCGCGAGATTGCGCTCGACGAGTCTGATCTCATTCAGCTTGCTCCGTTCACTCCCTACGTGACAACTCGAGCTCGCTCAATCAGCGACATTGCTGTCGACTCACTGCGCACGATTCATGACAGCGAGCTTGTGCTCGCTCTGAGCGGTGGAGACGCGGCAACAGTCCGCGCACACGCTGGTGATCTCGCCGCAGCACGTCGCAGACCGAGGAAAGCTGCCGGACTTGAATTTCTCGACGCAGTCGTGGCGGAAGCTACACGGCGCGGTACGTCGTGTCTGTAGCGGTCAGCCTCCGTTGACCCGATAGACGTCGTACACGGCGTCTACACGTCGTACAGCGTTCAGCACGCGTTCGAGATGAGTGGTGTCACCCATCTCGAAAACAAACCGACTGATGGCCAGTCGTGCGTTCGACGTCGTCACCGTAGCCGAAAGAATATTCACGTGATGTTCGCTGAGCACCTGCGTAATATCGGAGAGCAACGCAGCCCGATCGAGTGCTTCCACTTGGATGTTCACGAGGAACAATCCTTTCGATGTCGGCGCCCACTCGACATCGATCATGCGTTCAGGCTCCTGCTCAAGTGATTGAACATTGTGACAGTCAGAACGATGCACCGAGACCCCGGAGCCGCGGGTGATGAAGCCGACGATCTCATCCCCTGGAACCGGAGTGCAGCATTTTGCAAGCTTGACGAGAATATCGGGTGCGCCCCGAACGAGAACTCCCGATTCGCTGTTCGCAGCGCGACTTCGGGGGCGTCCGCGCACCGGCATGTCGACGACCGTGTGCTCAGACTCCGCGTCACCCTGGACAATTGCGGCGACCTTCTCAAGCACCGATTGCGTGGACACGTGGCCCTCACCGACGGCGGCGTACAACGCCGAGACGTCGTTGTAGTGGAGTTGCGAGACTACTTCGTTAAGCGAGTCCAGCTGCTGCAGCGGAAGGTTTTGCTTTCGGAAAGCGCGCGCAATGGCATCCTTACCTTGTTCGATCGCTTCGTCTCTGCGCTCCTTGGTGAACCACTGTCGAATCTTGCTCCGCGCGCGGGGACTCTTGACGAACCCGAGCCAATCCTGGCTGGGACCCGAATCGGGGTTCTTCGAGGTAAAGACCTCAACCACGTCTCCGCTCCCCAAGGCGGTTTCCAACGGAACGAGACGTCCATTGACGCGGGCGCCCATGGTGCGGTGCCCGACCTCCGTGTGCACCGCATAGGCGAAGTCGACGGGTGTAGCGCCCGAAGGAAGCCCGATCACGCGGCCCTTCGGCGTAAACACATACACTTCCTTGGCACCGATCTCGAAACGCAGAGAATCGAGAAACTCGCTCGGATCAGCCGTCTCAGCCTGCCAATCAGAAATGTGGGCGAGCCAGGCGAGATCAGTGTCGGACGACGGACCCGACGCCTTCCCACCATTCATCCGTTCCTTGTATTTCCAATGAGCGGCAACACCATATTCTGCATGCTGATGCATTTCGTGCGTGCGAATCTGAATCTCGACAGACTTTCCCTCGGGGCCGATGACTGTCGTGTGCAGTGACTGATACAGATTGAACTTGGGAGTGGCGATGTAGTCTTTGAACCGCCCGGGAATCGGCGTCCAACGGGCGTGGATCGCGCCGAGCACCGCATAGCAGTCGCGCACGGAGTTGACGAGCACGCGGATTCCGACGAGGTCGTAGATGTCATCGAAATCGCGACCCCGCACGATCATCTTCTGGTAAATCGAGTAATACTGCTTCGGCCGGCCAACGACCTTGCCGCGAATCTTCTGGGCCTTGAGATCGTCATTGATCGCATCGATGACCATTTGAATGAAGTGCTCGCGCTGAGGAGTCCGTTGCTTGACAAGGCTCTCGATCTCGGCATAGATCTTAGGCTGGAGCACGGCGAATGAGAGGTCTTCAAGTTCCCATTTGATGGCCTGGATACCGAGCCGGTGCGCGAGAGGAGCGTAGATCTCGAGAGTCTCCGTCGCCTTCTTTGCTGCCTTCTCCGGAGGCATGAAGCCCCAGGTTCGCGCATTATGCAGACGATCTGCGAGCTTGATGATCAGCACACGAATGTCTTTCGACATTGCAACGATCATCTTGCGAACGGTCTCGGCCTGGGCGGCCTCGCCGTACTTGACTTTGTCGAGTTTCGTGACGCCATCGACGAGCATGGCGATCTCGTCGCCGAAATCGGCTCTCAGCTCATCGAGCGTGTATTCCGTATCTTCTACAGTGTCGTGCAGCAGCGCAGCGGCGATCGTTTTCGAACCGATTCCGAGATCGGCGAGAATCTGGGCGACCGCCACCGGGTGCGTGATGTACGGCTCGCCACTTCGCCTCTTCTGCTCTCGGTGTGCCTTTTCTGCGACGGTGTATGCACGTTCGATGACGGAGACGTCCGCCTTCGGCTGGTGCATGCGGACAGTGCGGATGAGTCGATCGACAGCGCCGACAGGCTGGGCTCGGGAAAAAATGCGTGGCACGAGCCTCCGCAGAGAAGCGGATTGCGTCGACGTGGATTCTGTCATCGCGGATCACCCCCTTGAACTTTCAAGGATACTGCCCAGCCGCGTGCTATTTGACCGGCTCGGCCTTCGACGCCCGCTCGCGCGCTGCGAGCACGCGTGCATCCCGCTTCTTGATCTCTGGCTCGTTTTGGCGGAACAGCGCGTAGAGCGGAGCTCCGACGAAAATCGTCGAATACGTGGCGACGATGATTCCAACGAAAAGCGAAAGCGAGATATCCCGGAGGGTCTCTGCGCCTAAGAGGAAATCACCGATGATGAGAATCGCGGCTACCGGCAGAGCGGCGACCACCGAGGTGTTAATCGAACGCACAAGAGTCTGGTTCACTGCGAGGTTCACCGATTCAGAGAACGTTCGAGGGGAATCCTCGCCATCTTCATGCGTATTCTCTCGAATCTTGTCAAAGACGACAACGGTGTCATAGAGCGAATATCCCAGAATCGTCAGAAACCCGATTACCGCTGCGGGCGTGACCTCGAACCCTGATGCTGCGTAGACGCCGAGCGTGATCACAAGCACATCAGCCAGTGTGAAGATTGCTGCCGCCGACATTTTCCAGGTTCTGAAATACAGAGCCATGATGATGAATGACAGAACGAGAAAGATCACAAGTGCTGTCAACGACATCTTCGTCACGTCACTGCCCCATGTCGCCCCAATGAAGTTGGTGTTCACGTCAGACGCGTCAACCCCATAGGCCTCCGCCAGCGTCTGCGTGATTGTGTGTGTCTCATCCGCCGTCAGCTGGTCCGTCTGAACTCGAACTCCGTCGTCGCCCACAATCACAACGCGTGTGACGGCGTCGGGTACGACGCCGGCGACAGCATCCGTTGCGAGTTGCTGCTCGGTGCTCTTCGCTCCCGAAATCGAGAACTGGGAACCGCCGGTGAACTCAATGCCGAAGTTGAAACCGCCCTTGAGAATCGGCGTGAGGATAGATGCGATCACGAGGAGCGCGGCGATCGTGAACCACACGCGGCGGTTGCCGACGAAGTTGACGGAGCGCTTGCCTGTGTAAAGGTCGTTTCCGAAACGAACGAAGCTGGCCATCAGGAATCCTTCTCGTCATTCTTCGCTGAACCGGTCGAGGTCAATTCCGCCTTCTTCCGTTCAGCGATTGTCTGGCGCTTCTGCGCTTCCTTGCTCGAGGAAGCAATCTTCGAGCGCTTCGCCGAGACAGGTGAGCGGAACTGCGCACGGCCTCGATAGACAGCACCAAGGGCTTCAGGGTCGAGTCCTGAAAGCGGATGACCGCTGGAGAAGAACCGTGTCTGCGCAAGCAGCTGGAGCATGGGGTGAGTGAAGATCACAACGACGAGCACGTCAATGAGTGTCGTTACACCGAGTGTGAATGCGAACCCACGCACGTTCCCCACGGCGAGAACATACAGCACGACGGCAGCAAGAAGGTTGATGCCCTTTGCCGAATAGATCGTGCGCGCTGCACGTTTCCACCCGGCTTCAACGGCAGACTCCAAGCCTCGACCGTCTCGAAGCTCATCGCGTATTCGCTCGAAGTAGACGATGAAGGAGTCGACGGTGAAACCGATGGCGACGATCAAACCGGCGATACCCGCCAGAGACAGGCGGTATCCCTCGCGCCATCCGAGAATGGCGATTACCAAGTAGGTCAGTGCAGCAGCAATGACGAGCGAGAGAATCGTCACGAACCCGAGAAGTCGATATTGGAATAGCGTGTAAATGACGACGAGCAGAAGTCCGATGAGACCGGTAATCATACCGATCTCCAACTGAGCCGACCCGAGTGTCGCAGAGATCTGGTTGGAGCTGAGCTCCGTAAAGTTGATGGGAAGCGCGCCGTATTTGAGCTGGTCAGCCAAAGCCTTTGACGTGTCTTCTGTGAAGTTTCCGCTGATCTGCGCTTTTCCATCAGAGATGACAGCTTGAGAACGTGGCGCCGAGATGACTTCGCCGTCGAGCACGATGGCAAACTGGTTCTTCGGTGACTCAGCGCCCGTAAGCCGCGAGGTGACGTTGGCGAATGCCTTCGTCCCTGTGCCATCAAACTCGAGGTTGACGACCCACTGCCCCGTGGTCGCACCCGTCTGCGTCTGTCCCATGCCGGCAGATGCATCGCTGATGTTGGCACCCTCTACCTCAACGGGCCCCAGAATGTACTTCACCGTGCCATCGGTCTCGCAGGCGATGATGGGCTGGTCGTCAGGTGCGTCAGCTGCCTCACCGCGCTCTGCATCGCAGTCGAACGCCTGATACTCCTGTTGCAGGCGCGGCGTGATCCAACTGTTGTCGCTGGCGTCGGTTGGTGCGGCAGTCGGCTCGTTGGGAACCGTCGCTTCTGGAGACGGATACGGCGTGGCCTGCCCGTCTTCTCCGACGAATTCGTTCGACGGCTCGCCTGCGACGAGTACAGGCCGGAACGAGAGCTTTGCCGTGGATGTGACGCGGTCACGTGTCTCCTGATCGGCAACACCGGGGATAGCGACGACAATATTGCGACCGCCCTCCGTTGTGACTTCGGCTTCCGTGACACCCGAGGCGTTTACACGCTGGCGGATGATTGAAACCGCTTGGTCGAGCTGCTCCTGCGAGACGTCAGAGCTATCGGAGACCTGTGCCTCGAGAATGATCTGCGTCCCGCCCTCAAGGTCAAGAGCGAGCTTCGGGATGAAGCTGGCTCCGCCCCAGAGAACGCCACCGGTGAGAACCGCGATCAGGACAAGGACGAGGAATCCCAGCCACGAAAGCGAGCGGGTCGCCTTTCGGGTAGGTGTGGAGCGTGGAGACACCTATGTACTCAGCTTTCTGTTGCAGGAATTCCGGGCGCTGTGAGCGGCCTAAGCGTTGTCAGACTTGTTGTCGCCGTTGGGTGCAGTGTTATCGGTGTCGTCAGTCTCGATCTCATCTTCTGCGTCGTCCATGGGCACATCCTCAGACTCAGCGTCGTCTGTATTGTCGATGACTCGCGTGATGGTCTGTCGGTGAACGGTCAAAACGACGTCAGCACCAGTCTGCAGCTCTACTTTGTTGTCATCTTCATCGATGGACAGGATGGTTCCGAACAGTCCGAAGTTCGTCATCACCTCGGCACCCGGAGCGACCTTGGACTGCAACTCCTGCTGATCGCGCTTACGCTTCTGGCTGTTTCGGAACATGAAGAAGATCAAAACGGCAAGGATTGCCAACATGGCAATTGTTAACGGGTCCATACAGTTACACGGCTTTCCGCGGTGCTTCACCGCTGATTGTGGGGACGGCCGGTGGGCCAGAGTCGATTATAGGGTATCGAGCGGTAGTGACTCCTGAGCAGTGGCTATGCCGAAGTGCTTGTATGCGAGTTCCGTGGCCATACGCCCGCGTGGTGTGCGCGTGATCAGGCCGATTCTCACAAGGAACGGCTCGACGACGCTCTCGATGGTCTCACCCTCCTCGCCGACGGAAACGGCGAGCGTACTCAGGCCGACCGGGCCGCCGCCAAACCGGGTGAGGATGGTGCTCATAACCGCGCGGTCAAGACGGTCGAGGCCGAGCGCATCAACATCGTAGAGACGCAGCGCCGCTCGGACGGCGTCAACGTCGCCTGAAGTCTTGTGAACGAGCGCGTAGTCTCGCACGCGACGAAGAAGTCTATTCGCGATTCGGGGGGTGCCTCGGCAACGGCCGGAGATCTCGGCAATTCCTTCCTTGTCGAGTTGGAAGTCAAGCATCGGCGCCGCACGCTCGATTACTTTCGCGAGATCGTCATCATCGTAGAACTCGAGATGGGCAGTGAACCCGAATCGATCGCGGAGAGGGTTAGGGAGAAGTCCTGAGCGAGTCGTTGCCCCTACGAGAGTGAACGGTGCCAGATCGAGAGGAACGGACGTGGCACCAGCGCCTTTGCCGACCATGATGTCGATTCTGAAATCTTCCATCGCGAGGTAGAGCATTTCCTCTGCGGAGCGGGCCATGCGGTGAATTTCATCGATGAAGAGAACTTCACCGGGAACAAGACTGGAAAGAACGGCAGCGAGATCTCCTGCATGCTGAATCGCCGGACCGCTGGACGTTCGAAGTGGACGACCGGACTCGTGAGCGACGATCATGGCTAGTGTTGTCTTGCCCAGTCCCGGCGGGCCGGCAAGCAGTATGTGATCCGGCGTGCGGTTTTGCAAACCAGCAGCTTTGAGAAGAAGCTCGAGTTGCCCGCGCACCTTGGGCTGCCCGACGAATTCAGCCAGACTAGCGGGTCGAAGTGCTCCTTCGAAGGCGAGTTCAGCCTCGGAGAGCACCTCTGACGACGTCAACTCCTGATCACTCACCGCTGACCTCCTTTCGACGTCGAGGGGCCGAGTTGCGCAAGCGCCAATCGCAGGAGGGTCTGTACGGGGGCAGAAGCGAGGTCGGGCTGAGCAGAGAGAAGTGAGCTCAGCGCGGACTCAGCGTCACGTTCAGACCAGCCAAGCCCTGTGAGCGCCACAACGACGTCTGCCCCATTTCCCTGCTTTGGAGCGACGGTATCGGTCGTGTACGCGAGCGATGTGACTTTGCCAGCGAGTGAGAGGATGATCAACTTTGCCGTTTTAGGACCAATGCCGCTCACTGCGCGGAACGCCTTGTCGTCTTCGCTCTCGACAGCAGTCGCAACTTGTCCTGGCCCGAGAGCCGAGAGTACGCCCAGCGCTGATTTGGGACCGACCCCATTGACGCGAAGCAGCAACTCGAAAATTTCGAGCTGCTCGCTTGTCTCAAAACCAAAGAGGCTCAGGGCATCTTCGCGAACGATCAGGCTCGTGTGGATGAACGCCGTCTCACCGGTGCGCAGAGCCAGCTCGTGTTCTGGCGTCACCTGAACAGCGAGACCGACTCCACCTACCTCGATGATGACGTTCCCACCGCGTGCAGACAGAACAGTTCCGCGTACCGAAGAAATCACGTTCTCAGCCTAGGCGGTGAGTCCGACAGTGCGGTTCAGGCTCGCGGCGGTCTCCCCCGCCGCGATACGCGCTCGGCGTCCAACCACGCACGTTGCGCCGGTGTCTCCGCTGCCATTCCCGTTGGAGTGACTGAGCTTCCGATTCGCCAGGCGTGGCAGAGCGCGAGTGCAAGAGCATCCGCCGCATCTGCTGGCGTCGGCGGCGCGGCCAACCGCAGAATGCGCGTCACCATAGTCGCCACCTGCTTTTTGTCGGCAGACCCATAGCCTGTAATGGCAGCCTTCACCTCGGATGGCGTGTGGTGTCCGACCCGGAGGCCGCGTTTCGCAGCGGCGGCGAGGGCGATCCCACTTGCCTGAGCCGTTCCCATAACGGTGCGTAGGTTGTGCTGCGCGAATACTCGCTCGACGGCGACCGCCTGAGGGACGTACTGATCCAGAGCGGCGTCGATGCCTTCGGAGATCGAGAGAAGTCGCGATTCGACTTCGGCGTCGGAGGAGCTTCTGATCACCCCGTAATAGACGAGTGTGGCTTCGCGATTCGGCGCAACATCGATGACTCCGATTCCACAGCGGGTGAGCCCGGGGTCGATGCCCAGCACGCGAAGCGCCACTCGTCAGTCTTCGTCGTCTTCGAGCTGTGCTCGTACGTCGGGGCTGATGTCGAAATTGCTGTAGATGTTCTGCACATCGTCGGAGTCGTCGAGAGCATCGATGAGCTTGAATACTTTGCGAGCGGTGTCAGCGTCGATCTCCACTTTGAGATGTGGCACGAACGCGACATCTGCCGAGTTGTAATCGATGCCGGCCTCTTGCAATGCCGTGCGAGCAGGGACAAGGTCGGTTGCTTCCGTGATGATCTCGAAGGTGTCGTCCTCAGCCTGAACCTCTTCTGCGCCAGCATCGAGTACGGCGGCGAGCACGTCATCTTCCGTCGTCTCCTCCTGGGGTACGACGATGAGGCCCTTGCGGCTGAAGTTATAAGACACGCTTCCCGGATCCGCCATCGTTCCGCCATTGCGAGTCATCAGCGTCCGGACATCCGCTGCGGCCCGGTTCTTGTTGTCCGTCAGACATTCGACGAGAAATGCGACGCCGTTCGGTCCGTAACCCTCGTACATGATCGTCGTGTACTCAATGGACTCGCCCGTGAGGCCGGCACCGCGCTTAACGGCGCGATCGATGTTGTCGTTGGGGACGGAGGTCTTCTTCGCCTTTTGAATGGCGTCTTGCAAGGTGGGGTTTCCCGCGAGGTCCGGCCCACCGATCTTGGCGGCAACCTCAATGTTCTTGATGAGCTTTGCGAACGATTTGGCACGCCGCTGATCGATGATCGCTTTCTTGTGCTTCGTTGTCGCCCACTTGGAGTGCCCTGACATGTGCTCCCTCACTGCGTCTTGTAAAGTACGGCCATTCTACGGTAGGTCGGTGGTTGACCCGTAGAGCCGTCAGCTGGCCTGGCTGCGCACGCGTTCGATGAAACGTTCGTGAAAGCGTCGCTCGCCGGTTACCTCGGGGTGAAACGACGTCGCAATGATGTTGCGTTCTTCGACTGCGACAATGCGGCGGTTGTCGATCTCGCTCAGCACACGGACGTGCGGGCCAGTCTGAGTGACGACCGGCCCTCTGATGAAAACCGCGTGCACTGGCGGCGCTCCCAGCTCTGGAATGTCGAGATCGGTCTCGAAGGAGTCAGTCTGAGAGCCGAATGCGTTTCTCTGCACAGTGACATCGAGGCCCCCAAATGTCTGCTGGCCCGCGATTCCGTCCACGAGCCGTTCGGCGAGCATAATGAGGCCCGCGCACGTACCGAAGACAGGGAGCCCGGAGTCAATCGCCTGGCGGATCGGATCTGCGACACCGAACATTCGGCTCAACTTGTCGATGACACTTGATTCCCCGCCCGGAAGAACGAGCCCGTCGACCGCTGAGAGGTCACCGACAGTCCGCACGCTCGTCACCTCGACGTCGAGCTCGCTCAACACCGATGTGTGCTCACGCACGTCGCCCTGAAGGGCGAGAACTCCGACTCGTGCCCTACCAGCCACGCTCAGACAAGCGGTGAGGAGCGGCAAGATCGCTCACGTTGATACCGACCATGGCCTCTCCGAGCCCGCGTGAGACGTTCGCGACCACAGTGGGATCATCGTAGAACGTCGTCGCCTTGACGATCGCCGCTGCGCGTTGCTCAGGGTTACCTGACTTGAAGATTCCCGACCCCACGAACACTCCATCGGCTCCGAGCTGCATCATCATCGCGGCGTCTGCCGGTGTGGCGACGCCGCCCGCTGTGAAAAGCACGACGGGGAGTTTGCCCGTCTCGGCAATTTCCTCGACGAGAGCGTACGGTGCCTGGAGTTCTTTCGCCGCGACGAAAAGCTCATCCTTCGACAGAGCGGTCAACGCACGAACCTCGGAGGTGATTTTACGGATGTGTTTCGTGGCCTCTGAGACATCGCCCGTTCCCGCTTCACCCTTGGAACGGATCATCGCCGCACCCTCGTTGATGCGACGAAGTGCCTCGCCGAGGTTCGTCGCCCCGCACACGAAGGGAACGGTGAACTTCCATTTGTCGATGTGATTCACGTAGTCGGCTGGGCTGAGAACCTCGGACTCGTCGATGTAGTCGACATCGAGCGCTTCGAGAATCTGAGCCTCGACAAAGTGGCCGATTCGAGCCTTGGCCATCACGGGAATCGAGACTTCGGCGACGATAGCATCAATGAGATCGGGGTCGCTCATGCGGGCGACACCACCCTGCGAGCGAATATCTGCGGGTACGCGCTCGAGGGCCATGACCGCGACGGCTCCTGCGTCCTCCGCGATTCGTGCCTGCTCAGGTGTGACGACATCCATGATGACGCCGCCCTTCAGCATTTCCGCGAGCCCGCGCTTGACGCGGCCTGTGCCAGTTGCGTTCTGTGAATTGCTCTCAGTCATGATGCTCATTCTCCATGTGTTCGGGCTTCGGCCAGGCCTCTGCAAGCGTTTCGCGAACCTCGCCGAGGAGTTGTGGAAGCGCCTTGGTCTTGGCAATGATGGGTAGAAAATTGGCGTCTTGCGCCCAGCGCGGCACGATGTGCTGATGCAGGTGCGCAGATATGCCGGCTCCGGCCACCGCGCCCTGGTTCATCCCGAGATTGAAACCGTCGTTGCCGGAGACTGAACGAATGACGCGCATCGCAACCTGTGTCAGTTCCCCGATTTCAGCAACTTCCTCAGGAGTTGCCAAATCGTACGTCGATATATGACGGTACGGGCACACAAGGAGGTGACCGGAGTTGTAAGGGAAAAGATTGCAGATGACGAACGCGTGGCGACCTCGTGCAACGATCAGCGAGTCCGTGTCGTCCATTCGTGGAGCGCGGCAAAACGGGCAATCGTCGGTCTCTGGCTCGCCCTGGCGGATGTACACCATGCGGTGCGGCGTCCACAGGCGTTGAAACTCGTCGGGGACGCCCGCCAGGTGAAACTGTTCGGCAGATTCTGCCTGAACATCCTGATGTTCCGTCATGCCGACCACGCCGTCGTCACGTGCTCGTGGGATCTGATGCTCGCGACGATCTTGGATACTGCGTCGTCAATTGGCATGCCGTTGAGTTGCGATCCGTCTCGGAATCGGAAGCTCACATTGCCGTGCGAGCGATCTTCCTCACCAGCGATCAGCATGAACGGAACCCTGTGCTTCGTGTGGGTGCGGATCTTCTTCTGCATGCGATCGTCTGAATGATCGATCTCAACGCGAACCCCCTGCTTCTTCAGGCGCGCAGCGATGTCATCGAGATACGGCCCGAACTCCTCGGCAACGGGTATTCCAACGACCTGCACGGGTGAAAGCCACACGGGGAATGCGCCAGCGTAGTGCTCGAGAAGGATCGCAAAGAATCTCTCGATCGAGCCGAGCAGTGCACGATGAATCATGGCTGGCTGCTTGCGAGTTCCATCGGCAGCCGTGTATTCGAGCTCGAAGAGCTCGGGCTGGTTGAAATCAAGCTGCACTGTGGAAAGCTGCCAGGTTCGACCGATGGCGTCTCGAGCCTGAACCGAGATCTTCGGCCCGTAGAATGCGGCACCGCCCGGATCGTCAACAAGCTCAAGACCCGAGTCAAGAGCGACCTGTCGAAGTGTTTCAGTCGCGTCATTCCACGCGTCGTCGGTTCCCACTGATTTTTCGGGGTCGCGTGTCGACAGCTCGAGGTAGAAATCGTCGAGCCCGTACCCGCGCAGCGTCTCGAGCACGAACTCAAGCTGTCTGGCGACCTCTGGCTTAATTTGGTCTTCCGTCACATAGATGTGCGCATCGTCTTGAGTGAGGCCTCGAACGCGTGTCAGTCCCGAGAGCGTCCCGCTCTTCTCGTAGCGGTAGACGGTGCCGAACTCGGCGAGACGCAATGGCAGTTCTCGATAGCTGCGGCCCCGTGCCCGATAGATGAGGTTGTGCATCGGGCAGTTCATCGGCTTGAGGTAATAGTCCTGTCCCTGCTTGACCACAGCGCCGTCGGCATCGGTGACCTCATCCAGGTGCATCGGCGGAAACATGCCGTCTCGATACCAGTTCAGATGCTGACTGATCTCGTACAAGTGGCCCTTGGTGATATGCGGCGTGTTGACGAGCTCATAATCATTCTCGACAAGTCGCTTGCGCATATAGTCTTCGATCTCTGCCCGAACGATTCCACCCTTCGGGTGGAAGACGGCAAGCCCGGAGCCGATCTCGTCGGGGAAGCTGAACAGATCGAGTTCCGCCCCCAATCGGCGGTGGTCCCGCTTGGCGGCTTCTTCTAGCCGGGTCTTGTATGCCCGAAGCTCATCTTTTGTGGGCCACGCGGTGCCATAGATGCGCTGCAGCTGCGGGTTCTTCTCGGAGCCGCGCCAATAGGCAGCGGCAACGCGCATGAGGGAGAAGCCGTTGCCGATCAGGCGTGTCGAGGGAAGATGAGGCCCGCGGCACAGGTCTTTCCACACCGTCTCCCCTGTTTTCGGGTCGACGTTGTCGTAGATTGTGAGCTCGGCGCCGCCGACCTCAACATTCTCGTTCTCGTCTCCTGCTGACCCGCCAGCACCTTTGAGGCCGATGAGTTCAAGCTTGTATGGCTCAGCTGCGAGCTCCGCACGTGCGCTGTCTTCTGTGACGACGCGCCGTTCAAAGCGCTGCCCCTGTTTGACGATGCGCTCCATTGCCTTCTGCAGAGCTTTGAGGTCGTCGGGAGTAAAAGGGTCTGTGACGTCGAAGTCGTAGTAGAACCCATCGGTGATCGGCGGGCCGATCCCGAGTTTTGCCTCAGGATTGACCTGCTGCACCGCTTGCGCGAGCACGTGCGCCGCCGAGTGACGAAGGATGCTCAGGCCGTCTGCAGA
The DNA here is from genome assembly GCF_011751765.2 of Paramicrobacterium chengjingii. Taxonomy (GTDB): domain Bacteria; phylum Actinomycetota; class Actinomycetes; order Actinomycetales; family Microbacteriaceae; genus Paramicrobacterium; species Paramicrobacterium chengjingii. The sequence continues at coordinate 1,723,891 of NZ_CP061169.1, forward strand.
GGTAATGTCAATCGGCTCGACGTCGTCTGTGTCCGTCACCGTCGTCGCGAGATCCTTGAGCTCGCCGTTGACGCGCATGGCGACGACGGAACGGTCGGGAAACAGGTCGAAACCGTCTGACACCGGTACTCACTCCTTGGCTCGCTATCACTGACCCTGACAACTTTAGCCGTCCTGAGCCACGCACCGGGACGTCGCAGCAGAAAACCCCTCGGCCGGAGGCCGAAGGGTTTTTCTGTGCGCGATACTGGGATCGAACCAGTGACCTCTTCCGTGTCAGGGAAGCGCGCTACCGCTGCGCCAATCGCGCCCGTTTGGGGCTATTCACTTTGAGTCGAGGTGGCGACGGGATTCGAACCCGTGTGGACGGCTTTGCAGGCCGCTGCCTCGCCTCTCGGCCACGCCACCGCGTGTGGGCATGCCCACAGGCCGTAACCAGCCTTGAGACTGATCCTCAGCACTCGAGCGGATGACGAGATTCGAACTCGCGACCCTCACCTTGGCAAGGTGATGCGCTACCACTGCGCCACATCCGCATTGCTCACATTTCTGCGTGCTCAAAAACTGTAACCGAAATGTCTGCGAATGTTCAAACTGACGCATCTCGCGCGTGTCGTTATGCGCTCGGGAGCCAGCGCGCCATCGATTGTGCGTGAAGAAACTTTCTCGGTTAGTATCGAGTGTCGTTCCGGCAGTACGCCGGTTCGGGCGATTGGCGCAGTTGGTAGCGCGCTTCCTTCACACGGAAGAGGTCATCAGTTCGAGTCTGGTATCGCCCACCACCACAGTCCGCGTGGGTGCGTAGGTCGCTCACGCGGCCGTATATCCCCCGTCGATCGGCAGCACCGCACCGGTGATGTATGAGGAGGCCGGCGACCCGAGGAAGTAGATCGCTTCTGCGACCTCCGCAGGATCGGCGAGCCGCCCGAGCGGGATTGTCGCAGCTTGTTCTGCACGGTACTGCTCAGGGTCTGGATGCTTCTGCATCCACGATTCGATCACGGGAGTGACGGTTAGCCCTGGAGCAGCGACATTGACGCGAATATTGCGAGGTGCCAGCTCGATGGCCGCGCCCTTTGCCAGCATGATGAGGCCGCCCTTGGCTGCAGAATACATCACCTGATCCGCGATGCCTGCAATGCCGAGGCGAGATGCAACGCACACGATCGCGCCTCCGTCTGACATGTGTGCAGCTGAGTGCTTGATAACGCTGAATACGCTGAGGACGTTGGCATCGAGCAAGGCCCGAGCATCATCGAGGGGCATCTCTGTGAGAGGTCCCTCCTGCTGGAGTCCGTGCACGAGCAGCACCGCGTCAAGCCCGCCGAGCTCTGCGATCGCACGGTCGACCAGGTCGGAGACAAAGCTCTCGTCAGAAAGGTCGCCGGAAATATACAACTCATCATCCCCCAGGGTTATGGGGGGAGAACCGCGTTGGCCCGTGAGCACGAGTCGCGCCCCATCGCGCCTACAGCGCTTGACGACAGCTTCGCCAATGCCGCTCGACGCACCTGTGATGAGAACGCGCAGCGCGCGAGCATCCATGTCTTCCTCCTCAGTTCAGCCGTCCGCGTGCCGATACCGGCCACATCTCGCACGTGCCGTCTGGCATCACTACGGTGAGCTCGTCAAAGCTGTTCACGACGGGGCAAACGTGGTTCGGCAGTACCGGCACCATCGTGCCGACAGGCAGCTGCGGCCCGTCAGCCAGCAGTTCAAGATACCCGTGATACTCGTTGAGCTTGTGCAGACGGTGGCCGAGTCCCGGCACCGTTCCGAAGCCGCGTTCGGCGTCTCCCTCACGCCCGAGAGCCTTCGATCCCACATCGAGAATTGCGCGGCCAGGCTCCTGCGCACTGACAACTGTCGCTGCGACGAACAAAGCGATGTCAGATTCGCGGCAGGCACCAAGCCGGAGGTTGTCACCATCGTTGAAGACGTACTCCCCCGGTCGGATCTCCGTGATCACGCGATCTATCGAGAATTCAGCGGTCGGGGTCGATCCCGCGCTAACGAGATCGACGCTGAGTCCTTTCGCCTCGATGCTGTGAACGGCAGCAGTGAGAGCTGCTTCTTGATCTCGAGCGGCCCGTCGGCGTTCACCTGGGACACCGCCGTGTCCCGGGTATGTGTACACGCCCGGAACGGGAAAACCGCGGTCGACAGCGTAACGCGCGAGCGCTCCGGCCGCCCGAGGGTCGACACCGGAGCGACCGGCCCCGCATTCGATCTCGATGACAAGAGAGACTTCTGTGCGCAACTCCCCGAGAGCTTCGCTGAGCGTGTCTGCGGCATCTCTGCTCTCCACACCGATGCTCAGTTTCGTTCGGCACGCGAGCGAGCGCAACCGCCCGGCCTTGGAACCTGCAGCCCAGAGCGGGTACGCGATGAAAATGTCTGTCACTCCGGCTTCGGCGAATACTTCGGCTTCGCCGACAGTGCCCGCCGTGATTCCGTGCGCACCCGCAGCGATCTGCAGGCATCCGATGTCGATGCTTTTGTGCGTCTTAACGTGGGGGCGAAGGCTTTTGCCGTGTGAATCGGCGAACCTCTGCATGCGAGCGATATTCTCGCTCAGCGTGTCGCGCAACACGATGGCGGCCGGGCTCTCCTGCAGACGATCATTGCCCGCTAGAATCTCGGAGAATCGATGCATGAAGACTCACCTCACCCGAGTGTCGAGCGCGAGGTGTTCGTCATCTGACCGCTCACCGCCGCCGCCCACGTCTCGATCTGGCGATTCTCTCACGGGCGCTGGCGTCTGTTAAGGGGTCACGAGAAAACGACTACGGCTTGGCAATGAGGATGCCCAAGCTGACGCTCTCCTCCGGAACCTTCGCCTTCAGCGCGTCGCGTGCGCTCACGTAGTCGGCCCCGGTCGCCTCAATCGGGGTCACCGCTGTTGAGCGGATGATCCCGGTCACACGAGTGCCGCCATCGATCTTTCCGATGTCGAGTTGAATAATCTCGAACCCGTCGGGAACGACCTGCTCGATCATTGCGCGCGCCTCGGTGACTTCAGCAGCATCCTGTGTGATCTGGTCGGTCTGCGTGGTGCGATAGGCGCTGACAAGTCGAGTCATATCCCCAGCGTAGCGAGGTGTTGCGGCCCGCACGACGCGACGGGCCGAGACACCCTAGAGCCAGACCTCACGCGATCTCGCGAACCTCCATGGCGTAGGCGCTCTCTCCGTGCACGGAGTTGTCGACGCCAGCGACCTCTGCGTCTGGCTCAAGGCGGAACTTGATTGTCTTTTCGATGACGGTTCCGACGATCCACGCGACGGCGAAGCTGTACCCCAGAACCGCAAGCGCCGCAACGGTCTGAAGCGTGAGCTGCTGAAGCCCGCCTCCGAGAAACAACCCGGTTCCCGTAGCGAAGAATCCCAGATAGAGCGTGCCGATCAGCCCTCCGACCAGGTGGATGCCGACGACATCGAGCGTGTCGTCGTACCCGAGCCTGAACTTGAGCTCGACGGCGAGTGCGCACACGGTTCCGGCGAGTGCACCGAGCAGCAGCGCCCACCCCGGGGTGAGATTGGCACATGCCGGGGTGATGGCCACAAGGCCGGAGACGGCACCGGATGCTGCGCCGACCGACGTGGACTTGCCGTCTTTGACCCGTTCAACTATGAGCCAGCCGATAATGGCGGCGGCAGTCGCGCCAAGCGTGTTCACGGTAATCAGACCAACACCGTCGAGTCCGTTCGTCCACTCGGCTCCCGCATTGAACCCGAACCATCCGAACCAGAGAAGCGCTGCACCGAGAAGCACGAGCGGCACATTGTGCGGCTTATCTGCGCCCTTGGCAAACGTCGATCGTTTTCCCAGCACGAGAACGAGAGCGAGTGCAGCTGCCCCGGCATTGATGTGCACTGCAGTTCCACCCGCGTAATCGATAACCGCTGCTGCGCTGTCTGCACCGAACAAGATCGTGCCGAGATGTAAAATCCAGCCTCCGCCCCACACCCATGCGGCTACGGGGAAGTACACGAGGGTCGCCCACACGCCGGCGAACAGCATCCACGATCCGAACCGTGCGCGATCGGCGATTGCCCCCGAGATAAGCGCAACGGTGATGATCGCGAATGTCGCGCTGAACGCTGATCCGAGCAGATCGGTGTTCGCGGTCTCACCCGAAGCGAGTGACGTGAGCCCGAGATCCGCCACGGGGTTGCCTGAGAAGTCCCACAGTCCAGTGACGGAACTCATGCTGGCGCCGTAGAGCACCCACAGCACGCCGATCAGGGCGAGAGCTCCGAAGCTCATCATCATCATGCTGACGACGCTCTTTGCCTTGACGAGGCCGCCATAGAAAAAGGCGACTCCCGGTGTCATGAGGAGCACAAGCGCTGTGGCGGTGACCGCCCACGCGATGCTTCCGGTATCCATATTCTCTACCTCTCGGTGGTGCGGACCGGCGGTAATCATCGTCGGTGCACTCAGCTTCGGGCGGGAATGTTTCCGGAGTGGGCAGTCCGTGTTTCAGAGTGGTGACAAAAACCGCGCTCTGTGAACGGCAGGTTTCAGGCAGCGGTCGATAGCGAGATCATTCGAGACATGGCTCGCAGGTACTTCTTGCGGAATCCACCGGAGAGCATATCGTCAGAAAAGACGGTGTCGAGGGGGATGCCGCTGGCGACGATAGGAATCTGCGCGTCGTATACGCGGTCGATGAAAGCTACCAGTCGCAAGGCCGACGCTTGCGAATCGAGTTCTGTTGTGTTTCTGATTGCGATCGCGTCAACCCCGTCGAGAAGACGGATGAACCTCGAGGGGTGAACGATGGCGAGATGCTCGATGAGCGTCCGGAAGTTGTCATCGGTCATGGTGGTCCCGGATGCCGTGGCGCGCTGAATCGCCTGATCGATCTCGCCATCGGTCACGGTGACGCAGTTTCCCTCGATGGCACGCCTTCGGTAGTCAGTGCCGTCGATGCGCAGAGTTTCGAACGTGCTCGAGAGAGAGTGGATTTCGCGAAGAAAGTCCTGTGCGGCAAACCTGCCTTCGCCGAGGGCATTTGGCGGCGTATTCGACGTTGCAGCCAACCGAGTGCCCGTGGCTGCCAGCTCCGTGAGCAGCCGCGTCATCATCATGGTGTCGCCCGGGTCATCGAGCTCGAATTCGTCAATGCAGATGAGCGACGATCCGGTGAGCAACGAGACGGTGCCGACGTAGCCGAGAGCACCGACGAGGGCCGTGTACTCGATGAAGGTTCCGAAGTATTTCCTTGTTCCAGGCTCAGCATGCCACAGCGCTGCCAGCAGGTGTGTTTTGCCGACGCCGAAGCCGCCATCAAGGTAGACGCCGGGTTTCAGCGCATCCGGCTTCGGCTTGCGCGAGAAGAACTTCGCCTTCTTCGGAGTCTGCCCAGCAGAAAATGTACGCAAGTAATCGACGGCTGCCTGTTGAGACGGGTATTCGCCGTCTGGGCGATAGGAATCGAAGCTCGCCGCCTCGAACTGAGGCGGGGGCGCGAGATTGGCTGCGAGGTCTTCCCCCGACATCTCGGGACGTCGATCGACGAGGTGCTTGACGGTCCCGGCGTGTGACGGGGGAATATTCATCGGGTGAGGAGCCTTCATCTGAATGCGGACTGTCGGCTTGTGTCAGACTCTTACGCTGACGCACGACAACTCTCAGCCCGCGAGCGTATCGTCGGGCATGACAGCATCCAGCTTAACCGCTGTGATTGCATGTGACCGGGGACCAAAACCAGAGGAGGAACGATGGCGGTTGAGGCCGATGCAGGTACAGAGAAGTTCACGGGTTATGCAGACCCGACACGGCTCGTCAGCACAGAGTGGCTTCAGGCTCATCTCGACTCCCCCGGCCTCGTGATCGTCGAGTCCGACGAAGACGTTCTTCTCTACGAGACTGGACACATCCCCGGTGCCGTCAAGGTTGACTGGCACACGGAACTCAACGACCCGGTGGCCCGCGACTACGTGGATGGCGAAGGATTCGCCGCTCTGCTCAGCCGTAAGGGCATCTCCCGCGACGACACAGTCATCATCTACGGTGACAAGAGCAATTGGTGGGCCGCATACGCGCTGTGGGTGTTCAGCCTCTTCGGGCACACTGACGTGCGTCTGCTCGATGGAGGGCGAGACAAGTGGATCGCTGAAGGACGCGAGATCACGACAGATGTCGCGAGCAGGTCAGCGACGGATTACCCCGTCGTGGCGCGCGACGACTCGACGTTGCGCGCATACCGTGACGATGTGCTTGCACACTTCGGCAATCCGCTCATCGACGTGAGGTCGCCGGAGGAGTATCGCGGTGACCGAACGACTGCCCCCGCGTACCAGGAAGAAGGCGCCCTTCGAGCCGGGCACATTCCGAGTGCGTCCAGCGTTCCGTGGGGCAAGGCTGTCGCGGAGGACGGCACGTTCTTGCCGGTCGGTGCACTCGAATCGGTGTATCGCGATGGTGCTGGGCTGAGTGACGGCGATGACGTGATCGCATACTGCCGCATCGGAGAGCGTTCGAGCCACACCTGGTTTGTGCTGCGCCATCTGCTCGGGCTGTCGAACGTTCGCAACTACGACGGCTCCTGGACCGAATGGGGCAGCTCCGTCGGTGTTCCCATCGTTCTCGGTGATGATCGCGGCGAAGCACCTGAACCGCGCAGTTCGTGAGCGGGAAGGAACCAACAACCATGGTCGATGCCCCCCTGAGCGACGCTCTTGCCGAAATTCGCGACGAGTTTCTCGAGCTCGACGAGCAGAACCGACTTCTGCTGCTTCTCGATTTCGCGAACGAGCTGCCCGAGTTGCCCGAGAAGTATGCGGATCATCCCGATTTGCTTGAAAGGGTCGTCGAATGCCAGTCCCCGGTGTTCTTGACCGTTGAGATTACGCATGGCGCGGTGACCGTTATCGCGTCCGCTCCCAAAGAAGCGCCGACGACGCGGGGCTTCGCCAGCATCCTCGCTCAGGGTATCGAGGGGCTCAGTTCAGAAGATGCGCTGTCGATTCCGAATGACTTTCCACAGATGCTCGGGCTTGGGCGCGCCGTTTCCCCGCTTCGGCTGAGCGGAATGAGCGGCATGCTCGCGCGCATCAAACGTCAGGTTCGCGAGAAGTCGAGCCCTTCCGGCTGATTGAGCTGTGAGTGTGCTCGGCGAGCCAGCGTGCAATGACGCGATTCCAGCGTTCGCTGTCGAAGTTCCATAGCTTTGTGTGTCTGGCGACGGCGAACGTCTCGAGTGTGACGAGGTCGGGGCGCGCCTCGGCGAGGGCGTGTGAGGCATCCGAAGGGACGAAGCCATCATCGTCGCTGTGCACGATGAGCACTGGATGCGTGAGGTCGGCGGCGTGCGCCACGCGATCGAGGCTGTCGAGATCTATCGGCTGGTGCTGTCCCGTGACGATTCTGCTCAGCCGATGGCCGATGAGCCACATTGCTGCGTTACGCACGAGCGCGGGAATGCGGGACGCACGCGCCTGATAACGAAGCACCGACCGCCAATCGACGACGGGTGACTCCAGAACCAGACCTGTGATGCGCGGAGCGTGAGCGGAGCGTGCGGCCGTCTGCAGGCAGATTGCTCCGCCCATCGACCAGCCCATGAGTACAAATTTCGTGTGGCCCGCCGTGAGTGCCTCGCTCAACGCGGCATGCACGTCTTTCCACTCGGTCATTCCCAGGCCGTACCGCTTGTCTGCCGACGCTGACGCATCGCCGTCATTGCGGTATGAGATCGCGAGAGCGTCGTAACCGGCATTGTGAAATACAGGCACGGCGCGCAACACTTCATTGCGCTGCACTCCCCTGCCATGAACGAGAACCGCACAACCCTTCGTCTTTTCGGATGCCGAGGGAAAATACCAGGCCGGTGCGGTTCCGTCATCCGTACGAATTGTCCAGTCGACAAAAGGCAAACCCAGTTCAGAGGCGTCACGGTAGAACCATCCGGTGAAGGAAGCTCCTCCACGCTGCACGTGGCCGGGTAAATCGGAGAGCACCCGACGCGTCACTGTGTGCGGCGTCTCGGCAATAATCTCGCCAAGGCGAAGAAAGTCCCTGGACCTGTTGACCCACAGGCCGTATCGCCCGGGCAGACGCGTGTCGGGAGTCGACGTGATCGTGACAGTATTCGCCACGGTATCGACGTGCGTGACGCGTGTGTTATGAGAACGCGTCGATCCCGTGCGTACGACGGTCCTGGCGACTTCCGCAGTGATTCCGAAAAACGCTCCGACGAGCGTGACGCCGAGCGCGGCAAGTAAAAGCGGCAGCCAACGGCGAGAGCCGTGGTCGGCGTGGCACTGAGGTTTCATCGAAGAATAACTCTAGTCTCTGGGTGTGGCTGAGCGACCAGAACCCGAAGACGTGCCCCAAGAATTCACGGATGCCGTCGCCGCCATCCGCGCCGCAAATCTTCGTGATGAGCTTGTGGTCTCTGAGATTCCGGCACCCGCTCAACTCGCCCCCCATGCGCTCGCGCTCTCGGCTGACGTGCGTCCGAATGCTCATGGAACCGACTCGGAGCTCGGCACCGGCAGGTTCATCATCCTGTACGATCCGAGTGAGCCATCGTCGTGGCACGGACGTTTTCGTGTCGTGTGCTTCGCGCAGGCGCCGCTCGAGACGGAGATCGGCCTCGATCCCTTTCTCACAGATGTTGCATGGTCGTGGCTTGTTGATGCTCTCGACGCACGGGATGCGAAATACACGGCGGCCTCTGGCACCGCCACACGAATTCTCTCGACAGGGTTTGGGGAATTGGCAGACCAGGGCGACGGGGCACAAATTGAATTGCGGGCATCGTGGACTCCTCTCGAGTCCAGTGTGTCCGCCCATGTGGAAGGTTGGGCCGAGCTTCTGTGCATGCTTGCAGGACTGCCTCCCACGACAGAAGGAGTGACATTGCTTTCCGCCCGCAGGACGGCTCGTGACTGACCGTCACGTCATAGACACACGAACCGAATACGACAGTTCCCTGCGCGCGATCGCTGCCGGATCCGGCCCCGTCGCCGTCGACACCGAACGCGCCTCTGGGTATCGATACTCCCAGAAGGCGTATCTCATTCAGGTTTTTCGCCGAGGGGCCGGAGTGTTCCTCTTCGATGCACCGGCAATCGGATGCTTCGACGATCTCAATGAGCTGATCGGCGGCGAGGAATGGGTGCTGCACGCCGCGAGCCAAGATCTTCCGTGCCTGCGTGAGGTTGGAATCGATCCGCGCGTACTTTTCGATACGGAACTGGCGGCACGGCTCCTCGGCATGCCGAAGGTCGGTCTGGGGGCCGTCGTCGAGGACAGTCTCGGGGTTCACCTTGCAAAGGAGCATTCGGCCGCAGACTGGTCGACGAGGCCGCTTCCGCAGTCGTGGCTCGAGTATGCGGCGCTCGACGTTGAGCTTCTCATCGACGTTCGCGACGAGCTCGAACAGCGACTTGTCGAACAGCGCAAAACCCGTATTGCGCGAGAGGAGTTTGAGGCCGAGCTGAACGCCGAGCCGAAGCCACCGCGTGCTGACCCCTGGCGGAAACTCAGCGGCATCCATTCCTCACGTGGATCACGTCACCTCGCCGTCGCCAAGGAACTGTGGGAGTCACGTGACGCTCTTGCTCAGGAGACAGATACGGCGCCGGGCCGGCTCGTGCCGGATCGCTCGCTCGTCGCTGTCGTGAAAGCAACGCCGCGCACGAAAGAAGCCCTTGCGGGAATGCGCGAATTCAGCGGACGCGCCAGCCGAACAGAGCTTGACCGGTGGTGGGCCGCGATCGAACGCGGTTTGACCACTACAGACCTGCCGGAAGCCAGACGGTCCACTGGCGACCACGTGCCCCCTCCCCGCGCATGGGCAGATCGTGCCCCCGAAGCCGATGCTCGGCTGAAGCGTGCAAAACCTGCCGTTGCCGAGATCGCTGACGCCCTCGGGATGCCCATTGAGAATCTGCTCAAGCCCTCGATTCTGCGCGGTGTCGCGTGGAATCCGCCAGCGCCTCAGACGGCCGATCAGATCGGTGCAGCGTTGCGCGACGCGGGCGCGCGACCCTGGCAATGTGAAGCAACTGCACAATCGATCGCGCGTGCATTTGTGGAGGCTGCCCAAAGTGGTGCACCCGAGCCGGAATCCGAATCGTAGAAAGAAGCAAAGGATTCTCAGAACGCCCCGATTGCCTCATAGTGTCGAGAAGAACCCATAAGGAGGCAGCGTGACGATCAACGCAGATGTCTATTTCATCGACGGCGTTCGAACCCCGTTCGGTCGGGCAGGTGAAAAGGGAATGTACTGGCAGACCCGCGCCGACGACCTCGCCGTCAAGGCGATGATCGGGCTTCTGGAACGGAACCCGGACGTCCCCAAAGACCGAATTGACGAGGTAGCGATTGCCGCGACGACGCAGCAGGGCGATCAGGGCCTGACGCTGGGGCGCACGACAGCGTTGCTGGCGGGACTCCCCCAGTCCGTACCTGGATATGCCATAGATCGCATGTGCGCGGGTGCCATGACCGCCGTAACAGCGGTGGGCGGCGGTGTCGCATTTGGGGCATATGACCTCGCGATCGCTGGTGGCGTCGAGCACATGGGTCGGCATCCGCTCGGGATTGGGGCAGATCCAAACCCGCGGTTCCTCGCTGAGAAGCTCGTCAGCGCTGATGCCCTTGACATGGGAAAGACAGCTGAGCGCATCCACGATCGTTTCCCGCACCTGACGAAGGAGCGAGCCGACCAATTCGGCATGCTCAGCCAGCATAAGGTTGCCGCGGCGTACGAGAACGGCAAGCTTCAGCCCGATTTGATACCCGTGGCCACTCGGAGTGACTCCGGCTGGGGGCTCGCCACGGCAGACGAGGGGATGCGGCCCGAGACGACGATGGAAGGGCTCGCCGGACTGCGCACGCCGTTCCGCCCGCACGGTCGCGTGACCGCTGGCACATCGTCTCCGCTCACCGACGGCGCCACAGTGAGCCTCATTGCAGGTAAGGACGCAGTGAAGGAGCATGGTCTCACACCGAAGATGCGCATGGTGAGTTTCGGGTTCGCGGGCGTCGACCCGGAAATCATGGGACTCGGGCCCGTTCCGTCAACGGAGAAGGCCTTGCGCAAGGCTGGTCTCAGCATCGACGACATCGGGCTGTTCGAGCTGAACGAAGCGTTTGCCATTCAAGTGCTCTCGTTCCTTGATCATTTTGGCATCGCTGACGACGACCCTCGTGTCAACAAATGGGGAGGCGCCATTGCCATCGGTCACCCCCTTGCGGCATCCGGCGTTCGCCTCATGATTCAGCTGGCAGCGCAGTTCGCTGAGCACCCGGAGGTGCGCTATGGCGTCACAGCCATGTGCGTCGGACTCGGACAGGGCGGCACAGTGATTTGGGAGAACCCCGCGTGGAACGGACGACGGAAGTGACTGAAACTACCTATTCAACAATCGACTTCACACCGCTTGTCGAGATGTCTGCAGACGAAGTGGTGACCCACAGTTACGTTCGAGATGTTGCTTTGCCGTCGGGTAAGACACTTGCGCTCGTGACCCTCGACAACGGCAAGGACCACACACGACCGAACACATTCGGCCCAGTGGGGCTTCTTGAGCTCGACGCGACGCTCGAGACGCTCAGAGCCCGGGCATCCGCCGGCGAGATCGAGGGCGTCGCGATCACAGGCAAGCCGTTCATTCTGGCAGCCGGAGCCGACCTCTCGAAGGTGAATGACATTCCCTCGCGTGAGATTGCCGCACTACTGCCGAAGCTCGGGCATCATGTCTTCGGCAAACTCGACAACCTCGGTGCGCCGACATTCGTCTTCATCAACGGCCTCGCGCTTGGCGGCGGGCTTGAGATCGGTCTGAACGCCAACTATCGCACCATCGACGCGTCTGCGCAGGGCATTGCTCTGCCTGAGGTGTTCCTCGGTCTCATTCCCGGCTGGGGCGGATCATACTTGCTGCCCAACCTCATCGGCATCGAGAACGCCCTGACCGTGATGATCGAGAACCCGCTCAAGATGAACCGGATGCTGAAAGCTCCGAAAGCGTTCGAATTCGGCATCGCCGACGCGATGTTCAACGCGTCAACATTCCTCGAGGAATCGATCGCATGGGCTTCAGACGTGATTGACGGCACAATCATCCCGAAGCGCAAGAACGCGCCGGGAAAGATTGAACGAGCGGTTAAATGGGACGCTGCGATCGGCATCGCCCGCAAGATGCTCGAGTCGAAGATTGGCACCGTGCCTGTCTCGCCCTACAAGGCACTCGACCTGTTGAAAGCGGCGAAGTCCGGGTCGAAAGCCGAGTGCTTCGCGCTCGAAGATGACGCCCTCGCTGAACTGATCGCCGGTGAGCAGTTTCGAGCCTCGGTGTACGCGTTCAATCTCGTGCAGAAGCGAGCAAAACGGCCGGCGGGTGCACCGGACAAAGACCTTGCGCAGCGCGTTACCAAGGTCGGTGTCATCGGTGCAGGTCTCATGGCTACGCAATTCGCACTTCTCTTCGCACGGCGACTCCGTGTTCCCGTCGTGATCACCGATCTCGACCAGAAGCGTGTCGATCAGGGCGTGGCCACAATTCGGGCCGAGATCGACAAGCTGCACGAGAAGGGCCGCATCTCGTCAGACGAGAGCAATCGCCTTACTGCGCTCGTTCACGGTACGACGGATAAAGCAGAGTTCGCTGACTGCGACTGGGTGATCGAGGCGGTCTTCGAGGAGCTTGGCGTGAAACAAGATGTCTTCGCCGACATCGAACCGCACATTTCTCAGGAAGCTGTTCTCGCGACAAACACGTCGTCACTCTCCGTCGAGCAGATCGGCGCCAAGTTGAGGCATCCCGAACGCCTCGTCGGCTTCCATTTCTTCAACCCGGTTGCAGTGATGCCACTCATCGAGGTTGTGCGAACGCCGGGTGCGAGCGATGCCATTCTCGCAACGGCGATGGCGACGGCGAAGAGCCTGCGAAAAAATGCTGTGATTACGCGAGATACCCCAGGATTTGTCGTGAATCGAGTGCTGGCGAAACTTCTCGGCGAGGCAATGCATGCCGTTGACAGCGGTACGAGCTTTTCCGATGTTGATGCGGCACTGGCGCCACTTGGTCTGCCGATGGCGCCATCCGAACTGCTAGACCTCGTCGGGCTGCGCGTCGGTGCTCACGTGCTCGACACTCACCATCGTGCGTTCCCTGACCGCTTCTACGACTCCGAGAATCTGCACAAGCTCGCCGAATACGGCGCGCTCTTCGAGAAAGATGCGAAGGGGAAGATCAAGGGCTTCGATAAGAAAGCTCTCAAGATCGTGTCGGGAGGAACCTCACCACTTGACACGAGCGAGATTCTCCGCCGCGTTCAAGACGGCTTGGCTGACGAGATTCATCGGATGCTGGACGACGGCGTCGTTCACGGTGCCGAAGACATTGATCTCTGCCTCATCCTTGGTGCCGGCTATCCGTTCCAGATGGGCGGTGTCACACCCTATCTCGACCGAGTCGGCGCTAGTGAACGAGTGTTCTCAGATACCTTCCATCACCCTCCGATGACGGCACTCGGCGAATAACCGCGCCTGGCGAAAAGCGAGCTGCTCTGACCGGAGTAGCTCGCTTTTTTGCGGAATCAGCTGATCTTCTTGTCGCTCGACTCTGCGTGCACACCCCTGGCATCTGAGTCGCTCGTTGGCCGTGCAATCGGAATTCTGCTGCCCAAGACCTGAGCGACAACGTCCCGGGCGATCTGACGACCGGTCAGACCGGCATCTTCCAGAATCTCCTCTCGAGACCCGTGAGAGATGAATTCATCTGGCATTCCCAGCTCGTCGACAGCTGTGTCGACCCCTGCTCCACGGAGAACCTGCCTGATGCGTGTGCCGATTCCCCCGACACGAACTCCGTCTTCGATCGTGATGACAAGCCGGTGGTCTCGCGCAAGGTCGACAACGCTTGTTGCGACAGGCACGACCCAGCGCGGATCGACAACTGTGGCGCCGATGCCCTGATCTGCGAGCCTGTCCGCCACATCAAGAGCGGTGCCGGCCATCGAGCCGACGGCGACGATGAGCACGTCTTTGTCGTCGCACGACCGCAGAACATCCACGCCGTCATCACATCTGTATTCAGCTGGAAGCGGGTCACTCACTGCACCTTTGGGGAAGCGAACGACGGTCGGGGCATCGCCAACGGCCACGGCCTCGGTCAACTCTTCGCGCAATCGTTCCGCGTCACGAGGGGCAGCGATGCGAATGTGCGGCACTGCCTGCAGAATGGAGAGATCCCAGATGCCATGATGCGATGGACCGTCGGGTCCAGTGATCCCCGAGCGATCGAGAACGAAGGTCACACCTGCCTTGTGCAGTGCGACGTCCATGAGCACTTGATCGAACGCCCGATTCATGAAAGTCGCATAGAGAGCAACGACGGGGTGTAGCCCACCGTAGGCAAGACCTGCGGCGCTCGTCACTGCGTGTTGCTCGGCGATCCCGACATCGTGCACACGATGGGGAAACTTCTCTGCAAAGAGGTGGAGACCCGTCGGGCGCAGCATCGCAGCTGTAATGGCCACGATCTTCTCGTTCTGCGCGCCGAGCTGCAGAAGGCTCTCGCTAAAAACACGTGTCCAGGATTCGCTGGCATCCGTCGCCGTCGGACGCCCCGTTGCCGGGTCGATCTTTCCCACGGCGTGGAATTGATCGACCTCGTCGTGTCGGGCCGGAGGATAACCGCGACCCTTCTCCGTGATGGCGTGCACGATCACAGGTGCGGCATAGTCGCGCGCCTGCTCGAGGGCCTCCCTCATCGCGCTGATGTCGTGCCCATCGATCGGCCCGACATACTTGATGTCGAGGTTCGAATACAGTGCCGCATTGTTCGTAAATCGGCTGAGAAATCCGTGGATGCCGCCGCGCACACCGCGATAGACAGCGCGCCCGGGTCGTCCCATACGATTGAACGCAGCTTCACTCGAACGGTACAGCGATCGGTACGTTCTGCCCGTGCGTACAGTGTTGAGGTATCGGGCCATTCCGCCAATCGTTGGCGCATAGGACCGGCCATTGTCGTTAACAATGATGATCAGGCGGCGTGTGTTGTCATCAGAAATGTTATTGAGAGCTTCCCAGGTCATTCCACCGGTGAGCGCCCCGTCGCCCACTACGGCGACGACACATCTGTCGTGTTGCCCCGTGAGCTCAAATGCGCGAGAGACGCCGTCCGCCCAGCTCAGCGAACTTGACGCGTGCGAGCTCTCGACGATGTCGTGGGCAGACTCGGATCGCTGCGGGTACCCGGCGAGCCCACCTCGCTGGCGCAGTCGTGAGAAGTCCTGTCGTCCGGTGATCAGCTTGTGAACGTACGACTGATGACCCGTGTCAAAGATGACGGCATCGTGCGGCGAATCGAACGTGCGATGAAGAGCCACGGTGAGTTCGACAACACCGAGGTTGGGCCCGAGATGGCCGCCCGTCTGCGAAACTTCGCTGATTAAGAACTGCCTGATCTCCTCGGCAAGTTGTTCAAGTTGTGCCCCAGACAGCGCATCGAGATCTCGTGGGCCAGAGATCGACTCAAGAAGCGTCATGCAGCAGCACCTCGCAGGAACGTGAATCCGATAAGCATCAACTCTACGCCGATGCCCCTGGTCCGCTCGCACGGAGCGCCCAGGGGCATCGGCAGGTCAGTTAGGAAGCAAGGCTGCGAAGCACGTACTGCAGGATTCCCCCGTTGCGGTAGTAATCCGCCTCTCCCGGCGTATCGATTCGGACGACAGCGTCGAACTCAACGGGCTGCTTACCCTCGGCGGAGTGCTCGCTCGCTGTTGCCGTGACGTGCACCGTCGACGGCGTCTTTCCGTTGTTCAGCTCGTCGATTCCTGAAATTGCATAGACCTCGGTTCCATCGAGTCCGAGGTCGTCGGCCGTCTTCCCCGCAGGGAATTGAAGCGGGATGACACCCATTCCGATCAGGTTCGAGCGGTGAATGCGCTCGAAGCTCTCAGCGATGACGGCGTGCACACCAAGAAGTGACGTTCCCTTGGCCGCCCAGTCGCGGCTCGAGCCGGAGCCGTACTCCTTGCCGGCGAGGATGACCAGCGGGGTGCCTGCCGCCTGATAGCGCTCGGATGCGTCGTAGATCGGCGCCTGTGGAGCATCCGTCTGCGTAAAGTCGCGGGTGAACCCACCCTCGACGTCCGTGAGCAAAAGGTTGCGAAGGCGAATGTTAGCGAAGGTTCCGCGGATCATGACCTCGTGGTTGCCTCGACGTGATCCATACGAGTTGAAGTCACGACGCGCGATGCCGTGATCGCTGAGGTAGCGACCTGCGGGGCTGTCTGCCTTGATCGAACCTGCCGGGCTGATGTGGTCGGTCGTAACAGAGTCCCCCAGCTTGGCCAGCACCCGAGCGCCCGAAATGTTTGAGACGGGTGTTGTCTCAAGCGTCATGCCATCGAAGTACGGAGGCTTGCGCACGTATGTCGAATCGCTGTTCCACTCAAATGTCGACCCCGTCGGGGTGGGAAGCGACCGCCACCGTTCATCGCCGTCAAACACGCCGCTGTACTCGTGAGAAAACATGTCGCTCGAGATCGAACTGTCGATAGTCGCCTGAACTTCATCTGCGTCTGGCCAGATATCCTTCAGGAAAACATCGTTGCCATCAGCATCCGTGCCGAGCGGGTCAATATCGAAGTCGAAGTTCATCGAACCGGCAAGGGCGTAAGCGATGACGAGTGGCGGGCTCGCAAGGTAGTTCATCTTCACATCGGGGTTGATGCGACCCTCGAAGTTTCGGTTGCCAGACAACACGGCGGTAACGGCAAGATCGCTGTCGTTTACCGCGGCAGAGATATCGTCTTCGAGCGGACCCGAGTTGCCGATGCAGGTCGTGCAGCCGTAGCCGACAGTGTAGAAACCGAGGGCTTCGAGATCGGAGGTGAGGCCGGCCTTCTCGTAATAATCGGTGACAACCTTCGAACCCGGCGCGAGCGTGGTCTTGACCCAGGGCTTAGCAGTGAGACCCTTCGCCGCGGCATTCCGAGCAAGAAGTCCGGCAGCAAGCATCACCGACGGGTTCGAAGTGTTGGTGCACGAGGTGATCGCGGCGATGGCGACGGCGCCGTGGTCGAGGGTAAAGGAATCTCCACCGTCACGCTCGACCTTCGTCGGCTTGGAAGCCGTGCGTGGAGCGTGGCTCAAGTGGCTGTGGCTATGCACGACGTGCTCGTCTTCCGGTGTGTTCCCCGGGGGATCCGAAGCAGGGAAGGACTCAGATACCTCTAGGTCGACGAGGTCATGAGTGACGTCGGCGTAATTGTGCAGGTCGGACTCGAACTGAGTTTTCGCCTCTGTGAGCTGAATGCGGTCCTGGGGTCGTTTCGGACCGGCGATCGACGGCACGACAGTGGAGAGGTCAAGCTCAAGGTACTCACTGAACTCGGGCTCGATACTCGGGTCGTGCCACAGGCTCTGTTCTTTAGAGTACGTCTCAACGAGAGCGATCTGCTCTTCGCTACGACCTGTCAGCCGCATGTAATCAAGAGTGACGTCGTCGATCGGGAAGATCGCTGCTGTCGATCCAAACTCGGGGCTCATGTTTCCGATGGTCGCGCGGTTAGCGAGCAGGACGGCGGCAACGCCAGAGCCGTAGAACTCCACGAACTTACCGACGACTCCGTGCTCGCGAAGCTTCTCGGTGATCGTGAGAACGACATCGGTCGCTGTGACACCAGACGGGATGTCTCCCGTGAGCTTGAAGCCCACGACCTTGGGAATCAGCATCGATACGGGCTGACCGAGCATCGCGGCTTCAGCCTCAATGCCGCCGACACCCCAGCCCAGTACACCGAGCCCGTTGACCATCGTGGTGTGCGAGTCGGTCCCAACCAGAGTGTCAGGGTATGCCTGGATCGCGCCATTCACCTCACGCGTGTAGGTGACGCGTGCCAGGTACTCGATGTTCACCTGGTGGACGATTCCCGTGCCCGGGGGAACGACTTTGAAGTCTTCAAACGCGCTCTGACCCCAGCGGAGGAACTGATACCGCTCTCCGTTGCGCTCGTATTCGATCTCGACGTTACGTTCGAGTGCTTCCGTTGTGCCAAAGACGTCGGCGATCACCGAGTGATCGATCACGAGCTCCGCGGGTGACAACGGGTTGATCTTGTTCGGGTCTCCCCCGAGCTCCACGAATGCCTCACGCATTGTGGCGAGATCAACGATGCACGGAACGCCCGTAAAGTCCTGCATGACGACGCGCGCGGGCGTGAACTGAATCTCCGTATTCGGCTCGGCCTTGGGATCCCAAGCACCAAGGGCGTCGATGTGCGCCTTCGTGATGTTTGCACCGTCTTCAGTGCGAAGCAGGTTCTCGAGGAGGATCTTCAGGCTGAATGGCAGCTTCTCGTAGCCGTTGACGGCATCGAGGCGAAAGATCTCGTAGTCGGAGTCACCGACTGTCAGGGTGCTCTTAGCTCCAAAGCTATTTACCGTGGACACGTTGCCTCTCCTTCGTTGGCGCTTGTTTCGGGCGCACGCTCAGAGTCAATTCTGACCTTCCGACACTCCTACAGCTAGCAAGGTGCACCTAACAGGACGCTCATAAGTGTCGGCGAATATTTATCTTGATGTCAAGATAACACTATCAGGTCTGGTGATCGTGCTCTGCAGCGGCACGCTTCTTTCGCACTGACGTGACGGCAAGCCAAGTCACGACAAGAAGCGGAGCGTACAGAGGGATACCGAGCACCAGCTTGATCGTCCCGAGTGCCACGAAGCTGCCGGCGAAGTACAGCGGGAGTTCAATGACGAGCCGGAGCGCGAACATCGTGGCCCAGACCCACGTGAGACCCGCGTAGAAACGTCTGAGACCGTTGTCTTGGCGCCACCCATTGCCATCACCGGTAAGAACACCGACCAGCACACCGATCAGCGGCCAGCGGGCGAAAACCGAGACTGCGAGAGCAATCAGGTAGATTCCGTTCGTCCAGAAACCCGGAAGGTAGAAGTCCTCAGCATTTCCGGTAATCGCCGCAAGTGCCGCTGAGATGCCGATCGCGATCAGCCCCGTGATTGCCTGCAGGAGCGTTTGGCGCTGGATCAGCCGAACGATAGTGAAGATCACGCCGATCACACTTGCGGCGACAATGGCAGGAAGAAGCTGCCGGCTGACGGTGTAGGCGACGAGGAAGACAAGCCCAGGCAGAATCGCCTCGAGGATGCCGCGGACGCCGCCCATTGCAGCGATCAGCGTCTTCGCATCGAGCGATTCGGCAGAACCGAGCGCCGAGAGAGATGACTTGCCAGCTGCCTTGCCGATCTCGGACGACAATGCGTCTCGTGTCGACGGCGTCTCCTCTGATGACCGTGAATCGCTGTTGCTCATTTACGTAGCTTGGCCTGGTTGCTCGGGCATTTTCAACGGAATCAGGTCTCGAGGGGGCATGGCCTGCCCGCCGCGGACGACAACGATGCTGCGGAAGAGATCGTCGATTTTGTCCGCAGCTTCCCCCTCGCGCGCGCCGGCTCCTGCAACGACCCCGCGAAGAAACCAACGCGGACCGTCGACGCCAATGAATCGAGCATCCCGGGTCTTCGAGCTATCGCCCTGGGCTGCAACGGGGACGCTGGCCATCAGCTCTCGTCCGAAGGGACCGTCAACGTCGTGAGTCGTTCCGCCCTGTTTGTCGATCTGGTCGCGGATCTGATCGCGCGTCTCGTGCCACAGACCACGGCCGCGAGGTGCGGCAAACGGCTGTACCTGGAGAGTTGAGTCGGCGTAGTCGAGGCCGACGGCGACGATGCGCTTTGACGATTCTTCAACTTCGAGTCGAAGGTTGAGTCCTTCTCGAGGAAGAATCTTTACTCCCCCCAGGTCGATGTAGGGGCGAATGGGATTCGCCTCCGTCTCGTCGAACGGGCCGTTCTCTTCTCGGTCGGCGGGCGCCGACTTCTCTGACGGATCGATCTCGATCTCGTCAGCCTCGTCAGCCTCGTCAGCACCTTCTGCTTCGTCGATGACGTCATCGTCGAGCTCTGTCTCGGACGACGCCTCGGTCTTCTTCTTGCGCAAGATCATGATTCAGCTCCTGTCTGGCGTGCTTGGTATCCGGTCGAGCCAAAGCCCGACGCCCCTCGAGCGCTGTCGGGGAGCCTGTCCACGGGCACAAACCGCGCCTGTGTGACCGGCATAACAATCATCTGAGCGATTCGGTCGCCCTCCGCAATGCTGTATGCCTCACGGGCGTCCGTGTTCAAGAGAATCACCTTGATTTCGCCTCGGTATCCCGAGTCGATCGTCCCCGGGCTGTTGACGATTGTGATCCCGTGCTTCGCGGCGAGCCCACTTCGGGGCACGATGAACGCTGCGAACCCGTTGGGAAGTGCAATAGAGACCCCGGTGCCGACGAGCGCCCTCTCCCCTGGCTCAAGCCTCACGGATTCGGCCGCGACGAGATCGGCGCCAGCATCAAATGGGTGGGCGTAGCTCGGGGGCTGGGGCGCGATAATAGGTATGTCTGCGCTTTCAGTCACAGATCGAGAATAGTGCAGAAACCTGATCGAAGAGGGACATTGACTACCTATCACGAACGCATCTGGGCCGCGAAGTGGATCCCCTGGGCGCTTCTCCTCGTCATTCCAGCCACCCTGATTGTGCTGCAGCCCGTGTCGTGGCTTGTCGGCGCCATCACTGCACCGATTCTCTACCTTGCGTGCCTGACCCTCTGGGTCGTGTCTGCAGCCACCGTGGAGATTCGGGACGGGACGTTGCACGCCGGACGTGCCCGTATCGGCATCGAGTTTCTCGGGGAGGCCGAAGCGATCCTTTCTGAGGACGCGTTTGCTGCTCGCGGGCGCGATCTCAACCCTCGAGCGTGGCTACTGATCCGCGGCGGAGTGAAAGACGTTGTACGAGTGCCTGTGAGCGACCCTGACGACCCGACGCCGTACTGGCTGCTCTCGACGCGCTCCGCACAAGCGTTGGCCGCCGCGATCAACGATGCGCGACGGCCAACGGCTCGAATTGAGGGCGAATAGTCAGGAAGCGCACTCCTTGCACACGGGGCCCAGCTTCTCTTGGTGATCAAGCTGCGAGCGGTGCTTCACGATAAAGCAGCTCACGCAGGTGAACTCGTCTGCCTGGGGAGGCAGCACAACGACGTCCAGGTCGACGTCAGAGAGATCTGCTCCCGGCAGGTCATAACCGCCGGGATTGTCGGCGTCTTCGACGTCTACGGTGCCTGACATCTTGTCAGGAACCCGCTCCTTGAGTGCCTCAATGGAGTCGGAGTCTTCCTCCGTCTTACGGGGCGCGTCGTAATCCGTTGCCATTCTTTTCCACTTCTCACTTTCAGGGGGGCCAAACAAAATCGGCGGCCACAGTTTGCACCATCGACTCGCAAAGAGCAAACCGCTTTCCGCTCACCGCGGTTGTTCGTCACAAGCAACTGCGACTGCGTTACAGAGGCAACTGACGGCACGCCCGCGTTATTCCCGCGAAAACGGGGTAAAGCATGTGACGATGTGGGTTAAGAAGTAGCCAGCCGGAAAGGCGATTTGCTCATGCACGATCTGAAGGTAATCGGGGTCGAGGACGGAGCCCTCGTCGCTGCCACGGAGCAGGGGCAACGCTTCCGTATCGTCATCAATGAGGTTTTGCTCTCTCACCTCAGGCCGCCGAAGCCCGCACATGCCGAGGAGCGACGCCTGAGCCCCCGTGAGGTTCAGGCGCACATTCGTTCGGGATTGTCCGCGGAGGAGGTTGCGGACCTCACCGGTGTGAGTACGGAGTACGTGCGCCGGTTTGAAGGTCCCGTTCTCGCTGAGCGCGAACACATTGTCGGAGCAGCATTGAGCGTGCCTGTGCTTTCAGCTGTCGACATGCCCGGAGGGGACGAGCCGACTTTCGGCACCGCAATCGCTGCGCGACTTGAGGGTCTCGCGGCAACGGGCGAACGTTGGACGAGCTGGAAAGACCCCGGCGATGGCTGGATCGTGAAGTTGTCATTCACGGCGGCGACGATCGACCACGACGCTCGGTGGAGCTACGAGCCAAAGAAGCACACGCTCGCTCCGCTGAACCAAGAGGCAATCACCTTGTCGAAGCAGGGCGAGCTTCCGCACGGCATGATCCCGCGTCTTCGTGCCGTGGAATCGGACACACGTATTGACGCGGAGCCACCGGCACCAGACGAGTCGCGATTTGACAGCGGCGCTTTTCGTTTTCGACAGGCCGATGTCGAGGATCCGAAGACGATTGCTCTGCTCGAACCTGCCGCGCTTTCGCCTCGTCATCCGTCGGCGGCATCACAAGCCGCAATCAACAGGGGTGCCGTCTCAGATGAGAAGGGTTCGTCGAACCAGACGGCCGATCTTCTCGAGGCGCTCCGTAAACGCCGTGGCCAGCGAGAAGCGGCTCCGGAGCCTGAGAGCGCCGAAATCGACAACGATGACTATCGCGACGGCGAGTCCAACACGCCTCTCGACTTCGGTTCGATTGCCTCAGACGACCAGACGGATGCCGACGCGCAGTCGTCCTCTGACGAGAAGCGATCGTCGGGTCGAAGCAAGCGGGGTCGTGCTTCCATGCCGTCGTGGGACGAGATCGTCTTTGGTGCGAGGTCCGATTCTGACGATTGACGTTAGATCGCCCAAGCGCCGAGACGAATGAACGGTGTGTAGCGCTCGTCGTCTGACAGCGAGCCATGTTGTCCGATCATCTTCCGAGACGTCACCGAGTTCGGCGAACTGTCGTAGAAGGCAACCCGCGTTCGTGCGGCAACGAGAACATCGCCGATCCGTGGGGAAACCTCGGGCGCGACAGCGCCGTACCACCCCGCGGCGATCGCCTCTGCGCGTGTCGCGATGAGAGCGACATCCCCGTATGCGTCCCGCCACCGGGCTGCAACCTCGGCAGCACGAGAGTCCGATGTGTAAAGCTGCAGAAAGCGTGGCTCGCCTCCGACGTTCTCAATGTCATCACGAAGCCCAGGGATGGCGTCATACAGCAGCTGATCGTGAGAGGGAACGTCGACAACCCCGTGATCTGCTGTGACGACGACTCCCGTTTGTCGTGCGTCGACAAGGGAATGCAGTCGTGACAATTCCGCGTCAACGATCTCGAGGGCGGCGAGCCACTTGTCGCTGCGCCAACCGTGCTTGTGAGCGATCTTGTCGAGCTCGGGAATGTACAGGTAAACAAATTGCGGGCCTTTCTGGCGCACGATTTCTGCGGCAGCATCCACTCGCTCGGCAATGCCGTCGGCGGGCACATATCGTGATCCGCGCAGCACAGCCTGAGTGAACCCTGACCCGGCGAACTTCGCCGGCCCGACGGCAACAGCACCGGCGTTGATCGTTCTCATCTGCTCGAATACCGTGCGAGAACGCTGCCATGCGTCTGGGTCGTCGATGCTGTCCCAACCGGTGAGTTGATTCACGAGTCGCTGTGTGCGTGGGTCCCGCACCTTGTAGCCCACCATCCCGTGTTCACCGGGCAATCGACCGGTGAGGATGGTGGGGAGCGATGCAGCAGTCGTTGAGGGAATCGGAGAACGGAGGGATCGGCCACGATTCGCCGAGAGAACACGAGCATGCCCGGAGCGCTCGGCAAGGTTTGACGTACCGAGTCCATCGACGACAACCAGAACGGCAGACGTCACAGGGGTGAGTCCGAGAGCGCCATGTCCCCCCTGCATTGTTGCAAGGAATTCGTGGGCAAGTGCGGCAAGGCTCCGGGCCTGCGAGCCTTCGGTCGGTAGCATTGTCGTCATCGTGGCTAGTCTTCCACACGCGTGTGACGACCGGCTTTCAGCACACCAGAGAGATCCCGCATAACCGAATGGCCCACTCGAAAGAACCAACTCCCCCCGACCAGATCGCCGAACGCATCGAAGACGTCGATGTCTCGACCGAGATGCAGGGGTCATTCCTCGAATACGCGTACTCCGTGATCTACTCGCGAGCATTGCCCGATGCACGCGACGGCCTGAAGCCGGTGCAGCGACGCATCATCTATCAGATGGCTCAGATGGGGCTTCGTCCCGACCGCGGGCACGTGAAGTCAGCGCGCGTCGTCGGTGAAGTGATGGGAAAGCTCCACCCTCACGGAGACACCGCGATCTACGACGCTCTGGTTCGCATGGCACAGCCGTGGACGATGCGCCTGCCACTCGTCGACGGACACGGAAACTTCGGCTCGCTCGACGATGGCCCCGCGGCACAGCGGTACACAGAAGCGCGTCTTGCAGCTGCAGCTCTGGCGCTGGCCGAGAACCTTGACGAAGACGTCGTGGATTTTGTGCCGAATTATGACAACCAGTTTCGGCAGCCGACTGTGCTCCCCGCGGCCTTCCCGAACCTCCTTGTCAACGGAACGACGGGAATCGCCGTCGGCATGGCGACGAACATGGCGCCACACAACCTCATTGAAATTGTGGCCGCGGCTCGGCATCTGATCGACAATCCTGATGCCTCGCTGGACGATCTGATGGCCTTCGTTCCGGGACCGGACCTGCCGTCTGGCGGCACCATTATGGGGCTCGACGGGATCAAGGATGCGTATGCGACGGGACGTGGCGCGTTCAAAACTCGAGCACGAGTATCTATCGAGCCGATCACTGCTCGCAAGAACGGGCTTGTCGTCACCGAGCTGCCGTACCTCGTCGGCCCGGAGAAGGTGATCGAGAAGATCAAGGACGGCGTTCAGTCGAAGAAGCTGAGCGGTATCTCGGATGTCACCGATCTGACAGATCGGGCACACGGGCTTCGTCTCGTCATCGGCCTGAAGACCGGGTTCAGTTCCGAAGCCGTTCTCGAGCAGCTCTACCGCTACACACCACTCGAGAATTCCTTCAGCATCAACAGTGTCGCCCTCGTTGAAGGCGGACCGCGCACGCTGGGGCTTAAAGAGCTTCTGCAGGTGTACATTGCCCACCGAATCGACGTTGTCACTCGGCGGTCACGGTTCCGGCTGGCTCGCAGGCAAGAGCGACTGCACCTCGTTGAGGGCCTCCTCATCGCAATTCTGGACATTGACGAGGTCATTCAGGTCATTCGCACCAGCGATGACAGCGAGCAGGCCCGAGCCCGTCTCATGGATGTCTTCGACCTCACCCAGGTGCAGTCGGAGTACATTCTCGAACTGAGACTTCGGCGTCTCACCAAGTTCTCCCGCATCGAGCTGGAGGCCGAACAGGATCAGCTCAAGAAAGAGATCACGGAGCTTGAGGAACTGCTCGCCTCAGAGACGATGTTGCGTGCTCGAGTGTCGGAGGAGCTTGACGAAGCCTCAGAGAAATTCGGAACGCCACGACGCACGCTCCTCACGCAGGCGAAGCCGAGCATTGCACTGACCGGGCGCAACAAGAAGGCGGCACCGGTGCTCGAAATTCAGGATTCGCCGTGCCGCGTATATCTCAGCGCCACGGGCCGGGCGGTGCGCGTCGACCTTACTGACGATGCCGAGATCGCACACCCGACGCGACGGAGCAAGCACGATGCAATTCTGACGGTTCTCGATACGACCACGCGACGTGAGCTCGGTGCCGTGACGAACACAGGACGACTTGTGCGATTCACACCCGTCGACTTGCCATCGGTGCCCGCCTCCAGCATCCAGTTGCGCGCTGGCGTGAAGATCTCGGACTATCTCGCCCTCGGAAATCGCTCTGAACGCGTGCTCACGATCATCGAACTCGACGAGGAACGCACTCTCGCGCTCGGAACAGCCCGCGGAACAGTGAAGCGCCTGCAGATGGGTGCATGGCCGAAAGGCCCCGATTTCGATGTCATCGCGCTCAAAGACAGCGATCAGGTCGTCGGCGCAGCGGTGACGAGCGATGAAGATCAGCTGGTTTTCGTATCCTCCGACACTCAGTTGCTGACGTATGCAGCATCAGCGGTACGCCCGCAGGGGCGAACTGCTGCGGGAATGTCTGGCATCAAGCTGGGGCCCGGCGCATTCGCCGTGTTCTTTGGCGTTGCCCGGGCGGGCGAGGGAAAGCACGTTGTCGCCACTGTCGCTGTCAACTCACAGATGCTCGACGGAACAGACCCTGGGTCCTCGAAGGTCTCGTATCTTGCGGACTTCCCTGAGAAGGGCCGCGCCACCGGCGGGGTTCGCGCCCAGCGCCTGCTCAAGGGCGAAGATCGATTGTCAACAGCGTGGGTTGGGCCTGCTCCGGTGTTTGCAGTGAGTGCGGACGGCACTCCTCGTGTTCTCCCCGCGGCCGGCGCAAAACGTGACGGGTCGGGCGAGCCTCTCGAGGGAAGCGTCGCCGCCCTCGGGCACCACATCTGACCACGGCGCCCTTTCCGACGGCACCGTTAGTGCGGGCTCAGACGTCGATGCGTTCCTGGCTGAGCCTGTCTGAATTGTCGATGATGAACTCTTTGCGCGGAGGCACGTCGTTTCCCATGAGCAGCTCGAAGACCGTGTCGGCCGATGCGGCATCCTCGATGTGCACGCGCCTGAGGGTGCGGTGCTTGCGGTCCATTGTGGTCTCCGCAAGCTGATCCGCATCCATCTCGCCGAGCCCCTTGTAGCGCTGGATCGGCTCCTTGTACCTCTTCTTGCTGCGCTCGAGACCTTTCAGAACGCCGTGAAGCTCCTGCTCCGAGTAAGTGTACAGAACGTCGTTTGGTTTTGACCCGCCATTGACAGCGACGACCCTGTGCAGAGGCGGCACCGCGGCATAAACGCGACCGGCCTCGATCATGGGCCGCATGTATCGGAAGAAGAGCGTGAGCAGCAGCATCCGGATGTGCGCCCCGTCGACATCGGCATCGCTCATGAAGATGACTTTGCCGTACCGGGCGATGTCAAGGTCGAAAGTGCGGCCAGAGCCGGCCCCGAGCACCTGAATGATTGCCGCGCACTCGGCGTTGGAGAGCATGTCGCTGACCGACGCCTTCTGAACATTGAGGATCTTTCCCCTGATGGGCAAGAGCGCCTGATAGCTGCTGTCGCGCGCGAGCTTCGCCGTACCAAGTGCTGAATCACCCTCGACGATGAAGAGCTCGCTCTGCGCCACGTCGCTTGAGCGACAATCCACGAGCTTGGCCGGAAGCGTCGAATTCTCGAGCGCGTTCTTACGACGCTGCGTCTCTTTGTGCGCACGTGCAGAAATGCGCGACTTCATCTCGGCGACGACCTTGTCAAGCACGACAGAGACTTGGTTCTTGTCTTCGCGCTTGGTCGATGAGAACTTCTCGGCCAGAGCATCGGTGAGAACCTTCGCCACGATGGTGCGAGCGGCAGGAGTACCGAGAACTTCCTTTGTCTGACCCTCGAACTGCGGCTCGGGAAGACGGACGTTGAGCACAGCCGTGAGCCCGGCAAGTACATCGTCTTTCTCGACCTTGTCGTTCCCCGCCTTCAAGCGACGCGCATTCTTTTCCACTTCCTTGCGGAACACCTTGAGAATTCCTTGCTCGAAGCCGGAGAGGTGGGTTCCGCCTTTAGGAGTGGCGATGATATTGACGAATGATCGAACGGTTGAGTCGTATCCGGTTCCCCAGCGAAGCGCAATGTCCACCTCGCAGGTGCGTTGCACTTCAGCCGACACCATCGAGCCGTCATTCTGCAGGGTGGGCACCGTTTCTGCGAACGACCCTGATCCAGAGACACGCCAGACATCGGTGACGGGAGAATCGGCGGCCAGGTACTCAACAAACTCGGAGATTCCACCGTCGAAGCGGTACTCGGACGTCACGACTTCTGACGAAGCAGCACCAGAGGCTCGCTCGTCATCGATTCGAAGAGTCAGCCCAGGCACGAGAAAGGCGGTCTGGCGTGCGCGCCCCTGAAGATCGTCGACGTTGAACGTGGCGCCCTTTTCAAAGATCTGACGATCGGCCCAGTACCGTACGCGAGAGCCAGCGACGCCCTTCTTTACTTTGCCGATGACCCGAAGCTCGCTCGTGTTCTTGAATGGTGTAAACGGTGCTTCCGGGCTCGGAGCTCCGCCTTTGTCGTCGAAGATTCCTGGTTCACCCCTGTGAAACGACATGGCCCAGGTCTTGCCGTCGCGATCGACCTCGACATCGAGGCGTTCGGAGAGCGCGTTGACGACGGACGCACCGACACCGTGCAATCCGCCCGATGATGAATACGAACCGGAGCCGAATTTGCCGCCCGCGTGCAATTTGGTGAAGACGACTTCAACGCCGGTCAGTCCGGTTTTCGGTTCAATGTCGATGGGAATTCCGCGCGCGTGGTCGATGACCTCTACACTGTCGTCTTCCCTGAGTCGAATCTCGATGTGGTCACCGTACCCAGCCAGAGCCTCATCGACCGAGTTGTCAATGACTTCCCACAGGCAGTGCATGAGCCCGCGTGAGCCGTTCGAACCGATGTACATTCCCGGGCGTTTGCGTACAGCTTCCAGGCCCTCGAGAACCGAGAGATGGCGTGCAGAATAGTCAGAACTCACAGACTCAACAGTAGTTCTCTCCGCGCATCATCTCGGTCACCGACACCCCTTGGGTGACGGCCGATGACGGGGTACGCGGTGAGCGAACTCGCCGCACATGAGGAAGGTATTCAGGCGAGGCGTGGTTACATTGGAGCAAGAGGGGCGTAAAGGGCGCTCCGTGAGGTCAGGAGGAGCTCATGTCGCACACCGGTACCCAAACTGTCGACGCCGTCCAGCCCCAGCTGACCGCGGCGGATCGATGCGATAGCTGCGGCGCGCAAGCTTATATTCGCGCTGTTGTCAGCAACGGCGAGCTTCTGTTCTGCGCACATCACGGTAAAAAATACGAGGACAAGCTCATGGCTGTAGCCGAGAGCTGGCTCGACGAATCTGATCGTCTTCTCGAAGACAGTCGCGCCTAAGACGTCACAACGCACGCGGGTGGATGCTTCGGCATCCGCCCGTGTCGTCGTTAATGCGGCGCTACATCATTCGACATAGACATGCTCCGCCGCACGTGCGAGGCGGATCACGATCTCTTCACCGATGGACCCCATTGCATCAGCCCACACCTGAAGGGATGATTCTCCGTGCGTTCCGTCGCCAAAGAGGTACACATCGTCACCAACCGTTGCGCCACTCCCGCTGAGGTCAATGTGAGCCTCAGTTCTGGTCACCCGCACGAACGGGTAACGCCGATTTCGGATGGCAACGTCGACGACGCCCTCGGCATCGCTGTAGAGCCCATTCACCTGCCCGACTGGAATGCGCGCGATCGTGCGATTATGGACGGTCTCGACGGCGCTCACGGTCGTTGATAGCGTGAGCGCAGGCGTCAGCCCGAGCTGCTCAGGGCCAATACCGTCGCCGGGTGCGATCCCATACACAAATGCCCCGACACGCACCATGTCGTATCGTGCATCGGCGCGCTCGAACGATGCGGCACTCGCTGCGAGATGTCGCAGCCGAGGTCGCAGGCCAACGGAATGCGCACGGCGAATCGCGTCGTCGAACCGGCGGATCGCTGCGGAATCGGCGTCGTAGGATGCCTCGGCGATATGCGTCCAAATGCCGGTGACGTCGATGACGCCTTCGTTCTGTAATTCGGCAGCACGCTGGAGGAAATCCGGCCAACCACCGGCGAGCACACCAGCCCGGTGCAGGCCGGTGTCGATTTTGAGATGAACGCGAGCACGGCGGTCAATGCGTCGTGCGACGTCGGCAACACGCTCGAGCATTGACGGATAGGAGACGCCAAGGTCAATGTGTGTGGAGATCGCCGTGGCGATGTCGTCGCCTTCGCCGAACACCCAGGCAAACACCATCGCCTCAGGCGCACGTTCGCGAACTTCGCGTGCCGTGGTGAGATCGAGCGCGCCAAATCGATGAAACCCCGCTCCGGAGAGTGCGGAAACGACTTCAGTGATGCCGTGGGCGTAGGCATCGTCCTTCACGACGACAGCCAACTCGGCGGGAGCGACGCGTTGCGCGACCAGTCGCGCATTGGTAATGAGTGCACTGCGAGAAACGACAGCTCGCGCGTGGGATGCTCGGATCACTCGGAAACGCTCCTCACGACGCGACCATCGAGGCATGCAGCTAATGACACGGGCGATTCTCCGAGTGACTCTGCCCATTCCCCAAGCGACACCTCGCCTCTGCGCGGGTCCCCGAACACGCAGACTCGCGACCCGGGAAGTACGGGAGCGTCACCCGCATCCACAACAAACTCGTCCATGGCCACGCGCCCGACAATCGGAAGACGAATCGGGGGACCTTCGGCCGGTGACCAGGTAACAGAAACGCTGTTGCCGGCCTTTCGAGGGATGCCATGACCGTAGCCGATGGCGACGCGCGCCAGTGTTGTCGGATGCTGCGTGACATACGTGTGGCCGTACGAGACGCCCGAATGCGCGGGTACACGTTTCGTTGAGAGCACCTCGACGAATAATCGGACGGGATCGGACATGAGTGTCGAGTCGAACGCGGCAGCGGCATCTGCGTCGCCGTGAACGGCACCGATGATTTTCGAGCGTTGGGAGGCAGAAAGATACAGTACTCGTGCGCCCGCTGTGTGAGCTTCGGACATTAACGAGACCATTTTCCTCCCCCGCGCGAAAGCACGACCCCAGTCTATCGTGGAGCGTCGAGGCCAGCGCACAGCAGTGGCTCTCTATACTTGGGTGTTCCAGACAGACGACGTTAGGAGTGCCCCGAGCCATGCCGAAGGCAAACCGCCTCAAGATCCGCCTTGATTACCTCAAGAACCGAGCACGCCGTATGGACGTGGCGTCGGTCATCGAGCGGGCGAAGGAAGTCTCGGCCGAGCACCACAAGCCGACGCCGATAATTGTCGTGGACATGCTGTGGTCGGCGGCATTTCGAGAGACGGCATTCCAAGACTATGTGGATTGGGACTACGCGATCCTCAGTCGCGCGGAGCGCGAAACATTCATGACGCATTCCATCTCGAACCACATCGCCATGGAACACGATGCGGCGGCGCACCGAGAGATTTTCCACGACAAGATCGAGTTCAACAAGGTCTTCAATGAGTATCTCAAGCGCGAATGGCTCGACGTTCGTGGAGCCTCGGCTGATCAGGTTCGCGAATTCGTCGAACGCACGGGAACTGTCATCGGAAAAGTGCCATTTAGCAGCGCGGGGCACGGCGTGCACCGCCATCGCGCCGACGATGTGACCGATTGGGAGAGCTTCCGCACGCAGCTCCTCGACGACGGGCAATTCCTGCTCGAAGACGTCATCGAGCAGCATCCTGTTCTCGCTGCGGTGTGCCCAGGAACGGCGAACACAACACGCGTGACGACCTTCTTCGATGGCGAGAAGACGCATATTCTCTCCATGGCGCAGAAATTCGGCCGCGGACAGGCTAGCGATCAGCAGACGTTCGGTGGCTTTTACACGATGCTGAGCCTCGATGGAAAGTCGATGGGCCGAGGCTACGACTCTCATAACAACGTACACACGACGCATCCGGAGTCGGGGGTGTCGATTCCCGACTTTGAGCTTCCGCTCGTCGAGACGATCCAGCCGTTCTTCGACGACGTCGCTCGCGTGGTGCCCGACATGAAGTATGTCGGGTGGGACATCGTGATGAGTGCGGAGGGCCCGGTCCTCGTTGAGGGAAACTGGGCCGCAGGAGTCTATGAGAACAAGCCGAGTGTTACGGGTATTCGCACGGGCAGTCGTCCGCGATTCCAGAGCATCATCGGTTTCTAGCGAGTGAAGAGAAATGGCTCTGGGCTCCGCATTATGCGGAGCCCAGAGCCATTGGCGTCGAATCGCCTATGTCAGTGAGCGGATGATGCCGATGGGTGTGCTCTGGTGTTTCTGCCCGAGAGGGTTGTCTTTCAGCACGCGCACCATGTGATCATCGCTCGCGTGTCCGCGAGTGTTGCCGAGGATGTTTCCTCCGAGATCGTTGATGTCGACGATCATGACGTCCACGCGGCCCCCCAGCGCTGATTTCAGCACTTGGGCGACCTCGTCTGGGCGCTCGGGACCGAGCACGACGTGGGAATTGTATGGCGGGATCGTATGGCTTGTCGGGCCATCGATCGCCCGTGCCTTCTCACCGGCAACACGGTAAAAATCACCGGAACGCTTCAGCAGCTTCGAGACGACAGACACGGCCGCAGCAAGCAGGATGCGGGGTGTACCGCACTCTCGCAGAGCCATCTCCATTGTCTCGGGCATTCCGAGCCCGATTCCGTACGACGTCTTGGTGACGTATTTCGATAGGAAGTGAGCAAGTGGGCGCGGGTTGATGGAGTTGACGGGGTATGCGCGACCCTGCGTGATTGCCACGATCTTCTCCGTGACGAAGACGACGTCACCGTCACGGACCTGTTCCCCGGCATACGTCGACACTACCTCGACGATGTCGTCGTCCGCTCCCACAAGACGCGTCCTCACCGGGATGCGTTGATAACGGACGCTGTCGACTACCGTCTCGAGAGCCTTGCCCTCATTAGCCTCTATGGCCATAACCCTGCCTTTCGTGAAAGAACGTCGGAAAGCTGGGTCTACTCCAGGTAGTCCCGAAGGGACTGCGACCGGCTCGGGTGCCGCAGCTTCGCCATCGTCTTGGACTCAATTTGGCGAATACGCTCTCGAGTCACGCCGAATGTGTCGCCAATCTGGTCGAGAGTCTTCGGCATCCCATCGCCAAGACCGAAGCGCATGCGAATCACCCCTGCCTCACGTTCCGACAACGAGTCAAGCAGGGACTCGAGCTGCTTCTGCAGCATGGTGAAGCCGACGGCGTCGGCAGGAACAACGGCTTCGGTGTCTTCGATGAGATCACCGAACTCGCTGTCGCCATCTTCACCAAGCGGGGTGTGGAGAGAAATCGGCTCACGGCCGTACTTCTGCACCTCGACGACCTTCTCAGGCGTCATGTCGAGCTCTTTGCTGAGCTCTTCGGGGGTCGGCTCGCGCCCGAGGTCCTGCAGCATCTGCCGCTGAACGCGTGCGAGCTTATTGATGACCTCGACCATATGCACGGGAATGCGGATCGTTCGGGCCTGGTCCGCCATTGCTCGGGTGATCGCCTGACGGATCCACCACGTTGCGTAGGTCGAGAACTTGAAGCCCTTGGTGTAGTCAAACTTCTCGACCGCGCGTATAAGACCGAGGTTTCCCTCCTGGATCAGGTCCAGGAATTGCATTCCCCTGCCGGTGTAACGCTTGGCGAGCGACACCACGAGGCGCAGGTTCGCGCCGAGAAGGTGACTCTTCGCTCGTTGGCCGTCACGGGAGACCCACTGGAGTTCGCGTCCGAGCTTCTGCCGCTTCTCAGCATCCGTCATCGGCCCCAGTTTGTCTTCGGCGAAAAGGCCGGCTTCAATCCTCATGGCGAGCTCGACCTCTTCCGCGGCGTTGAGCAGCGGAACCTTGCCGATCTGCTTCAGATAATCCTTGACAGGATCTGCTGTCGCGCCGGTGATGATCGTCGAGTAGACGGGCATCTCGTCTTCATCGTCACCCTGCGAGAGAACGAGCGCGCCCTTCGGCAGTGGCTCGTCTTTCGCTGTTGAACGCTTCTTTGGAGCCTGATCGTCGGTCGAGGCCTCTGCAGTGGACTCATCCGCAACCGCTTCAGCGACAGGATCGACCGACTTCTTCTTTCGCGTCGTCTTGGTCGCAGCTGCCTTCTTTGCCGGTGCGGACGCTTCAGTCTTTGTTGTGGACTTCGCGGAAGCCTGTGACTTCGTCGCGGAGGCCGCCGTTTTCTTGGTGGCTGTGTCGTCGGCCTCTTGTGTGGCGTCCGTTTTCTGTGCAGGCTTGCTTGCCATGCGAGCACCCTTTCGGTCCGTGGCGCGCCAGTTGTGGCGCTGAGTCACCGACGTGTATCGATTTCGGACAGTACTAAGACCCATGTCAAATCCCAGTCCGCATCGTGTGATGCAGAAAGGGACACAATGGGTCCATTTCTTATTATGTCATGGATTCGTGTCACCACTTGACACGCCGCGCTCAGTCTCCGTCTCGGCGCTCCCTTCTGACTAGTGCAACCCAGAGAGGGGCCACTTTTATTCCCTCGTCTTCAGCCAGACGTGTGCGCGTTGTTCGTCGGGCGAGAAAGAGCATGACCACGCCGAATCCGATGACGACGTACTGCACAAGGAAGGCGATCTTGAACGAAGAAAGTGAGTATGTCTGCTCCGGCGTCGTTGCTCCAGGGCTCAGCAAATCAAGAACGAATCCGATGACGAACATCATGGTGAAGCTGGCGAGAAAACCGCCAACATTGACGATGCCGTTGGCCGACCCGAGTGCACGACTGTGGTTGAAGGTACGCGCGAAGTCGAATCCGATCAGGGAACCGGGCCCGCCAATACCGAGGGCGACAAGAAGCACGATGAGTACCCACATCGGCGGATGTCCGGGCCATGCCAGGAACATCGTCCATGCGATGCCCATCGTCGAAACGATCGTGAGAACGAGATTGCTGCGCCGCAAAGGGAAACGGGCGGTGAGAATTCCGAGGATCGGCCCGAAGACGACGCCGGAGAACACAATGACAAGCAGCAGACCTGCGGCGGCCGACTCCGAAATGCCGAGCGCGTAGACCATGAAGGGAAAGCCCCAGAGAAGAGAGAACACCGTTCCGCTTGATTGAGTTGTGAAGTGGGCCCAGAAACCGAGTCTGGTACCCGGGCGCTTAAGCGAATCCACGAGAATATCGAGTGAACTCCCCCAGGTGCGTCGGATAGGACCGGTGCTGTCATCAACCGGCCGGTCGGAAATGCAAATCAGAACCCCGATCAGCATGAGCACGCACAGCGCTGCAGCGGCGAGGTAGGCACTTTCCCACCCGATTGTGTTGAGCAGAAGTGCGAACGGAAGGGCAGAGAGCACCTGCCCGAACTGACCAATATTTCCTGTCCACTGGCTAAGTGACGGAACAATTGGGCCGCTGAACCAATAATTGACGAGTCGCAGCACCGAGACAAAGATTCCTGCGTCTCCGATTCCAACGCAGACGCGCCCGAGTGCAGCAATCGACAGGTCGGGTGCTATCGCGAGCACAGCCTGCCCGATGCTGATCAGGATGAGGCCGATGATGAGTAGCCGACGTGGTCCCCAGCGGTCGATGAGCAGACCAATCGGGATCTGCATTGCGGCGTAGACGACCAGCTGCACGACGGCGAGCGACGACAGTGCTGCCGCAGTGATGTCGAACCGTTCGACAGCGGCAACTCCGGATACTCCGAGAGTGCTGCGTTGAAGGATCGCGACGACGTATGCCGAAACGCCAACGACGAAAACCATCCACGAGCGACGAGAGTTCACTCCAGAAATGGTAGCCGTCGTCAGGGGGTCGGGGTGTCGCCCTCGCCGTCTGATGTGCGCCGACCAGCTAGATAGCGCTCAAGCTCTGCAGCGATATCGTCGGCGGACGGAAGGTCGTGCTCATCCATGGTGAGTGGCGGACGCTGCTCTGAACCCTCCATGTATGTGTCATATCGTGCTTCGAGCGACGACACCAGCTTGTGCAGCTCACCGTTCTCGGCGACCTGCTCGTCAACGCGTGTTATGAATTGGCGTCCATCTTCGCGAAGCTCATCGCTGGGAAAGACCAGGCCGGAGGCCGCCGTGTACAGCTCAAGCGCCGTGAGCGCCGCAGCCGGGTACTCCGTCTCGGTCAGGTAATGCGGGATCAGAAGGGCGAAGCCCGTCACCGGAAGGTCGTGCTGCTGAAGGCGATACTCCAAGAGATGCAGCACATTGGCCGGCACCTGCGTCGACGGGCGCCAGATCGACAAAGTTTCAATGAGCTCTTCTCGGTTGCCGCTGACCGCGGCGCCAAGCGGACGAGTGTGCGGAACCGGCATAGGAATGCCATGAACCCACGTTGTGTGACTGACCTCGAAACGCTCGATCAAGCCCAGCACTGTCTGGGTGAAGGATTCCCAGCGGAAGTCTGGTTCGTACCCGGTGAGCAAGAGGAACGGACGGTGCAATTCGTCGTAGGCCAGCGAGAGAGCGAGGCGGGAGGGTGCATAGTCTGTCAAATGGTCGTGCTCAAACTGAATGATGGGTCGACGCGCCCGGTAGTCCAGAAGTTGGTCATTATCGAAGATCGCGACGTCTTCATAACTCAGGCTGTCGCGCAGGTATGTGACCGCTTGCGCAATCGTGCTTCCGGCATCGGAAAAACCGGTAAGGCCGATGACCAGCGGCAGCCCCGCGGGGACGGCAGATGCCGACTCCGTGAAACGAACGAGGTCTTCAGGGGTGCTCATACTCCCATGCTATTCGGGCACGGAGCGTTCGCGGCGGTTCTGCGTCGTGCCCAGAGCGAACGTTCGCGCCGATACCATGAAGACATGAGCCAAATCTCTCTTGAATTCGAAACTGAATCCGCCCCGTCGACAAAAACTGACATCACGGTAATCGGTGCCGTCTCCTCGTCTGATGGGCCGCGACTTCATGCCATCGAAGGATTTGAGAGCCTGACCGACATGCTGACAAATCTCGGCGTCAGCGGATCGGCAGATGCACTGTCGCGCGTGGTACTCCCCGACTCCCCATCCACTGTCATTGCAGTCGTTGGCCTCGGTCGAGAGGTGACGGCCGACGCGCTGCGTGGAGCAGCGGGAGCAGCCGTGCGACAGCTTGCTGGCATAGCATCCGTTCGTTTTGCCTTTCCGCTGACGGATCATGCTGATGTGATCGCTGTCGCGGAGGGTGCAGCGCTCGGCGCCTACGCATACACGCAGGAGAAGGGAATGAGTGAGCGCACGAGTCCCGTTGAGGCTGTGACGATCGTCGCCCCCGAGCCGCTCACCGCCGATGAAGCGAAGCGGGTAGTCGAGACAGCACGCGCCGTGCACCTTGTGCGCGATCTCGGCAATACGTCGGCGTCAGCGCTCACGCCAGAAGTCTTTGCCGATACAGCAGTCGACGAGGCCTCCGATCTGCCGATCACAACGCGCGTCTGGGACGTCGCTCAGCTCGAGTCTGAGGGCTTCGGCGGCATTCTCGGCGTCGGACGCGGCTCGGAGCGTGGTCCACGACTTGTCAAGCTCGACTACTCCCCCGCAGGTGCCACCTCACACATCGCGCTTGTCGGAAAGGGAATCACGTTCGACACCGGCGGGCTCTCGCTTAAGCCAGCGAGCGGAATGATGGGCATGAAGTACGACATGCTCGGTGCTGCAACCGCTCTCGCCACGATCACAGCGGCGGCACGAATCGGAATCAATACCCGCATCACCGCGTGGCTGTGCCTCGCCGAAAACATGCCTTCCGGTTCGGCGACACGCCCCGGTGATGTTCTGAAGATGTATGGCGGACGAACCGTAGAGGTCACGAATACCGACGCTGAGGGACGTCTCGTCATGGCCGATGGCCTCGTCGCGGCGAGTGAAGAGAACCCCGATCTCATCGTGGACGTTGCGACGCTCACTGGGGCAGCGGTCGTCGCACTCGGAAAGCGATACACGGGCGTCATGGGAAACGACGAGAGTGCTGCCGAGGTTGTCGACATTGCCGACGGCGTCGGCGAGAAATTCTGGCGGATGCCGCTTCCGAGCGAGCTCCGATCGGCGCTCGATTCAGACGTTGCCGACCTCGTGAACGCGAATCTCTCGCGCCGCGAAGGTGGAATGCTCGTCGCGGGACACTTCCTGTCTGAGTTCATCGGCACTCGAACCGACACCGACGAGCCGATTTCGTGGGTCCACCTCGACATCGCCGGCCCCGGTGACAATGGAACGTCCACTTACGGATACAACGGCAAGGGAGCCACCGGCGTCACTGTACGAACTCTTCTCACGCTAGCCGAGCGGCATGCCGGCGCGTAGTAAGGTCGAAGAGGCGCTTCAGCGCAACCGAACGGTCGTTTGCTGCACACCGGCGTGCGACCAAAACCGCATCAACAATCGGCAAAGGGAGAAGCTCAGTGTCGGAGCAGAATTTTGACATCGTCGTACTCGGCGGCGGAAGTGGCGGATACGCAGCGGCGCTCCGAGCGAGCGAGCTCGGATTCTCTGTCGCGCTGATCGAGAAAGACAAGGTCGGCGGCACGTGTCTTCACCGCGGGTGCATTCCGACGAAGGCGCTACTGCATGCAGCCGAGGTTGCCGACAGTGCGCGTGACTCCGAGAAGTTCGGAGTGAAAACCTCGTTCGAGGGAATCGACATCGAGGGCGTAACGAAATATCGTGAGGGGATCGTCGCCAAGAAGTACAAGGGCCTTCAAGGTCTTGTGAAGGCACGTAAGGTGACGACGATCGAAGGCGAGGGACGCCTCACCTCGCCAACGACTGTTCAGGTCGGTGACACGACAGTCACCGGTAAGAACGTGATTCTCGCTACGGGTTCGTACAGCCGCTCGCTTCCCGGTCTTGAGATCGGCGGCAGGGTAATCACAAGCGAAGAGGCACTTGCACTCGATTACGTGCCCAAGAAGGTGGCGGTTCTCGGCGGTGGCGTGATCGGCGTGGAATTCGCTAGCGTCTGGCGTTCGTTCGGCGCTGACGTCACC
This sequence comes from Paramicrobacterium chengjingii, assembly GCF_011751765.2. GTDB lineage: Bacteria > Actinomycetota > Actinomycetes > Actinomycetales > Microbacteriaceae > Paramicrobacterium > Paramicrobacterium chengjingii. The sequence continues at coordinate 1,762,262 of NZ_CP061169.1, forward strand.
ATCATTGAGGGACTCCCCCATCTGGTTCCGAACGAAGACGAAACGATCAGCAAGCTTCTTGAGCGGCAGTTCCGTCGCCGCGGCATCGATTACAAGATCGGCATCAAGTTCAAGAGCGTCGACCAAAACGACGATGGAGTTCAGGTCACCCTCGAGAACGACGAGACGATTGACGCCGACCTGCTGCTTGTCGCTGTCGGACGGGGCCCGGTGACAGAGGGCCTTGGCTATGACGAGGTCGGCATCGAGATGGATCGTGGCTTCGTTCTGACGAACGATCGCCTCGAGACGAACGTGCAGGGCGTCTACGCCGTCGGTGACATTGTGCCTGGTCTGCAACTGGCGCACCGTGGATTCCAGCAGGGCATCTTCGTCGCCGAAGAGATCGCGGGACAGAACCCGGTCGTGATTCCCGATACTCACATCCCCAAGGTGACGTACTGTGACCCAGAGGTTGCGTCGGTCGGACTCTCGGAGGCGAAGGCCAAAGAAGAATACGGCGACGACAAGGTGACGGCGTACGACTACAACCTCGCGGGCAATGGCAAGAGCGAGATCATCGACACCAGCGGACTCATCAAGGTCGTCCGTGTCAACGACGGTCCCGTCGTCGGCGTGCACATGATCGGCGCACGCGTCGGTGAGTTAATAGCCGAGGGGCAGCTTGCGGTGAACTGGGAAGCGTACCCCGAGGACGTCGCTCCGCTGATTCATGCACACCCCACTCAGAACGAAGCCCTGGGCGAAGCATTCCTCGCGCTTGCAGGCAAGCCCCTGCACGCGCTCTGATCGTTACGCTAGGAGTAGGAATTGCTTTTAAAGGAGACTAGGTCATGAGCGAAACGGTCAATCTTCCGGCACTCGGTGACAGTGTCACTGAAGGGACCATCACCCGATGGCTGAAGAACGTGGGCGATCACGTTGAGATCGACGAGCCTCTGCTTGAGGTGTCGACGGACAAAGTCGACACGGAAATCCCCTCCCCTGTCGCGGGAGTGCTCGAGGAGATCTTTGCCTCGGAAGACGACACCATCGATGTTGGTGCGCCGCTCGCTACAGTCGGTGACGGTTCCGGAGCATCCGGTTCGGGTTCTTCCTCCGAGCCTGCTTCGGAAGAGACCACGGAATCAGCAGCTCCTGCTCCAGCTCCTGAGGCAGAACCCGAACCACAACGAGAGCCTCAGCACGTCGACTCGGACACTCACGACGACGCTGACTCTCCTGCCGCTGACGAGCCGGCTGCGTCAGGAAGCGACGAGACCAGTGACGTAGACGCCCCTCAGTCGACGGAGCCCGCAGAGTCTGCGGGTGCCTCGTCGTCAGCTGAACCGGTTGATGTGACGGGCAATGCTGGATACGTCACCCCGTTGGTGCGACGCTTGGCCAACCAGCATGACGTCGATCTTTCCACGGTGACGGGAACGGGCGTCGGAGGGCGCGTCCGCAAGGAAGACGTCCTGGAAGCGGCTGCGCGCACCGACGACACGCCAGCTGAAGCGACAACTCCAGCGGCCGTGTCGGAGCTTCGTGGAACAACGCAGCCGATGACACGTCTCCGCAAGGTCGCTGCCGAGCAGGCAGTGGCCTCGCGTCAGGCGACGGCGCAGGTGACCACGGTGATCGAGGTTGACGTCACATCGATCGCCGACCTCATCGCGCGGGTGCAAGACGCGTTCACCGAGAAGACTGGAAAGGCTCTCGAGTTCATTCCGTTCTTCGCCAAGGCGGCGACGCAGGCTCTGCAGGAGCATCCGATCATCAATGCGACGGTAGACGGCGAGCAGATCGTCTACCCGGGCGCCGAGAATCTCAGCGTTGCCGTTGACACTGATCGTGGTCTGCTCAGTCCGGTCGTCAAGAATGCGTCGTCGCTTGACGTCGCTGGGCTGGCAACGGCCATCCACGATCTTGCAGAACGTACGCGCTCCAACGGCCTCAAGCCAGACGAGTTGTCGGGCGGTTCGTTCACGATCGCAAGCTCAGAGGCACGCGGCGCCCTTTTTGAGACTCCCGTGGTGTTTCTGCCGCAATCTGCATCGCTCAGCAGCGGAACGGTGACAAAACGTGTCGCAGTTGTCGATGCGGGTGGAGTTGACGCCTTCGCCGTCCGTTCCACTGTGTACTTCTCGCTCTCGTACGACCAGCGCATCATTGACAGCACGGACGCATCACGCTTTCTCGATTCAATCAGGCACAGTCTCGAGAACGATGACTTCGAGGGACAGCTCGGTCTCTAAGCGTCGAACACATCGCGAATCAACCAGCCGGTCTCCGTCTTCACGAGCAAGACGGAGACCGGCTTGTTCGTGTCGGCGTTGTGAACGCTCGTCACGACCACGATGACAGCGCCCCCGGTTTCGCTCTGCGCGTCGAGCGTTCGCTTCGCTTTGTCAAGGCTGAGTACGGGAAACGGGTCTGTCTTTCCCAACTCGGCAGCGGCCGTCTCTGCAGATAGAGCGGGTGACATCGGTTCATAGACGGAGGCGAGACACTGTGCCGAAGCGGTGCGTTCGCGACACGTCGAACGCACAGCCAGCAGCTCAGTAAGAGCGTCAACAGGTGTCAGAGATGTCGAGGCCGCTGGCATCGTGATGCTCGTCGATTGCGGCGTGGTCTGCGGCGATTCATCTGCCGACGACGACGGAGGGATCAGCCAGAGTGCTCCAGCGACGCTCGCGAGGAAGACAAGAACGGCAACGAGTGTGAGGCGGCGTCTGCGTGTCGTACGCGCAAAGGCAGAGAAAAGGTGTCGGAGCGGCGTGACGAGAACAGGAAGGGAGAACGAGACCTCCCCTTCTAGCAGACGCGACAGCGTCGAGTCCTGCCCTCTCTCCCGAAGGGAGGCGGATCGCCGCGCAACGTTACGATGTCCGGTCGGTTCCGGTTCCTGCCCGACGGCAAACGGAAGCGGTTCCGCGAGAGCGAAGATGCGGCACTCAAGATCGGCGTAGAGATCCGCGGAAGGCTTGCCGTCGCGTGAAAGCTGGTTGTGCAGCCAACCGGTGACGTCGGAAAGTGCGCGTGACCGTGAGCTCTCATCGCTATGTTCGAGGGCAGCCGTGATCAGATGGGCGAGACCTTCAAGGTCGGCACGAATGCTGCTCGGGGTAGCAGGCAGGCCGCCGTCTGCTCCGACAAGAACGGGACGTCCGTCGGACGCGAGCCTAACGTGCGCGACATCGACCGCCCCATGGGTACTTCCGCTGTCATGAAGAGCTCGCAGGGTCGTTGCGAGCGGAGCGGCAAGGGTCACGACCGACCCAGCAGCAATATGTCCTCCGCCCTCAAGCTGCTGGCTGAGCCGGCTTCCGAGCCGTTCGCAGACAAGGACGGGCTCACCCGTGGAGTTCACTCCAACGTCACGCGCCAACTGCAGGTGAGCACGTGGTGCGCGAGAGCTGAGATCGAGCTCATCTCGCGCACGTGCGGGGCCGTCTGGCCCCGGGAATACACGCAGAACGACGTGATCGTCGTGCAGGTCGCGAGCCAAGAACGCGTGAGTGCGTTCGCCCGTGTGTATGCGTCTCAGCACGCGGAAACCGCAGAGCTCGCCCTCCAGACGCACGTCGCGCATGGTCGCATGTGCGGAGGATACTTCGGAACGTCTCATGATCCGAGTGTCGCGTTTATCACGACGATGGCGGCGAGAATCGAGCCTCATTGTGAGCAACCTGCGCGCGATCGTGCGCTGTGGGCGAAAGTTCGATGCTCTGGGGCCAGGTGGGGAGAAAACGAGGGCGCCTTGTGACGTATCCTTAATGTCATGGCACGAGAGTCAAAACGCGCAAAATCTCCGAAGGAACCTGGCCGCCTCAAGCAGATGTGGCAAGTCTTCCAGATGACGCGTCGCTACGATTCCATGGCGCAATGGTGGATGCTGCTCGGGCTCGTGCTTGGCGTTGCAGCCGGAGTGCTGCTCGCGGTTTTGCTCGCAGGTGGCAACGTCTTCATGATGATCATGTGGATTCTGTCTGGCCTGCTCGCTGGTCTGCTCGCTGCCATGATCATTCTCGGTCGTCGTGCGGAGAAAGCAGCTTACAGCCAGATCAGCGGCCAGGCGGGCGCCGTCGGCGCCGTGTTCAAGAGCTCTCTTCCGCGCGGCTGGGCTGGAAGTGAAATGCCCGTCAACGTGAACGGTCGCACCCAAGACGCCATTTATCGGGCAGTCGGGCGCGGCGGTGTTGCGCTTGTCGCTGAGGGGCCGGCGTCTCGCACTAAGCGCATGCTCGATGACGAACGCCGCAAGGTGAAGCGCGTTCTTCCGAATGTTCCGATCTCGGTATTCCAGGTCGGACCCGATGAGGGCTCCATTCCGCTGTACAAGCTTGCGAAATCAATGCGTAAGGTGAAGCGCGAACTGACGAAAGCCGAAGTTCTTGCTGTGACGAACCGACTGGGATCGCTCAATAACCAGTTGCCGATTCCGAAGGGCGTTGACCCGTACAAGGTTCGTCCTCAGCGTGCACGCTGAGCAATCAGCCCCGAATGAGCACGGTTGCGGCGATCTTGTCGTGAAAGCCGCGCTGGTCTGAATCCCAGACGAGCAGCGGGAGAATAAGGCACAAGAGCAGCGTTCGTACGATCGCCCGCCATAATCCGATATAACCCCCGACAATCGGGACCAAACGCATGCCGCACAGCCGATGGCCGACACTCCCACCGATTGTTGGAATGAAAAGAATCTGGAGCAGGGCGAAAACCACTGGAATCGTTGCCGGATTCTGTGCCACTGCGGTGAGCGACGGCAATGCAACTCCAGCGCCAGAGACGATGACTGATGCAATTGCCCAGTCGATGATGACGCCCAGCAGCCGACGCCCGAACCGGGCAATGCTGCCGTGTCCCTCCCGCGGAAGACCGAGCCGCTCCCCGGGATATTCACTCGGAGCAAGATCTCCGAAAGTCTGACCAGGTATGTTGGAAGGTGGCACGAAGCCATTCTAGCTGTGCCGCACTAACGAAACATCATGGAAACATGAGCGATATCGTCGAGAAATCGCTCGGCTCTATGGTGGTGGTCGTTGCATCGTGCAGCTTGATCAGAGTCAGACATCTGGAGTGACCCGCATGTTCAGTTCCCCCTCGGAAGTTCTCGATTTCATCACGGAGACAGATGTCAAATTCGTCGACATCCGTTTCACGGATCTACCGGGGGTGCAGCAGCACTTCAACATCCCGGCGTCCACGGTTGACGAGGAATTTTTCAGCGTGGGTCAGTTGTTCGACGGGTCATCGATCCGCGGCTTCGCCAGCATCCATGAATCGGATATGCAGCTCATCCCTGACGTTTCGACTGCGTACGTCGACCCGTTCCGTCGTGAGCGCACCCTTGTTTTGATCTTTGACATCTACAACCCCCGCACTGGTGAGATCTATTCGAAAGATCCTCGTCAGGTTGCGAAGAAGGCCGAAAAGTACCTCTCGTCGACGGGCATCGCAGACACGGCGTTCTTCGCACCGGAAGCCGAGTTCTATATTTTCGACGACGTCCGCTATGAGGTAAAGGAGAACTCGGCATTCCACAGCGTTGACTCCAGCGAAGGCGCATGGAACTCCGGGCGTGAGGAAGCCGGCGGAAACCTTGCGAACAAGACTCCATTCAAGGGTGGATACTTTCCCGTGAGCCCCGTCGACCAGCACGCGGACCTGCGCGACGACATCTGCATCAAACTCGGCGATGTTGGCCTTGAACTCGAGCGAAGCCACCACGAGGTCGGCACGGCAGGCCAAGGTGAGATCAACTACCGGTTCGACACGATGGTGCACTCGGCAGACGACATTCTGAAGTTCAAGTACATTGTCAAGAACACCGCGACGCAGTGGGGCAAGACGGCGACGTTCATGCCGAAGCCGCTCTACGGTGACAACGGGTCGGGCATGCATACGCACCAGTCGCTCTGGAACGGCGGCACGCCGCTGTTCTATGATGAGAACGGGTACGGTGGGCTCTCTGATGTCGCTCGCTGGTACATCGGCGGGCTGCTCGCTCATGCCCCCGCGGTGCTGGCGTTCACGAACCCGACAGTCAACTCGTACCACCGCCTCGTTCCCGGATTCGAAGCGCCCGTGAACCTCGTGTACTCGGCGGGTAACCGATCGGCATCCATTCGCATTCCGATAACGGGAACGAATGCCAAGGCAAAGCGTATCGAGTTTCGTGCCCCGGATGCCTCGGGTAACCCGTACCTCGCGTTCGCTGCCCAGCTCATGGCGGGTCTCGACGGCATCAAGAATCGCATTGAGCCGATGGAGCCGATCGACAAAGACCTCTACGAGCTTCCACCGGAAGAGGCGAAGGGAATCCCGCAGGTTCCTGCCTCGCTCGGAGCCGCGCTCGAGGCTCTCGAAGCGGATCACGACTTCTTACTCGAGGGCGGCGTGTTTACGCGCGAGCTCATTGACACGTGGATCGACTACAAGCGCGAATACGAGCTGAAGCCTCTGGCGTTGCGGCCGCATCCCTATGAGTTTGAGCTGTATTACGGCGTGTAGATCCCCACACGCAGCGAAAGGGCCAGGCGACGCCGAGTCGGCTGGCCCTTTTGCACGCTGTCGTCCGTTAGAACGCTCGCGTATGGGGGATGTCGGGGCGTCCGTAGAAGGACTGCTCGAAAACACGTCGCGCGCGGCGCGTAATGGCAAAGTAATCTTCCTCGAGCAGCGCGGCAGAACCCGGCGGATAGTCGAGAATTCGAGCGATGCCCTCAAGCTGCCTGCGTTCGATGGGCAGAACATCGGTGGTGCGGTTGAGCCACAAAGTCATCGCCGAGCGTGCACGAGACGAGAAGATCCACGCTTCCCTCAGCTGGATTGCGTCGTCTGTCTTGATAAGCCCATGTTCGGCCGCAACATCGAGAGCTTCAAGAGTGGATGTCGTCTGTAGCGCGGGGATGCTGTGCGCGTGCTGCAGCTGGATGAGCTGAACGAACCATTCAACGTCGCTGAGGGACCCTCTGCCGAGCTTGACATGACGCAGAGGATCAGCGCCGCGAGGCAGTCGCTCGTTTTCCATACGTGCCTTGATTCTCTTGACTTCGCGCACGTCGTTCTCACTGATCTGAACAGGGTATCGAACGGCATCGGCAAGTGATATGAAATCGGTGACAAGACTTTCATCGCCGGCCACCCCTCGTGCGCGAAGCAATGCCTGCGCTTCCCAGGTGAGCGACCACCGTTCGTAATAGCGGCGGTACGACTCGAGTGAGCGGACGACGGGGCCGTTTTTTCCTTCAGGACGCAGGTCGACGTCGAGATCAAGAGGCAATACGGGGTCATCAGTCAGGCGCGTCAGTTCAGACACATATTTCTGCGCGACTGCTTGAGCCTTCTCAGTTTCTTCTGTGAGAGCCCGGAACACATAGACGACGTCAGTATCGGATCCGAATCCGAGTTCCGCTCCCCCGAACCGTCCCATTCCAATCACCGCAAACTCGACAAGTTCTCCCCCAGGCACGGTCGATCTGATCTGTCGAAGCATTCCCTGCAGTGTCGCATCGGTGATGTCGGCAAGGGCGGGCCCCAGCTCGGTAACGCCATCGATGTCGAGAACCGCTCCGAGAGCGAGGCGAAGTATCTCGCGGCGCCGAACCCGGAGCACAGCCTTAGTTGCACGTTCGAGAGATTCGTGGCGTGAGAATATCGCCTGCATCTCGGCTCGGAGCGCAGCGAGGTCAAGGGGTCGAAGCTCGCGGTCCTTTTCAAGCCAGGCAGACGATTCAGGGAAAGCCGCGAGAAGCTCGCCGACATACCGGGAACTTGACAGCACACGAGTAAGTCGTTCCGCGACCATTGATGAGTCGCGCAGCATGCGCAAGAACCAATGAGTGGATCCGAGCGCATCGCTCAGGCGCCGGAACGCGAGAAGGCCATAGTCAGGGTCGGTCCCCTCGGCGAACCAGCGGAGCATGACGGGAAGCAGATGGCGCTGGATCGTCGCGCGTCGTGATACCCCCGCGGTGAGTGCGGCGATGTGTGCGAGAGCGCCTCGAGGATCACGAAACCCAATCGCCGTAAGCCGGGCCTTCGCTTGATCCGTACTCAGTGCCAACTCGTCTTCGGGCAATGCCGCGACAGCGCTGAGGAGCGGGCGATAGAAGAGACGCTCATGAAGCTCGCGCACATCGTGTTTCGTCTTTTCCCACGTGCGCAGCAAACCAGCGGCACCACCCGGCCGGCGAGTGGAACGAGCAAGTACACGGAGGCTCTCTTCATCGCGAGGCATCAGATGAGTGCGGCGCAGCCGCACAAGCTGCAGACGATGTTCGAGAACACGCAAGTACGCGTAAGCCTCGGCAAAGTCGGCCGATTCCTGTCGACCGATATAGCCGGCGTCAGACAGCGCAGTGAGGGCGGGAAGCGTGCCGCGTTGACGAACGCTCTCGTCGGTCTGCCCATGCACAAGCTGCAGGAGCTGAACGGTGAACTCCACATCCCGCAGACCACCCGGCCCGAGTTTAATCTGACGCTGAACTTCATCCGAGGGAATATTCGCCGTTACGCGTCCCCGCATTGCTTGCACGGACTCGACGAAGTCTTCGCGATGCGCGGTCGCCCAGACGAGCGGCGATGTGGCGGCAACGTACTCGCTGCCGAGATCCGCATCGCCAGCAAGCGGTCGCGCCTTGAGGAGCGCCTGAAATTCCCAACTCTTTGCCCATCGCTCATAGTAGGCAATATGTGAGTCGAGAGTACGTACGAGCGCGCCGTCTTTGCCCTCTGGGCGCAAATTTGGGTCGACCTCCCAGAGGCCAGGTTCGCTATCAGGCTCGTCGATGATTCGCTGAATCTGCATTGCGAGTCGTGTAGCCACATCAATGGCGCGACTTTGACTGAGCTCTCCCTCGCTCTCAGCGACGTAGATCACATCGACGTCGCTAACGTAATTGAGTTCTCGTGCCCCGGCCTTCCCCATGCCGATCACCGCGAATCGAGTACGCTCGACATCCGCGCGCGGAAAGATCGGGTTTCCGACGGGAGGATCGCACAGACGCGTACGTGCAATGGCGAGTGCGGCCTCGAGTGCGGCGGCAGCTGCGTCTGCAAGAAGGCTCGTTACGCTATCGAGAACTTCGGTGGGGTCGTCAGCGGTGAGGTCAAAGATGACGATTCGGGTAAGGATGCGCCGATATCTCTCACGGAGTAGGCAGACTGCGACGTCATCCGCCGATTCGGCGAAGCCGTTGCGCACCCCGAGTGCGGTGAAGAGGTCGTTTTTCATCTCGGAGGCTGTAGGCATGGGAGCATCCGTGAGGGTTGTGACGTTGAGATGCTCGGGATGTCTCAGAAGAAACTCTGCGAGCCCGCTCGACGCGCCCAGCACGCGCACAAGGGCTTCGCGTTGAGACCGGTCAGCCCAGCGGGCCTTCACCGATCCAGAATCCGAGCGTTCCAGATCGATGAGGTGATTGAGCGCAGCGTCAGGGTCCGCGGCAATACTGAGCTCAGGAGCGATCTCCTCGGGTGGGATGCTCAGGAGTTCGCTGAGCTCCGTCAACCAGTGACGCGCTTCGCTGAGCCGTGAGAATCCCGCACGAGCAAGCCCACTGAGAGCCGATTGATCACGTTGAGCCATGGAGGCTCACAAGGCTGTCAGATTCGTGCGCAACTCATAGGGAGTGACTTGAGCGCGATAGTCATACCATTCCTGGCGCTTGTTGAGCATGAAGTAGTCGTAGACCTGTGAACCGAGAGTCTCGGCAACGAGCTCAGACTGCTCCATATATTGCACGGCGTGATCGAGGTTTGACGGCAACGGCTCATAGCCGAGGGCCCTCCGCTCGGCATCAGACAGGCTCCAGACGTTGTTCTCGGCCTCAGGCGGAAGTTCGTAGCCCTCTTCGATACCCTTCAAACCTGCGGCGAGCATGAGAGAGAACGCCAGGTAGGGGTTGCACGCCGAGTCGATTCCACGGTATTCGACGCGAGAGCTCTGCCCCTTGTGCGGCTTATACATCGGGACTCGGATGAGGGCTGAGCGATTGTTGTGCCCCCAAGTTACAAAGCTTGGTGCCTCATCGCCGCCCCAGATGCGCTTGTATGAGTTCACAAATTGATTAGTGACGGCGGTAATCTCTTGAGCGTGGGTCAGAAGGCCGGCGATAAACTGACGACCGACCTTCGACAGCTGGTACTGCGCGCCGGCCTCGTAGAAGGCGTTTGTGTCCCCTTCAAAAAGCGACATATGCGTGTGCATTCCTGAACCGGGTTGTCCTGACATCGGCTTCGGCATGAACGTGGCGTGGACGCCCTGTTCGATGGCCACCTCTTTCACAACCGTGCGAAAAGTCATGATGTTGTCTGCCGTCGTGAGCGCATCCGCATACCTGAGGTCGATCTCGTTCTGCCCGGGGCCACCTTCGTGATGGCTGTATTCGACGGAGATTCCGATGTCTTCAAGCATGGTGACGGCGCGCCGGCGAAAATCGTGCGCGGTTCCACCTGGAACATTGTCAAAGTACCCAGCGTCGTCGACGGGCACGGGGCTGCCATCGACAATCGTCGTGGATTTCATCAGGTAGAACTCGACCTCTGGGTGGGTATAGAACGTAAAGCCGAGATCTTTCGCTTTCTCGAGCGTGCGTTTCAGTACATGTCGAGGATCTGCAGCGGCCGGCTGCCCATCCGGTGTGGTGAGATCGCAGAACATGCGAGCGGTCGGGTCGATCTCACCTCTCCACGGAAGCACCTGGAACGTGCCTGGATCGGGAAGCGAGAGCAGGTCAGACTCGTAACTTCGGGTGAAGCCCTCAATCGCTGAGCCGTCAAACCCAAGGCCCTCGACGAACGCGCCTTCCACCTCGGCCGGCGCGATCGCGACAGATTTGAGGGTTCCGACGACGTCAGTGAACCAGAGTCGGACGAACTTGATTCCTCGCTCCTCGATCGTGCGAAGAACGAAGTCCTGCTGCTTGTCCATCCACTCCCCTTTCGATGGCCGGTGGCGGCACTTTCCAGGCTAGTCGGTGACAGGGCTGCCCGTGCGTGACGGGACTCGGTTCATCTCTCGGATTCTTCCTCTTCCGCCCACTTGCGGCTATTTTCCGCAAGTCGATCCAGCGCGTGCGACGCCTCGTCTTGGGTGTCAAACGGACCAACCCTGTCGACGGAGGGCGAGACGTACCCGTGCTCCACCTCGCCGGACTTGAGGTTGTACCAATACTTCTTTGACGGATCGTCAGTCATCGGTGCTCCCTTGTGCTCACTTAGGATCGAGTCTATGCCTAAGGATTCTCACGGCCATCTGTTTCCCGGACGCATCAGCGCTCCTCGCTCTGTGCCCACGTCGGTAACCCGGCCTGAGTACGTGGGTCGGAAGACACCGACGGCGTATGCCGGCAACGATATCTACACAGACGAGCAGGTTCAGCGCATTCGCACGTCGAGTGTGATCGCTGCTCAAGCGATATCAATGGTCGGTGAGAACATCGTGCCCGGTGTGACGACCGATGAGTTAGACCGCATCGCACACGAATTCCTCATTGAGCACGAGGCGTATCCGTCGACACTCGGCTATCGCGGGTATCCAAAGTCTCTGTGCAGCTCCCTCAATGAAGTGATTTGTCACGGCATCCCAGACGACACCGTCCTCGAGTCCGGCGACATCATCAATATCGACATCACAGCTTTCCACAACGGAATGCACGGTGACACGAATCGCACGTTTCTTGTCGGCGAGTCATCGCACGAGGCTCGAAACCTCGTCGAGCGCACGGAAGAAGCCCTCCGTCGTGGAATCAAGGCAGTGGCTCCTGGCCGTGAGGTGAACGTCATCGGCCGAGCCATCGAGTCCTACGCGAAACGTTTCGGCTACGGGGTCGTGCGCGACTTCACCGGCCACGGCGTCGGCGAAGCATTTCACTCGGGTCTGATCATTCCCCATTACGATTCAGCGCCCGAGCACAGCACCATTATGCAGCCGGGAATGGTGTTTACGATCGAACCAATGCTGACGGCGGGGGATATCGCGTGGGATCTCTGGGCTGATGACTGGACGGTGACGACCAAGGATAAATCCCTCACGGCGCAGTTTGAGCACACGCTTGTCGTAACCGAACTCGGTGCCGAGGTGCTCACTCTCCACTCGGGGCGGTAATCTGATGGCATGAGCTCGCACGACAGTGACGTCGCCATCGGCATCGATATCGGTGGTACGGGAATCAAAGGAGCATCCGTCGACGTGCGCACGGGTGTTTTGATCAGCGATCGTATCAAGGTGCCGACCCCACGGGGAGCACGACCTGACGACGTGATTGAGGCGGTGTGCACGCTCTTCGAACAGCTCTCGCACGACGACATCGAACATGCGCCCCTCGGCGTTGCCTTTCCCACCGTTGTCAAACATGGGGTGACGATGTCCGCCGCGAACGTTTCTGATGACTGGATCGGGCTCGAGGCAGAGAAGCTCTTCGAAGAGGCGCTCTCCCGCGACATCAGCTTTCTCAATGATGCGGATGCTGCTGGCCTCGCCGAGCTCCGCTATGGGGCGGCAAAGGACGTCGACGGCGTGACGTTGATGACAACGCTCGGAACCGGAATCGGAACGGCGATTCTCTCCGACGGCATTCTCATACCGAATGTCGAACTGGGCCACATCGAAATTGATGGTCACGATGCTGAAACGGTCACGTCAAATGCGGCTCGCGAACGGGAAGACCTGTCGTGGAAGTCGTGGGCAATGCGGCTGCAGCGTTACTACAGCGCATGCGAGGTCTATTTGTCACCCGACCTCATTGTTGTCGGTGGCGGGGTCTCGAAACATCACGAGAGCTTTCTTCCGCTTCTCGACCTCAACGCACCGATCGTACCCGCGCAGCTACGGAACAACGCAGGCATCCTGGGAGCTGCAGTGCGAGCGTCGGAGATGCATCCGGCGTTGGTGTGAACGGGCCGACTGTTACGCCGGGTTCTGTCTGAGCGCACGCGCTCTGGACGGCCATCTCTCTCGGGGACGTGTTGCCACGGCCCTCTAGCGGTCTACCCGGGAACGAGACGAGCAGCCTCATAGTTCCCTGTCTGACCTTGCTCCGGGCGAGGTTTACCGAGCCACCCGGGTCACCCCGGATGCTGGTGGTCTCTTACACCACCCTTTCACCCTTACCGCCGGCCAAGGCCGGCGGCGGTCTGCTCTCTGTTGCACTGTCTCGCGAGTTGCCTCGGGTGGGTGTTACCCACCACCCTGCTCTCTGGAGCCCGGACGTTCCTCGGCACCGTTACCGGTGACGCGACCGTCTTGCCGACCCGTTCACCGTTCTATCGTAGCCTGCTCACCAGAGTCCGGATTCCTCGGTGCGCACGACAATGCAATTGCATTCGGGGCAGCGAACAACATCGTCGAGAGCGGCGGCGCGAACGTTTGCGAGGTCCTGCCCGGTCAAGCTCATCGTGCAACCTCCGCACGTGCCCGCACGAAAGTGCGCTGCGCCGATGCCGGTTTTCGCTCGTTGCTTCTCATAGGCCTCGAGCAGCTCGGTATCGAGCTTTTCTGTAAGTGCGTGGCGTGTGCCTGCGAGGGTGCCACGCTCTGCGGCAATATCGTCCAATGCCGTCTGGATTTGTGAGCGGATCTCGGTGATGCGTGCATCGATCTCAACGCCCTCTGCGTGAGTCCCATCGGCGACCCCTCGCGCGTCTTCCACGGTCTGCATCACGTCTAGCTGTTGCTCTTCGAGCACCGCAGTGCGGCCGCGCAGCGATTCCAGCTCGGATTCGAGAGCAGCGACGTCTTTCACTGAAGAAGTGTGCTGAAGCCGTTGTTCGTCGCGTTCCATGCGTGCCGCGACTGTTGCAGCATCCGATTCGAGTCGGCCGAGATCGGCTTCAGCGTCTTCGACGGCGCCGACCTCAGTGGCGAGGCGGCTGACGATGCCATCGCGCTCGGCTGCGGCCTCCCGTAGCAGCGCATTCTCAGGCAGATTTTTCTCGCGGTGCGCGAGGCGATCGAGAGTCGAATCAATTTGCTGAAGTTCAAGAAGCTTCTTCTGCTCGGCGTTCGGTGCTTTCACGTGTGTCTCTTTCGTCAGGCGTTGTGGACCGAGAAGTCCCACGGGTCGGTGCGCGACTCACTCACCCGAATATCGAGTGAGGGGAAGCGCGCAGTGAGCTGCGCTGCAGCGTTTTCAAGCCACAGTGATTCGGCCGCCCAGTGTGACACGTCCACGAGCGCTGGCCCTGCCGTGAGGAGAGCTTGTTCTCGTGCCTCGGACGCTGGGTGGTGTCTGAGGTCGCTCGTGACATACACATCCGCCGATCTCACGGTCGGGTGACTCAGCAGGGAGTCCCCCGCGCCGCCGCAGATCGCAATGCGGCGAACGGATGCCGCAGGGTCGCCCGCAACGCGCACACCACTGACCGTCTTGGGCAGCACGTCGGCGACACGTGCCGCGAATTCTTCAAGGGTGAGCGGATGCATGAGATCACCGACGCGCCCCAACCCACCGTTGCCGTTGCGCGCCGCCGTGATCGGTTCGCTGTCGACGATTCCCAGAGCGTTAGCCAGAGCAGAAGAGGTACCCCCGTCAACGACGTCAGCGTTGGTGTGAGCGGAAAGCAGGGCGCAATTTCCGCGAATCAGGCGTGAGAGAACGTACCCTTTGTATTGATCTGCAGAAATGCTCGTCACCCCGCGCATCAGAAGCGGGTGGTGCACGAGCAACAGCTGAGCGTTTGCGTTGATCGCCTCATCGACAGTTGCGGCGACGGCATCAACAGCGAGAACCACCCGCTCAACGCTCTCGCGCGGGTCCCCGCTGATCAGGCCGGTGGAGTCCCATTCCTCCGCACCGGAGTGTGGCCACAGGTCATCTGCGGCGACGAGAATCTCTGAAAGTAAGGCGGCCACGACGCAAGCCTACGCGACACCAGGGAGCCTCAGTGCACGATTATGCCTCGCACTCGACCGTCAACGGGATTGCCAGGCGAACGGGCTCTCCGCGCCCGGAACCATGATCGAGCTGTGCGGCGTTGCCAGGTTGGCGGGTCGTAGGCTGGGGAACATGGTGCGAGGTGAAGGAGTTGCCGTGGCTGATTCGACTGTATCCGAGCTGCTGAACGAGCTCGCCGGCCTCGAAGATCCGAAGATGCGCGCGGTAAATGAGCGTCACGGTGACGATCATGGAGTCAATCTCAGCGCACTGAGAAGGATTGCCAAACGGCTGAAGAAGCAGCACGCTCTTGCCCGTGAGCTGTGGGCTAGCGACGATACTGCGGCCATGTTGCTGGGTATTCTGATCTGCCGACCGAAGGACTTCGAAAAGAACGAACTCGACAGGATGCTGCCCGAGGCACATGCACCGAAGGTGCAAGACTGGCTCGTGAATTATGTCGTGAAAAAGTCTGCATATGTAGAGGAACTTCGCATCGTCTGGTTCCATGACCATCGTCCGAACGTCGCGAGCGCGGGCTGGGCGTTGACGACTGACCGTGTCGTGAAGAAGTCGGACGGACTCGATTTGCACGCCATTCTCGACGAGATCGAAGCGAACATGAAAGACGCCCCCGAACGACTCCAGTGGGCCATGAATACCTGTCTTGCCCAGATCGGAATCGCGCATCCGGAGCACCGAGATCGCGCCATATCAATCGGCGAACGCCTCGAAGTGCTGAAGGACTACCCGACACCACCGAACTGCACGTCACCGTACGCACCGCTGTGGATCGCAGAGCTCGTGAGACGGCAACACACATAACTAATCGCATCACCCGCGAATCGCGCACCGAGCGGCCGCCAGGCATCGGCTCCTATCAATCGAGCCAATCCTTGTCGTCGTGCGAAAGCTGAGTCGTCGCAACAAGTGGAAGAAAGACCGTGTCCACGATGTCAACGATTGTTTCCTCGGAGACCCGTCCGAGGTTCATGACGAGTTCGTGACGAACCAGATCGAAGGGCAGAGACACGATTCGAGCCGGCAGGGCGGACGAGATCTCGCCGCGTTCAATCGCGCGATCGATGATTCGGGACATCGTGAGTGCGCGGTCCCCGAGCAAGCGAGTGCGCAGCTGCGCGGGTGTCGTTTTCAATTCGTCAAAATAGGCGCCCAGCATCATACTGAGCACGGCAGCTGCACTATCACCAAGACGATTCGCCGAACGCAGAAGCTCGATAACGTCCCCGCGGAGCGACCCCGTGTCAGCGACGTCGGGGGGCAATCCAAGATAGCGGTGGGCAAGAACCGCGAGCATCAGCGATTCTTTGTCTGGCCACCGTCGATAGAGAGCGGCTTTGCCCGTTTTGGCGCGCTCCGCAATCGTCTCGATCGCAAAACCGGCATAGCCGCCGTCGAGTAGCTGTTCCCAACCCGCCTTGAGGATCGCGTCTTCCAAAGCCGTGCCACGTCGCCGTGTCGTCGTCATGCTCCACCCCATTAGGTCCGCTTGCGTTCACTATCTTACGTGCCTACCATAGTGAACGCATACGTTCACTATGGAGGTGCAATGACAGACACACTGCCGACGAGCACGTCGCCGGCTCAATCAACAGGAAAATTGCTCACGGCGTTGATCGTCGGTGGAATCACGGCAATCTTCGACACGACAATCGTGGCGGTCGGACTCCACACGCTCACCGATCGTCTTAATGCTCCGATTGCGACGATCCAATGGGTCAGTACTGGATATTTGCTCGCCCTTGCGGTAGCAATCCCCTTTGTGAGCTGGGCGCAGGCGAGATTGGGAGGCAAACGGCTGTGGCTGTTCGCGCTCGGTTTCTTTGTGCTCGGTTCCATTCTGTGTGCCTGTGCATGGAACGCTGAGTCGTTGATCGCATTTCGCGTCGTGCAAGGACTAGGCGGGGGAATCATGTTCCCGCTCATGCAGACGCTGGCAATGCAGAACGTCGCACCACAAGCGATGGCGCGCACCATGGCAATAGTGAGTTTGCCGATCGCGCTCGGTCCAATTCTCGGGCCGGTTCTCGGTGGCGTTGTGCTGCACTGGCTAGATTGGCACTGGCTTTTCCTGATCAACGTTCCCCTCGGGGTTGCCGGCCTGATCCTCGCGTTCTTCTTCATCAGCAAGGATCGTCCGCACCGCGATGCTCATCACCAACGCCTCGACCTGATCGGCGTTGTGCTTCTCGTTCCTGCGCTGGCCGGGCTGCTCTACGGCCTGTCCAACGTTCATGCGGAAGGCGGATTCAGCAGGGCTGATGTGCTCTTTCCCATAATCATCGGTGCCGTGATGCTCGTCGCATTCACCATCTGGGCCATGCGCCGGGCCGGAGCGGCGCTCATTGACGTACGGCTGCTTGCGCAACGTTCCGTTCGTGCGTCTTCAATCACGTTGACCTTTCTTGGTGCGACACTCTTTGCGAGCACGTTCTTGCTTCCGCTCTACTTTCAGACACTTCGGGGTGCTGACGTCTTGACCGCCGCGCTGCTGCTCATTCCCCAAGGCGTCGGAACGCTTCTTGCCCGACTCATTGCAGGAAAGCTGGTTGACGCCGTCGGTCCCCGGATTGTTGCGCTCGTCGGCTTTCTTGTCATCGCCGCCGCAACTGTCCCATTCGCTCTCACGGGCGCGGATGCGAGTGTCTGGCTGCTCGGTATCGCCCTGTTCGTTCGTGGTTTCGGACTCGGCGTCGTGCTGATTCCAGTCATGACGGTTGCGTATGTCGACATCCGCAGGGACGAGATGCCCCATGCATCCGCTATCACCCGCATCGTTCAGCAGCTTGGAGGTGCGTTCGGCACAGCTCTCGTTGCGGTGGTGCTCACGGCCGTGGCAACTCAAACCGATACTCAGGCTGGCTTTCAGAGTGCCTTCTGGTGGACCATCGCGATCACAATCGCGGCGGCAATTGCGTCGGTACTCCTCCCCTCGCGGAGAGGGAACCTGTGAGATGGCCTGTCGGCGTAGATGTTTCGAGTGTCGTCCTTGTCAGGTTGGGCTACCCGGGCGTCACAGAATTGGCGGGCCGCGTTTCAGCGGCGCGCACGACTATTCGCGCGGGCAGCGTCCCGACGAGCCTCTTGATCCAGCGGTTGCGCGCCCCCGAGATGACACTGACCGGCGGGTTCCTGCGCTGCAGAGCGTCCAGCGCCGTGGTCACGACCTGATCCGGGGTCTGGAACCGCACCCCACTCTCTGTGGTTCCCGAAGTGTTGTAGAACTCCGTCGCCGTCGGGCCCGGCGAAACGGCCATCACCGTTACACCGGACCAGCGCACCTCATGTGCCAGCGCCTCGGTGAAACGTACGACAAACGATTTGGATGCCGCATACACTGCCATGCCCGGCACCGGCATGTAGGCAGTCAAACTCGCTACGTTGATCAGCGCACCCTGACCAGCGTCGACGAGCTGCGCAATAAACGCGTGCGAGACATCGACGGTGGCATCGATATTCACCCGCAGCTGCCGCCGGATTTCCTCTTCAGTGGCATCGGCGAACGCGCGCGTCAACCCGACTCCAGCGCAGTTAACCACATTCTCGACCCGTAGTCCGGCCTCAGCGAGATGCCCGGCCAGCCGATGGCCGGCACGATCCTCGGACAGATCGAACGGAACGACATGCACCCGTCGCCCAGTCTCGGCTCGAATCTCGTCGGCAAGTGCTTCCAGTTCCTCGACCCGGCGGGCGACCGCGACGATGTCTGCCCCTCGACGCGCGAGGCGTCTGGCAAATTCCGCGCCGATGCCCGAACTCGCGCCCGTCACTAAAGCAGTCGTTGCCTCGTATCGCATCGGATCTCCTCGCTTGTCGAGGCCGGCACTGCAATCCAACGCCGACCGCTCTCAATGTGAGAGGTTCACACATCAGGATAAACCGTCAATGTGAGAGACTGCAACATAGGAGGTGTTCACCGATGTCTGAACGCGGCTATCACCATGGCGATCTGCGCAACGCCCTGCTGGCAGCGACCACAGAACTCGTGCGTGAACGTGGCGCGCGGGGATTCAGCGTGTCCGAAGCCGCCCGTCGCGTCGGGGTGTCATCCTCGGCCCCTTACCGGCATTTCCTTGATCGCGACGCCATGCTCGCCGCAGCGGCCTTGACCGGATTTCTGGAGCTGGAGAAGCGATTCACGAGCATGCCCGTCATGCAGGCATTCGACGACACGGCGGCACTGATCGCCATTGAGTACCTGCGCTTCGCCCGTGAGGACCCCGCCCGATTCGAAGTGATGTTCGCGCACGGCATCGACAAGACCCACCACAGCGATCTGCTTCAACAGACCTTCAAGGTCCAGGAGCGACTCGAAGCCGCCCTGAGCCGGCATCTGCCACCGGCCGAGACCACCCGGCGTGCCGCCGAGCTCTGGTCACTGGCGCACGGTGTCACCGCACTGGCAATCGGGGGAAACGTGCAGCACGTACTCCCCAAGACCCAAATCACCGACCTCGCAGACTCCACAGCCAGAGCTTGGGCACGCGGCGTAACTTGACCGAGCAGAGGCGACCTCATTCGCCCAGTGCAGTTGCTCGTTCGTGACCTCGTCTGCAATCGCCGCGTGACAGTGCCTGTACAGCATCGGAGACGTCGAAGACAAACAAGCAAAGCACGCCTGGATGACTGCCTCACCCAGAATCTGGAACACATGCCGGTGGCGTCGTTGGTTTGAACGACGACCTTCTGGTGGGCCCTGCCGGGCTCGAACCGACGACATCCACGGTGTAAACGTGGCGCTCTACCAACTGAGCTAAAGGCCCCTATCGCTGACGCGACGTGTCAATGATAGCGGTTCAAGCGCGCTCGTCGAACATCGCGAGCGCCCGGGCATACATCGCCGTCGTTCGCGCACGGTCAGGCGCCGCAGAGAAGACGGCCCGCACCGTTCCATTTTCGTCAATCGCGACGCTCGTTCGAGTGGCTCGACCAGTCGCCGAGTCAAAGGCCTGATAGCGCTCTGCAACGCGGCCATGTGGCCAGAAATCAGAGAGGAGCCGATATGGGGTATCCGCTTCGTCTCCCCATGCTCGCAGTGTGAACATCGAGTCCACCGAGATGACGATGACCTCAGTGCCGGCAGTGACGAAGAGGGGCCGGTCGTCAGCCAGTTGCTGAAGCTCGTTCGCGCAGATTCCTGAGAATGCAAGCGGAAGAAACACAAGCATGATGCGTCGTCCCAGCATCTGAGCCAAAGTCGCGGATCGGCCGTGCTGATCGACGAGGTCGAAATCGGGCGCAGCATCGCCGACAGAGAGCATCCTTCGCTACCTTTCTCGTGGCGTACCTCGCATAAGGGTAGCGGGGACAGCGTTAGGCTGAGTGGTCGATGGCCGCTATTGCCCATCGGACCCTGACACAATCGCTGGTGACGACGAGGAGAAAACTCAAACGTGCCACGGACTAAAGAAGAAACACTTGCCTGGCTGCGCCGCATCTCTGGTGAGCTTGCCACTGTCACGATCAAGCGACTAGAGAATACTCTGCCGTGGTACGCCGACATGCCGCCTGGGCGACGCAGCTCAGTTGGATTGGTAGCCCAGGCAGGCATCTCATCTTTCATCGCCTGGTTCGATGATCCGCGGTCGACCCCGTGGATTGCCGCAGACGTCTTCGGCGCTGCGCCGCGAGAGCTACTTCGCTCTGTCAGCCTGCAGCAGACTCTTCAACTCATTCGCGTGACCGTGGAAGTGGTCGAAGAGCGCGTCGCGGGGCGTGATGAACAGCTGAGAGAAGCGATTCTGCTGTACTCACGCGAGATCGCGTTCGCAGCGGCCGACGTATATGCGCGCGCCGCAGAAGCTCGCGGCCTCTGGGATGCACGGCTTGAAGCGCTCGTCGTCGACTCTATTCTGACGGGCGAGACCGATGACGAGCTGCCCAGCCGTATTGCCGCACTAGGCTGGCACGGGCACGGAGAGGTGTGCGTTCTCGTGGGGACGACTCCCCCTCAGCTCGATGTGGACCACGTGCGTCGAGCGGCTCGGCATATGCAGGCGGACGTGTTGATCGGCGTGCAGGGCAAGCGGCTCGTTCTCGTGATCGGGCGTTCTGATTCTCGAACCGCCGAAGGCGAAGAGACCGTCGGCACCGCTCCGAGCCTGTCGTTCCAGGAGATCGCCTCACAACTGGAGTCCGGGTTCGGCGAGGGACATCTTGTGCTCGGGCATCCCGTGCCCACATTGATCGAAGCCTCACAGAGCGCTCGCGCCGCACTTGCGGGATTCGCCGTCGCGCGAGCATGGCGGCACGCACCTCGTCCGGTTCTTGCCGACGATTTGCTCCCCGAGCGCGCGCTCGCCGGTGACCCGCTGGCGAAGCGCACCCTTATCGAGCGCGTGTATCGGCCCCTTAAAGACCATTCAACCGAGCTCGCGACAACGCTCTGGTGCTACCTCGATAATGGTCGTTCGCTTGAGGCCACCGCACGCGAGCTCTTCGTGCACCCAAATACCGTGAGGTATCGTCTGAAGCGCGTCTCAGAAGTCATCGGATGGGATGCCACGGGCGCGCGAGAAGCACTCATTCTGCAGTCAGCATTGATTCTTGGTTCCATTGCGGAGCACGAACCTGCGCGCAAGAGGAAGCCCAAAGCATGACACCTTCCACAAAGGAAACTTTCATTCTTCGTGGGTGTTCAACACACACGAGGCGCGTCGGGACGGCAGACTAGAACGGTGATTGTCATCGTCTGCCCTGGACAGGGCTCGCAGAAACCAGGTTTCCTCGCACCGTGGCTCGACTCAGGCGACGCGAGATCGCGTCTCGCCGACTATTCGGATGCCGCAGGGCTCGACCTCGTGGCGCACGGCACCGAGAGTGATGCCGAGACGATCAAGGACACGGCGATCGCTCAACCGCTGATCGTTGCCGCTGGACTCCTGGTTCTCGACGAACTGTCGCGACGAGATGCTCTCGCCCAGGTCGGAGGAATCGCGGGGCATTCTGTCGGAGAGATCACCGCAGCTGTTGGTGCGGGGGTGCTCACCTCCGCCGATGGAATGGCGTTCGTCGGAGAGCGGGCCGCGGCGATGGCTGAAGCTGCTCAGGTGGTACCCACCGGTATGAGCGCCGTTCTTGGCGGCGAACCCGATGACGTCGTGCGAAGTGCTGAAGCCGTCGGCCTCCAGCCCGCGAATTACAACGGCGGCGGGCAGATCGTTGTTGCCGGAGAACTGCCTGCGCTCGCTCGGCTCGCCGACGAGCCGCCGGCAAAGGCACGCGTGATGCCGCTCAAGGTCGCTGGCGCTTTCCATACGCGTTACATGAACGATGCACGCAGTTTTCTCGAGACACGAGCCAGCTCGTTTGGTACCACTGACCCCTCGCTTCGACTATGGACGAATAACGACGGCTCCGAAGTCACCGATGGCGCTCGATTCCGCGACCTTCTCGTCACGCAGGTTGCCTCGCCCGTACGCTGGGATCTGTGCATGGAATCATTCGTCGCTGCCAGCGTGACTGGCGTGATCGAGATTGCTCCGGCTGGGGCCCTCATCGGGCTTGCGCGCCGGGGCCTCAAGGGTATTCCGACGCTCGCCGTCAATACCCCGGATGACCTTGACGCCGCCGTCGACATGATTACAGCAGCCTGACAATCGAAAGAGCCATGACTATCCCCACTCTTAAGCAGTCATCCGGATCCGCACACACCCGTTTTCTCGGATTCGGTGCTTCTCGCGGCGACCTCTCGGTGCCTAACGACGACCTTGTCGAGCCGATCAACTCTTCTGATGAGTGGATTCAGCAGCGTACGGGGATTATCTCACGTACACGCGCGTCGGAGGGCGTGCTCGCGGTCGACATGGCAACCGACGCCGCCCGCGAAGCGATCCAAGCATCGGGCGTCGACCCGGTCGACTTCGATCTCGTGGTGATCGCCACAATCAGCAACGTGCAGCAGTCACCGTCGATGGCCGCTGTCGTTGCGGATCGCGTTGGCGCTAACCCCGCAGCCGCGTACGACATCAATGCAGCGTGCGCCGGGTACACCTATGCGGTTGCTCAGGCCGATGCTCTCATCCGTTCAGGAACCGCACACTACGCACTCGTGATAGGAGCGGAGAAGCTGTCGGATGTTGTCGACCCGACCGATCGCAGCATATCGTTTCTGCTCGGCGATGGCGCTGGAGCCGCCGTCGTCGGGCCAAGCGACACGCCGGGCATTTCTCCAACCGTGTGGGGGTCCGACGGATCGCGTGCCGATGCCGTCGGCATGAACAGCACACTCATCGACTTTCGGGAAGGCCGTTCCGAATGGCCGACACTCCGTCAGGAAGGGCAGACCGTCTTCCGCTGGGCAGTCTGGGAGATGGCGAAGGTCGCACGCCAAGCGATCGAGGATGCGGGTATTGCCCCCTCAGATCTCGCAGCGTTCGTTCCGCACCAGGCAAACATGCGCATCATTGACGAGTTCGCCAAGCAGTTGGGTCTTCCCGATTCCGTTGTCATCGCACGCGATATCGAGTCGACAGGAAATACTTCTGCGGCATCCATTCCCCTGGCAACGCACCGTCTGCTGCAGGGGCATCCCGAGCTTTCCGGCGGTTTCGCTTTGCAGATCGGTTTTGGCGCTGGACTCGTGTTCGGCGCCCAGATAATCGTGTTGCCGTAGCCAAGCTCTCGGATCTCAGCCCTACTCACCTCTAGACTGTTCATCGGTCAATCGACACTCAAGGAGAAACACATGGCACTGTCCAACGAAGAAGTCCTCGCTGGCCTCGCCGAGCTCGTCAATGATGAGACCGGCATCGCAGCTGACACCGTCGAGCTCGACAAGTCGTTTACGGACGACCTCGACATCGACTCGATCTCGATGATGACCATCGTCGTGAACGCAGAAGAGAAGTTCGACGTCAAGATTCCGGACGAAGAGGTCAAGAACCTCAAGACCGTCCGTAACGCCGTCGACTACATCGTCAAGGCTCAGGCCTAGCTTGCACGACTCCGGTGCGGGCCGCGCTGTGCGTGCCCGCGCCGATGTCGAGCGCTCACGAGAGACCCAAGAGAGTCGAAGGAATGACCAAGAAGATTGTCGTCACCGGAATCGGTGCAACATCACCCCTTGGCGGGACCGCCCGTGAAAGCTGGACAGCGCTGCTGGCCAAGGAGTCCGGCACCCACACACTTGAGTATGACTGGATCGAGAAGTACTCCATACCTGTCACGTTCGCGGCCGAAGCGAAGGTGCGCCCAAGCGAGGTGCTGGAGCGACCGGTCGCCAAGCGCTTAGACCCGTCGAGCCAGTTCGCGTTGATCTCGGCAAAGGAAGCCTGGGCGGATGCCGGCGAGCCCGATGTCGAGTCAGAACGACTCGGAGTAGATTTTGCCACAGGCATCGGCGGCGTCTGGACGCTTCTTGACGCCTGGGACACGCTGCGAGAGCGTGGCCCTCGTCGTGTTATGCCGATGACCGTGCCCATGCTCATGCCAAATGCGGCAGCGGCGGCCGTATCTATGCACTTCCATGCGCGTGCTTTCGCGCGCACCGTCGCTTCGGCGTGTGCGTCAAGCACGGAGTCCATTGCCAACGCGTATGAGCACCTGCAGCAAGGTCTCGCAGACGTGGTGATCGCCGGTGGTACAGAATCTGCTATTCATCCCATCACGATCGCGTCTTTCGCTTCGATGCAGGCGCTCTCGAAGAGAAACGACTCCCCTGAGACTGCCTCGCGCCCGTACAGCGTTGATCGCGACGGTTTCGTCATGGGTGAGGGTGCTGCCAGTCTCGTCCTCGAGACAGAGGAGCACGCCCTCGCGCGCGGTGCTCACATTTACGCGGAGCTCGCTGGAGCCGGAGTAACCGCTGATTCGTACCACATCACGGCAAATGACCCCGAGGGTCGTGGCGCCAGCCGTGCGGTCAATCGTGCACTCGCGCAGGCAGGCGCCTCGGTAGATGATGTGACCCACATCAACGCGCACGCCACGAGCACACCCGTCGGCGACGTCGCCGAGTACGCTGCCCTGCGAGCTGTTTTCGGCGCGCGGACGAATTCCATCCCCGTCTCTGCCACGAAGGCGTCAACGGGCCATCTGCTCGGGGGTACGGGGGCACTTGAGTCCGTCTTTTCGATCTACGCGATCGCTGAGCGCGTAGCCCCTCCCACGATCAACTTGACGACTCAGGATGCTGAGATTCCGCTCTCGATCTCCGGAGACGTTCAGAATCTCGGCAGTGGAGACCAACTCGCCATTACCAACTCTTTCGGGTTCGGTGGCCACAATGCGGTTGCGGCTTTCCGCTCGGTCTGAGAATTCGAGGCGACCGCCACAGACGATTGAGGGCTCCTTCCCCAGGGGAAGGAGCCCTCAAGTGTCGAAGACCGGTGACGCGAGTTCAGCCCACCTTATGAAGCCAGACGACAGGTGAATGATCGCTCGCGTAGCGGAAGACGTCAAGTTCGTCGTCCCACGCCTGGCCGAGAGCGAGGCGAAGGTTTTCCGCCATCTGCTGTCCGGATCCCTGAGCGGTGTCCATAGCCGCGCGAATGCGATCTTCGGGCACCACGATATTGCCAACCGTGTCGAGCTGAGCGTAGAAGATACCGAGGTCTGGCGTATGCATCCAGCGGCCACCGTCGTACCCGGGAGTAGCGTCCTCGGTCACCTCATAGCGAAGATGCTCCCAGCCGCGCAGAGCAGAAGACAATGCGGCACCCATCCCTTGAGTACCCTCCCAGTAGAACTCAGTGCGCTGAGTGCCGGGCAAGACGGGTTGGTCGGACCAATCGAAGTTGACCGCACGACCAAGGGCGCGCCCTGCCGCCCACTCAACGTGAGGGCATAGCGCGCGTGGCGACGAGTGAACATAGATCACTCCCCGAGCAGCTGGCGTCGTCATCTTGTCTCCTTTGTTTCACCGGTACGTCTTCCCCTACGACCAGTGACAAGGCAGATGATGCGCGTGCATTATGAAATTAGCTGAACTTACGTTCTTTCCACATTATGCCCTACGCCACGAGGCGATAACAAGCGTCAGTTCGATAAGTCTCGAGCTGACGGCCGCCCTGACGACATCCATTCTGTATCTATACTCGGTATAGAGCACAGTGAGGAGCAAGGTGACAGTCAAGCACAGTCTTCTCGCGATCCTCACCCTTGGCTCGGCCTACGGCCTGCAGCTTCGCGACGAACTTGTCAAACGAGCTCCCCATCGCGAGGGGATCAACGTCGGCCAGGTGTACGGAACGCTTGAGCGACTCCGCAAAACCGGACTCATCGTGGAGGCTGAGATGACTGACGATAACCTCCAGTTATACTCACTCACCGCGTCGGGGCGCGAAGCCGTAGCGGAGTGGATGTCGTGCCCTACTCACGTGAATGTGCGCGACTGGACTGAGATGCTCGATCAGGTGCTGGTGGTGTCGTCGATTCCCGGAGCACCTTTCGAACGGTTGGTGAGTGGTTACCGTGCTTCGCTCGCTCTTCCCTGTCCCGGTCAACACGACCCGGAAATACAACGAGGGGCACTCAATTCGGCGACGAGGATGCTGCATGATGCAGCAGTGCAATGGCTCGATGAGATGTCGCGCTCACTCCAACTGGCTTCAGCATCATATGGTCTTGCGCAGTCGCGGCCGCGCCGTGGACGACGCGCGACGGTGTCATGAACCACTGAGCGAGAATCCAGTCTCCGCACAGCACACACTCGTAACCTGTTCGTGATGTCGAGCGTGGGGAGAATTCGCAGTCTGGACGGCGTGAGGGGGATCGCCGCGATCGTGGTAGTGCTCTATCACACGACTCTCGTGGCCCGACCGCACCTGTCAGGCGAGACATGGGCGTGGCTCACGCAAAGTCCGCTCAAGTTGCTCTTTGTCGGCACAGAGTCGGTTCTTGTCTTTTTCGTTCTTTCTGGCGTCGTTGTCGCCCTGCCGGCGCTGCGTCACGGCTTTTCCTGGGCAACGTATTACCCGCATCGGGTCTTGCGCCTCTATCTCCCCGTCATTGCGTCGCTTCTGGTCGCTGCGGCCCTCATTCTGGTGATCCCTCGGGACCCGTCGACGGTGGCCGAGGGATCTTGGCTGCGTGACGCGCAAGCCACGTCTGTCACGAGCGGAAGCTTTTTCAGCGAGGCATCGCTCTTTCGAGTGACATACGACATCAACAACGTGTTGTGGTCTTTGCGATGGGAGGTCGTGTTCTCCCTGCTCCTGCCCGTCTTCGTGTTTGTTGCCTCAACCCTGCGTAAGCACGCGCTGTGGCTCGGGATCGCGTGCGCAATGCTCAGCATTATCGGAC
Source organism: Paramicrobacterium chengjingii (assembly GCF_011751765.2). Lineage (GTDB taxonomy): Bacteria > Actinomycetota > Actinomycetes > Actinomycetales > Microbacteriaceae > Paramicrobacterium > Paramicrobacterium chengjingii. The sequence continues at coordinate 1,789,384 of NZ_CP061169.1, forward strand.
GAACTTTCAGCGTCGACGCGCTGGTCTATCTCCCTGTCTTCATGATGGGCACCCTGATCGCCGTGCGCCTGCACGACATCGAGGAGTGGGGAAAGCGACAGCACTACCTCAGCACCTGGCTCGTGCTTTCCTCCGTGGCTGCCCTCTTCATGGTGTTCAGCTGGCTCGCGCGCCCGGTTTTTGAATCCGGGAGTCCAGGAAACCTCATCCTCTGGGGCCTGTCTGGTGCAGGTGCCGGAATCGTCATTGTGCTTGCCGTGGCGTGGCCCGCGTGCAGGAGCCTTCTCGAGGTGCGCCCCGTGCAATGGATCGGCAAAATCTCGTTCAGCCTCTACCTTGTACATGCCCCGATTCTGGGCACATTTGGCTTTCTCTTTGGCGACGATCTGTGGTGGCTGACTGGTGTCGTCGGCATTCCAACCAGCATCATCGTGGCTGCGCTGTTCTTCCGGCTGGTCGAATCACCGTCGCAACAGCTGAGTCGCAGCGTCGGCAAATGGAGTGGGCGCACGGTAGCGAAGGCCACGGCCGCACCGACGGTCTAATTACCGATCAAGACCTGTGACGCGCTCGATACGGCGCTTCAGCCGGCCAATGCTCTTACGTGCGCGAACGAGCCGAGAAAGTTCTCCAGCGTGTCGGGTGCGCTTCGCCTCGAGAGCGATCTCCATCGCGCGCGCCCACCGTCGCGCAACAACCGGATCAGAGTAGCGTGTCGAGAAGAGCTGCGCTTTGCGGCGCATTCGCGCGAGAGCGTCGTCTGGCATCGTCTGTTGCCGCAGGATGCTGCGAACGAGCGACTCTACATCTCCGTCGTCCGCGAGAAACCCGTTTCGACCATCATCGATGATGTCGGCAGGTCCATAGCGAATGTCGTAGGCAATAGGAATGCACCCGTAGGCCATTGCTTCGACGAGTACGAGCGGCAGGCCTTCAGCCGTTGACGAGAGCAGGCTGAAATCGGCATCGGCGAATCGAGCTGCCGCGTTCCTCTCAAAAGGTCGCAGTCTCACAGCATCCTCAAGTGAAAGCTGTTCGATCAATGAGGTCAGTTTCTTCTTTTCAGGCCCGTCACCGTAAACCTCGAGACTGACGTCGAATCCTCGTTGGCGCGCGATCGAAATGGCCCGAATTGCATGACTGACTCGCTTTCGCTTCGTCAACGACGTGAGCATTACGCCCCGTCCTCGATGGTGGGCAGCTGCAGGAACAGCCGGTGTGCGGGCGCGGCCGTTCGGAATGACAAAGAGTTTGTTCGGGTGAGCTCCATCGGCAAGCAGATCGTTGCGCTGGCGCTGTGTCAAGGTGACCAGAGCATCGTACTCATCAGCGTGTTCAAAGGATTCACGGCGCGACGCGCTGAGAGAATCCGAACCGTCGGCGCGACGATGCGACCCGTGCATGAGGTGCATCGTAATGACGTTGTCCCGCCGGTAGCTATGCACAAAACGTGCAGCTGTCTTCGAGTCGATGACCAGAAAACTTCGCTTGCCCTCCGTCAGAGCGTCGAGCCAATACCTGTACACAGCCCAGAGGCTCTTCCACGATCGAACAGGATTGCCTGACGCGTCGTAGAGAACAATCGAACGTTGAGTATCGGCGTCCCTGTCCGTCATGAGAAGCGATCCGTCGTCGCGATACCGATCAACCGACGATTCTCCTGAGTCTTTGCCCCTGCGACGACAGAGCACGACTCCGTCGCGCGTGTGCACGTCGTCATCTTCCCGCGGATCGAGTCGGTCCACCGCCTGATGGGTGCCCGCTTTGGCCTTGACGCCGTTGTCACGGAGCCAGTCCCAGATGTTCAGCAGACGCATCTCGTCGGACAGCGCGCCTTCTGCCCGTAGCGTCCACTCAAGTTCGGGATAGTCGGCTCGATCGTCGAGCGTCAGCACCGTCAGCGAGACGCCACCTTCTCGAACGAAGGCGCGTGAGCGATGGAGCATGGCAGCCGTCATGCCCCCGAAATGTTCTGGTATCCCCCATGTCAGAGCAAACTGCCGCCCCCGCGGGAATCGCACTTGTGCAATCGACACGTTGCGAGGTTAAGCCTGTCGTCTATGCAGAACCTGTGACTTTGCCGGGAGCAAGGTCTATTGAAGCCGTGACAGGTCACGGCGCAGGGCTTGGTGGGGCGTGCGGGGCTTGAACCCGCGACCGACGGATTATGAGTCCGCTGCTCTAACCGGCTGAGCTAACGCCCCCGACGTTTGTCATCGGACAGATCCGTGACTTCGGTGACTGGGTCAGTCACCGCTTCACCACGATACAGGCTCTCGAAGGTTGAGAGTGTGTTTTGGATGTCGTGGGGCTTGATCATTCGAAGCGATGCGCGTTTCATCGCTGACAGCCGATCTTCATCAGCCGTGAGCACATCGGTCAGTCGTAGGGCGAGTTCCCGGTCATCGCCGGGCGTAAAGAGATAACCATTCTCTCCGTTATGCACGAGATGCGGGAGCGCCATGGCATTCGCCGCGACGATGGGGAGAGCAGTAGCCATCGCTTCCATCGTGACGATGCTTTGGAGCTCTGCAATCGACGGCATCGCCAGTACAGTCGCGCGGCTGTATGCGGCTTTCAACTGGTCGTCAGTAACGTACCCGGTAAACGTGACTCGATCGGCAACTCCAAGCTGTTGCGCAAGAGACTCCAGATTCTTTTTTTGATCTCCATCGCCAAGAATTTCGAGTTGCGCGTCGAGACCAGCATCGAGTCGTGCGAATGCTTTGATGAGCACGTCGATCTGCTTTTCGCCCGTGATCCTGCCGACGAACGCGATTCTGTTTTCCGTGCGCGGCTCGAAAACCGGTGAATACCGGGAGGCATCGATACCGCAGGAAATCGCGTGAACGTCGCTTCGACCGGTCGCCCGCTCAAGAAAATCTGCAGCTCGACGTGTGGGCGTTGTCACTGCAGAGGCCTTCGACAGGATCTTGCGAGCATCGTTCCACATAGTTCTGACGGCGGGTTCTTGAATGAACCCCGGAAGCATCGTGAATTCGAGAAGATTCTCGGGCATCAGATGGTTCGTTGCGACGACTCGGATTCCCCGGCGTTCTGCCTCAATTGTCATCGCCCTCCCAATCACGAGGAACGACTGAGAGTGCACGACATCGGGCTTAACAGCATCCAGGATCCGTGCGGCATGCTTGCGCACCCTCCAGGGAAGAGCGAAGCGCAGCCAATCGTGTGGGAACCAGCGCCAGCTGTAGAGGCGATGGGCGGTCATGCGCTGCCCTTCGTGCGTCTCCGTCCAGGTTCCGTGTCGGCGTGACGATGCCGGCGCGACAACGTGAACGTTATGGCCGCGTTCCACAAGCCCAGCTGCAAGCCGTTCAGCGAATCGCGCAGCACCATTCACATCGGGGGCAAATGTGTCGGCAGCGATCAGCACCTTGAGTGGGCGACCATGAGGTTCGGTGTCGCGAAATTCAGACTCAGACAAGGTGTGGGTCGTTCCTCCGTCTCGGCCGGCGTTGGTAACACCGATCACAGGGGCGAATCTCTGTGAGACGTTCGCACGGACGTGGATAGTCTAGTCATGCGTGGGCCATGATCGCTGGGGCACGTGGCGTGTGTCAGCAAGCTCACGGTTTCACTTGCGGATGGTGCCGGGCAAGCTGAAACACCCCCCAGATAGCAATGCATCCCGCCGCAACGAATGACAGTACCGCCCACAGTGGAGCGTTGGCTGCTTCGCGAAGGATGACGATGCCGACAGCGACTGCCACGAGAGGATCAATGACGGTGAGTCCGGCAATGACGAGGTCGGGAGGCCCTGACGCGTATGCGTTTTGCACAAAGTAAGCGCCGAGCGCCGTTCCTGCAATCAGGGCGACAGCGCACACAATGGTGAGCCAATCAACGTTGCCATGTGACAGCCGGCTCAAAATGACCTTCGCCAGTGTCGCAACGAATCCGTAGATGCACCCCGCTGCGATGATGTAGAAAATTGCTTTCGCCCGTGTTCTCGTTATGGCGAAAATGACCGCGAAGATGATGAGCACCACGGCCATTGCGCCGAGAATGATGACGAGAGCCGTCGTTGTGACGGGCCTGTCGATGCCCACGATGGCTGCTGTCGTCACGAAGAGCGCCACCCCAGTCACACACGCAACAATTGCCACGATCGAGCGTCGGTTGAGCGTGATATCTGCGATGCGGGCGTTCAGAATCGACGTGATGACGAGCGCAATCGCACCGAGCGGTTGCACGAGAATCAAGGGTGAAAACGCGAGCGCAGAAAGCTGAAAGACGATCGCGAGCGCAAGCATCACGGTGCCGATCACCCAGGATGGGCGCTGCAGGAGCGCCTTCAGCTGAGCAAAATTGAGGCCGTTAGACGCATCGTGTCCACTCGCGTCCTCAACCTTGCGCACTCCCCTGTGCTGAAACTGTGCACCGAGTGACATCAATACGGCACCAACCAGAGCGAACGGTATTCCGATCAGGCGTGCGGGGTCCTGAGTGAATTGGTCCGTCAGCCCTGAGAGGTCGTCGAGCGGAATCATCACCAACAGAGACTACCGTGTGCCCCCGATAGATAAGCTGATTTCATGACCGTACTTCCGATTCGAATCCACGGCGACCCCGTGTTGCACGAGCAGGCCCTTCCGGTCACCGCGTTCGATGAGAGGCTGCGCACGCTTGTCGCGGACATGTTCGAGACGATGGATGCCGCCCCTGGCGTCGGTTTGGCGGGACCACAGGTGGGGGTGGGACAACGACTCTTCGTCTATAGCTATCGGGACGACGAGGGAAGCCCGTGGCGTGGGGTCGTCATCAATCCGACGTTGTACATGACGCCGACGCCCGCGGGCGCCCCCGACGACGACGAGGATTCGGAGGGGTGTCTGTCGTTTCCGGGCGAAAGGTTTCCACTCCGGCGTTCCGAGAACGTCATCGTTACCGGAGTCGACCTCGACGGGCAACCGGTGAGAATCGAGGCTGATGGTTGGCGCGCTCGCATCCTTCAACACGAATATGATCACCTTGACGGAACGATTTACATTGATCGCCTTGATTCGGCGTTCGACCGCGTGCTCCTGCGCATTGTGAAGAAACGCGGGTGGAATGTGCCGGGCAACAGCTGGAACCCGATGGATGAGCGACTCGAGGGCTGACTTCGTTGCCCTCGGACAAAACGCCCGGGTGTTGCCCTGGATTTGGTGCGACAGAATCATTTGGTAAAGTAGCTGTGCTGTTCGACAGTGATCCTCGATAGCTCAATTGGCAGAGCAATCGGCTGTTAACCGATAGGTTGTTGGTTCGAGTCCAACTCGAGGAGCCAGAGGCCCTTTCCGCGGAAAGGGCCTTATGTATGTAAGCGGCGGATCGTCGCTCACACTTACGCTGTGCCACCCTCTTCGTTAGCGCCCAACGCGCTCAGATACGGGTGCGTTCTGTCGCCCAAGAGCGTGTCGATATCATCCAAACCCACGAGCCCACCTTTATGTAGCGCAAGAACCCGTGACGTGACGTGGCGAAGCAATGCGAAGTCATGGCTGATGACGAGAGCGGAAAGCTTCTTCTCATCGCGCAGAGTGCGCAGCAGTTCGTGAAGCGCCTCGCGGGCCAGCACGTCGATCCCCGTGGTGGGCTCGTCGGCGATGAGCACGCGCGGGCCAAGCACGAGGGCTCGAGCGATCGCGACGCGCTGGCGTTGACCGCTTGAGAGTTCAAACGGATACGAGGCGAGGTAACCGAACGGCATGTGCACGGCATCGAGAATCGTGGCAACGTGGCGACCGAGAACAGTGCGATCGAACCGCTTGTCGCGCTCAAGAATGGGCTGGCTCAGAATCTCTGAGACGGTGTACTCCGCGGGGAGCTGCATGGCTGCATCCTGAGGCAGATATGCGGTGCGAAACTGCAGTTCTGCAAGTCGTCGCTTAGGCACACGCCCCCTGAGAGGCGTGCCGAAGAGCCGCGCCTCTCCCCCGGTGATCATGGGAGCGAGCCGCCTGTTATGGGGAGTCTTGAAGTCGGAGGAGAGCACAGAGGCGAGCGTTGATTTGCCTGACCCTGCCTCACCAATGACACCGAGGATCTCCCCCGATTCGACGGTGAACGATACGCCGCTAATGGCAACGTGCTCAGCGCTTGCTCCGTGAGCTGGGTAGCTGACGGTGAGATCGGATGCAGCGAGTACAGGTTCGAGCTCGGACGCGGACTGCATGAGACCTATCATGCCTCAGGTCCTACCGAACACGATCATCCCGCGCGGAGGCGTCGCCGTTCTGTCTCCAATTGCACGAGCTTTTGCTGGATCGTTCGGGAGCCCTCGGAATCACGAGGATCGTGACGCTGCAGCGACCCGAGAAGCTCCGCTTTGCGTCTGAGCATGTCTCGCTCAATGAGAGAGACGGTGACGTCGCGTACGTACATCTCAAGCTCACGTTCTCCGCGTTCGGGAAGCGGTGCGACGCCAAGCTGATGCAGGAGGTCACGATAAGGCTCGGGAGTGTCGTCGCTGATTGCCTGAAACCAGCCGGTTGCGGCGAACGTGTCCATGTGCGCAGCAATCGCGTCGCGGAGAACAGAGAGCGGATGGTTCGTGAACCCCGTGTGCACGGCGTCCCGCACAAGATCTTCACCGATAACAGTAGGGTGCTGCACGATGGCCATCAAAGCGTCCCGTTCGAGCCGTGTCGATGGGTCTCTGGGAAGATCGGCGATGCCCACGGGTCGCTCTGTCTGCGGGTCCCCTGAGGGAGGTCGCGTGTCGTGCCCGTGAGGCTTTTGACTGCCTGATGAGCGGACTGCTCGCTGCACCTCGCCCAAATCGACTCCCAGCTGACGGGCAAGCACACGCGTGTACCCGGGACGAAGCGACGCATCGCGAATGTCAGAGACGATGGGGGCGGCGGCGCGCAGCGCGCCGACTCGACCCTCAACCGTGTCGAGGTTGTACTGAGACAGCACCTGCTTAATGACAAACTCGAACATCGGCTCTTTCATCTCAAGAAGCCGACGAACAGCCGAATCTCCGCGTTTGAGCCGAAGATCGCACGGGTCGAGTCCCGCCGGAGCGACAGCGACATAGGTTTGCGCGGCAAATCGTTTCTCTTCGGAGAACGCACGAAGAGCCGCCTTCTGACCAGCAGCATCCGGATCGAACGTGAATACGACTTCGCCGTTGCGACTGTCGTCGCCCATGATGCGCCGAATAACCTTGATGTGGTCGACGCCAAACGCTGTTCCGCAGGTGGCAACAGCCGTGGTGATTCCGGCCAGGTGACAGGCCATCACATCGGTATACCCCTCGACCACCACAACCTGATTGCCTCGTGAGATGTCTCGTTTGGCGATATCGAGACCGTAGAGCACCTGCGCCTTGTGATAAACGGGTGTTTCGGGGGTGTTGAGGTACTTCGGCCCCTTATCGTCATCGAAGAGCCGCCGTGCACCAAACCCGACGGTCTGGCCAGTGACGTCGCGGATCGGCCACACGAGTCGGCCACGGAAACGGTCGTAGACTCCTCTGTCGCCCTGCGAAAGGAGTCCGGCCGTTACCAATTCGTCTCGCGTGAAGCCCGCCGCTGTGAGGTGCTTCTGCAGGTTGTCCCAGCCCTTGGGCGCGAAGCCGACGCCGAAACGCGCCGCAGCCTGGGCGTCGAATCCTCGTTCGCCGAGGAAGGCTCGGCCCGCTTCAGCGCTCGGCGCGGTGAGCTGTCGCTGAAAGTAATCTTCGGCAGCCTTGTTCGCAGCCAACAGCCGCGACCGTCGGCCGTGATCGACGCCGGGGCCTTCGCCGTCTTCATAGTGCAGCTCGATGCCGACACGAGCAGCAAGACGTTCGATCGCTTCAGTGAAAGTGACGTGATCCATCTTCTGCAGAAACGAGATTACGTCCCCAGACTCACCGCAGCCGAAACAGTGGTAGAAACCGACCTGTGGGCGCACGTGAAAGCTCGGCGTTCGTTCGTCATGAAAGGGACACAGCCCCTTCATCGAGCCGATTCCTGCAGACTTGAGCGTGACGTAATCACCGATGATGTCAGCAATATTCGTGCGCGACTTGACCTCTTCGATATCAGTCTGTCGAATACGGCCTGCCATGCACCCATCCTAGCTGTCGGCAGCTGCACACTTCACTGCCTGTGGACGCCGTCATGCGGTGGGGATAACTCCAGCGACGACGTCGCGGTGCTCGTATAGTGCGACAGCACCCTGGTCGGTCAGACTGGCGATCTGATCGACGACAATGCGCTTGCGCGCGGCATCCGATGTCGCTTCTGCCCAATCCGCGGTGAACGCGATGTCAAGGCCATCACCATCGGAGCCGTACATGCGGTCGGCGAGCGTCGTCAGGATCTCACGCTGCTGTCTGTAGATCGGCTGGCGAGCGTCGCTCGACATGACAAAAGCCGCAACCACTCCTTTGAGCACCGCGATTTCTGAGGCAATCTCGTGAGGAACCTCAACATGGGCGCCGAATCGAATGAGACTGCGCTGTGGGTACGCCGCCTGAGTCGCTTCCGTGGCGGACCGTGCGAAATGGCCGATCATCGAGCTGGTGAAGTCCTTGAGCCCCGCAAGGTCACGTCGTGAGGAGCTCCACGTGCGTGGCCAGGACGCGTGCTGAGACAACCGCTCGAAAGCCGCACCGAGATCGTCGACGGTGAACTCGGATCCCGCCCACGCGCGCACGGCGTTCAACAGCGACCCGTGCCCGGCCTTCGCGTTGAGAAATGCTGGATCGATATATTCGCTGACAATGGCGTCTTCAAAGTCGTGCACGGAATACGCGATGTCATCAGAGAGATCCATAACCTCGGATTCGATGCATCGCTGCCCCTCCGGTGCTCCATCGCGAAGCCAGGCGAAGGCGGCTGTGTCGTCATCGAAAAACCCGTACTTCGCGCGTCCACTTGGATCGGCGACAGCGTGCGAGGCGGGCCACGGGTACTTGCAACTCGCGTCGAGGCTCGCCCTCGTGAGGTTCAGCCCGAACGGTCTTCCGTCGTCGCCGAACACCTTCGGCTCAAGCCGGGTGAGCACGCGCAGCGTTTGCGCATTTCCTTCGAACCCACCGATGTCGACTGCCCAATCATTGAGTGCCTTCTCACCGTTGTGGCCGAACGGCGGATGCCCGATGTCGTGAGCAAGGCACGCCGTATCGACGACGTCTGGTGCAATCGCGAGGCTTGCAGCGAGTTCCCGGCCGACCTGCGCCACTTCCAACGAGTGCGTGAGCCTGTTCCGGGCGAAGTCGACCCCCGACGTCGGACTGAGCACCTGCGTCTTGGCCGCCAGCCGACGCAACGCGCTCGAGTGCAGGAGTCTCGCGCGATCGCGCGCAAAATCACTGCGCCGTGATGTGTGATGTTCCGGCAGCCATCGAGCTTGGTCATGTGCGTTGTAAACGTCAACCGCCACTGGTGTTCAACTCCGCCTCGTGTATGTCGTGTGCGTCACGCCCAGCAATGACATGAGAGTCGAGCCAGCCCTCGGGAAGCACAGGTCGTTTCGGATGCCCCGAGCGGCCCCGCGGCCCCTCAGCGTCATCTCCCGGGTACGGAACAGACGCATCGAGTGAGGCGAGCAGCTCGTCGAGCTGTTCCAGCGATTCGACGGTGGCGAGGCGTGTGCGTAGGTCGCTGCCCACAGGGTACCCCTTGAAATACCAGGCAACGTGTTTGCGAATATCGCGGCATCCACGCTCTTCAGAATCGAAGAACTCGGCAAGAAGCTGTGCGTGGCGTCGGAAGGTGTCAATCACCTGACCGAGCCCAGGGCGAAATCGCTGTGGCTCGCCGCGGAACGCCGCGGCGAGATCTCCGAAGAGCCATGGCCGACCGAGGCACCCTCGTCCGACGACGACTCCGTCGCAACCCGTCTGATACATCATGTCCAGCGCATCGGAGTCAGACCAGATATCGCCGTTCCCCAGAACAGGAACATCGGTGATTGCCTCTTTCAGAGTGGCAATCGCGCTCCAATCGGAGTGCCCTGAATAGAATTCGGACGCCGTTCGCGCGTGCAGAGCGATGGCAGACACCCCGGCGTCTTGCGCAAAGCGAGCGGCATCGAGATATGTCAGATGATCTTTGTCGATACCCGTGCGCATCTTGACTGTCACGGGTATCGAACCGGCCGCGTTGACGGCCTCCGTCACAATTCCGCGGAAGAGGTCGTGTTTCCACGGCAACGCGGCTCCGCCGCCCTTGCGGGTCACTTTCGGAACGGGACAGCCGAAATTGAGATCAAGGTGATCGGCGCGATCCTCGGCAACGATCATCGTCACCGCCTCACGTACCGTTGTCGGGTCGACCCCGTAAAGCTGGATGCTGCGAGGAACCTCTGACTCGTGGTGCGAGATCAAGCGCATCGTCTCGGTCGTACGCTCGACGAGCGCGCGCGACGTGATCATCTCGCAAACGTAGAGGCCCGCGCCGAACTCCCGGCACAGCCGACGGAAGGCAGTATTGGTGATTCCGGCCATCGGGGCGAGAACGACAGGCACGTCAAGGGAGAGCGAGCCGATCTGAAGCGGACGCGCGCGCGTCGAAGTCGAGGTCATAACCTCTCAATTGTCCCAGATTGGGGAGCCTCGTGCACCGCCGCAGGCGGAAGCGAGCATGCGTCGCCCTCGCATGACGCCGCAATGTTGTCGCCGAGCATCTGAAAGACGTTTGTCGGCTCTGTCGATGGCTCCGCGCTCATTTGTTATCACCTTGCCGAGACACAACCTCGCGCAGCACTTCGCTGAAGGTTTCGGGCTCTTGGGCTCCCGAGACTCCGTATGCGCCGTCGAAGACAAAGAACGGCACGCCATTGATGCCATACTCTGCTGCCTGCGTCTTGTCCGCGGAGACATCTGAAGAGTAGGTTCCCTGTTCCAGCGCATTGAGCGCGAGCTCTCGATCGAGGCCGACGTCTTCGGCAAGATCGACAAGCGCGTCAATGCGCCCGACGTGTCGGCCCTCGACGAAGTAGGCTCGCATCAGGCGCTCCATCATTTCAGCTTCTTTGCCGTGAGCATGGGCGAAATGCACGAGCTCGTGCGCCTTTATCGTCTTGGTGTGCTTGACTGAGCCGAAGTCGTAGTCGAGGCCAACCTGCTGAGCAAGGTTCGTGACGTGGTCGAGCATTTGGGTGACCTGCTCGGGAGGCATTCCTTTGTAAGACGTCAGAAAATCGATCTCACTCCCGTCGAAATCGAGCGGGGTGTCCGGCGCCAATTCGAAGCTGTGGAAGCGGACGGTGACCGGCGGGTTCGCAGCATCTGCGGCAAATTCTTCCAGTGCGCGCTCGAATCGCCGTTTACCGATGTAGCACCAGGGGCATGCGATGTCAGACCAAATATCGACTGAGATTGGGGTGTCCATAGTGGGTGCAACCGGTCGCCCTTTGTGGGAATTCCCGAGGTCAAGATGCCGGTGTGTCCGTTGCCCCGCCAAAGCGTCGATCACGACTCACGTACAAGCTCACGGCGTGCCACAGGTCTTCGCGCGTGAAATCGGGCCACAGGGTATCGAGGAAAACCATTTCGGCATAGGCGCTCTGCCACAGCATGAAGTTGCTGGTTCGCTGCTCGCCTGAACTGCGCACAAAGAGATCAACGGGCGGAATCTCGGGTACATACAGCCGCGATGCGATCGTGCGTTCAGAGATTCCGCCGGGCTTCAGCTTGCCAGCGCTGACGTCACGGGCGATCGAACGAACAGCATCCGTGATTTCGTTCCTTCCCCCGTAGTTGACGCACATGGTGAGCGTTATGACGGAATTGTCCGCTGTGAGCCGTTCCGCGTATTGAAGCTCCTTGATGACTGACGACCAAAGACGAGGCCTGCGGCCGGCCCAACGGATTCGAACGCCCCACTCGTTGAGCTGATCGCGCCGCCGGTGCAGCACTGAACGGTTGAACCCCATGAGGAAGCGAACTTCCTCGGGGGAACGCCCCCAATTCTCGGTTGAAAATGCGTAGACGCTCACGTGGCGGATGCCTAGCTGAATCGCACCGGCGACAACATCGAGAAGCGCGGCCTCACCCGCCTTATGACCCTCGATGCGAGTCATCCCGCGCTTGTTTGCCCAACGACCGTTGCCGTCCATCACGATCGCCACATGCTGTGGGAGTGCTCTCGCCGGCAGTTCCGGGGGGTACACGCCGGTCCAGTCGATGGATCGATACGGGACGGCGTCTGCGTGCGTATACGGCTTGGGGGTCACTTTCGCCTTTCTGCCATCGGGGTGGAACTGAGGTGCGCGTACGAGCGGAGCCCGCGCTCGAGATGCCATTGAACGTAGGCAGCGACAAGTCCGCTCGCCCGCGACTGTACGGCCGCGTCGGCCGCGTCTACGATGTCCCACTCTCCCGCGAGCAGCGAACCGAGAAGATCGCGAGTCTGCACGTCAATCCTCGGACTCCCCGTTGGAGCGCATTCGGGGCAGACAACACCCCCCATCTGCACAACAACGGTTTCGTGCGGACCAGGGCGCTGACACCGTGAGCAATCGACGAAGCTCGGTGCCCAGCCCGCAAGTGACAACGCCCGCAGCAGGTACGAGTCCAGAGTCATTGCCGGGGCATGCTCTGCGCGTGACAACGATCGCAGCGCGCCGAGTAGCAACAGGTACTGCTGCCGGTTGGTGTCGGACTCGGTGAGCTTGTCTGCCGTTTCGACCATGACGCTGGCAGCGGTGTAGCTGTCGTAATCGGCGGCGATAATCTGACCGTATGCGCCAAGAGACTCTGCTTGAGTGATGGTGTCGAGGCTGCGGCCCTCGTACAGCTGCAGGTCGGCGACCATAAACGGTTCAAGTCGGGAGCCAAAACGCGAGCTTGTGCGCCGGATTCCTTTGGCGACGGCACGTACCTTGCCGTGCTGACGCGTCAGCAGCGTCACAATGCGGTCGGCTTCGCCCAACTTGTGGGTACGCAGCACCACGCCTTCATCTCGATATATCGGCACAACTGATTATCTCCCGTTCGCCTGCATGCATACGGAGCGACACCGTGAGACGGCGGTGCCGCCCCGGGTGATTCCCGCGGCGGCACCGGACGTATCGACGGCAGTCTTAGACGCCGGCTGTAGCCAGAGCCGGGTCAACGCTCGAGATGCGAAGGCCGCGGTTGACTGCAGAGACGATCGCCTTCAATGACGCTACGGAAATGTCACCATCAACTCCGACTCCCCACAGCCGCTGCTCACCAACCTGCAGCTCGACGTATGCGGCGGCAGCAGCATCGCCGCTCGCGCTCAGGGCATGCTCAACGTAGTCGTACAGCGTCACATCGACGCCGTGCTCATTCATGACCGTGAGGAACGCCGCGATCGGACCGTTTCCATGCGCGGTGTGCTCATCGAGCGAATCACCGTCACGCAACGAAACGTCGACGTCAACGCCCCCATCCACATTGCTCGAGGTGCGAAGTCCGCGAAGCTCGAATCGGCCCCACTTAGTTTCGTCAGCATCAGCGGGCAGGTATTCATCGTGGAAGATGCGCCAGATCTCCTCGCTGGTGACCTCGCCTCCTTCAGAATCTGTGCGGCTCTGAACGACTGACGAGAACTCGATCTGGAGTTTGCGAGGCAGTTCCATCCCGTGATCGGACTTCAAAAGATAAGCAACCCCGCCCTTGCCCGACTGCGAGTTGACGCGAATCACCGCTTCGTAGGAGCGACCGAGGTCCTTCGGGTCGACAGGCAGATACGGCACTGCCCAGGCGAGGTCGTCTGTGGACACCCCCTGGTCGGCAGCTGCCGCCGCCATTGCCTCAAAACCCTTCTTGATGGCGTCTTGGTGCGAGCCGCTGAAAGCTGTGAAGACGAGGTCTCCCGCCCATGGGCTTCGCTCGTGAACCTTCAGCTGGTTGCAGTACTCAGCGGTGCGCTTGATCTCGTCGATGTCGCTGAAGTCGATCTGAGGATCGATTCCCTGCGTGAACAAATTGATGCCGAGTGCAACGAGATCCACGTTGCCCGTGCGCTCACCGTTGCCGAAAAGGCACCCTTCAATACGGTCGGCACCGGCCATGTAGCCAAGCTCCGCAGCGGCAATCGCCGTCCCCCTGTCGTTATGAGGATGCAGGGAAAGTATGACGTTCTCACGATGCGTGAGGTTGCGGTTCATCCACTCGATCGAATCTGCGTAAACGTTGGGTGTGGCCATTTCGACAGTGGCAGGAAGGTTGATGATGACGTTGCGCTCGGGCGTGGGCTCGAGCACGTCGAGCACCTGGTTGCAGATCGTGGCAGCAAATTCGAGTTCGGTTCCGGTGTAGCTCTCTGGTGAGTATTCGTAGAACACTGTCGTTCCAGGGACCGTGCTTTCCATCTGCTTGCAGAGCCGCGCGCCGTTGAGCGCGATATCGATGATTCCCTGCTTGTCTGAGCGGAAAACAACGTCGCGTTGGAGAACGCTCGTGGAGTTGTACAGGTGAACGATGGCCTGCTTCGCCCCGGCAATTGACTCGTATGTACGCCGAATAAGGTGTTCACGGCACTGTGTCAGAACTTGAATCGTGACGTCGTCCGGTATGGCATCTTCTTCGATCAAGGAGCGCACGAAGTCGAAGTCCGTTTGACTGGCACTCGGAAATCCGACTTCAATCTCCTTGTAGCCCATTCGCACGAGCATGTCGAACATCACGCGCTTGCGCTCGGGGCTCATCGGATCGATGAGCGCCTGGTTGCCGTCTCTCAGATCGACGGCGCACCACCGTGGTGCAACGCTCGTCACGGCGTTCGGCCATGTGCGGTCAGGAAGGTCGACTGAAATCTGCTGGTGGAATGGCCGATACTTGTTGACCGGCATCGGCGACGCCTTCTGATTGTTCTTCATTGCTTCATTTCTCCTCGCGAGTCTTCTGCAGCCGACAACGAACTCCGCGACGAGAGGGGCTTGAGCTAAGCCTCGTCGCGGCAGCTAAGGAGAAGCGCGGTGGAAAACACGTTTTCAGGATAACACCATCGCGGACGAGCGGCGGCACTTGCCTAGCCTGCTATGCCGTGTTCGTATGCGTAAATTACCAGCTGCACGCGATCGCGTGCGCCGAGCTTGCTGAGCACGCGACTCACGTGCGTTTTGACAGTCGCTTCGCTGAGGAATTCTTTCTGGGCGATCTCCGAGTTGCTCATTCCGGATGCCGCCAGAACAAAGATCTGCTTCTCGCGTTCGGTGAGGGCGGCGAACTCGATCGGCTCGCGAGTGCGGGCCGACTGGCCCATTTGGGCCAAAAGTGCCTTCGTCGCGCCAGGAGCGATTACGGCGCTTCCGGAATGGACCGATCGGATTGCAGCAAGGAGAAATTCTGGCTGCGAGTCCTTCAACAAAAATCCACTTGCGCCGATGTGCAGTGCCCGCGCAGCCCCCTCGTCCAGCTCAAATGTGGTGAGAACGATCACGCGAGGTGCCGGATGCCCGGACGAATCGGCTTCGGCGAGAATCCGAGCCGTCGCCTCAATGCCGTCGAGCTCCGGCATGCGAACGTCCATCAGCACGACATCGGGACGCACCGAGCGGACGAGTTCGACGCCCGTGTGCCCGTTCTCGGCCTCGCCGGCAAACACCAGATCGGCTTGCGAGTCGATGAGCATACGAATTCCGGCGCGGAATAGCGATTGATCGTCAACGAGCGCGACGGAAATAGGTTCTGTCATGGATTTCTTGCCTCACTCATGCCGTTGGAAGATGGGCGATCACGCGGAACCGACCGGGTGTGGACGCGTCGATATCGAGGGTACCGCCCGCTAGTGTGGCGCGCTCGCGCATTCCTGGGAGACCGTGACCTCGTGAGAGGTCGGTTCCGTGTGCGTGCCTGCTTTCACCGACGAAGTTCTCGACGACCAGATCGACTCCGCTGTCACCGCCCGTAATCGTCACGTCAACCTCTCGTTGCGCTTCCCCGTGGTGGAGCGCATTCGTCAGTGCCTCTTGCATTATTCGATACGCGGCAATCTGACGTCCTGTCGGAATGTCGGGCAACGTACCGATGAGAGTGTAGGTCACGTGGAGCCCCGCACTTCGCATCCTCTCAATGAGCATGTCGATGTCCGCGAACCCTGGCTGCGGCCCAACCTCTTGTTCATGTCGCAATTCGCTGAGAAGCAGCCGCACGTCGCCCAGCGCATGCCGTGCCGTGTCCGACACTGTCTCGAGCGTGTGCGCGAGCGCATCTGCATCGCCCTTGTGCACATAGCGAGCGCCATCGGCCTGAGCGACAACCACGGCAAGTGAATGCGCCACGACATCATGCATGTCTCGCGCAATCCTGCCTCGTTCCTGTTCAACCACGGTGGCTCGTTCGGCAAGCGTCTGCGCCTGACGCGCTCGAAAGCGCTCGTACCCAGCCTGTCGAGCGGCATCGGCGGTGCGCATGAGCTGTCCAAGGGTCCACGAGAGCCCCAGAACCACGACGCCGGCAATGGCGCCCATGATCGCTGCGAACGACAGAATCGAGATCGACGCTGGATCGAATGTCACGTTCGTATTCGTCACCAGCACCGTGTAGGCGGATGCGATGACTCCCCCGCCAATGGCCGAGATCAGGCCATACCAACGCACCCATCCGTCTCCATAGCGTGCCGTGGCGTAGAGGACTATCGGAATTGCGATGTTGTAGAGATTCGGCGAAGCACCGAATCCCATTTGTACGATGACGGCGATCCACGCAAGCGTGAGGGAGAGCGCAGGCGACGCCCGACGCAACGTAAGGATGCCCCAGGTCACCAACAGTTGCCACGGGTCGACGACGTTGCCGTGAAGTGCGAGGGGAAGGCACAGCACCGCGACGATTGCGCCAATACCACCGTCGACGGCGTATTGGCGCGGCAGCAAACGACGGATCATGCGCTCAACAGTAGTTCTCATCGCACGTCTCGAGGCCCGTGAGAGCCACTGATCATCCCGTGGATGCGCAAAATCATCCTCCGGTGGCATGGTGCCGATTCAGAACCCGAGCCGACCGAGCTGTTTCGGGTCCCGCTGCCATTCTCGCGCCACCTTCACACGAAGCGAAAGAAACACCTTCGAGCCCACAAGCGGTTCGATCTGCGCCCGCGCGCGTTCACCGACCTCGCGAAGTCTGGCCCCCTGCTTGCCAATGACGATCGCCTTCTGGCTATCCCTCTCGACAAAAATGTTCGCATAGATATCGACGAGCGGTTTGTTCTCCCTCGTGCTGATGTCGTCGATCGTCACGGCAAGCGAATGGGGGAGCTCATCATGCACGCCCTCGAGCGCAGCCTCCCGGATAAACTCCGCAATACGATCGTCGAGTGATTCGTCCGTGATCCGCTCATCCGGATAGAGCTTCGGTGACTCGGGCAACAGCGCGACCAGTTGTTCGACAAGCACGTCAAGCTGAACATTCTCGATGCTAGATACGGGGATGATCTCATCCCAATCCCGAAGCTGAGAGACTGCGAGGAGCTGGTCGGCGACGCGCGCTTTCGGCACCGCATCGATCTTCGTGACGATTGCTACCTTCTTCGCGCGCGGGAATTCGTCGAGCTGCTGATTGATGTAACGATCTCCCGGCCCGATCTTGTCTCCCGCCGGCACGCAGAGCCCGATCACATCCATGTCGCCGAGCGTCGATTGCACGAGATCGTTGAGACGTTCGCCGAGCAATGTTCGCGGGCGATGGACTCCGGGCGTGTCGACGATAATGACCTGCCCATTATCGACGCTGATGATGCCTCGGATCGCTTTACGAGTCGTCTGAGGCTTTGCGCTCGTGATCGCGACCTTCGTTCCGACCAGCGCGTTCATCAGCGTCGACTTCCCGACGTTCGGACGCCCAACGAAAGAGACGAAACCAGCTCGGTATTCCTTGTGTTCCGTTTCAGTCATTTCTACTCCTGCTCGGGTGAATGGACAGCGTCAGTCCCGATATCGCGCTGAACAATGATTGTGCTGATCTCGCCCTGCCTGCCGTGGGTGCGCTCCGCGGTCATGATTAAACCGTGAGTGCTGACACTGTCGCCAGATACCGGGAGGCGATCGAGCGCCTTGGTGAGGAGTCCGCCGGCCGAGTCGACATCGTCGTCATCGATCTCGATGTCGAACAGGTCGCCGAGCTCGTCGATCGACAGTCGCGATCGCACCCGAAATTGAGAGGCCGCGAGCTGCTCCACGTCGAGAGGCTCACGATCGTACTCGTCGGCAATGTCTCCGATGAGCTCCTCAATGAGGTCTTCGAGTGTGACAAGTCCGGCGATTCCACCGTACTCATCGACAACCATCGCCAGGTGGTTCGACTCCACCTGCATCTGCTGCAGCAAGTCGTCGACCTTCTTCGATTCCGGCACGAACCACGCGGGACGCACAAGGTCGAGAGCCGGGTTCCGCTGAGCATCCGAGTCGCCTTCGTAAACGACTCGCGCCAAATCTTTCAGATACAGGATGCCGAGAACCTCGTCGACGTCATCGGACACTACGGGAGCTCGTGAGATTCCCGTGCCGAGAAAGACCCCGAGAGCAGTGATCACGTTGGTGTCGTGATCGATGCTCACCATGTCTGTTCGTGGGATCATGACCTCGCGCACGTAGGTGTCGTTGAACTCGAATATCGAATGGATCAGCTCGCGGTCGTCTTCCTCGAGCACACTCATCTCCGTGGCTTCATCAACCATGCTGAGAAGCTGCTCTTCAGACGAGAACGAGATTTCGCGAGGAACCCCAGGAGTTACTCGATTGCCGAAGGCCATGAGCGCGTGAGCGATGGGACCAAGGAGAACCCGCACGAAATGAATGAGCGGAGCGACGAAACGCAGAATCATGTCCGCATGGTTGCGCCCATAGCTTCGCGGGCTGGCCCCGACGAGAACGAATGACGCAAGCGTCATGATGAATGCGGATATCAGCAGTGCCAACCACACCTGCACGAAGAGCCGTGCGAACACCAGCGTCACGAGCACCGCGGCCGTGGTCTCGGCGAAGATGCGCATGAAGTTGATGGAGTTCATGTGGGCGCCGGGATCCTCGGCTATGGCAGTGAGCGACCGCGGGCGGCGTGACTGCTCTGCAAGATCCTGAATATCATTGCGAGACTTCACCCCGATTGCTGCGTCCGCCGCCGTCATCAGGCCGGCGAAGGCGATGAGCACGAGCGCCGCGCATGCGAAGATGACGAGAAGCACCTATGCTCCGTGGCGGTCGGTTGTGGCGAAAGAAAGCAAGATGTCTCGCTGAATTCCGAACATCTCGCGCTCCTCGTCCGGCTCAGCATGGTCAAATCCCAACAGATGCAAAATGCCGTGGGTGGTCAAGAGCAGCAGCTCATCCAGCGTCGAGTGGCCGGCGGTTTCGGCTTGCATCTCGGCAACCTGAGGGCAGAGAACAATGTCACCGAGCAGTCCAGGTGGCGTCGGGTTTTCTTCGGTCCCTGGCCTCAACTCGTCCATCGGAAAGCTGAGAACGTCCGTCGGCCCTGGCTCGTCCATCCACTGCACGTGCAATTGCTCCATTGCGCCCTCATCGACGACGACGATGTTGAGCTCTGCCTCCGAACTCACGTGCATCGCTCCGAGCGCATGATTGGCCAGCCGCAGCAGTGCTGCTTCATCGACCGCGACGGCCGACTCGTTGTTAATCTCGATGCTCACGAGCTGAAGCCTCCGGGTTTACGTGTGTTGTCGCGTGGCTTTCGCGCGCGTTTCTCGACTCTGCTCGCGAACTCGCGTGCTTGTTCTCTCTCATAGCGATCTGCCTGCTGACGCTCGTCGTATTCGGTGTATGCATCGACGATCTGGCCGACCAGCGTGTGGCGCACCACGTCGTCGCTCGTGAGCCGGCAGAACTCAATATCGTCAATGGTGTTCAGTACTCGCGTAACCAAGCGAAGGCCAGACGATGCTCCCGGAAGATCTACCTGTGTGATATCGCCCGTGACGACCATCTTCGAGTTGAAGCCCAGACGAGTGAGGAACATTTTCATCTGCTCAGGCGTCGTATTCTGAGCCTCGTCGAGCACGACGAACGAATCATTCAGGGTTCGACCGCGCATGTACGCCAGAGGCGCCACCTCGATGGTCCCTGCCGCCAGCAGCTTCGGGACGAGCTCTGGGTCCATCATCTCGTTCAACGCGTCGTACAGCGGCCGCAGATACGGATCAATCTTGTCCGTGAGCGTGCCGGGCAGGAACCCGAGTCTCTCGCCTGCTTCGATTGCCGGTCGCGACAGGATGATCCGCGTCACTTCCTTGCGTTGCAGTGCCTGTACGGCCTTCGCCATGGCGAGATAGGTTTTGCCTGTTCCGGCTGGTCCAATACCGAACGTGATCGTGTTCTCGTCGATTGCATCCACGTACGACTTCTGACCCGCCGTCTTTGGCCTGATCACCTTGCCACGTGCCGAAAGGATCGTCTGACCGAGTATCTCAGTCGGTGTATGACCGCCTTCCTCGATGAGACGCGTTGACGTTGTTACATCTGACTGCGCAAGATCGTGGCCTCCGCGCACGAGCGCGAGCAGTTCTTCGATCAGCAGTTGAGCGGAAGCGACAGCTTGTTCCGGTCCCGTGAGGGTGATCTTGTTGCCGCGAACGTGCACGTCGACTTCGGGATGCTCGTGTTCAATGGTGGTCAAGAGGCGATCCTGAGGTCCAAGCACATGCACCATTGCGACACCGTCGACGAGGATCTCCGCTGACGACTCGTGATGCGGTTCTGGATGGTCAGTGTCCGACAAGTGTTCCCTCTCCGAGTTCTCCAGCAAGCACATGGGCGTGCACGTGAAAAACTGTCTGGCCGGCTTCTGCACCGCTGTTGAAGATCAGCCGGTATTGTCCGCCAGCGCGTTCGTCTGCGATCTGCTGTGTCAAAGCCACGAGCTTCGAAAGCAGTTCGGGGTCTGCGGCGGCGAGTTCCGCAACAGTCGCGTACTCCGTCGTCTTGGGCACAACGAGCACGTGAACTCTCGCTTGAGGATTGACGTCTTCAAACGCAATCAAGTCATCGTTCTCCGCCACGATCGTCGCCGGAATCTCACCTGAGATGATGCGGCTGAAGATACTGGGAGTCGTCTCTGTCATGCCTCTATCCTACGGAACCATCGTGTGCGCGGAAGCTACCAGTGCCCGGTCAACACGTTGAGAACGGCAAGGGCGGCAGCTCCAGCAGACGACGTGCGCAGCACATCGGACCCGAGGCGCACCCTCTCGGCATTCGCCGCGGTGAGTTCTTGATGCTCCTCATCGGCAATCCCACCCTCCGGGCCGACGACGAGAATAAGAGAACGAGCATCGAGCTGGATGCTGCTGAGCGCCGTTTCTGCCTGAGGATCGAGCACCAGCATCCGATGTTCGCTGCTGCGGGTGGCGAGCATCGTTGTGGTGACGAGAGACTCTACGTCCGGGATGTGCGACCGCAGCGATTGCTTCGTCGCTTCGCGGGCGATCGTCTGCCATCGTAGCGCTCCCTTGACAGCCTTTGCTGCATCCCACCGTGACACGCTGCGCTTCGCCTGCCACGGAATTATCGAGCTGACGCCGAGTTCGGTGCACATCTGCACCGCTCGTTCGTCCCGATCACCCTTCGCGAGAGCCTGAGCAAGCGTAATCGACGGCCGCCGGCCATCGTATCGGCGCACTCTTGATGCACGCAGCTCAACGTCATGAGGACGAGCTGCCTCAACGACGCACTCGACAAGCAGTCCTCGGCCGTTACCGATAAGCACTGACTCGCCCGGGCGAACACGGGAAACGGAGACAGCGTGCTTGGCCTCCGGACCGGAAAGTACAAGATGGTCGCCCGGCGACGCGTAATCGAGCGCATCGTCGAGGAAGAGACTGCTCATGTCAACTCACGAAGCGGTCTCGAAGCTTGGCAAAGAGACCCTGCTGAAAGTGGGCGAGCTCCGGCTTCGGATCGCGCCGACGCTCTGAGAACTGCCGGATCATCTCGCGCTCTTTGTGATCGAGCTTGGATGGTGTCACGACTTGCACGCCGACACGTAGATCTCCACGAGCGCTGCTGCGCAGGCCGGTGATTCCGCGATCCTTAATCACCAGAACATCGCCACTCTGCACACCGGGTCGGACATCAAGCTCAACGTCGCCGTCAAGTGCTTTAATCGTGCTCGTCGTTCCAAGCACCGCATCGGCCATCGACACCTCGAGGGTGCAGAGAACGTCATCGCCGTTTCGACTGAAGACGTCGTCGTGCCTCACCTTGATCTCGAGGTAGAGGTCACCAGATGGGCCGCCCCCCTGGCCGGCTTCTCCGCTCCCTGGCATCTGCAGACGCAGCCCGGTGTCGACACCGGAGGGAATGTCAACAGACACCGTGCGACGTGCCCGCACACGACCCTGCGCCTGGCACGTCACGCAGGGGTTCGGAATGATCGTGCCGTAACCACGGCATGACCCGCAGGGGCTTGCCGTGACGACGTTTCCCAGCAGAGAGCGAACGGTGCGCTGTACCTGCCCCGTTCCGTGGCAGATGTCACACGTCACGGGTGATGTGCCCGGCTGGCAGCAAGACCCCTCGCATGTCTCGCACAGCACTGCTGTATCGACCTCAATCTGCTTCGTCGTTCCGAACATCACATCGATGAGGTCGACCTCAATGCGCAGCAACGCATCTTCGCCCCGCTCCTGGCGTGAACGGGGGCCACGACCACCACCGCCTCCGCCGCCAAAGAACGTGTCGAAGATGTCGCCAAAGCCTCCGAAGCCTCCTCCTCCGCCACCGAACGGATTACGGCCCCCGGCATCGTACTCAGCGCGTTGCTGCGAGTCGCTGAGAACGTCGTAGGCGTGAGTGACGTTCTTGAACGTCTCTGCTGCTTCGGGGCTCGGGTTGACGTCGGGGTGCAGCTGCCGCGCTAGCTTGCGGTATGCCTTCTTGATCTCGTCGACCGACGCGTCACGCGACACGCCGAGGGTTTCGTAGTGGTCAGCCACTCGCGGCCTTTCCTCGTCGTTCGCCGGTCGGGCTCGTCCGGCGGATGTGCAGTTCTGTGCGCCGAGCCGCGCACGTGGAGTCTGTCACTCGACCCCGAGAAGTCGAGAAAGATAGCGGGCAACGGCACGCACGGCCGTGATGTTTCCCGCATAATCCATTCTCGTCGGTCCAAGCACCCCAAGACGGGCGATTTCGCCAGCAGAGGAACGGTATCCGCTCGTCACGATACTTGTTTCATCAAGGCCGAATGGCGCATTCTCTCGTCCGATACTTGCCGAGACCCCGAGCTGATCAGCCTGCATCTCCCCGAATAAGCGCAACAGCACGACCTGCTGTTCGAGTGCTTCGAGCACGGGGAAAATGCTTCCTGAGAAGTCCTCTTCTGTGCGTGCAAGATTCGCCGCACCCGCCATTACCAGCCGATCTTCACGATAATGGCCCAGAACTTCAAGCACGACGTTGCACACTGTATCGGCAAGCGGTGAGTGCTCGTCCGGTGACTGTTTCTCGACACGGCTCATCAACTCGACGGCTGCGGAATTGACGGTTCGTGACGAGACATCATCGTTGATTTGAACCTTGATACGGCCAATCTCATCGTCATCGAGTAGACGGTCAGACTCGACGAGCCGCTGATCAACGCGCCCATTGTCGACGATCACGACAACAAGCAAGGTGTTTTCGCTTACCGTGACCAACTCGACATGACGCACCGATGCTCGTGCGAACGACGGGTACTGAACTAGAGCCACTTGGTTGGTCAGCTGAGAAAGCAGACGGACCGATCGCCGCAGAACATCGTCAAGATCAGCAGAGGGTTCGAGAAACATTTCAATGGCGCGCCGCTGTGCGGGCGAAAGCGGCTTCTTGTCTGCGAGCTGATCGACGAAAAGTCGGTACCCCTTGTCCGTCGGGACGCGGCCCGACGATGTATGGGGAGCGACAATGAGCTCTTCCTCTTCGAGCAACGCCATATCGTTGCGGATCGTGGCGGCGGACACACCAAACTGGTGACGATCGACAATGCTCTTGGAGCCGACGGGTTCGCGAGAGGAAACATAGTCCGTGACGATGGCGCGCAAGACGTCGAGGCTGCGTTCAGACACCATGCACATCGCCTCCTCTCTGGCACTCGTTCTCTCAGAGTGCCAATCTTAGTCGGTGATAAAGCGGCGCGGATAATTGCAGGCTCACCTCCGTGTCTGTAGGTTTACTCCTAAGTCTTGCGAAGGACTTGACTCGAGCGTTCGCCAGCAAGCGAACTCACCACAGCGAAAGGCGAAGCAATGACTGACCCGAATGCACCGCAGCCGGCCGATCCGAATCAGCCGCCCAATACGCAAGGCCAGCCATCCCAAACACCACCGCAGCAGCCTCAATATGGTCAGCAGCAGGCACCTCAGTACGGCCAGCAGGCACCTCAGCATGGTCAGGAGCAGCCGCCGCAGCCGGGCCAGCAGCAGTACGGGCAGCAGCAGCCGTATGCTCAGCAGCCGCCGCCGCAGGGCCAGCAGCCATATGGACAGCAGCCATATGGACAGCAGGGCCAGCAACCTTATGGGCAGCCTCAGTACGCCCAGGCTCCCGGTGCCCAGCCGCTGTCTCCTCAGGATGACAAGATGTGGGCGATGTGGTCCCACTTCGGCGGGGTTCTGAGTATCTTGCCGTCTCTCATCATCTACCTGGTGTTCAAGGATCGCGGTCCGTTCGTGCGTCAGGAGGCGAAGGAAGCGCTCAACTGGCAGATCACGATCCTCATCGTCATCATCGCGTGGTCGATCGTCGTGGGGATTTTGAGCGGCATTGTTGTTGCGTCGATGATCGCCGGCGGAAGCTTCGGTGCGATCAGCGGCTTCACGGCGCTGTTCAGCTTCTTGAGCTGGCTCCCCTACCTCCTGAACCTGATCTTCTCGATCATCGGTGGAGTCAAGGTGAAGGGTGGGCAGCCGTACCGTTACCCCGTCAACTTCCGTTTCATCAAGTAAGTCAGTCAGTCAGGCGTCGTACGACGGCGTCTGCTAGAAGCCGCCCTTTCACGGTCAGTACGATCCGGCCGTCGAGGGCGGCTTCCGCGTTAATGAGCTCGTTGGCGATGAGCTCAGCGACGGCGATCCGCGCTGAAGCACTCAACACGCTCGTGGGGAGGCCCTCGCGGATTCGCGTTTCGAGGAGGATCCGTTCTATGCGTCGTGTCTCGTCATCGAGGGACTCCCGGCCGGCAGCAGGCGACGCCGAACCGGCAAGTCGCGCGGCGTAGGCCGCCGGATGCTTGACGTTCCACCACCGCACGCCGCCAACATGACTGTGCGCCCCCGGTCCGATCCCCCACCAGTCCTGTCCCGTCCAATACGCCAGGTTGTGACGTGAGCGTTGAGCGGGTGTGCGCGCCCAGTTGCTGACTTCATACCAGCTGAGCCCCTCTGCAGAGAGCGTCGATTCGGCAACCTCGTACATATCCGCTTCGAGATCGTCATCGGGGACAGCAACATCGCCCCGGCGAATCTGTCGTGCGAGCTTCGTGCCGTCCTCAACGATCAGGGCGTACGCAGACAGGTGATCGGGGTTCTGGCGCAGGGCGTGCTCAAGTGAGCGTTTCCAATCGTCGAGACTTTCCCCTGGGGTGCCGTATATGAGGTCGAGACTGACGCTGAGCCCTGCGTCGCGAGCGGCAGAGACGACGTCAGGAATTCGCTCAGGGTCATGGGTGCGCTCGAGGGTGGCCAGAACGTGAGGAACGGCGGACTGCATTCCGAAGGAGACACGCGTGAACCCAGCATCCGCGAGTTCGTGAAGGTAGCGTGCGTCGACGCTGTCTGGATTTGCCTCTGTCGTCACTTCAGCGTTCGCGACGAAACCAAATTCGTCCCGAATGCCCGTCAACATCCGCGCCAAGTCCTGTGCTGGCAAAAGAGTCGGCGTACCCCCGCCGAAGAACACTGTCGAAAGTGGACGCTTCTCTGCGCCGAGGTCGTCAAGCACCTGCCCGGCTAGACGCACCTCGTGGAGCGCTTCATCGGCGTAGTCCGTCTGGCGTGCACCACGAAGCTCAGTTGCCGTGTAGGTATTGAAGTCGCAGTATCCGCAGCGAACGCGGCAGAACGGCACGTGAACGTAGACACCGAGGTCGCGGCATGCGGACCCCACGGCAGCCGACCGAGGCAGTCGCCCGTCTGGCGGCGCAGGGTCGCCGAGCGGCAGAGCTGAGGGCGCCATCTATTCGCGCACGTCACTTGCCCACGCAGGCGAGAGTGCGCGCAGGTACTGCGCAGACAGACGCTTGCGGCGTCGCAACAGCAGAAAGGGAAACAACCGGTAAAACCAGCGGGCAGGCCGCACAAACGCCCGTACCGTAAACCACACGCTGTCATCGTCGCGATGCTCGATCGAGAACGATTCTTCACCGCTGATTGCATGCCCGGATACCGTTCCGAACGCAAATGCCACGTGTTGTGGATCTTCGATCACGTAGACAACCCGCACGTGTCCGCGAACAGAATACGGGCCGACATGGCCCGAGAGCGAGGCCGTGGTTCCCGACGTAATGTACGGAGTGCCGTCGGAGGCAAAGCGGTCCTCCGTTCGGTCAGCACCCGGTCGAATCGGTGTGCCGTCTTCTGCAAAGCGCACGCCCTGGTACGCGTCGCCGCTGCCGCGCTCAATGTCCGAAACCGTGATTCCCGCAAGACGCAGAATCTGCCACGAAAGAATGGAAGCGGATGCCGCGGCGAAACGCTCGTCTCCGCTGCCGATCTTGATGGCGTCCTCGTAAGGCTTGTAGCCGTCGGGCGGGTACTGAAGCAGGTCGGCGGCCTGAGTCGCACCAACGGCCGCATAGTCCGTCGGCTGGTCTTCAAAGTTGGACCGACGCATCGTCTTACTTCTTGTCCTTCTTCGTCTCGGTCTCGCCACTGAGAGCCGCAATGAATGCTTCTTGTGGCACTTCGACGCGACCCACCATCTTCATGCGTTTCTTGCCCTCTTTCTGCTTCTCCAGCAGTTTCCGCTTCCGAGAGATATCGCCGCCATAACACTTTGCGAGAACGTCTTTTCGCATCGCGCGGATCGACTCGCGAGCGATAATACGCGATCCGATGGCCGCCTGCACAGGAACCTCGAACTGTTGACGCGGAATGAGCTTCTTGAGCCTCTCGGTCATGAGCACACCGTACGCGTAGGCCTTCTCGCGGTGCACAATAGCGCTGAACGCGTCGACCTGATCACCCTGAAGCAGAATGTCTACCTTCACAAGATCGGACTCTTGCTCGCCCATCGGCTCGTAGTCGAGAGATGCGTAACCCTGTGTGCGGCTCTTGAGATGGTCGAAGAAGTCGAACACGATCTCCCCAAGAGGCATGCTGTATCGGATCTCTACCCGTTCCTCTCCCAGGTATTCCATGCCAAGCAGAGTTCCTCTGCGCGATTGGCACAGCTCCATAATCGTGCCCACGTAATCTTTCGGCGCGATGATCCCGACCTTCACGACAGGTTCGGATACGGAGCTGATTTTGCCCTCAGGGAACTCGCTCGGGTTCGTGACCGTCACCGACTTTTTGTCTTCGGTTGTCACCTCGTAGGTGACACTCGGTGCAGTGGCGATGAGGTCGAGACCGAACTCGCGTTGGAGTCGCTCATTCACGATTTCCAGGTGAAGCAGGCCGAGAAACCCACAGCGGAACCCGAAGCCAAGAGCAACAGAAGTCTCAGGCTCGTAGGCGAGCGCAGCATCCGACAGCTTGAGCTTGTCGAGCGCTTCGCGCAGGTCGGTGTAATCTGCTCCGTCGATCGGATAGAGCCCCGAGAACACCATTGGTTTCGGGTCGGTGTAACCGGGCAGCGCGTTCCGTGCCGGAGTCTTCGAATCGGTGACCGTGTCGCCCACGCGGGATTGTCTGACGTCTTTCACCCCGGTGATGAGGTAACCGACTTCTCCGACGCCCAGTCCCTTGCTTGGGGTTGGCTCGGGGGACGACACGCCGATCTCCAGAAGCTCGTGTGTCGCGGTCGTCGACATCATCTGCACCTTTTGGCGTGGTCGCAATGACCCATCAACCATTCGAACGTAAGTGACGACTCCGCGATAACTGTCGTACACCGAGTCGAAGATCATCGCTCGGGCGGGAGCCTGCTCGTCACCTGAGGGCGAGGGCACGCGCCCGACGACACGGTCGAGAAGCTCGTCCACACCGACTCCCGTCTTTCCGGAGACGCGCAGAACATCGTCGGGTGAACCGCCGATGAGATTGGCGAGCTCAGCAGCGTACTTGTCAGGGTCTGCAGCCGGAAGATCGATCTTGTTCAGCACGGGGATGATCTCAAGGTCGTTCTCGAGAGCGAGGTACAGGTTTGCGAGCGTCTGCGCCTCAATACCCTGCGCCGCATCAACGAGCAGAACCGCCCCTTCACAGGCGGCAAGTGAGCGGGAAACCTCATATGTGAAGTCCACGTGCCCAGGCGTGTCGATCATGTTGAGAGCGAACGTCTCGCCGTCTTTCTCCCAGGGCATGCGCACAGCCTGGCTCTTGATCGTGATTCCACGTTCGCGCTCAATGTCCATCCGGTCGAGGTACTGCGCCCGCATGTCCCGGTCTGCGACGATTCCAGTTACCTGCAGCATGCGGTCAGCGAGTGTCGACTTTCCATGGTCGATATGTGCGATGATGCAGAAGTTGCGGATGAATGCAGGGTCGGTAGCGGCTGGCTCGAGGGCCGTGATTGCTCTGGGGCTCAACGCGTTCCTTTACTCTGTTCAGTCGGTAAGGAACCATTGTCCCATGCCGTTCGTCAAAGGTTCGCGGTGAACACGAATACGCTGCGTCGCGTTCCGCCTTCTCTTGGCACGACGGTTTGGAAGTCGCGTCGAGACTGGTAGTATAGGGCGTTGGCTTGCGTGTGGCGGAAACCGCACGAACTGCCGGGAGCGCCCTCTCTCGCCCCACCGGCACCACCGAACACACCAAACGAAGGCACATATAAACGTGGCAAACATTAAGTCGCAGATCAAGCGAATCGGCACAAACCTCAAGGCGCAGGAGCGCAATCGTCAGGTCAAGAGCGAACTCAAGACGGCTGTGCGATCGACCCGTGAGGCCGTCGCCGCGGGCGACAAGGACACGGCAGCCAAGGCTCTCGCCCTCGCGTCGAAGAAGCTCGACAAGGCAGTGAGCAAGGGTGTCATCCACCGCAACCAGGCGGCTAACCGCAAGGCGGGCCTCGCTCAGAAGGTCAACTCCCTCTAAGCGCTCTATTCGTAGGTCATAGGGCTCCGCTACGGCGGGGCCCTATGACGTTGACGGGGTGCGATGGTTTATCTCTGACCGCGCGACGCGATCACCCCGATCAGTCTTTCGACCGCAAAAACCGGGTCGCGCTCTGCACCTTTGACCGCAGCGTCGGCTTCCGCCAAGGCCGTGATTGCACTGCCGAGCCCCTCATCCGTCCAGCCGCGAGCGTCACGACGGGCGCGATCGACCTGCCACGGCGCCATGCCCAAGGTTCCGGCAAGCTGACCGGAGCTCCCGTGAGCGTTCGCCACTTTCGCCATCGCGCGCACCTTCATTGCGAAGGCAGCAACGATCGGAACGGGGTCGGCTCCAGAGTCGAGAGCGTGTCTCAGGCTGAGAAGGGCCTCCGCTGTTCGGCCAGCGAGTGCGATGTCCGCGACCGCGAATGCCGTTGTCTCAACGCGCCCTCCGTAGTACCTGTCTACAACGCCCTCGGTGATCTGATCTGACGCATCGGCGATGAGCTGCTGGCAGGCACCTGCGAGCTCGGCCACGTCATCGGCGAATGCCGAGACGACCTGGCGAAGAGCACCGGGGGTGATTTGCTTGCGGGCACGCGCGAACTCTGACTTCGCGAAGTCATATTTCTCGGCATCCTTCTTGAGGTCGTTGCAGACGATTTCGATCGCGGTTCCGGATGCCCCTCTGATTGTTTCGAGCAGCTTCTTGCCCCGGACTCCGCCCCCGTGCCGCACGACCAGGTAGGCGCTCTCGGCTGGCGACGCAACGTACTCGATCGCTTCAGCGAGAAATGCGTCTGTGCATTTTTCAGCTTCACTGACTCGGATGAGTCTCGGCTCGGCAAACAGCGACGGACTGGCGAGGGTGAGCAACTCACCAGGCTGGTAAGCCGCCGCCTCGATGTCGCTGATCTCGAGACTCGGGTCTTCCGCTCGCAAGTATTCTCGAAGGCCCTTGATTGCTCGATCGGCGAAAAGATCTTGTGGCCCAGACACGAGCACGATCGGCGCAGGGCGCACCTCGTGCCATGAAAGCTGCGGAATCGCCACCGAACTTTTTGCTGCCGAACCACGTCGTGTCGCTGCCACGTGTTCCCTTCATCGTCGTGCCACTCAGCTTATCCGCCCGCACCGTCAGGAACGCTCTTCTGAGACCAGACCGAGTAGGCGGGGGCACCGGGAGAGATCAGGATCATGCCGCGAAGGTCAGTGCGCAGCACAGTGCTGCCTGCTGTCCGCAGTTCGTCGATTGTCTCGTCGTTCGGGTGCCCGTACGTGTTGTCCGCCCCGACCGAGATGATGGCGAGTGAGGCCTCGAGCCGTTCGTATAGCGCTGCAGACTGATCGGGGCTCCCATGGTGGGCGACTTTGACAATATCTGTGTCTGTATGTGCGCTCATGCGGCTGAGCAATGCTGCCTGCTCTGTTTCACCCAGATCGCCGAGAAGCACGATGCGTGTGTCGCTTATCGTGACGGAAAGCACGATGCTCCCCGCATTGCCCGTCAGTTCGCGAGATTCGGGCCAGATCACCGTAAAGTCAATGGTTCCGACGGTGCCATGCTCGCCCCTCGTCACCACGTCGACAGGTATTCCCGCGCTCTCGAGCACACGTGTTGTTCGCTCACCGGCCTCGTCATGCACAGCTTGCACAAACACCCGATCGGTGCGCGACACCACACCGGCCACTCCACCGGCGTGGTCAGCATCGTAGTGAGTGAGCACAAGCAGATCGATCGTTTTGATGTCGAGATCATCAAGGCACGTGCTGACGAGTGCGGGGTCTGGTCCGGTGTCGACCATGATTACGCCACCACCCGCACGAAGTACGAGGGCATCTCCTTGTCCGATGTCGCACGCGGCGACAATCCAGTCCTGGGGGCGACTCAGGGCTTGTGAGAGCGAGGGAGTTGCAACGGTGCCCCCGTAGACACCAATGCAGATGCAGAGACCGCCGACGAGAGCCTTGCCCGACCAATGGGATCGCCATCTGGGAAGCATCGCGAGCGTGCACGCAAGCGCCGTCGCCGCGGCGAGCACGACAGCACCAAAGGGCCCGGGAATCCATGGCATCTGGGCGATCGGCAGACTCGACGTGACTGTTGCAACGCCAGCGATCCACGCAGACGGCAGGTAGGCGATCCAGGCGAGCAGCATCGCTACCGCGGGCAGCGCCGGTGTGGCTAGGCAGGCGATGAGCCCGACGACGGTGCCAATCGGGGCTGCCGGCGCCGCGAGAATATTTGCGGCGACCCCATACACGCTGATTGTGCTGGACAGAAGAATCAATATGGGCTGGCACGCGAGCTGAGCAGCGAGCGGAACGGCGATGACCATGGCGAGCCCCCGCGGCAGCACACGCCCGAGCACTGCGGCAAGAGGTCGCGTGAGAAGCAGAAGGCCAGCGGTAGCAAGCACGCTCAGTGCAAAGCCTGCGTCGTAGGCATACCACGGGTCAACACAGAGCATGAGTATGACGCTGCCCGCGAGCACGGGCACTCCCCCAGAGGGACGACCGGTGAGATGCACCAGCAACGCGAGCGATGCCATAACCGACGCACGAACGACACTGGACTGAGGTGTGACGAGAATGACGAATGCAAGGAGGACAACGAGCGCGGCAATGACTCGCAGAACGCGTCCGGCACCCATCCTCCCGAGCAGCAGAATCGCGAACGCAACAACAATTGCACAGTTTGCTCCTGATACCGCAGTGAGGTGGCTGAGAGAGGATGCCTTCATAGCTGCGTCGAGCTCGAGGCTCACGGTGCTCGTGTCACCGACAGCCAGCCCAGGCAGCAGATGTCCGCCGTCGCCAGGAAGATCAGAGCAGAGGTCGACAAAACCACGCCGCATGCTGTCTGCCCACGCCAGGTACCAGGGTGGCGGTGACGTGACCGTCACAGGCTCATCAGCGAAGAAGAGCGCCGAGGAAGCATCCGACGGTTCAGTGAGAAGCACGCGGCCCGTCGCTTCAACCGTGCTGCCAATAGCGACCGCGTCCCTCTTCGTCTGGCCGAAGAGCGTGGCGGGGACCCGAAGTGCCCCGCCATCCAGCGTTATGAGCGTCGCCTCGACCCTGATCTGCCCTGGCCCCCTGTCTGTCGCATTCGCCAGCCCGTCGATCCTCGCCACAATCTCGACACTGCGGTCGGCGGATGCCGCTTCGATGAGGTGATCGGGGCGGCGCTGATCCGCGGAGATCGACGCGCTGAAACTGACAAATGCCGCAACCCCGAGGGAGATCGCGAGAAGCGCGGTGAATCCCCCTTGTCCGCTGAAAACGCACCAGACCGTCAACGCCCCCGCGACGATAATGCAGATGAGCCACACGACAAACGAGGTCTGCAGACCCACAGCGACAAGTGCTGCGAGCCACGCGCCAACGGCGGGAACGAGCATCCTCATGCTAGATCGTCACGAGATCCTTGATCATGGCGAATGTCTTTTCCCCAATGCCCGACACGTTGCGTAAGTCGTCGACAGAGCGGAATCCGCCGTTGTCGTCACGCCACGCGATAATTTGCGCGGCAAGCGATGGGCCGATCTGAGGAAGCTCTTCAAGCTGCTCAGCACTCGCCGTATTGATATTCACCCGACCCTGTTCATCGGTGCCCTCCTGCTGTGTGCCCTCACCGACCTCCGGCACGCGTACCTGCTCGCCGTCAGTGACGAAGCGAGCGAGGTTGATTGCTGCGTCATCCGCGGCGTCCGTGAGGCCACCGGCCGCCGCGACGGCATCCATCACCCGGGCACCTTCGCTCAACTGATAGAGCCCCGGCGACTGCACCGCGCCAAGGACGTGCACGTAGATGACTGACGGGATGCTCGTGGAGGATGTGTTGTGCGGCGCGACAGCCGACACGTGGTTGCCCTCCTGCACCAGAGCAACGACAACGGCAGCTGCGAGCCCGGCGAGCATGAGCAGTACTGCGACCCCGGCCCCGAGGCGCAGCCGCTTCGGACGTCGAGCGCGTCGCGACAATTCGGCCCGCTCGTGCATGCAGCAAGGCTAGAACCACCGTCGGCTCAGCGTTTGGCGCTCAACACCTTCTGTGCGCAGAACACCTGCAGCGAAGTCCTGTGGACGACGTTTCGCTACTTTGCCGTGGCGATGCTCACAATCTTCGGTGCCCGCACGATGACATTTCGAATCTCTGTGTCGCCGATGGCGCGAATAACGTTCGCGTCGGCACGTGCACGGGCCTCGAGTTCATCGGGCTCAATGGACGGTGCAACCTGCAGACGTCCGCGCACCTTGCCGTTCACCTGCACAACCGCTGTCACTTCGTCTTCGACAAGCAGCGCTGGCTCTGCTGAACGCCACTGAACGTGCGCGACCGTCGGCTGATGGCCCAGGTTCGCCCACATGTCTTCGGCCGCGTAGGGGGCAAAGACATTGAGGGCGATGGCAATGGTCTCGGCCGCTTCACGTACAGCGGGATCAGCCGCACCTGCTCCGGAATCGATCGTTTTGCGTGTGACGTTGACGAGCTCCATGAGACGTGCGATCGCAACGTTGAATTTATACGACTCGATGAGTTCGGGAGCATCTGCAAGAAAACGATGCACGGAACGGCGCAGAGTCACGTCACCGGTGCTGAGCTCGACGCCGGGTTCGCTCGCGACATCATGAGCGATGCGCCAGGCGCGCGCGAGAAACTTTGTCGAGCCGGCCGGGGACACGTCGGCCCAGTCGATATCGTCTTCGGGAGGACCGGCGAATGCCAGTGTGACGCGAAGGGCATCCGCGCCGTAATCGCGCAGCTGGTCGGCGAACTCAACGAGGTTTCCAATGCTCTTGCTCATCTTGTGCCCGTCCATGAGCACCATGCCCTGATTCATGAGCGCCTTGAACGGCTCGTGGAAATCGAGGTAGCCGTAGTCGTGCAGAACCTTGGTCATGAAACGTGAGTAGAGCAAGTGCAGAATCGCGTGCTCCACACCGCCGACATACTGATCGACGGGAGCCCACTTCTTCGCCTCAGCGATGTCAAACGCGACCTCGTCTGAATTCGGCGAGAGATAACGCAGAAAATACCAGGAGCTGTCGACGAACGTATCCATCGTGTCGGAGTCGCGGCGTGCGCTGCCGCCGCACGACGGACAGTCGACAGATGCCCACTCGTCTGCTCCACCCAGTGGACTGGTTCCCTTCGGACGCAGATCGAGCCCTGCGGCGGGAGGCAGCGTGACCGGGAGGTCGGCCTCGGGAACGGGAACTTCTCCGCACTTGTCGCAGTGGATGATGGGGATGGGGGTTCCCCAGTATCGCTGGCGCGAGATGAGCCAATCGCGTAGGCGATAGTTCTTCGCGTTCTTCCCAGCGCCGCATTCCGCGAGGCGTGCCGTGACCGCCTCGAGCGCCTCGGCCTTTGTGAGACCGTCGAACTCGCCTGAATTGACGAGCTGGCCCTCGCCCGACTCGGCGATACCCGTTGCAGACGGATCCTTCTCGGCATCCGGCTCGCCACCCGGCGCCACAACAACGCGAACGGGAAGGTCGAACGCGAGCGCGAAGTCGAGGTCGCGCTGATCGTGCGCTGGTACGCCCATCACCGCGCCGTGCCCGTAATCGGCGAGAACGTAGTCTGCGGCCCAGATGGGAATGAGGTCGTCTGTCAGAGGATGCTTCGCATATCGTTCGAGGAATACCCCGCTCTTCTCGCGTTCGGTCGACTGCCGGTCGATGTCGCTCTCGGTCTTCGTCTTTTCGAGATATGCGTTGAACTCTGCCTGCACCTCGGTGCTGCTACCGGCGGCGAGCTCGGTGGCGAGCACCGAGTCCGGAGCGACGGCCATGTAGGTCACGCCGAAGAGCGTGTCCGGACGTGTGGTGTACACCGTGATGGGATCTGCGCGCCCCTCGATGGCGAAATCAACGTCAGCTCCGCTGGAGCGCCCGACCCAGTTGCGCTGCATCGACAGTACTTTTGAGGGCCATGTGGCCTCCAGCTCGGAAAGGTCGTCGACGAGGCGATCGGCATAATCCGTAATGCGAAAGTACCACTGGGTGAGATTTCGCTTGGTGACCTGAGCTCCGCACCTCTCGCATTTACCGTCGATAACCTGCTCATTGGCGAGAACCGTCTGGTCGTTGGGGCACCAGTTGACAGGGCTCGCCTTGCGGTAGGCCAGGCCCTTCTCGTACAACTTCAGAAACAGCCATTGATTCCAGCGGTAATACTCGGGGTCCGATGTGTGTATTTCACGAGACCAGTCAAACGAGGGCGCGTAGACGCGAAAACTCGCCTTCTGCTGCTCGATGTTGCTGTAAGTCCAGTCGCGAGGGTCGGCCCCGCGCTTAATCGCCGCATTCTCCGCGGGCAGCCCAAAGGAATCCCAGCCGACGGGATGCAGAACGCTGTGCCCTCTCTGCCACCAATAGCGCGCCAGCACGTCGCACAGGCCGAATGCCTCCGCGTGTCCCATGTGCAAGTCGCCTGAGGGGTACGAGAACATGTCGAGCACGTACTTGCGCGGGCGGTCGTCAGCAACATCAGCCGTTGAGAAGGGCTGCAACTCGTCCCAGACCGGAAGCCACTTCTCCTGGATCGCGGCAAAATCATACTTCTCGGCTGTGTCGTGCGTTGTCTGCTCGTGGGGCACGTGACTCTCAATCTCCGTCTGCTGGACGACCAGGCCTCGTCGGCGCGAATGGTCCGGTTTCCAAGGATACCGCTAGACGAGACGGCCCTCCCTCATGCTGAACCTCTGGTCAACAAGGTCATCAGGCACGTCACCGTGTGTGATCACGATGATGCTTCGCCCGCTCGCGCGAGATGCCTCAACCATGTCGCGAAGAAGCGGCTCGGCACGCTGCGGATCGACATTGGCTGTGGGCTCGTCGAGCACCAGAATCGGAAAGTCTCTCAGAAGCGCCCGCGCAAGGGACAGCCGTTGAGCCTGCCCTCCAGATACGAGCGTTCCGCGCTCGCCGACGCGCGCGTCGAGCCCGCCGCGCGATGCGACCCACGATCCGAGCCCTACCTGATCGAGCACGGCGAGCAATCGCTCGTCAGTCGCGGTGTCGTCGGCGAAAAGAAGGTTCTGCCTGATGCTCTCGTCGAAAAGGTACGGATGCTGTTCACAGAGCCCGACGAGTGAATGAACGTCCGCAATATCGCGCGCTTCCGTACCTCCGATACGGTAGCTGCCCTGATACTCAAGAAACCGAACGAGAACGTTGGCGAGCGTGGTCTTGCCTGCTCCGCTGCCGCCGGCAATAATGACGGCCTCCCCCGGGCGGACATCAAGGTTTACGTTCTTCACCGTTGCCGCGGCCGCACCGGGCCATGCTGCGGCGACGTTCTGCAGAGTCAGACGTGTGCCATCGCGAGGCGCCGATCGCGTCTCAGCAGGGTTCTCCGCTGGAATTTCGGACGGAAGGTGATCGGGAACAAGGGATGCGAGCCGGTCGGCACTTGACCGCACCGCTCG
Organism: Paramicrobacterium chengjingii; assembly: GCF_011751765.2. Lineage (GTDB taxonomy): Bacteria > Actinomycetota > Actinomycetes > Actinomycetales > Microbacteriaceae > Paramicrobacterium > Paramicrobacterium chengjingii. The sequence goes on from NZ_CP061169.1 coordinate 1,825,924, forward strand.
CCAGTGGCTGAGTGCAACGGGCACAGTCCCAACGACTTCAAAAATGGCGAGCGGCACAAGCGCGACAACAGCGAATGTTGGCCCGCCCGCGCCTTCAGAGCTCACGATCGGTGCACTGACGACGATGGCGCCCGCGACGGCCAGGCCCGCGCATAGAGCAACCAGCGCGGCGCTGAGTCCGAATCCGCGTGACCGACGCAGTGCCGTGCGCGTCAGGTCAGCATCTGCCACGGCGATGCGTTCTCGAGCAGCGGGTTCGGCTCCGAAGTGTGACAGCACGGCGAAGCCCTGCACGTAATCAATGAGCGAAGCGGTGAGAGCTGCGCGTTTCGGTGCAAGTGCGAGCTCGGCTGCCCCCGCAAGCGACGTCGTTGTCCATGCTCCTCCGGCACAGCACAGTACAAGCAGGCAGGTCAGCACAACGGCTGCCGCGGGCGAGAGCAGAGCCGTACCCGCGATTGTGATTACGCAGACCGTCATAGCGACAACGATGGGCTGAACCACACGCAGCGAGAGGTTTTGCATTTCATCGATGTCGGACACTATCGCGTTCAACAGCGACCCTCGAGAACGATGCGCGAGGCCGGCCGGTGCGCGAGGGATCAGCCTGGTGAGCAGGTCGGTTCGCAACGTTGCGAGCTGTCGGAACACAGCGTCGTGGCTGTAGAGACGTTCGAGATATCGAAACACGGCCCGTGCGAGTGCAAAGGCGCGAACGCCGACAGTGGCGATCGTGAGAAAGAGCACGGGCGGCTGTTCGGCCGCGCGCGCGATGAGCCAAGCGCTTGTCGCGAGCAGAGCCACAGCGCCGAGTCCCGTGGCAATTCCCGACAGCATCCCGGGCAGAGCCTGTCTGAAACTCGGGAGTGCAGTGCGCAGGATGCGGGTACGATCCCGCCCTTCGGTTGATGTGCTCATGCAATCACCTCACGTTCGACATCGATCGACACATGTTCGTCTGACCAATCGAGCAGTCCGCGCTTGTGTGTGACGACGATTACGCATATGCCGCTCGCGGCGAGCCCTCGAATCCCGCGGGCAATGATCTGCTCTGTGCGCCGATCGACCGCCGACGTAGGTTCGTCGAGCGCGATGATGCTCGCCGAGTTCGCCAACGCGCGGTAGTAACAGCGGGCAAGACCAACACGCTGTGCCTGCCCTCCCGAGAGGCCGACCCCGGCAGCACTGATGGGAGCGTCCAACTCAAGTTCACCAGCGCCCGCCAGCTGAAGCGCCCGCTCCGTGCGGGGCAGATCGGGGGAAGCATCCCCAAGCGTTACGTTGCTCAGTACCGTTCCCGATTGCAGGCCCGGGTGCTGGGGCGACCAGGAAAGCCACGGTCGCCCATCTGCGGGCGCGTCGTTGACGTCGACTCCGCCGACGGAAACAGTTCCCGTGAACGGAATGAATCCCGCAATTACACCAAGAAGCGTCGACTTTCCGGCGCCGCTGGCACCTGTCACCGCGGTGACGCTCCCCCGGCGAAAGCGCAGCCACACATCATCAAGCACAGTGGTGTCACCGCGCACGACAGTGACGCCGCTCAACTCGAGGTCGCCCGAGCTGGCAGTGGGCGCCTCAGCATCCAGAGTCGCCTGTGCCGAATCGAGAATCTCGAACGCATCCTGCGCCGCTTCAACACCCTCGGCTGCGGCATGGAAATTTGCTCCGACTTGTCGGATAGGGAGGAAGACCTCCGGTGCAAGAAGCAGTACAAATAGACCAGTGAGCAGCGGCATGACGCCATCGACGAGACGAAAGCCAATGGAGACCGCGAGCAGGGCGACCGACAGGCTCGCCATGAGCTCGAGCACAAAACCAGAGAGGAATGACACCCGCAGCACAGACATCGTCGAACGCCGATATTCAGCCGTGATGTGCCCCATGCGGGAGATCTGCCGCTTTTCGCGGCCGAAGATCTTGAGGGTCGACAGACCTCCGATGACGTCGATGAATGAACTGGACAGTCGGCTCAAGCCGTCCCATTGCCGACGCTGGACTGTGCGGGTGGCACGTCCGATCAGCACCATGAAAAGGGGCACGATCGGAAGCGTCACGATGAGAGTCACGCCAGAGAGCCAGTCGTGCCAGAAGACAGTCACGATGAGAAGCGGAACGGTAATGAGAGTTCGGATCAATTGGGGAAGGTAGCGTGCGAAATACGCGTCGAGCGCATCGAGACCGTGGCCGAGCATCGTCGTGAGCGCTGCAGAGTTTCTGTGAGCGAGCCAGTCGGCTCCGAGTCGAGGTATAGCGTCGAGAATGCCTCTGCGCAGTTCGCTTTTCGCTCGGGCTGCGCCGCGTGCTCCCGTGGCCTCGGTCGCCCACGCAAGCAGTGCGCGCATGATGACGAAGCCGACGATCGCTCCGACGGATGTCGCGATCTCCGAGGACGGGGCACCGTCAATCACACGGGTGATTGCACGAGTCACGTACCACGCGAAGCCGACGATCGCGATGGTGTCGGCGAGGGCGACACCCGCGCCGATCGTCAAGAAGCTCCGTGACGAGCGCGCGTAACGGAGCAGGCGGGCGTCAAGCGGGCGCATGAGCATCCGCCTCCTCAGGAATGTGAGCACGGGAAATGCGCTTGCGAAATACCCAGTAGGTCCAGCCCTGGTAAATCAGTATCAACGGAACCGCGAGGAGCGCGATCCAGCTCATCACTTCGAGCGTGTACGCCGATGAGGATGCATTTTCGATGGTGAGACTGTTCGATGGATTGTTGATCGCGGGCATCACCGCCGGGAACAACGCTGAAAAAAGCGTGAGAACAACGGCGGCGATCGTCGCTGCCATACTCGCGAAGGCGACCCCTTCCCGGTTCAGCACGTTAGCAACGAGTGCGCAGACGAGCAGGGTAGCCGCTGCAAGAGCCAGGACGATCACCACCGGTGTGCGGTGATCAACGACGGTCCACGTGAGAAAAGCAACGGCGATGACGGCAGTGATCAGTCCGGAGCGCGTTGCAAGGTACCGCGCTCGACCACGGATGTCCCCTTCGGTTTTGAGAGCGACAAAGACAATGCCGTGCGTGAAGAACAACATCAGCGTTGTCAGGCCGCCAAGCAGCGCGTAGGGAGTGAGAAGGTCCAGGATGCTCCCGATGAAGTCATGATTGGCATTGAGCGGAACACCGCGCACGATGTTGGCGAATGCGACGCCCCACAGAAAGGCTGGAACGGCTGACCCGGCAATGATCATCGTGTCGAATCGACGCTTCCACGCCTTTTCCGGCCGTTGATGGCGATACTCGAACGAGACGCCCCGAAGGATCAGGGCGATGAGAATGAGCAGCAGCGGAAGGTAAAAGCCGCTGAACAGCGTGGCGTACCACTCGGGGAACGCGGCGAAGAGCATTGCACCGGCAACGATCACCCAGGTCTCATTCAGATCCCAAACGGGTCCGATCGTGTTGATCAGCACCCGTCTGTCGGTGTCGTCCTTCCCCAAGAAGGGCAACGACATTCCGACGCCGAAATCGAATCCATCGAGAACAAAGTAGCCAATGAAGAATGCGGCGATGATCCAGAACCACACGAGCGTCAGATCCATGGTCTCTCCTAATACACGGTCGCTCGCGCGACGGGCTCGTCTGTGTCGTTCTCGGATGTCTCGATCGGCTCGGGGCCGACGCGAACCGCCTTCAGAATCAGCCGGAACTCAACAACAGCCAACGTGCCGTAGACGAGAGTGAATGCCACAAGCGACGTCAGCACGGTGAGGCCGCTGACGCCAGGCGAGACTCCGTCCTCTGTCTTGAGCAGTCCGAAAACAAGCCACGGCTGTCGTCCCATCTCGGTGAAGATCCAGCCGACGCTCATGGCGAGCAAAGATGCGGGGAACGACCAGATCGCGGCTTTCCACACCCAACGGTTTGTCGGTGTGCGCCCGTTACGCGTCAGCCACAATCCGACGACCGCAACGAGAATGTGCACCATGCCGAGACCGATCATCCACCGGAACGACCAGTACGTCACCCAGATGATCGGCGCATAGTCTCCTGGGCCAAACAGTGATTGGTAGGCCAGCTGAATGTCGTTGATCCCCTCGACCGTTCCGTCAAGAGAATGTGTGGAGAGGAGCGAAAGTAGATACGGCACACGAATAGAAAAGAGTTCGTGCACGCCGTCCGGGGTGCCGAGGGTGAATATCGAGAACGATGCGTCAGCACCGGATGCTGTCGTGTACAGCGCTTCAGCTGCCGCCATCTTCATGGGCTGAGCCTCAACCATTGCAAGACTCAGCTGATCGCCCATGAGTGCAGTGCCGGCCCCGGCGATCAGCATTGTCCAGAGGCCGAATTTGAGTGCAGGACGCATCGTCTCGAGATTCTGGCCCCGTGCCAGATGCCACGCCGCCACAGAGATGACGAGGCCTGCCGACACCATGAAACACGCGAAGATCGTGTGAGGGAATGCTGCAAGAGCAATTGGATTGGCCAGCAGCTCTCCCAGGCTCGTGAGTTCGGCTCGCCCCTTTTCCTCATTGATTGTGTAGGCAAGGGGATTCTGCATAAAGGCATTCGCAGCGATGATGAAGTATGCGGACGCGATCGTTGCGACAGCGGTAACCCAGATGGTCGCCAGATGGAGACTTCGTGGAAGCCTGTCCCAGCCGAAGATCCAGAGCCCGATGAACGTGGCCTCCAGAAAGAATGCGAGCAGAGCCTCGAGGGCGAGCGGCGCACCGAACACGTCACCGACGAAACGGGAGTAGTCCGACCAGTTCATTCCGAACTGGAACTCCTGAACGATGCCCGTAACGACACCCATTGCGAAGTTGATCAGAAAGATCTTGCCGTAGAAGTGTGTCAGCTGCAGATAGTGCTGTTTGCCTGTGCGCACCCAGACTGTCTGAAAGATGGCGACAATTGTCGCTAGGCCGATCGTCAGAGGGACGAACAGAAAGTGATACAGCGTCGTCAGGCCGAATTGCCAGCGTGCAAGAACAAGCGGGTCGAGCAGCTGTTCCACCGAAGCACCTCCAAAAAGCTGAAGTTCTACGTGTTGTAGAACATTCATTTCTACACAGTGTAGAACATATTCTTCTACATCGTGTAGAGCCTTGTTTCTACGCCATGTAGAAGGTTCGCGAAAAACCACGTATCCTAGAGGAATGGCAACTCTTGGTGATCTTGAACGCTCGGTCATGGATGTACTCTGGGCATCCGCTGAGCCGCTCAGTGCTGGTGATCTGAGGGATCGGCTGGTGACGTCCGGCACCGGTGCCGCACAGCGGCAGTTAGCAGCGACGACCGTGTTGACTGTGCTGTCGCGGCTTGAGTCAAAGGGCTTCGTGTCCCGCAATCGTGCGCATCGCCCTCATCTCTATGAGGCAGTCACGACCCGGGCAGATCACACCGCGGAACTGATGCATGAGGTGCTCGGTTCGTCCCCCGACCGCGAAGCGGCTCTCGCTCGTTTCATCGGTCAGGTCTCTCCGTCCGAAGCTGAGACGCTCCGCTCGTTGCTCGACCCCAAGACAGTCCCGGCGAAGTAGTCGTAGTCGACCGTGCGATGGTAATAGCCTCTGCACTTCTTGCTGCGCTTGCATTCGCGCTCGCTTGGCCCGTCCCGATCATGCTCGCACGTGCGACATGGCCGTCGCGAGCTCCCGCTGTCGCCCTCGTGGTCTGGCAGGCGATCGCCATAGCCGGCGTGCTCTCAACAATCGGTGCGCTTGTCACAATCGGACTTTCTGGGATTGCGCCGACAGTCTCCAAGGGCCTCGCGACACTCGCTTCCGCAGCTATGAGCGGCTCAGCGCCACCTGAGTTGGGAGCCCTTCACATCTTTGCGCTCTGCTGCGCAGTGCTCTTTGCCGGGCATTTACTCCTGAGCGTGCTGACGACAGTTGTTCGCACGGAACGCGAGCGCAGACGGCAGCATGATCTCGTCGCCCTTCTGAGCGCGCCCACGAGTTCTGTTCCCGGAGCACGTGTGATGGAATACGCGGCTCCCGTCGCCTATTGCCTTCCCGGCGCATTTCGTACGGCAACGGTGCTGACAGATGGTCTGGTCAAAGCGCTCAGCGCCGACGAGCTGAACGCTGTCATTTCCCACGAGCGTGCGCACCTGACGCAACAACACCACCTACTTCTTCTGGCCTTCAGAGCATGGCGGAAGGCACTCCCCTGGTTTCCGATCGCCACGCGTGCAAGTGACGCCGTCGGCCTCCTCGTAGAGATGCGCGCAGACGATACCGCTCGAGCGGAGTTCTCGGCGGATCCTCTCGTGTCTGCGATCATCACCGTCGCAACGGGAGGAGGCGGATCTCCGGATGTCGGCGTGGCCGATGCAACACCGCAGTCGGCAGCTCCGCGCGTGACACGACTGCTGGCACAGCAGCATCCTCTTCCGTCATTCGCCGTTGTCGGCATCTTTGCTGCCTCTCTTGCGCTCGTTCTCGTGCCTCCCGTACTGCTGCTTTCAGCGTGATGGGCCGCATGTGGTTTAGGCTCACAGGGTGAATGAGATTCTCGACAGCATTCTTGATGCTGTTCAGAGCGTGGATCCCGTTCTGCGCACTCTCATTGCCGGGGTGGGCATCTTGCTCGAAACGAGCATTCTCATCGGGCTCATCGTTCCGGGTGACTCGATCGTCATTGTTGCGGGCACCGGTGTAGACACTCCCCTCGAATTTATCGCGATGTACTGCGCTGTCGTCGTCGGTGCCATCGCGGGCGAAAGCATCGGCTTTGCTCTCGGGCGATATTTTGGCGACCGTATTCGTCGCTCCCGACTCGGTCGGAGGATCGGTGAGCACAATTGGCAGCGAGCAGAACGCTATCTCGAGCGTCGTGGCGGCATCGCAGTCTTTCTTTCCCGGTTCCTCCCGGTTCTGCATTCACTGATTCCAGTAACCGTGGGTATGAGTCCGATGACGTATCGCCGCTTCCTCGCGTGGACGATCCCGGCCTGCCTCATCTGGACGGGTGCGTATGTTTCTGTGGGATCAGCTGCTGCCGAGACCTATCGAGAACTCTCTGAACGCCTGCACTTCGCCGGCTATGTATTCGTCGCCATCATCGCTGTTTTCTTGCTTGTCGTGTGGGCTGTCAAGAAGATTCTGCATCGCATCGAGCGGCGACATATGACGCGATCCCAAACTCCTGAGCCAAGCCCGGATCGCAGCCAGGACAACAACGTGACAGGATTGACTGATGCCCCGCACAGAGATGAGTCCGCCTGAGCCTCGGCGCATTCATCGTGCAGCCCGGCTTGACGATGCATTCTTGGCATGGCGTGCCAGACGAGCCGTTCGGCGCGGTCTGAAACCCACAGCCGTCACGTACACCGGATACGGCTCGACGAGTTGGGTTCGCGTGCTCGGACGTGTGCTCTATACGCATCCCAATCGTGAAGACGAGGCAACGAGTCGCACCCGCGGCTGGCGTAGTTTCACCAGCATCCCCGTTGTGTCCAGCACCGCCACCGTCGAGATCGCTGGACGACAGTACGAGGTTGTCGCCGATCGGGGTGGGGTGATCGACGCGGTAATCTCTGCCGAACTCCCACCGGGGTGGCAGACCATCCGAATGTCGGCTCAGGGTTCTGACCCGGTCACGAGCGATGTGTATATCGTCGACCCGGCAACGCGCATCGGCGTGATCTCAGATATCGATGACACCGTGATGGTGACTGCGCTGCCGCGACCGTTCGTCGCTGCGTGGAACACGTTTGTTCTCGACGAGCACGCTCGCACTCCTGTTCCAGGCATGGCCGTGCTTCTCGACCGGCTCTCGCGCATCCAAGGGGGGAGCCCTGTCATTTACCTGTCGACGGGTGCGTGGAACGTCGCACCGACGCTCCGCAGATTCCTCTCGCGGCATTTGTACCCGCCCGGCGCACTTCTTCTCACCGATTGGGGTCCGACTCACGACCGCATTTTTCGAAGCGGTCGGGCTCACAAACAGGAGAACCTTCGCCGTCTCGCCGCGGAATTTCCGAATGTCAAATGGATACTTGTCGGCGATGACGGTCAGCATGACGAAGAACTGTACTCGGACTTTGCCTCGGAGCTTCCCGAGAATGTCTCGGCAGTCGCGATCCGTCAACTCTCTCCCGGGGAGGCTGTGCTCGCCGGCGGTCGCTCGAATCATGAACAGCACGATGCCGGGCACACGTGGGTGTACGCGCCCGACGGAGCCGGCCTCCTGAGCGAGCTCGACAAGGTCATCAGCGACTGACGTCAGATGACAGCGATACGCTCGGGTCATGACCGTACAGCTCACCGCAGCACAGGTTCGTCGTGCTCGATGGCAATCGCTAGGCCTCGGCGGCGAGGGCATCCTTACGGTGCAGGGCGTCGTCGAACGCCTCGGCGCTCTGCAGGGTCAGGACCTGCCTGGCGTCTTGATCTCGCTTGCCCTTCGGGCGAGCCGCACCACGGTTCACGACACCCATCGGCACTTCGACGAGGGCGCTCTTGTGCGTGGGTGGCCCATGCGAGGCACCCTTCACGTGCTGAAGGCAGAAGATCTTCTGCCGATGACACAGATTACCCAGAAGCGTGTGCTGAGCGGAATGGCAGGGCAGGCACGCACCCTTGGCATCACTGATTCCGCAATCGGTCGCGTCATCGATGTCGTGGCCGACGCCCTCCGTGAGTCCGGCCCCCTGAGCCGCGCTGAGCTTCGCGAGATCGTCGCGCGATCCTACGGAGGCAACCCTGCACGCGAAATCATCTCGCACCTCATCTATCAGCTGTGCACTCGCGGGCTGATCTGCCACGGGCCCTTTCGTGGTGATCAGCAGCTCATCGTGCACACAGAATCATGGTTGGGCGCACACGTCGCGGCAACCCCAGAGCTCGACCTCGATCACTTTCTGGTTCGCATGCTGAAGCGCTATGTCGCCGGCCACGGGCCAGTCTCCGAATCAGATGCTGTCCGCTGGTTCGGTTTGCCGCTTTCGATCATCAGAGAAGCTCGTCTGACTCTCGCAGACCAACTTGTCACCGTGCTCACACCAGGAGGCGCCCAGTGGATGACGGCAAGCCGGGAAACTGAGCGCATCCTCAGTGCAACGAGTCAACGACCACGCGTTCGGATGCTTCCTGGATTCGACGAGTTCATGACGGGCTACGCTGACCGTGGTTTCGCCGTACCGGCCCATGCGATCGACGAGATTGTGCCCGGGAAAAACGGAATGTTTCGGCCGACTGTGTGCTCTGGTGCATCCGTCGTCGGAACATGGTCAAAGGCCACGCCGCACTACACAGTTCACGTGCAGCCCTTTGCGCGCCTTTCCGCGCACACCGAACGGGGCATACACACGGCTGCACGGGAGCTCGCTCGAGTCACAGGCAAACAGGTTTCGGTGCACCTGCCCATTAGTCTGAAGCTATGAAATTCACCCGGCGCATCCAGGCCGCGAAACGCACTCCGCTTCTTCAGGTTGTGAAGACATCGGTTGCTGCGGTTCTCGCCTGGGTTGTCGCCGTCCTCATTCTTCCTGTTGAGCTCCCGATCTTCGCCGCCATCGCTTCACTTTTGGTGGTGCAGCCCAGTGTCAATCAGTCGTTCGGCAAGGCGATTGAACGAAGTGTCGGGGTTATTTCCGGTGTCGTGATTGCCACATTGCTGAGTCTTGCGTTCGGGCCGTACACGTGGGTGGTCATGCTCGCGATCATCGTCGCCGTGCTTCTTTCTTGGGCGCTGCGCATGACGACGGGAACGTCGAATCAGGTGGCCATCAGCGCCATGCTGGTGCTCGCCCTCGGTGCATCGTCACCCGAGTACGCGATGGATCGCATCGTCGAGACGCTCATCGGCGCAGCCATCGGGTTCATCGTGAACATTGTCATTGTGCCACCGGTTCTGATCGCGCCCGTACGTGAGAACGTCATACTGCTGGGCAACGAACTGGCGGCAACCCTTGCTCGTCTCGCCACAGCGTTGAGCGAACCGCAGTCGACTGCCGATCGCGAACGACTCATGATTGAGGCCCGCTTGCTTCGTCCGATGAAGGATGCAGCAGTGGAGGCGATCGAAGAAGGCGAGGACTCTCTGTCGCTGAATCCTCGCCGGTCGGCACACAGAGATGAACTCAAGGAGCTCCACGACGTTACCGACAAGTTCGGGCCCGTCGTCACTCGCGTGATCGGAATGACGCGAGCTTTCCGCGACCATTACGACGAGACCCTCTACGACGAGCCAACGCTGACGGCGATTGCCGACCAGTTGACACGTGCCGCCCACGATCTTCGCCTCATCATGCGCCCGTCCATCCCCGATCCCGAGCCAATGACCAGTGAGTTCCCCGCTCTCACGGCACCGCTGCAGGTCAAGCCACCACAGTCCACACATTGGGTGCTGATCGGGTCGCTCATGGAAGATCTCCGGCGCATTCGCGAAGAGCTTCTCATTCAGTCAGAAGACGATCTCGACGATTAGTCCCGTCGTGGTCACGACGCGGGTGCCTCACCATCGACGTAGTACCAGCGCCCGTTCTCGCGAACGAACCGACTGTTTTCTTCCTGCCGACCTCGCCCGTTTGCCGACCGATACTGCGCCATGAAATGCACGGTCCCCTCGTCGTCGAACGGGCCGCCGCCTGTCACACCGAAAATATCGAGACGCGTCCAGAACGTTCCCGCGTCAAGCGTCAGTGTGCCCGGACGCGTTGATGAATGCCAGGTGCGAAGAAGATGTTCCGTGTTACCGAGTGCAAACGCGGTGAAACGCGACCGCATCAGCTGCACGGCTGTCGGCGCCGAGGTTTCACCAGCCACGATAGGAGCGCAGCATCCGCTAAATATGTCTCCGCTGCCGCAGGGACAGCGATCGTTGTCTCTCACAATCGGATACATACCGTACTCAAGCCTCCGTGAATCAATTCTTCGCTGAGGCTACCGCCTCTTCCTCCTGCTCCACGCATCAGGAACGTCGGCACCGAGTGCGGCGAGAGGCGCGCTGGCCTTTACCACGACCTCTTCGATCTCGAAGTCTGGGCGAGAGTCGATCGTCAAGCCACCTCCTGCACCGACGTAGGCTCTGAATGCCTCGATGACGACACTGCGAATTGTCATTGCCAGTTCCACCGCCCCGTCATCCCCGATCCACCCGAAGCATCCTGAGTATGCGCCGCGAGGTGCACCTTCAAGCGCGGAAAGAAGTTCCATTGCTCGTTCCTTCGGTGCGCCCGTCATCGAGCCCGCGGGGAACGTGGAATCGACAACGTCCGCGGCAGATCTGCCACGGGCGATGCGCCCCGTCACCTGACTCACAAGCTGATGCACGTGAGCGTGGGACTCCAGGTCGAAGAGCCGTGTGACCTCAACGCTTCCGCGCTCACACACGCGACTCAGATCGTTGCGCATCAGGTCGACGATCATCAGGTTCTCTGCTCGCTCCTTCGCATCGGTGGTGAGCTCCATAGCGAGCGCGGAGTCCGTCTCGGCGTCCGTCCCACGCGGACGCGTGCCTTTGATCGGGCTGGTCGAAATATTTCCGGATGCTGTCAGCTGCAGAAACTGCTCGGGCGACGATGCCACAAGCGCTCGCTCTCCCGCCCTGATCAACGCGGTGTACGGAGCGCCCGCCCGGCGCATCTCGGCATGCACGACGCGCGGATCGAACGACCCCTCTACGGTGAATCGTGTCGTCAGGCACAGTTGATACGCATCGCCAGCTCTGATTGATTCGAGAGCAGATTCGATCATCGACTCGTACTCATCCGGGCTGTGCCGAGCCCGCGCCGCTCTTCTCTCCGGCGTCATTGACCGGTGCGCGTCTGGCACATGCATACGAAGAGCCTGTCGAACCTCCTGAAGCCAGACGGTGATCTCGTCCCCTGGCGCATGCGCCCAGATGTCACCCGACGAATGGTCAACGCTCACGTAACGGTCTACGCGCAACCAGGCCGACGATTCAGTCTCGTATCCACGCCACCCGATCCATCCGCCGACGAAGCGGTGATTCGCGGTTTCGCTCCGGGAGGCGGCACGCAACTCAGTGTCTACGACACTGTCAGGGTCACCGATGCCGATCGAGCAGACTGTGCCGCCGGAGCTCCTAGTCGTCAACCAGAAGCCGTACCGGCTCTCGCCGACCAGAGCATCGTACAGAACGCCGGAATCGACGTGCCCTGTCGCTGCAAGCTGCCGCACCCCTGCCATGGTGACGCTCCTTCTGCGCGACGTCTGTCGTCGACGCGACAGCCGCCTCCCATTATGCCGTCTGGGATCGCCAACTCCTTGCTCGTGCTCTTGCCACGGACGGCGAGTGCACCGCGTCATTCCACGAGTTTGCCCTCAGACGAGACGTCACGCATCAGAGCTGTGATCTCGGCCGATGCCTGAGGAACCTCCTCTCGCGTCACGCCTGTCGGTGACCAGACGAGGTTGACCTGCAATGCCGCGTCGAGTTCCGGGAAATCACTGCGATTGTGGCATCCGCGGCTCTCGCGACGCTCCAGCGCTGACTCCAGGGTGGCGCGCGCGGCGAGTGCCGAGGCTTTCAGATCGAATGCGTGAGCGAGGTCTTGGAACCCAGCGATGTCGGGGTGGATCCCCACGTCGTTCATCCGGTCATCGATCAGGTCGAGCTCAGCGAGACCGGAACGAAGGCCCTCCTCGGATCGGACGACCCCAGCGCGCTCTGTCATGGTGTTGCGAATCGCTCGTTGCAGGGCACGGACGTTTTCCCGCCCGTCGGCGACAAGCAGATCATCGATCTCTCTACGCGCCTCAGAGATGGCCGACGCCGAGCGACGCTGAGCATTCAGGCCGACGGAATGCTCAATGGCGTTCTGGCCGACGAGACGCCCGTACACGAGCAGTTCAATCAGTGAGTTGCCACCGAGCCGGTTTGCCCCGTGCAACCCGCTGGAAGCTTCGCCGATCGCGTATAGCCCATCGACACCGGTGCTGTGATCCTCGGGTCGAACCCAGACGCCGCCCATGGAATAGTGCGCTGTCGGAGCAATCTCGATCGGATCTGTTGTGATGTCGAGCATCTGCAGCTCCAACATAGTTTGGTACACCCTCGGCAGTCGGCTCATAATCGTCTCTCGCGGGAGATGCGAGACATCCAGCCACACTCCCCCGTTTTCGGTCCCCCTGCCGTCCGTGATCTCGGTGTAGGCAGCCAACGCCACGCGGTCGCGGGTGGAGAGCTCCATCCGCTTAGGGTCGTATTCCGACATGAATCGCTCGCCGTGCGCATTTCGCAGGATGCCGCCCTCGCCGCGTGCCGCTTCAGAGATGAGTGTTCCGGCCGCGTTTTCGGGCTCGATGATGCCTGAGGGATGGAACTGCACGAGCTCTGCGTCGCGCAGGCGTGCGCCGGCTTCGACCGCGAGTCGAAATGAGTCCCCGGTGTTCTCGTCGCGACGTGACGACGTTCGACGCCAGATGCGCGTGTGGCCACCGGCTGCGAGAATGACAGCATCCGCGTGAATCAGGTACCGCGTACCGTCTCTCTGATCGAATCCATACGCCCCGAAGACGACGTTGTCACGAACGAGGATGCGGGTGATATAGACGTAGTCCAGGATCGGCACATCCAACTGTTCAGCGCGCCGAACCAACGTGCGCTGAATCTCGAGTCCCGTGTAATCGCCGGCGAACGCCGTGCGCCGAAAGGTATGCGCACCGAAGAACCGTTGCGAAATGCTCCCGTCGTGCTCGCGAGCGAAGTTCATCCCCCACCGCTCAAGGTCACGGATACCGCGCTCAGCACCGCGTGTAACGACCTCGACAGTGTGCGGGTTCGCGAGAAGGTAGCTCTCAGTGATGGTGTCCGCTGCGTGCTGCTGCCAGCTGTCTTCGACGTCCATCGTTCCTAGCGCGGCGTTGATGCCACCCGCTGCGAGAGAGGTGTGTGCGTCGTTTCGCGGCCGTTTGCCGATCGCCAGCACATCGACTCCTCGCTCTGCCACCTCGATGGCGGCGCGAAGGCCGGAGCCGCCCGTGCCGACAATCAGAACAGTTGTGGAAATCTGTCGTTCGCGTGTGCTTGTGCTCATGCATCCCACGCTACGAGTGAACTTCCAGTACCTCCAATGCATTCTTTTTCTCATTACGATACGGATAAGCTATCGTCATGAATTTAGAGCAACTGCAGGGGTTTGTTGAGATCGCCCGCCTTGGGCACTTCACGCGGGCCGCAGAGCATCTGCATCTGGCTCAGCCCTCACTCAGCAGACAGATCTCGTCGCTCGAGCGAGAACTTGGCACAGAACTCTTTCACCGAGCACGCGGACATATTGCTCTCACAGCCGCTGGAGAGACGCTCTTGCCGAGGGCGAAGCGCATGTTGGCGGATGCTGATGCTGTCAGAAGCGAAATGGGTGAACTTGCTGGGCTGCAGCGTGGCCGCGTTCGCCTCGGAGCGACGCCGACCCTCTGTATCAGTCTCGTCGCCGAGGCCCTGAACGCCTTCCATGCGGAGCATCCCGGTATTGACCTCGAGCTCACCGAGGGTGGATCACATCTGCTCATTGAGAAGCTGGCCGGCGGCGCTCTCGACATGGCACTGATCACGGGAACGGACGGGTCGCAAGACAATGGTTCGGCGCTTTCACACACGCCACTGCTCACAGAGGAACTAGTTGTTGTGTCATCTGCGGCGAAGCCCGCCATTGCGGCCAAGCCAGGTATCGATCTGCAGCAACTCGCGCGACTGCCGCTAATCGCGTTCCACGAAAGTTACGACCTGCGAGCCGTGACAGATCTCGCTTTCCGCTCCGCCGCCGTCATCCCTCGCATCGTGGTAGAAGGCGCAGAAATGGACGCCGTGCTTCGGTTCGTCGAGCGGGGCCTCGGGGTCGCCATCGTCCCAGCTATGGTTCTGCTCGATCGGCCGACATTACGCTCAGTTCGACTCTCGTCGCCCCAATTGACGCGGACTATCAGCCTGGCCCGCCGGGCCGATGTCAATCCGACCCGAGCGGCAGAAGCGATGCGCACGGTGATTGCCGATACGGGGCGTGACCTCGTCGAACGAGCCCCGAGCACCATGACTCTCGTCGACCGATGACGAGCGGATGCCCCATGCCACGATCATCGACGGCAGAGTGGATCGGCCGGGGTTTGCAAGATGGTGTGGTCTAACAAGGAGAGAATTCGATCATGCCTGCAGCGAAGAAGTATGACGCGGAGTTCCAGGCTCGCGCGGTGCGGATGTATCAGGATCGGATGGCTGAGGGAGATTTCTCTCAGCGCAGTGCCCGGGTCGAGGTGGATGCTTTGTTGGGGATCGATGAATCGACTCTGCGGAATTGGATTCGTCGGGGCTTGGGTGAAGGAGTGACGCCGCCAGTTGGCAGCGAGCGGGTTGATGAGGAGGGAGCGTTGCGAGGCTGGTGAGCGTCAGCCATGCGCGCACCGATGAATCGCCCCGCCGCTAGCGGAGCGTCTTGGTGACAGCGGCTGCGGCCGCAGCCGAGGAGCCATACATGGCCATCATTTTAGAAGACGCGCAGATCCGATCTTGACGAGCCGCGCTATCCTCGATTCTTACCGTGCGTCCTCGATCGGGAATGCCGTTCTCTCGTGGCAATCCCCCCGAATGAGGAACCTTCTCCAGGTCTCTCGATGGTGATGGTGTCGCGTTTGAGAACCCGTGGCGAACCGGTGATCGTGGTGTGGATCGCAGAACGAGGACCAACCGTCGTATCACGCGTATAGTCACCGATGAAGGTGTGTCCACCCGGAGAGATTGCACAGATCTGAGAGTTGGGCCAGATCAGTTTGCGATTGGCGAGCCAAGCAAGCAGCGCTGAGGTGCCGGTTCCGGTCGGCCCACTGCAGATCACCCCACCAGCCATGTAGACAGCGAGAGGGGTTGATTGGCCTGCGGTCGCATAATGCTGTGTTTCCGACCCGTCGGCGAGCAGGCCGAGAGTGAGCTTCGGCATCGCTCCCAGTGAAGGGTGATCGAGAATCGTGGTCGAATCGATCTCCGCGAACAACTCACCGAAGAGCCTGCGTATTGCCTCTGCCGAATCGGCTGTGGGATGGAGGTCCACTGTCGTGGCGTCGACAACAACGTATGAGACACCGCTGTAGGCCAATGTGTATGTGACGGCTCCCCACGTGGGAAGCGTTGCGGTCCGCTCCTCCGGTTCAGCATAGGCAACGGGTGCGGCGTACTGGACAGATTTTACGGAACCGTCTTCGACGCATACCGTCAGGGCTGTGATCCCGACGGGCGTCTCCAGCCGGATATTCACCTCGTCGGCACTCATGTCAATGAGGCCCTCGCTTGCCAAAACTGCGATGGTGCACATCGCGTTCGACCCGGAGAAGCCTGGATAGCCCATCGTCCCCATGGTGATCACACCGATATCGGCTTCCTCGTTCGATGGTGGAAGGACCAGGTTGATGCTCTGCGATAGTTCTCCGATAGGTGGTTGAATCAATGTGCGGCGCAGCCAGTCGGCATTTTCTCGCATGTATTCGGCTCGTTCGGCGATGGACTCTCCTGGTGGTGTCTCAAAACCTGCGACGATGACGCGTCCGATATCGCCGCCGGCCTCAGCGTCGACGATTTCAAGATTGATCATACGGTCTTCCTTTGTTGTGGCACCAGTAGCCGTCGCGGTCGAGTCTGCCATGGTCATCCTCCTTTTCTACGCACACGTTACCCGCATCGGATCTCTCCATCACGCACGGCATCTTCGACGACCGCATCGGTCACCGTCCGCAGGGCGACACGATGGTGACGGCAGGCCCTGTAGGTGCGCGCGGCGATCTTCACACCCTGCTCTCGCAGGACGCGAATGATCGACTCGCCGCGTGCCCCTCGGCCCTCATCTGGTCGATGAATCCCATCATCAGCGGTCGCGGGGGTCGAGTTCCCCCGCGAAGAAAGTCGTCGCTGCTCTCAGGATCGCGACGTCCTCACGAAGCCGCTTGTTCTCGGCCTTGAGCCGGCGGATCTCGGCCTGCTCTTCGCTGGTTTGCCCGTCGCGGGTCCCGGCATCGATCTCGGCTTGGACGACCCATCGGCGCAACGATTCCGCGCCGACACCTACCTGTCGGGCGACTGCAGCGATCGCCTTCGCGTTCGAGTGCTACTCGGCCCGGTGCTCGAGCACGAGCCGGTCAACTCGATCCCTGAGCGCCTAATCAATCTTCTTTAGCATAACGCCATCCTTTCAACTCGAAAGGAAGCGGCATCAAACCCGGGACGGTTCACCGCGACAAACGCGTCATGCTTCTCGCCGACGACACCACCGTCACCGTTATCCACCTCGACACCGGCGAGATCCTCGCAACCAACACCATCAACCCCACCAGAAGCTACTGGCGCAACAACGAAAAAGAGCCCGGCCGATGGCCAGGCTCCTCCTCATAAGTGTCAACTATGTCGGGACTCAGACGTCATCTATGTCCCGACTCAAGACAATGGTGGATCTGAGGGGACTCGAACCCCTGACCCCCTGCATGCCATGCAGGTGCGCTACCAGCTGCGCCACAGACCCAGAATGTCGCCGAAGCAACTCCCACACTCTACTACACGCTTGAGTGTGATCAGAAATCGACGTTCACTCGCAATTTAGCGTACGAGAGCTTCTTCGAGCGGAATGACGGGACAGTCCTTCCAGAGGCGTTCAAGCGAATAGTAATCGCGCTCCTCCGGATGGAATACGTGCACAACGAGGTCGCCGAAGTCGATGAGAGCCCATCGACCCTCTGCCTGACCTTCGCGACGCTTAACACGTGGTCCTGCTTCGCTGAGCTTGTCTTCGACAGCATCCGCAATTGCACTGACGTTGCGCTCGCTGCGTCCAGACATGATCAGAAAGGCGTCGGCGAAAGGTAATGGCTGCGATACGTCGAGCGCCACGAGATCTTCGGCGCCTGCGCCGATGGCCGCAATGGCGGCGAGCTGAACCTGTGCGCGTGAATCGTCAGTAGCTGTCACGTGGTTTTCGTATTCTTTCTCTCGGTTGTCAGAACTGCCCAGTCATCAATCCAGCGATCACGACGCCGATGACAGCTACGCAGAGCACGCCTGCGGTGATCGCCAGGATCATCAGGAGCTTCGAACTTGATGCCTTCGTCGGTGGAGTAATGACGTCGCGGGTCACCGCATGCGTGCTGACAGCACGCGTTGCAGAGACGGGAGTGCCAGCAGTAGCAGGTGATTCCTGGCTATTATCGCTGCCTGAGTCGATCTCCGAGTGGTCTGCATTTGACTCGCGGTCGCGAGCCTTCGACTTCGGAAGATCAACGGATCCTGTCACCATGATCTCGCCCGTTCCCGGTGCGGGAGTTCTAGTCTGCCTGCTTTGAGCCCCCGGCAAAATGAGCACGCTTGATGTCGTAAAGACATCTGACCCGCGGGCTTCAGGTGCTACAAGGGTATCGAACGCCTTCGCGGCTCCCTGTGGAGAACTTTCCTTGTTCCGTTCACCGGCACCGAACGCTGATGACACCTTTGGCTCGTCGTCAGCGGGTTCCGTGGCAGGGTCCGACTTTTTTGCGTCCGTGGGCGCTGACGAGTCCGACCCAGGTTTCTGAGCTTCAGTCGAACTGTTCTTTTTGTTC
Organism: Paramicrobacterium chengjingii; assembly: GCF_011751765.2. Lineage (GTDB taxonomy): Bacteria > Actinomycetota > Actinomycetes > Actinomycetales > Microbacteriaceae > Paramicrobacterium > Paramicrobacterium chengjingii. The sequence goes on from NZ_CP061169.1 coordinate 1,844,428, forward strand.
TTTGCGTCGGCCTTCTTACGTCCGAAGCCGAGTTTCGAGCCCTTGGGCTTCTGTGACGTTTGCTCCTCGTTACTTGCTGTCGAAGTGGCTGCCTTCGCCGCTGGTGTACGTTCATTGTCGGCATCAGCATCTTCTGATGGCGAAACGACCGCGGTCATTCCCGTCTCAGCGCGGAGGGCACGGAGCTCTCGACGCGTCAGCGGCCGATCGTCATGGGCTGACTCGCTCTCACCCTGACGATCCTGCTCCTGTGAATCAACGCGCTCTTTCGCTGCGGCCGAGGGGATAGGTGCTGGAGGCGAGTCCTTCGCCTTTTCTGCCGAGTCAGGCTCAGCTGGGGCCTCCGACGCTTCCCCTTCGGGGGCAGACTTCGATTGCAGAACGCTGTCGTGCGCCTGCTGTGCTCGCTGCCTCTCGCGTCGTTGTCGCCGTGAGAGTGGCTGCTCGTCTGAAAACGACGTCATTCACTACTCCGATACAGATGATATTTCGTGATGTACTGCACGACACCATCCGGAACCAGATACCACACGGGATGCCCCCTGCTGACCCGGCTTCGGCAATCCGTCGACGAGATCGCAAGTGCCGGAACTTCCAACAAGCTTACGTGCTCCGTTGGCAATCCAGAAATGTTCAAGGTATGTCCCGGACGACTCACAGCGACGAAATGCGCCAGCGAAAACAGCTCCGAGTGTTCCTTCCAGCTGAAGATCTGCGCGATCGCATCGGCGCCTGTGATGAAAAAGAGGTCGGCGTCGGGCCGTTGAGCCTTCAGATCTCTCAGTGTGTCGATCGTGTAAGTCTGGCCTGTTCGGTCGATGTCAACGCGGCTGACCGTGAATTGAGGGTTCGCGGCCGTTGCAATGACCGTCATCAGGTACCGGTGTTCACTCTGACTGACGTGGGATTTCTGCCATGGCTCGCCCGTCGGGACGAAGACCACCTCGTCCAAACCATACGAATGCGCGACTTCACTGGCAGCGACTAAGTGCCCATGGTGAATAGGATCGAAGGTGCCGCCCATCACACCGATTCGCGGACGGGTTGCGGAGGCTGTCATCACGGGTTCATACCGTGCTTAGTGCTGGGAGTCAGTGTCTGGAGTGTCGTAGGTGTGCGCTGTTGGTGCGGAGCCGGTCTTGTGACTGTGCCGATTTGCGACGTCTCGGTACGTGAACGTGATGACGCCGAGGAATAGGAAGACGATAAGTGCAAACACACCGAACATGAAGCTTGGGATCGGCAGCTCGTTCACCACGTGCTCGGACTCGGCCATCAGGATCGCCGCAAACGACATGTTCACTCCATTTCTTGCGGCTCATCGCCGCCACGACAAGTCTACAGGTCAGTCGCGGACTTGGCCGTCACCGCGCACGAGCCACTTCGTGCTCGTTAGTTCGGTGACTCCCATCGGGCCGCGTGCATGGAGTTTCTGTGTGGAGATACCCACTTCGGCTCCGAATCCGAAGACACCGCCGTCAGTAAATCGTGTGGACGCATTCACCATGACAACGGCGGAATCCACGCGAGCGAGAAATATCTCTGCGTTTCGGACGTTGTTCGTCACGATCGATTCTGTATGGTGCGTGGAGTACTCGGCAATGTGGTCAATCGCTTCGTCAAGCGTGCCAACGATATGCAATCCCAGCGTCAGATTTAGATGTTCCGTTGCCCACTCATCGACAGCTGCCGGCTCGACATCCGCTGAGAGACCCTGAGCCTCGGCGTCGCCGCGCACACTGACACCAGCCTGACGAAGTGCATCCAACAACGCAGTGAGAACGCGAGAAACTGCATCTCGGTGAATGAGCACTGTTTCTGCGGCATTGCAGACACTTGGCCTGTGTGTTTTGGCATTGAGTACAACCGAGACCGCCATCGACGTGTCGGCGTCGGCATCCACGTACACGTGCACGATGCCAGCTCCCGTTTCGATCACGGGAACCGTCGAATCAGCGACCACAGTCTCGATGAGACGGGCGCTTCCTCGGGGAATGAGCACATCGACGAGGCCGCGTGAACGCATGAGCTCTGTGGCACCTTCGCGTCCGAAATCATCGATCGTCTGAATGCAATCGGCGGGCAAGCCGGTGCTCTCGATCGCGCCGCGGAGTGTTGCGGCAAGCTGAGTATTGCTGGCAAGAGCTGCAGATCCGCCGCGCAGCACAACGGCGTTTCCGCTACGCAAGGCAAGCGCGGCGATGTCAACGGTGACATTCGGTCGCGCTTCGTAGATTGCACCCACGACTCCGAATGGAACTCGAACTTGTTCGATTCGAACCCCATTCGCCAAGGTGCTACCGCGAACAACTTGCCCCAGAGGATCGACTAAGGCGGCGATCTCTCGGACGGCGGCGGAAAGCTCCACGATGCGGTCAGCGGTCAGCGTCAGTCTGTCGAGAAGACCCTCGGCAAGCCCGTTCTCTCGGCCCGTTGCGAGGTCTTTCTCGTTCGCGCTCAGTATCGCACCTGAGTCTCGCTCCAGAGCGACAGCAATCGCTTCGAGAGCAGCTACACGCTCCGCGCCCGTCGTGATGGCGAGTGCTCTCGAGGCGTATCGAACCGCCTCAAGCCGCTCGCGCACGGTGTTGGCAGAGGTGGCTTTGATCATGGTCCGATTCTAGCGGTGAGAATCAGCTCACATCGGATTGTGGCGTGAACCACGTGCCCACCTCGGCGCCGCGTAGCGCCTCACCGATTTGCGAAGCGGATGTGACGAGCACGCCTGTGCCGCGACTCGCTGCGAGCCGAGCCGCAGAGACCTTCGTCGAGGCACCACCCGTTCCAACACCGGCACGCGCAGCCTCACCGAACTCAACGCCGGCCAGCTGGTCTCCTGGCGCAACCACACGAATGCGTTCCGCTCCAGGAATCTCCGGTGGGCGCGTGTAAATTGCATCGACGTCGCTCAGCAGCACCATGGCCTCGGCACCGATGAGAGTCGCGACGAGCGCTGCAAGACGATCGTTGTCTCCGAATCGGATCTCGTGCGTCGCGACCGTATCGTTTTCATTGACAATCGGAAGGATTCTCAGGCTCAACAGCCGTTCCATCGCCCGCTTCGCGTTGCTGCGCGAATTCGGATCGTCAAGGTCCCCGGCCGTCAGAAGAACCTGACCCGAGACGATCCCGTAACGGTCTAGGCTGTCCTGATACCGATATACGAGCACGTTTTGTCCGACGGCAGCAGCCGCCTGTTGCGTAGCGAGGTCTTCAGGCCGGCTCTCAAGACCCAGATACGGCATACCGGTGGCGATGGCGCCAGAAGAAACGAGAATCACCTCGGTGCCGTCGGAATGCACCGTCGCCAAGGCATTGACGAGCGGCTCGACCTGCCCGCTGTTGACCCCGCTGATCGACGACGATCCTACTTTCACAACAATGCGACGAGCACTGCTGATCTCCTCCTGCGATGTGATCATTAGTCCTGCTCGTCCTCAGACCACAGTCCAGCCTCACGCTCGCTTTCGAGCTGCTCTCGTGCTTCTGACTTCGCATCCATCCGGTCGTAGTACGCGTCACGGCGCTGCTCCCGCGTCGGGCGCACATTCTGATCAAAGCGTGCATCAGTGCCGCGAGGGGACGCCAGAAGCTCGGCTGTCGAGGTCAGAGTTGGCTCCCAATCGAATACGACACCCTTACCTGGCCCGATGACGACGGTCGAGCCCGCCACCGCTCCGGCCTTGAAAAGTGCGTCCTCGATGCCGATCTTTGCGATCCGGTCGGCGAGGTAACCGACGGCTTCGTCGTTTGTGAAGTCCGTCTGCTGCACCCACCGTTCAGGCTTCGTTCCCAGGATCCGATAGACGTTGCCGTAGGTCCCGCCTTCCACCAGAATGTCGAACGGTTTCCGATTCACAGGTTTCGGTGTCATGACGATACGCGGTGATTGGTCCTCGAGATCGCTCACGCTGTCGCGATGCTCCTGAACTAGCGCACCGAGCGCGAACGTGAGGGACCGGAGCCCCTCATGGCTCGCTGTCGAGATCTCGAAAACTCGGTATCCTCGCTCTTCAAGCTCGGGACGAACAAATTCGGCGAGCTCCCGCGCCTCCGGCACGTCCACCTTGTTAAGTGCGACAAGCTGTGGACGCTCCAACAGCGGAATTTGCCCCTCGGGAACAGGATATGCAGCGAGCTCCTGCTCAATCACGTCAAGATCGGTCAACGGGTCACGGCCGGGCTCCAGAGTTGCGCAATCGATGACATGCAACAATGCCGCACAGCGTTCGACGTGTCTTAGGAATTCGAGTCCAAGGCCCTTGCCCTCGCTAGCACCTTCAATGAGGCCGGGCACGTCGGCAACGGTGTACCGATGCTGCCCAGCCTGGACGACCCCAAGATTGGGGTGCAGCGTCGTGAAAGGGTAATCAGCGATCTTAGGCTTCGCCGCAGAAATCGCTGCGATGAGGCTCGACTTTCCCGCTGACGGAAAGCCGACGAATGCGACGTCGGCGATCGTCTTGAGCTCAAGATTGATGTCTCCCGATTGACCGGGGGTTCCAAGAAGAGCGAAACCTGGAGCCTTGCGCTTCGTCGATGCCAAAACCGAGTTTCCCAGTCCGCCATAACCGCCTTCGGCAATGACAAACCGGGTTCCGGGCTCCGTCAGATCGATCAGCGTCTCCCCGTTCTCATCCTTGACCACGGTGCCGACAGGAACGGGCAGCACGAGTTCTTCGCCGGCCGAGCCGTGACGATGATCACCCATACCAAACCCGCCATTTTCAGAGGTGCGATGCGGCGAACGGTGGTACGGCAACAGCGTCGTCACCTGCGGATCGGCGAGGAGAACGATGTCGCCGCCGTTTCCGCCGTTTCCGCCGTCTGGCCCGGCCAACGGCTTAAACTTCTCGCGGCGCACCGAGACACAACCGTTGCCACCCTTGCCCGCGCTCACGTGCAGTGTCACGCGATCGACGAATGTCGCCACGGTGTCCTCCTCGAGTTCTTCCGCTTCAATCGTGCCGGAAATAGGACAGGGGCGGGCAAATGCCCGCCCCTGATGTGAACCTCTCGTCGACTAGGCGTCGACCGTCACGATGTTGACGACCTTGCGGCCACCCTTGTTTCCAAATTCGACCGAACCGTTCGACAGCGCGAACAGGGTGTCGTCGCCACCGCGACCAACGTTGGCGCCGGGGTGGAAGTGGGTGCCACGCTGACGAACGATGATCTCGCCTGCGTTGACGCTTTCGCCGCCGAAACGCTTTACACCGAGGCGCTGGGCGTTCGAGTCGCGACCGTTGCGAGTTGAACTCGCACCTTTCTTGTGTGCCATCTCGTTATCTCCTCGATGCCTTACTTGATTCCGGTGACCTTGACGCGTGTGAGCTCCTGACGGTGCCCCTGACGCTTCTTGTAACCGGTCTTGTTCTTGAACTTCTGGATGTGGATCTTTCGACCGCGCAGGTCGCCGAGAACCTCAGCGGTGACCTTAACCTTGGCGAGTGACTTCTGATCGGTGGTGACCGTGTCACCGTCGACGAGCAGCACTGCTGCAAGCTCGACATTGCCATTCTTGTCAGCCTGAATACGGTCCATCGTCACGATGGTGCCGACTTCGACCTTCTCCTGCCGACCACCGGCGCGCACAACTGCGTAAACCACTTGGATTACCTACTTCTCTGAGGAGCGAAAGCTCCGCTTGTCTGTCAAAGGAAAAGTCACTGCTCCAGACATACCCAGCGGGAAAAGAGGTGTGCCTGTCAGAAAACCATGTGGCGACACGGGGATAAGCCAGTCACCAACGATCGAGTTTACTTCATGAGGCGGAGTTTCGACAAATGAACCGCTCGCGTGTTCCTAGAATGAGGAACCATGACCATCTTGATTGATCCGCCCCTGTGGCCGGCGCACGGTACGCTGTGGTCTCATCTGGTCAGTGACACTGCGATCGACGAGCTTCACGCCTTTGCCGCGTTGAACACACTCCCACGGCGAAGCTTCGATCGAGACCACTACGACGTCCCCGCTACCCGTCACGATGAGTTAGTGGCCGCTGGCGCAGTGTCAGTCACGGCAAATGAACTCACGCGCAGGCTCATCGCCAGCGGCCTCCGCGTCAAAGCACGGGACCGCTGACGACGAACGTCATGCTCCCGAGGAATCAGTGTCGTCGCTCGTAGAAACTGGGGTGCCCGTGAGAGCTGCCGTCGTGACACGACGTGAGCGATTGCGGCCGTGTCCGGGCTTCTTCGGCTCGGGAAGCGAATCGAGTACGGAACCGAGTAGGTCCTCGGCTTCGCGCTTATCTATTGGACGCGACGCATGCTGCGCGGGCTCGATGGGAATATCGAGAATCGCTACAGAGTTCCCCTGCTCTGACGAGTCTGGCATCGCAACCTTCTCGTGATCACCTGTGCCGTCTGCAGTGCTCACTTGCTTCTCGGCCGAGTCGGTGTCGGGGTGTATCGTGCTCGCGGCGATCTGCGATAGCGCCTTCTTGGCGTCATCCGTTATCGAGTGCGCGGCCCCCGCCGACTTCTGCGAATGCTGCCCACCGCCGTTGCCGTTGCCTCCGTGAGAGCCACCGCCGTTGCCGCGACGCTTACGTCCGCCGTTGTCAGAACTCGACTGACGGTGCTTCGTCACCGGCTCGTGATGCACGACAACTCCACGTCCTGCGCACGCGTCGCACGCCTCGCTGAACGTCTCCAGAAGTCCAAGACCGAGCTTCTTTCGGGTCATCTGCACGAGGCCGAGCGACGTGACCTCAGCAACTTGATGCTTTGTGCGGTCACGGCTGAGGCACTCGACGAGGCGGCGAAGAACAAGGTCACGGTTCGACTCAAGCACCATGTCGATGAAGTCCACGACGATTATGCCGCCGATGTCCCGCAGTCGAAGCTGACGCACGATCTCCTCAGCAGCCTCAAGGTTGTTCTTCGTGACCGTTTCTTCGAGGTTGCCTCCCGATCCCACGAACTTTCCCGTGTTCACGTCAACGACGGTCATCGCTTCCGTGCGGTCGATGACAAGAGATCCGCCACTCGGCAGCCAGACCTTGCGATCGAGTGCTTTCTCAATCTGCTCGGTGATGCGGTACTCGTCGAAGACGTCTTTACTGCCATCATGACTCTCTACGCGCTCAAGCAAGTCAGGAGCAACCTGGCTCAAGTACTTCTCGATCGTCTGTTTGGCGTCAGAGCCGGCGATCACCATGCTGTGGAAGTCTTCATTGAAGACGTCTCGAACGATCTTGATGAGCAGATCAGGTTCTGAATGGAGGAGCGCGGGAGCCTGTCCGCTCTCCACCTGCTTTTGGATCGATTCCCACTGAGAGGTGAGTCGGCTTACATCCCGTGTAAGCTGCTCCTCCGTGGCGCCTTCGGCTGCCGTTCTGACGATCACTCCAGCGTTCTCGGGAAGAATCGCCTTGAGAATCTTCTTGAGGCGGGCACGCTCCGTGTCGGGAAGTTTTCGAGAGATGCCGTTCATCGATCCGTTCGGCACATAGACGAGGTAGCGGCCAGGCAACGATACTTGGCTGGTCAGTCGTGCACCCTTGTGCCCCACGGGATCTTTCGTCACCTGTACAAGCACCTTGTCGCCTGGCTTGAGCGCCAGTTCAATGCGACGTGGCTGGTTCCCGGTCTCGACGGAGTCCCAATCAACTTCACCCGAATACAGAACGGCGTTGCGGCCGCGGCCGATGTCGACGAACGCCGCTTCCATGCTCGGAAGCACGTTCTGCACTTTTCCGAGATAAACGTTCCCGATGAGCGAAGACTCCTGCGAGCGGGCAACATAATGCTCAGCGAGAACATCATCTTCGAGCACGCCGATCTGAATCCGACCGCCCTTCGACCGCACGATCATCTTGCGGTCGACGGACTCACGTCGCGCCAAGAATTCGGCCTCAGTGACAACGGTACGTCGGCGACCGGCATCCCGGCCATCACGACGTCGCTGCTTCTTTGCCTCGAGCCGCGTTGAGCCCTTGACCTTCTGCGGCTCGGTAATCGGCTCCGGCTCACTCTGAGGCGACCCGTCGCTGTCACCGTTTCTCCGACGACGGGACCGCCGACGAGTGTTTCCGTCGTCATCCGAATCACGATCGGTCGACTTAGGAAGCGGCGGCAGCGGTCTGATCTCCGGAGCTTTGAAAATGAGCTGTGTAGACGGAGGGCCTGCTGCTGCTGTCTCGGCTGGCACCTCGGTGTTCTCGGTGCTGGTTACGCCCGTCGTTGAGGCGTCACCGTCCGCACCTTGGCCCGGAGCCGCTCCGCGTGGCTCCTCGGAAGCAACCGTGCTCACAGCGTCTTCTGCTGATTCAACTTTCTGTGTGTCTGTCGTCTCAATTGACTCCTCAACGGGGTCAACGGCATCTGTCGTGTTTTCTTTTTCCACCATCTCTGGTGCACTCCTCGACCGGACGGACAGCCGCGCCATCCATCCGGGAACTCTCAAAGGGAAGATGCGCCTCAGCGAACTCCTCCACACTCCTGTTGATCACAATCGGCTTGACGCCCTGATCGCGAACTTTCGGTCACTCCGACCGAATTACAACACTGGGCAATCTGTGCCCAATAAGCCTTTATCTGCCGGGAGGCGAAGCGCGGTTCACCTGACGACTGTGCCATTATCGCACGTTACCCCGCGATCTGCCTCATGTGCCCTCGACACAGCGGCCTGTGCCATAATCCCGAACGTGAACGAATCGCGCGACGCAGCACTTGATGATGCCCGTCCCATTGCCCTGGCGATCTTTCTCATCATCGCGGGGATAACGGGATGGATCGCCGCTTTTGCCCTGACTCTCGACAAATTCACTCAGCTGGAGAATCCGGATGCGAAACTCGGCTGCGACTTCAACATTCTGATCGGCTGCACCACGAACTTGGCGTCCGACCAGGGTGCCGTCTTCGGGTTCCCCAATCCGCTCATCGGACTGACGTGCTGGGTGGTTCCCATCGTCCTCGGCGTCGCACTGCTTGCCGGAGCACGCTTCCCCCGCTGGTTCTGGCTCGTTGCTTGGGCTGGATTCGTTTTCGGCGTGTGCCTTGTCGCCTGGTTCATCACGCAGAGCATTTATGTCATCAGTTCGCTGTGCCCGTGGTGCATGCTCACGTGGTCCGTGATGATTCCATCGTTCTTCGCAGTCACGTTTCACCTTCTGAAGATCGGCGCATTCGGAAGAGGCACTCGACTGAGAAGCCTTGGTGCGACGCTCGCCGGCTGGACCCCGCTCATTACGCTGATGGCATACGTGCTCATCGCGGTTCTTGCGCAGGTGCGTCTCGACGTGATCAGCTACATCTTCTAGCTCATCCCACCAGAGACACAAGCGCCGCCGCGCTCCAGAGACCGCGGCGGCGCTTCACTTCGAGGAGCTAACTGAACCAGAGATCCAGTTCACGAGCCGCAGACTCCGGACTGTCCGAGCCGTGCACGAGGTTCTGCTGTACAGCGAGCCCCCAATCGCGTCCCAGATCGCCACGCACGGTACCGGGAGCCGCCGTCGTGGGGTCGGTGGTGCCGGCGAGCGAGCGGAATCCTTCGATCACGCGATCGCCGGCCACACGCACGGCAACGACGGGGCCCGACATCATGAATTCGACAAGCGGCTCGTAAAACGGCTTACCCTCGTGCTCTGCATAGTGGGCGGCAAGAAGGTTTCTGTCTGCTCGAACCATCCGAATGTCGACGAGTGAGTACCCTTTCGCCTCGATGCGACGGAGGATCTCACCTGTGAGGCTGCGTGTTACCCCATCCGGCTTCACCAGAACAAGTGTCTCTTCAACTGCCATTTAGCTTTCTCCTGCCTCGAACCTGTGGTTCTTCTCTCTGTCGATCCGGGTGCCGACGATCATGCAATAGATCCACATGATCAGAAACAGCCCGCCGACGACGTACATCTGGGGCATCACGATGCCGGTAGCAACGATAACGCCTTGGAGCACCCAGCCGCAGACCACGCCCCAACGAAATCGCAGCACAGGAATCACGGCAACCATCAGAACGCACAGGATGCCGCCAGCAACGAACGCTGTGACAGGATCCACCGCATTGAGCCCGTATGCGACAAGGGTAGCCAGAAAAACGATCAGCAGCTCGGCGCTGAAGACGATGGCCCCGAGGGTCGCCCTGACTCCTCCTCGTCTCACGACCAGTCCCGATCCTCGATGACGAGCAGCGCTTCCCCAGCGAGAATCACCGAGCCGGCAACGACGACGATACGTCCGGGCTCTTCGCTTGCCCAATCACGAGCGATGCTCAGCGATTCGTCAACGCTGTCATATGAATACACCGGCTTATCCGGGGAACCGTGCAGCACCTCCGCTGCGAGCTCTTCGGCGTCACGAGCTCGTTCCGACTCGACCTGCGTGGTGAATACACGTTCCGAGAGGGGCAACAGGTGACTCAGGATGCCTCGAGCATCCTTGTCGTCGAGCACGCCGATGACGAGCGCAATGTGCTCACTATCGAAGTATCGCTCGAGCGCTGCTGCAAGTGAGCGTGCCCCGTGCGGGTTGTGGGCTGCGTCGACGATGATCGTCGGCTGGGTCCCTGCGATTTCAAGGCGACCGGGAGTCGTTGCCTCACCAAGGCCCTGAGCGAGAACGTCAGCGTCGAGCGCGACCGTGCCATCGCCAAGGAATGTCTCACACGCGGCGATCGCCAGTGCCGCATTATGGCCTTGATGGTCTCCGAAGACGGGGAGGAACTGACTCTCGTAGGCGGCCGCTCGCCCGTGCACGGTGATCTGCTGTCCACCGACAGCAACCACATCGCTCGACAGCACAAAGTCGCGGTCTTCAAGCACCACGTGTGTTCCCACCTGGGCAGCAGCCTGATCAATCTTCGCGAGGGCTGCAGGTACCTGCACCGCCGAGACCACACGGGACCCTGATTTGATAATTCCGGCCTTCGTTGAGGCGATCTCTGCGATCGTTCCTCCGAGAGTTGAGCTGTGGTCGATATCGATAGGTGTGAACACCGCGACCGATGCATCCGCAACGTTCGTCGAGTCCCATTCGCCGCCCATTCCAACCTCGATGATGGCGACGTCGACAGGGGCGTCGGCAAAGCAGGCGAACGCGAGCGCCGTCAGGGCCTCGAAGAAGGTCAGGCGCACGTCCCCCGCCTCCCGAAGCTCCGCGTCGACCATCTCAACGTATGGTTTGATGTCGTGCCAGTTCTCTACGAGCTTCTCGTCGGAAATCGCCTCACCGTCAATCGTGATTCGCTCATTGAAGACACGCAGATGTGGGCTGGTGAACAGCCCCGTGCGCAGTCCGTGCACGCGAAGAATGCTCTCGATGAACCGAGATGTGCTGCTCTTGCCGTTGGTTCCCGTGAGGTGGATCACCGGGTACGCACGTTGAGGATCCCCCAGCAACTCGACGACGCGACGCGTGGGTGCGAGCCGCGGGCGCGGCCTGCCCTCCCCCGTGCGCGCGAAGAGCTCAGCGATGACGTCCGCCGCAGCCGCGGCGAATCCTGCGCTTCCGACGAGCGGCTCAGACATGTGTCTCCTTGATTCGGCTGACGGCAATGGAGACGCGGCCAGCATTGGCGAAGTCTCCGCCAGCAACAGTGTGTGTGTGTTCCGGTGCGAATTGGGCAAGTTCCGCGGCGAGATCGCCTTGGCTGACATCGCTCTCGACGTGCACGTTGAAGGCAACGGCGAGCGTTTCTGCCGCAAGACTGACGGCAGTGACCTGCGTGACGGCACTGGCATCCGCCTCGCTCTCGAACACGAGATCGAGCCTGATGCGATCGCTGACGTCGAAACCCGCTTCTTTACGCGTGTCCTGCACGGCACGCACCATGTCACGGACGAGACCTTCTGCTTCAAGGTCCACAGAGGTTGTCGTGTCGAGCAAAACGAATCCCGACTCAGAAAGCAGCCCAAGTGCGGTGTCCTCACCGGCATCCGCGGTCTCAAGTACCAGGCTGTACTCACCGGCAGAGAGTTGAATGCCCCCAGCCGTCACGACACCATCGACTTCGGTCCAGTTGCCTGTCTTCGCCGCCTTGATCACGTGCTGCACGTTCTTGCCGAGACGAGGTCCTGCTGCACGCGCATTGACTGTCAGTCGCGACGTGATGCCGAAGTCCACCGCGCTAGATTCCGTCAGAGAGACGAGAGTGACGTTCTTGACGTTGAGCTCGTCGCGCAAAATGTCTTCGAACGGGCTCAGTGCGCTGGCAGATGGCGTGACAATGGTGAGCTCGGCGAGCGGAAGACGAACACGGCGGCCTGCCTGCTTGCGCAGTGCCTGCCCAACCGAGCTGATCTCGCGCACACGATCCATCGCGGCGACCAGTTCGGCGTCCGCCGGGTAGTTTTCGGCGCGCGGCCAGTCCGTCAAGTGGACGCTTCGTTCTCCGGTCAGCCCCTTCCAGACCTTTTCCGTGACGAGCGGCAGCATGGGCGCGGCAACTCGGCAGAGTGCTTCCAGCACTGTGTAGAGCGTGTCGAAGGCATCGCGTCCCGTGCCATCAGCACCCACGCCCTTCCAAAAGCGATCACGAGACCGTCGCACGTACCAGTTTGTAAGCACATCAGCGAAGTCACGCAGCGTGTTTGATGCCAGCGTCGAGTCGAAATTGTCGAGATCCACCGTGACGCTCTCGACGAGCTGTCGGAGCTTAGCGAGAATGTATCGGTCGAGAACATCCTCCGAATCAGTTCTCGCTTCTGCGGCGTATCCGCCTTCGACGGCCGTGTTGGCGTACAAGGAGAAAAAGTACCAGGTGTTCCACAGCGGAAGGAGGAGCTGTCTGACACCCTCACGGATACCGGCTTCGGTCACGACAAGATTTCCGCCGCGCAATACAGAACTTGACATGAGGAACCATCGCATCGCGTCGGATCCATCGCGATCGAATACCTCGTTCACATCAGGATAATTGCGCAGCGACTTCGACATTTTCTGCCCATCGCTGCCGAGCACGATGCCGTGGCTCACGACGTTCTTGAATGCTGGCCTGTCGAAGAGCGCGGTCGAGAGAACGTGAAGAAGATAGAACCAGCCTCGCGTCTGTCCGATGTACTCGACGATGAAATCTGCCGGGTTATGCGTGTCGAACCACTCGCCGTTCTCGAACGGGTAATGCACCTGGGCGTAGGGCATCGATCCCGAGTCGAACCACACGTCAAAGACGTCCTCGATGCGACGCATTGTCGATTTCCCCGTCGGGTCATCTGGGTTCGGTCTGGTGAGTTCGTCGATATACGGGCGGTGAAGATCAGTTGGACGCACACCGAAGTCGCGCTCTAGCTCGTCGAGGGACCCATACACATCCACGCGCGGGTGATTCGGGTCGTCGCTCTTCCATACGGGGATCGGTGACCCCCAGTAGCGATTGCGACTGATCGACCAGTCGCGTGCATTCGCCACCCATTTGCCGAACTGACCGTCCTTCACGTTGTCAGGCACCCACGTGATCTCCTGGTTAACCTCGACCATGCGATCGCGGAACTCGGAAACGCGGATAAACCAGCTCGACACTGCCTTGTAGATGAGCGGATTGCGGCACCGCCAGCAGTGCGGGTACGAGTGAACGTAACTGGCCTGCCGAAACACACGGCCGTTATCGCGCAGCATCCGTGCCAGTGTCTTGTTCGCGTCAGACCAAAGCTCCCCCGCGACGTCAGCGACGCTCGAGAGAAACCTCCCCGCGTCGTCGACCGAGAGGATCACGGGGATGTCCGCGGCTTCACACACCCGCTGGTCGTCTTCACCGTAGGCAGGCGCCTGATGTACGATTCCGGTGCCATCCGTCGTCGTCACGTAGTCGTCGACGAGGATCTGCCACGCGTTCTCCGTGTGCCAGGTCGGGGCGTCGGCGTAGTAGTCGAAGAGACGCGCATACGTGACGCCCGCGAGTTCGGATCCAACAATGGTGCGCACAACGGCAGCTTGTGCAGCATCCGCAGATTCATACCCCAGTTCCTTCGCGTGCGCTCCAACGAGGTCGGAGGCCAGCAGGTAGCTGTCCGCGCCCGTAACGTCGCCGCTCGTGTCTGATGCGCCGTTCGGGCCAGAGGGAACCACCGCGTATTCGATCGTGGGGCCGACGACGAGAGCGAGGTTCGTCGGGAGAGTCCACGGCGTCGTCGTCCACGCGAGCGCCTTGACGTCGACGAGCCCAAGAGAGTCCGCCTTCGATCCGGTGAGGGGGAACGTCACCGTCAGCGTCTGGTCCTGACGATCCTTGTACACATCGTCGTCCATGCGGAGCTCGTGGTTCGACAATGGCGTCTGGTCTCGCCAGCAATAGGGGAGCACGCGGTACCCCTCGTAGGCGAGCCCCTTGTCGTGAAGCGTCTTAAACGCCCACAGAACGCTCTCCATGAAGGTGATGTCGAGCGTCTTATAGTCATTGTCAAAGTCCACCCATCGGGCCTGACGGGTGACGTACTCTTGCCATTCGCCGGTGTAGTGGAGCACAGACGAGCGTGCAGCTTCGTTGAATGCCGCGATGCCCATCTCTTCGATCTGGGACTTGTCGGTGATGCCCAGCTGCCGCTCCGCCTCAAGCTCTGCCGGCAGACCATGGGTGTCCCAACCGAAACGTCTGTGAACCTGCTTTCCGCGCATGGTCTGGAAGCGTGGAAACACGTCCTTCGCATACCCGGTGAGCAGGTGCCCGTAGTGCGGAAGTCCGTTGGCGAAGGGCGGGCCGTCGTAAAAGACCCACTCCGGGTCACCCTCGCGCTGTTCGATAGAAGCCTTGAACGTGCCGTCCTTCTTCCAGAAGTCGAGCACAGAGATCTCGACATCCGGAAACGACGGTGAGGGGGTCACTCCGAAAGCGGATCCCGTGTGGGTGGTGTCGTCTGACTGGGGGTACGGCATTTCGCTCCTGGCAGGTCGTCTATTCTCCTGCGAGGGCGGCAATGCCGCGGTACCACCTCACTTGCCCGATGATTGCTCGAGCCGCTTATTCTTTGGCTGTGACGGGCCAGCCCCGTTCGGTTCTACTGGGCACATGTGCCGTTCTTCCGAAGACTCCCCGGTGATGTCCGGATCGCTGTCGCTACGGCAAGTCTAACCGGTTGACGCTACGTGGTGTTACTGCTTGTGGCCGCCCCGTTCAAAATGCGGTGCGAACCCCACGCAGATCGGCGCGATGGCTTCGCGAACGTATACGTCGAGCGGGCCCCGACTGACGCCGTCGCCTGCCCACTGTGCTGCCGCCGTGGCGGCAGCAGCCGTCAGGGCGGCCGCGGCCGTCGCAGCCCGCACACTCGCGCCACTTCGAGCACGAATGAACGACGTGATGAGTTCGGTAACGGCAAGCAACCTCACCATTCCGGAGCTCAGAAGCACGTCACGCGTGCCCATGAGGTCGATCTGCGTCAGCGCCCACGGAACCCGGTTGGACGGATGCTCGGCGGCCACCTTCGTGAGAGCGGCTTCGACGTCACCAAGAACATCTCCGTTGGGAGAAAGAGAACCGAGGATGCCGCCCAGCGCACTGACCGTCTCATCCAGATCGACCCAGAGAACGTCGCTCTTCGACGAAAAATAGTTGAAGAAGGTATTGCGGCTGACGCCCGATCGGTTTGCAATGTCGTCGATTGTCGTACCTTCGTACGTCTGCTCGAGAAACAGCTCTGCAGCCGCTTCTTCAAGCATCCGTCGAGAAGACCTCCGCGGCCGACCTACACGCTGTTTTTCAGCCATTCTGACCCCCGCCCGTCACGCCGCTATTCTTTCACAGTGCGCGAGTTGAGCAGATGTGTATTCGTTGCCTCAGTTTTAGCTGGCTGCGGTCTCTACGACCTCGTCGATCTTGTCGCCGAGCGGAACCGCGAGAGTCGACGAGTACACCCAACTGATGTGATGTGTATCGCGAAACGCGAGCACTCCACCGATGACCGGAGGGCATTCGCCATCCACAATGAAGTAGTCGCTCATATCAATGAGCGATACGCGGGAGTCCCCGGTAGCGTCTGCAGCCTCAGCAAGCGGATCCTCGCCGAACGCGTCGTCTTCTGAAGCGGCGCACTCGGTAGCGGCACGCTTGCCGCTCACTGTGACGCAGCCCAAAACGTCGCTGCTCATTCGGGGTGTGTCGCGTACAGCGATGATGCTCGTGACGCTGTCCGGCAACTCGCTCCAGCGCTCCTCATAGGCCGAGATCGCTGTGTCTTGCCACGACTCCCCTGCGGCAGGCTTAACGGGGTTCGACGACTTTGCCGAAGTCACGACTGTGTCGATTTCCGAGTGCTCGTCGAGGTAGTCCATTGCCTCATCGTTCCAGGTGCTGCACGTCTCCACGAGCCTGGACACCTCGGCATCCGACTTCTCTGGCTCGTCTCGAGGAACCCCGATGAAGGGGCACGACGCTTTCGTGAGCACCTTGACGTGCCAGTTTCGCTTCTCCGCTGTCAACGACATCGCGCTCAGCCATTGCTCGGCGTGAGAGTCACCGACGAGCGCGATTACCTGGTCGGCATCGTCTTCATCGACGCCGTACTCGCACACCTTCAGTTCATCGTCGCGAGTGTTGGTGATGCACCGTTCCGGTGATTTGTCGACGAGAGCCGGGTCGGGAACAGCAGCGGTGTCGGGTTCAATGATGCAGTCCGAGCCGGGTTCCAGCGCAGCTCCGCCAAAACACGGATCCTGACTCGCGACACGTGTCTCGAGTTTCTTTTGGCTCGCCTGAACCTGCGCATCTGCAGCACCGACCCCGGTGAACGTCACCGCGACGACAGCGCCCATGGCAGCCGCCGTCGCCACGAACGTGAGGCGTGGCCGCCACGACGACGTCAGCCCAATGCGCACAGGATCTTCAATCCAGTTCTTCGAGGCCCAGGCCAGAGCCAGCGTTAGCGCGGTTATGACGAGCAGATCGAAGCCAGACAGCGACCGCTTCAACACGAACGGGGCAAGGATGACAATGGGGAAATGCCAGAGATACACGCTGTAGGAGACGTCTCCCAGCCATTGCATCGGGCGCACCGCGAGGATGCCGCGCGGAGACCACGCCGTCACCGGATCGTGGGCGATGATCACTGCAATCGTCGCGAGAACGGGAAGCAGTGCCGTGTACCCGGGGAACGGGGTCTCGCCGGTGTAAACGAGCGCGCTCACGAAAATGCCGCCGAGGCCAAGCCACGCCATTCCACTGCGTATGTTCGAGGGTATTGACTCGAAGAAGGCGGGACGCGAGACGACGGCGAGGGCAGTGAGGCCGCCGAGGGCGAATTCCCATGCTCGCGTTGTCGTAACGAAATATGCCGCAGAGGGGTCGAACGCCGTTTGCCAGACGGACCACGCGAACGAGACCACCGCAATCAGACCGATGGTGATTCCAATAGCCCGATGCGGGTGGGTCTTGCGCAGTCGCGTCGCGATCCACAGCGCGACGACAATCAGGAGGGGCCACGCAATGTAGAACTGTTCTTCCGTGGAGAGTGACCAGTAATGCTGCACCGGAGATGCCTGAGCCTCGGCCGCCATGTAGTCAACGGCCTGGTCAGCAAGCACCCAGTTCTGCCCGTACAAGGCTGACGCCGCTACCTGCGTGAGAAAACTTGGCTTGAATCCTGTGGGCACGATGGCCCACACGGCGCCAACGGTGAGCACGAGAACGAGTAGCGCCGCAGGCAGTAGACGCCGCGCACGGCGAGCCCAGAATCGTGGCAGGTCCACTCGCGAACTCGCGTCGATCTCGCGCAGAAGGTGCGCCGTGATGAGAAACCCAGAAATGACGAAGAAAACGTCAACTCCGACGTAGCCGCCCGGTAATGCCGCCGGCACGAAGTGGAAGACCACAACGATGCCCACGGCGATGGCCCGTAAGCCCTGTATATCGGTCCGCACTCCGGTCGTGCGTCCGCTCGTCTTTTGGGACATGAGTGGATCACCAGCCATTCGTCGACTACCCCCACTTTAGGGGTCGCACGTGTCGGTGATGCTCAGAGAGCATTCAGGGAGTGCTCGCATTCCGTGCAGTGGCGCCGGGAGGCTACGATGGACGAATACACTTTCCAGGCACGTTCACACGGTGCCGTCTATATCGAATCGGAGATGCGACGATGACTACTGTTCCCGACAAACCAGCGCTCGAGGGACTCGAAGAGACCTGGGGTTCCGCCTGGGAGCAGAAGGGCACGTACCGATTTGATCGAACGGATGCCGCTGCCGGCGGTCGTGCGTGCGTCTACTCGATCGACACACCGCCCCCGACAGCATCCGGTTCACTCCATATCGGGCACGTGTTCAGCTACACACATACCGATGTGATCGCGCGATTCCAGAGAATGTCGGGTAAGAACGTCTTCTATCCGATGGGATGGGACGACAACGGTCTGCCGACTGAACGCCGTGTGCAGAACTACTATGGCGTGCGATGCGATCCGTCGCTCCCCTACGAAACAGACTTTGTTCCTCCCCACAACGGCGATGGAAAAAGTATCAAGGCAGCTGACCAACAACCGATTTCACGGCGGAATTTCATCGAGCTTTGCGAAAAGCTGACCGTCGAAGACGAAAAGCAGTTCGAAGACGTGTGGCGAAGGCTCGGACTTTCTGTCGATTGGACCCAGAGCTACCGCACCATTGGCGACGAGTCGCTCGCCATCAGTCAGCGCGCGTTCTTGCACAGCCTGCAGCGTGGAGAGGCGTATCAAGCGATGGCGCCGACGCTCTGGGACGTCACGTTCCGCACTGCTGTGGCACAGGCAGAACTTGAAGACAAGGATCAGCCGGGAACGTATCATCGGCTCGCATTTCACCGTCCAGACGGCGGAACCATCGAGATCGAAACGACGCGCCCCGAGCTGCTTCCCGCGTGTGTTGCACTCGTCGCGCACCCGGATGACGACAGATTCAAGCCGTATTTCGGCACAACGGTCACGACTCCGGTGTACGGCGTCGAGGTGCCCGTGCTCGCCCATCACCTCGCCCAGCCAGACAAGGGCGCCGGCATCGCCATGATCTGCACGTTCGGCGACATTACGGACGTTGTCTGGTGGCGCGAACTCGATCTGCCGAATCGCACGATCATCGGCATTGACGGACGCATCATCGACGAGGTTCCCGAGGCGATAATCTCAGCATCGGGGCGCACTGCCTTCAGTGAGCTCATCGGCAAGACAGTGTTCTCTGCCAAGAAGGAGGTCGTGCGTCAGCTCGCGGAGTCCGGTGACCTCGTCGGTGAACCGAAGCAGATCACTCATCCTGTCAAATTCTTCGAGAAGGGCGACAAACCGCTTGAGATCGTCTCGACCAGACAGTGGTACATCGCGAACGGCGCCCGTGACGAAGAATTGAGGGCTCGTCTTCTCGAACTCGGCAGCGAGCTGAACTGGCACCCCGACTTCATGCGCGTACGTTACGAGAACTGGGTCGGTGGGCTCAGCGGCGACTGGCTGGTCTCACGGCAGCGATTCTTCGGCGTGCCGATTCCGCTCTGGTATCCGCTCAACGAACAGGGAGACGCGGAGTACGACTCCCCCATCGCCGCCGACCTCGGCACGTTGCCTGTCGACCCGTCGAGCGATGCGGCACCCGGATTCGATGAGTCGCAACGCGGTGAGCCGGGTGGCTTCATCGGTGAGGTCGACGTGCTCGACACCTGGGCTACGTCGTCACTCACCCCGCAGATCGCCGGTGGTTGGCACCGCGACCCAGAGCTGTGGAACCTCGTTCACCCATATGATCTGCGTCCGCAGGGCCAGGACATTATTCGAACGTGGCTGTTTTCGACGATGCTGCGCTCCGTGCTCGAAAACAACGTGAAGCCGTGGGCGAACACATCGATCTCTGGCTTTATCGTTGACCCCGATCGAAAGAAAATGTCGAAGTCAAAGGGCAACGTCGTCACCCCCGCCGACATGCTCGTCAAACACGGCTCAGATGCTGTGCGGTATTGGGCAGCATCCTCCCGGCTTGGCACGGATGCTGCATTTGACCCGCAGAATCCCACACAGATCAAAATCGGCCGTCGGCTGGCCATCAAAATTCTCAACGCGTCCAAATTCATCTTGGGCTTTGAAGGATCGGATGCTGCCGAGGTCACCGAACCGCTCGACAAAAGCATGCTCGCGACGCTTAAGCGTGTGACGGCGGAAGCAAGCTCTGCTCTTGAATCCTACGATCACGCTCGCGCTCTCGAGGTGACGGAGAGCTTCTTCTGGACATTCTGTGATGATTACCTCGAGCTGGTGAAGGAGCGTGCCTACGAGACGACGAATCCGGCGAGGGCTTCTGCCGTGTCAGCGCTTCGGCAGGCACTGTCAACGCTGCTGCGCTTGTTTGCGCCGTTCGTGCCGTTCGCCACAGAAGAAGCCTGGTCGTGGTGGAACGAGGGTTCCGTGCATCGTTCTGCATGGCCAACGCCAGACGAGCTCGCCGTCGATGGCGACGAGAATATTCTTGCGCTGACGGGCACCGCACTCGTCGGGATTCGCCGCGCGAAGACTGACGCGAAGGTGTCTCAGAAGGTCTCGGTCGAACGCGCAACGATTGCGGCTCCTTCCCAACACATCGTCACGCTTGAAGCCGCCGCCGCTGACCTGGCAGCCGTCGGTCGCATTGCTCATCTCACATTCACTGCTGGCGACGACATCGCCGTCTCAGAGATCGTGCTGACACCGCCCGCTGAGGAATAGGGGACCGCATGCAGTTGGGTAAACGCTGGTCCGTGGGAACCAAGGTTCCGGCGGATCTGCCCCGCGTCGTCGTGAGTGCCGTCGGTGACGTCGAGGCAGAGCTGCGCTCCGACGGTGTCTCGTTCGAATCGTGGGCCTGGACTCTGACGTGGCTGGAGGGCCGTCCTGTCGTTGAACTCGACGATGGCACTGTTGTCACATATAACAGTGCCGAAGACACAGCGACAATCCGCCAAGAGACCGACGACGATGGAGACGACGACTACTGATATGTAGGTGTTTTTGTCAAGGGGGCAGAGTGAAACGGTCCCGGGAAGTGTAGGGCTTGTCCGGGACCGTTTCTGCTGGCATCTGGCGGAGTGGGGTCTGACGTGTCTTTCGACGTTAACACGGTCAAACTGATATGCGCAGGTTGGTTACTGCAGGGCGAAGCGTGCGATGGTGGAGCGGTGCCGCAGGTCTAGAGATCGAGCGTCGCCCGTCAGTGCTGATGGGCTGTTCATAATAGTAGAGCGGGTCATTCCACACGTGTTCGCAGACCTCACGGCCGTCGTGGTGTCAGCGGTCTGGGGTGTCAGTCAGTCATGATCGCGAGTGACCAGCACCAGCCGGAGAGTTCTCTGGCGATCGCGACGTTGGCGATTGTTGCCTTCTTTCGTCGGGCTACGAATTTCTCCCACTGCTTGTGGAGTCGTTCGTTTCCGGCTTGTCCGCGTAGTCGGGCTTCCTGTGAGGCATTTTGCTGTCGGAGCGTCAGTGCTGAGGTCGGTTGCTGTCGGAGCTGTTTGCGGTGGTGCCAGGCGGCCTCGACGAGGAGTCTGCGGGCATGGGAATTGCCGGTCTTGGTGATACCGCCGAGTCTGCGTGAAGTTCCTGACGAGTATTCCGACGGGGTGAGTCCGAGATAGGTGCCAATTGTTTTCCCGGTGAATCTGTCCCAATCGGCGATCTCAACGGCAAGCGCGAGACTAGTGAGCGCACCCATGCCACGCAGGCAACCCAACCGGGTCACCACAGGTGCGAATTCAGAAGCATCAGCCATTCTTTCAATTTCGGCATCGAGTCGGTCTCTGCGGGCAAGGACTTGCGCAACGGCTTCGTAGGATGCATCGAACGCGTATTGGTAAGCGATTGTGCCTGCGCGATGCTCCCGGATCCACACGTCGTGCTTGCGAGTCCATGTGCCACCTCCGTCGTAAACATGCCCGTGACGAAGAAGCAGTTTTGAGAGACGATGGCGTGAGGCCATGAGGTCATGGCGGCAGTCTTCCCGCGCCCGGACAAGATCGCGTGCAGTCTCCTCGTCAATAGTGGGGACACGCACGGGGGTGATCTGTCCAAGCTGGAGGAGATGCGCCAAATGCAGAGCATCATTCTTATCGGTTTTGACACGGTCACCTGGCGGACGCTGCAACTTCGATGGGGCGGCGATCACGCACGCGATGCCAGCACCTGTGAGGCGACGGGAGAGATCATAGCCTGTCGGGCCGGCCTCGTAAGTGGTGAGAGCCGGTACTGCGAGACCACGGACCCAATCGATCACCGCGGCCGGATCATAGGGAAACTTCTTCCAGGTAACTTCACCGGTATCGCTGTGAATTGCTTGCGCGACGATGGACCTGGCGTGCACGTCCAAACCCACGTGAGTACGATAGATGTTCAACTGGGGCCTCCAAGATCGACTGAGGAAGACCAACCCCGTCAAGGCTCCAGCACCTATGCTGGAGCCCCGCAAATGGCACGGCTGGTAAACCTCGATCATGCGATCTGGGGCCTCAGCCTTGTCAAGAGGTAGCCACAGTCATATCGTCTAGTCCGGCGTCAAACGCGACGCTCTTTTCGCGCGATGACTTCGCCGTGCGGAATCTCAAACCACCCGGCGTCGTCCCGTGCCCATTCTCGCCACGCCCGTGCGATGACGACGAGATCATCGGTTCGCGCAGCTCCAGACTCCAGAGCCATCACGGCGAAGTGTGAATCGGTGGCGCGTTCAGCCCAGGTATTTCCCCAACTCTCGCGCTCCTCCGGCGCTGAATAGCACCACACGGATGCTGACGAGGCCACGATTGTCCCGCCAGCGTTGAGGGCGAGGGCGCGCAGTCGCCTCCCGATGTCGGGATCGCCGTGCGCAAAACGGGCAGCAGCCAGATACGTCGTGTGCCAGCTGTCGAGTCCTGTGCTGTCGGGGTACCAGGAGCATCCAGAATAGATCGCATCGCGCACAGCAACGATTCCACCCGGCTTCACCACGCGGAGCATTTCGGTCATCACGCGGAGAGGATCCGAGACGTGCTGCAGCACCTGATGAGCGTGTACGAGATCGAACGTATCGTCTGGCGAGTCAATCTCGTAGCCGCTACCCGTGTCGAACGTCACATTCCCAATACCCTGGGATTCCGCAAGCACCGTTGCCCGCTCGGCCATCAGCGGCTCAACGTCGATCCCGAGTACGCGACCGGGCTGTACTCTGCGGGCTAGATCGACCGCGATCGTTCCCGGCCCGCTCCCGACATCGAGAACACGCATTCCCGCCGTGAGGAATGGAATGAGATAAGCAGCAGAGTTTTCAACGGTGCGTCGAGCATGCGAACGAACAACACTTTCGTGATGTCCATGAACATAAGGGTCGTGTGCACTCATATACCAAGGCTACCCGCGCAACTCATGCCGGCGACACACTCGATGTCTGTCGTTTACGCCGACTTCTCGCGTCGTGCGTGCGCCTCTAAAATCGGCTCGGCACCTTCGGTGACCGACTCTCGAGTAATGATTACTCGAGCAACGTTGTCGCTTGATGGCACATCGAACATAATCGGGCCAAGCACGTCTTCGAGAATCGCCCGCAGCCCGCGCGCACCCGTCTTGCGCTCCACGGCAAGGTCAGCGATCGCCTCGAGTGCGTCACTTTCAAACTCCAGCTCAACACCGTCGAGTTCGAACATCCGCTCAAACTGTTTGACGAGCGCGTTGCGAGGCTCGGTCAGGATCTGCATGAGCGCATGCTGATCGAGCGGAGTTACCGTCGTCAGCACGGGAAGCCGCCCAATGAACTCGGGAATCAGACCGAACTTATGGAGATCTTCTGGAAGAACCTCGCTGAACAGGTCTGCGTTGTCGTCTTGAGAGTGCAGCGGCGCGCCAAAGCCGATGCCGCGTTTTCCCGCTCGCGACGACACAATATCTTCCAAGCCGGCAAATGCCCCGGCAACAATAAACAGAACGTTTGTTGTGTCGATCTGAATGAATTCCTGATGCGGATGCTTTCGTCCACCCTGCGGGGGAACCGATGCAACAGTTCCTTCGAGAATCTTCAAAAGTGCCTGCTGAACGCCTTCGCCAGACACATCTCGTGTAATCGAAGGATTCTCGGCCTTGCGTGCGATCTTGTCGATCTCATCAATGTAAATAATGCCAGTTTCGGCGCGCTTTACATCGTAGTCAGCCGCCTGCAGAAGCTTGAGCAGGATGTTCTCGACGTCTTCGCCCACATACCCCGCTTCGGTGAGCGCCGTCGCATCGGCGACGGCGAAGGGAACGTTGAGCTGCTTGGCGAGCGTCTGCGCAAGGTACGTCTTACCGCATCCCGTTGGTCCAACCATCAGAATATTGCTCTTGGCGATCTCGACATCTTCGTTCATGCTGTCGGCGCTCGTGAGCGTTGTGCGCGCTTTGACCCGCTTGTAGTGGTTGTACACCGCTACCGCGAGGGACCGCTTCGCTGGCTCTTGCCCGATCACGTACTCTTCGAGGAAGTCGAAGATCTCACGTGGTTTCGGAAGCTCGAACTCGCCCGTTGCAGATTCGCCGGCTTCTGCAAGGCGTTCCTCAATGATTTCGTTGCAGAGTTCAACGCACTCATCGCAGATATAGACTCCTGGGCCCGCGATCAGCTGCTGAACCTGCTTTTGACTCTTGCCGCAGAAGGAGCACTTCAGCAGGTCGGCACTCTCACCGATTCGCGCCATTGGCGTGCCTCCTCAATTGGATGCTGTGCATAGAACGAGCCTAACGTCTTCGACCGACTTCGCACGCGAACCGTGACGCGTGTGTGTCATACAAAGAAACGGCGGCGGGCACGCGCCCGCCGCCGCTCCTCTCAATCATTCTTCTACTGTGTCAGGGCTGCCGGAGCATTTTTTCGGCTCGTGAGCACCTGATCGATCAGACCGTATTCCAATGCTTCCTCGGCCGACAAGATCTTGTCTCTGTCGATGTCCGTGTGAACCTGCTCCTGCGAGCGATTCGAGTGGGCAGCCAACGTCTCTTCGAGCCAGGTGCGCATCCGCATAATCTCGGCAGCCTGAATTTCAATATCCGAGGCCTGGCCCTGTCCGGCCTCGCCGACAGCAGGCTGGTGGATGAGAATACGGGCGTTCGGAAGCGCAAGTCGCCTGCCCGGACTGCCCGCTGCCGTCAGCACGGCTGCGGCCGAAGCTGCCTGCCCGAGTACGACGGTCTGAACATGCGGCCTGATGTACTGCATCGTGTCGTAGATCGCCGTCATTGCTGTGAAAGATCCGCCAGGCGAGTTGATATACATCACGATCTCGCGATCGGGATCCATGCTCTCGAGAACGAGCAACTGAGCCATGATGTCGTCGGCCGATGCGTCATCAACCTGCACGCCGAGAAAGATGATCCGGTCTTCGAACAGCTTGGCGTATGGGTCTTGACGCTTATAGCCGTAGGCCGTGCGCTCTTCGAAACTCGGCAGAATATAGCGCGAGCTCGGCATCTGCAGGGAGCGACCTGCCGCTTCAAAGGTGGGAGTCTGCATTATTGTCGTCCTCTTCTGACTACTTCTGAGAGCTGTCGGTTCCGCCGCCGCCAGCCACGTCGGTTGCCGACGCACGAATGTGGTCGACGAATCCGTATTCGAGTGCCTGATCCGCGGTGAACCAGCGGTCGCGGTCGCCGTCCTTATTGATCTGCTCGACGCTCTTGCCGGTCTGAGATGCCGTGATTTCCGCGAGGCGGCGCTTCATGTCGAGGATCAGTTGCGCCTGAGTCTGCACGTCGCTTGCGGTTCCACCGAAGCCGCCATGAGGCTGGTGAAGCAGCACGCGGGCGTTCGGCGTGATGTAACGCTTGCCCTTCGTTCCGCTTGTCAGCAAAAGCTGCCCCATGGACGCTGCCATCCCGATTCCCACAGTCACGATGTCGTTCGGCACATATTGCATGGTGTCGTAGATTGCCATGCCGGCCGTGATCGAGCCACCGGGTGAGTTGATATACAAGAAGATGTCGCGCTTCGGGTCATCGGCGGCGAGCAAGAGAATCTTCGCGCAGATCTCATTGGCATTCTCGTCGCGCACTTCTGAACCAAGCCAGATGATGCGGTCTTTCAGAAGCTGGTCAAAAACACTCTGGGCCACAAGGGGCTCTGCCATGTCGCGCTCCGTTTCGTTATCGCTACAGTACGAATCTAGTGGAGGAGTGGTCGGCACACGGGTCGTGTTCGCCGTGGGCAGATCATCCCCTCCGACAAGAACGGGACCGGGACCTTTCGGTTCCCGATCCCGTTCCCAGAACGATGGTTCCTATTTCGTCTCGTCAGATGCGGCAGCTTCCTCAGCGTCCGATGCATCGTCACCGGCTTCTGAAGCTTCGTCCTCAGCGGGCGGCAGGAATCCGGTCAGGTCGACATCGGATCCCGCTGTATCAACGATCTTGGCCTTGCCGAGAACGACGGCGATAGCCTTATTGCGCGCTACCTCGCCCACCATCTGCGGGATCTGGCCGTTCTCGTCGAGAACCTTGATGAATTCACCCGGTTCCATGCCGTACTGCGACGCGCCCTGGATCAGGTATTGGGTAAGTTCTTCCTGGCTCACCTGCACGTTCTCTTTCTCGACAATCGCGTCGAGAAGCAGCTGCGTACGGAAAGTCTTCTCGCTCGACTCGCTGACCTCCGCGCGGTGCTCGTCGTCTTCAAGACGGCCTTCGCTCTCGAGATGACGCTCAACCTCAGCATTGACGAGGTTCTCGGAAACCGGAATCTCGACGGCCTCAAGCAGAAGATCGACAGCCTTTGTACGGGCTTCTGTCCCCTGCCCGAATGTCTTCTGACCCTTCACCTGATCGACGAGGCTCTCGCGGAGCTCACCGATGGTGTCGAATTCGCTGGCGATCTGAGCAAAGTCGTCATCTGCGTCAGGAAGCTCGCGCTCCTTGACGGCACTGACCGTCACGGCAACTTCCGCGTCTTCTCCCTGGTGTTCTCCGCCAAGCAGAGGAGACGAGAAGGTCGTGCTCTCACCGGCCGTAAGTGATTCGACAGCCTCGTCCATGCCCTCGAGCAGCTCACCTGAGCCAAGCTCATACGAGACGCCGCTGGCCGAATCAACTTCCTCGCCGTCAATCGTCGCCGTCAAGTCGATCTGCACGAAGTCGCCGGTCTTCGCCGGGCGATCGACAGAAACGAGTGTGCCGAACCGCGTCCGCAACTCATCGAGAGCTGTGTCGATGTCGGTGTCGGTCACTTCTGCAGGCTCAACCTCAACTGTGAGACCCTCGTAGGCGGGAATCTCGAACTCGGGGCGAACGTCAACTTCAACGCTCACGATCAGATCACCTGTGAAGTCCTTGTCGCTGGGCCACTCGGTGACATCCGCTTCAGGACGGCCAAGGGTCTTAATGTCTTCTTCAGCGACCGCCTTGCGGTAAATCTCATCGAGCCCTTCGCTCACGGCCTGCTCGATGACCGCACCCTTACCCACACGCTGATCAATGATCGCGGGTGGAACTTTGCCCTTGCGGAAACCGGGGATCGAGATCTGTTCCGCGATCGCCGAGTAGGCACTGGTGATGCTGGGCTTGAGCTCCTCGGGGGGAACCGAGATTGTGAGCTTCACCCGGGTCGGGTTCAGCTTTTCGACCGTGGTCTTCACGATTATGCGTTCTCCTGTGATTTGGATTCTTACCTCGAACGAGGACGTACGTGGTCGGGGCGACAGGATTCGAACCTGCGACCTCCCGCTCCCAAAGCGGGCGCTCTAGCCAAGCTGAGCTACGCCCCGGCGCAAACGAACCGGTTGTGGACCTTCACCAAGGCTTAAGCAGGCGAATTGACCTCAAGCATTCTACTGTACTTCGTTCGGGCACAATTACCGCATCGGGCGATATAGCCCCACGGTGACGAACGCCGACAGCGACATCAGTGTACGCGAGAAGCTGAAACGTGTACTACGATATTCGAGTGCCCCTGGGCACGTGGGGATGTAGCTCAATGGTAGAGCCTCAGTCTTCCAAACTGATGGTGCGAGTTCGATTCTCGTCATCCCCTCCATGTAACACCGTTCGACGTGCGGTCAGCGATACGAGATCACAGGCGACAGGAGCAGGCAGGCATGAAGCTTCCGCGTCTCGAGAAGATCTGGACCGTCGCCGGCGTCGTCTGCTTTCTCGTCGGAGGGGTCTTGCTCGGAATCGGACGGTTCGGTCCGGGAACGATGCTCATGATCGCGTGCGTCGTCTGCCTCGGCTCCGCGATGGGGGCGCATCGCCGACGCCTCAAGCGCACCGAGAAGAACTGAGCGGGGCCTCAGCGCCCGCTGTGGAGTCTGGCGTTGTGCACATAGTGCTCGGCATTCGCGCGAATCGAAGCGACTTCGTCATCGGTAAGCTCGCGTCGAACCTTCGCAGGCACGCCTGCCACAAGCGAGCCAGACGGAACATTCGTTCCTCCCAGCACCACAGCGCCGCCGGCAATGAGAACCTCGTCACCGATGACGGCGCCACTGAGAACGACAGCACCCATTCCGACGAGAACAGTATTGCCGATGGTGCAACCATGCACCACAGCATTGTGACCGACGGAGACGTCGTCGCCAATGACGGTCGGAGATCCGGCATCCACATGAACGGCTACACCGTCTTGCAGGTTGCTGCGCGCCCCGACCGAAATAGCATCGGAGTCTCCGCGAAGCACGGCGTTGTACCAGACTCCTGAGTCCTCCCCCAGCGTCACGTTCCCCACGACCTTTGCACCGGATGCAACGAAGGCAGTCTCGGCAACGGCGGGCCGGCCGTTCGGCAGGGAGATTACGGATGCTGGATCGCTGATCGTCATACACCCAGGGTAGTTGCTGCCCGCGTGACACCGGTCTTTTGCGGTCAGATCTGATTCGCAGACGGCGTGCGAACCACGCGCGTGCCGCGATCTCCGCCATCATTGAGTTATGACGGGCGACGCGCAGCGAATAGCACCTGGGGGCCCCCGTCGCCGTCGCCTGACGACCGTGCTCGGCAGCGTGGGCATCGCAATCTCGTCATGCGTCCTGGTCCTTGTGCTGGCCGCAGCAGTTCCCGCTATCTGGCATATTCCTCTCAGCCTCTGCTTCGCCAGTGGACTTGCCGCCACGGTCCGACTGGCGACACGCAGAGGAAGACGTCTGTTCGCCACTGTCTGCGTTTTCGCTTCACTCCTGCCCCTCGTGTTCAGCCAATGGAGCGTGCGACAGTCCGGGCTCGCCATCGTCTCCGACCTTCACGTCTGGGCTTTCATCGCGACGGTGAATGGAGCACTTGCCGTGCTGCTGTTCACTGCGGCTCGAATCACGAGAACACGAACATACACTCCCGTTGGCGCGATCGCGGCCGCCGTTGCGCTCCTGGGCATCGGTATCTCACTCTTTCCCTTCGCCGCACCGTCGTCTCGCGCGTGGGCGGGAATGCTGCTCGTTGCCTACGCCAGTGCGGTCTGGCCGTTGTTTCGGCGTTCACGATCTGCACGCATCACGGTGCGGGCCGTGGCGGCGATCGCTAGCGTGCTCGTACTTGCGCTTGCCGCGACAACCTGGCCGAGCCTCACGTGGGGCACATCCCTGGCTTTTCTGATCACTTCGGGAGCTTTTGCTCTTCACCTGCTCTGGTCTCCCGTCGCCACGACTGAACGCGACAATGTTGCGCCGAAGACGATGCCGATCCAGGTGTTGAGCGACGGCCCAACACTCGCTCGAGAGCTCGGGGCGTGGAAAGCGGCTTCTGCGGTGGGTCTTGGGCTCGCCGTGAGCGGTGCGGCGGCGGCTCCCGTGGTTCACTTTACGTCGTTTGCACGCCAAATCGACGTCGCTGCCTGTCTCACCGCACTGGGCGCAATCGTCTTCGCGACCCTGTCCTGGAGATATCGTCACCACCGGAGCGCGCCCGGGTTTCGCGTGGCCGGGCTTGTCACGCTCGTAGTCTGCGCGTCCTCGGTCATTCCCGCGATTGGTATCGGCGTGATCGAAACCTGGTCGCGGATTGCACTCCCCAACTTTTCAGTATCGGCGGTCAGCGAGCATACGTTGGCGTACCCGGCTGTCAGCCCCTATATCTGGATCAGCCCTGCGGTGCTCACCATCGCGACGGCGATGTCACTTCATCTCTGGGGGCGACTCGGCGCCCTCAGTTGGCTTCCGCTTGCACTCGGGGGTGTGACGCTCATGATTGCGCACGCCACAGCACTGACGGTCGTCGCATCCGTTGTCTCATCGTGCGTTCTCGCTGTGTCGGCGACAGCGCTCTTCATTGTTCTGCGCCCGCGTCGTGGTCGCAGAGTCGTCTTGATCACGCTTGCGTTTCTCGGCGCAGCGTCTTCATTCGTCGTCGGCGCCAATAGCGCCGATGTCTGGCCGGTCGCCGCAATCGTCGCGCTGGGAGCCCTTAGTGCGCTTCGAATCGCCGTGCCACGACGTGTCGGACGCACAGACAGGCTTGCAATCGGTCCCGTCATGACGGCATCCATCGTGGTCCTCCTCATCTTCACGGCCCGGTGGATTCCCCTGTGGGCCCCGACCTCGTTTGCATCACCCTCCGCAGCATCCGCCCTGGCGACCGTCATCGCAGCGTCGGCGATCCTCGTCGTCACGTCGATTTTTGGGCACCGCCTAGTGAGCACCGAAGCGGCAGCGATGTCAGTTCTCTCAGCCCTGGCATCGGTGGTCGGCATCGCCGGTCTTGCAACGCTGACGGCCCCCGCGGCCCAACGTGATCTAGTTGTCGGGCTGGCCTGCGTTCTCGTCGCCGAACTGTCATGGCAGGTCGCTCGACGCGAACAGCACAGTGTCGCCCGGTACGTCACAGCGGTGCTCACACCGCCGACTGCTGTTTTGCTCGCTGTGGTGTCGTGGCGTCACTTCGGCCCGGCGATCTGGGGTGCTCCCGAACTCTTGGCGGTCAGCATCTCAGCGGTGCTCGCCGGGGCGGGAATTCTGCTTTTCAGAGACGCGCCCTCGAGCCGAGGGGAGCCACGTTCCCATCCAGCACGGCTGGGGTGGGACTCATCTATCGCCCTGACTTCGATTGTCACCGTTCCCGCGGCGCTGACAACGAGCGAATTCGGCTCGCTGAACCTCATCATGCTCGGGGTGCTGCCCGTGCTCTTCGCTTTGGGAGAAGGCTCACTCACTCGGAGTACGCGCCGGCGCAAGAACCTCGTCTGGGCATGCATCCCACCATTCGGCGGCGCTGTGTGGCTCACGCTTTCGTCTCGCGGCACCGCCGGCGTCGAACTCTACGCTCTTGCCATGGCGGCGCTCGTCTGCGCAGCTTTGGCCGTCGTCGCGTCCCGTCGTCCCTCGCCCCAAGCCCCGGTGCCTCCCGGGCGAAATCTGCTGACCATCGGCACGCTCGCCGTCTTCCTCGTTCCCTCTGTTGCGGTGAGTCACGGCGGATCTGTCGGACAAGCTGCGCTCGTTCTGCTCTTGGCAACTGTTCTTGCGTGTCTCGGCGCCTTTCTGCCTCCGCTCATCCGAGGGATACATCTCGCTCTCTGGCTTTGGAGCGCGGGCCTGCTCACCGTGACCTTCACAACGGTCATTCGCTCATTCGATCTTGTCGCCCACGCAGCCGGCACGTTTGGCGAGCTTCTCGCGTGGAGTGTGTGCGGTGCGGCCCTGCTGACGATCTTTGCCGCTCTGTGGTTGCGCAGGAGGCAGCCGCAGGTGAGACCGGCCTATGCCGCCCTCGCCAGCGCTCCCCTGGTGCTGTCGTTGCCGATCGCCAACCTGGTTGCCGTCGCAGAGGTGCCATGGTGGATGCTCGTGGTCGTCTCGCTCGGAACAACATCGTTTCTGTCGTATCCCCATGCACGGGGCTCTCGAGCGCACGACCTCGTCAGCTGGATGACGACGCTTGGTGCCGCGTTTCTCGCTGTCGGTACGATCACCGGGGGACATACTGCCGTTGAATTCGTTTCGGTTCCCGCTGCACTTCTTGCCATCGCCGTGAACCTGCGGGTTCTGCGTGAACATGCACAGGCAACGTCGGTGCGAGTCCTCGGCGTTCCACTCGGCGTGCTCATTCTGCCCAGCCTCGTGCAGTGCCTCACCGATCCCGCGCCCCTCCGCATCGCCTGGCTTGTCATCTGCATAGCCCTGACTGCGGCGTTTGGCGTGATGACCCGCCTCAAGGCCCCCATCGTCGCCGCAGGCATCGCCGCGCTCGTCGTTGTGCTGACGCTCGTTTGGCCCGCCGTCACGTTGGTCGCGTCGGGATGGGCTGCTGTGCTCGTTCTTGCCGGGCTGCTGATCATCGCCACGGTTGTCGTTCGGCTGTCGGGCTTGCCGATCGCCCGGGCCCTGCGGGGCATTGCTCAGCTGCGTTGAAAACACAGGTGTGCCTCACCTCATGAAGGTGAGCCATTGCTTGCTTGCGGAATATCGTGAGCGCAGTAACGTTGAATTCATCAAGAGAAGAAGAGGGACGATATGACTACTTCACAGACTGAGAAACTCACAAACGTCAACCCCGATGTGGCATCGGGCACTGCGCAGTTCCTTTCACCGCTGGTCATCGATCTCGAGGCCCTCGTCGTGAATGGAAAGCAGGCGCACTGGCACCTGCGGGGACACAACTTCATCGGTGTTCACGAGCTTCTCGACACACTTGTTGCCGATGTGCAGGAGTGGGCCGACCTCGCTGCAGAGCGCGTCGTCGCCCTCGGACTGCCTGTCGACTCGCGCCTTGCGACTGTCGCATCGAAGACGTCGGTTCCCGAACTGAGCGCGGGCTTCCGTCAATCAGAAGAAACGATTGTCGAGGTTGTCGCCATGCTTGATGCCGCGATCCAAACCGCTCGCACTGCCGTCGATGAGCTCGATGAGATCGACCTCAACAGCCAGGATGTGGCTGTTGAGATCGTCCGCGGACTCGAGAAGGACCGTTGGCTTCTTCTCGCACATATCGCGAAGTAACGTCGTACAAAAAGGGCCGGTTGCACACGCATCCGGCCCTTTTTTGTGCGGTCTCACGACTAGATGGCCCTGTGCGTCCAGCGCCCGTTGAGGATCGTTCCGCCCACCGTCATTGCACGCAGCTGCTCGGCGGTTGCTGCGAGCGGATCATTGCTATCGAGAAGCGCGAGATCTGCCGTGTCTCCGACGCGCGGCGTGAGCCGGCCGTGAGGGACGGATGCGGCGAGAGCCTCACGCGGAGTGATCGACTGCTCCGCGTGCCATGGCTCTTTACCGTCTCGTGCTCGAGAAACGGCTGCGGCGATCGCGGCCCACGGGTCGAGCCGCGCAACCGGAGCGTCGGAACCGAAGGCGAGCCTCACGCCAGCGTCGAGGAAGCTGCGCATCATGAACGAGCGTTCGGTGCGCCCTCGCCAGTATGCGTCGGCGATGTCACGGTCATCCATGGCGTGCTCCGGCTGAACGCTCGCGGCAACGCCGAGCTGAGCCATGCGTAAAACATCGCTTGGCCGCATCAACTGGGCGTGCTCGATGGTGCCGACAGCACCCGACTCTCCGTAGGCCGTGAGGGCAAGTGCGTTCGCCTGATCCCCGATCGCGTGGACTGCACAGTCCAACCCCGCTGACGCAGCCTTGCTCATGAGCGTTGTCAGGTCGGCAGGCTGAATATTCAGCATGCCGTTTCCAGCGCCTCTTCCTGAGTAGGGGTCGTCGCAATATGCGGTCCGGGCATTGAGAGAACCATCCGTAATGATCTTGAAGGGCCCCACGCTCACGAGACCATGCGTGTGCGGAATGACGAAACCCGACTGCAGTCTCTCCTCGATTGCACGATCGAGGTGCTGTGCATAGATGCCGAACGACACGCGAAGGTGCGTGGATCCTGCTTGCGTGCGCCGCTCCCAGGCATCCTTATTCCACGCCATCTCCATATCGGTGACGCCGGTGACTCCTCGCGCGGCAGCAGCCCGCGCAGCGTCATCTGCCCACGCATCGGACACCGGCTCAGGAATCTCGTCGAGCTGTCCCTGCACGGCGAAGGCTGCATCTTCCGTGAGCAAACCGCTGTGGTCTGACGGATAGCCGAAGCGATGGAGCGCCGCCGTGTTGAGCCAGACCGCGTGCAGGTCAGCCGACAGCAGCACCACGGGAATCTCACCCGCGACGGCGTCGAGAAGCGTGGCTGACGGTCTGTCACTCCACAGCGCGTCGCGAAAACCGACGCCCACGAGCGGGCCGTCGTGGTGCTGACGGGCTGCTCGCCCGAGGAGCGCGGCCGTCTCGGCGGCACTCGTCGCACCGGAGACATCGACCCGCTTGCTTGTGATCGACCAGAGGGTGAAATGCACGTGGTGATCCCACAGTCCGGGGATCACCACACGGCCGTCCACGTCGATGGGTTCGCCCGTGGCCGGCCGACTTGCCGTCGGCCGGATGTCTGTAATGACAGCATCCGTCAGTTCGATATCGACGGGATGCGGGGAGTCGATCAGTCGGGCGCGTGTGAGCGTCTGCACGTTCCCCTGGCCCGGGTGCGCGGCACGAAGGCGAAAAGTGGTCACGGGTTCTCTCTCAGCTCTGGCAGACCGGGCACCAGTAGAGCTTGCGCGCGGCCATCTCCTCAAGAATGATGTTGGTTCCACACACCCGGCACGGCAAGCCCTCACGCTTGTACACCCAGTGACGGTCGTCACGGTTGGCCATTGCACGTACATAGTCGTCGCCGGTGAGGTCGTCCATGGTCATCATCTGCCCCGTCTCGATTCCAATGCGCAGCAGACGCACCCAATCGCGCCAGAGCTCACGCACCGTCTCCTCGGGCACAAGCCTTCCCGGTGTATGTGGGTCGACCCCCGCACGGTAGAGCAGCTCAGCGCGATACACGTTGCCGATGCCACTCACGACGCTCTGGTCCATGAGAAGCAGCCCAATTCGGGTCGGCTTGCGCCGCACCACCTCGGTGAATCGGTCTTCGGCCTCACGTGTATCGTCGTGGATCGGATCCGGGCCGAGCTTGGCGATCACCTCGTCGATCTCAGCACCCGTGCGAATCTCGCAGGCCGTCGGACCGCGCAGATCGGCCACCGTGTGTTGCGTGAGCAGCCGCAGTCGAACCGCGCCCACGGGAGGGGGCGGGAACGTCTCCCACTCCACATCCGTATCGCCCTTCGTCTGCTCCGACATGCGCACGCGCGCCTTGCGTGGCGCTCCGATGCTCGAGAGCGAGTTCTCGCCTGCAGAATCCAGAACGTCAAGGGCCACATCGGTTCCGCGCTGGTTCGTCTGTCCCATGCGACCATTCGCCGACGCAATTGTGGGATCAACGGCGATCTCACCCGCGAAATCCCATGCCCCGTACATGCCAAGGTGCACACGCAGCCAGGTGTCGTCGCCGAAATCGGCGAACATCTGCTTGCCAACCGCAGTCACATTCACCAACTCACGTCCGTCGAGAACGGCGGCGCCCTCGACGAATCGGCCCTGGGGCGAGGATGCCGAGACACGTCGCCCCGCAAAATTTCGCGCGAACTGGCGGGCGATGCGATGAACCGAATGGCCCTCGGGCATCAGTGATCGACATCCTTCCCCGCGATCGTTCCGGTCTGCTCGTACTCCGCAAGCTGAGCAACGCGACGGGCATGACGTTCCTCGCCGCTGAACGGGTGTGCGATGAAGGCGTCGATGAATGACAGAACCTCGTCATAACTATGCTGACGCGCACCGATCGAGATCACGTTGGCATCGTTGTGATCGCGTGCCAACTCGGCTGTCGACAGGTTCCAGACAAGAGCTGCCCTCGCTCCGTCCACCTTGTTCGCCGCGATCTGCTCGCCGTTACCCGAGCCACCGAAGACGACACCGAGTGCGTCGCGCCCATTCCGCTGATCGGCGACGACGGCGTGGGCTGCATTAATGCAGAACGCGGGATAGTCGTCCTGCGGGTCGTATTCCGCCGGCCCGTGGTCGACGACCTCATGACCTTTGTCGGTCAGATAGTCCACAAGCTTTCTGCTGAACTCAAGGCCGGCGTGGTCTGTGGCGATGTGAATGCGCATATGTCTATCTTGCCCTGCGCTCAGTCGAACTGCGGTTCGACAGTGCGCGAACGCTTGAGCTCGAAGAAACCAGGATATGACGCCGCCGCGACGACACCGTCCCACAGCGCGACGGCCTCGTCACCCTTCGGGGCCGGCGAGATCACGGGGCCGAAGAATGCGACGTCACCGATGGCGATGACCGGTGTGCCGACGTCCTGACCGACGCGGTTGATGCCGTCGAAATGGGAAGCACGCATCGGCTCGTCGTAGGCATCGCTGTCGGCGAAACTCGCGAGCGACGCGTCGAGTCCGACCTCGGCGAGAGCTGCGGGGATCACAGCATCCGGGTCTGTGCTCTTTCCTGGGTGGATGCGCGTTCCCAGCGCATCGTAGAGCGGTTTGACGTATTGCTGCCCGTGGCGCTGTTCGACAGCTGCGACAAGCCGCGTGTATTTCAGCGCCCGGGGGAAGAACGCGCGATAGTCGTCTGACACGTCCTGATCTTCGTTCAAGACAGCGAGGCTCATGATGTGCCACGTGACGTCAATATCACGATGCGTGGCCACCTCATCCACCCACCGGGACGTCATCCAGGCCCACGGGCACGAAGGGTCGAACCAGAAGTCAACTGCTGTCGGTGTCGATTCGCTCATAACCTCAGCCTAGAACACGGGAAACGGGGCGCGGCAGTACGCTTGTTCACTGGACACGATCCACGCAATCGAATAGGAGTATCCGTGCCAGGAGAAAACCTCACACGTGATGAAGCTCGCACACGCAAGAGCCTCATTCAGACGCACACCTACGCAGTCGCACTCGATCTCACACAGGGACCCGACGTCTTCCGCAGCACCACGACGGTTCGCTTCAGCGCCGAAGCAGGATCGTCGACGTTCATCGATGCCCTGACCGCCAGAGTGCATTCGATCACCCTCAACGGCAGCCAGATTTCCACGTCTGCAGCGGACGGTACTCGCATCGCCCTCGACGGACTTCTCGACGAGAACGAGCTCATTGTCGATGTCGACATGCGCTACACCAACACCGGAGAGGGTCTGCACAGGTTCGTCGACCCGGTCGACGGTGAGGTGTACCTGTACAGCCAATTCGAGGTTCCCGACTCCCGCCGTGTCTTTGCCGTTTTTGAGCAGCCCGATCTGAAGGCGACGTTCCAGTTCACCGTCACCGCGCCGTCGGCATGGCAGGTCGTCTCGAATTCGCCGACGCCACAGGCAGTTCCCCTCAGCGACACTGTGGCGCGGTGGGAATTCACCCCCACCGCGACCATCTCGAGCTACATCACCGCGATCATTGCCGGCCCTTATGAATCAGTGAGCAGCGAGCTGACCAGCAGCGACGGCCGAACCATTCCGCTCGGCGTGTTTGCCCGCAAGAGCCTCTTTGAGCACCTTGACGCTGAGTATATTTTCGAGAAGACGCGCCAAGGCTTTGCCTTTTACGAAGACAAGTTCGGCCGCGCGTACCCCTTTGAGAAGTACGACCAGCTTTTTGTTCCGGAGTTCAACGCTGGCGCGATGGAGAACGCCGGTGCCGTGACGTTCCTCGAGAGCTACGTTTTCCGTTCAAAGGTGACGGATGCCATCAGGGAGCGTCGTGTCGTCACCATCCTGCACGAACTTGCGCATATGTGGTTCGGTGACCTGGTCACGATGAAGTGGTGGAACGACCTCTGGTTGAACGAGTCGTTCGCCGAATGGGCATCAACGATCGCTACGGCACAGGCCACTGAGTGGACCGAGGCATGGACCACCTTCCAGGCCATGGAGAAAAGCTGGGCGTACAAGCAAGACCAGCTTCCCTCCACACACCCCGTCGTCGCCACAATCAATGACCTTGAAGACGTGCAGGTGAACTTCGACGGCATCACGTATGCAAAGGGCGGCTCCGTTTTGAAGCAGCTCGTCGCCTGGGTCGGCGAGGAGGCGTTCTTCGCGGGGGTCTCGGCGTACTTCGCGAAACACGAATATTCGAATACGGAGTTGAAGGATCTGCTGAGCGAGCTAGAGGTGACGAGCGGACGCGACCTGTCCGACTGGTCGCAGAAGTGGCTGGAGACCGCCGGAGTCAACACTCTGTACCCTGACGTCACCGTTGATTCGGAGGGTACGATCTCGGCGTTCGCAATCCGGCAGACCGCGCCAGCCGACTACCCCACACTTCGACCGCATCGCCTCGCCCTCGGGTTCTACAACCTCGACAATGGTCGGCTTGTGCGAACCGATCGCTTCGAGCTCGACATCGACGGCGAAAGCACGCCGGTAACCGAACTCGTCGGTCGCACGCGTCCCGACCTGATCCTCATCAATGACGACGACCTCGCCTACGCGAAGATCAGGCTTGACGAAGCATCGCTTCGTGTGGCGATGAAGCACCTGTCGACAATTGAAAACCCGCTTGCCCGTGCGCTGGTGTGGGGGTCAGCGTGGGACGCAACTCGGGATGCCGAAACGGCACCGAGTGACTACGTCGACCTCGTGCTGGGAAATATCGCAGCTGAAACCGAGTCCACAACATTGCGCACAACACTCAGTCAGCTCGTGCTCGCTGCGCAGCAGTATGTTGCTCGTGATCGCCAGACGAGCACTCTCGCGCGCGTTGCCGACGAGCTCTGGGGGCTTGCTCAGCAGGCGGAACCGGGCAGTGACGCTCAGTTCCAGTTTGTGAAGTTCTTTGCTGCTGCGGCATCCGCGCCTGCGCATTTGGATACCATCGCAGCGCTGCGCGAGGGAGACACAAAGCTCAACGGGCTCGAGATCGACACGGACCTCGAGTGGGAGCTGCTCGTCGCGCTCGCCGCCGGAGATCGCGCGTCCGTCGCCGACATCGATGCCGCGCTTGAACGCGATAGCACCGCGTCAGGCCAGCAGTTCGCCGCGCAGGCACGGGCGTCACGCCCGAGCAGCGCAGACAAGAGCGCCGCCTGGTCGCTGATCATCGATGACGATTCGCTGCCCAACACGCTCGTCGCGTACACGGCGCTCGGGTTTCGCCGCGCTCAGCATGCCGCTGTGCTGACGGATTTCGTCGACCGCTACTTCAACGTGCTGGTCGACATCTGGAACACCCGCTCATACAAGATCGCAGAGCACGTTGCCGTTGGACTGTACCCGTCTTCACTCGCGAACGCGCACCTGCGCGATGCGACGACAGCATGGCTCAGCACACACAGTGAGCCTGCCGCTCTTCGCCGTCTCGTGGTGGAGAACCTGGCGGGCGTCGAGCGCGCTCTTGCAGCGCAAGAGAGGGACGCTCGCTGACGGTGTGAGACACCTCGGGCTTCTCACATTGTGCGGAGCCCGAGGTGTTTACAGACATAGTCGAGTTGACGTGGATACACTCACAACGTGCGCACTGATTTCACGTCGTCTCTCGATGACTTCCTGAACACCCCTCTCGGCACTCTCGTACATGTCGTCGTCATCATCGGGGTGGCGATTGGGGTGGCCTGGCTTCTCCACATCATTATTCGACGCTCTGTCGTATCGATCGTCAGCGGAGTCAAGCGGGGCCGCGGCGTCGATGACACACAGGCGCTCGCCATTTCGCCGTTGGCCGCGGTGCGCGTCGTTCAACGCACTCGCACGCTGGGCACAGTGCTCTCTAATATCGTCAACGTCGTCATTGTCGTCATCGCCGTGTTCCTCATCGTTCACGTTGTCTCCCCCGGCATCCTAAGTTCATTCGCTCTGCTGTCCGCCGCTATCGGTGCCGGCCTCGGATTCGGGGCACAGAACATCGTGAAAGACGTGCTCAATGGCATCTTCATGGTGATCGAAGACCAGCTCGGAGTCGGGGACGTCGTCGACGTGGGGTTTGCCACGGGCGTCGTCGAAAAGGTGGGCATCCGCATCACGCAGGTGCGCGACGTCAACGGGGTGCTGTGGTTCGTGCGCAATGGCGAGGTGCTGCGCGTGGGAAATATGTCGCAAGGGTGGTCGCGACTCATCATCGACCTCGCGATTCCTCTCGACGTTGATTTCGACGAGGTCAAACAGCAGTTGCTCGATGCGGCCATGGCGCTCGCTGAAGAGCCGAAGTGGAGACCACACTTCCTTGACGCCCCCGAGGTGTGGGGCATGGAGTCCGTCTCGGACGAGGCGATCGTTCTTCGTCTGGTCGCGAAAACGCGCACCTCGTCGAAAGACGACGTCGGACGCGAGCTTCGCTCCCGTTTCAAAGACGTTCTCGATGGCCTCGACGTTGTAGCACTCTCGCTGGAGACGGTGATTCTCGCGGGATGGGAGGGTGCAGGCAGTGTGGGCGGAGCACGGCCACCTCGAACAAAGCCCGTCGTCGTCGATCCCTCAAAACTCGGTAAGAAAAAGAAGCGCGCTCCGAAGGGAGAACAATGACCGACGCACAGATCAGCACGTTCTACGACCTCGTCGGCGGGCACGCTACATTCCAGAAACTGGTGCACGAGTTCTATCGAGGCGTCGCAAGCGATCCCGCGCTCAAGGCGATGTATCCGGAGGAAGATCTCGGTCCGGCCGAAGACCGTCTGAGAATGTTCCTTGAGCAGTACTGGGGCGGCCCGGCCACGTACAGTGAGACTCGGGGGCACCCGCGTCTTCGCATGCGCCATGTTCCGTACAAGGTGAACCCCGAGGCGCGGGACCGCTGGCTGGGGCACATGCGCACTGCCGTCGACTCCCTCGAGCTCGCGCCGATCCACGAGGCGACGCTGTGGGACTATCTTGAGAGAGCAGCTCACGCTCTCGTGAATACGTTCGAGGACTGACCAACGTAGCGTCGAAGGAGCCGCCCGATGTCTGACCATTCATATGACGCAATCGTCGTTGGGGCTGGGCTCGCCGGCCTTGTCGCAGCGGCAGAGCTCGCCGATTGCGGCCGACGCGTCGCCGTGCTCGATCAAGAGCCCCCCAGTTCCTTCGGCGGACAGGCCTGGTGGTCTTTTGGCGGACTCTTTCTCGTCGATTCTCCCGAGCAGCGCAGAATGGGAATCAGCGACTCTGCCGACCTCGCGTGGCAAGACTGGGAAGGAACAGCCGGGTTCGATCGAGACGAAGACAATTGGGCACAGCGGTGGGCTCGCGCCTACGTAGATTTTGCCGCAGGCGAAAAGCGTTCGTGGCTGAAGTCCAAGGGAATATCGCTGTTTCCCGTTGTCGGCTGGGCTGAACGCGGGTCAGGGGCCGCTTTCGGACACGGAAACTCTGTACCTCGATTTCATATCACGTGGGGAACGGGTCCCGGCGTTCTCGACCCGTTCGTTCGCCGCGTCCATGCGGCACAAGACGCTGGTCTTGTCGACGTGCTCACGCGACACCGCGTCGACGAGCTGATCATGACGAATGGCTGCGTCACAGGTGTGTCTGGAGCAGTTTTGGCCGAGGATCGGGTGCCTCGTGGTGTGACGAGTTCTCGCACAGAGGTCGGCAGGTTCGAGTTCTCGTCCCGAACGGTATTGATGAGCACGGGAGGAATCGGAGGCAACTCCGAACTCGTGCGCAAGCACTGGCCGGAAAGACTCGGACCTGTGCCCCGCAGCATGCTCACCGGTGTGCCCGCCCACGTCGACGGGCGCGGACTCGCCATCGCAGAAAATGCGGGCGGGCGAATCGTCAATGCCGATCGCATGTGGCATTACACCGAGGGCATCACCAATTGGAATCCCGTTTGGCCCGAACACGGCATCCGGATTCTTCCCGGCCCATCGTCGCTGTGGCTCGATCCGACAGGTGCACGCCTGCCTGCACCGCTCTTTCCCGGGTTCGATACGCTCGGCACCCTCACACACCTCACGAGAGCAGGCTTCGACCATTCCTGGTTTGTGCTGACCCAGCGAATCATCGAGAAAGAATTTGCGCTCTCGGGAAGCGAGCAGAATCCAGACTTGACGGGCAAAGACATCCGGATGGTTCTGGGCAGAGTCGCGCCAGGTGCACCCGGCCCCGTGGAAGCGTTCAAAAAGCACGGTGACGACTTCGTCGTTGCCGATCGCCTTGACACTCTTCTGGATGGCATGGCCGAACTCGACACGGACGACCAGCTTGATCGCGGCCGTGTCCGCCACGAGATCGAGTGGCGCGATCGACAGCTGAACAACAGTTTCTCCAAAGACGCGCAGCTTACCGCCATGCACGGTGCACGCTCGTACCGTGGCGACAAGCTGCTCCGTGCCGCTCCCCCGCACAAACTGCTTGATCCGAAGGCGGGGCCCCTCATTGCTGTCAAACTGCACCTGCTGACCCGCAAGACGCTTGGCGGGCTGCAGACCGACCTTGACGGTCGAGTTCTTTCCGCCTCAGGTGAGCCCGTTCCGGGCCTGTATGCGGCAGGAGAGGCATCTGGCTTCGGCGGCGGCGGGCTGCACGGCTACCGTGCTCTCGAGGGTACGTTCCTCGGCGGTTGCCTGTTCTCTGGACGTACAGCAGGCCGAGCGATGGCCGGAGCTTTGGCGTGAGCTCAGCGTCGGCGCACAAGAACGTGACCGCGACGCAGACTCAGGCGAAGCCAATTGCCTGACTGGAGTACACGTGCCGTTTCAGGCTCCGAGATAAACCCCAGGCTGTCTGCAGCGAACGCCGCTCCGGCTGGAAGCTCCGGTACCTGCGCGATATCTTCGCCCCAGACTGACGCTCTGATTCGCTGCACGACGGGGTCCCCTGCGTCGCGGGGCAGCTCTGATGATATGCGCTCGACGCCGGCGCGCGCCGCGCCTGAGAGCACATCGACGTCAATCGATGCGATCTGAGCCCAGCCTGAGCGCGGAGGTGCTATTCCGGTCCACGGCGCCTGCACGTCAGACGGTGGCATCGAGAGCCGCGCCGATCCGGTCCCTTCGAGCCGCGCGATGCGCTCGCTGACGGACACCGGGTTCACCGTGCGATCGAAGGTGGCATCGCTGTTTTCAGCGTACGTACGCAGTCCGAGGATCGTGGCGCTCTGGTCGAGAATGCCACGCGCATAGAGCACGGGTACGTAGACGGCGAGTACTCCGCCTGAAGCGAGAAATCGCACAGCATCCGGGTCGACCCGTTTTGCGCGGCCTACAAAGGTGCCCAGGTCCGACACAGCGTCGGTATCGCTCAATGTGAATGTCTCAGTCATCTGCTCCTAAACTTATCTCACGCCGCACCCGTCGGCAGCATCGTGAGGAGAAGCGTTGTCAGATCCCATCGACTCATTGCTCGGAGCCCTTGATCTCGCCGATACTGGTGCTCGCACAAATGAAGACATTTTCACCGGCCCCTCTCAATGGATGCCCCAGGGTCGCGTCTTCGGCGGACAGGTTCTTGCTCAGTCGATCATGGCTGCAGGACGGACGGTTCCCGATGATCGCTTCATCCATTCAATGCACGGGTACTTTCTGCGTCCCGGCGACGTCGACCTGCCCATCACGTTCGCCGTCGACCGCATTCATGATGGTCGATCGTTCATGACGCGACGTACGCAGGCCTATCAGAAAGGCATGCCGATTCTGTCGATGATCGCCTCATTCCAAGACGAGGATGCTGGCCTTGACCATGCAGCGCCGATGCCCGATGTCACAGATCCCGATGACCTGCCGAGCGACACTGAGATCTTGGGCTCGATCGATGATCCGCGCGCGCGTGCGTGGTCTGCCGATCGACCATTTGAGATTCGTCATGCATCCGAGCCGATCTACCTTGCACCGCCTACGCAGAAGTCCTCCGAACAGATGCTGTGGCTGCGTGCGAACCGAGCGCTTCCCGACGACAGACGACTTCATCAGGCAGCCCTTGCCTATGCGAGCGACTACACGCTGCTCGAGCCAATCTTGCGCAGTCATGGTTTGAGCTGGCTGACGCCAGGTCTCAAGATGGCGAGCCTTGACCACGCAATGTGGTGGCATCGTGCCGCACGGGTGGACGAGTGGCTGCTGTACGTGCAGCAGTCACCGAGCGCGACGGGCGGACGCGGGCTCACACAGGGTCGTTTTTATTCGCGTGACGGCAAGCTTGTTGCCTCGGTCGCTCAAGAGGGAATGGTGCGTGTGCCCCGAAAGTCGTGATCTCGCGACTATCGCCGTCCAGTGAACGTCACGGGCGCTTCTGCATAGCGCTGCCATGCTCGGCGTTCGGCTTCTCGAATGCGACGAGGAGCGCCTGACGAGGCATCCACGAGTACGATCGTGCTTGCCGCGCAGGCTGCCGGCGTGTCACCGTCGTGTTGTGTGAACACTTCATAGTGCACGTCGAGACTAGCGCCTCCGAGCCGACCGATCCACAGCTGAATATCCAATGGGGCCCGCTGATACGGAATCGGCTTGCGGTACTCGACCTCATGACGTGCAACGAGTGTCAGCGTCTCCGACCCGGGCTCGGCCTCAATCAGGGCCATTCCCTGATCAATGCTGTCGCCCTCGTCACCGCTGCGCCAGAAAACCCGCACTCGAGCTTCCTCAAGCACCCGAAGCAACTCCACATTATTCACATGGTTATAGGCGTCGAGGTCTCCCCAGCGGAGATGCACCGGAGCATGGACGCGCATCAGTCTCGAGTCAGCTTGCGGTACGTCGAACGGTGTGGCTTCGCAGCGTCTGCGCCCAAACGTTCTACCTTGTTCTGCTCATACGCCTCAAAGTTTCCCTCGAACCAGTACCAGTTTGCCGGGTTCTCGTCTGTACCTTCGTACGCAAGAATATGGGTGGCAATCCGGTCAAGGAACCAGCGATCGTGAGTGACGACCACGGCGCAGCCGGGAAACTCCAGAAGTGCGTTCTCGAGGCTCGACAGGGTCTCGACGTCCAGGTCGTTAGTCGGCTCGTCAAGCAGCAGAAGGTTGCCGCCCTGCTTCAGCGTCAGCGCGAGATTCAGACGGTTGCGCTCACCGCCGGACAGCACTCCTGCGCGCTTCTGCTGATCCGGGCCCTTGAAGCCGAAGGTGGAGACGTAAGCGCGCGAGGGAATCTCGTTGTTTCCGACCTGAATGTAATCGAGGCCATCTGAA
The DNA here is from genome assembly GCF_011751765.2 of Paramicrobacterium chengjingii. GTDB lineage: Bacteria > Actinomycetota > Actinomycetes > Actinomycetales > Microbacteriaceae > Paramicrobacterium > Paramicrobacterium chengjingii. The sequence goes on from NZ_CP061169.1 coordinate 1,889,184, forward strand.
ACGACTTCCCACAGCGTTTTGTTCGGGTCGATTCCGCCTCTGCTCTGATCGACATATGAGATTTTCACCGTCTCGCCGACTTTGAGGTCGCCCCCATCGAGCGGTTCAAAACCGACGATGGTCTTGAACAAGGTGGTCTTACCGACTCCGTTGGGGCCGATCACACCGACGATTCCGTTGCGCGGCAACGAAAACGACAGACCGTCGATGAGAACACGTTCGCCGAAACCCTTGCGCAGGTTACGGGCCTCAATAACTGTCTGCCCGAGTCGCGGCCCGGCTGGAATCTGAATCTCCTCGAAGTCGAGCTTGCGAGTCTTCTCGGCCGCAGCGGCCATCTCCTCGTATCGTGCGAGACGCGCCTTCGACTTGGCCTGCCGACCCTTGGTGTTAGAACGCACCCACTCGAGTTCGTCAGAAAGACGCTTGGAAAGCTTGGCGTCTTTCTTGCCCTGCACGGCGAGACGGTCGCGCTTCTTCTCGAGGTATGTCGAGTAGTTTCCCTCGTACGGGTAAAGGTGTCCTCTGTCGACCTCAGCGATCCACTCAGCGACGTGGTCAAGGAAGTACCGATCGTGAGTGACAGCAAGCACAGCACCTGGATACTTGGCAAGATGCTGCTCGAGCCACAGCACGCTCTCGGCGTCTAGATGGTTGGTCGGCTCATCGAGAAGAAGCAGATCTGGCTTCTGCAAAAGCAACTTGCACAGCGCGACGCGCCGCTTCTCTCCACCGGAGAGCACGCTCACCGTCGCATCAGAAGGCGGGCAGCGCAGCGCGTCCATCGCCTGCTCAAGCTGCGAGTCGAGGTCCCACGCATCGGCGGCATCAATCTCTTCCTGGAGCTTCCCCATTTCGGCGAGGAGGGCGTCAAAATCAGCATCGGGTTCAGCCATCGCCGCCGAGATCTCGTTGAAACGGTCGACTTTGACCTTGATTTCGCCGAGGCCATCTTGAACGTTCTCGAGCACAGAACGGTCCTCGTCGAGTTCCGGCTCCTGCATGAGAATGCCGACGCTGTACCCGGGGCTGAGCTTGGCCTCACCGTTGCTCGGTGTGTCGAGTCCAGCCATGATCTTGAGGATCGTTGATTTACCGGCGCCGTTCGGGCCGACCACGCCGATTTTCGCTCCGGGGAGGAAGGCCATCGTCACGTCGTCGAGAATAACTTTGTCCCCGACTGCTTTGCGCGCGCGGACCATCGAGTAAATGTATTCGGCCACTCTTTTCCCTACACTGCTTTCATGTCCGTGAGACCGCGAGCGGTCTACTGGGCTGATGTCGCGTCAAACTGCCTGTTCACGCGGTACGACGACCACCGTACGCTGCCATCGATGGCACGCGGTGCGTCGTCGCCACCTTCGAGGATAACGTGTCATCCTGCGAGTCGGCGACGTCAGTTGAACGAGTCGAGTGCTACTCGATGTCGCGGGTGTTGCCGATGAGGCACGTGCCCGAGTCAAGGGCGTCCATCACCACGGAGTGATAGCCGCCAACCGCCTCGCCGTTCTGCCCGATCAGACACTGATCATTCCATCGCACCGAAAACTGGATGGATTCCGCGCGGTTGCCGACCGTGGAGTAGTCCTCCGTCACTTGCATCGCCGATTTATCAAACCCTGCCTCGACAAGGGCATTGATGAAATCCATGCCCATTGCGTCGGGGTTCTCGGCAAGTACGCCTGTGTTGACGGCGTCGAAGTAGCCGAGGTTGTCCTCTGCAGACCCGTCCGGAACGAGCTCTGTCTGGGCAGGAGGACTCGTCTCTTCGACAGGAGAACCCGTCGACGTCTGCGGCGCTGTCGAGTCAACCGCCGGCGCGCATCCACAGAGAACCCACGTGAGAAGCAGCGTTCCGCCGAGTGCCCAAAGCCTGGCAGTAGTCCGCCCCACGCTCTGCCTCCGGTTCCGGCGACAGAATGCCGCCGGAACCGATTGTAGAAGATCAAGCTGTTCGACGTACTCACGCCGCCTCGACGTTCTCCGTACCGACGCTCACAGAGGGCCAACCGTTGTGAAAACCTTCGGCAGCGCGCTCAACGAGCTCCGAGGATTGCCCCGACGACGAGTGGGGATCCGAACCAGGCAACTCAGCGTCGTCGCTTGGATCAGCATCTGACTCCGACTTTTCGACCGCCTCGTTGTGCTTATGAAACGTGGTCGTTCCCCAGGTGAGGTCATGCCCGACTGACGTTGCATCGATGTCGACAGTCATCCCTTTTCCTGCTTGATTCGACCATTCTCTGAGCCTGACCCGACCCGTGACGACGACGCGGTCTCCCTTGTTCACACTCGCTGCAACGTTCTTGCCGAGATACCGGTAGGCGCCAACCGAGTACCAGTTCGTTCCGTACTCGGTCCACACTCCGGTCTGTTTGTCGTACCGGCGCAGGCTCGTCGCCAGGCGAAAATTGCAGACAGGCGTGCCCGCGGCGTCTCCCAACTGCGGGGTAGTCCCGACGATCCCGGTGACGGTGATCGTATCGGCCATGATTGCTCCTCTCGATAGTGCACCGCCCGGTCGGGTGGTGCGACTCCGGAGACGACGCTCGTGCCGGATCAGTCGTCTCCGGAGCCGTTCATCGAGTGTGGCGCGCAGTCGACGCGCACATCGTGGCTCGTCAGAAGATTGTGGGGCCTCGCACACAGACGGGCTGCTGTGGACGAACGATCGGCGACGACTTGTGTCACCCACGTTGCCGTACGGAGTGCACGGGCCATGGGTTGCAGCGTGCTCCCAATAAGTCACTAACATAACGTCATGACCTTTATCGCCGACGATTCCCGGTACGATTCCATGCGCTATCGAAGGGCGGGCGCTTCCGGCCTGCGCCTTCCTGAGCTTTCGCTTGGCCTCTGGCACAACTTTGGCGATGAACGTCCGATTGAAACGCAGAGAGCGATCGTGCGCCGGGCGTTCGATCTTGGCGTGACGCACTTCGATCTCGCGAATAATTACGGGCCGCCTGCCGGAAGCGCCGAAAGCAATTTCGGGCATATTCTCGCGACAGACCTTGCGGCGTATCGTGATGAGATCATTATTTCGAGCAAGGCCGGTTATTACATGTGGCCGGGTCCCTATGGCGAGTGGGGGTCGCGAAAGAACCTGCTCGCGTCACTCGATCGCAGCCTTCGCAGACTCGGTGTCGACTACGTCGATGTCTTCTACTCGCATCGTCCAGACCCAGAAACGCCCATCGAAGAGACGATGGGAGCTCTGGCTTCGGCCGTTCATGCAGGCAAGGCCTTATATGTCGGCATTTCCAACTATTCGCCGGAACAGACGGATGCCGCTGCGGCTGCGCTCGCTGAGCACAAGGTTCCACTTGTGCTGCACCAGCCCTCGTACAGCATGTTCAACCGTCATGTCGAACGTGGCCTGTTCCCCGTGCTCGATCGCACCGGAAGTGGCTGCGTCGTCTTTTCCCCGCTCTCGCAGGGACTGCTCACGAACCGCTATCTCGACGGCAGCATTCCTTCGGATTCTCGCGCTGCCACAAGTCCGTTCCTCTCTCCCGAGCGATTGGATGCAACATATCTCGAGCGTGCGCGCGCCCTCGATGAGATCGCGTCGTCACGAGGACAGAGTCTCGCCCAGTTGGCCCTGGCGTGGATTCTGCGGCAGAGCAATGTCACATCCGCGTTGGTTGGAGCCTCGTCTGTCGCGCAACTGGAACAGAACATCGCTGCGCTCGACGCCCCTGCGCTCACAAACGATGAAATCAGCGCCATCGAACCCTTCGCCGTCGACGGAACGGGACGGGGCTGACCGTCTTCCTCTGAATGTCGGTGGTCGCCCGTACCGTTGAGTCACAGCACGGGGCCGGCCTTGACATTGGGAGGGATTATGCAGTCAACACTTGCACGCGGACGTCATGCTGAGACGATCCGCATCAATGACTACCTGTGGCGTGTCACCGCGCCCGATGGCTTCGTTTTCGGGCACGTCGAACGGGTGCCGACGCCCGAGGGCGACCGCTACGAGTCGAAGCGCTATCAGCTCGCAGCAGCGCGTTTCGTCTCCGTCGGGCGTTTCTGGAACTTCACCGACGCCGTCGGCTCGCTTCGGCACGGGTAGGTGACTTTTCACAACCACCACGGCATGGCTCCCGACAGTGGAGCCCCGCCCGGGTTATCGTTCGGACATGAACTGGTGGAACGATTTCATCTCATGGCTCACTGCCTCTGACGCGCAGTCAACGATTTTCATGGCTGTTGTCATCGGCGTCTCGATGATCATCTCGGGTCTCATCGCCGCGGGGATCGGACGGGCCGGCATCAAACGTCTCGTCGCTCAGCGCGATCGGGAACAGCGCACGGCCGCAATCGCGACCCTGATCGACGCTGCAACGGAGGCAACCGCCTGGAATTCGCTGACGCCTCAGGAGCGTGTGCTTGCCGATCGCGCAGTCGGCCAGGCAGACACGACGGTTCGCCTCCTTCCGGTGCGTGGGTCATCGATTGCCGCTGACTGGGCCTCACATCAGCTCGCTGAAATGAAGCGTGCATCGTCGAGAACCGACTCAACCCTCGATTCGTCAGTTGCAGAGTTCCGCGATTGTCTTCTCGATTGGCTAGAACGCCCGGGCCGAGCGAAGAAGGTATTTCAGAACGATCTCGAACGGTGGTCGTTCTCCGATGAGGCCGAGAACGTCGCGGCGCCAACCGATAAGCCCCGCGATCTTCCGGCAGAGACGCAGCCTGAACTGCGCTCCAACATCACGCCAACACCGCGCTTCTCCGATGCGTCCCGTGCAGACGCAACGACACAGAAGCTCATCGACGACGTCGCAGCGCTTGACGCAGCGAAGAAGCATCCGCAGTCAGCGTCATCCGCCGCAGACGAAAAGAACGCGTCGTAATCTCTAGCGCCACCAGGTGTCGGCCGGACCAACCGGAACCGTGCGCTTGTGCCTGCTGCGCATGAACGCAGACTCGATCCGCTCGGCAGTCTCGTGCGAAATCTCCACGCCTTCGAGGTAGTCATCGATATCTGCGTAGGACAGCCCCAGATTTGCTTCGTCTGACTGGCCTGGTTCGTCGTCGAGGAGGTCTGCTGTGGGGATCTTCTCGTAGAGTCGCGGCGGTGCATTCAGCGCTCGGAGCATGCTCGCTCCCTGTCTTTTTGTCAGCCCGCTGAGCGGAATCACATCTGCGGCGCCATCGCCGAACTTCGTATAGAAGCCGGTGAGAGCCTCCGCCGCATGGTCGGTGCCGACGACGAGACGCCCATCGGCACCCGCGAGGGCATACTGCGCGACCATGCGTGCGCGCGCCTTCACGTTCCCCTTGTTGAAATCGCTGATGCGCTCTCCCGTTGCGCGCGCATACTCATCAACCACACCGTTGACAGACTGCTCGATGTTGAATGTCACCGCGCGATCCGGCGCGATGAATTCAAGAGCGAGAAGAGCATCCGCCTCATCATTTTGAACCGCGTAGGGCAGTCGCACAGCGAGAAACTCGGCGGCGTCGCCGCGGGCGCGGCGACGTTCCACTGCGCGTTGGCAGAGACTGCCGGCGAGTGAAGAATCCTGCCCGCCGCTGATGCCCAGCACATACCCTGCTGCCCCGGTGGCACTAAGGTACCCGTCGAGAAAGCTCACGCGCCGCTCGATTTCTTCACGGGGGTCGATGTGGGGCCTCACCCCGAGTTCGGCGATGATCTGGGCTTGGAGTTCTCGCATGATGTCACCTTAGCCGAGCAGATGTTTCGTGGTGATGTCGGGCTATTGAAAGTCTCGCGACCGTGTCTGCGCACGAATGCCCAACTGCTCGAACTGATCGGCGAGCACGTTGACGACACCTTCGGGCGAGCGCTCAAGCATCCCGCGAACGATGAGCGCCGGGCTTTCCCGTGCGATACGCCGGTATCTGTTCCAGACTCCCGTGCTGCAGACGACGTTGACCAGCCCCGTCTCATCTTCGAGGTTCAAGAACGTCACGTTGCGGGCCGTCGCCGGTCGTTGTCTGTGCGTCACCACACCAGCAACGCGAATGCGCCTGCCCGGTTCGGCCGTGCGCAGAGCGACCGCGCTTCTCACACCTCGCGTGGTGAGCTCTTCACGCAGATGTTCGAGTGGATGCCCCTCAGGCGAGATCCCCGTCGCCCAGATGTCAGACACGGTCTGCTCTTCCGGAGTGAGCAGAGAGAAGAGCGGAGGCTGAACAGTGAGCGCGGTTCCCACGAGCTGCTCTGGGCGCTCCTGCGCGGCGTGCTCCGCCTGCCACAGCGCCTCTCGGCGACTGAGGCCCAGGCACTCGAAGGCGCCGGCGTCGGCGAGTGACTCCAGCACGGGCGTTCGCACACCGGTTCTGCGAACGAGATCGTACATGTCTCGAAAGTGTCCGTTCGCGTCACGCTCTGCGACGATCTGCTGCGCAATCTTCTCCCCCACTCCACGCACGGCAGCGAGCCCGAGGCGAACGGCGAATGCCTCATCTCGGCGATGCTGCGCCTGTGTGTCTTTCATCGTCGGGTCGAACACCCCGATGGGCGACTGCTGTGAATTCACGCACTCCTCGCGGCCCTGCGTCGAGCCCTCCCGGTCGCCTTCGAGCGAGGGATGAACGTGCGAGAGGTGCAGATCAGGACGATGCGTCGTCACACCGTGGCGCCGCGCATCGGCGACAAGGCTCTGCGGAGAATAGAAGCCCATCGGCTGCGCCCGCAGCAGCGCCGCGAGAAATGCCGCAGGATAGTGCAACCGAAGCCACGCGCTTGCGTACACGAGAAGAGCGAAGCTAATGGAATGGCTCTCGGCGAAGCCGAAGTTCGCGAATGCCTGGATCTTGGCGTAGACAGCATCCGCCTGCTTTCCTACGAGACCGTTCTTCGCCATTCCGGCGTACAGCGTGTCGCGCAGCGAGTCGATGCGTTCAGTTCCTCGCTTTGACCCCATTGCACGCCGCAACTGATCGGCGTCTTCTGCCGAACACCCGCCGACAGCCATCGCCATCTGCATCAGCTGCTCTTGGAACAGCGGAACGCCGAGCGTTCGCTTGAGCACCGGTTCAAGTTTCGGGTGCAGATACGGAATGGCGAATTCTCCCGTGACATCTCCCGCTGCCTTCTTGCGCTCCCATTCACGCTGCTGCATGCGACGTTTGATGTAGGGATGAACAGCGCCACCTTGAATCGGGCCGGGCCGCACGAGCGCGACTTCGACAACCAGATCATAGAACCGTCGAGGCTGCAGCCGGGGAAGCATCCCCATCTGGGCACGGCTCTCTACTTGGAATACACCGACGGTGTCGGCGTGGCAGAGCACGTCGTACACGGCAGCTTCTTCCTTCGGAATCGTGTCAAGCGCCCAGCGTTCGCCGCACGCCTCGGCGACGAGATCGAAGACGTGCGCAATCGCCTCGAGCATGCCAAGCCCCAGCAGGTCGAACTTGACGAGCCCCATCCACGCACAATCGTCTTTGTCCCACTGCAGCACGGTGCGGCCCTCCATGCGCGCACGCTCGATGGGACTCACTTCGCCGACAGGCCGGTCTGTGAGCACCATGCCGCCCGAGTGGATGCCGAGATGGCGCGGCAGCTTCAGCGTTTGATCAGAGAGCTCAAGCACGGTGTCGGGAATATCGTGATCGTGTGCCTCGACGGTGGCGCCCCATCGTTCGATCTGTGTGCTCCAGGCGTCTTGCTGCCCCGGGCTGTGTCCCAGGGCCTTCGCCATGTCACGCACCGCTCCTTTCGGCCGATAGCTGATGACGTTACACACCTGCGCTGCGTTGTACCGGCCGTATGTTTCATACACGTACTGGATCACCTCTTCGCGACGACCGGAGTCAAAATCGACGTCGATATCGGGCTCTTCCTCACGCATGCTCGACAGAAAGCGCTCGAAAGGCAGCTCGTAGAGAATCGAATCAACGGCTGTGATGTCGATCAGAAAGCAGACGGCCGAGTTGGCGGCGGAGCCTCGACCTTGACACAGGATGCCGCGCGAACGCGCGAACCGCACGATGTCGTGCACGATGAGAAAGTAGCCGGGAAAATCCTTCTCGTCGATTACCTGAAGCTCGCGCTCGATGCGGTCGGCCTTCGCCCTGTCGAGATCGGGATATTTGCGCGCAGCTCCTTCCCAGACCAGCTTCCGAAGCCATTCCATCGGAGTGCATCCATCGGGAACGGGAAGCTTGGGCAACCCTGGCGAAACGGCCCGCAGAGAAAACGCCAGTTCATCGAGCAGCTCCACGCTACGCGCAACGGCACCGGGGTATGCCGCGAATCGTCTCGACATCTCGTCACCGCTTCGCAGAAAGGCATCACCCGAGGCAGGGAGCCACCCCTCCAGATCATCGAGGCTGCGTCGGGCGCGCACCGCTGAGAGCGCCTGCGCGAGCCGAAACTGGTCGGGCCTGGCGAAATGCACGTTTCCGGTTGCTACGACAGGAAGGCCTCGCTCCGCGGCCAGAACAGAGAGAGCATCGTTGCGGGCATCGTCGAGCGGCTCTCCCCTGGCGAAAAGCTCGACGGTGACGCTGTCTTTTCCGAAGAGCTCCACCAGTCGATCGAGTTGCTGCGCGGCGGCAGCTCGGCCTCCGCTGTCAAGTGCTCGCCTCACGGCGCCCTTGCGGCATCCGGTCAGCACGTGCACGTGTCCGGCCAGCTGGTCGCCAAGGCTCTCCATGCTGTAGCGGGGGCTTCCCTTCTGCGCTCCCTCGGCGAGATTCGCTGCAGTGATCGTGCGCGCCAGATGACGATACCCTTCGGCCCCCCGCGCGAGTGCAAGCAGATGCATGCCCTCGGGGTCGGCTTCGCCGTTCTGCGGCTCTGAGAGGTCGAGTGAGAGCTCCGCCCCGAAAACCGTGGAGAACCCCGGATGCAGCGCAGCAGCCTCTGCAAAGCGCACGGCACCGTAAAAGCCATCGTGGTCGGTGAGTGCCATGCCGGCCAGTCCCAGATCGACAGCACCGTCGACGAGCTGCTCCGGCATGCTTGCGCCGTCGAGGAAGCTATAGGCAGAGTGCGCGTGCAGCTCCGCGTAGGAAATTTTCGGTGCAGGAGCCGCCGGTCGAGTCTCAGCCGTCTGCGGAGGCTCGCTGCGAGAAGCCGCCACCTGGGCAGCGGCAATCTCAGGGTCGTCAGACAGCCGTCTGGCGAACTCTGACCACGGCACAGGCGGATTATGCCAGCCCATGAGCGTGCGCCTTCTCAGTCATAGCGGGCCTCGACACTCCAGCGGTCATTCTGCATCGTCAGCATCCACGCGTCACCGCGATCGTCGACCGCTTGGAAGCGATGGACCCTCTGGTGCCGGCGAGCATCCCACCAGCGCACGTCGAGGCTCCAGGGCCCTGCCCAGCCACGCAGCATGCGAATGCTTCCCTCGAGCGACAGCGCCATGAGCGGTGCCCGAAGCGTGCCCCGCTCGGTGAGCGTCGCGATATCGCCTGCAGTGTCGAGAACCGCAACCTCCACCGGGTTCTCAAACACGAGACTCGGCGCAAGACCGGTCTGCGACCCGGGCCAGGGCTCGCTGCTGCGGTCTGCGCTTGCCCGCTTCTCTCCCCAGGGAACGAGCAGCTGCCTCTCACGCATGAGGCGGCCTTCGCCGGGTTGAAGAGTGCAGACGCCGGTGTGCCCGATCATGCTCTGCACTCGCGTAATGCTGTTGTGAACGCGCTGATCTGTGCTGTCTCCCCACAGCCCTGCCTCATAGTGCGACGCATCGTCGATTGCCGCAACGGTGATCAGCACAGCGCTGATCGGTGCGTCCAGAGCAGCGGCCCCCGCATGCGTTCCCTGCACCTGCCACCGCACGCGATCGACGATGTCTGATGCTCGGAAAAACCGAGGATGCAACCACGTGCGTTCTTTCAGCCCACCGCGATCGTCGCGCAGCTCGATGCGAATGCTCGTCGCTACCTTCTTGGACTCGGCAACTCGTTCCGTGAGGTCATCGATATCAGCACGAAGGCTGAACGCGATCTGATCGACGCGGTCGAGTGCCTCATCGAACTCACGGTGCACCGAATGCTCGAGGGAGGTATCTGTCGGAACGACCGTGCGGGGATCATCACCGTTCGCCAGACGGTGCACGCGCACAGCATCCGGGCCAAATCGATCGCGCACCTGATCAACGTGCAGGCGAGCGTAATCGCCGAGAAAATGCACTCCGAGCCTGTGCAGAAGAGGCCCATTTTCAGCAAGTGCCTCCGCGGGCAGTTCATCGATGGGGACGGCAGCGACAAAACGCGCGGTGTCGGCGGGAGAGATCGCCACGATCTCTCCCGCGCGTGCGCGGCGGGCAGCAAGTTCTGCGGGAAAGATTCCGTCGGCGATTCCCGCGCGAACATCGGCGAAGCCGCTGGCTCGAACGGCGCTCATCAGCATCTCGGCCGCCGCTCGCTCTCCCCCGTAATACCGACTGGGGCCCCGCAGTCGCAGAGCGCAGAGCCCCGGCTGCAAAATCTGACCCCCTGGAGCATGCTCCTCAATCACCTGAAAAATGCCCTCGAATGCTCGGTAGTCGGCGTCGCGATCGTAGGGATGCACGTCGAGCTGCGGGCACGCGGCCTGTGCCTCACGCATGCGTTGCCCCTGTGCGACGCCCCAGGCTGACGCTGCCGCGTTGCACGCTGAGACGGCCCCCGTGACGAGCAGTGCAAGAGGAACCTCCTGCGCAATCCCTCGGGCCGTTGCCGCAGCTGCTGTCGACCACCCGGGAAACCGCAGCACGAGAGTCCGTTTTATTGATGTTCCCATAGCGCCACCTCATTCGTTGCTATGTTCGATGAGATCAGGTGGGTCTGACATTTCGGAAAGCGTAAAGAAAACCCGACGCGGTGCACCACCGCGACCACGCGCAGTCGCTGTGAGCCGGCATGAGGCCAAATGTCCGTGCCCGGAACGAAGACCGCCCCATTGTCGCTCCGCGACGCTCAGGCGATCTTCTGAACCAGGCCAGCTGCCAAGCCGCAGCATGACGCTGCCCGTGCGGCGAAGTCGCGCCTCGAGTCTCTGCGCCTCGGCCGATGCCACCGAAGCAGCCCCGCCCAGCACGACGACAGACATCACGTCGGCCAATGTCGCAGACACCCGAACACCCTGATCTCCGGGATGCGGCACGAGAATCAGTCGTTCAAAATCGACGCCGATAGACGACGCAGCGGCCGCCGAGAAGTCAGGCATTCCGATGACCGCCACCCAGTCTCCCCTGCGCGTTGCCTCAGCGAGAAGCATCGTCACCAGGAGCGGAGACAGCACCTCGTACACTCCACCTGGCCTCAACCCTCCACCGGGAAAGAGTCCGGCCAGTTCGGAGACCACGGGAATGACCGGCGCCTCGGCCCCGGCGCCGAGAGTGTTCCGCTGCATGCTGCGGATGCGCCCGTTCAGCTCGGCAAGCACGTCGGCACGGTTCGATGCCGATGCATCGACCGCGTCCCATGCGCGCACAGCTCCCGTATTCATATCGCCATAATCGAACATTTGTTCGGCATAGTCAATATGGCGACGAGAGTCTTCTGCCTGCCAGACGTACAGGTTACTCTGAACGCATGTGCGGACGATTTGCCATGGATCAGACGGTCGACGAACTCATCACCGAGTTCGTCATCGTCACCGGAGAGCAGCCAGAGAACTGGACCCCCGATTGGCGCACGGGGTACAACATCAAGCCAACCGAGCGCATCGCCACGGTCTTCGAGTCATCGCGCGACGGCGCGACTCCCGTGCGCAGAATCGAAGGCGCACGGTGGTCCCTCATCCCCAGCTGGGCGCGGGAAGAGAAGCTGAAGTACCCCACGTTCAATGCGCGAAGCGAAACGGCAGCGTCCAAGCCCACATTCAAGAGCAGCGTCGCCTCCAAGCGCGCGATCGTCCCTGCCCGCGGGTACTACGAGTGGAAGACCGCCGGCAAGACAAAGACCCCGTTCTTCATCAGCGAGGCCGAACAGTCCCTTGCCTTCGCTGCGCTCTACACCTGGTGGCGTGCGTCTCCCGAGCACGAATGGATGCTGACGACGACGATCCTCACGCGCCAGGCAGAGGGCCCACTGGCCGAGATCCATGACCGCACACCTGTGACGCTTCCCCGGCACATGCACGATGTCTGGCTCGATGCGTCGGTCGCCGGCGATCAGCAGTTGGTGGATGCCGCTGTCGATGCCTCCCGCAACGTCGAACTCGCCGCCCGGGAGGTCGCACCACTCGGTCGTGACGCTGATGGGCCCGAACTCATGGAACCGGTGAAACCACTCTTCTAGGGCTCATGCGCTCTTCTTCCTACGTGACGATGAGCCGCTCGACTTCTTCTTCGCCGACGTCGACCCGGAGGACTTTTTTGGTGAGGATGACTTCTTTGGCGAGGATTTTCGACGCGAGCTCTGCGACTTTCCTCCGCGCTTTGACGCGCGTGACTTCTTCACGCTCTTCTTCAGTGCTTCCATGAGATCGATCACCTCAGCGCCTTCGGCTCCCTCGACCTCACCGAATGTCGCATCGGTGTCAAGGGCATCGCCCTGCTTCAGCTTTGCGTCGATGAGCTTTTCCAGTTCCGCCTCATATTCGTCATGAAAGTTCTCAGGCGAGAAATCTGCTGCGTACGTTTTCACGAGCGATGCCGAGAGGTCCATCTCCTTGGCTGACACCCGCACCTTCTCATCCAACGCGGGGAACGACGGCTCTCGGATCTCGTCAGGCCAGCGCAGCGTCTGCACCATCAACACGTTGTCGCGCACGCGGAGCGCTGCGAGCCGTGTTCGCTGCCGAAGCGCAAGCTGCACGATCGCCGTACGCTCCGTCTTTTCAAGCGTGCGTCGCAGAAGCACATAGGCCTTCAGGGATTTCCCCGTCGGCTCGAGGAAATAGCTCTTGTCATACAAGATCGGGTCGATCTGCTTGCTCGGAACGAACTCAACGACAGAGATCTCCTTGCTGCGCTCCTGAGGCAGAGCGTCGAGCTCCTTCTTCGTCAGCACAACGGTCTCATCGTCGTCGACATGTGCTTTCTCGATGTGGTCGTACGAGATCGTGCGGCCGCACACGTCGCATCGCCGCTCATTGTGTATGCGCCCGCCGTCTGCGTCGTGCACTTGATGCAGTGTGACGGATCGCTTCTCCGTCGCGCTGTACAACTTCACCGGCACGTTCACGAGGCCGAAGCTGATCGCGCCTGTCCAGATTGCTCTCATGTGTACAGTAGAACCCCTTTCCTGGTCAACAGGCTAGCCATTGCCGAGAATCGGCACGACCATGGAGCTATGGCTACGTCACACAGGCAGTCCGTTGAGGTTGATGGTCGAAAGCTGCAATTGTCGAACCTTGACAAAGTGCTGTACCCGTCAACAGGAACGACTAAGCGCGATGTTCTCGACTACCTGCGCGAGATCGCTCCCGTCATGCTCCCCCACTGTCGTGATCGTGCGGCCACCCGCAAGCGCTGGCCAGACGGCGTGGGAGATAACGAAGCAGCGCAGATGTTCTTTCAGAAGGACATCGGTGACGGCGCTCCCGAGTGGGTCAAACGTCGCAGCATCCAACATTCTGATCATGTTAATCAGTACCCGCTCGTGAACGACCTCGCAACGCTCACGTGGCTCGGTCAGCTCGCTGCCCTCGAGATCCACGTTCCACAATGGCGTTTCGGCCCCCGCGGTGCGCAGAAGAACCCCGACCGCCTCGTACTCGATCTCGACCCCGGCGAGGGCGTGACTCTGCGTGAGTGCGCGGAAGTCGCACGCCGCGCCCGCGACATCCTGCATGACATGGGCTTGAACGTTGTGCCTGTGACGAGCGGCAGCAAGGGGATCCATCTCTATGCCGCGCTTGACGAATCGCAGACCTCTGACCAGGTGTCACAGGTCGCGCGCGAGCTCGCTCGGTCGTTGGAAGCGGATTACCCCGACGAAATCATCAGTTCAATGAAGCGTTCCGCCCGCGCAGGAAAGGTGTTCATCGATTGGAGCCAGAACAGCGAGAGCAAGACGACTGTAGCTCCCTATTCGCTGCGCGGACGCTCACATCCCACAGTCGCTGCTCCGCGCACATGGCACGAGCTGGCATCACCTCATCTGAAGCAGCTCGACTTTCGCGACGTGCGTGGGCGTGTCAAACGACGCGGCGATCCAATGGCCGACATTGCCGGCGACGACGACGAGCCTCACCGAGACCAACTGACCGTCTATCGATCCAAGCGCACACAGAGCAAGACGCCAGAGCCGATTCCGGATGCTGTCGCCCTCGAGCGTCGCGAGGCTCCGATGTTCGTCATCCAGCGTCATGACGCGAGCACGCTGCATGACGATTTCCGGCTCGAGCACGAGGGTGTGCTCGTGAGTTGGGCTCTGCCCAAGGGCGTGCCCACGGATCCGAAGCGCAATCGCCTGGCCATTCCCACAGAAGATCATCCGCTGGAATATGGCAGTTTCGAAGGTGCAATTCCGTCGGGAGAGTACGGCGCCGGTTCCGTCGAAATCTGGGACTCCGGCACAATCAACATCGAGAAGTGGCGCGACGACGAAGTCATCGCTACGCTCCACGGCTCCGCTGAGGGCGGCCTGGGCAGTGCACGACGGTTCGCGCTGTTTCGCACCACGGACGATCCGAAGAAACCGCAGTGGATGATCCACCTCATGGACGACAAGCACACGCCCCATGACGATAGTGGCTCTCGGAATGCACGGCGACGCCGCTCGGCCTCGACCGACTCGCGGCCCACGACGCTACGTCCCATGCTCGCGACACGCGGGACCCCCGCGAACATCAGGGACGACTCACCGGAGACGTGGGCATTCGAGATGAAGTGGGACGGCATGCGTGCTCTCGTTCAGATCGACGACGACTCAATACGGCTTGTGAGCCGCTCGGGGCGCGACATCACGGGAACCTACCCGGAGTTCGCCGATGCTTCCCAGGAGGTCGCCGCAGACACGTGCGTCCTCGACACCGAGCTCGTCGCGCTCGACGATGATGGACGCCCCGATTTCGGCCGTATCCAGCAGCGCATGAACCTCACTCGCCCACGCGATGTCGAACGCGCACTCCAGCGTGTGGCAGTGACGGCCATGGTCTTCGACGTTCTCGAGGTGAATGGCAGTTCGACGACATCGCTGCCGTACAGCGATCGGCGGGAGCTGCTTGACGAGATCATTGATCAGGATGCCGAGGGCAAGCTCCAGCATCCGGCTGCGTTCACGGGCAATCTCGATGCGGCGATCGCCTCGAGCCGAGAACGCGGCGGCGAAGGTGTGATGGCCAAGCGGCGTGACAGCACGTATGCTCCGGGCTCACGCTCCCGCGACTGGATCAAGCTTCCCAACGCCGAGGCGAGCGAAGTCATCGTCATCGGCTGGCGGCCGAGCGACACCGATCCGCGGGGATTCGCCTCGCTGCTGCTCGCTGTGGATGTCGGGGGCGAGCTCAGGTATGCCGGGCGGGTCGGAACAGGGTTCACCGTGCGCGACCGCCACAGCATCCGCTCTGAGCTCACCCGCATCGAGCGCAAGACGGCCCCGATAGCTGACGTTCCGGCCGCAGACGCACGTGAAGCGCACTGGGTGAGCGCTCGCCGCGTCGCCGAGGTGACGTACCGCGAGTTCACAACTGACCATCGGTTCCGGCATCCGGTCTGGCGCGGCTGGCGTCCAGACAAGAGGATTGCCGACGTGAACCCTCCCGGATCTTGAGGCTACAGCTGACGTCTCGACCGAAACACCGCTGACCGGCACGTCATGATGACGGTGCCGGCCAGCGGTGCGAGATCACTGAAGATCAGGCGATGATCGTCCACGGGTTCTCGATCAGACGCGTGAGCGTCTGCAGGAACTGCGCGGCGAGTGCGCCGTCGATGATGCGGTGATCGCTCGAGAGCGTGTACCGCATACGATGACGGGCGACGATCTTGCCGTCGACGACGACCGCCTCCTGCTTGGTGCCACCGACAGCAAGAATTGCACCCTCCGGCGGATTGATGATCGCCGTGAACTCTTCAACGCCAAACATGCCGAGGTTGCTGATCGTGAACGTGCCGCCCGACATCTGAGCGGGAGACAGCTTCTTCTCGTTCGCCAGTTTGGCGAGCTTCTTGGTTTCGATTCCCAACTGGGTGACCGTCTTGGTGTCGGCATCGTCGATGACCGGAACCATCAGACCGACGTCGCTGGCCACGGCGACCCCCACGTTGACACGCGAGTGCCGCAGTGTGTGATCGGCGTCATCGCCCACGTAAGACGCATTGACCTCGGGATGCTCACGCAGTGCGAGGGCAGCGGCGCGCACGAGAAGATCGTTGACGCTCACCTTCGGGCGATCCGATGCGACAAGCTGCTCGTTGAGCGACGCGCGCAGTTTCACAAGCTCTTCTGCGTCGGCAACTGCCGTCACGTAGAAGTGCGGAACCTCGCGAGCACTCTCACCGAGTCGACGGGCGATGACACGACGGATGTTGCTGATCGGCTGCTTCTCTGATCCGCGGCGCTCATCGTCTGACGAGGGCTTCGGGGCTTCCTTGGGAGCAGACGTCGCCTCTGGCTTTGCCGATTCCTTCTTCTTCGACGAGGACGGAGCCTCCGAAAGAAGCGGGTCAATGTCGGCACGAATGATGCGACCGCCGGGACCCGTTCCATCGACAGTGCTCAGGTCGAGGTCATAGTCGCGAGCGAGCTTGCGCACGAGCGGCGATGCGAACTGACGTTCGCCGTCGCTCTGCGAAGCCTCAGACTTCTTTTCGGTCGGTTCGCTGGCAGCATCCGAATCTGACGTCTCTTCGTCACCAGACTTCTCGGCTGCACCCTTTGAGTCCTCCGCGCCGGCCGGCTCGTCAGTCTTCGACTGCGCCTCGCCAGAATCATCGTCGTCGCCCGAATCACCGGAGCCATCGTCGATATTCGCGATGGGAGTTCCGATCGAAACGAGCTCGCCTTCCTCGACGAGAATCTTCGACAGAGTTCCCGACTCATAGGCCTCATACTCCATGGTGGCCTTGTCGGTTTCGATCTCGACGAGAACGTCGCCTTCTTCTACAGTGTCGCCGACCTTCTTGTGCCAGGTGGCAATTGCGCCCTCCTCCATGGTGTCGGAGAGTCGCGGCATTGTGATTTCAATCATCATTCCGTCTTACCTGCGGTGACCGACCGCGTCGAGGGTTTGACGGATGGCGTTTTTCACGTCATCCGCAGACGGCAGAGCAGCCGTCTCAAGTGGCTTCGCGTACGGCATGGGCACTTCGGCCATAGCCACTCGGCGAACGGGAGCATCGAGGTAATCGAATGCACCATCAGAAATGGATGCTGCGATCTCCGCACCGATCCCATAGGTCAGCCAGTCGTCTTCGAGCACGACGGCTGCGTGGGTCTTCTTCACCGATTCGACGAAGGTCTCACGATCGAGCGGACGAAGGCTGCGTAGGTCGACAACCTCGATGTCGAGGCCTTCCTTCTCGGCAAGCTCCTCGGCAACCGCCGTCGCAACGGTGGCCATGCGCGAATACCCGATGAGCGTGAGATCTTTACCTTCGCGCGTAACCTTTGCCTTGCCGATGACTGCTGCCTCATCGCCGTCTGGAACCTCGCCCTTGGTGTTGTACAGACCGAGGTTCTCGAGAAACAGCACAGGGTCGTCGTCGCGAATTGCGGCGAGCAGCAAAGCCTTGGCATCGGCAGGCGTGCTCGGTGCCACAACCTTCATTCCCGGAACAAACGAGTAGTACAGCTCGATGTTCTGCGAGTGAGTCGCTCCAAGCTGCTGTCCTCCGCCGCCTGGGGTGCGAATCACCATCGGAACCTTGGCCTGGCCGCCAAACATTCCGTAGATCTTCGCTGCGTGATTGACGATCTGGTCGAGTGCCAGAAGCGAGAAGTTGATTGTCATGATCTCGACGACAGGGCGAAGCCCAACCATCGCGGCGCCGATCGCTGCGCCAGTGAATCCCTCTTCCGCGATCGGGGTATCGCGCACCCGCTTCTCGCCGAACTCTTCGAGCATCCCCGCGGTGATTTTGTACGATCCCTCGAAGACACCGATCTCTTCGCCGATCAGCAGCACGTTCTCGTCGCGGAGCATCTCTGAGCGCAGCGTGTCGTGCAGTGCCTGGCGGTACGTCATGATGCTCATGCGCGGCCTCCGTTCGTGGGGAAGGGTGCCGGTTCAAACAGATGCTCGCCTGGAAGCCGGCGTGAGTCATTCGGAACGGGCGTGGCATAGGTGTAGTCGAACAGCGTCGACACGTCGGGGTGGGGACTGTCTTCCGCGAATTTCGCGGCATCAGCGGCGAGCTTCTTCGCGGACTCGTCGATCTTCTTGATCTCGTCGTCGTCAAGAACGCCGTCCTTCTTGAGCTTCGCAGCGAAGGTGACGACGGGGTCGTTGAGCTTGAGCTTCTCGACCTCCTTCGGGTCACGGTACTTGGCCGGGTCGACGACGGAGTGCCCTTTGAGACGCTCCACCATGACTTCGAGGAGGAACGGCTTGCCCTTGCGTGCAGACGCCACTGCCCGCTTGGCCGCATCGAAGACAGCGACTGGATCGAGGCCATCGACCCTCTCAGCCTCCATCCGGTACGCAGCACCGCGTTTGTAGAGCTCGGGCTCGGCGGAGGCCTTTTCAACGGTGGTTCCCATGCCGAGGCCGTTGTTGATGATCACGAAGACACAGGGCAGGTTCCAGAGAGCCGCGATATTGAGCGACTCGTGGAAGGCGCCGATGTTCGTTGTGCCGTCGCCCATGGTGCACATGACGACGTCCTTCTCTCCGCGATAGTCGATGCCGAGGGCAACGCCCGTGGCGAGCGGAATCTGCCCGCCGACGATGCCGTAGCCGCCGAGAAGGCGCTTCTCGATATCGAACATGTGCATCGATCCGCCCCAGCCCTTTGAGACACCGTCTGAACGCCCATAGAGTTCGGCCATCACCTGGTTGGGATCAATGTCACGAGCCAGGGCATAACCGTGCTCGCGGTAGTTCGTGAAGAGGTAGTCGGTTGGCTTCAGCGCCGCCATCAGTCCTACGACAGCGGCTTCTTCACCAAGGTTCAGGTGACAATATCCTCCGACCAGCGCTTGCGTATAAGCGCGTGACGCCCGCTCTTCAAACCGGCGGATGTCCATCATCTGCCGATAGAAGTCGAGAAGCTGCTTTGAGTCCTTCTTCGGGCTCGAAGCTGCCTTCTTGCGAGGCGTTGTGGTCGAGCGTGATGTCGTCTTCCGCGGG
The DNA here is from genome assembly GCF_011751765.2 of Paramicrobacterium chengjingii. Classification (GTDB taxonomy): domain Bacteria; phylum Actinomycetota; class Actinomycetes; order Actinomycetales; family Microbacteriaceae; genus Paramicrobacterium; species Paramicrobacterium chengjingii. The sequence continues at coordinate 1,908,343 of NZ_CP061169.1, forward strand.
GTCCGCGTGGCCATCAAGATCTCCCTTCGGCCTTCTTTGTAAGAGGGCCTAGTGCCAATATCAGTCGAAATGAGACTGTTCGGTATCATTGTATTGCATCGAGTCGCCAAACGCACCTACTTTGGCGCGTGACGGACAGGAGCAGTTATGACGGTATCTGACCGGCGCGCCCCTGCGCGCAAACGAGGCCGCCCCACCGCAGCCGAGCGGGTGCAGCGCCGCAGCCAAATTCTCGAAGCAGCCCTCGCCGTCTTTCTTGAGCACGGTTTCGGCAACACGACGATTGAGCAGCTCGCACAGGCAGCGCGCGTGAGCAAACGGACGATATACAGCTACTTCGGCGACAAGGCAGCTGTCTTCGCCGAAATGGTGCAGCGCCTCGCCAAGGGCGTCAGCACCGAGCCTCCGCCCGGAGACACGCTGGAGACTCTCGCAACACGAATCGTCACGCGACTGCACTCGGCCGAGCTCATCGGTCTCCACCAGCTCGTCATCGCCGAATCGTCTCGGTTTCCCGAGTTGGCCGTCACCCTGCACTCAAACGGCGACGAGCGTCATATTGCGCGACTCGCCGAGCATCTGCGCGCCGAACGCGGACCGGAGGCGGAGCAGCTTGCGCCGGTTCTTTTCACGCTGCTTCTCGGCTTGCCCCATCGGATGCGCCTTCTCGGACTTCTCGACCCGGTCACCGATGACGAAGCGACGACGCACGCACGGTCCGCGCTGGACGTGCTCGGTCTCGCGCGCTGACTCAGATGGCGAAGTCGCTGGGGTCTGTGCCGAAGGGCACAGAATCTTCAGCATCCTTCTCTTTGTTGGCCGTTGTTCCGTAGCTCGAATTGATGAGGATCGGCATGTGGTCGGAGAGTCCGCGAGGCAACGTTGCGACGTTGCCGATGTCGAGCCCGATCGATGTCGCGAAGTCGAAATGACCGCGAAAGAACTTGTAGCGCGTGTACGTGCGTGCGTCGCTCAGTGTGAGATCGTAGCCGCGGTTGCGCACCCGCTGCGTCAGCCCGTTCTTGAACACAGGGTAGTTGTAGTCCCCCACCATGAGCGTCGGGATTCCGGGGCCCATCCGGTGCAGCTCTTCGTGTGCCGACCTGATCTGATTGCGGCGCAGCGAGTTTAAGGCGGTCAACGGTGCCGCGTGAAACGAAGCGACGATGACGTCGCGACCCTCTTCGCGGTCGGTGAGCCGTGACCCGAGCAGGCGTTCATGTGCCGGCCGCAACACGCGATCGTGCATGGACTTCTTCAAGGCAAAGGCTTGAGTATCGACTGCTTCATACCGGTCGTCACGGTAGTAGATGGCGAGGCCGAGCCTGTTGCGCTGAGTTGAGTCGGCAAGTCTCAGGTTGCCAATGTCGTCAGGCAGATCGATGGTGTCCGCCTCCTGCAGGCAGACAGCATCCGGCTCATACCGCTCAATCAGAGCGACGAGTTCGCTCATTGCGCGATTCTTGCGCAGGTTATAGCTGATGACCTTCATGCTGCCTCCCTCGCGAACTCAGCCTACGCCGAGTTCGGAGTGCGGCTCGACGTCTCTTCTCGGTCCCCTGACAGCAGTGCGCGAGAGAACAAGCGTGGTAGTGGACATACCTAAATACACGATTCCCAGCGGGTTACAGAGCGCAACCGTCATCTCGACGGCCCACGGCTCGCCTGTTGGTGCCATGAACGAGCGGGCACCTGCTTCGGTGATCTCCGGAACCGTCGCCCCGAAGAGAACGCCGCTTCCGGCCGCAAGAACGAACGCCACAATTGCCCGACGGATGCTGTGCCCGCGACGCACGGCCGTGCGCATCGAGAGCCCGGCAGCGCCATGAAGCACAAGTCCGAGCGGCGCAATCGTCAGTGACATGATCATGCCGATGGTTCCTGACCACCCAAACAGAACCCGACCAAAGCCGATCCACGCAGCAAGCGCAATGCCGATCAGAATGACTGTAACGCCGGAGGCCAGGGCAGAGCGGCTCACTGTGGTTGAAGACTGGGACATAGGGAGAGGCTTTCTGATTGATTCACCATCAAGTCTGCCCTGTTCACCTGAGAGGCTCATGCCGCGGCGAAATTGCCGTGAGACGATGGGCACATGCCTGTGCACGTCATCACCGGCGCCGGTTCCGGAATCGGCGCAGCCCTGACCCGCGTTTTACTCGACCGTGGAGATGACGTCGTTACCCTCGCGAGAAACGCGGGCCGCGCAAAACAGATCGCCTCAGAAATCCCGGGCGTGTCCACACTGGTCGGCGATCTCGAAAACCCCGGGCGGCTGGCATGGGCTTTGTCGAAGCAGCACCTGCCCGAACGCATAGATTCCCTCGTGCACGCCGCGGGCGTCGTCGACCTCGGCACTGTCGGCGATCTCAGCGCAGCATCGTGGCTGCAACAGCTCACAGTGAACCTCATGGCACCCGCGGAGCTCACGCGTCTGCTGCTCCCTGTACTCCGCGTCTCGGGCGCCCGCATTGTTTTCGTCAATTCAGGGGCTGGCCTTCGCGCAAACCCGGAATGGTCGGCATACGCGGCGTCAAAGCATGGACTCAAAGCGCTCGCGGACTCGCTGAGGGCTGAAGAACGAGCGAACGGCGTGCAGGTGACGTCCGTGTACCCGGGTCGAACAGCCACTCCGATGCAGCAGAAAGTGCACCATCAGGAGGGCATCGAGTATGTCGCGGAGCGCTTCATCGATCCGATGTCTGTGGTGACAAGCATCCTGACAGCGCTTGATCTTCCTCGAGACGCTGAGATCACCGACCTGTCAGTCCGCCCGGGAAAGTGAGCCGGTTGAGGGGCTGAACGATCGGTCCCCACACGAATGCCACATAAGCATCGCAATCATCGACTTGCGGGGTAGGATGGGCTCAGCAGAAACGAAGCAAGGGGGCATCGTGACAATGCTTGACGTGGGTGCGTCACGCGACAACGCGAGATATGCGCATTTGGCCGAAAATCGCGAACGCGGAGACATCACCCTTGACCGGCTTTCCGACCGTGAGTGGCGTGTGACCGACCGTCGCCTCGATGAGCATGACGCGCCGTCTGTGCTCGGCATCATTGAGCAGACAGACGTCGGGTTTACCGTGCTCGAGATCAACGAGCTTGTGGCTCAGTGGACGGCAGATACACTCGACGACGCCGTATCGCTCTTTGTCACGGCGGACCAGGGCTGACGGCTGTCACGACATCGCGACGACGCGAGACGTGGCGAGAGCGGCACCCTGCGAATCACGCGCTTCCACTTGAAGGTATGCGGCGCTGTCTGCGTTAGGAATCGTGATTGCCGTCTCGAATCCCGCTCGTTGGGCCGTCGCCACCTCAGCGAGGGACGTTGCATCCGCTCCCGTGAGCAGTGCCCAGGAGGCAACGCGTGTCGCACCGTTCCAACTCATGAATGCGGTCGGCTCCCCTTTCACGCTCAAGGTCGCGAGATCAGGAACGGTTGCGGGGGTCGCGTCCCACTCGAACCGGTACGTCCGGTAGGAGCCCGATCCGATGGTGGTGAAGCCGAAATCGGCGTTGCCTTCAGCATCGAACTCCGTGGCTGACGGGGCGCTGCCCCAACCCACCATCGCGCGGCCGCCCTCGAGGAGTTGGGTATTTCCCATGGCGTAGCCCTCGTATTTTCCGTAGCGGTACGCCGTATCGAGCGTTGCAGACATCGCATCTTCATCAAGGTTCAGAACAAGTCCGGCGGACACGGCATCGTCTCCACTGACTCCGGCGTTGTCAAACAGACTGAGGTGTCCGTCGCCGTGCCACCGAGCGTCGTGCTGCCAAGAGAACTCGGCGTCTTTCTCGATTTCGAAGTCACTCTTCTTCCCGCCGAGGCGCCAGTGCAGCTGCGCCGTCGTCCGGTCGATCGCGTAAATCGCGCATGTATGCCGGCAGGAAATGATGAGGCGGTCCCCATCGTCGTCGATCGAATTCACATGAATCGGATCGAACGCGTTTTCAGGCGATGAACCGGTTTCATCATCATCGCCATCGATTCGCTTCAGGCTCTCGGTGATCGCGATGTCGTCAAGGATGTTCCAGTCGAGGAGCACCGCACCCGTCGCGACGTCAATCTCCTGTACGCGGCAAGCAAATGCATACCCATCTTGAGGGCCGCCGACCGACGAAAGATCAAGCCGAGCGACGGGGTAGGTCGTGATCAGCGCGGTATTGCGATCGGTGAGATGAAACTCGTGAAGATCGGGGAGGGCGCCGCTGCCTCCGTGCACCGTTGCAATTTCACGATAGTTCGAGTCGAGGATGGTTCCAGTCCCGTGTCCATTGCCGCTGGCTACGCGTCCCGCCCAGTACGTGAGCACCGGCTTTCCCTCATATGTCTGAACGCGCACATCCGTTGAGTCGATACCATTTGGGGAGATCCATACGGGCTCGCCGTCATTATCGAGGATCGCAGCCGTGAAGATCTGATCTCGAGGGCTCAGAAAGACGTAGCCGGGGGCCGGTGTCGCACCGTCTGCAGCCCACGCCGTCACGACGGGAACGGTGAGAGCCGTGCTGACGAACCGATTGAACTCGACGTGGTCGTCATCTGACTTTTTCGGCTTCGTCGTCTCCTTCGGCGCCGGTGCAGGAACCAGCTGAACGCCACCCCACGTGGCTCCCGCGCCGACGATGGCACCGCCAAGCGCGGCAAGTGAAACCGTCACGAAACCGCGGCGGCGAATCTTCGGTTTTTCCTGGTCTTCAGGCGAGCTCATGATGCGACGCTATCACCGTGATCGTAGACTCCTTGAGTGATGCAGTGCTCATATTTCGACGCGGGGGTGTGCCGTTCGTGCAGCCTCATGGGTACCGAGTACACATCCCAAGTGCTTGACAAGCAGAGCCAGTGCCGGGCCTTGCTTGCCGCTTACCCGGGCCTCCACTGGCTCGACCCCGTCACCAGCGTCGAGCAAGACTTCCGCAATAAGGCAAAGATGGTGGTCGGAGGCAGTGTCGGCTCGCCCACCCTCGGCATTCTCGACTCAGAGAAGAACGGTGTCGATCTGCGTCAGTGCGGGGTGCTCCAGCCTGGACTTCGCGATGCGCTGCCCACCATCGCTGACTTCATTGCTCTCGCCCGTATCGAGCCCTACGATGTCACGGCCCGGCGCGGTGAACTCAAATACGTGCTGTTGACTGAAGCCCTCTCGGGCGAGATTATGATCCGGTTCGTCCTTCGCTCACGAGAAGCGATCAGCCGCATACACAAGCATTTGCCGAAACTCCAGCATGCACTCCCACAGGCGCGCGTGATCTCGGCAAATCTGCAACCCGAGCACAAGGCGATCATCGAGGGCGAGCAAGAGATCATGCTCACCCCAACGTCGACGCTCACGATGAGAACAGGCGACATCGACCTGCAGCTCGGCGCAAAGAGCTTTTTCCAGACGAATACGGCGGTGGCTGAGCAGCTCTATGCCCAGGCACGTCAGTGGTCTGCTGAGGTCAACCCTCGCACAGTGTGGGATTTGTATTGCGGTGTGGGTGGGTTTGCGCTTCATCTCGCTGACGGACAGCGCACAGTGAAAGGGATCGAAGTGAGCCCCGAAGCGATCGAGAGCGCACGAGCAAGCGCACAGGATGCTGGTCTCACAAACATCCGGTTTGTCGCCGCGGATGCCACGCGGTTCGTGCTCGATTCGAAGCCTGCTGACGAACCCGATCTCATCGTCGTGAATCCGCCTCGCCGCGGAGTGGGACAGGAGCTCTCACAGTGGCTGGAGACGAGCTCCGTCACAACGGTGATCTATTCGAGTTGCAACGCCACCACTCTGGCGACGGACCTCGAGGCGATGCCGTCGTTCTCTCCCGTGCGCGGACGCGTCCTTGATATGTTTCCTCAAACACGACACTACGAGACGATGCTGCTGCTTGAGCGCCGCTGATGAGGACTCGCAATTGACCGGTCCACGGCTACGCTTATTCGGCGGATTGTGGCATGGGCGCATTCGCATGTGACACACTCGATGTGGCCCTCCGATACGTGTGTTTGATCACGCATCCATGGTTTGGGCGTGTCCGCACTCCGCTTTTCTCTGCCCAGTTAGGTGACTGATAGATGACCGAGTCCACTACCCCAAGTTCGGAAGACCAGCAGAGCGACCAGTTCTTCGAAACCTTCATTCACTCTCAGTCCGTTGAACAACCCGAATTCACCGTTGCATTTCGCGGGTACGACAAAGACGAAGTGAATACCGCGATCGGGGACCTCTCCGGGCGGCTTCAGCGTGCGACAACGGCGTTGGACGAAGCACTTCTTCGCCACCGCGAAGAGGTCGAACGGGCCCGTAGTGAGAACTCAACCACGTCAACAGAGCTCGAAGAGGAGCTCGCGATCGCACAAGCTCGCGCTGCCGACGCCGAGAACCAGGTGCAGACGCTCACCGCCGAAATGCTGGAGCGGCCCGACGACGACGAGGGTGACGAGAGTGAGGGGCAGTCCCGCCCGCAATTCGAAGCAGTACTCAGAGTTGCCGAAGAGCAGGCAACTGCCATCATTCAGAATGCGACAATCCAGGCGGAGCGTCTGCTTTCGGCCGCGCGCGACCAAGAGAAATCACGCCGCGCATCGCTTGATGCCGATGTCGCCCGCATTACCGCGCAAGCGGAGCAGGATGCCGACCAGGTGCGCCTCAAGATGGACACCGAGTACACCGCGCACGAAGCGCGCATCGAGCGTGAGCAGGCTCACGTTGATGAAAAGGTCACGCAGGCTGAGCGCGAGGCCGCCACAATTCGCACGGAGGCGGAGAAGGGCGCGGCGTCGCTTCGAGCCCTCGTCACTCGCGAGACGGCCGAACAGCGCACCGAAGCCGAGCGTGAGGTGACAGAGATGAACGCGCGGGTGCTGGAGTTCGAAGAGACGCTCACTCGACGCCAAGATGATGCGCAACAGGAGTTCCTTGTCTTGCACAACCAGGCTGTGGCTCATGCGGAGCGCATCACCTCGGATGCAAACGAGCAAGTCGCCTCGTCACTCGAACACGCACAACGCATCTCGGCACGGGCCGATGACTATGAGAAGCTCATGCGTGCACAAGCGTCGCAGATCGAAGCTGATGCACAGATTCATGCCCGTGAGTCGTTGGATCGGGCGCAGATCAAGGCGAAGAAGATCGTCGACACCGTCATCGAACACTCCACGAGCGTGCTCCGTGACGCCGAGGACCGAACGCGGGAGCTTCGCTGGCAGCAGCAGCAGCTGACGAGCTTTATGGCTGAGGTGCGTGAGCTGATCCGCCCTGAGAACGGTCCAAGCGCGGAGTCCCTACACGTGATTAATTCCCCTGTGTCTGCCGCAGACGACGACGAAGACGTCGACGATGCAGAGGACTCACGCGAGTTCGTCTCGGAATTCGTCGCTGAGGCTCCTCCGGCTGCTCCCGTTGATCCTGAAGATGAAGACGCCGTCGAAGACTGACGCGTCTCGAAACTGTCGTTACCGTGGGTTCCTAGCCGCGCGCTGCCAGACGGCTGCGGACATGCCGAGCATCCTTCTCGTATGCCTTCGAGCGCATGGAGCCCACGGTAAAATTGGGCAAGCGATCGGCAACTGCCCTTGGCTTCCGTAACCGCCACACGGCCCGTCGATCGGCAGGTGCATCATCTCTACTCCTTCCCTCACCCGCGATCCATCGTCCACTCTCGGTCCTGTGCGCCAGACCTACGCAGGAGCAGAGTCGTTCCCGCCGGTCGCGCGTGCGTATAAAGAGGTTTCGCAAGTAGCCCGCGAGTCAGGTCTGCTGCGCAAGGCACCCTGGTTTTACGCCATCGTCGGCGCGGCAATCGCACTCGGCTTCGGCGGTGCTGTCACCGGGCTTATTCTGCTCGGCGACAGTTGGTTTCAGCTGCTCATCGCCGCGTCACTCGGCATCCTCTTCACGCAGGTCGCGTTTCTCGCACACGAGGCAGCTCACCGCGTGATCCTCAAGACTGGCCCCGCGAACGATTGGCTCGCTCGCGTTCTCGCTGGTTTCGGCGTAGGCATGAGCTATTCCTGGTGGGACTCCAAGCATTCACGCCACCACGCAAACCCCAACAAAGTGGGCAAAGACCCCGACATTCAAGTCGATACAATCTCCTTTCTTGAAGAGGATGCTGCCGAGGCACGTGGCTTCCGCCGTATGATCACCCGCAGACAGGGCTGGCTGTTTTTCCCGCTTCTGACGCTCGAGGGCCTTAACCTGCACTATCTGGGCGTCAAGCACCTCGTCTCAAAGCAGCCGATCAAGGGCCGTTGGATCGAGCTCGCACTCATTGCCACTCGTTTCGCGCTGTACCTCACACCGATCTTTCTGCTGCTGCCGCTTGGCATGGCCTTCGCCTTTCTCGGTGTTCAGCTCGCCGTCTTCGGCGTCTACATGGGTGCGGCGTTCGCGCCCAACCACAAGGGGATGCCGGTGATCGCTCCCAATGCGAAGATCGACTTCTTCTCCAAGCAAGTGCGCACCTCTCGCAACATCTCCGGCGGTTGGTGGGCGACGTGGTTGCTCGGTGGCTTGAATTATCAGGTCGAGCACCACCTCTTTCCGAGCATGGCCCGGCCCCACCTGTCGAAAGCACGTGAGATCGTACGTACGCAGTGCGATGCGCTCAATGTGCCGTACACAGAGACCACGCTGTGGCGCTCTTATGCCATCGTGATCGACTACCTCAATCGCGTCGGGCTCGCTGCCCGTGACCCGTTTGACTGCCCGATTTCGGCCCAGTACCGCCGCGGGTAATCTGCGTCCTACTACGATGAGGGGATGCGCAGCAGCATCCCCCGTGTGATTCTCGCGTGGAGTTTCGTTCCGTTCGCTGTCGGCTCGAGCGTGCACGTCCTGGCGTTGGGGGTGTCGAGCCCTCTTGCCGCGCCGACGAAGCTATTCCTCATGCCGTTGCTGTTGATCCCCGTTGCGGTCATGTCTCGACGACTGGCCCCTCGCGCCGCCATTGCCCTTCTGGTGTCGGCGATTGCGCTTTCCTGGTTTGGTGACGCGGCGGGAGCTTTCTTCGGTTTTGCTCCTGAGCTGCCCACCATGCTGCTCTTCTTCGGGCTGGCGCACATTGCCTACATGCTGCTCTTCGCGATTCACGCCCGCCTGCGGCGCCTTCCGTTGTGGACTCTGATCTACGGAGCCTGGTGGGTGGCAATGCTCGCCGTTCTCGGCTCTCACGTCGGCGCACTCATCATTGCTATCGCTCTGTATGGGCTTGTGCTCGCGGGCACAGCAACTCTCGCTGCGAGATGCCACCCGCTCACGGTGTGGGGCGGCATCCTGTTTCTTCTCAGCGATTCGATTCTTGCATTTCGGCTCTTTCTGCCCGAAGGGATGCCAGCGTGGACGAGCCCCGCGGTCATGGCCACGTACGCGGCGGGACAGGCTCTCATCGTCGCCGGCGTGCTGCTCACGCTCTCACGCGCTCGAGACTCACAACCCCTGGCCGCGGTCGCGCCCTGACCGGAGCCGCTACAGGAGGAAGATCGACAGCATCCCGGGATTATGCGCGTGCACGAGCACGGCGAACACGACGGCGTCGAACAGCAGATGCACGGTGACAACGTACGCGAGCGAGTGCGTGCGCATAAAGATGAATCCCTGCAATAGTGCGAACGGAATCGTCAACGCTGGCCCCCATTCCCTGTAGCCGAGCTCCCACAGAAACGAGACGAAAACGATCATCTGCAGCACGTTAGCCATGAGGTCCGGAAAATGGCGGCGCAGCAGGGTGAACACCGTGCAGATGAAGAACAGTTCGTCCCAGATTCCAACCGCACCGACTCCGACGAAGAGTCGAGCGATGAGCTCTGGTGAGTCGACCACCGGCCAGTTCATATAAACACCGCTCGTGATGAAGTAGAACGGCAGAATCAACCAGCCGAGCACAAGAACAGCAACGAGCCAGCCCCATTGCAGCCGCCCCCACTTCTTTCGGGAACGCCAGGGAAACCGCGTTGCATGGTCGCGAAAAGCGAACCTCGAGAGCAGGTAGGGCACGACAACGGCGCCGCCGAGTGCGACGGTGAATCGCAGCATCGCCAGATTGTCGAGCTGCGCGGCAAGCGGGATCGAACTGACGATCAGCATTCCGACGGCGATTAAGCTCAGATCACGAAACAGAGATGCATCGAATGCTCGCACGCGACCGCGTTCGATCAGGAGCGCTCCTCCAACACCGCATGCCAGCAGCACCCACCCGAGCCATGCCAGTTGGAGCACGAAAAACGCCGGGGCCGCCGCGCAAACGAGAGCCGCCGGTATGACGCTCAGACGGGCGTCGGTGGGTTTTGTGACGGCCATCGTTCCAGCGTAGCCGGGAGTCGAGTCGCCCTGAACGCCAGAAGCTGATCAGCCGTCGAGGGTTTGCGCGAACAAGAAGTGCCACCCAATCCACCACCAGAACACGATCACAGTGATGCGACCGGCATTCGAGACGAAGATTTCGTCAAGTATGCGAGACGGAGGGGACACCGTGGCGGGCCGCCGATCCGACCACAGAGTAAGTGCTGCCGCTGCGGCGAGGCAGAAGAGGTACACACCTAGCGTAACGACGTGCATCACACGTTCCTCCTGTGCACTGGTAAGGCATGCAGCATGAGAACTGTGCCTCCTGCGAGCCAGACGAACACGAAGACGGTTTTCCAGGCCCACGTGTCAAGCAGCGGATCGAGCACGTCCGAGATCGACGGCATCACTCCATCCACGAGTAGGCCCCACTTCCAGCTGAGGTATGCCGTTGCTTCCCACACTCCCGCAAGAACGATAAGACTCCCCCACGCGATAAACGCATTCCGCAGAGCTCTCGGTCGTGCGCGTCCGATAGAGCTCAGCGATCGGCGTGGTTCCATCGCCGCGTGTGGCCCGCCTGCGAGTGCCGAGTAGCCCACGAATATCCCGATAATGCACACGACTAGTCCGGTCACGGTGCCATGGCGAGGCGCGACAACGAGCACGATCCCCGCAAGCACGGCTGCGATACTCAGCGACTGGACGGAGGGTCGATTCGCCTTCGCAACGGGAAGCCTCTGTTTCGGCATCGTCGTCAGCACCGAGACCCCCAGTAACGCAGCACCGAAGATCCCTGCGTCCGCCCACGCACCGCGAATCAGCTGAAAGACGGCGACGAGCACCAGCACGATGAGCCAGGGCACATCGCGAAGGCGAATCGACGGGCCCGCCATCATGCTTTGAGTATAGATCCGTCGCTGGCGCAGGACCGCGACGCACACATTCAGCACGCCTAGACGCGAGACTGACCAATACTTCGTTGCTATTCCGGGGTATACAAGAACTCTTGTGCATATTGGATCGCACACTTAGCGTTGAGACCATGGAGCAGATTGAAACAATCACCGCCATTCACCACCCCGTGCGACGGCGCATATTCGAGTATCTGTACCTGCACGGAGCGTCGCAGGTCGGCACTCTTGCGCGCGCACTCGAACAGCAGGTGGGCAGCATCAGTCATCATCTTCGAATGCTCGAACGTGCAGACATCGTCGAACGCACAGACGCCCCTGATGGAGATAAGCGCGCCAGCTGGTGGGCCGCAAAGCGGGTCAGCTTTACGTGGTCACTCGACGACTTCGCTGATTCGCCTGCCGACGCACTGCTCGCCCGCGAGGCGGAGCGAGCGAACATCGCAACGCAACTTCGACGTCTTCAGGAGTGGAAGAAGTCCGGATCGCGATTTCCCGACTGGGACGGGTTCAGTACAGACACTCTCACGTGGGCGACTCCAGACGAACTCGCTGGTTTGTCAGCTGCGCTGGGTGCCACTCTCGACGCGTGGAAACAGAGCATCAATACAGAAGATGGGCAGCAGCGTCGCCCTGTCTTTGTCTTCGCGCACGGCTTCCCCACGCAACTCTAATCTGTCTATCAAGTTCAACCCGAGGAAAACTATGGTCACAACCGAACCGCGCCTTTTGCGCGAACCTCCACCATTCCGCCACGACCGAGCGGTCCACACGTGGATCGGCATCAAAGCACTGTCCGACGCAGGCGACGCCATCTGGACCATCGCTCTCGCCTGGACCGCCGTTCAGATCACCAACCCCGCTCTTGCCGGCGTCATCGTCGCGGCGGGCACAGTGCCGAGAGCCGTCATCCTCCTGTTCGGCGGAGTCCTTGCCGACCGCGCAAATGCGCGTCACGTCATGGTCGTGTTCAACAGCATCCGCATCGCCGTGCTCGTCGGTGTCGCACTGTGGGTTCTCGCATCTCCCCCGACGGTCGCTGTGCTGCTGATCGCCGCCATCGGTTTCGGCATCTGCGATGCATTCTATGAGCCCTCGGCCGGTACAATCGCCCGCCAGCTCGTGCGCACGGAAGACCTCCCGACGTATTCAGCAGTGATGCAGACAGCCACTCGTCTCGGCACAATGGGCGGAGCCGCGATCGGAGGCTTCCTTGTGGCGCATGCCGGCATGGCGGGAAGCTCGACGGCAAATGCTGTCACGTTCGCTCTCGTCGTCGCGTTCATCGCCATCTGGCTCCGACCACGATTCGCACTCCCCCGCGATAACAAAGAATCGCCGCTCCGAGGCATCCTCAAGGGTTTCACTCATTTGCGGGATGCGCCAACGACACGCACCCTCGTCATCGCACTCTCCGGCCTGAACCTCGCCGTCGGCCCAGCACTGGGCATCGGGCTCGCCCTGAGGGCGACCGAACAAGGCTGGGGTGCGCAGTCTGTCGGGATCTTCGAAGCACTTGTCGGCGCGGGTGCGGCCATTGGGGCAATTTCCGTCGCCAAGTGGCGTCCGCGACGTGAGGCGAACGCCGGATTCTGGGCCCTCGTCGTGCAAGGTGCCGCGATCGTCTGTCTGGGTATCGGCCCGGTGTGGCTGGTCGGAGCCGGAACGTTCGTGATCGGACTGTCCGCTGGATACGCCTCTGTTCTTCTGAGCTCAACCTTCGCAGCGACCGTCGATACGTCGTTCCTCGGCCGGATGAGTGCGATCACGCGACTCGGAGATGACTGCTTGATGCCCCTGGCAATGGCCGCATTCGGTGCGATCGCTTCAGTCACCGAGCTGTGGGTGCCATTCACGCTCTACGGTGCCGGCTTGGCTGCACTGATGATTTTCCCTCTGCGCAACCAAGTTCTGCGAACAATGTCACTGCGGCCTGCGAACAAACCCGAGTAGGTACTGCCCGTTCACACGGGAGCAGGTTCTCTCTCGCAATTCCACGGGCCTGCTACCGGATGGACCGCACGTTCAGACGACCCTGTTAGCGTCGCCCAAGCAACGACGAGGAGATTTGAATGCATCGAAAGCTGTTGGCAGGACTGGGCGCGGCCGTAGTGCTGCTCGGCATGGTGGGGTGCAGTACCTCTGGGATCGAGGGCCCGAAACCCACAGGTAGTCAGCAACAAGGGTCGCAACCCGACGTTTCTGGCGTTCCCGACGTTGTGGCTGAGGTGAATGGCGTAGAGCTCACAAAGGACGAATTCGTTGAGCTTTACGAAGGTCAATATCAGCAGATGCAGCAGCAGTCGCAGACGACCGGCGAGGAAGTCGATCAAGATGCCTTGCGGAAGCAGACGGCTGAGGCGATGGTTGACACAGAACTTCTCATTCAAGAGTCCGATTCCCGCGACATCACGGCGTCACAGAAAGAACTCGACGCTGCTCTCGAGAAACTCGCGACTGCGAATCAGATGAAGACAGCGGACGAGGCGCTCGCCGCGCTCAAGGAACAGGGACTCGACGAAAAGGCAGTTTACTCACAGCTGAAGACGCAGGTGCGTTTGGACAAGCTCATCGCTCAGGAAACAGGCGACATCGAGCCCACAGATGAAGAGCTGCAGAAGCTCTACGATCAAGCCGTCGCCCAGCAGAAGCAGTCCGGGCAGGGCACGGAGCTCCCCTCCTTCGAAGATGCCAAGCCTCAGCTTGTTGAGCAGGCGAAATCGCAGAAACAATCCCAGGCCTATGAGGCGCTGGTGAAGAAGCTCCGCGAAGGCGCCGACGTCAAGGTGAACCTCTAAATATTCGAGCGGGCGCACAGTAACCCGAACGCTACCCCGCCGCCTCACCGAGCAGCTGCAACCCGCATAACAGCGGTAGAGAACCTGCGGCGCTTCACCCAACGCGCCACGGTGATCGCCAACCTCGGAGCAGTTTAGCCGTCCTCAACCTGGCAACCGGCGAGAGTGCTCCCCACACGCCGCACGTACGCCGCCGGCTCTCTGATACTCGCTCTATATCGATGTTCCATTTGAGCGGTGACATACTGTAACGTTGCTACACATGGAGTCGGGTAGGGGTCGCTTGATCGAGGCGGCGCGTGTGTTGCTCGCGGAGCAGCCGGGGCGTGTTCCGAGCACTCGTGAGTTGTGCGAGGCGGCGGGCGTCGGTGCTCCAACCCTGTATCACCACTTCGGCGACAAGGATGGCCTCTTACAAGCCGTGACCGAGCAGGCATTCGCTGACTACCTGGAGCGCAAGCGCGCGGTCCCTCGCACCGGCGATCTTCTCGCCGACTTCGCGGCAGGCTGGAACATGCATGTCGGGTTCGGGGTGGCGAACCCCGCCCTGTACGAACTCATGTACTCCCGCGCAGACCGCCAGCAGTTCCGCGCTGCACAGACGGCTGAAGCGGAGCTGCGCCGAGGTCTCGAACGGCTCGCAGACGCGGGCCTGCTCAGGATTGGCGTAGACGACGCGACGGCGCTCACAACGGCGATGGCAATCGGCTGCGTCACTCGGCTGATCCATGACGGCGGATCAGCCGACGGACCGCTTGCCGAGACCATGCGCGCGGCACTGATGCTCCAGCTGACGGGGCAGAGGCAGCAGCTCGATCCAATCGACGACGCGGCAGCGCAGCTGCTGGCCCGGCTCGGCTCGGCTCCTGGATTGTTCACCGCGGCGGAGGAAGCGTTGCTGCGCCAGTGGCTCCGCACCCTCACCGAAAACGCCACACCGCAACAAGACGAAGCAGAACACGGAGCGAACAGATGACCGGACCCCATACCGAAGACACATTCACGCCCACCCATCTGCTGGGAGGGACCGATCGGGTCTCCCGCCTTGGATACGGCGCAATGCAGCTGGCGGGCCGAGGTGTCATCGGCCTGCCCGACGATGTGCTCGGCGCGATCGACGTGCTCCAATCCGCGGCGGAGCAAGGAGTCCAGTTCTTCGACACTGCCAATGCCTATGGGCCGCGCACGGTCAACCAGCTCATCGGACGGGCACTCAGCCCTCTCCCAGCCGATGTGGTGATCGGGAACAAGGTCGGCGCTTGGCGCGGTCCCGCTGGTGAATGGTTGACGGACAGCCGTCCGGGAACCGTGCGCAGCCAGGTCGAGGACGCCTTACTCGACCTGCGTGCCGAGACGAGCGTGCTCACCTATCTGCGCCTATGGGGCGATAGCCAGGCGCCGGGGAACTCTCCCAGTGAGGACGTGCCCATCGAAGATTCGCTCGGTGCCCTCATCGAGCTGCGCAATGAGGGGAAGATCCGCCACATCGGTCTCTCCGGCGCCTCGCCCGACATGCTGGCGCGTGCACAGCGCCTCACACCGATCGCAGCGGTGCAGAACCGGTTCAACCTGATCGATCGCAGCGGCGTCGAAGTACTCGCGGCGTGCGGGCGCGACAGCATCGCATTCGTCCCCTACTTCCCTCTCGCGACCGGCACACTCGGTGACCTTCCGGCGCTCACGCGACCGGCCCAGCGTCTCGGCGTCTCGGTCTCGGCGGTCGCCCTGGGCTGGCTGCTTCGCCGATCGCCCGTGATCATCCCGATCCCGGGCACCAAATCCCGGGGACACCTGGCGGACAACCTCCGCGCGATCGAGGTCGCTCCAGCCCTCACCGATGAGGAGGTCGCCGTGCTGACTGACGTCGAGGATGAGGAATCCGCATCCCTGGACACCATGTCGACTCAGATGATCGACGCGCTAACCCGCCGCCGACAGGCGTCCGCATAACCACCGCATGACCGAGCAGTCGGTCGTCCGCACAGCCATGTGCTCGGTACTCGTGGCATCGTCATCAGTGAGGACGGAGCCGCGACACGTACGTGGATTAGCGCAAACGCTCGTTGCAGAGCACGTCAACGCCTTCCTCGCTCGATCCGCCAAGTACAGCGGGCCAACCCGGCGCTAGACGTCGAGGTCCCTGAGACAAGGAGCCTGGAGTGACGATCGGGCGCTCTGGTCCCCTTTATCCAACGGCGGCGATCCCCGAGCCTCCTCGGAGGCCCTGACACGCACTGGCTTCTCGGAGAGGGATCACTGGGGGACCAATAAAACCCCGTCGCCGAACATGACGAAGCCCCGACGAGAATCTCTTCTCATCAGGGCTTTTCCGTCGGGCTGACAGGATTTGAACCTGCGACCCCTTGACCCCCAGTCAAGTGCGCTACCAAGCTGCGCCACAGCCCGATGCCCCGGCGAGGCCAGAACAACTCGTCCAGTCTACCGTGTCACAAACACTGCTTGTGACCATGGCAGTGTCTTGTCGGGATCAATCCTGGTCGAACGGCCGCCCGGCAGCATCCACAGGCCATTTCTCCCCCGCGTCGATCACAACAGGCAGTACGTTGTCGCCCGGCGGCAGCGGACAATTCCAGGCGGGGCTGAAGGCGCAGGGAAGCAAGCGCGCCCGATTGAGATCGATAAAGGCAACATCTCCCACCTTTACCGCGCCGGGGCCGTCAAGTGGCAAGTCCAGCACCCGGCCGGAACCGTAGGACGACACGCCGTTGGTCTGGTCGCGGAACGGGATCGTCAATGTTCCCTCGTGCTCCGTCGCCTGAAGAATGTAATACCGCTCTTCGATCGTGAGCACAATCTCGGCGACGACGGGCACCTCGATGGGCTCGGGATCACGGTAGTGCGAAATCGCGACAGTGCGCCCTACTGACGGCTGCTTGATGCGTGCCGGCACCACCCACCGAGCGTCGTAGGTAAAGGAATCAATGTGGTCGAAGCGTTGCCTGCGTTCGGACGCCGCATTCCAGATCTGCAGCGCGAACCGTGTGCCGTCGTAGCTGAACACGACACCGATGCTTCCGTCGGCGAATGTCGCTTCAGTGGGACCGTCAACAGCGAGCCAGTAGAGCGCCGCATGGCCGTCGACGAGTTCGCCATTGATTCGAATTCCGTCGGAAGCCTCTGCTGTCACGCCGAGACCGCGGCCGCCCTCGAGCGGTGCCCAGCGACCTGGTGCGGGAGGTACTTCCGTGTCTGCTGCCGTCACGTGAGCGCCCCATACGAAACCCAAGGGGCTGCGGGCATCCGCCATCTGCTCGTCACGCTCGCGGCGCCATGCGCTCCATTCGCCACGGAACCTTTCGAGATCCGTCATCGATCGGCCACCGCGTCCATGCGCCCTAACAGCCATGCCGCTCCGTGCACGCGCCCCCCAAGCTCTTCGGCACGAGCGGCCAGCTCTCGGTCGCTCGTGATCACCGTCACATCACTTTCTACCTGGCCGGCGATCAGCGCGGCCACCTGCTCCACGATCTCATTGTCCCCCTCGCCCGGGGCGTTCACCACGCGGACGTGGGCAGAATTTTCTACACCCTTCGCCTGTCCTTCGAGGACCATGATGATCTCAGGACACCACCGCAAATCAGCCACCTGCTCGTCGGCGATTCCCGTGTTGCTCAGTGCCTCGAGCCTGTCGCGCAGGCGCGTCGCGGCGGCACGGCGATCGCGCCAACAACCGTCGGGGCGTGACCCGACCACGTTTGCCGCATCAACGACAAGTTGGGGAGAACGGCCGAGCAGCGGGCGCAGCTGCGGCCACGATGCTTCAAACCCGGGGTGCAGAGGCGCCGAGGCGACACTGTCGATAGGTACCCATTCCAACGCGATGCTCTCGTGATCGTTCATCACGGCTTCAAAAGGCGCGCTTACTTCGGCAACGACTGTCGTGTAGCTCCAATAGCCGACGGTAAACGTCGAGGTCACGCGCGGAACAAGGTGATCCGCAGGGACGCCCGCCTCTTCGTGCGCTTCTCGGAGGGCACCATCGATAGCGCTCTCCCCCGCGTGCAGAGCCCCTCCGGGAAGACCCCAGGTCCCGCCTTGGTCGCTCCACTCAGCGCGGTGCTGCAGAAGAACCCCACGTCTGCGGTCCCAGGCGATCAGCCCCGCCGCTCCATAGCGCCCCCAGAATCTGCCCCGATCCCCGTCGACCCAGGCATCACCGGAGTCACGCGGGCCGAGCGGGCGCCGCGGTTCGCCGGGAACCGGAGGGATAATTCGTGCCACCCTCCAAGACTCTCACGACTCAGCCGTGAGCCGTCATCGTTTACGCCGTTCACGAACCCGCATGTTGACGACGATCGGGCTGCCCTCGAACCCGTAAATCTCTCGCAGGCGACGCTGAATGAAGCGGCGGTAACCCGGGTCGAGGAAACCAGTGGTGAAAAGCACGAATGTCGGAGGTCGCGACGAAGCCTGCGTGCCGAAGAGCACTCGAGGCTGCTTGCCACCGCGAAGCGGGTGCGGGTGCTCGGCAACAAGTTCGGCGAGAAATGCATTGAATTTGCCCGTTGCAATTCGGGTATCCCATGACTCAAGCGCCAGTTCGAGAGCCGGAACGAGCTTTTCGAGGTGCCGCCCGGTCTGTGCGGAAATGTTGACGCGAGGCGCCCACGACACGTGCCCAAGATCTTGTTCTATCTCGCGCTCGAGGAACCATCGACGCTCGTCGTCGAGCAGATCCCACTTGTTGAATGCGAGCACAAGGGCTCGGCCTGACTGCAGCACGAGATCCACGATGCGAACGTCCTGCTCCGAGATGGGTTCGCTCACGTCGATGACAACGACGCCCACCTCGGCCTTCTCTAGCGCAGCGCTTGTGCGCAGGGAGGCGTAAAAGTCGGCGCCCTGCTGCATGTGCACGCGACGGCGGATGCCGGCAGTGTCGACGAATCTCCAGACCTTACCGGCGATTTCGACCTGCTCGTCGACGGGGTCACGTGTTGTTCCGGCGATGTCATTGACGACGACACGCTCTTCACCCGCTGCCTTGTTGAGCAGGCTCGACTTGCCGACGTTCGGTCGACCAACGATGGCCACGCGCCGTGGCCCGCCAACCTCACGCTTGGCCACAGCAGAAACCTCGGGAAGCTTGTCGAGAACCAGATCGAGAAGATCAGCGACGCCTCGGCCGTGCAGGGCAGAGACAGGGCGCGGCTCGCCGAGGCCAAGCGACCACAAGTCTGCGATGTTCGGCTCCTGTCGCACATCATCCACCTTGTTAGCTACGAGGTAGACGGGCTTCTTCACCTTGCGGAGCAGGCGGACAACGTGCTCGTCAGTGCTCGTGGCACCCACGTTCGCGTCGACAACGAACATCACGGCGTCGGCGAGGTCCATAGCTACCTCTGCCTGAGCCGCAACGGAGGCGTCGATGCCTTTGGCATCGGGCTCCCACCCACCGGTGTCGACAAGCGTAAAATGCCGGCCATTCCATTCCGCGCGGTAGGAGACGCGGTCTCGGGTCACACCTGGCGTGTCTTCGACAACCGCCTCACGGCGCCCGATGATGCGATTGACGAGCGCAGATTTGCCGACGTTCGGTCGTCCGACAATCGCCACGACGGGCAGGGTTGGAAGGTAGCGAATGGCCTCAGGACCCTCCGCTGCCGTTTCGAGCATCTCGAAATCGGCTTCATCCAGGTCGTAGTCGTCGAGCCCGCGCCTGAGCGTGTCGGCACGCTGCTCGACCAGGTCGTCGTCGAGCGACTCCAGGTTCTCGGCGAGGTTATCGTCATCGCCGAACTGGTCGTCGTCGGGCGTGTGGTCAGCCATGTGTCGTCCTTGCGGTTTGCTGTCTGATCACGTCGAGCACTGCATCGACGGTCTGATCGAAGTTGAGGGTTGTCGAGTCGACGGTTACAACGCCTTCGGCCGCTGTCATAAAGTCGACGACGCGCGAGTCCGCGGCGTCGCGCTTGCGAAGCTGATCCGCGACCTCTGTCGCGTTCTCGGTCGTCAGCTCTGCCGAGCGCCTCGCCATTCTAACCTCTTCGGATGCTGTGAGAAGAATGCGAACTGGAGCATCCGGCGCGACAACCGTAGTGATGTCGCGCCCTTCGACGATGATGCCGTCCCGCGGAGCCGAACGCATGATGCTGCGGAACAGCGCATTCACATGCTCGCGAATCTCGGGCACGCGGGCGACTCCGCTGACGGCACTCGACACTCGCGGCTCTCGAATCGCCTCTGTGATGTCGGTCTCGCCAACCGTCACGAAATACTCGTCCGGGTCGACGCCGATGTCATAGTCCCAGTCGGGAAGGGCTTCGACGATGGCATCGCTGTCTGCCGGCGACATGCCGCGCTCGAGCACCCACCAGGCGAGCGCGCGATACGCAGCGCCCGTGTCAAGGTAGTTGTAGCGCAATCGACGCGCCGCTTGCTTGGAAATGCTCGATTTTCCGGATCCGGCCGGCCCGTCGATCGCAACAAAGATCTCTGCCATTTTCACACGCTCGCAATCCGCCAGCCGCGCGCTTCGAGATCGTCGATCGTGCGCTGCTTGACTTCGGGGAGAACACTGATTTCTGCCAAGCCCACAGCCGTTCCCGGTGAATGCTCGAGGCGGAGGTCCTCCATATTGACGTTGATCTCACCCAGTTCGGTGAGGAGCCTTCCCAGCTGGCCCGGAGTGTCATCGACCATCACAACGATCTGCGCAAAACGACGATCCTGCCCGTGCTTGCCTGGCAGTCGGGCGACGCCGACGTTGCCCGCGGCGATGGCGTCAGCGATGTGGCGCCGCGCGCCAACGGCATCCGGATTATCGAGCGCGGTGATGATGGAGTCGAGATCTGAGCGCAACGCCGTGAGCACCTCGGCGACGGGCTCGCTGTTTGCTCCCAGAATCTGAACCCACAGCTCCGGCGTGCTCGAGGCAATGCGCACCGTATCGCGCAAGCCTTGCCCTGTGAGCCGAAGCGCGGCATCCGGAGCATCAACAAGCCGGGCCGCGAGGAGACTTGCCACAAGTTGAGGGACGTGAGAGACAAGGCCGACGGCATCATCGTGTTGATCTGGCGTCATCTCGATCGGCGTCGCGCCGACGTCAAGTGCCAGGTCCTCAATAATTGCGAGCGCGTGCCGCGGTGTCCACTGATCACGGCAGATCACCCAGGGACGGCCGACGAAGAGGTCAGCGCGGGCAGAAATCGCTCCGCCGCGCTCACGGCCTGCCATGGGGTGAGAACCGATGTACAGCGACAGGTCGAGCCCTCGAGCCTTTAGATCCAGGTACGGTGCCGTCTTTACGCTCGCCACGTCGGTGACGACGGCACGCGGGTAGCGCGTGAGCTCGTTCGCCACCACATCGGCAACGACGTCGGGGGGAACGGCCACAACGATGAGATCGGGATCATCATCAGGTGCGGCTGCGCGACCCGCACCGTAGTCAATCGCCAGGCGCAATTGCGAGGGCGAGGCGTCGGCGAGAGCAACGTCGAGCCCATTCGCTGTGAGCGCGAGCCCAATGCTTGCACCGAGCAGACCGGTGCCTACGACACGCACCGTGACGTCAAGCCGTGAGCCGCTCGGTGACGGCTGTGCATGCGGATGTGTCGGTGAGGTCACCGTGACTCTTCTTTCGTATCGGGCGCGGTTCGCGGCGATGTCGCCGTTGTGCCCGCGTCGTATTCCTTCGACGCGATCTCTCCGGTCACATGAGCATTGCGCGCGATGGTCAGGATGCCGCCCAGCTCGTCCTTCGACAGCTCACGCATTTCGCCAGAGCGAAGAGTTCCCAGATGCAGAGGGCCGAAGCTGCGTCGCACAAGATCGACTACCGGATGCCCGACCGCTGCCATCATGCGGCGCACAATGCGGTTGCGGCCCGAGTGGATCGTGAGTTCAACGAGCGTTGACGTCGAACCGTGAGCGTCGAGCACACGGACCGCATCAACGGAGATCGGGCCGTCGTCGAGCGTAATCCCGGATTTCAGAGCCGTGAGTGTTCGCGGTTCGACAGCGCCTCGAACCTTTGCAACGTAGGTTTTGGCGACCCCGAAAGACGGGTGTGCGAGAACGTGAGCGATTTCACCGTCATTGGTGAGAATGAGCAGCCCGGATGTCTCAACGTCGAGACGACCGACGTTGAACAGACGCTCTTCCATGTGCGCGGTGAAACGCGACAGATCGGGCCGCCCCTGTTCGTCGCGCATCGAACTGACAATGCCACGCGGCTTGTTCAGCATGATGTACCGCTTCGTTGTGTCGAGCTGAACGGCGCTGCCATTCACCGCCACTCTGTCCACGTGTGGGTTGATGCGCGTGCCGGGCACTGTGACGACGGCACCGTTGACACTGACGCGTCCCTCAGCGATGTACTGCTCGCATACCCGACGCGACGCCACCCCGGCCGCGGCCAGCACCTTCTGCAAGCGCACACCCGTCGGCGGCGCTGATGAATTATCGGACATCGTCGTCGAATCCCTCCGATCCGTCGGCGAGCAACGGGGATATCGGTGGCAGCTCGTCGAGCGAGTTGATGCCGAGCTGCTGCAGCAGCAGATCGGTCGTGCCATAGTTGATCGCACCTGTCTCGCTGTCTGTGAACAGTTCTGTGACCAGTCCGCGGCCGAGCAGAGTTCGCACAACGGAGTCGACGTTGACAGCACGAATCGATGCGATCGCACCGCGTGAAATCGGCTGCTTATACGCGATCACGGCGAGCGTTTCCAACGCAGCCTGTGAGAGCTTGCTCGGGTTCTGCTCCGATACATACGCGGCGACCACATCGTCGTAGTCCTCGCGCACGTACATGCGCCAGCCGCCGCCGACTTCTCGCAGCTCAAAGCCGCGTCGCACTCCCCCGTCTTCTCCATCGTAGTCAGCAACAAGGCGCTCAATCGTCTCAGAAACGTGCATCACCGGAGTGCCGAGCGCTGTCGCGATGCCCATAACGCTCTGGGGCTCATCTGCGACCATCAGGAGCGCTTCGACGGCGCGATCAAGGTCGATATCGGCACTGATCGCCGCAGCGGTCACCGTTGCGTCTGCAGCATCCGTCATGTCGGTTCTTTCACTTTCTCCCTGCTCAACCGTCATAGTCAGCTCCCAGATGCGCGAGATTTTCTTCTGACCATTGCTCGCTCGTCCACCGGAGTGTGAGCTCTCCCAACGGTTCCACCTGTTCGAACGATAGCGCGGCGTGCCGATAGAGTTCGAGCACGGCGATGAAACGCGCAACGATAACGCCCTTCTCGCCTGCGCCGGCGATCAGCTGTCGAAATGTTACCGGTTCTCCCACACGAAGTATTCCCACAACATAGGCTGCCTGCTCTCGAATGCTGATGAGCGGCGCGTGCAAATGATCGAGGCCGACCACCGGTATCTCTTTTGGCGTGAACGCCAGCGTCGCCAACGCTGCGAAGTCATCGAGTGTGAGCGTCCACACGAGTTCGGGAGTGCGCGTACGGTACTTCTGCTCAAGCCGCACAGTTCGCGGGTGCCGCACAGACTCGCCGTCGAATTTATCGGAGAACCAGGTGGATGCCTCTTTGAAGGCCCGGTATTGCAGAAGGCGTGCAAAAAGCAAGTCGCGGGCCTCGAGCAGAGCAACGTCTTCGGCGTCGACGAGTTCTCCCTGCGGGAGCAATCCGGCGATCTTCAAGTCGAGAAGTGTCGCAGCCACGACGAGAAACTGTGACGCCTGATCGAGCTCCTTCTCCGTCTCGACGTCACGCAGGTAGGCGATGAACTCGTCGGTGACGCGTGAGAGCGACACCTCGGTGATGTCGAGCTCGTGCTTGGCAATCAGCGACAGCAGCAGGTCGAACGGCCCCTCGAAATTGCTCAGCGCAACACGAAAACCGCCCGGCTCGACCCCCGCCTCGGCGTCGTCGTTTCGCTCAGGAGTCGGCGAGGCCGTGTCACGCGACGGCGCCACGTGCAACCAGCTCCCTCGCGAGCTGACGATAGGCCTTCGCCGCGTTGTGCTCGGGAGCGAACTCGGTGATCGGCATTCCAGCGACCGACGCGTCGGGGAATTTCACTGTTCGCCCGATCACTGTCTCGAGAACGTCGTCACCGAATGCCTCGACCACGCGATCGAGAACCTCGCGGGAATGAAGCGTGCGCGAATCGAACATGGTGGCGAGGATGCCGTCGAGCTGCAGCGCCGGATTCAAGCGATCTTTCACCTTCTCGATCGTCTCGATGAGCAGGGCAACGCCGCGCAGAGCGAAGAACTCGCACTCAAGTGGGATCAGCACGCCGTGTGCAGCAGTGAGCGCGTTGACAGTCAAAAGTCCCAGCGACGGCTGGCAGTCAATGAGCACGACATCGTAGTCGTTCGCTACGCTGCGAAGAACGCGGGCGAGAATCTGCTCGCGAGCTACCTCGCCGACAAGGTGCACTTCGGCCGCAGACAAGTCGATGTTCGCCGGAATCACATCGAGCCCGTCAACGTGCGTGGGCTTAATCGCGTCGTGCGGATCGATCTTGCCTGACAGCAGCAGGTCGTACACCGTCAGATCATCGTGCGTCGTGACGCCGAGGCCGGCAGAGAGCGCTCCCTGCGGATCGAAGTCGACGCACAGCACCTTGCGCCCGTACGCCGACAGCGCAGCGCCGACGCTGATGGTCGTCGTGGTCTTGCCCACGCCGCCCTTCTGATTGCACAGAGCGATGACGCGCGCCGGGCCGTGCCCCTTGAGCGGTGCCGGCTCTGAAAACTCGCTGCGAGGGCGACC
Source organism: Paramicrobacterium chengjingii (assembly GCF_011751765.2). GTDB lineage: Bacteria > Actinomycetota > Actinomycetes > Actinomycetales > Microbacteriaceae > Paramicrobacterium > Paramicrobacterium chengjingii. Next base: position 1,933,032 of record NZ_CP061169.1, read on the forward strand.
CGTGGGACCGAGCTCCGTGTGCGATGCGTCTGCCGCGGCCGCGGTGTTGTCTATGGTGGCCACTGCGTGCCTCATTCCCCGTATCTCGTACTGTGGTCGTGCTCGATTGTACCGGCGACAGTTCCGTTCGCCGCGCAGGCGTGCGGACGCTACGAATCTGCGCGGGCGCGAGGGTGCGACTGCGTGTACATGTCTCGCAGGGTGTCGGCGGTCACCAGCGTATAGATTTGGGTTGTCGCCACCGAGGAGTGCCCCAGCAGCTCCTGCACCACACGCACGTCGGCTCCCCCTTGCAAGAGGTGCGTTGCGAAAGAATGTCGGAGCGTGTGGGGAGAGACGTGCTCAGCGAGGCCGGCGCGGTCGGCAGCGGCCTTGATGATCAGCCAGGCATTCTGGCGTGACACCCGCTGGCCGCGCAATCCGAGAAAAAGTGCGGGCGTCGCTGCTCCCCGCGCGGAAAGCGCCGGGCGCACGCGCACGAGATACTCGTCGAGCGCCGTGCGCGCGTAGCTCCCGATCGGCACGATGCGCTGCTTGTCGCCTTTTCCCGTCAGCCGTACGATATCGGTGTCGACCACGTCGTCAACGTTGAGCGAGCACACTTCTGACACACGTGCGCCCGTCGCGTAGAGCAGCTCGAGTAGTGCGCGGTCCCTGATGGCCTGCGGCGCATCACCGGATGCTGTCGCCAGCAGAGCCTCGACCTGTGCGATCGATATCGCCTTCGGTAGTCTGTCCTGCTGCTTGGGAGGCTTGACCTCTTTCGCCACATCGATGGCGACAACACCTTCTTCGAGCAGAAAACGGTGAAGGCTTCGCACAGAAGACAGCGAACGCGCAATCGACGTCGGCGACAATTTCTTCTCGCCGCTTTGCGAGAGGCTGCGCAGAAAGGCCGTGACGTGTGCACCGGTGACGTCGGTGAAGGCGTCGACGCCATTCTCGTCGAGCCACTCACGGTAGCGCGAGAGATCGCGCGTGTACGCCCACACGGTATTCTCGGCCAGGCCGCGTTCGATCCGCACGTGTCTCAGAAACGTGTCGATCGAACGCTCGAGGATCATTCCGCGATGCCTCGTTGACGAAGCCGCGGCCAGTCGGAGTCGGCTGCTCCGAGCCCCGTCCAGTCGCGCTGTCGGGCGATGAACGCAGAGAGCACACCGGTGACGAGCGACGGATTCTGCACGGCGCGTGCGCGAACAGCATCCGTGATCTCGTCAAGATTCACCCAGCGCTTCTCGATGTCAGCCTCTTCGTCCTCGCGGTCGAACCGTTCGGGTAGAGCGCTGATGCCGCGGGCGAGGTAGATGCGGATTGCCTCGTCACTCGACCCAGGCGACGTGTAAAACTCCGAGAGCACAGCCCACTCGTTTGCTTCAACGTCGGCTTCCTCCGCGAGCTCCCGCTTCGCAGCGTCGAGGGGGTGCTCCGCATTGATATCGAGGAGCCCCGCCGGGATCTCCCAGAGCCGCGCCCGAACAGGGTGCCGGTACTGGTTGATCAGCAGCACGCGGTCGTGCTCGTCGAGAGCGAGAATCGCGACGGCGCCGGTGTGATCCATATACTCGCGCGTTATCGACGCGTTGTTCAGCCGAAAGGTGTCTCGCCTGATATCCCAGACATGCCCGTGGAACGCAACGTCGCTCGACTCGAGCTCGGCCGGGGTGATCTCGTCGTGAAGCGGACGCATTGTGCTCGTCACGCGCTCTGCGTCACTTCGTCGTCGAACAGCAGGCTCGCCTTGTGCCGGTCGAGCGCTGCCGCAACGAGTCCGGCGAAGAGCGGATGGGCGTCTGTGGGCCGTGAACGCAGCTCGGGGTGTGCCTGCGTGGCAACATAGAACGGGTGAACTGCGCGCGGAAGCTCCACGTACTCGACAAGGCCGCCATCGGGTGACGTGCCCGAGAACACGAGCCCTGCCTCCGAAATGCGGTCCCGATATGCATTGTTCACCTCATAACGGTGACGGTGGCGCTCAGACACCTCGTCGGCGCCATAGAGCTCGTTCACGATCGAACCGTCCGCAAGCACCGCGGGGTACATTCCGAGGCGCATGGTGCCGCCCAGGTCGCCCTCGGCAATGATGTCGACCTGTTCCGCCATCGTCGCGATAACCGGATGTTGCGTCTGCGCGTCGAATTCTGTAGAACTCGCGCCCGCGAGCCCTGCTTCGCTGCGCGCATACTCGATCACCATGCACTGAAGCCCGAGACAGAGTCCAAGGGTCGGGATGCCGTTGGTTCGCGCATAGGTGAGAGCGCCGAGCTTTCCCTCGATGCCGCGAATACCAAACCCGCCAGGAACGCAGATGCCGTCAACTCCGGCAAGGGCCTTAGCCGCGCCTTCCGGCGTCTCACATTCATCTGACGGAATCCACGTGAGCGTCACGTGAGTCTTATGGGCGAACCCACCGGCCTTGATGGCCTCCGTCACCGACAGGTACGCGTCGGGAAGATCGATGTACTTGCCCACAATGCCGATCGTGACTTCGTCTTTCGGCTCGTGCACGGCGTCGAGCACCGTGTTCCACCGCGTCCAGTCGACGTCGCCGGCGCTCAGGCCGAGGGCGTTCATGATGTAGGCGTCGAGCCCTTGGTCGTGCAGAGTCGAGGGAATTTCGTAGATCGACGGCACATCAACGGTGTTCACCACGGCGCGCTCATCGACGTCGCACATGAGGGCGATCTTGCGCTTGTTGCTCTCGGTAACGGGCCGGTCGCTGCGCAGCACGAGTGCGTCGGGCTGAATGCCGATGGAGCGCAGAGCCGCGACAGAATGCTGAGTCGGCTTCGTCTTCTGCTCTCCCGAGGCGCCCATGAACGGAACGAGCGATACGTGAACAAAGAACACGCTGTCGCGGCCGAGCTCATGACGAACCTGACGAGCTGCTTCGATGAAGGGCTGCGACTCGATATCGCCGATCGTGCCGCCCACCTCGGTGATGATGACGTCTGGCTTCGGAGTCTCCGTCGCCTGCAGGCGCATCCGTCGTTTGATCTCGTCTGTGATGTGCGGAATCACCTGAACGGTGTCGCCGAGATACTCTCCGCGGCGTTCCTTCTGGATCACCGTGGAATAGACCTGCCCGGTGGTCACGTTCGCGGCCTGAGTCAGGTTGATATCGAGAAACCGCTCGTAGTGCCCGATGTCGAGGTCGGTCTCGGCACCATCATCGGTGACGAACACCTCGCCGTGCTGAAACGGGTTCATCGTTCCCGGATCGACGTTGAGGTACGGATCAAGCTTCTGCATCACAACGCGAAGACCACGCGCGGTGAGAAGGTTGCCGAGGCTTGCTGCCGTCAGGCCCTTGCCCAAAGAAGAAACGACACCGCCAGTCACAAATATGTGCTTGGTTGTGTCGTGAGAGTTACCCGTTTCAGAAATGTTCGCCACGGGCTTTTATCCTATCACCTTCGATTCGGGCCGAGCGAGCTCCAACAGCTCTTCAGCGTGGGCGCGTCCAGAATCACTGTCGGCGAGCCCAGATAGAAGCCGAGTCATCTCTGCAGTGCGAGCGTCGCCTTCCAGCCGCGTAACGCTCGACGCCGTCACCAATCCGTCGCTTTCTTTGACAACAGTGAGATGGTTCGACGCGAATGCCGCAACCTGAGCCAAATGGGTGACGACAATCACCTGGGCGTGTCGCGCAAGCAGAGCGAGTCGACGGCCAATCTCGATTGCAGCTGCCCCGCCGACACCGGCATCCACCTCGTCGAACACATACGTTGGAACAGGATCGGATGCCGAGATGACAACCTCGATCGCAAGCATCACACGTGAAAGCTCACCCCCCGATGCGCCCTTCGACAATGCACGGGGTTCGGCCCCTTTATGTGGGCGAAGCAGGAATGCAACAGTGTCGCGTCCCGACAGCGTGTACTCGCTCTTTTCCGTCACCTCGATGACGACAGTGGCGTCCGGCATCGCCAGGGCCGAGAGCTCGTCGCTGATCGCGGCCCCGAGCCGGGTTGCAGTGACTCGGCGAACGTTGGTGAGTGCGGATGCTGCCGCGTCGAGCTCCTGTGCGTCGACGTCAACCTGCTCTGTCAACGCATCGATGCGCTCGGAGTCGCCGTCGATCTCGAGCAGTCGCGTACTTCCACGATCGAGTGTCGCGATGACATCGTCGAGCGTCGGCCCGTGCTTGCGCATGAGCGCCGTGAGCAGCGCCCTGCGCTCGTTGATCGCCTCAAGCTCGTGGCTGTCGTCTGCGTCGAGCGATGCGAGGTAGCTCGAGAGCTCGCCCGCTGTCTCAGACGCCATAAAACTGAGATTCTGCAGTTGCTCCGCTATCGGCTGCAACGTCTCGTCGACATCGACGACCCGTTCGAGAGACCGGCGCGCACTCTCAATGAGCGCAAGAACGTCGTCTCCGTCGGCTAGCTCCGTCGACACAGACTCCCTGGCACCGGCCGCGGCGAGCCGGAGTTCCTCGAGGTTGGTGAGCCGTTCGGCCGTCGAAGCGAGGTGCTCGTCTTCTCCGGGTTGCGGAGCCGCTTGCTCGATCTCGTCCATTGCTGCGCGCAGGCTTTCGGCTTCGGACTCTCGCGCCGTTTTGTCGCGCGTGAGCGAGTCGAGCTCTTCGGAGTGTGATTGCCACGTGTCAAACGCCGCCCGGTATCGGGTGAGCGCGTCGTCAAGATCGGCACCGGCGGCGCGATCGAGCGCATCACGCTGTGCGGACTGCGAGCGGAGGCGAATCTGATCCGATTGCCCGTGCACGGCAACGAGGTGGCTGCTGAGCTCCGACAGTACACCGACGGGAGCGCTGCGACCTCCGACCTGGGCCCGGCTGCGGCCTTCCGCGGTCACCGTTCGACCAAGCGTCAACTCGGCGTCTCCGTTCGATCCGAAGGGATCGACGTCGCCGCCCGCTTCGCCCACGCGTTCTGAGACGGCACCGGACTCGGGAACCACCCAGCGACCGTCGACTCTCGCGTTCGATGCGCCGGAGCGAACTGTCGCGGCGTCGGCACGGCCACCGAGCAAAAGGCCAAGGGCGGTGACCACCATCGTCTTTCCCGCCCCCGTCTCACCGGTGATCGCTGTGAAGCCGGGGCCGAGCGGAAGCGTTGCCCCGGCAATGACTCCGAGGTCGGAGATCTCGATCTCTTCGATCATGCAGCTGGTCCCCTCCAACCGCTCACCGGAAGATGGAACTTCCGCACGAGCCTGTCGGTAAACGGGCTGTCATGAAGACGCGCGAGCTTTACTGGTGTGTCGGAACGCTCAACATTGACACGAGAGCCCGGCTCGAGTTCGAATGTGCGCCGTCCGTCGCACCAGAGCACCCCGATGCCGTCGCTTCGACCGAGTACGTCAATCGCCAGCGTCGAGTCGGGGGCGATCACGATCGGCTTTGCGAACAGCGCGTGTGCACTCAACGGCACGAGGGTGATCGCTTCGACCGTCGGCCAGATGATCGGGCCCCCCGCCGAGAAGTTATACGCTGTCGATCCGGTTGGCGTCGAGATCACTGCGCCGTCGGCACCGAACGACACGAGCGGACGCTGATCAACCTGAACGACGAGTTCCAGCATCCGTTCACGACTCGCCTTTTCGACGGTTGCCTCGTTGAGCGCCCATGTCGCGTAGACAATTTCGCCTCCGATGGTGACGGAGACGTCGAGCGTCATGCGCTCCTCAACCGCGTAGTCTCGCTCGACAACACGCTGCACCGCGTTTGCCAAGTCGTCGCGCTCGAGTTCCGCAAGAAAACCGACGTGCCCCAGATTGACTCCGAGCATCGGCACAGCGTGGTCGCGTACGAGTTCGGCAGCTCGCAGGATGGTGCCGTCACCGCCAAGCACCATCACCAGTTCAAGATCGTCGACGTGCTCGCTATCGAGTGTATCGACGCCCTCGATATCGGCACCGGCACGCATCAGCTGCTCGCGCTCTTCCTCAACCAGCACGGGACGAATGCCAGATTCCCTGAGTTGCCGGATGACGTTCGCCGCCGCCTCTATGGAGTCACTCCGTCCCGTGTGCGAAACGACCAGAATCGACCGCAGCGTAGTCATTCGGCACCTCCCGCAAGTTGTTCTGCCCGCAGCATCCATTCTGTCGGATTCGAGCCGTGCTGTGCGTGCATGTGGACAAGGTATTCGGCGTTTCCATGAGTTCCGACAATGGGTGAGCGTTCAAGACCCACGACCCCGAGGCCGCAATCCCACGCTGACCAAAGCACGGACTGCACAGCGTCAATGCGGCGGCCCGCGTCTTTCACAATGCCTTCCCGCACTCCGGATCGGCCCACCTCGAATTGAGGTTTGATCAGCAAGACCACCTCGGCATCGTCGTTAATCACCTGCCGCAGCGGAGCAAAGACGTACCGCAGAGAGATGAAGGAGAGATCACCGACCACGATGCTCGGAATGCCCGAGGTATTGGCATGCTCAGCGAGTGCATCCCGACTGAGATCACGCACGTTGAAGCCCTCGATCATGCGAACGCGGGAATCGTCGCGGAGTGATTCGGCGAGCTGGTCATGGCCGACATCGAGGGCGATCACCTCGCGCGCGCCGCGCTCCAGAAGCACCTGAGTGAAGCCGCCGGTTGATGCCCCGATATCGAGTGCAAGCCTCCCCGCAACCGCGCAGTCGAAGAGGTCGAGAGCAGCGTTCAGCTTGTGCGCTCCCCTGCTCACATAGTGATCTGCTCCAGAGACATCAATGCGTGCACGTTCGCCCACCTGCGTCGACGGTTTCACAATTGGTCGATCATCGACCGAAACGTTACCCGAGGAAATCAGTTCGACGGCTGCGGCCCGGGAGCGCGCGAGCCCACGCGCGACGAGAGCGGCATCCAGGCGGCGAGCCGTCACCGTGGAGAACTCTCGTTGTCGCTTCCCTCGAGCACCCGATTCAATTCATCATGCAGACGACCGTAGGCAGCGGCGCGCTCGGCCAAGGGACGCTCCTCGATCAGCGACAGTCTCGACACGAGTGCGTCCGGGTCGATCGAGCCCTGCTCTTCGTCGTTCGTCACATCCTTAGCGTACAAGCTGGCCGACGCTGGGCCGGGCAGGCACGCTATGAGTAGAGCCTTTCCGGAACGTTGAAGCCGAAGATCTGACGGCCGCTTGCCCAGATCACCGCGCTGGCAGCACGCAGCCTGTTGAGCGCGGAATCCCCGTCGCGCACGACGTCAATCTGTGTGTCGTCAACCACTCGCACAACGGCGTCTCCGACGTGTGCCTGCGTGTTGTCACGCGAGAGGACTGTCACGGGATATGGCTCGAATAGCTCGCGCAGATCAGACACGACGAAATCAGGGCGCGAGCCCTCTGGTGCTGCAAGAACGTGCTTCGCCTGGTCGACGCCCGTCAGAACAAGCAGGGAGGAGATACCGGCCCGGTTCGCACCGAGGATGTCAGTGTCGAGGCGATCGCCGATGACAAGCGGATGCTGGGCTTCGAAGCGGAGCCTGGCCTCTTCGAAAATCGGCACCTCCGGTTTGCCCGCCACCTCGGCGAGGCGTCCGACCGCGGTGTGCACGGCAGAGACAAGCGTGCCGTTGCCCGGGGCGATTCCACGATCGCGTGGGATCGTCCAGTCGGTATTCGTCGCAATCCAGGGCAGGTCATTTGCGTCGCGGCCATCTTGTAGGGCATATGCGGCCTCGGCGAGCTGGGCCCAGTCCACGTCGGGAGCAAACCCTTGTACCACGGCATCCGGCCCGTCTTCTGCGCTTCTGGTCACCCGATAGCCGGCCTTCGTCAGCTCATCGATCAGTCCTTCTCCCCCAACAACAAGCACGAGCGCGCCGTCAGCAACCTTCGTGCGCAGAAGACGAACGGCGGCCTGCGGGCTGGTGATCACGTCACGAGGAGTCGTCTCAAGCCCATACCCGCGCAGCTGCTCAGCCACAACAGCATCGGTGCGCGCAGCATTGTTGGTGATATACCCCACACGGATGCTCTCGGCCACCCGTGTGAGGCTCTCGACGGCATGCGGAATTGCCTTGTGCCCCGCGTAGACCACTCCATCGAGGTCGGCAAGCACCGCGTCGATTCCATCAAGCGGCATCACTGTCTTAGTCGTGCGACGGCGCAGCACCATCAACGGCCTCCTGGTCATCGTGAGTGTGTTCCTCGGAAACATCATCATCGCGCGGGGCATCCTGGCTGCCCTCGTCGGCGGTGTCGCCGATCTCGAGAGGCTGCTCCTGCTCATGCTCCTCTTCAACGACCATGATCGTCTCGTTTTCGTCGACCCGATCCGCCTCGTCGAGTGCCGCGGCGGCAACTTCTGCGCGTGACCGCCAGACCTCCGCCTCGTCATGCCGCTCAAGCTCTTCGAGAACCTCGGCATAGGCATCGAAGAGGCCAGGGCTCCAACTGAAGGCAACGGTCGGGTCAAGTTGAGGGATCTGCAATTCGCTCAGCGCGAGCGCAGTCTGACCAAGGTCGAGTCGGGCACCCGACATCGCAATTGCGAGGGTTGCCTGCACGCCTGGGCTCAGTTTCGACCTGTCAACCGAGCGCCCGAGCTCAAGTGCGCGTTCCGGTCGGCCCACGCCGCGCTCGCTGTCGACCATGAGCGGAAGCTGCTCGTCAGAGCCGCTGATTCGGCGGTATGTGCGCAGCTCTCTGAGCGCGAGTGCAAAATCACCCGTGCGATAAGCGGTAACCGCGAGTGTCTCTCTCACCACAGCAATGCGACCGGCACGGCGAGAGGCACTCACGGCGTGCCGATGCGCAAGCTCGGGGTCATCGTCGATGAGATGCGCAACCATTGCCAAGTGTCGAGCCACGCCCTCTGCGTTCTCCTTCGACAGCGTCTTGAGCTCGTTGCGTGCGGATCTGTGCAGATCCTGTTCCGTGATCTCGTCGGGAATGTCCGGATCATCGTGCCTCGAGCGCACCGACCGAAGCTCGCGTTGCCGAATCTGCTCTTCAGTGAGCTCCTCTTCGTATGCTGGCGCGCTTCGGTCGCCGCGCGCGGGTTTGCCATCCCGTGTCCAGAGCTGTTTGCTCCCTGAACCACCACGGTCGGGACGGCCTCCACGCTCCGGACGACCTCCACGACGATCACCCTCGCGTGGAGGCCGACGATCACCGTCTCGCTTCCCGAACCTGCGGTCACCATCACGCGGCGGGCGGCGGTCTTCGCCGTCTCGAGGTGTGTACTTTCGGTCGCCGTCTCGAGGCGAACGATTGTCATTGTCACGCTGCGGACGTCGAGTGTCGTCACGCGGCGAGAATGTACGTCCCCCGTTACGTGGCTGACGGCCGTCGTTGTCGCGAGGCGGTCGACGATCGCCGGCATCTCGCGGCGTGTACTTTCGGTTTCCGTCACGAGCCGGACGACGATCACCGTCGCGTTGTGGTCGACGATCACCATCGCGCGGCGGGCGACGGTCTCCGCCGTCTCGAGGTGTGTACTTTCGGTTTCCGTTACGTGGAGCACGGCGATCATTGTCACGCGAGCCTCGTGAAACTCCGCGATCGGCGTCAGTGTGCCGATCACGCGCATCCTTGCCCCGACGTGACTCTGAAGAGCGCTCTGAGTCGTCGCTGTCGTTCGTCATGGTGGGGTCCTCCTGGTCGGATGCGCATATTGAGTTTGTGGGACCAGCTGTAGCCGCTCCTCGATAAGTTTACGTCAATAGACTGAAACCATGATGAACGCGCTGTCCACGCTGCTCGCCGCTCGAGAAGTTCCCGTCTTTAACGCGTCGATGGCTGGCGCAGCTGGCGTTGAACTCGCCTCCGCGGTCAGCGCGGCAGGCGGAATCGGCATGCTGGGCGTCACGGGAACGCCAGATCTCAGCATGCTGTCCCGGTCTGGTGAGCGGCTCCACAACGACGGCGCGGTATGGGGAGCGGGGTTCCTCTCGTTTGCCCTCGAACGCGACATGGCTCCGCTGCATGCAGTGCTGGCACACCAGCCTGATGTCGTGTCGCTCGGATTCGGCGGCTGTGACGACGCGATCACTGCAATTCGAGAGACGCCAGCTGTTCTCCTTGCCCAGGTGGGTAATGCCGACGAGCTTGAACAGGCAGCCGACGCACGCGTCGACGGCATTATCGTACGCGGCTCGGAAGCGGGAGGGCATGGCAGAAATGACATCGGTGCCCTGCCCTTTTTGCAGTTGGCCGCACAACACACGGACATTCCGCTCGTGGCTGCAGGCGGCGTGACGACGCCACGAGGGCTCGCCGCGGTCATCGCGGCGGGGGCCGTCGGCGCATGGGTCGGCACACGGTTCGCCGTTGCCACCGAATCGCAGTTTCCGGATGCTGCCAGGCAACGCGTCATCGACGCTCAATGCGGTGACACTGTGTACACCCGAGTCTTTGATATTGCGCAGCGCAGCTCATGGCCACCGCATTACGGCGGTCGTGCTCTCTCGAATGAGTTCAGCGACACCTGGCACGGCCGAGAAGACGATCTCGAGCGGCAGGTAGCTACCACCGACGTGATCACTGCCGATATGAACGATGCGCGCGCGAGTTCCCGCTTCGACGTGGGACCGATCTACGCGGGTGAAGGATCAGCGATGATCACGCGAGTTGAAACTGCGGCCGAGATCGTTGACGACTTCGCCTCGTACCGCGACTACCTTCACGGGAGCCGCTTCTGAGCTACCCGCGCAAAGGGGCATATACCGAGATCGGTATATGCCCCTTTACATCGTTCAACCCGCTGTTTGTGTTGTTGTGGGTTAATGCAGGAAGGCCACCCGGTGTGGGGTGGCCTTCGCTGTGTTTAGGTTAAGTCCGGCGGTGTCCTACTCTCCCACAGGGTCCCCCCTGCAGTACCATCGGCGCTGAGAGCCTTAGCTTCCGGGTTCGGAATGTGACCGGGCGTTTCCCTCTCGCTATGACCGCCGTAACAATCATTGACGCTTACGTTATGAACATACCCGTGGTGGGTGTGTTGTTTGGTTCTGACCGTGCGTCAGGAACCACAAAGTGGACGCGATACATACAGCATGTATGAGTGTTATCAAGTTATCGGCTTATTAGTACCAGTCAGCTCCACACCTTGCGGTGCTTCCACATCTGGCCTATCAACCCAGTCGTCTCTGGGAGCCTCTCCCCCACAAGTGGGGATGGAAATCTCATCTCGAGCCGGCTTCCGCTTAGATGCTTTCAGCGGTTATCCATCCCGAACGTAGCTAATCAGCGATGACTGGCGTGACAACTGAATACAGAGGTTCGTCCAACCCGGTCCTCTCGTACTAGGGTCAGATCCTCTCAAATTTCCTGCGCGCGCAGCGGATAGGGACCGAACTGTCTCACGACGTTCTAAACCCAGCTCGCGTACCGCTTTAATGGGCGAACAGCCAACCTTGGACCTACTCCAGCCAGGATGCGACGAGCCGACATCGAGGTGCCAAACCATGCGTCGATATGGACTCTTGGGCAAGATCAGCCTGTTATCCCCGAGGTACCTTTTATCCGTTGAGCGACAGCGCTTCCACAAGCCACTGCCGGATCACTAGTCCGACTTTCGTCCTGCTCGACCTGTCAGTCTCACAGTCAAGCTCCTTGTGCACTTACACTCGCCACCTGATTGCCAACCAGGTTGAGGGAACCTTTGGGCGCCTCCGTTACTCTTTAGGAGGCAACCGCCCCAGTTAAAACTACCCACCAGGCACTGTCCCTGAACCGGATCACGGTTCGAAGTTAGATATCCAGAGTGACCAGAGTGGTATTTCAACAACGACTCCACGAACACTAGCGTGCCCGCATCATAGTCTCCCACCTACCTACAAGCCACACCGAACACCAATACCAAGCTGTAGTAAAGGTCACGGGGTCTTTCCGTCCTGCTGCGCGTAACGAGCATCTTTACTCGTAATGCAATTTCGCCGAGTTCGTGGTTGAGACAGCTGGGAAGTCGTTACGCCATTCGTGCAGGTCGGAACTTACCGACAAGGAATTTCGCTACCTTAGGATGGTTATAGTTACCACCGCCGTTTACTGGGGCTTAAATTCACAGCTTCACCCGAAAGGGTTGACCGTTCCTCTTAACCTTCCAGCACCGGGCAGGCGTCAGTCCGTATACATCGTCTTGCGACTTGGCACGGACCTGTGTTTTTAGTAAACAGTCGCTTCCCACTGGTCTCTGCGGCCACCACACCCTTTCCCGCGTCAAGCGGTATAAGCGGTGGCCCCCCTTCTCCCGAAGTTAGGGGGCATTTTGCCGAGTTCCTTAACCACGATTCTCTCGATCTCCTTAGTATTCTCTACCTGACCACCTGTGTCGGTTTGGGGTACGGGCAGCTAGAACCTCGCGTCGATGCTTTTCTTGGCAGCATAGGATCATCGGATCATACCCTTTACGGGTTCCCCTTCAACTCTCAGCCTGATGGGAGACGGATTTACCTATCTCCCGGCCTACAGCCTTGGCCTGGGACAACCATCGCCCAGGACCGACTACCTTCCTGCGTCACACCTGTTAATACGCTAACCGCACCAGCATGGGGTCGAGCGTTCACCGAGACCATCCACCCCCTTCGAAAAGGGAAGCTTCAATGCCCCGGCTAGGACTCTTAGCACCACTGGATTAGCTTGGGCGGTTCTTCGCCGGTACGGGAATATCAACCCGTTGTCCATCGACTACGCCTGTCGGCCTCGCCTTAGGTCCCGACTTACCCAGGGCGGATTAACCTGGCCCTGGAACCCTTGGTCTTCCGGAGGACGGGTTTCTCACCCGTCTTTCGCTACTCATGCTGCATTCTCACTCGTGTAGCCTCCACGGCTGGTTTACACCGCCGCTTCACCGGCCACACGACGCTCTCCTACCCATCAACACACCTGAACCAACGGAACAAGTCCGCGGCTGAGTTACTAATGTCAATGCCACAACTTCGGTGGCGTGCTTGAGCCCCGTTACATTGTCGGCGCGGAATCACTTGACCAGTGAGCTATTACGCACTCTTTCAAGGGTGGCTGCTTCTAAGCCAACCTCCTGGTTGTCTCTGCAACTCCACATCCTTTCCCACTTAGCACGCGCTTAGGGACCTTAGATGGTGGTCTGGGTTGTTTCCCTCTCGACGATGAAGCTTATCCCCCACCGTCTCACTGCTGCGCTCTCACTTTCCGGCATTCGGAGTTTGGCTGACGTCAGTAACCTGTTGAGGCCCATTAGCCATCCAGTAGCTCTACCTCCGGAAAGAAACACGCAACGCTGCACCTAAATGCATTTCGGAGAGAACCAGCTATCACGAAGTTTGATTGGCCTTTCACCCCTATCCACAGCTCATCCCCTCCATTTTCAACTGAAGTGGGTTCGGCCCTCCACGTGCTCTTACACACGCTTCAGCCTGGCCATGGATAGATCACTTCGCTTCGGGTCTAGGACATGCGACTGAATCGCCCTATTCAGACTCGCTTTCGCTACGGCTACCCCACACGGGTTAACCTCGCCACATATCGCTAACTCGCAGGCTCATTCTTCAAAAGGCACGCTGTCACAGCTACAAGGCTGCTCCAACGGATTGTAAGCAAACGGTTTCAGGTACTATTTCACTCCCCTCCCGGGGTACTTTTCACCTTTCCCTCACGGTACTTGTCCGCTATCGGTCATCTGGGAGTATTTAGGCTTATCAGGTGGTCCTGACAGATTCACACGGGATTTCTCGGGCCCCGTGCTACTTGGGATACTCTTCACGCGATCATGGCATTTCGGCTACGGGGTTCGCACCCTCTCTGACCGGCCGTTCAAAACCGTTCGCCTATACCACTCTCAACGCCCACCACATGTCAGCATGATGAGAAAAGTCCCACAACCCCGACCATGCAACCCCTGACAGGTATCACACATGACCGGTTTAGCCGGATCCGGGTTCGCTCGCCACTACTACCGGAATCACTATTGTTTTCTCTTCCTGTGGGTACTGAGATGTTTCACTTCCCCACGTTCCCTCACCCCGCCCTATACATTCAGACGGGAGTGACCAGGCACCCCAAAGGGCCCCAGCCGGGTTTCCCCATTCGGAAATCCTCGGATCAAAGCTCGTTTATCAGCTCCCCGAGGCTTATCGCAGATTACGACGTCCTTCTTCGGCTCCAGATGCCAAGGCATCCACCGTTTGCTCTTAGAAACTTGATACAACATGAGTATGAATCGAAATAAATCTTATAAATAAGAAAAATTTAGACCATGTTATGAAACACAAAAATGTGTTTCTAAGATGCTCGCGTCCACTGTGTAGTTCTCAACGTACGGTCGGTACCGAAAGCAGTCCCCAAAAAAGAAACCACCCACGATCCGAGAAACCCGCAACCCCACCAAAAGGTGAGCCTGCCTGGTCCCTCAGGACCCAATAACGTGCACGCCAACCCAACAACCAGACCACTGTTTCCCACCCCCAAAAGAGGCGTACTCCAACAACCCAGCCACCAGACCGGCCATATCAAATGTTCCACCCATGAGCAGCCGTCAGAACACATTCGGTCCTGAAACAGCCTGCTGGACACCAAACGGTGCCAGTTGCTCCTTAGAAAGGAGGTGATCCAGCCGCACCTTCCGGTACGGCTACCTTGTTACGACTTAGTCCTAATTACCGGTCCCACCTTCGACAGCTCCCTCCCACAAGGGGTTAGGCCACCGGCTTCGGGTGTTACCGACTTTCATGACTTGACGGGCGGTGTGTACAAGGCCCGGGAACGTATTCACCGCAGCGTTGCTGATCTGCGATTACTAGCGACTCCGACTTCACGTAGTCGAGTTGCAGACTACGATCCGAACTGGGACCAGCTTTTTGGGATTCGCTCCACCTCACGGTATCGCCGCCCATTGTACTGGCCATTGTAGCATGCGTGAAGCCCAAGACATAAGGGGCATGATGATTTGACGTCATCCCCACCTTCCTCCGAGTTGACCCCGGCAGTATCCCATGAGTTCCCACCATTACGTGCTGGCAACATAGAACGAGGGTTGCGCTCGTTGCGGGACTTAACCCAACATCTCACGACACGAGCTGACGACAACCATGCACCACCTGTATACGAGTGTCCAAAGAGAACTACATTTCTGCAGCGTTCTCGTATATGTCAAGCCTTGGTAAGGTTCTTCGCGTTGCATCGAATTAATCCGCATGCTCCGCCGCTTGTGCGGGCCCCCGTCAATTCCTTTGAGTTTTAGCCTTGCGGCCGTACTCCCCAGGCGGGGAACTTAATGCGTTAGCTGCGACACGGAGACCGTGGAAAGGCCCCCACATCTAGTTCCCAACGTTTACGGGGTGGACTACCAGGGTATCTAAGCCTGTTTGCTCCCCACCCTTTCGCTCCTCAGCGTCAGTAGCGGCCCAGAGATCTGCCTTCGCCATCGGTGTTCCTCCTGATATCTGCGCATTCCACCGCTACACCAGGAATTCCAATCTCCCCTACCGCACTCTAGTCTGCCCGTACCCACTGCAGGCTGGAGGTTGAGCCTCCAGATTTCACAGCAGACGTGACAAACCGCCTACGAGCTCTTTACGCCCAATAATTCCGGACAACGCTCGCACCCTACGTATTACCGCGGCTGCTGGCACGTAGTTAGCCGGTGCTTTTTCTCCGAGTACCGTCACTCCTAAAAGCTTCTTCCTCGACAAAAGAGGTTTACAACCCGAAGGCCGTCATCCCCCACGCGGCGTTGCTGCATCAGGCTTTCGCCCATTGTGCAATATTCCCCACTGCTGCCTCCCGTAGGAGTCTGGGCCGTGTCTCAGTCCCAGTGTGGCCGGTCACCCTCTCAGGCCGGCTACCCGTCGTCGCCTTGGTGAGCCATTACCTCACCAACAAGCTGATAGGCCGCGAGTCCATCCCCAACCAGTAAAACCCTTTCCACCCACAGACCATGCGGCCATGAGTCATATCCAGTATTAGACACCGTTTCCAGCGCTTATCCCAGAGTCAGGGGCAGGTTACTCACGTGTTACTCACCCGTTCGCCACTAATCCACCAGAGCAAGCTCCAGCATCATCGTTCGACTTGCATGTGTTAAGCACGCCGCCAGCGTTCGTCCTGAGCCAGGATCAAACTCTCCGTAAATGCATAAACACTGACCAAAAAAGGCCAGCAAAACATCAACGCGAAACACCCCAAAAAGAGGCGAAACACGAGTTCAATCATGACAAAACAAACATCAAAACTGACATTCGCTATCAATCAATTTCAAAGGAATCCCAACCCCACAAAAAATGCGAGGCCGAGGTTCAAATAATTGGCATTTGACATGTGCACGCTATTGAGTTCTCAAGGACCAGACGCACCCAAAAATCAACACCCCCAACCGGAAGCACATCACTCTGGAGCAACCTTGCAATCTTACCATCTGCACACGAGCTATTCCGACGCAATGTCGAGGCCGTGTGGGATGATTTCGCCGATTGAGGCCCGTGAGCTTCTCGCTCTTCGGCACCTTTGTGGCGACAGATGAATACTTTACGCAGAGTTCACTCGCTCGGCAAATCACGCCAGGCGCCCGGGCGTGTCGTAAGCGACAGTCGGATATCGGCCAGCGCTGGAGGCGGAAAACGGCGGCTGTTCCCCATGGAGAACAACCGCCGTTTCGAGGGTCCACTCAGAGATTGACTGTGACGCCGGCGAGCGTCTTCTTACCGCGACGCAGGACGAGGAACCGGTCATGCAGCAGTTGGTCCGCGACGGCATCCACCGCTGTCACTTTGGCATTGTTGAGGTAGACGCCGCCCTGCTCGATGGCTCGCCGTCCTTCGCCGAGGCTCTTCGTCAGACGGGTATCGACGAGAAGCTGCGCGACACTCGCGCCCGGTGTGCTCGCCGTGTTCGGCAGCTCTGCGAGTGCCGCCTCAAGAGTTGCCTCATCGAGTGCTGTCAGATCGCCCTGGCCAAAGAGGGCGCCCGCTGCATCGATGGCCGCCTGCGTCGCCGCTTCTCCGTGCACGAGCGAGGTAACCTCCCACGCCAGTCGCTTCTGCGCTTCGCGCCTGAACGGCTCGTTCGCGACGGTGGCAGCATAATCTTCGATCTCAGCTCTGCTCAAGAACGTGAAGACTTTGAGTCGTTCGATTACATCGGCATCTGCCGCATTCACCCAGAACTGGTAAAACGCGTACGGGGACGTCATCGACGGGTTAAGCCAAATGGCATTGCCCTCGCTCTTGCCGAACTTTGTTCCGTCGGAGTTGACGATGAGCGGGGTGCCGAACGCATGTACGCTGACCCCTTCCACTCGGTGAACCAAGTCGGTGCCCCCCACGAGGTTCCCCCACTGATCACTGCCACCGGTCTGCAGCACACAGCCATGGCGCCGGTAGAGTTCAAGAAAATCAAGAGCCTGCAGGAGCTGGTAGCTGAACTCGGTGAAGCTGATCCCGGCATCTGAGTTGAGGCGCGCAGACACGGCATCTTTCTTGAGCATCGCGCCAACCCTGAAATGCTTTCCGACATCGCGGAGAAAATCAATCGCCGTGAGATTGCTCGTCCAATCAAGGTTGTTCACCATTCGGGCGCGATTGTCGCCCTCGAAGCTCAAGTAGTTTTCGATTTGGGCGCCGAGCGAGGCAACCCACTCGGCCACCTTCTCTTTCGTCTGCAGCGTGCGCTCGGCAGAGGGACGCGGGTCGCCTACAAGACCGGTCGAGCCCCCGACGAGGCCGAGAGGCTTGTGTCCCGCAAGCTGAAGCCGCCGCAGCGTGAGCAGTTGAACCAGGTGCCCGAGATGCAGACTCTCTGCTGTGGGGTCGAACCCGCAGTAATAGGTGATCGGCTCTCCCGCGAGAAGCTCTTTCAGCGCCGATTCATCTGTCGACACGTGGACGAGGCCTCGCCACACGAGTTCGTCCCAGATGTCGTCAAAGGCAGCATCATTTGTCTGAGGTGAAAGCACAGGATTCGACACGTTCATTACAGTACCAGCGCCGTCCTTCCTCAATTCGCCGCACTTTAGCTTATTTCCTTATTATCGTTAGCTTTTGAGTTTTAACTAAAGTATGCTGAGTTCACGGTTCAGCCTGAACGGAGCCTCATGTTCGTCATCACCGCAGACCAAGTAGACAGCCGCCACACGAGCGATGCCGTTGAAGACACCCTCGCAGCGGTCAACTCGACCCACAAGCGAGCCCTCGAGCTTCCCGCCGAGCGTACAGCGGGAGACGAGATCCAGCTCCTCACCGCCGATGCAACAACAGCGCTCTCGATCACACTTGAGCTCTTTCGCGAGGGCAGATGGAGCATCGGCCTCGCACCAGGTGACGTGGAGTTCCCGCTCGGAAGCTCGACGAGAGCATCGACCGGGGACGCATTCTTCGCCGCACGCACCGCAGTCGAGCGCGCGAAGCCCCGACTCGTGCGATTCGCGTGTGAGCCCGGAGCACGCGTCGATCGACAGCAGGCTGAGGACCTCGACGCGCTTGTGAGCATCCTTCTGCTTGTACTCGATCGACGCACGGATGGTGGGTGGGAAGTGCGCGACCTCCTCTCCACCGGTATGACCCAGGCCGAGGCAGCCGAACGCCTGGGAATAACACCAGGAGCCGTCAGCCTGCGCGTGCGAGCCGCCGGCATTAGGCAGGAGGATGCCGCAGTCAGCGCCCTGGTGCGTATGCTCGAGAACCTCAACCCACTGCCAGACGCGTAAGGAGCAGCCATGCCGTTCGAGATTCTGGACACCGTCTATTGGGCGACAATCGTCGTGTTCCTCGCTGTTGCGACCGTGTTCGCCATTGCGTCGATTCGGCGCCCGCGTGCCGCGATCGTGATCGTCTCCGGTGCATTTCTTGCCGCGGCACTCGCCCTCGCAGCACTGCCGTTCGATCCGCTCCCCCTCCCTGTTACCGTCGGCGTCGCGGGTCTCAGCCTTGTCATCGCGGTCGTTGGCGGCGGCCCGGCGGCGACCGTCGTGCTGGAAGCGGCAACACGAGGAACTGTGACACAAGGCACGCACGGCGGAATTCTTCTGGCTCGCTCAGACCGCCGCATCACAGATACTCCCTATGTCGCACCTGCAAAAACCGAAGAGGTGATGCGCGGCGGGCTTGTCATCGGTGTTCTCGAGCGTCTCGCGATCGCAGCGTCACTGATGGCAGGATTCCCCGGGGCTTTCGCTGTCGTCGTCGCGGTGAAGGGCGTCGGCCGATTTACAGAGCTTGCAGAATCAGAATCCCGCGAACGGTTCATCATCGGCACTCTCACGAGCATTATCTGGGCAACCGCCTCCGCGGGCGTCTGGCTGCTCGCCGTTGCGTAAAAGTCACTCTGCTCGCGGATGCCGTTTATATGGCGACACTGTGGGATCGCCCTCAATCCAGAAGCGCCACGGGTACGAACTGCTGCCGCCAGGTCCACTGACACCGGTTCGGGGACCGGACAAGACTCGTCCCGATTGCCCGCCCGCGCGCAGCAGAAACGGCGGAGCGAAAACGTCGGAACCGTCATCGGCTAGCTGAATGCCGAGCGCCACCGCAAGACGCCCGGGTCCGCGAGCAAGATCACGGTCGGTGTTCGTTGTAGTGCGCCTGTGTCTCGCGAGTTCGATTCCCTCGACAACCTCGCCACCGCGCATGAGCAATCCCGAGGGTTGACCCTCCGGCGAGCACACGATGTTGCCGCAGACGTGCATACCGTACGTGAAGTAGGCGTAGAGATGTCCGGGTTCACCGAACATCGACGCATTGCGCTTCGTTTTGCCACGGTGCGCATGAGAGCCAGGATCGACCCCGTTGCCCACATAGGCTTCAAGCTCACTCAGCCGGATCGTCACGGTTCCCTCTGGCGTCGTGTGGCTGATCAAGCTCCCCAAGAGACTGGGGCCGAGCTCCACGGCGGACGCCAGGAGGAGGGCACGGTCAAGCGCCATCGTCAGTGGGTCAGCCCAAGTTCGTGGCTGAGCGCCGTAACGCGATCGACCAGTTCCGTCTGCTGCTCAGCGACCCGCTCAGGTGCTGTGCCCCCGGCTCCCAGTCGACTGCCGATGGAGCCGCTGACGGACAGCACGCTGCGCACCTCGGGAGTGAGGTGGGCGGATATCTGCGTCAGCGTCTCATCGTCAGGCTCATCGAGGTCGATTCCGAGCCTCTCGCAGTGCGCAACGAGTTCCCCGCTGATCTCATGCGCATCGCGGAACGCTACTCCCTGCTTTACGAGCCATTCGGCGACGTCTGTCGCGAGCGAATACCCCTGCGGCGCCTGGGCTGCCATGCGCTCCGTGTTGAACCGGAGTGTCGCCACCATCCCCGTGAATGCCGGCAACAGCACTTCAAGGGTACTCACGGTGTCGAAGATGGGCTCCTTGTCTTCTTGCAAATCCCTGTTGTAGGCGAGCGGCAGCCCCTTGAGCGTGGCAAGCAGCCCGGAGAGATTGCCAATGAGCCGCCCCGACTTTCCTCGTGCGAGCTCCGCAATGTCGGGGTTCTTCTTCTGCGGCATGATGCTCGACCCCGTTGAATAGCCATCGTCGAGGGTGACGTAGTCGAATTCCCGCGAGTTCCAGAGAATGATTTCCTCTGAGAACCGCGAGAGATTGATGCCGACCATCGCCGTTATGAAGGAGAACTCGGCGACCACATCACGGCTCGCCGTCGCGTCGAGAGAATTCTCGCTCGGGCGTGTCAGACCGAGTTCTCTGGCCACAAGCCCGGCGTCGAGCCCGAGCGTGCTGCCGGCAAGGGCCCCTGCGCCGTAGGGGGAAGCGGATGCTCTGACCAGCCAATCGCGGATGCGCTCGAGGTCTCTCACGAGGGGCCACGCGTGAGCCAGAAGATGGTGAGCGAGGAGTACGGGCTGCGCATGCTGCAGGTGGGTGCGGCCCGGAAGTGCGACGTCAGGGTGCGCCTCCGCTTGCGACACGAGTGCGTCGATGAGCTGAACAAGTTGGAGGCTGATCACCCGGGCATGATCTCGCAGATAGAGCCGCACGAGTGTGGCAATCTGATCATTGCGGCTGCGACCTGCGCGAAGCTTTCCGCCGAGATCCTTTCCGGCGATCAGGATGAGGCCTCGTTCGAGCGCGCTGTGCACGTCTTCATCCGACTCTGCTGCGACGAAGCGACCGTCAGTCACCTGCGCATCGAGCTCGCTGAGGGCGGTGTGCATTGCGACACGCTCGTCGTCGGTGAGATAGCCGGCAGCAGCGAGCGCCGTCGCGTGTGCCTTCGAACCGAGAATGTCGTAGTGCGCGAGTGTCCAGTCGAACTGCGTCGATTTGCTCAGAGCCGCGAGCTCGGGCGATGGTCCGCTTGCGAATCGACCGCCCCAGAGGGC
This sequence comes from Paramicrobacterium chengjingii, assembly GCF_011751765.2. Classification (GTDB taxonomy): domain Bacteria; phylum Actinomycetota; class Actinomycetes; order Actinomycetales; family Microbacteriaceae; genus Paramicrobacterium; species Paramicrobacterium chengjingii. Next base: position 1,954,219 of record NZ_CP061169.1, read on the forward strand.
CCCCGCTTCGCCTGCACGATTCGTGGTCATGTCGTCCTTTCCGTCAGACCCGCTCAAGGAGCCAAACCATGAGGGCCTTCTGCGCGTGGAGTCTGTTCTCTGCTTCGTCCCAGATGATGCTTTGCGGACCGTCGATCACGTCGGCGGAGACCTCGAATCCGCGGTCCGCGGGAAGGCAGTGCATAAATGCAGCATCCGGTTTCGCCTGTGCCATTAGCCGTTCATCTACACGATAGGCGGCCAGCGAATCAAGGCGCGCGGACTTCTCTTCTTCTTTGCCCATAGACACCCAGGTGTCAGTGACGATCACGTCGGCGTCAGAGGCAGCGGCCGCAGGGTCTGTGAGGATGCTTACCGAACCATCAGTTTGCTTGGCGCGAGCGCGAGCATCGGCGACGACCTGTTCGTTCGGGGAATATCCGTCAGGGGAAGCGATGCGCACGTGCATTCCCGCTGTAGCTCCTGCGAGCAGGTAGGACTGCGCCATATTGCAGGCTCCATCGCCGATGAACGTGAGCGTCAACCCGGCAAGTTTGCCTTTGTGCTCACGGATGGTGAGCAGGTCGGCGAGGAGCTGACACGGGTGAAAATCATCGGACAGCGCGTTGATCACGGGAACGGTCGTGCCATTCGCCATTTCTTCGAGCCCCATCTGACCGTAGGTGCGCCAGACAATTGCCGAGACCATGCGCTCAAGCACGCGGGCGGTGTCTTTCGGCGTCTCTTTCCCCCCGAGCTGGCTGTTTGCCGTGGAGATGATGAGCGGAACACCACCGAGATCGGCGATGCCGACGGCGAACGAGACCCGAGTACGCGTCGAGGACTTATCGAAGATCACGGCGACCGTTTGCGGCCCCGCAAGTGGCTTCTGCGACCAGCGGTCTGCCTTGAGCTCGAGGGCGAGGTCGAGAATCTCTGTCTGCTCAGATGGCGTGATGTCGTCGTCGCGAAGGAAATGTCGGGTCATTGTGCTCTTTCGAATATGAGGTCAGTTGATTGCAGTGAGCGCAGCACGGAACCGCGCGTCAAACTCGGCGATTTCAGCGTCGCCAATGATGAGAGGGGGAGCGAGACGGATGGTCTCCGCGTTGGGCGCGTTCACGATCAGGCCCTCTGCGAGTGCAGCCGCGTGCAGCTCTGATGCCACGGATCTTGTCAATTCGATTCCGAGGAGCAGGCCGCGCCCGCGGACGCCGGAGATCAGTGGAGAATCGATGCCGACAATCGCCGATCGAAGCTGGTCTCCGCGCCGTGTCGCGTTCTCGACGAGACCTGCCGTCTCGATCTCTCCGAGCACGGCGTTCGCCGTTGCGGTTGCCAACGGGTTTCCGCCGAATGTCGTTCCGTGCTGTCCCGGGTGAAACAGATCGCTCGCCGCACCGAAGGTGACGATCGCCCCCATCGGCACTCCTCCAGCGATTCCTTTGGCGACGGTAACGACATCGGGGGTGATTCCGTGTGCCTGGTACGCGAACCACCTGCCGGTGCGGCCGACGCCGGTTTGGATTTCATCGATAATGAGCAGCGCACCGACATTGCTCGTGAGTTCGCGCGCGCGTTCGAGAAAACCGGTTGGAACTTCGAGCACACCGGCTTCGCCCTTAATCGGCTCGACGATGACAGCGGCCACACGATCATCCATAGCGTTCTCAAGGGCGGCGATCGTTGTGTCGATGTACTCGACTCCCCCGGGCATCGGAGCGAACTCTGCATGCATAGCGGGTTTGCCCGTCATCGCGAGAGCTCCCATGGTGCGGCCGTGGAAAGAATTCTTCATCGAGAGGATGCGCGTGCGCTTACCGTCGACGCCGGCATTCAGCCGTGCAAGTTTGAAAGCACCTTCATTCGCTTCGGTTCCCGAGTTGGAGAAGAACACCTTTCCGGCTTCTCCCGCCCCGGTCAGTCTTTTCAGACGCGCGGCAAGCTCTAGCTGAGGTGGTGTCGAGAAGTAGTTCGACACGTGGATGAGCGCGGCAGCCTGCTGCGACACTGCCTCGACAACGACCGGATGCGCATGTCCCAGCACGTTGACGGCGATGCCCCCGAGAAAGTCGAGGTAGCGCTTGCCGTCGACGTCTTCCACGTAGCACCCGTCACCGCGTACAAGCATTGCCTGTGTGGGCCCGAAAGTGTGCATCATGTCGCGTTCGACACGCTCTTGCCAGGTCGTCATTTGCTCTCCCTTACGACTTCCGTACCTACGCCCGACCCGGTGAAGAGCTCGAGGAGGATTGAATGATGCACGCGCCCATCGATGATCGATGCCGCGCTGACGCCACCGTCAACCGCCGTGAGGCATGCCGCCATTTTGGGAATCATGCCAGCTTCAAGAGCCGGCATGAGTCCCCGTAGCTCCTCCGCTGAGATGCGTGTGACCAGTGAGGTGGTGTCTGGCCAGTCACTGTAAAGACCGGCAACATCCGTCAGAACAATGAACCTCGCCGCGCCCAGCCCTGCGGCAAGGGCACCAGCCGCAGCATCCGCGTTCACGTTCAAGGGGCGTGAAAGGTCGCCCTGTTCGGGCGCGATTGACGACACCACTGGAATGCGACCTGCGTCGATGGCGCTGTGTACGACGGCCGGGTTGACAGCGACGATGTCTCCCACTCGCCCGAGATCAACGTCGACGCCATCGATAACAGCATGACGTCGTTCGCCAGTGAACAGGTTGGCGTCTTCGCCCGACAAGCCGATGGCAAGGTCACCGTGCACGTTGAGGAGGTCGACGATCTCTCGATTCACGTCGTCGCGCAGTACGCGACGTACGACGTCCATTGCCTCGGGAGTTGTCACTCGATACCCGCCGCGGAATTCACTGTGGATGCCGGCATCGGTGAGAGCCTGCGAGATCTGTGGCCCTCCCCCGTGCACGACGACGGGATGAAGGCCGACATGGTGCAGATAGGCGATATCTTCGGCGAATGCCGTTTTAAGCTCGTCTGACACCATCGCATTGCCACCGAACTTGATGACGACGAGGGCGCCGCGGTAGCGCGTCAGCCACGGGAGCGTGTCGATGAGTGTGGCGGCCCGTTCTTGGGCGACGTCTCGGGATAACTGGGTTTCATGAATTGTCATGGTCAGCTCGAATACGCGCTGTTCTCGTGCACATAATCGTGCGTGAGATCGTTCGTCAGGATTGTCGCCGACTCCGCACCCGCATTCAGCTCGATGAGCACCGTGCACTCTCGGCCCGTGAGGTCAACACGTTCGCGAGGCTCGTCTGGGCCGCCCGCGTGGCAGACACGCACCCCGTTCATTGACACGTCGACGTTATAGGGGTCGAACTCCGCCGACGTCGTTCCGATGGCCGCGAGCACACGGCCCCAGTTCGGATCGTTGCCGAAGATCGCTGTTTTGAACAGGTTGTTACGCGCGACGGAGCGGGCCACCTCGAGAGCGTCGTCCTCGCTCGCAGCCTGCGTTACTGTGATGGCAATGTCATGACTCGCGCCTTCAGCGTCCCTCTGCAACTGCCCAGCCAAATCATGGCAGAGGTCTGTGAGGAGTCCAGTGAACTCCTTCTCATCTGGAACCACACCGGATGCTCCAGACGCGAGCAGAGTCACCTGGTCATTCGTCGACATGCAGCCGTCTGAGTCAAGGCGATCAAAAGTCTGACGAGTCGCGGAACGCAGGGCACGGTCGAGGGCACGCGCATCGAGGTCGGCGTCTGTCGTTATGGCGACGAGCATTGTCGCGAGTCCGGGTGCCAGCATTCCGGCTCCCTTCGCCATGCCGCCGATTGAGTAGCCGTTCCGTGTTCGCACGGCAGTCTTCGTGTGCGTGTCTGTTGTTAGGATGGCTTCCGCGGCGTACCCCCCGCCGTCGGAAGCAAGGTTGTCTGCGGCATCCTCCACTCCCGCTTGAATCTTCGCGACGTCGAGCTGTTCGCCGATGAGCCCCGTGGAGCACACCAGCACGTCGCTCGCCGAAACGTGGAGAGCATCGCCAACGGCTTCGGCTGTGGCGTGCGTCGCTTGGAAGCCCTGCTCGCCGGTGAAGCAGTTGGCGCCCCCCGAGTTGAGAACGATCGCAGACACCACGCCGTCAAGAATGACCTGGCGCGACCAGATGATGGGATTCGCCACGGCACGGTTGCTCGTGAAGACGGCGGCTGCCGAATTACGTGGCCCTGTGTTGACGACGAGGGCGAGATCACGCGTGCCCGAGTGTTTGAGGCCTGCCGGTACGCCGGCCGCGGTGAATCCTCGAGGTTCTGTCACGCTCACGGCGCTACTCCATTCACAGTAAGGCCCGTCTCTTCGGGCAGTCCGAGTGCGATATTTGCCGATTGGATGGCAGCGCCGGCGGTTCCCTTCGTGAGGTTGTCAACGGCCGTGACAACAATCACACGGCCTGCTGCCTCGTCGACGGCAACGCCCATGAGCGCCGTATTCGCACCAAGAACGTCTGCTGTTCTCGGCATCTGTCCGGCGTCAAGCACCTCGACGAATGGTTCATCGACGTAGGCAGCGGCCCAGGCCTCACGAACGTGAGCGGGTGTGACGCCCTCGGCGAGTTTGGCCGTCGAGGTGGCGAGAATGCCGCGTGACATCGGCACGATGACGGGAGTGAACGAGAGGCTTACCTCTGACGCTCCCGCCCAACGAAGTCCCTGAGAGATCTCGGGGATGTGGCGGTGCGTGCCGCCAACCGCGTACGGATTGGCGGTACCCAGAACCTCCGCGGCCAGAAGGTGCGGCTTGAGGCTCTTCCCTGCACCCGACGGGCCGACGGCGAGGACGGAGACGATGTCTGTCGGCTCAATGACCCCAACGGCAATACCGGGCGCTAGAGAAAGTTCAACGGTGCTTGCGTTGCAGCCCGGTGCGGCGATGCGGCGAGCACCCGCGAGTGCGTCCCGCTGCCTGCCGTTGGGAGTGATGAGCTCCGGAACTCCGTACGTCCACGCACCGAAATAGTCTCCGCCGTAGAATGATTCCCAGTCTGCTTGAGACTCGAGCCTGTGGTCTGCACCGCAATCGACGACTAGCGTGTCAGCGTCGAGGTGCGACGTGAGCTCACCAGATTTTCCATGAGGCAGTGCCACGAAAACGATGTCGTGGCCCGTGAGCACCTCTGGCGTCGTCTCCGACAACGTAAGGTGTCGCAGTGAGCGCAGATGCGGTTGCAGCGCGACGAGCGGCGCTCCCGCGTTGGAGTGGGCAGTCACGGTGGTGATGTCGAACTCGGGGTGCGCGGCGAGAAGCCGGAGTAGCTCTCCCCCGGCATATCCTGAGGCGCCGGCAACGGCGACGGTGAATGTCATGCTTCTACCTTATTGAGTGGGCGGTCTGCTCTGGTGTCGGCGGCGCCCACTCGCGCCCAGATCACTGGTGCACGACAGGCGTCGCCGAGATTCGCACGGCGCGCCGACGTCGACGCAGGCCACGTACCGCAGAGACGCGGACGAGGGGGCAAGCGAGCAACATCATGCGTCGAGATTACCCTGGAGTCCCCCGTCGACGCCACTTGAGGTCAGAGTCTGTCGACGGCGGTCACGGTTACCTGGGCTTGACCCGACTCATCGGATGCCGCGAGATCAACGGTCGCAGAGATTCCCCAGTCGTGATCTCCGGCCGGGTCATCAATAATCTGTCGCACAGACCACGATGCTTTTCCCTCGTCGACAAGCAGAAGTTTCGGGCCGCGCGCGTTGGATCCCGTGAGAATCTCATCGTGGTCATCGAAGTAGGCGTCGAGGCTCGCACGCCAGTCGTCAGCAGTGAAGGCTCGAGCAGGATCACATGCCTCCAACGCCTCGTAATCTTCGCGGGCTGCCAGCTGCACCCGGCGGAAGAGTTCGTTCCGCACCAGGACGCGAAATGCACGTGTCTGCGTTGTGAGCCGTGACGGAGTCGGAGGAGTTGCGTCAGCGCCTGCCCGATGCGCAGCAGCATCCGGATTCACGAGCTGGTCCCACTCGTCGAACAGGCTTGAATCGACCTGGCGCACGAGTTCGCCGAGCCAAGCCACAATGTCGGCAAGCTCCTCGGTCATGAGCGACTCGGGCACAAGCTGCCTGATCGTTCGATACGCATCGCTGAGATATCGGAGCACGACACCCTCAGTACGAACAAGTTGGTAGAAGCGCACAAACTCGGCGAACGACATTGCTCGTTCGAACATGTCTCGCACGACCGATTTTGGGGCAAGCTCGAAATCTGCGATCCATGGCTGCGACTCGCGAAAGGTTTGGAAAGTGTGCTCAAGCAGCTCGGCGAGAGGCATCGGCCAGGTGATCTCTTCGAGCAGTTCCATGCGCTGCTCGTATTCGATGCCCTCGGCTTTCATCTCGGCAACGGCCTCGCCCTTCGCCATGAATGCCTGCTGGCTGAGCACTGCACGCGGGTTGTCGAGGGTCGCCTCGATGATGGAGATGATGTCGAGCGCGAAACGTGGGGACTCCGGGTCGCACAGCTCGAAGGCAGCGAGGGCGAACGGCGACAACGGCTGATTGAGCGCGAAGTTCGCCGGCAGGTCGACAGTGAGACGGATGCTGTCATCGCGAACCTCGACGATGTCGGCATCCTTCAGTGTGCGGTAGATGCTGAGAGCGCGACGTGCGAGCTCACGCTGACGCGCCGGTGACTCATGGTTGTCGAACACCAGACGCCGAACGTTCTCGAAGACATCGCCGCCACGAGCGATCACGTTAATGAGAATGGCGCTCGTCATCTGCATATGGCCTGTCAGCGTCTCGGGCTCGGCAACGATGAGACGGTCAAGTGACCCTCTCCCCCATGAGACGAATCCGTCCGGGGCCTTCTTGCGAATAATCTTGCGCCGCTTTTTCGGATCGTCGCCCGCCTTGTCGAGGGCTTTGATGTTCAGCGTCTCGTGCTCAGGTGCCTGCACGATCACTGTGCCGGCAGTATCGAAGCCTGCGCGCCCCGCCCGCCCGGCGATCTGATGGAATTCACGCGCGTTGAGCTGGCGCATCCTTGTGCCGTCGTATTTGGTCAGTGCCGTGAACAGAACCGTGCGGATCGGCACGTTAATTCCGACGCCGAGGGTATCGGTTCCGCAAATGACGGGAAGCAGGCCTGCTTGGGCGAGCTGTTCGACAAGCCGACGGTACTTTGGGAGCATTCCGGCATGATGCACACCGATTCCCGCGCGCACCAAACGAGAGAGGCTCTTGCCGAATGCTGTCGTGAAGCGAAAATCACCAATGTGTTCGGCGATGCGCGCCTTCTGCTCTTTCGAGACAATCTTCTGGCTCGTCATCGCTTGCGCACGTTCCATCGCCTGTGCTTGTGAGAAATGCACGACATATACGGGCGCTCTGTCTGTGTGCAGCAGTTCGTCGACAGTCTCGTGGATGGGCGATGTTTCATAGTGGTAGGTGAGTGGCACGGGACGCTCGACTCCCGTGACCTGGCCGGTCTCCCTGCTTGTGCGGCGGGTGAGATCGCGCGCGAGATCGGCGACGTCACCGAGCGTGGCCGACATCAGAACGAACTGGGCGCGCTCAAGTGTGAGAAGTGGCACCTGCCACGCCCAGCCGCGCTCGGGGTCGCCGTAGTAATGAAACTCGTCCATCACCACCTGGCGTATGTCGATGCCCGACCCACGACGCAGTACGAGGTTGGCGAGCACCTCGGCCGTGCAGCACACAATGGGGGCGTCCGGGTTGACGCTGGAGTCACCCGTCATCATTCCCACGTTCTCTGCGCCGAACGTCTCAACGAGGGCGAAGAACTTTTCGCTCACAAGGGCTTTGATTGGAGCCGTATAGACACTGCGTTCGCCACGCGCGAGCGCAAGCAGGTGAGCACCGATGGCCACGAGCGACTTTCCGGTGCCCGTAGGCGTCGAGAGAATCAGGTTGTTGCCGCTGACCACTTCGAGAAGCGCATCTTCTTGAGCAGGGTACAGTTCAATGCCGAGCCCGAGCGTCCACTCAGTAAAGGATTCGAGAATTACATCCGGGTCAGCTGACGGCGGAACGGCGAGGTTGGGCTGAGTCGGCCCAACCTCTGCCATACCGTCGGGCAGCGACGAGTGCACCGTCAGTCTCGGATCGTCGCACCGAAGAGCTCACCGGCACGTTCAGCACCGGCCAGCTTCGCCTCGGATGCTTCCGCTGCAGTCAGTGTGCGATCGGAAGCCCGGAAGCGCAACGCGAACGTGAGGCTCTTCTGCTCGTCGTCGACGCCGGATCCACGATAGTCATCGACAAGGCGAATGTCCTCGAGTAGACCCCCGGCACCGGTACGCACAGCCTCGCGCACGTCAGCCGCCGCGACGTACGACGAAACGACAAGCGACAGGTCCTGCGTTGCCGCGGGTTGCGTGAGGATGGTGTGAGTCGGAACGACCTCTGGCGCGGCATCGAGCACAGCATCCAGATTCAGCTCCGCCACGGCAACAACTCGCGGAAGGTCGTGCTCGGCGGCAATGTCCGGGAGCAGTTCGCCGGCGAAGCCGATCGGCACGTCACCGATGCGCAACTCAGCGGTGCGTCCCGGGTGCAGAGCCTTGTGGGCGCCCTGCACCACGTCGATGTGCACGCCGACGGCGAGCCCGATCTGCGCAACCCGCGCGAGAACGTCGGCCACACCAACGGCAACGGGCTGCTGCCCTGGTTGCTTCGCTATGGCATTTCCCAGCTCGAGAACAGCAACGTACCGCGGCTGCGGCGGAATGCCGTCATCGAGCGCCGCGAGAGCCCCTTCTGACGGACGCTCCGTTCCCGAGGGAAGCGTGGCGGAGCCATATTGCACTCCCGGTGACGGACGGAAGACGACGCCGATCTCACTGAGCGACTGGTCCGTGAGTCCGCGCGACAGATTGCGGTGCGCAATCTCAAGAAGCCCCGGAAGCAGCGACGTGCGCAATTGGGCGCGGCCGGCGTCCATTGCGTTAGCGAGGGTGATCGCCGGGGTTGGTTCGTCAATTGCACTGCCGAACAGGGCATTCGAATCGGCTGTGACGAACGGGTAGGCCAGCACTTCGGTGCTGCCAGCAGATGCCAGAGCGCCAGCAACGGCACGCCGAGCCGCCTGTGCTGGCGTCAGCCCATGTCCGGGAGGAGCAACCGGTAGCACACTCGGAATGCGGTCATAGCCGACAATCCGAGCAATCTCCTCGACAAGGTCGGCCTTGCCCGTAAGATCAGGACGCCACGTCGGTGGCGTCACGAGAAGACCATTCTCGGCATTTTCCAGAGTACAGCCGATCTCCGTGAGCGCGCCGCGTTCTTCAGCATCCGTGTAGTTAACGCCAATCAGGGATGCTGCGAAGCCGGTCGGAAGCGATATTGGCGTGGCCGCCACCGTCGTGTCGATCCACGATCCCTCCGAGGACGCACTGCCACCGGCGAGCTTCACCATCAGCTCGACAACGCGGTCTGCGGCTGCCGCAGCGACGTGCGGATCCACTCCCCGCTCGAATCTCTTCGATGCCTCGCTCGGCAGCTTGTGCCGTCTGGCCGTTCGGGCGATCGACACCGGGTCGAAATTCGCCGCTTCGATGAGCACGTTGCTCGTTGACGTATTCATCTCCGTCGAGTCGCCGCCCATCACACCGGCCAGCCCGATCGGGCCGCTCTCGTCGGTGATCAGAAGATCTTCGTTCTGAAGCGCGCGCTCGACATTGTCGAGCGTCGTCAACGTCTCGCCCGCATGGGCCCGGCGCACCACAATGCCGCCGGTGAGCGCATCACGGTCGTAGCCGTGGATCGGCTGCCCGAGTTCGAGCATCACGTAGTTGGTGATGTCGACAAGAATCGACAGCGACCGGATGCCGGCAAGGCGCAGACGTGCCGCCATCCACGGAGGAGTGGGCGCTTCCGCGTCAACGCCGGTGACCACTCGGGTCACGAAGACGGAACAGCCGACTTTGCCTCTGATGGGTGCCAGGTCGTCGACCCGAACATCAACGCCGGTCAGACTCGTCGGCACGTCACGTGCAGCCGGGTCGCTGAAGCGGGCACCTGTTGAATGCGCGTACTCACGGGCAACTCCGCGCATCGAGAACGCATAGCCGCGGTCGGGCGTGACATTGATCTCGATGGCGGTGTCATCGAGGCCCAGCAGGGTGAGAGCATCCGTTCCGATCTCGGGGTCGAGACCAAGCGTTTTCAACGTCAGGATGCCGTCGTGATCATCGCCAATGCCAAGCTCGCGTGCCGAGGCGATCATTCCGTCTGAGACGTGCCCGTATGTTTTTCGAGCGGCGATGGGGAACGGCCCCGGCAGCACGGAGCCCGGAAGCGTGACGACGACCTTGTCACCCGGCTCGAAGTTGTGAGCGCCGCAGACGATTCCGTGAACGGCCTCCCCACCATCAGCTGCCACTGTTCCCTCGGGGGCAACGCGCACCTGGCACCAGCGAATCACCTTGCCGTTCTTCTGCGGCTCGTCGACGAACTCCAGCACTTGGCCGACCACGATGGGTCCGCTCAGCTCGACACGGTGGATGTCTTCCTCTTCAAGGCCTACCTTGACGAGGGCCTCCTGGACGCTCTCCGGCGTCGCTCGGGTTGGAAGCTCTACATATTCGGCGAGCCAGCTCAGTGGTACGCGCATTCCTACACCACCATTCCGAACTGCTGGGAGAACCTGATGTCTCCCTCGACGATTTCACGCATGTCATGGATGTCGTTGCGGAACATGAGCGTGCGCTCGATTCCCATACCGAATGCGAACCCGCTGTACTCTTCGGGATCGATGCCCGCTGCGCGAAGCACATTGGAATTCACCATGCCACAGCCGCCCCACTCGATCCATCGGGCGCCGCCCGTGAAGGTCGGGTGCCACAGGTCAAGCTCGGCGCTTGGCTCGGTGAATGGGAAATAGCTCGGCCGCAATCGAATCTGAGCGTCGGGACCGAACATGGTGCGCGCGAAATGCTCGAGCGTTCCGCGCAGGTGTGCCATGGTCAGGCCCTTGTCAACGGCAAGGCCCTCGAATTGACTGAAGACAGGAGTATGCGTTGCATCGATCTCGTCCGTGCGATACGTGCGGCCCGGAGCGAGAACGTACACGGGCAGCTCCCGGTCGAGCAATGAGCGCACCTGCACGGGCGAGGTATGCGTGCGCAGCACGAGGTGCGACGCTGCGGGGTCGACGAAGAAGGTGTCTTGCATGGCTCGCGCTGGGTGGTCCGCGTCGAAATTGAGCGCATCGAAGTTGTACCACTCGCTTTCGACTTCGGGACCCTCCGCGATCTCCCATCCCATACCGACGAAGATGTCAGACACACGATCTTGGAGCATGGTGAGCGGATGCCTCGATCCCGGCGTGTAGCGAGATGCGAGTGCGGTGACATCTACCGCCTCTGCTTTCAGCTGCGCCGCCTTCTCGATGACGGCGATCTCTTCCTGCCGGGTCGCGAATTGAGCGTTGACGCGCCCTCGAGCTTGGCCTACGAGCTTGCCGAGCTCCGCTTTGCTCTCTTTGGGAACGTTACGAAGCTCGCCGTTGAGTTTGGCAAGAGCGGAGGACTCGCCCGTGTGCTCAGAGCGGACATTCTTCAGGTCAGCCGAGGTCTCTGCCGATTCGATGGCGGCGAGTGCCGCCGTGACCGCAGATGCGACTGCTTCTTCTGTGATGGGGGTAGCGTCAGACACGATTCCCAAGTCTACCGGCAGGGAACGCCGTTTCTTTCTTCGCCTCGATTAGCCGTTGGCCTGCGTCGCGATTGCCTTGGTTTCCGCTGCGCCGAAATTTTCTTGCGTTGTGGGATCGGTCGGCAGTTTCTTGCTGTGTCGCGAACGCAACTCAACCCACTTGGCAAGGCCGGCAAGCAACAGACACAGACCGATGTAGATCGAGCCGAAGATGATTGTCGAGGGGATGATGGGGCTGTCGTACGTGACTTGGCTCCCGTAGAACTTCGCGAGATACAGCAGTTCCTGGAAGGTGATGATGAAACCAAGAGCTGTATCTTTCAGCACGACGACGAGCTGCGAGATGATCACGGGCATCATCGCCCGAATCGCCTGCGGATACATGATGATCGTCATCACTGCGGTCTTGCGCATGCCGATCGCATAGCCTGCCTCGGACTGCCCTCCCGGAAGCGATTCAATGCCCGATCTGAAGACTTCGGCAAGCACCGATCCGTTGTAGAGGATCAGACCGGTGACGACGGCGATGTACGGCGTGATGAAGTCAAAGCCGAGCGGTGGAAGACCGTAGTACATGATCAGCATAAGGATCAGCACGGGAATCGCACGGAAAATCTCGGTGAACACCGTGACTGGCCAACGGATCCAGGCGTGCGCCGACACCCGACCGACCGAGAGGATGAACCCGAGCACAAGGCTCCCGATTGCAGCGACGGCAAATGCCGAAAGAGTCGTCAGTGTCGCACCGCCGATCGCGCGCCACACCGCGGTATACCGGAAAAGCTCCCACTTCTCGGCGGTGAACTGACCGGAGATGATGAAGCGATAGACAATGAATCCGAGAATGCCAAGCACAATCAGCGCCGTGATGACGGCGAGAACTCGGTTTCGCATTCGAGCACGTGGGCCCGGGGCGTCGTAGAGCACGGTGCTCATCGTGCCACCTTCCATCGTTTCTCGAGTCGTCGTTGAATGTAAGCGAGAATCATGACCAGCACGATGAAGAAGAAGGCCACCCACAGCAGAACAACCATCGCCGGCTCACCTCGCTCCGACGCATATGCCCGAATCGCGCCTGCTTCGTGCACGGCGAAGCCTGCGGCCACCGTCGTGTTCTTCAAGAGGGCGATTAATACGCTCATGAACGGTGGAATCACTGCCCGGAACGCCTGAGGCATGATGACGCGAGTCATCGTAGGTACGAACGAAAGTCCGATCGCACGTGCCGCCTCCGCTTGCCCGAGAGGGACCGTATTGAACCCGGAGCGAAGCACCTCAGCAATATATGTCGCTGTGTAGAGACTCAGCGCGATGATGGCGAGCCACGTGTATGAGAACTCCGGCAATTCAAGTTTGGGGTACCCGAAGGCAAAGAAGAAGAAAATCAGAGTCAGAGGCGTATTGCGCACGAAGTTTACGTAGGCAGTACCGACTCCGCGCATCACCGGGACCGGCGACACTCTCATCATGCCAACGATAAGTCCCAGAATCGTCGCGAAGACCGCCGACCAGGCGAACAGTACAAGCGTGGTTCGGAACCCCACGACAAAGAGGTCGAGGTTGTTCAGCAAGACGTCCACGTGGATCCCTCTGCTCGGTGTGTGTGTGACAGATGACCGGGCCGGGTGGCGATGCCGCCCGGCCCCTCATCGGTTTAGTAGTCGTCGACCGACGGCTGTTCCGCCTTGACGCCCGCTGCGCCAAGCGTTGCATCGTAGATGCCCTGCCAGACGTCTGATCCGTCAGTCAGCACCTGGTTGAGGTAATGACGCAGAGCGTCATCGCCCTTGGGCAGGCCGATTCCGTAGTTCTCCGTCGTGAAGGGCTCTCCCACAACCTTGAGAGCATCCGGATCCTGGGCCGCATAGCCGAGGAGGATCAGCTGGTCCGTCGTCACGACATCCACCGAACCATCCTTCAGCGCGTCGATGCACTGCGAGTACACGTCGAATTCAACTGGCGTCGCGTCCGGGTAGTTATCGCGAATGTTCTGAATCGGCGTCGAACCCGTTGCCGAGCACACCTTGGTACCCGCGAGGTCGTCTTCAGTCTTGATGTCGTCGTTGTCCTTCAACACCAGAAGACCCTGTCCGGTGATGAAGTACGGGCCGGCGAAGTCGATCATTTCCTTGCGCTTGTCCGTGATCGAATAGGTGCCGACATAGAGATCAATGTCGCCGTTCACGAGCGCCTGCTCACGGTTCGCGCTCGGGATCGCCTCGAATGTGATCTGCTTCTCAGTGAAGCCGAGGGATGCGGCCATCCAACGGGCGATATCGATGTCGAATCCGCTGCGCTCACCGCTGACGGCATCCTTGTATCCGAGCCCTGGCTGATCTTCCTTGACGCCGATCTTGATCTCGCCAGCCTTCTTGGCTGCATCGTACGTTGGGCTGCCTTCCAGCTCCACGTTCTCGTTCACTTCCCAAAGCGACGATGTGTCTTCGTCGCCTCCGCCGCCTGGCGCGCCCGGCTCCTCGCCCGCACAGCCAGAGAGCACCAGCGCCGCTGCCGCTGCGACGGCGAAGAGCGTCATTCCTTTACGCATCTGCTTTCCTTTCATCTCGGAGCGAATGCTCCTTGCGTTCTTCTGCCCGCTCAGTGGGTGAGCAATTTGGACAGGAAGTCCTTGGCCCGGTCAGTTTTCGGATTCGTGAAGAACTCTTCGGGCTCCGCCTCTTCGACGATCTCGCCATCTGCCATGAACACGACGCGGTCTGCCGCTTTTCGGGCGAAACCCATCTCATGCGTGACGACGACCATCGTCATCCCCTCGCTTGCCAACTGAACCATGACATCGAGAACCTCAGTGATCATCTCGGGGTCGAGCGCACTCGTGGGCTCATCGAAAAGCATCACCTTTGGTTTCATCGCCAGGGCACGTGCGATGGCTACACGCTGCTGCTGCCCGCCGGAGAGCTGGGCGGGCATCTTCTCTGCCTGAACCGCTACACCCACACGTTCAAGTAGCACCTTGGCAGCCTTCTCCGCCTCGGCGCGCTTCTGTCCGCGCACTCGCGTCGGACCGAGCGTGACGTTCTCAAGAATCGTCTTGTGGGCGAACAGGTTGAATGATTGGAATACCATTCCGACATCGGCCCGCAGAGCCGCAAGCGATTTGCCTTCTTCAGGGAGTTTCTTCCCATCGATGCGAATTTCACCCCCATTGATCACCTCGAGTCGGTTGATCGTGCGGCACAACGTCGATTTTCCGGAACCGCTCGGACCGATCACGACGACAACTTCACCCTTGTTCACAGTGAGGTTGATGTCCTTCAGCGCGTGAAAATCGCCGTAGTACTTCTCAACGTGGTCGACGACGACAAGCGGTTCCCCTGTGGCAGCCATTATCGGATTGCTTGTCGTCTCGAAAGCCGTGGAGTCGCGATCTTTCGCCGTCCCCGCCTGGTCGTTGGATTCCATACGGTTTACGCTATGCGACCCATCCCCTATTCGCGGGTGCGGAATCCTGCCCGTTACGGATTCGTAACTTAACGACCCGGGCTCTTATCGGATGCTGCCTGCGCGAACGCTGATTCATAGAGGCACACGGACGCCGCCGTTGCGAGGTTCATCGATTCGGCCTTGCCATAAATGGGGACGCAGACGGCACCATCGGCGAGCTGAAGATCCTCGTCGGTGAGTCCTCTCGCTTCGTTGCCGAAGAGCCACGCGGTCGGCTGCGTGAGCGCTCCGCTCTCACGATAGTCGAGGAGGTCTCTCCCCTTGACGTCCGCTGCGAGAAGAGTGAGTCCGGCTGTGCGCAACTGCTTCAGCACTGTGGCGAGTTCCAGCCCGACAGAGAATGGAACGTGGAAGAGCGAGCCTGTGGTCGAGCGGACCACTTTGGCGTTGAATGGATCGACCGTACGTCCCGTCAGCACGACCGCGTCTGCTCCAGCCGCATCAGCGGCTCTGATGATGGTTCCGAGATTCCCAGGGTCACGTACTTCCTCCAGAACCGCGACAAGGCGTGGTGCTCCCGCGATGATGCCCCTCAACGACGTGGGGTGCTGGCGGCACACAGCAGCAATGCCCTGCGGGGTGACCGTGTCTGTCATGGCATCAAGCACGTCTTCGGTGACGAATTCCGCATCGAGGTTCGACTCACGCGCGGCAACGATGATCTCGCTGTGTTTCTGCGCTGCGGTCGGCGTGACATAGAGCTCTTCGACGAGTTCCGGACGCCAGGCGAGAGCTTCCGAGACAGCCTGCGGTCCTTCCAGGAGAAACAGTCCGGTCTCTTGGCGTGTTTGACGCCGTGAGAGTTTTGCTACCGCCTTAACACGACCCGAGCGTGGATTTTCGATCACCCCCTCAGTCTACGGGGCGGTTAACCGACGATGGCGGGCACCCGAGGGGAGCCCGCCATCGTGAACGAAATGGTGAGTGCTACGCAGCCTCATCCGACTTCGGAGCGGATGTGTCGGCGGGAAGCGCCTTCTTCGCAGCGTCAACAAGCGCGGTGAATGCGGAGGGCTCATTCACGGCGAGTTCAGCGAGCATGCGACGATCGACCTCGACACCGGCAAGGCCGAGACCCTGGATGAAGCGGTTGTACGTGAGGCCATTCGCGCGCGACGCCGCGTTGATTCGCTGAATCCAGAGTCGACGGAAGTCGTTCTTGCGCTTGCGCCGATCACCATACGAGTAGACGAACGAGTGGGTGACCTGCTCCTTCGCCTTACGGTAAAGGCGTGAACGCTGTCCGCGGTATCCCTCAGCGCGCTCAAGGATGACCCGACGCTTTTTGTGGGCGTTGACGGCCCTCTTTACTCTTGCCATTTCTCTATCTTCCTAACGGGTCTTCGGCTCAGCGTCCGAGAAGCTTCTTGGCCATCTTTGTGTCGGCCGACGCCATCACCTGATCCTGGTTCAGGCGACGCTTGCGCTTCGATGCCTTCACCTCAAGGTTGTGGCGCATACCAGCCTGCTGCTTCATGATCTTGCCGCTTCCGGTTACCTTGAAGCGCTTCTTGGCCCCTGAGTGGGTCTTCTGCTTAGGCATTCTTTTCCTCCTGCTTAGCCGCTTTCTTGGCAGCACGTTGTGCGTTGGCCTCAGCCTTCGCCTCTGACTTGTTCTTCAGAGGTCCGATGACCATGACCATATTTCTACCGTCGATCTTCGGGTTGGACTCTACGGTTCCAAACTCCGCAACATCGTCGGCAAATTTCTGGAGCAAGCGAACGCCCATCTCTGGTCGGGACTGCTCACGGCCGCGGAACAAGATCATTGCTTTGACCTTGTCGCCGCCCTTGAGGAAGCCCTCAGCGCGCTTACGCTTTGTTTCGTAATCGTGGGCATCGATCTTGAGTCGGAACCGCACCTCTTTGAGCACGGTGTTCGCCTGGTTGCGCCGAGCCTCCTTGGCCTTCTGCGCAGCCTCGTACTTGAACTTGCCGTAGTCCATAATCTTCGCCACGGGGGGCTTCGAATTGGGGGCGACCTCAACGAGATCGAGGTCAGCCTCCTGAGCAAGGCGAAGCGCGACGTCGAGCTTGACGACGCCTACCTGCTCGCCGCTTGGGCCAACGAGTCTAACCTCCGGAACCCGGATACGGTCATTGGTACGGGGATCGCTGATGCGGAACTCCTCTGATCTGATTTGCCTTGTCTCTGTGCCGGCGGATACCGGTACATGACGAGAGAGGAGTCACATGTGCACGACAGCGTCTTGCACCGCACCCTATCTACCGAGACGCTGCGCGACCCGGCGGAGTGCAACAACCCGGTAACCTTGATAGCGGTCAAGCGCGGGTGGGAGTTTCTCCACTTTCGCCTTGGGATACATCCCATGGACTGCAATAGCCTACCAGAGGAAAAGTGTGAACACGACCGACAACGAAGAGAACCGCGTTAACGATTTCGACGAAGCGTTGAATGAGGTGACACGGGACATCGCCGAGGTTGGCGCCGTCGAGGTGATCACAACGACAGCCGTTCATCTGATGAGCGCAGCCGCCGTCAAATGTGGGTTGGCTGATGACGCCGATTCGCAGACAGACCTTGACGAAGCGCGCAAGCTCATTAATGCTCTTGCCGGCTTGATCACGGCGGGCGCCCCTGAGATTAGCGATATGCACGCCCGCAGCCTCCGCGACGGCCTTCGCACGTTGCAGCTTGCCTTCCGCGAGGCCTCGTCTATTCCGGATGCTCCTGGAGCTGGCCCAGGCGAGAAATGGACTGGCCCTGTGGCCTAATCCGCCCGTCCGGTTGCGATCGCGACCTTCAGCGAATCAACGCGATCTGCGATCACGCTGTCTGCGGCCCACTGCGAGCTCAACGTCGACACCACGCTGTCAAGGTCTTGCCGAGTCAACCCCGGCACCAATGAGATTGTCACGATCGTCTCGGCTGCGATCAGTCGAGCGGTCGGGTCCCCCGCTTTCACACTAATGGCGGTTATGCGCGGATCGGCACTCGTCGATCTTTCGAACGCCGCAATCACCTCAGGGTCTGCGAAGCTTGGAATCCAACTCTGAGACTGCGCGACGCTCCAGAGCGCCGGGCGACGAATGACAAACTCGGTGTCCGTCGTCGGATCGAGAACGACGAGATCGGTGCGCTCTTCCGCCGCGGCGAGAGCGACGCGAACTCCTTCAGAGGGCACGGGACGCGCCTCAGGGTTCCAGGAGCGCATTGCGTCTACCGACGAGAACACGGGCATCACATTACGGCCGTCTGGACCACCGACCGTGATGATCGACAGCTCTTGAGTCTTGTCGACCACGAGCCCGTCATCGGTTAGTCCGTGTTCACCCGCCCGAGCAACGAGGGGAATGAGGAGACGGCTGACAGCGAATTCAGCGACCACTCGGCGTCCGTCATCGTCGCCGCGCTGAAATGCCTCGATTGCCTGTATCAGCCCGACCGGCGCCGAACCATCGTCAGCCGCTCGCTCATTCGGGCGAAAGCTGCGCCCTTCCCAAGGCTGACCTGCGGAATCTGCCTTGTCAGTCGGATGCGACATCCAGCGCCTCTGCCAGTGTGAAGGCGCCAGCGTACAGCGCCTTTCCGACAATCGCTCCCTCCAGACCGAGCGATACAAGCTCTCGGAGCGCGGCGATATCGTCGAGGTTTGAAATGCCTCCCGACGCGACGACCGGACGCTCCGTGTGATTCAGCACGTCGGTGAGCAACTCGATATTCGGGCCCTTCAACGTGCCATCCTTCGTCACGTCGGTGACGACATAACGTGCGCATCCGGCTTCTTCAAGCCTCTCGAGCACGTGCCATAAGTCGCCCCCGTCCCGCGTCCATCCTCGTGCGGCGAGTGTGGTTCCTCTCACGTCGAGACCGACGGCAATCGCCTCGCCGTACTGACCGATGACATTCGCAGCCCACTCGGGATTCTCGAGGGCAGCCGTACCGAGGTTGATTCTCTTCGCACCGCTGGCCAAGGCCGCGTCAAGAGTGTCATCGTCCCGGATTCCTCCGGACAGCTCGACGTTCACACCGCGCACGCTCTTGATCACACGTCTAATCACAGAGGCGTTGTTACCACGGCCAAACGCCGCGTCGAGGTCGACAAGGTGAATCCACTCGGCACCGGCATCAACCCAGGCCTCGGCGGCGTCAACGGGGTCGCCGTAGTTCGTCTCGCTCCCGGCCTCGCCTTGAGTGAGCCGCACAGCTTTGCCGTCGGCAACGTCAACAGCCGGCAGCAACTCGAGCGCCGGTGCCTGATTGAACTCGCGCATTTCCATCCTTTGTAGAGCGTTGCGTGTGCCGGTTTGACACGAGAACCCTATGTTAGTGATCAGTCAGGGAGTCTACCCAATTCGACAGCAGACGGATGCCGGGCTCCCCCGATTTTTCTGGGTGAAATTGAGTGGCCCAGAGCGGGCCGTTTTCGACCGCCGCGACAAATCGTTCGCCGTGTTGCGACCAGGTCACCTGCGGAGCGGCAAAAGGGCCCGTTCGATCGAGCGGCCACGAACGCGCGGCGTTGGAATGCACGAAATAGAATCTCTCAGACTCAACGCCAGCAAAGAGCACAGACTCGGCCGGGGCATCCACGGTGTTCCACCCCATGTGTGGCAGCACAGGTGCGACAAGTTTCTCGATGACGCCGGGCCATTGCGCAAGGCCTTCTGAATCAAAGCCGCGTTCCACGCCAGATTCGAACATCACCTGCATTCCGACGCAGATGCCCATCACGGGACGTCCGCCGGCAAGCCGCCGGTCGATGACCTCGTCGGCACCGGACGAGCGCAGCTGATCAACAACGGCGCTGAATGCTCCGACTCCGGGCACGAGAAGCCCATCCGCATCACATGCCTCGCGTTTGCTTCCCGTGAGTCGAACATCGGCGCCCGCGGCTTCAAGAGCCTTCACGGCCGAATGGACGTTTCCCGAACCATAGTCGAAGACCACGACGCGGGGTGCGCTCACAGCGCTCCCTTGGTCGAGGGGATCCCCGACACCAGTGGATCCACCGATTTAGCCTGCCGGAATGCGCGAGCGAATGCCTTGAACTCCGCCTCAGCAATGTGATGCGGGTCTCGGCCGCCCTTCACCTCAACGTGAACAGTCAGGGCCGCGTTGAGCGCAATCGCCTCGAAAACGTGTCGGACCATCGAACCCGTGAAGTGTCCGCCAATCAGGTGAAACTCAAATCCTTCCGGTTCTCCGGTGTGCACCAGATACGGGCGACCCGAGATATCCACGACCGCCTGCGCAAGCGCTTCGTCCAGAGGAACCAGCGCGTCACCGTAACGAGAGATCCCTTCCTTTGTGCCGAGAGCCTCTCTGATGGCCAGGCCGAGCGCGATGCCGATGTCTTCGACCGTGTGGTGAACATCGATGTGGGTATCGCCCGTTGCGCTCACGGTGAGATCAATGAGCGAATGTTTGGCGAATGCTGTCAGCAGGTGATCGAAGAAGGGCACGGACGTCGAGACGTCGCTGGTGCCCGAACCATCCAAATCGATGTGCAGATCGATGGACGACTCGCTAGTTTCGCGTTGAATTCGTGCGACACGTGAAGAAGTCATACTCATGATCGTAGTGCGGCCATCGCGTCGAGGAACGCCGTCGTCTCGGTTTCTGTTCCGGCGGTCACGCGCATGTGCCCGTCAATGCCGACGTCTCTAATGAGGATGCCGCGATCGAACAGCCGACGGAACGTCGCGTGGGTATCGTCGACACCGCCGAAAAACACGAAGTTGCTCCCCGACCTGTAGGGCCGATAACCAAGCGCGGCAAGCTGCCGCGAAATGCGGTTACGCTGCGTTCTGATGTCGTCGACTACGGCAAGCATCGCATCCGAGTGTCTCAATGCGGCGCGTGCGGCAGCTTGGGTCAAAGCCGAAAGGTGATAGGGAAGCCGCACGAGCCGCAGCGCATCAGCAATCGCCGGATCAGCGGCAAGATAGCCGACTCGTGCGCCGGCAAAGGCGAAAGCCTTGCTCATTGTGCGTGAGACGATTAGTCGCGACCGACCGGGGAGTAGTTCAAGCGCGCTCGGCGTACCGGGATCAGAAAACTCCGCATACGCCTCATCGACGATCACAATGCCTGGTGATGCTTCGTAGGCAGCACGAACCGTGTCGAGAGTGAGCGGCGTGCCCGTCGGATTGTTCGGAGAACAGAGCACAACGATGTCGGGCGATTCTTCCCCGATTACTCGCGATACGTAGTCTGCTGACAGCTCGAAGTCGTCCTGCCGATTGCGTCCAATCCACCGCGTGCTCGTTCCCGTGGCCAGCAGCGGGTACATCGAATACGTCGGAGTGAACCCGAGAAATGTTCGTCCCGGCCCACCAAAAGCCAGAAGGATCTGTTGCAGCACCTCGTTGGAGCCGTTTGCTGCCCAGATATTCTCTTCCCGTAGCCCGTGGCCAAGATACGCTGCGAAGTCCCGACGCAGTTCGCTGAACTCACGATCCGGATAGCGGTTCAGTCCCATGATCGAGGCCGCGACGGATCCCACGATATCGTGGGCGACGACCTCGGGAATTCCATGTGTGTTCTCGTTGACGTTCAGAGCAACGGGAACTGGTGCCTGGGGGGCGCCGTACGGAGATCGTCCGCGCAGGTCATCGCGAAGGGGGAGATCATCAAGTGTGGTCACCCCTCCATCGTATGGGGTTACCGAACCGCTTCTTCGTACTGTGACGGGATCGCGATTCTCTCCCCTGCGGCCACAGACGAGGTATCGAGCTGGTTGAGATCGACGATCTCAGCAACGACCTCACGCGGATCATGATCGGGCGCAATACGTTCGGCCAACATCCACAGCGATTCCCCGGTCGACACGGTCACGTATTCGAATGTCTCCGTCGATGAGGTGTCGGCTGCGACCGCAGAGCTGGCGTGCACGGCTCCGAAGGCGATGCCGAAAACCAGGGGAATCGAGGCGATTCCCGTAAGAACCGCGCGCCCTCGAGCGGTGAGACGAAGCCGAGGGGCTGCGTTGGTCTGCTGGGTGGTCATCGTTCTGCTCCTTCGTTGACGAGTTCGTTTCGGCCCTCAGGCCGGTGGGGGCCGAAACGAACTTGTGTTCCGAACCTATCTTCGACTGTTCGAACTGTCAAGCATCTTTTTCGGTTGTCGTCGAAGAACTTTTACGACACACTCGAATAGATGTTTGCCTCGACCCGCCGAAGCGGATACAGTTTCGAACACAAGGAACACATCACCACGAGCCACTGACATTGGGGCTCGTGAGGAGACAGGAGCAGAGCGATGGCACAGGAATCGACGAAGAAGACGCGCACCCGTCGCCGCAAGAACCTGAGCGACAAACAACGGGCGATTCTCGAGTTCATCCAACGCACTGTTTCGCAGAACGGCTATCCGCCGAGCATGCGAGAAATCGGTGACGCCGTGGGGCTCGCCTCTCTCTCGAGCGTCACGCATCAGCTGAACCAGCTCGAGTTGAGCGGCTACCTGCGTCGTGACCCGAATCGCCCGCGCGCCCTTGAGGTGCTCATCGACCTTCCTCAAACCGCCGACGTCGGCGAGACCTCACGGCCCGTCGGAGACGCCACCATGGTTCCGCTCGTCGGCAATATCGCCGCAGGCGTCCCGATCACTGCCGAGCAGCAGGTCGAGGAGGTATTTCCGCTACCCCGTCAGCTCGTCGGCAAGGGCGAGCTGTTCATGCTTCACGTAAAGGGCGAGTCAATGATCGACGCGGCTATCTGCGACGGCGACTGGGTTGTCGTGCGCCAGCAGGCCACCGCGGAGAACGGGGACATTGTGGCTGCGATGCTCGACGAAGAGGCCACGGTGAAAGTCTTTCGCCAGCGCGACGGCCACACCTGGCTACTCCCTCGCAACACGGCATACGAGCCGATTCTCGGCGATCACGCAGAGATCCTCGGCAAGGTAGTCGCCGTTCTGCGTTCTATCTGAGAATCAGGTACTGACGGCAAATTCGGTAACCTGAGCGGCGATTTCTTCCGAAACTGACGCCTCAACATATGTGCCGTCGTCGCGGTAGTCAATGTTCGTGACCTCGCCGCGACGGTGAAGCATCGAAATGATGTCTCCGCGGTCGTAGGGCACGAGCAGTGCTACGTCAACGGGTGGATGCGGCAGCATCCTCTCGATCTCCTTGAGAAGCTCTGCGATTCCATCGCCTGTTCGAGCGGACGCAAACACAGCGTTGGGAGCGAGGCCCCTCAGCAGTAGCCGCTGGTCGTCGTCGATCAGGTCTGCCTTGTTGAAGACGATGATCTCGGGAATGTCCCTTGCGCCCACGTCTCCGATCACGTCGTGGACCGTGGTTATCTGTGATGCCGGATCCGGGTGTGCTGCGTCGACGACGTGAACAACGAGATCCGCATACGACACCTCTTCGAGTGTTGATCGGAAGGCCTCGACGAGTTGGTGCGGAAGGTTCCGGACGAACCCGACAGTGTCGGAGAACGTGAACTCCCGACCGTCTTCCGTACGAGTGCGCCTTGTCGTCGAGTCCAATGTGGCGAAGAGTGCATTTTCCACCAGCACGCCTGCCTGCGTTACTCGGTTGAGAAGGCTCGACTTACCGGCGTTCGTGTAGCCGACGATAGCGACTGACGGTACGGCAAATCGTGAGCGATTGGCCCGTTTCGCCTCTCTCGCTGGTGCAAACGCCTTGATCTGCTTGCGGAGCCTCGCCATACGTGTGTGAATGCGACGCCGATCGAGCTCGATCTTTGTCTCTCCCGGTCCTCGAGAACCCATCCCCGCGCCGGCACCACCAACCTGGCCGCCCGCCTGACGACTCATCGACTCACCCCAGCCGCGCAGTCGGGGGAGCAAGTATTCCAACTGCGCGAGCTCGACTTGTGCTTTACCCTCCCGGCTCTGAGCGTGCTGACTGAAGATGTCGAGAATGACTGCGGTCCTGTCGATCACCTTCACCTTGACGACATCTTCAAGCGCACGTCGCTGACTCGGAGCAAGTTCGGTATCGGCGATCACCGTGTCGGCATTCAGCGTGCGGACGATATCCCGCAGCTCTTCCGCCTTTCCCCGCCCGAGGTACGTGCTCGGATCGGGATGGGGACGTCGTTGCAGCAGGCCATCGAGTACAACGGCTCCGGCCGTCTCGGCCAAGGCCGAGAGTTCGCGAAGAGAGTTCTCAGCCTCATCGACAGACCCCTGAGGGTACACACCGATCAACACCACATTCTCTAGTCGCAGCTGCCGGTACTCGACCTCTGTGACGTCGTCGAGCTCGGTGGAGAGTCCTCCGACACGGCGAAGGGCACGGCGTTCTTCACGCTCCAGCTGCTCGCCGTCCGAGTTCGAGTCCGTCGCATCGCCATGCAGCGCCTGAGCTCGCCCGAACACGGAAAAGGCGCGCGCTTCTCCGCTCGCGAGGATGCGGTCAAGAACGCCGTCGTCAGTGTCGTGATTCTCTGTATCAGCCATTGCCCTTAACACTAGTGTCGGGAGCCTGCGATAGCGTACCTAACTATGACCGGCGATCATTATTTTTCGGGCACGCCTGAGAGCGAGCTCACCATCAAGAGCATCACCGTCGAACTGGCGGGTGCTCAGCACAGCCTTACGTCGGCGAATGGCATCTTCAGCCCCGACCGCATCGATCTCGGAACCCGTGTCCTTCTGAGCAATACACCTCCTCCCCCCGCGTGCGGGCACCTGCTTGATCTCGGCTGCGGTTGGGGGCCGATAGCGTTGACCCTTGGCCTGCTCTCCCCTGACGCCACTGTGTGGGCGGTAGACGTGAACGAGCGCGCACTAGACCGTGTTCGCAGCAATGCGAAGACATTAGGACTCACGGGTGTGCGCGCCGTCCTGCCGCAGGAGATTCCCGATGAGGTACGGTTTCGCGCCATCTGGTCGAATCCGCCGATTCGTGTGGGCAAGAACGAACTTCACAACATGCTGCAGCACTGGATTCCGCGCCTTGTGCCCGGCTCAGACGGGCATTTTGTCGTGCAGAGAAACCTGGGTTCTGACAGCTTGCAACGATGGCTTCGCGACGAGCTGAACGACGAGTTCAGCGTGTCTCGTGCGGCATCCAGCAAAGGCTATCGCGTACTGCGAACCCGTCGCCACACGGGTTCAACCGAACCGATCGACGTAGTGGAGTAGTTCGCTCAGGCCAACTCGATCGTTCCCGTGTAAACAAGCTCTGCGGCGCCGGATAGACCGACGTGCTCGCCGTCTTCCGCAGCGAACATGCGAACTCCGAGTGTGCCGCCAGGAACGTCGACCCGCCAATTGTTCGGCGCGTTTGAGCCGGCCCAGTGTCGTGTTGCGAGGGCAGACGCCGCGACGCCAGTTCCGCAGGACAGTGTCTCACCCACGCCCCGTTCGTGCACGCGCATACTGATGCGACCGATGCCGTCCTTGACCAACGGGTCTCGCGGCACGACAAGCTCGACGTTCGCTCCGAGTTCTGGTACCGGCTCCACCTGGGGAACATAGGTGAGATCCGCGTCAGCCAGTTCGTCGAGATCGGCGAGTGCCACCACGATATGAGGATTTCCGACGTTGATGCCCTGGCCAGGGCGAGCGACCTTCAATTGCTTGACTCGCACGAGCGGATCGCCATCTTCCAGCATCCACCGGCCGAGATCAACGTGGAATCCGTCGGCCGAGCGCTGAACGTCGCGAACGCCGGCTCGGGTCCCGATGGCCACAGTCTCTCCGACCTCCAGAGTCAGGAGTCCATTCGCGATCAGGTACCGTGCGAACACCCTGATTCCGTTTCCGCACATCTCCGCAGGAGTTCCGTCTGCATTGAGGTAGTCCATGAACCATTCAGCGCTGGAGTCTTCGGCGATCGCCGCCTCGCCATCGGGAAGGGCCACGGAACGCACGGCTCTGATGACGCCATCGGCGCCGATACCAGTATGCCGATCGCAGAGAGCACGAATCTGCTCGGGAGCGAGCGGGTATTCTCCCGCCGGATCCGAGTAGAGGATGAAGTCATTACCCGTGCCGTGGCCTTTGGTGAACTGGAGGGTCATCGCCATGCCACAAGTCTAGAGGCCGGTCCGGCATCCGCTGACAACGCGGGTTGCATCGTCAAGGAGCGACGCCGAGTCGGCATCGAGCCACGTCACATGCTGGTAACGCTTGAACCAGCTGACTTGACGTCGCGCGAAGCGGCGTGTGAGCTGCTGGGTGAGTGAGATCGCATCGTCTGCGCTGAGCTCTCCGGCGATCTGAGAGGCCGCCTGCGCGTAGCCGATCGCTCGGCCAGCCGTTGTCGAACGTTCCAGTCCGTTCTGCAGAAGGCTTCGCACCTCGTCGACGAGGCCGTTGTTCCACATTGTGATGACTCGTGTGTCCAAGCGGGAGACGAGCTTCTCTCGTGGCGTGTTCAGGCCGAGCAGGATGCTGGGAAACACCGCTTCCGGATCATCCGGGAGCACGCCGCGTGACGGGTCACCGGTGAGCTCAGCAACTTCGAGAGCGCGAACAATTCGACGTGCGTTTGTCGCCCCAATCCGTCGCGCCACGGATTCATCGAGCGCAAAGAGTCGTTGTGCAAGAGCCCCGATGCCTTCTGAAGCGAGCTCACGCTCGAGACGGCTGCGAACGAGAGCATCGGTTCCGGGAAAGTCGAACGGATAGATCACGCTGGACACGTATAGCCCCGAACCACCAACAAGGATCGGAACGATGCCGCGGTCCCTCAGCCCCACAATGATGCTTCGTGTCTCGCGTTGATATGCGGCGACCGATGCATCTTCGGTGATGTCAAGTACATCGAGCATGTGGTGCGGGATGCCGCGACGCTCGCCTACCGCCACCTTCGCTGTACCGATATCCATGCCCCGATACAGCTGCATTGCGTCGGCGTTAATGATCTCAGCGGGTTGCCCACGGTGCGCGAGCGCCTCAGCCACGTCGAGCGACAGATCGGACTTACCTGTTCCTGTCGCGCCGACGATGACGATGACCGGTGGGGAGTTCAGCGCTGACCATCCGCAGGGTCGTAAATCGGCGTCGTCGCTGCACGCAACGACGGCATGCCGAGTGATACTGACCCGGCAGGCCGGCTTCCCGTTGCCGGAACACCGCACGATTCCGCCTGGTCACGGTCCCATGCGTCACCGGCGCGCGTGCGCCGAATACGCAATGAAGCACCGTCTGCGGAATCCGCGAGCAAATGAAACGGCGCAGCGTTCGTCACTGTGACGGTCACCATGTCGCCTGGGCGCGGAAGCTCGCTGCCGTCTGGCACCTGGAAATGCACGAGACGCGAGTCACGGGCGCGTCCGGTGAGTCGATGCGTCGCGGCGTCCTTCTTTCCTTCTCCGACGGCGACAAGCAACTCCACCTCAGTTCCGATCAACGATCGGTTCTCTTCGAGGCTGATGCGCTCTTGCAGAGCGAGCAGCCGCTCGTAACGCTCTTGAACAACAGCTTTGGGAACCTGGTTGTCCATGGTGGCGGCGGGAGTCCCTGGACGTACCGAGTATTGGAACGTGAACGCCGTCGCGAAGCGAGACTCTTCAACGACGCGCAGCGTGTCGGCGAAGTCTTCTTCTGTCTCACCGGGGAAGCCGACGATAATGTCGGTCGAGATCGCCGCGTGTGGAATTCTCTCTCGAACCCGCTCGAGGATTCCAAGAAACTTCTTGCTTCGGTATGAGCGACGCATTGACTTGAGAATGCGGTCAGAGCCGGACTGGAGAGGCATGTGAAGCTGCGGCATGACGTTTGGGGTCTCGGCCATCGCGTCGATCACGTCATCCGTAAAAGCGGCAGGGTGCGGGCTCGTGAAACGGATGCGCTCAAGTCCCTCAATCTGTCCGGCCGCGCGAAGAAGTTTGCTGAACGCCTGTCGGTCTCCGAACTCGACTCCGTAGGAATTGACGTTCTGACCGAGCAGCGTCACTTCAACGGCACCGTCATCGACCAAAGTCTGAATCTCAGACAGAATCTGGCCCGGCCGACGATCTTTTTCCTTGCCCCTGAGCGACGGCACAATGCAGAACGTGCAGGTGTTATTGCAGCCAACGGAGATTGATACCCATCCTGAATAACTCGAGTCGCGCTTCGCCGGAAGCGTCGAGGGGAAGGTCTCCAGTGCGTCGAGAATCTCGATCTGCGCCTCGTGATTATGACGAGCTCGCTCAAGAAGTCGTGGAAGTGCCCCCATGTTGTGTGTGCCGAATACAACGTCGACCCATGGCGCCTTCTCGAGTATGACGTTCTTATCCTTCTGTGCGAGGCATCCGCCGACGGCAATCTGCATGCCTTCGTGGCGGCGCTTGACGGAAGCTAGATGTCCAAGGTTGCCATAAAGCTTGTTGTCTGCGTTTTCACGCACCGCACAGGTATTGATCACGACAATGTCGGGAGCTGTGCCATCTGCCTTCTGGTAGCCAGCAGCCTGGAGCGACCCGCTGAGGCGTTCCGAATCGTGCACGTTCATCTGACAGCCGAAAGTTCGAACTTCGTAGGTACGCGGACTTCCATCGGCGCGGAATGCGGCGTCGGAGCGCTGGATCTCGGTCGGGCGTTCGGTCAAGGTGCTCATGATGCCCCTAGTTTACGTCCGTCGTCCTGCGGGCGCAGAATCACTGTCGATCGAGACCACGGCTACTTACAGGAACCGTACGTTGCTGCGGCGCTCTGCCCGCGCGGAAGCCACTGCCTCGCGCACAATTGACCCTGAGTAGCCACGACGGGCAAGGTATCCGGTTAAGCGCCTGTCAAACGTCGCATCATCGAGCGAGTGAAGCTGGGCGCCTCGTTTGAGAGCCAGTTCGATCGCCTGTGTCTGCTCACGGTCATCGGAGATGTCATCGAGTGCAGCGTCCACGACTTCTCGGCTGATCCCCCGCGCCGACATCTCACGCGCGACGATCGCTCTGCTCTTCCCCCGCGATTCGGAGAGACGGTGAACCATCTCTTCCGCGACGCGCGCGTCGTCGACGTAGCCCAGGTCACGCATGCGCTCGAGAACGGCGTTCGCCTGTGCGTCGTCGCCGCCCTTCTCCCGTACGCGCTGACCGACTTCTTTCTCTGTCAGGCCGCGTCGCCCCAGTGCTCTGACGACAGCAGCCTCCAGTTCGTCCTGTGTGGGCGCTTCGGTCTCGGGGCTGATGTTGCTCACGGGCTCCTCACGTCCGGTGTCGCGCCGGTGACGGGAAAGATCCGTCACCGGCGCCACTCCACTGCGGTCGTCCGCTGTTGGTCGGAACGTCACCACCAGGATCAGGCCCCTCGACGTGCCGCAAGCTCGTCGGAGTCTTCAGCGTCAGAAGCATCGAGTCCGAGCTTGCTCCGGATGCGCGCCTCGATCTCCGCGGCAATATCGGGATTGTTCCGCAGGAACGTGCGGGCATTCTCCTTGCCCTGCCCTAGTTGGTCACCCTCGTAGGTGTACCACGCACCGGATTTCTTGACGATCTGATGCTCGACACCGAAGTCAATCAGGCTGCCTTCCTCGAGATTCCGGTTCCATAGAGGATGTCGAATTCTGCCTGCTTGAACGGCGGTGCCATCTTGTTCTTGACAACTTTGACTCGCGTGCGATTGCCGACGGCGTCGCCGCCGTCTTTGAGTGTCTCAATACGACGAATGTCCAGGCGAACCGATGCGTAGAACTTCAGAGCTTTACCACCGGCAGTGGTCTCTGGGCTACCGAAGAAGACGCCGATCTTCTCGCGCAGCTGGTTGATGAAGATCATTGTCGTTCCGGTCTGGTTGAGGCCACCGGTGAGCTTTCTGAGAGCCTGCGACATCAGTCGCGCCTGCAGCCCGACGTGAGAGTCGCCCATTTCGCCTTCGATCTCGGCCCGCGGAACAAGCGCGGCAACAGAGTCGATCACCACGAGGTCGATTGCGCCGGAGCGCACAAGCATGTCGGCAATCTCGAGAGCCTGCTCACCGGTGTCGGGCTGCGAGACGAGAAGCGCGTCAATGTCGACCCCGAGCTTCTGCGCGTAGTCAGGATCGAGCGCATGTTCTGCATCGACGAACGCGGCGATTCCGCCGGCCGCCTGGGCGTTCGCGATCGCGTGCAGAGTCAGTGTTGTCTTACCGCTGGACTCTGGACCGTAGATCTCAACGATGCGCCCCCGCGGGAGCCCACCGACACCCAAAGCGACGTCAAGCGCGACCGACCCTGTGGGAATCACCGACACGGGTGCACGCTCATCGCTTCCCAGACGCATCACTGAGCCTTTTCCGAATTGACGATCGATTTGCGCGAGAGCTGTTTCCAGTGACTTCTCACGATCTGCTGAAGCTGCCATGTTCTGCGTCTCCTTCATTCTGGGTTCGGTGCGCCTATAGGCTGTCGCGCCCGGATTAAACCGGTGCTCCGACAAGGCTGGAGCGACGGCCGCTGATGGAAATGACTGTACGGGCGGCCTCCGACATTCATGCGGCAGACCGGACGCGCAGTGGATAACTCATCTGCGGCGGCTCTTGTGGAGAGCGTAACACCGTTCGAAGCTGTGTTCGAGGATCAGGTGACGGCGTGTCGAACTAATCGCGCGGGCTCGGGAGTCCGACGCCACTGCGCCGCGCGATCGGAACGTCAGTAGCGTCACACAGCGCCGCCCACACGTCGCGAGGACGTTCACCGTCTTCGAGAGCCTGATGCGCGGTGCGGCCTCCCAGAGAGGCAAGCACGAGGTCACGAACGACGACACGGCCGTAAGCATCGCCGTATTCCGTCGCGACTGCGTAGTTGAACTCGCTCAGTTTCACGATTCTCCCTGTACCGAGAAAAGGCGCCCCCGATTCACACGGGAACGCCCACTCTCATATTCTTCGTGTCAGCGCGTCACCAGGTCGGCATCCAACTCGGCGACAAGCGCATCGGGAATGGTGTCGGGGATCGGGTCGATGCCCTCGATGACGGCCAATCGGTCCCCCACTTCCCGCATAACCACCGAAATCGGTGTCTCGAGCGCCTCGGCAACCGATGCGAGAATCTCGCTCGACGCCTCTTTCTGGCCCCGCTCCACCTCGCTCAAGTAACCAAGGGCGACGCTTGCCTTACTCGCCACCTGCCGGAGCGTGTGCCCCTTCTGCAGACGGAAGTCACGAAGAACGTCTCCGATTTCCTGTCGAACAAGAACCATGAGACCCTCCCTTTCTGCTCGTCATCTCGACGGCGGCTCCGCTGCTGGATCGATAACACTACTACATACCAGCTTACTGATTGCCGTTCGTTTTACGCCTGATGTTTCCATGTGAGTCTGCGATGTATAACCGGGTGCATCCGCTCACTATTCCCGCGATGTTCCCGTGTGAAGCACAATCTCGACAACAAGGTCGATGGCAGCGGCCACCGAGGCTGCTCTCACCCCATCGCGGTCTCCGCTGAGGCTCAACGCCCGCACGGCGTTACCGTGGTCGCTGTCGACGGCGATGTACACGGTGCCAGGGGGATGACCACCGTCCGCGTCGGGCCCGGCAACCCCTGTTGTCGAAACCCCGATGTCGGCCCGCACACCGTCAATCGCCACCGCATCACGCACTCCAGCTGCCATCGCCGCAGCAACCTGCGAATGCACCGCGCCCTGGGCCTCGAGAAGTTCAGCGTCGACGCGCAGAACACGTGCTTTCAGCGGGGTGGCGTAGGCGACGATTCCGCCAAGCACGACAGCCGACGCCCCGGCCGGCCTGATCAGTTCGGCGCACAGCGCACCTCCCGTGAGGGACTCCGCAACCCCAACGGTCGTTCCGCTCTCAGTGAGAGTCCGAATGAGCATCTCCGTACGGTCCGTCACGAACGACGCGCCTTCGCCGCCGTGATGATGTAGTCAATGCCGCTGGCGAGGGTGAGGACCACGGCAATCCACATGAGCGCGCCGTTCACCCAGAAGATCCAGTCGCCAACAACGGTCCAGAGAGGAACCAGTGCGAACGAAATGGCAATTCCCTGAAATACCGTCTTGAGTTTGCCCATCCAAGCAGCCGCGACCACTGCCTCGTGCCGAATGACCATGCGGTGCACCGTGATGCCGACCTCGCGCACGAGAACAATACCGGTCACCCACCAGGGAAGCTCCGCCAAAATGGACAACCCGATGAGGGCTGCTCCGGTAAGAATCTTGTCTGCAATGGGGTCGAGCAGTTTTCCGAGATCGGTGACAAGCCCCCGTGATCGCGCAATGTGCCCGTCGATCCCGTCTGTGGCAATGCCCACGACGAAGAGGATGCCGGCGATCCAGCGCATTGCGGCATCCGCTCCCCCATCGATCAGCAGCAGGGCGACGAATACGGGGGCGAACAGGATGCGAATGATCGTTATCGCATTCGGGAGATTCCACGGGCTGGGAGATGGTGAGGTCACAAGTCGATTATTCCCGATCCGTCAGCTGCCACGCGTCTTCCGACTCATCGGAATTGACGGTTTCGTAGCCGTCGTACAGTTGCTCAACCGGGTCGGATGCCGGAGCCCCGGGCTGCGACACATCAGGGCCCGACTGAGAGCCTCCGCCATCACTCGGGGGTTCCTCGCCCTTGAGCCGTGCCAGAACCGACGGCAGCTGCTCCTTGCTCACAAGTACGTCACGGGCTTTGGAACCCTCAGAAGGACCGACGATGTCGCGGGATTCCATGAGGTCCATAATGCGACCGGCTTTGGCGAAGCCGACGCGAAGCTTGCGCTGAAGCATCGACGTCGATCCGAACTGCGTATTCACGACAAGTTCGACGGCAGCGACCAGAACGTCAAGATCATCGCCGATATCAGCGTCGATCTCCTTCTTCTCAACAACCTGCTGAACGTCTCTGCGGTACTCGGGACGCGCCTGAGCTGTGACGTGGGCGACAACCTTTTCGATCTCGCTCTCATTGACCCAGGCGCCTTGCACGCGAATCGGCTTCGACGATCCCATCGGCTGGAACAAAGCGTCGCCCTGCCCGATGAGCTTGTCGGCGCCCGACTGGTCGAGGATGACGCGAGAGTCCGTGACGCTGGTCACCGCAAAAGCAAGCCGCGAGGGAACGTTCGCCTTGATGAGGCCAGTGACGACGTCGACGGAGGGTCGCTGGGTGGCAAGCACCAGGTGAATTCCGGATGCTCGTGCGAGTTGCGTGATGCGCACGATCGACGACTCCACATCTCGGGGAGCCACGAGCATCAGGTCGGCAAGCTCATCGACGACGACGAGCAAGTAGGGATATGGCTTCAGCACCCGCTCGCTTCCGGCGGGGAGTTCGATCTCACCGCCCACGATTGCCTTGTTGAAGTCGTCGATATGGCGGTAGCCGAAGCTCGCGAGATCGTCGTACCGCATGTCCATCTCTTTCACTACCCATTCAAGGGCTTCCGCCGCCTTCTTCGGGTTCGTGATGATGGGGGTGATCAGGTGTGGCACGCCGGCGTACGGGGCGAGCTCGACCCGCTTCGGGTCGACGAGCACCATGCGCACTTCACTGGGCTTTGCGCGCATAAGAAGGCTCGTGATCATGGAGTTCACGAAGCTCGACTTTCCGGATCCGGTGGAACCAGCGACGAGCAGGTGGGGCATTTTCGCGAGGTTCGCAAGCACGAAGCCTCCGCCGACGTCTTTACCGACGCCGATGGTCATGGGGTGGGTGGCGTTCGTGGCAGCTGACGAGCGAAGCACATCGCCCAGCGCGACGATCTCTTTATCTGCGTTGGGAATCTCGAGCCCGATCGCGCTCTTGCCTGGGATCGGCGAGAGAATGCGAATCTCATTTGACGCCACGGCATAAGCGAGGTTCTTCGAAAGCGCTGTCACGCGCTCCACCTTGACGCCGGAGCCCAATTCGATCTCGTACTGCGTCACTGTCGGCCCTCGCGAGAAACCGGTCACCTTCGCGTTCACTTTGAACTGCTCGAACACTCCGGCGATCGCGGCGACGACCTGATCGTTGACAGCCGACCGGGATTTCGCGGGAGCGCCGGCCGCGAGTGTCGCCGTGGAGGGAAGTCGATAGGGGTGTTCGGCATCCGTCGGCTTAACCGGTGCGGCTTCATCTCCGCGCAGCGCGAGAGTCTGCATATTGGGCAGATCTTCTGTGCTGTTGTCCCCGCCGTCCCCGTGGATGCCGCGAGATTCTGCTCCGGGCGTGAAACCAGACACCGCTGACTCTGCAGCGTTGAGGTCGTCCATGACGTTCGTCGGAGCAAAGCCGGGGCGCTCTGGTTCCTGCACGACAGGCGAGTCATAAGCGTTCTCGGCCGGCCCCGGCGTCAGAAGCTCCGTCATATCGTCAGCTGCGACGTCGCTGCCCGTGACAGTCTCGCGCCCGCTCTTATTGCGCCGCCACCACGGTACGGACTCGTCGCCCGCGGCATCCGAGTCTTCTGCCTCTGAGGTCTTCTTCTCGGTATCCTCCGGGTCGGTCCCGAACATCCACGCCGTGAACTGTCGAATCCGCTGCGGAATCTTGTTGGGCGGCGTCTTGGTGACAATGAACAGTCCAAGAACGCCGATCAATCCGAGCACGATTGTCGCGCCGATCGATGTGATCAGGAAGACAAGCGGCGCCCCGACCATCCACCCGAGAAGTCCGCCAGCATCGGAGAGCGCAGGGAGCCCGCCGGCGCCCGGAGACGGGTGATCGCTCACCGCGTGGCACACGCCCGTGATCGACAGCACGAGAAGCCCGACGCCGATGCCGACTCGGCCGTTGTCGTTGACGGGATTGGGATTGCGGAAGAGCCAGACGGCCAGCAGCAGCATCACAACGGGCAGGGCAAAGGCCAGCCGTCCGAACAACCCACCGAATGTCCATTCGTCCAGCGTTTGAGCGAGCGGATCGTTCACTCCGAACCATTCGACGACCATGCCCGCGATGGCGAGGAGAAGTATGAAGAACGGGATGCCGTCTCGACGCTGATCCTTCTCGATCTTCTCCGGGCCGAGGGCGCGTGCAGCGCCACCGGCCACGTGTGCGAGCCCGAGCCAGGCCTTTACGAGAACATTTACGCTCGCAGACTCCGGTGCCGGTTCGATCTTCTTCGTCTTCGCCGTCGTCGTGCGGGCGCGCGAAGCACCGCTGTCGCTCGTCTTCTTGCGACTGCGGCCGGACGACTTAGTGCCTGAAGCCATGCCTCCACGGTACCGGTGAGGTGTTGTTCTTCCCGGTATTGACGCGGAAGTTCGGCAGACTCGACCTATGCTTCGATAACAAGTGGAACGATCATCGGGCGGCGGCGATACGAATTGTTCACCCAGCGGCCCACCGTTCGGCGAACCACTTGCTGCAGTGCGTGCTGGTCGCGAACTCCGTTGCCGACCGCTTCGGTGAGCGCTGCTTCAATCTTGGGCCGCACCTTGTCAAACACGGCGTCATCTTCAGCAAAGCCGCGGGCATGAATCTCGGGGCCCGATACGACACGACCGGTCTGAGACTCCACGACGACGATGATCGAGATGAAGCCCTCTTCCCCAAGGATCCTACGATCCTTCAGGTCGGAATCGGTGATCTCACCGACGGTGGCCCCATCGACGTAGACGAAGCCGATATCGACCTGGCCGACGACATCCACCTTTCCGTCTCGAAGATCGAGAACAGTGCCATTCTCAGCGACAAACGTGTTCGCCTCGGGGATGCCTGTATCGTGCGCCAACTTCGCGTTCGCGATCAGGTGCCGATACTCGCCGTGGACGGGAAGCACGTTCTTTGGCTTGAGGATGTTGTAGCAGTAGAGAAGCTCGCCCGCGGCCGCGTGCCCCGAGACATGCACTTTCGCGTTTCCCTTGTGCACGACATTCGCACCGAGCTTCGTCAGACCGTCGATGACGCGGTAGATGGCGCTCTCGTTTCCTGGGATCTGGCTCGACGCGAGAATGACGGTGTCGCCTTCGCCCGGCTCGATCGCATGGTCGAGATTGGCCATGCGGCTCAGTACGGCCATCGGCTCGCCCTGAGAGCCCGTCGACATGTAGACAATCTGATCGTCGGGAATGTCTTTCGCTTTTTTGTAGTCGATCAGAACGCCGTCGGGAACGCGAAGGTACCCGAGTTCCGCTGCAATTGTCATGTTGCGCAACATTGAACGACCAAGCAGTGCCACGCGACGGCCGTTTGCGTGAGCGGCATCCAATACCTGCTGCACACGGTGCACGTGGCTGGAGAAGCTCGCGACGATCACACGCCGAGGCGCCTTGGCGATCACCTGCTCAAGCACCGGTCCGATTGATCGCTCGAGCGGGGTGAATCCAGGCACGTCGGCGTTCGTCGAGTCGACGAGGAAGAGGTCGACGCCCGCATCACCGAGCCGTGCAAAGCTGCCCAGGTCGGTGATGCGTCCGTCGAGCGGCAGCTGATCCATCTTGAAATCGCCCGTGGCCAGCACCGTTCCGGCCTCCGTGGTGATGGCGACGGCTAGTGCATCCGGAATCGAGTGGTTGACGGCGATGAATTCGAGGTCGAAGGGCCCCAGTTTTTCGTGCTGTCCCTCTGTGACAGTGAGGCTGTAGGGCTTGATGCGATGCTCTTTGAGCTTCGCCTCGGTGAGGGCGAGCGTCAGCCCAGAGCCGATGATCGGAATGTCGGAGCGAAGTCGCAGCAGGTACGGAACGGCGCCGATGTGGTCTTCGTGCCCGTGAGTGAGAACGAGTCCCACGACATCGTCGATTCGGTCCTTGATCGGAGACATGTCGGGCAGAATGAGATCCACTCCTGGCTGGTACTCCTCGGGAAAGAGCACGCCGCAGTCCACGATGAGGATCTTGCCGTCGATCTCGAAGGTGGTCATGTTGCGACCGACCTCGCCGAGCCCTCCGACCGGCATCACTCTGAGGGTGCCTTGCGGCAGCACGGGGGGATCGATTACGGCATTGGGCATAAGCCCTCCTTGATTTTGTTGTCGTCTGGGTTGTGCGCGTCAGCGCGTGGTGCCGTGCACCTTGGGCAATGCTCCGCCTGCCGCCGCATTGCGGTCGGGGCGGAAGTTTGTGAAGTCGGCTCCGTCGATGTCGCCGACGAACGCGAGATCGTCTTCAATGCGGGCTGCCTCAGATTCTTCGGGGCCCACGAGGGGAAGTCGGACGCGAGGGCTCTGGATTCGACCGAGTCCATGCAGAATGTACTTCGCCGACACCGTTCCCGGCACATGTGTCATGACCGCGCGCACCAGCGGTTCGACGCCCTTGTGCGCGGCCGTTGCGGTAGCGAGATCGCCGGCGTTCACGGCATCCACCATCTGCCTGTACGGGCGTGCGGTGATATTGGCTGTGACACCGATGAGGCCCGTTGCCCCGATGGACAGGTGAGGAAGCGCGTTGGCGTCGTCGCCAGAGAAGTACATGAGGTCGCTCTGATTGAGCACGCGACTGACCTCGGAGAAATTTCCCTTTGCGTCTTTGATGGCACGAATGTTCGGATGCGTCGCCGCGCGCAAGATAGTTTCGTACGTGATCGGCACACCCGTGCGACCGGGGATGTCGTACAGAATCACGGGAAGGTCTGTGGCGTCGGCAATCAGCCGGAAGTGGGTGAGAATGCCCGCCTGCGTCGGCTTGTTGTAATACGGAGTGACGATCATGACACCGTCTGCCCCGACGCGTTCGCTCTCTTTGTAGAGTTCGATCGCGTGCGCTGTCTCGTTCGATCCCCCGCCTGTTATGATCTTTGCTCGTCCCGCCGCTACCGACTTTCCGACCTCGACAAGCCGAATCTTCTCGGGATCGGTAAGGGTCGACGTCTCTCCCGTCGTGCCGGTGACGACGATGCCGTCCGCCCCCTGGCTGATGACATCGTCAATCTGCTTCTCGACACCGGGCCAGTCGACTTCGCCGTCGGCGGTGAACGGAGTCACCAGCGCAACGAGGACCTGTCCGAAGGGATTCTCTGCGTTCGTCACACTCCTAGAGTAACGGCTCCCCCTGGTTTCGGTCACCGGCCCCGTGCGGCGAAGCGCTGCGAGAGCGAAGACGGAACAATGCGGCTCGCCGAGACCAGCGCACGGTAGCGCAGAGACGGTATCGACACCGCTCTGCCTCGCCCGGCATCTCTGAGCGCCGTCGCCACAACTGCGCCGGCATCCAGCCACATCCACGACGGGATGTCGTCAAGGCTCGCTCCCAGACGTTGGTGAAACTCGGTGTGGACGAACCCCGGGCACACGGCCGTCACCTGAACGCCGCGCGGCCTGTACTGATTGTTCGCCCACCGCGACAGCGAGACGACCCACGATTTCACGGCACCGTATGTTCCTCGAGGGGTGAATGCGGAGACGCTCGCCACATTGATGATGGAGCCCGTGCCTCGATTGAGCATGGCGGGAAGCGCAGCGTGCATCAGCCGCATCGGCGTGCGAACGTGGATGTCAAGATGCTTCTCTTCCTCGTCGATCGTGGCACGGTCGAACGGCTGCTTCAGGCCGAAACCCGCGTTATTCACAAGCACTCTGAGGGGCCGCCCTGCAATGCGAGCCTCAACGGCGGACACGCCCTCGTGCGTCACCAGGTCTGCGGGGATGATCTCGACGGGCAGCGCGTAGCGAGAGATGAGATCTGCCTGAACCTCGCGAAGCCGAGCATCGTCTCGGGCGACGAGAGCGAGGCCGAACCCACGCTGAGCGAGCTGCTCGGCAAATTGCAGCCCGAGCCCCGACGTCGCACCGGTCACCATCGCTGTTTCGTCGCCTCGCGCCATTCGAGCCTCCTTGCGAAGTCATGTTAGCGAACCCGTCGCTATGCGACCTGCGAATGGATAGGCTCGAGTTACAGAGATTCGCCACGAGGGTGCGATGCGCCCAGAGAACGGAGGAAGCATGGCTGTCACAAGCGAAGCCACCACAGTGTGGAACGGCACCCTTTTCGAGGGGAACGGCACGGTGTCGCTCGATTCGTCACAGAGCGCCTCACTCGCTGTCGATTGGAAGGCACGCTCCGAGGGTTCAGAGAGCACGACCACCCCGGAGGAGCTGCTTGGCGCAGCACACGCAGCATGCTTCTCCATGGCTTTTTCGAACACGCTCGTCGATGCCGGTTTCCCGCCCGAGAGCGTTCAGGCGACGGCCGCCGTGACGTTTGATCCCTCGGGGCCGAAGATCACCGGAAGTCATCTTCTCGTGAACGCGAAGGTACCGAACATCAGCGACGACGAGTTTCAGCGTCTCGCCGAGGCTGCAAAGGGCGGCTGCCCGGTCTCTCAGGCTCTTGCCGGAGTCGAGATCACTCTCGAGGCAAGTCTCGCCTGACTCATTGTTGTTCGCGGGCCGATCGGTTTCTACCGGTCGGCTCGTTTTGCGTGTGCGTCGTGAAGACGAATAGCACGACGAACAGCAGCACGAGCTCGTCGTGAATCGCCGGCGCCCCGATAGACGATCGCGAGTCGAAACCACGCCTTCCAGTTCTCGGGCTCGGCTTCTGCGCGGGCCTTGTAGGCGGGGAAAACTGCATCGGCGGCCGAGCGCTCCACGCGGCCGCTCGGAAGAACGGGAAGATCGGCCGGCATCTCACCCGCTGCCTCGAGGTCGCCCGCGAGCCGACCTGACTTGATGCCGAACTGAAGTTCCATGGCCAGACCCCACACCCCGATGATCGGCAAGATGATGAGGGCGACCCCGATGACCACGGCGATCGGTTCTCCGGTGAGAACAAACTGCACAGCCCGCTGACCGACGAGAACAAGATACAGAACAAGCACGACGGCCATGATGATCGCGCCTGTGCGAGCCTTCATGAGCGGCTGATCCCGAGGTCGAGAACATTCTCAAGGCCGACGACGATCCCGCGCACCGTTTGGACAGCATCCAGAGACAGCCGGATGCCGCGTTCGTACGCGCTGGGGTCGATGGTGTCGTGCACGATGCTCAACGTCTCCCCTTCTCCACCCAAAAACGTCTCTT
The DNA here is from genome assembly GCF_011751765.2 of Paramicrobacterium chengjingii. GTDB lineage: Bacteria > Actinomycetota > Actinomycetes > Actinomycetales > Microbacteriaceae > Paramicrobacterium > Paramicrobacterium chengjingii. The sequence goes on from NZ_CP061169.1 coordinate 1,994,023, forward strand.
GTCGTGCGACAACTCCACGACGCCGCAGACTGTGAATGGGAATACCCGCAACCTCCTGCCCCCGTGCGCGCTGCTCTGTGTGAGGCGCTTCGACAGGGCCAATACCGTCGCGCGCGGCAGCCATGAGTTCCGCGGTACGCACAGCCGTTCCGCTCGGGGAATCCGCTTTCGAGGCTCTATGACTTTCGACGATCTCAATCGATGAGAAGAAGCGAGCAGCAATTGTCGCAAGCGTCGTTCCAAGAACGGAGCCGAGAGAGAAGTTGGGAATGATCAGCACTCCGGCATCCTCGGGAAGCTTGCCGCCTAGCTCGGAGATTCGTTGCGACGACCAGCCCGACGTGCCGATCAGAACCTGCGTGCCGTTCTTCGCAGCGTGTTCGACAATTGACCCGCTCACGTCAGGATGCGTCACATCAACGACAAGATCCGCCCCGTCCATCTCGCTCAGGCTGCTCGATCGCCCGAGACGCGCAACAACCTCGAATCCTTTCATGTCGGCAAGAATAGAGTCGATCTGCTGCCCCATCTTGCCTCGTGCCCCAGCCAATGCAACGCGTGTCGTCATTGCCCCAATCTACCAACCAGCGGCCGTACAATCTGACCGTGACAACCGTGCTTCGCTCCCCCGTATCCGCAGCCGACGCGATCATGCTTCTCGACGAGTATTTCGACGATCGTCGACGTGGGCATCCTGGAGGCGGGTACGTGATCTCCCGGCCGGTGCCCGAGAACTTCGAACCGCCGGCGGGAGATTTCGTCGTGCTGTACGACGGCTCTGATCCGATCGGCTGCGGTGGTGTGCGCTCGCTTTCGCCTGAACGGTTCGAAATCAAACATCTCTATGTTCGCGCGAGCACTCGAGGGCGCGGCCTGGGACGGGTGCTCGTCGGCGAACTCGAGCAGATCGCCGCGTCACTCGGCGCCCACGATGTCGTTCTCGACACCAACGCATCGCTTGATGCTGCAAACGGGCTCTACCGTGCGTGCGGCTATGCGGAGATTGCCGCTTACAACGACAACCCGAACGCGACGACGTGGTTCATGAAGCGCCTGAAGACAGCATCCTCACACGGGTAGCTGCTCCGGAAGCCCTGTTCTCAGTTCAACGGGGAGATGAGCAAGGTCGTTGTGGGTCAGCAGGGTCCAGGGCCTGCCCGGCTTGCGCTGGATGATGGTCAGACCGCAATGCGCCTGGTCAAGGGTCATCCACCGCCATTCTGGAGCCCCCAACACTTCACGAACGAACCAGGCGATCACAAAGTTGTGTGTAATCAGCAGGTCGTGACTCTCGCCCTTCTTCGGGCCGAGAAATTCAGCAACGGCGTCAGCCATCTGCGCCCTGCCTGCCTCAATCTCCTCATCGGTCACCGCACCGAAGAACGGGTGGTATGCCGCAGGTGTTTCTTCGGCCTCACCTGTGGGAATGCAATCGAATAAGAGAGACGACGGCTCAAGTTCGAGGGCAGGGAGCCGCTCGCCGATGATCGATGCAGTCTCCGCGGCGCGCTGCAGCGGAGAGTGACGTGCACTGGTGAACGGCACTCCGCCGAGACGCTGCGAGAGCATCTCTGCCTGCCGCCGCCCACGAGGCGACAACGGCCCATCCGGTAATCCATGCTCGGCGTCTTGCTGTTCCCCGTGTCTGACGAGGTACACATACTGCGACACGTGCGAATCACTCCTTGTTTGTGACGACGTTGGCGAAGAGATCGTCATCGACGGCTCCGACAGCGACGATAGATTGCGGTTGCGCCACGAGCCGTGCTGCCATGGTGGCGATGTCGGCTGCGGTGACGCTCGCAAGCCGACGAAGATTCTCGTCGAGATCGAGGTACTCGCCGAGCGTGATCTCTGCCCGTCCGAGCAGAGACATGCGCACGTCGGAGTCTTCGAGGCTGAGCGCGGCTCGGCCAGAAAGCTGCCCGTACGCGCGCGCGAGCTCCTCATCTGAGACAGGCACGTCGGCAAGCTTCTGCAGTTCCGCCTGCATCAGCTGGGCGACTTCTGCCGCATTGCGCGGCGAACATGCTGCGTACATGCCCTGCATGCCGGCGTCCGAATGCGCGCCGGCGAAAGAGTACACGGAGTAGGCGAGGCCACGTCGTTCGCGAATTTCTGTGAACAACCTGCTTGACATTCCGCCGCCAAGAATAGCGTTCAGCATGCTGACGATCACTCGGTCGGGATCGCTGGCGACGAGCCCGGGCATTCCCAGCATGAGATGAACTTGCTCAATGGGCCGGGCGATTGTCTGCAGCCGACGTGTGCCAGAGAACGTGCCGGCGCCGAGCGAGCGACGTGCGACCGGTGTCGCTTCGGGGTCGAGCCGCCACTGCGCACCCTCAAGGGACTGATTCACCAGGTCTATGAGATCGTCGTGGTCGACTGCGCCGGCAACCGAGATCACAAGCTCATCCGGCCGATAGTGGTGACGATAGTGATCCCACACGCCACTGCGAGTCGTCTGCTCGATCGTCTCGGGAGTTCCCCCGACAGGGCGCCCGAGCGGGTGGGTACCGAAAACCGATTCGAAGAGCGCGTTTCCCGCGACGTCACCGGGATCGTCTGCAGCATGGCTCAGCTCTTCAAGGATCACGCCGCGTTCGGTTTCGAACTCGCTGTCGTCGATCACCGAATTCGTAAACATGTCAGCGAGAACACCAATGGCCATCGGCACATCTTGGTCACGCACTTTCGCGTAATAGCACGTGAACTCTTTCGCCGTCATGGCGTTGCTATCCCCGCCGACGGCGTCGAACGCTACGGCAATATCCAGCGCGCTCCGGCTCGGGGTTCCTTTAAAGAGCAGATGCTCCAGAAAGTGGGTTGATCCCTGACCCGACACCGCGCTTTCGGCGAGGTATTCGTCGCGAGAGCCGACGGCGACCCAGAACCCGATCGTGGCGCTGCGAGCACCGGGAACGGACTCGCTGAGAATTCGGATGCCGCCCGGGAGGATGCTGCGACGGATTCGGGTTCCACCGGCCGCCTCGAAATCCAGCTCAGGCAGGTCAAGGGGGAAGGGCACGGCAGCGTTCATCGTCTCCAGCCTAGTCGGCTCGACCGGTACCCCGTGACGTCAACCGCGAGATGCCCTGTCGAGTTCGAGGAGCTGTGACCGACTGAGCGCAATGCGCGGTGCAGCAACAAGAGCATCCACCTGATCGGGCTGCGAGGCGCTCACGACGGGAGCACACACCGCCTTGCGTGTGAGGAGCCAGGCCAATGCGATTGTTGCAGGGCCCACGCCATGCGCCGCAGCTACGGAGTCGAGTGCGCGCAGAATTCTCACACCTCGTCTGGTGAAATGAGCTGACGCTCGCGCCGCTCTCGTCGTTCCAGCGAAGTCTGCCCGTGAACGGTATTTACCGGTGAGAAAGCCACTGGCAAGCGCAAAGTAGGGCATAACGGCCAGGCCTTGTCCACCGGCGACGAGTGCCCTATCACCCTCGAAGTCAGTGCGGTTTGCGAGACTGTACTCGGTCTCGAATGCAACGATTCTCGGGTAGCCTGCTGCCGCAAGGATGCGTGCCTCAATGAGTCTGTCGACCGGAAGCGCTGATGCGCCGACTGCACGGACTTTCCCTGCGTCAACAAGGTCTCGCACGGCGCCGAGGGTCTCTTCAAGAGGGGTGTTTGGGTCATCCTCGTGGAGGTAGAGCAGGTCGATCCACTCGGTTCCGAGGCGTTCGAGACTCGCATCGACGGCCGCGATAACGGTGGAGCGCGAGAGACCACGATAGTCGGCGTGACGACCGATCTTGGTTGCGACAACCATCTCGTCTCGATTGCCGCGGTGACGTATCCACCGCCCGATCTGCACCTCGCTGAGCCCCGAAGCGTAGCTGTCTGCCGTGTCGATGAAGTTTCCGCCGGCCGCGGCGTATCTGTCGAGTATCGCATCGGTGTCGTCGGCGCTTGCCGTCCAGCCGAAGACACTGCCCCCGATTGCCAGGGGGAATACCGCAAGATCTGTGTCAGCGAGAAGTCTGCGCACGGGCATCGCAACGGTGGGTGCCCCCACGTCAGCATCGTTCACAGACTGGGGACGATCGTCGTCTGCGCGAAGCTCGGCAACGCGCTGTGCACCCTCACCGCCCATGTGCTGTGCGTTCATGAGCCCCTCCCGCTGCGCATTCAGCATCCCCCGATGCTGTTCCTTGACTCTAGATCATGACCGCGATGTTCCCGCGCTCGGCGTGCCGTCGCCGTCACGTCGTGACTCATTCGAAACACTTTCGCTGTGCGCACGTCGAAGAACGTGCTCTGCGTGTCGAAGCACCGGCGTGTCGATCATCTGCCCGCGAAACCGGAACGCCCCTGTTCGCCCCTTGGCCTCAGCCAGCAGGGCACGCGACCACGAAAGCTGAGCGGGGGTTGGCCGGTATCCGTCTCGAATTACCGATACCTGACTGGGGTGAATGCATGCTGTCGCTGCGAAACCGCAGGCGACGGCGTCTTCCACCTCGGTCTCCAGGCCAGCTCGATCGTCGATGTCAAGATGCACTGCATCGATCGCTGCCTTTCCCGCCGAGCCGGCCGCAAGCAGCACCCTCGAGCGGGCATGCGCCGCAACGTCGCGATAGCGGCCGTCTGGGCGCCGACTCCCGCTGCCGCCGAGCGATGCGATGAGGTCTTCCGCGCCCCACATCAGAGCGACGACTGTCGACATCTGGGCAAGCTTTTCAGCGATCATGATTCCGCTCGCCGTCTCGCACAGCGCAATCACCTTGTAACCGTTCAGCCGTTCGACGTGGTCTGTGCGCTCGGTCTTCGACAACATCACCGTTCGGTACTGTGTCAAGCGCAACGCTTCGACGTCGTGCAGGAAGTCGGCAGTATCCGCCGGATTCACGCGGACAATCGTTGTTGCTGGATCGAGTGGGTGCGCGCGAAGCGCTTCGCGCGCGGCAGCACGCGATTCGGGGTCGACACCGTCTTCGAGGTCAAGAATGACAGCATCCGCACGGTCTCTCGCCTTGCCAAATCTTTCGGGGCGATCTGCCGGGCAGAAGAGAAGCGATGGTCCCATTCGGAATGTCATGGCTGTGCTCCTTTGCACCAGACGAGAGTGCTGCGAACGGCTGTGGCGACAACGTCGTCGTGTTGGTTGCGACCAGTGTGCTCAAGCGTCACGATTCCCTGCCCAGGACGGGACTTCGATAGTCGCCTCGCTGTCACGATCGTCTCTGCGTAGAGTGTGTCGCCGTGATGCATAGGGAGAGGGAATGCAATGCTTTCGAACCCGAGGTTCGCGACAATCGTTCCCTGCGTCAACTGCGCGACCGAAAGCCCGACGAGAGTCGAGAGCGTGAGCATCGAATTGACGAGACGCTCACCAAACGGCTGCTCTGCGCTCCAGGCCGCATCAAGGTGCAACGACTGCGTGTTCATGCTGAGCGTCGTGAAGAGCACATTATCTGCCTCGGTGATTGTGCGACCTGGGCTATGGCGATAGCAGGTCCGCTCATCGAACTCCTCAAAGTAGAGTCCGCGCTGCTCTTCGATCCGACGCTCCATTGTCGCCTCCGCTTTCTATTCTACGAGCCCGAGCTCGCGAGCGATGATCATGAGCTGAACTTCTGTTGTGCCCTCGCCAACCTCGAGAACCTTGGAATCGCGGTAGTGGCGGCCGACGGCGTTCTCGTTGAGAAAGCCGTAACCTCCCCAGATCTGACTGGCGTCACGCGCATTCGCCATCGCGGCCTCGCTTGATGTGAGTTTCGCGAGGGATGCTTCCTTCTTGAACGGCTTGCCGGCCATCAACAGGGAGCACGCGTGGTAGTACGCCAGGCGTGCCGAATGCGTGCGTTCCTCCATGCGCGCGATCATAAACGCGATGTGCTGGTTAGATCCGATCGCCGTGCCAAACACGTTGCGCGTCTTCGCATAGGAGATTGCCTGCTCGAGGCATCCCTGCGCCGCGCCCGTGCACAACGCGGCGAAGGCAACGCGACCCTCATCCAGGATCGACAGAAAATTGGCGAAGCCGCGGCCCCGCTCCCCCAGGAGGTTCTCCTCGGGCACGCGAACGTCGTCAAAGCTGAGCGGGTGTGTATCTGACGTGTGCCAGCCCAACTTGTCGTAGGCGGCATGAACGGTGAGTCCGTCGGCTGGCGTCGGAACAAGAATTGACGAGAGTTCCGGCACAGTACCGCCTCGCGACGACGTGCGGCTGCCCGTCACCGCCGTGACAGTGATCAACCGCGTGATGGGGGTTCCGGAGTTGGTGATGAACTGCTTCGTGCCGTTGATCACCCACTCGCCGTCCACGACCTCGGCCGTCGTCTTCGTTGCTCCGGCATCGGAACCCGCCTCGGCCTCGGTGAGCCCGAAGGCGGCGAGCGCCGTGCCAGACGTCAGCTGCGGCAGAAACCGCTCGCGCTGCGCGTCAGAACCGAATCGATAGACCGGCATAGCGCCGAGACCGACTCCGGCCTCGAGAGTGACCCCGATGGACTGGTCGACGCGGGAGAGCTGTTCAACCGCCAGGCACAGTGACAGGTAGTCCTTGCCGCGTCCGCCGAATTCGACGGGGAACGGCAGGCCAAAGAGCCCCATCTCGCCCATCTGCTCGATGATCTCGAGGGGCAGACGTCGTTCGGTGTCATAGCTGTAGGCAGCGGGGGCGATCACCGTGTCGGCGAAATCCTTCACTGTCCGCGCAAGTTCGAGGTGCTCCTCGTCGAGTTCGGTGTTCACGCGTTCCCTCTTTCTTGTTGTGCGTCCTTGTGGGACTCTTCTGCGCTGTCCTCGGAGTCGAGGGCAACGATTGTCGCGACGATGGCGTCTTTCGCCACAGTCTGATTGCGGGATGCTGCAAGGGTTACTGTTCCGGCGAGAGGCGCGATGATCCTGTGTTCCATCTTCATCGCCTCGATCACGAGCACCGTGTCACCCGCGGCGACCGTGTCTCCGTCTGCAACACGTACGGCAACGATCGTTCCTGGCATGGGAGAGCGCAGCTCTGGTTCAGCAAGAGAGCTGTCTGTTCGTGCCGCCCGTGCGCTGTCTCGGTCGACGACGGAGAATTCTCTGGCGGCAGTGCCGTCGTGAATCCACATGCTCTCACCGACGCGCATGACTTTGACGTTCGACGTTTCTCCATCAATTCCGATCTGCCGCTCGAGTCCGACACCGTGAATGCTCGCGGCGCGACCATCGATGCGCGCGTTCTGCGGATGCCCCGAGACGGCGACCGTGCGCTCGTCGCCGCCGTGCCGCATCCGGGTATCGATTGCTCGAGCGTCGGCGCCGAGCCTCCATCCGCTGGGAGCTGCCCACGGGTTTGTTCCGCTGTCTCGCCAGCGTGCCTCGTGTGCGGCTAGCGCAATGGCAGACCAGATACGATCGGTGACAGCGTCGCCCTCACCTTCGACAACTCGTGAGTCGATCGTTGTCGTGGTCATCGTTCCGGCGCGCACCTCCGCGTCAGTGACGAGAGCATGCAAAAACGATGTGTTTGTTGTGACGCCGAAGATCACGGTCTCCTCGAGGGCGCGACCGAGTCTTTCGAATGCCCTTTCGCGTGTGTCGTCGTACGCGATGATCTTCGCCATCATCGGGTCGTAGTCGGAGCCGACGACGGTTCCCTGCTCGATTCCGCTGTCGACACGAACATCAGGGGGGAACGCAGCATACTCGACGGTTCCAGCTTGTGGCAGAAAGTTGGAGTCTTCGGCGTAGAGGCGCGCCTCAACGGCATGACCGGTCAGCGAAATGTCCTCCTGCGCGATCATCAGCGGCTCACCCGCTGCGATGCGGAGCTGCTGCTCAACCAGATCGACGCCTGTCACCGCTTCGGTCACCGGATGCTCCACCTGAAGACGGGTGTTCATCTCCATGAAGAAGAACTCATCCGGTGCGTCAGCTGACACGAGAAACTCCACAGTGCCCGCTCCTGTGTAGTCGACGCTCCGCGCGACGTCGCACGCCGCGCGCCCGATCCGCTCCCGTGTCGCCGGGTCGAGCAACGACGAGGGAGCCTCCTCGATGACCTTCTGGTGCCGCCGTTGCAGTGAGCACTCTCGCTCCCCCAGATGCAGCACGGTACCGAACGTGTCGGCGAGCACCTGCACCTCGATGTGCCGGGGCGAAGTGATCAGTCGCTCGATGAACAGAGTGTCATCGCCGAACGCGGCAGACGCCACGCGTCGAGCTGCACTGAGTGCCTCCGGCATGTCTTCTGGCCGGCGCACGTCGATCATGCCTTTGCCTCCGCCGCCCGCGGAAGGCTTCACGAGCACCGGGTATCCAATCTCGTTGGCGGCCCCGACAAGCTGTTCGTCAGACATACCGGGTGCGGCGTGCCCCGGAATCCCGGCGACGCCGTCGGCCTCGACACGTTGCTTCGCCCGAATTTTGTCGCCCATGATCTCGGTCGCTTTCGGGTCGGGACCGATATACGTGAGGCCCGCGGCTTCGCACGCGGAGGCGAAGCGAGAGTTCTCCGAGAGAAATCCGTAACCGGGATGCACGGCATCGGCGCCAGAGCGACGCGCGGCATCGATGACACGCTCAATGTTCAGATAGCTTTCGGATGCTCGAGCGGGACCAAGCCGCACAGCTTTGTCTGCCGCGCGCACGTGAGGAGCCCGAGCGTCGGCGTCGCTGTACACGGCGACAGAGCGAATGCCGAGACGCCGCAGCGTGCTGATGATACGGACGGCGATCTCGCCTCTGTTCGCGATCAATACGGTCTGAAACATCATCACATCCTGAACAGGCCGAAGCCGGATTCATCAAGCGGGCTTCGTGCACTCACGTCAAGAGCGAGGCCGAGTACCGTTCGGGTCTGCGCCGGGTCGATGATTCCGTCGTCCCAGAGGCGGGCAGTGGAGTAATACGGATTTCCCTGCTTCTCATACTGATCGCGAATCGGCTGCCGAAACGCATGCTCTTCGTCATCCGCCCAGTGTTCGCCTCGTTTCGTCATGCCGTCGCGCTTTACCGTTGCCAGCACTTCGGCGGCCTGCTGCCCTCCCATCACCGAGATGCGGGCTGCGGGCCACATCCACAGGAAGCGAGGCGAATACGCACGTCCGCACATCGAATAGTTGCCGGCGCCGAACGATCCACCGATCACAACCGTCAGCTTGGGAACCCGGGTGGTGGCAACGGCCGTGACCATTTTGGCGCCGTGCTTGGCGATGCCGCCTTCCTCATATTCGCGTCCCACCATGAATCCCGAGATGTTCTGCAGAAACACCAGAGGAATTCCACGCTGATCGCAGAGCTCGATGAAGTGCGCACCCTTGAGCGCAGACTCGGAGAACAGCACACCGTTGTTTGCGACGATTCCCACGGGATGCCCATGGATGCGTGCGAAGCCCGTCACGAGCGTGACACCGTATTCACGTTTGAACTCGTGAAACTCACTGGCATCGACGATGCGAGCAATTACTTCGCGCACGTCGTAGGTCTCGTGAAGATCTACCGGTACAACGTCACAGATCGACTCGGCATCAACGACAGGCTCAATGCTCTCTCCGACAGACCAGGCAGGTGCTGGGTTCTCGGGAAGTGTGCTCACGATGTCTCGCACGATACGCAACGCGTCATCATCATCCTCGGCAAGATGATCCGTTACTCCGCTGATGCGCGAGTGGGTGTCTCCGCCACCCAGGTGCTCTGCCGAGACAATCTCACCCGTTGCCGCTTTCACAAGCGGCGGTCCGCCAAGGAAGATTGTTCCCTGTTCGCGCACGATCACGGTCTCGTCGCTCATCGCGGGCACATACGCTCCTCCCGCTGTGCATGAGCCGAGCACAGCAGCAATCTGCGGAATTCCCGCTGCCGACATTCGCGCCTGGTTGTAGAAGATCCGGCCGAAATGGTCGCGGTCGGGAAACACGTCGTCCTGCATGGGCAGAAAAGCCCCACCCGAGTCGACAAGACTGATGCAGGGAAGCTTATTCTGCCCGGCAATCTCCTGCGCACGAAGATGCTTTTTCACTGTCATCGGATAGTAGGTACCACCCTTGACCGTCGCGTCGTTGCAGATGATCATCACGTGCCGACCATGCACGACGCCAACGCCTGCAACAACACCGGCTCCTGGCGATGCACCGTCGTAGAGGCCGTCAGCAGCAAGTGGCGCCACCTCGAGAAACGGGCTCCCCTCGTCGAGAAGCCGATCGATGCGATCGCGAGGAAGGAGTTTGCCCCGCTCAACGTGGCGCTCTCGCGCCCGCTCGTTGCCTCCAAGCCGAGCGACCCGCAGCCGCTCCCTGAGCTCGCCGACGAGCGCTATTTGTGCCGCGGCGTTGCGCTGTGCCTCGTCGGATGTCGGGTCAATAGCTGTGGTCAGAGTGTGCATGAATCCCCTGTGGTCGTCGATGACCGTTTTCAGTTAGCGAGCATTAACTCGCCGTCTCTTAGGTTAGTATTCAATAACTGAAGTGTCCAGTGGCAGCGGACAGCCGAAGGAGGCCGGGCATGTCAGAAAAGCCACACGGGCGCAGCGACGCGAAGAACAAGCGAAGGCACTCGCTGCTTGATGCCGCGGCCGCCCTGTTCTCAGAACACGGTTTCAACGGCGTTTCAATGGAAGACCTTGGAACTGCCGTCGGCGTTTCCGGGCCGGCAGTCTACAGACATTTCCCCAGCAAACAGGCAGTCCTCGCCGAATTGCTCATCGGTGTCAGCACTGCCCTGCTCGAGGGCGGTTCGATCGAGACACAGCGCGCACCGAAAGGCGACCTCGCACTGCGTGCCCTGATCGAATTTCATGTCGACTTCGCCATTCGCAACACAGACGTCATCCGCGTGCATGACCGCGATCGCAGCGCCCTCTCACCACAGGACGCACACACGGTTCGGCTCCTCCAGCGACAGTACGTCGAGTTGTGGGTATCGCTTCTCGAACGACTTTCTCCCGAAGCAGACGTTGCGGAGCTGCGGGTACGCGCACACGCAGCCTTCGGCCTCATGAACTCGACGCCGTACTCCGTCCGCCATCGCGGTGCGGCGAATACGGATCGTCTGCGGGCACTGCTCGAACGCATGAGCTACGCCGCCCTCACGAGCTGAGGCCACGACGCATCCGAAGAATGCCTCGTGGCCTCTCCGATCAGAGGAGCGTGAGCGCCGTGCCTGGGTCTTCCAAAACACGTGCCACATCGACAAGAAAGCGCGACGCTTGCTCACCATCGACAATGCGATGATCGAACGACATACTGAGGGTCATCACGTCTCGCAGCGCAACCTCGTCGTTGTACTCCCACGGCCGTCGGCGCACCGCGCCCGCCGCAACGATCGCTGATTGTCCCGGAGTGAGGATGGGTGTTCCCGCATCCACACCGAAAACACCGACATTCGTCAATGTTATTGTTCCGCCCGACATGTCGGCTGGCTGCGTTCTGCCCTCGCGCGCGGTCGTCACGAGCGTGCTGATCGCGTCGGCCAGGTCAAGCAGCGCCAGTGCGTCTGCGTTCTTCACGACGGGCACGACGAGCCCTCTCTCGGTCGCCGCTGCTACGCCAAGATTGATGTGACCGAATTCGATGATCTGCTGTGCATCCTCGTCCCAGTACGCGTTTACTGACGGCGTTCGCTTCGCCGCGAGCAGCATTGCCTTTGAGATGACGCTCATGATGGTGATGCGGGTTTTCGGATGCTGCGATCGCAACCGTGTGACGAGTTCGCTCGTGCGCGTCACATCAATGGTGATGAACTCGCTCGCGTGTGGAGCGGTGAACGCCGATGCCGTCATCGCCGCAGCTGTCGCCTTTCGAACGCCCTTGATCGGAATGCGAACATCCCCGTGGCGTCCGGCGTCGGTCATCGTCTGCTCAGGTGCCGTCTCGGCGGCACCCGACTCAGCCGCCCGCTGAACATCGGCCCTCGTGATGAGGCCGCCTGCCCCCGTGCCGTCGACCCCGGTCAGGTCGACGCCGCACTCCCGGGCGAAGATGCGAACCGGCGGCGTCGTTCTCGGTCGCTCTCTGCGACCGGTGCCCGATGCCGGCCCGGCGGTTTCGAGGGCGGGCGTAGCCTGAGCGGCATCCGGTTCTACCGCCTCTTTCAACGTCTGGATGCCGGTCGCTGTCGTTTCGTCCCACGACCGCCGCCGGCGCTTCGGTGCAGCGCCGCCTTCTTTCTTTGGACCATAGCCCACAAGCACCGGCTCGCGCTCTTCCTTCACTCCGCTGCCCTCAGGCCCGTCGTCACCGCCCTCGAGTTCGAAAGCGATGATGGGCTCGCCAACTTGCACTGTCGTGCCTTCCTGGGCGTAAAGCTTTCGAATCGTGCCATCGAAAGGCGACGGGAGCTCGACAAGGGCCTTCGCCGTCTCGATTTCCGCGATCACCTGGTTAACCTCGACGGCGTCGCCCTCGGCGATCTTCCAGCTGGCGATCTCTGACTCTGTGAGGCCTTCGCCGAGGTCAGGCAGAAGAAAATCCTTGATGCTCATCCGTCGAACCTCCAGTCACTCAGCGAATTTCGACGGCCCATCGCCCGGTCGACCGCATCGAGAATGCGGTCAAGATCAGGCAGAAACTGGTCTTCGAACGCTGCCGGAGGGTATGGCGTGTCAAACCCTGTGACGCGTTCGGGCGCTGCTTCCAGGTATTCAAAGCAGCGTTCGGTGATTGTCGCGGCGATCTCTGCTCCCAGCCCGGCGAACCGCTGCGCCTCGTGGGTGACGACGAGCCGACCCGTCACGCGAACTGACGCGACGACGGCGTCGAAGTCGACGGGTTGAAGTGAGCGCAGATCGATGACCTCAACAGAGATGCCGTCCTCGGCTGCAGCGGCGGCAACGTCCATCGCCGTTGGCACAAGCGGCCCGTACGTGACGAGTGTCACATCTGTTCCGCTCGTCAGCACGCGCGCTGAGCTGAGAGAACGCTCCGGGGTCTGCTCGAGATTAACCTCGCCCTTCATCCAGTAGCGACGCTTCGGCTCGAAAAAGAGCACGGGGTCGTCGCTCGCGATCGCCTGCCGGAGCATCGAGTACGCGTCCTGCGGGTTCGAGCAGGACACGACGCGCAAACCGGCGGTGTGCGCAAAGTAGGCTTCCGGTGATTCGGAGTGATGCTCAACCGAGCCGATTCCACCCCCGAACGGCACTCGGATCGTAATCGGCATACGCACGTCTCCCGACGTCCGAGCATGCAGTTTCGCTACCTGGGCGACTATCTGGTCGAATCCGGGGTAGATGAAGCCGTCAAACTGAATTTCACACACCGGCCGGTACCCGCGATAGGCAAGCCCGACAGCGGTACCAATGATGCCCGCCTCTGCGAGCGGCGTGTCAATAACTCGACTCGGCCCAAACTCGGCTTTAAGTCCATCGGTGACGCGAAAGACTCCTCCGAGGTCTCCGATGTCCTCCCCCATGAGCACAACCTTCTCATTGTCAGAAAGTGCTCGCCTCAGGCCTTCATTGATCGACTTCGACAGGGTGAGGGTGTGCACGGTTTCTGCCGTATCTGCTGTCTTCTGCCCGGCCATCAGCGCTCACCTCCGTCGAAAGCCGCCAGGTATGCGGCGTGTTGGCTGCGCTGGCGAGCGAGGTGTGCGTTGGGCTCCGCGAAAACGGTGTCGAAGAACGAAAGCGGATCCGGCTCGGGAAGCGCTCGAATCGCTGCACGCAGGTCCTTCGCAACCTCATCAGCGTGATCGTCGATCTCCTGCAGCTGCGCATCGTCAAGCGCTCCGGCGTTGATCAGGTAACGCTTGACACGGTCAAGGGGGTCTTTCGCGCGCCATTCTTCGAGTTCAGCTTCCGGCCGGTACCGCGTCGGATCGTCACTCGTCGTGTGCGGCCCCATGCGGTACGTGACCGCCTCAATGTAGGTCGGCCCGTTTCCCGACCGCGCTCGATCTGCGGCAATGGCTGTCGCGGCGAAGACCGCGAGCACGTCGTTTCCATCGACACGGATGCTGGGAATGCCGAAGCCCGGCGCACGATCGGCGATCGGCTTCGTCGTCTGAACGCCGACAGGCTCGGAAATGGCGTAGTGGTTGTTCTGGCAGAAGAAGATCACGGGAGCTGAAAAGCTCGCCGCGAACACCATCGCCTCGTTGACGTCTCCCTGGCTGGTCGCACCGTCGCCGAAGTAGGCTATCGAGATGTCATCGGAGCGGTCGAAGTTGCAGCCCATGGCGTAGCCGACGGCATGAAGGCTCTGCGCTCCGATGATGATCGCCGGCGCGGCCATGCTGATGTCGTACGGGTTCCAGCCGGCGTTCGCGTTTCCGCGCCACACAGAGATCATCGTGGTGAGGTCGACTCCGCGACAATATGCGACGGCGTTTTCGCGGTAGCTGCCGAAAACAAAGTCGCTTTGACGCAGCGCATGGGCAGAGCCTACTTGTGCGGCTTCCTGGCCGAGAAGTGGCGGCCACAGACCGATCTCGCCTTGACGTTGCAACGCCGTAGCTTCGGTATCGAGGCGCCGGCTGATGAGCATGTCTTCGTACAGCGAGCGCAATTCGGCCGAGCCGATATCGGCAACCCACGGGTCGAAACCCGGGGCATCCACGCGTTCTCCGCGCGGAGTGAGCAGTTGGACATACTCCCCTGAGTGTGTGAGGAGCATTGTCGGACCATGTGTGGTGGACACTATGACACGCGTCTTTCTCTCGTGTTCCGCATGGGTTGCTTGTGGCTCGCCATACGGCCCCGGCCTCGTTGCCGGATTACTTCGAGACTACGTCACGTTGAGCGGGCTCTCAATGCGGCTCGCGCACAGCTTAACGATGATGATGGCCCGCCCCGCGGCGCGGGACGGGCCATCATGAAGCGAAAAGCTTAGCTCTCTTCGTCCGGTGACTCGGCACCGGAGTCGGCGTCCTCGTCTGCGATAACGGGCTGGAGCGACAGCTTGCCGCGGTCGTCCACCTTCGTCACCTCAACCAGAATCTTCTGTCCGACGCCGAGAACATCTTCGACTGCTCCCACTCGCTTGCCGCCGGCAAGCTTGCGGACCTCCGAGATGTGCAGCAGTCCGTCCTTGCCCGGAAGCAGCGAGATGAACGCACCAAACGCCGCGATCTTCACGACAGTTCCGAGGAACTGGTCGCCGACCTCAGGGTTTGTCGGGTTGGCGATGGCGTTGACCTGAGCGCGTGCAGCCTCAGCAGACGGACCATCGACAGCCCCGATGAACACGGTGCCGTTGTCTTCAATCGAAATGTCGGCTCCCGTCTCGTCCTGGATGCCGTTGATCGTCTTGCCCTTCGGGCCGATCAGCTCACCGATCTTGTCAACGGGAATCTGCACGCTGATCACGCGCGGAGCCGTCGGGGCCATCTCGTCCGGAGCATCGATCGCGGCATTCAGCACCTGCAGAATCTGCGTGCGCGCGTCCTTCGCCTGCGTGAGGGCTGCGGCCAACACGGAGGCAGGGATGCCGTCGAGCTTCGTGTCGAGCTGAATTGCCGTCACATACTCGCTTGTTCCCGCGACCTTGAAGTCCATGTCGCCGAGAGCGTCTTCGGCTCCGAGAATGTCGGTCAGTGCCGCATAGCGCGTCTGACCGTCCACTTCGTCGGTGACGAGTCCCATGGCGATTCCGGCGACGGGAGCCTTGAGCGGAACACCAGCGTTGAGCAGCGACAACGTCGACGCACACACGGAGCCCATCGACGTCGAGCCGTTCGATCCGAGAGCCTCGGACACCTGGCGAATCGCGTAAGGGAACTCGTCGCGGCTCGGCAGAACGGGCGCTAGCGCACGCTCGGCGAGGAATCCATGACCGATCTCACGACGCTTGGGCGAACCGACACGACCCGTCTCTCCCGTCGAATACGGCGGGAAGTTGTAGTGGTGCATGTAGCGCTTGTGCGTCTGCGGAGACAGCGAATCGATCTGCTGCTCCATCTTGAGCATGTTCAGCGTTGTGATGCCCATGATCTGAGTCTCTCCACGCTGGAAGATCGCCGATCCGTGAACACGAGGGATGACCTGAACTTCGGCGTCGAGCGGACGGATGTCCGCAAGTCCACGTCCGTCCATGCGCACGCCCTCCGAGAGGATGCGGCCGCGAACGATGTTCTTTGTCACCGACTTGTACGCGGCAGAGACCTGTGCCGTTGCCTCGGCGAAAAGTTCTCCGGCCTCGACTTTGGCTGCGATCGCCTCTTTGACGCGATCCTTCAGTGCGTCATCTGCGTCTTGGCGCTCGAGCTTGTCGGCGATCTGGTAGATCTTCGACAGCTCATCTGATGCCAGCGCTTCGACCGCTGCGAGCACCTCGTCGGTGTACGGAAGGAATACCGGGTAGTCCTTGATCTCCTTTGCCGCGTGCGATGCCATCTCTGACTGTGCGCGCACCAGCTCGGCGATGAATGGCTTTGCCGCCTCGAGTCCGCCAGCGACGATCTCTTCGTTCGGCTTAACGGCACCAGCTTTGATCAGGTCGAAGCTGTGCTCCGTGGCTTCAGCCTCCACCATCATGATGGCGACGTCATCGGTACCGTCGGCATTCTTAATGACGCGTCCGGCGACCATGAGGTCGAAGACCGCTTGCTCAACCTGCTCGGCGTTCGGGAATGCCACCCACTGGTCCTCGCCCTGGCCGTTGCCGGGGATGAGCGCCAAACGCACACCGGCAATGGGTCCGGAGAACGGCAAGCCCGAGATCTGTGTCGAGGCCGAGGCCGCGTTGATCGCAAGCGCGTCATAGAACTCGCCCGGTGCGATCGACAGCACGGTGATCACGATCTGCACCTCGTTGCGGAGGCCGTTGACAAACGACGGACGCAGTGGTCGGTCGATCAGGCGGCAGACGAGGATTGCATCCGTCGACGGGCGGCCTTCGCGACGGAAGAACGATCCGGGGATCTTTCCGGCAGCGTAGCTGCGCTCTTCCACGTCAACGGTCAGGGGAAAGAAGTCGAAATTGTCTTTCGGATGCTTTCCAGCCGACGTGGCCGAAAGAATCATTGTTTCGTCGTCAAGGTAGGCGGCGACGGCGCCCTGTGACTGCTGAGCGAGACGGCCCGTCTCGAAACGAATAGTGCGCTTTCCGAAGCGCCCATTGTCGAGGACGGCCTCGGCAGCAGTAATTTCTGGACCTTCCAAGGTCACTCTCCTTTGTGTCCGCGGGCGCGCCAAAGCACGCCCGACGTTCACGGAGCAGAACAGGCAGTACATACTCATGACCACAGTGAGGTCGTCATGGCTGATCTCCAGTAGAAAATTGCTCTCACTCCACCGCGAGAGAAATCCACCACCGAGGACCAGCTTCCTGCCGGCCTGCTCCGTTCTTGCACGATCGATCAGCTGATCGACCTCGCTTGATGCTATCAGAGCACCCTGCACGCGCCCGAGTATCCGCGTGTCTGGCACGTTGTCGCTTCGGAGCGCTACCGTTGACTCAGCGCGAACAGGGGGTAAGAGCATGGCGCAAGCGTCGGGCCAGGTCGTCGCTCTCGGTGTTGGCCCCGGGTCTGCTCCAGGCCTTGCTTCGGTCGCCGAGCTCGGCGATGGGCCGTATCGCCACGTTCTGCGTGTCGCGCTCGCTTTGCGCGGAGGAGTCAGCCTCGCTGTGTGGATCGGCGGTGCCGTCGCCGAGCTCGACGTCGCGCGACGCGTGCGCATTCGGCAGACATCGAGTGGCTGGGATGCGTTCTACACTCCCCCCACTGGCAGTTCACCGCCGACGCCCGACACGCCTGAAGTCGTGCGCGCCCGAGAGTATGGTCGGCTCCTCGCCGCGGCATCCTTTGACTCGATCGAGATCGACGTTCTCGCCGGCGCGAGTGCCGGTGGGCTCAACGCCGTCGTCTATGCGGTTGCCCAACGTGCGGGCGCGAGCGTGAATCCGCTGCTCGAAACCTGGCAGGATGCCGCCGACATTCGGCGACTGCTGCAGCCACCGGGTTTCACACGCGTTGACTCTCTGCTGCGTGGCGACTACTACTTCTGGCCTCGAGTCACTCGCGCTCTCCACGATCTCTACGACGACAAACGCATTCCGCACAACGATCTCCATCGCTCGAGCGCCGTGAGCATTGATCTGGCTGCGACGGTCATTGACAGTGCAGACCGGAGCGTGCCTGGTGCACGAGACAGTCGGGGATATTTTCATTTTGTCGGTTCCGACAGCGCAGACGGGGCCGATCGCGGGCGCAGCATTCCAGCACAGATAGGAGATGGGGCCGATCTGGCGCGTCTCGCCTATGCCGCGCGCTCGACCTCATCGTATCCGGGTGCTTTTGAGCCGGCGCTCATCTTCTCATCGACAAAGAACGCGTCTGACGGGCCAGAGGGCGACGCAACCCACATCGACATGTCGTATGCCTTCAGCGGGCATCGCCCCTCGTGGAACCATCCATTCCGCGTCATTGATGGCAGCATCCTTGACGAGGTTCCGATTGACCAGGCCTTCAAAGCCGCTCGACGCTCCGCGTCTGAGACGAGTTCGTCACGTCTCGTGCTGTACCTCGATCCGAGCCCACCTGCACCGTCACCGCGAACTATCAGGCCGACGCGCTATGGCCCGACGGAGCCGCCACGTGGACCGCTCTCTGTCATGCGCCGATTTGCCGACCGACAGTCTCGCATTCTCAACGTTCTGCGCTTCGGCGGCGGATCCCTCGATGATCGAGAGCCGGGTGCAGACGAAATCGCCCACATCGAGCGTTTCCGACTGGGTCTGCTACGAGAACATGCGCGAGGCGACGCGTACGCAGCCGCTCAGACAGCTGCACACTTCGACGCGGATGCAGCCAGACGCGCCTATGTCAGATACAGAGCTTCGGCCGATGTACAGTACCTCAGCACCGTCACCGCTGACCCGTCCGCATGGCAAAACTCCGCGAACATCGCATCCCGGTCGGTGTGGCGAGCCTGGGACGGCACCGACCGCGAAGACCTGGAGCATGCAGCGAACGAGCGCTACTCTCGCGCAACGAACGAATCAGCGGCTTCGACTGTCGTTGATGCGATCGCTCTGGGGCCACAGGGAGTTCTCGACGCGGCCCTGTGCGGTTTGAGCTGGGTGCGTGCCCTCGAGCGGCTCCCGCCGGAAGCGCTCCCCGAGGGTACGTCGATCGCCGATATTCGTATGACCCTCTATCGGGTGCTTGGCGCTGCCACCGATGCGCGAGACGCCACCGTGGTCGATGTTCTCGATTCCGCACGGTCGGGAATCAGCCCGGCAACCCGCGCAATCGACACCTGGATCACCGTTCAAGAAACCACGGACGTCAGTACCCTCTGGGGTGAACTCGACACGATCGTGTGCCTCCTTCGAGAGATTTCACCAGCCGTTGAGGGCAATGGTGTCTGGGCGCACAGCCCATTCAGCGTATTTCCGGCGCGCGGTGCGGGCGCCCGAGATCTTGCGCCTTTCCTCGCTCCCCGAGGCATCCCCGAGCCGATCAGCGCGCTCTCGTTCGAACGGCTGACAGCCGATGAACCTCCGGCACATAGCGAGCAGTTCACGACGCTCATTCGCCGTCGCCAACGGCGCCGGGCACGCATTGCACTCAGCCTCGACCCCGCCGACGTCACAGACGAATCACTTGTGCGCCTTTTCACCGGGCCAACGCTGACCGCTGACGACAAGCTGTCGGGTTCGCTGCTGTTCAACTTCGGTGGATTTCTCAGCAGAACATGGCGAGCAAACGACTGGTGGTGGGGTCGCCTCGACGCGTCCGCCGCGATCGTGCGCATCTTCAGCGAACGCTCCCGTGACGATGCGCAAGCAGCGCACGTCACCGACTCTCTGGATGCTGTGCAGACGGCGCTCTTCACAGAGCTCGCCGCGTCACCAGAAGCACCGCTTTCTGGGAGGGATACTCCTCGCAGCATCCCCGAGATCAGAGAAGCATTTGAGTTTGGAGCAGACTCGCTCGACAACCTCACTCCGCAGTACCGTCTCGCGATCGCCTCTCGCACACTGCGCATCGCCTCGCGTGCTTTGTCGAGTTCAATCGGGCCCGTCGGCCGCATTCTCGTCACTCTCGCGCGACCTCTCGCTGTTGCGACTCCCCTTGCGACTACTCCGCTCCGTGCTGCACTTCTCGGAGCGACAATTGGACTCACCGTTGCTGTGACGACCGGGTTGACTGGCGCCTCGGGCCCGACGAACCTTGCGGTCACCTGGCCAGCGCACCTGATATCCGCTGTCATCATCTGCACGTCGATTGCCGGATATCTGAGTGCCTCGCGCCGGTGGCAACACGTCATCCGGGGCCTTCATCGCGTGGAGCTTTCGTTGCCCCGAGACACCGTTGCGAATGTCGTCGCCCTGCGCTCACAGGCACGAATGCAGGGTGGTGCCTTGTGCGGTCTCGCCGCAGTCACGTCGTTAGCTGCCTCGATTGTGGTGGCGCTGCGTGGGCTCGACTCAACGTGGTGGATCCTCATTGCCGCGGCAATAGCCATCGCAGTTCACGCGCGAGTACGTTCGCTCGACCCGTCGGCGAGCCCCCATCCGTCACCCTTCTACGTCGTCGGCTTTGCCGTGTTCTTCGTCTGGGCCGCGATGATTATCGCGATTCCTCTCGTTCTCGGTCCGCTCCAGATCGACCATCGCTTGGTGACACCTGTCACGATCGCCATCGCGGGTGGTCTCGGCTCGGTGCTGCTCACCGTCGGCTGGCTGACGCCAGGGTGGTCGCTTCGAGGCCTCCTCGCGAACCCGTTCTCGACAAGTGTGCTCTCTGCATTCGCAGGAGGCATCCCCGTCTGGATCGCCACCCGCATGACACAGACTCCCTTCCCTGTTCTCACAACGGTCTCTACCGTCATCATCGCGATCGGCCTGTGGGGAACAACGCTATGGTGGCTTCCTGAGCTGCCTCCTGGGGCGCACGATCGCCCGACCGAGAACGACGTGCGCCGCCCCGCCGCCGTCTGACCACAAAGGACAATCATGTCGACTGCCCCGGCAACAGGCTCCGCTTCCACCCGAAGCAAGCGCATCCCGCTGTGGGACAACGCCCGGTTTGCGTGCATCACCCTCGTCGTGATGGGGCACGGCATTCAGAGGCTCGTCGGCGATTCCGATGCCGCCCTCACGGTCTACCTTGTGATCTACTCGTTCCACATGCCCGCGTTCGCCTTCATCAGCGGGTACTTCTCGAAGTCTGGCGCACCGTCGATCCGGCAGATGCAGCGCGTCATCACCGACATTGTGCTTCCTTACGTCTTCATGGAGTCGATCTGGACCGCCGTCAAGTTCTTCGCCGAAGGGGACGAAACTCTCAATCCGACCAAGCCGTCATGGACTCTCTGGTTTCTCCTCGCCCTCGCCATCTTCCGGCTCGTGCTCCCCTACCTCGCGCTCGTGCGCTGGCCGTTGCTCTGGGCCGTGGTTCTCTCCGTCGGTGTCGGCTATCTCGACAACGTCGACAGTACGTTCTCGCTTGCACGCCTTTTCGGCATCCTCCCGTTCTTCGTTTTGGGATGGCGCGTCAAAAAGTGGGATCTGTTCGCCCGGTTGCGGCTGAACGAGCACATTCCGTGGTGGGTACGCACGGCGGCTCTCGCTATCTTCGCCATGTGGGCTGCCTGCGTGTGGGTCTTCGTCGATCTCTGGCGCGACGTTGGACTACGTCACTGGTTCTTTTACGACCAGTCGTATGACGGTCTCGGACAAGACGCGTGGTGGGCCGGAGCCGTTCGCCTCGCCGTCCTGCTGCTCAATACCGTGCTGATCGCCGCGTTCATCGTGCTCATCCCTCGCCACCGCAACGTCTTCTCCGGCTTTGGGCAGGCGACGATGTACGTCTATTTGCTACACAGCTTCGCTCTCTACCCGCTTCGCGAGTCCGGACTTCTCAAGCATGAGGCGCTTGCTGACTATCTGCTTCCCGTTATGCTCGGCGTGAGCTTTCTGCTGGCCGTTGCGTTGTCGACGTGGCCGGTGCGGCGGTTCTTCCGTCCGCTTATCGAGCCGAAGCCGCATTGGATCTTCACACGTGATGATCGGCTGCCCGCTGGTCCAAGTCGCACTGACCCAACAGGGTCGCGGCGTCCGCGAACCGAAAGCGTTCCGACGGTCGCACCGCACTCGGGTGAGGAGGATGCCGGTTCGTCGGAGCGCCCGAGTTAGGAACGCCGTCGGATCGCGACAAGAACGACACCCACAAGCACGAGCGCAATGATCACGGCAAGAAACGCCTTGACTGCAAACCAGAGCAGCTGGAAGAAGGCGCCGATGAGCCACCATGCGACGATGATCGCCACGATGAATACGGCGACGGCCAGTATGCGGCGGCCTGTCTTTCCCATGTGATCCTCTCCGAGCGAAGGCATCCCTCACACTGCGGCAAACCGGCCGTCACCATGGGTGACGGCCGGTCGCGTGAAGAAGTGCGATATACGCTTAGCGGCGCAGTCCGAGGCGCTCGATGAGCGCGCGGTAGCGGTTGATGTCAACGTTGGACAGGTAGCCCAGCATGCGACGGCGCTGACCGACGAGAAGGAGCAGTCCACGACGCGAGTGGTGGTCGTGCTTGTGATCCTTCAGGTGCTCGGTGAGCCCCTTGATGCGCTCCGTCATCACGGCGATCTGGACCTCTGGGGATCCGGTGTCACCGGGGTGGGTAGCGTACTCTTCGATGATCGCCTTCTTGGTCTCTGCATCAAGTGCCATAGAATCGATCCCCTTCCTGTCGTTGCGCGGTGCCCGTCACACGACGTGCGAGCTCTCTTTATCCGCGGCCGATAGACGGCAACTGAACAATGTTAGCAGACCCCAGCGACCTCACCTGACCCTTTGGGCACCCCGCGATCGCGCGGCTCGCTCGAGAACATATCCGTGGACAATTCGGGCGACGATGGCACCGGCAATTGCGCCGAGCGTGTTGGCAATGATGTCACTGAAGGTCGCGTATCGTGTCGCCGCGAGCACAAGACCTTGGAGGGACTCAATCACGACGGTGTAGATCACTCCGGCGATGATTCCCATCCACCAGCGACGGCGCCCCGCCCACAGAGCCACGAATAGTCCCAGCGGAACGAACATGCCGATATTCGCAGTGAACTCGACGACCTCATACGTCAGCCACGCGGTGAGCGGATGCTGGGACAAGGCCTCGATCACCTGGTCAATCGTTCCGTCAATGCCGTCGCTGAACGGGTCCGGTGTCAGCGTAACCGCGCCGATGAACACCACATAGAGTGTGCTCAGGGCTCCGAAGACGGCACGTCGATGCAGCATCCTCCCATTGTGTCGCACTGACGCTCTGCGCGCCGCCCTGGTCTTCGGTTCCGTGGTCGCATAGTCTGAGTCGAACCGGAAGATCAACGGCGGCTCTATCGCCGTTGCGTTGCAAGGAGGACAATGAGCTCCGATAATTCAGCTCCAGAGGGCCCACCAGAAGACGTCAAGCGCAAGTTCCGTGAAGCGCTTGACCGCAAGAACAAGCAACAGAAAAATTCGGTCGATGGTGAAGACCACCTTCGGGAGAATTCACCGGTCGACCATGCGCAGAGTCGACCAGACCAGAAGCGTGACTTCCGTCGCAAAACAGGCTGAGAATCGGTTGCTGTGTGAAACGGGGCGGGTGAGTCGATATCGGCTCACCCGCCCCGTTTCACTCTGATCAGTGCATCAGTTGCCCTGGAAGCCTCCGAGCAGTTGATCAAAGTTCTCATCGAGCGCGAACGGATCGACGACGGTGGCCGAGCGTGTGGAGTGCTCCATAAGCCCTGCAAGTTCACGCGCTGCGCGGTCGATTCTTTCGGGAAGCGACTTCACAGTGTCTTCTCCAGCGCCCCAATCGTCACTCGCCGCGTAGACGGAAGTCGGCACGACGATGGAATGCATGTAGTTGAAAAGCGGCCGCATTGCGTAGTCAAGGGCCAGCGAATGTCGCGGAGTTCCGCCCGTTGCTCCGATCACCACGGGGAGATCAGTGAGTCCCGTGTTGTCGATGATGTCGATGAACGATTTGAAGAGCCCGGCATAGCTGGTTTTGAAAACGGGGGTCACCGCAATGAGTCCGTCGGCTCGCGTTACCTCGTCGATCGCGCGCTGAAGAGCGTCGTCGGCAAAGCCCGTGAGCATGTTGTTCGTGATCGAGTGCGCGAGATCCCGTAATTCGAACGTTGCAACGTCGACCTCAAGTCCAGTGCCAACAAGCTTCTGCTTTGTCGCCTCTGCGAGTTTGTCTGCCAGCATCCGTGTCGATGACGGGTTGCTGAGCCCTGATGACACAACCGCAAGCTTGCGAGCTGCCATATCTACTTCTCCGATTCTGCTGGTGACGCGCTCAGTGTAACCGGTTCGGTGCGCCCCGCATTCCCCGCCGAGACCCTCGCCGCATGAGTCGGGGCATCCGGTACGTGCGCGGGGCGCACGTACTCAAACTCGCGGCGCAGAACAGGCACGACCTCCTCGCCGAGAAGGTCGAGCTGTTCGAGAACGGTCTTGAGGGGCAGACCAGCGTGATCCATGAGGAAGAGTTGTCTCTGATAATCGCCAACGTAGTCGCGGAACCCGAGCGTTCGGTCGATGACCTGCTGAGGGCTGCCGACAGTGAGAGGGGTCTGTGCTGTGAACTCTTCAAGACTCGGCCCGTGCCCGTAAACGGGCGCGTTGTCGAAATAGGGTCGAAATTCTGCGACAGCATCCTGAGAATTCTTGCGCATGAATGCCTGCCCACCGAGCCCGACAATCGCCTGGTCGGCCGTTCCGTGCCCGTAGTGTTCAAAACGTTGGCGGTACAACCCCACCATGCGCTGCGTGTGCGAGCCGGGCCAGAAGATGTGGTTGGCGAAGAACCCGTCACCGTAGTATGCGGCCTGCTCGGCAATCTGCGGAGAACGGATGCTGCCGTGCCAGACGAACGGCGGAGTGTCATCAAGCGGTCTGGGCATCGACTGAAACCCTTGCAGCGGAGTGCGGAATTGCCCCTCCCAGTCGACGAACTCCTCACGCCACAGCTTGTGTAGCAGTCCGTACTTCTCAATGGCGAGTGGAATTCCCTGTCGAATGTCTTCACCGAACCACGGGTAGACGGGGCCGGTGTTTCCACGACCGAGAACGAGATCCATCCGGCCGCCCGACAGGTGTTGAAGCATGGCGTAGTCCTCGGCAAGGCGCACAGGATCGTTTGTGGTGATGAGCGTCGTGGCCGTTGAGAGAATGATTCGTGATGTCTTGGCTGCCAGATAGCTGTTAATGGCGACAGGGCTCGACGGAAAGAACGGTGGGTTGTGGTGCTCCCCCATCGCAAAGACATCAAGACCGACATCTTCGGCATGCTGTGCGATCGTCAATACATCCTGCAATCGCGATGCGTCGGTCGGCGTGTGCCCTGTTGTCGGGTCTGGCGTGATGTCTCCGACACTGAAGATTCCGAACTGCATTCTCGGCGCTCCTGAAATATCGATGCAAATGAATAGATATAAGCGACAACAGGCACTCCTTCGATCGTATTCCCCACTTCTCAGCAGTGGTGCTGTGGTGCGACCATTGAGGCATGGACAGGTCAGAGCAGCCCACCGTCATTCCGCCGTACCTTCTGCAGCGCGTGGCCAGTGCAAAGCGACTGCGAAATGCAGCTACAGCGGCGCAGGACACGCTCATTCGACAGGAACCAGGGCGCCGTGCCGCCATCGAGCAGTCGGGCCAGCGCAAGGCGAAGCCCGCCCCGACGGAGTCAGACACTCGTGCTCTCACCCGTGAGATCGCCGATGCGGGAGGAACGGACGTCTTACCCGGCTCTCGTGTCCGAAGCGAGGGCGAGCCTGAGTCTGACGACCAAGCGGTAAACGAGGCCTACGACGGGCTCGGCCACACGTACTCACTCTTCGACGAGGTATTCGGGCGCTCGTCCATCGATGGTCGAGGAATGCCCCTTCGCGCGACCGTCCACTACGGAAAGGATTACGACAACGCGTTCTGGAACGGAACGCGCATGGTGTTCGGCGATGGGGATGGCGAGGTATTCAACCGATTCACTGTGTCGCTTTCGATCATCGGCCACGAGCTGACGCACGGGGTGACGGAGCTTACCGCTGCGCTGCGCTATTCAGGACAGTCGGGGGCCCTGAATGAATCACTGTCTGACGTCTTTGGGAGTCTGGTTGAACAGTATGCGAAATCTCAGACCGTGGATGAGGCCAGCTGGCTCATTGGAGAGGGTCTCTTTACTGATGCCGTGAACGGCGAAGCGCTGCGCTCACTCAAGGCACCGGGGACGGCGTATGACGACGACGTACTCGGGAAAGATCCCCAGCCGTCAACGATGTCCGGCTACGTCGAGTCACAGGACGACAATGGCGGAGTTCACATCAACTCCGGCATCCCGAATCATGCTTTCTACATTCTCGCGACGTCGCTCGGCGGACGCGCGTGGGACACAGCAGGAGTGATCTGGTACCGCACGCTGACAGCGGGCGGCCTCACCGCCGATGCATCGTTCTCCGAATTTGCCGCTGCAACGGTCGAGGCTGCACGCTCTCAATTCGACGACGAGGTCGTCGCTGCCGTGCAGCTCGCATGGAGGTCTGTCGAAGTCAATGTGGGCGATCCCGATGCCCCACCGACCGGCGCACCCGAGGCGCAGCTCATTGTCGAACGCTCAGGGGGCGTCGCGGGCATCAGCCGAACCTGGCGTATGAACATCGACGCCCACTCCGACGACCTGGGCAAAATGCTTCGCACCCTGCCCTGGCGTGCTGCCGGAACGATAGATGACCGCAACCCCGATCACTTTCAGTACCGCATTCGGTGCACGTTCAGGGCCAGCGCGGCAGACGACTTCGAGGTGTCGCTCGCCGAGTCAGAGCTCACGGCGACGTGGCGGGAGATCATTGAGTGGGTGCGCACCGAAGACCACGCCTGACCGGTCACGCGGAATCGAGCAGCGTCTCTGCGAGCAGTTCGATCGTGCGTTCCCGAGCGGGCACAGCATCAAGAGGCTCAGAATCGTGAGCACCAGCAACGGGTGAGATCATCAGCTCATCGACCCCGTATTGCGCGGCAAGAGCACGGGCCTTCGCCGCCGCGGTCGCCGGGTCACCGATGATGTAACCCGTGATCGCCTGCTGCATGAACTCCTCAGTCAAGGCGTCTGTCTCTGTGGCTTCGGCCTCTTCGATAGTCGAGACGGCGGCCATCGGCTTGTTTGTACGCAATCGAGCCATCTGCTGCAGATTCGGCAGTGCCTGAGCGTATGCCTCGTCTGCCGTCTCAGCGACGACTGCGTTCGCCGTCATGAACGTTGTCGGCTTATCGGCGTAAGCGGAGGGAGTGAACTGATTGCGATAGAGATCAAGCGCACGCTCCGCGCCCGCCCCGGCGAAGTGATTGGCGAAAACGTACGGCAGTCCAAACGAGGCGGCGAGCGTTGCCGAATAGTCGCTGGAGCCAAGGAGCCACACCGGCGGCGCGCCCTCAGGTAACGGTGTCGAGCGCAAGCCATACTCTGACCCGCTCGTCAACTCCACGTTGGCGCCGTCGCTGCTCAACAATGCAATGATGTCGCTGACGTTGGCGGGAAATCGGCTCACGTCGCTTGTCGCACCCGATTGCGACAACACGGCTGTCACGACAGGGTCGCTTCCCGGAGCTCGACCGATACCGAGATCGATCCGTCCGGGCGCTGCCGCTTCAAGCAATGCGAACTGCTCGGCGACAACGAGCGGGGCATGGTTAGGAAGCATCACGCCGCCTGACCCGACCCGGATCTTCTCGGTGCGAGAGGCCAGCAAAGCGATGAGCACTGCCGGGTTTGTCGACGCCACAGCCTTCATATTGTGATGTTCAGCTACCCAGTAGCGGGTGTAGCCAAGAGCATCCGCTCTCTGGGCGAGCCGTGTTGAGGCCCGGAGGGCCTGCGCTGTGGTCTGACGCGAACGGACGGGAATGAGATCAAGCACCGAGAGTTTCATCACTGACTGCAACACGCGCCACGCGTCGTTTCATTCCCACACGATTCAATCGAGAAGTTCTTGCCAGCCCGATCCCTTGACATGCTCGAAGACGATATTCGTCTCCGAGTGCGCAACGACAGTGTGTCCAGTCACGTACTTCACGACGAAGTCCCTGAGCTCCGTCGTGCTGCGTGCAGCGACATGCAGAAGGTAGTCATCTCGGCCACCGAGGTGAAACAGTGAGAGGACGCCGGGCCACATGGTCACCTCGCGGCGAAACGCCTCGATATCAGAACGATCATGCTGGGTGAGCTGAATCGCGATGACTGCCTGGATGGGTGCTCCGAGTACCGCGAGGTCGATATCGGCGTAGTAACCCGTAATGTCGCCGGATCGCTGTAGTCGCTTCAGCCGAAGCGAAACTGTCGACTCGGCGATCCCGAGTTCTCCGGCAAGCTGCGAGCCCGAGGCCCGCGCATTCACGGAGAGCGCCTTGAGAAGCGCCCTGTCGGTCGAATCGAGTTGTGGTTTGTGCGTCATTGTCATACCTCTCGGGGAATCTTTGAAGTTTCTTTCTGTTGGGGGCGTAGTTTCAATGAAACTTCAACTTCCCTTGAAGATTGCCACAGATCCTGTCTTAATCACAGCATGGACAGTGACGTTCGCTTTGACACACGAGCCGTGCACGGCGGCATGGAATCGATCAGAGAGGCGGGAGGACATGTGCCCCCGATCGACCTCTCGACGACAAGTTCTCTCGCCGGGGTGGCCTCTGGCGGGGACTCCTACGAGAACCTGGCCTCCGGCGGCATACTCGGCACTGACGACTCGCCCGTATACCAGCGCCTCTGGAATGACGGCGTCGCCCGCTTCGAGCGCTCGCTTGCGGGTCTCGAGGGCGCAGAGTCCGCCGTGGCCTTCAGCACGGGCATGGCTGCGCTCACGGCGATTCTGACCGCCGTCGTGTCGGCTGGACGTTCGCACGTCGTCGCGCTCAGGCCGCTCTACGGGGGAACGGATCATGTTCTGGACAGTGGGATGCTCGGAACACGTGTCAGTTGGGCAACTCCCGACTCGATTGCCGAGATTGTCACCTCCGAAACCGCGCTCATTGTGTGCGAGACGCCAGCAAACCCGACGCTCGATATCGTCGATATCGCTGACGTTGCGAAACGTGCGGGGGATGTTCCGGTGCTCGTCGATAACACCTTCGCCACACCGGTGCTCCAGCGTCCGCTCGAGTTCGGAGCAACTCTCGTGCTTCACAGTGCGACAAAGTTTCTCGGTGGCCACGGCGATGTCATGGGCGGGGTCGTTGCGGGTCCAGAAGATTGGATGCGCAGGCTCAGGCATGTGCGTGCGCTCACGGGGGCGCTGCTGCATCCTTCCGCTGCTTATCTGCTGCAGAGGGGCTTGCGCACACTTCCTGTGCGCGTGCGAGCGCAGCAAGAAACAACGCGTGCGCTCGCCCATAGCCTTCGTGATCATCCCGCTGTAGCCACGATTCGCTACCCGGGCTTGGCCACGGGGAGTATCGCCGAAACCGTCTCGCGTCAGATGACCGGTCCGGGGTCACTTTTCGCCCTGGAACTCACGGGAGGCTTCGCTGCGGCATCACGCTTTGTCGACGCCGTGCGTATCGCATGCCATGCCGTGTCACTCGGGGGGATCGATTCGCTCGTGCAGCATCCCGCTTCCCTGACGCACCGACCGGTAGCTGCAGAAGCGAAGCCGGGTGAGGGAATCGTGCGGGTTTCCGTCGGCCTCGAAGATGCCCGTGATCTGGAGCAGGATCTGCTGCAGGCGCTCGATCAGGCGATGGGCTGAGTGGGCTCTGTGAGCAGAACGCTCACGTCGTAGTCCCTCAGCGCATCGACACCGCCGAGTCCATCGAGCGCGAGCACTATGCCGATTCCAGCGACTGTTGAACCCGAACGTTCGACGAGTCGCGCCGCGGCACGGCAGCTGCCGCCTGTCGCGAGAACATCGTCGACGATGAGAACGCGCGATCCCTGCGGAAGATTTGACGGGTTGACCTCAAGCGACGCTGCGCCGTATTCGAGCGCGTAGTCCTCACTCAGAACATCACCGGGAAGCTTGCCTTGCTTGCGAATTGGAAAAAGGCGAGTCCGCGTCGCGTACGCAATCGCGGAGGCGAGAAGGAACCCACGTGCCTCGATACCGGCGACAACGTCGAACCCGCCAGTGACGTCGGCGCCCAGCTCGTCGACAATCGCCCGGAACGTCTCTGGATCGGCGAAAGCCGGCGTGAGGTCACGAAAGACGATCCCGGGCTTCGGAAAGTCCGGGATCGTCTCGCTGAGTTCAAGAACTCGGGTGGAGACGTTCACCGGCGCTACCGCACCCCGAGAAGATCGATGATGAAGATCAGTGTCTGGCCAGAGAGCGGATGCCCTCCCCCGGCCGGGCCATAGGCGAGGTTGGGCGGCACGGTGAGCTGGCGGCGTCCGCCGACCCGCATGCCAGGGATTCCTTCCTGCCATCCGGCAATCAGATTGCGCAGCGGAAAGTTGATGCTTTGGCCACGACTCCACGACGAGTCGAATTCTTCGCCGCTGTCATACGAGACCCCGAGATAGTGCACGTCAACGGTCGACGATACCTGTGCTTCGTCGCCCTCGCCCACCTCAATGTCGACGACCTGCAGAGATTCTGGGGCGGGGCCGACGGGTGCATCGACCTCTGGCTTTGTCTTGTTCGATTCGGTCATAGCTCCATCAAAGCCGACCTCCGTGGCCGCGGCAACCTGAGAGTCCATCATGATGCTTGATTTCTGTGAGGGTCAGAGGCATTCTTAAGGGACAAACTCATCGCCCGGTCCGATTCGCAGGTAAAGCCGCGAACACCGGGCGATGAGGACGTTAAGCCCTGTGTCAGGAGTCGGTAGCTTCGCCGCCTACTGCCGTGGCCACCGATCCGTTGTCGATGATCGGGATCGCTGTGGTGATCGCTTCGAGACCTGAAAGCCGTGCCGGTGAGAGCTGCTTTGTCACTTCTTCACGTGTCATCAGATCTGCCTCGACGACGAGATCGGCGATATTGCGGTTAGTCAGGAGAGCCGTCTTTGCCAATGCTGCAGCCGCGGTGTAGCCGATGAACGGCGTGAGGGCCGTGACAACGCCGACCGAGGTTCCGACCATAGTTTCAAGACGATCTTCATTCGCCGTGATGCCATCGACTGCATTCACACGAAGGGTCTCGCAGCCTCGTGCCATCCAGAGAATGCTCTGCAGGAGCGAGTGGGCGATGACCGGCTCAAAGGCGTTGAGCTGCAGCTGTCCACCCTCCGCCGCCATCGTCACCGTGGTATCGGCTCCGACAACGGAGAAGGCGATCTGATTCATGACCTCGGGAATCACGGGATTCACCTTGCCCGGCATGATCGACGAGCCAGCTTGCTTCGCGGGCAGGTTGATCTCACCGAAACCTGCCTGCGGGCCGCTGGAGAGAAGGCGAAGGTCGTTGCAGATCTTTGAGAGCTTGATCGCAGAGCGCTTGAGTGCGCTGCTGAACGACATGAATGCACCAGCATCGCTCGTCGACTCGACAAGGTCGGGAGCAGTCTCGAGCTTCAATCCGGTGATGTCATTGAGGTGACGCACGACGACCGACGCATACCGCGGGTCAGCGGTGATTCCGGTTCCGATTGCTGTCGCACCGAGGTTGATCTCGGCCAGCAGCCAGATCGTTTCGGCGAGACGCTTGTGGTCTTCGCCGAGTGTCGTGGCGAAACCATGGAATTCTTGTCCGAGCGTCATGGGGACAGCATCCTGAAGCTGGGTTCTTCCCACCTTGAGCACGTGTCGGAACTCTTGCCCCTTCAGCGCAAACGACTGCCGAAGCAGCTCAAGTTCGTCGAGCAGGTCAGTCAGCGACCTCGCCAGAGCAATCTTGATTGCCGTCGGATACACATCGTTCGTTGATTGACTGCGGTTCGTGTGGTCGTAGGGCGAGATGAAGGCGTAGTCACCCTTCTGCCGACCGGCCATCTCAAGAGCGACATTGGTGATCACCTCGTTCGCGTTCATATTCGTCGAAGTTCCCGCGCCACCCTGAATCACGCCGACGCAGAACTCCTCGTGAAATTCACCGTCAATCACACGCTGGCACGCACGGTCGATGAGATCTGCTTTCTCCGCGTTCAGTGCACCCAATTCAGTGTTTGCCCGTGCAGCAGCCTGTTTCACTGAGGCGAGGGCGACGATCAGGTGCGGGTACACCGAGATCGGTCGCTTGGAGATGTCAAAGTTCTCGAATGCTCTCGCGGTATGGATGCCCCAGTATGCGTGGCTGGGGATCTCCATCGATCCGAGAGAGTCGGTTTCCGTTCGTGTCGGCCGTTCGCTCATGACAGCGACTCTACCGGCGTTTTGCAGGGATCCGGGCGCCCGTCTCAGCCGAGAAGCGCCTCAATCGGACCGCGTGCGAAATACACGACGAACCCGAGCGAGACGATCCAGAGCAGCGGGCTGATCTCTCGCGCTTTTCCTGAGAGCGACCGCACTACCACCCAGGAGATGAAGCCCGCACCGATGCCATTGGCAATGGAATAGGTGAGCGGCATGATGGCGACGGTCAGGAACACCGGAAGCGTGATCGAGAAGTCCGTCCATTGGATCTCGCGAATCTGCGACATCATCATTCCACCGACGACGACGAGCGCTGCAGCCGCCACTTCGCTCGGAACGATGCCCGTCAGTGGAGTGAGGAACATCGCGAGGAGAAACAGCACGCCGGTCACAACGTTGGCCAGTCCTGTGCGAGCGCCCTCGCCGATTCCTGCTCCCGATTCGACGAAGACGGTGTTGGACGACCCAGACGTGAGGCCACCGGCGATCGCGCCGATGCCCTCAACGACAAGCGCCGATTTCAGACGGGGGAACGTTCCTCGTTCGTCGGCGAGTCCTGCTTCTTTCGAGAGGCCGGTCATCGTGCCCATCGCATCGAAGAAGTTTGTGAATACGAGCGTGAAGACGAGCATGAGTGCGGCGAGCACGCCGATCCGCTCGAAGCTGCCGAATGACACATTGCCAATCAGTCCAAGATCGGGAAGGCTGAAGACGCTCGATGGCAGGGTGGGGACCGCGAGGCTCCACCCACCGGGTGAATCTGCTGACGAACCGAGGCGGAAGATCGATTCGACGATCATCGCCACGATCGTTCCCACGAGGATGCCGATCAGCAGTCCGCCCTTGATTCGTCGGGCTACGAGCACTCCGGAGATGAGCAGTGTGACGACGAAGACAACGGTCGGCCCTGTTGCCACCGACCCGTCCACGCCAAGTCCAACGGGCGGAGACGCTTCCCCAGTCGACGTGACGAAACCAGCGTTCACAAGACCGATGAATGCGATGAAGACGCCGATTCCGACGGTGATTGAGATTTTCAGCTGCATCGGAACGGCATCGAAGATCATGCGCCGGAGCCCCGTTGCCGCGAGAACAACGATGATGATCCCGTTGATCACGACGAGGCCCATCGCCTCGGCCCAGGTCACCTCCCCTACGACGCTGAAAGCCAGGAAGGAGTTGATTCCGAGGCCAGCTGCGAATGCGAACGGAAGGCGCGCAACGACCCCGAAGAGAATCGTCATCAGCCCGGCGGTAAACGCCGTCACCGCCGAAAGCTGCGCGAAGTCGAGCGTGGAGCCGGAGACATCGGTCCCCGACGACAGAATGATCGGGTTGAGCACAACGATGTAGGCCATCGCTACAAAGGTGACCAGGCCTCCGCGCAACTCGGCACCGACAGAAGAGCCCCGCTTGCTGATCTCGAAGAAACGGTCAATACGGCCTGGCGTCGCGGTCTCGATGGCCACGCGGCGCTCCCTCCTGGACGACGTCAGTCGTCCGATTTACTCAAAGTACGGCTATCGGCCGCCGACGAATATCCTATTGCCACGTGGTGCCTCCGACGATGATTCGGAGCGCCCGATACGGTGTCATCGGGGTCACACGGCGTACCCCCGCGATCGAGAGCGAGAACGCATGCGACTTCCCTGGATTCTGCACGGTGACGGCAAGAACGTCGATGCTCAAGACGTCGTCGGGCCGTCCGAGCGGCTCAGCTGGCCGAGAACAATCGGAATCGGCGCACAGCACGTTGTCGCGATGTTCGGCGCGACGTTTCTCGTTCCGGTGCTTACCGGGTTCAGCCCGAGCACAACGCTTCTGTTCTCCGGAATCGGAACTCTCCTCTTTCTGATCATTACGCAGAATCGTTTGCCCAGCTACCTCGGCTCGTCATTCGCGTTCATTGCCCCCATCACCGCCGCTACGGCCACACACAGCATGGGAGCCGCGCAGTTCGGCATTATTGCTGTCGGTCTCCTGCTCGCGATCGTGGGCGCCATAGTTCAGTGGGTGGGATCGGGATGGATTGACGCTGTCATGCCTCCCGTCGTCGCTGGGTCAATCGTTGCGCTCATCGGCTTCAACCTCGGCCCTGAGGCGTGGAAAAATTACCAACTCGCACCCGTGAGCGCTACGGTGACCCTCGCTGCTGTCGTGATCTCGTCTGTGCTGTTCCGCGGAATCCTCGGACGACTTTCCATCTTCATCGGCGTCGTCGTCGGGTATGTGTGCGCAACGATCCGAGGCGAAATTGACTTCGCTACCGTCGAATCTGCTCCGTGGTTCGGATTGCCCTCCCTCACGTTCCCAGCCAATCCGGTGACGAATCCGGAACTCTGGGGTCTACTTCCCGCGTTCCTTCCGGTCGTCCTCGTGCTCGTCGCGGAGAATGTCGGCCACATTCGCGGAGTCGCGCAGATGACTGACCCGTCAGTCAACGCCCAGACCGGCCGGGGCCTACTCGCTGATGGCCTCGCCACAATGCTCGCTGGAGCAGGCGGTGGCTCCGCCACGACGACGTACGGTGAAAATATCGGTGTCATGGCCGCCACACGCATCTACTCGACTGCCGCGTACTGGGTTGCCGGCCTCTTTGCAATCATCCTGTCGCTCTCCCCCAAATTCGGTGCCGTCATTGACACGATTCCATCAGGGGTTCTGGGCGGAGTGACCACGGCTCTCTATGGAATGATCGGCATTATCGGCGTCAAGATCTGGATGGACAACACGGTCGATTTCAGCAAGCCGGTGAACCAGTTCACCGCCGCGACGGCGCTCATCATCGGTATCGCCAATTTCATTTGGAGTGATGAAGCGTCGGGGGTCACGTTTAACGGGATCGCGTTCGGAACGATCGCTGCGATTGTGATCTACCACGGCATGACGTGGATCGGACGATGGCGAGGAACAAACTAGCCTTGGCGGGCGGTCAGTGGAGCAGCGGGACGATCAGATAGATTCCGTACACAACTGCCGCTGAGCAACATGCGAAACACGCGTATGCGGCGACGCGGGCGGCCCTGCGTTGCGCAGGGCTCAGCGGATTCTTCCGCGTAGCCTTCTCAACGCGTTTCTCTTCGCGCAGACGCTTCTTTTCGGACATCACGGTAATCGCGTCAGTGAACTCAGCTGGTGCGACGAGGGGAGCACGCCCGGCCGAGACCAGCAGTCTGAGTCCGAGAGCGTACAGCCCGACAACGACGACAGCAGCGACAAGCGCGGTGATGAAGACAATGAGGAACGCGAGCCAGTCGATCATTTCTTCGCCTTCTTTTTGCGGCCAGACTTTGAGATCTTCACAGCGGTGCCCGATGCGGCGATATCGGCGACAGCATTCGTGTGGTCGATCTTCTCGCGTCGCGACCAGAGGTAGATTCCGAGGACGATCACCACGCCGAGCACTGTGTCGATCAGGAGTCCCGCCGGGCCGATCCCGGCAAGAAGCGCGGCTGCCGCCCCGACGATGGCTGCGGAAGGAAGCGTCAGCAGCCAGCCGATGGCGATACGACCAGCTGTCCCCCAGCGCACCTTCGACCCCCGACGCCCCAGTCCAGAGCCGATAACTGAGCCAGACGCGACCTGCGTTGTTGAGAGTGCGAAGCCGAGGTGGCTTGAGGCGAGAATCGTCGCTGCGGTCGAGGCCTCGGCTGCAAACCCTTGGGCCGGCTTGACCTCGGTGAGACCGGTTCCCAGCGTCTTGATGATTCGCCAGCCACCAATGTACGTTCCCAGTGCAATCGCGACGGCGCACACCAGGATCACCCAGAATTGCGGGCCCGTGCCGGCACCCTGCGACCCGACTGCAATAAGTGTCAGCGTAATGATGCCCATTGTTTTCTGGGCGTCATTTGTTCCGTGGGAGAGGGCAACGAGGGACGATGTGAAGATCTGTCCGAATCGGAAACCGCTTCGCCCGTCCGCCTTCTTGTCGTATCGCCGGGTCATGGCGTAGGCCAGGCGAGTGGCGACGAAAGCAATGATCCCCGCGGTGAGCGGCGCGATCAGCGCCGGCAGAATCACCTTCGACAGCATCACCCCGAAATCGACGGCGTGGATTCCCACTCCCACGAGCGCAGCCCCGATGAGACCGCCGAACAGCGCGTGCGATGAGCTCGAGGGAAGCCCGAGAACCCACGTCAACATGTTCCAGACAATCGCGCCGAGCAGACCGGCGAAGATCAGCGCGGGGGTGATCAGAACTCCGGCGTCACCCTCACGAATAATGCCGCCGGAGATTGTGCGTGCAACCTCTGTCGACAAGAACGCACCGACAAGGTTGAGGATTGCCGCGACGGTAACGGCTACCTTCGGCTTCATAGCACCCGTCGCGATCGGGGTGGCCATGGCGTTTGCGGTGTCGTGAAAGCCGTTCGTGAAGTCGAAGAACAACGCGAACGCGATAACGAGAATGACGACGAGGGAGGTTATTTCCACCAGTAGAGTCTCTGATTCGTAGCCGGTGCACGAACGTCGTTCCTCGTCGGCAAACGAGGACGTCGGCTTGTAGACACCCGCTGTTGAGGCGGGCGTAACCGAGTCTTGCACCCGTGAGCCATGTCGGTCAACTCAGGCCGATGCCGTCGATCACATTTCTTCGTGCACCGTCGGATCGCCGCCGAACAGCCGACCATCGAGGGTTGCCAGTGCAGAAATCGCTTCGACCTCGTCAGCACTGAGCGAGAACCCGAAAACGTCGAGGTTCTGCCGCTGCCTGTCAGGATCGGCCGACTTCGGGATCGGCACGACGCCTCGCTCGAGGTGCCAGCGCAATACTGCCTGGACCGGTGTGACGCCGTGTTGTGCTGCAATGTCGACGATCACCTTCTCATTGTATGGCGCTGCCGCTTTGCCCAGAGGACTCCACGCTTCGGTGACGATGTCGTGCTTCGCGTGGAAGTCAACGAGGGATTCTTGCGGAAAGTACGGGTGAAGCTCCACCTGGTTGACGGCGGGGAGAACACCGGTCTCAGCAGCAAGCCGAGTGAGGAAGTCGATGGTGAAGTTTGACACGCCGATCGAACGAACAAGACCGTCCTTCTGCAGATCGATCATTGCCTTCCACGAGTCGACGTATTTATCCACACTCGGGTTCGGCCAATGGATAAGATAGAGGTCGATGACGTCGACTCCGAGCAAGCGCCGAGACGATTCAAACGATTCGAGCGTTGCATCGTAGCCGTGGTGACGACCGGGGAGCTTCGTTGTCACCGTGATGTCTGAGCGATGAACGTGTGTCTCGGCGAGCGCACGACCGACGGCATCCTCATTCTTGTAATTGACAGCCGTATCGAGAAGTCGATAGCCCGCATCGAGTGCGGACAGCACAGCATCCGTTCCTTCATTGCCGCGGAGCGGGTACGTGCCGAAGCCGATGGCGGGCAGCGATGTCTCATCTCGAAGTTGGCGCATAGTGTTCCCAGTCATGCCTCCACCGTAGACGGTCAACCGACTGATTCTCGACGGAGAGCGGATAGCGTTGACGCATGACAGATGCACCTCGCGCACCTCGCCGCGACCACGCGAGAACTCATCATGGCGACACCGTCAACGATCCCTACCATTGGTTGAGCGACAAAGATCATCCGGACGTTCTCGACTATCTGAATCGAGAGAACACCTTTGCCGAGTCCGAGACGGAACATCTTGCCCCTTTGCGCAAAGCCCTCTACGAGGAGATCAAGTCGCATACTCAGGAGACAGACCTCTCGGTTCCCGTGAGAGAGGGCGATTGGTGGTACTACTCACGCACGTTCGCGGGCAAGCAATACGCGAGCCACATGCGTGCTCCGGCTCATGATTGGACTCCACCGAACACGCAGAACGGTGATGTGGAGGGCGAGCACATTGTTCTCGACGATAACTCCGAGTCTGCGGGGCACGAGTTCTACCGCCTTGGCTCATTCGACATCACACGGGACGGGCATCGGATGCTGTACGCCACCGACACGGTGGGAGACGAGCGGTACACGCTGCGCATCCGTGATCTGACCACAGGGCGCGACGGCGTAGACGATGTGCCCGGAACGTTCTCTGGTGCCGTCTTCTCCCCCGATGGCGAGTGGGTGTTCTATACGACTGTCGACGATGCGTGGCGCCCAGATACGGTGTGGCGTCATCGCGTGGGAACGCCTGCAGAAGACGACGAGCGTGTCTACCACGAACCGGACGACCGATTCTGGGCTGGCGTTGGCGTGACCCGGAGCGGTCGCTACATCGTGATTGCGCTCGGCTCCAACGTGACCAGCGAGTGGCTGCTGATCGACGGCGAGACTCCTGACGGTGAGCCGCGCGTCGTCTGGCCACGCAGAGAGGGAGTGGAATACGAGGTTGAGCACGCTGTCATCGGCGGGCGTTCCACGTTGCTGATCCTGCACAATCGGAATGCAGAGAACTTCGAGCTTGTCGGGATCGACGCTGACGCGCTGGGAGATCCAGAGTCGGGTGTGACTGTTCTTGCCCACAGCGAGGATGTTCGTCTTGAGTCGGTGGAGGCATTTCGCGATCGTCTGGCGGTTGAGTATCGCGCCGAGGGTTTGACCCGAATCGGAACGATCGAACTCGACAACGCATCGACACTGGATAACCTGACGATCGAGCCCGTTGAGTTCGCTGAGCCGCTGTACACGGTCGGGTTCGGGGGCAATCCTGAATGGGAACAGCCTGCACTTCGCCTGAGCTACACGTCATTCGTGACTCCGGCCACCGTCTATTCACTGCAGCCGGCGTCGGGAGAACTCACGCTTCTCAAGCAGCAGCCCGTGCTCGGCACATTCGACACAGCCAATTACGTACAGTTCCGTGACTGGGCGACAGCGCATGATGGAACACGCGTGCCGATCTCAATCGTGCGGCGTCGCGATGCGGCATCCGGCCCTCTTCTGCTTTACGGGTACGGATCATACGAGGCGAGCATGAACCCCGGGTTCTCGATTGCGCGCCTCTCGCTTCTGGACCGCGGAGTCACCTTCGCCATCGCGCACGTGCGCGGCGGCGGTGAACTCGGCCGCAGCTGGTACGAACACGGCAAGCTGCTTCACAAGAAGAACTCATTCACAGACTTCATCGACAGCGCCAAGCACCTCATCGACTCGGGCCTAACGACACCCGATCGGCTTGTCGCTGAGGGTGGCAGCGCCGGCGGTCTGCTGATGGGCGCCATGCTCAATCTCGCCCCGGAGCTTTTCGCCGGCGTGCACGCCTCAGTTCCGTTCGTCGATGCCCTGACGACGATTCTTAACCCCGAGCTTCCGTTGACCGTGATCGAGTGGGACGAATGGGGCGATCCGCTGCACGACGCCGACGTCTACGCGTACATGAAATCGTACTCGCCGTACGAGAATGTGCGAGAGGATGTCGCGTACCCCCGTATTCTTGCGACGACGAGTCTCAACGACACCCGCGTCTTCTATGCGGAGCCGGCGAAGTGGGTGGCTCGTCTGCGAGAGGTGGGGGCTCCCGCACTTCTGCGCACTGAGATGCACGCTGGCCACGGCGGAGTGAGCGGACGGTATGCAGGCTGGCAGGAGCGGGCATGGGAGATGGCCTGGATTCTCGACGCGCTCGGCTGCGCAGAATCGAAACTCGCCTCCTGACTGTCGTGAGGCATAACGCGGGCCCCTGGGATAGCCAGGGGCCCGCGTGCGCAGTGTGAGGTTCAGCCGAAGAGGATCGCTGCCTCGTCGTAGCGATCCTGCGGAACCGTCTTCAGCCCGCCGAGCGCCTGCTCAAACGGCACATTGACGACATCGGTGCCGTGGAGGGCAAGCATCGTGCCCCACTCGCCGTTCATGACCGAATCGATGGCAGCCATGCCGAGTCGCGTCGCGAGCACGCGGTCATAGGCGCTGGGAACGCCCCCGCGCTGCAAATGGCCAAGAACCGTGCCACGGGATTCGATGCCTGTGCGGGACTCGATCTCGGGTGCGAGAACATCGGCGATGCCGCCAAGGCGGGGCCTGTTGAAGGCGTCGAGTCCCTTCTCGGAGTGCGCGGTTTCCATGGTGTCGAGCGTGAAGCCCTCGGAGACCACGACGACGGGTGCCCGACCACGATCGGCAACAGACTGCACCCACTGCACAATCTGATCCATTGACTGAGGACGCTCTGGAATGAGAATCGCATGAGCGCCCGCTGCCATGCCCGCGTGGAGGGCAATCCAGCCGACGTGTCGTCCCATGACCTCGACGACCATGCATCGCTTGTGCGATTCTCCCGTCGTGCGGAGCCTGTCGATGGCCTCCGTTGCGATTTCGACCGCCGTGTCGAACCCGAACGAGTAGTCCGTCGCGTCCAGATCGTTGTCGATTGTCTTGGGGACTCCGACGATATTGAGCCCCGCGTCGGTGAGTCGCTTGGCGGCTGCGAGAGTGCCTTCGCCGCCGATGGCGATCAGGGCGTCTACCCCGATGCGGTCAAGCGTCGCCTGAACATTCTCTGGCCCACCGTGCGGGCCCTCAAAAGGGTTTGTGCGGCTTGTACCCAGGATGGTACCGCCCTGTTTGCTCAGACCCCGCACGCTGTGACGGTCGAGCGGCATCGTAAGACCCTCGACGACGCCCTTCCAGCCGTCTCGAATACCGACGAACTCCTGGTTATGGATCTTCGTGCCCTTGAGCACTGCACCGCGGATCACCGCGTTCAGGCCCGGGCAGTCGCCGCCGCTGGTGAGTACGCCGATTCTCATGAAATAGTCTCGTTCCTCTTGGTCGGGGGAATGAACAGGGTCAGCGCCGTTGCTTCACCACACGACAATAGCGCTACTGAGGCTCAGCTTAAACATTGATGGCTGCACTCGGCACTCTGGGCGACGCCAAACTAAGCTCGAACTATGCCGTTCACACGCACCATACTCGCGGTCTCCGAATCTGCTCCCGAACGACTTGCCCTCTCGGGTGATGGGGAGCGCTACACCTACAGGCAACTGCGTGATGCCTGCACGCTCGTTCGCAGCGGCGCAGAAAAGCTGCTCGCGCAATCACCGAGCATACGGCCAGAGCGAACCGACGAGACAGCGGGTCTTCCCATCATTGCGGTGTCGCTCTCGCGCGCCATCGACAGTGCGCGATTCCTGTGCGGCGCAAACGGGTTTCGCGCGATCATTGCCGTTCTCGACCCGTTGTGGCCCGCATCGCACCGTTCGGAGATCATCCGGAGAGTCGATGCCTCACTCGTGATCACCGACGATTCGTCATTCGAACAGAGCCTCGCCGCTCTCGACTCCTGGGCAGGCATGGCTATCTCACTTGAGCAATTCGACGCGGTGGCCGCATCCGCCCCTGTCTCTGTCGGTCCTGAGGTGCGCCCCAGAGATGAACCGTTTCTGCTGCTCTTCACCTCGGGAACGACGGACCTGCCGAAGGGATTCGTTCGCACGCGCGAAAGCTGGGACCACAATGTCGTGATAAGCCGTGCCTACCTCGGTGCCGAAGACGGGTTCGCGACAATTGCTCCGGGGCCCGTGTCGTACAGCCTTACGCTCTACGCACTCGTGGAGGTTATGGCGACCGGCGGATCGCTTCACCTGCAGTCAGGATTCGACGCCATCGCCGCCTCCCGGGCCATCGATCGTGAGAAGATCGAGCGCTTCGTCGGTGTTCCTTCTATGTTGCTGGGAATCGTGCGCGCGGCCGAGCACGCCGGGCTGTCGCTTACGTCGCTGCGCGAGGTGATCACGGGCGGCGCCAATCAAAGCGCGACGATCCGGCGGACGTTCGAGAAGGCGGCACCCGACGCGCACTTGCGAAGCTATTACGGTGCCTCCGAGATCGGGTTCATCGGTTACAGCGACTCCGACGACGGCACACGCCTTGTGCCGTTCGACGGCGTCGAGGTCAGCGTGAGAGACGGTGACGTTCCCCTTCCTGACGGCGAGATCGGAACCCTCTACATTCGCGTGGCGTCCGCTGTCGAACGCTATCTCGCCTCGACGAGTTCCGAGCGCATCACCGGCGACGACGGATGGTCAACCGTCAATGACCAGGCATCGTATTCGCACGGCGTCATTGAGCTCGCTGGGCGGGCAGGCGACATCGCCGTCTCGGGGGGACACAAGGTGTCGCTCCCTCAGGTTGAACGGGCCCTCGCAACTATCCCCGGGTGCGAGATCTGCTGCGCCGTCGCCGTCCCTGACCCGTCGCTCGGTTCGCTGATCGCTGTGGCGATCGAGGGCACGGAGATTCCGCCGAAACCACAGATGCAGCGGATGCTTCGTCAGCTGCTCGCCCCGCAATTCGTTCCGCACCGCTACTACCGCGTCGATGAACTTCCTCGCACGGCCGGAGGAAAGATTCGTCGCGCCGCTGTCGCCGAGCTTCTCATTCGCGGACAGGCCGAGCGCCGATGACCGCTGGCGTGCGTGCACTCGTGACCGCCGTCGGCGCGGTGACGCCGTGCGGCCTCGACGCGGCGTCCACGTGGGACGCCGTTGTGGCCGGCAGAAGCGGAATACGTGAGTTCGAGGCTGTCGACGTCTCGGATCTTGCCGTTGCCGTTGGCGGGGAGGTGCGCGGGTTTGACCCGCTCATGCATGTCTCTCGCTCCGACTCGCGACGACTCGACCCGCA
Organism: Paramicrobacterium chengjingii; assembly: GCF_011751765.2. Lineage (GTDB taxonomy): Bacteria > Actinomycetota > Actinomycetes > Actinomycetales > Microbacteriaceae > Paramicrobacterium > Paramicrobacterium chengjingii. Next base: position 2,036,754 of record NZ_CP061169.1, read on the forward strand.
CGCTCTCTACGCGATTGCGGCGGCGAACGAGGCGATGCAGGGTTTCTCGCCGATTAGCCCCGACCGGTTTGGCATCACGGTCGCAACCGGTTCTGGAGCTGTCACGCTCACCCAGAATGCCGCGCGAGCGCTTGACGAGCAGGGGCCACGGCGCATTCCGCCCGGGGTCGTCGTCTATGGCGGGCCGGATGCCGCGGCTGCTTACCTCAGCCAGAAGTACGATGCTCGCGGCTCGAGTGTCGGGCTTTCAGCAACGTGCGCCAGCGCCACCGTTGCACTCGGAGAGGCTCTGCGTACGATTCGTCACGGGTACGCCGATGCTGTGCTCGTCGTGGGCGCAGACGACTGCCTCAACCGGGTAAACCTGGCCGTGAACTCTACGCTCGGCGCGCTCGCGCCCGGGTTTGCCGATGCTCCGTCTCAAGCGAGCAGGCCCTTCGACCGGCACCGCAGTGGGTTTGTCATGTCTGCTGGTGCCGTCGCGCTCCTCGTGGAGTCAGAGGAGCACGCCGCGAGGCGCGGCGCCTCGGCACTCGGGGAGATCGCGGGATACGGTGTCTCGTCGGACGCCCATCATCCCACTGCTCCCAGACCAGATGGCCGAGGAGCCATCTTCGCGATGCGATCCGCCCTTGACGATGCTCAGCTGTCGGTGGGCGCAATCGATGAGGTGAACGCGCACGGCACGGGAACCCCGCTCAACGACGCCATGGAAGCCCGGGCACTGCGCGAGGTCTTCGGCGAATCACTCGGTGCTGTCCCCATCACGTCCACCAAGTCGACGACGGGTCATCTGCTCGGAGCTGCGGGCGCCCTTGAGGCCGCTGTGTCGTTGCTCGGTATGAGGGACAACGTGATCCCCCCGACGATCAACCTTGACGACCCGGAATTTCCCGACCTTGACGTCGTCGCGCATGAGGCACGCCAGTCCCCTGTCTCTGTGATTCTCACGAATTCGTTCGGGTTCGGTGGGCACAACGCCTCACTGCTGCTTCGCACCCTTTAGTCGCCCTTTCAGAAAGCGGGCGGCACTCCGAGGTCTGTGAGGGTCTTACGCACGTGGTCGCTCGTCAGTGCCGTGGTCAGTGCCTTGATCTCGGGCGAGTCCTGGTTGTCCGGCCGAGCTGCCATTGTCACTTCGAACGCCTTGTCTTTCTCCACCATGAGCCCGTCATCTTCAGGCGTAAGCTCCAGCTGTCGTGCGAACGAAGGAAGGTTGAACACAGCATCCGCCTCGTCATATGCGGTGTTGAGCTGCATCAATCCCACCTCGGTGATGGTCACGTCGAGAGGATTCTCTGTGATGTCGTCCGTCTTCGCCGCGAAACGCTCAACGTTCGGGTCGAGGGTGATGACGCCAGCGTCGGCGAGCATTTGCAGGGCGCGCCCGGCGTTCGCTTTGTCGTTCGGTATCACCACGCTGCCGCCCTGTGGCAGATCCTCCAGGCTCGAGAGCGTCTTTGAGTAGAACGCAACGACGGTCTTGTAGACCGGCTGAATAGCCACGAGATCTGCATCGTTCTTGACGTTGAACTCCTGCATGAAGGAGGGGAACTGCACGAGGTTGGCGTCGATCTCCTTGTTCTTCAACAGAATATTCGGCTGTACGTAGTCGGAGACTGGAACCAGCTCGATCTCGTAGCCGTCTTCAATAACCTCGGCTGCCGCCTTGACAGCATCCGTCATCGGTGTGACTGTCGCCGCCACTTTGATGGTGACGGTATCTGCTTCGTCACCTCCCGCTGTCGCAGAGCTGCAACCAGCCGTGACGAGGAGCAGCGCTGCAAGTGCTGCGGTTGTGAGGGTACGCGTTTTCATGGGAGCCTTTCATCGGAAGTCAGCGTTTGTCGAGCGCGGCCGACACCTTCTCGCCCGCGAACTGCAGCAGCAGAACACACGCGATAACGATGACGATCGTCGAGTACATGAGCGCATAGTCGTACTCTTGGTATCCGTAGCGCAGTGCAAAGTCGCCGAGGCCGCCGCCGCCAACGATGCCCAGGACGGTGGAATACGAAATGAGGCTGATCGCGGCCGACGTCAGTGCGTAGACGAGTCCTGAACGAGCCTCGACGAGCAGAAAACTCACGACCGTCTGCGCCGAGCTCGCACCCATCGATCGAGCGGCATGAAGAATTCCGGGCGGAACCTCAAGAAGAATCTGCTCAACGAGCCGTGCGTAGAGGGCGACGCCGACAAAGCACAGCGGGAAGGTCGCGGCGCCCGTGCCGAATGTTGTTCCATACAGGAGGCGCGTGAGCGGAATGAGAAAAACGACAAACAGCAGAAAGGGAAAGGAACGAACGACGGTCACATACAGGTTGGCGACGGTCCAGAGCGGTCGCTTCTCCTGAGGCCCGCCCGGCCGTGTCAGGTAAATGAGCACTCCGAGCGGCAGCCCGAGAATCACAGCTGCTGCCAAAGAAAAGGCAAGCATGAAGCCTGTCTCGGCCACGGCAATCCCGATCTCGTCGACGTTGGCCGCGAGCGATTCAAACACCTCGTTCATGCCCCAAGCACCCTCCGTGCGTGTGCGAGGTAGCTGGTGTCTTCAGGCCGCTCTCGTGCGGAGGGTGCAACAGCAAGGATGCTCTTCAACGCGCCCTGCTCGAGAATGGCGGCGCGATCGCAGATTGCACCGACGGCGTCGAGCTCGTGCGTGACGAGCACGATCGTCGTGCCGAAGTCGCGTCGGGTGTCTGCGAGCAGATCGAGGATGTCCGCTGTCGTTCGCGTGTCGAGCGCGCTCGTCGGCTCATCGCACAGCAGCAGACCGGGACGCGTCACGAGAGCGCGGGCGATGGCCACCCGCTGTTTCTGCCCTCCAGACAGTTGTGCCGGGTACCGATCGGCGTGGTCACTGAGCCCGACATAGTCGAGCAACTCGGTGACGAGAGTGGGCTCGGATCGCCGCTGAAGTTTGAGAGGCAGGGCGATGTTTTGCCTGACCGTGCGGTTCGACAGCAGGTTGAATCCTTGAAACACCATCCCAATTCGGCGGCGAAGCTGACGCCGGGCGCGCCCGCTGAGCTCTTTCGGGTCTGTTCCCTCGATGAGTACACGTCCGGTCGTCGGGTGTTCAACGGCGTCGAGAATTCCGAGAAGCGTCGACTTGCCAGCACCAGACTCGCCGATCACGCCGATGATCTCGCCGCGCTCGATCGTCAGGTCGACATTGTCGAGTGCCTTCGTCGACCCGTAACTCACGGTGACAGCATCTAGCGCGGCGACGGGTGTTGCCTGCAGCATCCGTCGCCTCCGTTCTTCGTCATTCCAGCAAATACTGGGTCGCGTCCAAGTATACGAGGGTACCGGATGCCCCCCGGGCAATGCACTTCAATGAAAAGCCGGCTCGACCGCGCAATTCCGCCCGACGGCATCATGGCCCAATGGTGCGTCACTCGGATTAGTGTTGGTACATGGACTACACACCTGAAGCTGGCTCGATCACCATGTTCAGCACAACCTGGTGCGGCTATTGCAGCCGCCTCAAAACTCAGTTGCGAAGCGCAGGAATCGGCTACTCGGAGATCAACATCGAAGATGTCGAGGGAGCTGCAGCTCTCGTTGAAAAGCTGAACGACGGCAATCAAACAGTGCCGACGGTTCTCTACCCCGACGGCAGCGCTTCAACGAACCCGTCACTCGCTGACGTGCAGAAGACGCTCGCATCACTCGGCGCCCACTAATCAGCGACGAGGGTGGTGATCTGACTCTTTCGCCGGCACCTTGATCAAAAAGCCTGCGACAACGAGCGCGATCGGAACGACAAGGTGGGCGATCGCCCACCCGGTTCCGCCCATCGCGAACGGAAACACGGGGTTCCACGCGATCACAACCGGCACGACGATGACAAGCCAGTGGTAGGCCTTGGCCTGAACGGCGAAAACCCCCATCACCGCAACGAGAATCGCCACGGCGAACCTCACGATAATGAACCACTCATTGCCGAGCAACGCGGCCCCCGCCATCAGCGCCATTGCCGCCAGGATTGACGGCACAAGTGCCGGTCGGGTGAATGTGCGCTCGGGATAGCGGCCCTTCGGCGGAGCCATCAGGCCTCGAGCGCTTCTCGAAGCAGGTGAATGAGCGCAGTCAACTGCACGGCATCTTGAGAACCCGGCTCGGCGTCAACGCCGTCGAGTGCCCGCAACGCGAGCCCCTTCTTCGAATCGATGAGCTCCGCGATCTTCGTGTCAAGTGTGTGCGCGGCGATAATGCGCCATGCAGTGACGGGCTCTTCCTGCCCAATGCGGTGAACGCGGTCAATTGCCTGAGTCTGCTCCGCATCCGTCCACGAGAGTTCGGCGAGAACCACGTTGGATGCGGCCTGCAGATTGACACCCACACCGGCAGCCGTCAGAGAGCAGACGGCTATCGAAACGTTCGGGTCGTTATTGAACGCGTCGACGGCCTGTTGTCTCGCCGGGGCAGATTGGTCCCCACGCAGTGAGACCGTCGAGATTCCCTGCTGCTCGAACGCCTGCTCTGCGGCATCCATCACATCGATGTGCTTGGCGAAAAACACGACCTTGCCCACCGAGCGAGCAAGCTGACCCGCGTAGTCAGCGGCAAGTTGTGCCTTGGCCTTACCAATGCGCCGCACCATGGTGAACACGTTCTCTGTACCGCGCGCGCCCCGCGATTCCTCAAGCTCTGACTGCGCAACAAGCCGGATGACGTCGTCGTCAACGACGGACGTGTCATCTCCTCGCGCCGCGATGATTCGCCGGTAGCGAGCCATGAGTCGTTCAGCGAGCTCACGCTCGGCTGCGCGAATAGATCGTGCTTCGTCGTCATCGAGCTCGACGGGAAGGTCTGCGACACGCTTGGACGGCAGATCCTTGGCAACATCCATCTTGCGTCGACGCACGATTCCCATGCTGATGACTGCCTCACGCGCCTCCCGATAGAAACCATTGTCTGCGGGAGTGAGTCCGGTCGCGTCGAGTTTTGCCATGAGCTCTGCGGTCGGCTTACCGTCTTTCACCCAGCCGAGGAACTGCCAGATGGCGTTGAAGTCCTCGACGTCGTTGATGAGCGGTGTTCCCGTGAGGGCCATGAGCAAGGGGTCGCCCTCTGGCGCATTCTGGCGAATTCGGTTCGCGAGTGACAGCACGTGCTGCGAACGCTGCGAATGCAGGTTCTTGATGAAGTGCGCTTCATCAACGACCATTCCACGGAAGCCGAGCGTTCCGAGCCATGACAGGTGGCGATCGAGAACCGCATAGTTGACGACGAACACGTCGGCGAAAGCGTCGACATCACGGCCGTCTCCGTGGATCACTGTGACGCGACGCTGAGGAGTCCATTGCTCAACCTCACGTGCCCAGTTCATCTTGACGACGTTGGGAACGACGGCGAGCAGCGGGTATGCATCTGCGACCGATGCGGCGAGAAGCGACTGTGCTGTCTTTCCCAGCCCCGGTTCGTCGGCGAGCAAGAACGATCGGTGGCCGCCACGCACGCTCTCAACAAAGCGAGCCTGGTGTCGCATGATCTCGAGCCCTTTGGGTGCTAGCCGGTCGAGCTTCGGCGCCTCGGGCAGCTCCATTGTGGCGGATCCTCCGCCCGCTCCGGCTTCGAATGCCTTGTATAGGGGGCCCATGAGCTCCCAGCCGTCAAGACGACGACGCACGCTGTCTGAATCTCGCGCACCACTGAAGTTGGGTGCGAGGAACGGACTGGATCGAAGTCTCGACTTCACCGACTGCGGAAGAACCTGCTTCTCGGCCAGCTCTGCGGGAACCGTGGGCTCCACAGTGGGCCGCTCGACCGTGATGATGAGTTCATCCGGCGACAATTCCTTGCCCGACTCAATCAACCAGTCGCGTCTCATTCGCTGAGCGACGGGGCTCGTCGCTTGGTCGACCTCGAGCAGACTAATCAGCGAGGTGTCACGCGCTGCGGTCTTAGCGAGAATCGTGGCGACGCCATCGAGACGCTTGAGCAGCTCGGCTCGCGCAGAATCGCTGAGTGATTCTTCAGACTTCACTCGCGCGCGTTCCTCCCGCACAAGAAAGGCGATCACCTGAAACTTCGTGCGGTTCGTCGGGCCCACTTTGCCCTTTTGCGCCTTCGCCTCGACCTCGCGTACCTTGCGGGCGAGTATGGGGATGATGGGGGCGTCGTCATCGTGGCGTGCGGCGGTTCGTGATGAACCTCGGCCGGATGCACGGCGTTGACCGTTGTGCGGCATGCTCCTCCTGAGCAGTCGAAATGCCGGTGCGTGACCGGCGTCGAGCAGTGCTTGCCATACGACTGGGACGGGACGGCGACGGTCTTCCTGCCAATCGACGCGCACGGCAAGTGCATTGCCATTCTACGACACGTCGAACGGTGTTCCGAAGCCGTGTCGGCATATGACAATACGCTGACAGAGACATTATGCACCGAGGAGGTCCATGAACGCCAGAATGCACGCGAAATGGATGCTGTGGGTCGGCGTGGGGCTGATCGCCGTGAGCGTCATCGGCTCGGTGATTCTTCAACCACTGACCATGGCGGCCGGTCAGGAGCAGTCAGCGCTGGCTGTGCTATTTCGACTCAGCACTCTACTGACATGGATGCTCACCTGCGGGTGTGCGTTTCTTGCCGTCTCATTTCCGACGCGGGCGCTTGATGGCCGCCAGATCAGTGTGCGTCATCGTCGGCCGTTGGCGACGATTCTGCTTCTCATCGGAATCGGATGCGTGGTCGTCGGACTCATTGGCGATCGTGTCGTAGCCGGTGTGAATGATGTGATGATGATGTCGAATACGGGTCAGGATCTTCTCTTTACCGTGGGGACAGTGTTTCGTCCTCTCCTCACGCAAGCACTCCCGTTCTTCGGGACCATGTTGATTCCCGCGTCGTTCCTGCAGCGCATGATTGAGCAGGATTCTGCGTCCAGCAAGAAGATTTTCAGCGGCAGCGCACCTGAATGAGTGGTGAAGCGACTGTGACGACGAATCAGAGCATGCTTTTCGTATGCCAGACAGTCTTCGTCTCGGTGAATGCGGTAATGCGGTCGAGGTTCGGTGCCACGTCGTTCTGAGGTGCCAGAACACGCTTGAGCGTGTCCGCGGCGCTGATCTGAAGTCCAATCCAGTCAAGGTGCTCGGCACCGGCAAGGTCGAGGGCATTCACATCCGCGTGGCTGGCGAGCCAGGGGGCGATCTCGCCCGGCATCCCCGTGAGGATGTTGACGACGCCGGCGGGAACATCGCTTGTCGCGAGCACTTCGGCGAGTGAGATGGCGGAGAGCGGAAACTGTTCGCTTGCCACCACGACAACGGTGTTTCCAGTGACGAGGGCCGGTGCGACCACGCTCACGAGTCCGAGCAACGAAGAGTCCTGGGGTGCGACCACAGCGACCACTCCTGTGGGCTCAGGAACCGACAGATTGAAGAACGGTCCAGACACCGGGTTCGCATTGCCTGACACCTGAGTGTATTTATCTGCCCACCCGGCGTACCACACCCAGCGATCTATGGCTTCGTCAACCTGCTTCTCGGCACTCGTGCGCGAAACATTCTCTCCGCGCTGGATCTCGTCGATAAACTGACCGCGCCGCCCCTCAAGCAGTTCGGCAATGCGGTACAGCACCTGTCCCCGGTTGTACGCCGTTGCCCCAGACCAGCCCGGAACGGCGGCCCGCGCAGCCTTCACTGCATCACGGGCATCCTTTCGCGAAGCCTGTGCCGCGTTAGCGAGAAAATCGCCCTTCGCTGAGACGATCTCGAATGTGCGCCCGGATTCCGACCGTGGGAATGCGCCGCCGATGAAAAGCTTGTAGGTCTTCGGCACCGTGAGCCTGCTCATTTCCGGTTCTCCTTCGTTGACGAACGCTTCGTCCCGGCGCTCGACTTCGTGTCGCTGGTCACTGCGGCCCGCTCCGATGCCGAGGCAAGGTACGCAGTAAGCCCGTGGCGCCCGCCTTCACGCCCATAGCCCGATTCTTTGTACCCGCCAAACGGACTTGACGGGTCGAACCTGTTGAAGGTGTTCGCCCAGATGACCCCAGCGCGCAGTTTGTCGGCGACGGCAAGAATCCGACTGCCTTTGTCTGTCCAGATACCGGCAGACAGCCCGTATGGTGTGTTGTTTGCCTTGGCTATTGCCTCAGCCGGAGTGCGGAAGGTCAGCACGGAGAGCACCGGTCCGAAGATCTCCTCACGAGCGATACGGTGCGATGTCGAAACCCCGGTGAAGATCGTCGGTGCGAACCAATAGCCGCTCGACGGCAGCTCGCACGGTGCGCTCCACCGTTCGGCACCCTCGGCCTCCCCTGCTTGTGTCAGCTCCATGATGCGCGCGAGCTGTTCCGCCGAGTTGATGGCGCCGATGTCTGTGTTCTTATCGAGAGGATCTCCCAATCGCAGCGTCGACAGTCGGTTCTTAAGTCGATCGATGACCTCGTCATGAATGCTCTCTTGTACGAGCAGTCGAGATCCGGCACAGCAGACATGCCCCTGGTTGAAGAAGATCCCGTTGACGATTCCTTCGATCGCTTGATCAATGGGTGCATCGTCGAACACGATATTCGCTGCTTTGCCCCCGAGCTCGAGCGTGAGCTTCTTGCCCGTTCCCGCCACCGATTTCGCGATCGCACGACCGACGCCTGTCGACCCGGTAAATGCTACCTTGTTGACCTCGGGATGCTGAACAAGAGCTTCACCCGTCGAGCCCGCACCGGTGATGATGTTGACCACGCCCGCGGGCAGGCCGGCCTGCTGCACAATCTCTGCGAAGAGCAACGCGGTCAGCGGCGTCGTCTCCGCGGGCTTGAGCACGACGGTGTTGCCGGCGGCAAGCGCTGGGGCAATCTTCCACGACAGCATCAGCAGCGGGAAATTCCACGGGATCACCTGACCGGCGACACCGAGAGAGTGTGGGTTCGCGCCGAGTCCCGCGTAGTCGAGCTTGTCTGCCCAACCGGCGTAGTAGAAGAACCACGCGGCAACGAGCGGAACGTCGACATCGCGGCTCTCCTTGATCGGCTTGCCGTTGTCGAGACTCTCGGCGACAGCAAGCTCACGCGCACGCTCCTGAACGAGACGGGCAATTCGGAAAAGGTACTTGCCGCGGTCGGCACCCGACATCTTCGACCAGACTCGATCGTAGGCCGTGCGCGCGGCCATGACCGCCCTGTCGACGTCAGATGAATCAGCGGTCTGTACCGTCGCAATCTTTCGCTCGTCTGCGGGAGAGATCGTCTGGAACGCGTTTCCAGATCCCTCGACGAACTCACCGCCGATGAACAGGCCGTACTCGTCTTTCAGGTTCAAAATCGCTGTCGACTCGGGCGCCGGGGCATATTCGAGGAAGCTCATTCTGTTCTCGCCTTTCCGAGTCAGTCGATTGTGACGTAGTCGGGGCCGGAGTAATGGCCCGTTGCCAACTTCTGCCGCTGCAGAAGCATGTCGTTTAGGAGGCTGGATGCGCCAAAACGGAAAAGCTCTGGCGTCAGCCAGTCCTCACCGCAGGTTTCGGCAACCGTCACAATGAATTTGATGGCGTCTTTCGACGTGCGAATTCCGCCGGCCGGTTTCACGCCGACGCGCTCCCCCGTCAGGCGATGCCAGTCACGAACGACCTCAAGCATCAGCAGCGTCACGGGCAGCGTCGCTGCGGGTGACACTTTGCCCGTAGAGGTCTTGATGAAGTCGGCTCCCGCAAGGATGGCCAGCCATGACGCGCGGCGAACGTTATCGTACGTGTTCAGCTCGCCGGTCTCGAGTATCACCTTGAGGTGCGCAAAGCTGCCATCGTCTCGACGGCACGCCCGTTTGACAGCGACAATCTCGTCGAAGACCTGCGCATATCGTCCACTCAGAAATGCCCCACGGTCGATAACCATGTCAATCTCATCGGCGCCCGCGGCAACCGCATCCGCCGTATCGGCGAGCTTCACGCGAAGCGATGCACGACCAGAGGGGAATGCCGTAGCGACCGCCGCGACAGAAATTTCAGAGTGAGCAGTGCCGAGGGCGTCGATCGCGACGGGAACCATGTCCCCGTACACGCAGACTGCCGCGGGCCGTGGACACCCGGGATCCGTCGAATCCGGCGTCATGGCCTTGCCGACAAGTGAACGTACTTTGCCTGGCGTGTCCGCGCCCTCCAGCGTGGTCAGGTCGATCATCGAGATGATCGTGTCAATAGCCCGCGCCTTCGACTCCTTCTTGATCGAACGGGCCCCCAATGCAGAGGCACGCTGCTCGAGTCCGACGGCGTCCACGCCGGGAATGCCGTCAAGATATCGGCGAAGGCCCTCATCGGTGACGGGCCCGTCGAAGAGCTCGAGCGCCCGTGTTCGCGGGGCGATCGCGGAATCGTCAGTCATTGCTGTCCTTGTCATGTCGAGGTTCATCGCTTGTGTCGCTGAGGAGGTCGACAGCCGTCGCTTCGTCGGTCACCAGCGCTGTGCACAGGCCGCCCTGCACAATGGCGCGTGTCACTGCGTGCTTCGATTCACCGGAGACCACGAGAATTGCTGTGTCCGCGTTGCGAAGCGACGTCAGCCCGAGTCCCAGCGTTCGGTGATCGAGAGCCGGGTCGACGATCATGCCTTCGGCGTTGATGTAGCGACCCCAGACGTCGCCGACGGCACCACGGCGCACGAGCTCGTCCATCTCGCCTGTGTGGAGGTATCCGCTCTGGATGTGTGCGGAACTGTGATCCGCTGGACCTGCGCTGAAGAGATATGCCGTCGCCTCGGCCGCTTGGTCCAGCACTCCCGCGACCGTGCGGTCGTTCTCAATGCTGACCTTCGTCTCGACGCGCTCAAGGATGGCTGGACTCGGCAGCAGCGTTGCTTCGCCCGATGCTTTGCGCGCGATCTCCACAGCCGTCGCGGCCGCCGTTCCGGCGCGCTGGTTCACGCTTACGCCGCCGTTCACTTGCACGACATTAACTCCGATGGCCCACTGCTCGTTCAGCACCGAGGCGACATCGTGCAACGTGCGCCCCCAGCTGATGCCGAGAGTACGCGGAACCGGGCGAAGCGCGGCGAGGTAGTCTGCCGCGCCCTGAGCGACGCGCTCACGCAGCTCGCTTTCGCTACGCGCGCCGGCAACGGGCACGACGACAGCATCCGTCAGCCCATGCTGAGTGCGCAGCTGACGCTCGAGCGAGAGCTTGCGGGCACGCGGGTGCACGATTTCGATGCGAATGTAGCCGTTCTCGCGCGCTGAGGCGAGCAGCCTCCCGACCTTCCACCGTGTGAGACCGAGAATGGCTCCCACTTCGTCTTGGGTCTTGTCTTCGTCGTAGTACAACTCTGCCGCACGAATCGAGAGGAGCTCGTCGTCAGCGGTATCAATACGGGGCATAGCGGTCTCCTCTCGCCTTCAGCGTAGACAGCCCCACTGCTCACATCAACACTCGTAGCCCATTCTGCTCATATGAGCAGAATGGGAGCTGATGCTGCGCGTTCGCTGTCAGCTCGAGAGTTCGTCGTCGATCATGCGTCTTGCACCGATCACCCGCCCCGCCCACAGCGTCGGAAGGGCTACGCACCCGAGCACGATAAGCGGTGCCGTCCATCCTCCGGTGATCTCATGCAGCATTCCGATAAACAGGGGAAATGCAGAGGCAATGACGTACCCGCAGCCCTGAACGAAGCCGCTGACCGCAATCACTGTCTTGTGCGTGCGCGAACGCAGGTTGATCAGGGTGAGCGCCAGCGGGAAAAGAAGGGGGCCTGAGCCCAGCATCGCGACCCAAAGCCACGGCACGGTGTGCGGTGCCACAAGCAGACCGATGACACCACCAAGAATGAAGGCCGCTCCGCACCAGACAAGAAACACGGGGCGCCGCACGCGCGTCACGAGCAGTGGCATGAGCACCGCCGCCGGCAGCCCGAAGAACCCGAAGAGGCTGAGGAGCAGGCCGCCCGTCGCCGGGGTGACATCAGCGATATCGGTGAGAATCTGCGGAAGCCAGGCAAACGACGTGTACGCGACAGACGATGACGCGGCGAACGTCACAGTCAGAGCCCATACAGTGCGCGACCGCGACACGCGCTTGACGGCTCGATCGCGCAGCTCGGCGATGCCGGGGTCGTTGCGCACGGAGCGACGATTGAGCACGCTCTGAGCTACCCACGGCACGAGGGCGAGCAGGGCAAGCAGTCCCCAGATGCCAATCGAGAATTGCCACGAAACGGCACGGGCCATAGGCACAGCGACAAGCGGCGGCACAAACGTCGATATTGACATGACCGTCGCATAGACCGCCGTCAGTTGCCCGATTCGGTCAGAGAAGTACTTTTTGACGATGGCAGGCAAGAGCACATTTCCTGCGCCAATTGCCGCAAAGCACAGGATGCTTCCGAGAAGAAGTGACCCGAAGCTCCACGCAATGCCGCGAAGCAGATGCCCGGCCAGCATGACGATGAGAGAACCGACAAGCAATTCTTCGAGGGCGAAGCGTCGAGCCAGCGACGGCGTGATCAGCCCAAAGACGGCAAAGCACAGCGGCGGGAGCATCCCGAGTAGCCCGAGGCCGAATCCGCCTCCATGCAGTTCTGCGTCGATGAAGTCGTAGACCGGAGACAGCGCGGCAACGGCAGTGCGGAGGTTGACGGCCACCAGAATGAGTCCTAAAACCGCGAGACTTCGCCCTGCCCACAGTTTTCGACGCTCTCCCGACACCGAATCAGCTTACTCTGGAGATATGACGCGGACAGATACGGACGACGCCGTCGGACGAGCACTCGCCGTTGTGAGAGACGGCGTGGCCACACTGAGCCAGGACCAGTGGGAAGCACCGTCGCTGTGCGAGGGTTGGAGTGTCAAGGATGCCGTCGCTCACCTTGTATGGCGTGTGTCGGCGTCGTCTCGCGAGATGCTTGACGACATCGCTCGCGCGAGCTTCACGAGCAGGCAACTCAATCCCTCCCGCGCTATGGCAGAGATCGCGAGATCGATAGCGCAAAAGCGAACGACCGCTGAGCTCATCGACGACCTCACCCTCATCTCCCGTCGTATCAGCACCGGCGATCAGCGCGGCTCTTCGCCTCGACTGCTCGAGACGATCGTGCACGGGTATGACGCCGCGCACCCGGTCGGGCTGCGACTGCGCTTCGACAATGACGCAACATTCACTGTGGCCACTCTCGCGCGCCGCACAGCCTCGCGAAGCGTGCGGACTCTGCTGCGGCACCGAGTGCTTGCGGCATCCGATGCCGGCTGGACGATTGGTCGAGGTGAGCAGCAGATCGACGGAACAGCGGAGAGCATCATTCTCTACCTCACCGGGCGGCGCTCCATCGATCCGTCGACGCGCCCCGTGCGCATCATCGCTCCAGTGCAGCCAGGGTCGCCATCGCCCGGATTCGCCTGATCAGACGAGAATAGATCGGGCACGGGCAACGTCATCGCCCATCTGGGCGATGAGCGGCTCGATGCCGTCGAACGCGATCATTCCGCGAATGCGCTCGACGAACTCCACGTCGACGACAAGACCGTAGAGATCGCGATCCTGATCGAGGAGGTGAGCCTCCACCTGCTTCTGGGCGACACCATCAAAGGTGGGGTTGTTTCCGACCGACACGGCTGCAGTGTGCCAGTCGCCATTCACAAGCATCCGACCGGCGTAGACGCCATCATCGGGAATCAGGCCCTGAACGTCAGGCGACAGGTTAGCCGTCGGAAACCCGAGTTCACGACCGCGCTTTGCACCGTGTACGACAAGCCCACGAACGGAATGCGGGCGGCCGAGCAGTGCCGCTGCAGTGTCGACGTCGCCCGCTGCGAGGAGCTCGCGCACCCAGGTCGACGACACGCGACGATCCCCGAGGGGAGCGACGTCAGGAATGCTCAGCACCTCAAAACCACGAGCGGGACCCATCTCGCGAAGCAACGCAACGTTGCCTCTGCCTTTGTGCCCAAAACGAAAATCGTCGCCGACGAAGACAGCCTCGGCATGCAGCGCTCCGACGATCAGCTCCGTCACGAACTCCTCAGCGGGCTGAGCCGAACGTTCGGCGTCGAAGCGCAGAACAAGACAGGCGTCCACGCCGGTCTCCGAAAGCAGATCAAGCTTCTGCTCAAGGCTGACCAGCGGGTCTGGGCAGACCTGCGGAGCAACGACCGAGAGCGGATTGCGGTCAAACGTGACCACAACACTTGCAAGACCTCGCTCATGAGCGATTCCTTGCAGCTGCGACACGATGGCTCGATGGCCAGCGTGCACACCATCGAACTTGCCGATCGTCACGGCACTCGGACCAAAGTCGACGGGAACCTCATCGAGACTGTGAAAAATGATCATCGTGCGTCCTCCCTGGCCGACTGCGACCGCAGCCAGATCATGCCGAGCACGGGCAGAATGAGCGGAATGAAAAGGTAGCCGCGGCCGTAGACGCTCCACACGGTGTCGTGCGGAAACCACGCGGCTTCAATGAGACTGAGCGTACCGATCACCAGCACCCCGACAAGCTCAAACGTGATCGTCGCCCACGCAATCTGATGCCAGATCTTCGCCCGTTTCACCAGTGCAACGGTGGCGACGATATAGACAACTGCCGAAAGCGCCGACAGTGCATACGCTAGCGGTGCTTCGTCGAACTTTGACACGATCTGAACGAAAGAGCGCCCCGTCGCTGCCAGGGCGAGAATGGCGTAGATCGCTACGAGAGCGCGACCGACGCCGGGCATGGGCGTGCGTTGCGCGCCACGCGTGAGGCTCGAAGGAGAGGGAGACATAACCACACGATTCTACCCGCGGATCAGGCGCCCCAAATCTGCTGCATGCGATACACCATAATGCCGACGGTCAGGCATCCGGCCCCGAGGATCACCGTCGCCCACCGTGACCGGTCGACGAGCGCCCAGAATACGGCGGCCGGCGGCACAAGCAGCACACTCACTTGATACGTGTAGAACTCAAGAAGGCTCCCCGACGCATCGTTACCCACTGACGGTGCGATGATCGCCGTGACCAGCTGAGCGATCAGCAACAGTTCGACGAGCAACAGAGCCCCCATCGTCAGATCGTTGGGAACACGGCCGGCCAGGCCCAGCGCAATGCACATCAGCGCGGCGACGCCGGCAACTGCCACTTGAACCAGAGTGAATCCGATGATCATCGGATGCCGTGCTCATCGTCGGGAAAGTTCACAAGGCTCCGAACGACGCCATCGCGCAGTTCGACGAGCCCGATAAGCCGGTCCTGCTCCGTCAGCGCCGCAATGGGGCCATCCACGAGAGGCAGATCTCGCGGGTCGATGCGCTGCCCGTGCCCGAGTGCCCGTGCCCGTTCATCGTCGAGAATGGCGACGGGGAAGAGCGTGCGCGCGACGTGCGCTGGGGCAATTATCGAGTCCGCAACGACGAGACCGTCAAGTTCGCTTGCATCGGCAACCGTGAACGGTCCTATTCGCGCACGCCTGAGGTGAGTGAGATGCCCGCCGACGCCGAGGGATGAGCCGATGTCACGTGCGAGCGCCCGAATGTATGTTCCGCTGGAGCATGCGACACGCACGTCGATATCAATGTTTCCCATCGACCGATGTACGCCCTCGAGCTGGAAGTTCGAGATGGTGACAGTACGTGACTTCAGCTCAACGGTCTCGCCCGCCCGCGCACGGGCATATGCCCGCTTCCCGTCGACTTTGATGGCACTCACGGTTGACGGAATCTGCTCGATCTCGCCGGTCAACGCCGCGATTTCCCTCGTGATCGCGCCGTCATCAATGGCAGCGATGCTGGCAGGCTCTGCTGGTGCCGAAAGCTCCCCTTCTGCATCGTCGGTAGAACTCGACTGCCCGAGTCGTATTGTTGCGCTGTATTCCTTATCGCACCCGACGACGTAGGTGAGCAACCGCGTTGACGAACCGATCCCGAGAATGAGCAGACCTGTCGCCATCGGGTCGAGAGTTCCCGCGTGACCGACCTTGCGTGTTCCCGCGAGTCGTCTCGTGCGCGCGACAACATCGTGACTCGTGTGCGCTGGCGGTTTGTCAATGAGCAGCAGGCCGCTTGATGTCGCTGCCATCAATCGGCCCCGCCCTCGCCAATTCGCGAAAATCTGAGCGGCGAAAACAGGATGCGCACAGACCAATTGCGGGCTGGTGTCATGCTTTCAAGCCTACCCGCTTAGGCTGGAGCGGTGATGCAGCATCCCCTCGCCTCAGCCGTCAACGCGTGGTACCGAGAGAACGCGCGCGACCTTCCGTGGCGACGCGATGGCTTCAGCGCGTGGGGCGTGCTGGTCAGTGAGTTCATGCTGCAGCAGACCCCGGTGGCCCGTGTGATCCCATATCTTGAACGGTGGCTCGAGAGATGGCCGTCGCCGCGGGACCTCGCAGCGGTTCCCGCCGGTGAGGCGGTACGGGAGTGGGCGAACCTCGGCTATCCGCGAAGAGCGCTGTGGCTGCATCGGGCAGCCGAACAGATCACGGAGGTGCACGGCGGCGTTGTTCCACGCGATGTTGAGTCTCTGCTGGCGCTGAAAGGAGTCGGAGACTACACGGCACGGGCCGTCGCAGTCTTCGCGTACGGGGACCGACATCCCGTCGTCGACACGAACACCCGCCGGGTGATCGCGCGTGCGGTTCACGGGATGGGCGAGCCCGCTCCCCCATCCGCCCCACGCGATCTCGGAGATATGGAGGCGCTGCTGTCCGATGACGACATCGAGGCACGCACGTTCAACGCTGCCGCTATGGAGCTCGGCGCTATCGTGTGCCTCGCCAGATCGCCGCGCTGCGCGGAGTGCCCGGTGCGTGGCCTCTGCCGGTGGGTCGCCGCGGGCGCACCCGCGTACGCCGGGCCGCGCAAGTCCATCCAAAAGCGGTATGAGGGAAGCGATCGTCACGTGCGCGGCCTCATCATGGCCGAGTTGCGGGCCGCCGACATTCCGGTCACCGCGCAGGAGATCACGCGACTCTGGCCGGATGCCGCGCAACGCGACCGTGCTCTCGCCGGACTCGTCGCAGACGGTCTTGCCGTCGAGACCGGTTCAGGTTACGTCCTGCCCTGATCGGTCAGGCGCAGGGCTCATATGAGGGAGCATCGCCCGCTGTCACGGAGATCTGCCAGATGGTGTCGCCTCCGCGGGTCGCCGTGAAGATGATGCCTCCCCCGTCGTCGGCAGGCACGTAATACATCACGCGGTCTGGCACCCCGGTGTCATCAAGCTCACGTGCATCCGGATACGTGGCTCGCATGTCATCGACCGATGCGCCCAGGCCGATACCCTTGTCTGTTTCCGGTCCGCCTGGGATGTCTTCGACAGTGTCTGCCGGTGCCGACACCGAGATTTCAGCGAGCGTGCTCTCCGGATCGTGCTCTGACGCCATTACCCACATGGTCGCGTCCGGGGCGTCGGAAACCGTGACCTGCGCGACTCCCTCGCAGAGTTCGCTGACGTCAGCACCGGGCGCTGTCAGCGCATCTGCATACCGCATTCCGATCTCGAACGGGCCGATTCCGGTCTCCGTGATAGCCCATGCCTCGGGGGTCGGCGTCGACTCCTCGGGAGACGAAGTCTCCGTCTGGGTCATGCTATCCGTCGATTCAGGGCCCGGGTCGGGCTGCTCCGGCAATGTGCCGCTGCACGCGCTGAGCCCCAGCACCAGCACGGCGGATGCTGCGAGGCCCAGAACTGGACCTGCACGCCTCATTCGTGTGCTCATGATGCCCCCATCCACCGTGCGGCCATTCTAAGTGGCTGCCCAGAGGCAGATGGCGAATCGTTATGCAGTCGCCAGCAGACGTTCAGGCCCGCTCGGCGTCCTCATCATCGTCACGAGGTTTGATGTACGGGTCTTCATCACCGGCATACGACGAGGATGCCGCGAGGTCAGCCACCTGCGTGTCGCGTTGCTTTGCCTCGTTGAGCAAATCTTCGATGTGCTTCGCATTCTCTGGGATCGCGTCGGCAATGAACTCAAGGCTCGGCGTGATGCGCGCGGTGATGTTGCGCCCGACTTCGCTGCGTAGCATCCCTTTCGCCGACTCTAATGCCTTCGCACTGTCAGATCGCTCATCATCTGTTCCGTACACGGTGAAGAAGATGCTCGCGTGCTGCAGGTCTCCCGTCACCCGGACATCGGTGATTGTGACGAAGCCGAGTCGCGGATCACGAAGACCCTTTTCGAGCCGTGTGGCAATGATCTGTTTGATCCGGTCGGCCATGCGACGTGCCCGTGGGTTCTCACCCATGGTGTTCTCCTTGTGTTCTGAAGCGTCGCGGCCCGGCCGGACAACGTCCGTACCGGGCCGCGACGCTCGATCATATCGATTAGGTGCGAGGCTTCTCGACCAGCTCTGTGGTCTCGATCTCGTCACCGATCTGAATGTCGTTGTACTTGCCGAGCCCGATGCCGGCCTCGAAGTCCGTACGTACCTCAGTGACATCATCCTTGAATCGGCGAAGCGACTCGATGGCCAGTCCGTCTGCACGAACGACGCCTTCGCGAATAATGCGCGCCTTGGCATTTCGGGTGATTGTTCCCGAACGCACGATGACACCGGCGATGTTGCCGAATTTGGACGAGCGGAACACTTCGCGAATCTCGGCGACACCCGACTGAACCTCTTCGTACTCCGGCTTGAGGAGTCCCTTGAGGCTCGACTCGACGTCTTCGAGCGCGTTGTAGATAACCGAGTAGAACCGGATGTCCACACCTTCGCGAGCCGCGCGGTCGCGCGCCTTCGCATCGGGACGCACGTTGAATCCGAGGATGATCGCGTTGTCGATCGTCGCCAGGTTGACGTCGGATTCCGTAACGGCTCCGACACCGCGGTGGATGATGCGCAGCTGAACGCTCTCGTCCACCTCGATCTTGAGAAGCGACTCTTCAAGTGCCTCGACGGCACCGGAGACGTCACCCTTGATGATGAGGTTGAGCGACTCGACCTTGCCCTCCTGAAGAGCGCGGGTGAAGTCTTCGAGGCTGATACGCTTGCGCGCCTTCGCCAGCTGGGCGTTACGCTCAGCAGCTTCACGCTTCTCAGCGATCTGGCGTGCCGTGCGGTCTTCCTCTGTGACGAGGAAGGTGTCGCCTGCACGCGGAACCGTTGAGAGTCCCTGCACCTGAACCGGACGTGATGGACCGGCCTCGTCGAGGTTTGATCCTGTCTCGTCGATCATCGCGCGCACGCGGCCATAGGCGGTGCCTGCCACAATGGCGTCTCCGATGTGCAGCGTTCCCGACTGGATGAGCACAGTCGCGACTGAACCACGGCCTTTGTCGAGCTTTGCCTCGATGGCAACGCCGCGCGCGATCTTGTTGGGGTTCGCGCGAAGCTCAAGCCCGGCGTCAGCCGTGAGGAGCACAGCATCGAGAAGCTCCTGGATGCCGATGCTGTTGCGGGCCGACACGTCGACGAACATGACGTCGCCGCCGTATTCCTCAGCGACAAGACCGTACTCGGTGAGCTGTTGGCGGACCTTTTGCGGGTTCGCCTCTTCCTTATCGATCTTGTTCACTGCGACGACGATGGGCACATTCGCTGCTTGAGCGTGGTTCAACGCCTCAATCGTCTGCGGCATGATTCCATCGTCAGCCGCGACGACGAGGATCGCAATATCGGTGACCTGGGCACCACGAGCACGCATGGCGGTGAATGCCTCGTGTCCTGGCGTATCGATGAACGTAATTGCACGGTCGACGCCCTCGTGTTCGGTGCGCACCTGGTACGCGCCGATGTGCTGGGTGATTCCTCCGGCCTCGCCCTCTACGACGTTTGCATGGCGCATCGCGTCGAGAAGTCGGGTCTTACCGTGGTCGACGTGACCCATAACGGTGACTACGGGCGGACGAGGCATCAGATCCTCATCATCTTCCGCCTCGAGCTCACCGTCGAGGTCGATGTCGAAGCCTTCGAGAAGCTCACGATCCTCGTCTTCAGGCGACACCATCTGAATCTTGTATCCGAGTTCTTCACCGAGCACCTCGAACGTCGCCTCATCGAGCGACTCGGTGGCCGTTGCCATCTCGCCAAGGTGGAACAGCACTGTGACGAGATCTCCCGGGCTTGCATCGATCTTGTCAGCGAAGTCAGCAATCGAGGCACCGCGACGCAGGCGAAGAATTGTGTTGCCATCTCCGCGAGGAACATTCACGCCACCGATCGACGGCGCCTGCCTCATTTCAAATTCTTGCCTCTTCGCCCGCTTCGACTTACGGGACTTCGCGCGACCTCCACCACGGCCGAACGCACCGGCAGTGCCTCCGCCGCGGCCACGACCGCCGCCTGGGCGTCCGCCGAAGCCGCCGGTCGGGCGCTGAAAGCCGCCTGCGCCGGGGCCACCGCCTGGGCGCTGGAAACCACCGCCGCCTGCACCGGGGCGCTGGGCACCCGGACGCGGGGCGCCGCCGCCGGCGCCGCCCGGCCGACCACGGCCTCCACCGGCGGGGCGCGCAGCACCCGGACGGGGAGCGCCGGGTCTCGGAGCCTGAGGGCGAGGCGGACGGGGGATGTTCGCGGGAGTCGGGCGCTGGCCCATTCCCTGAGCACTGGAATACGGGTTGTTGCCGGGGCGCGGAGCACCTTGCGGACGCTGGCCCATTCCCTGGGCGCTCGAGTATGGGTTGTTGCCCGGACGCGGAGCGCCCTCGGAGCGAGCCTGGTTCGGTTTGGGCGCGGGTGCTGGGCGAGGGGCAGGTGAGGCGTCACCGCTCTCGCCTGGCGTCGACGGTGCTGTCGCTTCGCCGTCGCTCGTCCCTTCCGGTGCTGAGTCGGGTGCCGTCTCCGTCTTCGGCGTCTGAGGCGCCTTCGGTGCGGGCTTGCCCGGCTTTGCCTGTGACGACGCCGGCTTGCCGGAGTCTTTTTTCTCGTCGGACGCGGGCTTCGCCCCGTCAGCCTCAAGCGCCGCACGCAGTTTGCGCGCGACCGGAGGCTCAATGCTCGACGAAGGTCCCTTGACGAATTCGCCCAATTCCTTGAGCTTCGCGAGGGCAACCTTGCTGTCTACCGAGAACTCAGATGCGATCTCGTGTACGCGTGGTTTTGCAGCCACTTCTCTCCTGTCTGGGTCTGCCCAGACAGGGCAGACCGTTAGTTACGGACGGGTCTCATTTCGAGCCGCTCATTAGTTGTCCATTAGCCATTCAGCCTGTTCTCTAGTGTTTGCGTGTTCAGTACCGAGTTCACGCGAAGTGCTCGCCCAAGGGCTCGTCTCTTCACTGCTCGTTTGCAACACACATTTGTCGGATGCAGCCACGCACCTCTGCCGGGGAGTGACGCTGTCTCATCGACAACGACCTCGGAATCCCGGGCAACGACCCTCAGCAAAGAAGACCGTTCGGCGCGCATTCGGCATCCGATGCACGTTCTCACGGGCTCCATCTTACACTCCCCGCGCTGTGACCCGACCAGCAGCGAAACCCGCCGGTTCGGCCGTCATCATTCCCCGTCGAGAATCGAATCCGGTTGAATATCGATTTTCGCCCCGGTGAGCTTCGCCGCGAGCCTGGCGTTCTGCCCCTCTTTGCCAATTGCCAATGAGAGTTGGTAATCGGGCACAAGTGCTCGAACGGCTTTTGTCTCGGCGTCGAGAACGTATGACGACGATACGCGTGCCGGTGACAGAGCATTTGCGACAAATGTCGACAAATCACTTGAGTAGTCGACGATGTCGATCTTCTCGTCTCCGAGTTCTTCGGTCACTGCACGCACACGGCGCCCGAGTTCGCCGATGCACGAGCCCTTCGCGTTGATCGACGGGTCCTTCGCAAGAACAGCGATCTTCGTGCGATGGCCCGCCTCGCGTGCAAGCGACACGATCTCGACGAGTCCTGAGGCGATCTCGGGAACCTCGAGGAAAAAGAGCTTTTTGACGAGGGCCGGGTGGGTGCGCGATACCGTGATCTGCGGACCCTTGAGTCCCTTGGAAACACTCGTGACGTATACGCGGATGCGCCGGCCGTGCGTGTAGTCCTCGCTGGGCACCTGCTCCTCTGGAGGCAGAACGGCTTCGACCGTACCCAGATCTACGTGAATCATCCGCGGATTCGGGCCCTGCTGAATGATGCCCGCCACGATGTCGCCTTCGCGCCCCTTGAACTCGCCGAGAACCGCGTCATCGGCAATATCACGCAGGCGCTGATTGATGACCTGCTTTGCAGCGAATGCGGCAATGCGGCCAAAGTCTTCCGGCATCGTTTCCGATTCGCCGATGAGATTTCCGTCATCATCCTTTTCAGGAATGAGCACGGCGACATGGCCGGTCTTGCGGTCGAGTTCGACGCGCCCCTCGGCCTCTTCGTTGCCGTTCTGCGCCTCATTCTTGAGGTAAGCGGTCAGAATGGCCTGCTCGATGATGTGGATCAGCTCATCGAAGGGGATCTCTTTCTCCCGCTCCATCAACTTCAACACACTCAGATCGATGTCCACCAGAGAGCCTCCCTATTCAGATGTGGCGCAGGCTAACGTCGCGGTGCCCGGCCGAACTCTAAGGCTACCCGACTCCACGACTGTTCGTCACCACACGCGAGTGCGACCTCGCAGACACAGAGGCGCTAGCGGGTGGCGAGGACCCGTTGGGTTACCTCGCCGACGGGCACCTGTGTGCGCTCCCCCGAGCGACGGTCCCACAGTTCGACGAGTCCGTCGGAGACGCCGCGGCCCGCGATGACGATCGTCGGAACTCCGATCAGCTCGGCGTCGCCAAACTTCACGCCGGGAGAAACCTTTGGTCTGTCGTCGTACAGTACCTCGAGGCGCCGTGCTTCGAGTTCGCCCGAGATCTGCTGGGCAACGTCAAAGATGGCAGCATCCTTGCCCGTGGCAATCACATGAACGTCGAACGGTGCGATGTTGCGAGGCCAGCACAGCCCTTTGTCGTCGTTGTGCAGCTCTGCGAGCAGGGCGAGGTCGCGTGTGACACCGAGACCGTACGAACCCATTGTGACGGTGACGAGCTTGCCGTTCTCGTCGAGCACCTGCAGCCCGAGGGCCTCGGCATACTTTCGACCGAGCTGAAACACATGCCCGATCTCGGTTCCACGCGCAAGATGCACGGGTCCGGAACCATCGGGGGCAGGGTCTCCCTCGCGAATCGTCGCAGCCTCGATCACGTCATCTACCGTGAAGTCGCGCCCGGCAGCGAGCCCAAGCACATGCTTATCTGCCTCGTTAGCTCCGGTGACCCACGTGGTGCCCGTGGCAACGCGCGGGTCAGCAACATACCGGATGCCGCTCGCGGAACGTTCACCGAGCACGGCCCCGGTCGACGACCATGGGCCGATATACCCCTTGACCAGTGCCGGATGCGCAGCGAAATCGGCATCAGTAGCGGCGTCAACCTCGCTCGGCGCGAATGCCACCTCGATGCGCTTCATGTCAACGTCGCGATCGCCGGGAACGGCAACGACGACGACCTCGCGCGAACCGTCGAGGTGCTTGAGCGCAAGCACCACGTTCTTGAGCGTATCTGCGGCCTCCCACGCCCGCCCGTCTTCGCGTGGGTGCTGGTCATTCAGCAGATCGACGAGAGTAGCGATCGTCGGAGTGTCCGGCGAGTCGACGACGCGCGCCCCGGGGAGACCGTCGACGGGCACCGGGTCAACGCGCGGCGTCTCGTATGCCTCCACGTTTGCCGCGTACCCGCCATCCGAGCGGACGAAAGTGTCTTCGCCGATGGGCGTCGGGTGCAGGAACTCTTCGCTTTTCGATCCGCCCATTGCGCCGGCATCCGCCTTGACGATCACGTAGTCAAGCCCGAGTCGAGTGAAGATGCGCTCGTACGCGTCGCGCTGACGCTGGTAACTGGCGTCGAGGCCGGCATCTGACGCATCGAACGAGTAAGCGTCCTTCATTGTGAACTCGCGCCCGCGCAAGAGACCGGCTCGCGGACGTGCTTCGTCGCGGTACTTGTCCTGAATCTGGTAGATCGTCAGAGGCAGATCCTTGTACGACGAGTAGAGATCCTTGACGAGAAGCGTGAACGCCTCTTCGTGTGTTGGCGCGAGGAGCATATCGGCGCCCTTGCGATCGGCGAGTCGAAAGAGATTCTCCCCGTACTCTTCCCATCGTCCGGACACCTCGTATGGCTCGCGCGGCATGAGGGCTGGAAAATGCACCTCGAAAGCACCAGCCGCTTCCATCTCTTCGCGGATGATCTGCTCGATACGCGCTTTGACACGCAGCCCGAGCGGCAGCCAGGCGAAGATTCCTGGCGCCTGCCGCCGAATGTATCCAGCGCGCACCAAAAGGCGATGACTGGCGACCTCTGCATCTGCGGGGTCTTCTCTGAGCGTGCGAACAAAGTAGTTAGATAGGCGCGTTACCACGTCACCATCGTACTCATGCTCTGGTGAGTCCCAGAACTCGTCGCCTCGAGCACCGTGTCCTCAGTCTCCGCTCGTGGGTCCGACCCGCCGGATTCGTTGTTACTACCACGGCTTGTCGGTATCACCACCGCCACCAGATCCGCGTCGATCGGCGTCGCCATCTTGTTTTTTGCGCTCGGCGTCCTTGCCGCGCTCTTTTAAATCGTCGAGCGGGTCGTCACTGTCTGACTCGTCGCCTCCGGAATCGGAATCGTCTTTACCTGAGCCGTCGTTGTTTTCGTCGCCGTTGTCGTCAGAACTCGTGTTGAGCTTGTCTTCGATGCGCTTCTTCGCGGTCTTCAACTGTTCGTCCGCTTTGGAATCCTGCGGCTTGTCACAGCCTTCAGATGCGCCGCCCTCGATCACGGCAAGCGCGGTCTCCCACATGCGCGCGGCTCCTTCGGTCGAGCCTGCCTCTGCATGGGCATCTCCCTGTTGCTCCCACGCGAGTGCGAGGTTCACCCGAATTTCGCACGTTCGGCCGTCGGGCGCGAGCACGAGTGCCTGCGAGAGATCTTCGGTCGCCGCAGGAAAGTCCCCTGCCGCGGCCTTCGCGGTTCCGCGGTCGAACGGCGCGACCCACGACTCGAACGCGTTCCACGGCATCAGCCCGTCAAACTGGCTGGCCGACGTCTTATATTGCTCCCCCGCGTAGGTACGTGATCCTTGGTCGGCGATGACGCCGAGACTGATGAGTTTTCCTGAGAATGCCAGGGCGATGAGCACAAGCGGAAGTGTGATGAGCACAAGGCGCGTGCGCATGCGGCGTGGCTTGGTGTTCGTCACGAGTGCATCTCCCCTCGCGTACGCAGACGGCGCAGATCGACGACGAGGCTCGCAAGTTCGAAGAGAAGCAGAGCACCGAACGGAATGGCCAGAATCCAGTACAGCTCCGGCTCGGGTGCCGGATTCTGCCCTGCCTCGGATTCGGGCACGACGGTTATTCCGGATGCTGCTTCGGCAACGCTCGACGATGCATCACGGTGAAGGTAGTCAACGCCGAGCTGCGTCGCAATCGTCTGCAGCGCGTCGTCGTCAATGTGCGAAAGCGCGGGTTCTCCCGTCGACGGGTCGGTGATGTATTCAGGTTCACCGTCGGTTTCGAGTCCGCGGTTCTCCAGCATCCGACCGCCGTCTTTCGTGCCGTACCCGAGCACGGCTCCGCCATCGACGTACTCGGCGATGGCGGCGAACGACTCAGGTTGCTCGGTGACGGTCTGCTCGCCGTCTCCGATGTAGTACAGGATCGTCGTGTGATCGGGGTTCGCCTCGGCGAGAGTTTGCTTCAGATGGCTGAGCGGCGCCGAAATGCTGCTTCCAGACGAGTAGCCGGTGATCTCCTGAGTCATGGCCGCGACCGTCTGTTCGATCGCGCCGGCATCGGTGGTCAGGGGCACACGCTCGACGGTTGCAGCGTCAAACGTGGTGACCGAGTACCGCGCACCGGCCAGGGTCTCTGCGAGCTCGGTCACGTCTGCGCGCACACCGTCAAGCCGCGGCTTCCCGTCGCCCCAGTCTTCTGCGGCCATGCTGCTCGTCGTGTCGATCACGAAGTAGACGTCAACGTCGCTTCCGACGGCATCCACTGGCTTTCCATCGTTCGCCACGGGGCGCAGCATCATTGCGCCGAGCAGCACCACGAGCACCGTGCGGGAGATCCAATGCAGACGGATCTTCGCGGTCGGAGCGCGCACGGCCTGAACGATCGTGAACAGGAGGAGAGCTGCGAACACGATGGTCATCAGCACGGCGGGCATGACAGGGTGAAACGTCATCGTCGCAGCCTCCAACCGACGCCGAGAAGAGCAATGGTTGACCAGAAGGCAATCCATAGATAGAGATCTGGCTGATCCGATCTGACAACATAGGAGGGGGCCTTCATGGCGGAGGCCTCCTGCTTCTGAATCGACGTCACGATGTCGGGCACAGCTTTCGGGTCGCTGAGTGCGTAGTACTCCCCTCCCGTCGTTTCTACCGTCTCTTTCAGCTCTGTTGCGAGCTCCTCGATGTAGTTCTTCGCCGTTGAGTCACCGGGGTTCAAGCCGTACACGACAACGCCATTGTCTTTCGCGTATTTTCCAGCCTGGGGCAACGACACAAGCTGTTGCCCAGCGACAAAGTTGTCTGTCGCAAAGATGATCGACCGAGAGCGATTTTCGTCGAGGTTGTCGAATCGCTGGGTGCACGAGGCCAGGCCGTCGCCGATGAGCGATGAGCCGTCACCGAGAAGAGTGCCGTCGGTGTAGGCGTAGTCGGTTGTCGGATCGTCCATATTGTCGCGAAGCTCAGTCATCTGATCCGTGACGTATTCATAGTCGGTGGTGAGGGGAAAATACGTGACAGCAGACGCATTGAAGATCGTCAGGCCGATGCGCTCCCCCTCGAACTGATCGGCAAGCTCGATGAACGTGTCGAGAATCGCAATGTCGTAGTCAGTCATCGACCCCGATGTGTCGAGGCACAGCACGATGTCTCGATTGTGGACTTCCGGCGTTACGGTGTGCACCGTGACCAGGCGGGAGCTCAATACTGCGGATGCTGCAACCGCGATGGTCGTCAGGGCTATTCCGACAGCCAGCAAAATGCGCATGCGCGAGCGTGCACGACGAAAAGCGGGCAGAGCGCTCACGCGGTTGAGATGCGCGACGCGCACGGCAGACGACGCGGCCCGTCGGCGCGAGCGAATCAGCAGCGCAATGAGGAGGGTGACGACAAGGGCACCCGCCCAGACCAGGGGCATCCATCCATTGAGCATCTCCACCTACATCACCACCTCTCGCGCTCGAAGCAGCGACGGTGCGAGATCCCCAGACGACGCTGGCGCGAACTCGAATGGGTAGTACGAGGCGACCGCGTGTGCAAGGCCCGTCTGATTCGCCTCGGTGAGGTCAGCGAGAGTCATTGCAGAGAAACGCGTTCCCGACTGCTCTTCGACGAAGAGGCGAACGAGAATGCTGAGCTTCAGGTGCGCTTCGCGCGTCGAAAGCTCGCCCGACGCGTTGGCCGCCTCGATCTCGTCGATCAGTCCCCGGTAGCGAGTGACGAGGTCGCTGCGACGTGGCGAGACGGTGGGCGCTCGTTTCGGAGCCCTCGCTCGGGGGTAGAACCACACAGCGACGTACCAGAGCAGCACCAGCACGATGATGCCGCACGCGATCCACAGCCACAGTGGGCTGTATGAGACGGGATCGTAGTATCCGTTATCTCCGACCACTATTGTGCCTCTCAAGCAGTCGGAAGACACCGGAGACGGCATCGTCGGGGCCCGTCACCCGAACACCGGTGATGCCCAGCGACTCCAACTTGTCTATCGTCGCTGATTCAGCGTCAGAGACCGATGTCGTGAATTCACGATGCAGGGCACGATCACGTTTCAGAAACTCAGGAAGCTGCTCACCGTTCTCGATATCCAGCACCTGATTGTCGTGCCAGCCCGGATCAAGAGGGTCAGCGTCTCCGATGCTGACCCAGAGCAGTTCATGCTGAGCGTGCAGACGCCGAAGCATCCGTGCTCTCTCATCGTCGATGCCCTCGTCGTCGCTGATGATGACCAAGATGCTGCGCCGCCTGGTTCTGCGCGCAATATATGAGAGCAGTCGATCGAGGTCGCTGTGTCCTGCCTCGGGAACGGCACGGGCCTGAATGCGCCCGAGCACCTGCTCGACATGCGATTCTGTGCCGGCTCCCGGCATCGAGTGCACGCCGTCGGCGTCACCGGAGACCAGCGACACGTGATCGCCGTGCCGGTGTGCGAGGTACGCGATGATGCCGGCAACAAGCACTGTCGTCTCGCGCTTCGGCTCGCCCGATGCTCCGATTGCCGCCATATTGCGACCCGTGTCGACGACGAAGGTGACGAGGTGCTTGCGCATCGCGACATAGAGTCGAATGTACGGGGTGCCGTTGCGAGCCGTGGCCTTCCAGTCGATATCGCGCACCTCGTCGCCGGGAACATACGGGCGAAGCTCTTCGAATTCGTGGCTCTTACCATGCATCACCGAGGCATACTCACCGTCGAGCACACCGCGAACCCGCCTGTGCGCGCGGATCGACAGCTTCGACTTCACCCGATAGAGCAGCCCCGTCATGAGTCAGCTCACGGAACCTGTACCGCGGCGAAGCAGGCATCGATGATTGTCTCGGGGGTCACACCATCGGCATCCGCCTCGAAATTCAAAATCATACGGTGGCGCAGCACGTGATGCCGGAATGCCTTCACGTCGTCAGGGATGACATGGTCGCGGCCATTCAACACCGCGAGGGCACGGGCGGCCGAGGCAAATGCGATGCTTGCACGAGGGCTCGCTCCATACTCAACGTAGCGCGAGAGAGTCTCGGGCAGGTATTGGCTCGTGTGCCGCGTGACGTAAACCGCCTGAACGAGATAGTTGAGCACCGACGGGTCGAGGTACACGCGCCGCGTAAGCTGCTGAAGATACGTCACATCATCGAGGCTGACATCGGCGACGGTGTCCTCACCGTCATACACGCCGCGACCGACGCGCCGCACGATCTCTGCTTCGTCGGCAATCGACGGGTAGCCAAGAATGTCCTTGATGAGAAAGCGGTCGAGCTGCGCCTCAGGCAGGTGATAGGTGCCCTCCTGCTCAATAGGATTCTGAGTCGCGAGAACGAGAAACGGCTTGGGCAGCTCATGAATCTCGCCACCGATCGAAGTCTGCCGCTCCTGCATTGCTTCAAGCATGGCCGACTGCGTCTTTGCACTCGCACGGTTGATCTCATCGAGCAGAACGAAATTCGCGTGGATCGGGCCGAGTTGAGTGAAGAACGCCCGTGTGCCTGGGTCGAAGATCTGCGTGCCGACGATGTCGGAGGGCAGCAGGTCAGGTGTGCATTGAATGCGCTGAAACTTCGCCTGAACAGCATCCGCAATCGCCTCGGCTGCTGTTGTCTTCGCTAGCCCTGGAACGCTTTCGAGAAGCACATGCCCGCCCGTCATCAGCGCCACGAGCAGACTCGTTCGCAGACCAGACTGACCGACGACCTTTGTGCTGTACGAGCGCACGATGGTGTCGAGGATGCGCCCGGCGCGATCCATTTCATTCGGGGAAAGGGTTGCGTCCTGCGGCTGATTCACGTGGGTTATCTCCGATTGTCTGCGAAGCGGTGCGGGACACAGTGTATCCACGTCGAATGGGCGGATTCTGGCCGTTCAGCCAACCGAGATCGTTGGAGTGCCCGTCGTCGCATCTGACGAGGGCATCTCGGCGGCGATACGGTTCGCCTCGGCAATCAACGTCTCGACGATCTCGGACTCAGGCACGGTTTTAATGACCTCGCCTTTGACGAAGATCTGCCCTTTTCCATTGCCCGATGCAACGCCGAGGTCTGCTTCACGCGCTTCACCTGGCCCATTGACCACGCAGCCCATCACGGCAACACGCAGCGGCACAGACATGCCTTCCAGCCCGGCAGTGACCTCGTCTGCCAGCGTATAGACGTCAACCTGGGCACGACCGCAACTGGGGCACGAAACGATCTCGAGCTTGCGCTCACGCAGGTTCAGCGACTGCAGAATCTGCAGCCCGACCTTCACCTCTTCGACGGGAGGGGCGCTGAGCGAGACGCGGATCGTGTCGCCGATGCCTTCGGAAAGGAGGATGCCGAAGGCCGTGGCGCTCTTGATTGTGCCTTGGAACGCTGGGCCAGCCTCCGTCACGCCTAGGTGGAGCGGCCAATCGCCACGCTCGGCGAGCATGCGATAGGCCTTCACCATGACAATCGGGTCATTGTGCTTCACCGAGATTTTGAAGTCGTGAAAGTCGTGCTCTTCGAAGAGACTTGCCTCCCACACGGCGCTCTCGACGAGAGCCTCCGGCGTTGGCTTTCCATACTTCTCGAGAAGACGCCGGTCGAGCGACCCCGCGTTCACGCCGATCCTGAGTGAAACGCCTGCCGCTTTCGCCCGCTTGGCGATCTCACCCACCTGGTCATCGAACTTGCGAATGTTGCCCGGATTTACCCTGACTGCGGCGCAGCCCGCGTCGATCGCGGCATATACATAGTTCGGCTGGAAGTGGATGTCGGCAATGACCGGAATCTGACTCTTCTGGGCGATCGCGGGGAGCGCCTCGGCGTCGTCACGCGTTGGCACGGCGACGCGCACGATGTCGCAGCCCGACGCCGTAAGCTCGGCAATCTGCTGGAGTGTCTCGTTGATCTTCGTGGTCGGGGTTGTGGTCATCGACTGCACGCTGACGGGCGCGTTACCGCCGACCAGCACCTTACCGACCTTGATCTGCCGCGTTGAACGGCGCGGGACAAGGGTTTCGGGCACACGGGGCAAACCGAGATTCACTGCTGGCACGTCGATAATCCTACGACGTCGTCGTCCGCGCCCCCTGTGAGCAGACGGCGAGCCCCTCAGCGCCAGTCACTGCACGGCAACGGTCAGCTCAGGCTCGGTCGCTTCGATCACGTGTTCAACAGTCACGCCCGGTGCAGTTTCAATAAGCGTGAGGCCGCCGTCTGTCACGTCGATGACGGCCAGATCCGTGATGATCCTGTCGACGACGCCGCGGCCGGTCAGCGGAAGTGAGCACTCGTTGACGATCTTCGGGCTGCCGTCTTTTGCCGTGTGCGTCATGAGCACGATCACGCGCTTCGCGCCGTGCACGAGATCCATGCCGCCGCCGGGGCCCTTGACCATTTTCCCCGGAATCATCCAATTGGCGAGGTCTCCCGAACCGGATACCTGCATGGCTCCGAGGATCGCCGCATCGATCTTGCCTCCGCGAATCATGGCGAAGCTCATCGCCGAGTCGAAAAACGCTGTGCCGGGGAGGGTGGTCACCGTCTCTTTCCCCGCGTTGATGAGGTCGGAGTCGACGTTCTCCTCTGTGGGGTACGGCCCGACGCCGAGAATTCCGTTCTCCGACTGCAGAGTGACAGTCACCCCAGCAGGAACGTAGTTGGGAACAAGTGTGGGCAGTCCGATGCCGAGGTTCACGTAGGCGCCGTCTGTCAATTCGAGTGCCGCGCGAGCGGCCATCTCCGCGCGTGTGAGGCTCATGGCCGTGCTCCTTCCGACTCGCGCACGGTTCGTCGCTCCACGCGCTTCTCGATGCCGGAACCGACCTCGACGACGCGGTGCACGAACACACCGGGCAGGTGAACAGCATCCGGATCGATATCACCGGGCTCGACCAGTTCTTCGACCTGAGCAATGCAGATGCGTCCGGCCATAGCAGCGAGCGGTGAGAAGTTGCGGGCCGACTTGTTGAACACGAGGTTGCCGTGGCGGTCGCCGCGCAGCGCGTGGACGAGCGAGAAGTCCGTTGTAATCGCCTCTTCGAGGACGAACGGCTTCTGTATGCCGTCCACATCGAATGTGCGGGTGTCTTTGGGCTTCGAGCTTTCGGCGATCGAGCCGTCTGGCGCGTAGCGACGCGGCAGCCCCCCCTCAGCCATCTGGGTGCCAACCCCGGTCTGCGTGTAAAACGCGGCGATGCCGGCACCGCCCGCGCGCAGCTTCTCGGCGAGCGTTCCCTGCGGCGTCAGATTCACGGTGAGTTCGCCCGAGAGGTACTGCCGCTCGAACTCCTTGTTCTCGCCGACGTACGACGAGGTCATCGTGCTGATCCGACGGGCACCAAGCAGGAGCCCAAGCCCCCAGTCGTCGACGCCACAGTTGTTGCTGACGATCGACAGATCAGAGCTGCCGCCATCGAGCAGCGCCGTGATCAGCGCCATCGGGTTGCCGCACAGCCCGAATCCCCCGACGGCGAGCGACGCTCCGTTCGGAATGTCCGCGACTGCATCCCTTGCCGTCGCGACGGTTTTGTCCATGGTCATGACTGCACCTCCATTGCTGCATCTCGACCCACGGCATTGTGTGCCCTGTGGATCGCCTTGTTCCAACTTACTTGCTATCGGGCCTCACTCGATACAGAGGGCGACGACGTGCGAAGCTAGAACCGGCTGAACATCCACCATTGACAAAGGGGTCATCACCATGGCACAGATAGAAGTCGTCATCCTCGGCGGCGCTCGCACACCGTTTACTCGATTGCTCGGAGCGCTCGCCTCTCAGTCGGCCGTTGATCTCGG
Organism: Paramicrobacterium chengjingii; assembly: GCF_011751765.2. Classification (GTDB taxonomy): domain Bacteria; phylum Actinomycetota; class Actinomycetes; order Actinomycetales; family Microbacteriaceae; genus Paramicrobacterium; species Paramicrobacterium chengjingii. The sequence continues at coordinate 2,069,095 of NZ_CP061169.1, forward strand.
CTCTACGGCGATCGCGGGGGCGCTTGCCCGGAGCGGGGTGGCTGCCTCCGACGTCGAGCAGGTCATCATGGGCCAGGTGCTCCAGGCCGGCGCGGGGCAGAACCCGGCGCGCCAGTCAGCGATCGGCGCGGGGCTCGGCTGGAACGTCCCGACTGTCACCGTCAACAAGGTCTGCCTCTCTGGTCTCGTCGCCATCACCGATGCGGCACGGCTCATCCGTTCGGGTGAAGCCTCGGTCATCGTTGCCGGCGGCCAGGAGTCGATGACGAACGCACCGCATGTGCTGCCGGGTGCGCGCGCAGGCTTCAAGTACGGCTCGACCGAACTGCTCGACGTCGCCGCGCACGATGGGCTGACGGATGCCTTCGATCAGGTGTCCATGGGCATCTCGACCGAGCGCCACAACACCCCGCTCGGCATTTCTCGCGACCAGCAGGATACTGTCGCCGCGGCGTCGCACGTGCGCGCTGCGGCCGCCGCGAAGGTTGCACTGTTCGACGCGGAGATCGTGCCTGTCGAGATCGCCGGCCGCAAGGGAACCGTCACCGTCGTCGATGCCGACGAGGGCATCCGGGCCGATTCGACACCGGAGTCCCTGTCAAAGCTGCGGCCGGCGTTCGACCCCGAGGGCACGATCACGGCGGGCAACTCGTCACCGCTCAGCGACGGAGCTGCGGCCGTCGTCGTCGCTGATCGTGCGTGGGCCGAAGAGCGCGGACTTGAGTGGCTAGCCGTGCTGCGCTCCCCCGGTCAGGTTGCTGGACCGGACACGTCGCTGCACTCGCAGCCGTCCCGCGCGATCGAACACGCTCTCTCACGTCAAGGCTGGTCGGCGAGCGAGCTCGATCTCGTCGAGATCAATGAGGCGTTCGCGGCCGTCGCGATCCAGTCGATGCGCGATCTGGGCCTCGAGAGCGACACGGTCAACATTCACGGCGGTGCCATTGCGATCGGCCACCCGATCGGTGCTTCAGGGGCGCGACTTGCACTGCACGCTGCACTCGAGCTCTCGCGACGCGGTTCTGGCAGGGCCGCCGTGTCGCTCTGTGGCGGCGGCGGGCAGGGTGAAGCGCTTCTGCTCGAACGGTGACACACGGATGCCGGTGACCGACGCACTCGGTCGGCCACCGGCATCCGAGTGATTATTCGCCGGTATTCGCGCGAAGCACCTCGAGTCGTGCTCGGTACTCCGCCTCGTCAATATCGCCGTTCGCATACCGCTGCGCGAGGGTCTTCTCAGCGCTGTGCCGCGGGGAGTGCTCAGTGTTCCAGCGTCGCATGGCGTCGCGGCGACGACGGAAGACGAACGTGAACAGCAGGGCGAACACGGCGATCCAGAACAATGGAATCAGCAGAAACCACCAGGTGGGGCCGTCGCCGCCCGCGAACGGGCCGTGAGCGACGATCGATGTGATGAGTGGTGAAGTGAGCATGATGTGCCTATCTGTGACGGATGGTCGGCCTCGGTTGGGCCGATACATTAAGCCTCGTTCGGCCCGCCGATAAGCACATCGGCCGGCGGAAGGCACCTGTCGTACTCCCGGGGAAGCAGGCCTCAGATGCTCCCGGGCCGCACCAGCTGAGTCTCGTACGCAATGATCACCAGCTGCACGCGATCACGGGCGCCGAGTTTGCCCAGCATGCGCGACACGTGCGTCTTTGCGGTGAGAGGGCTGAGAAATAGTCGCTTGGCGATCTCGTCGTTGGTCAGGCCTTCTCCGACAAGGGCGAGCACCTCGCGTTCCCGACCTGTCAGGGCGTCAAGCGAGTGGACCTGAGGGGGCCGGATGCTGCCAGCAACGCGTTCGAGCAACCGCTTCGTCACCGTGGGTGACAACAGCGCATCGCCACGCGCCGCAACCCGAACCGATCGGATGAGCTCGACCGGCTCGGTGTCCTTCACGAGAAACCCGCTCGCACCGGCGGAGATCGCCCGTGCGACGTATTCGTCGAGCTCGAACGTCGTCACGATCACGATGCGGCACTCGGCGAGCGCGGGGTCGGCGACAAGTTGTTCTGTCGCCCAGAGTCCGTCGCCCGACGGCATCCTGATGTCCATGAGTATGACGTCGGGCCGGGTCTGCGTGGCCAGAGCAACGATGTCAGTTCCTGTTGCAGCCTCGCCCACCACCTCGATGTCTGACTCCGCCTCGAGCAGCGACCGGAATCCGGCCCGGATCAGCTGCTGGTCGTCGGCGAGCGCCACGCGGATCATGTCGTCTCCTTTCCCACGGGCAGGTATGCCGTCACCGTCGTACCTGACGCTCCGGTCTCAACGTGAAGCGTCCCGCCGAGCAGTTCGGCACGCTCACGCATTCCAAGCACACCGTTTCCGCTTTCGCGTGCCCCACCGCGACCGTCATCGGCAACGCTGACGACGAGATCGCGGCCACGTGGAACAACCGTCACAACGGCGTGCGCGGCATTGGCGTGTCTGACGACGTTTGTGAGGGACTCCTGCACAATGCGATAGGCGGCCTGTTGCACGGCATCGGGTGCGTGGCCCACATCGGCGCGCTCGAACGACACAGCTACCGCGGTGTTCGCGCTCACGAGGTCGCCGATCTGGTCGAGTCCGGGAGCGGGCGCGAGCGGTGCATCATCGCCGCGCAGAACCCCGAGAACTCCGCGCACCTCGTCGAGGGCATCCTTGCTCGTGGTCTTGATGTTCTGGAGGGCCGTGCGCGCCTGCTCCGGCTGTGCGTCCATGAGGTGAAGGCCAACCCCTGCCTGCACAGAGATCTGTGAAAGCGAGTGTGCAATCACGTCGTGAAGGTCACGGGCGATCCGCACCCGCTCCTCTCGCTCAGCGCGCGCCCGCTGCTCACGAATGCGCTGCCAGCGCTCCGTGGCACGCTGCCGACGGTGTCGAATCGACTCGCCGACGACGATCAGGATGCCGAGGGCGAGCGTCGTGCCGACGACACGCGCCGGGTGCCAGCTCAGCCCCGCAGCGCTTCCGAACAGCAGCACTGTGCTCCACGCAATGACGAGCGCGATGTAGACCCACAGCCGTTTTCCGTGAATGAGCGCGATGATGACACCAAAGATCATCGCGATCGGGGGCGGTTGCGGAGACGGTGCGAGCAGCAGATCTGCCGCCGCGGCCACAATCGTGATGACAGCGACCAGCCCAGCAAATCGGCGGGTGAAGATGAGCGCGACGGGACCGATGAGCGCAAGGGCGACGGCGAGAGCCAGGCTGGCATCGGCGGCCGCGTTCGTTCGCGCAAGCGCCCAAACGGTTCCGCTGATCTGCACCACGCCGGACAGGGCAACGGGAAGCCATAACCGCAGCGCAGGCGGCATACGGAATCGCACAGGCTCCGGGCCGCTGGTCGTGGGCATAACAGGATCTTACGGGCACCGAGGGTGAGACGCGTCCCGCCGAGGGAGGAGCCGGGTACTCCGCAGAGAGTAGGTCACCTTAGAGTGGAACAGTGAGCGACACTCCCCCGATGAACCCGCGTAGAGCGGGGCTCGCCATCGCCTCGCTCAGCGTGGGAACATTGCTGAACCCGCTGAATTCCTCGATGATCGCCGTCGCACTACTGACTCTTCGCGACGCATTCGGTCTCGACGTACTCACTGTCACGTGGGTGATCACCGCCTTCTACCTGGCTTCGGCAGCAGGACAGCCGCTCATGGGCAGGCTCGGCGACCGCTTTGGAGCGCGACGCCTGTTTCTCTTCGGCATGATCGTCGTCGTGATCACCTGCGTGCTCACGCCGTTTGCACCCACCTTCTGGCTTGTCTGCGCCGGCCGCGTCTCGCTTGCCATCGGAACCGCCTGCGCGTTCCCGTCTGCCGTCGCGCTGCTGCATCCGATCACAACGCTCTCGGGGCTCAGCTCCCCTCGGCTGCTGGGTCGCCTGCAGATGGCGAACACGGCAGGTGCGGCGATCGGTCCAGTCATCGGTGGCCTTCTCGTCACGTTTCTCGGCTGGCAGGCGATCTTCTGGGTTAATGTTCCTCTGGCGTTGATCGCCCTCGCCGGTGTGCGCACATTCGCGCCGGTCGATCATGCGCGCGGACGGCAGCCCATGCGCACAGTCCTGAGCGACTCTGACATTCCTGGCGTGCTCACCTTTACTGCGGCGCTGGTCACACTTCTGGTATTCCTGCTCGGAATTACACAGAAACCACAGTGGACACTGCTTGCCGCTGCGATCGCTGCCTCGACGTTGTTCGTGTGGCGTGAACTAACGACGCGCACTCCGTTTATCGATCTGCGCATGCTGTCGCGCAATCGACGTCTCGTGCTCGTCTATACAGGCTTCGCCCTGTTCAACATCGTGTATTACGTTGTCTTCTTTGGGCTGCCGCAGTATTTGGAGGAATTCGGCGACTATCGCGCGGATGCTGTCGGCCTGCTGATGCTTCCCCTGGCGTCCCTCAATGTGCTGCTCACACCATTCGCCGCGCGTTTCATCGAGCGACGCGGCATCCGCCCTGCTTTTCTCATCGGCGTCGGCTGGCTGATCGTCGCGGCCGCCCTTTTGTCGTTGCTGACGGCGAGTGTCATGCCGCTCGTTCCGCTGCTGATCACCGCCATGATGGGTGTGCCCTACTGCGTCGTCAGCATCGCGATGAGTCAGGCCCTGTATTCGTCAGCGACGCGAGAGTCGGCTGGTGTGGCAACCGGCATCTTCCAGACGTCACGCTACATCGGAGCTATCCTGTCGACGACGATGCTCGGCATCGCCTTCAGCGACGGTACGACGCCCGCGAGTTGGCTCGAGGTGTCGGTCGCGGCCACCATTCTTGCCGTCGTGCTTCTCGTCCTTGTTTCGCGGTGGCGTCCGGTTACCCAAACAAAGTGACGGGTTTGACGATGTCTGCGTAAATGAGCAGCAGGCTCATTCCACCGAGAATGACAACGACGGTGAATGTCACCGGCATAAGTTTTGCGGCGTCGACGGGACCCGGATCCTTTTTGCGGCGAATCTTCGCCCAGCCTCGCTTGATTCCTTCCCACAGAGCCGCCGCAACGTGGCCGCCATCGAGCGGCGTCAGCGGAATGAGGTTGAAGACAAGGAGCGCGACGTTGAGAGAGGCGAGGATGCCGAACATCGTCTGTGCTTTCGCGACAACGGGAATCGTGTCGATGCTCACCACTTCGCCTGCGAGGCGGCCGACACCCACGACGCTCATGGGCCCGTTGGGATCGCGATCCTCTGTTCCGAATGCCGCCTGCCCAATATCGATGAGTCGCTGAGGCAGGTGCGTGATGATGCCGACGACAGCCCCGATGTTGTCACCGACGGCAGGCAGAACGGCGCTTACCGGCTGAGGCTGCATGTCTCCGGCACGCGTCACGCCGGCGAAACCGACATCGACGTTCTTCTCGCTGCCTGCCGCCTCCGGGCGCGCCGTGAGCTTCGGTGTGAGTTGCAGTGTCTCGTGCTCTCCGTCGCGAAGCACGTTAACGCTCAGTTGATCTCCGGGGTGATCGCGGATGATCGCCGAGAACTGATCCCATGATGTGACCGACTCTCCGTCGATCGACGTGACGCGGTCGCCCGGCTTGAAACCGGCAGCCGCTGCGGGCGACGGTTCGGCGTCGCCCGGGCAGGTCTGCTGCGTGGCTCCGGCTGGCATCACGCACTCGCTGACCGCGCCGACTGACGCTGCTGGGGCTCCGAAGCCGACAAGCACGATCCCGTAGAAGAGCACGGCAAGAACGAGGTTCATCGCAGGGCCGCCGAGCATGATGATCACCCGTTTATAGACAGGCAGCCGGTAGAACGCGCGGGAATCCTCGCCGTCTCCGATCGTCTCGGCGCTGACGTCGCGAGCATCCTGAACCAACGTATCGAACGCACGTCGTTTGCCTGCGGGCTCCGACTTCTCTTCGATCGCATCCTCAAGCGCGCCGGCGACGTCGGTCGCTGTTGCATCGGGGTGGGCGTCCGAGAGCTGTTGAACGAATCCTGTGCTTGAGGCGTGCACCTTTTCGCCCGGCTTCGTCGGTGGAAACATGCCGATCATCGAAATGTAGCCACCGAGCGGAATCGCCTTGAGGCCGTATTCCGTCTCGCCCGTGCGGCGTGAGAACAGTGTCTTTCCGAAGCCGATCATGTACTGCGTCACTTTGACGCCGAACAATTTTGCGGGAATAAGGTGCCCCAGCTCGTGCAGACCGATCGAAAAGGCCAGCCCGACAACGATGATGAGCACGCCGAAGATGTACAGAAGCACGGATTCCACACGGAAACGATATCGCGCCGGCCTTTGCTCAGGCTGTCCCGCGGCTGTGAGAGCATGGTCACACACTCATCACACGCATCGAGAAGGACACTACCCGCCGTGGAGGCTGACACATCCAGGGCGTCGAGACCACATAATCCGACGCCCAAATCCCTGAGCGAGCTTTCTGCCTCGTTCTCGCTCACGCCACCCGAGACAGAGCTCATGTTCACGGGCATCACGTTGGCAAGCTCGCTCGTGCAGCAGGGCGACATCTATGTCGCGGTGCCTGGCACACGGTTTCACGGCGCGCAGTTCGTTTCCGAGGCGATCGCACGCGGGGCGCTGGCGATCATTACGGATGCCGTGGGAGCTGAGCAGCTTGTGAACGCATCGGTTCCCGTGCTCACGGCTCCCGTCGATCCGCGTGAGATTCTCGGCCTCATGGCCGCGTGGACCTACGATACGGATCGTGATCGGCCGCCGATGTTTGGGCTCACCGGAACCAACGGCAAGACCTCGACGGCGCACTTCCTCGAGGCGATCCTTGCGCAGTTGGGTTTGCGGGTCGGTCTCAGTTCGACAGCTGAGCGGCGAGCGGGCTCTGAAGTGCTCCCCTCCGTGCTGACCACTCCTGAGTCTCCCGAGATGCATGCGCTTCTCGCACGTATGCGCGAGGTCGACGTCGAAGCGATCGTCATTGAGGTGAGCGCGCACGCGCTCACTCGTCATCGTGTCGACGGGCTGATGTTCGATGTCGTCGGCTTCACGAACCTCAGTCACGACCATCTTGATGACTACGCGTCGATGGATGACTATCTTGCCGCGAAGATCAGTCTTTTTCAGCCAGACCGGGCCCGCTCGGCGATCGTCTGCCTCGACACCGAAGCCGGACAGCGTGTCGTCGATGCGGCAGGGATTCCGGTCTCCACGATCAGTTCGCGCGACGATGTGACCGCCGACTGGTTCGTCGATATCGGAATGGAGAGCCCCGCCGCAACCGAGTTCACGCTTGTCAGCGAACGTCACGGCTCTCTCACGACAAAAGTCCCGTTGATCGGCAGGCACATGGCAGCAAATGCGGGCCTCGCGATCGCAATGCTTGTGGAGGCGGGATTTGCGCTCGAGGACATTGCCGGGGTTCTCACGCGCGATCACGGCATTCGTGTTTCGGTCCCCGGCCGCTCCACCCGCATTCCTGTCGAGCATGGCCCAGCAGTGATTGTCGACTCCGGGCACAGCCCTGATGCGTTCGCGAAGCTTCTTGAGGCTGCCCGACGCGTGACGCCGGGCAAGGTGATCATGGTTGCGGGCGCGAACGGCAACCGAGACACGACAAAGCGAACAGAGATGGGCCAGGTGTCAGCGATCGGAAGCGACATCCTGATCGTCACAGACCATCATCCGCGCGACGAAGATCCCGCGAACATCAGGCGGGCGCTCCTCGAGGCCGCGCGAGATGCCAGGCCAGACGGCGACATTCGCGAGATTGCAGACCCCGCAGACGCAATTCGCGTCGCGGTTTCCGCGGCCGACGCCGACGATACTGTCGTGTGGGCTGGGCTCGCCGGCAAAGACTATCGTGAGATCGCTGGCGAGAAGATCGCGTTCTCGGTCGAGGGCGAGACGCGTGGCGCGCTTCACGAAGCGGGCTGGACTCTCAGCGACGACTAGTCAATCAGCTGGTCCGCAGCCCTGCGCGCCCAGGCTTCCGCATCGGCAAGCGATTCTCGGCTGAGCTCGCTGCTCGGCTCGTGCTCGTCGACGACTCTCTGCACGATGTCGACGATGTCGAGGAAGCCGATGCTCCGATCGTGGAATGCATGAACGGCCTGTTCGTTCGCTGCATTGAAGACCGCGGGGTAGGTGCCGCCCGCGAGCCCGACGCGTTTCGCAAGCTCGACGGCGGGGAATGCTGCGTCGTCGAGTGGCTCAAAACTCCACTGCTGCGCTGTCGTCCAATCGAGCGGCACCCCGACCCCGGGCACGCGGTCCGGCCAGTCCAGCCCGAGCGAGATCGGCAAGCGCATATCGGGTGGTGATGCTTGCGCAATCGTTGATCCGTCAACGAACTCGACCATGGAATGCACGATCGACTGCGGATGCACTGTCACGTCAATGTTCTCGAATGCGACGTCGAACAGCAGGTGGGCCTCGATCACCTCAAGGCCCTTGTTCATGAGCGTTGCAGAGTTGGTCGTTACGACGCGGCCCATCTTCCAGGTGGGGTGAGCCAACGCCTCCTCCGGGGTCACCGTGGCGAGAGATGCACGTGTTCGCCCGCGAAAAGGGCCACCGGATGCTGTCAGCACGAGGCGTCTCACTTCGCTCCCCGATCCCGCGCGAAGCGACTGCGCAATCGCCGAGTGTTCGGAGTCGACGGGCACGATCTGCCCGGGAGCCGCTGCACGACGAACAAGATCCCCGCCAACGATCAGCGACTCCTTGTTCGCGAGCGCAAGAGTTCGCCCGGCGGCTAGCGCCGCGAGCGTTGGGCCGAGGCCAACGGAACCCGTGATGCCGTTGAGCACCACATCTGCGTCAACGTCGCGCACCAACTGCTCAGCCTCATCGGCACCCAGTGCAGTGTCAGCCACAGAGAACGAGGATGCTTGCTCGGCAAGTTCCGCCCAATTGGTGCCGGCGGAGAGACCGACGACCTCAAAGCGTTGCGGGTGAGAGCGAATGACCTCGAGCGCTTGCGTGCCAATTGAACCTGTCGATCCGAGAATGACGACGCGTTTCATGCCGACAGCCTATCGCTCGCGCTCACCGGCTTGCCGCGAGAATATCCACCACGAAGACGAGAGTGTCTGTGCCTGTGATGCCTGCGGAATCGTTGCCCTTCGCACCGTAGCCGTCCGTGGGAGGGATCACTGCGATCACCTGACTTCCCACGGTCTGGCCGACAAGAGCCTTCGTGAAGCCAGCGATCACATCGCCGGTGCCGAATTGTGCCGGCCCATCACCCCAGCTCTGGTCGAAGACTTTTCCGGTACGCCAGTTCACGCCCTGGTACTGTACGGTGACGCTGTCCCCGTCTTCGACAGTGGCACCGTCACCTTTCTTGAGAACGCCGAGCTCGAAAGCTGTCGGCGCTTCGGCGTCGGGCAGCGTGACAGTGGGTGTACCGGAATCGTCGAGCGCGACGCTGGGGAAAGCGGGATCGACCTCTTGTGGCTCCCCTGTCGCCGCGAGCGGGGTGATCGAGACAATATCGGCGATGATCACAACGGCGTCTCCGGGGCCGACAGCACCGTCCGAGCTCCCTTGCTCTCCCCAGGCGTCTGCCGCAGGAGAGACAGAGACCACGCGGGATCCTGTCGGAACGCATTCGATGGCGCGAACGAGCGCGGGAATCAGCGCGTCATCAGCGATTTTCACCTGCATTGGCCCACCGGCGTAGGAGCTTGACTGCACCTTCTCACCCGTCGTCGCGTTGTATAGCGTGATCTCGATGCCTGCCCAGTCGCCGTGCGCCGTCTCGTCTCCGTCACCTTCAGAGATGACAGTGCGCTCGGTCGTGTCGACATCAAGCGGTGTGTCGAATGTGGCTGTCGGCTCTGACCCGGCTTCGCCCTCGACCGTCACAGATTCGGACGCTGCGCCAGAGGATGTATCGACGCAGGTGCCAACGCCGGAAGCCTCTTCCGTCGATGTCGGCTCAGGACTCGACGAGCAGCCGGTGAGGAGCAGTGCGGTAATAGCCGCGGGAATGACGACGTGACGTATACGCACGAAAGTTCTCTTCCAGACGAAAAACGGGTGAACTCATCAAGTCTGCCCTATTAGGCATGCGGAAATACCCCACGTCATGTTCATGCCTTCTCCGGAATAAACGCGCGAGTAGCGTCGGAGGGTGTCTGACGCCGCAACGACCGCACCCGAGCGGGCAAAGAAGCCTGGATTCGTCTATTGGCTGGGGAGGTTCGCACTCACCCCGCTCGCTCGCGGATACTATCGACCGACGGTAACCGGGCGTAAGAACGTACCGAAGCGCGGCCGCGTGATCTTCGCCAGCAACCATCTGTCGTTCATTGACAGCGTCGCTATCCCCATGTGCGCACCCAGGCCCGTGCAGTTTCTTGCCAAGTCCAGCTACTTCACCGGTCGCGGGCCGAAAGGCTGGTTCACGCGAATGTTCTTCACGTCGATCGGCGCCGTCGGTGTCGACAGAGGCGCAGGTCATGCTGCTCAGGTCGCTCTCGATAAGGGGCGTGGGATTCTCGAAAGCGAGAGCGCTTTTGCGATCTACCCCGAGGGCACGCGCTCACTCGACGGGCGCCTGTACAGGGGCAGAACCGGGGTCGCCTGGCTCGCATTGACGACGGGCGCCGTTGTCGTGCCCGTCGGGTTGAGAGGAACTGACGAGATGATGCCCGTCGGCTCGAGGATTCCCAAACGGTCACAGGTAACCATCGCGTTTGGCAAGCCCATCGACGTCAGCACGTACGGCGTGGCGACGTCGGGGCGTGCACGCCGGCAGGCGACAGACGAGATCATGGCCGCAATCCATGAGCTCAGCGGCCAGGATCTCGCAGGCAAATACAATGAGTCGCCCCCGTCCACGCCAGCGGAAAAGATCAGGCAGGCCGTCCTGCGGCCGGAGCGCTTCTGACCGCGGTGTTACGATGCAGAGTCTGCGCCTTCGACGACGATCTCCGGCTCGACGTGAACGGGAATGCTCACTGAATTCGCGATGAAGCACATGCGATGCGCCGCGTCGTGAGCGCGCATAGCCGCATCCACGTCGCCTCCCGGCGCAAGCGTAAGGCGTGGGCGAAGAGTCACTTGCCTGAAACCCCCGGAACCATCGGTATTCACGTCCAGAGTTCCTATCGGAGTGTCTGAGTACGCCATAACCACCACACCCGCTTTCACCGCCGCGTGAAAGTACGAAAGCATGTGGCACTGCGCGAGGGAAGTGAGGAAGAGTTCTTCCGGATTCCATCTGTCGGCATCGCCGTGGAACGTGCTATCGGCCGAGCCGTCGATCTCGGGCTTGCCCGAGCCGATGATGCGCAGGTCTCGACCGTAACTGCGATAACCGCTCGTTCCCGTCCCCCTGTTACCCGTCCAAACGATTTCAACGTTGTATGTGTGCTGACTCACCATGCATTCAGCATGACAGGTCTCCCAGGAAGAGTACGCTGAATGATCGGCGCAACACTGATGGAGGTTTCATGGCTCAGCTCGGCACGTTCACGGCAGAAGACGCTCGAGAACTCGCGATTGTCACACGTTCGGGGTTCGTCGAGTCTCGCCATGTCGGGTCCGCTGTTGTGCTTGACCAGCATGGAGATGTTCAGCGCAGCATCGGTGCACCGGAGAAGCCGATCTTTCCTCGCTCATCCCTCAAGCCCTTCCAGGCAATAGCCGTCTTGAACGCAGGAGTGCAGCTGCGCGGAGCGCAAGCGGTGCTCGCGACAGCGAGCCACACGGGAACGATGAAGCATATGTCGACGGTGCGTGCGATGCTCGCGACAGCCGGTCTGACGGAAGATGCCCTCCAGTGCCCTCCTGCACTGCCGCAGGACGAGTCGACGCGGAACACCATGATCCGACAGGGTGTCGGACCGCAGCGCATCGCGATGAACTGTTCGGGAAAGCATGCTGCAATGTTGCTCGCCTGCGCCGCGAACGGTTGGGAGACCGACGGATATCTCCATCCAGAGCATCCGATGCAGCGTGCCGTTCTCGATACAGTCGAGCGGTTCACCGGTGAGAAGCCGGCAGCAGTCGCGACCGACGGATGCGGCGCACCTGTCTTCGCTGTCTCGCTCGTCGGGCTGGCTCGGGGAATAGCGCGCGTGCGAACATCGTCGCCGTCGTCCCCGTTCGCGATCTACCGCAATGCCGGTGTGCTTGTCGAAGCGGTGCTCGAAGATCCGTGGGGAATCCAGGGCCCGGGCTCCCCGAACACGATTGTGATTGAACGCCTCGGCGTGTTCGCCAAGCTCGGCGCCGAGGGCGTGCTGGTCATGGCGGCAGGCGACGGCACAACGGTAGCTCTGAAGGTGCTCGACGGCAACGGGCGCGCCTCGACGATCGTGGCCCTCGAGCTGCTCGTTCGCGCCGGAGCTCTCTCACGTGACGACGTGGATGCCGTCATCTCCGACCTCGGTCTCGAGGTTTCCGGCGGAGAGACTGTCGTCGGTCACATCGAGATTTCGCCGACGCTCTGACGCGGCTGCTCTTCTGGATCGCCCGTAAGTGCCGCCGATCGCCATAGGCTGGACGGTGGGCCAAACATGCCCGATCACCGTGCACGACGAGGAGCACCATGAGGATTGCTGTACCGACAGAAATCAAGAACAACGAGTACCGGGTGGCCATCACTCCGGCTGGCGCTCACGATCTGATTGCCGCCGGCCACGAAGTCACCGTTCAATCCGGAGCAGGTGTGGGCTCATCGATCCCCGACTCTGCCTATTCGGATGTCGGAGTCACGATCGTGGGCGATGCTGACGAGACGTGGAGTACTGCAGACCTCGTTCTCAAGGTCAAGGAGCCCATCGAGAGCGAGTATCGGCATTTCCGCAGCGACCTCGTGCTCTTCACCTACCTGCATCTTGCCGCAGACAAACCGCTGACGTCGGCACTTGTCGATTCAGGAATGACGGCTCTCGCGTACGAGACCGTCGAGCTGCCCGACCGGTCGCTGCCCCTCCTCGCACCCATGAGCGAGGTAGCTGGCCGCCTTTCCGCAATCGTCGGCGCCAATACTCTGCTCAAACCGGCCGGCGGCCCCGGGCTTCTTGTGCCGGGGGTGCCTGGCACGCACCCCGCGAACATTACGGTGATCGGTGGCGGAGTCGCCGGAACGAGCGCGGCGCACGTCGCGCTCGGGCTCGGTGCCCAAGTCACGGTGCTCGACACTAATCTTTCCCGACTTCGCGAAATCGATGCGCTCTACGGAGGCCGAATCGTGACGATCGCCTCGAACGCCGTTGAGATCGAAAGGTCCGTGGTAGGGGCCGATCTCGTGATCGGCTCAGTTCTTGTGCCCGGTGCCCGCGCTCCCAAGCTCGTGACGAACAAATTGGTGAGAAAGATGCGGCAAGGAAGCGTCCTCGTCGACATCGCGATCGACCAAGGCGGATGCTTTGAAGACAGCCATCCAACCACCCACGCCGATCCGACGTTCACCGTGCACAATTCCGTATTTTATTGCGTGGCGAACATGCCGGGGGCAGTGCCGCATACCTCAACATATGCACTCACGAACGCGACGCTTCCCTACATTCGCTCGGTGGCGACAAATGGGTGGAAGGTCGCTGCCGCTCGTGACCAGGCGCTCGCGAAAGGTGTGAACGTTCATGGCGGTTCGATCGCGAACGCGGGTGTAGCTGAGGCTCATGGTCTGCGTGTCACCTCGCTTGAAAGCCTGCTCAGCTAGTCACAGCTGGCAACGAGTGATCACCCCGTCATTCGCAATTCGCCAGGCGCGCCCGGGCTGAACGTGTAAGTACGGCGGTCGAGCCCGGGAGCGCGTGATCGCTCGGTATTCGCCCGGTGAGCAGGATTCAACAACAAGAGTGGATGTTGGGCGCAAAGTAGCCAGGAGAGACCAGTTCGTCTGCCATGCGTCGGCATCACCCACGAGAATCAGCTGATGCGCCGATTCGTCGCGGTGCGCCGCGGACGTTCCCATGGTCAGCATGGTGACTGTTGCGTCTGGGTGGCGTTCGCGTAAACGCGCGGCAGTTTGCTGAGGTCGAGCCGTGCACACGAGCACGGTCTCTGTCGCCGCGACATCGAGAAGCGCCGCCCGCAGCCCGTCGCGAGGACGTGGTGCGAGTTCGACGGACGCGAGCTGAAGCACTGTGCCATTCCACACGGCACCCCCCGCGGGTCGGTTCTCTGCATACGTCGAGCTATCGCCTCCGGCAAGAATGTGCTCTTGGCGGGAGGCCATCCGCATCATGATCGTTGAGTCGAAAAGCTGTCCGAGACTATTCATGCCGCGACCGAGACGCTGCGCGGTCGCCAGAACCCAGACGCCCGCCCGCGGGCCCGTGCGAAGCACACGAGACAACAATGAGATGGTGTGGTCGGCGTCATCGTCGCCGAGGCGTCCCAGCATCGCGTCCAGATCATCGATGACGAGCACCGTTCCGCGCCGCGCGGATTCCTGACCCGGTTGCTCTGATTGCGTGGCGAGGCGTTCGAGCTCATCAAACACACGCTCCAAGTCATCGGAGAGGACGCTGACGTGCCAACGTTCCCCTGCCTGCTCCTCAATGCTGCGCGCAAACGTGCTCTTTCCCGCGCGGGATGCTCCCAGCGCAAGGAGGCTTCCGTGCGCGCTCGGACTCCATTGAGCAACGTCCTGCCGTTGCTCACGGGGCAGATCTGACATGCCGATGATGAAGGCGTCGGCAGAGCGGGGAAGCGAACCAAGCGGAATGGTGGTGGGCAACGGGTCGAGCCAGGGCCGGCGAGGAGTGTGCTCGCCCGCGTGAGCGCGCGCGACGGCGTCGATGTCTTCTGCACGAACCCGAGCGATCTGCACCGTCATCGGTTCGTTGTCGGGAACGACGACGATACTTCGCCCTGGTGGGTCGACCGGAAGCGACGCTGCGGAGTCAACACCGACGACAGCAGAGCTGTCGGAGCGGTTGTTGACCCGCAGGCTCACGCGAAGAGTGCAGTTTGCGAGAAGCGAGTCTTTGACGACTCCCGTTGGTCGTTGCGTGCAGAGCACGAGGTGCATTCCGAGTGATCGACCGCGTGCGGCAATATCGACAAAGAGCGCGTGAAGTTCGGGGAACCCGTCGAGCATCGCCGCGAATTCGTCGACGATGATGACGAGCCTGCCTAGACTCGTGACGTTTGCGGAATCGTGCTCGCCCTGCTCTCTCAAGGTCCGCTCGCGGTAGGTCACCTCGGCTTTGAGACTCTCCAATGCGCGCGTTGCACCCTGTGGGTCCAGATCGGTGA
Organism: Paramicrobacterium chengjingii; assembly: GCF_011751765.2. Taxonomy (GTDB): domain Bacteria; phylum Actinomycetota; class Actinomycetes; order Actinomycetales; family Microbacteriaceae; genus Paramicrobacterium; species Paramicrobacterium chengjingii. The sequence goes on from NZ_CP061169.1 coordinate 2,084,227, forward strand.
TCACACCCACAACGTGCGGAAGCGCCTGCAGAGGGCCGAACGTCGCTCCGCCTTTGAAATCGACGAGAAGCAGAGCGAGCTCGCTCGGCGCATTGCGCGCGGCGAGGCTCAATGCCCAGGTGGAGAGAAGTTCGCTCTTGCCGCTGCCTGTCGTTCCGCCGATGACAGCGTGCGGACCGTGCTCGATGAGGTCAACGACGACGTCTCCACGTGAGCTGCGCCCGAGGACAGCCCGCGTTCCAGCGCCAGAGTCACTGTGCGATAGTTCGCTCCATTCGACCGTGTCAGGCGGAGCGTCGAAGGCAGACATTATTCCCGTGTCGGTGGCAAGAGCAGAGAGTCGGCGAGCGTAGGCTTCGGCGGCGACGGCCGTCACGGGGTGGATCATCAGTTCTCGCGCATCGGCTGGATCGTCAGCGCTTTGCCACGCTGCGGAATTCGCCACGTCGCAGCTGACAAGCTCCGCACAACGTGATGGCACCGTCTCAATGGCGTCGGAGACGGCGAGAGTCACGTCGGCGTCGGGAACGGCGATCGTCGGATCCTCAACGACGCGCACTGTGAGCGCTGCCTCGCCGGCCTGCGTGAAATGGGGAAGCTGCCTCGCCCAGTTCCAGCCGGTCTCGGGAAGGGAGACGATGCTCATGGTTCGCGGGTCCATCGCATGGCAGAGTTGCAGCACATAGCCGCGGCATACAGCCCGAGCAAGTACGGGCGGCCCCAGCACGGCGATGCCGCGTGATGCGTCAACGGTGCAGGGGGCTTCGCTGATCACCGCCGCCTGACGGACCAACTCCTCATTCTCCGGAGCCTCAGTTGCTCCCGTCAGCGAGAGTGTGCTTGGAGAATCTCCGAGACCGAGCACGACGGCTCCGCGTCGGTGGTCTGGCGAACGCCATCGCATTATTCGGCCACCGTCATCCAGCACTTCGCGAGCGGTCGGAGTCTGTGTCAGCCGCTTCTCGCGTTCGGCCGAATGATGGTCGTCGAGACGGTCTGCGAGCTCCTCGATTGCTTCATCATACGCACGAGCCTGACGCCGGCGTGTTCGGCTTCCGCTTATCCGGCTGTCCATCATGCCGGCAATGGCGATGACCGGCCCGAGAATCGCAAACATCAGAACATATGGCGAACGCGTGATCGCCCATATGGCCACCGCCGCAATCACGGGTGCGATGCTCGCCATCAGGGGAAATGGTGCGCGCGTCGGCTCCCCGGGCGGCGCAGGAACCCGGATCTGTGCGTGCTGTGTCATGACTCCACGTCACCATGAACATCACATGTGACGTCAGCGGTTTCGGGAATCTGATGAAAACGCGAGAGATGCTGCATCTGTGGACGAGAAATCGTCGCCGGTCAGTCCGTCTGGTCTACAGGTGCTTCCTCGGCGATGACATCAAGCACAAGGACGGTCACATTGTCCCGGCCACCGTTCTCGACAGCGGCCTCAACCATCAGGTTCGCGGCGTCGAGGGCGTCGGGAGCGCGCTCGAGAAAGTGGAGGATGCCGTAGTCGGTGAGTTCTTTGGTGAGGCCATCTGAGCAGATGACCCATCGTGTGTTCTTTTCGATGGGCACATTCAGGTAATCGGGCACAGGATCATCGGTGAATCCGACTGCCCGTGTGATGACGTTTCCCTGCGGATGGTTCTCGGCGTCGTCGGGGGAGATCGCCCCGATCGCTATGAGCTCCTGCACAACGGAGTGGTCGGTCGTCACTTGCGCGAGCTCGCCGTCATGTTCGACGTATACCCGGGAGTCTCCGATATTGAAAACCGTCCAGAATGGTTCGACCTCGGTCGAGGTAAAAGCTATGCCGGTCACCGTCGTTCCCGTACCGACGTCGATGTCGTCTTCAGCGGCGAGCTCGACGATCGCGTCGCGCAGTGACGCTTCGATGCCGTCGTGAGTCACGTCGGAATTGGACTGGGCGAATGCCGAAAGATGCTTGACGACGGCGCCACTTGCCAATTCACCTGCCGCGTATCCGCCCATCCCATCGGCAACGGCAAAAAGGGGAAACTCCCCCATGACGGAGTCCTGATTCACCTCGCGCTTGCGCCCGACGTGGGTTACGGCACCCCAGCGAAGGAGAAGACTCTCTCCACGCACCGTCACGGCACGAGAGTCCGTGAACGTGGTGGCTTCTGACACGTCTCGCCCTTCGTTCATTTTCAGACGCTCGCGATACAACGCCCTAGCGTGCCATAGTACCGGTTCGGGCCGAATGTCTGCGCCACTGCCCGTCAGCTTGTCGAATCGTCAGCGACCGGGTCCGCGGCGTCCGAATACAGTTCGTCTGGATCGTAGAATGCCCAATCTGGGTTCATGCCGGCGTCAAGAATCATGCGCATAATGATGGCGAGCCCGTAGGTGCCGTCAGTCGTGACGGCCTGGCGCTGCCATTCCGCAGAAAAGGAACTGAGCCCTAATGCCCAGTAGCACCAGCTGATCAATGTCAGACCCGGCGCCCGATCCTCCGGATGCTGCAGGGCGCACATGCGCTTCAGAAGCGTAATCGCAGTGCGCAGGTGTTCGACATCAGGCCTGACTTCGATGCGGCCGGCGAACGCGTACATCCAAGGATCGTCGATGCTCTCTGTCGTGAAGAGTTCCGGCTCGACGACACGGTTCCAGAGGTGCGTGCCCGCGTCGGCCCCCCATGCCCAGCTATATGCGATCACATCACGCAAAACTGGCTCGTCGATCAGGTGCGCAATGAACGCAAGCTCTGCGTCGAGCACCCCTGTCCCGTCGACGACGTAGGAGGCCATGGCCGCCGCAAACTCGGAACCGTCCTGCGGAAGAGAGCCGTCTGCACGTCCAGGTGCGGATTCCTGCGAGAGTGCATCACTCGGCACACGAGCGATAACCTCTCGTGCTCGTTCGAAAATCTTTCGCTCATCGGGACCGACTTCCGGAAGTCTCAGCTCAGCATCGGTGTCAAGGACGCTGCCGGATGGCAGGTCGTCCGGCTGCGCAATCTGCGCGAGGTCGTGGCCGCAACACGTATCGTCGAGATACCCGCCCCAGGCATCGGCGGCGACGCAGAGCATGTCGACGACTGCGAGTCCTCTCTTTTCTATGCGTGGAGCGAGCATCGCCGCGAGACTCTCGTGTGGAATGCCTCCTGCGTCAGCAAAGCTGTCTGTCGTATAGACGACGACAAGCACCCCTGTCAGGCGTGGAATGCGCGTCACGGCATCGAGCGCAGCCTCGATTGCGGTGTCTCCCGTCTCTGTACGAGTGAACACTCCGCGATCGAGGCGCATTGCCCCGCACGTACTCTGATCTCGAAAGGCAACAAACACAACGGAATCGATGGGATGCATTCCGACAAGCGCGGGCACATACGACAGAAGCTCATGGGGCGCAGAGAGGCTGACGCGCGACGTTGTGATCATGGCGGCAAGTGTCGTCCGCCAACACTGACGTTACTACCCCCGATGGAGCAATTGGGGATAACATCGCAAGCCGTCAGGTCTGTGGAGGAGTATCCCCAACGACATTTATCGCAAGAGAGTCGCCGCCCACCTCTTCATCGAGCGGCGCTTCAAACTGCGAACGATACAGTTCCGCATACGCGCCATGGGCACCCAAAAGCTGCTCGTGATCGCCACTCTCGACAATGTGGCCGTTTTGCATCACCACAATGACGTCTGCATCACGGATCGTCGACAATCGATGTGCGATCACGAAACTCGTGCGATCCGCTCGCAGCGCGCCCATCGCCTCTTGAACAAGAACCTCCGTGCGGGTGTCGACAGAGCTCGTCGCCTCGTCAAGGATGAGAATGTCTGGCTTCGCAATGAACGCCCGGGCGATGGTGAGAAGCTGCTTCTCCCCCGCACTCACATTCTCTGCCTCGTCGCCAAGGAGTGTGTCGTAGCCGTCAGGAAGCGCATGCACGAATCGGTCGACGTACGCTGCCCGTGCGGCATCCATGATTTCGTCTTCTGTGGCATCAGGCCGACCGTAGGCGATGTTGTCACGAATTGTTCCCTCGAACAGCCACGTGTCTTGAAGCACCATCCCCGTTCGCGAACGGAGACCGTCTCTCGTCATCGTGGCGATATCAACGCCGTCGAGTCGAATGCGTCCGACCGTCGGTTCATAGAATCGCATGATCAGGTTGACCAGTGTTGTCTTACCTGCTCCTGTCGGGCCGACGATGGCAATCGTGCTTCCGGGATCCGCGACAAGCGAGAGGTTGTCAATGAGCGGCTTGTCCGGCGAATAGCTGAACGAAACGTCATCGAACTCCAGACGCCCCTCGGACGATGCGGGTGTGCTCGGCTGTTCAGGATCCGGTGACTGCTCATCGGCGTCGAGAAGCTCGAACACCCGCTCGGCAGAAGCCACACCTGACTGCAACAGGTTCGCCATGGAACCGAGTTGCGCGAGCGGCTGAGTGAACTGCCGCGAGTATTGGATGAACGCCTGGATGTCGCCAAGGGCCAGCGTGCCACCGGAGACCATCAGCCCGCCGACGACGGCAATGACCACGTAAATCAGGTTTCCGATGAACGTCATCGCGGGCATAATGATGCCCGAGATGAACTGAGCGCCGAAACTTGCCGTGTACAACTCCTGATTCTTCTCCCGGAACCGATGCGATACTTCGCGTTGTCGACCGAACACCTTGACGAGCGCGTGGCCTGTGTAACTCTCTTCGATCTGAGCGTTGAGCTCACCCGTCGACTTCCACTGGGCGATGAACCGCTTCTGGGAGCGCTTGGCGATCTGCGCGGTGACAATGACGCTGACCGGAACCATGATGAGCGCAACGAGTGCCAGCAGGGGCGAGATGACGACCATCATCGTAACGACGCCGATCACGGTGAGCAGACTAGTGAGAATCTGGCTCATTGTCTGCTGAAGGCTCTGCGAGATGTTGTCGATGTCGTTCGTCACGCGGCTGAGGAGCTCCCCACGCGGAACGTTGTCGAAATAGCTCAGCGGAAGAGAGTGAATCTTCGACTCGACGTCTTGCCGCATGCGGTACACGGTTCGCTGAACGACGCCGTTGAGGATGAGCGCCTGGATCAGAGCAAAGCCGAATGAGAGCGCATAGACGGCGAGGGCGAGCAGAAGCGTCCGCAGCAGAGCATCAACGTCGATTCCCTGGCCCGGTACCAGCGCCATATTCGAGATCATGTCTGCCTGCTGGTCCTGGCCGTTCTGCCGAAGACCTTCAATCACCTGCTGTTTACTGACACCCTCGGGAATCTGAAGCGAGATGCTGCCTTCGAAAACGAGGGTCGTCGCGTTGCCCAGGATTTTCGGTCCGAGAACGTTGAGTCCGACGCTGATGACCGTCAACACGATCACCCACGCAATGCGCACACGTTCCGGTTTCAACCGGCCGAGGAGCCGCTTCGCGCTCGGGACGAAGTTCATGGCCTTCTGTCCTGGAGCCAAGCCGGGGCCCTTTGCCTGCTTTTCGCTCATGCTGCGTCCTCCGCGGTGAGCTGAGATTCCACGATCTCCCGGTATGTGTCATTCGTCTCGAGAAGCGAGTCGTGCGTACCGATACCGACGACTCGGCCCTCGTCGAGAACAACGATCTGGTCTGCGCCCGTGATCGTCGACACTCGCTGAGCGACGACGATCTGCGTCGCTGAGCCTGCGTCGCGACGCAGTGCGCGCCTCAGACGGGCATCGGTTGATACATCGAGCGCAGAGAACGAGTCATCAAAGACGAGGATGCCCGGACGCTTCACGAGTGCGCGCGCGATAGCGAGCCGTTGGCGCTGCCCTCCCGACACGTTTGTGCCGCCCTGTGCTATCGGCGCATCGAGACCGTCGCTCAGAGACATCACAAAGTCACGAGCCTGAGCTGTCGTGAGCGCCTGCCAGAGCTCTTCATCGCTCGCGTCCGGTTTGCCATATCGCAGGTTTGAGGCGACGGTGCCGCTGAAGAGGTAGGGCTTCTGCGGGACGAGCCCGATCGAAGCCCACAGCGCATCCGGGTCGAGCGCTTTCACGTCGACTCCTCCAACCTGAACGCTGCCTTTGGTGGCGTCGAAGAGCCGTGGAAGCAGTCCGACAAACGTTGTCTTGCCTGCACCAGTCGAACCGATGACCGCCGTCGTGGTTCCGGGTTCGACGGTAAACGAGATGTCGTCGAGAACCGGCTGCTCCGCACCGGGATAGCTGAATGTCACATTGCGCACCTCGACCCTGCCCTGCTGTGGCATATGGGTCACGCCGACATCCGGAAACTCGACGCTCGGGTCGGTGTGCAGCACCTCGCCGATCCGCTCGGCACAGACCGTCGCACGCGGCAGCATCATGAACATGAACGTCGACATCATGACGGCCATGAGAATCTGCATGAGGTATTGAAGGAAGGCCATCACTGTGCCCACCTGAATGTCGCCGTCTTGCACACGGAACGCACCGAACCAGATGACAGCGACGCTCGACACGTTGAGCACGATCATGACGACGGGGAACATCAGCGCCATGTACCTGCCAGCGCGGAGGGTTGTGTCTGTGACATTGACGTTTGCGATGTTGAACCGCTCGCGCTCGGTGCGTTCACGCACGAACGCTCTGATCACGCGAATACCGGTGAGCTGTTCCCTGAGCACCTGATTGACGGCGTCGATACGCTTCTGCATTGCTCGGAAGAGCGGCACCATCCGCGAGATGATGAACATGACGAAGATCAAGAGCACAGGAATCGAAACAGCCATCAGCCACGAGAGTTGAACGTCCTGCTGCAGTGCCATGATCACGCCACCGATGGCGAGAATGGGCGCCATGACCATGAGGGTGCAGCTCATCAGCACGAGCATCTGAACCTGCTGCACGTCGTTCGTCGTGCGTGTGATGAGCGATGGTGCGCCGACCTCGGCCACCTCGCGCTCGGAGAACGCCGAAACTTTGTCGAAGACCGCCGTGCGCACATCACGTCCGAGCGCCATCGCCGCCTTCGCACCGAAGTACACGGCGATGATCGAGCAGACCACCTGGCCGAGCGAGATGCCGAGCATCAGGAGGCCAACGCGGATGATGTACTCCGTGTCTCCCTTCGCGACGCCTTCATCTATGATGTCGGCGTTGAGCGTCGGCAAGTACAGGGAGGCGACAGCCTGGGCAAATTGGAAGACGACCACACCGATGAGCAGCGGAGCGTGCGGCTTGAGATAATGCTTGAGCAGTCGAACGAGCATGCTTCCCTTCACGATTGTGCCTCCGGCTGCTGTCCGGCCACGCCGTAGAGAAGCATCTGTGTCAACTCGTCATCGTTGAAATCGTCACCCGAGTTGAACGCCGGAATCGCTGCGGCGAAAGCCAGCATCCGTGCCATGTGCGCGACCCTCTCCGGCGCCCAGTTAAGCTGGTCGGCATCGGGCGCGAGAATGTCAGCGATGATCGAGGCGTAGACGCGTCGATGTTCCCTCTGGTGTCTGCTGCGCGGATCTCCGACGAGTCCCGCGAGCCTGACGACTCCGCTGAAGCGCTCTCGAAGTGTGCGGATGATCTCGAGCAGCTTCCGCTCGAGCGGCTGTTCGCGGCTGATATGGGCAAGGCGGTCGCGGAATGCCTCGGGCTCGAAGTACTTCTCGACTGCCGCTCTGACGATGCTGTCCTTGTCGTCGAAGGCACGAAAAAGCGTTCCCTCTCCAACGTGGGCAGCCTCGGCGATCTGCTTGGATGTTACAGATGGCCCATGCTCGAAAACGAGCGGAATCACGGCGTCGAGGATCGCCTCTCTCCGCTGTGCCGGCGCCATAGGACTTGCCCGCTTTGTTTGTGAAATCACTCGACGACACTATCGGAGTGAGCGCTCACTCCGCAAGTTCAATCAGTCAAAGATCGCAGTAATACTCTCGATATCGTCTGCCGTCGGCTGCCAGGCGCTCGCGGCATCAGCGTTCTGCTGCACTTGTTCCGGAGACGTGGCGCCGGCGATCACGCTCGTCAGGCTTGGCTGCGCGAGCAGCCACGCAAACGTCGCCTGCAGCATGGTGACCCCGCGCGCGTCGCAGAACGCCTGGTAGCGATCCATGGCCTCCCATGGCGCGTTCTCTATGATGTGGCGCCGCTGACGCATGATGCGCGACTCGCCTGGGCCGCCCGCTCGGTTGAACTTACCTGTGAACAAGCCGTTGTTGAGGGGAAAGAACGGTAGGAAACCAAGGCCAACGTGCCGCACAGCGGGGAGCAACTCGTGTTCTGCGTCGCGAGCGGCGAGGTTGTACTCATTCTGAGCCGAGATGAATTTCGTGTTGCCGTTCAGCTCCGCGCGCAGATCGGCTTCGATGACCTGCCACGACGCGAGGTTTGAATGCCCGATGTAGCGGATCTTTCCCTCGGTGATCAGCTCGTCGAGCGTGCTCAGCGTCTCCGCGATCGGTGTGATCGGGTCGGGTGTATGCAACTGGTACAGGTCGATCCAGTCGGTTTGCAGGCGCCGAAGCGAGGCCTCCACCGCTAGCCTTACGTAACGGCGAGATCCTTTGGCTCCCCACGACGGCAATCCGACGTCGGCATTCGAGTGCCCGAATTTCGTCGCAAGCACTATCTTGTCGCGTCGTCCGCGGATCGAGTTGCCCATGAGCGTCTCGCTGAGCCCTGGCTCTTTGCCATACATGTCTGCCGTGTCAAAGAGTGTCACGCCGACCTCGAGCGCTGCCTCGATCACCGCATCCGTTCCTGCCTGCGTCTCGGTAGCCGTTCCTGCACGGCCGAAGTTGTTACACCCAAGACCTGTTGCTGACACCATCAATCCGGATCGCCCCAGCGGGCGATAATTCATCTCAGCCATGCTGTCAGCCTATCCTCGCCCACAGGCTGGCGACGGGCGCCGCCATCCACAGTCCTTCCGCACACCGAAGGCTGTCGCCGATGAAATGAATAGTCTGCCCTCATGATTGATGCACCGTTCGATATTCCCGAGTACCTTGCTGTCGTCGCGACCCCGATCGGGCGACTTGAGCTTCTCAGCGAGGGGCAGACGGTCACCAGCCTCACCATCGAAGACGACGGAGTCCTTCCTCACGATGACCTGCCTCGGCGCACGAACGATGTTCTCGACGAGGCCGCGACGCAGCTGTGCGAGTACTTCGACGGTTCACGACGGGAATTCACCGTTCCCTTCACGGCGAACGGCACCCCATTTCAGCGCGCGGTATGGGATGGCCTTGGTCTCGTGCCGTACGGGTCCGTCATTAGTTACGCGACGCTTGGCAGCAACGCCGTCGGCACTCGCGCTGGCCGGGCGATCGGGCGTGCTGTCGCCTGCGCACCCGTGCCGCTGCTGATTCCCAGTCATCGTGTGGTCTCGGCAACGGGCAAACTGACGGGATACACCGGTAGCGCTGGAGTCGCGATCAAGAAATGGCTTCTCGACCATGAAAGCGCCGACATCGCATAGTCGAAGGCGTACCACAGTGAGTGTGCCTTTCACACGATCAACGCGATGTCATCCTCTGAACGCTCGAGTCTCCATCCAGAGGATCTCGCCCACCTGAGCAACTCGTCGAGTTCGGCGAAGTCCGTCTCGGCACGGATCAGTGCGCGAGCGAACTCACCTTTTGCCTTCTTATTGAAATGGTTGAGCGCACGCCGTGTGCCATCCGACTCTGTCGTCAGCACGCGCAGGTAGTAGGAGCCCGCACGGCCGGGGGCCGTACCCAGGTCGGAGTATCCTTCAGAACGCATATCGATGATGAGGTCGTCGCGCTCGGCGAGGAGGGCGCGCAGCGAATCTCTCCAATGCTTCTTCAGTGAGAGGCCAGGAATGCGACTGGAATGGGAGAGTCGATATGCCGGAATCGGATCGAGTGCCGGTACGAGACCGAAGAGTGCTGAATGAATAAGAACGTGAGTATCAGCGAATGTTCGTTGCGACGGTGTGAGACTCTGGCCGTCGAGTGCATCGTAGAGCACACCCGTGTACCGGTCGATGGCGGGCATTGTCGGCGAATCGCGTACGCGCCTGTTAACGTCGATCTCACCGTGCTGTGTGGCACCGAGCTTCAACGCCGACACCATTGCCTCTGGCGTCTCGGCCAACTCGACGAGCGCATCGAGTAGCGCCGAGCGGTGCTCAGAGAGCTCACGAAAGCGCAGTGCCTCAGCAGAAAACGAACGACCCGTGCCGCCTCCTCTCTTCGTCTCAGACGGAGGGAGCAGGATCAGCACGGGGCGTTCGAATGAAGAGAGATATGAAGGATTACTTGACCAGCGAGGCGTTGCCTGCGACAACGGTGACGGTGTCGTTCTCCACGGAGAGAAAACCGTCGTCGGCCTTCGCCGTGACCTTCTCACCGCTTGTCGTCGTCACGCGCACCTCGCCCGTAGCCAGAATCGCTAGCATCGGCTCGTGACCGGCGAGAATGCCGATCTCACCCTCGACGGTCTTGGCGATGATCTGCGACGCAGCGCCCGACCACACTTCGTGATCGGCCGCCACAACGCTGACCTGCAACGAACGACTCGCCATGATCAGCCGTTCTCCTTCTGAATGCGCGCCCACTGCTCTTCAACATCGGTAATGTCACCGACGTTGTAGAACGCCTGAACCGCGACGTGATCAAATTCACCCTTGCAGATCGCATCGAACGATTCGATGGTGTTCTTGAGCGGGACCGTAGAACCGTCAACACCCGTGAACTTCTTAGCCATGTAGGTGTTCTGCGAGAGGAACTGCTGAATGCGGCGTGCGCGCTCAACAGTGATCTTGTCTTCTTCAGAGAGCTCATCGACACCGAGGATGGCGATGATCTCCTGGAGCTCCTTGTTCTTCTGAAGAATCTGCTTCACCGTGGTGGCCACACGGTAGTGGTCGTCACCCAGGTACCGCGGGTCGAGAATGCGGCTCGACGAGGTCAGCGGGTCAACAGCCGGGTAGAGCCCCTGCGATGCAATCTCACGCGAGAGCTCTGTCGTCGCGTCAAGGTGCGCGAACGTCGTTGCCGGCGCGGGGTCGGTGTAGTCATCAGCCGGCACGTAGATCGCCTGCAACGAGGTGATCGAGTGTCCACGCGTCGAGGTAATGCGCTCCTGAAGCACACCCATCTCGTCGGCGAGGTTAGGCTGGTAGCCCACGGCAGATGGCATGCGGCCGAGCAATGTGGAGACCTCGGAGCCTGCCTGCGTGAAACGGAAGATGTTGTCGATGAAGAGCAGCACGTCCTGCTTCTGAACGTCGCGGAAATACTCCGCCATTGTCAGCGCAGAGAGCGCGACACGCAGACGCGTGCCTGGCGGCTCGTCCATCTGTCCGAAGACAAGGGCCGTCTTGTCGAAGACGCCCGCTTCTTCCATCTCGAAGATGAGGTCGTTGCCCTCACGGGTGCGCTCACCGACACCGGCGAACACAGAAACTCCACCGTGATCCTGCGCAACACGCTGGATCATCTCCTGGATCAGGACAGTTTTTCCCACTCCGGCGCCGCCGAAGAGGCCGATCTTTCCACCTTGGACATACGGGGTGAGAAGGTCGATCACCTTGATGCCGGTCTCGAACATCTGAGTTTTTGACTCAAGCTGGTCGAAGTTCGGGGCCTTGCGGTGAATGGGCCACCGCTCTGTGATCTCGATCTTCTCGTCCGGCTCGGCGTTGAGCACATTGCCGGTCACGTCGAAAACGCGGCCCTTGGTGACATCACCGACGGGCACCGAGATTGGCGCACCTGAATCGACGACCTCCTGGCCGCGAACGATGCCGTCCGTCGGCTTGAGCGCGATTGCGCGAATGACGTCGTCGCCCAGGTGCTGTGCAACCTCGAGCGTGATTGTGTGCGTTGTCCCACCGATAGTGATCTCGGTGGTCAGCGCGTTGTAGATGCCGGGGATCGAGTCGTGCGGGAACTCGATGTCCACGACAGGACCGGTCACGCGGGAGACGCGGCCGATTGCACCGGCCGACTCTTCCGCCTGCTCCGGAGCGGTGGCAGTGTCTGTCATAGCTCTTTCTTCTCTCTTCGTGGTCGAAGCTCTTATGACCCAGATAGAGCGTCGGCGCCGCCGACGATCTCTGAGATCTGCTGGGTGATCTCCGCCTGACGAGCGTTGTTGCGCAGGCGGGTGTAGTCCGTAATCAGCTTGTCTGCGTTGTCGCTCGCTGACTTCATCGCCTTCTGCGTAGCCGCGTGCTTTGCGGCAGCGGACTGCAGCATTGCGTTGAAAATGCGACTCTCAATGTAGACGGGCAGCAGCGAGTCGAGAACGCTCTCGGCGTCTGGTTCAAACTCGTACAGCGGAAGCACGTCTGTGCTGTCGGGCTCTTCGAGCCCTTCGACAACCTCGAGCGGCAGCAGGCGCACGACCTCAGGGGTTTGCGTCATCATGCTGACGAAGCGGTTGTAGACGACGTGGATCTCGTCAACGCCGCCCTCTTCAGCATCCGTACCGAATGCTTCAAGCACGGTCTTCGAGATCTCCTGCGCTGTCACGAACTCGGGCGCCTCGGCGTTGGCGATCCACTGGGCGGCAATCGGAAACTTCCGAAACTGGAAGTACCCAACGGCCTTTCGTCCGAACAGGTAGTGCACGACCTCTTTGCCCTGACTGCGCAGGAGCTCGGTGAGCTCGCTCGCCTCGCGGAGCACCTGCGAGTTGAACGGACCCGCAAGGCCACGGTCGCTCGTCAGTACGATCACCGCGGCTCGCGTCACCTTCTCAGGCTCCGTCGTCAGCACATGGTCGACGTTCGAATAGGTGGCGACCGCCGACACAGCCCGTGTGATCGCCCGAGAGTAGGGGCCCGAGGCCGCAACCCGCGCTTGCGCCTTGGCAATGCGAGACGCGGCGATAAGCTCCATCGCCTTGGTGATCTTCTTAGTGGTCTGGGCAGACTTGATCTTCTGCGTGTAGACCCGAAGCTGTGCGCCCATAGATTATCGACGTCCCTTGACGATCTTCTCCTGGTTGACGTCCTCTTCGGGAAGCTCCTCGACGACCTCAGACGAGAGCGATTCGCCCTCGCCAGTCTGGAACTCCGAAAGGAACGTGTCAACAGACGACTCGAGGCTCTCGACGACCTCGTCTGTCAGCTTGTTGGTCTCACGCAGCTGGTCGAGCACGTTCGTGTTGCGGCGAACGTACTCAAGAAGCTCACGCTCGAAGCGCAGCACGTCTTCGACAGGAACCGTGTCGAGCTTGCCCTTCGTTCCGGCCCAGATCGACACGACCTGCTCTTCTACCGGGTACGGAGAGTACTGCGGCTGCTTGAGCAGCTCGGTGAGGCGTGCGCCTCGCTCGAGCTGGCGACGGCTGGCCGCGTCGAGGTCAGAGGCGAACATCGCGAAAGCCTGAAGGGAACGGTACTGCGCAAGCTCAAGCTTGAGCGTTCCCGATACCGTCTTGATGCTCTTGACCTGAGCGTCACCACCGACACGAGACACCGAGATGCCGACATCGACGGCCGGGCGCTGGTTCGAGTTGAACAGATCAGACTGAAGGAAGATCTGACCATCGGTGATCGAGATCACGTTTGTCGGAATGTACGCCGATACGTCGTTTGCCTTAGTCTCGATGATCGGAAGACCGGTCATCGAACCCGCGCCAAGCTCATCCGAGAGCTTTGCGCAACGCTCGAGAAGACGAGAGTGCAGGTAGAAGACGTCACCGGGGTATGCCTCGCGGCCCGGCGGGCGACGCAGAAGCAGCGAAACGGCACGGTAGGCCTCAGCCTGCTTTGACAGGTCATCGAAGATGATCAGCACGTGCTTGCCGCCGTACATCCAGTGCTGGCCGATGGCCGAACCCGTGTAGGGGGCAAGGTACTTGAAGCCTGCAGGGTCGGATGCCGGTGAGGCCACGATCGTCGTGTACTCCAGTGCACCTGCCTCTTCGAGCGCGCCCTTGACCGAAGCAATCGTCGAGCCCTTTTGGCCGACGGCGACGTAGATGCAGCGAACCTGCTTGTCGGGGTCACCCGACTCCCAGTTGTCCTTCTGGTTGATGATCGTGTCGATCGCGAGAGCCGTCTTACCGGTCTGGCGGTCACCGATGATGAGCTGACGCTGTCCGCGGCCGACCGGGATCATGGCGTCAATCGCCTTGACACCGGTCTGAAGAGGCTCGTGCACGCTCTTGCGCTGCATCACGCCTGGAGCCTGAAGCTCCAGCTCACGACGTCCCTCTGTCGCAATCTCACCGAGACCGTCGATGGCATTGCCCAGCGGATCGACAACGCGACCAAGGTAGCCATCGCCCACAGGAACCGAGAGCACTTCGCCTGTTCGAGTGACTTCCATACCCTCGACAATTCCCGTGAACTCACCAAGGACGATCGCACCGATCTCGTCTTCTTCGAGGTTCTGCGCGAGCCCGAGCGTGCCGTCCGCGAAGCGGATGAGCTCGTTTGCCATCACGCCGGGCAGTCCCTCGACGTGCGCGATTCCATCACCGGCATCGGTGACGTAGCCAACTTCGGTCTTCGATGCCTTGTCGGGCTCGTAGGCCGAGACGAAGTCCTTGAGAGCATCCCGGATCTCATCGGGGCTGATCGTAAGTTCTGCCATCTTCTTCCCTATCTGTGCCGGGGATGTTCCCCGATAAGTGTATGAAACCGGTCTATCCGGCGAGCTTGAGTTTCAGGTCGCTCAGTCGCGAGGAAACGCTCGCGTCGATGACATCGTCACCGGCTTGAATGCGCATGCCGCCGACGAGCGTCGGGTCGACGACGAGATTGAACGTCACGTCACGACCGTATGTCGACGACAGACGTTCGCGAAGTCGGTCGAGCTGAGCATTGCCGAGCGAACCGGCACTCGTCACCGTCGCCACGATACGACCGCGCTGATCCGCCACGACTGCTGCAGCCCCGCGGAGCAGTTTTCCGATACGACGGCCGCGAGGCTGCTGAATCAGACGCGACACGATGATCACCGTTGCTTCCGACGCCTTTCCGCTCAGAAGCGTGGTGACGACGTCTGCTTTGCGTTCCGGGGCACCGAGCTTGGAACTCAATGCAAGCTCAAGCTCAGCATTGCGCGTCACTACTTGGCCGAACTGAAACAGCTCCGACTCGATTTGGGCATCGCCTGACGCGATAGCCGCCGCACGGATGCCGAGCTCTTCGACAGCGGCAAGCAAATCGTCTGCCGACGACCAACGAGCACCGGCAACGGTCTCAAGAAGCGACGCGACAGTGCTGTCGACGTGACCGCCGAAGACACGCCCCAGCACCTGCTTCTTGGTTTCGGCACTCTCTGCAGGGTCCGCGATCAGTGTGCGCAACTGCGCGGAATCGCCGAGAATGTGTCCTGCGTCGAGGAGAGACGCCGCGGAGGAGAGGTCGACGGAACCGGCAACGGCGTCCAGCGCCGCCACCGACTGAGCGAGTGCTTCTCTTGTTGCGCTACCCATTGCGGATTACTTATTCCCTGCTGTTGTCTTCTCAGAAGCCTCGAGGTCCTCGAGAAAGCGATCCACGACTGCGGTTGCCTTCTTGTCGTCGTTCAACGACTCGCCGATGACGTTGCTTGCCAGTCCGAGTGCAAGCGACCCGACTTCGCTCCGCAGCGACACCAGTGCAGATTGACGCTCTGCCTCGATCTGCGCGTGAGCACTGGTCGTGATGCGAGAAGCTTCCTCGGTAGCCTGGTCCTTGGCTTCCGTCACAATCTTCTTGCCGTCGTCCCGAGCACCCTCGCGGATGCGACCGGCCTCAGCGCGAGCATCGGCAAGCTGAGCCGTGTACTCCTCGAGTGCTGCCTCTGCCTTGCGCTGCGCTTCGTCGGCCTTGGCGATATTGCCCTCGATCGCTGCGCCACGTTCGTCAAGCATCACGTAGAGCTTGGGAAGGACAACCTTCCAGAACACGACGAGAACGATAACGAAGCACACAGCCGACCAGATGATGTCGTACGTCGCCGGGAGAATGGGGTTATGTGTTGCCCCATCCTCGGCCGCCGTCACAAATGTGTTCAGCATCATTCCTCCTTACGAGTGGTGAAAGAGGATCAGACGAAGATGTAGAAGGTCGCGATCCCGATGAAGGCGAGAGCCTCGGTGAAGGCGATACCAATCCACATCAGCACCTGGAGTCGGCCGGCGAGCTCAGGCTGGCGCGCGACACCCTCGATGGTCTTGCCGACGACGATGCCGATACCGATTGCCGGGCCGATGGCAGCGAGGCCGTAACCGACCGTTGCGATGTTTCCTTCAATTGCAGCGAGAACGGTTGTTGCGTCCACGTGTTTTCCTTCCGTGATGGTGAGCAGGCGGTTGCCGTGCCCGGTTAGTGTTCCTCAGCGACTGCGAGCTGAATGTAGACCGCAGTAAGAATCGTGAAGATGTATGCCTGAAGTACAGCGACAAGAACCTCGAACAGCGTGAACACGAGGCCAAACGCCAACGTGAATACTCCGACTGCCGAGAACCATCCGCTGAGCGAGATGATGAAGAACTGAGTTGCCGCGAAGAACAGCACGAGCAGCAAGTGCCCGACGATCATGTTCATCATGAGTCGCAGTGTCAGCGTGATCGGCCGGATGATGAACGTCGAGATGAACTCGATCGGCGTCACGATGATGTAGACCGGCCACGGGACGCCCGCGGGGAAAAGTGAGTTCTTGAAAAACCCGGCAGGGCTCTTCTTGATGCCGGCGTACACAAACGTCACCCACGAGACAATCGCGAGCACGAGAGGTACGCCGATGACCGAGGTTCCGGCGATATTCAAGAACGGTATGATGCCCGTCAGGTTCATCGCGAGCACCATGAAGAACATGGTTGACAGAATCGGCAGGAACCGCTTGGCATCGACCTTGCCCAGAAGGTCTTCAGCGATGCTCACTCGAACGAAGTCGAGGCCCATCTCAACCAGGCTCTGGAAACGGCCCGGTACGACCTTCATGCGACGCGTGCCGAGCCAGAACAGAAGCACGACAACGAGGACTGCAATGAAGCGGATCAGAATGATCCGGTTGATCTCAAAAGGGGTGTCTGCGAAGAGCAGCACATCGGGAAAGAACTCGTCGATCGAAGGAGAGTGGAATCCACCATCGTCGGCGGTCGGCACGAGCAGGTTCACAGCGTTCGCTATCAGCGCTATCTCCTGGATTTCAGAGCAATGAGCAAGGCTCACGCTACGTTCGATCGGTGGGAAAGACGCCATACCCGGCAGCCGTAGGCACACACCCGGCAGGGAGAATCTTTGTCTACTTTAGCAAACCTTAGGGCATTCTACGAATCGTAGAAGTGTCTAATCATCACGACTTTCATCGTTCGGCAATGTATCGTCGCTCACATAGGGCACGCGCACCTTTGCGACGACGACGCCGTCAACGACGAGTGACCCGATCACTCCCGCGATCACCGAAAGAAAGAAGATGGTGTCGTTTACCCATTCCTGTTGCTTCACCGCCCACGCGAGAACCAGGAAAACGACGAATTTCACAAGCCATCCGCCCATGACGCCCGCGAAAAAGATGGGAACGAAAAGATCGCTTCCGGCCTTTCGGTTTGCCAAGAGGATGCTAACGGCGGTGACGCTCAGGAAGACCAGCGCGACAACCGCCCCGAGCAGAGCGCTGACAAGTCCGCGTGATCCATCGACGAAGACGCCGACGATACCGCCGACGACGGCAATGATCGCAGTAACGGCTGCACCCCATATGAGGCTGGCACGGAAAACGGGATTGGAAGTCATGATGACGGCCCTTCGGTACGCGAAGCGGGGCCCGCTTCGCGACTGTGGTTGTCGGCGGCTGCGTTGTCAAGAGGGTCATGCTCGCGCTGGGTGACGCTCGTTTCCTGGTCTGGAGTGAGCTGCGCTTCCACTTCGTGACGCTTCCGCCTCCCCAGAGGTGCGAATGTCGCAACCGTGCATGCGACGACACCTGCGAGGAAGAAGATCAGCGCGTACCAATAGGAGTCGAAGAGAAAGAGGAAGAGGCAGGGCACCGAAATGACGACGGTCCATGAATAAAAGATCAGCACAGCGTGCAGTTCAGAGTGGCCCATGTCGATGAGACGATGGTGCAGGTGCAACCGGTCTGCGCTGAACGGGCTCTTGCCCGCGCGAAGCCGACGGAACACCGCAAGGCTGAAGTCCACGAGCGGCACCACGAGAATCGTGATCGGCAAGAGCAGCGGAATGAACGCACCGACAAGCTGCGAGCCGCCGAGCCCACCGTCGTCGCCCCCGTTCTCAACCGCAGAGGGGTCGATCTGGCCAGTGATCGAGATGGCAGACGTCGCCATCAGTAGTCCGACAAGAAGCGCGCCCGCGTCCCCCATAAACATCTTCGCTGGATGCCAATTCAACGGAAGAAAGCCAGCACAGACGCCGAGCAGAACAGCCGAGATGAGCAGCGAGAGATTGAAGTAGTTGTACTGGCTCACTGTGCGAACAAGTAGGTACCCGTAGACGAAGAACACGCCGTTGGCAATGAGAGCCACACCGCCGACTAACCCGTCTAGTCCATCGATGAAGTTCACCGCATTCATGACAAGCACGATCGTGAAGACAGTGAGGATGAAAGACATCCAGCTAGAGCCGACGGTTCGTCCGGCGATCGGAAGGGAATAGATCTGCACGCCGAGCCAGGCAATCAGCCCTGCAGCGAGAAACTGCCCGGCGAGTTTGATCATCCAGTCGAGGTCAACGAGATCATCGACGATCCCGAGCGCGACGATCAGAAGCGTCGCCCCGAGTATCGCGAGGATTGGCCCCGGTTCATCGAAGACCACACCGAAGAACGGGTTGAATGAGGCGATCAGCATTGCGGCCGCCACACCGAAGAACATTGCCACTCCACCGAGACGCGGAGTCGGACGCGAGTGCATATCCCGCTCCCTGATGGGCGGGTACAGCTTAAAGCGCAGAGCGAACTTGTAGACCGCCAGTGAGAGCACCCACGTGATGATCATGGCCGCTAGGGCAATGAGCGCATACTGACGCATTAATCGTCCTAGTCGTTCGCAAGACGGTCGCCGAGGACCTCACGAAGCTGTTCGAGCGAGATGACTCCCTCGCGGAGAATTGTTGCTTGCCCATCGTCGACGGTGAGTGCCGTGGCGTCAACGATCGTCGACGGAACGCTCTTTCCATTGCCGGCATCCAGATAGATCCCTACGCTGTCGCCGAGCATCTCGTGTGCGGCAGCGGCTGACTCCGCGGGTGCCAGGCCCGTCTTGTTCGCACTGGACACCGCGAGCGGTCCGCTTTCACGCAGAAGCTCGAGAGTAATCTCGTTGTCCGGCATGCGCAGCGCGACGGTACCGTCAGTCTCCCCGAGGTCCCAGACCAGAGACTGCTGAGCAGGAAGGATGACCGTGAGTCCTCCGGGCCAGAACTCCTCCACCAGTCGCGTGACGAGCTCGGGCACGACAGACGCGAGCGCTGTCAGCGTGTCTGTCCCCGACACGAGAACGGGTGGCGGCTGCTGGCGCGTGCGGCCCTTGGCATCAAGTAGACGCTGAACCGCTGCGGGATTGAACGCGTCGGCGGCGATGCCGTAGACGGTGTCGGTGGGGAGCACAACGAGCTCGCCGCGACCAAGCGTGGTGCGCGCGAGCCGCATTCCAGTGAGAAGCTCTGAATCAACAGAGCAGTCGTAGACGTTCGACATCGCCTGCGATTGTATCGCGACGACCGTGTGAGGATGCCGCGTGTGCCACGCACCGGCATCCTCACCTGAGTCGGCGTCAGCGTCTGCCCGATTTGCGCCGGAACATCAGACTGCTCCAGATGACCGCAATGACAAGGATCCCGACGCACCAGAGAATCGCGATGAGAACGTTCCAGCCCACGTCACCGCTGCCGAGGAGCGCACGTATCGATTCGATGACGGGTGTGATCGGCTGATTCTCGGCCACCCATTGCAACCACGTCGGCATCGTCTCGACGGGGACGAACGCGCTCGAGAGGTACGGAAGAAAGAGGAGAACGAATCCGTAGGCGTTCGCCGCTTCGGGGCTTCCCGCAACGAGCCCGATCGCCGCGAACAGCATGGTGATCGTCAAGATGTAGGTAGCGATGATCGCAAGGGCCCCCAACCATCCGACCACGTCCGCCGAAGGTCGAAATCCTGTCAGCAACCCAACGAGAACGACGACAGCTGTCGCGACGAGATTGCGCAGCACGCTTGCCACGACGTGTCCGGTGAGAACAGCGCTACCGCGAATGGGCATTGTGCGAAAGCGATCGATGATGCCCGTCTTCATGTCGCCAGCGACGAGCGTTGCAGTGGATGAGGCGCCGAACCCGGCGCACATGATAATGATCCCCGGCACGATGTACGAGACGTACCCGTCGCGCCCGGCGACGTTCATCGCCCCTCCGAACACGAACACAAAGAGGCCCATCATGAAGACGGGGAGCAAAATCGCCATCAGCAGTCCTTCGCCATCGCGAAGGGAATGCCGGATGCTGCGACCGATGAATGTGAGATCGGCGTTGTTCGGCCGCGGAAGCTGAGTATGCCGCGTCATGCTCATTGTCACGATGCGACTCCTTCAAGTGGTCGAGTGGAGGAATGCTCGGTGCCGCTGTCGCTCGTGACCGAAAGGAAGACGTCGTCGAGCGTCGGCCTCCTGATCGTCACAGTTCCGACGTTCCCGTCAGGAACTGTGGAGAGCACCCGTACGACGTCCCGCGGCGTACCGTCGGTATGAACCTCCTGAATGACATCGCCGTGCTCGTCGCGCACTTCGACGACGTCGCTGCCCACTTGCGCTTTGAGCCGAGATGGCGTGCCCGATGCCACCACTCTGCCCCGGTCGAGCACGGAAATCATGTCCGCGAGGGTGTCTGCCTCATCGAGATACTGCGTCGTGAGCAGGATCGTCACACCGTCGTTGCGCAGGCGCTCCACCTCGTCCCACAGTGCGCGCCTGCTTCGGGTGTCGAGCCCGGTCGTTGGTTCATCGAGGAAAATGATTGGAGGTGAGCAGATCAGGCTGATCGCCAGGTCAAGCCTTCGGCGCATTCCCCCTGAGAACGTGCTCACTCGCTTTCCCGCTGCGGCTGTGAGCGTGAAGCGTTCAAGAAGTTGCTCCGTGCGTTCGCGCGCCGCTGGACGTTTCAGCCCGAGCAGTCCCGCCATCATTCTGAGGTTCTCACGCGCCGTGAGCACGTCGTCGACGGCGGCATACTGTCCGGTGACGCTGATCCGACGCCTGACATCTGCGGCTTGGGTGACGACGTCATACCCGTTCACCGATGCGGAGCCGGAGTCGGGCCTCGCCAACGTCGTCAATGCATTGATCAGGGTCGTCTTTCCCGCTCCGTTTGGTCCGAGCACCGCGTGGATCGTGCCTGCCGGAACAGCGATGTCTATGCCGTCGAGAACAATCTGATTTCCAAAGCTCTTCGTGAGCCCGCGTACATCGATCGCGTACTCCATCGCCTCACCTTTCGTATTCCGCACCGTCCGCTTGACTGCGTACGACGCATACTGTTTATGCTGTACACATTGTGTATAACACACACAGTTTATGTCGTAAACACTTTCTCGATAGACTGTGACGACGACGAAGGGACGACAGGATGTCAGCAAGCCACGATTACCCGCTTCCGCGCGCCGTTGCCTTGGCCTGGGGCGTCGCGGCGGACCCTCAGCGGGGGCCGAAACGTGGGCTGAGCATCGAGCGCATCGTCGAAACGGGTATAGAGATCGCCGACGAGGGTGGGCTCGAATCCGTCTCAATGAGCGCGATCGCCAGCCGCCTCGACTTCACGACGATGTCGCTGTACCGATACGTGACGGCAAAAGACGAGCTCATCGTGCTGATGGGCGAGCAGGCGCTCGGTGTGCCGCCCGAGCAGCCAGACCCTCCCCTGCCCTGGCGAGAAGGTCTCGGCCAGCTCACAACCGCGATGCTCGCCGCGTACACCGATCACCCGTGGTTGATCGACGTTCCGATCAGCGGCATCCCGGTGACCCCCAATGAACTCGCGTGGCTCGACCAGGGGCTCGCCTTCCTCGAGGGCACCGCACTCGATCACGCGCAGCGCGTCTCGATCACGCTCATGCTGAGCGGATTCGCTCGGTGGAAGGCGACGGTGTACCGAGGTTACGACATCGCCAGTTCGTCACGTGGGTCAACACCGGACGAACTCGATGCCGTCGCGAATGAACTGATGCACGAACTCATCACAGACGATCGCTTTCCCGCCCTCGCTCCTGCGTTGCGCGCCGGGGCGCTCGGCGCAGACACACCCGACCCGTTTGCCTTCGCGCTTGAGCTCTTTCTCGACGGGGTTGAATCCGCTGTACAGACCGCAGCAAGCGATACGCCGTTTCCTGAGCCACCCACGACACCAGCCCCTGCCCCTCCGAAAGACAAAGCCGTGCGAGAGGCAGCACGCATTCGCCGCGAATCGGAGAGCGCTCTGCGGGAGGCACGGCGCAAAGAGGCTGAAGCCATCGCGAAGTCACGGGAGCGCGCTGCAAAGGCAGCGAAGTCCCGCTAACGGCTATGCCCGGACTGCCGTTGTCGCTCGATCACGCATCGTGAAGTCGGGGAACGTGGCCGGGGCCCGCCAGCCGTCCGCCGCGAGAATCGCGCGTATCGCCTCGCCCTGCCGCTCACCGTGCTCGATCACGAGGGTTCCGCCGGGGTGCAGCAGACGTGCTGCTGTGCTGGAGAGCGCGCGCACCACGTCGAGCCCATCCTCTCCCCCGTAAAGCGCTGCCGCTGGGTCGAAGAACCGCACTTCGGGGTCAAGCGGAACCGCGGCGTCGGGAATGTATGGAGGGTTAGAGATGACGACGGATGCTGTGCCGTTCAGCTCGGGGAGGGCATCGCCGAGGTCGTCGAAGACAAGCCTCGCATTGGGTGCGCCGACCCTGCGTGCGTTTTCCGACGCCCAGAGAAACGCGTCGACCGAATTCTCCACGGCATAGATACGGGCCGATGGCACTTCGAGAGCCATCGACAGCGCAATTGCGCCGCTCCCCGTACCCAGGTCGATCGCAACCGGTGACGAATGAGGGAGAGCGAGAAGAGCGTCGATAGCGATCTGCGTCACCTGCTCGGTTTCGGGGCGAGGAACGAACACACCGGGCCCGACCCGCAATTCAAGCCGGCGAAACCCTGCAACTCCCGTGATGTGCTGCAGCGGCTCGCGTGTCGCTCGGCGGCGAACAAGATTCTCCACAAGCTCGACGTCTCGCGTCAGCATCCGTCGCCCGGTCAGTCGTGCAGCCTGAACTTCTCCGCGTCCCAGTCGAAGAACGTGGCCGACCAGTAGCTCGGCGTCAACGTCGGCCGTCGCGATTCCCGATCGTGAAAGTGCGGTCGCTGCTGCATCGAGAACGTCAGGAACTGTGCGATTCGGTGGCAGCATGACACGCTTTCAATCGGGATATCGGCGCTCACAAGCCTAACCTCGACCTGACGCGCAGCGTCACAGTTGTGCTGTCGTTGCCTGATGAGACTAGTCTCGACAGAACACCATTAAACTTGTAGCTAAAAGTATCGAAGGAGAGGTCCCGTGACAGGAAAGATTCACGCGAACATCACGGAGGCGTTTGGGAACACCCCGCTCGTCACGCTCGGCCGCACTGCGAGCGGCGTCTCAGCACAGGTACACGCCAAGCTGGAGTTCTACAACCCGGCCGGCAGTGTGAAAGATCGCATCGGCATCGCCATTCTCGACGCGGCAGAGGCCGCGGGCGATCTGAAGCCTGGCGGCACAGTCGTCGAGGGAACCAGCGGAAACACCGGAATCGCACTGGCCTCCGCCGGCGCGGCGCGCGGCTATCGCGTCGTACTCACAATGCCCTCGTCAATGAGCATGGAACGTCGCATCCTGCTGCGCGCATTTGGAGCAGAGCTCGTGCTGACCGACCCTGCAGCCGGAATGCGCGGCGCCGTCGAAAAGGCGGAGGAAATCGCCGCGGAAACACCGGGGGCGATTCTCGCCCGTCAGTTCGAAAACCAGGCGAACGCCGATATCCACCGAACAACGACCGGTGAGGAGATCTGGCGCGACACCGATGGCAACGTCGACATTTTTGTCGCCGGCATCGGAACCGGCGGCACGATAACGGGCGCCGGGCAAGCGCTCAAGGCGCACAATCCTGACATTCAGGTCGTCGCCGTCGAGCCCGCGGATTCTCCCATTCTCAGCGGTGGCAAAGCCGGTCCGCACAAGATTCAGGGACTTGGAGCGAATTTCGTTCCGAGTGTTCTCGACACCGAGGTCTATGACGAAGTGCTCACCGTCGGCGTCGACGATGCGGTGAAAACAGCCCGGACGCTCGCAACTGACGACGGCATCCTTGCAGGAATCTCGTCTGGCGCTGCCGTCTGGGCGGCGCTGCAAGTCGCTGCACGCCCCGAGAACGCCGGGAAAAACATCGTGGTCGTCGTTCCTGATTTCGGCGAGCGGTATCTCTCGACGTTCCTCTACGAGGATCTCCGCGACTGACAATGGGGTTCTGGACCCGCATTCGCGAGGACATCACTGCAGCTCGTGTTCACGACCCCGCGGCTCGGGGCGCGTTTGAGATCGCCGTCGTTTACTCGGGCCTGCATGCAATCTGGTGGTACCGCTTCAACCATCGGCTCTGGGATCGCGGCCTCAGGCTGCCTGCGCGCATCGGCTCGCAGGCAGCCCGCGCAATCACCGGAATCGAGATTCACCCGGGGGCCAAGATCGGCCGACGCCTGTTCATCGACCATGGCATGGGAGTTGTCATCGGCGAAACTGCGCAACTTGGCGACGATGTGATGCTCTATCACGGCGTGACTCTCGGCGGAAAAGGCGGCGGCAAGGGCAAGCGTCATCCGACCCTCGGTGACGGCGTCACCGTCGGTGCGGGAGCGAAAGTGCTCGGCCCCGTCATGATCGGCGGCGGCAGCATCGTCGGGGCGAATGCCGTCGTGACAAAGGATGCTCCACCGCACTCAATCGTCGTGGGAGTTCCGGCGCGCGCCCGACCACGCGTCGCAGGCGAGCGCTACGGCCTCGTCGAACCCGACTATCACATCTAGATGGTCAGCCGTTGTCGGCGAGGTGAGTGAGACGCGCTTCTTCGTCAGACTGAATGCATGACTCGATCACCGAGTCGAGATCGCCATTCATCACGTGATCGAGATTGTATGCCTTGTAACCGGTGCGGTGGTCGGCAATACGGTTCTCGGGGAAGTTGTACGTTCGAATGCGCTCGGAACGATCCATCGTGCGAATCTGGCTCTTGCGAGCGTCGGATGCTGCAGCATCCAGTTCTTCTTGTTTTCTCGCGAGTAGTCGAGCCCTGAGCACGCGCATTGCCGCCTCACGGTTCTGAATCTGACTCTTTTCGTTCTGCATCGATACAACGATCCCGGTCTCGATGTGCGTGATGCGCACAGCCGAATCCGTTGTGTTCACCGATTGGCCGCCCGGGCCAGATGAGCGAAAAACATCGACACGAATGTCGTTCTGGCTGATCTCGACTTCTTCTGGCTCATCGACCTCGGGAAAGACAAGCACACCGGTTGTCGATGTATGAATGCGGCCCTGGGACTCAGTGACAGGAACTCGCTGCACGCGATGCACTCCGCCCTCGTACTTCAGGTGAGCCCAGACGCCCTCAGCGGGATCGTTCGACGAACCCTTGATCGCCACCTGAACGTTCTTGTATCCGCCCAGATCGGATTCATCGCGTTCGAGGAGCTCCGTCTTCCACCCCTTCGACTCAGCGTAGTGAAGGTACATGCGCAGCAGATCAGCGGCAAAGAGTGCGCTCTCGGCACCCCCCTCGCCTCCCTTGATCTCCATAATCACATCACGGCCATCGTCGGGGTCTCTCGGGACCAAGAGTCGCCGAAGTTTCTCCTCTGCCTCAGCAAGCTCCTCTTCGAGCGCCGGCACCTCGTCTGCGAAAGCATCGTCTTCCTTCGCCAGCTCTTTCGCTGCAGCCAGATCATCCTGAGCGCTGGTCCACGCGGAATGCGAGGCGATGATCTTGGAGAGCTCCGCGTACCGCCGGTTAATCTTGCGAGACCGTGCCGGGTCAGCATGTACGGCCGGGTCGGCCAGCTGCTCTTGAAGATCGGCGTGCTCGTCGATGAGAGCTGTCACTGATTCAAACATTTCTTATTCCGTTTCGTGAGGTCGAATGAAACGAGAGAGCCCGCCTGCTCCGCGATACCCCCCAGAGGTCACACGGAGCAAACGGGCTCATCAGTCAGCTAGCGGTGGTCGCGCTCGTGTCCGTTCGTCGCCGGTTGGGGCATCGACTTTTGCATTTGCACAAGAAACTCGACGTTCGACGACGTTTCCTTGAGCTTGCCCAGCACGACTTCGAGCGCCTGCTGTGTGTCAAGGCCGGCGAGGGCACGACGCAGCTTCCATGTCACCTTCACTTCGTCCTGCGCGAGCAGCATCTCCTCGCGACGCGTCGACGATGCGTTGACATCGATCGCCGGGAAGATGCGCTTGTCCGCAAGCTGACGCGAAAGGCGCAGTTCGGAGTTGCCCGTCCCCTTGAACTCCTCGAAGATCACTTCGTCCATCTTGGAACCGGTCTCGACAAGTGCAGTCGCGAGGATCGTGAGCGATCCGCCGTTCTCAATGTTCCGTGCGGCACCGAAAAACCGCTTCGGCGGGTAAAGCGCCGCAGCATCGACACCACCCGAGAGCACACGACCGCTCGTGGGAGCCGAGATGTTGTAGGCGCGACCCAGGCGAGTGATGGAATCGAGAAGAACGACGACGTCGTGTCCGAGCTCTACGAGACGTTTGGCACGCTCAATGGCCAGCTCAGCGACGGTCGTGTGGTCTTCAGCAGGGCGGTCGAATGTCGAAGCAATGACTTCACCCTTGACCGTACGCTGCATGTCCGTGACCTCTTCGGGACGCTCGTCGACGAGAACAACCATGAGGTGAACCTCCGGGTTGTTCGCCGCGATGGCATTGGCCACCTGCTGCAGAACGATCGTCTTCCCCGCCTTGGGAGGCGCCACGATGAGTCCGCGCTGTCCTTTGCCCACTGGCGCGATAAGGTCGATCAGGCGCTGTGTGAACTTGCCCTGCTCCGTCTCCATGCGCAGGCGCTCCTGCGGGTACAGCGGAGTCAGGTCGCCGAACTGCACGCGGTCGGCCGCCTCATCGACGCTCTGGCCGTTGACGCTGTCAACCTTGACGATCGCGTTGTACTTCTGCCGAGAGTTGTGCTCGCCCTCACGTGGCTGGCGCACAGCTCCGACGATAGCGTCGCCCTTTCGCAGGTTGTACTTCTTGACCTGGCCGAGTGAGACGTATACGTCGCTCGCGCCGGACAGATATCCGGTCGTGCGCACGAATGCGTAGTTGTCGAGCACATCAAGGATTCCGGCGATCGGAACCAGCACGTCGTCTTCGGTGATCTCCGGCTCGACGTCATCGTTCTGACCACGCTTGCGGTCCCGATAACGGCCCCGGCCGCGGCCGCCCTGGTCGTCGTTCTTTCCGTCAGTGCGATTACCGTCGTTGCGGTCGCCGCGCCCCTGCTGGCGATCGTCGTTTTGGTTGTCGCCCCTGTTGTTGCGGTTGCGGTTACGGTTACGTCCGCGTCCTCGCTCGTCGTTGGTATTGCCGCTCTGGGCATCGGAATCAGATGTGTCGTCTGACTTCGCATCGTCGTTCGACGACTGCCTGCCATCGCTCTCTGCCTGCTTCGAACCGTTTTGGCCATTGTGGCCATTGCTCTGGCCGCTCTGGCCGTTCGAATCTGAGTTGTCGTCGTCGCCTTTTCGGCCGCGACGGCGGCCGCCGCGCTTCCCGTTCTTCTTCTCGCGCTGCTCGACGCCGTCAGCGGCGTCCTGCGTAGCGGGCGCGTCGTCGGAAGCTGCGTTGTCAGATGGTGTGGTGCCGGAAGCAGTCTCACCGCCCGTATTCTCGCTGCGACTGGCGGAGCGCTGAGACGACCGCGTCCGGCTCTGCGTTCCTGCACGGGGCTCGTCGAGAACGGACTCCGCTGCCTGCTCGGGAGTCGTTCCCTCGGGAACAGTCGGCGTCGCCGTATCGCTGTCGGCCGAGTTCGGCGTCGCCGGCTCGATGATCGGAGTCGACACGCGTCGTGATGCGCGTTTGGCCGGCTGCTTTTCCTGCGATGCAGCGGCGGCCTGCGTGTCTGCCGGTCGGGAAGCAGTGTTGCTTCCGCCGCCCTGCTTCTCGGTTATCGCCGCAACAAGCTCGCCTTTGCGGAGCTTTGAAGCGCCCTGAACCCCAAGGCTGACGGCAAGCTTCTGAAGCTCGGCGACCTTGAGCGTCTGGATGTTGGTACCGCGGTCCGCGCCGTCTGCGCGGGTTCCTGCGTCTGTCACTGGAGAGTATTCCTTTCTCAGCCTGGTTATCGATGATGAACCAGGGAGAGCCGTTTACGCCGCTGCGATACCCCGTAGATGGGGCACGCGTCGATCGCATCAGAACACGATATACGTCGGGTAAGGGCTGTGATTGGTGAATGATCCGAAGGCCAGATTCACCCTGACGGGTGGTTCCCTATGAGATCGGTACTACTGTAGCACCCTTGAAGTCGACAGCGAGCATCTCGGCTCTCCAGGGTGTGGCGGTCCCGCTTTCCACGAGCCGTGCTGCATCCAAACGATCGCCCGGACCATCGCAGAGCACCAGAATCGAGGGCCCAGCCCCGGACACGACGGCAGGATAGCCATGAGCGCGAAGCAACGCGATCGTCTCGGTCGTATCGGGCATCGCCGCTGCCCGATAGCTCTGGTGGAGCTTGTCCTCTGTCGCTTGGAACAGCAGCTCGGGACTCTGCAGCATTGCGGCCACCATGAGCGAAGAGCGCGAGACGTTGAACACGGCGTCCGCATGCGGCACACTAGCAGGCTGCAATTCGCGAGCACGACGCGTCGACAGCGTGGACTCGGGAATGAACACCAGAGGCGAAACTCCCCTGTGAACCATCAGCTTCTTGTGCCGAGGACCTTCTTCCGATGTCCAGGCGATGGTAAGCCCGCCGAAGAGAGCGGGTGCCACGTTGTCCGGGTGTCCTTCGAGCTCAGAAGCGATACCGAGCAGCAGATCCTCCGTGAACGTCACGGAACCCTCGAGAAGGCCCTGTGCAGCGGCGATACCCGCAACAACCGCCGCACCAGAGGATCCCAGTCCGCGACCGTGTGGAATCGCATTGCGGGCTTCGATGTGCAGGCCTGGTGCCTCCTGACCGACCGCGGCGAACGTCGCTATCGCAGACGAAGCAACGAGGTTCGTCTCGTCAACCGCAACCTCACCCTCGCCGACACCATGCACATCAACGGTGACGCTCTTCTCGTCGGTTGCCGTGACCGTGAGCTCGTCGTACATTGCCAATGCGAGGCCGAGCGTATCAAAGCCGGGCCCCAGGTTCGCCGACGTGGCGGGGACCTTCACCGAAACTCGGCGACCGGCGAAACTCACGCCCGTGCCTCGCCGCTGAGCCCCAGCACGCTGGCAACCTCAGCGGCATCCACGGGAACGACTGTCGGGTGAACATCGCCTCCGTCTTCTGTTCGGAGCGCCCACTGCGGGTCTTTGAGGCCGTGCCCGGTAACCGTCAGCACGCACGTTGACCCGACGGGAATCACACCAGCCTCCGACCGCTCGAGAAGACCAGCGACGCTGATCGCCGACGCGGGCTCGACAAACACGCCAACCTCGCTCGAGAGGATCTTCTGTGCACGTAGAATGTCACGGTCGCTGATCGCGCCGAAGTAGCCATCGGTCTTCTCACGGGCCTGAAGTGCGAGTTCCCATGACGCTGGGTTGCCAATGCGGATCGCGCTGGCGACGGTCTCCGGGTTCTTCACGACGGCACCGTCGACGATCGGGGCGCTGCCCGCCGCCTGAAAGCCGAACATTCGTGGCAGCTTCGTCGAGTCGCCGTAACCGATCGATTCAGAATAACCGCGCGTGTACGCTGTGTAGTTGCCTGCATTACCGATGGGAATGAAGTGAAAATCAGGCGCCTCGCCGAGCACTTCGACAACTTCGAATGCCGCCGTCTTCTGTCCCTCGATGCGATCAGGGTTCACCGAGTTCACGAGATGTACCGGGTAATTCGCCGACATGTCACGGGCCAGATCGAGGCAATCATCGAAATTGCCCTGCACCTGGATCAGCTGGCCGCCGTGCGCGACAGCTTGGCTGAGCTTGCCCATCGCGATCTTTCCCTCGGGAACCAGCACTGCCGCCGTGATGCCGGCATGAGCTGCGTACGCGGCCGCCGACGCCGACGTATTGCCCGTCGATGCGCAGATTACGGCCTTGGCTCCATGCTCGATGCCCTTGGAGATAGCCATGGTCATGCCGCGATCCTTGAACGACCCTGTGGGATTCATTCCCTCAAACTTGACATAGACCTTCGCCCCGGTTCGCTGCGAAAGCGATGGCGCTGGAATCAGCGGAGTTCCGCCCTCGCCGAGCGTCACAACGGGCGTCGCGTCAGAGACGTCGAGACGCTCCCGGTATTCATTGATGACTCCACGCCACAGGTGTGCCATTACTGGGCTCCTTCAACTCTCAGGACACTGACGATACGGTCGGTCGCGCTGGCGTCCTGCAGCGCGTCAACGACTGCGCGAATGGATTTCTCCCTCGCGCGGTGGGTGCCAATGATCAGCGTGGCGAGGCCATCCTCGTCGTCGCCGATGGTCTGCTCGATTGTCTGCACAGAAACGCTGTAGTTCGCGAAGATACCGGCAACCTCGGCGAGCACACCCGAACGGTCCTTGACACGGAGGTTGATCTGGCATTTCGTAATGACGTCGTCGATGGGCAGCAGTGGAAGCGCCGCATGGTTGGAGCCGTTCAGCCCGGGGCCGCCAGCGACGTGACGACGTGCCGCCGAGACGACATCGCCGAGAATGGCGGATGCTGTCTGCAGCCCGCCTGCACCGGCACCGTAGAACATGAGGGGACCTGCCGCCTCGGCATCCACGAATACCGCATTGTTCTCGGCATACACCGATGCAAGCGGATGCTCGCGCGGGACCAGCGCCGGGTACACACGTGCAGAGATGCCGAGCTCCCCGTCTGCGGTTGTGAGCCGCTCGGCGACGGCGAGAAGCTTGATCACGTAACCCGCGGATTGAGCGGCCTGAATCTGCTCCGCCGTGATGTCGGAGATGCCCTCACGGTGCACCTTGCCCGCATCAATCTGAGAGTGAAAGGCGAGGCCTGCGAGAATCGTCACCTTCTGTGCCGCGTCGTAGCCCTCGACGTCGAGTGTCGGGTCTGCCTCGAGATAGCCCGCTTCGAACGCGAGCTTTGACGCCTCGTCCATTGTCTCGCCGAAGCGATCCATGCGATCGAGAATGAAGTTTGTGGACCCGTTCACGATTGCGAGCACACTTGTGATGTTGTCTCCCGCGAGGCTGTCACGCAGTGGTCGCAGAATCGGAATCGCTGCGGCAACGGATGCTTCGTAGGAAATCTCAGCGCCGACACGTTCGGCTGCGTCGAAAAGCTCCGGCCCGTGTGCGGCGAGCAGAGCCTTGTTGCCCGTGACGACGTCAGCTCCGGCGTTCACCGCCGAGAGAATGTACGACTTGGCCGGCTCAATGCCCCCCATGAGCTCGATCACGATGTCGGCACCGAGGATGAGTGATTCGGCATCTGTTGTGAAGAGTTCGCGCGGCAGATCCACGTCCCTCTTCGCGTCGACGTCGCGAACGGCGATGCCCACGAGTTCCAGATCGGCACCGGCACGCGCAGCGAGCTCCTGACGGTTGTCAATGAGCTTTCGGGCCACCTGCGAGCCAACGGAACCGGCCCCGAGAAGGGCCACCCTGAGGGTGCGGCTGTCGATCATCGTCCATCCAATCCGGCGTCGCGCGCCATGAGGTCGGCTTCAGTCTCTCCACGCACAATGACGCGTGCGCGGCCGTCGCGGACGGCAACAATGGGTGGCCGCCCCAGGTAGTTGTAGTTGCTGGCGAGAGACCAGCAGTATGCGCCTGTCGCTGGAACAGCGAGCAGATCTCCCGGCTCGACGTCCGACGGCAAGTAGTCGGCAGAGACAACGATGTCGCCCGACTCGCAGTGCTTTCCGGCGATCCGCACAAGGGCGGGCGCAGCGTCCGACCGGCGTGAGGCGATTCGCACTGAATAGTCCGCGTCGTACAGTGCGGTGCGGGCGTTATCGCTCATGCCGCCGTCGACGCTGACGTAGAGGCGTGTTTTCGTTCCCGATTCGGTCTCGACGTCAACGGGCTTCGTGGTTCCGGCCTCGTACAGGGTGACACCCGCCGTTCCGATGATCGTGCGCCCCGGCTCGAAGGCGACATCAGGAATCGGAATCCGGAGCAGCTCGCATTCGTCGCTGACGATGCGCGCGATCGCCTCGGCGAGTTCGCCGATCGGCGTCGGATCGTCGACGCTTGTGTACGCGATGCCGAAGCCTCCACCGAGGTTCAACTCGGCAACCGGCCCTGTGCGAAGCAGCTCCTTGTGCACGGCGAGCAGTCGCGCGGCCGATTCGGCGAATCCGCCCGACCCGAAGATCTGCGAACCGATGTGACAGTGCAGACCGATGAACTCCAGGCTCTCGAATGCCCGAATGCGTGCAACGGCGTCGGGAGCAGCCTCGAGCGTCAGACCGAACTTCTGATCTTCATGGGAGGTGGCCAGAAACTCGTGAGTATGCGCGTGGACTCCGCTATTGACTCGTAGACGAACGCGTTGCCGCGCGCCGTGACGCACGGCAGCCTCTGCCACTCTGTCGATTTCCTGGATGCTGTCGATAATGATCGTTCCGACACCGGATGCAACGGCGCGATCGATCTCCGAGAGCGATTTGTTGTTTCCATGGAAGCCGATCCGGTCCGCCTCGACTCCGGCGGCCAGCGCGACGCCCAGTTCTCCGCCAGAACACACATCAATACGGCAGCCGGCCTCGACCATCCACCGGGCGACCTCGCTGGTCAGGAGCGCTTTGCCCGCGTAATAGACGTGTGCACGACTGCCGATCTGTGCAAAGGCGTAATGCAGGGCTTCACGCACTTCGCCAGCGCGCTCACGCGCATCTCGCTCGTCGACGACGTAGAGCGGGGTGCCGAACTGCTGTGCAAGCTCGTGTGCGGAGACTCCACCGATCTGCAGCTCTCCCGATTCGGCGCGGGCCGCTGTGCTCGGCCAGAGCCCAGGCGCGAGGGCATTCGCGTCGTCGGGCTCGACGAGCCACGAGGGTGCGAGTGGGTTATGCGTCACAGAAGACCGTTCGTGTGGTGCGGGAGGGATATTTCAGTCGCAGAAAGTCTATCGAGGGAGCATGCCATTCGATGCATTCACTGTTTCACTGGGCGTCACACGATCCGCGGGAGCTGAGGTCGGGGCCATTCCGAGGCATATCCGTCGCCGACAGTGTCACAGTGAGAGTCTCCGGACTGACATCAATTCCGTCGACGCTGATGCCCTCGGGCAGGGACGATGCAACGCAGACGGTGACCGGTTCCTCGCCGAGGAGATTGCTGACGAAGGAGGTCACGTCGAGATTGCCCAGATCGGTGAGGACTGTGACATCCACGGGAGCGAGGCTCACGGAGTCACCCTGTGCCTGTGGCTCTGTGACTAACGCGTAACCGATAGTGAAGCCCAGAAAGCTCGCTGACTGGTTGTAGCTCAGTGTGCCATCGCCAAGGCTCAGGTGAGGGTCAGCGCCGCCGAGCACGAGCAGCGCGTTTGCGGCATCCTCTCCCCCGGTCACAACAGCTGTCGTCTCGTCGATGGTGTCATTCTCGTCGAGGGGCACGCCGTGCGCTGTCACAATGATGTCGAACGGGATTCCGTCGACCTCTGCGTCATCTGAAGTGACAGTCACATTATCGAAGGTGCCGGCAATCAGCTGCGGCAGAAACAGTCCTCCGTCAATGGTCACTTCAAGATCTGCAGTGACATTGCCGGGAAGCTTTGACTCTAGAGCATCCTCAACGCCATCTTGCGCCATTCCGCGAATGAGTCCATCGGCAAGCCAGAGGACGAGGCCGATCACCGCGATCACCACAACGACAATGACGATCACGAGAGCCGCACGCCGTCCGCTGCTTCGACGGAGCACAGGCTGAGCCTCGGGGAGCCCGGTCACATTACATCCGCTCGGGCGCAGACACGCCAAGCAAGTCGAGACCGTTGGCGATCACCTGGCGCGATGCATCATTCAGCCAAAGCCGCGTGCGATGAACATCGTCGATGGAGTCATCGCCTCGGGGAATGACGCGGCAGTTGTCGTACCAGCGATGGTAAAGGCCGGCGATCTCCTCGAGGTAGCGAGCCACGCGGTGCGGTTCGCGCAGTTCGGCGGATTGAGCGACGATACGAGGGAATTCCTGCAGAGCACCGAGAAGGGCACCCTCTGTCTCGTGCGTGAGCGTCTCTGGCGCGAAGACGCTGCGGTCGACGCCCGACTCGGCCGCGTTGCGCCCCACTGCACAGGTGCGGGCGTGCGCATATTGCACGTAGAACACGGGATTGTCGTTCGTGCGCTTGCGCAAAAGCTCCGGGTCCAGTGTCAGCGGCGAATCGGCGGGTGAGCGCCCGAGAGAGTAGCGCAGAGCATCCGTTCCGAGCCACGCCTGCAGATCATCGAGCTCGATGATGTTCCCCGCTCGTTTCGACAGTCGTGCTCCATTGACGCTCACAAGCTGCCCGATGAGCACCTCAATGTCGTTCTCCGGGTCGTCGCCCGCGGCGCCCGCAACCGCCTTGAGACGGTGAACGTACCCGTGGTGGTCGGCGCCCAGAAGGTAGATCTTATGTGTGAAACCGCGGTCGCCCTTGTTGAGGTAGTACGCGGCGTCTGCGGCGAAATATGTATAGACGCCGTTTCCACGTCGAATCACACGGTCCTTGTCGTCGCCGAACTCGGTCGTACGCACCCAGATCGCGTCGTCCTTGTCGTAGACGTGCCCTTGCTCACGCAGGCGGTCGACGGCCGAATCGATGTCGCTCTTGCCGTCGCCCGAGGAGGCGTGCAGCGTTCTCTCTGAGAACCAGATATCGAAGTGCACGTTGAATCGAGCAAGGGACTGCTTGATTTCTTCGAGCTGCAGCCCGTACGCGATCTCCCGCGCCGTACGAACAGCCTCATCGTCGGGCATGTGGGTCAGCGTGGGGGCCTGCGCGACGACCGCGTCGGCGAGTTCCCCGATGTACGCGCCGGGGTAGCCTCCCTCCGGCGTTGGCTCGCCTTTGGCCGCGGCGAGCACCGAGAGCCCGAACGTGTCCATCTGGCTGCCCGCATCATTGATGTAATACTCGCTCGCGACGTCGGCACCGGATGCCGCAAGCACTCGTCTGATGGAGTCGCCGAGAGCCGCCCAACGAGTGTGGCCGATGTGCAGAGGACCAACCGGGTTCGCCGAAACGAACTCAAGATTGATCGTCTGCCCCGCGAGGCTGTTGTTGCGTCCGTATGAGATTCCCGCGTTGACGATCACCTGTGCGAGCTGCCCGGCAGCGGCCGCTTCGAGTCGAATGTTGATGAATCCAGGGCCGGCCACCTCGGCGGATGCAACGCCGTCTGCCTTGTGCAGTTCCGTGGCGATCTCGATTGCGAGCTCCCGCGGATTCACACCGAGGGACTTTGCCAGTTTCATCGCAATGTTTGAGGCCCAGTCTCCGTGATCACGGTTTTTCGGGCGCTCGATCGTGACCATCGTCTCCGTCAGCTCAGCCGAAGCCCCTTCGCGACGTCGCTCGGCAATGGGAGCGAGAATGCCGAACAAGACACGCGAAAGATCAGATGGAGTCATGGTCATCGAGTCTAATGCCAGCTGTCTGCGTGTCCTGCGCGTTGACGCCCTTCTTCCGCCCCGCGTTGATACTCTCGAATCGTCTTCGCCACTGTCGAAAGGAACCCATGTCCGCCAGCAGTGCCGTTCTGCGTCGTAGCGCCGTGATCGCTCTCGCCCTCGGGAGTCTCACGCTGACGGCGTGCGCGCCGCCCGTGGGCCCTGACAGCGCACCGAGCGCGTCGGAGTCGTCATCGCCGACGACGTCAGGGGTCCCGCCCGCAGACGAGCACCGCGAAAGCCCCGATGACACGGCAACCGCTCCCCCGAATTCCACAAAGAACCCGGATGCCGGTGAGGACGTCGGGCTCGGGTGCGACGACGTGATCACGCTGCAGCAGATGTATGACTTCAACCCCAATGTGAGCGCGCTCGGTGAATTTTCACCGGCAGCCGGTACCCCCGCGGCAAAGGTCGCTTCATATAACGGTCTCACCTGCCGGTGGAGCAACAATACGAGCGGTCGAACGATTGATGTGTCCATCGCCAAGCTCGCACCGCAGACTCTCGATGACCTCGCAGCTGAGGCCGATGCCGCAGGTGAATCGGTGACGACGTACGGAGAGAAGGGCTTTTTCTCGCACACATCGGGACTGGGCACGGCGCAGATCTTCACGAGCACGTACTGGATAGTCATCTCGTCAAAGGATTTCTCGGACTCCCGTGGGGCGGAACAGCTTGCGCAGTTCGTTCTCGGCAATCTTCCGTAGCTCAGGCGAGTACAGCGGCCGAAAGATGGTCGTCGGCGAGGATCGAGTCGCTGACCGCGTTCACCTCAACTGTTGAGAGCCGCAGATTTCCAATGTGGTTCGTGAGAAACGCGATGTCTGATGCATCGCGCCCCGTCGAAATTCGAACGAGCGATTGACGAGGAGCGAGACGAGTGGCGTCGACGACATTCCACCGGCCGTCAACCCATGCCTCAGCGACAGCGTGGAAGTCCATGGGCGACAGTCCCGGAGCATAGACGGCTGCGACCCGAGCGGGCACATCGCATGCTCGCAGCATCGTCACGACGACGTGGGCGAAGTCACGACAGACCCCGCGCCCGGCGTTCAAGGTCGTTCGCGCGCTGTCGGTACCTGTGCTCGAACCGGGAACGTACTCAAGGGTCTCGTGCGTCCAGGTCGCTACGGCGTTCACGAGCGCGAGGCCGGTGAGCCCCGCGAACATCGACCGGGCCTGCATGTAGAGAGCGTCAGATTCGGCGTATCGGCTCGGGCGAAGATACCCCACCAGATCAATCTCGCGCACCGGTTCGATCGGTCGTGACCCGGCGACGTTCGCCGAGTAAAAGACCTCGTAATTGCCCGGGTCGCCTGTGAATCTGAGAATGCGCGTCCCGTGGCTGTCGACGATCTCTCGCGGCAAATAGACACGGCCATCGTTCGTGAAGGTGAACGATTCCGAGAGGATCGGGGTTCCGGCGGCCACGGCAATCTGAAAGAGCATGTCGCTCTGCCCACCCAGCACGAACTGGAGATGGGCATTCACGGTACGCTGCATGCCTTCATCATCACACTGGCAGGGCGCGCAACGACAGGTGCAGCTCTCCCCGGACCCACTTCACGGCTGATGCACAGGCACCTCGCCGCGCCGCTTTTCGAACGGCGCCTTCCGGGTGCTAGCCTAGGTTCGCGCCGATGCGAGACATCGGGCGATTTGCCTCCGTAGCTCAGGGGATAGAGCGCCGGTTTCCGGTACCGAAGGTCGCAGGTTCGATTCCTGTCGGGGGCACAGATCAGACGCGGATTGCGACGTCGACGCGTGATGCGTCTCCGATTCACAGTTGTCGAGACGCATCCGTCTCATACCGAGCACCCATCGCACCCAGCTCGCTGCTACCGGGCGTCGCCGTGAGTCGAGTCGATATCAGTAGGCGCCGTTAGCGCGCAGCCACCCCAGAGGGTCGACAAGGCCGCCGTTGATGGTGATCTCGATGTGCAGGTGGTTCGCTGTCGAGCGTCCGGTGCTTCCCACGAGGCCGAGAACCTGGCCGGCCGTCACATGCTGACCGACTGAGACCTGACGGGAACCGTAGGTCATGTGTCCATAGGTTGAGCGCACGGTCTGGCCGCCGATGTTGTGTTCAACGACAACTCCGACACCGTATCCGCCGTAGCTCTCCTGAGAGACGACGACGACACCGTCGGCGACGGAGCCGATCGGCGTGCCCCCTGCGATCAGGATGTCAACGCCGTGGTGGGATCCACCGCGGCTCATGAACCCGTCGCCGATCGTTCCTCTCCCCGGAAGGGGCCAGCGCACAGAACCATCACCGGCAATCGCGGAGTACGGTCCCCCGCCGCCTGTGCTGTCGTTCGCGCTGTCTTCACGTGCCTGTTCACGGGCCCGCTTTGCTGCGGCTTCCGCTTCGGCGGCCTTGCGCGCGGCTTCGAGTTCTTCTGACGTCGTTGCGCCATAGATGTCGCGCACGAGATTCATCGCCGGCTCGACGGCAACGTCGCTGGCGTCAAGAGTCTGTGCGGATGCTGTGGCGATGTCGTAGCTTGAGGGACCGTGCGTTCCGGCCGCCTCCGGTGAAGCGTAGGACGGCAGAGCCATGGTCGCGAACAGGCCGGGAACAACGAGGCCGACGATCGCTGTGGACGCCCACGATCGCGCAACGCTCCTGCGCGAACGTGGCTGCTTCGCCTGTGCCGCGGGAGGTGTCGGGCGTGTGGCAGCAGGCGTCGACGACCGTAACGCTCCGCGGTTGGTCTGGCGTCGAGCTTCCATCGCCCGTCGTGCGCGGCGGGTAGCGGGTGCGTTCGGGGTGCCTTCTGAGGCGTCATGCCTCGTCTCGAACGAATCAGTCACCAGTACATCCTCCACACATGACACCGTGAGTCGCTGGGCGCGAAAATCAGGGAATCCACCCCGCGTGTGCGACTCGACCGAGTGGGGGTCACCGGCCGGTTGTCATGCGAACTCATCCGAGGATACGGGAACATAACGATTTGTGCACGCTCTCTGGCACGTTTGGTGAAGATTTTCAGACTGGCTCCGTGACGAAATCGATCAATTGTTCGACGCGGCCCAACAGCTGCGGCTGCAAATCCGTATAGCTCGACACCCGACCGAGAATGCGTTTCCAGGCGCGTGCGATATCGGCCTGGTCGGCGTGGGGCCACCCGAATGCGTCGCAGATTCCGTGCTTCCATTCCACTGTGCGCGAAACAGTCGGCCAATCAGAAATTCCCAGTCTCTCGGGCAGCACAGACTGCCAGATATCGACGTAAGGATGCCCGACGATCAGCACGTTCTGCCCGTGGACGGAGCGGGCGACCTGCTCGGCAATGCGGGTCTCTTTCGAACCGGGAACAAGGTGATCGACGAGCACGCCGATGCGAGCGGCCCTGGTGGGAGCGGCATCCTGAATAATCGCGTTGAGGTCATCGATTCCGCCGAGGTACTCCACAACCACGCCCTCTGCCCTGAGGTCGTCACCCCACACTTTCTCGACGAGTTCCGCATCGTGGCGACCTTCGACGAAGATGCGGCTCTGCCGCGCAACACGCGCGCGCCGCTCTGCCGCGGCGAAAGAGCCGGAGGCCGTGCGCTTCGGCCCATTCGCCCTCGCACGCGCTTTCACAAGCTCGATGGGCTTACCGTCGATCATGAACCCTCTGCCGAGGGGGAACGCTCTCACCACGCCCGAGAAGTCCTCAAGCTCTACCGTCTGCCCCTCGACGCCGACGACGGCTCCGCACCAGCCGCTGCCCGCGTCTTCGACGACGAGGCCCCTCTCGGCTTCGACCGCCGTGTGCGTTGGCTTGCCGCGGTTCTTCCAATCGCCGGCGAGTACGTCTGTTCCATACCGATCATGCGTCACCTGAGGAACAATAACCGCAATGCCGTCTCCGGGCTTGGTGCCACCCCGATCACGCCGCCAGTTGTCGGAGGGCCTCACGTTCGAGCCCGTCAAGCAGCCGCTCAAGTTGGTCGACGGGTGCCATTGGAGCCTCCGGGTGCC
Organism: Paramicrobacterium chengjingii; assembly: GCF_011751765.2. Taxonomy (GTDB): domain Bacteria; phylum Actinomycetota; class Actinomycetes; order Actinomycetales; family Microbacteriaceae; genus Paramicrobacterium; species Paramicrobacterium chengjingii. The sequence continues at coordinate 2,123,885 of NZ_CP061169.1, forward strand.
ACTGGACGCCCGTAATCGGCAGGATGTCGTGCTCGACAGCCTCGATGTGGCCATCATGCGACCACCCAACGGCACGCAGCCCCGGGCCGGGTCGATCAATCACCTGGTGGTGCCCTGACTGCACGGTGACGTGCTCGCCCAGCCGAAGCGCGAGCGTGCTCGAGCGTTCGAGCGAGACAGGATGCTCCACGAGGGTGTACTCGACGGGAAGGTCGGTGAGACGGTGACCGGTCTCCTCCATGTGCTGCACGAGTGTCCCGCCGAAAGCCACGTTGATGACCTGATGACCACGGCAGATGCCGAGAACAGGAGTGGCGCGCAACGCCGCCCTGCGCACGAGTGCAAGCTCTGCAGCATCCGCTGTTCGGTAGTGGTGGCCTTCGCCTTCGTACCCGGACTGACCCCCATAGAACTCGGGGGCGATGTCTTCCCCGCCCATGATGACGATCGCATCGGCGGATTCAGTGGCATCGAGCAGGCCGTCGGTGCCGAGACGTTCTGCCGTGAGCAGTCGGGCATCCCACCCGAGAATCGCAGCGTCGGCGACGGTGCGGCGCGTCATGCCCCTCGTATACGCATCGTATTCGGGAGCGTGCGGGCGTGCGTCAGTCACCTCGACGACGGCCAGCTGCAGCATCCGCTCAGTGTTGGTCACCGACTTCCTCCTTCTGACGTTTCGATCGATTCTCTCGCGAGAGCGGCCGCGCTGCCACTGCGATCGTCACAGTCAGACACATGGTGCGGCAGATATGCAGGAAAAGGAAACGTACCGGCCCGTAGACTCGAACTCACCGAACCGGCGGCCGCTCGGCCGACTGCGACGAGAGGGAGTACATGAGCAAGCAGACCATCTTCGGGCGCATCACACAGTTGGCCCGAGCGAATATCAACTCGATTATCGATTCGGCGGAAGACCCGCAGAAGATGCTCGACCAGATGGTTCGCGACTACACGAACAACATCGCAGAGGCAGAAAGCGCCATCGCCGAGACGATCGGCAACCTGCGGATGCTTGAGCAAGACCATAAGGAAGACGTCGACGCCGCACGCGACTGGGGCACAAAGGCACTTGCCGCGAGCAAGCGCGCCGATCAGATGCGCGCGTCAGGTGATACGACGGGCGCCGACAAATTCGACAATCTCGCAAAGGTCGCCCTTCAGCGCCAGATCGGCTCAGAGGGCGAGGCGAAGGCAGCGGAACCGCAGATCGCGTCGCAGTCGGATGTCGTCAGCAAGCTCAAGGATGGGCTGAACGGCATGAAGGAGCGGCTTGAGCAGCTGAAATCGAAGCGCAACGAGCTGGTCGCACGTCAGAAGACCGCACAGGCACAGCTCAAGGTGCACGATGCGCTCAAGAGCATCGACATCATGGACCCCACAAGCGAGGTCAGCCGTTTCGACGAGAAGATTCGCCGTGAAGAGGCGAAGGTGCTCGGTCAGCAGGAGCTCGCGGCCTCGAGTCTCGACGCGCAGTTCGAGGAGCTCGACGACCTGGGAGAGCTGACCGAGGTTGAGGCGCGCCTTGCCGCGCTCAAGAGCGGTGGAAATGGTTCGATCGAGTCCTGATCGAGGTGTCAGCGAACGGGCGTCGGGGGCGGTCTCCCGGCGCCCGTTCGCGCGTGGAGGAATGATGGTGGCGTCGGAGCGTCCCCGTCGCATAATTGAACAATGACGGCATTCATGGTGGTTCCGCAGTGGCAGGGCTCGTCATCGTCGCGCGCGATGCAACTCATAGACGGTGCAGAGGCCATCAGAGGCGATCTGCCGTCGAGCGCGACCCACGACGTTGCTGTGCCCCAGGGCGCGGGCGATGCCCTCGACACCGGAATCAGCAGATTCACCTCCCTCGTCACGGTGAGGGAGCGGCTGCGCGAACAGCTCAGCACAACACGTGACACCGCCGTCTGCATCGGCGGCGGCTGCGGAATAGAGATTGCCGCCATCGATTATGCGATGGAGCGCGCACACGGTGATCTCGCCGTGCTCTGGCTCGACGCCCACCCGGATCTTCATACAGCGGAGACATCCCCGTCGGGCGCTTTCGACGGCATGGCGCTCCGTTCCGTGCTCGGTGAGGGGCACGACGTGCTCGCCGCATCCCACCCCGTTGCCCCAAGCAACGTTGTGCTCGGCGGCATCCGCTCGGTCGATGAGGACGAGGCCGCCTACCTTGACGAGTCTGACCTGCGGGCGCTGAGCACGGATGAGGTGGGCGGAATCGTTGATTCTCTCGACCAGACTGGAGCATCAGAGGTGTATGTGCACATTGACCTCGACGTGCTTGACCCGGCCGACATCGACGGCACGCACTGGGCGGAGCCGTTCGGGATTCCGCTCACGGGGCTCATCGATCTGCTCGGGAGCGTACGTAGCAGATTCTCACTTGCCGGAGCGGGAATCACAGGCTTCGCCCCCGCGTCTGCTGCTGCTGCAGCCGACGATCTTGCGGCGATCCTGCGCGTTCTCGGAGCCCTGACACGGCGCTGACAGCGCGGCAGCGCTCAGCCGAGTAGTGTCGGAGCATGAACGAGTACGACATTGTTGTCATCGGTGCAGGTGCTGTCGGAGAAAACGTCGCTGACTATGCGACCAAAGCGGGTCTCTCGTGCGTGATCGTGGAGAACGACAAGGTAGGCGGCGAGTGCTCGTACCGAGCCTGCATTCCCTCGAAGGCGTTGTTGCGTTCTGGTGACGCGCGCCGGGCGGCACTCGCTGTCGACGGAGCTGCGCAGGCCGTCACGCGGAGCCTCGATGTCGCCCGTGTGCTGGCCCGTCGCGATGCGTTCACGGGAAAGGGCGATGATTCGGGGCAGGTATCGTGGCTCGAAAACGCGGGCATTGACCTCGTTCGCGGGACAGCGCGGCTCATCGCCGAGCGCACCGTCGAGGTGAACCGTCCCGAAGGCACTCAGACGCTGAAAGCTCGCGTGGCGGTTGCGATGTGCACGGGCTCCGAGCCCCGAGTTCCGGCAATTCCCGGCATCGAGGAGATCGATATCTGGACCAGTCGGGAAGCCACCGTCGCCGAAGAAATACCGGCATCGCTCGCGATCGTTGGCGGCGGAGTCGTCGCTACCGAGCTGGCCACAGCGTTCGCATCACTCGGGTCGACGGTGACCGTCGTCGCGCGAAGCGGTCTTCTGAACGGGCACGAACCGCTTGCCGGTGAGGCCGTCACACAGAGATTCCGCGCTGACGGCATTGACGTGCTCGTCGCCGATGTCGATTCCATATCTGCCGCAGACGGCGGTGCGCAGCTGCAGCTCTCAACCGGGCAGACCGTGAGCGTCGCTCGCGTGCTGATCGCGACGGGCCGCCTTCCACGCACGAGCGACGTCGGAATCGAAACAGTCAATCTCGCACCCGGAGAATGGATCGATGTCGATGAGACAATGCTCGTGCGGGGGGTTCCCGGCGAATGGCTGTATGCGGTCGGTGATCTGAATCACCGCTCTCTTCTGACCCACCAGGGCAAATACCAGGCTCGGGCGGCCGCCGCTGCTATTGCAGCGCGAGCAGCGGGCGATGTTCCCGATACGCAGCCCTGGTCTGAAGCCACAGCGACGGCAGATCACGGCGCGATACCCTCCGTCGTCTTCAGCAGCCCGCAGGTGGCAACGGTTGGAATGACTGAGAAGGAAGCTGTGAGCGCCGGGCGGTCTGTGAGAACAATCGACATCGCCCTCGGATCTGTTGCCGGCGGATCGCTGCACGCGGATGGCTACGAAGGCACATTCCGAACCGTTGTCGACACGGAGCGGAATGTCGTGATTGGCGTGACTCTCGTCGGCGACGACGTCGCAGAGCTGCTGCACGCCGCGACCATCGCGATTGTCGGCGAGGTTCCGCTGCACAGACTCTGGCATGCAGTTCCCGCCTTCCCGACAATGAGCGAAGCATGGCTGCGAATGCTCGAAGCGCTGCGAGAGCCGGAGGCTCAGTGATTCGCGGCATCCTCACGAATTCTCCCCTCAGCCTGCTCGGCTACGCATACGCCACCCTCGTGGGCATGGTCTGGGGATTCATATGGTCGACGGGAAATGTCGAAAGGCGGGGCGGCCTCTTCATTTTTCGGGGAATGCCGAGCTGGACGTTCGGGCGCGGCGGCTCATGCGTTGGCGCGTGCTATCTCACCCGCACGAACGTGAGCCCCGACGTGCTTGAGCACGAAGCCGTGCATAAGCAGCAGTGGCGTACGTTTGGGCTGCTCTTCCCTGTGCTGTATGCATTGGAGGGTTTCAATCCACTCACAAACAGATTTGAGATCGAGGCCGGTCTGGAAAAGGGCGGCTACCTCCGGCGACGTCAGAGAGCGCCTTTGCGCCACTGAGAAATGAGCAGGCCGCCGAGGAATATCCCGCCGATGAGCGCAGTGACAACGCCGACCGGAAGCTGCTGCTGAATAGGTGCGAACTGCACGATCATGTCGGCACTCATCAACAGGACGGCACCGGTGAGTCCCGCGACGATCGGCGAGTTGGATCGGGCGACGACGCGAGCGACGTGCGGCGCCATGAGTGCGATGAAGGCGACAGGACCGCACACGGCAACGCCTCCCGCAGCAAGCACGATCGCGATTCCCACTGCCCACGTGCGTGTGTGGGACGCCGACGCGCCGACGCCGTCGGCAATATCGTCGCCCATCTCCACGATGGCGAGGCGTCGCGACAGCACGAGTGCCGCCGTTCCGAAAACAGCGAGAATCAACAGTATGATTCCCGCGTCGCGGAGAGACCGGGCCTCGAGGCTTCCATTCAGCCAAGTCGCGAGCACCGTGGCCTGCTCGCGCTTGATCCGCGTCAACATGAACTGCACGAATGACAAGGCAATAGCCTGCACACCGATGCCCGCGATGATCAATTTTCCGGGTGAGGCGAATCCGGTTCCCGTTGCGATATAGACAAGTGCTATGGCCGCGCTGGCTCCGATGACAGCGCCGGCGGGCAACGGCACAATGCCTGGCCAGAGAATGCCGAACGCGACGGCGCCCGCTGAGGCACCGGCAGTGAGCCCAATCACGTCAGGGCTGCCCAGCGGGTTACGGGTGACGCGTTGAAAGAGTGAACCGCTCACTCCGAATGCCGCGCCCGCACCCAGCGCGACGAGCAGCCGTGGGCCGCGGAGAGTCTGCACGACAAAACTGTCTGCCCCACTGTCGGCGACGAGAGCCGAAGGAAGTTGCAGCGGCGGAACTCCCAGATCGCCGAAAGCGAGAGTGAGCACCGAGAGAGCGATGACGGCGACGACGAGGCAGGCAATCACGACAAGCGTGCGCACCTGCACTCGCACCGACACTCGTGTGCCGATTCGCAGCGTATGCCTCTGAGCTCTCATCGACGCTCACCCTTCAGACGACGAAGGGCGATGAACAACGCCGGAGCACCGACGAACGCCGTCATAACACCGACCATGAGCTCATCCGGGCGAGCGATCACGCGCCCGAGCACATCGGAAAGCAATAACAGAACAGGACCGAGTGCGATGCACAAGGGAAGCAAACGCCGATGATCGGGACCGGATATGCTGCGCGCAATGTGCGGAACCGCGAGTCCAACGAACAGCACGGGACCAACCCCGGCCGTTGCCGCGCCAGCAAGGACGGCGACAGCGGCACCGCTCAGTAGGCGCACGACGATGGGTCGTTGACCGAGAGCTGTCGCGACGTCATCGCCCAACGCAAGCGTGTTCAGTCCGGGCGCAATGGCAAGTGCGAGCACAAGGCCAACGGCGACGAACGGCAGAATCACCCAGGCCTGCTCAATACCCCGCCCGGCAAGAGAGCCGACAACCCAGAACCGGTAGGCATCGAACACGTCGGGGAAGCTCAGGGAGATTGCCTGCACATACGCGGAGAAGACAGCGGTCACGACGGCACCGGCAAGCACGATTCGCGTCGTGCCCGCCTGCCCGCGCGATGACCCGAGCGCGTACACAATGACCACGGCGATGACAGCGCCAATCAGTGCGAGCCACACAGAACCCGATGCCACCGCACCGAAGAAGGCCGTGCCCGTCACGATCGCGGCCGCAGCCCCGACGTTGATGCCGAAGAGCCCGGGGTCGGCAAGCGGGTTTCGGGTGACTCCCTGCATTACGCCCCCCGCGACAGCGAGCGCGGCACCCACGATGACTCCGAGTACCGTGCGCGGAACTCGACTGGCGAGCACGGCATCAACGTAGTCGTCGCCCACTCCCATGATCGAGTCGACGATCTGCCCGGAGTCGAGAGGTTTCGAGCCGACGCCGAGACTCAGCACGACGGCGATGCCGAGCAGCACGAGAGCGACGGCCACGCCAAGTACATAGCGGCCGCTTCCGTGGGTGCGGCGTTCAGCCATCGACGTGCGTAACACCCTCGGAGATTATCGGCAGATATTCGTCGAGCGCCCAGGGCACGCTGAGCGGCGTCAGCACGCTCGTTGCCATTCCCAGCTCGCGGTTTGAGATGAACTCGACGACGGCGCCATTCTGCACAGCGGGAATCTGCTGCCAGAGTTGCTGCTCGGTGACACTCGCCTTCTCTTCATCGGAGTTGTACCAAGTGAAAAGCACATCGACATCATTCAGCATGTCAGCGTTCTCGATGCCGATCGTTGCGGTGAAGACGCCCTCGGCCGGTTCGAGATTGCTCACCGCGGGATCCAGCTCGAACCCCAGGGCTGTGAGCAGATCGACTCGGGGATCGCCCGGCAGATAGACGGACAGCTTCCCTGGCTCTCCTGTATAGACGTAAGCGAATGTCAATCCGTCGAATTCAGGATGCTCGTCGGCGGCGACCGAGAGCTGGTCGTCAATTCCGCCGATCAGATCGCTCGCAGCATCCGGTTGCCCGAGCGCCTTCGCCACGGTGTTGATCTGTGTCTTCCAGTCGGTCTGCCACGCGGCGTCCGGGTAAGCAACTGTCGGAGCGAGATCGCTGAGCAGATCGTACTGATCCTGAGTGAGCCCTGACTGCGGAGCAAGTATCACATCGGGATCGGCAGAAACGACAGCGTTGATGTCGATCTCCGGATAGACACCGAATGTCGACGGAATCTCGTCGCCGTTCGATTCGATCGCGTCGCGCAGCCACGGCAGTATGCCGTCGTCATCGCCGGCCCAGGTGTCTTCTTCGATGGCCACGGGCGTTTCCCCGAGTGCCACAACGATATCGGGCGTACCCCAGCCGATCGACACGATGCGCTCGGGCTTCTCGGGAATCGTCGCCGTTCCCAGGGCGCTTTCGATCGTCACAGGGAACGCCCCGTCTCCCGTCGATTCGCCCGGCCCGGAGTCGGATGCGCTTGAGCAGCCACTGAGGGCAAGTGCAATGATTGCAGCGCCGGCGGCTCCACGGGCAATTCGTGGCATCAGAGGTTCTCCATTGCGTTCTCAATGAGTGCGGTGTAGTCGTCAAGCACCCACGGGACGCTCAACGGAGTGATCAGACTCGCGGCTGTCACAAATTGGTGGTCGTAAATCGTGACGTCTGATCCGCGTTCAATGGCAGGAATCTGCGCATACAGGGGTTGAGCCTCTGTTGCAGCCTGCGATGCTTCGTCGCTGAACCAGGTGAAGAGAAGGTCGGCGTCATTGAGCTTGTCGGCGTTTTCGAGCCCGAGCGTGCTCGAGGCCGTGCCCTCGTCAACCGGCAGCTTCGTGATGAACTCCGCTGACTGCAGGCCCATCAGTTCAAGAATCGCCACACGCGGCTCCGATGGCTGAAAGACGCCCAGAGTGCCCGGGGTCGATGTGTACGTGTACACCACGCTCGTGCTCCCCCACTGGGGATGAGCCTCCGCAACGGCGCCGAGACTGTCGATGATCTCGTGGGTCAGCGTCGTTGCCTCATCGGCGAGGCCAAGAGCGGTGCCGATAATGCTGATCTGTTCGTCCCACGGCGTCGTCCAGGCCTCACCCGGATAGGCGACTGTTGGCGCGAGACCACTGAGCAGATCGAATTGCTCCTGTGTCAGACCGGACTGCGGGGCAAGGATCACGTCAGGATCCGCAGCGATGACCGCGTCGATGTCTAGTTCCGTGCCGCCATCGATGAGGGCAGGCAGCTCATCGCCCCGTTGTTCGATCGCCTCGCGTACCCATGGCTGGTAGCCCTCAGAGTCGCCGCCCCACGGATCGGCTTCAACGGCGACGGGCGTGAGCCCGAGAGCGACAACGGTGTCGGCAGTTCCCTGGCCGAGGGTGACGATTCGCTCAGGCTGTTCGTGGATCTCTGCCGTGCCGAGGGCGCTCTCGATCGAGACGGGAAATTCGGATGTGCGGGAGTCAGAGCTCTCGTCGTGTGCCGTAACCGAACCGCAGCCCGTCAGGGCAATTGTCGTGGCAGCAAGGGCGAGACCGGCGCCGAGAACGCGCAGTTGAAACACAGGTGTCCTTTCGAAAGAGGTGTCGTCGTGGCTCAGGCCTCGGCTTTGCCGAGGCGCCAGTAGCCCATGAATGCGACAGATTTTCGGTCGAGTCCCGACTCGGAGACGAGGAATCGCCTGATTGTCTTGATCGCCGATGCTTCGCCCGCGATCCACGCGTACATGTCGTCTGGTCCGGGCGTCACAGCAGCATCAGGAACGTCCCAGAGGATCTCGCGGTCGATGTCGACGTCGTCAAGAGCTGCTGAGAGGTGCGAAACCGTACGTACATGCTCGCGCACCCAGTCACGCACGGAGGCGACGAGCCCGAGACCGTAATCACGGTGCGGAGAGACTCGCGGAATCCACGTGATCACCACGCCCGCGGGGGCGGCGAGCTCAAGAACGTCAGCAGTGCTGGGTACTTCGAGAAAGACACGGCCCACCGCGGTGTCGGGGAGGCTCTCGAGAATGGCGCTGATGGCCGGAACCGCCGTCTCATCTCCCGCGATCAGAAGATGTTTGGCCGCGCCCGGCTTCCAGGTGAGCCCAACTCCGCGCGCGCTGCTGCGAGAGTCGGGCCCGACGACGATGATGCGGTCGCCAACCGCTGCCTGTGCAACCCATCGCGATGCCGGCCCACCATCGCCATGTGCAACGAAGTCGACGTCGAGCTCGCGGTCGGCAACCCGGATGCCGCGGATCGTGTAGGTGCGGAAGGGGTTCTTCTCTGGTTCGGGCAGTTCTCGCCATTCTCCGTACCAGTCGGGCCCTGTCGGGAACGTGTCGAATCCGGTGCCCGGCAGGGGCAACACAACCTTTATGCGCTGGTCGAGGCCTTCCGTTCCGAAGTTCATGAGATCATCTCCCGTGAACGTGACCCGGGTGAAGTGCGGGCTCAACTGACGAACACGAGCGACTCGAAGGTCGAAGTTACTGAACGACGGGCGCTCACGTGTCAGCTGCGTAGCGTTCGAAGTCTCGGTCACACTTCTAGTATGGGTTGCCTTACCTAAATTTTGCAAGCGGATGCTCGTCAGGCACCATGCTCGTCGGGATCTTGGCCCGTGCGCACACCCGATTCGAGCTGTCTCACGGCCTCCAGATCTTCCAGATCGAGTTCAAAGTCGAAGACGTCAATGTTTGAGCGGATCCGTTCGGGTGTCACTGATTTAGGAATCACCACGTTCCCTAGCTGGAGATGCCAGCGCACGAGAAATTGCGCAGTGGTTACACCGTACTTGGCCGCACGTCGAGCAAGTTCCGTGTCTCCGAGGACTCTCCCACGTGCGAATGGCGACCAGGCCTCGGTGACGATGCCGTGCGTTTGCCCATAGGCGCGTGACGCCTCCTGTGGCAGCCACGGGTGAAGCTCTATCTGATTGACCGCGGGGACGCTGTTGCACTCGCGGGCAAGGCGCTCCAAGTGGTGCGGGTGAAAGTTCGATACCCCGATTGATCGCGCGCGGCCCTCAGCGTGAAGGCGCTCGAGTGCCCGCCACGTATCGACATAGAGATCGCGACTCGGCACGGGCCAGTGGATGAGATAGAGATCCACCTCGTCAACGCCGAGCCGACGTGCACTCTCATCGAACGCGCGCAACGTTGCGTCATAGCCGTGATCGTCGTCCCAGACTTTCGTTGTCAGAAAGAGATCGTCCCGAGGAATGCCGCTACGCCGAATGGCTTCACCGACGCCAGACTCGTTGCGATAAAGCGCCGCTGTGTCGACGTGGCGGTAACCAACGTCAAGTGCGGTGAGAACGACATCGACGACCTGATCATCTGGCACCTTGTAGACACCGAGCCCGATTTGGGGAATAACGTTCCCTGTCCGCAGAGTGAGAGCGGGAATCGACTCAGTCACGACGCGCTCAAGTGTTCAATCGGTATGGTGCGGGTGTCACGATCCGTTCCGGAGCCACGTCAAGATCGGAGACAAGGTGCTCGTGCACGGCAGACACCCCTCGATAGTGACCGCCCAGCCAGATGTGCGGTGTGTCCGTTGATGCGTAGAGCATCTCATCTGACCATGCATTGACGGCTCGGCTCATCGCTTCGCCTGTTGCGCAGGCCGTTCCGCTGCCCGGAGCGCCAGACCGAGTACGACGCGTCAGCCAGGTGACGGTCATTCGCGTCGGCGCTTCGATGACGGCGACGTCGGCGGCACCGTCGACTTCGATGAAGATTCGCCCGCGAGCACAGTACGGAAGCGTTTGTATCGCTGCGTCAAGCTCGGGCAATGTCGACTCGTCTGCCATGAGCAGATAAATGTGACCGAGGCCTCGTGCATCTCGTCGCGCGTGTGCACCGACGCTTCGGGTTCGAGTCTCGTTCATCATCTACTTAGTATAGCCACACCTAACTTCAGGCGGGCTCGATGGGGTACCGACCGGCGATCGCGACACGATTGAACGAGTTGATCGCCACGATCACCCACACGAGAGCAGCATATTGTTCCGCGGTGAAGATCTCTGTCGCTTCACGATAAACCGCGTCCGGAAGCTGCCCATCGTGAATGAGTGTCACTGCCTCAGTAAGCCTCAGTGCCGCGCACTCCCGCGGAGAGTATAGGCCGGCTTCCTGCCACGTCGACAGAACCGCGATGCGCTGAGGGGACTCACCGAGTTTCACAAGGGAACGCGAATGAACGTCCAGGCAGTATGCACACCCGTTGATCTGCGATGCACGCAGCTGAACGAGCTCCACGAGGACCGGATCGAGATCATTGTCTGACGCGATTTCGGCAACGGTGCTCGACAGCTTCTTTAACGCTGCATACGCGTCACGATGTGTTCGCGACGGATGAATGCGAGATGATGGGGCCATGCATCACAACTCTAGTCAGGATGCCCAGGCGAGCACCAGCCTGCCCGCTGAACACCCTCGGCCGCTGGCACGATTGGTGTGAGGAATCATCATCATGGCAAACACAGCCCAGAGCACTGACGAGTTTCGATTTCGCGCGGAGGAGGCCGCCGAGTTCGGCATCCCCCTTCCACTTATTCCCGCGATTCGGGTGCACGACGTCGACGATGACGGCCGACGACTCGGCGTCATTCGATACGGCACGGGCACGCCTGACGTCGTGTTCCTACATGGTGCTGCACTGAACGCGCACACCTGGGATGCGACCGCCGCCTCGCTCGCCGCTCCGGCCATCGCTGTCGATCTACCTGGTCACGGCGACTCCGAGTGGCGCGACGACGCAGATTACCGTCCTGCGAGTGTCTCCGCTGCCCTCGCACCGGTCGTCGATCGGCTGAGCGGGCGTCATATCCTGGTGGGCCAGTCACTTGGAGGTCTGGCTGCTGCGCTCCTCGCCGCGCACGATTCCGCAACGACCGGACTGCTCCTAGTCGACATCACGCCGGATGTCTCGAAGGAGGCCGCCTCGCCGGTCGCCACGTTTCTCGCCGGACCACACGACTTCGCCACTCGCGACGAGATCGTGGATGGAGCCCGAGCGGCGGGAATCGGAGTCTCCCGAGAGTCCGTCGCGCGCGGCGTTGCGCTGAACACGCGACGACGGGACGACGGCCGCGTGGTGTTCTCCCATCATTTGGCTCACCTCGGCGGGCTTCAGCCCTCCCTCACATCAGACAGGACACGACTCTGGAATGCCCTGGAGAGTCTCTCTGTTCCCGTATGGCTGGTGCGCGCGCAGCGCGGCTTTGTGGACGACGCTCTCACGCAGGCGTTCTCGGCGCACCTACCCGACTCGCGCGTCATTGAAATCGACACAGGGCACAATGTTCAAGAGGATGATCCTGTGGCACTCGCCCGAATCGTCGCAGAGATGAGTGGAACGTGTAACACCCGCATCACCACGGAAAGGACAACGCTCGAATGAGAACCCGTTCTGCCATCATCGGCATCGTCGCCGCTTCGGCACTGCTGCTGAGCGGCTGCGGCAACCAAGGCGATGGAAAAAACGGGCCAGTCGGAGACGCGACTGTCACCGTCGGTCTCGTGCTGGAACCCACAGACCTCGACATTCGACGCACATCGGGAGCTGCCCTCGATCAGGTTCTCATCGATAACGTTTACGAGGGGTTGGTCTCACGCACGCCAAAGGGCGAGATCGTCGACACCATTGCGTCGTCGCACGAGGTCAGCGACGACGGGCTCACCTATACATTCGAGATCAACGACGGCATCACCTTCCACAATGGCGACCCGCTGACCGTCGACGACGTCGTCTGGTCGCTCACCCAGGTGAAAGACGACCCGGAGCTTCGTGATCACGAACTGCTCGAGTCCGTTACGACGATCGAGGCGCCGAACGACAACACTGTCACTCTGACCCTCTCGGAGCCCGACTCAAACCTGCTCTGGAACCTCACTGGCCGTGCAGGCCTGGTGCTCGATAAGGACGCCGACAACGATCTCTCGTCCACCGCAAACGGCTCTGGCCCCTTCACTCTTGAAGAGTGGAAGCAAGGCGACTCCATCACCCTTGCACGCAACGATGATTACTGGGGCGATTCCGCTGCCGTGAGCGAGGTTGTGCTCGTCTACATCGGTGATACCACGGCCGGAGTGAACGCGGCGCTTGCAGGAGACCTCGACGTGCTCACCGCCGTGGACCCGAACCTCAGAACTCAGTTCGACGACACGGACTTCACCGTGCATGAGGGAAAGACGACGGACAAATACACGCTTGCGTTCAACAATGCACGCAAGCCCCTCGATGACGTGCGCGTGCGGCAGGCACTGCAGCTCGCTGTCGATCATGCTGCTGTCATCGATGCGATCGGAGGTGCCGGTGTCGAAATGGGCGGACCGATTCCTCCGCTCGACCCGGGCTACGAAGATCTCACGTCGCTTCGCCCGTACGACCCCAAGAAGGCGAAGAGTCTGCTGGACGAAGCCGGCATTGACAATCTGTCGCTGACTCTCACAGTCCCCAATATCTATGGAACGACAGTCGCAAATCTGCTGGTGTCTGCCTACAAGCAGATCGGAGTCACCCTCACCGTCGACTCCGTCGAGTTCTCCACGTGGCTGAACGATGCATACACGAACCACGACTATGACCTCAGTTTCGTCGACCACCTTGAACCACGTGACTTCGGCAATTGGGCTAACCCGGACTACTACTTCGGCTACGACAATGCTGACGTTCAGAAGCTGTACGCAGAATCAGTGCGGGCCACCGATCCTGAAGTCGCCGAGCAGAAGCTCAGTGAGGCAGCCCGCATCGTCGCTGAAGACCACGCTGCCGATTGGCTCTACAACGCGCTCACGCTCACGGCCATCGCCGACGGCATTTCGGGGTTCCCCACGGACTCCCCTAATGCCCGGCTCGATCTCAGTACGCTCTCTGTGGCCGCGTGATTCGGTTCGTCCTCACCCGCCTTGCCCTACTCATTGTCGGGCTGCTCGTCGCGAGCGCGCTGATTTTCGTGACGCTTCGGGTTCTCCCTGGAGACGTTGCGCAGGTTATCGCGGGCACAGATGGGACCCCGGAACAAGTGCAGGCAATCCGGGAATCGCTTGGTCTCGACAGGCCGCTCTTTGCTCAGTACGTCGATTGGCTTTCCGGCATCCTGACCGGAGACCTCGGTCGGTCAATGCTGACGGGTGCCACCGTCTCATCCGAGGTTCTCGAGAAGTCGCAGGTGACGATTCCGCTTGCTCTGCTTGCGTTGGCGATCGCACTCGTCATCGCGATCCCGCTCGGAATCCTGTCCGCGCTCAAGCACCGCAGCGTCACAGGCTCTGCTCTGAGCATGGTGTCGCAGGCGATCGCCGCCGTTCCCGTCGTGTGGGCGGGGATGCTGCTCGTTGTCGTGTTCGCCGTCGGCCTCGGCTGGTTTCCGCCGCAGGGGTTTCCCCGAGTCGGTTGGGAGGAACCGGGGCGAGCACTCTATTCACTGCTCCTCCCCGCGCTCACGATCGGCGTCGTAGAAGGAGCGGTACTACTCCGTTTCATCCGATCGGCAGCCCTCGAAGCTCTCGGACAGGACTACGTGCGCACGGCAGCCGCGAAGGGTCTCACTCGCACCCGCGCGCTGATCACTCACGGTATGCCGAACGTCGCGCTCACCGTCGTCTCGGTGCTCGCCCTTCAGATTGCCGGCCTACTCGTCGGCGCGGTGATCATCGAACAGCTCTTCAACCTTCCCGGAATCGGGCGGATGCTGGTGTCCGATGTGGGAAATCGGGATCTCGAGAAGGTGCAGGGAGATGTTCTCGTCATGACCGGTCTTGTGCTCGTGATCGGCACGGCTGTCGACATTGTCGCTCGCATGATCGATCCACGGCAGAGAGAGTCGGGGGCATGATGACAACGACTCCACCCACCAGACGCCCCGGCTGGGTACGCTCCCTTCTGCGCAGTCCCTCCGGAGTCTTCGGGCTCGTGTCGACGACAATCCTCGTGCTCTGCGCGGCCCTCTCGCTCATCTGGACCCCGTACGACCCGGTGCACACTGATGTGCTGGCCAAATGGCAGTCGCCGTCGCCGCAGAACATGCTCGGCACAGACAACATCGGCCGCGACATCTTCAGCGTGCTTCTCGCCGGTTCACGGGTCACTCTGCAGGTGGCGGTCGGCTCGTCTGTCGTCGCCGCGATCGTCGGCGTCGTCTTCGCGACACTCGGTGCGCTCACTGCGCGGTGGTTCCGCGAGATCGTCGCCGTTTTCATCGACATTTTGATTGCCTTCCCTACGCTCCTCATCGCGATGATGCTCGCCTCGGCATTCGGCGGCTCCATCATGGTGGTGATCCTTGCCGTCGGCATCAGCTTCGGCGTCAACATCGGCCGGGTGTCCCGCCCAGAGATTCGCCGTGTCTCGCGGTCCGAGTATGTGACGGCCGGTGTCGCAGCAGGTCTCGGCCCCGTGCGCAACCTCACACGACACGTACTTCCGAATGTCGCGCCCGTGTTCATCGTTCAGCTGTCGTGGTGCATGGCAGTTGCGGTTCTCGCAGAGACCGGACTCTCGTACCTCGGGTACGGGGCCCCCGTCTCGACCCCGTCATGGGGCCGTGTGCTTGCGGAGCTGCAGAGTTACATCGGCATCCATCCACTCTCGGTCGTGTGGCCGGGCATTGCCATTACCGTGACCGTACTCGGGTTCAATCTCCTGGGCGATGGCCTGCGCGATGCCACCGACCCGCGCCTCGGACGTGCGGAGGTGATCACCGCATGAGTCTCAGCGTTCGCGATCTGACGATCACCATCGGCGGTCGCACTGTCGTCGACCACGTGTCGTTCGCCGTGGGTGATGGTGGTCGGCTCGGCATTATCGGCGAGTCCGGTTCGGGAAAGTCGATGACTGCGCTTGCTGTGCTCGGACTGCTGCCCGAGGCAGCGACGGCTACCGGAAGCATCCGTCTCGATGGTCGTGAGCTTCTCGGCCTGCCAGACAAAGAACTTGCCCGGGTACGCGGATCCCGCATCGGAATGGTCTTTCAGGAGCCGCGCACTGCCCTTAACCCCATTCGCACCATCGGTCGCCAGATCGTCGAGCCCGTGCGTATTCACGAGCACTTGAGTCGTTCCCACTGCAGAGCACGAGCGCTCGATCTCGCGCGGCTTGTCGCGCTGAACGACCCGGAGACCGTGCTCTCGCGCTACCCTCACCAGCTCTCCGGCGGTCAGCGTCAGCGGGTGGGAATCGCGATTGCGCTAGCGGCGCGGCCCCAGCTGCTCATTGCCGATGAACCGACGACGGCGCTCGACGTCACGATTCAAGCCGAGATTCTCGACCTCTTCGAGCGCATCGTCAGCACGCTGGGTACCTCACTCGTCTTCATCACCCACGATCTGGCAGTTCTGCAGTCGATCGTCGACACCGCAATCGTTCTTGATCGTGGCAACGTCGCAGAGGCAGGCGCCGTCAACGATCTCCTCATCGCTCCGCAATCTGCGGTTACCAAGACAATCGTGGATGCCGCACGGGCAACGAGCTGGACGAAACCGGAGGCGCCGTGAACACTCCTCTCATCCGGATCTCTGGCCTCACCCGCGACTTCGCCAATCGGCGCGACTCTGCTTTTGCGCCGCGCACCGTCACCCATGCGCTGCAGAGTACGAGTCTCGAGATCGAGGAGGGCCATTCGCTCGGCATCATCGGTGAGTCCGGTTCAGGCAAATCGACGCTGGTTCGTCTGATGCTCGCGCTCGATGCGCCGACAAGTGGCGTCGTCGAGTTTCGTGGCCGCCGCGTTACCCGAGGTAGGCAGGCAACATGGTTTCGACGGCAGACGGGCATGGTTTTTCAAGATCCGTACGCGTCGCTCGACCCCCGCATGACGGTGGGGCGCATCGTCGCTGAACCTCTGTGGGGGCTGCGCATACAGGGAGACCATCGTGCCCGCGTGCGTGAGGTCCTGGAACAGGTGGGATTGGATGTCGAGATGACAGGCCGGTATCCACACGAGTTCTCGGGTGGTCAACGCCAGCGCATTGCCCTGGCACGGGCTATCGTGCACAATCCATGCATGCTCGTCGGCGACGAGCCTGTGAGCGCCCTCGATGTCACCGTGCGTGCCCAGATTCTCGAACTGCTCGCAGGGCTCAAAGAACAGCTCGGACTCACTCTCGTGCTCGTCTCACACGACATCGGAGTCGTTCGTGACCTGTGCGAGCAGGTTGCCGTCATGACCGACGGACGCATTGTCGAGGCAGGTGAGACTCCGCAGGTGCTCAGCCACCCCCAGCATACGTACACGCAGCGGCTTCTCGACGCCGTTCCCGTGCTCGACCTTCCCGAGGCGCCGACCGACGGCTGATTACGCGGGCGCGCGGTACTGCCACCGGATGCTGCGCTCGAGCTGAGCGCCGAGAGCGAAAAGCGTCGCCTCGCCTCCCGGCCTGCCGATTAGCTGCACTCCCATCGGGAGACCGTCGGGCGTCTCGCCCACCGGAAGCGTGATTGCCGGAAGACCTGCAACATTCACGAACGAGGTGAACGGCTCGTACTCGCACTGCTGCCGGAAATTGTGCTCGGGGTCGTGGGCGTCAAACCAGCCGAGCGGGCGAGGCGTGAGTGCGAGCGTCGGCGTCATCACAGCGTCGAATCGGAAGAACTGCTCGATCACGCTGCGCTCAAACTCCGTGAGGGCTCCCAGCGTCTCGATCAGTTGTCGGGCGCTGATCCCCCGCCCCCGCTCAACAAGGTGCCGCGTGAGAGGCTCAAGCTTCGTGAGCTGCGCGCCGTCGACGGGCAGCGAGGCGGCAGACGCGTGCCAGAGCGCACGGAAGCGCTCTCCGTAACGGCCGTCGTGCTCGAGCGTGAACTCCTCGATGCCGTGCCCCATATTCGTGTAGCGGTTGGCAGCCTCGCTGACGGCCGCCGTCGCGGCGGGGTCGATGACGATGTCGAGCTCGTCATCGAACGGCGTATTCGTCAGGATGCCGAGCTGAAAGCGCCCCTCGCCACGCACGGCTGCGCCGAGCAGGTCCCCGTCGTTGCCATCGGGCGCCCGCAATGCGTAATGATGTGGAATGCGGCCGTTCTCCCGACCGATCATGGCGTCGACCAGTAGAGCCGAATCGGCGACGGTGCGCGCGAGAGCGCCCCCGACAGAGAGCCCTCCGAGCGAGGTCACGCCACTGGCCGACGGGATCAGCCCTCGCGACGGTTTGATTCCGACGAGCCCGCATGCCGCAGCGGGAATGCGTATCGATCCCCCGCCATCACTTCCGGGCGCAAACGGCAGAATCCGCGCTGCCACGGCCGCTGCGGCTCCCCCGCTTGATCCGCCGACGCCACGCGTACGATCCCACGGATTGCGAACGGGCCCGGTGGCGAGGGGTTCGGTGTAGCCGGCAAGTCCGAACTCCGGGGTTGCCGTCTTGCCGATGCTGATGGCACCCGCTGCATCCAGAACCTTCACGAGTTCGTCGGATGCCGGAGCCACGCTCCCCTGAAACAGGCGCGAACCGAACCCAGTGGGAACCCCTTCTCTGTTTACAAGATCCTTGTCGGCGAGGGGCAAGCCCCACAGCAACGCCGTCCGGTCAGCGGACCTCTCGAGCTCGCGCGCGCGTTGCCGCGCAGCATCCGCAGTCACCGTCACGAACGCGCCGATGTCAGGGTCACACTGTGCCGCACGCTCAAGAGCATGGTCGGCAACCTCCATGGGGGTCGTGTCGCCTCGCTGCAGTGCCGCCCAGAGGTCGAGGGCGGTCAGATCGTGAAGTTCTGCCATGTTCCGAGGCTACCGACTTCGGCCACGCTGCGCCTGAAGCCGTCGCCGGAGCTCACCCCCCCCCGGGACACGCTCCTCGGCCACATTTCATGCGGCCCATAGAGCCCGCACAGGTGCCGCGCGGCGACATATGGGCCACATGAATCACGGGGCGACACGCCAGTCCACGGGCGAGGAACCCTGCTTCTCGAGGAGTTCGTTCACGCGCGAGAACGGGCGCGAACCGAAGAATCCACGCGATGCCGAGAGCGGGCTGGGATGGGCGCTCGAAACGATCGGGGTGTTACCGAGCATCTGGGTGAGGTTCTGCGCGTCACGACCCCACAGCAGCGCGACGAGCGGAGCATCGCGTTCGACGAGAACACGGATCGCGTGCTCGGTCACGGACTCCCATCCCTTGCCGCGATGGGAGGCGGGCGATCCGGGCGTCACGGTCAGCACGCGGTTGAGCAGCATGACGCCGCTGCGTGCCCACGCGGTGAGATCACCGGTTGCAGCGGGCGGAATGCCGAGATCATCATTCAGCTCGCGGTAGATGTTCTGCAAGCTGCGCGGCAGTGGGCGCACGTGCGGATCGACGGCGAAGGACAGTCCAATGGGGTGCCCGGGTGTGGGGTACGGGTCTTGGCCGACAATCAGCACTCGCACCGCGGCGAGCGGCTGCTCGAAGGCACGCAGCACCTGATGTCCGTGAGGCAGGTACCCTCGGCCCTCCGCAGTCTCTGCGCGCAGAAAGTCACCCATCTGCGCGATGGTGCCTGCCACAGGGGCGAGGGCTTCGGCCCAGCCCGAATCCATAGCGCCGGATGCTGCCAGTTCTGGAAGCGTAAGCGGGCTCACGACGCAGCCGCCGTGGCGACGTTGACGCCGTGTTCACCCGGGATCACCTGCCAGATGCTTCCGCTGCCGACGACCGTCAGACCGCCATCCGTGACAACAAGCGCCGTGTTTTCATCAATCGCGACTCCACCGTTCACGAGACCCGCTTCTGTCGCGGCGATGAGCCTCGAAACGGTTCCCCACTGCGCAGCGTGCACGTCGATCGTAATGTCGACCAGACCGATCCCCTCGGCGATCTCGAGTTCGCTGTCGTTCGAGCTGATCGTCGGGGGCGAGACCGGCACACCACCGATGCTGTGCCCGGCAACGAGTGCCTTGTCCGCGGCGATGAGAGCACCAGCCGAGGTGCCGAAATACGGCGTGCCCTCGGCAACGCGACGTCTGATCTCACCGATGATGGGGTGCAGCACCCGCAGGTACTCGCGGGCGTCACCGCCCGAAACATACACCGCGTCGATGTCGACGAGGTCGGCGAGAACTGCATCGTGTGTCGCGTCGTACTCGCAAACAACCGGTTCGCACTCGCCAGCAGCGGTCAGGGCGTCAACGATTTCGTCCGGTCGCGTCTTTCGATATTCCCTGCCGGTGTAGATCAGGGCGATGCGCGGCACCGCGGCATCTCGGCGAGCGCTGCTGCGCGCGGCATCCGCCACGAACTCGAGAAGCGGTGCCTCGCCTCCCCCGCTCAGGTAGATGCTCACGCTGTGGCCTCCACACTCGGCTCAGCGTCCACTGGCGGCAGCGCGGACCACGGAAACGTGATCCATTTGTCGGTGCGGCGCCACACGAAATCCGGTTCGAGAACGGTGCGCGGCTTCGAGTACAGGGTCACCGAGCGCACCTCTGCTCCGTGCTTGCCGAGAAGCTCGACCACGAGCGCGAGAGTCTTGCCCGAATCAGAGACGTCGTCGACGAGCAGCACGCGCTTGCCGCTGAGACTCGGGGCATCGAGAGCGGGTGGCAGAACAACAGGCTCGGGCAGCGTCTCATGGATGTCGGTGTAGAACTCCACGTTGATGCTGCCGCAGCTTTTGGTGCCGAGAGCATACGCAATGGCTCCCGCGAGCAGCAGCCCTCCCCTGGCGACCGCGACAACGATGTCGGGCCGAGATCCGCCGTCCAGCACCTGGCGAGCCAGGTCGCGCGATGCCTCGCCGAAGTCGTTCCACGTGAGTACTTCACGTTCTTGGCTCATGTTGTTACCTTCAACTCTCCTCTGACGAGTTTGTGCGGAGCCGCCTGCGCGACAGGTTTCACCGTGACCTGATCGATGTTGACATGCGAGGGCAGTTCGAGCGAGTGCGCGATGGTCTCGGCGATGTCGTCGGCGGTGAGCGGATGCGGCACATCAGCGTAGACAGCATCCGCCGCCGCCTTGTCTCCGCCGAGCCGGACAAGGGAAAATTCCTCGGTATGCACGAGGCCGGGAGCCACATCGATGACGCGAATCGGCTCGCCTGCGAGTTCGAGACGGAGAACCTGCAATAGGGCGCGCTGCGCGAACTTTGCAGCGTTGTACCCTCCTCCCTTCTCGTAGGCGACCTGCCCGGCGATGGAGGTGACAGCGAGAAGGGATGCTGCGTTTCCCGGCTCAATCGAGGTGCGCAGCACCGGCAGCAGCGCGGAGACAACGCGCTTTGTGCCGAGCACGTTCACGTCGAACATGCGCGCCCAATCGTCAACGTCGGACTCTTCGACCGTGGCGAGCCCAAGCGCGCCGCCCGCGTTGCTGACCAGCGCATCGGCGCCGCCCGACTCGGCGACGTATGCGGCGAGCGCGTCGACGTCTGATTGCACGGTGACATCGCATACCCGCACGTCTGCGCCAGTCGCGTTCTTCAATTCGTCGAGGCGATCAGCTCGTCTGGCGACTCCGACGACGTTCCACCCGCGGTCGACCAAGTGAGCGACAGTCGCCCATCCGATACCCGAACTTGCTCCTGTGACGACGGCGCGGCGAAAGGTCATAGCTCAAGCTTATTTGGTGCGGGGCGCGCGCTCCACTCGCTCGCATGCCCAAGTGAGCGCCGTGAGCCCCTCGGCGCGCTGGAACTTTCTGAGGGACGGCATGAATGGCGGAGCCGGCCGGCGTGCCTTGTCGAGAAAATGCCCGGCGAGTCCGGCGAGCACGGCAGTGATGTTCTCCTCGCGTGCGTTAGCGAAGACCGGATGCTGCCCGAGCAGCGCATCGGTGTCGATCGGTTCACCGCGCATGCGAGCGTCGATCAGGTAGCCGAGGGCGTCGAACCAGCCGCAGCCGATGCTCGCCCACGGCCAGTCGATGATGCGCACGGTGCCATCGTGCTCGATCAGGATGTTGTCGTCTCTCGTATCGACGTGCTGAAGTGACTCGCCACGCAGTGCTTCCGCCACACCGTCGGCGCACGCGGCGAGCACGGCCCGATGACGCTCGGCCCAGGGCGGGACCACGTCGTTCGATGCACCGTCGAGTTGGTGCCAGCCCTGCATAGCCTCTGCTTCCGCCTCGGCTGCGACAGGGAGACCGTAGTCACGCGTGAGCGGAGGCAGCGCGTGCAGAGCATCGAGCACGCGCACCGTGTCGCCCGCGCGCACGCCCGGATGGCGCCCCTCGATATCTTCGACCACGATAGCGAACCAGTTCTTGTCTTCTGCGGTTCCGATCAGCTGCGGTGCGGCGGGCCCGAGAGGCACGGTTCCGAGGATGCTCGCCTCACGCCGATGCAGGTCGACAGTGCCCGCATTCCGTCGGCGGTCAGCCGCCTTGACGAACGCACGGCCGCCCGTCGACGTCACCACGCGTGCGGCAACGCCAGTTGAGAAGCCACGAGGCTGGCTCTCGGCAGAGACGACGTCTCCGAGCACTGCGCCGATGCGCGCTGTGAGCGACTCGGGCAGGTCGGTCCAGAGCTGGCGTGTCTGAGTGGCAGCATCCATCTGCAGATTCTAGCGGCGCGCATCACGTGAACATGACGTCATGTTTCACCGGCACTGGCCAGCTGGCCCACGGCTTGCGTACTCTCAGGTGTATGGCCGCCCCGGTGGCGGCGAAACCCGACGACAGAGGACACTCATGACAGACGCACAATCGGACTGGAAGTTCGAGACCATTCAGATCCACGCGGGCGCTGCCCCAGACCCTGTAACGAAAGCGCGTGCGACCCCGATCTACCAGACAACGAGCTACGTGTTCGACAACACGGAGCACGCGAAGAACCTCTTCGCCCTCGCCGAGTTCGGCAATATCTACACGCGCATTCAGAACCCGACTCAAGACGTCGTCGAGCAGCGCATGGCAGCCCTCGAAGGCGGAACGGGAGCACTGCTGCTCGCGTCCGGCCAGGCCGCATCGACGTTCTCGATTCTCAATATCGCCCAGGCCGGCGACCACATCGTCTCCTCGTCGTCGATCTACGGCGGAACGTATAACTTGTTCAAGTACACGCTCGCCAAGCTCGGCATCGAGGTGACGTTCGTCGAAGACCAGGACGACCTCGAGGAGTGGCGCCGTGCCATTCGCCCCAACACCAAGGCCCTGTTCGCCGAGACGATCGGAAACCCGCGCATCAATGTGCTGGACATCTCCGGTGTCGCCGATGTCGCTCACTCCAACGATGTTCCGCTGATTGTCGACAACACAATCGCGACTCCGTACCTCATTCGCCCTCTCGACCACGGCGCAGACATCGTTGTGCACTCGGCCACGAAGTTCCTTGGCGGTCACGGCACGGTCATCGGCGGCGTCATCGTCGACGGCGGAAAGTTCGAATGGTCGAAACACGTCGACAAGTTCCCCGGTCTGACCGAGCCCGACCCGTCGTACCACGGTGCGAGTTACACGACGGTCCTCGGCGATTCGATCGCCTACATCATCAAGGCGCGCGTGCAGCTGCTGCGCGACCTCGGCTCGGCAATTGCTCCGGCGAGCGCCTGGCAGCTCATTCAGGGAATCGAAACGCTGTCGCTGCGCATTGAGCGCCACGTGCAGAATGCTCAGGAGATCGCCGAGTGGCTTGAGGCGCACCCGGACATCGCGAGCGTGAGCTACTCTGGCCTGCCCTCGAGCCCGTGGTACGAGAAGGCAAACCACTATGCGCCCAAGGGTGTCGGTGCGGTGCTCTCGTTCGAGCTCAAGGGCGGTGCGGATGCCGGTCGCGCCTTCGTGAACAGCCTTCAACTGTTCTCGCACCTGGCCAACATCGGAGACGTGCGCTCGCTGGTCATCCACCCGGCGTCGACAACGCACTCACAGCTCTCGCCCGAGCAGCAGCTCACGGCCGGCGTCACTCCGGGCCTTGTTCGTCTGTCCGTTGGGCTCGAGAACCTTGATGACCTCAAGGCCGACCTCGAGCAGGCATTCACCACGGCTCGCGAGGTGACACAGGCTGCACGCTGAGTCGACCAAGAGAGGGGCGGATGCTGTCAGCATCCGCCCCTCTCTGTCCATACAGGTCGCAGAGGCCGCCACTGTAACAATGCCCGCGCGCTCAGGCAGGAACGACAGAATGAGGTCATGGACTCGCAGCGCCTCGATGACACCGTGCCCTGGAGCTTCATCACCGAAGCCGACAATCGCACGGTCATCGGCCGACCTCCTGCCACGGGAGCATGGCGAGATGGCGACCCCGCAGGCAGCCGACAGTTTGCCACGCTCGGTGCGTTGTCGTTCGAGGCAGGAGGATCCCTTCCTCTCGTGCGCATCGCGTATGAAACCTGGGGAACTCTCAATGAGAATCACGACAATGCGGTCCTCATTCTGCACGCGCTGACGGGCGACTCACACGTGCACGGGCCCGCTGGAGACGGCCACCCCACGGCCGGATGGTGGGAAGAAATCGTAGGGCCGCAGAAGGTCATCGACACCGATCGCTACTTCGTCGTCGCACCCAACATGCTGGGAGGCTGCCAGGGTTCGACAGGACCGTCCAGCTTCGCACCCGACGGCAGCGAATGGGGCGCTCGATTTCCCTACACCACCATCCGCGATCAGGTTGTTGCGCAGGCCCAACTCGCTGACACCCTCGGCGTCGCGGTCTGGGCAGCGGTCGTCGGAGGTTCCATGGGCGGCATGCACGCGCTCGAGTGGGGCACGATATATCCCGAACGCGTGGAACGCCTCGCGATTCTCGCGGCACCACCCGTGACAACGGCAGATCAGATCGCCCAGAATACCGTGCAGATCGAAGCCATTCGCACTGACCCACACTTTCACGGCGGCTCATACTACGACGCCTCATACGGCAACGGGCCATACAGAGGTCTCGCTCTGGCTCGCCGGCTCGCGATGATCAACTATCGAAGCCCCCACGAACTCAATACCCGCTTTGCCCGCTCATGGCAGTCAGAGATCAGTCCGCTCGGCAACGGCGGTCGTTTCGCCGTCGAGTCATATATCGATTTTCACGGCAACAAGTTCACCCGCCGCTTTGATGCAAACAGCTACACCGTGCTCGTCGAAGCGATGAACTCGCACGACGTCAGTCGTGGCCGCGGCAGCATTGACGAGGCATGCTCCCGTGTAACAATGCCGACGCTGGTTCTGGGAATCGACAGCGACAGGCTGTTTCCCGTCTCTGGGCAAGAAATCATCGCCGCAGCGGTGCCGGGGAACATTGATGGCGATAAACCGGTTGTGATGAGCTCTGATTTCGGCCACGACGCGTTTCTCATCGAAAACACGCTCGTCTCCCAGCAGTTGGCCCGTCTTCTCAGCATCTGACCAGCAAGCCCATAAACTGAAGGTTGCAGACGCGACGAAGTTCACAAGGGGTGAGGCGCATGGCCGTGTGGCGTGAGATTGCTCCCTCCGCTCCCGGGCATCAGCAGCGTGAGTCACTCGAGTACTTCGATACGCAGCACGCACAGCTGGTTTCGACGACTGCACTTTCCTTCTGCCTCGTCGGCACGGCAATGTCGTTCGTCGCCATGCTCATGCCTGGAGCGATCGCTAGCGGTTGGATCCCCACCGCGCTTATCGTACACATCATTCTCGGTGCGGCTGCGCTCTGGACGTGGAGGCGGCGAACTTTGCTCGGCCAGGCGTGCGTGGTGGGAGCGGGCCTCACGACGCTTGTCACTATTACCGCAGCTGTGCCCCCCGCAGGCATCAACTTCACGATGGGAGCGGCGATCTGTGTCATCGCCGGTTGGGGAATCGGCTCCCTCGCGATCTCGCTCACAGCCACACGCGGTGGCGTTCTCGCAATCGGCGCCGTCTTTGTCACCACCGAGGTGTCGTGCCTGCTGCTTTCACACTCCATCGGCATTCCGGCGGAAAATGTCTGGGGGCTTGTTGGCCTTGTCACAGTGCTCTGGCTGCTGTGCCTCGTGTTCGGCGTATGGCTCGTCAGCAGCCGGGGACGCGTTATCAGGCGCATTGTCAGCATTGGCCGCGCACACAACCTCGAACGACGGGCGAGTGAAACAGAGGCGGCGCGTCTGCGCGATGCCCGTCTCCTGCACGACACCGCACTGGCAACACTGTCGATCCTCGCGCACTCGGGCGTCGGGGTCGACGCCGAGACTCTGAGAAAGCAGGCGGCGAGCGATCGTGAGCTGCTTGCTCGGCTTCGTCGCGGCGAGAGTCCATCCCCACGAGCATCCGGTCAATACACCCTGACCAATACGGCAGAGCTCCAACTAGGCGAGACACTCGAATCTGTCAAAGGGCGTTTTAAAGGAACGGAGCTCGATGTCACGTGGCACGGTTCCGGCCAACTCGGTCTGGCGCACGCCAAACTCGACGCCTTCATCCATGCGCTCACCGAATGCATCGAAAATGTGCGCCGTCACGCGCACGTCACCGACGCACACGTCACTCTCAGCGACGACGGCACAATCGTACGCGGCGTCGTCACGGACGCCGGCGTCGGGTTCGATCCATCGGAGATTCCCGACAGCCACATGGGATTTCGGCAGTCCGTCGTCGCCCGAGTGGAGGAGATCGGCGGAACTGTCCGTGTCTTCTCTTCTCCTGGAGCCGGTACGACTGTCGTGTTGGAGGTGCCGAAGTGAGCCTTCCGGAACCGAGCGGCTCAGACCGCGCCCGCACAGCCGGGATACGTGCAACGTCCCAGGCGGCGCTCGGCACTGCACGGCTCGGAGTCGGGCCCGGATTCGCCGGTGCGGTAATCGTCGTGTATTCATTCGTCCGATTTGTCGCCAACGTCGCCGCTTACCCGCACCTGCCTGGAAACATCGGCGCATGGCTCCTGTTTATCGCGACGCTCATCGCTGTTACCTGGCATGTTCGACGCACGGGATATCACCTGAGTGGACGTGCATTCTGGATCGCGTCGATCCCTCTCGCCTGCGTCGCCGCGCTCGACATCACGGCTGTGTGGGGCCACATCGACTCAGGCACCTTTCCCTCGGCGGCCTGTGCCATCGGCGGCGTACTCATCGGCGCGCTGTCCCTGAGACCAATCAGAGAAATAGTGACGTGCACGGGAGTTCTCGCGCTCATTCTCATCACGGCCATCCTCTCGAGCGAACACGACAGGGCAGTCTCACTTGGCGCAGAGCTGGTGATGTTTGCCGTGTCCATCGTGCCCCCGCTCATTGGCAGCCTCACCATGAACGCCTACCGCTCCCTCAGCCGCAAGGCGCTCGACCGCGTAATGATTCAGAGCACGGTGACGGCTCCCGCATTCGGTCCGGAGCTGATGGCCTCTGAGCGTCTCGCTTCTGTCGACCATGAGGTGGAGGTGATCTTCGAGAAGGTGGCGTCGGGCGAGCTTGAGCTGCCACTTTCCCCCGAGGTCTCAGAACAGGCAGCGTCCCTGGCCACGGAACTGCGCAGTCATCTCGTATCCGGGCGCCAGAACACCTGGCTGCAGCACGCAGTGATCGAATCGGGAGTGTTGCGCGGAAGCCTCGACTTAGACGATGTGAATGCGACTGCCGCCCTTCTGCAGCCCGGCCAGCGCGAGGGGCTGCTCTCATCGCTCTGGCTTCTCGCTCTCTCGTCAGAGGGAACGACGCTCAGAACGCACGTACGCATTGGTGAGGTGTATTCGGTGCAGCGTGTGTCCGGGCCCGAGCAGCGCTGCCATATTGAGATCCTCGTCGACGACATCAAGCGCAATCGCGTCGAGCCCGCATCATGGGCTGCACTGCGCAGTGTCGGTGACCTCGTAGATACTCAAACCCCACAAGGAATGCGGTTCGCGCTCGAATGCGCGATCCGCGTCGGTCAATGACCGTCGACCAGTAGACTGCACACACAGAGAGGACATCGTGATGATTCCAGACAAGATCCGCGTGGCGATTGTTGACGACCACCGAATGATCCTCAGTGCATTCACACAGTGGATCACCGATAGCGCAGACGATGTAGACGTGATCACTGCAGTGCCCACGTGGCCCGAGCTGCTCACCCACCCGAGCTTTCCGGTTGATGTTGTCCTTCTCGACCTCGACTTGAAAGACAACATCCCCGTGTCGCTCAAGCTCTCGACCCTCAAAACAACGGGGTCGCAGACCGTCGTCATGAGCGCCTACTCTGACCCCGGTGTGGTGCGCGAAGCTCTCGCGGCGGGCGCTGTCGGCTATCTCGTGAAGAGCGAGCCTGCCTCAGCGATGGTCGAGGCAATTCGCGCTGCCCAGCGTGGCGAGTCGTACATTTCTGCCGAACTCGATGCTGCTCTCGGGAGGGCATCGTCTGCATCGCCTCGACTGAGCGCACAGGAGCGACGTGTGATGGCACTCTATGCCGCAGGCGATCCCGTGAAGTCGGTGGCGTATGAGCTAAGCATCTCTGAAGAGACCGCGAAGTCGTATCTCAAGCGCATTCGAGAGAAGTACCGCAGCAAAGGCATCGATGTCGGAACCAAGGTCGCTCTGCGTAAGCAAGCGATCGTCGACGGAATCATCGTCAACTAGCCGAAGCGGGCTCCTCGAGGGCGCTCTCAAGACGTGACACCTTCCCGTGCATCTCGTCTTCGTAGCCCGGGCGGATGTCTGCTTTGATGACGAGCGATATGCGAGAGCCGAACGGCTCCACCGCCTCGGTGGCACGCTTCACGACGTCGAACACCTCGTCCCACGAGCCTTCAAGCTCCGTGAACATGCTGCTGGTCTTGTTCGGCAGGCCGGAGTCCCGAACGATCTTCACGGCGGCGGCCACGGCATCGTGCACTGATGCATCCTTCCGACCGGTTCCGCTCGGTGCGATTGAAAAAGCGATAAGCATACTCATACCTCCTGGTCCCAGTGTTGCACTGTTCTCTCACACTGGGGCCGCCAGCGCTGCATCCGCCCGTCGGTGAGCGGCGCTGCCCGCCCGCCACAGCTTCACGACAGCCCAGCCCAACACGACAACGGTGCCGATGTTCCGCACGGTGAGCACCACGACCATGGGACCCCACGTGTTCAGCAGCAGGCTGTACAGGTAGGGGTACACCACCTGCGTCAGCGCGCACATGGCGAGCACGATCGCCGCGGGAACTGTGAAGTCGCTTCCTTTGATGACCAGTCCGATGATCACAGGAACGAAGAGCCACACCATGAACTGCGGCGACCCCACTTTGTTGAACACGATGAGTGATGCGACAAGCGCGAGAATGAGGGTCGGAAGAACGGATGCTCTGGCCGCACCCATGCGAATGGCCCGAATCCCGATGAGCACAACGGAAAGCACGGCAGCGACGAGCAATGGGGTTGCCAGTGCGATCGCCACGTCGACGTCAGTTCCGGTCACCTGAAAGGTGAGAATCGTGCTGTCGTAGTAGACAAAGAACCCGGGAACTCCCAGTGCTGCCTGCCAGAGGTAAACCATTGACAGCGGAGCCTCGATCTGCAGCCCTCGGCCTGTCTGCTCGGTGAGAAAGCTGAGAACGTTCCAGCCCGATCCGAGAGCGAGCGCTCCACCGACAACGGCAATCGTCACGGCGACACCGGCCAGCACGACACGCACGCGAGCCCGCAGCACAATGACCAGGCCTGCAATCAGCGCTGCGGGCCAGACTTTCATCCACGTGGCAACAGCAAGCGCAGCGCCGGCGACCGCCGGGTAACGCAGCGCAATCAGCGTGCCGACAATGGCGAGAGGAACCGTCACGGAGTCGACCCGAGCGAGAGCGATCGGACCGAGGCAGGCGAGCGCGACGATCCACCACCAGGCCGCCGCACGGCGCCGGCGACCACCCCGAAGAAGCACGGCGAATGCAGCCAGATCGAGCACGGTCACCATCACGAGCCAGGCGATCCCGAAGTTCTCGAAACCGGCGACCGACGCAGCGAGCATGGGCACAATCGCGAGCAGCGGGTACACCCACTCGGTGTCGATACCGACGACGAACTGCTCGTTCAGCGCTTGGCCGGCCCACGGCTTGTACACGAGCGTCACATCGCCGAGAGGGAGCCCCTGGGCGTTGAGACAGAGCCACGACAGCGCTATGTGAACAGCGAGAAACGACACCCAGAGGAACGCCCGATTTCTCACCCGTTCATCATATGAGTCGATCCGAGCACGTCACGCACAGCCGCGGGAACTGCGTCGGCAATGTCAAGCGCGGCGATGGGGCCGCCGCCCGACGCGAGACGCGCAGCTCTGTCATGCAGAAGCGCCGCCGAGGCCGCGGCCTGCGCGACAATCTGGCTGTCGCCGTCGATGCTTGTTGCGAGTAACGCTCCGAGGATTCCGGCGAGAACGTCGCCGGAGCCAGCGGTCGCCAACCAGGGCGTCGACCCGGAGACCGTGACACGACTGCCCTCCGGCGAGACCACACGGGTCGTGTTGCCCTTGAGCAGCACCGTCACGTGCAGTTCTTCGGCGGCCCTCAGCGCCCATGACTCGGGAGAGCTCATTACCGCATCCGGAGTCGCGTCGTGCCCGCGAGAGCTGAGCAACCGTGCGAGTTCACCGGCGTGCGGGGTCACGACGACGCGACCAGGAACGCGCGCCGCCGACACATCGGCGAGGGCCCCCGCGTCAAGGATTACAGGGAGCCCCGACTCCAGCGCCTCCGCGACAAGGGCAGCCGCGTCGGCCCGCGCGCCCTCATCGAAGCCTGAGCCGATCAGCCACGCCTGAACGCGTCCCTGCGCCGTCACGACCTCTGGACGACGATGCACCACGGCATCAGCGGCCTTCTCTGCGCCGAGGAACCGCACCATTCCCACACCCGTACGCACAGCAGCCTCCACGCCGAGGACTGCGGCCCCGGGAAAGGTTCTCGACCCCGTCAACACGCCGAGCACGCCGCGTGAGTACTTGTCATCGCTCGCAGTCGGCACACGAATGCGCGCTGCCGCATCGGCATCCGTCCATTCAACCCAACTCATACTCACCACGATAGGTTGAATACGTGTCGATGACTCAAGAAACTCCAGCCCTGTTCACGCCTCTCCGCGTCGGACGCACGACGATTCGCAATCGTGTCTGGCTTTCTCCGATGTGCCAGTATTCGTGCCTCGAACACGATGGAATGCCGAACAACTGGCATTTCTCGCATTTGACGAGCTTTGGCGCAGGCGGCTTCGGCCTCGTGATGACCGAGGCAACGGCAGTCGTTCCCGAGGGCCGCATCTCTGATCGCGACTCCGGCATCTGGTCGAGCGCACACGCAAACGCGTGGGCACAGATCGTCGATGCCCTTCACGAACGCGGAGCCACCGCGGGAATCCAGCTCGCGCATGCCGGGCGCAAAGCCTCGACATACTCCCCGTGGGGCGAAGCGTCTCAGGGCACGATTCCCGTGGCGGCAGGCGGGTGGCAGACCGTCGCGCCCTCCCCCATCGCATTCGGCCGCTTTGACGCACCACGGCAGCTCCAGATCGCCGAGATCGATGACATTGTCACGGCATTCGCTGACGCGGCGGCTCGCTCAGTCGACGCCGGGTTCGACGTCGTCGAGATCCATGCAGCGCACGGATACCTCCTTCACCAGTTCCTCTCCCCGGCATCCAACACCCGCGTAGACGAGTACGGCGGAAGCCTGGTGAATAGGGCACGATTGCTGATTCGCGTTGTGAAGGCCGTGCGCGCCGCGATCGGTGACGCTGCGCTGATGGTCCGGCTTTCGGGGACCGACTGGTCAGACGCCGAGGGAGAACGCTGGGATGCCGAGGCCTGCGCCGCTGTGGCAGCGCGCGCCGAAGCCGCGGGAGCCGACGGTTTCGACCTCTCGAGCGGAGGAATTCTCACGGATGCACGGATTCCTCTCGAGGCCGGCTACCAAGTGCAGTTCGCCACTCGCGTTCGAGAAGCCGTATCGGTTCCTGTGAGCGCAGTCGGACTCATCGATGATGCCACGTTCGCCGAGCAGATCGTCTCATCGCAGCGCGCCGACGCAGTCATGCTCGGTCGATCGGCACTGCGCAACCCGCAGCGCCAATGCCTGGGCGGACCAGCTCGGTTCACAGGCATCGTTCGTTCCGGGACAGTACGAGCGCGCCTACTAACGCTGGGTGGCATCTTCGACGGTGCCGACGAGCTCCTCGATGATGTCTTCGAGAAAGAGAACACCGGTCGCAGTGCCGTCTCGATCGAATGCCTGTGCCAAATGCGCGCCGGAGAGACGCATGCTCGTCAGCGCATCTTCGAGATCCGTGCCGTCATACAACGACACGAGTTGGCGAATCCGCTTGCTCGGGATCGGTTCATCGTCGTCTTCCTGCTCCGTCGACCCCCTCAGCACATCCTTGAGGTGAATGTATCCAGAGGGAAGCCCGTTCTCGTCGACGATCACGTAACGAGAGAACCCGCGCTTCGCGATTGCTCGCTGTATCTGAGACGGCGTCGCCTGAGGTGTCAACGTCACAAGGTTCTCAAGCGGAATAGCGACGTCACGCACTTTCTTGTTCGTGAACTCGAACGCGGCCCCGAGTGTGCCCGTCGCGTCCGTCAGCATCCCCTCGCGCTGTGACTGCGACACGATCGTCGCAACCTCCTCGAGCGTAAACGTCGAGTTCGCTTCGTTCTTTGGCTCGACACGGAACATCTTCAACACGAGGTTTGCTGACTCATTCAAGAACCAGATCACTGGCTTGAACACGCGGCCAATCCACACGAGCGGACGCGCTAGAAGAAGTACGGCCGTGTCTGGTTTCGAGAACGAGATGTTCTTTGGCACCATCTCGCCGAATACGACGTGCAGATACGAGACAATCAGCAGCGTGACGACGAACGAGATCGTGTCGACAACTTCCACACTCAACCCAGTGAGGCCGAGAGGTCCCGCTAGCAGGTGATGGATCGCAGGTTCAGACACGTTCAAAATGAGCAGGGAGCATACGGTGATGCCAAGCTGACTCGTTGCCAGCATCAGCGTCGCATGTTCCATGGCCCACAGCGCCACCTTCGCGCTTCGTTTGCCTTTTTCCGCGAGCGGCTCGATCTGCGAGCGACGCGACGAAATGACGGCGAACTCCGCGCCGACGAAGAAGGCGTTGCCGAGCAGCAGCACGACAAGCCAGACAATTCCCAGCCAGTCACTCATCGAGCTGCTCCTCCTCTCGTGTGAATCGCACTCTGTCGATGCGGCGCCCGTCCATCCTGGTCACCCGAAGCGTGCCTTCGTTGATTGATACCTCGTCGCCGACATCGGGCAGTCGCCCGAGTTCACTCACGATGTACCCGGCAACGGTCTCGTATGGGCCGTCTTCCGAAATCTGCACCCCGGTGCGGTCGCGCAGCTCGTCGGGTCGGAGGCTTCCGGAGAACACGACACCGGATGCTGTACGCACAACCCCTGCACGCGTGCGATCGTGCTCGTCTGTCACCTCGCCGACGATCTCCTCGACGAGATCTTCCAGCGTTGCTACACCCGCGGTTCCGCCGTACTCGTCGACAACGACGGCCATCTGGTAACCGTGCCGTCTCAGGCGCGGGATCAGCGAGTCCAGCCGCATCGTCTCGGGAACACGGACGATTTCTGATTGCAGCGCCGAAACAGGAACATCACTGCGCCGGCTCTTCGGCACTGCCACGGCCTGCTTCACATGAACGAGCCCGACGATGTCGTCGATATCCTCATCGGTCACGGGGAACCGCGAATAGCCCGTCGCACGCGTCAAATCGATAACCGTCTGGGCGGAGTCCGAACGGCTCACGGCGTCAACTTGCGGACGAGGAGTCATGACGTCGGATGCTGTCCGGCCCGAAAATTGCAGCGTGCGATCCAGAAGTGTCGCAGTGTCGCGCTCGAGTGTGCCGGCACCGGCGCTCCGGCGCACGAGGCTTGAGAGCTCCTCGGCCGAGCGTGCGCCGGAAAGCTCTTCCTTCGGATCGATTCCCATCGCGTGAAGTATGGAGTTTGCGCTGCCGTTCAGCAGCATCACCGCCGGTTTGAAGACTGCCGTAAAGACAACCTGAAACGGAACAGCGACCTTCGCTGTTGCTCGAGGAACGGCGAGCGCGAAGTTCTTCGGCACCAGTTCACCGATGATCATCGACACAAGCGTTGCAATGCCGACGGCCACGACGGTAGCGATGGGGCGAATGACGCCCTCCGGCGCACCCCAGGCGAGGGCTGGGCCGAGCAGCAGCGAGGTGAAAGCAGGCTCAAGCGTGTACCCGGTGAGCAGTGTGGTCAGCGTAATGCCCAGCTGCGCGCTCGAGAGGTGTGTCGACGTGACTTTCAGTGCAGCGATCGTCATACCGAGACGGGTCTCGCCTCGGTCGCGTCGGGCCTCGAGATCAGCGCGATCCAGGTTCACAAGCGCAAATTCGCTTGCGACGAAAAGACCAGTTCCGGCAGTCAGCACGAGGCCGATGGCAAGCAGGACGAGGTCAGGCACGGGGAGCCTCCTTTAGGAGGCTGGGTCTATGAGAGTCCGATGCGGGTGCAGGTGGAGGGTCGTCCATGATGCGCCAAGTATACGGCTCGATGCTCGTGCTTTTGCTGTCAACTCATAGCCCGCGAGTTCACCATGACACCGGCAGAGCCTTCCCCTCTTCATAGCCGGCCGCCGACTGCACGCCGACAATGGCGCGGTCATGGAACTCGGCCACACTGCGTGCCCCCGCATACGTGAACGACGAGCGCACGCCCGACGTGATCATGTCGAGAAGGTCTTCGATCGACGGTCGCTCTGGGTCGAGATAGATCTTTGACGATGAGATCCCCTCGGCAAACAACATCTTGCGGGCGAACTCGTACGCGTCAAGCCTGCCGAAGCGCTCGTGAACGGCCTTTGTCGAAGCCATTCCCCAGCTCTCCTTGTACAGGCGCCCATCGGCGTCTGAGCGCAAGTTGCCTGGGCCTTCGATGGTTCCCGCGAACCATGACCCCACCATGACGCTCGCCGCGCCAGCGGAAAGTGCAAGGGCGACGTCGCGTGGGTACCGGATGCCACCATCGGCCCACACATGGGCTCCCTGCTCTGACGCTTCTGCTGCCGTCTCGAGCACGGCAGAGAACTGCGGACGCCCCACTGCGGTCATCATGCGGGTCGTGCACATCGCACCGGGGCCGACGCCCACCTTGATGATCGAGGCGCCCGCATCGACGAGATCCGCTACCCCGACGGCGGTGACGATGTTGCCGGCCACAATCGGAATTCCGAGCCGCAGTTCAGACACGCTTCGCAACGCGGAGATCATGCCTTCCTGGTGACCGTGAGCA
The DNA here is from genome assembly GCF_011751765.2 of Paramicrobacterium chengjingii. Classification (GTDB taxonomy): domain Bacteria; phylum Actinomycetota; class Actinomycetes; order Actinomycetales; family Microbacteriaceae; genus Paramicrobacterium; species Paramicrobacterium chengjingii. Next base: position 2,158,787 of record NZ_CP061169.1, read on the forward strand.
GTGTCAACGACGAGTACATCAACGCCTGCCGCAGCCAGAGCACGCGCCTTCGATTGAACGTCGCTGTTGATTCCGATGGCGGCAGCGACGGCGAGTCGGCCGTCTGCGTCGATCGCCGGTGCGTAGAGGGTGGAGCGAAGAGCGCTTTTTTGGCTCATCGCACCCACAAGTTTTCCACGACGCAGAACCGCGGAGAAACTCAGCTCTGCCTCCGCCATGAGATCGAACGCTTGTCTGCCCGTCTCAATGTCGTCGGCGTCAAGCGCGGCCTGTGACCCTCGAAGCAGATCGCCGAGACGTGCATCGGGAAGCGCTGTCGCCAGCCGCTTCGTGGGGATGCTGCCGACATAGTCGTCGTCGTTCATAATCACGATTCCGTGCCCGTCGACGGCTGGAATCTCCGCCAGAACGTCGGCGACCGTGGAGTCGGGGCTGAAGACCGTCGGTGTGTCCCACAGAACAGGCTGGTCTTTCACCCAGCGAATGGCGGCGTCGAGTTCTTGCAGCGGCATGTCCTGCGGCAACACGCCCAGCCCGCCACGGCGCGCGAGCGAGACCGCAAGTCGCGGGCCCGTCACCGAGTTCATATTCGACGAGACAAGCGGAATGGTCGCCGGCGTGCCGTCATCTGGCGCGAGGGATACGTCGAGTCGGCTCGCAACGTCTGAGCGCGAAGGAACGAGGAACACGTCAGAGTACGTCAAGTCGTGTGCCGGGACTTCACCGATGAATCGCATATCTCAAAGCTACTTGTCCTTCGCCCGCAATGCACGCTTGAGGACGTAGGCTTGAGCCAGGACAAGTTGAGGTGTCGTGCGTCCCTAGCGCGGTGCCGCGGGTGGCGATTTTTGACAGAGAAGGTGGGCGATCAACGGTGTCAGGCCAGTTGACCGGAGTCGGGGCCGATGGCGGCGCCGCAGCAGATTTTGGGGCAAACGAATGGCTCGTCGACGAGATGTACGCGAAGTACCTCGCAGACAAGGACTCGGTTGATAAGTCCTGGTGGCCGATTCTAGAGAACTACCGGCCAGTGAGCGGCGAGGCGCCAACGCCCGCTGAGCACAGCAGCCCGGCTTCGGCCCCGGCATCCGGTGGCCGCCCCGTCGCGCGGACCACCAGCATCCAGCCGAAATCGCAGCCGATTCCCGCTGATGCTCCGCAGAGCTCCCCCGACAAGAAGAGCTCGGATGCCGGTCCTGACGATCAGAGTCCGCAAGACGCCGTCACTCCATTGCGAGGAATGACGAAGGCGCTCGCGGCGAATATGGACCTCAGCCTCACTGTCCCGACGGCAACGAGCGTTCGAACGATTCCCGCGAAGCTGATGATCGACAACCGCATCGTCATCAACAATCACCTCAAGCGAGCGCGAGGCGGAAAGGTGAGCTTCACCCACCTCATCGGGTGGGCCCTCATCCAGGCGCTCAAAGACTTTCCCAGCCAGAACGTCTACTACGACATCGTCAATGACAAGCCCAGTGTCGTCGCCCCGGCGCACATTGGCCTCGGAATAGCCATCGACCTCCCCAAGCCGGATGGGTCACGCGCCTTGATGGTTCCCGCGATCAAGAACGCGGAATCCCTGACATTCGGCGAGTATCTGGCCGCGTACGAAGATCTTGTGACGCGAGCTCGCGCCAGCAAGCTCACCGCGGCGGACTTTGCCGGCGCGAGCATCTCTCTGACCAACCCGGGTGGAATCGGAACCGTGCATTCGGTGCCGCGCCTGATGAAGGGTCAGGGCTGCATCATCGGGGCCGGCGCCCTCGAATACCCCGCCGAGTTCCAAGGTGCCTCAGAGAAAACGATCGTCGAGCTGGGCATCGGCAAGACAATCACACTGACTTCGACCTACGACCACCGCGTCATTCAGGGTGCTGGCTCAGGCGAGTTCCTCAAGAAGGTGCACGAGCTCCTGATCGGGCAGCGCAACTTTTACGAGGACATCTTTGCGGCGTTGCGCATTCCATACGACCCGATCCACTGGGCACCCGACATCTCCGTCGACCTCAGCGATACCGTCAATAAGACGGCTCGCGTGCAGGAGCTCATCAATTCGTTCCGTGTCCGCGGCCATCTGATGGCAGACATCGACCCGCTCGAATACGTCCAGCGCGCTCATCCCGACCTTGACATCGCGTCGCACGGACTGACGTTCTGGGATCTCGATCGCGAATTCGTCACGGGCAACTTCACTGACAAGCGTCAGATGAAGCTCCGCGACATCCTCGGTGTTCTTCGTGACTCCTACTGCCGCACAATCGGACTCGAGTACATGCACATTCAGGATCCGGCTCAGCGAGCCTGGATTCAAGGCAAGGTGGAGCGGCCCTACGCCAAGCCGACGCACGACGAGCAGATGCGCATCCTCGGCAAGCTCAACGAGGCAGAGGCCTTCGAGACGTTCCTTCAGACGAAGTACGTGGGCCAGAAGCGGTTCAGCCTCGAAGGCGGCGAGTCGACCATCGCCCTGCTCGACGGCATACTTCAGGAGGCGACAGAGCTCGGGCTCGACGGTGCAGCCATCGGCATGGCACACCGCGGTCGACTCAACGTGCTCACGAACATCGCGGGCAAGACGTATGGCCAGATCTTCCAGGAGTTCGAGGGCCACCAAGACTCGAAGAACACCGGTTCCGGAGACGTGAAGTACCACCTCGGAACAGAGGGGACCTTCCGCGCCCTCGACGGCACAGAGCTTCCCGTCTATCTCGCGGCGAACCCATCGCACCTTGAAGCTGTGGACGGAGTGCTCGAAGGCATCGTCCGTGCCAAGCAGGACCGCCAGCCGATCGGAACATTCCGCACGCTGCCGATTCTTATTCACGGTGATGCTGCGATGGCGGGACAGGGAGTCATTCTCGAGACCATGCAGTTCTCGCAGCTGCGCGGCTACCGCACGGGCGGCACCATCCATGTCGTCGTCAATAACCAAGTGGGCTTCACGACGACACCGGGCGAGGGACGCACATCGATTTACTCGACGGACGTCGCCAAGACGATTCAGGCTCCCGTCTGGCATGTGAACGGAGACGACCCCGAGTCGGTGACCCGCGTCGCGCAGCTCGCCTTCCAGTTCCAGCAGGAATTCCACAAGGATGTCGTCATTGACGTCATCTGCTACCGTCGCCGGGGCCACAACGAGGGCGACGACCCGTCGATGACGCAGCCACTCATGTACAACCTCATCGAGGCGAAGCGCTCGGTGCGAAAGCTGTACACGGAGGCGCTCGTCGGTCGCGGTGACATCACGCAAGAAGAGTACGAGTCGGCACACAACGACTTCCAAGACCGCCTCGAGCGGGCCTTCATGGAAACGCACGCGGCTCAGACGAGTTCAACTCCCGTGATCCTGCCCGACACTGACGAAGACGGCTACACAGGCGAGCCTGAAACGACAGGCGTCGATCTCGAGGTCATTCACGAAATCGGTGACGCGTTCACGAACAAGCCAGCCGGTTTCACTGTGCACAAGAAGCTCCAGCAGCTGTTGGATAAGCGCGTTGACATGAGCCGTAACGGCACCATCGACTGGTCGTTCGGCGAACTTCTCGCCTTTGGCTCGCTGGTACGCGAGGGAACACCCGTTCGCATGAGTGGCCAGGACTCTCGTCGAGGCACCTTCGTTCAGCGGCACGCTGTGCTTCACGACCGGGAAAACGGTCAGGAGTGGCTTCCTCTCACCAATGTGTCTGAGAACCAGGCACGCTTCTGGATCTACGATTCGCTGCTCTCCGAGTACGCAGTCATGGGGTTCGAATATGGCTACTCCGTCGAGCGCGCCGACGCCCTTGTGCTGTGGGAAGCGCAGTTCGGAGACTTCGCGAACGGTGGGCAGACGATCATCGACGAGTTCGTCTCCTCGGCCGAGCAGAAGTGGGGCCAGCGTTCCAGCGTCGTGTTGCTGCTCCCTCACGGCTACGAGGGCGCGGGACCGGATCACTCGTCGGCTCGCATTGAGAGGTTCCTTCAGCTCAGCGCTGAGAACAACATGACGATCGCGCGTCCCTCGACGCCGGCGTCGTACTTCCACCTTCTCCGCAGGCAGGCATATGCGCGCCCGCGTCGGCCTCTTGTCGTGTTCACGCCAAAGGCGATGTTGCGTTTGAAGGGCGCGACGAGCGAACTTGAGGACTTCACGACGGGAAAGTTCCAGCCGATCATTGATGACGATCGGATCACGGATCCGTCAGAGGTGAAGCGCGTAATCCTGCACGCAGGAAAGATCCATTGGGATCTCCGCAGCGAGCTCACGAAGAACCCCGATTCACGCATCGCCCTTGTGCGCGTGGAGCAGTACTTCCCCGTTCCCGGAACCGAGCTGCGGTCTGTGCTCTCGCGTTACCCTAACGCCGAGATCGTATGGGTGCAGGAAGAGCCGGAGAACCAGGGGGCGTGGCCGTTCATCTCACTCGAGCTGACCAAACACCTAGCGAACGACAAGGTGACAGGCATCACGAGAACGGCAGCTGCCTCTCCCGCGACCGGTTCAGCCAAGCGTCACGCAGCAGAACACACCAAGCTCATCGAGCGTGCATTGTCTCTCTGAGACACCTGTGAATGAAGCGGTCGGCCCGGATGGGGCCGGCCGCTTCGTCATCGAGGTTCCGGCTTACCCATAAAATGGTTACATGGAATCTGAGCTCGCCCTCTTAAGTGCGGTGGGCGTGCTTGTCATCGTCGTCGTGTCGTTCTTCGCTCCGAAGCTCGGTGTCGCCGCTCCGATCGTGCTTGTGCTGCTCGGCGTCGGCGCAAGCTATATCCCCGGTGCTCCCGAGTTCGAACTGCCGCACGAGCTCATTCTCACCGTTGCCCTTCCACCGATCCTCTATTCGGCGGCCGTCAACGTTCCCATCGTCGATTTCCGCCGTAACTTCAAGGCAATCAGCGGTCTGTCGGTATTGCTCGTCATCGTGTCGGCATTCGTGACGGGATTCATCTTCTTTCTTCTCCTCCCCGATCTCTCACTCCCTGCAGCGATCGCCCTCGGGGCCGTGGTCAGCCCGCCGGATGCTGTCGCCGCGACGTCAATCGGAAAGCGCCTGGGCCTACCGCCCCGCCTCGTCACCGTGATGGAAGGCGAAGGCCTCGTCAACGACGCGACGGCCCTCGTCATGCTGCGCTCAGCGATCGCCGCAGTTGGCGGGACTGTCACGTTCTTCGGCGTTGTCGGGGACTTCCTCTTCGCCCTCTTCGTCGCCATCGCGATCGGCGTGATCATCGGCCTCGTTTCGGTGTGGGTGCGCTCAAAACTCAACGATTCGGTGCTGACGACGGCGATCTCGTTCGCTGTCCCCTTCATCGCATTCGTGCCGTCGGAAGAGATGGGCGCTTCCGGCGTCGTCGCCGTGGTCACGGCTGGCCTAATCACCGGCCACCAGAGCGCACGGCACTTTTCTGCCCAAGATCGAATCAGCGAGCGCATCAATTGGCGCACCGCTCAGCTGATTCTCGAAAACGGGGTGTTCCTCATCATGGGGTACGAGGTGCACGTCATCATCGCCCGAGTGGAAGAGGGCGGCTTCAGCGTCATGAATAGCATCCTCTATGGCCTGCTTGCCACAGGCATCCTCTTGGTCGTCCGTGTACTCTTCGTTGTGCCACTCATCGGCTCTATCCGCACCGAGCAGAAACGAGCTCGAGTGCAGGGGCCACGGCTTAATCAGGCGATGGAACGTCTGGCGGCAGCACGGCCCGCAGATGTCGCCCCGTCGAAACGGTGGGACAGGGCGACGCGAATGCTGCAGCGGAGGCAAGCAGACGCGGACTTTCTCACGTCAGAGGGACTCGGGTGGCGCGGTGCGGCCGTACTCGGCTGGGCGGGAATGCGCGGCGTCATCACGCTCGCGGCCGCGCAGTCATTGCCGGACAAGACGCCGTATCAACCTCAGCTGGTGCTCATCGCGTTCACCGTCGCCATTGTCACCCTTGTGCTGCAGGGAGGCACCCTGCCACTGCTCATCAGGCTTCTCGGCATCAAGGGATCCGATGCTGTTGCCGATCGCTCAGAGCTTGCCGGATTGGTCGATGAGATCAGCACGATCGGAGGTGCTCTGCTCGATAACCCAGAGCTGCGTCAATCCAATGGACGTCACTACGAAGAGTCGATCATTGCACAAGTGCGCGTCGACACCACCAGAATTTCGGAGGCCATGTCGGAGTCACTCAACAGCGACGAGCCAGGCCCACACGAGCAGCGACGAGCTCTGAGGCGCATGGTGCTGCAAGCCGAACGAGCGGCGTTGCTCGACGCGCGTTCTCGCGGCGTCTACAGCTCACGCGTGCTTGAGCGCGCTCAGGCCATCCTCGACGCCGAAGAGACCCGTCTCGGGCACATGGACGGCGATTCAGGAGCCCACTGACGAATCGTGCCGAGGGGTCAGCTCAGTGAGCAGTCGCCGTGCGTAGGCGCGCGATCACCTGGGCACGCAGCTCCTCAGGAGCTGTCTCTTTGCAGGCACGCTGCACAGTCTCGGTGAGTGTGCGGGCGAGCAGCGCTTCGCGCGTGCACTCGTCGCACTCCGCCAGGTGTTCCCGAATATCAGAGGCATCAGTATGGCAGATCTCATTTCTCAGAAACTCTTCGAGATCCCGGCGTGCTTTTGCGCAACCACAATCAGTCATTTCGTGCTCCCAGCCGTGGGGGTCGTGATGCCCCGCGCTACGGCATAATCAGTGAGTCGGTCGCGCAACATCCGGCGGCCACGGTGCAGCCGGCTCATCACGGTCCCGATAGGGGTCTTCATAATTTCGGCGATGTCCTGATAGCTGAAGCCCTCGACGTCGGCCAAATAGACGGCAAGACGGAAGTCCTCGGGAATGTCCTGCAGCGCCTCTTTGACCGCGCTGTCGGGCATATGGTCGATCGCCTCATTCTCTGCCGAGCGATGCGTGCTCGCCGTCGTCGATTGCGCTCCCCCGAGCTGCCAGTCCTCAAGGTCGTCAATGGCGCTCTGATACGGCTCGCGCTGCTTCTTGCGGTACAGGTTGATGTACGTGTTCGTCAGGATGCGGTACAACCACGCCTTGAGGTTCGTTCCCTGTTTGAATTGGCCAAAGGCAGCATACGCCTTCACGAACGTCTCTTGGACGAGGTCCTGGGCGTCTGCGGGGTTCTTCGTCATGCGCATGGCAGCTCCGTAGAGCTGGTCGAGAAAGGGCAGAGCCTGCTCCTCGAAGAGAGCGTGGGAGACATCCCTCGCCTGTGGTGTTGGGTTCTCGGGCACAGTCATCACAGCTAAGTCTACGTCGTGTGCGCTGGCGCGTTCGAGAACTGCACTCATCGTCATATGTGTCCCTCCGCAGGTTTCGCCGATACATTAGATAACGATGTTCGAGTCGAAATATTCCGGTCCAGACGACCACCTTGCGGGCGACCGCCGTCTCATCGACGGTGAGACGCTCTGGCCCGCGCCGACGGCCACTGGTTCGCTCCATGCCCGCGTCGCGCTTCCCGGCTCCAAATCACTGGTCAACCGTGAGCTCGTGCTCGCGGCGCTGGCCTCTGGGCCCAGTCGTTTGAGAGCACCGCTCCACTCGCGGGACAGCCAGAACATGGTTGACGCACTTCGTGCCCTCGGGGCCAGCATTGACGAAGTCGACGCAAGCGGTGAGTTTGGTGCGGATTTTCTCGTGTCGCCTGGCGAGCTGATCGGATCAACGACAGTTGAATGCGGTCTCGCCGGAACCGTCATGCGATTCGTGCCTCCCGTCGCTGCTTTGGCCCTTGGCCCGACCACGTTCGATGCCGATGACGCGGCGCGAGGTCGACCCATGGCGGGCGTTCTCAACGCACTGCGCGAGTTAGGCGTCGATATCGATCCGGGTGCGCGTGCCCTGCCGTTCACCGTGCACGGCAGGGGTTCTGTCGACGGAGGCGAGATCGGCGTGGATGCCTCAGCGTCAAGCCAGTTCGTCTCCGCCCTCCTCCTCTCGGCCGCGCGGTTCGACAACGGAATTGAGCTTCGCCACACAGGCGAGAAACTTCCCAGCATCCCGCACATCGATATGACGATTGCTGCGCTGCGCGAGCGCGGAGTCGACGCGTCATCACCACAGCCCGGACTCTGGCGCGTCGCGCCCGGAGAGATCACGGGGCGCGATGTCGCCATCGAACCGGATCTCTCGAATGCCGCCCCATTTCTCGCCGCCGCCATCGTGGCCGGCGGGTCGGTGACCGTTCCGAATTGGCCGACCGAGACGACTCAGGTGGGTGCGGATCTGGCTCACCTGCTTCCAGAGTTCGGGGCGCGCGTCGTCCACTCGGCCGGTGGTGACCTGACGGTAACGGCGGGAGACAGCATCCGTGCCGTCGACCTTGACCTGAGTCACGCCGGTGAACTCGCACCCACTCTCATCGCCCTCGCGGCGTTCGCCGACGGCCCATCTCGGTTTCGGGGAATCGGGCATATTCGCCATCACGAGACCGACAGGCTGGGCGCCCTTGCTGCCGAGCTGACGAACCTGGGGGGAAACGTCACCGAACATGACGACGGCGTCACCGTGCGGCCACAGCCACTGCACGGCGGCGCTTGGCGCACCTATAACGACCATCGTACGGCGACGGCCGGTGCCCTCGTCGGCATCGCGGTTCCGGGCGTGGAAATCGTCGACATCGCGACGACAGCGAAGACGCTTCCGCAGTTCCCCGAACTCTGGGCCGGGCTCGTAGCATCGGGAACGATGGGCAACCCAGGCGCATGAGCTGGTGGAACGTCGACGATGACGACGACGATCAGCTGCCTGATGAGTCTGACATTCGCGTGCGCCCCAGCCGCCGAGGCTCACGGCCGCGAACGAAGACTCGCCCCGCCCATAGGGACGCAGTGACCGGCACCGTACTCGGCGTTGATCGTGGCCGCTACACCGTGTTGCTCGAGGAGAACCGGAAGAACGAACGCGAGGTCACCGCAAGCAGAGCCTCTGAGTTGCGGCGGAACCCCATCGTCAACGGCGACCGTGTCGACGTTGTCGGTGACCTGTCGGGCGAGCAGGGAACACTCGCTCGCATCGTGCGAGTCAAGGAGCGCTCCACGCTGTTGCGACGCAGCGCCGACGACACAGACGATGTCGAGCGCATCATCGTGGCCAACGCCGACCAGATGCTCATTGTGGTCGCTGCCGCCAACCCGGAGCCGCGAGCGCGCCTCGTTGACCGGTACCTTGTCGCCGCATTTGACGCGGGAATCACCCCGCTGCTCGTGATCACCAAGACCGATCTCGCCGACCCGGCCGACTTTGTCTCGCTGTTCGCACAGCTGCCCCTGACTGTGCTCACCAGCCGCACCGATAGCATGCCCATCGATGACATCGCCCAGCTGCTTGTCGGGCACTCGACCGTATTCGTGGGTCACTCGGGCGTCGGCAAATCGACTCTCGTGAACGCGCTCGTCCCCGATGCGCATCGATTGACGGGCCATGTGAATCGCGTAACGGGTCGTGGCCGGCACACGTCATCGTCCGCTGTCTCGTACCGACTGACGCACCACGGTCGCTCAGGATGGATTATCGACACACCGGGAGTTCGATCGTTCGGCCTCGGCCACGTCGACACGGGCAATATCCTCGGGGCGTTCCCCGATCTGAACACCCTTGCCGACGAGTGCCCGCGCGGATGCACGCATCTGCCCGACGCGCCCGATTGTGCGCTCAACGAGGCGTCTCAGGCCGGAGATCTCGATTCCGTCGCGCTTCAGCGGCTCGATTCGCTGCAGCGTCTGCTCACCACGTTCGCCAATTGACGATCGCGGGACGCTTAGGCTGGAAGCATGACCGACTACCCTCGACTCACTGTCGGCGACGCTGCGCCGACCTTTACGCTCACCGATCAGAACGGCAACGCGGTATCGTCGTCCGACCTTTCTGGCGAGAACGTCATCGTCTACTTCTACCCCGCGGCAATGACCCCGGGGTGCACAACTCAAGCGTGCGACTTTCGCGACAGCATGACAAGCCTCACGGCGGCGGGCTACCGGGTCATCGGCATCTCGAAAGACGACAGCGACAAGCTTGCTCGCTTTGCCGACCGCGACTCACTTCCCTTCCCGCTGCTGTCAGACACCGATCTTGCCGTACACAAAGCCTATGGAGCCTACGGCGAGAAGAACAGCTACGGTCGAATCCTCACCGGAACACTGCGGTCGACAATTGTCGTGGACGGCACAGGTCACGTGACGCTCGCGCTCTACAACGTCAAGGCGACAGGGCACGTGAGGATGCTGCGGCGCAAGCTCGGCATCGATGCGTAGCTGTGGTGCTCGTCACTGCTCACCAATGCGTCTCGGGGCGCGGGAATGCTCGATGACGGAGCGCGTCATCAGCAGGATGATCACCGCGATTGCCGGCAACAAGAGCGCCCAGCCGATGGTCGGCTGCGCAAAAATGCCCTGAAACGCTCCGATCGCCACGGCGATCTGAAGAACCTGCCAGGTGAGCGCCGCGGCCCTCGACCATTGCCGACCGCGCCAGAAGGCCAACACGATTGCGATGAGCCAGATCGCCGCAACAGCGGCGAGCACAGTCAAGGCGATTGCTGAATCGTACCGGTCAGGCCGCACGGTGAAGAGATCGACGACGAGCGTTCCGACAACCACCACGAGGGCGGTCGCCTCGAGCCCAATCAGCGTTGCCGTCGCGAACACGGCACGTGATCGCCTACTCGATTCTGGTGACGCGGCGGTGTCGAATTGGTTACTCACAGAAATATCCCATACAAAACTATTGATCGATTCTGGTGGATATGCGACCATTGTCCAGGCCGAGTTTTTCGTTCACAGGGTTGTGAGCAGGCCCCAATCGGTGGGCCTCCCCCTCGACTCGGCCATTCCCTACGGTCCAGTGAGACCAATTCTCGCATGAAATAAGGAGCATACCCATGGACTGGCGCGACAAGGCCGCCTGCCTCACAGCTGACCCGGAGCTATTCTTCCCGGTAGGTAACACTGGTCCGGCCGTCGACCAGATCGAGAAGGCAAAGGCCGTGTGCGCCACATGCACCGTCACCGAGGTGTGCCTTCAATATGCCCTTGAGACAAGTCAGGATTCCGGCGTCTGGGGCGGACTCAGTGAAGACGAGCGTCGGGCTCTCAAGCGTCGGGCCGCACGCGCCCGCCGTGCCTCCTAGCAAACCCCTGTGAAGCGGGGCCGGTGCTGAACACAGCATCCGGCCCCGCTTCTGCGTGGCGGCGCGTTCAGCTCGTGATGAACCGCAGAGGCACCTCAATGGTGACCTCGGTGCCCTCGCCGACGACAGTGTGCCAGTCGATCGTGCCGCTCAGCTCACCTTGAATCAGCGTGCGGACAATCTGCGTGCCGAGCCCTTGACCCACGCGTCCCTCGGGAAGTCCTGTTCCGTTATCGCGCACCGTCACCGAGAGTATCTCTTCGGTACGTTCCGCCTGGATCTCGACCTCGCCCGAGCGACCGGCGAGCCCGTGCTCCACAGCATTTGTGACCAGCTCCGTCAACGCGAGCGCGAGCGGTGTCGCATACTCGCTCGGGAGCACGCCGAAGTTACCCGATTTCGTCGGCCTCACAGTCGTGTTGTGCGCGGAAGCCACTTCGGCGATCAGCATGAGCACCCGCTCGAAGACATCGTCGAAGTCAACATCCTGTGAGAGACCCTCTGACAGAGTGTCGTGTACGACAGCGATCGCCGTCACGCGGCGCATCGCCTGCGTCAGCGCATTGCTCGCCTCATCGGAATGTGCTCGGCGCGCCTGAATCCGCAGAAGCGAGGCGACGGTCTGAAGATTGTTCTTCACTCTGTGGTGAATCTCGCGAATCGTCGCGTCCTTGGTGATCAGCTCACGTTCACGATGGCGCAGTTCCGTAACGTCTCGACAGAGCACGATGGCACCCACTCGGTCGCCGCGCACGCGCAGCGGAATCGAGCGAAGCGAAATCGTAACGCCTTTCGATTCGACGTCCGTGCGCCACGGCGCGCGGCCTGTGACGACGAGCGGCAGAGACTCATCGATCTCCTGCTGATCGCCGAGAATTTCCGTCGTCACATCCGCGAGAGACTCCCCCTCGAGCTCGTCTTCAAACCCCATCCGGTTAAACGCAGACAGGGCGTTGGGGCTCGCGAACGTCGTCGTACCTTCCACGTCGATGCGCAGCAGCCCGTCGGATGCTCGCGGTGCACCTCTCCGGGGTCCAGTCGGTGCCGAGAGGTCTGGAAAGTCACCTCCCGCTATCATGCCGAACAAGTCTGCGGCGCAGTTGTTAAACGTCAGCTCTTGACGGCTCGGAGAACGCGTCTCACTGAGGTTTGTGTGGCGGGTGAGCACGGCGATCGGGCCGGGCGTCGTCACCGTGCTCTCTGCGGTGAGCCGCCGGACGACGGGAACGGCGACGACCCGAGTCGGAGTCTCCTCGTACCAATCGGGGGCGGATGAATCGATGATCTTCCCGCTCGAGAAGGCCTCCGTTACTTGCGCCCGCCACTGCTGCTTGACCTTCTGCCCGACGAAGTCGCGGTAGAAGAGCGTCGCGGCGCTCGACGGGCGGTAGTGCGAAACAGCGATGAAGCTGTCGTCGTGAGACGGAACCCACAGCACAATGTCGGCGAAGGCGAGGTCCGCGAGCAGCTGCGCGTCTTCCACAAGCATGTGCAGCCATTCAACATCCGCCTCATCGGAGCGGCCCTGAGCGAGAATCAGTTCACTGAGCGTCGACATTGCACCAGTTTATGGTGATGACGTCGCTCGTCCCGACACGTGCCACGCCCGAGTGCTCCGACTGCGCGCTGACCGCGCCCTTCTCTCACGGCGAGTCGCGGGCACGTCCGCTTCGGGCATCATGGCTCTCGCAAGCCCTCTGACTGATGCCACGACAGGCGAACGAGGGGAAACCTCGCGCAGCACTCTCCCCTCGAGCAATGCCGCGTCTGCGGCTCGTTCGTCGTGCCCAATGAGCGTCGGCTTGTCTATGCCGCCAAAACGCTGCAATGTCGACGTGATCTGGCTAACGGCCGCAAGGCCAACGGGCCCTGAGCGAACGCGGTTCATGACGGTGTGCACCGGAATTCCTGCGACGACGTCGAGCAGGTCCACGTGCGATCGAAGATATCGGCTGATTCCGATGGGGTCGGCGCGCCCGATAGCGAGTACACGATCGGAAGCGCGCAGCGCGGCGAGCGTCGCCGCGTTGCGTCGAGGTGCGAACAGGTCACTGGAGATCTCTTCGTCGCTCTCGAGGCTGAACCCCGTGTCGATGACGACATGATCGGCCCAGTGCCGACACATCTCGATGGTATCTGTGACGCGTGACTGCGTGAGCTCGGGCCAACGCGATGAACGCGTGAGCCCCGTAAGCACCGACAGTGTTCCCTGTGACACGGGGTAGCGCTCGCTGATGCGATCAAGCTCGTCATGGGTCAATGCGCCCTGGCCTGCGAGCCGGCAAGCCGCTGCGAACCCAGGCGACTCATCTAGCATTCCGAGCATCTGCGCAATCGACGCGCTCCACGTGTCTGCGTCGATGAGGCACACGCGCGCACCGAGCTCGGCAAGCTCGGCGGCGAGCGAGATGGCGATCGTGGTGCGGCCGGGAGCTCCCGCGGGGCCCCACACGGCGGTGACGACCCCCCGGGACGCCTCCTCGCGCCCGCTGCCGAGGTCGGGCCCCGCGAGGGAGGCCTCGAGCTGTGCGATACTCGCCCCGACGTCGACATGCTCGCGAAGCCCGAGTCGGGCAATGTGGCGGCGTTGCGTCTCGTCTGAGCACACAGCGACCACGCGGCATCCGGAATCGTCGCAATGAGAAAGGAGATCTTCGGTCATCACATCACCGTCAGCGATCAGTGCGTCCGGATTCGTGCGGGCGATAACCTCAGCAACATCGTCGAGCAGCCCGAGCCGAGCCAGAACGTCGTGTCCACGCTCGAGGAGCGGCTCGAGTATCCGCTCCTCGGTATCGCGCGCCACAGCAAGGACGAGACGGGTCATGCGACGTTCGCCCCCGGGACGAGCGAGAGTGCATGACCGTTCGCCTGCGCGCTGAGCACCGTTGCCAGATCTCCTTTGGGAATGAGGACTTCGACACTCGTGTTCTGCTGGCCGACCATAGCGTCATCCGTCACGACCCGGGCCACAACGGCCCCATCGACAATAACGGTCGGCTGGCCGAACCTGTTCTGCTCGATTGGCGCGGCAGCCCAGACATCAACACGCGCCCCGACGACGACAGACTCAGGAAGCTCTCCCGTTATTTCGATCACAACTGGTGCGACAGCGCTCTCGGCAGCCGCAGCAATCGCGGACGCGGGGATGAGCTCACCGTCTCCGACCGTTCGAATGATGACGAGGTCGCCTTCTGGCAGTTCTCCCTCGCGTATGTACTGGCCATCGAGCGAGCCGAGGCTGACACGGGAGAGAGTGAGGTCGTCGCTCATCACACGAGCTCCCGCGGGCAGTGTCGACGCCGCAGCGTAGACGGGTACCGTCTGGTCTTGCGAATCGACGACAAGCCAGACGCCGGTCACCGAGACGATCACGAGTACAAGCCCGATGATGAAACGCGGGTCAAACCAGAATCGCCGTCGTGTTGTCCGCGCTGCGGATCTCGGTTGCTTCGGCATGCAGACCATGGTGCCAATTTCACAGACTTTCCAAGAAAGTTATCCACAGGCCACGATTCACTCAGGTGAAGTGGCCATAATCGATAGTCATGGACCACATTTCGCCAGAGTCGATCGGCCGTTTCCTGACGGTGGCCGATGCATCGGAGATCCTCAATGTCTCCGTTGACGAGGTGCGAGAGCTGATTCAGTCGGCTGAGTTGCCGGCCATCAGCGTGGGCTCCCCCGGGCGTTGGCGCATCGAGCGTCGAGTGCTTGAAGACTACATCGAGCAGAAATACGAAGAGACCCGCCGAATGAGCCTCTGGCGAGAGGCGAATGCAGCAAGCATCCAAGACATCAGCGAGGGGCCGAAACACCGCCGCTGACGATGCTCTCAGAGCTCGACGAGGTCAATTGCCGATAGCGAAACCACCTGCACCTGCGACACGTCACGGGCGCGTCGCGGAGTTCCGCGCGGGTGACGAGCAATGTCGACATGATCCCGTGCGACCCGGTCGAGTGTTCCACCGATCACGTCTGACGATATGGATGTTGTCACCGTCACGTACGTACGCCGACGACAGAGATCCCGCAGGACGAAAGGCATCCCGATTCGATCAGTGATCTGGGGATTGCGCAGTGTGCCATCGCCCTCCGCTGTGCTGCGCTCGGCGTCGTCGGGGTGCAGCAGGATGCTGGTGATTGCTGCCAGTGCGATGACGGCCGTTCCGTCGCTGCCGTGCTGCCTGATGAGGTCGGCGGCGATCCAGTCGCGTCCGAACGTTCGAGGCTGGATCGTGAGGTCGCGGCCGCAGCGGAGGATCACCTTCATCGGTCTCGTCGTGCTCTGGTCGACTGCCGAGCTCTGACCGTACGCGATGACGCGATCTCGGATGCTCAGCCTGCCGATGCGAAGCCGCTCGTCTTCCGCGCGTCTCTCGATGTCGGCGGCACTCCACGCCGAATCCAGCTGGCCCTCGAGATCATCGAACAGGCTGTCCCATCTCATGGTGCCCGAGACTAGCGGTTCCCCGCAGACGATCGCCGAGTTATCCACAGATTGGAAAAAAGGGGTTTACAAGTTCACGCGGTACCTGGTTGAGTGTCTAACCATGAGTTCTGACCCCCACCGGGGGGGCACTCAGCGGTGGGTCTCATGGACCCGCAACGGCAATGCGGCCCAGCCAGGGCCGCTTCACGGCCTGGGCGGAGCAAAGATGAGTGAAGGCAATGTCGCACGATCCGACGACCATTCGCTCGCTCCGCCTGCCCGTCCCGCGCGGTGCGGCATCGCCGATCCCGACAGCGAGTTCACGTTTCTCCGAACGAGTGCGACTGACCTTCCCGATCCTGAGCCCCTTCTGGTCAATCTCACACGCAGCGTCATCGAAGTGATCGCGGGAGCCCGCAACCTTGAACAGCTCTCCCGCTGGATCAGTGAAGATGTGTACACGACGCTCGTGAAGCAGACAGTCATCACTGCCCGAGCCCGAACGCTGAAGGGGCAAAACGCTGTGCGCCCTGTTGTGCACGTGGGAACGGTTCATGTTCAGTCGCCTGTCGACGACGTGTGTGAAGCGGTGATCATGGTGCAGGTCGGGCGCACCCGTGCGCGAGCCGTTGCGATCCGACTCGAGGGAATTGATCACCGCTGGCGCGCGACGTCGATCGGCGTCCTCTAAGAGCGTCTACTTCTTTTTCTGCTGCGAACGCCTCTGCGCGCGGTTCGCCGGTGCAGGTTTGGCATCGTCGTCGGAAGCCGTCTGGCCGAACGCCCCTCGCTGGGCTGGCTTTTTCTTCTGAGGTGTGGCCACAGGGCGCGTCTGACGGGCTGCGTTTGCCTTCGTTGCGCCGTTTGTCGCACCTCGGGCCATACGCTGTGCCTTGCCTGTCGCGCCCTTCTCGATTTGCCCACGCTGATTGCGAACCTCGACGTCGCCCTCCTCATTGGCTGCCGAGTAGCTGAGCTTCTCTGTCTCGCCGTCGGGGCGAGCAAGCCCCTTCGCAACGATCACAGGACCGACCTCGCCCTCGGCATCGTCTGGTCGAGACACCTCGACGTCAAGGTTGAACAGGTATCCAACGGATTCTTCGCGAATCTGTCCCATCATCTGCTGGAACAAGGAAAAACCCTCACGCTGGTACTCCACAAGGGGGTCACGTTGCGCCATAGCGCGCAGCCCGATGCCGTCCTTCAGGTAATCCATCTCGTACAGGTGGTCCCTCCACCGGCGGTCGATCACCTGAAGCACGACTCGACGCTCAAGTTCACGCATGGCATCGGAGCCGAGTTGCTCCTCACGACGCTCGTAGGCGAGCTTGGCATCTGACAGAATTTCACGTTGCACGAATGCTCGATTGACACGCCCCTTCGAACCCGCTTCCTGAACGACCTCGTCGACGGTGAGAGCAATCGGGTACAGGGTCTTGAGCTCCACCCACAGCGCATCGAAGTCCCAATCGTCTCCATTGCCCTCGCCGATGTGCTCGTCGAGCACTTCGGTGACGACGTCTTCGAGAAAGACCCGCACGCGCTCTTGAAGGTCGTCGCCTTCGAGAATCTGCCGTCGATCGGTGTACACCGTCTCGCGCTGGCGGTTGAGCACGTCGTCGTACTTCAGCACGTTCTTGCGGATCTCTGCGTTACGAGACTCCACCTGTGACTGTGCCGAACGAATGGCACGGCTCACGACCTTCGATTCGATGGCGACGTCGTCCGGCACACCACGGGACATCAGGCTCTCTGCAGCGCCGGAGTTGAACAGGCGCATCAAATCATCTTGCAACGACAGGTAGAAACGGCTCTCGCCTGGATCTCCCTGGCGCCCTGAGCGGCCACGAAGCTGATTGTCGATGCGTCGGGATTCGTGACGCTCTGTGCCCAAAACGTAGAGTCCTCCGGCCTCGATCACCTTATCGGCCTCGGTCTGCACCTCGACTTTCACCTCGTTGTAGACGTCGTCCCAGGTCTCTTCGTACTCATCGGGAGTCTCAGTTGTCGACAATCCCAGTTCGCTCATCTTCTGGACGGCCAGAAACTCGGCGTTACCGCCGAGCATGACGTCGGTGCCGCGTCCAGCCATGTTCGTTGCGACGGTGACCGCGCCGAGGCGGCCCGCCTGAGCAACGATGGATGCCTCACGCGCGTGGTTCTTGGCGTTCAGAACCTCGTGCCTGATCCCCTTCTTCGCGAGGAGGCGAGAGAGGTATTCGCTCTTCTCGACGCTTGTCGTTCCGATAAGCACCGGCTGACCGGCTTCGTTTCGCTCCGCGATGTCGTCGACGACGTGCGCGAACTTCGCTTCTTCCGTCTTGTACACCAGATCAGATTGATCGATGCGCTGCATCGGCTTATTCGTGGGGATGTTCACGACACCGAGTTTGTACGTCGACATGAACTCGGCGGCCTCGGTCTCGGCCGTACCGGTCATTCCCGCCATCTTGTCGTACATACGGAAATAGTTCTGCAGTGTGACCGTAGCGAGCGTCTGGTTCTCTGCCTTCACCGTGACGCCCTCTTTGGCCTCGATCGCCTGGTGAACGCCCTCGTTGTAGCGACGTCCAACGAGAATACGACCGGTGTGCTCGTCAACAATCATGACCTCGCCGTTCATCACGACGTAATCCTTGTCCTTCTTGAACAACGCGGTCGCCTTGATGGCGTTATTGAGGAAGGAGATGAGAGGGGTATTCGCAGACTCGTAAAGGTTGTCGATTCCGAGATGGTCCTCGACCTTTTCGATACCGGGCTCGAGTACGCCGACTGTGCGCTTCTTCTCATCAACCTCGTAGTCTTCGCCGGCGACAAGGCCCTGGGCTATGCGCGCAAACTCGGTGAACCACCTGTTTGCCTCACCTGATGACGGACCCGAGATGATCAGAGGCGTGCGTGCCTCATCAATGAGGATGGAGTCGACCTCGTCGATGATGACGAAGTAATGGTCACGCTGCACCATCCCGTCCTTCTGCCACGCCATGTTGTCACGCAGATAATCGAAGCCGAATTCGTTGTTCGTTCCGTAGGTGATGTCTGCGAGGTACTGTTTGCGGCGTACATCGGGGGTCTGGCCTGAGACGACGACGCCCGTTGTCATTCCGAGTGCGCGAAACACGCGCCCCATCAGCTCAGACTGGTAACTGGCAAGATAGTCGTTGACCGTGATGACGTGCACGCCCCTGCCCGTGATGGCGTTGAGGTACGCGGGAAGCGTTGCGACAAGAGTCTTACCCTCACCCGTCTTCATCTCGGCAATGTTGCCGAGATGAAGTGCCGCGCCACCCATGACCTGAACGTCGAATGGCCGCATGCCCAACGTGCGCTTTGAGGCTTCTCTGACCGCGGCAAAAGCCTCGGGCAGCAGATGGTCGAGCTTCTCACCATTCTCGTACCGTTCGCGAAGCTCCGCTGTCTCGTTTTTGAGTTCCTCGTCGCTGAGTTCGGCGAAGTCGTCTTCCAGTGCGCTGACGGCTTTCGCATAGTTCTTCAGGCGCTTGAGGGTTCGTCCTTCGCCGACGCGAAGGGCCTTTTCCAATACTGAGGCCACGAATGCACTCCACTTTGTTCACGGCGCTCGAGGCGCCAGGTCCCGTCTCGTTCGATCGGGCCGGGGTCGATCGTACCTATGTTAGCGACCCACCGCTTGGTGCGGGCTGAAGAAAGGCGGCCGGGCGTGCCCCGACACGGGCATCGCCAGGCCGCCTCCGGGCGCTTAAGCTCTGTTTGCCTCGGCCTCAGCTTCCTCCGACAGTTCGATCACACCGTAATCCCAGCCCTTGCGCCGGTACACAACGCTCGGGCGATCAGTGCGGGCATCGATGAACAGGAAGAAGTCGTGCCCGACCAGCTCCATGCGATCCACCGCGTCGTCGACGGTCATCCATTCCGCAGGGAAGGTCTTCTGCCTGATGACGACGGGTGAGTACTGCTCCTCGCTTTCAACATCGTCGACGGGAGACTCACCAGCGCTGACCCGCTCAATCACCTCTGCGGGCGCCGGCTGCAGTCCGACCACAGCGAATTCGCTCGTCGCCGCAGCGTGTAGTGATGTACGCTTCTTGCCTCGACGCGCCTGCCTGCGCTCTTTTGCCCGGCGTATTCGCTCGAGCATCTTGTCAATCGCAATATCGAACGCGTTGTATTTGTCACCGCCTGTAGCCTCTGCCCTCACGAGGGGGCCCGGTCCGATGAGCGTCAACTCGACGCGGTCATCACCGTTCTTTCCGCTCTTGTCGTTGTGGCGGCTTACTTTGACCTCGAACGCGATCATTCGATCCGTGATGTGGGTGATCTTCTCTGATTTCTCTTCCACATAATCACGAAAGCGATCGGTGACTCCCAGGCCAATTCCGACGATGTTAATTTCCACGGCGACCTCCGGATCCGGCGCGAGGTCGCCTGGTTTTCCGGGCGATCCTTTCACGCCTTTTCCTACACCGTAGCCCCAGGGCTCGACCTTGTCACGCTCTGATCTGAACCGGGCGTGGCGAGACGCAGCGGGGTCGACGCAACGGTGGCACATGCAACGATCTCACCACCGGCCTGCCTCAGAGCCCGAATGCACTCCGACAGCGTCGCGCCGCTTGTCACAACATCGTCAACGACGATGAATCGTCTGCCACTCACATTCTTCGACCTGATGGCACTTGTGAGGTTTTCCGTTCGCTGTGCGCGTCCGAGACCAATCTGGTCACGCGGCCGTCGTCTCCACGCGAGCACCCGCGAGCGCGCGAAGCCGGCTCGCCGCACAATCAGGTCGACGGGTACGAATCCACGGCGCCGACGAGATCGCAGCGAAGCGGGAACTGCAGCGATGTCGATTCCCTGGCCCTCAGCATCGTCGAGCGCCGCGCAGACGGCCGCGTGAAGTGCGCTGCCAAGGGCGGAGGCGGCATCGACACGTCCGTCGCGTTTGACGGCGAGCAGCAGTCGTTTCACACACCCTGAGTACTGCGCGGCGCTGTACACCCTCACACCGTCAATCGTGCGCGTCAGGATGCCCCTGCTCAGAGCGTCTCGGCAGACAACGCACACGCTGACGTCGTTCTCACCGCATCCGGCGCAGGTGACGGGGGCGAGAAATGCCACCGTCTCGCGAACGACGCGTCGCCCGTGTGAGAGACAAAAGTGTGCAAGTGAGGGCCCCCATGCTCGACCTCGGTGACGTGGCATCGCCCTAGCCTTGCCTTCGCCCCGTCGGTGAGCAAACGTCCGGAGCAAAGTGGGGACAGCCGCTGCACGCTCACCGCCTGTGGACGCCTCAGCTTGCGGGCGTCCCGATCTGCGTTGCGATGAACGCCACTCCCTCACGGGACACCTGCCATCCGGTGCCTCGTCTGGCGAAAAGCTCGCCATCGCTTGTGAAGGCTCTGAGCGCCTCCGCACCGTTGCTCCCGACGAGTTCCACCGCCGCTTCCACTGGCCCAATATTTGCCGACGGCCCGCCCAGCTCGATCAGCTGGACCACGTCGGTTGTGCCGCTCGTGAGCACCGCGACGGTCTGGTCATCGACCCACGTGGCCGATCTCGGGGTTCCTGACGCGACCGGAAATCGCACGGTCTCGCTGATCGACGTCGGTACCCCGCCAGTTCCTCTGCGCACCCCGGCGAGCAGCAACTGGGGGGAATCACCGGAATTGATGAGTGCGACGATGCGCGTGCCGTCGCGAGAGAGCTCGAGAGAGGCGATCGACGACGCTTCAGGCCAGGACGTCTGCAGCTCAAAGGCCGCGCCGGACTCATCGTGCACCTGCACCTTTCCTGGTTGACCGGCAGGTACCGTCCAGACATACCCCGAGTCATCAAGGGTCGGAGCGATCAGGCCATCACGATTGTCCACGAGCACCGGGTCATTGCCCGAGATCACGGAATACACGCCGTCCTCCCCGCGGACAGCGATCTGTGTGTTCTCACTGTTGATCACCGCCGCCGTGGCATTCAGCTCTTCGACGGCGGGCGAGATTCCGGAAATCGTCTCGATGCCCTTGCCTGACGCGTAGCCGAAGCCCTCATCGGTCATGATGAGGGGTCGTGAATCAACTCGGGGCTCACGCACCGTCAATGACGGAATATCCATCGGCTGCCCGTCGAAGAGAACAGTGACGATGCCAGCACCGGCAACATTCTCAAGACTGGCGACAAGCTGCGCTTTCATCCGTTTTCGGGCCGAATCGTCGGCCGTGAGCGCATCACGGCTGAGGTCGACCTGCGCTTTTCCATCTGTGACGGGTACGGAGCTGCGCGCAAGCCGGGTTCCGTCAGGGAACGCCGTCGTCACCGATTGCGCGAGCCACTCGCTCGGCCCTTTGAGCAATTCAGTGACGATTCGAGTTGCCGACGAGCTTCCCGAGGGAAACCAACGCAGGTCGGGCACGAGTGACGTCCACTGCGGATTGAAGAAGCGCAGCGCATGCTGGTCGAATACAGTCTCGAAGAGAGACTCTTCCAGAAGGATGCCGTTGGGAGCCTCCGCAATGCGCCATTCGCCGCTGACCTTGACGAACGTGTAGCTCTGGTGAACGAGTCCGCCGGTCGTCCGTTCCGAGTACACTCCGGTGTTGTCAACGAGAGCGGTCGCCTCAACGGCGACATCGATCGTCGCGTCTGACTGCCTGTCAAACTGTCGCTCACCAGGATCATCGAGCGTCACCGAGGCATCCGGGTTCCAATCGAGCCGAACATCCGGTGCCAAGTATTCACGGGCGACCGCATAATTATTGAGAGGGCTGGATGCTGCCGCGATGAACCCCTTAAGCAGGTCCTCCTGCGAGGCACCAGGCACGGGAGCATCGGCGATCAACGTGACATCGTTTGCGTTGTCATCGTCTTCCCCCACGGGGTTTCCCTCGCGAACGCTCCCACTACGCGGAATTCCGGCACATCCTGCGAGAAGCGCCGCGATCACCGCGAGCGAGATGACTGACGTGGTTCGTCTCATGCGTCATCCCCCTGTCGAATCGGCGGACCGGAACCGTCTGCGTCGTCAGGTACTCGGTCGAGTGGGTACGACATGACAGCTCCGCCCGGCGTTCGCGGCAGTGTGAGCCGAAAATTGCTGCCTGCGGCGGGACGCGACCAGACGTCAATCTCTCCGCCGTGCAGGCTGGCGTCTTCCGTTGAAATTGCGAGTCCAAGCCCTGTGCCACCGATCGTTCGACGTCGGGAGGGATCCGCGCGCCAGAAGCGGTCGAAGACGTGCTCGGCGTCAGCTTCGCTCATGCCAAGGCCGTAGTCGCGCACGGTGAGTGCGACAGCATCCGCGTTGCTGTCGACGGTGACCACAATCGGGCCGCCTTCGCCGTGCTCAATGGCGTTGCCGATCAGATTCCTCACGATGCGCCTGATGCGCCGAGGGTCCATCTCCACTTGGTTATGACCGCCCGGAGCGACAAGACGAATATCGGTTCCTCGCTCCGCGGCGAGCGCTTCCATTCCGTCAATGCAGTCTTGTGCAAGGGTGGCGAGATTCGTCGGCTCGAGCTCCAATTGAACAGAACCCGCGTCATAGCGGCTAATTTCCAGCAGATCGTCAAGCAACAACTCGAACCTTTCGACCTGTGTGTGCAGCAACTCGGCCGTACGTGTGGTTGCTGGTGCGAAGGAGTGGCGCTGGTCGTATATGACATCGTCGGCGAGACGAATGGTTGTCAGCGGAGTGCGAAGCTCGTGTGACACGTCAGAAACGAAACGCTGCTGCACGAGAGACAGGTCGGCCAGTTCGCGAATGCGCTGCTGCAACGAGTCCGCCATCCCGTTGAACGACCGAGCGAGCGTCGCAAGCTCGTCTGCTCCCGTCTCGCGAATTCGCACGCCCAAGTCACCGTCGGCAAGCCGCTGACTGGTCTCGGCTGCGATCGTGATGGGCTCGACGACGAGACGCACGACAACCCAGGCGACAGCCCCGACGAGCAGCAGCAGCGCAAACCCGACGATGAGCATCGTCTGCTGCAGAAATTGCAGAGTGCGCTCGGAGTCACTGAGATCGAAGGCAATGTAGAACTCATATTGGCCAGCGCCCGGAACATCGACGAGCTGCCCGACGATGACACCGGGGACTTCGCCGCTCGCCCCTTTAAGCGTCACCGATTGCCACCACTGCTCGCCGATGCCATCCTGCACAACGTTTCGCAGGTCGGGAGTCAAAACGCCGCCAGCGAGCTCCGAGCTGCGAAAGCCCTGCGGCGCGTATGGATTGTATTCCTGGCCGGGAGCCCGATAGCCCGCAATGAGCTGGCTCGATGACGTGGCAGCGAGCTGGTTTCGCACGGTGTTCATCACCGTTGTGATAGCCACACGGTCATTGATGTCTGCCGACTCGAAGAGGCGCTGCACCGAGCTCATCGTGCGTCCCGAGTCATCGAGAACCTGGCTCAACCGAGACGAGAAGAGGTCGTTGCGAACGCTGATCGACATGTACACCCCCGACGCGAGCACGGCGACGAGAGTGAGCCCCACGGTGATCGATACGGTTCTGAACCGCAGTGACCTACGCCACAGTTCACGCACGCGGCCGGGCCACGTGCGCACCTGCGAAAGCCCCAGCTCCGCAACCGACAGCGGTGAGCTCATGGTCTACGAGCCTGAGGCGCCTGCCCGATAGCCGACTCCTCGCACCGTTGTCACGATTCGTGGGTTGTCGGGATCGTGCTCGATCTTGGCGCGCAGACGCTGCACGTGCACGTTCACGAGTCGCGTGTCGGCCTTGTAGTGATAACCCCAGACTTGCTCAAGAAGCATCTCCCGTGTGAAAACCTGCTGCGGTTTCGACGCAAGGGTGAGCAGAAGGTCGAACTCGAGAGGCGTGAGGTTGATCTTTTTGTCGCCCCTCCGCACTTCGTGCCCGGCAACATCGACGCTCAAGTCGGCAATCTCCAGAGCCTCTTGAGTCGATTCGGATGCCGGGCGCAGGCGTGTTCGGATTCGAGCGACGAGTTCTTTCGGGTTGAACGGCTTGACAATGTAATCGTCGGCGCCCGACTCCAGCCCGCGCACGACATCTGCCGTGTCTGACTTCGCGGTGAGCATGATGATGGGCACGCCGGAATCCTGCCTGATCTGCGTGCAGACCTCAATGCCGTCGATACCGGGAAGCATGAGGTCGAGCAGTACGAGATCGGGTTTCTCCTGCCGGAACTCAGCGAGCGCTGATGCACCGTCTGAGCAGAAGATCGGCTCGTATTCTTCGGATCTCAGCACGATGCCGATCATCTCCGCGAGAGCTGTGTCATCGTCGACAACAAGAATTCGTGGGTTCATTCGTCTCGTTCTCGTTTCTGTGTACACGGATGGCGTCCCGACCCGCGTTCCACCAGGCTATCTGACGCTTGCCTCCAAGCCCGCCGTTGAAACGCGCGAGACATCGCACCGTGTGACAGAGTAGAACTCTGCAAGTGTCTCGCCACGGTCTGAAGGGGGCGCGAACGAGTGAGCGATAACGGGTCATGGCACTCGCCGTCCGGTAATTCAGCGGGTACCCCGTCGGATGCGAATCGCGCTCAGGGTCACGACCCGGAGCATCCCGAAAGTGACGCAGCAGACGGGCATCAGCCTCCGCCGCAGTACGGCCAATACGCGCCACCGCAGTATGGGCAGTACGGGGCGGCGCCACCACCGCAATACGGGCAGTACGCGCCACCGCAGTATGCTGGGCAGCCCCCGCAGTATGGGCCGCAGCAGCCATTCGGCGCTCCCAACGCGTGGGCGCCGCCGCCCAAGCCCGGCCTTATTCCCCTTCGTCCGCTGAGCTTCGGTGCTCTTCTGACCGCTCCTTTCAAGGAGCTGCGTCACAACCCGAAGACAACGGTGGGAAGCGCACTCATCATTCAAGGCGTTACTGTCGTTCTCACGATCATCATCACCGGTGTGATCACCGCGCTCATGCTCACTCGAATCAACCAAGCGTCCGCCCAAGACCAAGACGAGATCGTGTCGGGCGCCGTGCTGACGATTCTGCTCTCGATGATCGTTCCGATTCTCGTCTCCATCGTCGGGTCCGCATTTCTGCAAGGGGTCGTGGTGACAGACACGGCACGGGCGACGCTCGGTGAGAAGCTGAGAATGCGCGAGGTATGGAAAGCGACGTGGCCGCGATTCTGGACGCTCCTCGGCTGGACAGCTCTGTACTTGGTGTCCATACTCGTTGCGATGGGGGTCGTCGGCGGCATCGGCGCTCTCATCATCGTTCAGGGCGGTGCTGGGCTTGTGATCGGCATTCTTTTCATCGTTTTCGGGTCGCTGGCGATCATCGCCCTTGGAGTGTGGATCTTCACCAAGCTCGCCATCGTGCCCAGCGTGATCGTGATGGAGCACGCGACGCTCAAGAACGCGATCTCTCGCTCCTGGCGCCTCACCTCGGGAAGCTTTTGGAAGACCTTTGGCGTAATCTTCCTCATCGCGGCGATTCTTAACATCGCCTCGCAGATCATCACCACTCCCCTGTCCCTTGTGTTCGGCATCGTTCCCGGCCTCCTCGATCCAACGGGTTCCGACGCAGCTGCCACGCTCGCGTTCCTCGCGATAGCCGAGGTCGTTCTTCTGTTGATCACGGTGGTGATGGGGTCGATCATGTCGGTCGTGCAGTCGGGCGCTCTCGCTCTGATCTACATTGATTTGCGCATGCGACGCGAGGGTCTCGACATCGAGCTCACGCGCTTCGTCGAGGCACGGCAGGTCGGCGACGCGTCGGTGCCCGACCCGTTTGCGCCGCGAGGGCTGCAGTGATCGGCATCGTGCCGCTTGACGACTCTCCTCCGCTGAACCCCGGCAGGGATGAAGCATACGACTGGCTCGTCAGAGAACTGTCGAAGCCCGAGTACACGGCGGCGAAACCATCCCTGATCGACCGCATTGCAGCGGCCATCAAGGAATGGTTTCTCTCGCTCGTGGTCCCGGGCAGCGGTACGTTTGCCGCGTGGGTTCCCGTCATCATCGTCGTGCTCGTCGTCGCTGCTGTCGTTGCGGCAATTCTGATCTGGGGCGTACCCAGACGAAACCGCGCAAGAAGACAGGCTGCGGCACTCTTCGGAGATGACGACACGAGAACGGCACGAGAGCTGCGCGCCCATGCACGTCAGGCAGCGCAGACTGGCGACTGGGAGACCGCGGTTCTGGAGATATTCCGTGCTCTTGCACGAGGGCTCGATGAGCGAACACTTGTCACCGTTCTGCCCGGAACGACGGCCGGTGGCTTCGCCTCTGCCGCGGCATCCACTTTTCCCGCGCACGCGGAGCGCCTGCGTTCGGCCGCATCCGATTTCGACTCCGTCCGCTACCTCGACGGCAGAGCCACGACCGAACAATACGAGACGATCGCCCGTCTCGACGCTGAGATTTCGAGCACGACGCCGCACCTTCAGAACGTGGAGGTCGTCGTATCGTGAGCGTTGCGGAATCGCTGACCCCGACGGTCGGGGTGCGCCTCAAACGCAGCGCCTTCTGGATCGTGTTCGGCATCGGGGCGCTGGTTGTCGTGATGATTGCGCTTGCCCTTTCGGGAAGCGGCAACACTCAGAGCCGCCCGCTGCAGGCAGACAGCGCCACGCCGTCCGGGGCCAAGGGTGTTGTCTCGGTTCTCGAAGAGCACGGCGTTTCGGTGACCGTCGCTGACAGCGCCACGGATGCCGATAAGGCACTCGGTGCCGGTAACGCAACACTCTTCGTCTACGACGCCGACGGATTTCTCGACGCACGCGATCTGGCACAGCTCACGAAGAAAGCGGAAGACGTCGTGGTGCTGACGCCGGACTTCGCCGACTTGCGCGCGGTTGCCCCGGGAGTGCGGGCCGGGGGCGCTGAACCGGCAGATGCGGCTCTCGTCGACGCTGAGTGCACAGTTCCCGCTGCCCGCGCCGCGCAGACAACCGAGGTGCTTTACACCTACCGCATCGTTGACGATCCCGACGCCCGTGGCTGCTTTCCCGTTGCGGACCAACGCTATGGCCTTGTGTCGCTTCCACACAGCGGTGGCGGGTCACTGACGTTGCTCGGAAACCCGGGCGCGCTGAGCAACGACGCGATCATTCATGGCGGCAACGCTGCTCTCGCGCTGAACGTTCTCGGCGCACACGACGAGCTCGTGTGGTACCTACCGACGATCGCTGATGTGGAGTCAGAGGCGCCGCCGACGCTCGGAGAGCTCACTCCCCCGTGGGTTGTGCCGTTCACCGTTTTGCTCACGCTCACGGCAATCGCCGCGATGATCTGGCGTGGTCGTCGCCTCGGTCCGGTCGTGGTCGAAAATCTTCCCGTGCACGTGCCGGCGCGCGAGACCGTCGAGGGACGTGCTCGACTGTACGAGCGAGGAAACGCGCGGGGCCATGCCATCGACACGTTGCGTATGGGCGCGGTATCCCGCATCGCGGGGCTGTTGGGGCTTTCGACGGGCGCGTCGGTGTGGCAGGTCGCCGACGCCGCGGCATCCGCTCTTGCTCGTGATCCTCACTACACGCGCGGCGTACTTGTCGATGACACGCCCGCAACCGATGCAGAGCTCATGGCGCTCTCCGACTCGCTGGATGACCTTGAAGCACGGGTACGCGCGAAAATTGATGAAACAGGAAGAATGTGACAATGACGAATCAGCAGGGCTCGCCGCAGCCGCAGAACTCCCCCGATTCCGCAAACGATGAATTGCGGCAGCGTTTCGCGCAGGTGCGCTCAGAGGTGGCAAAGGCCGTCGTCGGGCAGGATGCCGCGGTCACTGGCCTCGTCGTCGCATTGCTCGCTCGCGGGCATGCGCTGCTCGAGGGCGTTCCCGGTGTCGCGAAGACACTTCTCGTGCGCTCGCTGAGCACCTCGCTGTCGCTCGACACGAAGCGCGTTCAATTCACTCCAGACCTGATGCCGGGCGATGTCACGGGATCGCTTGTGTACGACGCCAAGGCCGGCGAGTTCGAGTTTCGGCAGGGGCCGGTATTCACGAACATCATGCTCGCCGACGAGATCAACCGCACCCCGCCGAAGACGCAATCGTCGTTGCTCGAGGCAATGGAGGAGCGCCAGGTCTCGGCCGACGGCGTGACGCGCGCACTCCCTGTGCCGTTCATGGTCGCTGCCACGATGAACCCGATCGAGTATGAAGGCACGTATATGCTGCCTGAGGCGCAGCTCGACCGTTTTCTTGTGAAGCTGGTTCTTGACATTCCCGAGCGCGAAACCGAGGTCGACGTGCTGCGCCGTCACGCGAACGGCTTCAACCCTCGCGACTTGGCTGCTGCCGGCGTCACGCCCGTATTGACGGCAGACGACATCACCGCAGCACAGGATGCCGCCTCTGCAGTCGGCGTCACCGACGCCGTTTTGACGTACCTTGTCGACCTCGCGCGGGCCACACGCCAGAGTCCCTCGGTACGCATCGGCGTGAGTCCGCGCGGCACCACGGCGTTGCTCGCAGCGACGAAGGCGTGGACGTGGCTCACCGGGTACTCATCGATCACGCCAGACCACGTTCAGGCGATGCTGCTTCCTGTGTGGAGGCACCGCGTTCAGCTGCGACCTGAAGCGGAGCTCGAGGGCGTCTCTGTCGACGCGATTCTGACGTCTGTCATGCAACAGGTGCAGGTGCCGTTCTAACGATGGCGGTCACCGGGTGGTTCGTTGCGCTTGTCGCGATCGGTGTGCTTCCCATCATCGCGATCGGCGAGGCGACGGGAAACGGATGGGCGCCGTTCGTCGGGTGGCTCGCGTTCTGCGTGCTGTTGCTTGTGCTCGACGTTGTGCTCGCCGGATCCCCGCGACGCCTGAGCATTTATCGAGATCTTCCCGACCGTGTGCGGCTCGGTGAGACAGTCACGAGCTCACTGTTCGTCACGAATGCAGGACGACGCACCGTACGGGCCCTCGTTCGCGACGCCTGGCAACCGTCGGCTGTCGCGACACCGACACGTCGGCGACTTCGTCTTCCTCCGGGCGAGCGGCGATCCATCAGCCAGACTCTTACTCCATTTCGCCGCGGTGACCGCACGAGCGCGCTGATCATCGTCCGCTCGTTCGGCCCGCTTCGCCTCGGGGCTCGGCAGGCGACGCTTGACGTGCCAGGGCGCGTTCGGGTGCTGCCGCCGTTCAACGCACGCAAGCACCTGCCCAGTCGGCTCGCCCGTTTGCGCGAGCTCGACGGTTCAAGCGCCGTCATGGTGCGCGGCCAGGGCACTGAGTTCGACTCGTTGCGAGAGTATGTGCGCGGCGATGACGTACGATCCATCGACTGGCGTGCGACGGCGCGCCGCCAAGACCTGGTTGTGCGCACGTGGCGTCCTGAGCGAGATCGACGTGTCGTCATCGTCATCGACACCGGGCGCACCTCGGCGGCGCGCATCGACAACGAGCCGCGTATCGACACGGCCTTCGAATCGTCGCTTCTGCTCGCTGCCCTCGCGACGCGCGCGGGCGACAGGGTTGATCTCGTCGCTTACGATCGCCGTGTGCGCGGGCGCGTTCAGGGAGCGAACGGCCCGACTCTCCTGTCACGCATGGTCGATACGATGGCCGGCATCGATCCTGAGCTCATCGAGATGGACTGGGATGCTGTCCCTGCGCAGGTGCGCGACATCACCGCGCATCGCGCTCTCGTCGTGCTGCTCACGTCCATCGATGCTCCGGGCGCATCACAGGGTCTGCTCTCCGTGCTTCCGCAGCTGACGCAGAAGCACACGGTCGTCGTTGCAAGCGTCACCGATCCCGATGTGGTGCGGGCCGTGTCGCAGCGTGACCGTCTCAATGACGTGTATCGCGCGGCATCCGCGGAACGGGCGCTGCTCGATACGACGCGTGTCGCAGCCGCGATCAGGCAGCAGGGTGCTGACGTCGTCACGGGTCCGCCTGCCGATCTACCCCCGGCGCTCTCCGATCACTACATCGCGTTGAAGGCAGCTGGCCGGCTCTAGCGCGAAAACGGCGCCGGGGAGCATCCCCGGCGCCGCTCGCGTTATCGCGAGTCCTACGCAGCGTCGCTCTCTGCCCCTGACAGCCGGCTTTCAAGCGCGGCACCCAGATCGGCGTCGACGTTCTTCCAGTACTGGATTGCACGGGCGCGAATGTCATCGTTCACAACGGCACCGACGTGTCCGGTGATGGTGTCGAGAAAGCGTGCCTTCGCCGCATCATCCATAACGTCGCGGTAAAGCGTGCCAGCCTGCCCGAAATCGGAGTCCTCACTGCGCAACGCCTGCGCGGTGCGCACGAGCTCGCCGTCACTGGCGAACCCGGCTGCGTCACCGGCCGCCTGCGGATCGCCATGGGGTCCACCGAACGAGTTCGGGGCGTACACCGGCCTGTCAGAGGGCGGGAATGCGTAGCGAGTCTGACCGTCCTTCGAGTACGAGTTGACCTCGACCTTTGGCGCGTTCACCGGAAGTTGAGCGTGGTTCGTACCGACACGGTAACGGTGGGCGTCTGCGTAGCTGAAGATGCGCGCCTGCAGCATCCGGTCGGGGCTCGGGCCGATTCCGGGAACGAAGTTCGATGGGGCAAAAGCCGCCTGCTCGATCTGCGCGAAGTAGTTCTCAGCATTGCGATTGAGCTGCATAGTCCCGACCCTGATGAGCGGGTAGTCTGCGTGCGGCCATACCTTTGTTACGTCGAACGGGTTGAATCGGTACGTCTTGGCGTCGTCATACGGCATGATCTGCACTGACAGCGTCCACGAGGGGAAGTCGCCTCGGTTGATCGCCTCGTACAGGTCGCGCTGGTGATAGTCGGCGTCCTGACCTGCGAGCAGCTCGCCTTCGTCATTAGAGAGCGTCTTGATGCCCTGGTCGGTCTTGAAGTGGTACTTCACCCAGAACCGCTCGCCTGCCGCGTTGATCCACTGATACGTGTGCGAACCGAAGCCGTCCATGTTTCGCCAGGATGCCGGGAGGCCGCGATCTCCGAGCACCCACGTCACCTGGTGGGCAGACTCGGGCGAGTTGGTCCAGAAGTCCCACTGCATGTCGTTGTCGCGAGTGTTGATGCCGGGGAGGCGCTTCTGCGAGTGAATGAAGTCGGGAAACTTGATGCCGTCGCGAATGAAGAACACGGGAGTGTTGTTTCCCACGAGGTCGTAGTTGCCCTCTGATGTATAGAATTTCAGGGCGAATCCTCGAGGGTCGCGCCAGGTGTCTGGCGATCCCTGCTCGCCGGCAACGGTAGAGAAGCGTGCAAGCATCTCCGTTGTCGTCCCCTTCTGAAACACTGCTGCCCGTGTGTATGCGCTCACGTCTTCGGTGGCCTCGAAGGTGCCGAAAGCGCCGCCGCCCTTCGCGTGAACGACCCGCTCAGGAACCCGCTCACGGTTGAATTGCGCAAGCTTTTCGACAAGGTAATGGTCGGTGAGGGCGATCGAGCCATCGGATCCGACGGTCTGCGAGTAGCCGTCGGCTGCGACCGGCGCACCCGTTGTGGTTGTTGTGACCGGTGTTTCAGACATACTTCTCCTTGCGTGTAGGCATGGTCGATAACGCGACCGGTCGGTCGCGCGTCTGGAAGAAAGTTTTAGGCCCTCTGCTCTTGGCAGTCGGGACACACACCCCAGAATGTGACGTCTGCGGTCGAAATAGCGAAGCCTGCAGTGTTCGATGGCGTGAGGCACGGAGCTTCGCCGATGACGCAGTCCACATCGCTCACGGCGCCGCACTGCGTGCAGACGACGTGATGGTGGTTGTCTCCGATGCGTCGCTCATACAGAGCGGGAGACCCTGCAGGCTCGATCCGGCGCACGAGGCCAACGTCGGTGAGTGCCGAAAGCACACCGTATATCGCTTGCAGCGAGGTATCTGGAAGATCGCGAAGAACCTCATCGAAGATCGCCGCGGCATCAGCATGCTGACGAGTTTCGAGCACACGCAGCACCGTCCGCCTCGGCGCCGTGGCCTTGAGCCCCGCGTCGCGCAGCGCTGTGCTGAACTCGGCCTCGGTCATCGTGTGCATGGGTCAAGTGTAACACTTGTTTTGACTCAGTCAAAAGAACTGGATGCAGTGATCCGTCGCCCCGCCTATGCCGCGGTGAGTGTCGTCGCACCCGATTCAAACGCGTCGAGATCACCAGTTTCGCCCTCGCGCGATGCACGGCGACCCACAACGAGCATGTAGGTGAGGAATGCGGCGAGCGCGAGCGTTCCGATTCCAATCTTGATCGTCCACCCGAGCGTCGGGTTAATCTGTTCCTGCAGCGGCCACGGTGTCACGAAGCCCTCGACGATGCCCGACATGAAGAGCGCAATGATCAACCCCACGACGACAGTGATCAGGCTTCGCCCCTCGTGAGCGATCGAGTCGAGTCGGGTGCGTCTTCCCGGCGCAATCCACGACCAGAAGATCCGCAGACCGGCGGCGGCAGCCACGAAGATGCAGGTCATTTCAAGCTGACCGTGCGGGGCAATAAAGAGGAAGAAGACGTCGCCCTTGTCATAGGCGAACATGACAGCCCCCGTGATGCCAAGGTTCTGAGCATTCTGCAGTACGACATAGGGAACCCAGACTCCCGTGATGCCGAACGCGATGCACTGCGCAGCGATCCACGCGTTGTTCGTCCAAACACGTCCAGCAAACGACGCAGCAGGGTTCTCGGAGTAGTAAGAAACGAATTGATCGTGCGCGAGCGACGAAAGATCGGATTCACTGCCGAGGTTAGCGAGCACGCGAGGGTCCTGCGATGCCCAGACGCCGAATGCCAGAGCGATCAACACCGTCGCTGCGGTCACGGCCAATGTCAGCCACCGAAGCCGGTACAGGGCAGCGGGTAGCTGCAACAGAAAGAAGCGCGGCAACTGCGACAGTGCGTTACCCGAGGCCCCGGTGAAGCGAAGCCGAACTCTCGAGAGCAAGACGCTGAGGCGATCCCCCACAGCTGTTGATCCCGCCGTCGTCTTGATCGCAGACAGCTGTGCTGCCGCCCCCTGGTAGCGCGTGATCAGCTCATCGGACTGCGTACCGGTGAGTCGTGGTGTGCGCGAAAGCTCGTCAAGCCGTTCCCAGTCGGAACGGTGGGCTTCGGTGTAGGCGTCAAGGTCCATCTGATTAGATGATACCCATGAGTGCAGCCGTCTCCTTCTCTCGCGAGGCCGACGAGTTCGTGACGGGCGAGGCAGTCGCGCTCGATGTGCGTTCGACGAGCTTTCTTCTCCGCGCCGCTGGCTCGATGATCGACGTGCTCGTCTCCCTCATCGTCGGCGGGCTTCTCGCGCTGCTGTTCGTGACGATGGCGGCACAGACGGGGATGGATCCCGCTGCAATGCAGGCATTTCTGATCTCGATCATCGTCGTTGCAACGATCGCCGTGCCCACCGGAGTTGAGCTTCTCACGCATGGCCGATCCCTCGGTCGGCTTACCGTCGGGGCGCGCATCGTCAGGGATGACGGTGGAGCTATCGGTTTCAGGCACGCATTCATTCGTGCTCTCGTGGGGTTCTTCGAGATCTATATGACGCTGGGTGGCGGTGCCGCTCTCGTTGGCCTGCTGAATTCCAAGGCCAAGCGCATTGGCGACATGCTCGCCGGAACGTATTCGCAGCATGAACGGGTTCCGCGCGTCAGGCCAGCCGCCTATCCTCTACCGCCGCAACTGGCCTCGTGGGCGCAGATCGCCGACGTCGCGAGACTGCCTGACCGTGTGGCACGGCGCATCGCCCAGTTTCTCTCTCAGGCACCGAGCATGACGCCACCATCGCGTGCGCGACTGTCTCTGGAGCTCGCGAATGACGCAGCGCCGTTTGTCTCGCCTGTGCCGTCCGTCGATCCGATGACGTTTCTTTACGCCGTTGCCGCTCTGCGCAGAGAACGAAGCTACCGAGCGCTCATGCTCGAGCGCGAGAGGCTTGAGCGACTACGCCCCGTGCTCTCGGGCAACCCGAATGGGTTCCCTGAGCGCCAACTCCCCGATTCGCAGCCGCGCCCCACCCAGGTTTGATTGTGCCGCGAACCCCTTAGTACCGGTAGTGATCGAGCTTGTATGGCCCCTCGACGTCAACGCCGATGTAGGACGCCTGCTCGGCTGAGAGGCTCGTGAGCTCAACGCCGAGAGCCTCGAGGTGCAGTCGCGCGACCTTCTCGTCAAGTCGCTTCGGCAGCACGTGCACATCTGTCGAGTAGTTCTCGCTGTGCGTGTGCAGTTCGATCTGAGCGAGCATCTGGTTGGCAAACGAGTTGCTCATCACAAATGATGGATGCCCCGTGGCATTGCCGAGATTCATCAGGCGACCCTCGCTAAGCACGAGCACCGACCGACCGGTTGGCAGTCGCCATTCGTGCACCTGAGGCTTGATCTCGATCTTGACAACACCATCGATAGCGGCAAGTCCGGCCATGTCGATTTCATTATCGAAATGCCCGACGTTCGCGACGACCGCGAGGTGCTTCATGGCCAGCATGTGCTCGGCACGCACGACTGCTCGGTTGCCTGTGCACGTGACGACGATGTCTACCTGGTCGACGACAGATTCGAGGGCTGCCACCTGGTAGCCGTCCATTGCCGCCTGAAGAGCGCAGATGGGATCGATCTCAGACACGATCACGCGGGCGCCCTGCCCGCGCAATGCCTCGGCTGCCCCCTTGCCCACGTCGCCGTAACCGACGACGAAGGCGGTCTTGCCGCCGATGAGTACGTCTGTAGCTCTGTTGAGGCCGTCGGGAAGCGAATGTCGAATTCCGTAGCGGTTATCGAACTTTGACTTCGTCACTGAGTCATTGACATTGATCGCTGGGAACAGCAACTCGCCGTCCCGCGCGAGCTCGTACAGTCGGTGCACTCCCGTCGTCGTCTCTTCGGTGACACCTTCCAACTCCGCAGCGATTCTCGTCCAGCGGTCACCGGATGCCGCAAGCGAACGACGCAGCACAGCGAGCACGACACGGAACTCGTCGCTGTCGGCATCCGACGCTTCGGGCACCGCTCCCGCAGCCTCGAATTCGCGACCCTTGTGAACGAGGAGCGTCGCGTCGCCGCCGTCATCGAGAATGAGGTTGGGGCCGATCCAGCGCTCCCCTGCGGCCTCGGCCTCGCTGCTCCAGTCGAATATGCGATCGGTGCACGCCCAGTATTCCTCGAGCGTCTCGCCTTTCCACGCGAAGACGGGAACACCGGCGGGTTGGTCGATGGTTCCCTCTGTTCCGACCACAACTGCTGCGGCGGCCTCATTCTGCGTCGAGTATATGTTGCAGCTGGCCCAGCGCACCTGCGCGCCGAGCGCCACGAGCGTTTCGATGAGCACGGCAGTTTGCACGGTCATGTGCAGAGATCCGGCGATGCGTGCACCCGCCAGCGGCTGTGCCTCACCATATTCTTCGCGTAGCGCCATAAGCCCCGGCATCTCGTTCTCGGCGAGTCGAAGCTGGTGACGGCCCGCTTCAGCGAGCGTGATGTCGGAGATCTGAAAGTCGAAGGGTGCGGTGCTGGTCATTCGGCTATTCTCCCATGCGCGTCAGCTGCGAATGAGAGAAAGCACCTCATCGCGCACAGACTCCATGGTCGCCACATCTTCGCCCTCGACGTTGAGTCTCACAAGAGGCTCTGTGTTCGACGGACGCACGTTGAACCACCAGAACGGCTCGTTCTTCGGCGTGATTCCTGTTGCAGTCAGACCATCCATCTCGTCAAACTCGGCACGACCCTGAAACGCGTCGACAATGCGAGCGTAGGTTTCGGGAACATTGTCGACGGTCGAGTTGATCTCTCCCGACTGCTCGTACGGACTGAACTCGGCTGCGAATTCGGAGAGCGGCAGCGGCTGCGAGCCAAGCTCCGCGAGAACGTGCATGGCGGCGAGCATTCCGTTGTCGGCACCCCAGAAATCACGAAAGTAATAGTGGGCGGAGTGCTCTCCACCGAAGATCGCACCGGTCTCACGCATCTGCGCCTTGATGAGCGAATGCCCGACGCGCGTGCGCACCGGCTCCGCACCGTGCTCGTCGATGATCTCGGGAACGAAGCGCGACGTAATGAGGTTGTGCAGCACCTGAATCGTGTCTGTCGACCCGTTCGAACGCTCGCGGGCAATCTCACGCACGGCAACGATCGCCGTCACGGCCGATGGACTGACCGGGTCACCCTGATCATCAACGACGAAGCAGCGATCGGCGTCACCGTCAAAAGCGAGCCCCGCATCGGCGCCGCTGTCAACGACGGCGCGCTTCAGGTCGACGAGGTTCGCCGGGTCGAGCGGATTTGCCTCGTGGTTGGGGAACGTCCCATCGAGCTCAAAATACATGGGGATGACCTCGACGGGAAGCGCGTCAAGCCCCGCGGCCCTCCCGAGAACCGCGGGCACCGTCATGCCGCCCATTCCGTTGCCCGCGTCGACAACGATCCGCAGCGGTCGAATCTGCTCGAGGGGAACAAATGTTCGCAACGCACGCGCGTAATCTGCAAGCACATCGGCGGAACGCTCCGATCCGGGAGCCTCGGTCGAGGGAATGCCTGACTCCAGGTAAGCAATTGCACGATCTCTGATGGCGCCGAGCCCCGTGTCGAACGACAGTGACTGCGCCCCGGGGCGGGACATCTTGATTCCGTTGTATGTCGCCGGGTTATGGCTCGCCGTGAACATGGCGGCGGCAGCATCCATTGACCCCGACGCGAAATAGCTCTCGTCAGTGGAACACAGACCGATGGAGACCACGTTGGCTCCCCTGGCCCGAGCGCCCGAGGCGAAGGCTGCGGCGAACCGGGGGGACGAGTCACGCATATCGTGGCCGACGACCACGTCGGCTCCGGCCGCATCGATCTCGTCGACGAACGCCGCTCCAACCGCCTCGATGATCTCGTCGGTCAGGTCGACAT
Source organism: Paramicrobacterium chengjingii (assembly GCF_011751765.2). Lineage (GTDB taxonomy): Bacteria > Actinomycetota > Actinomycetes > Actinomycetales > Microbacteriaceae > Paramicrobacterium > Paramicrobacterium chengjingii. The sequence continues at coordinate 2,196,095 of NZ_CP061169.1, forward strand.
CGACAAGTCCGCGCACATCATATGTTTTCACGGCGGCAGTGAGTCGCTCGGCCGCCGACCGTCCGTGTTTCGTGCCCACTATGCCTCCGTCTGGCTTACGTGTCTGATGATCTGCCATCCTTGCGGAGTGGAAAGCCGTTCGGTGTGGATTGCGCACAAATCATAGCTGTGCGGTTCTCGTGACAGGCCAAGCGGGCCCAGCACTGCCATCTGATCGGCGTAATCATAGGTGAGCGTCGAGACGGCCTCTCGGCTACACCCGACTCGGGAACAGATTCTTTCATCCATCCGCATCAGTTTACGATGACTTCTGCTTCCGCACGTCACCCCAGAGCGGGGCTCTCCTGGCCTACGATTGAAATATGGGCAGACGGATCTCTGGACGAGGCAGGCGGGAGATGTTTCCACGCCCAGCGCACCGTCATGACAGGCACGGGCGCTCAGGCAGAAGCTCGGTGCTGCGGCCACCGCTTCGTCCCCTTGCCGGCCGAAGCGATCTGTTCTCTGTGAGTGTTGGCGCCGCGGCCGAATACCTGCGCGGCGCTTATCCCCACGAGTTGGGCGACGTGACGTTCTTGCTGGCAAGCATGCCGACGTCGGCACAGCACGGTGACGGAATCGACCGCTGGAGTATCGACAGGGAAGCACGAAAGATCGTGTTGTACCGGGTTCCTGTGCAACGCCTCACCCGGCTGCATATGAACGACGATCTTCACCGACGCATGGCCGCCGAGAGCTGCACATTTCAGGCCGCAGCCGAATATCTCGGCCTTGACCCATGGGATCTCGACCTCGGCGGGCACGACCCGCACTGATCTCAGCGCACAGAGACGTCGATCGGCTCCGACGCTGGCTTCGGTGCGGTGATGGTGAACGATGACACTGAGTTACCTCCCGCGTAGCTCACAACAGCGAGTACACCGGCATCGGGCGTGACGGTCACGGGGCCTTCGAGGGGGTAGGTGTAGGAGGCTCTCGTATCGATTGTCACTGATTCGGTGCCGATCTCGACAGTCGCCTTCGTGTCACTGGCGTTGTGGAGCACAAGGCTTCGCCCTGGCCCCGATGCCGCATCGACGACGAATGGCGTTTCGAGTTCTGCCGCCGAGGCAAACCACGAGAAGTCTCCAGCTTTGTCTTCGGAGACGCTCGTTCGCGCCGCGGCAACGACGGGCTGACTGGCGTCGACGTGAATGCTGTAGCGCCCAGAAGGCAGATCACCCAGCGGATATTCGCCCACCGCACCCTTTGTGATGTCAACCTCCATCGTCGACACGTCCTTGCCCGACTCGTCGGTGATCGTCGCCGAGACATGAGTGGGCTTGCCGCTCGGAGAGAAGACGCGCAGCGCGGGGCGACGGTCATCGTATTCCTGCGTGGACGTCTCGGGCTGTCCCGAGTAGATCTGCACACCGGGAATCGTCGTTGATTCCGAAGGGTCTGCGCCGCGACCGGCCATCTCGATGCCTGCTGGCACGAGGCCGCGAATGGATGACTGTTGCACCCACGACTGAATGTCGGCCCCCGTGCTCGTCACGTGCACGACCGGCGTTATCGTGTTGGGCGCGATGCCCGCGAGAGAAACGACCTTCTGCGTTCCTGCCTCCACAACAATCCCGAGTCCGTTCGGGCTGTCGATTGGGCCGTTCTCGCCGGTGACGGCAATATCGACTGTCGCGTCGACACCAGATGGATTGTTGAGCATAACGAGACTTGTGCGACCAATATCGGTCGAGCCCGCGACAAGCCAGGCCCCAGAGCTCGTTTCCTGGCACTCCGCCGCGGCAAACCCTGCGAGCGTGTCCGTTCCGACGGACTGAGATTGGCTCCCACTCATCGTGTCTGAGGAAGCCTCGGTCGGCAGCGTGAGCGTTGCCGGCCCATGTTCGTCAGAATTCACATCGGGTGCCTTCAGCCATGACGGATCGACAGAGATGCCTTCATCATCCGAGGCGACGACCTTCGGGCTCCCCACAGGCGTGAGCGCTGTTGCGGCGGCAGCGTCTTTACCGACCTCGAGCACACTTCCCGGGCAGGTTCGCAGCTGATCGGCTGCCTCAGGAGTCACGGTCGTCTGAGAGGCGTCGGCGCTGTAGTGCGGCAGATCGACAACCAGCGCGGCACCGACAAGAACGGCGAGCCCGAAGGCCGTCGCGGCTCCAGCTCCAATGCGCATTCCGAAGCGCAGTCGCTTATCCACGGTCATCCTCCGTTTCGTCGTCTCTCGAACGTGCCGACGGCTCAACACCTGGAAGCGAAACGACGTCCGCCCATTCCGGTTCGGCCTCGGCATCCGGGTCGGCGAGGAAATCTTGGTCATCAAGGGGATCGCGCACCACCATGCCCTCGCCGTGCTCCCGGCGCCCGACGGTGCGCGGACTCATGCGTGCGGCCTCACGGGAGCTGCTCGTGGGAATAGCCACAAGCAGAGCGATGAGTGTCATAGCGATCAGTGCTGCGAGAGAGAGAACAGTGCCGACTGACTGTACGTCTCCGGACTCGCGACCCGTCACGTCGTCTGCCGTGCGCCACAGTGTCCCGACTTCTGTCTCTCCGACGTTCTCGAGTTCGGCATTCGCATCGAGCGCGGTCTCGGCTCGAACCGCGACGGCCTGCAGTTTTTCGCTCGCCGAATCGGGTGTTGTTGAGAGCAGCAGAAACTCGATTCCCTGCTTCTGCAGGTCGGGCGTGAAGGCGTGGCCGCTCACGGAGACGATATTTCCGGTCAGACGTGCAAGGTCGTCGTTCGCATCAGCGACGAGAGCGCCCGTGTTGACAAGCGTCGATTGGCTGTCGAGAAACTCTCCCTTGCCACGGATTACCGTCGCAACGACGGTGCCGTCGTCGGTTGGGCTGATGCGCAGAGTTCCCAGCCCCGGGTCGTCATCAGCTGCGGCGGTGACATACGCGGGAAGAGTGCGTCCGTCGCTCGATGCAACGGCGCCCGCGCCGAGAGGCACAATCAGTAGGGCTGGGAGGGCAAGAGTGGCAATCGAAACACCGGCAACGATCGCCGGGATGTTCCCACGGGCTCTGAGGCTGTCGCAGGTCGACACAGCTGCGCCGACAATGCCAAGCCACATGAGGCTGAGCCCCGGCCCGGGCCAGATGCTGGTCGGCTCGACGCCGACAAAGGTGACGGCAATGTGTGCGGCTCCCACCGCCGTTGCGAAGCCGAGCGCTGCCATACCCCACAAGGCGACACGGCGCGTCGCACCGGGAAGGAAAAGACCGTAGAGACCGATGAGAGCGATGATTCCCACCAGCACGGGGATGCCGATGTCGATGAGCGCTGGCGGCAGACCTAGGGCGTCGGCTGCATCGCGCCATCCGGCAAACCCGGCCTGCGGGAGCCCGAGGAGCAGATCGGTGACGCTGACGCCGGGTGAGCCGAGCGGTTTGCCCGGGTCGGCAAGCAGAGCGATCCAGCGGCCGCCCTCGACCCCCTGCTGCCACATGAGCGGCCCGAACAGCGCGAGGAACGGTGCAGGAATGAACAGCACACGACCGAAGCGTGCACGTGCGATCAGCACAGCTGCGAGCCACAACAGCAGCAGGGCGGGAATCAAAGAGGGCGCGCAGGCCGCGACAAGCGCAAGCAGAAGGGATGCCGCTGCAGCAGCGCCCCAGGAACGCGACGCAACGACACCCGCCGAGAAGAGCACAGGAAGCAGAATGTGGGCGACGACGGCTGCGGGTCGGCCTTCCGCGAGCGCAATGAGAAAGGTCGGTGACAGTGTCCACGCGATGGCTCCGACGTTCCGGAAGCCGCTACGCTCCGTGAGTCGAGTCGTCGCGAACCACGCGGTCAGCGTGGCGAGCGGCAGCGCAAGAATCCAGAGAACCACGAGCGAATACGATGGCTGCCAGAACGTGAGCGTGCCGAGTATCGCCAGCACCACAGCAAACGGGTCGGCCGCCCCAACGAAGCCGTCACCGACACTTCGCCAGCCGTAACCGATGTTCTGCCACAACCCCCAGACATCGTCGGTGAGTGGAAGAAGACCACCGCCAGACAGGGTGGTTGCGGGAACGAACCGGATAAACAGGATCGCCCCGACAACAAGCGATGCAAGCATGATCCAGGCGCCACCGCCCGTGAAGAACCGCAGATCGCTCCGCTCAACGGAACCGAGAGGAACGCCGTCTTCACGTTCGAGCCGTTTGCGACGGGTATGTTCGCGAGTCGAAATCTTCAGGTCAGCGAGCGATGACCATCCGACGGTCTTTGCCGAAGCAAGCCTGCGGCGCGCAGCGGGCACGCGCGTTCCGCCGAACGCCACCCATGCAGCTGCACGAAACTCCGCCGCGATCAGCTCCGGCTGCTTTCGCACGAGAAGCCAAATTGACCGCAGGATTGCAAGAGGGATTAACAGAAGCCAGTGCCAGAAGACCGACACCCCTGGCGCATACACAAGTCGTCGGTGAAGCTCAGCAGTTCTCGACAGCCGAGCGCGCCGCTGTTTGACGCTCCAGCGACGAGACCGCGGGGCGCCGGCGATGCCGTCCCCAGACACGGCAACCATGGATCCCGGCGCGAGGACAACACGTTTTCCGGTGAGGCGAGCGCGAATGCAGAAGTCGAGGCCGTCATCGATGGGCCCGAGGGCCGGGTCGAAACCGTTCAGATCACGCCACACCGTTCGGCGTACGAGCATACCGGGCGAAGCAACGGCCAGAACGTCGCTCATCGTGTCGTACTGGCCCTGATCAAGCTGATCATCCACGTACGCAACGGTCTTGCCGTGCGTCGTCACGGTCTCACCGATGCCCCTGAGTCGAGAACCGTCATTCCAGTCGACGAGTTTCGGTCCAGCGACTGCTGCCGACGGCGCCGTCTCGAAGCGAGCAAGCAGCAGCTCGAGTGCTCGTGCCTGCGGAGCGTTGTCCTGAGCGAGAAGCCAGAGAAACTCGTCGTCGCTCTCTGGATCAGCGAGGGTCCGTTCCCCCTCGGCCAACGCTCTTCCGAAAGTCAGCTGCTCCTTCGAGGTGACGAGTCGATCGACGTGGCGTTCCTCAAGGAGCCGCCGCACGTCGTCTGAGGCGTCGAAGGCGATTGCTATCACCGCATCGGCACGACGCGTCTGCTCGTCGAGCGCGTCGAGGGTGCGGCGCAGATGCTCGACGTCGCGATGGGCGACGACGAGTGCGGTGACTCGTGTTTCCATATGCGCTCAGCTTATGTCGGCTTCGTCAGCTGAGCCGTTGCGGCACGCCAATTAACGAAGTGGGGCGCCAGCAATGCAGATGCATTCCTGGCGCCCCCACTTCCGTGCAGATGAGCGCGTCAGCTCGCCTGTTTCTTGAGTCTCCGGCGTTCACGCTCCGACAGACCGCCCCAGATACCGAAGCGCTCATCGTTCATGAGCGCATACTCGAGGCATTCAGATCGCACTTCGCAACCATCGCATATGCGCTTGGCATCTCGAGTAGAGCCGCCCTTTTCTGGAAAGAACGCCTCTGGGTCGGTCTGCGCGCAGAGCGCATCTGCTTGCCATGCCAACGGATTGTCATCATCGACGTCCCGTCGAACTCCTGGGACCCCCAACTGAATCGGGTCAACGAACCAGTCATCGGGAACTCCGGAACGATATTCTGGCAATGCCATATCGTCTCCCCACCTTGTGTTACCCGCAACACGCCGGTTGGCGTGTTCAATAAATTACACCCCTGTAATTCGATTCGGTCAAGTCGTAGATGGTAAACCCTCAACTTACTATCGAGGGTTTACGACTCACCGGGTGTTACCTCATTGTGCTGTGCGGCGTGCTTCCCACGCGCTCGACACCATCTCGGAGAGGCTATGACGCATTGTCCAATTGAGGTCACGTGCGGCGCGTTCCCCCGTCGAAACGATGCGTGCGGGGTCGCCGGCACGTCGTGGCCCGATCTGCGGGGTGAAGTCAATTTTCGTGATCTCGGCGACGGTCTGCATAATCTGGCCGACGGAAACGCCGTCACCCGAGCCCAGGTTATACACAGGCTCAATCGACTCGCCTGCGTCGAGGCGCTGAGCTGCCGCGACGTGTGACGCAGCAAGGTCGGCAACGTGGATGTAATCACGAACGCACGTTCCGTCGGGCGTTGCGTAGTCGTCTCCGTTGATGCGCGGCGCCTGCCCCCCAAGCAAGGCGTCAAACACAATGGGAAACAGATTGTGAGGGCTCGTGTCGTAGACATCGGAATACCCGGATCCGACGACGTTGAAGTAGCGAAGCGAGGTGTGGGCGAGCCCCGTCGCATGTGCCTGGTCGCGCAGCATCCATTCACCGATGAGCTTCGATTCGCCGTACGGCGACTCGGGAGATTTCGGAGTGTCTTCCGTGACGAGATCGACGTCAGGCGTGCCGTACACCGCTGCACTCGATGAAAAAACAATCTTGTGGACAGCGGAATTTTGCATCGCCTGAAGAAGAACGGCTGTACCGGTGACGTTCTGCTCGTACGTGTGAAGGGGTTTCTGCACAGAGACTCCGGCGTATTTGAAGCCGGCGACGTGAACGACTCCCGTCACATTGTGCTCGGCGAACGTGCGCTCGAGAAGCTCGCGGTCAAGAATGGATCCGCGCACGAATGGAACCGACTCGGGAACGAACGAGCCGTGTCCGCTGGAGAGATCATCGAGAACGACGACGTCGATTCCCTCGGCACCGAACGCCCGAACGATGTGTGCGCCGATATACCCCGCGCCTCCGGTGACCAGCCAGGCCATGTGCCCTCCTCGAAATCATGACGGGGATGTTCACCCCGCAACGAGCATAGCGACGACGAAGCGGAGCGGCCACACGCGGATAGAATGGGGAGCTATGTCATTTTCGGTCTCGTATCCGCCTGAGCTGCCCGTCAGCCAGAAGCGTGATGACATCGCGGCAGCGATCCGCGATCATCAGGTGGTGATCGTCGCGGGAGCAACCGGCTCGGGAAAGACCACCCAGTTGCCCAAGATCTGCCTCGAACTGGGCCGCGACTCAATCGGGCACACGCAGCCGCGACGCCTAGCCGCACGAACGATCGCCGAGCGCATTGCCGATGAACTCGGCTCAGAGCTCGGCAGCACAGTGGGCTATCAGGTGCGCTTCACCGACCGTGTGTCGAAAGACACACGCATCAAGCTCATGACCGACGGCATTCTGCTGAATGAGATTCACCGCGACCGGATGCTGCGCGCCTACGACACAATCATCATTGACGAGGCTCACGAGCGAAGTCTCAACATTGACTTTCTGCTGGGCTATTTCAAGCGACTGCTGCCCGAACGCCCCGACCTCAAACTCATCATCACATCGGCGACGATCGACCCAGAGAGCTTCTCTCAGCACTTCGACGACGCTCCCATTGTGGAGGTGTCTGGCCGCACCTACCCTGTTGAAATCCGGTATCGCCCTCTCGTCGCCGACGACGGTGGTGACGAGTCTGATGACGAAGACGCCTCGCATTCGTCAACGGACGAGAGAACCGTTGTCGATGGCATCAGCGAGGCGCTCGACGAACTCGCCACAGAGTCACACGGCGACGTTCTCGTGTTTCTCAGCGGCGAAGCCGAGATTCGGGATGCCGCTGATGCGCTGCGCAGCAAGTTCGCTCATGAGCGCGGCGGCGTCACAGAAGTGCTCCCTCTCTTCGGGAGGTTGAGTTCGGCCGATCAGCACAAGGTTTTTCAGCCAAGCACCCTTGTCGGTGTCAAGAGGCGAGTCGTGCTCGCCACGAACGTCGCCGAAACGAGCCTCACTGTTCCCGGCATCCGCTATGTCATTGATGCCGGAACGGCGCGCATTTCGCGCTACAGCGTGCGGTCGAAGGTTCAGCGTCTGCCGATTGAGGCCATCTCGCAGGCATCGGCAAACCAGCGATCGGGGCGATCGGGGCGCACCAGTCCCGGAATCGCGATCCGCCTCTACTCAGAAGAAGACTTTGCGCGACGCCCCGAGTTCACCGAGCCGGAGATTCTGCGCACGAACCTCGCCGCTGTCATTCTGCAGATGGTTTCACTCGGGCTGGGCGAGATTCAGGAGTTTCCGTTTCTGCAGCCTCCCGACTCGCGAGGGATCAAAGACGGTGTCGACCTGCTCACCGAGCTCGGTGCCCTGAAACAGAGCGAGTCGGCCGAGAAACAATTGCGACTCACAACCGTCGGCCGAGATCTGTCGCGCCTGCCCATCGATCCTCGCTTCGCACGCATGGTCGTCGAATCGAAACGGTGGAGCACGTCGCGAGAGGTGCTGGTGATCGTCGCTGCCCTCACCATTCAAGATCCGCGAGAACGCCCGCTCGAGAAGCGTCAGCAGGCCGACGAACTTCACGGCAGGTTCACTGACCCGACCAGTGACTTCCTCTCGCTTCTCGGTTTGTGGAATTACCTCGAGAAGCAACAGAGCGATCTCTCATCAAGTGCCTTCCGCCGGCTGTGCAAACGCGAGTTTCTCAACTACCTCCGTGTGCGCGAGTGGCAGGACGTTGTGAGACAGCTGCGCCGGCTGGCGAAACCGCTTGGACTGACCATCGGCGAAGCCGCGGTGAATCCAGACGGCATCCATCGGTCACTCCTGGCCGGGCTTCTCTCGCATATCGGGCTGAAGGATGCGGCGGCAGCATCCGCGAGAAAGGGTCAGCGTTCGAGCGGACCGCCCAAGAAGGGGGATTACATCGGCGCCCGCAATACGCGGTTCGTGATCTTTCCGGGCTCAGCGCTGGCAAAGAAGCAGCCGACCGCTGTCATGAGCGCAGAACTCGTCGAAACGAGCAGGCTCTTTGCACGTATGAATGCCGCGATCGACCCAGCGTGGGCCGAACAGATCGCCGGAGATCTTTGCAAACGCAGCTATGCAGAACCGCATTGGGAGAAAAAGCAAGGTTCCGTTGTCGCGTTCGAGAAGGTGACTCTCTTCGGAGTGCCCATCGTTCCACGTCGCCGCATGCAGTATGCACGCATCGACCAGGCACTCTGCCGTGAATTGTTCATCAGGCACGCTCTCGTCGCCGGGGAATGGGACTCGCCGCAGACCTTCGACACAGCGAACACTCGGCTTCGACACGAACTTGCTCAGGTGGAAGAGCGCACGCGCAGGCGCGACATCCTGTTCGATGACGAAGCAGTCTTCGACTTTTACGATGCCCGTCTGCCGGCGGATGTCGTGTCGACACGCACATTCGAGGGCTGGTGGCGCAAAACTCGCGGGGCTACACCCGATCTGCTCACAATGAGACCTGGCGATCTGCTGCCTCAGGACGTTCCGACGGTTGACGAGCACGCTTTTCCGCAAACGTGGCGACAGGGGGACCAAACGCTGAAGCTCAGCTACCGATTCGAGCCGGGCAGCGAGGGCGACGGCGTCACCGCTACGGTGCCGCTTGCGCTGCTCCCCCGCCTCTCGCCCGCAGGCTTCGACTGGCAGGTGCCGGGGTTGCGCCATGACCTTGTGACGGCGCTCATCAAGTCCCTCCCGAAGCCGTTGCGCCGCAACATCGTGCCGGCGGCTGATTGGGCGACGAAGCTTCTCGCTGAGCTGCCCGATACTCCGCCAGAGCCCGACTCGACAGATGCCGATACGCTCACGGCGTCGTTGGCCATTGCGGTGAAGCGTCTGGCGTACATGCCCATTGAGGCGGCCGACTTCGACATCGATCGCGTACCCGACCATCTCAAGGTCACGTTCCGCGTGGTCGACGAGAAGGGGCGCGACGTCGCGGCGTCCAAAGACCTCCACAAGTTGCAACAGCGCCTTGGTTCCCGCATGCGCGACAGCGTGGCGCGCGTGGCAACGGCTCGAACTCCCAACCGCATCGAACGGCGCGGTCTGACGACGTGGGACTTTGAGGACCTGCCGCGCTACGTCGATACGAAGCAGGCTGCAGGCGTGATCCGCGGGTACCCCGCTCTCCTCGATGACGGCGACAACGTTTCGATTCGCATTGAAGCCTCAGAGCGCGAACAGCGAGCAGCGATGCCGGGAGGCATCCGCCGTCTCTTGCTCTTGGCAACGGCGAATCCCGCATCCTATGTGCAATCGCACCTGACGGCTGCAGAAAAGCTGACCCTCGGAGCGAGCCCCTATCCGTCGACCCCGCGCCTCTTCGACGATTGTCTTGTCGCTGTCGTTGACGACGTGCTCTTCCGCATGCATCCCGACGGCATGATCGTGACGCGCGCGCAGTTTGAAACGGTTCGTGACCGTGTGTCGACATCTGTTATGGACGCTATGTTCGAGACAGTGTCGCTCACAGCACGCACCCTGGCTGCGGCGCGGGAGGCGCAGAAGGCACTCTCAGAGGCGACAAGCCTCGCACTCCTTCCTGCCGTGAGCGACGCGAAGGCGCAGCTTGACGGCCTCATCTTCACGGATTTTGTCTCGCGCACGGGCAGGGCGCAACTTCAGCACCTGCCGCGATACCTCGCCGCAATCACGCACAGGGCGCAGAAGCTTCCCGATAACCCCAACAGGGACCGTGCCTGGATGCTCGACGTGCAGAAGGTGAGCGACCAGTTTGAGAAGGCGGGAGGAAGCATTCCGCTCGATCGTTTCGCGCCCGGTTCGATCGTGCAGGCACGATGGATGCTCGAGGAGCTGCGCGTGAGCTACTTCGCTCAGCATCTCGGAACAGCGTTCACTGTGTCGCCACAGCGCATCGCGAAGGTTCTCGCGGGTTAGTTCTCCCCCGTCGCCGCCGGGCGATCAGCATGATTCGACCACTGGCTCCACGAACCAGGGAAAACGGATGCCTCGATCCCGATCTCGTGCAGGGCAAGTGCCGTGTGCGCGGCTGTGATCCCCGAACCGCAGTACGTGCCCACGAGTGCGCCAGGCACCGCCCCGGCGCCGGCAAAGACGCGTCGCAGCTCCTCTGCATCCCGAAATCGACCGTCAGCGAGGTATTCCGCCGCCGGCACGTTGACGGCACCAGGAATATGGCCGGCGCGCGGATCGATCGGCTCGCTCTCTCCGCGGAATCGCTCGACAGCTCGCGAGTCGATGAGGGTTCCCTCCCCGGCAAGCGCGGCCGCATCATCCATGCCGACCGTGGGCAGATGTCCAGAGCTCAACTCCACATCTCCGACAACCGGCACGACGGTCCCCTTCTCCAGCGGCAGATCGGCAGCCGTCCACGCGTCGATTCCACCGTTCAGCACCCGCACGTCGGTGAGCCCAGCCCAACGCAGCAGCCACCAGGCCCGCGCAGCACCCATGTTGTTCCAGGCGTCATACGCCACAACGGTGTCGCCTTGTCGAATCCCCAGGCGTCGCGCCGTCGACTGCAGTTCGTCGATGCCGGGAAGCGGATGCCGTCCCTCTGTCGCGGGCAGCCCTGGCACGGAAAGGTCGGTTTCGAGATCGACGTACACGGCTCCCGGAAGATGACCGTGACCGTAGGCGCCTCGCCCATCGGGTTCCGCCAGAGTCCACCGCACATCGAGAAGCCGAACGGAACGGGGCCCCTGCAGCATCCGATGCAGCTGCTCTGCTGTGATGAGCGCCGAGGCCGTTTGTGCGTTCGTGTCGTCTGAGTGCGCCATGCGCGTCACCGCCGCCTCAACGTGAGAATCTGCTCGACGCGCGCGAACGGACCGGCGTCATCGTTCAGGATGCTGGAGGTCAGTCCGACCCCGTCCGGGCCGTATTGCTGAATTCCATCGATCCCGAGCCAGTCGCCGTGGGGCAGCCGGTGAATGTGAATCTGCAGGTCGACATTGGGGTACAGCAGCGTCGACGGATGCTCACGCCCCGAGAGCCCGTTCGCGGTGTCGGTGAGCCGCACAAGGTGAGCAAGGGGCGACACGTCACCGACGTCGATGAGCGGGTGCTGCGACTGCAACCACGTCTGCCGGGCACCGGGTCGCGGCTCTCCCACGTACCGGAACTCGAGTGACTCGATATAGCCCCCGGGCCACGGCGACATGCCATCCCACAGCTCTGCGTCGTGCAGCGGCGGCATCGGGGTATCTTCGACGCCCACCAGATCGCCGGTGTCTGATGTGGTCAGCAGCCAGGCCCGAGCGGAGATCGCGACGCGGTCCCCGCAGACCATTTCTGCCTGCACGAGTTCGATCGTGCGCCCGGGGCGAAGCACCTGCGTGCGCACCTCGAACGTGCCCGCGTGGATGATTCCGTAGATCTCAAAGCCGAGCCTCGCGATCCGCATGCCCACTGAGGCGAACTCGCGTTCAATCACCTCGGTCAGCAGGGCCGACGCCGGCGCCATATGCTGTTCGTGCTCATTCCAGGCGCCTTGCGCATGGATCGTCGATTCGAATCTCATTCCGCCGAGATCGCGGTAATACGGCTCGCTCATCCCGTTCAGTCTGCCACGAAGAGCAGTCAGCGCATCATCGACAGCAGGTGCTCGACGACCTCGTGCCGGGTCAGCCGTGCAAGAACCGGCAACTCGAGCACATATCGTCCATACACGACACCGACAATCGCTGTCGCCATGCGCCGCGCTCGCTTCTGCCCGAATGATTCGACCAGAGGTTCGAAGACGGCGCGCTGCAAATACTCCTGCATCGCCGCGGAGCCCGCCTCCCGTGAGCTCGCGAGGCGTGCCACCTCGACCAGCTGTGCCCCGTGATCGGGGTGCTCCCATTCGGAGACAAGCGCGCGGATGAGACGCTCGATGTCGATGTGCCCGTCGCGCCCGGCGGTTGCAGCAATCACCTGATGCGGGGCGACGCGGAGTGTGGTGACGGCGGCCAGCAGAGCATCGCGCGACCCGAAATGATAATTGACCAGAGTGTGGCTCACTCCGACTTCGTCTGCGAGAGCTCGCGCCGAGATCCGAGCAAGGTCGCCCGCTTCGAAATGGCGGTGTGCCGCGTCGAGAAGGCGACTGCGGGCTGAGGCTCCGCCCGCAGGGCGCCCGGGACGCTTATTGACCATGCTCGAATCTTTACACAGTTCGGGCAATGCTGACGCTATGAATACAACGTTTGAGACAGACTGCGTGATCGTCGGGGGCGGGCCCGCCGGATTGATGACAGGATTCCTTCTCGCTCGCGCTGGAATCGACACGATCGTCGTCGAGAAGCACTCTGATTTTCTGCGAGACTTCCGTGGCGACACTATCCACCCGTCGACTCAAGAGCTGCTCGGTGAGGTGGGTCTGCTCGACCATTTTCTCGATCGACCTCATGCCGACGTCGACAAGGTATCCGTGAGCTGGAACGGCGAAGAACTCACCCTCGCCGACTTTAGCCATCTGCCGACTCGGCGCAGGGTGCTCTCGTTCATGCCTCAGTGGGACTTCCTCGACATGATTGCTGATGCGTGTGAGCAACTCCCGTCGTTTCGACTCATTCGGTCGACACGGGTCGACGACCTGATTCGCGAGAACGGCCGGATTGCCGGGGTGACAGCGAGCGGCTCCGATGGCGAGGTCTCTCTCAGATCGAAGCTCGTGATTGGTGCCGACGGTCGCGACTCGCTTGTGCGCGCAGCGGCCGGGCTCTCGCCCATCGGTGCCGCTGCGGCAATGGATGTGCTTTGGTTTCGGCTTCCCAAGGGCCCCGGCGACACGTACCCGTTCATTCAGGCCGGGGCTGGCATGATCATCACGATTGACCGCGACGGCTACTTCCAAATCGCGCATGTGATTCCGGCCGGAAGCTGGTCGGGGTCAGCATCAGACCTTGAGACGATGAAACGTCGCATTGCGCAGATCTCGTCGCGCATGGCAGATGCTGCGACGCACCTCACTGCCGATGATGTGCACGTGCTTCGCGTCCGTCTCGAACGTCTGCGCCGCTGGTACGAGGACGGTCTCCTCTGCATCGGAGATGCAGCGCACGCCATGTCTCCGGCCGGCGGTGTCGGCATCAACCTCGCGATTCAGGATGCGGTCGCCGCCGCGCGACTCCTCGCCCCTGCGTTCCGTCGCGGCACGCCGACTCGCATCGATCTGAGACGTGTGCAGAAGCGCAGAAGCCTTCCCGCCCGCGTTACTCAGCGCGTGCAGCGCACACTCCAGGGCCCGCTGCTCTCCTCGCACGCGCCCGGAACGCCCCTTCCTCTCGCGCTTCGTCTGCTGCGAAAGTACCCGGCGATATCGCGACTTACTGGGCGCTTTGTCGGCCTGGGCATCCGCAGAGAGTCAACGCTCTCCTGACCCGTCCGCGCGTGGTAGCGCAGCGCTCCCGTCACGTTACTGGAGCCAGCGACTCAGAAGTCCCAGTCCTCGTCCTCCGTTGACACGGCCTTACCGATTACATACGACGAGCCCGACCCGCTGAAGAAGTCGTGGTTCTCGTCGGCGTTCGGTGACAGTGCCGAGAGGATCGACGGGTTCACGTCGGTTGCCGTGCTGGGGAACATCGGCTCGTAGCCAAGGTTCATCAGAGCCTTGTTGGCGTTGTAGTGCAAAAACTTCTTGACGTCCTCGGTGAGACCGACGCCGTCATAGAGGTCCTGCGTGTACTGCACCTCGTTCTCGTAGAGCTCGTACATCAGGTTGAACGTGTAGTCCTTAAGCTCGTCGCGCTCTGCCTGGCTGACCTTCTCAAGGCCCTTCTGGTACTTGTAGCCGATGTAATACCCGTGCACTGCCTCGTCGCGGATGATGAGCCTAATGAGATCTGCCGTGTTGGTGAGTTTTGCGCGACTCGACCAGTACATGGGCAGGTAGAAGCCCGAGTAGAACAAAAACGATTCGAGCAGCGTCGAGGCAACCTTGCGCTTGAGCGGGTCATCACCACGGTAGTAGTCCATGATGATCGCTGCCTTGCGCTGCAGGTTCTCGTTCTCCACAGACCAGCGGAACGCCTCGTCGATCTCCTTGGTTGAGCAGAGCGTCGAGAAGATCGACGAGTAGCTCTTGGCGTGCACCGACTCCATGAACGCGATGTTCGTGTAGACGGCTTCTTCGTGCTGAGTGACGGCGTCGGGAATGAGCGAGACGGCACCGACGGTTCCCTGAATCGTGTCGAGCAGGGTCAGCCCGGTGAACACGCGCATCGTCATCGTCTGCTCTTCAGGAGTCAACGTGTTCCAGGACTGCACGTCGTTCGAGAGCGGAACCTTCTCTGGAAGCCAGAAGTTTCCTGTCAGGCGATGCCACACCTCGACATCCTTCTCATCTTCGATGCGGTTCCAGTTGATGGCCTGCACCTGCTCGACCAGCTTCAGCTTCTCGGGAGGAGTCACGGGTTCTTACTACCTTTCAAAAATAACGATCTGGTCACAGCATGCACGAGACGCATTCCGTCACGTCGGTGCCTTCAAGGGCAAGCTGGCGGAGACGAATGTAGTAGATCGTCTTAATGCCCTTGCGCCATGCATAGATCTGTGCACGGTTGATATCGCGGGTCGTCGCGGTGTCCTTGAAGAAAAGCGTCAGTGACAGGCCCTGGTCTACGTGCTGCGTTGCCGCTGCGTACGTATCGACGATCTTCTCGTAGCCGATCTCGTAGGCGTCGGTGTAGTACTCCAGGTTGTCGTTCGTCATGAACGGTGCCGGGTAGTACACGCGACCGATCTTGCCTTCCTTGCGAATCTCAATCTTCGACGCGATCGGGTGGATCGACGACGTCGAGTTGTTGATGTATGAGATCGATCCCGTCGGCGGCACGGCCTGGAGGTTCTGGTTGTAGATGCCGTGCTCCTGCACCGATGCCTTGAGTTCGAGCCAGTCGTCCTGGGTCGGAATGTGAACGTTTGCGAACAGCTCACGCACGCGCTCGGTCTCCGGCTCCCACGCGGTGTCGGTGTACTTGTCGAAGAACTCCCCCGAGGCATATGTCGAATCGGAGAATCCGTCGAAGGTCTCGCCACGCTCCTTCGCGATCGCGTTCGAGGCACGAAGTGCGTGGAAGAGCACTGTGTAGAAGTAGATGTTCGTGAAGTCGATGCCTTCGGCGCTGCCGTAGTGCACACGCTCACGAGCGAGGTACCCATGAAGGTTCATCTGCCCCAGCCCGATGGCGTGCGAGCGATCGTTGCCGTCTTCAATGGAACGAACCGAGCTGATGTGGCTCTGGTCAGACACAGACGTGAGACCGCGAATCGATGTCTCGATGCTCAGCCCGAAGTCGGGTGAGTCCATCGTCAATGCGATGTTCTGCGATCCGAGGTTGCAGGAGATGTCCTTGCCAATCTGATCGTAGGACAGATCGGTGTTGTACGTGGTTGGTGTGTTCACCTGCAGAATCTCTGAGCACAGGTTCGACATGTTGATTCGACCCTTGATCGGGTTCGCCTTGTTCACCGTGTCTTCGAAGACGACGTACGGGTAACCGGACTCAAACTGGATCTCGGCGATCGTCTGGAAGAACTCGCGTGCATTGATCTTTGTCTTCTTGATGCGCGCGTCGTCGACCATTTCCTGGTACTTCTCGCTCACCGAGATGTCGCCGAATGGCACACCGTAGACCCGCTCAACGTCGTAGGGCGAGAAGAGATACATGTCCTCGCCCTTCTTGGCGAGATCAAAGGTGATGTCGGGGATCACGACACCGAGTGACAGCGTCTTGATGCGGATCTTCTCGTCGGCGTTCTCGCGCTTCGTGTCGAGGAAGCGCAGAATGTCGGGGTGGTGCGCGTTGAGGTACACGGCACCGGCTCCCTGGCGTGCTCCGAGCTGGTTGGCGTAGCTGAACGAGTCTTCGAGAAGCTTCATCACGGGGATGATTCCGGACGACTGGTTCTCGATCTGCTTGATCGGTGCTCCGGACTCACGAATGTTCGACAACAACAGCGCAACGCCTCCGCCCCGCTTTGACAGCTGAAGCGACGAGTTGATCCCGCGTGAGATCGACTCCATGTTGTCTTCGATGCGCAACAGGAAGCACGACACAAGCTCACCGCGCTGAGCCTTGCCCGAGTTGAGGAAGGTCGGTGTCGCTGGCTGGAAGCGTCCGGCGATGATCTCTTCTACAAGGCTGACGGCGAGCTTCTCATCACCGTTTGCGAGGCCGAGGGCCGTCATCACTACACGGTCCTCAAAGCGCTCGAGGTACCGCTTTCCGTCGAAAGTCTTCAGCGTGTATGAGGTGTAGTACTTGAACGCGCCAAGGAAAGTCTGAAAACGGAACTTCTTCGAGTAGGCGAGATCGTTGAGCCGCTGGATGAAGTCGAACGAGTACCGGTCGAGAACTGCCTTCTCGTAGTACTCTTTCTCGACGAGGTAGTCCAGCCGCTCCTTCAGCGTGTGGAAGAAAACAGTGTTCTGGTTGACATGCTGCAGAAAGAACTCACGCGCAGCCTCTTTGTCTTTGTCAAACTGAATCTCACCGTTCGGGCCATACAGGTTGAGCATGGCGTTAAGCGCGTGGTAATCCATGCCGCTCTCCGTCGCAATCGCGTCGGTCATTGTTGCTTCCAAAATTGGTCCAATCCTTCGTGAACGACGTTCACGTCGTCCGGGGTTCCGAAAAGTTCAAATCGATAGAGCGTCGGCACCGTGCATTTTGCCGAGATGATGTCGCCTGCGAGGCAATATGCCTCGCCGAAGTTCGTGTTCCCTGCGGCAATGACACCTCTGATCAGGTTTCGGTTTTCCTCATCATTGAGGAACCGGATCACCTGCTTGGGAACAGCGCCGTGGCCGTTTCCCCCGCCATACGTCGGCGTCACGAGCACGAATGGCTCGTCTACCTTCAGCCCGGGGTCTTTCGCGTACAGCGGTATTCGCCGAGCGGGCATCCCGAGCTTTTCGACAAACCGGTGCGTATTCCCCGAAATACTTGAGAAATAGACCAGTCGTGTCATTGCGAGTCACCTCCCATTACGGTGCGGGCGTGACGACGGGATGGTGCCGCCACGCAGAGCACGGCACCCGAGTGCCGCTAGCCGAGACGTGCAGCGAGCTCACTGATCTTGTCGGGACGAAACCCTGACCAGTGCTCGTCATCGGCAATGACGACGGGCGCTTGAAGATAGCCGAGGGCCTTAACCTGCTCAAGCGCCGATTCATCTTCAGAAAGATCGTGAACCTCGTACTCGAGACCCTTGCTGTCGAGTGCTCGGTAGGTCGCCGTGCACTGAACGCATGAAGGCTTGGTGTAAACCGTGATTGCCATGTTTGAAGACCTTTCCCTACCTAAAAATCTTATCGTTTCCCGGCATTCCCCCACCGGGCTTTCAATACTACATATAGTTCTCTGTTTTGAGGGGAACCCCTAGGGCTAGTAGTTACAGGGGTGTAGTTTTCCACTGGACTTTCCACCGATTTCGGCGAGTTATCCACCGTTTATCCACCGCTTACGCCTCACTGAATACAACACTGAAATGGGCGAATACCTGCCCTTTCGCCGCTGGGAATCTCCTCTTCATCCACAGCACGAAAATTACTCCAGCCCACTGACATTATTTGGGCGTGTCGGCGTGTCGGGGCAGGGCAAATTGCCGACACCGACATCGAGTCAGCTTCTGCTCCCGTGACCCGCTCGGTCAGGCGACGCCTTCTGTCACAAGTTCGGGTTCAACGCGTTCGAACGATTGCCGCAAGTCGCCGATCATTCGCGCGCAGGTTTTACGGATCTGTGACTCGCCGTCGAAATCAAAACCACGAACTCGAGCGTGAGTATCCGTGATCGCAACCACGGGTCGCGTGACGCGCATTCCCTTCGCTTGGAGCGAGTCGCTCAGGCGTCGCGACAACCTCTTCGCGTCGCGGCCGTACGTGACAAGCCCGACGCGCTTGCCTTCCCACTCGCGATTCAGGTAGTCAAGTGCGTTTCGCACGACGGGAGAGAATCCATCGCCATACGCTGGAGCAACGAAAATGACGGCATCGGTGCTCGTGACACGTTCGCTCCACGCTCGAGAATGAGCGTTGGCATACCCGTTTTCACCGCCAAGTATGGGCTCATCCATGAACGGAAGCTGCTCGTCCATCAGATCGACGAAATCAATGTCGATGTTAGGGACATCGCCAAGATGATCATGAACCCAGAGGGCAATTGGGAGGGCAATGCGCCCGGGACGGACGCTGCCGAGCACGAGCATGATGCGCAGGGGACGCTCGCTCGGCCGGGGGGAATTTATAGACATGGTCTCGATCTTCTGAGGAGTTTCGCAGGCGGGTACTTCCGGGGATTAGGCAGCTAGGGACTGGCCTTTCTCCATTCTGTTCCGGCCGCGCAGAGATTTCTCACCCCAGTATTGGGGGAAAGGTGAGCATTCATCATTTCTGGTCGCAATCCACTGTCCTCGCCACCTTGTCTGTGCGGTGGGAGCATAGAGGTAGCGCCAGCTTCCGACGCTCTGAACGACCGAGGAGAAAAGCATGACCGAACTGCTGCCCGACTCTCTGCTCGAACGCATCCGCTCGAGAGCTGCTGGATTCGACCGGAAGAATGAATTCTTCGATGACGACCTCACCGAGCTCATTGACGCTGGCTACCTGACAGCATTTGTTCCGCGCGACCTCGATGGCCCAGGCTTGACGCTCATCGATGTGTCGCGACTGCAACGCCGCCTCGCCTCCGCCGCGCCCGCGACAGCATTGGCTATCAACATGCATCTGATCTGGACTGGAGTGGCGCGTCAGCTGCATGACCGCGGAGACTCGTCACTAGATTTCGTATTGTCGGGCGCAGCCCAGGGCGAAATCTACGCGTTCGGAATCAGCGAAGCGGGAAATGACCTTGTTCTCGTCGGCTCGAATTCAGAGGCACGGCCAGACGGCGAGGGAGGCTATTCGTTCTACGGAACGAAGATCTTCACATCGCTCGCTCCTGTGTGGACTGTGCTCGGCACGATGGGGCTCGACTCAACGTCCGATGATGCTCCCAAGGTCGTCTACGGGTTCGTGCGCCGCGAGGACGGGGGCTTCACGATCAAGGACGACTGGGACACCGTCGGCATGCGGGCGACGCAGAGCCGGACCACCGTGCTCGAAGGTGCGCACGCTTCGGCAGATGCTGTCGTGCGTCGACTTGCCCCGGGCCCCAACCCCGACCCGCTCATCTTCGGAATTTCCTCGAACTTCCAGCTTCTCGTTGCCAGCGTGTACACGGGCCTCGCAGAGCGCGCTCTTGAACTGGCGATCGACGCTGCGGCGAAGCGAACCTCGAAGCAGAACAACAACGCCCCCTACTCCGACGATCCGGTACTTCGCTGGAGGATTGCCGATGCTTGGATCGCCCTCGACGCCATACCCTCCCAGATAGAACGCACCGCGAGTGACATCGCTGAGGGCGTGGATCATGGCAGTCTCTGGTTTCCTAAGCTTTCTGCGGTGAAGGTGAGAGCAACCGAAACAGCCCGTTCCGTCGTCGATCAGGCGATCGCCGTTGCCGGCGGAGGAAGCTACTTTTCTCGCAGCGAGCTGGGACGCCTCTATCGCGATGTTCTCGCCGGAATGTTCCATCCCTCAAACTCGGATGCTGCGCACAAGGCTGCAGCGAATGGACTGCTCGGTCCGATAGCGGATGACTGACCGCGTGGAGACCTTGACCGTCAACGGGCGCCGACGCACGATAGTTCTATGAGCGACGAGGAAAGCACAGGTGGGGAGTCGGCGTGCTGGCTCAGTAAGGTGTGCGATGAGTGCGGCGCCCTCAATGAGGGCGACTCAGACACCTGCTGGCGCTGTGGAGCAGCCCGTCCGAAAGGCTGAACTCCGCAACACTATCTCCTCGACAGCATATGCGCAGGAATGCCGAACGACAGGCAGACAAGCAGAATTCCTGCGAAGAAGATTGCTGCTTGGAAAGCAGCAGCGTTGAAGGCAACACCGAAGAGGAAAAGCCCGACGACGAAACACAGGAACGAGATGATGAAGCCCATGCTGTTCATCATATCGGAGCTGAGACGAACGCGGTGCCACTCGGAACTTTAAGCCGACTTCCGGGATGAAATGTGTGACAAACTCTCTCAATCGCGGCATGATTGCTCCACTGCCACCTGGCACGCACACAATGTTGTTGCAGAGGAGATGAATCTCAATGTCATCGAATGCAGGAGATCACGGCGAACCTGAGGCCGAGTATTCGGCGCCCAGCGCTGATTCACCAGAAGGTCGAAAAACAATCAGGCGGGCGATTGGCGCATCCGCGATCGGAAACGCGACGGAATGGTATGACTACGGCGTCTACGCGGTCGCCGTCACCTACATCACAGCCAACTTCTTCCCCGGTGGAACCGTATGGGCACTGGCTACCTTCGCCATCTCATTCCTCGTGAGACCGCTCGGTGGTCTCGTTTGGGGGCCTCTCGGCGACCGACTGGGACGCAAAGCGGTTCTCGCATTGACAATCGTCATGATGGCCGGTTCAACGACGGTGATCGGTCTTCTGCCGAATGTCGATGTCATCGGGTTCTGGGCACCAGGACTCTTGATCTTCCTGCGCATGGTTCAAGGCTTTTCAACGGGCGGAGAGTATGGCGGCGCGGCAACGTTTATGGCCGAGTACTCCCCTGACAAGAAGCGCGGATTCTTCGGAAGTTTCCTCGAGTTCGGCACCCTCTTTGGTTTCGTCCTCGGAACGGCCTTCGTCTTGGTACTGAGCCTCATTCTTGGGGAAGACAACATGATGGCCTGGGGGTGGAGAATCCCCTTCCTCCTCGCTGCTCCCATGGGTCTCATCGGTGTGTACCTTCGCAGCAAAATGGAAGACACGCCCGTCTTCCGAGAGATGGAAGACACCCAGCAGCTCGAGCAGTCAGCGACAGGCGGCCTGAAAGATCTGGTGTTGCGGTACTGGCGCCCCCTGCTCGCGATGGGCGGCCTCGTCATCGCGTTGAACGTCACGAACTACACGTTGCTCACCTACATGCCCACGTATCTCGAGACGCAGATCAACTTAAGCAAGGACGGTTCACTGCTGCTGATCATCATCGGGGAATTGTGCATGATGGCGATCATTCCATTCTCCGGCAAGATCTCAGACAAGGTCGGGAGGCGTCCGATGTGGGCGGTGTCGCTGATCGGACTCATCGTCGCCGCCATACCGATGTAC
Organism: Paramicrobacterium chengjingii; assembly: GCF_011751765.2. Classification (GTDB taxonomy): domain Bacteria; phylum Actinomycetota; class Actinomycetes; order Actinomycetales; family Microbacteriaceae; genus Paramicrobacterium; species Paramicrobacterium chengjingii. The sequence continues at coordinate 2,217,981 of NZ_CP061169.1, forward strand.
TTACTCATGGGAACGGGGTTCGCCGGCGCGCTGATCGGCTTCGCTGTGCTCGGCATCTTGTACGTGATCCAGCTATCGACGATTTCGGCGACGTTCCCCGCCATGTTCCCGACGCAGGTTCGATACGCCGGGTTCGCCATCACGTACAACGTAGCGACAGCACTGTTCGGCGGAACGGCACCGGCGGTGAACGAGGGGTTGATCGACGCAACGGGCAACTTGCTCATTCCGGCCTTTTACATGATGGCGGCCTGCGTCGTCGGCCTGATAGCGCTCAAATTCGTACCGGAGACAGCGGGAGCGTCCATTCGCGGTACAGAGATTCCCACAGCCGAGATTGCCATTGTCGGCGGGTCTGAAGGCTCTAAGGAATAAGAAGACGCAGCCGTGGCTCCGCTCGTGATTCGAGCGAAGCCACGGCCGTATTCATGTCCTATGCAGCACTCGCCACATGGTGCTGCTGCGCATGCACGACAAGCTCCCCGTCCGCAACGGTCACCTCAATGCCGTCGCCGTCTCGGAGACCGTCGCCAACGAGCAATCCGGCAATTCGATCGTCGACCTCACGCTGAATGAGCCGTTTCAGCGGGCGTGCGCCGAATTCCGGCTCATAGCCCTGCTCCGCAATCCAGTCGATGGCGGCGTCGTCGATGGCGAACCTGTGACCCTGCGCGACGACACGATTCTTTGTGTGCTCGATGAGAAGCCGCACAATGTCGCGCAGCTGCTCCGGCTCGAGCTTGCTGAAGAGCACGATCTCGTCGATTCGATTGAGGAATTCGGGTCGCATCGACTCGCGCAGCCGACCCATGACGCGCGCGCGAACGTCGACACTCTCGTGTCCGTCTGCTACGAACCCGATTGCGCCGCTCTTACTAGAGAGAAACTCCGAGCCGAGGTTCGATGTCATGATGATGACGGTGTTTCGGAAGTCGACAGTGCGTCCTTGACCGTCGGTGAGGCGACCGTCGTCGAGAACCTGAAGCAGCAGGTTGAAAACGTCGGGGTGCGCCTTCTCGACCTCGTCGAGAAGCACGACAGAGTAGGGGCGCCTGCGCACGCGTTCCGTGAGTTCCCCCGCCTCGTCGTAACCGACGTACCCCGGAGGGGCCCCGACGAGACGCGAAACCGTGTGGCGCTCGCTGAACTCGCTCATATCAAATCGCACCATGGCGTCGTCTGTGCCGAACAATGATGCGGCAAGCGACTTGGCAAGTTCCGTCTTGCCCACGCCAGTCGGGCCGAGAAAGAGAAAGCTTCCAACGGGTCGACGTTCGTCACCCATGCCGGTACGGCTGCGCCGAATGGCACGAGCCACCACCTCAACGGCATCTTTCTGACCGACCACACGCTCATGGAGTTCGTCGTCCAGCTGAGCCAGTCGTGCGCGATCGTCGTCGCTCACCCGATCAACGGGAATGCCTGTTGCCCTCGCGATCACGGCGGCGATATCGGTCCCGCCAATCGCCGGACGAGCGGTTCCCGCCGCGGTTTCGATCATCGACTCGGTCTCGGCGATCGAGTCTCGCACCTGTGATGCCAGTTCATAATCCTCACGCCCAACGGCATCGGCTTTCTCAGCATCCAGAGTGCTGAGTTTGTCGCGCAAAGCGTCAATATCGACGGCACCGCCATCGGCTAGGCGTTTGCGAGCGCCGGCCTGGTCAATCAGGTCAATGGCCTTGTCCGGAAGAAAACGGTCGGTGATGTAACGCGCCGAAAGCTCCACAGCAGATCGCAGCGCCTCCTGTGTGTAGGTCACGGCGTGAAACTGCTCGTATGCCGGTCTCAGCCCGTCGAGAATCTTCACGGTGTCGTCAATGCTCGGTTCGCCCACAACGACAGGCTGGAACCGACGCGAGAACGCTGCATCCTTCTCGATTGCACGGTACTCGGTCATCGTCGTTGCACCGATCAGGTGAAGATCGCCGCGGGCCAGTCGCGGTTTGAGAATGTTTCCGGCATCCATTCCGCCCTCACCGCCTCCACCGGCACCGACGACGGTGTGCAGCTCATCAATGAACACGATCAGTGTGTCTTGACGTTCGCTGATCTCGTCGAGCACTGTTGTGAGCCGCTCCTCGAAATCGCCGCGGTAGCGGGTTCCGCTCAGCATGGCCGCCACGTCGAGTTCAATGACCTGCTTACCGCGAAGCTGCACGGGCACATCGTCGGCAGCAATCTTCTGTGCAAGACCCTCGACAACAGCGGTCTTGCCGACACCCGCTTCCCCGATCAGCACAGGATTGTTCTTTGTGCGCCGCGAAAGAATCTCAACGGACTGCTCAATCTCGTCGTGACGCCCGATCACCGGATCAAGATGCCCTTCTCGCGCTTCTTCGGTCAGGTCACGCCCGAACTTCTCGAGCATGGGACTCTCGGATGCTGCAGAGCCGCCCTCCTCGCCTACAGCCTGCGCCGGACTCTGCCCATTGGCGACAGCCTGCAGCGCCGTTGGCGTCACTCCGGCCTTCTGCAGAATGCGTGCGGCGGGCGAATCCTCCCCCAGCACGAAAGCCAAGAACAGGTGCTCGGGGTCGACGTAGGTCGAGCCAAAGCCACGAGCCACTTGGTAAGCGTCGATCAGGAGACGCCGGGCTGATGGTGTCAGCGACGGAAGTTGCTCCGACCGTTCGTCCTGCGTCGCGGGCAGACCTTGCTCAGCCGCCATCGCCACGGCTGATGGATCGGCGCCGGTTCCCCGAATGGCGTCGGACGCAGGCGATTCCTCGGCCATCACACGCAGAATGTGAAGCGCATCAACCTCGTGGTGTCCGTGCTCCATGGCGAATCGTGCGGCGACGTTGAGCACCTCATGAGTCCGCCTGCTGAGGAGCCGGGTGATATCGATCGACCGGCTGGGCTGTGCAGCTTGCTGCCCCTGAAGGTAGCGAGCGAGAAACTCATCGAATGAGCGGGGATCCGAGCCGACGGGTCCGAAGTATTCAGCCAATGTGCTGACCTCCCGATAGAAACTTGAGTGCCTTTGACTCAATTTAACGCTGAGCACCGTCATTCATTCCCACTCTGGGAACCTTTTTCCCCCGCGGGCAGGGCAACGATAAACTGGAGGTTGCCTCGCGTCTGGCATCCCGGCGCTGGATCCCCGCACCTGCAGCCCCCAAGGAGGATGGTGACGACAACGCACACCTCAGATCGGCTGGGAACTGACGCCAGAATGGCCGCGCGGGCCGCCAGGCGTCGCGGACCACGCGCCTCGATCGCCCGCTATTACTCACTCACGAAACCGCGCGTCCTCTTAGCAAATGCCCTCACTGCTGTCGCCGGGTACTTTCTCGCGTCGGCGGGACGATTTGACCTCTGGGTGTTTGTCAGCCTGACCATCGGGAGCACCCTGATGATTGCCTCCGCGTGTGTTCTCAACAACGTTCTCGATCGCGACATCGATGCGATCATGCAGCGCACGCGGGCACGCGCGACGGTGAGCGGAAGCATCAGCGCTGTGCGGGCCGTCGTGTTCTCGATCATCCTCGGAGCCCTTGGCATGGCGTCACTCGCGATCGGCACAAACGGCGCCGTCATGCTTGCAGGTTCCATCGGCTTCGTCACGTACGTGGTGCTTTACGGGATGCTGTCGAAGCGCATGTCTGTCCACGGCACACTCGTCGGCAGTGTCTCCGGAGCGATCCCGATTCTGTCAGGCTACCTCGCCGCGTCGGAACGACTCGATGCCGGAGCGATCATCGCCTTTGCGATTCTCTTTCTGTGGCAAATGCCGGCCTTCTACTCGATCTCCATCTACCGTCGCGACGAGTACGCACGCGCAGGAATACCCGTGCTCTCTGTCGTCAGGGGCATCCGGGCCACGGTCGTTCAGATTCTGATCTACACAATTGCATTCGTTCTCGCCACGCTGCTTCTGCCACTCTCCGGCCTGGTCGGCATCGTGTATTCCGCAACCATGGCCGCCCTCGGCCTCGCGTGGATCTGGTTGGGCGCTCGTGGCCTGCGTGCCCGCAATCCTGAGATCTGGGCGCGGCAGATGTTTCGCTTCTCGATGATCATGGTGCTGGCCATATGCCTCATGGTCTCGGTGGGTCCGCTGCTGCCCTAAGTGATGATGCCGGCCGCACGGGCCGGTTCGGCATACGCCAGGGCAAGGCTCGAGACGGTCTCGTGCGCGTTGAGCCCGCTCGGGTTGGGGAGCACCCACAACTCTGCGCCAGCGATGGTCTCGTTCTGCCTGCCAGCTCGCGCTTTCGGGCGCGCGAATCCCTGTCGATACGCCGTGAGTCCCACGATCGCCACGACACGGGGCCTGAGTCGCGCAACGCGCTGTTCCAGCGCACGCGCACCGGCACGCAGTTCGGCGGACGAAAGCTCATCTGCCCGAATCGTCGCCCGATTGACAAGATTCGAAACGCCGAGCCCCGCATCCGTAAATCTCACCCGGTCGTCCGCATCAAAGCCCGCCGAGAACGTGTCGCCTGCGTCGAAGATCCCCGCTTCGCGGAGGGCGGGATAGAAGCGGTTTCCGGGGTGGGCGAACGGCGTCTGCGTCGCCGCAGTCCACAGTCCTGGATTGATGCCGACGAACAGCAATCGGATGCCGTCGCCGACGAGGTCTGGGATGGCGGCGTCTCGGAATGATTCGAGCGAGTCGCGATCAATCCCCATCCTCGTATTCTCGCGCACGCGGAAACGCCCATGCGAAATTCACACGCCCGCCCGTTCAGAGAGAACGAGGCACAATCGCATTATTGGTATTGATTCTCATTTTCATTATAGAATCGCGTCATGCTCCTGCACGACCACGAGATCGCGACAGCACAGCGGTCCCCTGATCCGCTCCCTCCTCGGCCGCGGACGCGCGCCGTGCGCATTGGATCCCCCATCGTCGCGTCGTTCGGACTGCTGCTGATCGCGTTGGTCGCCGTGTCCATCGGCCCTGTTTCACTCGCGCCCGGCACCGTGCTGCACGCACTCGGCGGACTCGTCGTGCCCTCCGACTCCGCGCCCGCGGCATCTGATCTTCTCGTCAGCGAGGTACGACTCCCCCGAGTCGTTCTCGCGGGCCTCGTGGGTGCCGGGCTCTCCGTCGCGGGAGCCGTCATGCAGGCACTCTTCCGCAATCCTCTCGCCGAACCGGGCATCACCGGGGTCTCCAGCGGTGCCACGGCGGCCGCCGTCATCGCCATTGTCACCGGAGTGAGCGCTCTTGCCTGGTGGATGCTGCCTCTCGCCGCCTTTGTCGGCGCCCTCGTCTGCACCGCCATCGTGCACGCGATCAGCAGCGTCAGCAGAGGGCGCAGCTCCACGATCATTCTCGTGGGCATCGCGGCCAATGCCTTCCTCGGCGCCCTCGTCTCCGCCGTGCTCGCCAATGCGTCAGACGCCGCAGATGTGCAGCGCGTCACATTTTGGCTGAACGGGGACCTCACTGCTGCGACCTGGAGTGACGTCGCCGTCGCCGCCGTCGGAATCCCACTCGTCGCGATCGTTCTGCTCGGCCTCGCTCGCTCCTTCGACCTCATGAGTCTCTCGGACACCCAGGCGGCCAGCACCGGCGTCAACGTCGGGCTGGTGCGGCAGTCGGCCCTCGCACTCGCCGCGCTTGTCACCGCGGCCGCCGTGTGTGTCACCGGCGTCATCTCGTTCGTCGGACTCGTCGTACCGCACCTTGTTCGGCTGCTCGTCGGGCCGCGACACGCACGCCTGATGTGGCTCTCTGCGCTCAGCGGAGCAGCGTTCCTGATCGTCGCCGATCTCATCGCCCGGATGCTGTTCACCCCCGTCGTGCTGCAAACGGGCACCGTCACCGCGTTCGTGGGTGCTCCTGCGCTTCTGCTCCTGGTGCTCCGATCACGGAGAAACCTGCAATGACGGCGCTCCACACGTCCGCCTCGCGTGCAGAGACGCAGCGCCGAGCCCTGATCGGCGACGACCTCACGGCCCAGTATGCGAAGCATCCGGTGTTCTCCGGGGTCTCCATCCGGCTGGAGCCGGCTGCCATTCACGCGATCATCGGCCCGAACGGAGCGGGTAAGACAACACTTCTTGCTACTCTCGCGGCGTTGCATCGGGGCGCGTCCGGCACTGTCACGATCGGCGAGGAACGGGTGGCCAGCCGCACAGCGCGCGAGCGCGCGCACATTCGCGCCCTCGTGCCGCAAGGGCATGATCGCCACTCGGGGTTCACCGTGCAGGAGCTCGTTGAGCTGGGACGATTTGCGCACAGACGTCCGTACTCATCACTTGATACGGACGACAGGCGAGCCGTCGACGCGGCACTCGCGCAGACCCGTCTCTCACCGCTGGCTGATCGACCGCTCGACACGCTCTCCGGCGGGCAACGTCAGCTTGCCTTCATCGCCAAGGCTCTGGCCCAGCGTTCCGAGTACCTGCTGCTCGACGAACCGCTGTCAGCTCTCGACCCGCGGCATCAGCTCGATGTGATGACGACGCTTCAGGGTTGTGCCTCTGAAGGTATCGGAATCGCTGTCGTTCTGCATGACCTCACACTGGCAGCGCGAATGAGCGACACGCTCACTGTCGTCGCCGGCGGACGCATCTACGCCAGCGGCAGCCCGGCAGAGGTTCTCACGCCCGAGATGCTCTCCGACGTCTACGGCGTCCGTGCCGCCGTGCGCATCGATCCCGACACGAAGACACCGGCAGTCACGCTCCTCGACGCGATACCGAGCTGACACAGCATCCGGTCACTTTCTCACCCCACCACCCGATACAGATAAGGAACGACACAGTGAATCACCGGATTACCCGGGCGGGCGTCGCCCTCTTAGCCCTTGCCGCGCTCGCTCTCTCAGCCTGCAGCGCACCGACGGAGGCCGCACCCGAGCCGTCGTCAGCGACCGACGCGTGGCCCCGCACGGTCACACTGGACGATCGCACGGTCACGATCGATGAGACACCGCAGCGCGTCGTCGCGCTGTCGACGGAGACAGGCGATATCGCCCTCGAGCTCATCGGCCACGAACGCGTCGCCGCCGTGTCCCACGGAAGCATCACCGATGGCGCGGGCAACCAGATCGCCGAGGCAGAGCTCGTCGAGACCGCGCTCCCCGCGGGAACGAACCCGGACCCCGAGCAGATTCTCGCGCTCGACCCGGATCTGGTGCTCATGACAAGCCGGCACGAGGGCGAGCAGGATGCCGCGAATGTGCTGTCGAAGGCGGGAGTTCCAGCGCTCATCTTCGATTCGTCTGATTTTGAGAGCATCGACGCCGTCATGGCCGCGGTCAAGACGATCGGAAGCGCCCTGGGGGCCGAATCGACTGCGTCAGACATTGTCTCGTCATTGACGAAGCGGCAGGAGCACGTCCTCGATGCGATTGCCGACGATCCGATCGACTCGACAGTTCTCCTGCTGATGTCCCGAGGTGGGCGCCAGTTCGTGCAATCCGCGTCGTCAACCATGTCCACGCTTGTCGAGCAGGCCGGCGGCACGGTCATCGGGGCATCCGACGGTGCCGTGCCCGCGGGTCCTGAATCGATCGTCGCTGCGAACCCCGACGTCATCATTGTCGAAGACTTCCAGGGCGCGGGACTCTCTCCGTTCTCCGAGCTGCTTGAGTCGGGTGCGCTCGCGGACGTCCCCGCGATCGCCGACGACGCGACGGTCACGGTGAGTGCCTCGATCGCCTCGGGCACGTCGGGGACGCGCACCGTCGAGGGACTCGAGGCCATCGCGTCGATCCTGCATCCCGATGCGGAACTGTGATGTCCGACGGCGCTGGCCCGTTTCTTCTGCTCGCCGTGGTCTGCGCACTCGGAACCGCCGGGTGCGCAGGCGTCGGGATCTCGCACGCACGCCGATAACGTGCGTGTGCTTATAGCATCCTCTCGCCGCTGTCCCCACAGCGCGCGCTCCGGACCCAGTCAGAGAACACACGATCTTGCGGCATAACGTGGCGTCGTGACGTTGAAATCGAAGCTGTTTTGGTCTGCCCTCTCCGGAATCGCAAGCGCCGCCGCCGGACTCGCAATCGCTGAAGTCATAGCACTGGTGATTGCTCCCCCGAGCAGTCCACTCGTCGCCGTCGGATCGTTGGTCATCGACCTCGCGCCCACATGGGCAAAAGACTTCGCCATCGCGGTCTTCGGAACGAACGACAAGCTCTTTCTTCTCACACTTATCGCCGTGCTCCTTGCGGCACTCGCTGCGGCAGCGGGCGTGCTCGAGCTCATCAAGGCGCCGTGGGGCCTCGTCGTTTTCGGTGTCATCGGCGGAATTGCCACAATCGCAGTGACGACTCGTGAGCAGTCGACGGCCTCGTGGGCAATTCCGTCCGTTGTCGGAATGATGGGCGCTGCGCTCATGCTCTACCGCATCGTTAGGAAGCTCAGCGTGTGGACCGCCAATGCGCAGACCGCAAAAGGCAAGGTCGAGCAGCGTGCGATCGGGGTGTCTCGACGCGACTTCTTCATCTATATCGCGAGTACCGCTGTTGGCGCTGCCGTCATCGGTGTCGGCGCGCGAGCTGTGAATGCCACGGCCATGGCGGCAACAGCCGTTCGCAAAGCCATCAAGCTCCCCGCCCCTGCAGTCGCTGCGCCGCCGATTCCGGAGGGTGCTGCACTCGATGTCGAGGGCATCACCCCGCTGATCACCCCGAATGCGGATTTTTACCGCATTGACACCGCGCTGCAAGTTCCCAGCGTCGACGCCAATGACTGGAGTCTGCGCGTGACGGGCATGGTCGAGAACCCCATTACGATCACCTTCGATGAGCTGCTCGATCTGCCGCTCACCGAGAAGAATCTCACCCTCATGTGCGTCTCGAACGAGATCGGCGGCAATCTCACGGGCAATGCCACCTGGCTCGGCTACCCGATTCACGAAATCCTGAAGCGCGCGAAGCCTCAGGCTGGCGCAGATATGGTGCTCTCACACAGCATCGACGGTTTCACCGCGGGCACACCACTTGAGATTCTGCAGGAGGAGGATCGCGACTGCTTCCTTGCAGTGGGTATGAATGGCGAACCGCTGCCACCGGAGCACGGCTTTCCGGTTCGCATGGTCGTCCCTGGACTCTACGGGTATGTCTCGGCAACCAAGTGGGTGGTGGAGCTTGAGCTGACGACATACGACCGTTCTCGCGCGTATTGGACAGATCGCGGCTGGTCAGCGAAGGGGCCTGTCAAGACCTGTTCGCGCATCGATGTGCCAACGGGGCTTCAGACCCTCGACAAGGGAAAGGTTCCGATCGCGGGCATTGCGTGGGCTCAACACACGGGAATCGATGGTGTCGAGGTGCGTGTTGACGACGGAGAATGGATGCCGGCTCGCCTCGCCAATCCGATCTCCGACGACACCTGGGTGCAGTGGGTCTTCGACTGGGATGCCCCCTCGGGCACCCACGTCATCGAAGCTCGTGCCACGGACAAGAGCGGAACAATCCAGAGCGGTGAGTTCGCGCCGGTCGCACCGAACGGTGCGGAAGGGTGGCACGCCATCCGGCTCGAGGTCGCCTAGGAGTACTTTCTCCCACGTCAGAGGCTGAGCGCGTCCAGCTCCGGCTGACCGGTCAGGATGCAGAACTCGTTGCCCTCTGGATCGGCAAGAACAACCCACCCTGTCCCATCCGGGCGAATGAAATCGGCAATATGAGTGGCGCCAAGGGCCCGTACTCGATTCACTTCGGTTTCACGACTGACGTCGGTTGGCCTCATGTCAAAATGGAGACGGTTCTTCACGGTCTTCGCTTCAGGCACTTCGATGAACAGCACCGTGCTCGTGCCGTCGGACGAGGAGATCATGCACTCCTCGTGACCCGGCAGGTTCGGGTCCTCGGAGTCTTCGCTGTAGCCGAGAACCTCACTCCACCAGCGCGACTGTTCATAAGCATTGCGTGAATCAACAGAGGTGTGCGAAATTCTGAGTGTCATATCTCGACACCCTGCCACACGTTCCGATCGAAGACGAGGACTTAAGGCACCAACCAAGAACTCACTTTCTACCGCTGCATGCTCAGCACATCAGGTGTTCTGAACGTCCTGCTCGGGACGCTGGCGCCCCTCGTCGCTCACCGGATCTGCGCCGGCCCCACCGAGATCGGTGTGGCCAAAGGCATCCGGCATCTTCAGACCAAAGCCGAGTGTGCGGTCAACACCAACATGGAAAGCCCAGGCGCAGGCGAGGACTCCCGAAATCGTTGTAGCGACCGGAAACGAGTGCTGCGTTACGAGCGCAATCAGCGCTAGAACGAGAGGCCATGCGTAGTTGTGGATGAGGTTGTACGAGACCGCCCCCGCTGCGGTTGACCGCACGTATCCCAGCATCGAGAGATCGAACACGACAAATGCGGCGAGGATGACCCACCACCAGGCCGGATACAGCACCACGACCGCAACGACGGCGAGCAGAGCCACGGCTCCAGCCTCGATCCGTTGAATAATGTGGATCTGTCTCATGGCGCCTCCACCGCTCAGTGCGACATCGTGTCGCGTTTATGAGAATGGCTGATTCTCCAGACAAGCCTCCCGACCGAGAGTACGCCTGTATCGCATCATCCCGCCCATGAGTTTTGGTCGCGAGAGCGCGCGGCCCCGGAATACGAGTACAGAGATGAGAACTTAACGTACGTGACCATCGCATAGGGCGAAAGTTGGGCTGCTATCACTTCAGCGACGTCGCTCCGAGCTCCAGCTCAGACGCAAGGGCGGCAGCAGCCGCTGACAGCCGCCGGTTCGCTGAGCATGCCAGATGCGCGGTCCAGATGATTGCAGGCTCGACGTCGAGGGCGACGAGCCGCTGGTCCGTTTGGACTCCTGATTCCGGGACAAACGTCACGCCGAGCCCTTCACGTGCCAGAGCCTGCCCCAGCGCGAAGTCGATAGTCTCGGTCTGGACGGCGCGACGCAGTCCGGCGCTCGCAAAGGCTTCGTCGACCAAAGTGCGGTTGCCCCAGCCCACCGGCGAGTCGATAAAGGTCTCGTCTGCGATCTGGTCGAGCCGAACCGTCTCGAGTTCTGCCAGCGGATGAGACACTGCGCACACAAAGCGGAGCGGCTCGCTGTCCAGATACGTCATGCGCATCCCGGGAATCGTCGCGGTCGCGGTGGCGACAATCGCGAGGTCGAGGTCGCCTCGGCGCAACGCATCGAGATGGCCGCGCGACCCTTCCGTCGACGTATTCGCACGCACGACGACGGACGGGTATTTGTGCTGAAACGATGCGAGACGAGTCGCCATGTCGAACGCCCCGAAGCGATACATCATGCCAAGGTTGACTGTTCCTGTGACCTGACCGCGGGTTGCGGCGACCGCCGCCGTGGCTGCTTCGATCGCGGCAAGCACATCGCGCGCACGGGGCAGGAGAGCCGCGCCTTCGGGAGTCACGGAGATTTTGCGACCACGGTTGAACAGTCGGCAGCCTAACTCATGTTCGAGCTGCTGCACGGCGGTGGACACGGCCGACTGCACAGTGCGCACCCGACGGGCGCCCGCCGTAAAGCTGCCCATCTCGGCCACGGCGACGAAGTACTCAAGTTGGCGCGGTTGCATCCCACTATCCTGGCACCACCTATCGCGAATCACGATACGGCTAATCGAAACAATTCGTTGGACATGATGTATCGCGAGTCGCAGGATCGAGTTGTGGTCAGCTCACACAGCTTTCCGCCACGATATGCAGTCCGGTGCCCTGTGGCACCTGTACCCCAAAAGGAAGCACTATGGCATACACACCGTTGACAGCCGACAACAGCGCGATGGTCCTGATCGACCACGAAGTCGGTTTCTCAAACCTGATCGGATCCCACACGATCGACGACAATCTCAATGGCGCTCTCGCCCTGGCCAAGACCGCGAAGCTCTTTGAGCTGCCCATGGTCGTGACGAGCGGGCCCGAGGAAGCGGCTGCGGGCCCGCTGTACCCGGAGCTCCAGGAAGTGCTCGGAGACCATCCTGTCGTCTACCGGGACCCGGTCTTCGACGCATTCGACAACGCGGAGTTCACCGCGGCTGTCGAGGCAACGGGGCGCAAAAAGCTGGTCATGGCTGGCATCCAGACGGATGTTTGCCTCGCACTCACGGCCTTGACCGCACTCAACAAGGGTTACGAGGTGTACGCGGTCGTCGATGCTTCCGCAGCCACCACAAAGGAGACCCACGACTACGCAATGCAGCGGATGATCCAGGCCGGTGCCATTCCCGTCAATTGGCTTGCTGTCGGTGCCGAACTGCTTCGCGGTTGGGTGGACCAGCCGCTCGCACCGGCGTTCGGCGAGATCGTCTACCAGCACCTCCCTTCTTGGAAGCACCTGGGTACGCATGCGGCATCCATTCGGAAGCTCGCGACGCAATAAGACCTTCTGCTATGACGAGGCGGCCGACGGAACCTCGCCGGCCGCCTCGTTCTGCACGGCGGGTGAAGCACCGGCGAGATCCTCGCAACCAACACCATCAACCCCACCAGAAGCTACTGGCGCAACAACGAAAAAGAGTCCGACCGAGGGCCAGGCTCCTCCTCATAAGTGTCAACTATGTCGCGACTCAGACGTCATCTATGTCCCGACTCAAGACACGGTGGACCTAGGGGGATTCGAACCCCCGACCTCCTCATTGCGAACGAGGCGCGCTACCAACTGCGCCATAGGCCCGTGGACGACTACGAGATTATCACGTCACGGCGCCCACAACTGACACGAGGATGCGGCGGACTAGCCCGCGGCCATTCGGCGACGCAGTAAGTCGGCGGCGAGAATCTCGCCCTCGTCAACGACACCCATTGACGCATACGGAGATACTTCGGCTGGCTGCTCCTGCGCGGCACGCTGTTCATCCCTGGCTGCGCGATGTTCGTTGATCGAAGCCGCCTGCGGCTGCCGCTCGGATGCCTTCTGCGCCATCGCCTCGGCAATCGCTGCCTCCCGGAGTCGTGCGCGCGACGCCTCTGCAGCGAGTGTGGCTGCTGCAACCGAACCCTGCGAGAGATGAAGCGGCTTCGGCAACGAGGTCGGCGTCCACGTGCGTTCGCTCGTCGCCTTTTCTTCGTCTGACAAATCTGCATCGAAGATCTCGCGTTCGGCCGGACGCGCCATCTGCGGCACAGTCGCCGTCTGCGTCACACGTGAGCCAACGGTCGCCATACGGCTGAGCAGTGCGACCGAGACGATGACTCCCCCAACAGCAATTCCTGGCAGCATCCACGCACCCGTCGACACGGCCGTGATACCGGTTAGGGTGGCGGTGATGGCGCTGGCCACTAAGAAAAGCGTTGTAGCAAGACGTGTACGCCTTCGAGAACGCATGAGCCTGGTCTTCGCGCGTGCACGAGCCTGCTCGGCTGCCGCACGCTCTGTCGCCTCAGCGGCCTGAGCACGAGCTCGTGCGGCTGCTGCTCGAGCATCTGCCTTTGCACGGAGCGCCGTTGCCTGCGACTCGACACGGGCTGTCTCGATTGCCGCGCGACTTTCTGCCTTGCGTGCCGCGGCTCGTTCGGCCTCGATGCGCTTGAGTCGTTTCTGCTGCGCGGCAACTTCCCGAGCGGTCGCTTCGAAACGAACTTCGTCTGGCATCTCAGAGGTTTCGGCGAGAATGCGAAGGGTCTGCTGCAGCCTGACCGAATTGCGCTCAGCAGACATGTACTCGTGTCGACGCACCCACGTGGGAATGAGGTAGACGAGCCAGAGCACAGCCGCAATCGCGAAGACAATCCCTCCGCTGAGAACTCCACCGCCAGCCATGCCACCCAGGCTACGTGGCAGATCAGAGCTAGGCCGTCATTGGCTCGGTGTGTCCCGTCAGCTTCGCGTCAGCGATTCGGATACGTGCGCATCGGCATCCCCGCAGCTCGTCGGTCGGCATCGGGAATCGCGCACGCATCCGGCGCGACCCGGTGAGAGAGCCAGCGGGAGAGGATCGGCTCATTCAGTTCCTCTCGCACGAGCGCGAAACAGAAATGGTCGGCCCAGTCTCCGTTGATATGGATATACCGGCGCCGCAGCCCTTCGTACCGAAACCCAAGCTTCTCGACAACGCGAAGGCTCGCGCCATTCGACGGACGAATGCAGATCTCCATGCGATGCAGACCAAGCCTTTCGAAGCAATAGTCTGTGATGAGTGCTACGCCGGTCGGCGTCACATCGCGCCCAGCAAATCGCTCAGCCACCCAGTATCCGAGCGTCGCCGACGAGACGGAGCCATATGTGATTCCCGAAACGTTGAGCTGGCCGGCAAATTCACCGTCGTACTGCATCACCAACGGCAGACCAGTGCCCTGTCTCGACTGGGCAAGAAGCGACCGGATGCTTCCACGCACGTCGAAGTGCCCGTTGCCGTAGGGATTCGATGCTTCCCACGCGCGCAACCAGCTTCGATTGCCGAGCAGCTCACGCTCGAGCACCTTCGCATCGCGCACCTTGATCGGGCGCAACCCGATTCGCCCGTGCTCAAGCGTCGGAAGCGGAGCCACCATCGGTCATTCTTTCTGCCGTCACCGGCACCAGAGCGAGCGTCAGTCGAGGTCGGACGCGAAGTCTTTGAGCCACGGCTTCAGCGCCGGACCAAGGTCATCGCGATCCATGGCCAGCTGCACAATCGCCTTGATGTAGTCGAGGCGATCGCCGGTGTCGTAGCGGCGCCCGCGGAAAATCACTCCGTACACCCCTCCCGCAACGTCATCGTCAGCGGCCATCTCCTGAAGTGCGTCAGTAAGCTGAATCTCGCCCCCCTTGCCTGGCTCGGTGTGCTCGAGAATGTCAAACACCTCGGGCTTCAGCACATAGCGACCAATGATGGCAAGGTTTGACGGCGCGTCTTCTTTCGCCGGTTTCTCGACTAGACCCGTCACCTTCACAACATCCGGATCGTCCGTCTTCTCAACCTGCGCTGCACCGTACAGATGAATCTGGTCTGGGTCGACCTCCATGAGCGCGATGATCGTGGCATCGCGCTTCTCCTGCTCAGCGATCATCGTGCTCAGCAAGGGGTCTCGCGCGTCGATGAGGTCGTCACCGAGCAGAACAGCGAATGGCTCGTTGTTGACGTGTGCGCGAGCGCGCGCGACAGCATGACCGAGCCCCTTCGGGTCTCCCTGACGCAGGTAGTAGATATCGGCGAGTTCCTGCGATTTCACGACACGCTCGAGCTTCTGGGTGTCGCCCTTCTTCTGAAGGTTGAGCTCCAGCTCGGTCACGCGGTCGAAGTGATTGCTGATCGCGTTCTTGTTGCGGCCGATGATCATCAGAACGTCGGTGAGATCTGCACTCACGGACTCTTCGACGACGTACTGGATCGCAGGCTTATCCACAACGGGGAGCATCTCTTTCGGAAGAGCCTTCGTTGCCGGCAGGAAACGAGTGCCCAGACCGGCTGCAGGAATCACGGCTTTTCGAACTCTTGCTGTCATGGATCTAGAGTAACCGCCCAGCGGGCCCTCCGGGCCTCGTTACCGAACGCAACACGTCCATCCACCTAGAATTGGGGCCATGCCCAGCGCACCAGAGAACGAGAAGAGTGAGTTGCGTGCCCGGCTTCGCCACCGTCGCAAGCACCTGACGACAGCAGAGGCTCATGAGGCAGGTCAGGGTCTCCAGCAGAACTTGGGAGTGCTCGTAACACGACTCGGAGCACTGTCGGTGTCGTGCTATCTCTCCACACCGACAGAGCCAAGCACACGTCCGTTCATCGACTGGGCGCTGGCGAGCGGCATCCGCATTCTCTTTCCAATCAGCCGCGACGACGGCCTGCTCGATTGGGCGGCCGGAGGCCAGGGCGGCGAGACGACCGGCCTGTGGGGAATATCGGAGCCCGATGGAGAACGGCTCGGCCCTCTCGCGGTGAGCGAGGTCGACTTGATCATCGTTCCGGCCAGCGCCGTTGATGCTCAGGGAACCCGGCTAGGATGGGGTCGCGGCTATTTCGACAAGACCCTCAGCTCGCTGGAGAAACGTCCACCGGTGTATGCAGTGGTCTTCGACAACGAGGTACTACCGGAGGTACCGAAGGAAGCTCATGATCAGCCGGTCAACGGCGTCGTGACTCCGTGCCGCATCCTGGACTTCTCGTGTGACTGAAAGACCATGCCCACTTACTCCTATCGTTGCACGGCGTGCGATAACGCCTTCGACATTCACCAGCAGTTCGCTGACGCCTCACTGACGGAGTGCTCGTCGTGCGGAGGTCAACTGCGCAAAGTGTTCGGCAATCTCGGCGTTACGTTTAACGGCACGGGTTTTTACCGAAATGACTCCCGATCGGCCTCAAAGCCGGTATCGTCATCCTCAGCATCGGAATCTGGGGGAACAACCTCCGGAACATAACGAGGGGGAATACCGTGCTCAAGGGGTTCAAAGAATTCATCATGCGCGGCAATGTCATGGACCTTGCCGTCGCCGTTGTCATTGGCGCAGCGTTCACCGCCGTGGTCACCGCACTCGTCGACAACCTGATCAATCCGCTCGTCGGAGTGCTGTTCAACGCCGAGAGCCTTGAAAAGTCCCTGATCGTCGAACTCGCCGGGGCGCAGTTCAAGTTCGGTGCCATCATCGCGGCAGTCATCAGCTTCCTGATCATCGCCGCAGTCGTCTACTTCGTCTTCGTCCTGCCGGTCAATAAGCTCCGTGAGCACGCTGAGGCACGCCGCAATGCCGGCGTCGTCGATGAAGACAGTCCCATTACAGAAATCGATGTTCTGACGGAAATCCGCGATCTTCTGAAAGACACAGATAAGGACAAGGACTCAGGAAAGCACGTCTGACGCTGACGTTGATACCTGTTGCCGCGGTCTGAGGGCCGCGGCAACAGGCAGTTAACTCCAGTGCGGCGGTTTATCCGCGCGCAGGCGACGGTCATTCCCGGATAGGTCGTCGCCCCACGCCTCGTCCGACTCGCTTTCGGAACGCGCACGGCTGGCCTCCGGCTGCGGATCCGTTCCCGGCGCAGCGGGCAAGGTCGCCCGGCGACCTCCGCGCGACCGGACGATGCGCCGTGGAGCAGGTTCAGGATGCTGCGTCATGCTCACGCGTCACGTGTGGGCTGCGGTGCTGTGTCGATGAGCTCGGCCGCGCGCTCATTGCCCGGATCTGCGGGCTCTGTCTCGGGCGCACCGACGATCGACATCACTTTGCTCGCGACAGCGACCGGGTCGCTGAACAAATCAAAACCGTGCACACGAAGGTAATGCCAGCCGAGACGACGCAACACCTCGGGACGCAGCCGCAGCGACTCGCGAAGCGACTCTCCCGCCACCTCAACGTCAGACTCGACGACAATCGCGCGATCGCGGTAACTGGCGACAAGTGCAAGCTTTCCGCGATAGCCGATCTCGACAGACAAGCCGTTTCGGTACAGGCGCTCGGCAAGATCGAGCATCATCGGCTCGGCGCCGTCGACGACCGGCGGGCGAGGCGCCCAGCGAGGTGGCTCACGCAGCAACTGGGCAAGCGCGGCAATGCCGTGCTGCATCCGCTCTGGATCAATGTCTTCCGGGCGGATGCAGGTGACAATCACCATCGATCGACGGGCGCGAGTCATGCCGACGGCAAGAAGACGGTCCCCACCGGGTTCGCCGAGCGTGCCGAATGTTGAAAGCACGCGACCGTGCGGTGTGACGCCATACCCAAGCGAGAAAATCACCCGGTCCCGGCTCTCTGCGACAGACTGCTCAAGCGTGAGCACGGTGAACGGTTCCGCCCGTTCACGCAGAATAAACTCAGCCAGGTCGGCACGGCGCGCGAATGCCGCGAGTACGGACTGCTGAACTCGCGTCGCGTGCCTCTGGCTCGCTGTAATGACCATAAGCGACTCGCGCGGACGGTTCGTCGCATGCTCGAGAACCAGATTGACAACACGAACCACTTCGGGATCGACGGACTCGACAGTTCCCGTTTCCGGGTCGGGCATTCCGTGTCCATTTGACACATAATCGAGTGTCAGGCTGCCGTGCCCAAGGAACGAGCCGGCCCAGGGCAGCGAGTCGATCTCGCCACCATAGAAGCGCTGATTCACCAGCTCAGCGAGGTCTTCTCCCCCCGCACGGTAGCTGCGTGTAAGCGTGAGCCCTGGCAGCAGCTCCGACAGGCGTGCGAGAGCCGAATCGGCGTGACGTGACTCCACGTCTTCTGCGAGCGCCGCGTCTGTCGCAGCATCCGACACCGCCGTGTGGAACGGCGTTGGGCTCTGGGTCACGGTGTCGCCGAACGCGACAACCTGCTTTGCCCGGCGAATGGCTCCAACATTCTCCGCGATCGTCGATGCTCCCGCATCCACGAGAAAAACAGCGTCAAATCGGATGCTGTCGGGAATCTGGGGAACCTCATACGGCGACACGAGCCACACCGGAGAGAGCGCCCGCGACAGATGTGGAGCCACGCTCTCGAGCTCAGGGGGCGTCACACGGGGAACCGACGTGAGAAGCGAGCGAAGGTCGCGCGCTTCTTCTGGCCAGTCGACAAGCCCGATGCGCCACGTCTCAGCAAGCATTCCGGCGAGCAGCTGCCCCGAGGCCGAGGCGTGTGCCTCGTCGACAAGGCGAAAGTCCGACTCAAGCCGGTCGATGACCTGCGTGTTCGCGCCGAGCAGAGATTTGTCGGTTGCAAGTGTGTGCTCAAGTGCCGACTGCCACCAGGCAAGCTCGAGCTCGTCTGTCACCCGTTCGGCTGGAACATGGCGGTTCGACAGGTCGGTGAGCAGCGGTGTCAGCCCAGCCTCGCGAAGCTCTGTGATGAGCGTTGTGCGCTCTTGCAGATTCTCCATCACTGTCGATTCGGCGGCGAGTCCTGACATCACTCGCACGAGCGACCGGATCGGAAGCGCGGCAAGCCGGCTGTTCTGATCGGTACGCCCGAGGGGCACATCAAGCTGAGCCAGGTCGGCGACAACCTTCTGATGTGCAACGTGCACGTCGGCAATCCCGAGGGGGACCTCAGGAGAGATTCCTGCGTCGACGTATCGCTGAAGCAAGATGCGCTGCTGCTGAATGCGGCGAAGCGACGCGTTCATATCGGCGATGTGCACACCCGGCCGCACGTATTCGCGAGCGAGCTTCTTGAGACGGCGACGGTTGCCGCTCGACATGCTCGCCGCGTCTCGTCTGCTGCCCGTCGCTGCGATGAGATCGGCAAGCGACCTGTCGAAGACGGCAGGAAGAAATTTGTCGAGCGTCTCGCGAATGTCAAGCATGAGGCGCAGGTAGACGCCGAGCTCATCGATGCTCTCAAAGGGGCGCATGCGCGTCTGGCCGATCAGTTCGTACGCGCGCTCGAGCAGACGTGGAAGATCGGTGTTGTTGATGCGCTTGGCGAGCTCGTGTGCTTGCTTCGCCTCGGGCGTGGTTGAGAAGTTCGCTCCGTACCAGGGCGAATCGTCCGGGCCGTACTGAAACTCCCCGAGGGCCGCTGCCTGTGCGAGCGATTCGGCAACGTCAGACCGCCCTGCAGACAATGTTGCAAGGGACGCATAGCTGAGCCGCGCGGTCGTGGATGGTGGCTTCGGCAGGTTCGACAGCGCTGTGAGAGCGCTCAGCATGTCAGAGACGGTGACGCCGAGCGCTGGATCTTTGTGAGCGAGCCCTGAACGGTAGTCGAGAAGCACCTTTCGCAGCCGCACGAGGGCGTCATCAATGTCAGAGACCTTCGGGCTCGATGCCTTCTCATTGCGGGAGATCGCCTGGATGACATCCCGTCGCAAGGTTCGGGGGTGCGCGGCAAGGCCGTGCAGCCCCACTCCGTTGAGCCGATGCCGGATGCCGTCGAGCGTCGACTTTCGGGGACTCACAACGAGTACCCGCTTGTGGCTCGAAACAAGCGCGCCCAGCGCATTGACGATGGTCTGGGTGCCGCCGGTTCCCGGAAGCGTGGAGACGACGACGGACTGCCCCTCTGTGATCTGCGCGATCACGTTCTCCTGCTCGGCATCCGAATCGAGAAGCAGCGTATCCGTTGAGGGGCTGCGTTCGTCAGAGCCGACCGCGTCGACGAGGCTGGTTCCTGATTCGAGGAGCCGACGGGCGCTGGCATTGCCGGCGAGAGCGTCGAGCATCGGATGATCGAGCTCGTCGGCGTCCCGTTGCATCGCAGCGCCAACGGCGCAAAATGACGAGACGACAAGCCGCGGCTGAACGTTGAACCAGTCGAGGTGGCTCGTGAGCCCCCGCAGACTGTCGATCACTGGCTGAGGCTTGAAGACACCTTCCGACATCGCGAGAGCTTCGAACGCCCGGGCATCCAGGTGAATGTCGAACTGATCCTCAAGCGCACGTGCAAGCTCGGGGTTCAGCGTGATCGAACCGGTGAGCTTCAGTTCATAATCGTTGCCATAGCGACGAATTGCCACGGGCCGAAGCAACACTGGAGCGCAGAAGTTCATTCCGCCGTGGCGCCAATGGGCAAGTCCGACAGACAGATGCACAGCCTCGAGGCCGCGCACGGTGCGCAGCTCGATGCCCTTCGTCGTGATGAGATCGGCGGCCACCCGCGCAGAGCGCAAGGCGACATCGTCGCGGATCAAGTTGGACAGCAGTGTTGAGTTGCCCGTGATGAACTGCGGAAGGCTGCCCGGGTGCGCGGCGCCCAATTCAATGCGATACTCACGCTCGTCGTCAAAGTGCAGCAAAGGCGACTCACCGCCGATTTCAGCGAGGTCATTACGCCAGCGCTGCCACTCGTCGTCTGCCACGTTTCCCATTTCGACTGTGGGATCCCCCATGGAAATCTGCTGCGGTTGCGTCGGATTCGGAGCAAGCTCAAGTGACGAGTTGTCGTCTGACACTGCTTTCTCGCTCATTCTGTCACGCCTCCACACACCGCCACACTAAGCGCAGCGTCGCAAAATACCGGTAATGCCAGCGAGTTTCGCGCAGTTTTGTGCAGAGTGGCAGTCGCATCGAGTGGTTTCCGGTCGGCGATGCCCCGCAGTTGGGTGCCACAGGCACTGACTCTGCCTGGCCAGGGCAAGCCGCATCGGCATCCGGCGGCGTCTGACGACACTCAGTGCACGCGTGCGGCTGTGCCTCCCGGCCCTCCGCTGACACCGACGTCGAGGTTCTCGCCCCCGAGCGGCGCACTGTGCCAGTCGACGAGCGACCAGTTTTCCTGAGTGCCGTCCATGACGATCATTCCGGTATTGTGCAGCGGGTTCTCTGAGGCGAACTGCTGTGTTGCCCGCGTGCGCGCGGCCGCCCACACCCTCAGCACCTGTCCGTGAGCGACGATCGCCACAGTCTTTTTGTCGAGCGATGTCGCCTCGTCGACAACCGCATCAAAACGGTCAAAAACATCGTGTCCGTTCTCTCCTCCGGGAACACGCTCATCGAGGTCGCCGTCTACCCAGGCGAACGACGCCCTGTGATACTCCAAGACGGCATCCCAATCGTTGCGCATCTCGAGGTCGCCCGCGTCAATTTCTCGGATGCCGTCGCGCACGGCGAGCGGCGTATCGAGGCTCTCGACGAGCGGTGCGGCCGTCAACTGGGCCCGCACCTGCGTTGAAGCAAACACTGCATCGATCGTTTCCTGCTCAAGCGCGCGGGGAATCGCTGCAGCCTGGGCGAGACCAAGCTCCGTGAGCCCGGGGCCCGGAACGCCTGTGTCGAGCCGCCCTTCGACGTTCGACGGTGTCTGCCCGTGGCGGATCAGCAGCAATCTCATGAGGTACTCCTCGCCGGTTCGATCTTCACATCGATCCTATGCGGAGGCATCTGAAGAATCGGTGGATGACGACGCGCAACGGTGCCCCTGGAGGGACTCGAACCCCCAACCGTTTGCTTAGGACGCAACTGCTCTTCCATTGAGCTACAGAGGCAAACGAGAGACAGTCTAACGTGTTCCGCACCTCACGCGGCGACGGCCTGAGCGAGATACTGCTCCCATTGCGGAGCCCCACCTTCAGCGCCGCGCACAGCCCATCCAGGGCCGTACGGCATGCGTGGCGTGATGCGCAGCTGCCAGCCCATCTCTGCCGGCGTGCGGTTGCCCTTTGTGCTGTTGCAGCCCAGGCAGCACGCCACAAGGTTCTGCCAGCTGTCTTCTCCCCCTCGAGAGCGTGGGATCACGTGGTCGATCGTCGTCGCGCTTGCTCCGCAGTATCCGCAGCGGTGCAGATCCCGCTTCAGCACACCGCGCCTTGTGACGGGTACACGTCGTGAATACGGCACTTTGACGTAACGCGTCAGCACGATCACGCTCGGTCTGTCATACCGAACAGAGACTCCCCACACAGGGTCGTCCTCGACGATCTCGACAACAGCAGCCTTCCCGCAAATGACGAGTGCGAGTGCTCTGCGAAACGAGACAACGGCGAGTGGCTCGAATCCTGCGTTCAGTATCAAAGTGCGCATTGCGCTTCCTCTCGAATGGCCGTGACGGCTTCCCGGTAATTCGACACATGGACAGTTCCTGCGCGGTGGGGCCGGAAACATAAAAGGCACCGCCCCTCGGGCAGTGCCTTTCGTCAGCCGCGGAGCGGCGTATCTCTCCGACAAGGCGGCGAGCGGGAAAGTCTCGTATGTCCATGGAGGGGACACCGGGTATTCCGCTCATCGCTTCGCTCACCTCCAGTGAGTTGTCTGAGCCTTAGATTAACCCACGAACGACACGCCCGGGTAACCGGGCGCGCCGTGCGGGCGTTCGTCAACCGAGAATTTACTCGGCAGTCACGGGGTTCAGATGCGCACGATGTAGTAGCTGCTCGTCCAGATGGGACGGATGCTGACATGCCCGCCAGGCTTTGGCGCATCGAGGATCATGCCGTTGCCCGCGTAGAAGCCGTCGTGTCCGCTCATGATCACCAGATCGCCGGGCTGCGCTTGAGATACCGAAATGCGGGTACCCGCTGCAGCCTGGCCCGACACACCATGCGGAAGCGAGATTCCGTACTGCCCGAACACGTACATTACGAAGCCGGAGCAGTCGAATCCGGCGGGCGTCGCGCCTCCGTAGACATACGGCGTGCCGATGTACTGCTTTGCCGTGTTGAAGACGGCGGAAAGGCTGTAGGGAGTTGTCGGAGGTGCGACGGGCGATGTGTCTGTTCCGGAGGAGTCGCTCGACGACTGGCGGTTGGCTGCTTGTTCTTCAGCACGCTTTGCCGCCTCGGCAGCCGCTTTCTCTGCTGCCGCTGCGTCGAGCTCGCTCTGCGACGTGGCAGAGTACGTGTCGCGGGAGACCGAGGCGATGCTCGCTTCGGTGCTGACGCTAAGCTCCTGCGCATTTGCCGTGCGATCCTGATGCTCGAAGAGCGGAGCCGCTTGACTGGCGGGCGCAAATGTTCCAGGAAGCGCGAAGGCCGCGCAGAGGCCGGGAACGACGATCATCATCACGAGTGTCGAGCGCCAGCGCTTCCATCGAGACGGCTGCGCAGCCGGTGCGGCTGACGAGGGCGCAGTACGCGCAGAGGGGCGACCGCTCGCCGACGATGCAGAACGCGTTGCGGGGCGCGAGGCAATTGGCCGCGCCGTTGCGATATCGGTTGACCGCTTGATCTGTGCGGCACGACGCTCTCGGCGGGTGACCGGACGTTCGGAAGGGGAAAGAGATGGGTCAGATTCGGTGGGGGTGGAAAGGGCCACGTGTTCCTCCGGCGCCCTTTCAGCTCTCGCTGACTCGTCCGCGCACAGTCATCACGGGTTTCGTCGTCAGGGACGAGTTCATGCAGGGCGCCCGACGTCGTTCCCAAGGCTTTACGCCTCAGGACGTACCCGAGGTTACGGCATCCACCCACGGTTTGTCACGTTTTAGCAACGTTTCTGGAAAATTCGGTTGCGCTGTGCGGCTACGGGTTCGTCACGTAGATATGCGCAGCCAATTCAGAAGGAAGCTCGATTCCGTCATCGAAGCCATCGATCGTGACAATGACATAGGAGCCGTTCTTCGAGAACTCACCCGAATTGCCGGGCACCACGCCCGCCTGTTTCAGCTGAGCCAGAAGCTCCGGCTCAAATTGTGCCGGCTCTGCCAAACGGCGGATGCTGGCGCGGCGTGGCTTCTCCGCTTCACGCACCAGCGTCACGAGATTGACGACGCCATGTGCGAAAGCAATGCTCGGGCTCTCCCCGAACTCGTCGAGCCCTGGGATGGGGGTCCCATAAGGGGACTCTGTCGGATGATTCAGCATGTCGAGCAGTTTGCGCTCGACCTGCTCGCTCATCACGTGCTCCCACCGGCATGCTTCCTCGTGCACGTACTCCCACTCGAGCCCGATCACGTCATTCAGTAGTCGCTCCGCAAGCCGGTGCTTGCGCATTACATGTACCGCCTTCAGGCGACCACTCTCTGTCAGCTCGAGGTGGCGGTCGTCCGAGACGACGATGAGACCGTCACGTTCCATACGCCCGACAGTCTGAGACACAGTCGGCCCCGAATGCCCCAGACGCTCCGAAATGCGCGCACGCAGAGGAACGATTCCCTCTTCTTCAAGTTCGAGAACCGTACGGAGATACATTTCGGTCGTATCAATAAGGTCGGTCATCAATGCCTCCCCCGGCAATGCTCAATAGTGCAATAAGCCTATCGGGAATCGGCCTGAGTCTTGAATTCGTCAAATAAACGTCGCCGTGTCGCGCCGCGCATAGAATCGGTCTATGCCAGAGATCGTAATCCCCCCTGCCCTGCTGCCCGCTGATGGTCGATTCGGGTGCGGCCCGTCGAAGGTGCGTCCCGAGCAGGTCGAGGCACTCTCCGATGCGGCGGCGGCACTTCTCGGCACTTCTCACCGTAAGGCACCTGTGAAGAACCTCGTCGGGAGCGTGCGCGAGCAGCTCGGTCAGCTCTTCTCGATTCCTGACGGCTATGAGGTAGTTCTCGGAAACGGCGGATCGACGGCGTTCTGGGACGCCGCAGCTTTCGGCCTGATCGAGAAGCGCTCACAGAACATGACGTTTGGCGAGTTCGGCGGAAAGTTCGCCAAAGCGGCAGCGGCACCTTGGCTCAGCGCACCGGACGTGCGCAGTGCCGAGCCCGGGTCGCTCGCGACCCCGTCGCCCGTCAAGGGCATCGACGTGTACGCGTGGCCGCACAACGAGACGTCAACGGGTGTCATGGCTCCTGTAGCCCGCGTACACGGTGACGACGGCGCACTCACCGTCATCGACGCCACGAGCGGCGCTGGTGGACTGGCCGTTGACGCCGCAGACGCCGACGTGTACTACTTTGCGCCGCAGAAGAACTTCGGCTCTGATGGAGGGCTGTGGCTCGCGCTGTTCTCGCCCGCAGCGCTCGAACGGGTCGAGCGCGTCGCGGCATCCGGTCGTTATATTCCGGAGTTTCTGAGCCTGAAGAACGCCGTTGATAACTCGCGGCTGAATCAGACTCTCAACACCCCGGCCGTCACAACGCTGCACCTGCTCGACAGCCAGGCGCGTTGGATCAACGACAACGGCGGCCTCGAATGGGCAGCGGAGCGCACGACCGAGTCGGCATCTGTGCTCTACACCTGGTCCGAGTCGGTCGACTATGCACGCCCATTCGTCGAGAACCCGGATCATCGCTCGAATGTTGTCGTCACGATCGACTTCGACGAATCAGTCGATGCCGCTGCAGTTGCGAAGGCCCTGCGAGAAAATGGCGTCGTCGACACCGAGCCGTACCGCAAGCTCGGCCGCAATCAGCTGCGCATCGCAACGTTCGTCTCAATCGATCCCGACGACGTGCGACGACTCATCAGTTCGATCGAATACGTCGTCGACGCACTCTAGGCCGCTGCTCGGCTATATTCCCCGCCTGACGTACGCAGCTCTCAGTTGCGACGTCGGCCTCGGGAACGCCGCCGTCCGCGCGCTCCGCCTCGGCGTGAGCCACGATGCGCTTCGTCGGAGTCGTCATCGGTGGAGTCGTCCTCCGAGTCGTCCTGGTCAGCGTCGTCCTGATCACCATCATCGACACGTGAATCCTCGGCGGACTCGGCTTCGGCGTCGTCGTGATCGAACTCATCAACGTCAACGCCGTCGACATCTCCGGCGTGCAGATGCCGTCGTGTCTCGTCGTCGTCATCATCATCGTCTGAATCATCATCGTCCGAGGCCGCATCGTCTGCCTCGGCTGCTTCGCGAGTGGCGTCTTCCTGCTGAGCGCGGTATTCAGCTAAGCGCTCAGACCACGGCACCCAGTCTGGAGCGAGCAACGCCGAATCGCCGGGCATCAGCTCGGACTCCAGAATCGTCGGCTCGCCGCCGTCGACGCGCGCAAGAGTCACAGTCCAGAACCAACCGGGATAGCCATCGAGGGTGTTCGCAAATTGCAGTGTCACCGTGTTGTCGTCGTCGACCGAATGGCCGACGAATGCACCGACCGAGTCATCGTCGGTCACATCGTGCAGTGCGCCGCGTGCAAACTCGACGGAGTCGAGCAGCACGGGGTCTGCCTCGCGCTGAGGTGCAGCCGCGGCGTCCCGTGTTGTCGACGTGTGCTCGCTCGCGGCACCGTCGTCTGGTGTGATCTCGTCGTTGGATTCAGGCATCAAGTTCGTCCGCTACGCGACGCAGAACCGCCGCGACCTTTCGTGAATGTGCGTTGTCGGGGTAGCGCCCCTTGCGGAGGGTCCCGCTGACATCGTCAAGGATCTTCATGAGGTCTTCGACGATCACCACCATGTCATCGGCGGGCTTTCGGTTCATGCGAACCACGCTGTGAGGTTGATCGAGCAACCGCACTGACAACGCCTGCGCGCCCCTTTTACCCTGCGCGACGCCAAACTCGAGACGCGTTCCCGCCCGAAGACTCGTGACATCGTCGGGAAGCGCCGACGCGTGCAAGAAGACCTGCTCGCCGTCTTCACTCGTGATGAAGCCGAAGCCTTTGTCCTCGTCGTAGAACTTAACCTTGCCGGTGGGCATGGAAAACCTCACTGTGAAAAGAGGCGCTGCATGCGCCTGATGTGCGCCGACGGATAGCCACCGTCGGCGAGTAGGAGAACCCCGCTCACCTCTATCGTATTCGCTCAACGGCCTCGGTGGCTTATCCTGGGGAGCGTGGCTCCAAACCCTTCCGAATCATCAACAAGCACCATTCAACGCGTTCTTGCATATGCTCTGCTCGGTGTCGTGATCATTTCGGTCGGCAGTTTCTTCGCGATCATGATCGGCACGTGGAGCGGGATGAGCCGGGAGGACTTCGGCACGGGCGTCTGGCCGGCCGTTGCCATGACGCCGTACATCGGCCTGCCCCTGGCGATGCTCGTTCTGATCGCCCTTCTGGTCGCCGGCGCGATCGGCCGCAGCAGAGTGGCTCGCGGGCAGTGACCGGGGCACGTGCATGACAGACGCTCTGCTTCTTGCAACGCAGCTGCGCTCATTATCTGACGATGAGCTCACAGCGCTACTGCGCACTCGCGGTATTACCGACGATTCGCGGCTGAACGATTACTTCGATCTGGCAGAACGACTGCTCGAGCGCCAGCGCATCGATCGCGCACTGCGCACCTGCGATCGGCGGATGCTGCTCGCACTTTCAGCCGCATCCGAGCAGCGCATTTCCCATACCCTTGACGAGCTGACGTCATACATCGAATCGCTCGGCGCGGGCACGGAAGCCGCAGAGGCCGCTCGCGATGGCATTGCCCGCGCGGGACGACTCGCCCTTGTCGTCATCGACGATCATCGTGTGCACCCGCTCGACGCGGTCAGTGCCGCCTTAGACGAGCTGCGAAATCGAGGGCTCCCTCCGACAAAGGCTCTAGCCGATCACCCGCCGACCGCTCTCGGGGCCGTCGGCGAATCGGATCGCGTTGATGCCGCCGCTGGCGAGCGCGCATTCACGACGACGACAGCGGCCGGCGAGATCGTCACCGAACTTCTGCGAGCGCCGGCAAAGGAACTCGGCAGAGGCGGCCTCGCGCTGCCCGACTCGCGCCGTCTGGCCTCGGCGACGGGCGTTGACTTCGACGCCATTGCCACGGTGCTCACCGCGCTCGCGGCCGCCGAATTCGTCGCGCTTGACGGGCGGCACTGGGCTCCGACGCAGGCGGGACTCGACTGGCTCGCGCTTCCGACGGTCGACCGTTGGCTGCGCCTCGCCACGGCGTGGGTCGAGGCGATTCCCGACGATGCCCGACCACTGTTGACCACGCGCCGCGACGCACGGTGGGCGCATTCGGTGCGCACGTTTGCAACCTGGCTGTATCCCGTCGGCGGCGACGCTCTGAACGCCCGCGTCGACAGTCTTATTGCACAGGCCGACGTGCTCGGTGTCATTGCAAACGACACGCTATCCCAGGCCGGTCGAGAGCTTCTCGTCGGCACCGCAGACGCGGCAGCAAAGTTCGTGCGCGCTACCCTCCCGCAGGAGGTGAGCCAGGTGTACGTGCAAGACGATCTGAGCGTCATCTCTCCTGGTCCGCTCAGCCCCTCGCGAGACGCGCGGCTGCGGCTCATGGCCGATATCGAGTCTCGTTCCCAGGCGACAACGTACCGATTCAGCAGGTCAAGCATCGACCGCGCGCTGAGCGCCGGAGACGACGAGGCCGGCATTGTCGCGTTTCTCACGGATCTCTCCCTGACCGGCATCCCCCAGCCACTTCGTTACCTCATCTCGGACGTCGCTGCGCATCACGGTCTGCTGAGGGTGCGCGAGAGCTCCGGCGATCGCCACGCTGTGCGCAGCAGCATCCGATCGATCGATGATGACTTGCTTGAGACTCTCACCGTCGACCAGAATCTGGCGTCGCTCGCTCTGCATCGCACGGCTCCGGGATTGCTCGAAAGCCGATTTTCTCGCGACCTCGTGTTCTGGGCGCTGCAAGATGCCCGATACCCGGTGTCGGCAGAAGACGAGAACGGACGGTTGATCAGAGTCACCCGGCATCACATCGCTCACGTCACGGCTGAGCCTGAACCAAACGTGACTGAGCTCGTGACGCGTCTGCGCACCTCGGTGAAGGGCACGAGCGCGCACCCGGATGATGCCTGGCTTGTGCGCCAGCTCGAGCTCGCCGTTCGCAGCAAAGCCACAGTCGTCGTCTCGGTCGCTATGCCCGGAGGCAAGACGATCGACTTGTCGCTCGAACCGACCGGAATAGGCGGTGGGCGGCTGCGGGGTAGAGACAGTACTGCCGATGTGGAGCGCACTCTCCCGCTGTCAAGCATCATTTCGGTGTCCCGCGCCGACCTCTGAGTGTCGTTCCCAGTCGACGGCGCTAAGCTAGACCGCTATGTCTGACGGCCCCCTTATCGTTCAAAGCGACCGCACCGTGCTGCTCGAGGTTGCTCACCCCGACGCGGAAGAAGCGCGACACGCCCTCGCCGTGTTCGCCGAGCTGGAACGCGCCCCCGAGCACGTCCATACCTATCGCATAACCCGGCTTGGCCTCTGGAACGCCCGTGCGGCAGGGCACAGAGCCGAAGAGATGCTCGCGACCCTCGACGCTTATTCGAAGTTCCCTGTGCCCCAGACGGTGTCGACAGATATCGCCGACACCGTTTCGCGGTACGGCCGCCTCGTGATCGAGCGCAACGACGAGGGCGCGCTCGTGCTGTCGAGTCAGGATGCTGCAGTACTCACCGAGGTGTCTCGCGCAAAGCGCATCGGTCCGCTGCTCACCGACAGGCCCTCTGAGAACAGCTTCCTCATCGAACCATGGGCTCGCGGTCAAGTGAAGCAGGAGCTCGTGAAGCTCGGCTGGCCCGCCGAGGACCTCGCCGGCTACACGCCCGGCACCCCGTACGATATCGATCTGCACGAAGACAGCTGGGCGCTGCGCGATTACCAGCACAAGGCGATCGACAACTTCTTCAGCGGCGGGTCGGGCGTTGTCGTGCTGCCCTGCGGTGCTGGAAAGACGCTCGTCGGAGCTGGCGCGATGGCGACGGCGAACACCACAACGCTCATTCTCGTGACGAACACCGTCTCTGCACGCCAATGGCGTGACGAGCTGCTGCGCCGCACGAGTCTCACGGCAGACGAAATCGGCGAGTATTCGGGAGAGGTGAAAGAGGTGAAGCCCGTCACGATCGCCACCTATCAGATCCTCACCTCGCGCCGAAAGGGCGAGTACGCTCACCTTTCGCTGCTCGACGCCCTTGACTGGGGTCTCGTCATCTATGACGAGGTGCACTTGCTTCCCGCCCCCGTCTTCAAGCTCACGGCCGACCTGCAGGCTCGACGACGCCTCGGTCTCACGGCGACACTCGTCCGCGAAGACGGGCGAGCGGGAGATGTGTTCAGCTTGATCGGTCCCAAGCGCTTCGATGCTCCATGGAAAGAGATCGAATCTCAGGGTTACATCTCCCCGGCCGAGTGCTTTGAGGTGCGCGTCGATATGCCCAAGGCTGATCGTCTTGAATACGCAGCATCGGCAGACAACGAGCGATACCGGTTGGCCGCGACGACTCCGGCGAAGATCAGCATCGTCAACCGCCTGATCAACAAGCACAAGGGCGAGCGCATTCTGGTGATCGGCCAGTACCTCGATCAGCTCGACGAACTTGCTGATGTCTTGGGCGCGCCCAAACTCACCGGGGCGACGCCGAACGACGAGCGTGAGCGGCTCTACCAGCAGTTCCGGGAAGGCATCGAGCCGGTTCTCGTCGTCTCGAAGGTGGCGAACTTCTCCGTCGATCTTCCGGAAGCCACCGTTGCCATTCAGGTATCCGGATCGTTCGGCTCGCGCCAGGAGGAGGCGCAACGACTCGGCCGGCTACTGCGCCCGAAGACGTCGGGGCTCACCGCAAACTTCTATACGCTCGTCGCCCGCGACACCCTCGATCAGGACTTCGCGCAGAACAGACAGCGGTTCTTGTCAGAGCAGGGCTACAGCTACTCGATTCTCGACGCCACGAGCATCGCCGCGTGAACTAAGCGCGCACGTAGCGCAGCAGCAACGTGCCCTCTCCCTCGACGACATGGCTGAGCGAAAGGCCTCTCAGCGTCTGGTCGTCACCCGAGAGAATGCGGTCGGCGGCACCGCCGACGAGCATCGGGCTGAGCGTCAGGCACAGCTCGTCGACGACGTCATCACGCACGAGGTCCCCGAACAGCGCGGGGCCGCCCTCGCAGTGCATTTGCGCAAGACCCCGCTCGGCGAGCGCGCGTCTCATCGTGTGACCCTCCACATTCTCGTCCCCGCATATCACCACGTCGGCCACCGCTTTGAGGCGTTTTCGCCGCTCGCTATCGCTCGTGTCGCAGGTCACGATGAGGGGGCGCACGGGCGCGTCGACAAAGATGCGGTCCCCCGGATCGAGGCTGAGACTATGCGACACGATGGCGAACACCGGCTGAGGAGCGAGGCCGCGCGCAGTCCGTTGTTCGGGAGCATCCACTCTCATGGGCCCGTAGCCCTCGGCACGCACGGTTCCCGCTCCCACGATGACCACGTCCGCAAGTGTACGGAGCGTGTTAAAAACCATCTTGTCGGCGGCGGTTCCGAGCCCGCCCGAGAGGCCGTCGACGGTCGCGGCACCGTCGGCGCTGGCGACGAAGTTCATGCGCAGCCACGGTGTGTCTCGATTGGTGACGTCGTACCAGTCCGCGATTTGCGCGGCTTGTGTCGCCACGTTGGCGGGCAGCGGCCAGACTCGCGTCAACTCAGTCATTGCGTTCTCCCATGTTGTGCCGGAGATGCGCGGGCTGGCGCATTCCGAGAATCGATTCCGTCATGCGCACGGCGGCCACCGACTCACGCACATTGTGCATGCGCACAATGCGGGCACCCTGCGCGATGCAGAGTGCCGCGGCAACAAGGGAACCCTCGATGCGTTCGCCCCGCTCGGCATCAATGCTCTCCCCGATGAAGTCTTTATTCGACACGGCGACGAGTGTGGGGTACCCCAGCTCGACAATCGGTCCGAGTCGCCTGCTGAGCTCAAGGCTGTGCAGGGTGTTCTTGTTGAGATCGTGCCCCGGGTCTACGATGATGCGTTCGGCCGGAATTCCGGCGCCGAGTGCACGCTCCACGCGACGCTCGAGAAAGCCGGCGACATCACGTGACACGTCAGCATACTGCGGTGACGCGTACGGCGTGCGCGGCGCGGCAAGGCTGTGCGTGATTACAACGCTCGCGTCACTGTCGGCGACGACGCGAGCGAGCTCAGGATCGGCGAGTCCCGTCGTGTCATTGATGACATCGGCGCCGGCGAGGATGCTGCGGTGTGCCACCTCCGGTCGAAATGTATCGACCGAGATCACGACGTCGGATGCCGCTCGCACGGCCTCAACGACCGGCACAACCCGCTTCGCCTCCTCCTCGGCGGGAATCTCAGGCCCCGGAGCAAATGGAGCCCCACCGATATCTACCCAATCGGCACCGGAACGCTCCGCATCGAGGCATCCCTTGACCGCGCTGTCGAGCACAAACGTGCGGCCGCGATCGTAGAACGAGTCGGGTGTGCGGTTCACCACAGCCATAACAGCTACCTCACGGGAGAAATCAAACTGCCGCGCGCCGATTCTCCGTGTGGCATGCACGATCTTCGGCAGTGGCGGCAGATCGTGAAGGGAGAACTCAGTCATGACTCCATCGTGCCGCATCAGCTCCCACGGTGGAGGTCCCACGGAGAACCTGACAAATTCACCCAGCCCACTCTCAGAAAGCTTGCAGATACTGGGGGCATGACTGGACCACGCATCCTCATCGTTGATGACGAGCCAAACATCCGCGACCTGCTGACGACAAGCCTGCGATTTGCAGGGTTTGCCGTCAGAGCCGTCGGCAACGGCGCCCAGGCCATCTCTGCTGTTCTCGAAGAAGAACCCGACCTGATAATCCTCGACGTCATGCTGCCCGATATGAACGGGTTCGGAGTCACCAAGCGACTCCGCGCGTCGGGGTATACCGCGCCGATTCTCTTTCTCACGGCAAAGGACGACACCGAAGACAAGATCACCGGCCTCACGGTCGGTGGAGACGACTACGTCACCAAGCCGTTCAGCCTCGACGAGATCGTCGCGCGCATCAAGGCGATTCTGCGCCGCACGATGCAGGCCGACGAAGACGCCATTATTCGCGCTGGTGAACTCACCATGGACCAAGACACCCACGAAGTGTACGTCGGCGACACGGGCATTGAGCTCAGCCCGACGGAGTTCAAGCTTCTGCGCTACCTCATGCTCAACCCGAACCGTGTGTTGAGCAAGGCGCAGATTCTCGACCACGTCTGGGAGTATGACTTCAACGGCGATGCGGGCATCGTCGAGAGCTACATTTCGTACTTGCGGCGCAAGCTTGATCAGTACTCAGCCGAGCCGCTGATCCAGACGAAGCGCGGATTCGGTTACATGCTGAAGACGAGCAAGCAATAGCCTCGTTGTATGAAGGCCATAGCCGACTGGTGGAACTCAATAACACTGCGCAGCAAGATCACTGGCGTCACGGTGATCGTGCTGACCTTCGGGTTGCTTGTCACCGGTGCCGGCACGGTCATCATCCTCAAGCAGGCACTGATCGAACAGGCCAAAGCTGAACTCGTTGCCTTCGCAACCGGTGACATCTCTCGCTATATCGACGTCGACGACGAAGGCACGCGTCACGTTCGCGAGACTAACGAGTATTACATCGCGCTGTATGACCCGGACGGCAACCTCGTCGATCACAACTGGGACGACAGAGATTCGCGTTTGCTTCCGCGCCCCGCAACGGGATCGATCAGCGTAGCCAATGCCATTGCGACTCATCCCGCCGCTGTCGTGAATCTCGTCGGCTCGGAGTTTCAGGCCGTCACCGTGGTGTCAGACGCCATGGACGATCGCGGAACCAACGGAGTCGTATTCATCGCGCGTTCGATGCGCGGACCCGACAGCGTCGTTGCCACGTATCTCACGATCTTCTTCGGTCTCGGTCTCGGTGTGATCGTGCTCGGTGCACTCATCACGAGAGTCCTCGTCACGAACACGCTGCACCCGCTGCGCGAGGCCGAGACAACGGCTGCCCATATTGCCGGCGGGGATTTCAGCCAGAGACTCACCCACATGACGCCGAACACAGAAGTCGGCAGGTTGAACCGTTCGCTCAACACCATGCTCAGTCGCATTGACCGTGCGTTCAAAGATCGCGCACAGACGATCGAGCAGATGCGCCGTTTTGTCGGGGACGCCAGTCACGAGCTGCGTACTCCCCTCGTGACCGTTCGCGGATACGCTGAGCTTTACCGCATGGGCGCTCTCGAGAAGCCGGAAGACGTCGCTCAGGCAATGGAGCGCATCGAGAAGGAAGCCGTGCGCATGAGCGGCATGGTTCAAGACCTGCTCGAACTAGCGCGGCTCGACGAGGCGCGCCCGCGTGAGCTGACCCGCATTGACCTCACGCCATTGGCAAAGGACGCCGTGATGGACGCACGCGCCTCGTACCCTGGTCGTCCCGTGTCTTTCATCATCGACGCTCCCCCCGACGCGCCCGCGCGAACGCCGCACAGGCCGGCCGAATCGACCGAGCCCGAGCCGGCGACACGAGCGGTCACGCGACCGAACGGAACAAGTGGCAACACCGGTCCCATTGCTCTTGCAGGTGCCACGTTTGCACGGCTTCGCGGCCGTCGGCCCCGCAAGAGCGGCGAGGCCGAGTCGAGGCCCCTCACCGTGGAGCCTGTCACGCATATGACAGCATCCATTCCGGCCGTACCGGCGGTTGTGATGGCCGAAGAGAATAAGATCCGCCAGGTGATCGCAAACCTCATGGGGAACGCCATGCGCTTCACCCCTGACGGAAGTCCCATCGAGGTGGGCGTCTCGGCGAACCCCTTGACAGGATCGGCTACGGTCGCCGTCATCGACCATGGTGAGGGAATCCCCGAGCCGATTCGCGAGAAGATCTTTCAACGATTCTGGCGCGCTGATTCCTCGCGAACGAGGGACACAGGTGGGAGTGGTCTCGGCCTGGCCATTGTGTCGTCCATCGTCGCTGCCCACAACGGCACAGTCGACGTCTCGGAGACTCCGGGCGGGGGCGCGACGTTCCGCATTCGCCTGCCGCTTGCCTCGACGTCGCACGACGGCGATCAGGCCGACGACGGCACCGTGTAGCTCTCGTGCACAGGGGCGTGCTTGGGCACGAGCATCCACATTCGCGCGAACGGTCGGACAGCACAGGCTCACTCCTGGATAACGTCGAAACACACAGACAAGAGGAGTGACGATGAGTAAGTACACGGTCGACAGCGAGGCCGTTCAAGCGGCAAGCGCCAGCATTCGTGGCGTGACGGAGCAGCTCCGTGCTGATGTGAACACCCTGATGGGCCAAATCCAGAATCTGCAGTCGCAGTGGACGGGCCAGGCCGCTAGCGCGTTCACTGCAGCGGCGCATGATTGGCGCACAACGCAGGCTCGGGTCGAGGAGTCCATCAACGAGCTGAACATGGCGCTCGCACAGGCCGGGACGCAGTACGCCGATGTCGAGCTGCAGAACACCGGCATGTTCGGCCGCTGATCGCTCAGACACTGCAGATCGAGCAGCAAACGACAATGGGCGCCTCCATACGGAGGCGCCCATTGTGCGTATCGAGTCAGGCTTCTTAGAAGTCCATGCCACCCGTCGGGTCGGCCGGAGCAGCAGCGCCAGCCTTCTCAGGCTTGTCAGCGACAACAGCCTCCGTAGTGAGGAACAGTCCGGCGATCGATCCTGCGTTCAGCAGAGCTGAACGGGTAACCTTCACCGGGTCTGCGATACCCGCAAGCAACATGTCCTGGTACTCGCCTGTCGCGGCGTTGAGGCCGAAACCGACCTCGAGTCCGCGAACCTTCTCTGCGACAACACCGGGCTCGAGGCCCGCGTTGGTGGCAATCTGCTTCAGCGGAGCGTCGATGGCAACCTTCACGATGTTCGCGCCAGTTGCCTCGTCGCCGACAAGCGTCAGCTTGTCGAAAGCGGTCTTGCCTGCCTGGATGAGCGCAACGCCACCACCGGCGACGATACCCTCTTCGACGGCCGCCTTCGCGTTGCGGACGGCGTCTTCGATGCGGTGCTTGCGCTCCTTGAGCTCAACCTCCGTTGCCGCACCGGCCTTGATGACGGCGACGCCGCCAGCAAGCTTGGCAAGGCGCTCCTGCAGCTTCTCGCGGTCGTAGTCGCTGTCGGTGTTCTCGATTTCCTTGCGGATCTGCGAGACGCGGCCAGCGATGGCCTCAGCTTCTCCGCCACCCTCGACGATCGTGGTCTCGTCCTTGGTGACAACGACCTTGCGGGCATGGCCGAGAAGGTCAAGCGTAACGTTCTCGAGCTTGAGGCCGACCTCTTCGGAAACGACCTGTCCACCCGTGAGGATCGCGATGTCCTGCAGCTGAGCCTTGCGACGGTCTCCGAAACCGGGAGCCTTGACGGCAACCGACTTGAAGATTCCGCGGATCTTGTTCAGAACCAGAGTAGCGAGCGCTTCGCCCTCGACATCTTCAGCAATGATGAGAAGCTGCTTGCCAGCCTGGATGACCTGGTCGACAACAGGGAGCAGATCCTTGATGTTCGAGATCTTCGAGTTGACGATGAGAACATACGGGTCCTCGAAGACAGCTTCCTGGCGGTCCTGGTCAGTAACGAAGTAACCGGAGAGGTAGCCCTTGTCGAAGCGCATGCCCTCGGTCAGTTCGAGCTCGGTGCCGAACGTGTTCGACTCCTCGACCGTGACGACGCCTTCCTTGCCCACCTTGTCGATGGCCTCGGCGATGATCTCGCCGATCTGCGGGTCAGCGGCAGAGATCGACGCGGTTGCCGCGATCTCTTCCTTTGTCTCGATATCCTTGGCTGCAGCGAGTAGTTCTTCGGAGACGGCGCCAACAGCCTTCTCGATACCGCGCTTCAGTGCGATCGGGTCTGCACCAGCTGCGACGTTGCGCAGGCCTTCGCGAACGAGCGCCTGAGCGAGAACAACCGAGGTGGTGGTTCCATCGCCAGCGACGTCATCTGTCTTCTTGGCGACTTCCTTGACCAGCTCTGCGCCGATCTTCTCGTACGGCTCGTCGAGCTCGATCTCCTTGGCGATCGACACACCGTCGTTCGTAATGGTGGGTGCGCCCCACTTCTTCTCGAGGACAACGTTGCGACCGCGCGGCCCAAGCGTCACCTTGACTGCGTCGGCGAGCGTGTTCAAGCCACGCTCGAGGCCGCGGCGGGCCTCTTCGTCAAAAGCAATGATCTTTGCCATCGTAAGTTTCGTCCCTCCCGGACGTGAATGAACGTTCTTAGCACTCCCCTATGGTGAGTGCTAATGGCAATTCTGGCACTCAGCACCGCCGAGTGCAAGCTACGGAACGGTAAATCGTTTCGCCGTCGGCATAACCGGTTCGGATCAGCCTTCGGCGACGTAATCTGAGCCGAGCACCACGACAATCTGCGGAACATCGCCGACGCTGAACTCCGTTGAATACTCAACAGCCTCGACACCGAGTGTTTGCGCGACTCCGCGGGCCGCAGCCTCAAGTGAGTCGTCGTCGTAGTAGATCACCGTCTTCTCGAGGCTGTCGTCGCTCGCGTTGCTTGCTGTGACGTTCGATGCTGTCCAACCGCCCTCGCCCAGCGCCGCTTTGACGTCGCTGGCAAGGCCGACCGTCGTCGTTCCATTGAGCACCTGAATCAGAGCCTCCGGGTCGATGGTCGGCTCGACAGTCGGCTTCTGCGTCGTCTGGGTCGGTGTCGGAGTCTCGCTCGGCTCGCTTGAGCCCGGGATGACCTGGTCGAGGTTCAACCGGTCCGTCGCAATGCTCAGCCCGAAAATACCCAGAGCGATCAAGACGATTGTGGCGATCGCCGCCCAGAGGAACCCGACCCAGCTTCGTCGCCCGGGGGCTCGATGCGCGCCGACTCGTGACGAGTGCGGTACGTCGTCGAATCGATCTTGGGGATGCGAACTTCCCATACGGTGCGGTCTTCCTTCGTTCGGGGCCTGTCGCCGCTAGTGGTCTGCCGATGTGCGTCGGCGCCGGGCGGCCGACCTCTGATCTCGTATGCGCAGCAGACGCTTCACCAGCATCGGATCGTACACGAGAGCTTCGGGACGCCTGATGAGCGCGGCGAGAAGTTGATAGTACCGAGCCGACGACACATCGAAACGCTGCCTGATCGCCTGCTCTTTCGTACCTGCGTGCGTCCACCATTGTCGCTCAAAGTCGAGAATGGCTCTGTCGCGCTCGCCAAGCGGGGCGGACTCGTTTTCGCCCGCCTGTGCATTTCGCTCGTCTGACGCCATCTCGACCCTTCCGTCGCCATCCTAGTTTCTCGGCTCCTTGGTGGGAGCCTGGTGTGAGCATTCGGAACATTCCGGCGCCAAAGCGGCTTAACGTATTAAGAGCACTCATTTTCCGACATCCAGGAGCGCGCATGACCGAGAATCAGACAAAGACCGATGAGCAGTGGCGCGCCGAGCTGTCCCCCGAGCAGTACGCCGTCTTGCGTGAAGCGGCGACGGAACGCCCATGGACTGGGGAGCTTCTCGACGAGGCCCGCGCGGGGGTCTACACATGCGCAGCATGCGGTGCAGAGCTGTTCAAAAGCGGCACGAAGTTCGACTCCGCGTGCGGATGGCCGAGCTTCTACGAGTCCGTGCGGCCAGAAGCCGTCACTCTCACGGAGGATCGAAGCCTCGGAATGGTGCGCACTGAAGTGCGCTGCGCAGCGTGCGATTCGCACCTGGGCCACGTCTTCGACGACGGTTTCGGCACTCCAACCGGTGACCGCTACTGCATGAACTCGATTTCGCTCGGATTCACGCCGCAGTCGTGAGCAATCTCATCGACCTGATCACCGCGAGGCGCTCTTGGTCGAAGGTGACAGACACGTCACCGAGCCGTGACGAGCTTGTCCGCCTCGTTGCCGCGGCCGGCCGCGTCGCCGACCACAGTGGCCTTGCGCCGTGGCGTCTCATTGAGTTGCGAGGGGCAGCGCGCGCCCGCCTCGGCAATGCAATTGCCGAGGCGGCAGGTGACGACAAGCCGTCGTCCAAGCCGCTGCGTGCCCCTCTGCTCATCGCCCTTGTCGTGAGCCCTCAGCCCAGCATCAAAGTTCCCGTCTGGGAGCAGGAGGCGACAGCATCCGGTGTCGCGCACTTGCTCAGCCTGTTGCTCTCCGATGAGGGCTGGGGCGTGATGTGGCGCACCGGAGGTCAGGTTCGTTCCCCCGAGGTGCATCGCATGCATAATCTCGAACAGCACGAGTACCTTCTCGGCTGGCTCTATGTCGGCGGACGAGACGATGCACGAACGAAGCGACCCGCAGCGCCCGTCGACGCGGCACGCTTTCTGACTTCCCTCGGCGACGACAACGAAAGCACTGGAAGAGACACACGAAATGACTGACCGTTCTCATTGGATCGAGCACCGCAGGCCAGACGGCGAGCGAGTGGGGTGGATGCTGCCTGACGGCGACGACTTTGTTGCCGTCGACCTCCTCGGACGCCACGTCATCGGCCCCGTCGACTGGATGACGGCCGAAGAGACGCTCGATGAGCTCGGAATCGGCTATCTCGCAGATCCGTATCGACTCGAGCTCGATTCGGGCGAGAGCATCCGCGTGCGTCTCGCGGAAGTGAGCCCGACGCGCATCACAGCCAAGCTTGACGATTTCGGGGCCGTTGGTGCACCACAGCTGTATTACGACCTGGGCTTCCCCGCACCTGAGACCCTCTCGGAGTGGGGTTCGGAGCCGCTCGTCTGGCCGTCAACGGAAAACCCGTCACCCGCCTGAGCATGAAACGGGCCCCGTCTTCCTCTCGGAAACGGGGCCCATCTGAGCCGCCTGCGAGAATCGAACTCGCGACCACATGATTACAAGTCAAGTGCTCTACCAACTGAGCTAAGGCGGCGGGACCTATCCATCATAGGGGCTGTCAGACCTCGATGTGAACGTCACTTCTCATCGGAGCCGTCCCCCTCGTCGTCCTGAGGGGTCGCGGACGGCGATGGGGTGGTTGTTGCGACGGTTTCACTGTTCGTGGCGACGACGAATGCGTGGAATTCTTCTTCGTCCGTCAGCGACCCCGTGTACTGCTTGCCATTCACAAGCACGGTCGGCGTCGCTTCGACCCGTTCGACTTCGGTGCCGGGAAGCGGGCCGCTCACGGCGCGCTCCGTTGCCGATTGGACCCACGACGAATACGTCATATCGTCGACGCAATCGGCAATCGACGATGCACCGGCAGACGAGGCGAGAGTGACGAGCTGGTCGTCAGTGAGCCCCTTCGTACCTTCGTCTGGCTGCTTCTCGAAGAGAGCCTTATTGAAAGCGAAAAACGAATCAGGAGATTCGTCGGCGACACATGCGGCAGCGTTCGCGGCACGCAGTGAGTATTCGGTGCCCTGTGATTTGCTCGTGAGCACGGCAATAGGATGAATCTCCAGAACAGCGGCGCCGGAGTTCAGCCAGCCTTCAAGCTGATCGATGTTCGTCTTTTCGAAGTCACCGCACCACGGGCAGAGATAGTCCACATAGATCCGAATGTGGGCGACGTCAGGATCCGCGCTCGCCTGCACAGGAGACGCTCCAGCAGCGAGCGCAGGAGTCGTTTGCGCGACAAGGTCTTTGCCAATCACGATTCCGTCGCTCGCCATGTTCTTTGGCCCCGCGGTCTCGGGTTTGATCGACGAGACGACGATCATCACGACGGCCACGATGACAGCGATGATGAGCACTCCGATGCCACCTTGAAGTAGCACGCGGTTGCGCAACTCTCGCTTGTGCTGCTTTTCGCGCAGTTGCCGCGCTTTTTCACGCACCTGGTGGCGCTTGCTCGGGCTCGTCGAGTCGTCCATTTCACCGTCGCCGGCCATTGAACCTCACTTGAAGAATGTCGGGATGCCGCGTAGATATGCAGATTTTCGGGAAACTACGCGCGCAAATACCTTCTGATGTTAGTGCGGCCTGCTGGGAAAACCCCAAACTGCCCGCTTAATCGCCCCGGGTACAAAGAGCAGCTCGGATCGTGCAATACTGATGTGTTAACGCGGTGAAGATGCCGTGTTGCGGGGCAGGTATGCCCCGCTCCGTCACTCGGATCGTCCGGCACGTACCTGCCGGTGAAGGAGAAATTAGTCATATGTCGTCGGTAACTTTCGACAAAGCCACCCGTGTTTATCCCGGGGGCACCCGCCCCGCAGTCGACCAGCTCGACCTGGACATCGCCGACGGCGAGTTTCTGGTTCTCGTCGGGCCCTCCGGTTGCGGTAAGTCCACATCGCTCCGCATGCTCGCTGGCCTCGAAGAGGTCAATGAGGGGCGCATCATGATCGGTGATCGTGACGTCACCGACATTCCCCCGAAAGACCGCGATATCGCCATGGTCTTCCAGAACTACGCTCTCTACCCGCACATGACTGTTGCCGAGAACATGGGCTTTGCACTCAAGATCGCTGGCGTCAACAAGGCGGAACGTGCTGAGCGCGTTCAGGAAGCCGCGAAGCTGCTCGACCTCGAAGACTATCTCAGCCGCAAGCCGAAGGCTCTCTCGGGTGGACAGCGTCAACGTGTCGCCATGGGCCGTGCCATCGTGCGTCAGCCGCAGGTGTTCCTGATGGACGAACCGCTGTCGAACCTCGATGCCAAGCTCCGTGTGCAGACCCGAACCCAGATCGCCTCATTGCAGCGACGCCTCGGTGTTACAACGGTCTACGTCACGCACGACCAGACAGAAGCACTCACAATGGGCGACCGCATCGCGGTGCTGAAAGATGGCCTTCTGCAGCAGGTCGGAACGCCGCGTGACCTGTACGAGAAGCCGTCGAACGTCTTCGTCGCCGGCTTCATTGGCTCACCCGCTATGAACCTGCTCACGACAGCCGTCGCCGATGGAGGCGTGCAGTTTGGCGCCACCGTCGTGCCCGTCGAGCGCGAAGTTCTCAACGAGGCAACGAGCTCTGAAGTCACCATCGGCTTCCGGCCCGAAGACATCGTGGTGTCGAACAACCCGTCCGAGGGACTCGCGATCGAGGTTGACCTCGTCGAGGAGCTTGGGGCCGACGGCTACCTGCACGGACACGCAGATCTCGATGGCGTTCGCCACGACATCGTCGCTCGTGTCGATGGACGAATCCACCCGAACGCTGGCGACACGGCGTACATCGCGCCCGCCCCGCACCACGTTCACGTCTTCAACAACGAGTCGGGCGAGCGACTCGGCAACAAAGCAGTCATCAGCGACTGACGATCTCGTGTACCGGTCGGTGGATGCACACGCATCCATCGGCCGGTACGCACATTAACGCATGAGCGCCTCTCTGAATATCACGTCGGCCACTGTCGACCCAGCCCTCCTCGACTTGCCGTGGGGGCTCCCGCTCGATGCCTGGCCGTCTGAGAACATCGCCTCACTTCCCAAGGGGATCTCTCGGCACCTCGTGCGTTTCGCTAATCTTTCGGGCTATGTCATTGCCATCAAAGAGACGACGCTCGATATGGCCAAGGGCGAGTACGAGATGCTGCGGTCACTGCAGAAGCTCGACATTCCTTGCGTCGAGCCTGTCGCCGTGATCACCGGCCGACGCTCCGTCGATGGTGATGATCTGCTTCCTGTACTCGTCACGAGGCACCTGAGATTCTCTCTCCCCTACCGCGCGCTCTTCAGTCAGCAGCTCCGACCAGACACGGCAACTCGACTCGTCGACGCTCTTGCCCTCTTGCTCGTGCGCCTGCACATTGCCGGCTTCTTCTGGGGCGACGTCTCGCTCTCGAACACTCTGTTCCGTCGTGATGCCGGCGCCTTCGCCGCGTACCTCGTCGACGCCGAGACCGGGAAGCTCTACCAGGGCGGCCTGTCGAACGGTCAGCGTGAGAATGACCTCGAGATTGCCCGAGTGAACATCGCCGGTGAGCTGATGGACCTTTCGGCCGGGGGCAGAACAGACGAGGAGCTCGACCCGGTCGCAGTCTCTAACGGCATCGTCGATGCCTACCGCTCTCTCTGGTCGGAGCTCACGGGAACCGAGCAGTTCGCGTCTCACGAGCGCTACCGCATCAACGAGCGTGTTCAACGCCTCAATGCTCTCGGATTCGACATCGGTGAGCTTGCTATCAAGACCGACGACGGCGGAAGCCGGGTTCGCATTCAGCCGAAGGTGGTCGACGCGGGCCACCACCAGAGACGTCTTATTCGACTCACAGGTCTCGACACGGGCGAGAATCAGGCGAGAAGGCTCCTCAACGACCTCGACTCCTTTCGAGCGACGACGGGCAGAGAAGACGACGACGAAGAGGTTGTCGCGCACGAATGGCTCATCCGTGTCTTCGAGCCTGTCGTGCGTTCCATTCCTCGAGAGCTTCGCGGCAAGCTCGAGCCGGCTGAGGTGTTCCACCAGCTGCTCGAGCACCGATGGAAGCTCTCGCAGACCGAGCAGCGCGATGTGCCGCTCGCTGAGGCGCTCACCTCGTACATCAACAATGTGCTGAGGCATCGCCGTGATGAGGCAACGATAATCGACCCACCAACGGGGGCACTGACCTCCGCAATCGACGTCGTCACTGCTGATGACGACGTCGACTGGCGAGACAAGGTCTAGCTGGCCTCGGTTCTGCGCTTCGAGATCTCGTAGAGAGTGACGGATGCCGCGATGCCGGCGTTCAGTGACTCGGTGGCCGCTGAGATTGGGATCGACACGATTGCATCGCATGTCTCGGTGACGAGCCGCGAGAGGCCTTTTCCCTCACTTCCCACGACAACGACGAGCGGACGGTCGGCGAGGTCGAAGGAGTGCAGGTTCATGTCGCCGCCGCCGTCGAGACCGATGACGAACGCGCCCTGCTTCTTCATGTCTTTCAAAGCTTGAGTGAGGTTCGCAGCCCGGGCGACAGGCAGTCGCGCGGCTGCGCCGGCCGATGTCTTCCAGGCGGCCGCAGTAACGCCGGCCGAGCGACGCTGGGGAATGATCACGCCGTGCCCGCCGAAGGCTGCCGTCGAGCGGATAATCGCGCCGAGGTTGCGCGGATCGGTGATGCCGTCGAGTGCGACGAGCAGCGGCTGTGTCGACGAGGAGACAGCGCGGTCGAGAAGTTCCCCTGGGTGAGCATAGCTGTACGCGGGCACCGTGATGGCGACGCCCTGGTGAACGGAGTCGAACCCACCCATGCGATCAAGTTCCGGTCGAGTGACTTCGAGCACGGGAATCCCTGTGCCCGTGGCGATCGACAGGATCTCCTTAACGCGGTCGTCCATTTCAATGCGGGTGGCGATGTACAGCGTCGTCGCGGGAATCCGTG
The DNA here is from genome assembly GCF_011751765.2 of Paramicrobacterium chengjingii. Classification (GTDB taxonomy): domain Bacteria; phylum Actinomycetota; class Actinomycetes; order Actinomycetales; family Microbacteriaceae; genus Paramicrobacterium; species Paramicrobacterium chengjingii. Next base: position 2,261,995 of record NZ_CP061169.1, read on the forward strand.
TACGCAACGCCTCGAGCACCGAGTTGCGCCCGGTCACGGTCTCGACATCGTCGGTGGACGAACGTTTAGCCTGCGGTCTGCGTGTCGAGGCCGCAGGTTTGCGCGTGCCCCGCGCGCTGTCGAGGCGCTCGCGCGCTGCCTTCTTCTTTCCGGCCGGATGATAGGTGCGGTCTTCGGCCTTCGGCGTCGGTCCTCGTCCTTCAAGCGCCTTGCGCCCGAGACCGCCCGTGCCCTTTGACGGGCCCTTCTTGCCCTTGCCCGCTCCCGGGCGTCCTTTGCTAGCCATCGATGCTCCAATGTGCCCCTGAGGGGGTGTCTTCGATTGTGATTCCGCTGCTCGACAGAAGATCTCTGATGCGGTCAGCTGTGGCGAAGTCTCGCTCACGACGAGCGGACTGTCTCTGGTCGATGAGCGCGTCGATAACGCGACCGAGCGTCGCGTGGTGCGCAGCGTCCGCTGCGCCGTTCCACACGGGCGAACCGGGGTTGATGCCCAGCACATCGGTCATGGCAGTCACTGCCCCCAGGGCGGATGCTGCGGCGGGCAGGTCGTCGGCATCGATCGCAGCATTTCCCGCACGCACGGTATCGTGCAGCACGGCGAGCGCCTGAGGCACGCCGAGGTCATCGTCCATCGCTTCGGCGAACTCAGGCGGAATTGTGACCGCGGTCGCAGCCGAGAACCGTGTCCCGGCGAGTCGCCGCGTTGCCCTCTCGAGAAACCCGGTAATACGCTCGAGTGCGGCTTCTGCTTCGACAAGTGAGCCGTCGTGGTAGTCGATCGTCGACCGATAGTGTGCTTGGCCGAGGTAGTAGCGAACGACGAGTGGGGATGCCGTCGCAAGCATCTCCGACGCGTAGACGGAGTTGCCGAGCGACTTTGACATCTTCTGTCCGTCGACCGACACGAGCCCGTTGTGTACCCAGTGACGGGCGAATCCGTCGCCGGCAGCGGTCGTCTGCGCCAATTCATTCTCGTGGTGCGGAAAGCGCAGGTCGAGTCCGCCGCCGTGAATGTCGAAGCTCTCACCGAGATACCTGCGTGCCATTGCCGAACATTCGATGTGCCAGCCCGGCCGCCCCGGGCCCCACGGGCTCGTCCAGGTGGCCGACTCCGGCTCGTTCGGCTTGTGCCCTTTCCACAGCGCGAAATCTCGCGGGTCGTGCTTCCCGCGTGGGTCCGCGTCCCCGGCATCCTCCATCTTGTCGACGTCTTGGCGCGTCAGCGCGCCGTACGTCGGCCAGGATCGCACGTCAAAGTACACATCGCCCGATTCGTCGCTCGCCGCGTAGGCGTGGCCCGCCTCGATCAAGCGCTCGATGAGCTCGTGCATCTGCTGAATGTTCGCTGTCGCTCGCGGTTCGTACGTCGGAGGCAAAATGCCCAGGGCGCGGTAGCCGTCGCTGAATTCGAGTTCCATGCGATACGCGAGCGCCCACCAGTGTTCGTCTTCTGCTGCGTTGACGAGCACCTTGTCGTCAATGTCCGTCACATTGCGCACCAACGTCACGCGCAAGCCCCTATAGGTGAGCCAGCGGCGCAGAATGTCGTAGACGAGGGCAGACCTCAGGTGTCCGATGTGCGGCGACGACTGCACTGTGGGTCCGCAGACGTACATTCCCACTTCGCCCGGTGTAAGCGGGGTGAAGTCACGCAGGGTCTGCGTCTTGGTGTCGTACAGTCTCAAAGCCACGGGTAAATCCTACTGGTGCGTGTGGGGTGAATGCGCTGTGAGCAGCGCCGTGGCAATCACGGTGATGCCCTCGCCGCGTCCGGTGAAGCCCAGGTTGTCTGTCGTCGTCGCAGCAAGACTGACTGGCGCCTGCAGCATCCGGGTCAGCTGCGCTTCTGCTTCTCGGCGTCGTGCAACGAAACGCGGGCGGTTGCCGACAATCTGCGCCGACACATTGCTGACGCGAAATCCGGATGCTGTGACCTGCCGCAGTGCCTCCGAGACGAATACCTCGCCGTGAGCTCCGTCGTACTGCGGAGAGTCCGTACCGAACATTCCGCCGATGTCCCCGAGGCCCGCCGCCGAGAGCAGAGCGTCGGTCACGGCATGGCACACGGCGTCGCCGTCGCTGTGCCCGGCGAGTCCCGATTCTCCGGGCCAGTTCAGTCCGGCCAGCCACAGCTCGCGTGTGTCGTCGTAGGCGTGCACATCGATGCCGATGCCGGTTCGCAGAGCGGGTGTGTTGCCGACGAGCAACTCTGCGCGACGCAGATCCCAGGGCGTGGTGATCTTGAACGCGTTCTCATGGCCGGCAATCGCCGTGACGTCACCGCCAACGGCCGTGACCAGCGCCGCATCATCGGTGAGAGATTCTGCGGCGGCCGCGTACGCGGCATCAAGAAGCTCGCGAGGAAAGCCCTGAGGTGTCTGCACGGCGCGCAGGTCGCTGCGGTCGATGGTGCTCAGAACGGACTCGTCTGCATCGACGCGCTTGATCGTGTCGGTGACAGGCAGCACGGGAATGACGCCGATTCCCGTGGACCGTACCGCGTGAGCCACGGCGTCGAGCTGCTTAGGTGGCGTGAGCGCGCGCGCGGCATCGTGAACGAGAACCGTGTCGATGTTCGGTGCGACAGCGGCAAGCCCGGCAGCGACAGAACCCTGCCTCGTGTCGGCGCCATCGACGACGGTGAGGTACCCGGATGCCGCACCCGCCGCCGCGCGGCCGATGGCGACAGCATCCTCTGCCCGGCCCCTCGGTGCGACCACGATGACCTGTGCAGCCGTGTGCATGCGAAAGACGCCGTCGAGAGCGTGCCTCAGAATCGAACGTCCGGAAAACTCGACAAAGGCTTTGGGCTTGCCGGCGCCCAGACGCGTTCCTGAGCCAGCGGCGACGACGATGACGGCCGTTCGAGGTGAATCATTCATGACCATGAGCGTAATCGGTAAGTTAACACGCGAACGGCCCGGAACAATCCGGGCCGTTCGGCATGTCTTTCTGACGGTGCTAGGACGCGAGAACCTCGTCGAGCATTCCCTCGGCCTTCGCCTCGTCTGTCTTCTCTGCGAGCGCGAGCTCGGAAACCAGAATCTGACGTGCCTTCGCAAGCATCCGCTTTTCTCCGGCGGAGAGTCCACGGTCTTGGTCTCGGCGCCACAGGTCGCGCACGACCTCACTGACTTTGATGACGTCGCCGGACGCGAGTTTCTCGAGGTTCGCCTTGTAACGGCGCGACCAGTTGGTCGGCTCCTCGGTGAATGGAGCGCGAAGCACCTCAAACACCTTGTCGAGCCCCTCTTGTCCGATGACATCACGAACGCCGACGAGGTCGACATTCTCAGCCGGCACCTCGATCGTCAGGTCCCCCTGTGTCACGTGCAGCTTCAGGTAGAGTTTTTCTTCGCCCTTGATTACCCGGGTCTTGACTTCCGCGATTGTCGCGGCTCCATGGTGCGGGTAAACGACGGTTTCGCCAACCTCAAAAAGCATCGATAAGCATCCCTTCAGCGTAATCTAGGATACCACAAGGGGCATACTGTAAGGTTCGCCTCACGTGCTCTGTAAGGCTCGCCTTACCCCGCGCCGAGCGGCAGACAAGCTAGGCTAAAATCGACTGAGACCGCGCAGCGCACGGATGACGTGCTTGACGTGCTGCGCCCATCACCTGGAGGCATTCTGTGAGATCGCGCTTTGCCGCAATCGTCGTTCTGGCCGCAGCCGTTGCGCTGGGCACGAGTGGATGCGGGCTTCTCGCCCCGCAGGCAACGACGATCCACTACGACGCGAGCGACGGCGTTGGCGGTTCCGTCGGCGACATCGATGTTCGCAATGCACTGATCATCGCGAACGAAGACGGCAGCGCCGGCAACCTCGTCGTGACCGTCGTCAACAACGGCTCAAGTGCTCACAGCGTCACTATCGAGTTTGCGAATGGCTCGTCGACAGAGGTTGTCGTCGACGCCGATGAGATCTTCACCTTCAGCGCCCCTGCGGCAGACGACGCCGAGCGTGAAGACATCGTGATCGATCCGCTCGACGCGAAGATCGGGTCGACAACAACGGTCTTCTTCCAGTACGGCAGCGAGACAGGCGTCTCTCTCGATGTGCCCGTGTATAACGGCGACCTCCCCGAATACAGCACGCTGGTTCCCACGCCAGCCGAGGCAAAGTAGACGCAAACACAACGAGAGAGGGGCGGATGCTGTCAGCATCGGCCCCTCTCTCGTTGTGCTGTCAGCCCTCGAAGCGGTAGCCGAGACCTCGTACAGTGACGACCATGATCGGATTCGACGGGTCTTTCTCGATGCGCGAACGAATACGCTTGATGTGAACGTCGAGAGTTTTCGTGTCGCCGAAGTAGTCACTGCCCCACACCCGGTCGATCAGCTGACCGCGGGTGAGCACCCGCCCCGCATTGCGCATCAGAAACTCGAGAACGTCGAACTCTCGAAGCGGAATTGAAATCTCGTCTCCGCGCACGGAGACCGTGTGCCTGTCGAGGTCCATCCGTACGTCGCCCGCCTCGAGAACGGTCTCGTCGATACCGGAGTCATCGGAGTCGCGGCGACGGAGTGCTGCGCGCACCCGTGCAAGCAGCTCTCGGGTCTTGTAGGGCTTGGTTACATAGTCGTCTGCACCCAGCTCGAGCCCGACGACGATATCCACCTCAGTGTCCTTGGCGGTGAGCATGATGATCGGCACTGTCGATGTGGCGCGAATGCGTCGGCATACCTCCGTGCCCGCGACGTTCGGAAGCATGAGATCGAGCAGAACGAGATCGGCACCGTCACGTTCCCATTCATCGATCGCCGACTGCCCGTCTTCGGCGATAGCGACGTCATACCCTTCCCGCTCCAAAAGGAATGCGAGCGGGTCGCTCAACGCTGCCTCGTCTTCGACCAGCAGGATGCGTGTCATATCTGTGTCCTCTCGGGCCGTTCGGCCGATGTCGGTGCGGAAATACCCTCGTCGCCTGTGGCGACGGGGAGCCGAAGTGTAAACGTCGAACCGTTTCCCGGCTGCGACCAGACGGAGACCTCTCCCCCGTGATTCTGCGCCGTATGCTTCACAATCGCCAGGCCGAGGCCTGTGCCACCGGTGTTGCGTGATCGCGCGCCATCGACACGATAGAACCGCTCGAACACGCGATCATGGTCTTCCTTGGGAATGCCGACTCCCTGATCCGTGACCTGAATCTCGACGGTGTCGTCGACAAGACGGGTGCCGACACCCACCCGTGATCCGTCTGGGGAGTACTGCACGGCGTTTGAGACGAGGTTTTGCAATGCCATCGCAAGCAGCGACTCCTCACCGTAAACGGTGAGCCCCGTGGGCTTGCCGCGGGCGATGGTCACCTGGCGCGCGTCCGCGACCACGGCGTTGTCTCGCACCGCATGGTCAATGACCGCGTCGATGCTCACAAGCTCGGGCATGTGAAGAGCCTGATCCGCCTGCAGCTTCGACAGATTGATGATGTCGGCGGTCAGAGCAGCGAGCCGATCGGCCTCTGCCGTCATTTTCTCAGCGAAGCGACGCACACGCTCAGGATTGTCGACGGAGCTCTCGATCGCCTCGGTGAGCACGCTGATCGCGCCGATCGGCGTTTTCAGCTCGTGGCTGATGTTGGCGATGAAATCACGGCTCACCTCGTCAAGCCGAATTGATTCCGTCAGGTCGTTGGCCAGCACGACGACGTAGCGAGTGCCAAGAGGTGCCGCTCGCACAGCGAGAACGCGTGCAGCGTCGCCCGAGCGCGCGCTCTCTAGCCTGACGGTGCGGGTCTGAGCCTCACCGCTGCGCCGAACCTCATCAGCGATCTGCTGCACCTCGCGCACGGCGATGCGCTCCGAGCGCACAATGCCCAGGGCGAAGGCGCCCTGCGAAGCCTTGAGCACGTTGTCTGATGCGTCAAGAACAATGCCGATACTCTCGAGCACACCGAGAATCTGGTCGACGCCATCGGGCACGCTCGGCGTGATCACCTGCTGCACCTGCTCGCCACGACGCGCTGCAGCGAACACGAAGACGGCGAACCCAGCTCCAAGCGAGATGCCAAGCACGAGTGCGAGCAGCACAACCCAGGTCGCATCCATATGACTAGGTTAGAGGGCAGAGACGTTTGGTTTCCGAGCGGCAACCCCCACGACCAGGCCTTTTGGCAAACTGTTCAGGTGCAGGGCACCATTCGTTAACCTTCGGGATGCACTCTAAGTGTCGAGGTTGTATGCCATCAGAGCGAAAGGACCGACCCGCCCATGCGCGATGTTTTTCAGCAGGAGCTCCGAGAGTTGCAGGAGCGCCTCGTCGAGATCGCTGAGCTCGTCGAGGTGTCGATCACGAACGCTGTCACGGCGTTCACGAAGACTGACGTCGCCGTCGCCGAAGACGTCATCGAGAACGATAACCGAATCGACGAGAAGGCACTCGAGCTCGATGAGCTCGCCATCAACATCCTTGCCCTCCAGCAGCCCGTTGCCCGAGACCTTCGCATTGTGGTGAGCGCTCTGCGCATCAGCTCGTCACTCGAGCGCATGGGAGACATGGCCGAGCACATCGCCCAGCTCGCGCGTTACCGGTTCCCCGAACGCGCTGTGCCGAAGGGGCTCAAATCAACGTTTGCCGAGATGGGCACGATCGACGTCGAGATCGCGCACAAGCTCGTAGAGCTCCTGCGTACGCAGGACCCCCTTGTCGCCAATGAAATTCGCGACGAAGACGATCGCGTCGACGAACTTCACGCGAGCGTCTTCGACAAACTCCTGAGCGAGCGCTGGAAGGGCGAGGCAACGGCGACGGTTGACGCGACGCTCGCGTCGCGATACCACGAACGGTTTGCCGATCACGCAGTCTCCATTGCGAAGAAGGTTCAATACCTCGCGACCGGCGATTGGAGCGGCGCAGAAGAGACCGAGACCGCCAAGTAGCCTCGTGACTCAACGACGAAGGGCGATGCCGGATGGCATCGCCCTTCGTCGTCAAGCAGCGACAGCCGCGCTACTTCTTGCCCTGCGAGGCAACCGCGGCGGCACCGGCTGCAGCAGCCTCCGGGTCGAGGTATCGACCTGGCTCGAGTGGAGCGAAGTTCTCGTCAAGCGTGTAGACCAGTGGGATGCCCGTTGGAATGTTGAGCCCGGCGATATCGTCGTCGCTGATTCCGTCAAGGTGCTTCACCAGGGCGCGCAGTGAGTTGCCGTGTGCTGTTACAAGAACCGTCTTACCCGCAGCCAGATCTACGGTGATGTCTGACTCCCAGTACGGCAGGAAACGGTCGATGACGTCTTTCAGGCATTCCGTCTCAGGAACCGTGCCGTCGATGCCGACGTAACGCTCGTCGTTCGCCTGTGAGTACTCGGCGTCTGCGGCAAGGGGCGGCGGCGGAACATCGAACGACCGACGCCAGGTCATGAACTGCTCTTCGCCGTACTCTTCCAGAGTCTGCGCCTTGTCTTTGCCCTGCAGCGCACCGTAGTGACGCTCGTTAAGGCGCCAGCTTCTCTTCACGGGCAGCCAGGCGCGGTCAGCGCGATCGAGGGCGATATTGGCGGTCTGGATCGCGCGAGTGAGCACCGACGTATAGAGAACGTCAGGGGCGAGGCCAGATTCCGCAATCAGCTCGCCGGCGCGCGTCGCTTCGCGCACGCCCTTCTCGCTGAGTCGAACGTCGACCCAACCGGTGAACAGGTTCTTCTGGTTCCAATCGCTGTTTCCGTGCCGAAGGAGAATTAGAGTGTAGGGCTCAGACATGCTTCAAGCATAGAGGCACCGGATGCCGCGTGCGCAGTCGAGTGTCAGCGACCGGGTCGCGTACGAGCACCGAGTCGCGGCAGCCGCGGTACGCCAGCGGTGGCACCCGCGCCCGATGGCACGATGATCTCCTGTGCAGCGGCAATGCGTGTCTCACCGTCGAGAACAACGAGGTCAAGCTCCTCGGGGACGGCACGTTTGATCAGGGCAAGGGCCACGGGGCCCAGCTCATGGTGCATGGCCGCCGTCGTGACGTGCCCTACCTCGCGCTCATCGTCACCCTTCGGCGCGAGAACCGTGGCACCGTGCGGCGGCATGACAGATTCGCTGCCGTCGAGATGCAGAAGCACAAGCCGACGCGGAGGGTGCCCGAGGTTGTGCACCTTCGCTACTGTTTCTTGACCGCGATAACAGCCCTTGTGCAGATGCACTGCCGTGCGCAGCCAGTCCAGCTCATGCGGAATCGATCTCTCGTCTGCCTCCATCGCCTGGCGTGGACGCCAAGCGGCGACACGCAGCGCTTCTGCGGCGAGCGATCCGGCGACGCGCAGCTCACCGGACCGCACGCGAGCGGCCAACTGCGGAAGAGACTCCCGTGGCACGAGCACTTCGCGCCACCGCCAATCGGCACCCGGGTGCTCGGCCGCGGCATATTGCCACCCGCCGGGGAGCACGCTCGCCCACGGGTCGTCCCAGATGAGCGGGATGCCGGCCGGCGCTGCGGCCTCGATGTCGAGATCAGCACCGACCATGCCGATGCGGGCGTATTCGGGGCTGCGATCTGCTACATCGACACGCAGCATGAACACCATGCGCTCAAGCCAGGCGACGAGGTCATCCACCGTCGTCGGATCCACGAGAAGCCACAGCGTGTCACCATCATCGACGATGCCGACGGCGTGCTCAATGCGGCCCTGAGGGCCGAGAAACAGCGCCTCCGTGCTGACGCCTGGGGCAAGATCGTCGACGCTCTGGCTGGCGAGTGAATTCACCCAGCTGCGACGGTCCGGCCCTGTGATCGATACGACGGCACGGGTGGAGAGATCGACGATCGCCTGCCCACGCTCAAGCGTGCGCTGTTCGATGTTGGGCGAACCGTAGTGCGAGGGAACGCCGCTGTCGACAGCATCCGGAAGCTCGATTGCGGCGGGAAGCGAGAGAAACGGCGAGGAGCTCATCAGTCCACCTTTGCAAGACGCGCTGACGCATGAGAACGCAGTTGCTGACCGAGTGCCGCGATGTCCCACGCCCACAGAAGATGACCGTCGACAAGACCGTACATGCGGGTTGCCGCGCTGTAGTTCTGTGCTCCGGCGCTGCGCATGACAGCATCCGTGCCGATATCGATTCGAGGGCCGTTCACTTCACCGAGATACAGCTCCGAAACGCCGTCTGGGTGCACGATCGACACCTCGAGGGGAAAGCCTCCTGAGGGGCGGCGCAGGGTCTCGACAGCGTCAACTCCAACAAACGGAGCGGTGCCACGCCGCGGAAGCAGCCCCGGGCCGACGTCACCGTCTTCGCGCGGGCGTTCGAGCCGCCAGTAGCCGGTCTCCGCTGTGAGAGGCTCGTCTTCGCCGTTCTCTCCGACGAGCCAGGAGAACGCCGAGTAGTTCAGGTACGACAGTCCGTCGTGACTGAACGAGACGCGCTGCCCGAACTCGTGCGACACTTTCTCGTCGCCGATCGGATAATCGATAACGCCCGTGCCTTCCCAGACCCCGAGCAACCATGACAGCGGCACGATCTCCGATGGAAGGTCGGCCGGAATCTCACGCACGAGGCTTACCTCTGACCGCGAAAGAGGTTCCAACAGACGACGCCGGCTGTCCACACGATGGCGAGGCTGGCCAGGCCGAGCAGACCGACGAAGAAGAGTTCAAGAGCTACGAGGTCCATACGGTCAGTCTAGTCGACAAGCCGTGCATGTCGGCCCGCAGCACAGTCGGCCAGCGCCGCCGACGCGGAACCTCAGAAACTCAGCAGCTCAGCGAAGCCGGCGATGCCCGCGACGATCGACACGATCAGAAAGCAGCCGGTGCTCAGAATGGAGACGCGCACGATGAAGCCGTCTTTCGTGTGCGTCGTCAATTCGCGCACAAACCCGGCAAGAACACCGATGGCGCACGTGAGAGCGAGCCACGTAAATCGAAATCCCTCGGGAGCGAAAATGGCCGCGAGCACCGCGAGCACGATCGTCAGCGACCACACGAGGATCTGGCCGACGAGCGCAGGGCTGCGGGCGAGAGCGGTCTGGTCAGTCACCACTCCATTGTGCCGCACCTCACGGCCCGGACCGCCCTCTACACTGGAAATACACACGGGAAGGCCCGCTTTGGCACACGTGATCGTTCTCACGCCCGACACCTCGGGCTCTCTGCCCGCGCTCGATTTGCTCTCGCACACGGTGCGGCGAATTCCAGCCGTACCTGCAGAACTGGTGAATGCTCCCCCCGCAGACATCATGATCGTCGATGGTCAGCACGACCTCGCGCAAGCGAAGGCCCTCTGCGCGATTCTGCGTAGCACGGGGCAACCATCGCCCGTCTTTGTCGCGTTGACCGAGGGTGGGCTCGCCGCGGTGTCACACGAATGGGGCATCGCAGACGTGGTGCTCACGACGGCGGGACCTGCGGAACTCGACGCGCGCATACGCCTCGCCCTTGGGCGCGCGGCGCCCGAAGAACAGACGACGGTCATCTCGACGTCGGGCCTCGTGATCGACGAGGCAAGCTACTCGGCACGCGCGCAGGGCAGACCCCTCGACCTCACGTTCAAGGAGTTCGAACTGCTGCGATTCCTCGCGGCGAACCCGTCGCGCGTCTTCACCCGCGAGCAGCTGCTCAGCGAGGTGTGGGGCTACGACTATTACGGCGGCAGCCGCACTGTCGATGTGCACGTACGGCGGCTTCGTGCAAAGCTCGGCGACATGGAGCAGCTGATCGGCACGGTGCGCAACGTCGGGTATCGGTTCAATGCGTCAGAGGGAGATATACCGGATGCTGCACACGAGTGATCTGCACGGCGAACGCGACGCCTTCGAACGTCTCGTCGACGAAGCGCTGGCCGCCGATGGACAGCCGCCCTTCAGTGATCAGTCGATTGTGGAGGCCCGTGCCGGTCAACGGGACTACCTCACGGCCGTTGACGACGATGGTGCGCTCACGGGCGCTGCGATCGCGCGCGCTGCGGACCCCGCCGAGTTCGAGCTCGTCATCGCTCCTTTTTACCGCGGTGCCGGACGCGGCCGCCGCGCCCTTCAATCGCTGCTTGAGCGATACGACGACGAGGTGCTCACGTGGGCTCACGGCGACCATCCAGCAGCGGCGCGCCTGGCGGCATCCACTCACCTGACGCGCATTCGCACTCTGTATCAGCTGCGCCGTCCGCTCGACGACGCCCTGCCGGACGTCGTCGCGTTCGACAGATTTGACCCGGCCCGCGACGCCGATGAATGGGTGGCGCTCAACGCGCGCGTGTTCGCGGATCATCCGGAGCAGGGACGAATCACGCGATCCGATCTCGACGCCCGCATGGCCGAGCCGTGGTTTCGCAGTGACGACCTGCTCGTCGCACGCTCCGCGATGGGCGAGCTTGTCGGCTACAACTGGCTAAAGATCGAGGGCGATGTCGGCGAGATTTACGTGCTCGGCATCGACGCACAAGCGGCAGGCATGGGGCTCGGCCGGAAACTGACGGCGGCCGGTTTGGCGCATATGCAGAGCAGAGGATGCCGTACGGCAGCGCTCTACGTCGACGACGAGAACGAGCGCGCTGTTCGCCTATACCGCTCGATGGGGTTCACGGATTACACGACAGACGTGCAGTATCGGCGCGACGTACGATCATGAATTCGGTGAAAACTCCTCGCACCGGCGCCAACGGAATGCCAAGATAAGACAATGGCTCCTACGGATTTCGTGAACGACTCAGCAATCGATCGCGACGACGATGACTTCGATCCCCTTGTGGGCGACGAAGACGCCGGGCTGCCCGAAGATCGTTACCTCGACCGTGAGATCAGCTGGCTCGCATTCAACAAGCGTGTGCTTGAGCTCGCCGAAGACGAGACGCTGCCGCCGCTGGAGCGCGTGAACTTTCTCGCGATCTTCGCCAGCAACCTCGACGAGTTCTTCATGGTGCGCGTCGCCGGGCTTCGGCGTCGCATCGTCACAGGGCTCGCCGTTCCCACGAACATTGGCCGATCGCCGAAGGACGTGCTCGATGAGATCTCGGAGCGCGCACACGAACTGCAGAAGCGACACGCCGCGGTATGGCACACCTCCATCGAGCCTGAGCTTGAGAACACCGGCATCAGCATCGTCAATTGGGAGTCGCTCGACGAGAGCGACCACACGTATCTGAGCGACTACTTCGCCGGCCAGATCTTCCCCGTGCTCATGCCGCTCGCCGTCGACCCGGCGCATCCATTTCCCTACATCTCTGGGCTCTCACTCAATCTGTCCGTGCGTGTGCGCAACACGCGAACAGGGCGGCAAGAGTTCGCGCGAATCAAGGTGCCGCAGATGCTGCCGCGCTTCGTACGCGTCGATCACCGAGAGTCGGCAGACCACATTCGCTTCATCGCACTGGAAGACCTGATTTCGCAGCATCTCGATACCCTGTTTTCCGGCATGGAAGTCATTGACCACCACGTTTTCCGTGTCACGAGAAACGAAGACATCGAGATTGAAGAAGACGAGTCGGAGAACCTCATTCAGGCGCTCGAACGTGAGCTGCTGCGTCGACGCTTCGGCCCGCCGATTCGCCTTGAGGTGACCGACGACATGGATGAGCAGACGCTTGAGCTGCTCGTCCGCGAGTTGAACATCACCGAGCAGGAGGTGTACCGCCTGCCCGGCCCGCTCGACCTGGGCGGGCTGTTCGAGGTGGCAAAGATCGACAGGCCCGATCTGAAGTATCCACGTCGTGTCCCCAACACGGCACCGGACTTCCGTCCTCCTGAGCCCAACGGCAAAGCAGACCTGTTCGCTGCCATCTCACGCCGCGACGTGCTCGTGCATCACCCATACGAATCGTTTGCGACAAGCGTGCAGGAGTTTCTCGAGCAAGCAGCGGCCGATCCTCAGGTGCTCGCCATCAAGCAGACGCTGTACCGCACATCGGGAGACTCCCCGATCGTCGAAGCGCTCATCGATGCCGCTGAGGCGGGCAAGCAGGTGTTGGCGCTCGTTGAGATCAAGGCGCGGTTTGACGAGCAGAACAACATCGAATGGGCTCGCAAGCTCGAGAAGGCAGGCGTGCACGTCGTCTACGGCCTCGTCGGCCTCAAGACCCACTGCAAGCTCGCACTCGTGATCCGCCACGAAGGCGGAAAGCTGAGGCACTACTCGCACATCGGAACAGGGAACTACAACCCGAAGACGAGCCGCGTGTACGAAGACCTCGGGCTGTTCACAGCGGACGACGAGGTGGGCATGGATCTCACTCGACTGTTCAACGAGCTCTCTGGCTACGCGATCGAGAAGAAGTTCAACCGCATCCTCGTCGCACCCCTTCATCTGCGTAAGGGCCTGCTGAAGCTGATCGAGAAAGAACGTCGCAATGCCGAGTCGGGCAAGCCAAGCGGCATCCGAATCAAAGTGAATTCCATCGTCGACGAGACCATCATCGACGCGCTCTATCGAGCGAGCCAGGCCGGGGTTCCGATCGACGTGTGGGTACGCGGGATCAGCGCGCTGAGGCCCGGCGTGGCCGGACTCAGCGAGACGATCAGGGTGCGGTCGATCGTCGGCCGCTATCTGGAGCATTCACGCATCTTCTCGTTCGAGAACGCAGGAAGCCACATCACCTACATCGGCAGTGCCGACATGATGCACCGCAACCTGGATCGCCGCGTCGAAGTGCTCGTCAGCCTCGCCGACAAGACGCACATCGACGAAATCGATTCGATGCTGGGCACGGCAATGGATGATGGCACGTCGTCGTGGTGGCTCGAGTCCGACGGCAGCTGGACACGGCACGCGTTCGACGAGTCCGGGCAACCACTTCGTAGCTTTCAAGATGAACTGATGTCGTCAGTGTCGCGAAAGAAGCGTCCTCGGAGCCGTCGATGAGCCGCCATGAGAAGGCCGTCTACGCTGCCGGGGCCGTGTGCTGGCGCGCCATAGACGGCGAGATCCGTGTGCTCGTGATTCATCGCACGAAGCACGGTGATGTGACCCTGCCCAAGGGCAAGGTTGAACCGGGCGAGTCGTTGCCGCAGACCGCAGTGCGCGAGATCAAGGAAGAGACCGGCTTTGGTGTGACGCTCGGCGTGCCCGTGGGCATCGCGCACTACACGGTGGGCTCGGGACGAGACAAATACGTGCACTATTGGGCGGCGGAAGTCACAGACGCCGCGGTGCGCGAGTCGACGTTCGTGCCGAACAGCGAAGTCGCCGCGGAGGAATGGGTGTCGATCAGTCGCGCACGCCGCTACCTTTCGTACCCTCAAGACGTCGATGTCGTCTCCCGGTTTTCTGACCTCGTCGACGAGGGAGTCACTGCAACCTTCGCGCTCATTGTGATGCGCCATGCAAAGGCGACGTCCCCCGGCGACTGGGATGGCTCTGACGCATCGCGACCACTCACCGCGAAGGGCGTGCGACAGGCAACATCCGCTGTTCCCTCGATTTCGGCGTGGTCGCCCAAAAAGATCGTCACGAGCACAGCAGTTCGCTGCGTCACGACAGTCGCTCCTCTTGCGGCCGCGCTCGGCGTCGAACCGAAGCAGTCGGAGGCGCTGAGCCAGGATGCGTGGGAAGACGGCACGAGCGATGTGCGCGGCGTCGTCGGCAAACGCGTGCGCAAACGCAAAACAGCCGTGCTCTGCAGCCACGGCCCCGTGATTCCCGAGGTGCTGCGCGAGATCGCGCTCGCAACAGGCACGCTTGACGGTTCGTATCTCCGCGATGCCGCAGCGCTCGGAACTGGCGAGTTCTCGATTGTTCACCTGTCGGCAACCAATCCCGGCTCAGGCATCATTACGATCGAGACGCACGCATCGCGTGACTGACCGTACTCCTGCCGTTCACCTTTCGTTTACCCCCCTGAGGGACGCTCGTCACATGACCTGCTTAGCGTGACCAGCGGAAGGGCTGAGAAGCCCGACCACGTCCTGTTATCAGCGAAAGGCTCAACCTGTGAACATCAAGCGTTACGGCTTCCCACTTGCCGTGGCAGCAGTCGCGTCACTCCTGCTCACCTCGTGTGCGGCCAATGAGAGTTCGGCATCTGGCACCGATTCCGAGTCCTCTCTCTCCGGCACGCTTGTCGGAGGCGGCGCATCATCTCAGCAGGCGGCCCAAGAGGCATGGGTCGCAGCGTTCCAATCCGAAAACCCTGACGTCACCGTCGAGTACGCCCCTGAAGGCTCCGGTGCCGGTCGCGAAAACTTCATGGTCGGAGCGAGCTCGTTCGCCGGCTCCGACGCCGCGTTCACGGCAGACGAGATCGCCAGCGGCGACTTCGCCTCCTGCAAGCCAGACACCGGCATCATCGAGATCCCTGCCTACATCTCCCCGATCGCGATCGTCTTCAACGTCGACAATGTTGACACTCTCAATCTTGACCCTGCCACGATCGCCGGCATCTTCAAGGGCGACATCGCCAACTGGAACGACGAGGCAATCGCATCCCAGAACCCCGACGCGGATCTCCCTGACCAGGCAATCACGGCAGTGCACAGGTCAGATGAGTCGGGCACAACCGAGAACTTCACCGATTACCTCCACGCAGCCTCCGGGGACGTGTGGGACGCCGAAGCAGGCGAGACCTGGCCCTACGAGGGCGGCGAGGGTGCCCAGGGCACCTCGGGCGTGATCGATGCCGTCAGCAACGGCACCGGAACCATCGGCTACGCTGACGCATCACGTGCCGGAGATCTCGGCACTGTCGCGGTCAAGGTCGGCGACGAGTACGTTCCGTACTCTGCTGAAGCCGCCGCTGCCATCGTCGACGCATCGCCGTTCGCTGAAGGACGCGAAGACGGAGACCTCGCCATTGAGCTCGACCGTTCGACGACCGAGTCAGGTGCCTACCCGATCGTTCTGGTCAGCTATCTGATCGCCTGCAATGAGTATCAGGATGCCGAGGCAGCAGCACTCACCAAGGCATACCTCAACTACGTGATCAGCGAAGACGGGCAGGCTACCTCGCAGGAGGCTGCCGGAACCGCCCCGATCTCGAGCAAGCTCTTCGACGCGGCCTCGGCTGCCGTTGAGGGCATCAAGTAGACCCCATCCGGGTGGCCCGGCGCGCCGATGGAGCGCCGGGCCACTCTGACGCCCACCTCCCACCCGACCCAACAGGACACGACACCGAATGACTTCGTCGACAGCGTCGCTCCCGACACGAAGGCGCACGACCCAGCGCTTGGGCGACCGGATCTTCTCCGGTGCAACGCTCACCGCGGGCACGCTGATTCTCGCCACGCTCGCTGCCGTGGCGGCGTTCTTGCTCGTACAGGGATTTCCGGCTCTCACGGCGAACCCCGATGAGATCTCTCTTTTTGACGGCGGCACCTTCTGGACCTATGTTGCACCGCTCGCCTTCGGAACCGTCTGGGCTGCGTTTCTCGCTCTTTTGATGGCTGTACCCGTATCGGTCGGGATTGCTCTGTTCATCTCGCACTATGCGCCGCGCCGGCTGGCACAGGCCCTCGGCTATGTCGTCGATCTGCTGGCTGCGGTTCCCTCCGTTGTCTTCGGCCTGTGGGGCGCGAACGTTCTGGCTCCGGCCATCCAACCCGTCTACGCCTGGCTCACCGCCAACATGGGGTGGTTTCCGCTCTTCGCTCCGCCTGTCTCTGGAACGGGACGCACGCTTTTGACAGCGTCGATCGTGCTCGCCGTCATGGTGCTGCCTGTCATCACTGCGCTTTGCCGCGAGCTCTTCCTTCAGACACCCGTCCTCCACGAAGAAGCCGCTCTCGCCCTCGGCGCTACGCGGTGGGAGATGATTCGCATGGCGGTCATACCGTTCGGGCGATCGGGAATCATCTCGGCATCGATGCTCGGACTCGGCCGCGCGCTTGGTGAGACGATGGCCGTCGCGATGGTGCTCTCCGCCTCCGGCGGAATCAGCTTCAAGGTGCTCACGTCTGCAAACCCGGGAACGATCGCCGCTAATATCGCTCTGAGCTTCCCCGAGGCGTTCGGCCTCAACGTCGATGCCCTCATCGCCACGGGGCTCCTACTCTTCGCCATCACGCTCGTCATCAACATGATCGCTCGATGGATAATCGCCCGCCGCAAAGACTTCTCGGGAGCGAACTGATGACGCAGACCGCTGTCCCCAACGTCTACGCGAGCGGACGCCTTCCCCGGCCGGCGCCGTGGCTGATTCTCGCTGGTGCCCTTGTTATCTCCTTCATCGCGTTCACGCTTCTCGCTATGGCCGGCGCGACAGACGGTCTCAACATCACCGGGGCCGTCATCGTCGGCGCCCTGCTCTTTGCCGCCCTGCTCTTCGTGTCATCGCTGCTCATCGAGGGGCATCGGCGGGCACAAGATCGCCTGATCACGACACTGGTGAGTGCAGCGTTCCTCGTTGCGCTCGCCCCCTTGATCTCGCTGATTGCCACGGTCATCGTCAACGGCTCTGCGCGGTTTGACGCAACGTTTTTCACATGGTCGATGCGCAACATCGTCGGCGAAGGCGGCGGGTTCCTCCACGCCATTATCGGCACCGTACTCATGACGCTCACCGCAGCCATCATCTCGGTTCCCGTCGGCCTTCTCACGTCGATCTACCTTGTTGAATATGGTCGCGGAGCACTTGCCCGGGCGATCACTTTCCTCGTCGATGTCATGACAGGCATCCCGTCGATCGTCGCTGGTCTCTTCGCCTACGCAGCGTTCGCTCTCATCTTCGGGCCGGGCACAAAGATCGGTCTCGCTGGCGCAATCTCACTGGCGGTCATCATGATTCCCGTTGTCGTGCGCTCCAGCGAAGACATGCTGAAGGTTGTTCCGAACGAACTGCGCGAGGCGGCACTCGCCCTCGGCGTTCCGCGCTGGCTCATGATCCTCAAAGTTGTTTTGCCGACGGCGATCGCGGGAATCACAACCGGCATCATGCTGGCCATCGCCCGCGTCATCGGAGAGACCGCTCCGCTGCTCATCGCCGCGGGGTTCACGAACAACATGAACTACAACCTCCTCGAAGGCCGCATGCAGAGCCTTCCGGTGGCCGTGTACAACTCCTACGTGAGTCAGGGTGTCGACGCCCAGTCCTATCTCGATCGTGCGTGGGCCGGTGCCCTCACGCTCATCCTGATCGTGATGCTCCTCAACATCGTCGCAAGAATGATCGCCCGCTACTTCGCCCCCAAGACGGGCCGCTGACGCAAAGGATAATCGTGTCGAAAAGAATCGAAGTCACAGACCTCAACGTGTACTACAGCGCGTTTCGCGCTGTCGAAGACGTCACTCTCACCATTGAGCCTCGAAGCGTCACTGCTTTCATTGGCCCCTCCGGATGCGGCAAGTCGACATTTCTGCGCACGCTCAACCGAATGCACGAGGTGATCCCTGGCGCCTATGTCGAGGGCGACGTGCTCATCGACGGCAACAACCTATACGCCCCCGGAGTCGACCCGGTCGCAGTGCGCCGTCAGGTGGGCATGGTGTTTCAGCGGCCGAACCCGTTCCCCACGATGTCGATCAAAGAGAACGTCCTCGCGGGCGTCAAGCTCAACAACCAGCGCATCTCGAAATCAGATCAGGATGCTCTCACAGAGAAGGCCCTGCGTGGGGCCAACCTGTGGAACGAAGTGAAGGATCGCCTGGACAAGCCGGGCTCTGGTCTCTCGGGCGGTCAGCAGCAGCGTCTCTGCATCGCCCGGGCAATTGCCGTTGAGCCAGATGTTCTGCTCATGGACGAGCCCTGCTCGGCGCTCGATCCCATCTCGACGCTGGCCATTGAAGACCTCATCGAAGAGATGAAGCAGCAGTACACGATCGTCATCGTGACGCACAATATGCAGCAGGCGTCCCGCGTCTCCGATCGCACGGCGTTCTTCAACATTGCGGGAACCGGCAAGCCCGGAAAGCTCATCGAGTTCGATGACACTAACACCATGTTCACGCAGCCGAGCGTGCAGGCGACAGAGGATTACGTCTCAGGTCGCTTCGGGTAGGTTCGCTCAGAGCTCGATTTCGGCGACGATATCTGATCCGGGTTCTGTGGCATCGGCCGAATCGATTGTGACGATCACGGACTGTGCAGACCCGATATCGCCGGTGAGCATCGCCCACACTTCGGAGCCGTCGTGGGTGACGGAGAGTTCGCCGACCGCAGTGTATTCGCCGGCAGCCTCGTACCAGACGCGATACGTGTCATCGTCGAGCTTTGCAAGCCCTTCGACGATGATGGCGGCGGTATCGACGTTTCGTGACCAGACAACAGTGGCGGTCTCATTGTCTGAAGAGTCAAGAACAACCTGGGTGCGTGTGACGTCGGCCTGGGCGTTCACCTGTGCGAGCTGAAGCGTTTGAGGGAGCTGGTTTCCGTTCTCAATGAGCCCAACAAATCCACTGGCGATAGCGACCGATGCGCACACGGCGACAACGGCGACGATGGCGGCGACGGGGCGCGAGAACGACTTCTTTTCGGCTTTCTTGGCCAGCTTGCGCTGAGCTTTGTGCTCTTCCCAGTTGGTTTCACCCGCCTCGTTCGGCGCGCTCTTCCCCGATTTGGTGGTTGGCGCGTTCGTTGGCTCGATGTGATTCTCGTTGCTCACATTCACCAGCTTCTCATGAGGGGGTGGTTTGGGCAGTGCACGCACCGCGGCGTGCCTGCACCGCACCCGAACAAAATAAGTGACCGGGCCGCTGAACGCCTCTCGGCGGAAGGCCGCTCGAAGCGGCAAATATTGGAGCCCGGGGTTAGCGGCCCGGCCACGCAAAAGTGTAACGCATGGGTGCCGCCAGTATTCCCAGGGGATGTTGCGGTGTTCAGTCGAGCTCGTCGCGCCGCCACAGCCGCGCGGCAGACGCGAGATCTGACGCGTAGGTCGACAATCGGAGTGCCCGCTGGGTGAGGTCGCTTGCGCGTTCCGGCTCGGTGGATTCAAAATCGTCTGCGATGCTCGTGCATCCCGCGGCAGAGACTCGACAGTAGGCAGCCGCCCGGTCGAGGGCTATGGTGAAGTCACCCTCGAAGATGCCGCGGAGGATGCGGTCAGCGAGTGCGATGATCTCGGCTGGGCCTGTCGGCGCGGGAGCGCCGGCGACGACTGGATCGATGGTTCGAAGCACCTCAGATCCCCGTTGGAACACCAGCCCCGTGCCGTGCGGGTCTTCTCGCACCTGCAGGCGCAGGAGGTAGATGCGCCACAGCGACCCGGGAAGACTGCGGCTTGTCGCGTGCGACCACAGTTCGGCGATCGTGTCAATACCATGTTCATCGGTGTATGCCACGACACGTTCAACAATGTCGGGGTCGCCCTCGTCGCGAACACGCGCAAGCAGCGCCCGAGCGGTCTCATGTGCGATCCGGCTGGACTCAGCCGGATCGATTCCGCCCTGGATGTTGTCGAAAACCGACGCGGGGTAACGCGCCGGCTTATGAAAGTCTCGTGGCAAGCAACTCTCCTTGGGTACAAATATGCTCGCTACAACGGTACTCTCGCGCGACACTGCCCCGGTGGTCACATCACCCAGCAAAGACCTGTAGATTAAGTAGGTCGGCGCCTGTAGCTCAGTTGGTAGAGCATCGGACTTTTAATCCGCGGGTCCCGGGTTCGAGCCCCGGCGGGCGCACCACCTCTGACGGACGTCAGGGACGGCGCAACAGCACGACGTTGTCGTCGAGCATCCCGTCTTGTCCATCAGGGCCCGTTGCTCGCCGGTGCCTCACCTCGGCAATCACGGCGTCCCACTCGGTCTCACTACCCACGGCTGCGCGCTCTCCCTCGATTGTCGGCATGTCCTCATGCTCGTGATTGTGTGACCACGGCGGCATCGCCGCATGCGACACGATCAACATGTAGCCACCAGGCCGCACATGCCGACTCATTCGCCGAAGCACTCCCTCACGGTCGAACTCCTGCGGGGCCTGCAGAAAGCACGCAGAGACGAGGTCGAACTCCCCCTCTGGCTCCCAGGTCTCAAGGTCGGCTTGCCGCCAGGTCACTGACGCCACACCGCGGCCTCGCGCCTCGGCATCCGCCCGGCTGAGCGCAACTGTCGAGATATCGACGCCGGTGACCGTCCAACCTCGTGAAGCGAGCCACAGCGAATCGCCGCCTTCGCCGCATCCGAGATCGAGAGCAGTGCCCGGCGACAGTTCGGACACCGTGTCGGCGAGCGCAGCATTGACCTTTCCCGACCACATCCGCTCACGGTCTCCATAGCGAGCATCCCAGTATTCCTGCGTGTTGCCCGTGTTGTCGTGGCTCGCAGCCTCCGGCGTCTCAATCACCTCGAGAAAAGATTCGGGAAGTACGACATTGCTCGGCGCATCCGCGAAAAATGGTGCCACGTCTGCGGCAGAATACCCGGCGATGCCACACCCGACCGGAGTCAGCAAAAACGTCAATTCCGGATGCTGTCGCGCGAACGCCGCGAAGTCAGCGGCCTCCTGGGCAATCACCTCAAGGCCGCTCATGGTGTCGATGCCGTACGACTGGCCCTGCAAGCCGGAACCCTGGCCCCACACGGCTCCGAACTTCTCGTATGCGGTGCGCGCCGCCCCCGCGCCGTGCGCGCCCGACGCATTCGATCCGAAGACGAAGATCTCCCCCGGGCTCAGCGATTCGATGTGCATGTGGCTGCCCTCCCGCATCCGGTTTCGACAAGACTATGCCGACGATCGTTGTGCGTCACGGGCTCTCGCCACTCTCAAAGCAGAGCTCGATAGAGTCAAGTGCTTCTATTCGCTCGTCGAGAGTACCCATGAGCTCATCTTCTTCACGCAGCCGGTCCCCCTTTGCCCGCAATCCCGATGACGGACCGCGTGCCACGTTCGGCCAGCTGCTGCCGTACCTGTTCGAACACAAAGGCCCGTTGACCGCAGCCCTTGTGCTCGGCGTTTTCGGTGCCGCTGCATCGCTTGCGCAGCCACTCCTCGTCAGTCAGGTGATTCAGTTTGTCGAGCGATCGCAGCCGTTGGGCTGGCTTGTCTGGGCGCTGGTGGCACTGGTAATCGTTTCCGCTCTCATCTCGGGTTATCAGCATTACCTGCTGCAGCGCATGGGCGAGGGCGTTGTGCTCTCGAGCCGACGGCGTCTGATCGCGCGGATGCTGCACCTGCCCATCGCGCAGTTCGACGCACGCCGCACGGGCGACCTCGTCTCGCGCGTCGGCAGCGACACGACTTTGCTGCGTGCCGTGCTGACGCAGGGACTTGTTGAGGCAATCGGCGGAAGCGTCACGTTTCTCGGCGCCCTCATTGCCATGCTCATCATCGATCCCGTGCTGCTCGGACTCACGGCGGCCGTGATTGCGGCATCCATCGTTGTTGTCGGTGCTTTGGCCGGGCGCATCCGCGTCGCGAGCGCTCGCACCCAAAAGAAGGTGGGCGATCTCACAGCCGCTCTGGAGCGCGCGATCGGCTCGGTGCGAACGATTCGTGCATCGGGCGCCACGGATCGTGAGATCGAGACCGTGCAGACCGAAGCGGTTGGCGCATGGCGCATGGGCGTCAACGTTGCGAAAGTGTCGGCGCTTGTTGTTCCGGTCGCGGGCGTAGCCATGCAGGCGTCGTTTCTCGTTGTGCTCGGCGTCGGCGGTTTCCGTGTCGCCAACGGCTCCATCACCATCGCCAGCCTCGTGGCGTTCATTTTGTTTCTTTTCATGATGATCATGCCGCTCGGGCAGGCATTCGGGGCGATCAGCGCCACCAACCAGGCACTCGGTGCGCTCGGCCGCATTCACGAGATCGTGTCGCTCGATGCCGAGACCGACAGCGACGCCGACATCGCGGCATCCGTCCCCGAGCCAGGAGTCGCATCGCCGTCTGCACCGGCCATCGCGTTTCAGGGCGTGTCATTCTCCTACCCGGATGCCGTCGCCCGCGCCCACCGCGAATCCGATGGCGCCGATCACACCGACGTCACGCCCGATCAGTCTCCCGGTGCCGTTCTGCGTGATGTGAACTTCGACGTCGAGCGAGGCAAACGCACGGCCCTCGTTGGGCCGAGCGGGGCCGGCAAGTCGACGATCCTCGGGTTGATCGAGCGCTTCTACGACACGACGTCGGGCAGCATCCGTCTGGGCGGAGTCGACATTCGAACCCTCAGCCGTGACGATGTGCGCTCCCGCATCGGCTACGTCGAGCAAGACGCTCCAGTGCTGGCCGGCAGCATCCGAGACAACCTTCTTCTCGCCTCCCCCGACGCGACCGATGCCGACTGCGTCGAAGTGCTTCACTCCGTCAACCTCGGGGATGTGCTCGGCCGCAACCCGCAGGGCCTCGATGCCCCCGTCGGCGAGGACGGCATCATGCTCTCGGGTGGTGAGCGTCAGCGCCTCGCTATCGCACGGTCGATTCTCGCGGCTCCCCCGATTCTGCTGCTCGACGAATCAACATCGAGTCTCGATGGCGTCAACGAGCAGAAGATGCGCACGGCGATCGACGCCGTCGCTGCTGACCGCACGCTTATCGTCATTGCGCACCGACTCTCAACCGTTGTCGACAGCGATCGCATCGTTGTGCTTGATCAGGGTCGCGTCATTGGCACGGGAACGCACTCCGAGCTGGTGCAGGAGGTTCCGCTATACCGCGACCTGGCGAAGCACCAGCTGCTGGTGTAGTGCGTGCTCCGGCATTCTGCCGCCCGGTTTGCATGCAGCCCCTATGGTGCCGTCGCGACCCGTTGCCGTTCATTTCGGCCGCATGAAACCGCCGGACAGCGCACAGATCGTGCGCGCCGCCCACGTCCCACAACGTGCCGGTTGCGGTTCCCGCGTCACCGCGCACCCCCGGTGTTAGAGTGAAAATGTCCGGGTCATAATCCCGATGCTCGAAAAAGGGGCACGAAGCGCAGAGCGCGAGACATATACGGAATCTCAATCGTCCGTTCGTCTCGAAGGAGCACTATGCCCACGGTCTCGGCGCATATCGCCACCACTCTTGCCACCCACGTCACCGACATGTTCGGTGTTATGGGCAACGGCAATGCCTATCTGCTCGACGCTCTCTTCGATACCCCGTTGGCGTACACGGCAGTGCGGCACGAGGCCGGCGCTGTCGCTGCTGCCGATGCCTATTACCGCACCTGCAGCCGCATCGCCGTCGCCACCTGCACCTACGGCCCCGGGTTCACAAACACGATCACGCCGCTCACCGAAGCCGTAATGGCCCGCACACCGCTCGTGCTCGTCACTGGCGCGGCACCGACCACGGGCTTTCGCCCCTGGGACGTCGACCAGGCTGCGCTCTGCCGTGCCGTCGGCGCGCACGTGGTCACTGTCACGCAGGACACCCCGGTTTCCAGCACGCGCGAAGCCCTCGAGTACGCGCTGACGCATCGCACGGCCGTCGTGCTCGAGATTCCCTACGACGTCGGTGGCCTCGAGGCTCAGGATGCTGTCGACAGCGCGAGCGCAGCACTCGCCGTTGCGTCTGCGCAGCCGCCGCGTGCCCGTGCGCTCGACGATGCCGCCGCAGTGCTGCGAAGCGCCCGTCGCCCGCTCGTGCTCGCCGGTCGAGGAGCGTTCCTTTCGGGCGCCGGCGATGCAATGCGTGCACTCGCGGCGCGTCTCGGTGCCATCACGACCTCGACTGCCCTTGGTCGCGGCCAATTCGACGCGCGATACGACCTTGGCGTTGCTGGCGGCTTCGGTCAAGAGAACGCCATGCAGCTCGCGGCGACGGCCGACGTCGTTCTCGTGATCGGCGCCGGCCTCAATCAGTTCACCATGCGCTTCGGCGCGCTCATGGGCGAGAACGCGCGGGTCGTGCAACTCGACATTGCGAGCACACCCACCAACGACCGGGTTGACGTCTTCGTATCTGGCGACGCGCGCGCCTCGGTCGAGGGCCTCAACGCCCGCCTTGACGGCGTCGCTTCCAGCGGATGGCGAGAGTCGATAACGGGGTTCTCCGACGGAACGCTTCGCGCCCGCGAGCCCGGGGGCCGCGCAGCATCCGATGGTCTTCTCGACCCTCGCAGCCTCACGGCGCGCCTCAACCAGATCATTCCCGACGATCGTGTCATGGTCACAGACGGCGGCCACTTTCTCGGCTGGGTGAACCAGTACTTCGACATGGGTGTCCCCGACCGTTATGCCATGGTCGGAACGCCGTTCCAGTCAATCGGGCTCGGCTTTCCCAGTGCGGTCGGCGCCGCAGTTTCTCGCCCAGAATCGTTCACCGTGCTGTGCACGGGCGATGGCGGTGGCCTCATGGCGCTGGCCGACCTCGAATCAGCGGTGCGCACCATGAAGCGCGGCGCCATCATCGTGTACAACGATGCGGCGTACGGTGCCGAAATACATCTTTATGGTCTCGCCGGATTCGACGAGCGACCCATGCTGATATCCGGCGTGGACTTCGCCGGCCTGGCGCGCTCAGTCGGGGCGGATGCCGTCACAGTGAACACGCTCGATGACCTCGACGTCTTCGCACGCTGGGTGGCGTCGGGTGCCGACGGCGTGATGCTGCTCGACTGCCGCATTACGCAGTCGCTACGTGCGCCGTATCAAGAAGAGGTCATCGAGCAGAACAGCGCCCTCTTCGAGCCGACACACGCCTAGGGCGGCTCCTGATACCCACGACCCCGGCGACTCAGTCAAGGATGTGCCGCAGGTACCGCCCTAGCTCAGCGAGGGAGTTCCGCCAGTCTGTGACGATGTCGAGATCGTCCCATTCGACACGCCGGATGCCGTGATCGTATACGATCGATGGAGAGCTATCGACAACGAAGTGGAGCCACCACGTGCTAGAGCACTCCGACATCGTCGCCATCGCCGACGAATTGGCCGAAGCAGAGAGGGCCCGTTCGACGGTCCCCCTCCTGACGGCCCGCCACGAGGGCATGACCATCGAGGATTCCTACGCCGTGCAGAACGTGTGGAAGCAGCGCGAAATCGACGCGGGCCGCCGCCTCGTCGGGCGCAAGATCGGCCTCACCTCGAAGGTGATGCAGCGCGCAACGGGCATCACCGAGCCGGATTACGGCGTGATCTTCGACGACGTGGTCTACGAGAACGGTTCGGTGATCGAGTTCGACCGCTTCTCGAACGTGCGCATCGAAGTCGAGCTGGTATTCGTGCTCGGCGAGACCCTCGAGGGGCCGAACTGCTCGCTTGTCGACGTGCTGCGTGCCACCGAGTACGTGGTGCCCGCTCTCGAGGTGCTGAGCTCCCGCATCGAGATGTCCGGCCGCACGATCGTCGACACCATCTCCGACAATGCGGCGCTGGGTGCCATGGTGCTCGGCGGGCGCCCGGTCGCGGTCGATGCCGTCGACCTGCGCTGGGTGTCGGCGCTGCTCTACCGCAACGAGACGATCGAGGAGTCCGGCGTCGCCGCGGCTGTGCTCAACCACCCGGCATCCGGTGTTGCGTGGCTCGCCAACAAGTTCGCCCGTCACGGCGACCGTCTCGAGGCAGGCGAGATCATTCTCGCCGGATCGTTCACCCGCCCCATGTGGGTGGAACGCGGCGACACAGTGCACGCCGATTACGGGCAGCTCGGAGCCATCACATGCCGATTCGTGTAAACCTGCCGCCCACGTTTCGCGACCGTCTCGCCCAAGCCGACCGCACACTCGTCGGCATGTGGGTGAGCAGCGGGAATGCGCTCAACGCCGAGATCTGCGCGGGCAGCGGCCTCGACTGGCTACTCATCGACGGCGAACACAGCCACAACACACTTGAGCTGATTCTCGCTCAGCTGCAGGCCGTCGCCGCGTACCCGGCCACTCCCCTCGTGCGCGTTCCCGAGTGCAACACCGCGCTGATCAAGCAATATCTCGACATCGGTGCCCAGAACCTCCTCGTGCCCATGGTGAACACCGTTGCAGATGCAGAAAAGGCCGTTGCCGCCGTGCGCTACCCTCCGCATGGTGTGCGCGGAGTCGGCAGCGCTCTTGCGCGGGCTTCACGGTGGAATCGCGTGGATGACTACCTCGCCGCGGCCAACGGTGCGGTGTCTCTGTACGTGCAGATCGAGACGGCGGAAGCCGTGCAGAATGCGCGAGAGATCGCCGCCGTTGACGGCATTGACGGGGTTTTCATCGGCCCAAGCGACCTGGCTGCATCCATGGGGCACCTGGGTGAGCAGGGGCATCCCGAGGTCGTGGATGCCGTCGAGACGACGATTCGCGCCATGACAGAACTCGGAGTCTCCGTCGGCGTCAACGCGTTCGCTCCCGACGCCGCGCGCCGCTACATCGAGCTGGGCGTCACGTTCATTCTCGTCGCTGCCGACGTTTCGCTTCTCGCCCGAGCAAGCGAAGCACTCGCCGACACCTGGCTGCCCTCTGCCGGCGATGCCGCGGAGCGCGCAAGTTACTGACACTCGACTGATGCTCCTGCGCCTGCGCCAGGGTTCGCGTCACCACTTCCCGAAACCTGCCAGATCGTATATCATTTGGAATACGACAGTCCACGATGAGGAGAGACCGTCATGACCCACGAGGTGACAGCACCCAAGATCATCGCCGTGCACCTGAACTATCGTTCGCGTGCCGAGCAGCGGGGCCGCATTCCTGCCCACCCCTCGTACTTCTTCAAGCCGGCATCGTCGCTCAGTGCATCCGGCTCTACGATCGAGCGCCCCACAGGAACCGAGTTGTTGGCATTTGAGGGCGAGATCGCACTCATCGTGGGCACGGACGTGCGCCGCGTCTCCCCCGACGAAGGATGGGCGGCCGTCTCCGGTGTCACTGCAGCAAACGACTTCGGCCTCTATGACTTCCGAGCGGCGGACAAAGGGTCGAACGTGCGCTCAAAGGGAGGCGACGGCTACACACCGCTCAGCTCCGAGGTGATCCCCGCCTCCGCCATCGACCAGGATGCACTCCGTGTGCGCACCTGGGTCAACGGCGTTCTCGCGCAGAACGACACCTCGGCTGGGTTGATCTTCCCCTTCGGTCAGCTCGTCGCCGACCTGTCGCAGATGATGACGTTGCACGCAGGCGACATCATTCTCACGGGCACTCCCGCCGGGTCCTCCGTCGTGCAACCCGGTGACACTGTAGAGGTCGAAGTGGATGCCCCGACGGCGCCGGGTGCTCCGAGCACGGGACGTCTCGTCACCACAGTTGTCGAGGGCCAGGCGCCGTTCACCGACGTCGGCGAGAAGCCTCGGGCAACGGATGCTCAGCGCGAAGCAGCATGGGGCAGCCCCGAGGCCGCCGGCTTCACTCCGGTTCTCACGGACGAGCTCCGCGAAAAACTCGCATCGGTCGGCACAGCCACCATTTCGTCGCAGCTGCGCAAGCGTGGTCTCAACAACGTGTCGATCGACGGCGTCACGACGACACGTCCTGGAGTTCGCATGGTGGGGCGCGCTCGCACTCTGCGTTACATTCCCAACCGGGAAGATCTCTTCGCGAGCCACGGCGGCGGATACAACGCTCAGAAGCGCATCGTCGATTCGCTCGAGAGTGGCGACGTTCTGGTCATGGAAGCTCGCGGCGAATCCGGCACGGGCACTCTCGGCGATGTGATCGCCCTGCGCGCGCAGCAGCTCGGAGCGGCCGGTGTCGTCACAGACGGCGGCGTTCGCGACGTCGCCGAGGTGGCCGGTTTCGACATGCCGACGTTTCACAATGGAGCGCACCCGGCAGTGCTCGGTCGCCGCCATGTTCCGTGGGACACCGACATCACGATCGCGTGCGGAGGCGCCGCTGTGCAGCCGGGAGACATTATCGTCGGGGACGATGACGGCGTCATCGTCATTCCGCCCGCGCTGGCCGCCGAAGTGGCTGATGCCGCTGTCGAGCAGGAGAAGAGCGAAGAGTTCATCGCCGAGATGGTCGCCGCGGGCGAGCGTATTGAAGGACTCTTCCCCATGAACGACGAGTGGAAGGACCGGTATAAGGCATGGCTCTCAAGGCGCTGAACCCCGATGCCGAGCGCACCCCGAGTAAGTCGGAGCGCGCTTATCGGTGGATCCGCTCTCGCATAGAAGACGGCCGTTACGTTCCCGGCTACCGCCTCGTGCTCGGGCAGATCGCCGGCGAGCTCGACATCAGCGTCGTTCCGGTGCGCGAGGCGATCCGACGGCTCGAGGCCGAAGGGCTCGTCACCTTTGAGCGAAATGTCGGTGCTCAGGTAGCCATGATTGACGTGACGGAATACGTGCACACGATGGAGTCTCTCGCGATCGTCGAGGGCGCGGCGACCCGGCTGACGGCTCACCTCATGACACCAGAGCGACTAGCCCAAGCACGCACGATCAACGACGACATGGTGGCAAGTCTCGAAGACTTCAACCCGCACCGTTTTACAGAGCTCAACAAGGAGTTCCACGAGATTCTGTACGACGGCTGCCCCAACCCGCACATTCTCGACCTCGTGCACCGCGGCTGGAATCGCATGCGTGCGCTGCGCGACTCCACATTCAGCTTCGTGCCCGGTCGCGCACGCGAATCCGTTGCCGAGCACGAGAGCATTCTCGCGCTCATCGAATCACGAGCCGAGCCCCTCGACATCGAGTTGGCAGCCCGAAATCACCGTCTGGCGACGCTCGAAGCGTTCCAGTCCTACCAACGGGCGCACACGTCCAAACATTTGTCTTAACGAGAAGGAGGCATACCAATGGGTCATCACGTTCCCGACAACCTGCCAACAAGCATCAAGCACTACATCGGAGGAGCCTTCGTCGACAGCGTCTCCGGCGACACCTTCGACGTTCTGAACCCGGTGACGAACGAGAACTACGTCGCTGCGGCATCCGGCGATAAAGACGACATCGATCGCGCCGTCGCCGCCGCGAAAGATGCATTCGATAACGGTCCGTGGCCGCGCATGCTCCCCCGAGCGCGTGCGCGCGTTTTGAACAAGATCGCGGATGCCGTCGAGGCGCAGGACGCGCGGCTCGCCGAACTCGAGAGCTTCGACTCCGGGCTTCCCATCACGCAGGCCCTCGGACAGGCGCAGCGCGCAGCCGAGAACTTCCGGTTCTTCGCCGACCTGATCGTGGCGCAGGCCGATGACGCCTACAAGGTGCCGGGCCGCCAGATCAACTACGTCAACCGCAAGCCCAAGGGTGTCGCCGGTCTCATCACTCCCTGGAACACGCCGTTCATGCTCGAGAGCTGGAAACTCGCCCCTGCTCTCGCCTCTGGCTGCACCGTTGTGCTGAAGCCGGCCGAGTTTACTCCGCTCTCCGCGAGCCTGTGGGCTGGCATCTTCGAAGAGGCAGGTCTTCCCACCGGCGTGTTCAACCTGGTCAACGGATTCGGTGAGAGCGCTGGAGACGCGCTGGTGAAGCATCCTGATGTTCCACTCATCTCGTTCACGGGCGAAAGCAAAACCGGCGAGATCATCTTTGGCAACTGCGCACCCAACCTCAAGGGAATGTCGATGGAGCTCGGCGGCAAATCGCCGGCCATCGTGTTCGCCGATGCTGACCTGGATGCCGCAATCGATTCGACGCTCTTCGGCGTGTTCTCACTGAACGGCGAACGCTGCACGGCGGGCAGCCGCATTCTCGTCGAACGTTCGATCTATGACGATTTCTGCGAGCGCTATGCGGCCCGCGCGAAGAACATCGTCGTCGGCGATCCCCATGACCCGAAAACCGAGGTTGGGGCGCTCGTGCACCCCGAGCATTACGACAAGGTGATGAGCTACGTCGAGATCGGAAAGACCGAAGGTCGTCTGCTCGCGGGCGGAGGCCGTCCCGAGGGAATCGACCACGGAAACTATGTGGCACCCACTGTGTTTGCCGATGTGATGCCTGGCGCCCGCATCTTTCAGGAAGAGATCTTTGGTCCGGTCGTTGCGATCACCCCGTTCGACTCCGACGAGGAGGCTCTCGAACTCGCGAACGCTGTGCGCTACGGTCTCGCCGCGTACGTGTGGACGCAGAATCTCACGCGCGCCCACACCTTCTCACAGTCTGTTAACGCAGGAATGGTGTGGCTCAACTCGCACAACGTCCGGGACCTGCGCACCCCGTTCGGTGGCGTGAAGGCATCGGGTCTCGGGCACGAGGGCGGCTACCGTTCTATCGACTTCTACACGGACCAGCAGGCAGTGCACATCTCTCTTGGCGAGGTTCACACTGCTCGCTTCGGCGCGTCTGGCGACGCCCGCTGATCGACTCGAATCACACAAGCAAGGAAGCTGACATGCTCGAAACAATCCCACACCCCTCGGCCCCGGCGCCCGACATCCTGCGCTGCGCGTACATGGAGATTGTCGTCACGGATCTCAAGCGTTCACGGGACTTCTACGTCGATGTACTCGGACTCACGGTCACCGAAGAAGATGACACCACCATCTACCTGCGTTCACTCGAGGAGTTCATTCACCACAACCTGGTGCTTCGCACGGGCCCCGTCGCCGCGGTAGCCGCATTCTCATACCGTGTGCGCAGCCCCGAAGACGTTGACCGCGCCGAGGCCTACTACCGAGAGATGGGATGCCGCACGGAGCGCCGTCGGGACGGATTCGTGACGGGAATCGGCGATTCCGTGCGAGTGGAAGACCCGCTCGGTTTTCCGTACGAGTTCTTTTACGAGGCCGATCACGTCGAGCGCCTCGCGTGGAGGTACGATCTGTACACACCGGGCGCACTCGTACGTCTCGACCATTTCAATCAGGTGACGCACAATGTGCCGCGCGGCGTGAAGTACATGGAAGAGCTCGGCTTCCGCGTCACCGAAGACATTCAAGATGACGACGGCGTCGTGTACGCTGCGTGGGTGCGCCGCAAGTCGACCGTGCACGACACTGCTCTCACGGGAGGCGACGGCCCCCGCATGCACCATGTCGCGTTTGCAACGCATGAGAAGCACAACATTCTTTCCATCTGCGACAAGCTCGGCGCTCTGCGGATGTCGGACCACATTGAGCGCGGCCCGGGCCGCCACGGCGTCTCGAATGCGTTCTACCTCTACCTGCGCGACCCTGATGGTCACCGCATCGAGATTTACACGCAGGATTACTACACGGGCGACCCAGACAACCCCCGCGTCACCTGGGACGTCCATGACAATCAGCGTCGCGACTGGTGGGGCAACCCCGTGGTGCCGAGCTGGTACACGGATGCCTCGACGGTGCTCGACCTCGACGGCAACCCGCAACCGCTGGTCGTGCGCGATGAGCCAAGCGAAATGGCTGTAACGGTCGGCGCCGACGGCTTCTCCTATACCCGCAAGGGCGATGAAGAGAAGGGCTTCAAGCTCGGCAATACGCTCTGAGACATCGAACACGGTCAACTGGTGGACAGGAAGCGTCCCCGTGGCACCGGGCGTCGGACCGAATCAATGCATCGTCCGCGCCACGGCTCTCCGCTGAAAACGTACTGCCTGCCAACGGTGCGATCACTGATCGTCGGCGGAGTCGTGGGCAGGGTTCACCCTCGTTCCGTCGCCGAAAGCACAATCTCGCATGACGCTACTCCGAGTGTCACGCACAGCGGAGACCCGTCGGAATCAGGGCAGATTCAGAATCCGATTCCGCCCTCGGGCGCGACGGATACAACGGCGGTGCCAGACCCCAGCACGGTCGATCCGTCCGGCATCGAGAATGTCGCAGTGATCGAGATCGACTCGCCGAGCTCGATTCCATCGGGGCGCGTCCCACCGCCGATCACGGTGTTGTCCGAAACGATGTAGCCAAGCTCCGCGTCCCATGCCTCGTCATTGATCGTGTAGGTTGCACTCACATCAGGGGGCGCTGGCGCATCGGGATCATCGAGGTTTGTCAGAGTGACGCCGATCGCAATGTAATCGGGCTGTCCGGTTCCCGGCATCGGCATGTAGGCCACAAAGTCGCTCACCGCCCAATTCTGGGATGCCGATGCCGCGGCGGCCGGAGTCGCTACCGCCATCGCAATGACGGGCAATGACCAGGCACCTGCCGTAATTACAGTTCGTCTGGT
This sequence comes from Paramicrobacterium chengjingii, assembly GCF_011751765.2. GTDB lineage: Bacteria > Actinomycetota > Actinomycetes > Actinomycetales > Microbacteriaceae > Paramicrobacterium > Paramicrobacterium chengjingii. The sequence goes on from NZ_CP061169.1 coordinate 2,294,710, forward strand.
TGGCGTGCGGTCAGTGGACATCCGTCGCATCTTCCATCTGAAGTCGAAAACTCTCGTTTCCAACTTACTCCGACCGATCATTTCTCGTGCGCCGACCGCTGGGAATGCACGGATTGCTCACAGAATGTGCCAAGATGCACAGCAAAACGGGCGGCACACGCACGCCCCACTGGCATGTGCCACCCGTTTCTTTCGCTCCAGGAGCGAGGAGGTGTTCCGGAACCGTCCGGCCAAGGCGCTATTCCGGCCCACCTCCCCACCGCTGGCGGGAATGACCGCGGTGCGCGCACTGTGTCCCCCGGCGCGCACCGCGGTGGTCTTTTACTCCTTGGTCAGGCGGTAGCGCAAAGCCTCAAGCTCAGCGCGTAGCGCCGCCGGCACCTTTGCGCCGAACATCTGGAAGAATTCCTCGGTGAGGTCGGCTTCTTCAAGCCATCCTTCGCGGTTTACAGAGAAGAGCTCCTCAAGGTCGTCGCGTGTAACATCGAGCCCCGAGAGATTGATGTCGTCAAGCTGCGGTAGGCGCCCGATTGGCGTCGTCTCTGCGGAAACCTTGCCGGAGAGTCGGGCAGCGATCCAGTCGAGCACACGCGAGTTCTCGCCGAAGCCTGGCCAGAGGAAGCGGCCGTCGTCGCCCTTGCGGAACCAGTTGACCTGGTAGATGCGTGGGGCACGATCGAAGCGAAGCTTCGATCCGATGGAGAGCCAGTGCGACCAGTGGTCGGCCATGTTGTATCCGCAGAAGGGGCGCATTGCGAACGGGTCGCGGCGCAGCTCTCCGACGGTTCCCTCGGCAGCGGCGGTACGCTCACTCGAGATCGTCGCTCCCATGAACACGCCGTGGCTCCAGTCAGAAGCTTCGACAACCAGAGGCACGTTCGTGGCACGGCGACCGCCGAACAGGATCGCGTCAAGAGGAACACCGCCGTCAGCCTCCCAGTCGGGTGCCATCTGCGGGCACTGCGCCGCAGCGACGGTGAATCGAGAATTGGGGTGCGCAGCTGGGCGGCCGGAATCGGGAGTCCAGTCGTTCCCTTCCCAATCGATGAGGTGATCGGGTGGCGTGTCGGTGAGGCCCTCCCACCACACGTCCCCATCGTCTCTCAGAGCGACGTTCGTGAAGATCGTATTGCCCCAGAGCGTCTCGACGGCTGTGACGTTCGTGGAGTCGCCCGTCCCCGGCGCGACCCCGAAGAAGCCGGCCTCAGGGTTGATCGCCCACAGCCGACCGTCATCGCCTGGGCGCAGCCACGCGATGTCGTCTCCGATCGTTTCGACCTTCCAGCCGGGAATCGTTGGGCGCAACATTGCCAGGTTCGTCTTTCCGCACGCGGACGGGAATGCTGCGGCAACGTGGTAAGCACGTCCGTTCGGGTCAGTGACGCGAATGAGCAACATGTGCTCGGCAAGCCAGCCCTCGTCACGAGCCATGACACTCGCAATGCGCAAGGCAAAGCACTTCTTGCCGAGCAAGGCATTTCCGCCGTATCCGGAACCGTATGACCAGATCTCACGGCTCTCGGGAAACTGCACAATGTATTTTTCGTCGTTGCACGGCCACTCCACGTCCTGCTCGCCCGGCTGCAACGGCGCTCCGACCGAGTGGTAGGCCTTGATCCAGGATGCTCCGTTTGCGATGAGGTTCAGTACCTCGTCGCCCATGCGGGTCATAATGTTCATCGAAACGACGGCGTACGCCGAGTCCGTCACCTGAACGCCGAGTTGTGAAAGCGGCCCGCCCACGGGGCCCATCGAGAACGGAACCACGTACATTGTGCGACCACGCATGCTGCCCGTGAACACGCTGTTGAGCGTCTCGCGCATCTCGGTCGGCTCGGCCCAGTTGTTGGTGGGACCGGCATCCTCTTCTGCCTCACTGGCAATGAAGGTGCGTGCCTCGACGCGCGCCACGTCGGATGGGGTCGAACGTGCGAGGTAGCTGTTGGGACGCCATTCGGGGTTCAGCTTGATGAGCTTGCCTTCAGCAACCATCTGCTTGGTCAGGCGGTCGAACTCTCCGCGGGAGCCATCGCACCACACGACGTCATCGGGTTGTGTCAGCTCGGCGACCTCGGCGACCCAGGTACGCAGCTCGTCAAGGCCACTCAGGCCTTCTCGCTGATACGACGTGAAATTGACGGTGCTACCGTCTTCCGTCGTTTCACTCTCATTGATCCGTTGTCCGATGAGTTCTGCGAGTGACATTTACGCCTCCGTGCGGTGTCAAGATCATGTCCTATCTCCACTTTGGGGCATGGTTTCGGCTTATGCTGTCGAACTTGCGTGTCAAGAAATGCAATTCTTACGATACTGTTGAATCATGGCCACTTCGAGCGATCTCGCTACCCTCGGGCACCGCGTCCGCCACTTTCGCACGCAAGCCGGGCTCACCCTCGATGCACTGGGCTCAGCCGTGAGCGTCACAGGCAGTCAGCTCTCGCTCATCGAGAACGGCAAACGCGAACCCAAGCTGTCGCTGCTCACGGCAATCGCCGATGCTGTGAATGTTCCCCTGACAGATCTGCTGACGCGTGAACCACCGTCACGCAGAGCTGCCCTCGAACTCGAGCTGCTCGACGCTCAGGCAGGGCCGCTCTATTCGACGCTCGGCTTGCCGACGGTGAAACCGAACCGGGGCGTGAGCGATGACATGCTCGAGTCAATTGTGGGACTACACCGTGAGCTGCAGCGGCGGGCGACAGAGGCAATCGCAACGCCAGAAGAAGCCAGACGGGCGAACACCGAGCTTCGGGCAATGATGCGCGCACAAGACAACTACCTTCCCGAGATCGAAAAGGTTGCCGAAGAGCGAGTGACTGCGGCAGGGCATTCCACGGGCGCGCTCACCCACCGCACTGTCGGCATCATGGCGGAGCAACTCGGCTTCGAACTGCTCTATGTGAACGACCTGCCGAATTCTGCTCGTTCGATCACCGATCTGGAGAACGGCCGTATCTACCTCCCTCCCGCGTCAATTCCCGGCGGTCACGGGCTCCGCTCCATGGCGCTGCAGGCGATGGCGCATCGACTGCTGGGACACACAGTGCCCACGAGCTACGCTCAATTTCTGAAACAGCGTCTCGAAATCAACTACTTCGCCGCCTGCTGCCTCATGCCGCAGACGAAGGCCGTCTCCTTTCTCGGCGAAGCCAAGAAGAACCGCAACCTCGCGGTAGAAGACTTTCGCGATGCGTTCGGTGTGACCCACGAGGCGGCAGGTCTTCGTCTCACTAACCTGGCCACATCGCAGCTCGACATGAAACTGCATTTTCTGCGGGTCACCGACGAAGGGATGCTGCAAAAGGGCTACGAGAACGACGGCATCCCTCTTCCCAGCGATGTCACGGGCTCGATCGAGGGACAACGCGTCTGCCGCAAGTGGAGCGCCCGTTCGGCTTTCACCCGCCGCAACCGCACGACGGAGCAGTACCAGTTCACAGACACTCCGGTGGGAACGTTCTGGTGCTCGACGCAGACGGGATCGACGACGGCAGGTGAGTATTCGATCTCGGTTGGCGTGCCGTTTGATGATGCGAAGTGGTTTCGCGGACGCGAGACGCAACGCCGTGTGGAGTCCCAGTGCCCAGACGAGTCGTGCTGCCAGCGTCCCTCGGACGAACTCGCAGAGAAGTGGCGTGACAAATCGTGGCCGAGCGCGCGATTGCACACACAGGTGCTCGCGCCGCTTCCCTCTGGACGGTTCCCCGGTGTCGATGACAACGAGGTATATAACTTTCTCGATCGTCACGCGATGAGTGAGTGATATGTGAGTCGGCCACGTCTGCGCTGAGAGCCCTTAGCGAAAGCGGCGACCTTCGTCGCGGCGATAGAGCATCAGCGCGAGCGCGCCTGTGACAACAAGCCAGGCGATCAGCCCGAGCCAGGTCCACGGTTCGAGCGCTCCGCCCTGCACGGCCCAGATGACCAATTCGCGTGCTTGACGAGATGGGAAGAACCGCGAGAGAGTGTTCAGCCAGTCAGCGAACATCACGGGCGGAAGAAACAGTCCGCCGGCAAACGCGAATCCGAACATCACGATCTGCACCACGGCGATCGCGGCCTTGGACGGCATCGCGTAGCCGACGGCAACGCCGATCATCATGAACGGAAGGGATGACAGCGCCAGTGCGATAAAGCCGAGAACAATTCCGCCAATTGTTGCTTCCGCTGCTGTGAAGATCGCACCGATCAGAAGCACGGGCAGTATAGCCACCATGCCCATGAGCCCTATCGAGAAGACGTACGAGAGCACGCGCGCCACTCCGGGTACGGGAAGGGTGCGCACGTAGGGATCCCACGGCTTCTCACGATCCTCAGAGATAGAGATTCCGAAGGCGAACAAGGAGTTCGCCATCACGGCGAAGACGCTCATCGAGACGACCGCCTGCGTAGCGAAGAGCGGATTCTGCGCTACATACGGCTGGGGCACGACGAAGAACAACAGTCCCAGAGCGGGAAATGCCATCGATCCGATGACAGCGATGGGAATGCGAAAGGTCTCGATCAGCGCATACTTAGCGTGCACGCCGGCGAGGCGAAGTGTGGTGTTCGACATGGCGATCTCCTTAAACCAACGTCTTCTCGGTGAGCGACAGGAATGCCTCTTCGAGGGTGGCCCCGCGCAGAGACAGATTTGAGAACGGGATGTTTCTGCGAACGATGTCCGCGACGAGCTCATCGCCATCCGACACGAAGAAGGTGTGCGTCCCGTCACCTTCTTCCCGGTGATGACGAACGCCGTCGAGTGTCGAAATGACATCAGGCTGCGGAGTCGACATACGCAGCATCCGGCCCTGCACCTGGCTCAGAATCGCGTCAAGGTTGTCATCGGCGATGACGTGGCCCCCGTCGACGACGATTACACGCTGTGCGAGAGCCTCGATCTCGTCGATGTAGTGACTCGTAACGACGACTGTCGCTCCGCGTTCGTGCTGACGGCGAACGGCTTCCCAGAGCGTGCGCCGCGCATCGACGTCGAGCCCCGTCGTCGGCTCATCGAGGAGCACGAGCATCGGGCTGCCGACGAAAGCGAGGGCGACGGAGAGCCGACGCTTTTGCCCGCCCGAGAGCGCTCCCGCTTGTTTGCCGAGCATGTCGGAGAGCCCGAATTCTGCGGCTATCTCATCGACAGCCACCGGGTCCTCGAAGTGCCGTGAGACGAAGCGGATGATCTCGCCGACGCGCAGCGCCTGCGGAAGCGCGGTCTCCTGTGGTGTGCAGCCGAGCTTCTGGCGAGCTCGATAGTCGCTGGGGTCTCCGCCGAGAAGCGTCACTCGCCCACTCGTCGGGCGTCGAAGTCCTTGCAGCAGGGAAAGCAGCGTCGTCTTTCCCGCACCATTGGGCCCAAGCAGTCCTACGATGCGGCCAGAGTCGATATTCAACGACACATCGTCGAGTGCCGTCACGTCACCGAACGTGCGCGTCACGTTTTCAAAACTAGCGAGTGCGGTCATGCTGTGCCTCCAAGTAGGCTTCTGAGCGATTCGGTGTAGTCCTCGAATCGACGTCGTCCGAGGGTGGTCAAGGCGATGTAGGTGACCGGCGATCGCCCCTCGATCGCTTTCTCGACAGTGACGTACTCCGCGTCCTCGAGCTTTCGAAGGTGCGTCGAGAGGTTGCCGGCTGTCATGGCGAGGATCTGCTGGAGTCGAGGAAATGTGATGGCCTCCTCTTTACCGAGCGTCGCCAGCGCCGATGTGATGCGCAGCCGGGCCTGCGCGTGAATGACGGGATCGAGGTCAGCCATGATTCCCGCCCGTGACCCGGCGCTTGAGGCCGGCGTTGTAAGCGGCGATCGCTACGGCGAACCCGATGAACACGAGGCCCCCGCTCATGGCGAGAAAGAGATAGTTGCCCGGAGTGCCGAAGAACGGTGCGACAGCTGCGATGATCACGAGCCACACGCCGACCGCCAGTGCCGACTTCATTTTCCAGACCGCGGCGGATACCGCCATCATGAAGCCTGTCATGAGCACAAATCCGGAGGAGAAGTAGAACTCCGTCGTTGTGTCGCTCATCCCTTGCGACAGCAGCGCCATACCGAATAACCAGAAGCCGATCATCGTCAGCGGCCACGTGGATCCGTAGGCTGCGGCAACGAACGCGTCGGCTTTCGTCGTTCTCACTCCTCGACCAGAGCGAACTCCGGAGACGACAGACACGACCACGGCAATGCTCACGACGACGCCGAGAACGATGTACCCGGAGGTCTTCGGGATCGAAAATGCCGGTTTCAAACCGTCGACGAGCCAGACGGCACCGAACCCGATCGTCCACGCGATTCCCCAGATCGCCGAGACCTTCCACGCAATGCTCGAGAACTGTGACTCAACACTCTTCTGCTGGTCATTCAGCAGTCGCAGCATCTCGGCGGGGTCAAGTGCCTCGTCGCGAGGTTCCTCATGTGCGTTGTCATTCATAGCTACTTTGTAACACAAAGTACTTTGTCAATGCAATAGCTTTGTGAAAAGTCAGCACTCGCCACAACGCAAAAAGGGGATCCGAGGCGAACCTCGGATCCCCTGACGACAGCGCTGATCTACTCGGTCGGCACTTCGCTCGATTTTGCGAGGATTGCGCCGTGCACGGCCATCTCATCGAGGGCGGCTGCACTGGGTTCGGCGGCGACACCGGCGATCAGATCAGTCAGCACCGTCACGTGCATCCCGGCGTCAATTGCGTCAAGAACGGATGCTCGCACGCAATGATCTGTCGCGATGCCGACCGCGTCGATCTCGGTGACTCCGGCCTCGGTCAGTGCCCGAACGAGTGTGCGACCGTCGTCGGTCTCTCCCTGGAACGCCGAGTACGCGGGAACACCCTGCCCTTTGCGCACATGGATGCTCACGGGCGACGTGTCGAAGGCCGGGTGATACTCGGCTCCTTGAGTGTCGGCGACGCAGTGCACGGGCCACGTCGAGACAAAGTCAGGGTCTACGCCGTCTGGCGCAAAATGGCCACCGTTGTCGTCAGTCGCATGGTGCCAGTCACGCGAGGCGACAACCGTTCCATAGCGTCGGGAAGCAAGGTTCAGCCATCGAGTGACATTGCGGGCGACATCGGCTCCGCCGAAAACGCCGAGCGCTCCGCCTTCCGTGAAGTCGTTCTGAACATCGATGATCAGCAATGCGCGCGTCACAGGTACTCCAATTCACATATTCGACAGGGTGTTTCCGCAACGATAAAAGCCGGTGGCCAGCATATCCACCGCGTGGGCGGTCGTGCTCGGCAGCGGCTCGTCTCCGAGCGCGTAGATCGAGAAGATCAAGGTCGTTCCGTCGTCGGCATCGATCACACCTGACAGCGTATACGCCGTCTGAATCCACCCGGTCTTCGCCCTCACGTGCCCGGTCGCCACCTCGGCGTCCCCTGAGAATCGGCTGTCGTAACGCAATGTGCCCGTCTCGCCCGCGACCGGCAGCCCCTCCAGAATCGACGGCATGTCGATTTCGCCGAGCTCAATGCCGCGCAGCAGCTTCGTAAAGTAGCTATTGGGCACGGCGTTCAGCGCGCTGAGGCCCGAGCCATCGACGATCGTCAGGTCACTCGTGTCGATTCCAATGGGGTCGAGCGCCGCGGGAATCCCATCGGCGAGCGCGGCGAACGTGCTGCCCGCACCTTCTTCGATCGCAACAAGGCGCCCGAGCGACTCGGCGATCATGTTGTCGCTGTACCGCAGCATGTACTCGACGAGGGCGCTCACAGGCGGTGATTCGACGGCGGCGAGTTGCTCGGCATCCTCTGGCGCCGTTCCGAGAGAAGTCGTTGCGCCGGGGAAGTACGATGCGAACGCCTCTCCAGCCCGCGAAACGGGGTCGCTCCCCCTCGGCGAATACTCGTTCGCGGGGTAGAACCGGTCGGCATCGACCTGCAGCGCGGTCACGTGCGACTGATACCCTTCCCGCATTCCCTTGGTGTCCCAACTGGGGAGCCACGTTTCGCCTGTGAATGCGCTGCTGTCGAGAATGATGCGGCTGATGGCCTCGGTGTGGCCAGCGGCGGTCCACGCCTTCTGAACCGCCGCAGCCAATGCGTCTAAGTGTGCGGCACCCGGATACACCGACTCTTGCCCTGAGGGCATACGGCTGAGCGTCATATCGCCTTGGCCGACAAGCACGATCGTTCCGGGATCGCTGCCCTCCATCACCGGAGTGGAGATGCGAAAGTCAGGGCCAAAGGTCTCGAGTGCGGCGGCAGCGGTGATCAGCTTGAGGTTGCTCGCGGTGGCGGCGGGGTGCGTGGAATCGCGGTCATAGAGAAGCTCTCCGGTCTGAGCGTTGACGACGCGCGCCTGCAGCGTGTGAAGCAGCGGGTCGGATGCCGCGTCGGCGACAGAGCACTGACGGATGCCGTTCGCGGGCACCGGAGACTCGGCGACCGGCCGGGGGTCAGGCGTTGGCGTTGGAGTCGGCGTGGCGCTGGCACTTGCTGCGAGGGCCGTCGGGCTCTCGAACGCCGCTCCAGCTGCGAGGGAACCCCCGGCAAGCAGCACAGCGCCGACTGTACCGACGACCCAGAGGGCGCGCCGACGCCATGAGGATCGAGGAGGGATGGACACGCCTTTGATTTTAGCGGGTGAGTCCGGGAAGGGTACGCCGCGTCAGTTCTCGCTGGGGTAAATCACACCGATCTGGCGGCGCACTTCGTCGAGCACTCCCATAATCTCGACGGACTCCCGGGGAGAGAGAATGGTTCCGGACGTCTCCCCCGCGGCGACGAGGCGCTCGAGCTCAAGTGCTTGATAGTGCATCCCTCTGCCGTTCACCTCGCTCGTGAACTCTTCAAGAACATCGCCGGCCGTCGTCGTCGTGCGGAATGACGTGGCCGCGTACCAGACCCGGTCCAGATCGATGCGGGCGTCGGTGCCGATGATGCTCGCCTGGTTGGGGCCCGCCCCGCGCATCGAGCTGAACGTCGTCGCCATTGCCCCGCTGTCGTAGCTGAGGACGGCCGAGACCTGCGCGTCGACGCCGGTATCGGTGAGCTGCGCCGTCGCGTCGATGCGGTCGGGAAGCCCGAGGATGTCGACCACGAACGAGAGAGGGTAAATGCCAAGGTCAAGCAGCGCTCCGCCGCCGAGATGCAGATCCATCATGCGGTGTTCCGGGGCGACGTGGATGTGCTGCGTATGATCGGCCGTGACCGAGACGATCTCGCCGAGGGTGCCTTCGCCGATGATCTCCCGCACGCGCCGCATATGTGGGAGATAGCGCGTCCACATCGCCTCGAGCACGACGAGCCCACGACTCGCTGCCAGTTCGGCGACTCCGCGCGCCTCCTCCTCATTCATCGTGAATGGCTTCTCGACGAGCACATGCTTACCCGCTGTGAGCGCGAGCGTCGCCTGCTCGGCGTGAAAGCTGTGCGGCGATGCGACGTACACCACATCGACCTCGGGATCGCCAACCAGTTCCTCGTACGTGCCGTATGCGCGTTCGATTCCGAGGTCGGTGGAGAATGCGCGGGAGCGCTCAAGCGAGCGCGACCCGACGGCGGTGACGGTGAACCCGTTCAGCAGAAGATCTGAGGTGAAGGTGCGGGCAATTCCTCCGGGGGCGAGGATTCCCCAGCGCAATGCGTGCGGTGTCGACATGACAACAGCTTATTGGGTCGCGCGGTACGTCACTCCCCAGCATCCGGTCCAGGTTTCGCCTGGGTGCACCCACGCGACACCGTCGCCGCTGTTGAATGCATCTGCGGGCATCGTCATGGGCTCGATGGCGATGGATCGTGTACCGTCAGCTCGCACGCGATCGGAGGTGTAGAACTGCACCCAGGCGAAGGCTGCCTCGGCCCATACCGACACCGTTCTGCCGTCGTCGGCCGCCAGTTCATGCTCCACCCGATCGTTGGAGTCGTGAAGCCGCGTATACGCATCGTCGAGCGAGAGCTCAGCGACGCGACGCCCCTGCCTAAGATCTTTGTGGGCGGGCACTGGAACGGTGCGCACCGGGTTCATTCGCTCGTCTACTTCGATGAGGCTCTCACCGGAGCTCGTGAGCGTCAGCTGATCGCTGTCGATGTCGCCGATGCGGTAGTAACCGTGAGTGCCGACACCCACGGGTGCAGCCGTCGTGCCGTGGTTGGCGATCGTGTGCGTCACGGTGAGCCCCGCGTCGCCCAGCGCGTAGCGCACGGAGGTTGCCAGGCTGAACGGATAACCCCGCTGCGGGTGGATGTCTGCCGAAAGTGTGATGCTCGAGGGGTCCGATTCGCTGAGCGTGTATGCCTGGGTGCGCAGCAGGCCATGCGAAGCGTTGTGCCGTGCGGGCTCCGTGAGGTCGAGCTGCTGTACGGTGCGTTGCCCATCAGCGCCTTCGAGCACCCACTGACCATCACGCACGCGATTGGGCCAGGGCACGAGCACGGCACCCTGCGACGACGTGGGTGCTCCGTCTTCGGCGAAGGTCTCGGCAACACGAACGCCGTCGAGCACCAGGTCACGCAGTGTCGCCCCCACCTCCGTGACGATCAGCGAGCTTGACCCGCGAGTGACGGTGAAGCTGGTGCCTGTCGGATTCCATGGTGCGCTCATGTCATGCAATTCTAGGCGGATGCTGTCGCGCGGCGTTCAGCGAGACGCCGAGACAAATCGGCGAAGGCGCAGGCTGTTGCCCACGACGAACACGCTCGACAGCGCCATCGCCGCACCAGCCAGCATGGGGTTGAGCAGGCCGAGCGCGGCGAGCGGAATCGCCGCGACGTTATAGGCGAAGGCCCAGAACAGATTCCCCGTGATCGTGCCGAGGGTGCGGCGCGACAACCGAAGAGCGTCGGCGGCGCTGCGCAGGTCGCCGCGCACGAGCGTAATGTCGGCGGCATTCATTGCGACGTCAGTTCCCGTTCCCATGGCCAGCCCGAGGTCGGCCGTGGCGAGCGCCGCAGCATCGTTGATTCCATCGCCGACCATGGCGACAACGTGGCCGCTGCTCTGCAGCGACGCGACGACATTCACTTTGTCTGCCGGCATGACTCCGGCCCGTACGCGGGTGATCCCCACCTCCTGGGCCACCCGGCGGGCAACCGTTTCGTTGTCGCCGGTCAGCAGCACAACGTCGAGGCCGAGGTCGCGCAGTTGTCTCACGGCGGCGGCGCTGGAGGGCTTCACCGCATCGGAGATGATGAGTACTCCCCGAACCCGGCCGTCCCAGCCGACCTGCACGGCAGTGCTCCCGCGCTTCTCCGCGTCGTTGGTGGCTGCGGTAACCGTGTCGTCGGGCACCAGGCCGAGCTGTTTCATCAGGCGAGTGCGACCCACAGCGATCTCGCATCCGAGCACCGTGGCGCGCACGCCGAGGCCCTCGACGGAGCGAAAGTCGGTCGCAGGCTGAAGTGCGGATGCCGCCGCGCGAACGATGGCTCGGGCAATCGGATGCTCAGAACCGTTCTCGGCTGCTGCAGCACGGAACACAAGTTCGTCGGCGTCGACGCCTGTCGCAGTGACAGCATCCGTCATTGTCATTGTTCCCGTGGTGACCGTGCCCGTCTTGTCGAGAACTATCGTGTCGACCTTCTTCGTCGATTCAAGCACCTCGGGCCCCTTGATGAGAATGCCGAGCTGCGCACCGCGACCGGTACCGACAAGAAGCGCTGTCGGCGTAGCGAGTCCGAGTGCGCACGGGCAGGCGATGATGAGCACGGCTACGGTTGCGGTGAACGCCGAAGCGGGGTCGGCTCCGAGCAGAAGCCACAGTGTGAGGGTGACGAGCGCAATGCCGATCACGACGGGTACGAATACAGCCGAGACGCGGTCCGCCAAGCGCTGCAGCGCTGCCTTGCCCGACTGTGCGTTTTCAACGAGGGCGGCCATCTGCGCGAGCTGCGTGTCGGAGCCGACCCGGGAGGCACGCACAGTGAGCACTCCGGACGCATTCACGGTTGCACCCGTAACGTCGTCACCAACCGTCACTTCGACGGGTACGGACTCGCCGGTGAGCATCGACTCGTCGACGGCCGACTGCCCGTTCACGATGCGGCCGTCCGTGGCAATCTTCTCGCCAGGACGCACAATGAACTCATCGCCGACAGCGAGTTGCTCAATCGGGATGTGCCCCTCAATGCCGTCACGCACGATCGCAACGGACTTCGCCCCCATGTCGAGCAGTGACTTCAGCGCGGCCCCCGCACGTCGCTTTGAGCGCTTCTCGGCATATCGGCCGGCGAGCAGGAACGTGGTGACACCGGCGGCGACCTCGAGGTAGATGTTGCCCGCGCCGTCGGAACGCTCGATCGCGAACGAGAACTCATGCGTCATGCCAGGCATGTCAGCTGTGCCGAAAAACAACGCGTACAGCGACCAGAGGAATGCCGCGATGGTTCCCATCGACACCAGCGTGTCCATGGTGGCTGCGCCGTGACGCAGGTTCATCCAGGCCGCACGGTGGAACGGCCAGCCGGCCCAGACGACAACGGGGGCTGCGAGCGCGAGAGATGCCCACTGCCAATTGACGAACTGCAGTGCGGGAACCATCGCGAGAACGATCACAGGAACCGATAGCGCGGTGGATCCGACGAGTCGTTGCCTCAGGCTTGAGAGCTCCGCGTCCGGCGCGTCGGCTCTGGCATCCTGTTCGCGCTTCTGCTGAGGAAGCGTCGCTGCGTACCCCGTCTTCTCGACCTCATCGATAAGCACCTGCGGGTCGTAATTGGCGGGAACGTTCACCCGCGCCTTCTCCGTCGCATAGTTGACGCTCGCCTCGACACCGTCCAGGCGATTCAGCTTCTTCTCGATGCGCATAGCGCACGACGCGCATGTCATGCCTGTGACGTCGAGTTCGAAACTTCCTTGCGGCTGCATGACGCCAGCGTACCCTATACCCCTTGGGGGTATCAATCGAACGCGCTGACCACGCGCCGCACGGGCACACGAAGAACCCCCTCTTCTCTGAGCTTCTGCAGGGAAGAGGGGGTCTAATGGAGCCACCTGTCGGAATCGAACCGACGACCTATTCATTACGAGTGAATCGCTCTACCAACTGAGCTAAGGCGGCCTAGCACGACACGATCAATGTGCGCGCACAGCGATCCATATTACACGTTCTGAACCTCTTTCGTGACCACGGACGTGCCCCGGCTTCGACGACGTCGCTCTCAACGAGCGTCGCCCCTGGGCACGGTCAACGGGTTACGAACACTTAGGGTCTTTGTCGGGAACAGAGCCGTCGATGAGGTAGTCGTCGACAACGTCGTTGACGCACTGCGAACCCTTGTTGTAGGCCGTGTGCCCCTCGCCCTTATACGTCACGAGCTGTCCCGAATCGAGCTGCTCGGCGAGGTTCTCTGCCCACTGGTACGGAGTGGCCGGATCGCCTGTCGTGCCGACGACGAGAATCGGGTCTGCGCCGTCTGCATGAATCTCGCTGCGTTCAGCGCCGTCGGTAAATGGCCAATTCGCGCAACCGATGTCACCGTAGCCCATGTAGGGCCCAAAAACGGGCGCAATTTCGTCGATCTCGTCCGCCTGCTTCTCCATGGTCGAAGGGTCGTCGTCGTAGGTGTAGTCGCGGCAGTTGTACGCCATGAACGCCTCGGTTGAGTTGTCCATGTAGCTTCCATCGGCTTCGCGCCCGTTGTACTGATCGGCGAAGGAGAATGCGTTGGCTGCGTCTCCAGCCATGACGTCGTTCAGCATGACGTTGAGGTACTCCCAGCTGTCAGGCGAGTAGAGCGGAAGAATGATGGCGGTGATCAGCGTGCTCGCTCCGAGCATCCGCCCGTCTGACCCCTTCAGCGGTGACTCGTCGACGGAGGAGATCAGGTCCACGATCGTCTCGCGTGCGTCGTCGACGCTGCCCGAGAACGCGCAGTCGCTGTTGCTGTCTATGCAGTTTGTGAGAAAGGCAGTCAAGGCGTCTTCGAAGCCCTTCGCTTGAGACTTCGACACCTCGAAGTTGCTCGTCGACGGGTCGATGGCGCCGTCCAGAACAAGACGACCGACCTTGTCGGGGAACAACTCTGCGTACGTCGCACCCAAGAATGTTCCGTATGAGTAACCCAGGTAATTCAATGTGTCGTCCCCGAGAACCTCACGCAGCAGATCGAGGTCTTTCGCAGCCTGCACTGTCGTGATGAATTCCAGCAACGGCCCCGTGTTGTCGAGGCACGCCTTGCCGAAGTCGGTGGCGCTCGTGGCCATCTCGTCGATCCAGGCATCACTGCCGACGTCGGTGTTCTCGGGCAGGCCGTAGAGGTACTCGTCCATTTCGGCCGGCTCGTAGCACTTCACAGCGGTCGACCTGCCCACTCCGCGCGGGTCAAACCCGACGATGTCGAAGTTGTCCTTGAGGTCGGCATCGACGGCGTAGTCGAGACTGTCTTTGACGAAGTCAAAACCCGATCCACCGGGTCCGCCGGGGTTGACGAGAAGAGATCCTTGGGCATCGCCTTTGGCCTTGCTGCGGATGAGAGCGAGTTCAATCTCGCCGGCCTCCGGCTCGTCCCAGTTCATGGGAGCGCGCACCGTAGCGCACTCGAAGTTGGACGGGCAGGAGTCCGTCGACCATTCGACGTCTTGCGCATAGAACTCTTCGGCCGTCGTGCCCGTCGTCGTCGGCTGCGGCTTCGGAGTTGATGACGTTGTCTGGTCGTCTTTGGGAGGAATGAACGCTGTGAAGCATCCGCTTAAGGGCACGACAAGGGCGGCGGCAAACGCCACGACCACCAGTCGACGAGCGCGATTCTTTCTCATGGTCCTCCCATTCAGCGGATTGCCGTCACCAATGCTGCCTCGAGGGCAAGTGCGGGTGCGACGTTGCCGGCAATGCGCGTTCTGGCCTGCTGCAGCGCATCCATCGTGTGAAGCGTACGTGCCGGCTCTGTGGATTCGGCGGCGCGACGCAGGTCATCAGCGAACTCACGGTTGATGATGACCGAGTCTCGTCCGAGCTGCACCATAGTGATGTCGCGATAGAGCGAGAGCAGATCGATGAGAATGCGATCGATGCCATCTCGCAGACTGCGAGTCGCGCGCCTCTTCTGCTCGTCGTCGAGTGCCTTGAGCTGGCTGCGCAGTGCCGGTGGCACCGTCCCCCCGGGTTCGACTCCGAGTGAACGCAGTGCACTTGCGCGCTCGGCGTCATCACGCTCAGCCGTGAAGGCTTTGGCGTCGTCACCCGCGATCTCAAGCATTCCCGCGGCGGCCATGACGGCATCAGTGACGTTGTGCATGGCTAGTGCGGTGCGCAGTGTGCGTTCGCGGCGGCTGAGAGCGTCTGCGTCAGTGGCAAGACGTTTGGCCATTCCGATGTGGCTTTGTGCGAGGCGCGCGGCGCGCTCTGCTGTGACAGCATCCACTCCTAATTGCACCTGCAGAAGCGCAGCAACATCATCGATTGTCGGCATGCTGAGCCGCAGGGTGCGGACGCGGCTGCGGATGGTGGGAAGCATGTCGGCGTCGCTCGGTGCGCACAGCACCCATACTGTGCGCTCTGGGGGTTCTTCAAGCGCTTTGAGCAGCACGTTGGAGGTGCGCTCGGTCATGCGATCGGCGTCTTCGATCACCATGACGCGGTAGCGACCGGCAGAGGGTGAGTAGTACGACGTCGTTGCGAACTTTCGTACTTCGTCGATCTTGTACGTGACGTTCTCGGTGCGCAGAATCGACAGGTCGGGGTGCGTGCGTGAGTCGACCTGGGTTACTGTGTGCGGGTCGCTGTCGGGGTCGCCGCTGAGCAGGGCAGCGGCAAATGCGTAGGCGATGTTCGAGCGCCCTGACCCCGGTGGCCCGGTGATGAGCCACGCATGAGTCATCGACGAGCTCAAACCGGATGCTGCGGAGCGCAGAACCTCAACGGCATCCGATTGCCCCGTCAGATCATCCCATGCGCTCACGTCGTATAGCCTACCTGCGCCCTCAGACAGCTGTTCCCGCCGTCACCGTATCTGCGGCGCAACCAGTCTCAAATTTGGAGTTCGCCCTCGCGGGACTCCCCGCGCGCAGCCGTTACCGTGGCATCCCTCCCCAGTCGTCGCGCGGCCGAGACTCGCGCGGCAGACCCGCTCGGGTTAGGATCGCCGCAAGCCGAGAGCCGCTGTGGGCATCGACCCACAGCCACCTGGCCATTCCTCCGCCGGTCGCCCTCATTCGATCCTCCCGAACCTTTTCGTCGAATACGACATCCGATGGCGCTTTTCCGTGCGTATACCGATTGCGTGTGTACTTTTCATAGCCGTCGAATTCTCCAAGCAATCGGTGCTCCCGCCAGCACTGGTCTGCCACACCGATGTCCCCATCGACATCGCTCACTGTGACCTGCAATTCGGGCTCCTCGAATCCGAACAGATACTCCTGAACTCGACTGAGTGATTCCCCCAGGCTGTCGGCACCGTCTCGTGCAAAACCGATCGACCGCGCCGCGCGCACCGTACCGCGCTTTCCCGAACGCTTCGAGACGCGCTCAAGCAGGTGCTCTCTGTCGACGCGCGGTGCACTCACCGCAGCATCCTTTGGCCGCAGAGTGCGAATGCCCGCATCCAGCATTCCCACGGCACGCGCAAACGGTGCCGTGCACGCAATATCCCATAGCGTCCGCTCTGGCGACGTGATGAAGAAGCCGTCGCACTCAACGATCTCGTCGTCGGCCAACTCACCTCTGTGCCAGCGAAGCTGCGACGTCGACTGCCTTGGCTGTCTGCTGATTGCCTGCGGCACTGTACTGAAATAGCCGTAAGCGGGATAGTCGAGCACCGCAGCTGCTGAGTCATGAACAAAGACGATTGGCGTCGAATGACGGGCCTGCGCGGCGCGCATCTGTGCGATGTGTCGTGCGCGATCGTCGAGGGCGGCCCATTCGGATGCTGCGAGATAAGCGCCGCGTCCGAGTCGGATAAGCTCGCCGGAGTCGCACTGTCGGCGGATTGCGCGCGAAACGTCGTGAGTCGTTGCGCCCCGTCCTGTGAGAAGCAGCTTCGGCTGCGGAACCGCAAGTTTCGTGAGCTTCATCATCATGCGTCAACCGTGCCACGCCACCCCGGCACGGCCCCGCGGCAGGGGGGGCGATGTGTGAACGACGTAGTTGCTCTCGCAAGCTGTGGACGACGTATCACCATACGGACAACCTGCATCCGCACACCACTCCACAATGTCCGCAGGCGTGCACATTCTCGCGGGTCACGCTCCGACTGCCAACGCAATGTTCCGACGTATGGACAACGTGCATCCGCACACCATTGCACATCGTCCGCAGCCATGCACAGTGTCAGAGTCCAGCGCAGCACGCGCAATCCAGCACGCTCAGCCGAGCAACGTCTCCACACGGACACGGACATCGGCCGCGATCTCCTCCGGCGCACGCGACGCATCGAGCACGATGAATCGAGAGTCGGATGCTGCCAGCTCGAGGTAGGCAGCGCGCACCCGTGCGTGAAACTCGGCCTTCTCGGCCTCGAGCCTGTCAAACCGCTTCTTGGCGGCGTCGAGGCGCTCGCGCGCTGCCGTCTCGTCGAGGTCGAGCAACACGGTGAGGTCGGGAAGCAGCCCGTCGACCGCCCACAACGAGAGGTCGCGAATCGTGTCGCCGGAGAGCACGCGTCCGGCCCCCTGATACGCCACGGACGAGTCGATGTAGCGGTCCTGAATTACAACGTTGCCCGCCTCGAGTGCTGGGCGCACCTTCGTTGCGATGTGGTGTGCACGGTCGGCCGCATAGAGCAGCGCCTCCGCGCGCGGAGCGATGTCACCCCGATGATGAAGCACGATCTCGCGAATCTGCTCCCCCACGTCGGTGCCGCCAGGCTCTCGGGTGCGCACGACGGTGCGGCCGAGGCCGACGAGCCACTGCTCAAGAAGCTGCGCCTGCGTCGACTTGCCCGCGCCATCGCCACCCTCGAGCGTAATGAACAAGCCGCTCATTCTGCGCTCGGCGTGCTCTTCTTCGCGGCCGGCTTCTTGGCGGCCGGCTTCTTGGCGGCGGCCTTCTTCTTGGCCGGAGCCTTCTTCGCCGCAGGCTTTTTCGCCGGACCCTTAGCCCGCTTATCAGCGAGCATCTGAACGGCACGATCAAACGTCATGTCCTGAGGGTCTTCACCCTTCGGGATCGTGACATTCGTTGTGCCGTCGGTGACATACGGTCCGAACCGGCCGTCCTTCACACGAATGGGCTTGCCGCTCTCGGGATCGGCGTCGAACTCCTTCAGCGCGCTCGAAGCGCGACGGCCCGCGTACTTCGGCTGAGCGAAAATCGCGAGAGCCCCCGCAAGGTCGATACCGAAGATCTGCTCTTCGCCCTCGAGCGAACGCGAATCTGTGCCCTTCTTCAAGTACGGCCCGAACCGGCCATTCTGCGCGGTGATCGGCTCACCCGACTCCGGGTCTTCTCCCACCACGCGGGGAAGGCTCAGCAGCTGCAACGCCTGATTCAGGTCGACCGTCTCGGGTGACATTGATGTGAAGAGCGATGCCGTGCGTGGCTTGGGCCCCTTCTTCGCCTTCTTCTTCGGCGCGTCGGCTGCGGGCTCCTCCGGTTCAGGCTCGAGCTCTGTGACGTATGGGCCGAAGCGTCCGTCCTTGACGACGATCGTCTTGCCGCTCTCGGGGTTCTGCCCGAGCTCACGATCGTGAATAACAGGTGCGTCCTTGAGCTCGCGCGCCTTGGCGAGCGTCAGTTCGTCCGGTGCGAGGCCTTCGGGAATGTTGATGCGTCGCACGGGGATCTCCCCCGTTGCAGCATCCGGTGTCGCGTCGTCGTCGATCACTTCGAGATACGGCCCGTACTTGCCGATTCGCAGCGTGATCTGGTCGTCGATGCGCACCGAGTTGATCTCACGGGCGTCGATCTCGCCGAGGTTATCGACGACGTGGCGCAGACCGGCGTGCTGATCGTTGCCGAAGTAGAAGTCGCCGAGCCAGTCAACTCGCTTGGCCTCTCCGGCCGCGATGCGGTCGAGATCTTCTTCCATGCCCGCGGTGAAGTCATATTCGACGAGATCACTGAAATGCTCTTCCAGCAGCCGCACAACGCTGAACGCTATCCAGTTCGGAACAAGTGCGGTGCCACGCTGTGTGACGTAGCCGCGGTCAACGATGGTCGACAGAATCTGCGCATAGGTCGACGGCCGCCCGATGCCCAGCTCTTCGAGCCGTTTCGTGAGGCTTGCCTCTGTGTAGCGTGGCGGCGGGCTTGTCTCGTGGCCCTTTGCCTCGACGTCAGAGAGCCCTGCAACCTGCCCCTCGGTCATGGGTGGAAGCTTGGCGTTCTTGTCTCGGTCGCCGCGCACCTCGTCTTGACCTTCTTCGTAGGCGGCGAGGAATCCGCGGAATGTGATGACGGTACCGGATGCCGTCAGCTCGGCCGTCTTCGCGACATCGCTGCCCTGCAGCTCTGCCTCGACCGTGACCGTGGCGGTCTGCCCCTTCGCGTCAGCCATCTGGCTGGCGACAGTGCGCTTCCAGATGAGCTCGTACAGTTTGAAGTCGTTGCCGTGGATGGAGCTTTGCAGTGAAGCAGGGGTGCGGAAGGTGTCACCCGAGGGACGAATCGCCTCATGAGCTTCCTGCGCGTTCTTCGACTTGCCGGAGTACAGCCGGGGCTTCTCAGGAACAGCGTCGTCGCCGTACAGCGAGCGGGCCTGCGCGCGGGCAGCATCCGTCGCCTGCTTCGATAGCGATACTGAATCGGTACGCATATAGGTGATGTACCCGTTTTCGTACAGCGACTGGGCGACGCTCATGGTCTGCCGAGCAGAGAAGCGCAGCTTGCGCGCTGCTTCTTGCTGAAGCGTCGACGTGATGAAGGGTGCGGCGGGGCGGCGCGAGTAGGGCTTCGTCTCCATGGTGGAGATGCGCGCGGAGGTGCCGCCAGAGCTCAGTGTGGCGGCGAGCGCTGTGGCTCCGGCCTCATCAAGCTGACGCACCTTCGCGGTGAGGGTGCCGGCGTCGTTAAAGTCACGGCCCGTGGCGACGCGAGTTCCGTCGAGTCGCACGAGCTTTGCCTCGAAGCTGCTGTCGGCACCAGCGGGGGTCACCTCTGCGGTGAGATCCCAGTACGACGCCGTGACGAAGGCGAGACGCTCGCGCTCACGGTCGACGACGAGGCGTGTCGCGGCAGACTGCACGCGACCGGCAGAGAGACCGGGGCCAACCTTGCGCCACAGCACAGGCGAGATCTCGTAGCCGTAGACGCGGTCGAGAATACGCCGAGTCTCTTGTGCGTCGACGAGGGAGATGTTGAGCTCACGGGTGTTGTCTTTGGCTGCGAGGATGGCGTCTTTGGTGATCTCATGAAACACCATGCGCTTGACGGGGACGGTGGGCTTGAGCACCTGCAGCAGGTGCCAGGCGATGGCTTCACCCTCGCGATCCTCATCAGTGGCGAGCAGGAGTTCGTCGGCATTCTTCAGCGCACGTTTGAGCTCGGCAACTGTCTTCTTCTTTGCGTCGGAGACCACGTAGTACGGTTCGAAGCCGTTGTCGATGTCTACGGCGAACTTGCCGAGCGGGCCCTTCTTCACCTCGGCGGGAAGCTTTTTGGGCTCCGCGAGGTCTCGAATGTGCCCGACAGACGACAGCACCTCATAGCCCTCACCCAGATACCCGGCAATGGACTTCATCTTGGTCGGTGACTCAACGATGACCAGCTTCTTCGTGCCTGACACCCGACTCCTTTCGTCGTGCACACCATACACACCTCGCCTGCGACGTAACCTCATCGTGGCCTGTATGTACTCTGAACGTCGGCACGACGCGCGCCATGGGTGGGCCGACTGACGTACCGAGAACAGAGTTTCGCACATTTGTCAGCAACGCAGGGCATATACGCCCCGACCCCTTGCGCATTCCGCCGCGTCACGCAGAATAAAGGTATGAACAACACCTCAGGCAGCAGCTACACCGCAAAGCTCACGGACGGCCCGCTTGAGGGGAAGACGATCTCGGTCGGCTTCTTGCCCTCAGGCGATGCCAAGCCGTCGATCGAGGTTCCGGTCGACGAGGGCAAGGCGTACCTCTATACGCGTTCGGGAAACGAGGAGTTCGACTCGGAGGACTCCGACCAGCCCAGCGCCGTCGGGTATCGCTACCGCACGACGAACTACAGTTAGGGCGGTCCCGCTCGAGCTGACGCCGTGATGGACATACCCACCACGGTCGTCGACACCTGCACGAGCGCGATCAGCCCGGTGACGTCGCAGTCGACGAGCGATGCCCCGTTGAGCTCTGCGGCACGCCCGGCAGCCTGGCACGGAATACCGGGAACGAGACCGGATGCCGTGTCGGCGGCGGCGAGCGCAGCGGCATCCGCTGCCCCGGCCGCCGTCTGACGCGCAGCGTATGCGGCACAGAGCGGCGCAAGAATGCCCGTCGCGAGAAGGGTCGCGGCGACAAGGGCGACCGCAAGAACGGATGCCGCACCACGCTCGTCATGCAGCGGCATCCGTGTGCTCAGCCAAGCCCGCATGCTCACGGGCCCGACCATCAGAGCCCTCCGGCGAGTGCGCAGCCGCGAGCAGAGACGGTGATCGGCAGTACGGCGGATCGTGTGGACACCGTTGCGCAGACGAAATCGCCGGAGTGCGACGACGACACCTGTGCTCCGTCGACAAGAGTTGCCGCACGAGAGCGCGCAAGCGACATGCTGTCGCCCCGCGCCAGCGTGCGCGCAGCGTCGGCCGCGGCATCCGTCACTCTCACCTGAAGAACTGTGGCCTGCAGTCCCCACATGCAGAGCGCGAGCACGAGCATCACGGCGGGGATCACCACAGCGAGCTCCGCCGTGACACTGCCGTGCTCGCTGTCAGTCGACAGTAAGCGCACGGCGAACCAGGTCGGTGAGAATGCCCTTCACCTCGTCGCTCTTCATAATTACGACGAGCAGGCCGGCAAAACCGACAGCGGCCATCGTCGCGATGGCATATTCGGCTGTTGCGGCTCCCTCGTCGTCATGAAGACGCTCGAGCAGTGCCCTGGATGAAACGGAGTATGGCATGTGCATCCTTTCGTCTCCCCTGTGCGGGGTGGGATGGCACGAGTGGTACCAGTGTGCGCCGCTTTCAGCCCCCGCGCGTGGCCGCATGCGGATGCTGTGGAGACTGCGACACCTGGAAATCGATGTGGATGACGGTACGCGGGCCGCACCTCAAATGCCGAGGTTCGTCGACGAGATGATGCCGATCATCATCGGCGCGACGCCCAGCAGCATGAAGGCAGGAAGCACGCACACGCCGAGCGGGATCATGAGATGCGTCGACAGGCGGGCTGCGGCATCGGCTGCTCGGGATGCCGCGTCGCGACGTATGCGTGCGGCCTCGCTGCGCAGCAGATCTGCGGCCGGAACGCCTGCGCGCTGGGCAAGCGCGACAACGTCGTCGACAGCGCTCTCGCTTGCCCCCGAGTCGCCGGCCAACCCGAGGTCAGCCGCGACGTCGTCGATCACCGCGCGTGCTCGCGGCACCGACGCCCCGCCCGAGAGGGCGATGGCCGTGAGATCGACCATGAGCCCCGGTGCGGTGTCGCGCGGCTGCGCACGACGCGCGAGAGCCGAACTCCATCGCCATCCGCCGAGCATGAGCAGCGCACCGAGCACGCCGCACACGGCACCGGGCGCGGTTGCCAGTGCGGCCCAGGTGTCGAAGCCCAACAGCATCCCGAAGCCGATTCCCACAAGGGGCAGCAGCATCACCAGACGTGACGTCGAGCGGGGGCCGGCGAGCGCGGCGGCGATGTCTCGTTGCGTCTGCCCGATCGCCCGAAGTGTGGCTGAGAGTGTATGAAGCGCCGTTGCGGCAGGCGCACCGCACCGGGCAGAGACGGCGAGCGTGGCGGCGAGAACACGCCAGTCGTCGCCCGCGGAGGCGAGGCATGACGGAACGTCGTCTGCCGTGGCCGCCGCATGCACGACACGCGAGGCTGGGTCGCGGCGACCAAGCGATTCGTCGAGATAGTGCCATGCGAGCGCCGGAGCAACGCCGCCGACCATGAGCACGGCGACACGTTCGGCGATGGACGCAACGGTCTCAACCGCTGGCGGGGCATTGCGCTTGGCGACAGTGTGCCGAGCCGCAACACGTGCCCTCAGGCGCCTCATGACTCGTCCACGACAACGTCGAGACGATCATCGACGAGCGCCAGCCTGCCGACCTGGGCAAGGCGGCGTGTTCCTGACTCGCGCTCCAGATGCAGAACGAGCCCGATGGCGCTCACTGCCTGCCGCCCGATTGCTTCCACCGTCATGCCGGCGAGTGCACCGAGCGCCTCGAGCCGCGCGGGAACGTCAGCGAGGGAGTTGGCGTGCAACGTTCCGGCACCACCGTCGTGTCCCGTATTGAGTGCGGCGAGCAGCTCGCGAATCTCGGCACCACGGCACTCCCCCAGCACCAGCCGGTCCGGTCGCATGCGCAATGCTTCTCGCAGCAACTGCTCAAGCCCGATCCGCCCTGCTCCCTCGAGGTTCGCCTGACGTGACTCAAGCGACACAACGTGTGGATGCTCAATACGCAGTTCAGCGACGTCTTCGATCGCAACGATGCGGTCGGCAGGATCTGCTTCACCGAGCAGGGCGGCAAGCAGCGTCGTCTTGCCGCTTCCCGCGGCGCCAGTGATCAGCAGGTTGGTGCGGCGCGCTACCGCGCGATGCAGCATCCGCAATTTCGAGTCGGTACCGAGCATGCCCGCGGAGTGAAGGGCTCCGATATCGAGTCGGCCTGAGCGCGGCACTCTGATGGACAGCAGGGTGCCCGTCGTCGAGACAGGAGGCAGAACAGCATGAACCCGGATGCCGCCTGGCAGCCGCACGTCGACGCACGGCGTCGCCTCGTCGACGTGCCTGCCGCCCAGCGCGATGAGCCGTGTCGCGAGAGTGCGGAGCTGCTGTTCTGGCAGGTCCCACAGCGGGTCGCGAACAAGGCCGGCGCCGCGATCGAACCAGAGCCCAGCGCCGCCGTTCACGACGATGTCTGTCACGTCGGCAGCGGCCAGGTACGCGGCAAGGGGGCCGCATTGCGACGCAAGCTTCAGCCGAAGAGCATCGCCGACGGGTGCGAACGACGGCTCGGCAACGAAGGACTCCATGCGAGTGAGCATAGAAAGTGCGGCGGGAACCGGCATCCGATGTCTGCCGCCCTGTGCACAACCGTGCCCGTTCCAGTGCCTGTGGAGAAGCGTCCCACCGATTAACAGAGGACGGCACCCATCGGGGGGAATGGGTGCCGTCCTGCAACGTCTCGATTGGGGGGAATCTGTGCGTTGCACGCCAGAATGAAGTATTCGGCCTGTCTCATAATACGCATTCAGGCTACGAGTGCAAGCAAATCGTCCACTCTTTAGGGGACAGTTTTTTCTACCGTGTCCGCGCGGCCCGCAGAATCCGCGAAAACACGGGGATTATCGCCGTCGGTCGCCAACGAGTATTGTCGAGTCTGAACGCAGACCGCGAAGGAGCGAAGAGTCGAACTATGAACACGCAGATCGATAACCTGCTGCAGGAGAACCGCCGGTTCGCCCCGACCGAAGAGTTCGCCAAGAACTCGGTAGTCACCTCCTCACTGTATGAGGATGCCGCCGCTGACCGCCTCGAGTTCTGGGCGAAGCAGGCGCGTGATCTGGTCAGCTGGGAAACCCCGTTCACACGAACCCTCGACTGGTCGAACCCGCCATTCGCCAAGTGGTTTGACGACGGCACTCTCAACGTCGCCTACAACTGTCTCGACAGGCACGTCGAAGCGGGTCTTGGCGACCGAGTCGCCATCTACTGGGAGGGCGAGCCGGGAGACTCGAGAACGATCACCTACGCTGAGCTCACCGACGAGGTGAAGAGAACGGCGAACGTGCTCGCCGGCTTCGGCATCGGCAAGGGCGACCGCGTCGCCATCTATCTCCCGATGATTCCCGAGGCCGTCATCTCGATGCTCGCCGTCGCGCGCCTCGGTGCCATCCACTCGGTCGTCTTCGGCGGATACAGCTCTGACAGCCTGCGCTCGCGCATCGACGACGCCGAAGCGAAGGTAGTCATCACTGCAGACGGCGCCTGGCGCAAGGGCAAGGTCTCATCGCTCAAGCCCGCCGTCGACGCTGCACTCGCAGGCAAAGACGGCGACACGCAAGGCACTGTGGAGCACGTGCTCGTCGTCAAGCGTGGCGAAAACGAGGTGGACTGGAGCGAGGGGCGCGACATCTGGTGGCACGACGTCGTGCCGGCAGCATCCGCCGATCACACGCCGGAGGCGTTCGAGGCAGAGAACCCGCTCTTCATTCTGTACACCTCGGGAACAACGGGGAAGCCGAAGGGAATTCTGCACACCTCGGGCGGCTACCTGACGCAGGCGGCGTTCACGCACAAGAGCGTGTTCGATCTGCACGCCGACACCGACGTGTTCTGGTGCACGGCAGACATCGGCTGGGTGACCGGCCACTCGTACGTTGTCTATGGTCCGCTCGCCAACGGCGCGACGCAGGTGATGTACGAGGGCACACCCGATTCTCCACACCCAGGCCGTTGGTGGGAGATCATTGAGAAGTACAAGGTGTCGATCTTCTACACGGCTCCAACGGCGATTCGCTCGTTTATGAAGGTGGGCCGGCAGGTTCCTCAGGAGTTCGACCTCTCGTCGCTCCGCGTTCTCGGATCCGTGGGTGAACCCATCAACCCCGAGGCATGGATGTGGTACCGCAAGGTCATTGGCGGTGACAAGACCCCCATCGTCGACACGTGGTGGCAGACAGAGACCGGCGCGATCATGGTCTCAGCGCTTCCGGGAGTCACCGAAACCAAGCCGGGCAGCGCCCAGGTTGCCATTCCCGGCATCTCTGTGAATGTGCTCGATGACAAGGGAAATGCTGTACCCAACGGCGGCGGCGGTCTGCTCGTCGTTGACGAGCCATGGCCGGCAATGCTGCGAGGCGTCTGGGGCGACCCTGAGCGCTATAAGGAGACCTACTGGGAGAAGTTCGGCGACAAGTACTTTGCCGGCGACGGTGCCCGACTCGACGAAGACGGCGACGTGTGGCTGCTCGGCCGTGTTGACGACGTCATGAACGTGTCAGGTCACCGAATCTCCACAGCCGAGGTTGAATCGGCGCTCGTCGCCAACGAAATGGTCGCTGAGTCGGCTGTCGTGGGGGCGAGTGACGAGACGACGGGGCAGGCCGTCGTGGCGTTCGTGATCATCAAGCAGAGCCATCTTGATCAGGCCGAGAAGATTGCCGACATCACCAGTTCACTGCGCAGCTGGGTGGGACAGCAGATTGGCCCGATTGCGCGGCCGCGCGAGGTCTTCATTGTGAATGAGCTGCCCAAGACCCGGTCAGGCAAGATCATGCGGCGTCTGTTGCGTGACCTCGCCGAGGGTCGCGAGGTCGGCGATACGTCGACGCTCGCCGACACCATGGTCATGAAGGTCATCACCGACCAAGTGCAGAAGTAACCCACGAAAACATCGGATGCCGCGGGGCAGCGCCCCGCGGCATCCGATGTTTTCGTGCGCGTCGAGCACCGCGCCGCTGCGAAGGGAAGACCTCACGACGCGGTCGGCGGCTCCCCTACGCGGCCGCAGACTCCAGGTGCAGGCCCTGTGCGATTGCGCGCAGAATCTGCGCCTCCACCTCGTGCCACAGATCCACGACGTCCCAGTAGGTGAAGCGAAGCACCGTGTAGCCCAGAAGCTGCAACTCGGCGTCGTGCCGCGCATCGATCTGCTTCTGCTCACGAGAGAGATGCTCGGCGCCGTCGAACTGCAGCACAAGACGGTCCCCGACCAACCCGTCAACGCGGTGGCCGGCGATCTTCACCTGCTGCGCCATCGCGATGCCGTGAGCCGCGAGGCGGATGCGTGGAATCGTCTCGATTCCGGAGTCGGAGAGCTCGCTGACGGCAGCGGCGACGCGTTTAAAAGCGGAAGACCTCGTCTGCACACGTCTCAGCTCTGCGCGTTGCACGAAGCCAGAGCGAACGGCAGAGTCCGCGAGAGCCACTGCCGATTCGAAAGCTACGCATTGGGAAGCATTGACAATCATGTTGACGATCGGGTCGATGAGCGTGCGCGTCGAACGAGGCACGGGAACCGCTCCGTAGTGCACTCGAACCTTGTTGCGGTCGAGAGTGATCCCCGCCGAACTGTGAACCGCGATATGACACCGCGCATCGTCATCACGCACCCACAGTCCGAGGTGTTGTGCGGCCGTGACACAGGTGAGTTGGCCGCCGGCGAAGGCCGCCCACTTCTCGGGCACACTGCACGCCGACGTATATAACCAGTTGCGTGCTGCACAACGCACGAATCCGGTGCGCACGGCGGCTCGGATCACGTTCTTCGTAAAACCGGCTTCGTACAGTGTGAGCCGATGGCAAATACCTCCTTCTCGACTCACGTGGTCGCAGACATCTGCTGGTCACATATCGGCATCATGCTCGGTTCGGTCCTCTCAGCGCTGTGCTCCCGCCTTCGTTGTGCATTACGGCCACGGTCGAACTCCTGTGGACGAAAGACAGCGCCGCCAGCCCGACCTCACCCGGGCCCCACGTTTCACACAGCGCACAGTGCCGGGAGGAGGGTACTGTGCCCGCACGAGGGTGATTGAGGAAAAACGTCCTCGTGCCAGCACTCTGTCCTCCTCCCGGCACAGCACGCCCTTGAGACGCCGCGACCCCACGACACTCAGAACGGGCCGAGCACCGTGTGCGGAACACCATCGAGCGCGAGGGTGTCGAGCACGGTGAGCAACTGCCGTTCTTCGTAGCGGAAGTGGCTCTCCATGATCGCGGCGATGCCCTCTATGTGGCGGCTCAGTTCAGCGGGGCTCGCCGATCTCTCGACAGCATCCGTCAATCCGGCCATCAGGTGGGCGATCATCGAGTGATCCTGCTCGAGCCTGCGCAGCGTGTCACGCAGTTCCGGATGCTCCGCGGCAATCGTCGGGAACAGTTCCCGATCTTCGGCCTCGTGGTGCCCCGTGAGCGCCACGCAGAATCCGTGGCAGAACAGCAGCAGATCTCGGGCTGCTGGTTCCGTTTGCTCCGCGTCATCGAGCGACTCGCTTGTCACTCGCAGCGCCTTGCGCAACCGTTCATGCACAGAACGCAGCTCGTGGCTCCAGGCGACGAACCTGGCTTTCTCGCCCTCAGTCACGTGAGGGCGAAGAGAACGATGAAAACATCATGATCCTTCGGAATTCGGCGCCTCCATGCCTGACACTTCTTCTGCCACCGGCACGCGACGCTGTACCCCAGCATAGCGAATCGGACTCTCGAGACGTGGAGAGCCTTCGCGGCGCACCACGGAGTGGGATGATGGGCGAACGATGCTCACCAGCCGAAACCTCCGTCCCGTCGCCCTGACGGCACTTGCTCTGCTTTGCCTCACCGGGTGCGCCGCTGGCGTAACCTCAGACTCCACAGGTGCGCCCACACGCACAGTTCCCACGACGGCGATGCCAACGGCCACCCCGGAGGACCCGGTGGCGGCGATGACGCTCGAGCAGAAGGTGGCCCAGCTGTTCATGGTGGGCACTCCCGTTGACAGCATCAGCGACACGACGCTCGCCGCCGTCACCGAAGACGGTGTGGGCGGCCTCTTTCTGCACGGCCGTTCCACCGCTGGCGTCGATGCGACGGCGCAACTCGTCAGCCAGTTCACCGACGGCTCGGCGTCGTCGCTGCCGCTCTGGGTGGCGACGGATCAGGAGGGCGGCACCGTGCAGGTGCTCCGCGGACCCGGTTTCGACGACATTCCCTCCGCGCTTGATCAGGGCGCCATGGGCACGGATGATCTGCAGGCCTCGGCAGCCACGTGGGGCACTCAGCTCGCACAGGCGGGCATCACCATGAACCTTGCCCCGGTCGCCGACATCGTTCCCCCGCAGGGTGCGAAGCAGAACCCGCCCATCGGAGCTCTCGACCGCCAGTTCGGCGGCGATGAGGCGTCGGTTGCGGCGTGCACCTCTGCCTTTGCCGCGGGTATGAGGGATGCCGGTGTGATGCCGACCGTCAAGCACTTTCCGGGGCTCGGCTATGTGACAGACAACACTGATTTCTCGTCCGGGGTCGTCGACACTGTTGTGACGGCAGACGGGCCGGACGTCGGTGTGTATCGCACGCTTCTCGACGAGGGCGCTGCCGTCGTCATGATGTCAACGGCGATCTACAAGAACATCGATCCCTCTGTGCCCGCTGCATTTTCGTCGACCGTCATCTCTATATTGAGAGATGACCTGGCATTCGACGGCGTCGTCACCACGGACGACCTCAGCGCGGCGGCCCAAGTTTCTTCATGGTCGCCAGCTGAGCGTGCGACCATGGCGATCGATGCTGGAGTCGACCTTCTACTCGTCTCCAGCGA
Source organism: Paramicrobacterium chengjingii (assembly GCF_011751765.2). GTDB lineage: Bacteria > Actinomycetota > Actinomycetes > Actinomycetales > Microbacteriaceae > Paramicrobacterium > Paramicrobacterium chengjingii. The sequence continues at coordinate 2,323,969 of NZ_CP061169.1, forward strand.
TCCGTCTGTCTACCCGGAGATGCGCGACGCGGTGCTGCAGCGAGCACACGACGACCCTGCGTTTGTGACAAAGATCGACGATGCCGTGCACCGCATCGCTCAAGCAAAGGAAGTGTAGCCCGGCTCCCGGCCAGCTCTACGCGTAGGCGAGAACCAACTCCACCTCGACGGGCGAGTCGAGGGGAAGCACGGCGACACCGACGGCAGAGCGAGCGTGAATGCCAGCATCCCCGAAGACCTCACCGAGCAGCTCGCTTGCACCATTGATCACGCTGGGCTGTGCGGTGAATGACGGGTCGGAGGCGACAAAGCCCACAACCTTCACGATGCGTGTCACTCGATCAAGCGACCCGATCACGCTCTCGGCAGCCGCAAGTGCGTTTAGGGCACTCTGCCGCGCGTATTCCTTGGCATCGGATGCCGGAACGAGCCCGTGCCCGTCTCCGACCTTTCCTGTCGCCGGAAGCACACCGCCCACAAACGGAAGCTGACCCGACGTGTACAGCACGCCATCGTTCTCGACGGCCGGAACATAGGCCGCAACAGGAGCGGCAACAGGCGGCAGTTCGAGGCCGAGTTCAGCGAGGCGATCCACGATCCGGCCCATCAGGCGCCCTCAACTTCACGCTTGAGGTAGGCGACGAGCCCGCCCTCTGGTCCCGTCACAACCTGTACGAGTTCCCACCCTTCGCTGCCCCAGTTGTTGAGAATTGCCGACGTGTTGTGCACGATCAGCGGCGTGGTCAGGTACTCCCACTTGGTCATGTGGCTCCTTCGTTTGGTGCTGAAATTCTCAGACAACGATCCGGTTAAATACGCACGTGCGTAGGCGTATTTTCAGAATCGTCACTTAGCATCAATCCTATGCCTGAACAGAAACGAACGGCTAGAGGCGTGGTCGGAGGCCTTCTCGGCTTCATCGGTCTCAGCGCCGCAGCCGGAGTTCTCGTCACTGCCACTGTCACTCCCGCGCTTGCCGTCACCGGCATCACGGCAAACAGTGCAATTGGCGTCTTCGATGACCTTCCCGAGTACCTCGAGATCACTCCTCTCATGGAGAAGTCGAATATCTATGCCAAGGACGGCGATAAGAACGTACTGCTCGCGAGCTTCTACGAACAGAACCGTGTCGAGGTTCAGTGGGACGAGATTTCGCAGTATCTGAAGGATGCCGCTGTCGCGACGGAAGACAACCGGTATTACGAGCATGGTGGCATCGACCTCACGGGTACTCTGCGCGCCGTCGTATCGAACCAGTTGGGCGAAGACACTCAGGGTGGTTCGTCGATCACGCAGCAGTACGTGAAGAACGTGCGTATTCAGAAGTGTGAGAGCGACACCGACAACAAAGAAGACTTGACAAAGTGCTACGACGAGGTGGCGGGCGTGCACTACTCCCGCAAGCTCAAAGAGATGCGCTACGCGATCGGCCTCGAGAAGGAATACTCGAAAGACGAGATTCTGCGTGGCTACCTCAACATCTCCGGTTTCGGCGGTGTGATCTACGGCGTTGAGTCGGCGGCGAACTACTACTTCGGAACGAGCGCCAAAGACGTGACGCTGGCTCAGGCAGCCACGATCATGGGCATCGTCAACAACCCGAACCTCCTTCGCATTGACCACCCAGACAACGAGGCCAACGGCGAAGAAAACGGGTACGCGCTCACAAAGAAGCGACGCGATGTGGTGCTCGTGGCCATGAAGCACTACGGCAAGATCACCGATGAGCAGTACAAAGAAGCGATCAATACCGAGATCACACCGAACATCACGTCGCCAAAGGGCGGCTGTGCGAACGCGGGCGCAAACGCGTATTTCTGCGATTACGTCACGAAAGTGATCGCCAACAACGAGGCATTCGGTGACACACAGGCCGAACGCGTCTCAACGCTCAAGCGCGGTGGACTCGACATCTACACGAGCCTTGATCTGCGTCTGCAGAACACCGAGGGCAATGCCCTTCACGCCGCCGTTCCCTCTACTGAGGAGGGCATGAAGCTCGGGGGCACGGCAACGTCCATCGAGCCGGGCACGGGCCGCATTCTCGCAATGGTGCAGAATACCGCCTATTCGAACAGCAAAGACAAGGGTGCGGGCTACACGGCGGTGAACTACAACACCGACAAGGCCTATGGCGGGTCAAGCGGCTTCCAGCCCGGATCGACGTGGAAGACCATGGTGCTGGTCGAGTGGCTCCTCCAAGGGCATTCGATCAACGAAATCGTCAATGCCACGAAACGTGACTTCCATTACCAAACCTGCGAGGGTCCAGCCAACTGGGCTCCGGGCCCGAAGAACTCCGGTGACGGCGGCGGCAGCCCCGGCGGAATGTTCTCTGTGCAGAAGGGCATCACACAGTCGATCAACACTGTGCTCGCCGCGATGGGCGAGAAGCTCGACCTGTGCGATATCGCCAACACCGCGGAATCGCTTGGAGCACACAGTGCCAGCGGTGCTGATCTGACCCACTACCCGACGACGCTGATCGGAACGTCGGAAGACACCATTGCACCGCTCTCGATGGCGAACGCCTACGCGACGCTCGCAGCAGGCGGCATGCACTGCGAGCCTCGCGCGATCGACAAGATCGTGAAGGCTGACGGCTCCGAGATGGAGGTTCCGGGAACGTCGTGTGACCAGGCCATCCCCGAGAACGTCGCGGCCACCGCCGTGCAGGCGCTCACGCAGGTGATGACGCAGGGTACCGGACGTGGGGGCAACCCCTACGCTGGGCCGATCTTCGGTAAGACGGGTACGACCGACGCCTACAAGGACACCTGGCTCGTCACCTCCTCAACGAAGGTTGCCAACGCCGTGTGGGTGGGGAATCTGAACAGCTCGAACTTCACGCCGATGAACCACAAGTGGATCAACGGACAGCTTGGCAGCCAGATTAAGTTCGGTCTCACCCAGACCATCGCGTCGAAGACATTCGAGCTCTATGGCGGCGATCCGTTCCCTGAGGCAGACAAGAACCTCACCCGCCGCATTCTCAAGGATGTTCCGGACGTCGTCGGCCAGTCTGTTGAGGACGCGACAAGCTCGCTCGACGACGCCGGATTCAGCGTCTCGGTATCTGAAGATCAGGTCGACTCGACAGTCGAAGCGGGCAAGGTGGCGAGCACAGACCCGGCAGGGGGCGCGCGCGTCAACAGCGGCTCGACGATCACGATCTACGTGAGCAACGGCGAGGGCAAGGAAGTGCCAGACGTCGTTGGTGAGAAGTACAACTCGGCGAAGAAATCACTTGAGGGCGAAGGCTTCAAAGTGAAGAAGGCCGGTTCCTGTGAGCCAGGAGGCGACAAAGACACCGTTGCCTCGCAGGACCCCGGCGCCGGTGAGACCGGCGGAGACGGCTCGACAGTGACCTTAACGCTCTACTGCGGAGATAAAGGTGACAACGGCAAGGGCGACGGCGATGACTGAGCATGAGTAGGCGTTCGGTCGGCCTACTCAGCGGCCTGCTTGGCACGGCAGCGGCTCTCGGCGCGGGAGCATTCGCCTGGGGCTCGCTGATCGAGCGCCGCCTGTTCACGTTGCGCGCAGAGACCGTGCCTGTGCTTCCTCCGGGAGCCGAGACGATTCGCGTGCTGCATATATCCGACCTGCACATGGCCCCATGGCAGCGTGACAAGCAGCGTTGGGTCGCCGAGCTCGTCGCGCTGAAGCCGGACCTCATCGTGCTGACGGGGGACAATCTCGGCCATGAGGACGGCCTGATCGGCATCCGTCGAGCCTTTGACACGTTCCGTGGCATCCCCGGGGTGCAGGTGCACGGCTCAAACGACTATTACGGTCCGATGCGCAAAAACTGGCTTCGGTACTTTGAACGGCACAGCGGCGGTATTCCGCCGCGCTCCCCCAACCTCGACACGGAAGCCATGGATCGGTTCTTCACCGAAACGCTCCGCTGGAAAGACCTCAACAACGCGGTGACCAGCCTGGAGGTGAAGGGCACAACGCTCGACTTCTTCGGTGTCGATGACCCTCATATTCACCGCGACCGTCTCGACGTGCTCACGGGACTCATAGATGATCTGCGCGACGATCAAACCTCTGACGACGGCAGCGACGTCTCGCGCCATGTGACATTGGGAGTCGCTCATGCGCCGTACCAGCGTGTGCTGAACGCGTTTGTGACGCACGGTGCGCAGATGATCTTCGCCGGGCATACGCACGGCGGTCAGGTCTGCGTTCCGGGCTACGGCGCTCTGGTCACCAATTGCGACATCCCTCGCAAGAAGGTGAAGGGGCTCTCGGTGTGGACGCACGCGCTGCGGTCGTCATTCCTGAACGTCTCAGCAGGCCTCGGAACCTCGATTTACGCACCGGTACGCTTCGCGTGCCGCCCCGAAGCCACGCTCGTCAAGCTCGTCGCCGCCCAGGTCTAACCCTGGCTGGCCGCTACCGCTCACGTGCGAGCGCTCGTGCGGCGATGTCTTGGTGGGCGAGGCGGCGCAGAGCAACGAGAATCGGCTCGTACAGAGCCGTGCCGAGCACGCTGTACTCGATCGTCGCACTGGGGTCGGCATCAGCCTGCGGCAGGTGCGCGATGTCGAACTCGGCGACCATCCGGGCGGCACGGGAGTACACCTCAAGGCGTTCGCGTGACATCGGCACGCCCGTTCCTTCGATCGCGCCGAGTGAACGTTCGAGCTGCCCCGTAGCCGCGTAGCGTGCGTCGTACGTCCAGTCGAGGCCCTCGATAATCTTGCGGGCCTTCGGGTAGTCATCAGCATCCGTCTCACCCTCTGCTGCATACGGCGGAAGAGAATCCACGGCTTTGCCCAGTGTGCTGAACATGTCGTCGCCAGGATTCTCGATGAGTTCGAAGATGCGTTTCACCTTGGCAATCGGCAGGCCCACAACGTCGACAAGTGCGCGAATCAGGCGCAGGCGAGTGATGTGCGCGTCGCCGTAATCCGCTTGGCGTGCACCGAGGGTTTCGCCTGCGGGCAGAAGCCCTTCGCGCAGGTAGTACTTGATGCTTGCTACCGAGACATTCGTCTCATGCGATAGTTCAGAGATTCTCATGATCACCCCTTGTGCTAGATAGTATCAGTATCTACTATTGGATACTGACACTATCCACACAGGGGGAGACGTACATGTTTTCATCATCAATGACCATCACGGCCGGCGCCGTGCTTCTCACGATCATCGGAATTGCCTACGGCGGTACGTTCATGCTGCGGGTTGTGACAGGCAAACAAGGTGCAAACGATCTGCAGAAGTCATTCTTTCGGGCGGGCCATGCTCATGCGGGCATGCTCGTGACGCTTGGGCTCGTGGTCGGGCTCGTCATGAGCGCGGCTGACGTCGGTCCTTTAGGCGACCGCATTGCCGGCGGGGTTCTTACGACGGCGATCCTGATTCCGGGAGGTTTCTTCTTCTCGGTGATCGGCCGTGACCCGAAGAAGCCAAATGCCTGGATTGCGCTCATCTGGGCGGGAGCAGCGCTCCTGACTGTGTCGTTGCTCGCGGGTGGCATCCTCTTGATCACAACCGGTGCGGCCGCCTGAGCACGCCCCGTGCGGCAGAACGTGACCCGGTCAATCTGATGAGAGAGATGCCGAGGCACGTATGCTGTGAACATGGCTGACGCTCTCTCCCGCTCGCGCCCGAATGCAGAAATTCTTGCAGCGGTTCTCACGGTGAGCGGCGTTGTGCATGCGGCGAAGCCTCAGGTCTTCGACCCCGTCGTTCCACGCACGCTGCCCGGATCTGCTCGGTTCTGGACGAGGGCATCGGGGTATGCCGAGTGGGTTATCGCCGCGCTGCTTGCCTCGCGCCGTACGCAGAGCATCGGTGGCCTTGTCGCCGCAACTTTCTTCGTCGCTGTCTTTCCAGCAAATGTGCGCACGCTTCGCGTCGTGCGCAAGCGAGGGCCCGTCGCCGTCGCGATTGCTGTGTTGCGGCTCCCCCTTCAGATTCCGCTCGTGCTCATGGGTCTGAGTGCGGCGCGTGCCGACGGTGATCGACCCTGACGACACGACACGACACGGATGCTACGCGTCACCGCGCCGCAGCAGGCGACCGCGCGGGGTCTCACCGTCGACCTCCGCGCCACGCAGCACCGTTCGGCGCACTGCACCTGTGAGAGATTTGCCCGCATAGGGAGAGACCGGGTTCTTGTGGCGCAGCGTATGAACGTCGACAGTGAACTGCTCGTCCGGGGCAAACACGGCGAAGTCGGCATCCGCTCCCACCTCAAGGCGACCCTTGTGCGTGAGCCCGACGAGGTTCGCCGGGGCAGCTGACATCCACGACACAACGCGTTCGAGTGGGATGCCGCGCGTGCGCGCTTCGTTCCAGATGAGCGAGATTCCCAGCTGCAGCGACGAGACACCGCCCCAGGCCGTGCCGAAGTCGCCCGTTCCCTTGAGCTCTTCTGTGCTCGGTGAGTGGTCTGAGACGATGAGGTCGATCGTTCCATCGAGAAGGCCCTGCCACAGCAGTTCACGGTTCGCCTCTTCGCGAATGGGCGGGCAGCATTTGAACGCTGTAGCGCCGTCTGGCACTTCTTCGGCCGACAGTGCAAGGTAGTGCGGGCAGGTCTCCACGGTGAGCCGCACGCCGTCGGCCTTGGCCTCGGCGATCATCGGCAGCGCGTCGCTCGACGAGAGGTGCAGAATGTGCGCACGCGCTCCGGTGCGGCGTGCCCGCTCGATCACGGCGGCGATTCCTGCGTTTTCAGCGTCACGCGGACGCGACGCGAGAAAGCCGGCGTAGCCGGGACCGAACTCGTGCGGCGCCGTCTCGATGGCCTGCGGGTCTTCGGCATGCACGATGAGCAGCGAATCGAACGACGCGAGCTCACGCATGTCGCGCTCGATCTCGTCGAGCGGCAGCGGTGGAAACTCGTCGACGCCGCTGGGCAGAAGAAAGCATTTGAAGCCGAACACGCCGGCGTCATGCAGCGGGCGCAGCTGCGCCGTATTGCCCGGCACGGCACCGCCCCAGAACCCCACGTCGATGTGCGCCTGCGGCTCGGCAACCTCACGCTTGACGTTGAGCGCATCGACGTTGACGGTGGGCGGGATGCTGTTGAGGGGCATGTCGATCAGCGTGGTGACGCCGCCGGCTGCGGCCGCGCGCGTGGCCGAGGCAAAGCCTTCCCACTCGGTGCGGCCCGGCTCGTTGACGTGCACGTGCGCGTCGACGAGCCCGGGCAGCAGAATCTCGTCTGCGGCGAGGTCAACGATGCGGTCGGCATCGAGCCCAGCGCCGGATGCATCGATGCGCGCGATGCGTCCGTCTAAGACGGCGATCTCGTGCCTGGCCTCACCCGCGGAGGTGAGGGCGCGACCACGGATCACGAGGTCGTAGCGGCTGGGCGCGGAGCCAAAATCGGCTTCGTGGTCGGTCACGATGACACTCCTTGTGTGAGCCGTACAGAATCCGTGTTGATCGTTTCGGCGATGCGGCGCAGCAGCTCAGCGGCGCCGGCCATGCTCTTGCGCACATCGGGTTCGAGGTCGGCCAGCGCGTAGACGGCGGCAAATCCGGCGTCACGAAGCACGGACTCGCTCAGGGTTGTGCGACCGCAGACGGCGATGACGGGCACGGATGCTGCGACAGCAGCGCGCGCCACTCCGATGGGAGCCTTGCCGCCGAGGCTCTGCTCGTCGAGACTCCCCTCGCCCGTGATCACGAGGTCTGAGGCGTCGATGCGAGCGGCGAGACCCGTGAGCTTCTGCACGACCGTGGCACCGGGTTCGCGATGCGCACCGAGCACGAGAGCGGCGAATCCGACGCCTCCCGCCGCGCCGGCCCCGGCTGCCTCGGCGTGCTCGGCGGCCGCAGGCACGGCGCTGGCAAGCACGCCGACGTAGTGCGCTAGTGCGGCGTCGAGAGTGGCCACGTCGGCGTCGGTCGCTCCCTTCTGGGGCCCGAAGACGGCGGCCGCGCCGCGGGTGCCGAGCAGCGGGTTGTCAACGTCGGCGGCGAGCACGATCTCGCACGTCGCGACGCGCGGGTCGAGCCCCGAGACGTCAACGGATGCCAGCTTGGCAAGTGCCGCACCGCCGTCGGGCAGGTCGCGCCCGTCGACATCAAGCAAGCGCGCGCCGAGGCCAGCGAGCACACCAGCGCCCCCGTCGGTGTTGGCGCTGCCTCCGACGCCGATCGTGATGCGCGTACATCCGGCGTCGAGGGCGGCAACGATCAGCTCGCCAGTGCCTCTGCTCGAGGCGCGCAGCGGTGCGGGCGTGCCTCCGGGAAGCACATCGAGCCCGCTCGCCGCCGCCATCTCAATCACCGCTTCGCTCCCGTTCACGGCGAAGCGCGCGTTGACGCTTTCTCCCGTCGGCCCCGTCACACTGGCGTGGTATTCCGAGAAGCCAACGGCGATCGCGGCATCCACCGTTCCCTCTCCCCCGTCGGCGACGGGAATTGAATCGACCGTGTGCCCGGAGAGGCCCGACGCGAGTGCGTGGGCCACCTCCGGGCCGGTCAGGGAACCTTTGAACTTATCTGTGGCGATCAGAATGCGCATGGCACAGATTATGCCTGCAATTGGGTGAGCGCCGTCGGAGCATCGTCTGACGCCTCGGCGAGTTGTTCGAATTCGTTGATCGACGCAATGCTTGTTCCCATCGACACATTCGTCACGCGCTCGAGGATCGCCTCGACGATCACGGGCACCTGGTGCTGCTCGGCGAGCGCCTGAGCGTTGCGCAGAGCGGGGGCGAGATCGTCGGGCTGCTCGACGCGAATCGCCTTGCAGCCGAGGCCCTCGGCCACCTTGATGTGGTCGACGCCATAGCCGTTAGTCTCGGGCGAGTTGATGTTGTCGAACGCGAGCGACACCTGGTAATCCATGTCGAAGCCACGCTGCGACTGGCGGATCAGCCCGAGGTAGGAGTTGTTCACGACAACGTGAACATAGGGCAGATTGTGCTGCGCACCCACCGCGAGCTCTTCAATCATGAACTGAAAGTCATAGTCTCCCGAGAGCGCGACGACGTTCTGCCCCAGCTTGCCGCGCACAACGCCCAGAGCGGCGGGGATCGTCCAGCCCAGCGGACCGGCCTGGCCGGCGTTGATCCAGCGGCGCGGACCGAACACGTGAAGCATCTGCGCAGCCTGAATCTGCGAGAGCCCGATTGTGGAGACGTACGTCGTGTCGGTGCCGAACACCGCGTTCATCTCCTCATAAACACGCTGGGGCTTGAGAGGCACATTGTCGAAGTGGGTCTTGCGGTGCATGGTGCCCTTACGCGCGGTGCACTCGGTTGCCCACGCGCTGTAGTCGGGAAGCGAGCCGGCCGTCGCCCGCTCACGTGCCGCGGCGATGAGCTCCTGCAGTGCGGCCTTCGCGTCAGAGACCACTCCGTAGTCGGGCGCGAAGATGCGGCCCAGCTGGGTCGGCTCGATGTCGATGTGCACAAACTTTCGCCCGGCACGGTACGTCTCGAGGTCACCCGTGTGGCGGTTCGCCCACCGGTTGCCCACGCCGAGCACAAAGTCAGAGGCGAGGAACGTCGCATTGCCGTAACGGTGCTGCGTCTGAATGCCGACCATGCCCGCCATGAGGGGGTGGTCGTCGGGGATCGCACCCCAGCCCATGAGGGTCGGCACGACGGGTACGTCGAGCAGTTCCGCCAGCTGAACGAGCTCGTCAGCGGCATCCGAGTTGAAGATTCCACCGCCGGCAACGATCACCGGATGCCGCGAGGCAGCGAGCATATCGAGAATCTTGTTCGCCTGCGCACGTGTCGCCTTTGGCGTTGCAACGGGAAGCGGCTCGTAGGTGTCGATGTCGAAGTCGATCTCTGCCATCTGCACGTTGATCGGCAGGTCGATCAGCACGGGGCCGGGACGGCCGGTGCGCATCTCGTGGAACGCGCGCTGGAAGGCGCCGGGAACCTGCGCCGGCTCGAGCACCGTCATGGCGAACTTCGTGACGGGCTTTGCGATCGACTCGATGTCGATGGCCTGAAAGTCCTCCTTGTGCAGCACGTGCGTCGGAGCCTGCCCCGTGATGCAGAGAATCGGAATCGAGTCGGCGATCGCCGCGTAGAGACCGGTGATCATGTCGGTGCCAGCCGGGCCAGAAGTGCCGAGGCACACACCGATGTTGCCGTGCGTCGAACGAGAGTACCCGTCGGCCATGTGCGAAGCGCCTTCGACGTGGCGTGCGAGGGTATGCCGAATGCCGCCATGGGCGCGCATCGCGGAATAGAACGGATTGATCGCTGCGCCGGGCAGACCGAAAGTCTCGGTCGCGCCTTCCTTTTCGAGGATCAGGACGGCAGCGTCAACGGTGCGCATCTTTGTCATTGTCTTCTCCTAGACGTAGGGGTTACTTGCGCCCTGACGAGCGCGCAACCTGAGTGAAGAGGCCGGAATGGTCGAGTCCGCCGTCGCCCTGAGCGACGAGGTTGCCGACCAGTTGTGCCACAGTGGCGCCGAGCGGAATCGAGACGTTTGCCTCACGTGCCGCCGCGGTGACGATGCCGAGATCCTTGTTGTGCAGAGTGAGACGGAATCCAGGGTCGAAGTTGCGGTCGAGCATCTTCTGACCCTTCTGGTCGAGCACCTTCGAGCCCGCGAGCCCGCCGCCGAGCACAGTGAGCCCGGCTTCGGTGTCGACTCCGTATGCTTCGAGAAACACGACAGCTTCGGCGAGTGCCTGAATGTTTGCAGCGACGATCAGCTGGTTTGCTGCCTTCACTGTCTGGCCCGAGCCTGAGGGGCCGACGTGCACAATCGTTTTGCCGACGGCATTCAGCACGTTCTGCGCATCGTCGACGTCGGCCTTCTCGCCGCCGATCATGATCGAGAGCACACCGTCGATGGCACCCTGCTCGCCACCGGAGACGGGAGCGTCAAGAGGTCGGATGCCTGCGGCGCGCGCATCGTCCGAGAGTTGCTTTGCCACGTCGGGGCGAATCGTGCTCGCGTCGATCCAGAGTGCACCGGGCTTCGCATTCGCGAAGACGCCGTCGTCTCCAGTGACGACGGCCTCGACGTCGGGCGAGTCGGGAACCATCGTGATGATCACGTCGGCATCGCGGGCGGCCTCGGCGACGCTCGCGGCTCCGGAGCCGCCCTGCGCGACGAATTCGTCGATCTTCGGCTGGCTGCGGTTATATCCGGTGACGCTGAAGCCCGCGTCCACGAGGTTCGTGGCCATGGGCAGGCCCATAATGCCGAGTCCGATGACAGAAACGTTGGTCATTGTTATCGCTCCTTGAAAGATATGTGCTGCCAGCTCAGGCGCGAGTCGCTGTCGCGTCACTGAGCCAGGCGAAGGGGTTCTGTGCCGCGGTCTTGTACTCGAGGCCGATGGGCCCCTCGTATCCTCCGGCGCGTGCGTCGTCGATCCACCGGGCAAGCGGCAGATCTCCGGAGCCGGGCTCACCGCGCCCCGGAGCATCCGCGATTTGAATGTGCCCGAAGTCGGCGGCGTGGGCGGCGATCACCGCATCGACGTCGTCGCCGTTCACCGCGAGGTGATAGAAGTCGGCGAGCAGCTTGATGTTCGGCTTGCCAGCCGCATCGATCACGTCGAGTGCGTCCTGCGCTGTCTTGAGCGGGTAGGCGTCGGTTCCGCTCACGGGCTCGAGCAACACCGTGCCGTCGATCGCGGCGATGGCGTCTGCAGCGAGGGCGAGGTTCTCGAACGCGAGCTCGTCTTGCGCGGCCGGGTCGACGCCCTCGACGCGGTTGCCATAGAGGGCGTTGAAGCCGCGGCATCCGAGTCGATCGCCGATTTCAGCGACGATCTGGATGTTGTCGCGAAACTCTTCCGAGCGCTCGGGCCACGAGACGAGGCCTCGGTCGCCGCCGGGCATGTTGCCTGCGAAGAAGTTGAGGCCGGTCAGCTGAACGCCTGCGTCGCTGACGGCATTCACGAACGCGTCGATGTCGGACTGAGCTGGAACGGCGCTCTGGAACGGCCACCAGAACTCGACGGCGTCGAAGCCGGCAGCCTTCGCTGCGGCCGGGCGGTCGTTGATCGGCAGATCCGTGAGAAGGATCGAGGCATTGACCGTGTACGTCATGGCGATTCCCATCCAATATGCTTCCGATACTTATTTCGTATCTTGGAAATTACTTTCTACTGAATGAAAGTCTAAGCGGAACTGAGGATCACGTCAACCAGGTCGGATGCGGCTGCGCGCCGCCGCACTGCCGGTACACCCGTGTGCCACTGTGCGCGGCTTCTGAAAACCAGAGCCGCGCGCAGTGGCACAGTTGATGAGGGATGTCGCATTGCCCAGACGCATCCGCGGAGCCGCAGGGGCTGCCGGATCGCGTCGTTATGCGGAGCGTGTGAGCGGCAGCACCTCCGTTGCGTCGTCCACTTGCACAGACGCCGAGTACTGCGCGATTCCCGGCAGCTCGGCTTCGAGAACGGCAATCAGGCTGCTCGCGGAGCCGTACCAACGCGGATCGATAACGCAGGAGAGCTCAGCTCCGCCTGCCTGCACGCGTACTTCGGGAGGAAAGCGTCGCAGCGCGGGGTCGACGCGACGAGCCACGACCGTCACTGAAACGGCGACGGTTCCGCGTTGGGTAATGCGGTACCGTCCTATCGTCTCGCTGAGATCCCATGCGGGACCGAGGGTGAGCATGGCCTGTCGAGCATCCAATGGCTCGTCAAGGAGGGAATGGTTGTGCTTCATGAAGGGGGCCTCATGTGTCTTGGCGTCGTCTCGCGAGAACGCCACACGTGAGCAGGCTCTCGGGGGTAGGGAGGTGCAGCAGCTACGAGACGATCATTCGGGAGTGAGCCCACTCAGGCGATCCACACGTTCACGGTGTTTTTAGAATGTTAGTGCACTATGCAGAAATCGGGAACGCTTCTCGACCATTTTTCAGGTAAGTGCGTGCACCCTCGATAAAAATGTGGTATTTGCTCCATATCTGTAGCTGTTTCACCCCGATATCGTTGTCGTCATACTCCGATCAGGCACGGTGACGCGCAACATCGAGGGCTGTCCAGGCGAGTGCTGTGGCACCGTCGCGCAGCGTCTGCTCTGCCAGGGGCCCCACGCAGGCGTCAGCGAATCCTGGCTGGTGATTGCTGAACTCTCCGCCCACGCCGATGAAAGGGTGAATCGCGTTCACGATCTGCGACACGTTGCCCATGTCTGTGGACGCGCGGTTCATGCTCGCGTCCTCCGGGGCAACATCGAAGACGCGGCCGAGCGCCTGTGCATTCTGCGTGTAGAAGGCCAGTGCTTCAGCATCGGCTCGCATCTCCGAATATCGTCCGCTCTCGGGCGTGATGGTGAGCTCTGCGCCGGTCGCCAGCGCACCGGCTTCGAAGCAGCGGAGCACACGCTCTTCTGTCTCGATCAGAAGCGCCGTCGTCTCGGCACGCACGTACCAGCGCCCCTCAGTCTCTGCGGGAATGGCATTCGGCGCCTCTCCCCCGCGCGTCTGCACCCCATGCACGCGAACTCCCGCGGGCAGTTGCTGTCGCAGCATCCCGATTGCTGTCTGCGCGATCACGAATGCGTCGTTCGCGTTGATGCCTCGCTCCGGGTATGCCCCGGCGTGGGCGGCACGACCGCTATACGCAATGTGCCAGTGTGTGACGGCGAGCGGCTGGGCGTCGGCGAAATCCTCGGGGGCCGGATGCGCCATGAGCGCGAAGTCCAGCTCGGTGAATGCGCCGCGCTCGATGAGTTCGACCTTGCCGCCTCCGCCTTCTTCGGCGGGTGTGCCGATCACCTCGACGGTGATTCCTGCATCCTCAGCAACCTGGGCGAGCCCGAGTGCGCCGCCGACCGACATCGCAGAAATGAGGTTGTGCCCGCACGCATGACCGAGGCCGGGCAGCGCGTCGTATTCGGCGAGAAACCCAACGGCGAATGGGCCGTCACCGAGCGTGGCGCGGAAGGCGGTCTCGAGCCCGAGGTAGGGATGCTCGATGGCGAAACCGTGCTGGGCGAGAACCTCTGCGACGGATGCTGACGAGCGATGCTCCGCCCACGCAGTCTCGGGGTTCTCGTGCAGCCAGTTCGACAACCCGACGAGGTCGTCGTCCGCCTCGGCGATGCGTGCCGCGATCCGATCCTTGAGTGACTCGCTCACCGTGTGCCTCCCCGTCGTCGTGAGTGGTTTCCCCCACCGTACCCAGCTTCTGCTCATTGCGGTCGGGAGTGTCGTGCGACGAGGTCAGTCGACGCGTTCTTGCAGGCGAAGAACGACAAAGCGACCTTCTACCGCAATCAGGCCTCGAAGCAGCACATGTCTGTCATGACGCCGTGGTTCAGCGAGCTGTTCGCTGAGAACCTCCACACACTCGGAGACGATTGGTGGCTGAATTACAACGTCGTCGACGAGATCGGCCATTGGGTGAAATGCGTCGACCTTGCTTACCCGGAGTGGCGCATCGCCATTGAGTACCAAAGCGCCTACCACCGTGAAGCCGAGCAGTTCGCTCGCGATGTCACGGCGTTGACCGAGCTCACGCGCTTGGGGTGGTACACCGTGCAATTGACCAGTAAGCATGTGTTTGCGTACCCGCGACTCACCGCGTCGACGGTGAAAGAGGCGATTGACGCGCAAAAGCAACGGCCGCTGCACGCCCCGACGCGGCCCGAGCTGCCTAAGCTTCCCGAACTGCCCGAGCTGCCCGCTTGATGCGCCGCGCACTGTGAGGCACGCCTCGACGTTGCGCAATCAAAATTGCGGATCAACTTTTGCTATGGAGTCAGAGGACGGCATAGCAAAAGTTGGTCCGCGATTATGAGAGGCGGGAGCGTTTGCCTGTGGAAGAGAGAAAATCAGGCGGGAGCGTTTGCCCGAGTAGCGCGATGAGGGACGATTAGGGACGAGAACGACCCAGGATGCTGCCCGTCAGCGACACCTGGCGGTTGACGTCTTTGTACAGCAGATACCGGAACTTCGACGGACCACCCGCGTAGCACGCCTGGGGGCAGAATGCCCGCAGCCACATAAAGTCGCCCTCCTGCACCTCGACCCAGTCGCCGTTCAAGCGGTAGACGGCCTTGCCCTCGAGAACATAGAGGCCGTGCTCCATGATGTGCGTCTCGGCGAACGGAATCGACCCGCCCGGCTCAAACGTCACAATGTTCACGTGCATGTCGTGGGCCATGTCCGTCGGGTCGACGAAGCGCGTCGTCGCCCACGCGCCGTCGGTGTCGGGCATGGGCGTGGGCTCGACAGCGTCGTCGCTCGTGACAAACGCCTCCGGTACGGCCACGCCGTCGAGCGGCTCATACTCCTTGCGCACCCATTGAAACGAAGCCACGTCGCTCGAGCGGTTGTGCAGCGTCCACGAGCAGCCCGCGGGAAGATACGCGTAGCCGCCGGCATCCAGCACATGCTCGGTGCCGTCAATGGTCGCCACGAGCGAGCCGCGCAGCACAAACACCACAGATTCGACGCCGGCCTCGGGCTCGGGCTTGTCGCTTCCGCCACCAGCGCCCACTTCGACGATGAGCTGGGCGAAGGTCGTCGAGAACCCGGCGATCGGCTTGGCGAGCACCCAGGCGCGCGTCGTGTTCCAGTCGGGCAGGTTGCTCGTGACAATGTCGCGCAGCACGCCGCGCGGAGTGACCTGGTACGCCTCTGTGACGATGGCGCGGTCAGTGAGCAGATCGGTCTGGGGCGGCAGTCCACCCGCGGGAGCGTAGTACGTTCGGTCACTCATGCGTTCTCCTCAAGACTGAGTTTGGGGTGCGCCAGCTGTGTCAGCTCGCGGGTGGTGATGCCGACAGCATCCTGAATCTCGGTCGACGTCACCGCGCCACACTGCAGCCCGCGAGCGACAAAGCGCGCGAGGGCACGTGCGGTGGCCGGCTCGTCCATGATGCCGGAATCGGCGTGACGCACGTAGTTATTGAGGCGGGATGCCGCAGCGGCGAACCCCTGGCGGTAGAAGGCGTAGGTCGCGATAAACCGCGTGGGCAGCTGGGCGGCGTGCAGATCCCACCCCTGGTAGAAGCCGCGTTCGAGCGAACGGCGCACAAGGCGCGCGTGCAGCCGCCAGGCCGAGAGCACATCGGCGGGCTCGCCCACGGGAATGATGTTTGTCGAGCCATCCGACAGTCGAACGCCGGTCTCGGCTACGGCCACCTGCATCACCTGCTTCGCGTAGTCGGCGGCAGGATGCTCCATCGACTGGTACTCCGCCGCGATCTGCAGCGCAGCACTGTAGTCGTATGTGCCGTAGTGCAGCGACGTGATGCGCCCCTGTGCACGATGCAGCAGTTGCGCGATGGGCACGGTGCCGTCGGCGGCGAGAATCAGCTGTGGCGTCTCCATCTGCACTTCGAAACGCAGGCGCCCGGCGTCGAGCCCCAGCACTCCCTCGAGCTTCTCGCACACCTCGACCATGGCGGTGACCTGGTCGACGGTCGTCACCTTGGGCAGCGTGAGAATGAGCCCATCGGGCAAAGGGCCGGCCTGCGCGAGCGTCGTTACGAAACGGTCAAGAGTGGCGAGCCCACGGTGCCGCGTCGCCGCTTCGAAACATTTGAAGCGGATGCCGACAAACGGCGTCGCCCGCCCTGTGCTGAGTGCGGTCGCCACGTTCTCGGCTGCGGCGACAGCTGCTGCGTCTTCCGCGGCATCGCCCCTGTCACCGAAACCGTCCTCGAAATCGATGCGCAGATCTTCGATCGGCTCGCTGGCGAGCTTGGCGTCGACGAGCGGTGCGATCTGCTCGATCAGCCCGTCGCCGAGCCCGAGTTGGGCACAGAGTGCAGCGGTGCCGCCCGCCTCGGCGACAGCGGCCGCGGCATCCGCTCCCCACCGCGCAGCGAGCGACGGGTCGTACGTGTGCCCGGGCACATACACGGTGTGAATCGGCTGCCTGCTGCCATCATCGCCCGGGTAGGCGGTTTCGAGCAGTCGATCGGTGGGCGCGAGGTGTGCGTCAACGCGGGCAAGATCGTCTGCCGTGAGCGACGTGTGGGCAGCGGATGCTGTCATCAGCGCACCAGCTTGTAGGCGGGCGTCGTGAGAAAGTCCTCGTAGTCGCTCGACAGGCAGATGTCGCGAATCAGCTCGACGGCGGGCTCGTAGTAGTGGTTGAACGCCTCGGCGTCGACCTCGCACTTGAGTTTGTCGCTCTCTTCGGCGAGCAGTCGCGTGACGAGCTCGGGTGTCGCCTCGTTGCCGGTGTCGGCGTAGCGCACCTTGTTGTGCAGCTGCTGCCACACCTGCGAGCGTGAGATCTCGGCGGTTGCCGCGTCTTCCATGAGGTTGTGAATGGCGACGGCGCCGTTTCCTGACAGCCACACGGCGGTGTACGCGATGGCAACGTAGAGGTTGAGGCGCAGCCCTTCCTCGGTCACGTCGCCTGGCGTGGATGCGACGTCAAGCAGGTCGGCGGCGGTAACATTCACGTCGGGGCGCTGCCGCTCGAGCTGGTTTGGCTTGTCGCCCAGCACGGCGTCAAACTCCTCGCGGCAGATCGGAACGAGGTCCGGGTGCGCCACCCACGATCCGTCGAAGCCGTCGTTTGCCTCGCGGGATTTGTCGTCGCGCACCTTGGCGATCGCCGCCTCTGTCACCTCGGGGTCGCGGCGGTTCGGAATGAACGCTGCCATGCCGCCCATGGCGAAGGCGCCGCGCTTGTGGCAGGTCTGCACGAGCAGTTCGGTGTATGCACGCATGAACGGCGCCGTCATCGCCACGCTTGCGCGGTCGGGAATCACGTAGTCCGAGCCAGCGTCACGGAAGTACTTGATGATGCTGAACAGGTAGTCCCAGCGTCCCGCGTTGAGGCCCGACGCGTGGTCGCGCAGCTCGTAGAGAATCTCGTCCATCTCGAATGCGGCGGGAATCGTCTCGATCAGCACGGTTGCGCGCACGGTGCCGTACGCGATGCCGAGCTCCTGTTCCGCAAACGTGAAGACATCGTTCCACAGACGCGCCTCGAGGTGGCTCTCCATTTTGGGCAGGTAGTAGAAGGGGCCTTGGCCGGATGCTGCCAGGTGCGCGGCATTGTGAAAGAAATGCAACCCGAAATCGACCAGCGCGCCGACCGCGTCTGAGCCCTCGACGTCGAAGTTGTCGTCGTCCATGTGCCAGCCGCGCGGGCGCACAACGACGACGGCGAGAGGTGCGTCGTCACGCAGCGTGTACTGCTTGCCCTCGGGCGAGGTGTACGCAAGCACGCCGCGTGCGGCATCCTTCAAGTTCACCTGTGAGTCGACGACGTTCAACCAGTGCGGTGTGCTGGCGTCTTCCAGGTCGGCGAGCCACACCTTCGCGCCGGAGTTCAGCGCATTGATCGCCATCTTGGAGGGCGAGGCCGGCCCGGTGATCTCCACGCGGCGGTCGCGCAGCGCCTCGGGTGCCTCGGCAACCCTCCAGTCCCCTGCCCGCACATCAGCGGTCTCGGGCAGAAAGTCGAGCGTTCCCGTGTGCGCCACCTCGTCGCGGCGGGTGCGCCGAGCGCCGACGAGTTCGTCACGACGCGCGGCGAACTCCGTGTGAAGCTTTTCGACGAACGCGAGGGCTTCATCGGTGAGAATCTCGTCGCCGCGGGGCGCCGTTGCCTTGTTCTTCGCTGTCAGTGACACTGTCGATCTACTCCTTGTGTGATTCTGCTGCTGTGACGATGGCCTCGGCGACTTCTACCGCGACAAGCGGGTCGAAGACGCTCGGAATGATGTAGCTCGCGTTGAGTTCTTCGGGTTCGACGCGGTCGGCTATCGCCTGGGCTGCTGCGACCAGCATAGGCGGCGTGATGTCCGACACGCCCGCGTCGAGAAGGCCCCGGAACACCCCGGGGAACGCGAGAACGTTGTTGATCTGGTTGGCAAAGTCGCTGCGTCCCGTCGCCACGACGGCCGCGGTGCGCGAGGCGACAACCGGGTCGATTTCGGGCACCGGGTTGGCCATGGCGAACACGATCGCATCGTCGGCCATCGCGGCGATGTCGTCGCCAGTGAGAATGTCGGGTGCGCTGACGCCAATGAACACGTCACTTCCGGCAACAGCCTCGGCGAGCGTTCCAGAGAAGTCGTCGGGGTTGGTGGAGTCGGCGAGCTGTTGGCGGTGAGGATCGGCGTACGTCTCGCCCGAGTGAATGGCGCCCCTGCTTCCGCACGCGATGATGTTGCGCGCTCCCTGAGCCTGCAGCAGTTGCACGATCGCGTTGCCTGCGGCTCCCACGCCCGAGATCACTATGCGCACGTCTTCAATTCGCTTGCCGACAACGCGCAGCGCGTTGGTCAGCGCGGCGAGGGTCACAATCGCCGTGCCGTGTTGGTCGTCGTGGAACACGGGAATGTTGAGCTCGTCGCGCAGTCGCGCTTCGATCTCGAAGCATCGTGGTGCGGCGATGTCTTCGAGGTTCACTCCGCCGTACACGGGTGCGATCGCCTTCACGATCTGAATGATCTCGTCGGTGTCTTGTGTGTCGAGGCACACGGGCCACGCGTCGACGCCGGCGAACTGCTTGAACAATGCCGCCTTTCCCTCCATCACGGGCAGCGCGGCGGAGGGCCCGATGTTGCCGAGTCCCAGCACCGCGGATCCGTCGGTGACCACGGCGATCGTGTTGCGCTTCACGGTGAGGGCACGAGCATCCTCGGGGTTTTCCGCGATGGCCATGCAGACGCGGGCGACCCCCGGGGTGTACGCACGCGACAGGTCGTCGCGGTTGCGAATCGGCTCGCGCGGCACCACTTCGAGCTTGCCACCGAGGTGCATCAGGAATGTGCGGTCACTCACCTTGCGAACGTGCACGCCGTCCAGAGCATCAAGCGACATCTTTACATCGTCGGCGTGATCGGTTCCTGAAGTGTTGCATGTCAGGTCGACGACCATGCCCGTGTGGTGTGATTCCACCACGTCGAGAGCGGTCACCACGGCCCCGGCCCGCGCGGCCGCTGACGCGAGTTCGCTGGTGGCAGTGAAGTTCGCGGGCGCCTCAAGACGCAGGGTGATCGAATTTCCGGGACCGGGGTTCGCCATGGATTTCCTCCTCAGTGAGGTCCGCCCTTTCGGGCCTTCTCAAATCTTTTCGTATTATGGATAATAATATTTGCCAGATGGAATCACAAGTCCACGCAACCAGAACGGTGCCCGGATGCTGTCGCAGACCGCAACACTCCGGCCCAGCCATTGCGTCATTCCACCATTTCTCGCATGATGGAATGAAACATTCACGAAAGAGGTGACCGATGCCGGTCAAGCAAGCGAAACCATCCGGAGGCGTGCAGTCTGTTGAGCGCGTGTTCGAGCTGCTCGAACTCATTACGGATGCCGGAGGCGAAGTCACCCTGAGTGAGCTGTCGTCGTCGACAGACCTCCCCTTGCCCACGATTCACCGACTGCTTCGCACCCTGGTGTCGCTCGGCTACGCGCGTCAGCTGCCCAACCGTCGGTACGCGCTCGGCCCCCGCCTCATCCGCCTCGGAGAAGGCGCGAACAAGCAGCTCGGAGCCCTCGCACGGCCGCAACTCACGTCGCTCGTCGCCGATCTCGGCGAAAGCGCAAACATGGCAGTTCTCGACGGCGACATGGTCGTCTACATCGCGCAGGTGCAGTCAAAACACTCCATGCGCATGTTCACTGAGGTTGGCCGTCGCGCCCACACGCACGATACCGGCGTGGGCAAGGCCATGCTCGCGCACCTGCCCGAAGAACGTGTCCGAGGCATCGTCGAGCGTGCCGGCATGCCGACGCCGACAGAGAAGAGCATCGGCACCGTTGATGAGCTTCTCGCAGAGCTCGCGCTCATCCGCGAGCGCGGGTACTCCATCGACGACGGCGAGCAGGAGCTTGGTGTGCGCTGCTATGCCATGGCGGTTCCGGATGCTCCGACGCCGACGGCCATCTCGGTGTCGGGGCCCAACAGTCGCGTCGACGACGAGTTCGCCGCCCGGGCGATCCCGCTGCTCACGGAAGCCGCGCAGACGATCTCCGACGACCTCACACTCGCGTGACCCGCGTCGCGGTCGTCACCGGCGCGGGATCCGGCATTGGCAGAGCGAGCGCTCAGTCGCTCCTCGCTGCTGGGTTCCGTGTCGCGCTCGTCGGCCGACGCGAACAGCCACTTTTCGAGACGGCAGCTGGCACCCCCGACGCACTGATCATCCCCGCAGACGTCTCCGACCCGGCGCAGGTCGACGTGGTCTTCGATCGCACATCCGCCACGTGGGGGCGGGTCGACGTGCTGTTCAACAATGCCGGCGTCTTTCCCGCAGCTGCCGCTGTCGACGAGCTCGACATCGACGAGTGGAACCGCGCACTCGCTGTCAATCTCACGGCTGTGATGCTGTGCAGTGCGGCGGCCGTGCGCGCCATGAAGGCGCAGTCCCCGCAGGGCGGTCGCATCATCAACAACGGATCCATCTCAGCGCAGACTCCGCGGCCGCTCTCCCCCGCATACACGGCGACCAAGCACGCCGTCACTGGGCTCACGAAGTCGATCGACCTCGACGGGCGTGCTTTCGGCATCACGTGCGGGCAGATCGATATTGGCAATGCCGCAACGCATCTTACGCAGTCAATCGGGCTCTCTGAGGGTGCCCTTCAGGCGAACGGCTCGCGGCTCGTCGAGCCGAGCTTTTCGGTTCAGGATGCCGCCAGAGCCGTGCTCCTCATGGCAGAACTCCCGCCGAATGCCACGGTGAACTCCCTCACGATTACGGCATCCGGCATGCCCTACCTCGGCCGTGGCTGAGCTCAGGCGAGAACGCCGTCGCGCGTCACGCCTCCGCTGTGGCGTTGTTGAAGTAGGTGAGGCCCGATTCGGAGCCGCTGTCATTCGTCAGGTCAGTTGCCATCGCCGAGCCCACCTTGAACGTCGTCTTTATGCGTGCCTTGAGGTCGTTGCTCGCCGTCGTGTGCTTCTCAGAGAGGAATGCACCGAATGTCACGTTGAACGACGCGCCGGGCGCTACGCGCTCGTTGACTGTGTACGTCCAGAGGCGCCCCTTCGCTGTGCCACCCAGGCTGATCTGTTCCTCCTTCAGATAGGTGATGTTCCTTCCGCTGGGATTCGCGTCAATATTGAAGTTCGTCCAAATGCCGTCGAAGGGCAGTTGGAAGGTGATCTCCGAGCCTGCAGGCAGCGTTTCGGTGCCGTTATTCGCGTAAGAGGCAATGAATGTGAGCCTGCCCGGCCCGGAATAGTAGGGATCACCCTGGTATACGCCGTCCCTGGCTTCGACGGGACGACGCGCAGTCGAAGCGAGATCGACGTTCATCCGGTGGTTGTAATGCACGTAGGTGTCTGAATAGTCCAGGTCGTTTTCGGGAACAGCTTCTACGACGTCAGCGGCACCAATGTTGATGGTGGATCGCGTACGCACCTTCCAATAGTCCGTCGATTCAGACACCGTGTCATTGAGCGGCACAGTGAAGACAACGTCAAACGACATGCCAGCTGGAATCGCCTCGTTCACCGTGTAGCTCCAGACGGCGCGCTTCAAGTTCGGCTCGTCCGGGTCAGTCGACACGTCAGTGGCCGTCCTGCCAATAAAAGCAAGAGAGTAGCTGTTCGATACCGAGCTGATTCCGATGCTGCCCCAGACCGCATCCAGCGGGAGTGAGAAGCTCACCAATGCGCCGGCGGGCATCGTCTCCGGCCCATAGTTGCCGTACGTAATGGTGTACGTCAGTGTCCGCGCCCCCTGATAGACCGGGACGCCCCCACTGGAAGTGAAGCTGATGCTCTCGTTGGGATTGCGTGCCTGGGTCCACAGGTTCACTTGTGGCTGCGTCGTTGACGCGGCCGCCGCTGGCGTTGCAGCAGCCAAAGCGATCACTGGAACAGACCAGCCCCCGCCGTGACAACGCGTCGTCTGCTCAGATTCGATTCGCTCATACCAGTGGTCTCCCCCTTTAATCGCACGCCAGTGTCGAGATGCAAGGAAGCACGAGCTGCGAGCCCCAGTACTCTCAAGTTTCTCTAAGCTAACAGATAAAAATCATTCACCTCATTCAAAGCGCGAATCGGCGCACCCCCTCAAGTAGGGGGTGCGCCAACTGGCTTATCCCGATAAGGGCGCTACGGTTTCGCTGGCGGTTCTGAGGAATTCGCAGCGTCGGCCCCGGGCATCTCGACCTCGGTGCCTTCCGGGTCTACGAGCACTACTTCGTTGTCATCAGCATCCACAATCTTGCCGTCGACGCAGCGGTCGCCTTCCTGCAGACATTCGATGACCTGCACCGGAATCTGCCGTGTCGGCGCGGCCCCGAACACAGAGGGATTCTCAGAGTTGCCCTTCGTGAACACATTGAACATGAGGTTCAGAAGCACGGCCATGATGGCGGCCGAGCTGATGCCCGAGTCGAAGATCACCTGAAACCACGAGGGGAAGTTGCTGTAGATGTCGTGGTTCACGACGGGCACCACGCCGAAGGTAATCGCCGTCGCAACGATGATCAGGTTCATGTTGTCTTTGTAGTTCACCTTCGACAGCGTGCGGATGCCGCTGGCGGTGACCGTGCCGAACAGCACGATTCCCGCACCGCCAAGCACCGGCATCGGAATGGCAGCGACCACGCGCCCCAGCACCGGAAGCAGACCGAGCACGACCATAACGATGCCACCCGCGGCCACGGCCCACCGGCTCGTGATCTTCGTGACGGCGACAAGACCCACGTTCTGCGCAAAGGCACTCTGCGTGAACGAGTTGAAGATGGGCGATACCGCGCTCGAGAGCATGTCGGCGCGCAGCCCGGCCGCGATGCGCTTGGAGGTCATTTTCGATCCGCTGATCTCGGCCACGGCGATCAGGTCGGCCGTCGTCTCGGTCATGATCACGAGCACGACGATCACCATCGAGAGAATCGCGGCAGGCTCGAAGACGGGAAGCCCAAAGTGGAACGGGTTGGGGAATGCGATGAACGGTCCGTCGAGCACTCCCGAGAAGTCGACCTTGCCCATGAGTGCGCCCACACCTGTGCCGAGCACAAGGGCGATCAGAATCGACAGGCGCGAGATCGTGGCATTGCCCACTTTGCTGAGCAGCATGATGATCGCCAAGGTGATTCCGGCGAGCGCAACGTTGCTCGGGTCGGCGAAGTCCGGGGCATCCGGGTTGTTGCCGACGATCCACCCTGCGCCTACGGGAACGAGCGTGAGACCGATCGTCGTGATGATGATTCCCGTGACGATTGGTGGAAAGAACCGCACGATCTGCGCGAAGAACGGCGCGATCACCAACCCGATGATGGATGCGACGAGTACGGCGCCGAAAACGCTGGGGAGCCCCGATCCCTGATCGAGAATCGACAGCATCGTCGAGACGGCGGCGAACGAGACCCCCTGCACGAGAGGCAGCTGCGAACCGAAGAACGGAATGCCCACGGTCTGCAGCAGCGTGGCAAAACCACCAACAAAGAGACAGGATGCCAGAAGCACGGCGATCTCGCCCGAGCTCAGCCCTGCGGCGCCGCCGATGATGATCGGAACGGCGATGATTCCGCCATACATCGTGAGCACGTGCTGGAGCCCGTAGGCGAACGCCGAGCCGACCGGCATCCGTTCATCTTCAGGGCGTGACGGGTCGTTGGTGGATTGTCGTTTTTGGGCAGCCTTCGACATCGGGACCTCCTTGTCCATGTGGGAAGAACGATGAAACGTGTGTGTCGTGAAAAAGTGGGGCCCGAGGCGAAACGCCTCGGGCCGTCAGATCAGCAGAAGCCGGCGATGCCGTCCCAGGCCTTCTCTACCATCGGTGCGCCGTCGCGAAGCACGGTCGCCTCGATGAGTCCGTACGGCCGGTCGGCCGCGTAGAACACCTCGTTGGGGTTGTCGAGGCCGAACGGTGAGAGGTCGACGACGAAGTGGTGCTTGTTGGGCATCGAGAACTTCAACTCGTCGATCTCGGGGTGGGCGTCAATGACCTTCTCGCCCATCTGGAAGAGCGTCTGCTGCAGCGCCGTCGAGTGCTTCTCGGCGAAACCCTCGAGCAGCAGAGCCTTGACGCTCTCGTATGTAGCGTTCCAGTCGACGTCGGTGGTGTTGAAGCGCCAGCGTGCGGCGACGTCCGTGGCGAGAATCCTGTCCGTTGCCTCGGGCAGCGTCGTGTACTTATCCTTTTCGTAGCCGACAAACTCGCTCCCGGTCGACTTCAGCACGGTGAGGCTGTGCAGTCCCCCGATCACTGTGCGGCTCTCGCCATCACCCACGACAACGGCCGTGCGGGTCTCTGTGCCGTTGCGCACGAACGAGTGGTCGTGCTCGGCGCCGTCGACGAGAATGCGATCCCATTTCGACTGCTCGGCCTCCCAGCGGCCGCCGTCTACCCAGCTCCATCCGGTGATGAAGTGGTCGGCGAGACCCAGCAGAAACTGCTCGGGTGATTCGATGCCGCTCTTCGCAAATGCGAAGACCGTGTTCTTCTGGGTGTCGGTGGGCAGGCAGTGGGCGTTGTTGCCCGTGCTGTGCACCTCTTCGAAGTCGCCGCGCAACTGACTGGTGACGTTGAGGTCGGCGATCTCATGACGTTCGGTGTCACGCTTGACCCGCACGACGTGGACTTCTGCTTTGCCGTACTGATTCTTTCCGAGAATGGCGTTGCTCATCTCAGCTCCCTCGATATGTTGAATAGGCGAACGGACTGAGCAGAAGCGGCACGTGATAGTGCGCCTGCTCGCTGTTGACGGAAAACGTCAACGAGACCTCCGGAAAGAAGGTGTCCTGGGAGATGCCGGCGAAGTAGGCACCCGTGTCGAACCGAAGCCGGTAGGTACCGGAGTCGAGTCGCTCGGGGCCAAGGTCTTTCACCCGCCCGTCAGCATCGGTGAAGCCCGTGGCTACCTGGCTCCAGGCCTCGTCGTTCTGGGCTTCAAGAACAACAGAGACCCCGGTGGCCGGCGCGCCGACCATCGTGTCCAGAATATGGGTGGTCACGTGCGAGACGCTCATGCGCTCACTACTCCTTCTAATCGAAGCGCTGCAATCTCTCGCAGCTGATGATCGACGATCGCCTGTTCCTCTTCGGCAGTATGGCCGAGTCGCGCGTTTAGCGCAGCGAGAATCTCCTCGGAGCTGCGCCCGGCAGCACGAATCAGAAAGACACGGTCGAACTTCTCTTCATAGGCTCGATTGCCAGCGGCGAGGCTCTCCGCCGTCGTCTGCGAGATGTCGAGTGCTGCTTGTTCAGATCGAGACAGGGATGCTTCGTGCGCCTCGCCCGCGGCCCGCTCGCCGATCCTCGGATGATGCGAGAGCGCGCGTTCGAGCTCTGACTCGGTGAACGGCCATGCTGCCTCTGCGGCAAACGCAAGAAGCTCCTGGCGGCTGGAAAACGGTCGGGACGTCACGATCGCGTCGCCCCACCGCTCGACGTCGAGGCAGGGCCGCACGGCGGCCAGTGCCTCCTCGTCGGGGAGCTGGTTGAACTGCTCGAGTTGCATCGTTGATCCTCTAGCTGGTGTTTCCGTATTTCGAAATATCTATTTCATTTTGATTTATTCAAGCTGGAAGCCCCGACCATGTCAAGGCACGGCCGGGGTGTCGCTACGCGTCGATGCCGAGTTCGCGACGCAGCGCCGCAACGTGCCCGTCAGCACTCACGTTGTATTCCGCGCGTGAGACGACGCCGGACTTGTCCAGCACAATCGTCGTGCGCAGAATGCCGACCATCGCCGTGCCGTTGATGACCTTCTCGCCCCAGGCGCCGTACTCCTTGGCGATCGCGGCACCGGCATCCGAGAGAAGCGGGAAGACAAGGTCGTGGTTCTTGGCGAACGAGGCAATGCTCTCAACGGGGTCGGCAGAGATGCCGATCACGTCGTAACCTGCTCCGCGCAGCGAAGCGAGATTGTCGCGAAAGTCGCACGCTTCTGTGGTGCATCCGGGCGTTTCTGCCTTCGGGTAGAAGTACACAACAACGTCGCTGCCACGGTAGCTGCTGAGCGTCACGTCGTCGCCCTCGGCATTGGGCAGCGTGAAGTCGGGCGCGGTATCACCGGTCGTGAGCTGTTTCGTCATTGACATCTCCTCTGTACTTTCATGAATGCTGCGCGAACGCAAAGCTGTTTACGCGGATGGGGCCGAAACGTTGAATGCCTCAGCGAGTTCTGCAATCTTTCGTGCGCGGCCGAGTCGCGGCAAGTCGCTGCCGTCACGAATCACGCCGCCGCGCGCCTCGAAGTCGGCGAGAAACCCGTTTGCCCAGCCGACGTCGGTCGGCGTGGGGCTGATGACCTCGTTGATCACGGGCACCTGTTCGACATCAAGGCAGAGCTTGCCCGTCATTCCCATGCTGACGGTCGTGCCCGACTGCTCGCGCAGCACGGGGTGGCTCGAGCCGACGGTGGGGCCGTCGATGGGCCCGGGCAGGTTGCCACAGCGGCTGGCGACCACGAGCCTTGCCCGCGGGTACGCCATCGCTTCCTTGTCTGCCGACATTCCGGTGTCACGGCGAAAGTCGCCGCTTCCAAACGCCAGACGGAATGCCCCTTCGGCCCGGGCGATGTCTGTGGCCGACTCGATTCCGATGGCCGATTCGACGAGAGCGATTACTGGCACGTTCTCACCGAGCTTGCGGTAGCTCTCTTCCACCTGCTGCGGCGACTCGGTTTTGGCGAGCATCACGCCCTGCAGACCTGGCGCATCGCGAAGCGCGGCGAGGTCGTCGGCCCAGAACTCCGTTGTGGCGTCGTTCACGCGCACCCAGGCTTCTCCGCCCGAGCTCAGCCAGTCGACGACGGCGCGGCGAGCGTCCGGTTTGCGCGACGGGTCGACGGCATCTTCGATGTCCAGAATGATTCCGTCGGCCGCGCTGCGGTCGGCGTCGCTGAAGACCTCGGGCTTCGTCGCAGGCACGAGCAGCCATGACCGCGCAAGCTTCGCCGGCACTGTGCGCGTTCGACGCACCGCAGCGGCTCCCGCGCCCGACGTCGTAGCGATAGCCGCGTCAACCTGTGAACTCATTCGTCAAACCCACCTTGCTACTTTCACGATGTGAAAGCTAAATATTGCTTACTGAAAAGATTAGGACGCGGTGGCGTCATTGTCAATCACGCGGAGCGGGTTCGCTCCAGAGGATGCTGCGGGGCCGAGCCCTCGCATATAAAGGGTACGTCGAGCCACGTTGACGTCGGGCGCGAGACGCCGTTCTCCTCGCCGAATTCTGACTGGCCAAACGAGACGCATGCAGAGTTCGCGAATGTGACTCGTTGCTATTCCAAAACGTGACCAACGAGCGTAAACCGATGTGGAGGGAGGAAATACATATGCACCGTATCGTGAGGGTCCTTTATCTCGTGTCTCTGATCTGTGCCGCTCTCGTGCTCGGACTCACTCTCAACCATGTTCTGCAGGCGCCAGGAAGTCGCGCACTATCGGGCCCCGAGTGGCTGACTGTTCAGCACACGTTCTACGGCGGATTCGCCGTCGTCGGAGGCATCGCGGAGGTCGTGGGTCTCATCGCAACGGTCGCTCTCACGATCACCTCGCTCAAGGGACATACGATCGCAGGCACCGCGGCTCCGGTGATCGCGGCGCTCTGTTTTCTCGGAACATTGCTGGTGTACTGGTTCGGAAATCGGCCGATCAATGCACTTGTCGCGATTTGGAGCCCGGCCACGTTGCCGTCTGACTGGTCCTGGTACCGCAACAGTTGGGAAACTGCACACGCCATCTCGGCTTGTCTGGGCACCGTGGCGTTCCTTGCACTTGCGATCGCCCTCCTCTGGAGGCGAACGCCCTCTGAGGGGAGTGCGAGGTGCTCGGCCCAGGACGACCCCAACATGGCGTGATGCAAGTGCATGTTTCATCCTTTGTCTCATGCAGTGTCAAAAGCTATGAATAGTTACCATTCACGTAACCTACTATCGCTCATTGACACTCGTGCATCGCGGTGTCATTATCGTAAGGAAGGTTTCTGTTTTCGATACTATGGTGGGTTATATGACACGATCAATTTCGCGCGCAATGGGAGGCGTGCTGGAAGAATTGGAGCTTGAGCAGCCCGAGCTCGTGACGAGCGAGCATCTCGACCGCCTCGTGCAGCAGCAAGGTCTGCGAACGCCAGTGAAGGTCGTCGCTGCAAGACTGCGAGAACGAGGCTGGCTGCTACCCACGGGGCGCCGGGGAGTGTGGGAGTTCGCGCCGGCGGCCGTTGCCGGAGCCTACTCGCGCAATGATCCCGTCATGCCGCTTCGAGCGTTCCTCGCCGAGAGGCCCGATGCGCGATGCGCGCTCACTTTCCAAGCCGCTGCCTGGGCCCATGATGCAGCCGATCGTTCACCCGCGCGCCCAGAGGTCGCGGCGGTCACCAGTGAACTAGCTCGCCAGCTGCCCGCTGCGCTGGCGGGAACGGTATTCAAACCGTGTCTTGACTATCAAGACATACGCGGTGTCCCCGTTCTGGCTATCGAGAGTCTCATTGTGCACATGGCTGCCCGTCCCAAGGCGGTGCGTTCA
This sequence comes from Paramicrobacterium chengjingii, assembly GCF_011751765.2. Taxonomy (GTDB): domain Bacteria; phylum Actinomycetota; class Actinomycetes; order Actinomycetales; family Microbacteriaceae; genus Paramicrobacterium; species Paramicrobacterium chengjingii. Next base: position 2,353,304 of record NZ_CP061169.1, read on the forward strand.
TGGTCCAGCGCCTTGGAATGGTTCCCGGAGCTCGCACGCAGACCCGTCCCGGACCTGCTCATGAAGGAGCTCTCAGGCCGTCCTGCATCTATTCGGGCCCGAACCGGGTACCTCTTACAAGGCCTGCGTCCTGACCTCGCCGTTGCTATCCGGGAACTTGCCCCACCGGCGGGTAAGACGTGGTTCGGCTCGCGCGGCCCGTTACGCCGACACGACGCCGCCTGGCAGATCGCGGACACACTGCTACCGTTTAATCCCCGCGAACTTGCGGCGGTTGTATGAGCGAAATTCGACTTACACTTGGCCACATCGCGCGGCACACGCCACACGGCGCCGGCGCTCAGGGCCGCGACGCGGCAATCGTCGACATTGCGCAGGACCTGCTATTGCGTCACTTGCACGGTGCACTCTCGACGCGCTCGCGTTCAAGGGCGGTACGTCGCTTCGCAAGCTCTATGCCGGAAACGCCGGGCGATTCTCACTCGACTTGGACTTCTCCGCTGTTAATATCGGCGCCGACCCCGATGACGCTCTCACCGAGCTCATAGCAGGCATCGAAGGACTCAACATCGGTCCGTTTAGCTACGGCGTTACAGAACGTCGGGGAAAGTGGACGCTGACTTTCAACCACGACTTGGGCGACGCTACCAGCGATTTAGCCAGCAAACTCGACCTGAATCCTCCGCCCTGGTTACCACCCATACGCCGTGGATGGCGACCTGTATGACCTGCGATGGGTAATGACAAACACCCACGTAACCGGACAGATCGATCTCACACTGTTGCGCCGTCTGGCCGTGCTGAAGATGTGGGTTGATGCAAACGGTGTGCACGCCGGGGACACCTTCTGGAAGCCCGGCCACGAAGGTCCCGAGTTCGATCCTGACCACTGGCTACGAAACCGCAGTGCGGACGAGTTCGATGAAGAAGATATTGGCGCACTTGCAGTCCCCATTCCCAGTGCGGCAGAGCTCAGCGATGCTTTGCGTACACACATTCGTTTTCTGGCTGACCTTGATGCCGACGAACGCGTCCTTGCTGGTGTCCGTCAACAGGACCGACCGCTCGCCTTGCGTCTGCTCTCGGAGCTTCCTGGTGGGCGCCTCGACAATGTCGGGCTCTACTGAGGTTGACGAGTAGCACTTCACTCTCGCACGAAAAGTCAACCTTCCTCGCCGGATCGATCAGCACAGGGGCGCCAGTCCCGCCGTCTGGCTCACACTGATGTTCGCGGAATCGCTCTCGCCGACGACCGCTTGCGCACTCTGCTGCACGAGAAGGATGACGCCAACGCACATCAGCACGGCGACGAGGCATCCGACGATGATGACAAGAGACTGCTGCTTCGTCACGATGTACATCTCACTTCTCTTCACGAAGATCCCACGATGGGTCTACTTATGAGACGCCACATCGTGCGAATTATGACGCGAGTCTGCACATGTTTCTCACGCATCGTCACCGTGCCCTGATTTGGGGGCGCCCGAGAGTGAAAACTCACCCAGTACTGGGGGCAAACATGCCGAAATTGTCACCTAAACAGGGGGCGCGCCCAGTCAGAAAGCGCTCAATTGTGTTCACTTCGCGCACATAGCTGAATGACCTCTGTATATTCCATCCGCGCATTATTACGTTGAAGTCGCAGTTTAAATACCCCCATTTGAAAGGAAAGCATGAGTGACATTAACACGCGCACAAACAACGGGTTCTCGCGCCGCACGGTGGTCAAAGGTGCCGCCTGGTCGGTTCCGGTAATCGCAGTTGCCGCAGCCACGCCGTCAGCTGCAGCGTCGACGGTGGCAGACACCGATCTCGGGCTTGCGTTTACCGACGGAGGCATCAGCCTGACCGCAGAGCTCGGCGACGCGCTCAACGTCTGGTTTGATGCCTTGCCCACGCTCGCACAAGCCGCGGCCGAAACCGCTTTCACCGCACTCTTATCAGGACTTGCCGGGGTTGTGAACGCGGAGTACCAATATCCGCTTACGTTCATAGTGACCAATAATGGCCCCGGAACCTTGAGCGCGGGCGAACCGGCCATGGTGGCACTTGACTACGGCGCTGACGTTCTCAACATTGGTGCGCTGAATGAGATTGTCGGCGTTACCGCTGTGGGAACGACGAGCGGCGCAAATCTCACCGTTACTGCAGGGGCCGACGTCGCCCCAGGAGGCGAAGTAGCACAGGTCATCATCAACCATTTCACACCGCTCACCGTAAGCATCGATCTGGCTGGCTCTGACGTGGAGGCAGGCACTGTAACTGGCACGCTTACCGGAGACTCAGACCCCAACCAGAATGTCGCGACGCACGAATTCGGGCTCTTCGTCGACCTTCTCGAGGGACTCTCTCCGCTGATTACAGCGCTCAACACTGCCCTCGCTGCTTTCGGAGTTTCGCTGCCTGTGCTCGATGTCGAGGTATTTGCTGTGGAACCCTGAACCGAATAGAGCACGGGCTGCTCGCCACATGAGTTCGGGCTTACTGTGACGATCCCGCGCAATGCACGGTTAAACGAACGATGTCTCGGGACATAGAAAAACTATGTCCCGAGACATCACAACGTCGGGGTGGCGGGATTCGAACCCACGACCTCCTCGTCCCGAACGAGGCGCGCTACCAAGCTGCGCCACACCCCGATTGGCTGAAAAGCCTCACTCATCTTAGCCGAAGAACGGGGTGCCTTGTCACATCGAGTGTTCACTCGGCACTGTCATCGCCGCTCACGAGTTCTGTCGCACCCTCGAGCTCGGCGCGTTTGCGCCCGGCTGCCTCACCGACAGCATCCGGGGCCATCGCCGACACGTGCTCTGTGAGTTCTTCTGCCGCCCGGGCAAGGTTGCGTGCAGTGACCACTCCACCAGGCTCCCCCAGGCGTTCACGCATCACCGCGGCCGCGGCGGGGCTCAGCCCGCCATCGATGACAGCGAGCGAGATGGAGTGCCACCACGGAACATCAACAACGATGTCCAGCGACTCGGCCTCCACTACACCGCACGCATCGATCACACGCTCAGACTCATCGATCATCGCCCCCACGCGAGCAAGCTGTTCAGCATCGGCGCGACCGACGCCGGCAAGCGTCGAGGCTTCACCCGCGGCTCGCACAACAGTCTCGGCAGCGGCAATCGCGATGACGGCATCTGCGGCTCGGCGCAACTGCCCCGCTTGCCACAGCAACTGATTCACGGCATCATCAGGCATCTGGCGCACGAGCTCAGACACATTGCCCACCGCGGTTCGACGCCTTACGCCACCGGCCCCACTCAAACCTGTTACGGCCGATGCCTCTGCTTGCGCGTATACGCGAGACACCTTGTGCGCTGCGTTCTCGAGTCGGCTGAAGAGTTCCATGCGCCGATATTATCGAACACATCTTCGTAGAACAAGTGTTCGACCTCAAGTCGAACCTCACACCACCAGGTGGTCAACTAGCATGGAGCAACAGCGAGCGAAGCGAGGGAGCCAATGCCTGCACAACCTGAAGCCGCATTCCGCATTCTGGCGTTCAGCACCGATGGCGAGGCGGAGACCCGACTTCGCACCGAACTCCGCTCGCGCGTCGACGCGGCATCCCTCCCCGCGCAAATCGTTGCGGAGAGGGGCGTCGTCACGGCTGCCGTCGATCTGATCATCGGGCTGAGCGCCGCCGACGTCGATCGTGCAGCTCGGTTCCTTCCCGAGGGCGCGACGGTCGCGTTCACGGTCGCGGATCTCGCCGACGCACTCTCCCCCACCGCCGGAATCGATCAACGGTGGCTCGTTACCGATGCCCGACCGGCTTCACATGGCGAGCCTCCCTCGGTCGAGAAGCTCACGGATGCTGTCGCACGCGCCCGCCGCAATGCTCCAACGCCCGGGGGCGACAGCCTCGGCGAGCGCGATCTCGGCCAAACACTTGACCAGATCATCGACGGCCTCTGCCGCTGAGGCTGAGCGCTGCCTCACGATCGGCAGCGTCGCTCTTCCCTCAGCAGAAGGCGACACGTAGAGTCCGACGTATGGGCTCAATGAACGAGAACGAATCCATCACGACGCAGCCCGCTGGTGACCTCGACGTCGTTGATGCGTGGTGGCGGGCAGCCAACTACCTGAGCGCCGGACAGATCTATCTGCAGAGCAATCCCCTGCTGCGGCATCCGCTTGAGTCGTCAGACATCAAGCCGCGCCTGCTCGGACACTGGGGCACTGCGCCGGGCCTCAATCTGACCTACGCGCATCTCAACCGCATCATCGTGCAGCGTCAGCTCGAGATGCTCTTCGTCTGCGGCCCCGGCCACGGCGGAGCTGCCATGATGGCGAACGCCTGGCTCGACGGTTCGTACAGCGACCTCATGCCCGAGATCAGCCTCGACGCCGCAGGCCTTCAGATTCTGCTGCGCCAGTTCTCATACCCGGGCGGAGTTCCCTCGCATGCTGCGCCCGAGACACCCGGCTCTATCAATGAGGGCGGCGAGCTGGGCTACTCGCTCATGCACGCCTTTGGCGCCGCGCTCGACAATCCTGATCTCACCGTCGCGTGTGTGATCGGCGATGGCGAAGCCGAGACCGGCCCGCTCGCGGCATCGTGGCGCGCGCACAATTACATCGACCCAGCCAAAGACGGCGCTGTCCTGCCGATTCTCCACCTCAATGGGTACAAGATCGCCAGCCCCACTCCCCTGGCGCGCATTCCCCGCGACGAGCTCATTTCGTTCTTTCACGGGAATGGATACGACCCGCTTTTCATCGATGGTGAAGCGGATGCTCCGCACGAGGTGCACACGCACATGGCGCAGACACTCGACCTCGCGTTCGACCGCATCGCCGAGATTCAGGCCGAGGCGCGCGGCAACGCGCACGCGCCGGAGCGCGAACGGCGGTGGCCCGTCGTCATTCTGCGCACGCCCAAGGGGTGGACCGGCCCGCGAACGGTCGACGGCCAGCAGGTCGAAGGCACGTACCGCGCCCACCAGGTGCCGCTTCCAGAGGTGCGTGAGAACGCCGATCACCGCGCCCAGCTCGAGCAGTGGCTTCGCTCCTATAATCCAGACGAACTGTTCACCAGCACGGGTGCACCGGCACCGGCGCTGAACAGCATCCGCCCCCGTGGCGCGCTGCGCATGAGCGCTTCGCCCCACGCGCATGATGGCATCACGTCACCGCTTCAGTTCCCCACGCTCACCCCGTATGCCGTCGAGACAACACGCAACCCGGTCGGCACGGCGAGCGCCACGGGAGCATTCGGCCCGTGGCTTGCACAGCTCATGAGCCAGAACCCTGACACCATGCGCTTGTTCGGCCCGGACGAAGTCGAATCGAACCGGTTGTCCGCGGTGTTTGAGGGAACGGATCGCAGCTGGGCATCCACCATCGTCGACACCGACACGCATCTCGCCCCGCACGGCCAAGTGATCGAGGCACTCAGTGAGCATCTGATGCAGGGGATGCTTGAGGGCTACCTGCTCACGGGACGCCATGGGCTTCTCACCTCTTACGAGGCGTTCATTCACATCGTCGACTCCATGTTCAACCAGCATGCTAAGTGGCTCGAGGCCTCGCGCTCTCTTCCGTTGCGCAAGCCCATCGCCTCGCTCACCTATCTGCTCTCCTCCCACGTGTGGCGGCAAGACCACAACGGGTTTTCGCATCAAGACCCCGGGTTTCTGGGCATCGTGGCAAACAAGCAGTCCGACGTCGTGCGCATCTACCTTCCGCCCGACGCCAACACGCTCCTGGTCACCATGCGGCATGTGCTCGGCACGCACAACCGAATCAATGCTGTGGTGGCGGGCAAGAACGAGCAGCCGGCCTGGCTCAGCCTCGAAGAAGCCACGGAACACGTGCGCGACGGTCTCTCCATCTGGCCCTGGGCAGGCCATGAGCCCGACCTCGATGTGAACGACCCCGCTGCGTCAACGCCAGACGCCGTCGTCGCGTGTGCCGGAGACGTTCCCACCATCGAGGCGATCGCCGCGGTGCAGCTCGTGCACGAGCGCTTCCCCGATCTCACGCTGCGGCTCATCAACGTCGTCGATCTCATGCGGCTGCACGATCCGGCGCATCATCCGCATGGGCTTCCAGGCGAGGACTTCAATGCGTTGTTCACCACAGACCGGCCGACCATCTTCGCGTTCCATGGCTACCCGTCGCTCATCCACCAGCTCACCTACAAGCGGGCCAACCATGAGCAACTGCACGTGCACGGATTCAAAGAGCGCGGCACCACGACAACGCCGTTCGACATGGTCAGTCTGAACGATCTCGACCGCTACGAGCTCGCCAGCGACATCGTCGGGCGCATCGCCGACGTACCTGATCCGGATGCCGCTGAAGCCGCCATCCGCGAATGGCAGTCAGCTCGTACTGACGCCCGCGACTACGCGTACTCGCATGGCGAAGACCCGCCATGGATCACGAACTGGGAGTTCCGTCGGCGCTGAGGCCCGAAGCGCTCTCGCAGGTGCTCTCAAACGACTCAAACCCATAGGACCGGTTCAGGGCACGAGATTGCCCTACAAGTCATGATTCCAGAATGTCTGCCGTAAATGTGGGAGCAGCTGGGCGGTGCTTACTGATCGCAGGGGTCTACGGCGAGAGAAAGCTGGAGATGACGAGGCTCACTTTCTCCCTTGACGTGAACGTCGAGCGGCACACAAGCTGATTGCCGTCCGATGAGAGCGAATCCGCCAGCCCACCACATCCGTGATGGCTGTTGCTGCGTTGGGCAGCTGACATAGGTGACGCTCGAATAGCCTGCTGATGGCCCGCCCGCGATCACAATTCCGGCATACGATCGGGCCGCGTCGCCGACAGACACCGTCACAGTCTTATCGGGAGGCAGATCAGCGCCCGTCTTGAAGTAGGTGACCCCGTTGTCGTCTGGGACGGGAGCTGTGCCGGGGAGGTCAGTGCCCTGATAAGCCAAAACTGCACCGAGGTAGACCAGCGGGCCGACGATGAGGTCATCGGGTCCAGGGTCGGAGTCGCCAGGGTCATCCGGCCGGGCGAGATCGCAACCGATGGTAACACTGCCCGAGGGCGATGGCGAGGCTGCCTCTGAAGAATCGGGAGCTCCAGTGCTGTCGCTGCCCGAAGAAGGTGCACTGCACGCGCTCAATGCGAACAACGCGGCCAGTGGCACAAGCCAAGAAATCCGTCGTCTCGCAAACCTCATAGAGATCATCCTCCAAGTGGTCGGGCGAGCTCCTTCTGGGTGAGGCGGCGTCGACGCCGCGCGGCGCGCACGAGCTCTGCTGCGGTTTCCATTCTCCAATTCTCCAATTCAATTCCAGATATGCAAGCAATTCCAACCAACGTTAATTCAACCGCGGAGCATTTGGTGGGGAGAGTATTGGCAGGTTCGGTTCCGCTTCGCCCGGTAATCAATGTCGCCAATAACCTTCGACCTTTCGCCCATTGCGAATATGGGAAGGAACCCAGGTTCTACCGCTTCGTGACGAACCGAGGTCACCATCGGCGAAGGAACCGATGACCGTCGCGGCAGATCTCGGAGCGAGCTCTGCCGCTCGCTGTGTGTTGTCATTGTCGAATGCGACAGCAAATGCGGGGATGCTCCCCTTATCGCCGATGAACGTGTCTGCAACGTCTGACCAGCTCTCAACGGCAGTTGCGACATCCGCGATGATTTCGACGGCACGCTCGCCTGTAAGCCGGTACTGGTCGAAGCATTCTGTTACGAGCACCGATCGGCTCAAGGAGCTCTCGATGCGCCCTCGACCAACGGCATGAGAGTCTCGTGCTGCCGCCATTCGGCTACGTCTGGTTGACCACGTCCTGAGAAGTGTTGCTCAGGGTCAGCCGCGGCCGTTAGAACGGGATGCAGAGCGCATAACGATCGGTGTGCACCAGAACGTCTGCGCACTCCTCGTCGAGCGTGCTGGTGAAGGTTTCAATACCCGCGTCCGACAGATCCCAGTTCTGCCTGAGCTCCGCGCTGCCGTCCCACTCCGGCACATCGCTCAGAGCAGCGTGGGCGCCCGCAAGCACGATGATCGACACGGTTGGCCCCCACGTCGTCACGATCACGTCGAGGTCGGCGTCGGCCACCTCAGCGGCAACGACGCGTTGATCGGCGAGCGTCTCGCCAAATCGAGACTCGTCCGCAATGCGCACATGCCCCCAGGTCTGCATGCCGAGCGTGACGATCATCACCGCGGCAACTGCCCCAGCCGCAATGCGCGAGCCGATTCCCCACGGACGGATGCTCCACTGCTCGCTGAGTGCTCGAATCGCGACGGCCACGATAATCGGCACGAAGATGTACATCGCCATGGCGGGGTAGCGCGGCCAGTTCGGCGTCTGCGCCGACGTCAGCCACCAGCCGAACCAGATCACGAGCCCCAGAACGGCGGCCAGCGCATACGCGGTCCGCTCGCGACGGCTGGCACCGGCATCCGATTCTTCCGCTTTGTCGGGCGCCGAACGCCTCAGCACGAACACACACACGGTGGCCAGCACGAGCACAACGAATATCACGGTGAGCCAGGTCGGCGAGAACCAGTCACTGCCCAAGGACACAAACTTCGTCAGCGGGTCGACAGGATCAATATTCTGCCCGCCCGAACGGAAGAACCAGTAGAACTCCTTGAGGTTCATCCAGTATGCCGACGGCCCCAGTGCGACAAGCTTCCACAGTTCATACAGAACGTTCGGAATGACGGCGACCAGCGCGCAGAGCACTACGCGCAGCGCGCGCCTGATAAAGCCGTCGTCGGCGAGCAGGTAAATAGCCAGCGCGATGGGAATGGCCGCCAGCGCACCCAGAAGCTTCGTCTGCATGGCCAGTCCGATGAACAGCCCAGCCAGCCACGGATACCTGCGAAGCACAACGAAGGCCCACACGAGAAGGGCTGCAGCGGGCACCTCTCCGAGGATGTCCACGGGCGACTGAATTGGGGAGCCCGAATTCCACGTATTCCAGCCCAGAGGCACGCACACCGCGGCGAGCGCTGCCCACCGCCCGCCAAGCCGGCCTCCGAGCCGCCACAGGCCGGCCACCAGGGCAGCGTAAAACAGCAGAACCACGAGGCGTCCGCCGATCACCGGATCCGCGCCCAACGCGATCACAGCAGTGATCGGCAAAAGCACGACGGGGCCCGTCGAGATGCGCGGGTCGAACGGAGTTAGCTGGCTTCCGCTCAGGGTGCCGTCGCTGGTGTACCCCAGTCCATTCACCAGGTTGAGCGGCACGGTGAGATTGAATGCCTCGTCTTCCCAGAGCCGCATAAAGAAGACGCCCTGCGTCACAATCCACAGTTGCGAGGCGACGACGAGCGCAACAACAACCCAGAACACAACTGTCATCACGCGACGCCAGTTGACGGTGGTCATGACGAGAACACTCCCCCGCGGCGAGCCGGTGCGCCAGGGTGCAGGCTCACGGTCCAGACTTCACGTGCGGCGGCTGCGATGAACGAACGAAGGCGCTTGGGCGGCAGCACCGGAGTCGACCGTTGCGGGCCCCACATCGTTCCGTGAGCAGAATCACCGCGTCGAGGGATGCTTCTGACGCGCGCGTACGCGACTTTCATCCCACTTCGCTTTTCCGCCAGCGAGAAATGCACGTGGGGCACGATCGCGTCTCGGGGAATGAGATTGAGAAGAAAGCGAAGCGCTTCGGGCCGGTAGATGCGCAATGGCGTATTCACATCGGGCACTCGTGAACCCACGGCGAGCGCGACGGCCGAGCCGACCAATGCCGTGATGGCTCTGCGGTACCACGGGTCAGTGCGCCCTCGGCGCACACCATGCAGCACGTCAGCGCCGCGCTGTTGGTGTGCGTCAATTAATCGAGGAAAGTCTGCGGCGAGAAACTGTCCATCCCCGTCCACGTGCATAATCACGTCGGGGTTCAGCTCGAGTCCGGCCCTATAGGCGGCGAGCGCTGTCGGCCCGTGCCCCTGATTGCGCACCGAGGTGATGCCGATCAGCTCGGGCATCATTTCGCCCAGGCGTGCCAGCAGGTCGGCGGTCTCGTCCGTCGACCGGTCGTTGACCACAACAATGGAGAGCTGCTCAACCACCGGCGAGACGTGCGTGACGATTTCGGTGAGAAAGCTGTCGAGGCCGTCTGCCTCGTTGTACGCCGGCATAACGATGGCAACGTGTCTGCGCGGCACGAACTCCCCTTGCAATCAGTGTGAACTCAACTAGACGATATGACTGTGGCTACCTCTTGACAAGGCTGAGGCCCCAGATCGCATGATCGAGGTTTACCAGCCGTGCCATTTGCGGGGCTCCAGCATAGGTGCTGGAGCCTTGACGGGGTTGGTCTTCCTCAGTCGATCTTGGAGGCCCCAGTTGAACATCTATCGTACTCACGTGGGTTTGGACGTGCACGCCAGGTCCATCGTCGCGCAAGCAATTCACAGCGATACCGGTGAAGTTACCTGGAAGAAGTTTCCCTATGATCCGGCCGCGGTGATCGATTGGGTCCGTGGTCTCGCAGTACCGGCTCTCACCACTTACGAGGCCGGCCCGACAGGCTATGATCTCTCCCGTCGCCTCACAGGTGCTGGCATCGCGTGCGTGATCGCCGCCCCATCGAAGTTGCAGCGTCCGCCAGGTGACCGTGTCAAAACCGATAAGAATGATGCTCTGCATTTGGCGCATCTCCTCCAGCTTGGACAGATCACCCCCGTGCGTGTCCCCACTATTGACGAGGAGACTGCACGCGATCTTGTCCGGGCGCGGGAAGACTGCCGCCATGACCTCATGGCCTCACGCCATCGTCTCTCAAAACTGCTTCTTCGTCACGGGCATGTTTACGACGGAGGTGGCACATGGACTCGCAAGCACGACGTGTGGATCCGGGAGCATCGCGCAGGCACAATCGCTTACCAATACGCGTTCGATGCATCCTACGAAGCCGTTGCGCAAGTCCTTGCCCGCAGAGACCGACTCGATGCCGAAATTGAAAGAATGGCTGATGCTTCTGAATTCGCACCTGTGGTGACCCGGTTGGGTTGCCTGCGTGGCATGGGTGCGCTCACTAGTCTCGCGCTTGCCGTTGAGATCGCCGATTGGGACAGATTCACCGGGAAAACAATTGGCACCTATCTCGGACTCACCCCGTCGGAATACTCGTCAGGAACTTCACGCAGACTCGGCGGTATCACCAAGACCGGCAATTCCCATGCCCGCAGACTCCTCGTCGAGGCCGCCTGGCACCACCGCAAACAGCTCCGACAGCAACCGACCTCAGCACTGACGCTCCGACAGCAAAATGCCTCACAGGAAGCCCGACTACGCGGACAAGCCGGAAACGAACGACTCCACAAGCAGTGGGAGAAATTCGTAGCCCGACGAAAGAAGGCAACAATCGCCAACGTCGCGATCGCCAGAGAACTCTCCGGCTGGTGCTGGTCACTCGCGATCATGACTGACTGACACCCCAGACCGCTGACACCACGACGGCCGTGAGGTCTGCGAACACGTGTGGAATGACCCGCTCTACTATTATGAACAGCCCATCAGCACTGACGGGCGACGCTCGATCTCTAGACCTGCGGCACCGCTCCACCATCGCACGCTTCGCCCTGCAGTAACCAACCTGCGCATATCAGTTTGACCGTGTTAACGTCGAAAGACACGTCAGACCCCACTCCGCCAGATGCCAGCAGAAACGGTCCCGGACAAGCCCTACACTTCCCGGGACCGTTTCACTCTGCCCCCTTGACAAAAACACCTACATATCAGTAGTAGCGTAGTCGAGCCATGACACAACACTCGCGCCTCCGCCGTCTTATCGGGCTGAGCTCCCGATTTCTGACGATCGGAGCAATCTCGACCCTGATCGAGATCGCAGCCTTCAACATTCTGCTCTATGGGCTACACGTCGACGGCGTCTGGGCGAAGATCTTTGCATCGCTCATTGCGCTCGTGAACGCATACTTCGGCAACCGCGAGTGGACGTTCAAGAACCGTGGCAAGCACAGCCGCTCGCTCGAGGTTGTGCTCTTTATTGTCGTCAACGGCATCTGCACCCTGCTCGGTGCGGGCATCGTCGGGCTCGGCCTGTGGGCTTTCCCCGATTCCGGACCAATCGTCGTCAACATCATCAACCTGTTGAGCATCGGTGTCGTCGTTGCGCTGCGTTTTCTGCTCTACCACTTTGTGGTCTTCCGCGGAGTTCGCCCCAGCCGTGCGTCCGAGATCGACCTTGGCGCTGGCGACAGCTAAGACGTCGCGCGACCGTTCCTCACCTGGCGTCCGAGACCGGCATACTCCCACCCGGCATCAGCCCACGCGTCGGCGTCAAGACAGTTGCGGGCATCGATGACGATCGGCGTGCGCACGACGCGATGCACCTCGGCCGGGTCCAACTCCTTGTACTCCGGCCATTCGGTCACCACGACGACTGCATCGGCATCCGCGAGTGCCTCCTCGGTTGTGCCGTAGACGAGCTGTGGATGCAGCCTGCGCGAGTTCTGCATCGCTTGCGGGTCCGTGGCTACAACGTTGGCTCCGAGGCCGTTCAGCCGCACGGCGACGTCGAGCGCGGGTGAGTCCCTCACATCGTCGCTGTTGGGTTTGAATGCGAGGCCAAGTACGGCGACCTTCTTCTGAAAGACGCTGCCTCCGAGTTCCTCGGTGACCAGTTCGACGACGCGTTCGCGTCGACGTAGGTTGATGGCGTCAACCTCCTTCAAGAAGGCGACCGACTCCCCCCGTCCGAGCTCCTCGGCTCGAGCGGTGAATGCTCGGATGTCTTTTGGCAAGCACCCTCCGCCGAACCCGACGCCGGCGTTCAAGAACTTTCGGCCAATGCGCTTGTCGTGCCCGATCGCATCCGCCAGCTTCGTGACGTCTGCTCCCGTGACTTCCGCGATCTCGGCCATCGCGTTGATGAACGAAATCTTCGTGGCGAGAAACGCGTTCGCGGCCACCTTCACGAGCTCCGCAGTGGCAAAGTCGCTGACAATAACCGGGCTGCCCGCCTCGATCGCTGTCGCATACACCTCGTTGAGAGTCTCCACCGCGTACTCGTCGCCATCGGCAACGCCATACACCAGACGATCCGGTTCGATCGTGTCCTTCACAGCGAACCCCTCGCGCAAGAACTCCGGGTTCCACACGAGGTGTGCGCCGCGTTCCTGCACGTTGCCAACGTGACGCTGCGCTGTCCCGACGGGGACAGTGGACTTGCCGACAACGATGTCTCCCTCGGCGAGGTATGGCATCAAGTCGGCGAATGCCTGATCCACATACGTCAGATCTGCGCTCGAGCTTCCCAGACGCTGCGGGGTTCCGACAGCGATGAAATGAACCGTCGCGCCGTTCACGTCAGACATGTCAGCGCTGAACCGAAGGCGACCGCTTTCAAGCCCGGCACGAAGCAGCTCTGGAAGCTCCGGCTCATATATCGGCGAGCGGCCGTTAGACAGAGACTCGACTTTTGCTGCGTCGATGTCGACGCCGACGACGTCGTGCCCCACAGAGGCCAGCGATGCCGCGTGAACCGCGCCCAGGTACCCACAACCGATGACTGAAATCTTCATGATGCCCTCAGCGTAACCGCACGTTACTGCGGAGTTCCCGGGGAGTTCTCACCAGGGCGACTCGATCTGCACGGGCTTAGTGCTGTTAAAAGAGATCAGGCCTTCGGCCATCAGCGTGTCGACAGCCTGCTGCGTGACATCCCGGGCGTCCATGCCCTCTGGAGCACCGAATTCCTCGACGAGCGCGCGCTCAATTACCTCAAGTCTCGCTCCGTTAGCAATGACTTCCCAGATCACCGGTGACAAGCCTGAAAGCACGCGGACCGTACCGTCACTCATCGTGACGATGCTTCCTGCCGTGTTCACGGCGACAACGCCGTCTCGACGTGTGTAAGTGTCATCGGCACGGTGTTCGGTGACTGTAGACGACACATCAGACCAGTCAGTGTCCGGATGCTGCTCCGCGATGATCTGGTCCAGTACTGATGCCACGGAGTCTGCCTCGCTGTATCGCAGCGTCCGCACTCCCCCAGTCTTGTGCACGACGTCTGCAAGCATGCACGCCGAGTCTGGTAGGTCTCCGAAGTAGCTGATTTGTCCGGAGAGGTCTTCAATCGCTTCTGGCAAAGCCACGTTCCCCAGTTCAGGAGAATCTCCATGGTTTGCGTCACGTTCGAAAAGCACGATCGCGGCAAGCGTCAGCGGTGTGCGCGGGAGGGCGAGCAAGTTGAGCTCGTCTGGCGAGACTTGCGTTTTGCGCCATTTTTTCTCTGGATCCTCGATGACCGAGAGCGGTTTACGGTACGGGAATACTCGCAAATCCCGATCAATAAGAACCGTCTCGTCCGAGACGTACCCGAACTGTTTCCCCAGGTGAGATGCAAGCGTCGTCTTCCCTCCGCCCGAAGGAGCGACAAAGGCAACAACGCGACCGTCCGGCAGAGCCACTCCCGCCGCATGCAACATCAGGTGCTTCCCACGGGCAAGCTCAATGCCGCGAAGCGTCACTTTTGTCGAGACCGTTGCAGCGAGCGCGTCATAGTCCGCGCCATAAGCGTCGTAGTCCTTCGACTTCGCTACGTTTGTACCAACAGCTAACGTTGAGTCCGGACGTCGTCGCGACACCGTCGCGCCCGACCAAGCACGGCGAAGTCGATCGTAATGTTCGTCAGGTTCATCAGTCAGAAACGAGAGTCGAATGGTTGACCCAAGAACGTCAACGTCAAGTCTGCGTTGCTTGGTAAACAGCCTTGCCACCAATGGGCCCCTTCCCGCCGTAGTCGTAAGGCAATCCTATGAGTGAAGTACTCGTTCTCGTCCCACTAGCGTTGGCAGTCGTTCTTGTCGCGAGTGGAGTTCTCAAGTTGCGCGACTCGCGCGCGACGCGTGCCTCACTCGATGACCTACCTATCCCACGCTTCCTTCGGACCGATATCTTCGCCACGGCGTTTCCGGTTTGTGAGATTCTCCTCGGTGCTGCGGTTTTGGTTGCGCCGGCCCCACTGTTCTTGCCTGTGATATGGGTTACGGCCCTGCTCTTCGACGTCTATCTCTGCATCGTGATCATTGCCGCACGTCGACCAGAACCGGTCATGTGCAACTGTTTCGGCTCCCTGTCACGTTCACCGATCGGCGCCGCAACAATCGTCAGAAACGTTGCACTGACCCTCCTAGCGTTGTTCGCCTCGGTGGGTCTCACCGGAACGACCGGGGTCCTTGTACGGTTCCCACAGCTGTCCGCATCTTCGCAAGAGTGGCTCGTCGCCGCGCTAGTCCTCTCGGCCCTTGGAATAGCCGTCGCGATCCTTGTATCGCTGAGCGATCCGACTACGGCCCAATCGCCCTTTGGCCCGGCCACTGAGCACAAACTCGGGAGCACGTGGCCCATTCCAGACGTCGAGGTCGTCGATTGGAACGGAGACGTCAAGCGACTAGCCTCTCTCGCCGAGGAATCCCCCGTGCTCCTGATTCTCGTGAAGTCAGGCTGCACTGCATGCAAGTTGGTGACCGACAAAGTACCTGAATGGATCGAAATCCTAGGACATCGAGCCACAGTGATACTTGCCACCTCAACTCCGAGGTCGCAGTTCCTCAACGACTATCCAGACTTTGAGACTCGTACCGTTTGGGGATATCGGGCGCTCGTCTCGACTTCGGGAATTCGCGGAGTTCCTTCAGCAATCCTAATTGCCGACCACGTTGCCGGTCCTGCATACGGTGTCCACGAAATCGACCTTCTCGCAAGACAGGCGGCACCTGCATAGTATGCAATTGGGGCGACCCGCGAACTGCGTGTCACCCCAATTACAACCGCGATAGGTTAACTAGCGTTGCAAATAATTGCGGTCTGCGACAGCGTACCTTGAGGCTTGGTGCCGGTGCCTGCTGTGTACCCGGCAGGCAATGTCAAGGTGGCAGTTGTATCCGTGAGAAGGCCAATGCTAAGCAACCATTGAACGTTCATCTGACCGTTCGCAGGGATCGCCTCAGTGAGCGTAATGGCGACAGTGTCCTCGCTCAGTAGATCTACGTTCGCAAGCCCTTGCCCGGAGAGCGAAACAACGTTGACATTTGCGATCGTCGCGTCGGTGACAATTGTGATCTGCGTGCCGGCAGGAATCTCTGTATCACCAGCGGCGACCGTGAAGCCTGCACCCAAAGTACCGAGAAGCCCACAGGTTCCGGCAACCTGGAAGCCATTGACGACTGTGTCCTCGCTTGCTGCGGCGGCAGGTGTCGCTGCAGCAACTGCAATTACCGGCACGGACCAAGCGGCGCCCTTGACCATAGTGCGACGCGAAAGTCCGCGATTGGTTCCCTCATTGATTTCAGTCATGTCGTCCCTTCTGACGTGCTGTATTAAGACCGATACTGACGGTAGTAAGCGGGAGACCTCGGTGACAGCGAAAGTTCAGACTTCTGCGCATAACGTCCAACCCCAAACGTTTTTAGTCCACAAGCGCCCCCCGTGCGAGGCACGATTGCAGCTAGCGATACTCGGACGGGCTTCGCTTGCCCAATTGTTTGAATGCACGCCGCATGTTGACGCCCGATCTGAACCCGGCGCGCTGAGCAACGTCTTCGAGACTGAGGATGTTGTAACGGTGCGAGCCTAGTAGCGCTTCAGCCGCTTCGACTCGATGCGCTCGAATCACGTCGCTGACAGTCTTGCCGTGACTGGTGAAGGCCGCTTGAAGCCGTCGAAGGGACACTTGGGATTCGACGGCGACGATGCGCGAGGAAAGCATCGGATCGGAATAGCTTTGAGCAATGATGGCTCGTGCTCGGTCACGAATTGACCCGTCTCCGATTGATTCGCCGTCAAAGCCGGCCTGTGTGTCGAGCAGCACTCCGCCAATCATCTCTGCGAGAAGCTGACCAATCGCGTACGTCTCAACCGCAGTGCCCGATCGCATCCCGCCTGAAGTGACTTCTCGCGCGAAAGAATGACTAGCTCGCGCCAGTATTTTTTGCGCATCAACGGTGACAGGTTTATGCGGCTTCTCGGGGAGCATTCCATCGAGCAATGACAGGGGAAAACGCACCAGCAAAAATGTAGCTTCGGCCGGGACTGAGATGCGAAACTCCTGGCCGAAAGGCATGATGAGACAGCCGCGAGGGCCAACCGGGATTCGTGACTCATCGTGAACAATCGCGTGACCACCCTCGAGGAAGAAGCACCCAAGATCTTCAGCCCCGATATGAGCTGGGCCCTCAACATCGAAGAGGCGCGCGTTCACGCGCATGACGCTCACATCGCCAAACTCCCATCGAAGCGATCTCCAAGAGAATGCCTTTGGAACGGGAGAGCTAACTCCATAAACTGACAGCTCGTCTAAGCCAGTGGCACCTAGGTACGTGCTCTCGATCGCCATCTCTGGGGCTACCTCCGCAGTTACTCTGACTCACTCGGTGATCGCTTCACCGTAGACCCCCGGTAATACACTAGCGAACGCTCAAGCCAGCCAATCTGTATGTTCAACCACGATCTTGGACGCGTCGCTGTGATTCAGCGTGATCGCCAGATTCCTCCACGAACAGCAGAGATAAACACCCACAAGCAACGAGAACGCTAGCCAGCCGGAGCACCAAGATTTCCTATCGGCCACACCACTGTGAAGAGCTTTCCAACAATGTCTGAGCGCTGAACTGTTCGCACACAGTTATCGGACGCGGAAGAACCTCGACACTCAATCAGCGAATCCGATGAGTTCGCTCGGCTATCTCCTAGCACGACGTACTGTTCTGCGGGCACCGTGAACTCGTCAACACATCGCCGTGACATAGGCTCCGTCGAACAGTCGACTTGCCCTGGAACAAACAAGAAGTCGTTCACGACATACGGTTCTTCAAGGGGCTCACCATCGACAAGCATCTGTCCAGTATCACCACAGCAAGCAATGGTCTGGCCTGGGCCGGCGACCACCCGTTTGACGAGCGTGTGATCAAGCGATGGCCCAACCCCAATGAGCCCACCGAGCCATTTCACCGCGTACTCGATTGGATTCGTCGGGCGTTCACGAGATTCGTCCCATGTAGCTGAGGCGTCGAACACGACGACGTCTCCGACCGTTGGTTCCGACCCTATATACGCAAGACGACTCACAAGGACTTTGTCACCTATCTCCAATGTATTCTCCATTGAGCCCGACGGAACAGAATAGAGCTTGACGACAAATAGCTGCATCACTGCCAGGACGAAGAATGCGGCCAACAGGTTAAACCAGAACGACCCGACAATTCGTCTAAACAACCCGACAGACTTTTCATTCTCGTTGGCGCACAGGGAACCCATGTCCCTAACGTTAGCGCCAGCGTTAATTCCCCATCGTCTTGTTCAGCAAACAATCGCGACCACGTTTCGTTAACATAGACTCATTGCGCTAGAGCCAAAAGGGGCCAGATGGAGCTTTCACATTTAATCCGCATTCTGCGTACACACTGGATTGCGATCCTGATTGGGGTAGCACTCGGCGGGTTACTTGCCTATGGGTGGACCTTGACACAGCACAAAGTGTTTGAAGCTGATGCGACGGGGACTGTCTCCTCAAGCAAACCAAGTGATGACGCTAGTACGGCACTGCTCTATGAGAATCTCGCCAAATCAAAGGTGAAGTCGTACATGCAATGGGCGACCACACGCACAGTGGCGGAGTCTGCCATCAGTTCTCTCGGTCTTGCCAATTCGCCCGAGCAGCTCGTCTCGAGAATTAGCGTGGAGAATCCCGTAGACACCCCCGTTATTAAGGTCACCGCAGAGGGCCCCACACCAGAAGCAGCCCGCGACCTAGCAACCGCGTGGCTCGATGGCCTCGCTGCTGAAGGTAAAGAGCAGTCTGGAGGTTCCGAAGACGCAATGACCCTCCGCGTTACAGAGTCTGCGGCTTTACCTGCCGCTCCGTCTTCGCCGAATGTCAAGTTATCACTTCTCCTTGGCCTGCTCGGCGGCCTCGTTGCTGGTCTGGCATATGCCACGTTGCGAGACATGCTTGATCGTCGCGTTCGGAATGTAGAGCAAATAGAGCGCGAGTTCGCAATTCCAGCAATCGGGACCGTCCCTGTTGACAAATCGTTCGATGAGAATGAACGAATCGGTCAAGCAGACGAGAGAAATAGCTACAACTCGCGAGCAACGTTCAGCGCTGTCGCAGAATCGATGCGCGAACTCAGAACGAACCTTCAATTCATAAACGTCGATAAACCGCCAAAAGTGGTCGTCGTATCAAGCCCGCTCCCCGGAGACGGCAAATCTACGATTAGCGTAAATCTCGCACTAACGATTGCAGCTTCAGGGCAACGGGTCGTACTTGTCGATGCCGATCTTCGTCGACCGACAGTCGCCAAGACTTTTAACCTCATCGAGGGAATTGGCCTTACCGACGTATTAGCGGGCAACGCCGAATTGAGCGATGTCCTGCAGCCGTGGGGAGAATCTGGCAACTTCTTTATTCTTGGAGCCGGAAAACATCCGCCGAACCCGAGCGAGTTACTTGGGTCCGCTGCTATGAAAAGCGTCCTCGATGAACTCTCTCGTCATGCCTTCGTGCTTGTCGATGCGCCACCACTGATTCCCGTCACGGACGCTGCGGTCCTTGCAAAACAGACAGATGGCGTCGTTGTCGTTGCGAGCAGTGGCAAGACAACGACTGATGCGCTTGGCAAGGCTCTTCAGAATCTGGATCGCGTTAACGCCAAGCCCATGGGAATAGTCCTCAATCGAGTCCCCCGCACTGGGCCAAATTCCAGCTACTACGGATACAAGTATTCTGGTTATTATGGAACCAACGATCCTGTCGCTCCGACCACCAGTGTTGACGGCCAATCGCGCACACGACGCAAAGCACGCGTGAGGAGCTAAGTTGCTGGGCTTGTTGAATCCCAGGAATGGTGACGTTTCTGACACGTTCGTAATAACCACTGTCTGCGAGGGGAACATCTGCAGATCCCCACTCGCCGAACGATTGTTGCGGGAATCACTTGCTCCGCCAGACTTTAAAGTGGAGAGCGCAGGTCTGAGAGCTTTAGTCGGACACACAATGGACTCTCAAGCAGCTGCGGTAGCGGAGCGACTCGGTTGCACAACTGCTCCGCACTCGGGCAGGCAAATAGATGGCCTGATAGTCGCCGGATCGTCTGTTTTGCTCACGATGACGAAGAGCCAACGCGACATGCTTGTTCAGATGCATCCGCGCGCACTCCGAAAAACATTCACGCTCGCAGAA
This sequence comes from Paramicrobacterium chengjingii, assembly GCF_011751765.2. GTDB lineage: Bacteria > Actinomycetota > Actinomycetes > Actinomycetales > Microbacteriaceae > Paramicrobacterium > Paramicrobacterium chengjingii. Next base: position 2,373,468 of record NZ_CP061169.1, read on the forward strand.
TTCGCAGCGTTATGCAGTGAGGAAGCCGCCCCAGTCACGGCTGGCAACCTAACAACGATTGTGGGTACCTTCGCCCAGCGCCGCTCAGAAGTGCGCTTGACGAATGAAGACGATATTGAAGACCCGTATCTGAAAAGCCTAGAGGTGCACGCACGAGTAGGCGAGAAAATATCTCTTCTTTGCGCCGAGATCATCAACAATTTCCGCGAGAGTTAGCTATGGCCATTAGCTTGAAGGACGTCATTCGCATACCAGAACAGGTGGCTGTAGTTGATCGCGGAGAGTACGTTCTTGCGTTGAACCTGGCTCGGACAGGACAAACTTCTCCACTGGTGTTTCGTGATTCTGCCCTAACGATCTGGAGATCAATCACCGGCCTGGAAACGGTCGAGCACGTGGTCGTGAACGTTTGCAGTGTCACGGGCGCTGCGCACACCACGATTGCGCCCTCCGTAGTTGACCTGATCAACGATCTCGTGAATCTATGCCTCGTCGAAGCTGTGGCCCGCGAATGACAGAGGTGGAGTACTTCTCAAGACAAGACGCCGTTGCGTTTGCACATGCACTTGTTGCGTTTGTTGCGCACGAACGGGGCTTCCGCGCGCTGTCGATCAAAGGCTTCACGATGTCTCACTATGGGCTCCGTGCCGAGCGAACTTACGCAGATGCAGACGTGTGGGTGGATCCACAGTCGTTAGACGCCCTTATCGATGCGCTGAGCGAGTATGGATGGACAGAGCGGTACGAACGCGTCACCGCGAGGATCCTTCCAGATCATTCACGGACACTCATTCATGACCAATGGCCATGCGACATCGACCTTCATTGGTTCTTTCCTGGTAGCTTTGCGCGGCCTGACCAAGCATTCGACTACATTTGGTCAAGTCGCTCGAAGCACAACATCGCATCTACCCCGATAGAAATTCCTAGTCGCGAAGTCTGCACAGTAATCGGGTTACTTCACACGCTACGCCACCCAGACTCGCCGCTCCATCGCTCTGAACTCGAAGCGATTTGCAACGCAATTAGTCACCTTGATGCAGAAGACACACGCGGTGTTGCAAAGGCCGCTGAGGACCTCCAGGCACTCTACGTAGTCAAGCGGACACTTTCCGATCTCGGAATCGACACGCCAGAGCAGGAAACGACCGATGAGGCAAAGTACCGCTGGAAGATCTATACGCTCACCCACGACAATGGGTCTACCGGAGCGTGGCTCTATGCTTTTCGGAGCGCCCCCTTCCGCAACCGTCCTGAGATCTTATGGCGTGCGCTCTATCCAACTCGACAAGAAATCGAGCGCGAGATGCGCCGCAAGATTACAACGAAGGAAGCCTCTCGCTACCGACTGCTACGACTCGCAAAGGGCGTCAAAAATTTTCCGCGCGCCTTTGCAAACATCTCAACCTAATTCTCCCGAGGTCTAGCACCTTGTCCACGAACGACTCGCTCGTATAGGGCCTCAACTTCGGCGGATCTCAACCTCACGTCGAACTGTTCTAGCGCCAGCCTTCTAGATGCGCTACCCATCGTCTTTCTCAGTTCCTGGTCATCCAGAAGTCGCTGTATAGCGTCTCCCAGGGCACCGACTTCAAACGGAGGGACAAGGAGCCCGGTCACGCCGTTCTCCACAACCTCTCTCACGCCTCCGTGGTCGTATGAAACGACCGGTAAACTACACAGCGCAGCTTCGATAGAAACCATGGATAATCCCTCAGGACGCCTGGATGGGCCACAGAAGACCTGAGAGCGGCAGATGAAGTGCAATACTGATTCAGGGGGCTGAAAACCGACGAAATTAACGGTTAGATTGAGTTCCTCAGCAAGCATCTCGAGTGATTTTCGGTAGCTACCGTCCCCGACAACAATAATCTTGATGTCACGTTCCAACTGAGACACTGCGTAAAAGAGATCTTGAACCCCTTTAGTCTCCTCCAAACGCCCCACGTACACTACGTCCCATTCGATAGAGTTATCGTCACCCGAGGTGATGTCAGAGATTGGGATGCCGGTTGGAATGATCGTGATCTTCCCCTCGGACGCTCCGAGCCGCAATGCATACTCTTTAATGAATTCGGACACTGCGATTACTGAACTAGCTCGGTTAAACATGGTCTTCAACCGTCGGCGCTTCGAGCGCGCACGAATACCTCTCCCCCACGGGTGCGTCGATACGTCAGATCCATGCAGGGTAACAACTAGCGGAATTCCAAGCTTTCGAGCAGCTCGACTAACTCGAGCTGCGTCATACGCGAAATGGGCGTGGATAATTGAGGGCCGCGTCTCACGTATCACCTCGGCAAGACGACTGGAAAGTCCAAAGTACTGCAGTATACGTTTACGAAGAGAATCGAGCTTGGACGCCGAATACAAGATGCGATCGCCCGAGGATGACACGTCAGAGTCGATCTTGACTGCACCAACGGGGATTGCTTCCCAATCGTTGAAATTCGCTATCTGGTTCCGGATGAATGTCTCGGAACCACCGAGCCATCCCCAGCGCCAAATCAGTACGCGACGCGAAATGACGCCCATGTTCTGCGGTTCCTCTCAGTGATTGCGTGACGAATACTACAATCATATGAATAGCCACCCATGTACACGGCTGCGCATCAGCAGCATGGAATGTGAGATTTACATGAAGCCAGCCGACCCCGTCGATGTTGTCGTCACGTGGGTGGATGATTCCGACGCAAGTTGGCGAAACGATAGGGATCGTATTCGCGGTGGAACAAGCCAAGACGTCGAGCGAAATACTCCCGAGCGATACAGAGATTGGGGTGCGCTTCGGTATTTCTTCAGAGCTCTCGAACAGAACTGTTCATGGGCAAGATACATCCATTTTGTAACGGTGAACCCTGTTCCTGTCTGGGTCAACAAGGAACATCCAAAGTTGCGAGTAGTCCACCATCGCGACTTTATTCCTGAAGGCTTTTTGCCCACGTTCAATTCACGCGCGATCGAGGTACATCTCCACAAGATTCCTGACCTCAGTGAAAACTTCATTTATGTTAATGACGACACATACATAACGCGGAAGATTGGCAAGGAACACTTCTTTCCAAAGCAAAAGCCTGCTGCGATGGCTATCAGCAATGCACTTTCCATCGGCGACAACATCTCGCACGCGATTCTCAACAATATTCGGGTTATTAACAATCATTTCGACAAGAAGCGAGTAATTCTCCGGTCGCCATTTAAATGGCTGAACCCAACGTACGGAGTGAAAATATTTCAGAATGTCGCGTTGTTACCGTGGCCAAAATTTACGGGTTTTCACATCTCACATCTGCCACAGGCACTGCGGAAATCCACTATGCGCAAAGTCTGGGACGTTGAGCACCTGCTTCTTGAGGAGACGGCGAATTCACGATTCCGCCAATTTACAGATCTGAACCCGTATCTCTTTACTTATTGGGATATTTGCACAGGTCAATTCACGCCGGTTTCGCCAACGCGATATGGTCGCTACTTCCAGATCGGTCAGTCTTCCGTCCAAAAAATGACACGGAGTATCGCTGAAGGACGAATCCCGATTATCTGCATAAACGATGGGGAATCTAGTTCGTTCGCTTCCGATCGGAACCAGATCCTTGGCGCACTGGCGAGACGATTCCCAACACAGTCGAGCTTCGAAATGGATAATGGATGACTCGCGTTCTTCACGTCTCGGACTATGAGACGGGCGGTGGTGCTGAGAGCGTCTTCCAGGACACCATTGCTTCTTCGCGCGCCCTTGGACATCGTGTCGAGACGCTCACTGCGAATGGACGCAGAAACGCATTGAGTTACGTTTGGTCCTGGAAGTCGTACAACCGAATGCAGCAAGTTCTACGCCAGTTCAAGCCGGACATTGTCCATCTGCACAACTATTATCATGCCCTTTCCCCTAGCATCCTTCAGGCTCTTCGACAGCATCGAAAGTCGCACGGTGTCAAGGTCGTGTACACAGCTCACGACTACCATCTCGTGTCTCCAAACAGCGGCTTGCAGATATTCAGACATGACAAGCCGCGAAACGTCACACCTTCAAGCCCCGTCCTTCGAAATTTATGGCGATTTGACTCGAGGTCGCCACTATATTCGGCTCTCAAAGTCACGCAGTGGCTGATCGCGTACAAGTTTCTCCGACTTGATCACGTCTTGGATCTCATCGTTGCGCCAAGCGAATTCATGCGAAGTGTCCTCGAGGAGTTCCAGGTGCCCACGGGCGTCACCGTCATTCGAAATCCCGTACCCAGCTCCGATGCCGCGCTACAAGATCGGCAGACGACGCAGAGCTCTGATCCGCATCTGAATTCAGTCACATACTTTGGCCGGATCGAACCTGAGAAGGGTGTGCTGGATGCGCTCAGGATTCTCTTAGAAAATGGAATTGGAGTAGACGTTTTCGGCGCAGGTTCAGATACCAACAAGGTAATGGAGCTGTGCGAGACGTATGCAAGCAGCTGCCGCTATTTTGGCCCTGTTAAGAGAAGCGAGCTCTTTGCGAGGCTAAGTAGCTATAACGTGCTTATTTATCCCTCGCAATGGCTCGAGAACGCTCCACTTGCAATCATCGAAGGTGCTCTTCATGGCTTGAGGATCGTGGCGCCCAACATCGGGGGGTGCGCCGAGATGGCGAGACTTACGTCAGGCTACAACCTCTATGACCCAGAATCAGCGGGCTCATTACTTCGCGCCGTCAGTGCTGCACTTGAGCAAACAGAGGAAAATCAAGTGCTTGATCCAGACAGATTCTTACTATCAACGTACCGTCATGATCTTTCCGAAACCTACAGCATCGTGCAATCCGCAGGTACACATCGGGACGTAAGGTGATAGTAAAATGACGAACGTCCTCGTCCTCCTCACGATCTCGTTCCTGTTATCTTTTGTCTTGCCACGGTCGTGGCATGTGGCAATCACCACAGCGCTTTCCTCAGTGAGCTTTCAGCCCATGAGCCCCGCAGCACCAGCGGGTTCCGTTTGGGCGGCCGGAGGGTTCCTTAAGGCAGGGGGGAACTTCATCCGCGTGGTATTCTCTGCGCCAGGAATACTCCTCATTTTGTTGATGACGGCGCAGCTCGTAGCAGTTTTCTGGTCGCCGGCAAGCCCTCCGTATGCCGTCGTCATATTTTCTACTTTCGGCATAATCGCGTGCACAGCGGCGTTCATGGCAAACAGCAGAGATTTATATGCGACGCTTCGGCTTATCATGGCTTCGGTATCGCCGATATTGATTCTCCAGGCCGCAGCGACAATCCTCTTTCTCATAGACCCTTCCCTTGAGGAGCAGTATCTGCGATCTCCACTTGCGGAACTGTTCATGGGCGATGCGGCCTCTCGCCTCTATACGGACCTTCCGAACAACGTTACGGACCCCTTCAAGTCCGGAGGACTGTTCTTTGTCAATGGTAATCGCGCGTCGATGTACCTAGGTGTTGCTGCGATGCTTGTATTCGCAGTGGCGGTGAAATACAAAAGGGCGCGGTACTGGGTGCTCGGGTTCTTCCTTATCGCCGGAGCACTATTCACTTTCTCGAAGACTGCAGTCATACTCAGTGTCCTCACCTTTGCTGTGGCCCTCGTCAGTCCAGCCATCCTCAGTCGTGGAAGTTCAGCGGGCCGATTTATGTTTGGCATTGGGCTACTCGGGGGCCTGAGCATCGTCGCGCTTTATGTACTCGCAACGACTGATGACTTCACGGAGGCATCGGAGACGGCGTCTGCATCACGGCTCGTCCTCTGGAAATACGCCATTAGAGCTTTAGCGGATTCACCAATTCTTGGACTCGGGTGGGGCGGTTGGGCACGTTATTGGGCCGGACCGGCCGACTCTTTACGGATGTCGCCTGGCTTTCCTCCTCATAATTTCATCCTAGAGACGTGGACTGACTCTGGACTCGTTGCAGTGATCATCATTATTGCCTTGTGCCTGTACGCAATAGTGAGACTCCTACTTCATATTCGTTATGCTGGCTCTCTGAGTAATGCGCGGCCTGTAGCCTTTGTCGCGGCTGCGCTGATCTGGATGGTTATGCACGGAATGTATGACAATACATCGTTTTACGGTTCGCCGAACACTCTTCCTTTTTTCTCGTTCGTTCTTGCGTTCGTCCTTAACCCCATTCCCTCGCACCTCGGCGTCGACACAAAAGTACACCGCTCACGAACCCCGTCTTCGTTCTTTCCGGGATTCCTTTCCTGGCGTGACGTACCTCTCGAAGAAGACCGCTAAGTCGTGACAACCAATCACGACGGTTTTGGAGTGTCACGAGGCGTGTCAATCACGCTTCTCGGTAATGTCGCGGTGCCATTGGCTGGTCTCGTGACCGCGCCAGTGCTTGCGCAATCACTCGGAGTGGATGGACGAGGAACAGTCGCAGCAGCAATCGCTCCGACCTTACTCGCGGTCAGCCTTGTCACACTCGGACTTCCAGAAGCACTCACTTACTACTCGACTCGGATCTCCGCGCGTTGGCGCGCGATTGTGGTTTCGGTACTTTTCACACTTGCTGGCACCGGAGCAGTTTCCGTTGGGATTATCGCTGCGCTTGCGATGCCTCTCGCTGCTGGCGTACCGGGTTTGGACAAGCTCATGGTTCTCGCCAGCATGATTGTGGTTCCAACGCTCATCCAAACCGCGCTACGGGGAATCGCGGCTGGACGTCGCGCGTGGTGGCGCATCACATTTGAAAGGATCACGAATTCCACGGCGCGCATGGTGACGGTCGTCGCACTTGCACTCACAGACTCGTTAGACATAACGACTGGGACTATAGCGATGGCGTTCAGTACTTGCGTAGGTCTTATCGCTTACGTGCGCCTTCCACGACGGCAGACGAGCGCGGCTGCTTCCCCTCACGCCTTCAGTAACGTCATCTCTTACGGGTCGCGCATATGGCTTGGATCGCTGTCAGGAGTCGTTCTTGCGCGCCTAGACCAGACTCTTATGGTTGTTTTGGCCAGCACATATGATCTCGGGCTCTACGTGGTGGCAGTCACGGTGAGTGAAATGGTCCTCGTCGTCAATTCATCGATTCGCGACGTCGTTTTCGCCATTGAATCCGGCGGCACGGATGACAATAGGATTGCTGCCGCTAGCAGGGTATCTACGCTCATCACTGCGTGCGGTTGCATTGCGATCGGTCTCCTATCGATTTGGGCCGTACCGTTCTTCTTCGGAGAGGATTTCGCCGGAGCCATCCCGCTCATATGGGTGCTATCGCTCGGAATTGTCCTCGGCAATCCAGGTTCAGTTGCTGGAATCGGGCTAACCTCACGAGGTCGCCCGGGCCTTAGGAGTGTTTCATTGGCCATCGCCGCACTCTGCAACGTTGCGATCCTCATTGTGCTTACCCCGTTAGTGGGAGCAATGGGCGCTGCTCTTGCCACAGTTGCCGGAAACATAGTCGCTGGCCTCCTCAATGTGATTTGGATGAACAGGTATTGCGGAGTACCTATGTCGAGCTTCTACGGCATTAGATCAACGGACGTAAGAACTGCAGTTGCCGTCGTGCACAGATTCATCTCTCGAGGAAAGTTCCACTAGGAAACTTGAGACTTCTGCCATTCAGTAATGCGCCGCGAGAATTGCGTCTTGGAGAACGTCGCGGCGTGATCGCGAGTTACCGATCGGTTACACGCAATCGCATCACGGGCAGCCGCCAACACTTCGCTCGCAGATTGCCAATCTTCGATCTGACGACCGGTTTGACCGTCCAAGACAGATTCGCGGGTACCTCCTCGAGCATTGCACAGAACGGGAGTGCCGACCGCCATCGCCTCGACGGGCATGATCCCAAAATCTTCGACCGCGGGAAACACAAATAGAATTGCTCGCTGGTACAGCGTGCGCAATAACGCGTTACTGGGTGAATGCACAAATTTCACAGGAACACTTGAGTCAGCGGCACGCGAGCGAAGGAATTTCTCCTCCGGACCGGCTCCCGCGATTACGGCTGGCATGCCCAGCGCTTCTGCGACGTCTATCGTCAGTTCGAGCCTCTTGTACGGTATCCATCTCGAAGCGCCAAGAACGAACGCTGACGGAAGTGACGTCGCAACTTGGGCTTCTTCTTCCCCCAATTGCGATGACCAATCCGTAATCGCTTGGATAGCTTCAACGTCGACCGGTGGATAAATTACCTCAGAGTCACGTTGCCATGCGTACTTGACTCGCATCGCAACGTAGCGGCTATTTGCCGCGATTGATGTCGCCTCTTGAGCCCGTCGCCGATCTACACCCTTAAAAACTGGGGCTGCCAGACGTGCGGAGACGGACCTCCCACGCGCGTCTAGTTCTGGTGTCCAAATGTATCGGGCCGGAGTATGCGTGTACACGAGCTTCTTAAAATCTGGCCGCTGCGATCTGAAAGATACATGATGAGCAAATGAGTGCGAGCTCACGAGGGCCCAGTCATAATCGTGATTGGTCTGATTGCGCCAGACAGCAGGCACGAATGGGAGTGCCGCTGCCTTCCGCCCCCGTAATGGGGAACGCGCCAAAGCCGTCTCTCTGACTACCCGATCGGGAAAGCGTTCCGCTGCGTTGTTCCACAAACACAACATGTCTGCATCGGGGAAAATATGCGACAGGGCCTCTAGTACGTTCTCGGAACCGCCGATCTTCTCGATCCACTCATGAACGAGCACGCCTGCCACTAATACGCTCCCGTCGGCGAGATCACTTCGCGGAAGGTCTTGAAAAGAATTGCGAGGTCGCTGGTCAGCGACCAGTTCTCAACGTAGTAGAGGTCGAGTCGAATCGCGTCTTCCCACTCGAGATTCGACCGTCCGCTGACCTGCCAGAGGCCGCTCATGCCTGGTTTGACAACCAGCCGTCGTTTCGCCGCCTCATCATAGAGCGCGACTTCGCCCTCCCGCTGGGGTCTGGGCCCGACCAAACTCATCTCGCCAAAGAGCACGTTCACAAGCTGAGGAAGCTCGTCAAGCGAGTACTTGCGAAGGAATGACCCCACGCGCGTGACACGCGGATCGGAACGTATCTTGAAGAGCGGACTCTGATCAGTGCCTTGAGCCTTCAGCAACTCAGCCAACATCCCATCGGAATCTTGTCGCATCGTCCGAAATTTGCGGATCTGGAACGGAGCGCCAAGTCGCCCAATTCGCTCTTGCGTGTAGAAGACGGGTCCTGGACTCGACAATTTGACCAGGATGCTCAGAAGGAGGAAGAGCGGCGACAGAATAAGCAAGATCAGCAGCGACCCGCAGACGTCGAAAAGCCGCTTCAGAACTGTCTCGCGAACTTCCATCTTCGGAGTCTCGACGTGAATCAGAGGAAGACCGGCGACTGGCCGGACGCTGAGTCGCGGCCCTGCAATGTTCGTGAGGCTCGGAGCCATGATGAGGTGGTGCCGGCCCGGAGTCAGCTGCCAGCTAATGTCATTAATGTCTGCGGGCGACAGATGCTCGTTACTCGCGATCACGAGTGTGTCTGCGTTTACCTGCTCCATAAGTTCGACGTAGTCCCGAGCAGTTCGCATGACAGGGAGCGAACCGCCGTGCTCGACGTCGTTGTACTCCGAGACCTCGTCGTCGTCACCCGTGATGCAGATTCCGACGAGCATCAGATCCGTGCCGCTCAATCGGTTGAGGTCTTCGACGACGGAATTGCTCGCCCTCTGGGAGCCGATAAGAATCGCGCGAGAGACGAAAAGTTCATTACGACGTTGACCCCGCAGCCACTGCCTCCACAACCATCGGGTGACGAGAAGCAGCACTGTGCCGACGGGGAAGGCAATCAGCAGATAGCCTCGCGAGAAGTCGATCTGGAAGAGTAGCGAAACGATGGCCGTGATGCCAAAGAGCCGCAGGCTTGCATCGAATATGACGCGATACTCGTCCGAACCAGCACCGATGACGCGCGATGACCGCGAACCGTACATCTCGAGCACGATAAGCCAGAGAGCAGCGAGAGCAATTGACACTCCCCAGTATTCGACACCGACTCCGGCGAGCTGCGTCGTCGTGCCAAGCCACAAGAGTTGAGTCGCAAAGACGACGATGACGACGACGACGATATCTGTAAAACGAATTCGTCGCGCATAGCGCTCAGTCCAGTGAATAGCGCTTCGTGTGGTGTCTTCTCGGACACTACGAGCGTCACTCCCCATTGTGAGCATCCGAATAAGTCCCCTTCGCGCGACTACTGACACGTTGTCAGCGAACGCATAGCGCTACTCAGGTTACAAGGTGGCGCACCAGCAACATCGCAATCATCCCCCTAACTGGGGACACGTCGATGCTACCCGTCACAGGTGATTCAGCCCAGCACTCCCCCGGATTCCTGCAGATAGCAGACTCCACAGAGCGACTCGTATGTGACCTCGGCGCCGTCGATCGCCACCTGGTCGCCGTCGAAGATGAAGCGGTCGCCGACGCGTCGTCCGTTGAACAGTGCCTTGCGGCCGCAGCGGCAGATGGTCTTCAGCTCTTCGAGCGAGTGGGCGACTTCGAGCAGGCGTCGACTGCCGGGAAACGCCTTTGTGCGGAAGTCCGTGCGGATGCCGTAGGCAAGAACGGGGATTCCCTCAAGTAGTGCGATCCGCAGCATCCCGTCAACCTGTTCTTCGGTGAGAAACTGTGCCTCATCGAGCAGCAGGCAACTGACGTCTTGGTTCGTCGCGCTAATGTGCTCGGCACGCATGCGCTGAAACTGCACGTAGGTGTCGTCTTCGGGAGTGATGACGTAGTCGACGTCGCGGGTGACGCCGAGACGACTCTCGATCGACTGGTCACCCTTGGTGTCGACGGACGGCTTTGAGAGGAGCACACGCTGTCCGCGCTCTTCGTAGTTGAACGCCGCTTGAAGGAGTGCCGTGCTCTTGCCGGAGTTCATCGCGCCGTAACGGAAGTACAGTTTTGCCACGTGCTCAAGCTTAGATGCAAGCACCTTCACTCAGTCATCAGTCACTTTCTGCGTCGGGCAACCTCAATAACATGTTCAAAGGTGCTCCACGTTCTCCCCAGATATGCGATTTCGCACGTCGAGAACGTAACACTCAGCTTCGTTCAAGCCTGAATAGTCAACATTCGGGTGATCTACAAGGAGTATTGCGGCGTCTATGTCTCCGACCTGGCGTGTTGATTCGACTCGCTTTGCTGTTGTCGGCCAAATCGCCTCATCCACAAACGGATCGAGAGCATAAACATCCGCGCCAAGTTCTTTAAGCGCCGTCATTACCTTCATCGACGGAGATTCCCGGATATCTCCTGTCCCTGCCTTGTATGAGAGCCCCAGGAGAAGAATCTTTGAGCCACGAAGCGCTTTTGAACGTTCATTCATACCGATCATCAACCGCTGGACAACGTAGTCGGGCATGTGATCGTTGATGTCATTCGCGAGCTCGACAAACCGGAACCCCTTGCCCAGCTTTCGGCGTACCTCCCAGAGGAGATAGCTCGGATCAACCGGGAGACAATGCCCTCCAACGCCGGCCCCTGGAGTGAATTTCATAAAACCGAAGGGTTTCGTTCCCGCGGCTTCAATTGCGTTCCAGACATCTACTCCGAGCTGGTGACCGAACATTGCAAGTTCGTTGACTAGCGCGACATTAACATGTCGGAAGGTATTCTCCAGAAGCTTCGTCAATTCAGCTTCTCGAGGGGACTTTACCGGGACGACGACATCAACCAAACTCTTGTAGAACCTGATGACTCTCTCCGTGGAACGCTCATCCACTCCTGAAACGACTTTCGGAGTGTTCTGAAAATTCCAGATGGCATTTCCTGGATCGATGCGCTCAGGGCTGTATCCCACGCTAAAGTCTCTACCAGCTTTCAACCCGCTACCTTGTTCGAGAACTGGAACCAAGAGTTCCTCTGTGGTCCCGGGATAAGTTGTGGACTCGAGGATGACTGTCGATTCGCTTCTGACATGAGGAGCAAGAGACTCCCCCGCGCTCTCAATGAATGAAAGATCCGGGATCGACTCGTTCAGTGGCGTTGGAACGCTGATCACCGCGAAATCGAAATCCTGCGCATCCTCGTATCTTGAGCTTGGATGAAAGCGGCCTGTCTCCAGAGCTGTCCGAAGTTCAGCCTCAGATACGTCTTCGACATAAGAAATGCCGTTCGAAAGCTGGCTCACTCGCAGCTGGTTCAAATCTAGCCCAACGACGTCGTACCCTTGAGCGACTGCTCGCATTGCAACCGGGAGGCCAACATACCCCTGTCCAACAATTACGACCTTTTGGGTTTGCATGCTTTGTTATTCTCCAATACGAGTCAGGGTTTTGCACTTCTCGATAACGCCAACTTACCGGAGCGCAGGCCACATTCGCGTGGGCTAGCTCTCTGGATCCAGCAGCGTTACCGATCACTGGATTGGGTAGCTCGCAAACGCAGCAGTGGTTTGCGTCTGCCCGTGACGAACCCGAGCAGCCATTCGACGGGGCCGGTTCCTACGTAGCGCCACCAGGCCCAGCCGATCGCGATCATCACCGGCACGATGATGATCCAGCCGACGTAGTTGTTGTCGGGCGGGCGACCGTATTGCACGTTGAATGCGGCGATGAGTGCGACATGCAGCAGGTACAGGCTCAGCGCCACCTGCCCGCAGCCGCGAAGTGGCACGAAGACGGCGTCGACGAAGCGCTTCCACGCGCCTACCTTCAGCGTCGCGAGAAGAACGACGATGGCGTAGGCGAGGAAGACCAGTCCGACGTCATGGAGCGTGTCGCGGTAGTCGCCGGAGACTGACTCGGGCAACCCGAGGAACTTCTCAGATACCGGACGCACGAGGTAGGCGATGGGAGCCATCGCGAGCATGCTCCAGAGCACACTGTCGCGCTTCATGCCGTGGCGCAGCACGAGTGCTCCCAGGAGGAAGAACGGCAGCAGGTTGGTGAGCCGGTAGTGCGGGCTGATGGCGATCCACGATGCGATTTCGCGGACGGCGTCGCCGTTCGTGTATGCCCACACTTGTTGTTTCGCCCAGGCGTTGAGAGGAGAGCTGATGATCGCGACCGCCAGCGCGATGGCGATGACTGTTTTTGTGCGAAGCAGCACGATTGCCGCACCGACGATCAGCAGGACTCCGAGGTGCGCGAGAATGATCGCCACCCACGAGCCCCACGTTGCCATCCACACTCCGAGCACGATGAGCACCAGCCCGCGGATCACCTGCTGCAGGTAGGTGATGCCCGGAGTCCTCGAGCGGTTCGTGACGATCTGGGCAGACATTCCCATGACCAGGGCGAAAAGCGGTGAGGCGAGATCGTTGATGTTGCCGGCCAGAAACCCGACGGCCCCCGGCGTGTGTGGCAGAAAAACGTTGGCGTGGGCGATGAGCATCGCAACGATTGCGACGCCGCGCAGAACATCGGGAATCACGAGGCGAACGATGCCTGCCCTGTGATGCGAATTCATTTGCGTGCCACTGGCCGTCGCATCGTTACTCGTCACGCGCCCCAGCATAGCGGGGAGCATCCGACCACGACCGCGGTGACTGACTAGGCGTCGAGCCCAGACAGGTAATCTCCGTAGCCGCTCTTCGCGTACGTCGCCGAGTGTGCAGAGAGTTGCTCGTCACTGATCCATCCCTGGCGCCACGCAACCTCTTCAATGCAGCCGATCTTGTGCCCCTGACGTTCTTCGATCACTCTGACGTACTCCGATGCCTGCATCATCGAGTTGATCGTTCCGGTGTCGAGCCACGCTGTTCCGCGTTCCAGCACCTGCACCTGCAGCTCGCCCAGAGCCAAGTAGTGCTCGTTGATCGACGAGATCTCCAGCTCTCCACGGGCACTCGGCGTGATGGACCGGGCGATGTCGACGACGCGGTTGTCGTAGAAATACAGCCCGGGCACCGCATAGTTGCTCTTGGGTGAAACAGGCTTTTCTTCAATGCTGACCGCTCGATTGTCGGAATCGAACTCGACGACGCCGTAGGCCGCGGGATTTGCTACGTGGTAGGCGAAGATGAGCGCACCCGAGATGTCACTGTGCCCGTTCAGCGAGGTTCCCAGTCCCGTGCCGTGAAAGACATTGTCGCCGAGCACCAGGGCAACGCTTTCATCCCCGATAAAATCCTCGCCGATCAGAAACGCCTGCGCCAGACCATCGGGTGACGGCTGCACCGCGTACTGCAGGCTGATGCCCAGCGCTGCCCCATCGCCGAGAAGCGCCTCAAACTGTGCGCGATGCTCTGGCGTCGTAATCACCAGAATCTCGCGGATGCCGGCCATCATCAGCGTCGACAACGGGTAGTAGATCATGGGCTTGTCGTAGATGGGCATCAGCTGCTTCGAGATGCCCCGCGTAATCGGCCACAGCCTCGTTCCCGATCCGCCCGCAAGAATGATTCCGCGCATCAGGGGTGACCTTCCGCGGCCCGTGCATAAAACGCCCTAGCGGCATCCCACGTGGGTAAGAGATTGTCGCGTCTCGCCGCGCTGAGCGATGGCGCACCGATGTCTTTGGGCGACAGCAGAAGCTCGTCCCGGCCGAACGGAAGGTCGAGGGCGATGTCGGGATCGAGCGGCGATATGCCGTGTTCGCGTTCGGGGTTGTATGTGTCTGACACCAGATACGAGACGGTCGCGCCCTCGGTGAGCGCGACAAAGCAGTGCCCAAGGCCTTCCGAGAGAAAGACGGCGTTTCGGCGCTCGTCGTCCAACTGCACCGAGTCCCACTCGCCGAATGTCGGGGAACCCACGCGGATGTCAATGATGAAGTCGATGACCGATCCGTGTGACACCGTTACGTATTTGGCCTGGCTCGGAGGAATATCAGCAAAATGGATGCCGCGCACGGTACCCCTCGCCGACACCGACGTATTCGCCTGTTTCACCTCGAACGGGCGACCAGTTCGCTCTTCTAATTTGTCGAACCGGTACCATTCGAGAAAGACACCACGGTCGTCTTTGAACGTCTTCGGTGTAATTTCATAACTGTCGGGGACAGCCAAATCTCGAATCTCCACGCCCACAGCTTACGTGCCTGCACGCGGCGAGATTTCAGCATTGCGACACCAGTCGGAGGTACACACGTGAAGATTCTCATCACCGGCGCTGATGGCATGCTCGGAACCGACCTGCGCGAGAGCCTTGCCCACCACGACGTCACGCCAGCCAATCGCCGTACGCTCGACGTGACGGATGCTGCAGCCGTGCGCCACGCAGTCGCCGGTCAGGACGTCGTGATCAATGCCGCGGCCTTCACCAACGTCGATGCGGCAGAAGAGAACGAAGATCTGGCCTACCACGTCAATGCCGAGGGGGCACGCTATCTTGCCGAGGCGAGCAAGGGCTCTGGTGCTCGACTCGTGCAGATCTCCACAGACTATGTGTTCGACGGAACCTCGACCGAGCCGTACTCCGAAGACGAGGAGCTTCATCCGCTCTCGAGCTACGGCAGATCGAAGGCCGCAGGCGAACGGTTTGTGCGTGATTTGTACCCCGAGGGCAGCATCGTTGTGCGCACGGCGTGGCTGTATGGCAAGGCGGGGCCCAATTTTGCGGCGACGATGCTGACGCTCGCCGGAAAGCGAGAGACCGTCGACGTCGTCACCGATCAACGGGGCCAGCCGACGTGGACACGAGACCTCGCCGATCACATTCGACAGCTGCTCGAGCAGAACGCGGCCCCGGGAATTTACCACGGCACGAATTCCGGTGACACGACATGGTTTGAGTTTGCCCGGGCGGTCTACGACGAGTGCGGGCTGGACCCTGACCGCATCCGCCCAACCGACAGCGCACGCTTTGTGCGCGCCGCACCTCGACCGCGAAACTCGGTGCTCGCCCATGGGGCGTGGAACGCCATCAGCCTCGAGCCTATGCGGCCCTGGCGCGACGCGCTGCACGACGCCGTGCAGACGGGGGTGTTCGACGACCAACGTCGGCACCTGCAGGGTGATGCGACCGACGTAAGCTGATCTGGTGTCACACATTCTTGTCACCGGCGGCGCCGGCTTCATTGGATCAAATTTCGTTCGTTTTGTGCTCGACAATACGGCGCACAGCATCACCGTTCTCGACAAGCTCACCTACGCCGCGAATACCGCCTCGCTGCAGGGCCTACCGGCATCCCGATTCGCCCTTGTGCAGGGCGACATTACGGATGCCGACCTGGTCGACGGTCTCGTCGCCAGCCATGACGCCGTCGTGCACTACGCGGCGGAGAGCCACAACGACAATTCGCTCGATGATCCGCGGCCGTTTCTCGACAGCAACGTGATCGGCACGTACACGTTGCTCGAGGCTGCGCGTCGGCACGGAACACGCTTTCATCACATCTCGACCGACGAGGTGTACGGCGACCTCGAGCTTGACGACCCGAATCGGTTTACCGAGTCGACGGCGTACAACCCCTCGAGCCCGTACTCCTCAACCAAGGCGGCAAGCGACCTGCTCGTGCGAGCGTGGGTGCGTTCCTTTGGCATCGAAGCGACGATCAGCAACTGCTCAAACAACTACGGCCCCTACCAGCACGTTGAAAAGTTCATTCCGCGGCAGATCACCAACGTTTTGACCGGTGTGCGCCCGAAGCTTTACGGCGCCGGAGCGAACGTGCGCGACTGGATTCATGCGGAAGACCATTCGTCTGCCGTGCTGAGTGTGCTCGAGCACGGCAGCATCGGTGAGACGTACCTGATCGGAGCCGACGGGGAGAAAAACAATCGCGAAGTGGTCGAGATGATTCTGCAGCAACTCGGCCAGCCCGCCGGGGCTTACGATCTGGTCACAGACCGGGTCGGCCACGACCTGCGCTACGCGATCGACTCGACCAAGCTGCGCACCGAGCTCGGGTGGGCGCCGCGCTTTACCGATTTCTCTGAAGGACTCGCGTCAACAATCGCGTGGTACCGCGACGACCCGGCCTGGTGGGAACCGCAGAAGAAAGCAGCCGAAGCCCGCTACACGGCGCAGGGCCGGTAACGAGCTTCGGCGCGCACGTTGTCACTCGGCGGACACGAGCGGCGCGCGCAGTGCCGATCTGGTGGGCACCACGATCGAGAGGATGCCGAGCAGCAGCGTTCCACCGGCGAGCACCGCGTAGGTGACCGGCGGGAACACCGGGATCAGCTGGCCCGTGAGGGCGAACGCGATGCCGGCAAGCGGAGGCAGCGTGATCACGGTGCCGAGCACGACGGCCAGAATCGAGATCAGTCCCGATTCGAGGAACGTCGTGGCCGTGACCTGACCCGGCGTCGCACCGAGCCGTCGCAGCAGAGCGAACTCCTCGCGGCGCTCCGTCGTCGCCATGACGAGCGTGTTCACGACGGCGAGCGCCATGAAGCCCAGAATGACCAGCAGTGCGACGACTGACGCCCATGACTGCATAGCGGCATCCTCGGCCCCGGCCGCGCCCAGTTCTGAGACGTTGGTAAAGCTCAGCCCGAGTGCGGCGATTTGGCTCTCGACGGCGTCACCCGTGCCCGAGACCAGCAGATAGTCGGCGAGACCGGTCGTCGTGTGCGAGCGGAGTGCGTCGGCGGCCATCGTCACGTCGCCGAAGCCGAGACCTCGATCGTAGGTGGCGACAACGCGGGCAGACAGCGGAGTGCCGTCACCAAGTGTGAGATCGACGGTGTCGCCGACGCCCGCTCCCAAGGAGAATGCCTGGTTGCCGCTGAGTGCCACGGTGTCGGGAGCAGAGAGCTCGGTCAAGCTCCCCTCGGAGACGGCGAGATCGAGTGTGCCGTCGAGCGACGTCGGATTAACGCCCTGAAGGGGTTTGGTCTCGACAATGGAGAACTCGCTGCCGGGCTCCCCCGTCTCGACGATGACGTTCGAGCGGATGACGGGCGTGACAGCATCCACTCCGTCGATGGCCGCCACCTCCGCACCACGCTCGGGGGCGATGCCGCCCGCTGGTGCCGTGACGATGTAGTCGGCTGTTGTGCCGTCGACGGACTGCGACGATGCCTCGGCCGAGACGGTTGCCGGCACGAAAAGCTGCACGATCGCGAGCGTGATGCCGAGCGCCAGAGGGATGATTGCCGTGGAGAGCCTGCGGGTGAAGCTGCGGGCATTCGCGTCGGCGAGCACTGCCGGCGCTGCACGGAATCGACGCAGCAGGGGACCTGCGATGGTGAGAGACTGCTCGACGATGCGCGGGCCGAGAAGCGCGGCACCGACGATGATCAGCAGGGCAGCGGATGCCGGGCCGGCAAGCGCGGCCTCTCCCCGAATGAACAGCGGCACCAGGGAGGCAACGACTCCGGCAATGACGAGGCTGAGACCCGTGATGACGCGGCCGCGGCTCAGTTGAGGAGTTTCGACGCGCGATTGCACGAGAGCCTCGATGGGTGATGCCTTCGCCGGGCGTCGCGCGCTGACGACGGCAGCGAGAACTGCGGTTGCGATGGTGACCACGACAGCGCCGATGCCGGGGAGCGGGCTGAAGGCAAGCGCGAAGTCTGCAGGGATGACCCCGCCGACGGCGAACTGATCGCCGAGCAGCTGCGCGAGAGCGTAGCCGGGAATCAGGCCGAGCACGGCGGCGATCGATGCGACGAGGCCGGTCTCGCGGACGATGATGCCCTGCAATTGGCGTGAACTGGTGCCGACCGCGCGCAGAAGAGCAAAGTCTCGGCGTCGCTGCGCGATCGAGAGCGACAGCGTGCTGGCGACCACGAACAGGGCGATGATGAGCGCCACTCCGGCGAGCGATCCGCTGAGCGCGATGAGGTTGGTTCGCGCCTGAGCACCGGCGAGCGACTCGACGTCTCCACGCGCCGCGCCCTCATAGGTGACGATGCCGGGCACTGCGTCGGTGATCGCGGCAGAGAGCGCAGCGGCATCCGTTCCGTCGGCGGCGATGACTCCGACGAGAGCGATGCTGCCCTGATGCGGCCAGAGTGCATCGATGCCCTGCTCACTCAGGAAGACATTCGACGTTGAGACGGTGGCGCTGGCCGGGTCGACGACGCCGCTGACCGTGTAGGTGATTGGCACTCCCCCGTGGGCAAGCTCGATGCGATCGCCGGGCTCTGCGCCGAGGGCGGAGCTGACCACAACCTGGTCTGCGGCCGTGGGAGGGCTACCCGCGCTGAGCGGGGACGGCGTGAGAGCGGCCGCTGCCCACGGATGGGCGCTGACCTCGGTTCCGTCGTGTGTGGTGAGCGGCACCTCGACGTCGGCGATGGCGTGCTTCACCCCAGGCACCGCGGCGATGTCGTCGATTGTGTCTTCGGGCAGCAGGGCACGTTCGGTGAAGGGAACGGGGACGTCCTCGGGGACCGGCTTGGATTGCGGTGCCCCGACGATGACATCTGCGCCCGCGAGACGTTCAACGGCGACGCCGCCGCGAAGGCCGGACTCGACGAGAACGCCGAGTGCCGTGCTGAGAGCGGAGGCGAGCAGCACGGCGACGACAACGCCGATGAAACTGCGACGGTGGTGCGCGGTTGACGCGCGAGCGAGAGTCCACATGGTCACTCCCCCCACTGCGCCATGTGAGCGGTGATGCTGGCGATGTCGGGGCTATCGATGGAGCCGGCGAGCCGACCATCAGAGAGAAAGACGACGCGATCGGCGTACGAGGCAGCGATCGGGTCGTGCGTCACCATCACGACGGTCTGCTGCAGGTCTGTGGCTGCCTGCCGAAGCAGGGCGAGCACCTGGCGGGCGGACCGAGAGTCGAGGGCACCGGTCGGCTCGTCGCCGAACACGGCGGCGGGCCTGGTGACGAGCGCTCGTGCGATGGCCGCGCGCTGCTGTTGCCCTCCCGAGAGCTGTTGCGGTCGGCGACCGACAAGGTCGGCGATGCCGACGGCCCTCACAACGTGGTCGAACCAGGCTGTGTCGACCGGATGCTGTCCCAGCAGCAGCGGAAGCGTGATGTTCTGTGCGATCGTGAGCTGCGGTAACAGGTTGTACGACTGGAACACGAAGCCGACGTGGTCGCGGCGGAAGCGTGTGAGCTGCCGTTCGCGCAATCGGGAGATGTCGGTGCCGCCGAGTGTGACGGAACCCGATGTGGGAACATCGAGCCCGGCCGCGAGGTGCATCAGTGTGCTCTTGCCCGAGCCGGAGGGGCCCATGATCGCAGTGAATGAAGCCGTGGGAATCTGCAGGGACACCCCGGCGAGTGCGGTGACGGTGCCGGAGCCTTCGCCATACGTCTTGACGATGTTCTCAAGCTGAACGGCGGGCTGTGGCGGCGCGTAGGTGCCGGAGGCGGGAGCGAAATGCTGGGTCTGTGAAGTCATACTTCGACGTTACGAATGCCTGGCCTCCCGTACACGGGTGCCTCCGGGCGTCTTCACGGTAGTGCTGGCCCTACCAGGGTTGGAAAGCGCGTCAGCGAGCGTTTGAGCCTGAGCCGAAGGGTAGGGTCAGCACTACCGACATCGCGTCGCTGGTCGGCGAAGATAGGGGTATGCCCACAGCATCCGTCTCTTCCCTTCGACCACGATGGCGCGCCATCGCGTTCATCGCCGTCGAGGCCGGCTGGTGGCTTGTCGGACTCTTCTACCTCTGCGCTGTGCTCGCTGTCGCACCGTTTCTTCTGCTGGGAATCGGCTGGCTCGCGGTGCCGACGCTCGTCGAATGGCTCGAACAGCTGGCGGATCGGGCTCGTGCACGCGCAGCCGGCTTCTCTCGCTCGCGGGCGCCTGAACGCATCCGACATGGTCACCGAGGTCTGTCGTTCACGGAGCGCGTTGCTCTAGTGACGTCGTCAGAGTTTCAGCGCAACGCCGTGTGGGCTGTGGGCCACCTGATTCTCATGCCCGTTGTGGTCGTGCTCGGTCTTGGTCTGCCGATCGGTGGTCTCAACAACATTCTCGCGGCAACGTATTGGTGGAGCGTTCCGACCGACGATCCCGTCTTCGCGCCCTTCGCTGTGACCAGCTGGCCCTTGGCGATCGCCGCGCTCGGCATCGGCATCGCATACGCCATTATCGGCTGGGTCATTCTGCCGGCACTTGCCCGCCGATCCGCGAGCGTCACGCTGGCAATGCTCTGGCCCGACCGCGTCAACGACATGGAGCAGCGCATCGAGTCGCTCTCCCGCAGCCGGGCCGCGGCGCTCGATGCGCACTCGAGCGAGCTGCGCCGCATCGAACGCGAGCTGCACGACGGCGCCCAGAATCAGCTTGTCGGCGTCGTGATGATGATCGGGCTCGCCCAGCGGACGATGAACGACGATCCAGACAAAGCAGCGTCATTCCTGGTGCAGGCTCAGGATGCCGCCTCTGACGCCCTCACGGGTTTACGCGAGATGGTGCACGACATCTACCCGCCCGTGCTCGATGAGCTGGGGCTCTCGGGTGCCGCATCAACGTTGACAAGCAGACTCGGGATGCCGACGACTCTCGACGTGTCTGCGCTGAAACGCGCTCCGGCCGCCGTGGAGTCTGCCGCGTACTTCGTGCTGGCCGAGGCGCTGACGAACGTTGCCAAGTATGCCAACGCATCGACAGTCAGCGTGACGCTCAGCACTGTTTCGTCTTCTCCTGAAGACACGCTCATTGTGCAGGTCGACGACGACGGTCGCGGTGGGGCCACAGTCGGCGCAGCCGGCACCGGCCTCGGGGGCGTCGCCAGTCGCGCCGAGGCACTTGGCGGTACGCTCTCGTTGTCGAGCCCCGTTGGCGGGCCCACCCAACTGAAGGTCGAGTTGCCGTGCGGATTCTGATTGCCGAAGACAACGCTCTGCTGCGCGCAGGGCTGACGATGCTCGTGAACGGCGAGGGAATCGAGGTGGCGGCCGCCGTCGACAACCCCGACGATGTTCTGACGGCGTTCGACGAACACGAGGTAGACGGTGCCGTGCTCGACGTGCGGATGCCGCCGACATTCACAAACGAGGGGCTCAGAGCCGCGCTCGAGATGCGGCGCCGCAAACCCGCATTTCCTGTGCTCGTGCTCTCGGCGTATGTCGAAGACACGTATGCGGCAAAGCTGCTGGGCGATGGAGCATCCGGTGTCGGCTACCTACTGAAGGAACGCGTCGGCGACGTCGGCGAGTTCGTGGCTGCTCTGCGTCGCGTTGTGGACGGCGGTACGGCGATGGATCCCGAGGTGATCGCCCAACTGGTGAGCCGCCGCGATGCCGACGACCCCGTGCGACGGCTGACTCCCCGCGAGCGCGAGGTTCTGAGCCTCGTGGCGCAGGGTATGGGAAACGCAGCCATCTCAGAGCAGCTCGTAGTCACCGAAGCCGCCGTCGGCAAGCACATCGGCAACATCTTCTCGAAGCTCGACCTCGCTCCGCATGACGCAGGCCACCGCCGCGTGCTGGCAGCGCTCGCCTACCTGCGGTCGTAACCGGCCAGAGTCGCCAACTCGATGCTCTTTGCCCTCTTGTTCTGGGCCTTCTTATATTGACAGATATAGTCCGCATTGGGACAATATATGTATGCAGCTTTCCACAGAACAGGCCGCCAAAGAATTGGGGGTGACAGCCCGGCAAGTGCGGCGAGCCGCGAGCACCGGAGCAGTCAAAGCAACCCGGTTCGGATCTTCACATTCGGTGTCGGCCCGCCAAGTTCAAGTTCTGGCACGTACTCGCCACCGGGGGCGCAACTGGTCAGATACTACTCGGAACTCGGCACTAGACCTCCTTGTTTCCGGCACCACAAATGCACTTCGCGGCTCCGAACTGAGTCGAATGAAGCATCGGATTCGAACGGCAAATGTGGGTGCCCTTGCCGGGCAGATTCTGCGAGATAGGGTCTCCCTTAGACGAGCCTCGGGCGTCACACGCGGGCGCAGTTTCATGCCAAAGCTACTCGCTGAATTGGGTCTGTCTTCGGGCGGCGGCCTTGGAATCCTCGTCACAAATGATGCACACCGTGTCGCCAAGCAAAACCGTCTTGCGCTCGATGATTCAGGAGATATCGTCATCGTTGAGGGAAACGACAAACACGCTTCAGCGCTTGAGGTATTTGCACTCTATGCCTTTGGCGACACTCGCGAGAGTTCAGCAGCCGAACAATGGATCAAGAGAGCGCAAGGCAGAGTGTGATTGAACGCCCGCACGTTTCCATTACAGCCCAGTCGCCTGGGTGGGATGAACCTCCATGGACCACAGCGTTTGAACTTGCACGCGTTCTTCCGCCGCACTCGTGGACTCTCATCGGCGGACTTATGGTCAAACTTCATGCTGAGCTCGCAGATCTCCCTGCAGCACGCTTCACTGTAGATGTTGATTCGGCATTACATCTTGAAACAAGAGCCGTAACCTTTGGGCAAGCCGTGTCTACGTTGGAGAAATCCGGGTTCATTCTGGACAAAGATTCCCGGCACGCCTATCGATTCAATCGTGGTCTTGAACGAATAGACCTCATGTGCTCAGATCGTCACGCCATTTGGAAAAAGCCCCGCTACGCGGGACGCCCGCTCTTTGGTGTGCCAGGAGGAACACGCGCATTGCAAAGGACGATAAACGTCGACCTAAGAACAAAGAACGACGTCGTTCGAATCGTCACTCCCGACTTACGCGGAGCACTAGTACTTAAAGGTGCCGCCTATCTCGAGGATTCTCGCGACCGAGCACGTCACGCTGAAGACGCGGTCGTTCTTCTCGCATGCCTTACTGATCCTCACGAATCGGTAATGGGTCTAAGCCGACAAAGCCGCAAACGAGTCAGGACACTCGTGCGTGCGCTTATGGAACAAACATCCCCATGGACAAACCACGACGACATTGTGCAGTCGCTTGCACGAGAGTCACTTGACGAAATGCGTGAACTTCTCGGCGTTGCACAAGGGAGAAACTAGTTCAGCCGTTCTCAGAGCAGCTCGTGGTCACCGAGGCCACCGCCGCATGCTGGCAGCGCTCACCTACCTGCGGTCGTAACCTCAGCGACCGATGTTGAGCGCCTCTGAGGTCTCACCCAGCACCTCGTCGACGCGTACGGCGTCACCGTTGAGCGTGGTTCCCATGGTGGGAATCATTTCGCGCAGCTTGGGTTCCCACTCCCCCGACTTCGCGGGGAAGCAGCGCTTAAGAATGTTCAGCATGATCGGCACGGCCGTGGATGCCCCGGGCGAGGCCCCGAGCAGGCCCGAGATTGAGCCGTCTGCACTCGAGATGACCTCCGTACCGAACTGCAGAACGCCGCCCTTGTCGGCATCCTTCTTCATCACCTGCGCGCGCTGACCGGCCGTGATCAGGTACCAGTCCTTCTGCTTCGCGGTCGGCATGAATTCCTTGAGCGATTCGAACCGCTTGCTCTTGCTCGCCATCAGCTCACCGAGCAGATACTTGATGAGATCGGGGTTGTCTTTCGCGACGGCCAGCATCGGAATGAGGTTGTGCGTGCGCACCTGCGTAACAAGGTCCCAGATATGGCCGTTCTTCAAGAACTTGGGGCTGAAGCCCGCATACGGGCCGAAAAGCAGACTCGGGCTGCCATCAACCATGCGCGCATCGAAGTGCGGCACCGACATGGGCGGAGCGCCAACGGCAGCCTGACTGTACACCTTCGTTGTGTGCTGCTCTACGATCTTCGGGTTGTCTGTGCGCAAGAACTGCCCCGAAATCGGGAAGACGCCGTACCCCTTGATCTCGGGAATGCCCGACTTCTGCAGCAGCTTGAGCGCCCATCCGCCCGCGCCGACAAAAACAAATCGGGCGTTGAGCTGCCCCGGGGTGCTGCCCACACGCTGCTTGTACTTCAGCAGCCAGGTGCCGTCTTTCTGCTTTTTCAGCGACTTCACCTCGGTGTTGAGATTGAGGCTGGCACCGGATGCTGTCGCAGCATCCACAAGCTGGTGTGTCAGCGAGCCGAAGTCCACGTCAGTGCCCGCTGGCTGCCAGGTTGCGGCAAAGGGCTGGTCTTGCTTGAGTCGCTTCTGCATGAGCAGCGGTGCCCATTTGTTGATGACCTTGGGGTCGTCCGAGTACTCGATGCCCTCGAACAGCGGCTGCTCCTTGAGCAGCTCATAGCGCCGCTTAAGGTAGTCGACGTCTTTCTCGCCCCGCACAAATGTCATATGCGGCGTAGCGTTGATGAACGTGTTGGGGTCGGTGATGAGCCCCTTTTCGACGAGGAAACTCCAGTACTGCCTGCTGATCTGAAACTGCTCGTTGATGCCCACGGCCTTGGTCGGCTCGACCGAGCCGTCTTTGGCGCGCGGCATGTAATTGAGCTCGCACAGTGCTGAGTGCCCCGTGCCCGCGTTGTTCCAGGGGTTCGACGACTCCTGGGCAACGTCGCCAAGCCGCTCGAAGATCTCGATCTTCCAGGTGGGCTCAAGCTGTGAAATCAGGGAGGCAAGGGTGGCGCTCATGATGCCGCCCCCGATGAGGGCGACATCGACCGGCTGGGAAGACGTCATGGCTTCCATTCTAAGGTGACAAGCCGAGTGCTCAGGACGTCACCGTGTTGAGGCGCTCGCATCGGCATCACGGCTTCGGCGTACGTGACTTCGGGCATGATCGACCGCGCCTTCCAGATCGGTGAAGAGGTGCTTGTGATGTCGAAGCGAGGCGATGACACCGACACGTGTCGCGAGAGCAATGTGCTCAGGAGGGATGCCCTTGATGAGCACGGTGACACCGCGTCGTTCAAGCATATGAACGAGCTCCGTAAGCACCTGGGCGCCGGTGGCGTCGAGAACCTGCAGTTTGGACAGACGCAAAATGACCACTGAGACGTCTTGGATGCTGTTCACCCGGGCAAGCACGCGCTCGGCAGCGCCGAAGAACAAAGCCCCATCGAGCCGGAACAGGGCGATGCGCTCATCTGCAGGATGAACGGGCAGAGGCAGCTCCTCGCGATGCACACCCGCGGACTTCGCAAGACGGCGCAAAGTGAAGAATGCTGCAGCGAGAACGCCCACCCCGACCGCATAGATCAGATCCACGCTCACTGTGACCAGCGCAGTGAGCGTAAACACAACAGCATCCGACCGTGTGGAACCGAGGATCGTGCGCACCGTCGCAAGAGAGATCATTCGCGCCGACGTGACCATCAACACGCCAGAGAGCGCGGCGAGAGGAATGGTGGCGACAACGTTGCTGGCGACGTATACGACGAGAAGCAAGACGAGGGTGTGCACAATCGCCGCAAGTCTTGTGCGTGCCCCGGAGCGAATATTGACGGCGGTGCGGGCGATCGCGCCTGTCGCAGGCATGCCCCCGAAGCACCCTGCTGCGACGGACGCGAGACCCTGACCGATCAACTCCCGGTCCGCATCGTACGGCCCGGTGTCAGAGATGGATGCGGCAACCCGTGCCGAAAGAAGCGACTCGATCGCGGCCAGTGCAGCAATCGTGAACGCGGGGCCGAGAAGAGTGAGGACCATCGCGCTGTCCCATGCCGGAAGGGTAGGCGCGGGAAGTGAAGCGGGAAGTTCCCCGATCGTCGCTACCGGAAGGTTCAACAGTGTGGCGCCGAGAGCGACAACGATGATTGCAATGATCGATCCGGGGAGCGCCGCGTGAGCCTTGGGGCTGACGATCATGATCACTGCGACCAGCACAGCGATGATCAGGGGCCACCAGAGATCTGCGAGATTGACGGTGCCTACCGATTCGAGGGCAGCGACGAAAGCGTTGTTGCTCGGCCCAGGCTCCGCGCC
Source organism: Paramicrobacterium chengjingii (assembly GCF_011751765.2). Lineage (GTDB taxonomy): Bacteria > Actinomycetota > Actinomycetes > Actinomycetales > Microbacteriaceae > Paramicrobacterium > Paramicrobacterium chengjingii. Next base: position 2,399,957 of record NZ_CP061169.1, read on the forward strand.
CAGTGCGGCGGGAACCTGCTGCAGAAAGATGATGACAGCGATGC